>NZ_CM146349.1:0-3829060 GCF_055694025.1 Gelidimonas diazotrophica
ATGGAAAATTTCTGGCAGACCTGCTCCGCCCAACTGGAGCAGGAACTGACGCCGCAGCAATTCAGTGCGTGGATCAAACCGCTGGCCCCGCTCGATTTTGACGGCGGGATCTTGCGCATTGCCGCGCCCAACCGCTTCAAGCTGGATTGGGTCAAGACGCAATTCGCCAGCCGCATCAATACCCTCGCAACCCAGTTCTGGGAAATGCCGATTGATGTGCAATTCGTGCTGGACCCAAAGCTCAATGCGCCGCGTCGTCCAAACGTGAGCGCGCCTGCCGGCGATCCGATGGGCGCGCCCGTGCCGACGGATGCGCAACTGCGCTTTACCGAAACGCCGGCAGAGCCTGCGCCGCGGCGCGATCAGAGCCGTATCAATACGGCGCTGACGTTCGATAGTTTCGTTACCGGCAAGGCCAATCAGCTGGCACGCGCCGCCGCGATCCAGGTCGCCAATAATCCGGGCGTTTCGTACAACCCGCTGTTCTTTTACGGCGGCGTCGGGCTCGGTAAAACGCATTTGATCCACGCCATCGGCAATCAAGTGCTGGCCGATCAGCCGAACGCAAAAATTCGCTACATTCACGCCGAACAATACGTGCGCGACGTAGTGACCGCTTACCAGCGCAAGGGTTTCGATGAATTCAAGCGCTATTATCATTCGCTCGACATGTTGCTGATCGATGATATTCAGTTCTTCGGCGGCAAGAGCCGGACCCAGGAAGAATTCTTCTATGCGTTCGAAGCCCTGATTGCGGCAAAGAAGCAAATCATCATCACCAGCGATACCTATCCCAAAGAAATTACTGGCATGGATGATCGCCTGACCTCGCGCTTCGATTCCGGCCTGACGGTCGCGATCGAGCCGCCGGAACTGGAGATGCGGGTCGCGATTTTGCTGAAAAAAGCGACTCAGGAAGGCGTCACGCTATCGGACGATGTGGCATTCTTCGTCGCCAAGCATCTGCGCTCCAACGTGCGCGAACTGGAAGGTGCGTTGCGCAAAATCCTCGCGTATTCGGGCTTCCACGGCAAGGACATCACGATCGACGTGGTCAAGGAAGCGCTGAAAGATTTGCTGTCGGTGCAAAACCGGCAGATTTCGGTGGAAAACATCCAGAAGACGGTGGCCGATTTTTTCAACATCAAGGTGGCCGACATGTATTCCAAGAAACGGCCGGCCAATATTGCGCGGCCGCGCCAGATTGCGATGTATCTGGCCAAGGAATTGACGCAGAAAAGCTTGCCCGAAATCGGCGACCTGTTCGGCGGGCGCGATCACACCACGGTCTTGCATGCGGTGCGCAAGATCACGCTGGACCGCACCAAGAATCCAGAGTGCAACCACGAGCTGCATGTGCTGGAACAGACGCTAAAAGGTTAGAAAAAGTGGTAACTCCAGGCGTGAAGCGGCAAGATTGCTAACCGCCAGCATATTTATGGATAATGGCGGGTGCCGCTTGCTACCGCACTAGCTGCGAGCTGGCCTGAATATATGCCAGAAACGCGCCGATCTGGCGCAGAGAAGTCAGTTTTTAGTGGGTTTTACTCTGTTTTACTGGCGTTTATACCAAACGTGGCGCGACCAGCCAACGGCAACATTTAACCATGACAATCAAGGATATGACTATGCAATTGGTTAAGACTCATAGAGATGCGCTACTGCGCCCCTTGCAGATCGTGAGTGGTATTGTCGAGCGTCGGCACACCTTGCCGATTCTGGCCAATATCCTTATTCGCAAGGATGGCGAAAAGGTTTCTTTCCTGTCCACCGACATCGAAGTGCAAATCACCACCCACGCCCAGATCGGCGTCGATGCAGAAGTCGTGGCGACCACCGTTGCGGCGCGCAAATTGCTCGACATTCTGCGCGCCTTGCCGGAATCCGGCGATGTGACGCTGACGCTGACCAACAAGCGCATGACGGTGCAAAGCGGCAAATCGCGCTTTGCGTTGCAGACGCTGGCCGCCGATGAATTCCCGACGGTGGCGCAGGCCGAGCATTACAACGCCAGCCTGACGCTGCCGCAAAAGACCCTGAAGCACCTGTTCAACATGGTGCATTTTTCGATGGCGCAGCAAGACATCCGCTATTATCTGAACGGCCTGCTGCTGGTGGTCGATGGCAAAAACGTGATCGCGGTGACCACCGACGGCCACCGCCTGGCTTTTTGCCAGGTCGAGACCGAGCAGGATTTCCCGCGTCAGGAAGTCATCATCCCGCGCAAGACCATTCTGGAATTGCAGCGCTTGCTGGAAGAAAACGACGATCCGGTGAAACTCGACATTGCCAGCAATCAGGTCAAGCTGACCTTCGCCGATATCGAGCTGATTTCGAAGCTGGTCGAAGGCAAGTTTCCCGATTACACCCGGGTGGTGCCGAAGGGTTACAAAAACAGCTTCATCATCAGTCGCGACGCCTTGCTGCATTCCCTGCAACGGGCCGCCATCATGACCTCCGATAAATTCAAGGGCGTGCGCTGCATCGTCACGCCCGGCAGCCTGAAGATCAGCTCCACCAATGCCGACCAGGAAGAAGCGGTCGAAGAACTCGAAATCGATTACGGCGGCGACAGCGTCGATATCGGCTTCAACGTCTCTTACCTGCTCGATGTGCTGAACAACCTGAAGTGCGAATACATCAGCATCGCACTGGGAGACTCCAATTCATCGGCCCTGATCTCGATTCCCGACAACACCGATTTCAAATACGTGGTAATGCCGATGCGCATTTGATATAAAAATATGAGGGAGTATGCCAAATAACAATGGCATTCCCGCATATATGCATTGCGGTAGTTAAATATAGAACACCCAGTATACGTATAGCGCCAAGTGCGTGCAGCAATCAGTAACCGTTTTTTCAGAAAGTAGCCCATGTCCGAGATTCAAAAAGACAACGCCAGCCAGCCCGACAACAGTCAATACGGAGCTTCCTCCATCCAAATCCTGGAAGGACTCGAAGCGGTACGTAAACGTCCCGGCATGTACATCGGCGATACTTCTGACGGCACCGGCCTGCATCATCTGATGTTCGAAGTGCTGGACAACTCGATTGACGAATCGCTGGCCGGCTATTGCACCGAAATCAACGTCACCATCCATACCGACAATTCCATTTCGGTCACCGATAACGGCCGCGGCATCCCGACCGGCATCAAGTGGGACGACAAGCACGAACCGAAGCGCAGCGCAGCCGAAATCGTGATGACCGAGTTGCACGCAGGCGGCAAGTTCGACCAGAACTCGTACAAAGTGTCCGGCGGCCTGCACGGCGTCGGCGTGTCCTGCGTCAACGGCTTGTCCAAGTTGCTGAAATTGACCATCCGGCGCGACGGCAAAAAACACAGCATGGAATTCGTGCGCGGCGTACCCCAAAACCGCGAGATCGAAATCATCGATGGTGTCGCGGTATCCCCGATCAAGGTCGTCGGCGATACCGACAAGCGCGGCACTGAAATCCATTTCTGGGCCGATGAAGAAATTTTCACCCATGTCGAATTTCATTACGAAATCCTCGCCAAGCGCATCCGCGAACTATCGTTCCTGAACAACGGCGTCAAGATCAAACTGAGCGACCAGCGCACCGGCAAGGAAGAATTGTTCGCGTTCGAAGGCGGCACTCGCGGCTTCGTCGAATACATCAACAAGAACAAGAACGTGCTGCACCCGACCATCTTCCAGGCCACCGGCGACAAGCTGTCGGACCAGGGCACCAACGTCAGCGTCGACGTCTCGATGCAATGGAACGACGCCTACAACGAGCAGGTGCTGTGCTTCACCAACAACATCCCGCAACGCGACGGCGGCGCCCACCTGACCGGCTTGCGCGCCGCGATGACACGCGTCATCAACAAGTACATCGATGAACACGAGTTCGCCAAAAAAGCCAAGGTCGAAGTCACCGGCGACGATATGCGCGAAGGCTTGACCTGCGTGCTGTCGGTCAAAGTGCCGGAACCGAAGTTCAGCTCGCAGACCAAAGACAAACTGGTATCAAGCGAAGTGCGCGGCCCGGTCGAAGATATCGTCGCCAAGACACTCAGCGACTATTTGCAGGAACGGCCGAACGACGCCAAGATCATCTGCGGCAAAATCGTCGAAGCCGCGCGCGCCCGCGACGCCGCCCGCAAAGCACGCGAACTGACGCGCCGCAAAGGCGTGATGGACGGCCTCGGCCTGTCCTCCAAACTGGCCGATTGCCAGGAAAAAGACCCGGCGTTGTGCGAGTTGTACATCGTCGAGGGCGACTCCGCCGGCGGTTCCGCCAAGCAGGGCCGCGACCGCAAATTCCAAGCCATTTTGCCCCTGCGCGGCAAAGTGCTGAACGTCGAAAAAGCCCGTTTCGAAAAAATGTTGTCGAGCGAGCAGATCACCACCCTGATCGCCACCCTCGGCACCAGCATCGGCCCGGACGAATTCAATCCCGACAAACTGCGCTACCACCGCATCATCATCATGACCGATGCCGACGTCGATGGCGCCCACATCCGCACCTTGTTGCTGACCCTGTTCTACCGCCAGATGCCGGCATTAGTCGAACGCGGCCACATCTACATCGCGCAACCGCCGCTGTACAAGGTCAAGGCCGGCCGCGACGAGCGCTACCTGAAGGATGACATCGAAGAAGCCAGCTACATGATGCAGTTCGCGCTGAATGGCGCGGCGCTGATTCCGAGCGAAGGCGCCGAACCGATTACCGGCGACGCGCTGGCCGAACTGGTGCGCCAGTACAACCTCGCCAACACCATCATGCTGCGCCTGACCCGCGCCATCGACCGCGCCGCACTGACCGCCATCATGACCGGCGTGCTGCTCAACCTCGATACGCTGGCCGATGCCGAGCAATCGGCTGCCGTCCTGACCGCCGCCATCAACGACCCCACGGTCAAGGCGATCGTCAAATCCGATGCGCTGTCCGAAAAGCACCTGCTGCGCATCGAACGCCTGTACCACGGCAATATCAAGGTCAGCGCGATCGACGCCGACTTCGTGCAAGGCGGCGACTACCTGAGCCTGGCCAATGCCGCCGCCACCTTCAAGGGCTTGATTGGCGACGGTGCTTTCATCCGGCGCGGCGAAGGCGAAAAGGCCAAGGATTGTGCGGTTGCCGACTTCCACCAGGCAGTCGACTGGCTGCGCGACGAAGCCGAACGCAGCGTCTCCAAGCAGCGTTACAAAGGTCTGGGCGAAATGAACCCATCCCAGCTGTGGGAAACCACGATGGACCCGACCGTACGCCGCCTGCTGAAAGTGCAAATCGAAGACGCAATCGCCGCCGACCAGATTTTCACCACGCTAATGGGCGACGATGTCGAGCCACGACGGGCGTTTATTGAAAACAATGCCTTACAGGCCAGCAATATCGATATCTGATTTTGTAGGTTCTCAGTAAACTTGGAAATATTCTCACTACTTTGAAAAGCGAATGACCTTCATTTTTCACCCAGAAACATATTGCGTTAAGTTTGTTATTTGAATCGGACCTCTAAAGAATGCTTGGGCTTATTGTGACGGTACCTATAACTATCGCAACAGAGATCGCCGCGGGAAGAAAGCGAGTTGAGTTTCGTAAGAAACTCCCGCTTCGTTCAGTACAAAAGCTACTAGTATGCGCGGCGGGTACTGGCGGTCGCATTACGGCGGAAGCGATGATTAGTTCTATACGAACCTTTTCTCCTGTGGTCGCATGGGAACTTTATTCAGACGTTGCTGGAGTGAATAAAGCAAGATTTTTCGATTATGTCGGGAAGTTGAATACGATCGGTTGCATTGAAATTTTCGACGCCCAACCGGTTGAAGGAGTGGCTCTGAGTCAATTTAATATCTTACGGCCACCCCAAAATTTTCTTTACGTCGAACTATGAAATATCCATTTTCTGGCATTATTGTTAGATATGTAGCCTCGGAGATCGGTAGGGGCATGGCCGGATCTCTGGTAGAACCAAAAGATGAGCTCCATGTAAACTTATGGGAAGTAGCTGGTCGGCAATTTCTTGATATCGGTGTAATGATCAACACACCTGAGAACATAAAGGCTGTCCAAATCGATCTTCCGTGGAAATTTGACAATACAAAGGTTTTTGACCTGGGGTCGCGGTTAGTTGGCGAAAAAATTGTAGCTGCTATTTTCAATGAAGTGGTTCGTTATGATGGTGCAAACGATAGTCCCTTCGCGAGGGTATCTTTCCCTCAAAGCAACAATGACGCCAGCTTCAATTTGATTAGACTTAACTCAAATAATTTTGATACCAATCCGATTGCTCTATCAGAGGGAGGCTCGTCCACTCAGCTGACCGTTAAACTAGAGCAAGTGCCAGTATCAGAAGATAATCTACGCTGTTATATCCGTTTTCGAATCATCGATATTCCAGAAGGAATCTATACCGCGAAATTCTATCAGAAGGATCGAAATCTACTCAGTTCGAGCCTTGAAACTCGGATTGTTGATTTTCGCATTAATGTAAGACGGGGTGTTCCCGAAGATGTTTTGTCAGCCCGAACCGATTTGTTTTTTCCAAGATGGAAGAAAATTCATCTTTTTCTTACGGTAGACCGAGCCCGTGAGATGACATTTGATGGCGAGGATTTCATCGCATGCCGCTCACTCGAGGACGAGGAGATTTGGAATAGCTATATCGCGCTCGATAACCATAGCAACGAACTGCAATGCTCAGTATCAGACTACCTGGGGTACCAGTGGACTGTTAAAGCGTCAAAGCGGCACATAGGCATAGGCGCGCCTGTAGAACACGTTCCGGCGAAAGATCTGGTTGCATTGGCAAGGTTCAGTCAAGTGACATCGTCTGGCTGGTATATGTTCCGGTTCATAATCTTAGCACTGGCTATTGGGGCTGCCGGGAATGGCGTATGGGAAATTTGGAAAGCGCGGTTTCCTTCATCAGAGGTAATACTGAACCAAGCCGTTCAGAGCGATCTTGGTGACTCTAAACAAGCTTTGATGTGGCTTATTGTAATAATTGTTTGCGTGGTGTTTGTCACGCCGATTCTAATTCGTGGGGTATGGTTGAAAATTACTGGAAAACTTAAGACGATTTTTATCAGAATTGGAAAATTGTTTCAGGAGGAATAGCATAACCGGCGCAACGATACCTGCATTTACTGGTGAGTCGTCTCGACCAGAAAAACTCTAGAAGAATTAACGGGCATATCCAGCAAGCCATTGAATGCGTACTCAACCCGGCCAGCCCGATAGCGGCCTATGTACTCTGTGCGAGTTTCAAATCCAAAATGTTGGAAAATTCTACTAAATACTGGAAGCCGCTCCTCCGCCACACTAAGTAAAGGCTTGTCGGTTTCTAGTTCTTCGAATGCTCTTTCGAAAAGTCGAATTCCCAAACCATATGAATTCTGAAAATCCTCTAGGACTCTAAGGCAACAGAGCTTCTTTTCATAACCGTCATCCTTAACGATCGCAAATCCTGCGAGTCGACTGCGGCGGTATTCAACCAATATCGAGCGATCACCAGCATAAATATCCGGTAGTACTTTGTTGTCAAACCAAGAATCAAATTCTGGGTAGTAGTCCCTCAAAGCACTAAGATGAGATATTACGTCCGAAAGGCATCCGCCAGCCGTTTCAGACTCAAGCTTAAGGGTAATTCGATTGATCGTTTTGATGAACATTTTGAGCCCTTAGAAGGAAGTGCCTGTGTTTTCTATCAGGCAACACCGCTGGCTACGTTAGTTTACCGTTTGTTTCGCATTTTTGGCAAGACAATAAGTCATTTGTAGATAGTTTTTTATGTTCTGCGCTCTCCATGCCCAGATTAAATAAGATTATTTCAAGTCATCTCTAGTAACCCGTCTACGCACGTTAGCATTAGTCTCCCAACGCTCTGATGCAAGGCTCCTGATGAGGTTTTTCAGCAACGCCTCGTCATCAATAACTCGTAATTGTTCCTTTTCGACGCGCAGCCACGGTCCCAGCTCTTGTTTCAGGCAATCCTGGCATAGATCAATCGAGAGGAAATTTCCATCGCCAAAGTTCGATGAACAGCCGGCAACAAATTCAATTGACTGAATTTCTAACCAGCGAGTGTCATTGGCTGTAAAACGCGTTTTACAACAATCACATGTGATTTCGGAGATGGTCTCTGTTGGGATTAATTCAAATGTTTTCATAATCCAACTTTGTGCACGTGCAAATCGGTACCGGCAGTATGCAAGCCTTCGCCCTCCCAATCCGCCCGCCTGTACTGATAACCTGGGAAAACATCTGGCAACGTCACCTGCCGATTAAGCAGGCGAATTGTCAATGCCACCAATTGACGGAGATCGCATTCGTTGCGCACTTCGAGTGGAGTACAGAGATTGACGAAACGGCTGTATTGACACCAGTGTGCATTCAGGGACGGTTCTATCTGAATGTTTGCTGACTGCATGACTTGTTGCCGCACCTGCTGCCATTGATCGTGGCTGCCTGTTTGCGCGCGCGGCTCATACACTATGTGGATGATTTGCTTGCGATACCGTCCAACTGTCTTGTAGACCGGCATACCATCGCGCATAAAATTGTCGTATGGTAGATCCGCGGTAAGTCGATCGCGTCAATGGCATCCTAATATGCCATCCTTGGATGCGTCCACGCCAACGCCACACGGTAATCGTTCAAAACAAAGGTCGCGTCATCTCACCACGTCAATCGATCTTGGGGTAACCCGTCATAGACGTGGAAATTATGATGCCATCTTGAAAATGGTTACCTCGTCGCTCGCGATGGTGCTGTTTGGCTCGGTGTCTCAGGCGTTCGACATGTGAGTTTTTCATCTAGATGATTCTTTCACTATATCAATCTGTCCTTGGGCGCCATTAGAATAAACTCCCCAAGAAGCCAGCGTCCAAAATCAGCCGTGAACCGTGTTACCGCCAGTCGGAAATTGCCCCAGATGCTGATGTTGGACTGACCCACTTTCAATTTCGTAAATCCCAATAGTGGTAACGGGTTACAAGGCTTGCAGGTGGTGCATCAATATGTCGGCACCCAAGTCAACAAGCGATCGCTAATCAACATCAAAACTCTGAATTTTCATCCCGTCAAAAGTGCCAACCACTCACTTTATTCGGTGAATGTGTTTTCCATCTGTCTTTTCGTTGGCGCCTTCTGGCTGTCCGTCATCTGGCTTTTCTAAGGCGCATTCTGACTTCTCAACATCATTTCCTGGCAAAGTTTTCACTTCCATTTGACGTGACGGTGCTTCGATATACCAGGTGCCAATGAACATCAAAATTAGAGAAAAACTTAGAAATATATAAGGATAAAACTGATCATTTGGCAATGCAAAATAACTACCAAAGACTGCTGTCAAAATTGATATCAACAATATTGATTTCCCGACATGCACTTTTCGGGCTAGGTTAGCCGCGTCAAACTCATTTTTGCTGGCCTGAGAAAAATTTTGTGAATGCATAATGTCAGCAATAAGTTGCTCAATTTCATTCATGACTGGGTCATGCTTTTTGTCGCTCATTTCTAGCTCCGCTTTTTAGGCGACCAACTTCACCGTTTCTTCAACAACGGAATCCTCGACAATTTTCGTCGCTGAAAACTGCTTATAAAGCAGCATTATCAATTTCAGTTTCTTCTCACTGGCAATCTTCAACTTGAATTTATCTGCCCATCTCTCCACACATTGCAGGACCTCTCCCAACAGATCCCAATCAAACTGCCGGGCAGCTTCCTCTGCCATGCGACGCCCTGTAACGATGTAAAAAATATCGGCACCCAGGGATTCCGCCTTTTCGAGACTTTCACGATTTGGCTCTGTTTTGCCTGCCTCATAGTAACCAATCGTTGATTTACTCACTGATAGAGCTACGCCAAAGCTATCGAGCGTATGCCCCAGCCGCTTTCTTTCTTCTTGAAATCTCAAGTTTGCAGGTAATAAATTCATTATATATTGTATAAATTCCGATAAATTGGTATAAATATATATGGATTCCGTAAAATCATCAACTAGAACTTGCAGCGAAGCTCGAATTTGGCTCGAGACTTATGGCGTTTCTGTGTCCGAATGGGCAAGAATTCGTGGTTTCCATCGTGAAATTGTTTATGCGGTTTTGTCTGGTCGGATCCGCGGGTTACGGGGGCAAGCACATGATGTCGCAGTGGCCCTTGGCATCAAACCTTCGCCTCCAGTCACTGGCATATCCCCACTCGACGTACCGCCCGGGGGTGATGACGAGCGGCAAAAAGAAGATGAAGCCGCCCAAAGATCAGGAAGGAACTTCGCCATGTCTCCATAACCTTTTGGGATGCAGAAAGCACAACGCCCGAAATCCTCGGAAAAGGACTTCAGGCGTTATTGGAATGTGCAGAGAAAACTGACCGTCTTCTTATTCTCATATTCCATTCAAAAACCTCTTCTGTCAAGAAGTTCTGGTGCTTTCTTACGTCCCAAATTTTGCCGTTCCGTGTGAATGACAAAAATTGGTGCGTCTCCCCCTTCCCTGAAAAATACGCGCACATCTCAACAATACGGGCAACGCGTAACTCGGTGCTGGACTATTTTAAAGCCAGCCTAGTAGAACGCTTTGGCCTATCGAAAAGGAAGTCAAATGTCTGCCAGACAAGTAATGTCTCGATCGCAAAAAACAATGCGGGTCAAATTCCCTTCACAAAAAAATAATCGAATGGTCTTCTGCGAATCGCTGCTGGAACGTGACGTCGCGCGATGGCTAGAGCTTTCACCTCAAGTAACAAGTTTTTGTGAACAACCTAGTCTCGAAATCTACTATGACGACGAAGGAAATGCACGAAAGTACATCCCGGATTTTGAAGTGAACTTTAGCGACGATTCTGTTTTACACATTGAGGTAAAGCCCGCTTCTAAGCTGAAACGAAACGAGGTATCTAAAAAGTATGAACTAATCGCGCGACGATATGAGGAGCTCGGGCGACGTTTTCGAATTGTTACTGATGACCTGGTGCGCTGTGAACCATTGCACGGAAATCTAAAGCTCCTTTTTCTTCATTCCCGGTGTCCGATACAAAAAGATGATCTTGAAAGAATGATTGGACGGCTGACCATGAATGGTATTTCGACTGTTGCAGACGCTGCCAGATCGATCGGCGGAGAAAATCATGTGTACCGATTGCTGGCACTAGGCTTTCTAAGTACAGATTTTCAAAACAGCATTGGCGTTGAAAGCCCCGTGTGGATTTGCAAGGAAGGGGGCAGAGATGATCCGTTTTGCGTATAAAAAAGGCCTACGTTTTCTTGAAGGGTTGACGAGTTGGACGGTCGTACGTCGTCTCGTGTCTGGAAATATTCAGCTGGAAAACGATGAAGGCGAGTTAAAAAATCTCGAATTCAAAGAGTTAAATCGCCTGTGGATAGAAGGAGACATGACAATCGATGAGAAAAGCCTTGGAACGGCAAGCAACGTCTTTTACATGGCAACCCCGCGCGATCTCCAGTCGTTTGCGGCCAAAGACCAAGAACTTGCCAGATACCGACACGCTTATCTATCTCGGCTGGAAAAATTAGAAAATGGATTTGTATCAACTCCGGGAAAGTTGCAGCCAATACTTGATCAAATCGCTGTCGACTTAAAACACGAAAATGCCCCTCGGGCACATACCGTTTACAGCTGGTGGGTCAAATATCGTTTCACTAAATGCGTAACGAAATTAACCGACGGGCGCTGTCGATCAGGACGAAAAAAATATGGCACATTTTTCGGAATTTTCGAGGAAGCGTTGTACGAGGTCTACCTCACTTTGCAAAAAAGACATGGGAAGGCTGTCATCGAGGCGATGACCTTGAAAATAGCAAGAACAAATATGGGTTTGTCTAATAGGGAAAAGCTTGCGTGCCCAGGTCGATCGACGATTTATCGCTGGTTAAAGGACCTGCAGCAGGATTTGGTCACGCGTGCAAGGTTGGGCAAAGTGGCGTCCGAAAAAGAATTTCGCACCGTTCTTAAGAAATTCAAGGTAAAGAAAATACTGGAGCGGCTGGAAATCGATCACACACCACTTGATTTGATTGTAGTTGACTCTATTACCATGCTGCCGCTTGGCCGCCCTTGGTTGACGTTGGCCATTGATCGTGCCAGTCGAATGATCATGGGGTTTTATATATGCTTTCACGCGCCCTCCGCATTCTCTGTTTTGCAGTGCCTCAAGCGATCAATTTTGCCAAAGGACGTGTGGTTGGCACGCTTTCCTGATATCAAGGGATCGTGGCCCGCACGTGGAATTCCGGAACTTATTGCGTGTGACAACGGCATGGATTTGCATGCCGACGCATTCGAAGACATTTGTCTTGAAATGGGAATTGAGCTGCTCTATTGTCCGGCGGGGAAACCAGAACTGAAAGGGCCGATCGAACGAATGTTCAGGACTATGAATACCGGCCTCATTCATAGTCTTCCGGGAACCGTTTTTTCGAACGTTCACCAGCGCGGCGATTATCCAGCCGAAGATCTCGCGGCAATTGACATGGAAACCTTGGTCCATTTGCTAACTAAATGGATCGTAGAGGTCTATCTCCTGACCGACCACAGAGAGCTTCAAATGGCTCCGCTTACGAAATGGCTAGAGGGTGAAAAGGATCGAATCTTAGAAATGCCTGCTTATCCACAGCAATTGGAAGTTCTCGTCGGAATTCCCACCAGTCGCACGTTGTTTCACTATGGGGTTGAGTTGGACTATTTGCGTTACAACTGCCCTGAACTACAACTATTTCGAGCAAGGTCAGGTGGTACCCCAATCGTTAATCTGAAGTATTACGAGGACGATGTTGGTTACGTACACATTTTTGACGATGTCAATCAAGAATACATTCGCGTAAAAGCAGTTGACGACGAGTATGCAAATGGTTTGACGAGACACATGCATTTGTTGATTCGCGAGTACACCAAGAAAACGTACGGTGAGCGCTGGTCAGATGAGCAGTTGTTCACGTCGAAAGCGGAGATACAGGCGATTGTGAGCGCAGCGGTTCTTAGCAAAAAAATGTCAACTCGAAAGAAGAGTGCTGCTGTCTTAATGCGAGATAGTGAGGACATTATTTCACCTCCAGAGGGATTATTTCGCGCATTAGAACCTGACAACAATCCAAACGCGATCGCAGCCGACATAGATGAGTCTTTGGTAGAGGAAGATCTTCCAGATTTTGGCGTATCCACCGGTGTCGACTTGCAAAAGGTAAAAAAATGACAAATGCATTTGAAAAATTATCAGCAATTTTTGCACCTGATCCAAATGCCCCTGGCGTACCTAATCCGTTTGCCAGTTTCACGATCGGTACTAACATCGTTCAATATCCGGCATTTTGCCAGGCACTCAAACGAATTACAAATTTACACCAACGAGGTTTAGACGCAGGAGTCGCCGGGGGACTTCTTGTTACTAGTCAAACCGGCAGTGGGAAAACCACGCTTTTCAAATTTTATAAAGAACATTTTCCGGTGCGCGAGGAGAGTGATCGTACTGTAGTTCCTGTTCTCCTGGTAATCACGCCAGAGTCTCCATCAATCACCACTCTTACAGAGTCTATCCTGCGTGCACTGGGAGACCCGGCTGCATCCAAAGGAACAGCCCAAGAAAAAACAAATCGAATTTACCGTTATCTAAAGGAATGCAAAGTAGAACTTTTACTTGTCGACGAATTCCAGCATTTTTATGATAGCAAGCGCTTATCGGAAGCAAAGAAAGTGACAGATTGGCTAAAGAATTTATTTAATATTGCTGGCATTCCAGTCGTGTTGGCGGGACTACCTCGTGCGGTTATGGTTCTTAGAATGAATCCACAACTGAAAAGGCGGTTTGCTTCACCGTTCTATCTGAAGCCGTTTGGATTCGACACTGACCATGACAAGCGCGAATTTCGTGGCGTACTAAAGGCAGTCCATGGAACACTCCCTCTTCCTTGCCCAGAACTTCATGATGCAGATCTGGCGCAGCGTTTTTATTATGCGACGCATGGCCTATTCGATTACCTGAAGAAAATAATTGATCGGGCTGTTTGGACTGCTGGAGAGGAAAAGCACAGCAGCCTCACTCTGAAGAGCTTTGCCCATGCATTTGAAGAGGAGGTGTGGCGTGACGTTCCAAAAAAATTGAATCCGTTTTTGCAAAAATCGATATTAAGGCAGCTGAATAAAAACGGCGAGCCTTTCGAAATCTGGGATGACCCCGCCCAATATGTATCGAAAAAACCGTCTGACTGATTCATCTTTTGAGGTCCGCAGCAATGTCAAGAATGCTACTTCGGCCCTGTCTCGAAATCGATGAGAGTCCTCAAGGTTTCACCTTGCGGCTTGCAGAAGCGAATGGTCTTACGATTAGGGAGTTAAATACTCTTGGATTCTTTTTTCACGAAGACACATTACAAAACTGGGGATGTCTGGAGGACGCGACGGCAAGAGACGGACTTGGCCCATACGTTAAAGAAATTGCGCAGTCAATTCAGATGCAGCGAAGGGCGTGGAATTTTCGTTCCGCTCGCTTTTGCCCAACCTGTCTTAGCGAGACGCGACGATGGCATTTTTCTTGGGAGCTCTTTTTTGTTGATGCCTGTCCGAAGCATGCCACGTGGCTCGTAGACAGGTGCTCCGTTTGCAACGACGTCATATCATGGGAGCGCATGAAACTTCTGTACTGCCGTTGTGGGGCGTCGCTTCTATCCAATCAAACAGCTAGTTGTCCCGCTGCCGTATGCCTGCTTGCCCGCGTCCTCTCGGCATCAGTAGACAAAAAATTTGGTGAGAATTCTTTGAAGGTGCTTAGGCAGTTATCGATAGACCAACTGCAGCGCGTTGTAAGACTATTCGGCGCTTATGGCACCATCCAGCCTGAACGCCGCCCCCAAAAAATTTCTAACCTGGATCAAATGGAGGTGTCTTGGCGCGTTACGAGCATAGCGGCAGAAATCCTTAGCAATTGGCCAAACGCCTTTTACCAAATGCTAGAACGCATGCAAGAACAAAAACGTGATTTTGGCCGAGGAAAAATGAGTGGGCGCTTTGGGCATTTTTACGCAGTTCTTTATCGCGCGTTCCCAGAGAAAGAGTACTTGTTCTTACGTGACGCATTCGCGGATTTCATCAGTGCCCATTGGAGAGGAGCAATAAGTCGTCGCAATACGTATTTAGCGCCAGAGTTGTTAGACCGATTAGCGTGGATGCCGGCAAATCACGCCTGCGAGATGTTAAAGGTATCTAAGCGTCGACTCCTGTGTTTGATTGCGGAAGGCCATATTGCTGCCGAGCACAGCCAAGGATTATCTGGTCGTTCATTTTGGGTCGTCAGACGGGAGGATTTAAAGGCTTCATCCATAGAGCATTCCGGCGATATCGATATGAAGACCGCGGCACAAATCCTTGGTTTGAGCAAAAAAAGAATGGCGGCAATAATTGTATGGCTTGTGCCATCTGCCCGCAGATCGGGGGGCGTTGGATGCCCGTGGAACGTACCACGCCACGTGTTTGATAGATTTCGTGATATCGAAAAGACGCAAAAAAAATCACCTTGGTCGGCCCAAATGAAGTGACCTTACTTCATGTATTCCGCTACTGGAAATGGAGTGACCGCGCAATCGCTTATCTTTTGATAGCAATTCTCAGTAAGGATTTGCACGCGATAGGCATTCATGCGAATTCCAAAGGCGTCAGCGGGATGGTTTTCTTCAAACACGAACTGAAAACTTGGTATCAAGATTCGCAACTTTCACCGCCAAATTCGATTTCCGTACCACAGGCTGCATCAGATCTGAAAGTCAAGGAAGAGGTTGTTTATGCACTTGTTAGAAACGGTTTTCTCAAAGTCGAAAAAGTAGTGATGCAACGTAGACGCACCTCCCGTGTGCCGGCCGAGAATATTGCGATGTTTAACGGGCGTTTTATTTTCGGGCGCGACCTTGCAGCTTCCCTCGATACCTCGTCGACGTCACTAATACGCAGATTGATGCAGCTGAATATTTATCCTGTCTCAGGTCCGAGAATCGATGATTGCCGTCAGTTCTTATTTGAAAAAAATCCTTCCCTCTTCGTTGCAGTTGAATTGCTGAGACAATCAAAATTGACTCACAACATCGAGCACGGGCTGAGCGGAAAGATTGCCTCCATATTACAAAGCGGAATTTAAGATGGTAGATGATATTCAATCACCCCCCTACGTAAGATCGTTGTTTCGTGTTGCACCAATACCATTCGAAAGCGGTCGAGGTTTCTTGTTGCGAGCAACGGGCGTTCTCGAATATTCAGGGATTGCGCGAATAAATGAGATCGCTGGTATTGAAACGTACGCGCTCGATACAAATGAAGCAATGACTCGATACGCTCATTTTTTTCGGATCGAGCCCGCTGAGATCAGGAGACATTTTTACTACAAGGTCGAAGGTGCGAATGCTCGCAGTTACCGCTCTTTTTTTGGCCAGATAATTAGTCGAACATATCTCAATATGACCAGCCCGCGCGTTTGTTCAGTATGTTTGGCAGAGACATCCGTGTGCTACGCATTATGGGATCTGATGCTTGTGTCGGTTTGTCCAATACATAAGTGCGAGTTAATTAATCGGTGCCCCGAGTGTGAAAAACCAATTTCGTGGTACAGGCCTCGGGTGCATCTTTGCAACTGTGGATTCGATCTACGTTGTTCGGAGAGGAAGTTTGCTTCTCACGCCAGCATCGCAATTATTTCATTGATTAAAGACAATTTTTTATGCGAGAAGGTATGCCAGCGTCATGATGAGGACACCAAGTATCCTCCAACATTGCGGCGGCTCCAACTAGGAGATCTGTTCCGTGTGATCGTTTTTTTAGGCAACGCTTCCCACCTCCTCTCTCGGGGTGCCCCCCAGCCTTTTAGGCCAGGGCTAACCTTGCAAGATTCAAATAAAATTGTAGAAAATGCGCATGCCATCCTACTGAATTGGCCTCATGGTTTGCTTTCCAGCTTGAGCCAAGTAAGAGACCGCAATTTGGTAGGTAATTCTTTCCATCTAAAACTTTCCCACGCCTTTGGATCCTTCTATCGATACTTGTTCAAAGAGCTGTCAGCTTCCCAATTCGATTTCATTCGAGAGGTTTTTGAGAATTTTGTCGATGTCGAGTGGGGTGGCCAATTTCGTAGCGGAAGTCGCAGGTTTGAGAACAGTACTAATACGAGCCGTTGGGTATCGGCGACTCAAGCAGAGAAAATGGTCAAAGGAACTGCACGTAAAACATTTGTAAGGCTTGTGAATGACGGAACTCTGCGCGGGGTTTTCAAGCCACAGGGAAAAACTGCCAAGAGCGAAACGTGGATAGAGCGGAAGAGCCTAGAAGAATGGATTAAAAGTGAGGCAACTATGGTTCCTCGGAGTTATGTGGAGAAAACTCTTGGTGTCACAGGAGACGCGGTCATGTCGCTTGGTAAAGCTGGAATTTTAAAATATAAACAGAATGGAATGTCGGGACCATGGATGGCATGGTCATTTGTAAAATGTGAAGTTAATTGCATTGAAATGGCATTTGCAAAATTTCGGTGCGTACCTGTTATCTCGAAGCCTAGTGGAAAGTATATTTTTCTACGTCACGCCGTTGTATCTTGGATTGGCAACGAAATAGGTTTTCCTGCTGTGGTTCGTGCCGTCTTAGATGGACGATTGATTCCTGTTGGACGTGCCCAGAAATTGTGTGGAATATTTGATTATGTATTTCTCAAATCTGACTTAGTCCATTTTCGTCCAAAGTCACTGGAAATGGGCGAACGGAATATGGTGAATTCGGGGGACGTGGCTCGTGTGTTGGGATTGGGAAAAAGGGTTGTCGCTGCACTCTTACGTGACAAACGATTCTTCGGTATCGCAGGACAAGTAAGAGCGGAACTACTCGTCCCTGAGTGTGAACTGGATGCTTTTAGGAGCCGTTATATATTTGCCTCCGAATTGAGCCGGGAATTAGAAACGACTGCAATAAGGGTCTCAACTTATTTGAATGAATGTGGGATTCCTGGCTTTGTACTGGATATCCCTAATAGCAATAAGACTTTCCTGTATGAGAAATCAGCGATTGTAGGAGCGGAGATACCCAAATCAAAACATCCCAGTAAAACGAAAAAATGACGATATTTTGCGAAAGATTGATCGTGCAACTCGAAAAATACAGCCAATACATTACCGCCAATCGCAAGATGGGCGCTGAGCCTTAGATTATTGTCTCAGGAAGTTGCTTAGTTAAACAAGTCGAGATCGCGTATCTCCGCCCTAAATTGAGAAGGGCCTGGGAGTTGTTCGATGCCATTAAAAATTTATGAAGTAGCGACAGCAATTGGTGGATCTCAAAAAAGATGAACGCTAAATCAAACGCCCAACGTGAGAAAGGAGAGTCCGGTTCGGAAAACACCGATGCCACGTCTTGAGGAAACGGGCTGCGCTGCGCTGCGCCCGTGACCCCATGACTGCCAGGCAGTGACGGTGGTATTGAAGAGGAAAAGCCAAGGCCTGGACGGCTCTATTTATTAATCTGGATTGGTACACTTTTAACGCGCCATTTGGTACACGTTTATCCCGGCATTGACAATCCAAGACCCACAAGAGCGGTTCAGGTTTTTCGCCCCTACAACAGCTATGCAGCGGTTGCGGTCAATCTTGGCCTGATTGATACGCCGTACTGCGCTCAACCTGCCGTAGCAAGATACTTCCAACAAGGGCAGTATTCGGCGCCGTAAGATGCGCACGCTCTCCGATTTGCCATATCGGGAGGCACTACTCTTTAGGACACGGGAAGTATAAATGTCATAGCGTGATTGCCCTGCTTCGTACGTGCCGCGCCCGGCCAGCGTCGAGTATCATGAATATTTCCGTATAACAATTATCTCTCTCTCGTGCGTTATAGGTAAGTCCACCTCCGACACTCAACTAGCACATCGGAATGGGCTTCCTAACTCACCAATTCAGGAGAACTAGTTTGACTCTACGAGGAATGCTTACCGGATTCGGCGATATGCCAGGCTATCGCGAATTGCCGAAGACATTGAAAATCCGTTTGTTGCGCACGACCATGATATGGAACAGCCTACTACCCCAAGCGCCAGAAGGAGGTGGACTGCGCACAGCAATAGCGAAATATTTGGAACTGCTCAAGAAGGAGATCGATGATTATTCTGACCGCGACGTCGTATATTTTATTGTGACCCGAACTCGGATACGGATTGCAAAACAACCTCGTTACGCCTTCTGGTCCAAAAACGTGGTGGCACCGATACAGATCGGCTCTGAAAAAAAACCGCTAAACATTGTCATACCCCATGGTTACTTGAGCGCCCACGGACTGGGAATTCGCCCCAAAATCGAGAACACCGAGCTTCAAATCATATTCCGTGGCAGCGAAGGCAGAGACCTTACCGTACCTATCCACACTCTTTTACTCGATCTAGGTATCAACCTAGGGATCGACTCCATAGTGTCATACGTCGGCAAGACCGAAAGTCCAGGTGCACGAGTCATTGACGGGAACCACCGGGGCCTTTCGGATACGTTGACCGCTGCTCTAGACAAACAGGACGATGTCTTCCTGTTTTCTAATATATTCCATGCTAGACACCACACAGCTACCGCCGATGGCGGGATTGTCTTCATCGTTAGCAATTCGATGACTAATGACATCGAAGTAGCGCCAGAGGCTGACTTGATTGAGAAACTACTGATCTGCCACTTCGATCCGTTTACCATGAAGAGTCAGCGTAAATCCGATTTAACCAAACTGACCAATGCCCTGATAAAAATAAAAAAAGAAAATCACGTTATCGCGGTTAACATGGATTTAGAGGTCGATGACGAGAGTGACTACTATCGATTTGGTAACAAATCTGTCCAACCATCGAGCCGGCATGCATTCCGGTGCTCACTGACAGACGATGGCAAGCTGAACTATTCCGTTCTGCCTTGACTGGGCCTCTCACAGGAGCATCCTAGATCTATCAGTTGCGCGACCAGCAGCCCCCCACGCAATGGGCAGAAGCGGGTTCGCTCATATTGCATATTCTCACTAGAACGGCCACCGATTCTTAAGCCAAAATGGCCACATGTTCATATGTTCACATCCAAACTGTCGGCTCATTATCATTCAAATCTGCCATGCAATCACGCTTTAGCTGGTCATGGGACTGCACATTGAAGCGCTTATATTCTAGCTTGACAGTAAAGCGAGCCTCATAGTTTAGCAATTTAACTTAAATCAGCGTGTGATGTTTTCAACTGTTCGTTTAACGTACGGATATCTGTAGAAATTTGGGTAAACAATGCATCCAAATCGTATTTTTCCGTCGGTAAATAGGCTAGAGCTAATAGTGAGAGTGGATGCATCTCCAGCACGGAGGCCAGTTGTTCAACTTTTTCAATTGTCGGGGACTTAAGGCCGCGCTCCAAGCTACTGAGGTACGTACGGCTTGAAACCATTGAAAAATCTTCCTGGGTCAATTTTCGACTCTTGCGAGCCCGTTGCAAAGCCTGACCAAACTGTTTTTGTAGTGCCATCGGCGCCTCCACATTGAAGACACGATGTACTCATGATGAACACTTTAGGACTACAATCTATAGTGTTCAATTTTGAGAAGGCAAAGCAGTGTTAGTTACTGAAGATCGTCACGAATATCCAGCATTTCCATTCAGCCATGCCCCAGGATCCAAGATCTGGCGTCTAGTGAGTCTGGAGCTGTGCATACCTTATTTCTTTGTAAATTACGCCGTCAAGGAAGGCGAAGAGTGGGTCTCTCAAGTATCGATCCTTTGGAAGGAGGAGGATTTACTGGATTTTTGCCGACAGATCCACGGCGATTCCTCAACCAAGATTATTCAGGTCGCGCTGCTTGCGCCACCGGGTACAAACAAAATCAAAGCCTGGCGCATGATAACGCTCAAAGAAATCTGGAGGGGCAAAATCCAGGGCCATCAACACCGAGAAATGGTATATGTAGGGGTGGACGGTGAAAAACTGCTCAACTCGGTGGTCACTGACGACGAGAGCCAAATCAAACTTCTTGAGAGAGTCTATCCTCTGACTGCGCCCGTCGCACAGGCGCAAGAAAAACCGACGGCGGGGCGCAAGCGGCGGTGATCGGTGGATGATGCATGATGGCTAGGCGGATCAATTCTGGACTCCGTCCCTGCCTGGAGTTGGGGACGGGTGCCGGTTTGCCGGGGTTGATATGGCAACCAAGCCATGCGCAAGGAAATATTGCTGTCATGTAATTACGGGCGCTCATGCAGCGCAAGGAGATAGTGATGAAAAAATCCACACGCGCTTTCAAAGAAGGCTGTGCCTACGGCTGGACGTTGCTCTGCTCCCCGTTCATTGGCGCTTTTGACGGAATAAGGGCTGCAGCGAATCGGTCGAAGGCTGCCAATTGGAAGGAACTGGCCGTCAACGACTTCCACCTTTACTTCGCGCCGCTAACCGGTGCGATCGATGGCGTGCGAAAGGCGCTCAAAGGTTCGCATACAAATGCGCGCTGAAAAGAAATCCATGCACGTCACCCCGGTCGGCGGCAATGTCTTTGCCGACATGGGATTTGGTCCTGGCGAGGCCACGAGCTTGAAAGTCGAATCGGATATGGTCATCTCGGAACAGCTTGCTGCGCTGAAAAATTGCCGCAGCCTCGAACCGGCCGACCACGCCCCGGCGGCAATGATCGCAGCGATACAAAAAGTAGTTATCGAGCCCGGCAGTCCTTCCGGCACGACGGTTTAACGTAGCGGTGACCAGGTGTTGGTGTCAATCCGATTTGGGCCAGGGTACAGAGATTTTGTTGCACCCAAGTATGGTTCTTGTGACACGTAACAGCGGACGGCGCAGATACGAATTGTTGACGCCGGCTCCATTTTGACTTGGGTGCGGACTTCTGTTGCACCAACCGCAAACCTTGTAACCCGTTGCCACCATTGGGATTGATGAAATTGAGGGTGGGTCAGTCCAACATCAGCATCTGGGGGCAATTTCCGACTGGCGGAAACATGGCTCACGGCTGATTTTGGGCGCTGGCTTCTTGGGGGAGATTATTCTAATGGCGCCCAAGGGGCAGATTGATATAGTGAAGGAATCATCAAGATGAAAAACTCACATGTCGAACGCCTGAAACAGCGAGCAAAACAGTACCATCGCGCGCGGCGAGGCGACCCTTTTGAAGGTGGAATCATGTGTTTTCACCACTATGATGGATTGCCTGCTGATCGATTGACGTGGTGGGATGATGTGACCTTTGTTTTGAACGATTACCGTGTGGCACTGGCCTGGACGCATCCACGGATGGCGTATGAAGACGCCATTGATGCTGAGGCAGATCGTCTGACCGCGGATTTACCATCCGACAATTTCATGCGTGACGGTACGCCGGTCTACGAGACAGTTGGGAAATCTCGCAAGAAAATCATCCACACCGTGTATGAACCGCGCGCGCAAACAGACGGGCGCAATCAATGGCAGTTGGTGCGGCAACAGGTCATGCGGTCAGTAAACATTCAGATCGAGCCGGCACTGAACGCACACTGGTGTCAATACAGCCGATTCGTTAATTTCTGTGCGCCAATCGAAGTGCGCAACGTAAGCGACCTCCGTCAATTGGCGGCATTGACAAGGCGCCTGCTTAAGCGAGAGGTGACGTTGCAAGATGCTTTTCCAGGTTATCGGTACACGCGGGCAGACTGGGAGCGCGAAGGATTGCATGTTGCAGGGTCCGATTTGCACGTGCACAAAGTTGCATTATGAAAACATTCAAACTGATCCCAACAGAGGCCGTCTCCGAAATCACATGTGATTGTTGTAAGACGCGTTTTACAGCCAATGACGCTGGCTGGTTCGAAATTCAGTCAATTGGATTTGTGGCCGGCTACTCATCGATCTTTGGCGATGGGAATGCCATTTCGATCGATCTGTGCCAGGATTGTCTGAAACAAAACCTTGGACAGTGGTTGCGCATCGAAACGGAACAACGGCAAGTTATCGATGACGAGATGTTGCTGAAAAGCCTCATCAAGGCTTTGCATCGGAGCGTCGGAAGAGCCCACGCTTCGATTGATGAAACAGCCACGTTCGTCGAAGAATCAAATCACCGGATCGAGGTCATGGAAAAATCCGGCCGCCGGCCGGGAGCACTCAAAGATAAACTTGAAGTCACGGAAGATTTTGATGCCCCGCTGCCGGGCAGCATCCAGCAAGAGTTCGATAGACCGGAAAATTTAGCGCCGCCGCGAGGGTATCAAAGCTGGTTGCATTACGCCGTCGAAACGATGGAGGCACGAAACCTTGAAATTGAAGGAGTTTTTGATGTGCGGGCTGAGCATCAAGAGAAAGCGGTTTCGCGAGAAGAAATGCGGGCGGCTGCGCAAATGGAATTACATAAGTTACTGAAAGGATCCGTTCTCAAGTATGAGGATCCGACCGAACCGATCGATCTTGGGAATACAACTGAACCAATTGAAAATCTGAAGGGAGTGCTTCACAAATCTGATGCGCCGGTGTCGATCGACGACATGCGTATGGTGGACGGCCTGAAGTACCAGAAAATGTTGCGTGAAGAATGGGAGCGCAGTGAAGAATGGAATGCCGGGCTACCGGTGGGTTGCGAATTTGGCGCGGATAGCGCACGGTTCACGCGAGTGCTGCAACGGGCCATTTCAGTTTTTGGGAATCCGTTGGAGGCTGTTCAGTGGCTTACCTCTTTTAATATTGTAGTTGGCGGCGAGCCGATGAAAAGTGTGATCGGAAGTGAAGACGGATACAAACGTGTGATGGAGATCCTTTCTGCGATCGAAACCGGGTGAGTCACATGGCAACGCCAGTCGAGCGAACCTGAACTTTAAGATTGGCCAGAGAATTTCTGCAGCAAGTTCAGAATTCAGCCGCTGCGTCAGAGGGGCTAGCAGCGGCACAAAAAGCAACCATCAAGCCCGACGGTCCTTCCAACACTACATGTAACGGCTCGCATTCCATAACCGTGTGCTCGCGCTAATTGCAAATGACGGTTCGGTTCATATTGGCAACCCAGCCGCCAGCATTCGATCGCGTAGCTCTGCCGTGCGCTTCGGCTGACATGACTGCATGTAATATGGGAAAGGAGATGGTTATTTCCAAAATTCGGTTAGGGGAAATTAAATGGGATTCTATATATTAGTTTCAGCAATAGCACTAGCTGCTATTTTGGTCACTTGGTATGCTTGTAAGCATGGCGAATAAAGACTGATGCCAATCACAAACATCAGCAAAATCCCCGCTTCGCCGGGGATTTTCATTTCTTGAATACATTTTCCGAGGTAAACAAATTTTTCTAATTCGTAAACTTTTATCATAGGCAATGTCCAACAAAGGCTCGTTTGTTGAACCTCATTTTGACTAAAACGCACAAGTTGGAGCGTTTCGTTGCTGAGAGGTATTTCGCGATCGAGGTCCAAGCCGATCAGGGCGACCGGCAACAACCGACCCGGTGCTGCCGCTCGAGTCTCGATGGTCAATGTCTGCTTTGCAGCGGTTGCGGTCATTGGTTTTCTATGACGCAGTTATTAATGTAATGCCGACGGTATTTGCCTTTCTTAGATGTAATTCTAAGCGGCGGCTGCACTTCACATAGCTACCGCTCGCCGATTTAAACGACAAATGCTTTGGCGTAAGTTCTTTGAATGGTCGGTTTCTAAACTTTGTGAGGCCGGACCCGGCTACTGGTGGACATGAACCTCGCCACCTTCAACGAAGATGACAGCGCCTACAACCATGCCAACGCCCGCCGCTTCATCAAACTTAATGTGATGCGCATGCGCAATGCGGCGATCGCGCGCGAAAAATGCGGCAAATAAGCGATCCGGCGGCATTTGCCACACAGCTTTGCGGACCGTCTTGATGGCAGCACGCTTTACTTTTGTTTCCCGAATGCATAGTTTCTATAAATACTACGCCATGCATGGCAAAATGGTGCATTGCAAGCGAACCCGTCCTGATCTGGAGACAACATGTTTAAAGACATGAGCATCAAAAATAAACTTTACCTTGGTTTTGGGGTCATCGTAGCCATCATTTTGATTCTGCTCGCCCTGGCCTATACCAATTTCATTCGCGTGTCGGAGGCGAACGAGTGGGACAAACAAACGATGGAGATCTTGCTGGAGACCGACAGGGTGGCCAACGCCATCATCCAGATCCAGGCCGACGCGCGGGGTTACGTCCTGTCCGGGAATGAGAGCCGCTTCACTCTCGATAAGCATGAAATGGATGACATCAACAAGCATATCCAAAAGGTCGTTGCCTTGACGGCCCATCATCCGGTCCAGAACGAACGTCTGAAAAAGCTTGAACCGCTGGCCAATGACTACATCAAGAATGTGGCCGAGCCGATGATCGAAAAGCGCCGCGCACTCGGCAACGCGCCCGGAGCGGCCGATACGATAGGCCGTTCGCAGCTGATGCAGGACGGCGCTTCCAGTCTCGCCGCAATGAGCAAGATCTTTGAAGAAGTTTCGGTTGAGGAAAACCGCTTGCTGGCGGAGCGCACGCAAAATTCAGCCCAGCTGCAACGCGCCATGCTGCTGCTGCTATCGGTTGGCGGCGTCGTATGTATCGTGCTGGCGCTGGCGATCGCGTATCTGCTGTCCAAGGCGATTCTGTCCCCACTCAATAATCTGACCCATGCCGTGAACCGCATTGCCGGCGGCGAGCATGCGGCGCGCGCTGACATCTTCTCGAAGGATGAGCTAGGCCAGGTGGCGCTGGAATTTAACCGCATGGCGCAAACCATCCTGGACAACCAGGCCAATGAGCTGGGCGCCAACAACTCGCTCAAATCGAAGGTCGGTTCGTTGCTGGAAGTGGTCTCGAAAGCTGCCTCGGGCGACCTGACCGGCAAGGTCTCGATCACCGGAAACGACACCATCGGACAGCTTGGCGACGGCCTGGCGAAGATGTTCGAGAACCTGCGCAGCCTGCTCAACAACGTGCAAAAAGCCGGCATCCAGGTCACCACTTCGGCCACTGAAATCGCCGCCTCGGCCAAACAGCAGGAAGCAACCGGCATCGAGCAAGCCCAGACCAGCGTGGAAATCCTGAGCACTACCAAAGAGATTTCGGCCAATACCACGCAGCTGTTAAAGACCATGGAAGACGCCACCCAGATCGCCGATTACACTACCTCGGCCACTGCGGAAGCGCAAAACAACTTGAAGCGCATGGACCAGACCATGCAGCACATGGTTTCGGCGACCGACTCGATCAACGCCAAACTGGCGGCGCTGTCGGAAAAAGCCAGCAACATCAACAGCGTCCTGATTACCATTACCAAGGTCGCGGATCAAACCAACATTCTGTCCTTGAACGCGGCAATCGAAGCCGAAAAAGCAGGCGAAGCGGGACGTGGCTTCTCGGTGGTCGCCACCGAAATCCGCCGTCTGGCCGACCAGACTTCGGTCTCGACCTGGGACATCGAGCAAATGCTCAAGGAAATGCAGTCGGCGGTGTCGGCCAGCGTGATGGGCATGGACAAATTCTCGGAAGAGATCCGGCGCAGTGTCGGCGAAGTGCGGCAGGTGGGGGAGCAGCTGTCCTCGGTAATGGACCAGGTGCAGAAACTGGCGCCGCAATTTGACGCCGTATTGCAGGGCATGCAGTCGCAAGCGGTCGGCGCCTCGCAAATTTCGGAGACGATGACGCAACTGAACGACGACGCCCAGCAAACCGTCGAGTCTCTCAAGGCGACCAGCGAAGCGGTGCATCAACTGCAATATGCGGCCGGCGATTTGCAGATCAGCGTTTCCAATTTTGCGGTCACGGTCTAACACCATGAAAGTGCTGATCTTCCATATCGGGCCGGATCGTTACGGGCTCAGGCTGAGCTCGATCGTCCGCGTTTTGCCCTTGCTGGAACTGAAACACTTGCCGTTGGCGCCCGAGCACGTGGCCGGCCTGATGGATTTTCACGGCGCATCGGTGCCGGTGATCCACCTCTGCCGGCTGGCCGGTCTGGCGCCTGGCCGGGACTGCTTCGATACCCGGATCATCATCGTCAATTATCTTGCGCCGGACGGCGTTTCCCATTTACTGGGCTTGCTGGCCGAGCATGTGCTGGGAATCCAGGACGTTAACGCCGCGGTGCTGGCCGACAGCGGCGTAAGCGCGGCCCCATTTCTAGGCCAAGTCGTCAGCGACGCCAATGGCATCCTCCAACTGGTCGAACTGGAACATCTGCTGCCCGCGTCCCTGCGCACCATTCTCTTTCAGAATGGAACCCACGCAGCATGAAAGTCCAGACCATGCTGCGTCAGCTCACCGGCTTGAACCTGACCCGGGCCACGGTCGAACGCGCCGTCCGGCAGCGCATGGCGCAGCAACACTTGAGTGACCCGGACGGCTATCTGCAAGCCTTGACGCCGGATGAGCTGATGCAATTGATTGAACTGGTGGTGGTGCCCGAGTCCTGGCTGTTCCGCGACGCCCAGGCCTTCGCCGTGGCCACGCGATTTGTTCAGGAGCGTTTGCGGCGCGCGGCACGGCCGGTCCGCATTTTGTCGATCCCGTGCGCTGCCGGCGAAGAACCGTACTCGATGGCGATGGCGCTGCGCGATGCGGGCACGCCTGCCGAGTGTTTTACCATCGACGCCATCGACCTGAGCCCGTCCTGCATCGCGCGCGCGCGAAGCGGCATATACGGGCGCAATGCATTCCGTTCGCAGGACAGGGGTTTCCGCGAGCGCTATTTTTCGCATATTGGCGAAGACGATTACCAGATCAACGATGCGTTGCGCGAACAGGTTCGATTCCAACAGGGCAATCTGCTCTTGATAAACACCCTCACCCGTGCCAATTATTACGACGTGGTTTTTTGCCGTAACCTACTGATCTACTTCGACCAGCCGACGACGAGGCTGGCCATCGCAAAGTTGACAGCAATTTTGGCCGACGATGGCATGTTGTTCGCAGGTTACGCCGAAGTCCCGGCGTTTTGCCAGCACGGTTTTGTTGCGCTGCCGCAGCGACAGGCGTTCGCACTGAAAAAAGACCTGGGCTCGGTGGTGATGCCCCAGTCTCCGCAGCCGCATCGCCGGAAGAGTGCTCTCAACCCCGCGTCGCGCACGGTACGTGCCACGCCGGTGCGCGCAGTGCCGGTGCGGCCGAAGCCGGCAGCCAAGGCGATCAAGGAGGTCAAGGAGGTACCGAAGATCGCGGCCCCTGCCGCAGCAGAAAACTTGCTGGAACAGGCGCGCAAGCTGGCCGACCTGGGTTTATTTGAGGAAGCCGACCTGAAATGCCGCGCCCACCTGACCCTGGTGCCCGATGCTGCCGGAGCCTATTTTATTCTCGGCATCCTGAGCGAGCGTGCCAAACAGGTGGCTGCGGCCGAAGACTGCTGGCGCCGCTGCCTCTATCTGCAGCCAGATCACTATGAGGCCATGTGCCACTTGGCCCTATTGACCGAGAACAATGGCAACGCGCCCGGCGCGGCCCTATTAAAAGCACGTGCGGCGCGCACTTTCAAGCGCTTGCAAGCCCCCTGAGAGCAAACCATGATGACACTTCAAGCGCAAGTAGATGCAATACACGACTGCTGGAACCGGGTCGGCGTGGCCGGCGACCAGAGCTGTGAACAGCTGATCGCCCACATCCACTGCCGCAACTGCGAGGTGTACGCCGGTGCCGCACAGCGTAATTTGCAGCGGCCCGTCAGCGCCGAATACAAAAAAGAGTGGGCCAGCCATTTCCGCCAGCCCCAGAGTGACAGCAACCAGAGCGACGCCTCCGCTTTGGTGTTTCGCATCGGCCGCGAATGGCTCGCTTTGCCGACCAAGCTGTTCGTCGCGGTGGCGCCGCAAGCGGCACCGCACATACTGCCGCACCGCAGCGGCAGCGGCTTGATCGGCATCGTCAACCTGGGTGGCAAATTGTATCCGTGCACGTCGCTGGCGATCCTGCTCGGCGTCGATGAACGCGACAACCCGCCAGCCAAAGGCCGCCATATCTTCGCGCGACTGCTGCTGCTCCAATGGGAGGAACAGGCCTTTGCCTTGCCGGTGGCCGATCTGCACGGCATCATCCGCTACGCCAGTGCTGCGGTGCAAGCGCCGGCGGCCACCATCAACAAGGGCTTGTCGCGTTTTCTGTCGGGTGTGATCACGCATGAAAGCATGCATGTCGGTTGTCTCGATGCAGCCCTGATCGGCCACCAACTTGCGAGAACTTTACGATGAGCCATTACCCGCAAGGCGACCTCAGTCGATTTTCCATGCGTGAACTGTTTGGTTTCGACACCAAATACCAGGCCCAGCTCCTGACCGAGGGTTTGCTGGCGGTGGAGCGCAACCCGGGCGACGCCCGTGTGTTCGAATCGATCATGCGCGCGACCCACTCGATTAAGGGCGCGGCCGCCATCGTCAACCTTCGTGTGGCGGTGCAACTGGCGCACGCCATGGAAGGCAGTTTTGTAGCGGCCCAAGATGGCAAGCTTAAACTCACCCCTGAGCACATCGACGTGCTGCTGTCCGGCATCGACCTGATTTTGCAGCTGTCGCGCCTGGACGACGCCGGCACTGGAGCCTGGCTGTCCATCCATGCGGCCCAGATCAAGCAGACCTTGATGGCTATTAGCAATATGGCCAACTTGCTCAAGCCCGCTATGGTGGAGCTGACGGCTAAGCAGTCGGCAGAGCCAATGGTGGGGCCGCTGCCAAGACTCATCCCCGCCCAGGACGAATTTGTGCCCCTTTGCGCACCGCTGGCCGAACAGCCGGCGGCACGCGTGCAGGCACCATCAAAAAACCAGTCGCAAAACTTCGACCGCCTGCTGGCGCTGGCCAGCGAGTCGCGCACCAACGCACATCTGATGCATCCGTTTATTCAGGCGATGCAGCGCTTCAAGCGCAATCAAAGCAGCCTGTTTACCATGATCGAGCAACTGCATGAAGCCATTTCACACAGTTCCAACGCCAACCTCAAGGAAAAGTCCCTGCTGGCGCTGCAGAAAACCCATCCGCTGAAGCAGTTCATGCTGGAGCATATCGCCGAGATTGAAAGCTACGAACAGCGTTTGCTGACAGTCTCGCAAGGCATGGTCGATGAAGTGCTGGCCCTGCGCATGCGCCCCTTCCGCGATGGCATACAGTCCTTCTCACGCATGGTGCGTGACCTCGCGCGTAGCTTGGGAAAGGAAGTCCAGCTGGAGATCGAGGGCGAATCCACACTGGTCGACCGCGACATCCTGGCGCGGATTGAAAGCCCGCTGAACCACATACTGCGCAATGCCATCGACCATGGCATGGAGTTGCCGCACGAACGCACCGCCGCCGGCAAGCCGGCGCTGGGCACCATACGGATCGACGCCAAACACCGCGCAGGCATGCTCAGTATCGACATCACAGACGATGGCCGAGGCGTCGATATTGAAAAAATCCGGCAGTTGGTGGTGGAGCGTGAAATGGCCGACCCCAGCATGGCGGAGGCCTTGACCCAGACCGAACTGCTGGAATTTTTATTCCTGCCCGCCTTCAGCCTGAAAGCGTCCACCAATGAATTGTCGGGGCGTGGCGTCGGCCTCGATATCGTGCATGAAACGATCCGCCAGCAAAACGGCACAGTCACGATCGAATCCGAACCTGGACTGGGTTTTTGCACCTCGATCACGTTGCCGCTGACGCAGTCGATCGTGCGCGCACTGGTGATCGTCGTCAAGGGCGAGGGATACGCGATTCCCATTGTGAAGGTGGAACGCGTGCTCAAGGTGCCGCAGTCGGCCATTCATACTCTGGAAAACAAGCAGTTCTTTGAGATCAATGGCGAGCACCTCGGCCTGGTGTCAGCGGCGCAAGTGCTGGAATTGGGCGAGATGGAAGCGACCGGCCTTGAACTGGCGGTGGTGGTGATCGGCACCGGCGCGCGGCGTTATGCGATGGTGGTCGACGCTATCTGCGGCGAACAAAGCCTGGCGGTGCAGGCCATTGATCCGATCTTCGGCAAGATGCGCGACATCTCGGCCGCCGCCTTGCTCGACGATGGCGAGCCGGTGCTGATTCTCGATGTTCCCGACCTGTTGTTAAGCATCGACAAGCTGCTGCAAGAAGGCGGCCCGCTGCAATTGGCCAGGGCCGATCCGGCCGAGCTGCACAGGATGAAACGCGTCCTGGTGGTTGACGACTCGCTCACGGTGCGCGAAATGGAACGCAAGCTGCTGCTCGGGCGCGGCTTTGAGGTGGACATCGCCATCGATGGCATTGACGGCTGGAACGTAGTTCGCAGCGGCGCATACGATCTGGTCATTACCGACGTCGATATGCCACGCATGGATGGCATCGAACTGGTTACCTTTATAAAAAATGATCCGCACCTGAACAAACTGCCCGTGATGATCGTCTCCTACAAAGACCGGCCCGAGGACCGGGCGCGGGGGCTGTCTGCTGGTGCCGATTATTACCTGACCAAGGGCAGCTTCCACGATGAGACCTTGCTGGACGCCGTGGCCGACCTGATCGGAGACGCGCGCCGATGAAGATCGCCATCGCCAACGATGTCGCCATGGCGGCTGAAGCGCTGCGCCGCGTGGTCGCCAGCGCTCAGGAGCACCAGGTGCTGTGGATCGCGCGCACCGGACTGGAAGCGGTCAGGCTGTGCGTGGAAAACCGGCCCGACTTGATCCTGATGGACCTGAACATGCCTGGACTTGATGGCGTCGAAGCGACCCGAAAAATCATGGAACAAAGCCCGTGCGCGATACTGATCGTCACCGGATGGCCGCAGGACAATGTCAATCAGGTCTTCCGCGCACTGGGCGCAGGTGCGCTGGACGTGACCGCGACCCCAGTGCTTCAGGGCACATTGAGCGGCGGCGCCGAGCTGCTGGCAAAAATCAAAACCATTAGCAAGCTGATACGCGACAGTGGCGGCAACCAGACCCTGCGCGCAAAATCGGACGCGGGCACGAGCGAGCGCAAGGAAAGCCAGGTGACGATGCTGGTGGCCATCGGCGCGTCCACCGGCGGTCCAATGGCGATATCGAAAGTGCTTGCCGGCTGGACCCCGCCGCCCGCCTGCGCCATCGTGGTGGTACAGCATATCGACGAAAACTTCGCGTCCCATTTCGCCAAGTGGCTCGGCGACCAACTGCTGATGCCGGTCAGGGTGATTGACGAGGGCGACGAGTTAGAGGCAGGTTCGGTGCTGATTGCGAAAAGCAATGACCATTTGATACTAAATTCAAATTATCGATTACGTTACGATGCAGCGCCGCGCGATTACCCCTATCGTCCTTCGGTTAACGTTTTTTTCCATAGTGTGGCGCAACATTGGCGTAGCAATGCGATTGGCATCTTGCTAACGGGGATGGGACGGGACGGTGGCGATGGCTTGCTGGCTCTGCGGCGTGCAGGAAAAATAACCATCGCGCAAGATGAGGCCAGCAGCGCAGTCTATGGCATGCCGCGCGCGGCAGCCGAGTTCGACGCCGCACAGATGATTTTGGCGCTCGACCAGATCGGGCCGACTTTGCGCCGCAAGACCGGCGGCAAAGTGTAATGCATGGCATGGCTGGTGTTTGACCGATTAAAACCGTATAAAGAGAATGGTGATATACGACGTTACCGCCGTAATTGCTGAGCAAGATCCAAGTCTTGCCGCCTTTAAAATCAGCGTTCTGCTAGTTGATGATCAGATCATCATCGTCGAAGCGATCCGGCGCATGTTGAGTGACCAGCACGATAAGCGCTTCAACAGGGATCGCTATTGGAGCAGTTGCTCGAATTACGTGGGGATGGCTCACGTCGTGATTTCCTGGAACGATTACGACCTTGGATCGGCCCCCCGCAAACATGAAATCGGCCAATCGACTCAAGAATTCACCCACCTCACTATATTGGCGTTTTAGTTCAATCGTGCCAAGTTCGCTGTCATCCTTGACGCCCAAAACCAAGTCGCCGCTGACGATAGCAAGATCCGGAGCTGGGATCCCATCTCGTACGTACCGCTCTTGGTCAAGCCGAAGCGACTCCAGCAAAGTTGTAGTGGTGAGTCCGCTGTCGGCATCACGATGCAAATCGGAAATATGAAGAATTGTGACCATTTAAGACACGAGCCGATTCTTTTTTTGGTTCATCGTAGAGTTGCTTAACAATCCAATAGGCGGTAATTAAAGGGTGGTCTGGAATTCTCAAGATTTCGTAGGAATGTTCTTGGCCTAATGATAAATGTAAATATTACATTTTAACAACGAAAAAATCTGGACAATTGGATAATCTGGCGCATCAACTACAATTCAGTAGCATGACTACTTGCAATTAAGACCGATGCACTTGTATGAGCCCAGTTGCAAGCTCCAGTGCCTCGTTGTATATATCATCAGAAGTCTGTCGAATCCTTTCAACGACGGCGTCATGCTCATCGCTGTTAAGTACGAATTCCATGACGCCAAAACCACACTGGCCGCACTGGCCATCGAGGGCATGGCCACCGTGACGGACGAACTGGTCGACCTACACGACCGAATCATGATCAAGATGTTCAGCGCCGCCAAGAACAAGCACCAGGAGCAGTTCCAAAAGCAAGGCAAGGCGATCAACGACAAGGTACGTCTGTATTCAAAAATTGGCCGCGCGCTGGTCAATGCCAAAGAATCCGGCGGCGACCCATATGCCGCGATCGAGGCCGTGCTGCCGTGGACGGAATTTGAACAAAGCGTCACCGAGGCCGGGCAGCTCGCCCGGCCCAAGACATTTGACCATCTACAGCTAATCGAAGAGCAGTACAGCACATTGCGTCGCTACACGCCCGAATTCCTCGACGTGCTCAAGCTGAAGGCGGCGCCCGCAGCACAAGCGGTGCTCGACGCCATCGATGTCGTGCGCAAGATGAACATGACCGAAGCGCGCAAGGTGCCGGAAGGTGCCACCATCACATTCGTCAAAACCCGCTGGAAGCCGCTCGTCATCACCAGCGATGGCATCGATCGGCGTTTCTATGAGATATGCGCACTGTCCGAGCTGAAGAACTCCCTGCGCTCCGGCGATATTTGGGTGCAGGGCTCCCGCCAGTTCCGGGATTTCGAGGAATATTTGCTGCCATCGGACAAATTCAGCGAACTCAGACAGGCAGGCACGCTGCCCATTGCAATCAACCCGGACCTCGACCAGTACCTTCTCGAACGCGTGCTGCTGTTGAACCAGCAGCTGGCCACAGTCAACCGGCTTGCGCTGGCCAATGAACTGCCGGACGCCATCATCACCGACACTGGCCTAAGAATCAGCCCGCAGGATGCGGTGGTGCCCGAGTCGGCCCAGGCACTGATCGACCTCACCAGCGGGATGCTGCCGCGCATCAAGATCACGGAGCTGCTGATGGACGTGGACGACTGGACCGGATTCACCCGCCACTTCGTCCACCTGAAAAACGGCGAGCAGGCCAAGGATCGGACACTGCTGCTGTCGGCGATCCTGGCGGACGCAATCAACCTCGGCCTGACCAAGATGGCGGAATCGAGCCCTGGCGCGACCTATTCGAAGCTGTCTTGGTTGCAGGCGTGGCACATCCGGGACGAAACCTACTCGGCCGGCTTGGCCGAACTCGTCAACGCCCAGTCCCGCCACGCGTTCGCCACCAACTGGGGCGACGGCAGCACGTCGTCGTCGGACGGCCAGCGCTTCCGCGCCGCTGGCCGGGCCGAGAGTACCGGCCACGTCAACCCGAAGTACGGAGCCGAACCGGGAAAGATGATCTACACGCACATCGCCGACAACTACGCTCCGTTCAGCACCAAGATGGTCAACGTCGGCGTCCGGGACTCGACCTATGTGCTCGACGGATTGCTTTATCACGAATCGGACCTGCGCATCGAGGAACACTACACCGACACCGCCGGCTTCACGGACCACGTATTCGCGCTGATGCATATGCTGGGCTTTCGCTTTGCGCCGCGCATTCGCGACCTCGGCGACACGAAGTTGTACATTCCCGGCGCTATTGCGGACTATCCAGGCTTAAAATCCATGATCGGCGGTACCCTGAACATCAAGCACCTGCGCGCACACTGGGACGAAATCCTGCGTCTGGCGGCGTCAATCAAACATGGCACCGTCACCGCATCGCTCATGCTGCGCAAGCTCGGCAGTTATCCGCGCCAGAACGGTCTGGCAATCGCGCTGCGTGAGCTGGGCCGCATCGAACGCACGCTGTTCATCCTGAACTGGCTGCAAAGCGTCGAGCTGCGCCGGCGCGTCTATGCCGGATTGAACAAAGGGGAGGCGCGCAACGCGCTGGCAAGGGCGGTCTTTATCCACCGGCTGGGCGAAATTCGGGACCGGAGCTTCGAACAGCAGCGGTACCGCGCCAGCGGCCTGAATTTGGTGACGTCCGCTATTGTGATGTGGAACACCGTGTACCTGGAGCGGACGACGCAGGCCTTGCGCGAGTCGGGCAAGCTGGCCGAGGACGGCATGCTGCAATACCTTTCACCCTTGGGTTGGGAGCACATCAACCTGACCGGAGATTACGTCTGGCGCCAGAATCGGAAGATCGACGACGGACAATTTAGGTCGCTGCGGAACCTCAAAGACAAGTGAATTGGCTTAGCGCCCGATTTTTTCCGAATCCTGTGTGCGCCCCTAAACAAATCCGTGTCTGGCGCATCCCAAAATCTTATCGACTCCAGTCGCCCCTGCAGGGTTTGCGCGCCAGCATTCTGGTATGTTCGCTTTAGTTTATTCATTTCGCTTCCATAACCTTTCAGTTCTGCACAGTCCATTCTCAAGACGGATCGCCAGTTAGAAGGCTTGGGCGCGCAAACGATTGGTCAGACCAATCACGTTACAGTTATGCCCCTTGATAGCGCAACATATCCACTAGCAACGCATTTTTTCCAGAAGAGAGTTTTTTCCCCCATCCGGCCTAAAGCGAGTCAGGTTCACCAAGGGCAACTATTTCACCAAGAAAAACTATGGAACTCATCGATATCATCTTGAAGGCGGGCCGCTCCGCCGTCGAGATCGCGTTCTTTTTGCTGCTGCCAATCATGATCGTGATGTTGTTCCTCATGCGGCTGTTGGAAGCATGGGGAGTGTTGGACTGGATAGTGGCGCGATTAGCGCCAATCCTTAAACCGGCTGGCTTAACGGGACTTAGTGTATTCGCAGCGCTGCAAGTGAATTTCGTCAGTTTTGCGGCACCGATTGCGACGCTGAGCATCATGCAGCATCGCGGTAGCTCGGATCGACATTTAGCAGCGACGCTAGCCATGATCCTGGCTATGGCGCAGGGCAATGTAATGTTTCCCTTTGCCGCAATCGGCTTGCATCTGGGCCCGACTTTGTTGTTTTCGTTTGCAGGGGGAGTCATTGCCGCAGCGGCGACTTACTATCTTTTTGGCCGCAGCTTGTCGATGCGAGAAGCGTTAATAGACGAAACCATCGCGCATTCCGCTGCGGAGGGCGCCAAAGGTGTACTTGACGTCATTAACCGAGCCGGCGCGGAGGCTTTCAAGATAGCTGTAGGCACCATACCGATGCTCGTTCTTTCTTTTGTGGTCATCACGTATTTGCGCAGTATTGGCGCTCTTGATTGGCTTGCTTTGCAAATTACTCCGGTGTTAGGTCAGCTAGGGATTGATCCTGTAATAGTGCTTCCCACATTGACCAAAATTATTGCTGGAGGAACGGCCATGATGGGATTGGTGACCGACATGCACCGCAGCGGTCTTATCGACGCAAAGGTCATTAATGAAAGTGCTGGGTGGCTCATCCATACCTTCGATATTCCGGGCGTAGCGATAATCTTGTCAGCAGGGAAGCGCGTAGCGGCCGTTTGGAAGCCAGCAGCGCTTGGTGCTTGTGTCGGCATTGCGCTGCGCGCATTGGCTCATGTCGCCATAGGATGATGATTGAATGCCTGCTTTGGGTCGATTTTTGCCGGTCGACCTGACCAGCTTGGACGTCGGCCACAAAATACCGTCGAACAACGAAACGCTCCCACTTGTGCGTTTTAGTCAAAAATAGTGTTCAACAAACGGTCGTTTTTGAAAGCGGCCATGGCAAAGCCTGTGCGGTAGCGGCGTCAAGCCGGCGCGTGAGGGTGGAACAGGTGCACCGTTTCGTAACTTTCCAGAGCCCATTTTCCATAGGGATATATGATGCACATCAATGCTGTTTTATGTGTCTATGTTAAGGCGCATCAAGGTGGGATGGCGTACTATGCGTATCAAAGACCTATAACACATGAGACGTTTTGGCAGGAATGCGGCGCGGTTTAGCCGTGCAACGAGAAAACAGGTGTACCTATGTCACATGCTTGGGAGCAGTTACGCAGAGCCGTGAATGCCTTCAGTGGGGTCGAGTCGCAACGCGAACGCCTCATTGACGCTTATACCAGCTTGATAGGTCTTAAGCACAAAGACCTTCCGGTGGAAATCCATAGCGCTTTTGACGCGCTGATGCATGGCATGACGCCCTTTTGTGGACAGGAAAAGCAACGGGCAGCGCGCAATAAGGTCGATTTGCTCGATGACGCAGAAGTCATGCTGATGATGCATTCCATCCTCGAAATGTATGACCTTACAACGCGCTATGAACCGATACAGCCTGTAAATAAAGCTGTAGCGGCTGTTTAGGCCACGCCTCTTCGACAGGATGCTCACGCCAGCAGAGCTTGGCTGCTGGGGTTGATGTCTGTGACCACACGGTTGCGTCCCTGGTGTTTGGCGTTGTACAGACGTTGATCGGCTATGCCCAGAAGCGCCTCGAGGGTGTCGCCGTCGCGGCCGAACTGCGATATGCCGATGCTCACCGTAACTGCAGTGAGCCGCTGCAGGCCGCTTTCAAATGCCGTATCTGCAATCGCGCTTCGAAGGCGCTCGGCGACTACGCGTGCGCTTTCGAGTAAAGTCTGAGGCAGCAGTATCATGAACTCTTCCCCGCCCACGCGGGCCACGCCGTCATAGGGCCGGATCGCATCAAGGCATTTCTGCACGAACCCTTTGAGGACGTCATCGCCCGCCTGGTGGCCGTAGCGGTCGTTGATGGCCTTGAAATTGTCCAGATCGAGCGCCAGCACGGAGAACTGCGCACCGCCGCGCTGGACCCGGACCATCTCGGTTTCGACTTGCTCGATGAAGCGCCGTCGATTATCCGCGCCCGTCAGCGGGTCGGTCGCCGCCAGGCGCTCGAGCGTTCGATTGGTGCGCTGGAGTTCGTGCAGGGCGGTCTCGGTACGCGCCATCGCCTCGGCGAGCCGCGCCATTAATTCCTCCTGGCTGTAAATCGTCGAGAACGACCGCGTGGTGAGGAACGCCTGCACCACCCCATAGCTCAACAGGAAGAATCCAGCAGCGAAGATCGCATGCGCGAGCCACCACATATGGTTCCATGGACGCGCAAGGATGAATGCCAGAGAGGATAGCGCGAACGCCGTGACCGCAATGGCGAAAATCACCATCAGCGGCGAACGGATACGGCGCAGCAAAAGCGTCGTCACGTTCAATATGGAAAAAATGAGCGCGCCGCCTTCCATCGAAAGGCGCACTGCGGGGTTGCCGGCAATGGGCGCATGCGCGAGGTACGCCACTGCCAGGTCCAGCAGCAGGAACAGTCCTATCCAGGTCAACCACGCGCGGGGTTGCATGCGCTGGGTTGCGGCGTCGGGGGCGCGGCGGTACGACAGCAGTGCGACGAAGAGCAAAATCGCCATGACCAGTCGAGAGGCTGGACCATATAGCAGGAAGAGCCAGATATTGTGGTGCGCGAACCTCGTGAAGGCGCCATGCAGCGCGTAGATCAGTACAAAACCGAGAAAGCCGAGCGTCAACCAGCGCAGCAGCGGTTCGCCGGAGGACTGATAGCAGCGCCACGTCACGTAGGTAACAAAAAGGCCTTCCAGGGTGGCTGCCGCAATCGCAATGACATGGAATGCGTGGTTCTCGAATGTAAGGGTGGGGTCCTGGAAGAAAAACACGTAGCCTATCAGGTAGGCCGGCAGCAACGCAAAGCTGACCAGGAGCACGCTGGCATAAAGCTTGGTCACGACACGCACGACTCCAAGCGCCTCGTCGGCGCTGATGCTATCGCTCATGTTATCGCTCATATGCTGCTCCGAGGTCGCAGGGATGTCGCAAACACCGATACGGCGCCGGCCCCCAAACTGCCTGCAGCCCCACGATCGCGCGTATCGATGCAGGGCAGCAGGATCGCAATACAGTGCTTTAATTCCAGAATTTTTGCCATTTTGCTGCAGAAGGTGCACTGTTGAACAAATACAGTATCGCGCAAAACTTACCGCAGATCACTATTTCTCTTCCCGTATTGCTCCTGACAACACAGCCAAGACACGCTTATCGTGTCATTGGCAGTGTCAACAAACGGAGTGTGCGTATACCGTGAGTGATGTAAAACAGACAAAGAATGCGGCGGCTTTACTGACGCATGCAGCGCAAGCTGCTGGCTGATGCGGCAAAGGCAAGGGCAGAACGGGCAGCTGGATTTATTGATGCATTGCTGCGCGCGTGCGATCTAAAAAAGCATGGCGGCGCAGTCATGGCATTCGAGCTGGTGGGTAAGGAAAGAATCAAAGATGCGTAGTGTCCAACAAACGGCCGTTTACTGAACACTGTAAAAAACGCCTAAATTGGGCGTTTTTTTGATGTATAAGTGTTCAATAACTTATCTGTTTTTCTACGTTTTTAAAGTGTGAAGAAATGGCAGGCTCTAAAATCCGCTACGGTACATGCAGAGCTTTCCCAGTGCCTGAAGGCGCTATGTATCGGCCACACACTCTCACTGTTTGGCGGCTCGATCACTTGGGGCACTGCCCGACTGAGTGCGGATGGTGGGCAAATAGGAGGCGCGTGAAGTCGGCTTTGAGTCGATTACGGAGCAAATCGCCACAGGTAGCGCATTTGGAAAACTGATTTTTCATGTGTTTGCGAGCCTGGCTAAGTTTGAGCGTAACCTGATTCGCGAGCGCACCAGGGCTGAATTGCTTGCCTTTTTTGATCCGGAAACGGGTTGGTCCCGACGCCAAATTGATCCAAGTGCCGACATTCATTGGCCCAATCACAACCTGTGTAAATCGTTGCCTTCATTGGCATTTTTGAGCATGAAGGTGGGGCAGCACCACAGCATCTGCGTCAATTCCTCACTGGCCGCAACAAGTAAACAACTATTGTGAGAAGTGCGTAGGTTTTTTGCAGGTTTTCTGAGACAACGTGCTCATCGATTCTCAGAAAAGGTGAGTAAGCCCTTGATTCCTTATGGGGTAAGTTTGCAATTATTGTGAGAACCTACAGATTTTTGTCGGCTGTCACAGATAATGAAACAATCGTAAAAATTGAAAAAGCCAACCGGTTCGGTTGGCTTTTTCAATTTGGCCTGTTACGGCGTCTGGCTTCAATTGTTACCTGAAGATATGTGCTTGGATTCTTTACCGGAAATCTGTTTTAGCTTGATGACTTTTTTCCGGAACCGTCATTTTTCCACGATACGAAAAGTTAATGCCACATCGTGATATATGGATGCGGAACAAATTAGGAAAACCACTCCGTTTTTTTGAGATTGAATTTCACATCGCAAAAAAACATATATAAGCAATTGAAATTAAACAGATTAATTTAAGTTATATGTCTTATATAAGACATTGTTGCTATGTAAAAAAAAGCCTATTATTCTTTCATGCAGTTTTGCTTCTATTTCACCATCCTGTTTTTCGTATGAGAGTCAACAGATCTACCGACACGCAATACGATTTTCTCAATCATGCTTTATTATTAATTTAGGATATACACATGTCACAGTATCAAGAAGACATCAAAGCCATTGCCGGCCTGAAAGACAAAGAAGGTAGTGCTTGGAACGCGATCAATCCAGAGTCCGCTTCACGTATGCGCGCCCAGAACAGATTCAAAACTGGTCTGGATATCGCCAGGTACACCGCCAAGATCATGCGCGACGACATGGCGAACTACGACGCTGACTCGTCCAAGTACACCCAGTCTTTGGGTTGCTGGCACGGTTTTATCGGCCAACAGCAGATGATTTCTATCAAGAAGCACTTCAATGGCACCGACCGTCGCTACTTGTACCTGTCTGGCTGGATGGTTGCTGCGCTGCGCTCTGAGTTCGGCCCGTTGCCTGACCAGTCCATGCACGAGAAGACTGTTGTTGCCGACCTGATCAGAGAGCTTTACACTTTCTTGCGTCAAGCGGATGCACGTGAGTTGAGCGGTTTATTCCGTCAATTAGACGCTGCTCAAGGCGCTGCCAAGCAAGCGATCCAGGACAAAATTGACAACCACATCACCCACGTAGTGCCAATCATTGCCGATATCGATGCCGGTTTCGGCAATGCTGAAGCGACCTACCTGATGGCCAAGCAGATGATTGAAGCGGGTGCATGCTGCATCCAGATCGAAAACCAAGTTTCTGATGAAAAGCAGTGCGGTCATCAAGACGGTAAAGTAACTGTTCCTCACGAAGACTTCCTCGCGAAGATTCGTGCTGTACGTTACGCGTTCCTGGAACTGGGTGTAGACGACGGTGTGATCGTTGCGCGTACCGATTCACTGGGTGCAGGCCTGACCAAGCAAATCGCGGTAACGCGTGAGCCAGGCGATTTGGGCGATCAATACAACGCCTTCCTGGACGTTGAAGAAATTTCTGCTGAATCCCTGAACAACGGCGACGTTGTCATCAAGCGCGACGGCAAACTTGTTCGCCCTAAACGTTTGCCAAGCAACTTGTTCCAGTTCCGCGCTGGCACAGGGGAAGAACGTTGCGTACTGGATTGCATTACTTCTTTGCAAAACGGTGCCGACCTGATTTGGATCGAAACTGAGAAGCCACATATTGCTCAGATCGGCGGCATGGTCAATGCGATTCGTAAAGTTATTCCAAATGCCAAGCTGGTCTACAACAACAGCCCATCATTCAACTGGACACTGAACTTCCGTCAGCAAATTTTCGACATCATGAAAGGCGAAGGCAAAGACGTTTCTGCTTACGATCGCGCTGCACTGATGGGTGTTGAATACGACGCAACTGAATTGGCGATTGCTGCAGATGAAAAAATCCGCACTTTCCAAGCTGACTCAGCCCGTGAAGCCGGTATTTTCCATCACCTGATTACTCTGCCGACTTACCACACTGCTGCATTGTCTACTGACAATCTGGCAAAAGAATACTTCGGTGACCAGGCTATGTTGGGTTATGTTGCTGGCGTTCAGCGCAAGGAAATCCGTCAGGGTATCGCTTGTGTTAAGCATCAGAACATGGCCGGCTCAGACATGGGCGATGATCACAAAGATTACTTCAGTGGCGAAGCTGCTCTGAAAGCATCTGGTAAAGACAACACGATGAACCAGTTCTAACAACTGAGTCTAGTGTGAAAAAAGCTCGCTGCGGCGAGCTTTTTTTGTGCGCCCAGCATGGGTGCGCAATTGAGGGCCCGATGCGGCAATTCTCCGGCGAGGCCGCCGTCGAAATCTTGAACTTCCTTCCGGTGTTCACGCTGGACTTCGAGATCCGGTACGGCGACCAGATCCGCCGTTATTGCGATGAGCGCTCTCAGCACAACATCGTCGCGCACACGCCCTCCGCGGTGACCGACGATCCTGCAGTCAAGCAACGGCTGATTGATAACACCGAGGGCGCGGCTGCCGAAGGCGTATTCGGTGTCCCGAGTCTCGCAGGGCGCGGGCAATTCTTCTGGGGCGCCGATACGATCGGGTGGGCAAACGCCTTTGTCGATGATCCGCACATGTTCGAATCAGTCGAAATGAAACGGGCGGCCGAGATCGAGATCGGCGCCCAACGCAAGGAACAGCGATGATCGATGTCTACAATGGACTGGCGCCGAACGGCAACTTGCTCTTGATTGCGCTCGATGAGACCGGCTGGCCTTATGACGTTCAACGGAACAGATGCGCACTTATTCACAGACTTAGGATCATAAAATGGAGGCAACTTCGTTTTGGCTACTAGTCAGATATTCACGAGACCGATTTAGTGCTTCCAACACTTTGAGCGCCGCGAAGGCATCGTTCGCTGCATAGAGCAATTGATTGTTTGTCAGCTGGTGTAGAGCCCAATTGGAGGTTGTCATTTTTTTTGATTTACGAAATTTCTGATGGAGTACGATCCCGACCGCGGCCCGGACCCCCATCTCGTCACGGTAGCCCTCCTTGCGAAAGACGTGGTTGAGATCGAGCACCGCGCGCAACTTGATACCAAGTTTGGCGTGGATTTGTCCGCGATCCGATTGCAGGCCGAATCCAACCTTGAGGACATGGTCTGATTGCAGCAGCTCGATCAAGTATTGCCGGCAGTCCGCCCGGTGAAGTTGAAATATGAACGCTTTGTTGTGGACAGCGAACTGAACAATGTGCGGGCCGTCACTGATATCTCCTGTCACAAATGTCGGCTTCGATTCGGTGTCGAATCCTACGATTCCCGATGCTTTTATTTCGGCTGCGGCAGACGCAAATTGCACTTTTGTCGTTGGGACGTGGATGTGTTCAAGCGGGAGTCCAATGAAAAGTTCCAGCAATGCGGTGTCAGCCTTGGAGGGGATAATTTTTTTCATGTTGCGGGAATGCCTTAAATAATCGTGCAAAGCAACAGGTCGAATCGTAAGGCTTCAGCATACACGCGGTACGCACGATAGGTTGCTTGAGGGGAATTTCATAAAATGTAGGTTCTGGCTGGCTTGTGCCAGTCACAACCGGAACAATTCGACCCAGAGGAAAAAATTCAACTTTGATGTCGAATGACGGCTTCGCAGCGGAAGCGGGTAGTTAAGTTTCACTCAGGCATCCAAATGGTTGATAGAATGAAAATTAAATCACATTAGGCCTAGCATGACCTGCAATCCACACTGGACAGCATATCTTTCGGCACTACTAACTCCGATTGTCGCGGTACTCGGCTCGTTCATCGCGTACCGGCAGTGGTGCCTCGCGCAAAACAAGTTGAAGCTCGACCTCTTTGATCGTCGCCTGTCGGTTTATCACGCATCTACAACTCTGGTTGCTTCCATCATGACGAGTGGCAAAGCCAAAGACGAAGACGTATTGAAGTTTATGGTGGCAACGCGGGAGGCAAAATGGCTCCTGAGCCAAGAGATTGCGGAATACTTAGACAAGCAGCTTTATCACAAGGCAGTCGAACTTCAAACGCTCTCCGCAGAACTCGAAGGTGTCGGTGTAAGCGACGTACGCACAAAGAACGTCCGTGAGCAGGCTGAGATCAAGAAGTGGTTTCTGTCCCAATACGATGCCCTTGATGAATACTTTGCACCGTTCCTCAAGTTGGCGCACTAAGCCCAACCATTCCATCAAGCGGACCTGTCTACGGCAGGCCGCTTATGTCAAACGTTAGAAATCTAATGGCAGAGCACAGAATCGAACCTCACAAAGTCACCAAACCAATTCAGCTGTTAGCTGCTTGGTTGGTTGGTCTCATCCTAATAGAAGGGATTTTTCTAATCGCCGCAGACCGCATGCCGGAAGGAGGCTGGGAGCGTGGCGCCCTGACAGTTGCGGCAATTCTCTACGTGCCAACATTTCTCATGGCACTATTTCTTTTGCAGACAAAATTCCGAGCAGAATTGCAAGAAGATACTTTTTACGCCGAATACCTGAGTAAAAAGTCGCCAGGCATTATTAGAGTTGACAAGGATTCGGGGCAAGACGCGAGGATCGAAGCAATTGAAAGAAGGGTGATGCTTATTTCGGAGGCCACCTCTCAACGGCAGCCTTCCTCGCAAGACAGTGCGACCAAATTAAACTGGTCGAACTGGCGCGTTGCAGTTAACAAACTACACCCTTGCTATACGGAGATACGCAAAGCCTTGCGTGCCACAGAAATCGAGATAGCAGCGCTGTTTGGGGCGAGTATTGCGCCTGCACCTTCAAAATGGGTGATCTCACTGAGCATTCATTTGCCGGGCGCGCACAAGATGCAAATTCTTAACGCAATAGCTCACCTCGGCTTTGATGGAATGCAGTTTTGGGATCCTCGCCCCGAAGCGGAAGAGAACGAGGATGTGTACATCGGTAGCTATGGTGAATCGTTCTTTGCCCATATTAGCCAGGAATTCCTAGATATGCTCAAGGCGGGTGGTGAATGGGCTGATGTCAACGAATACTATGTATTGAATGCGAGAGGACAAAAGGATGAGTAATCGATTGCAGCAAGATTTCTAACTAGCGGTTCAACGCGGACGTCAATGCTCCACATTGACGCTGGTTAATCTATTCATTAAATCGTCCGCTTTTGTGAAAGCCAACCGTACGGTTTAGGGTCGCCACCTGCCGATCGCCCAATAAACTGACTGACCGCAACCAGTCTAAAACGGCCAAAGCCCTGTCTACTCATTCAGAGCCGACATACGCCGCAGGAATCGTAAGCTGGCGTTGTGATTTATTACGCACGCAGCCCCCTGTCGAACAGAGATTGGAGAATAAGATGCTGGAAAGCGCGGCATTCAAATGTTGCTTTGAAGTTCGGTGGTCGGACTTGGACGGAAACCGTCATGTACGGAACCCTGCCTTTAGCGAATATGCAAGCCATACGCGTTTCCAATTGTTCGCCATGCACAACTTTATGCGGAGTAATGGCTCAAAATCCTATGGGACTTTGTTGTCGTTTGTTGAAACTCACCAATAGGATCTCGATATGTCTTCACGTTCTGCCCCCGGAAAAACACCTTTTCTAAATTTTCTTGCGTTCCTATTTGCTTTTGGATGGGAGGGGCCGGTAATTATTTCAATTGGTTTGCGTAACGATTCAACCCTTGAAATTTTGATGGGCTTGCTTTTTGCCATTTTTTTCTGGGCGCTATTCGGAATCAAACTGCTGTCTGACCTTGTTAAGCACTTGTTGAAGTCGAAGTCCCCGGAGGATGCATTGGCGGCTAAACCCCCGGCAAACAGGGACCAGTAGCACTGCCGGTTTTAACTGCCCCATATCCAACTTCCAAAACCCCGCAGAAGGCCATCGTTTGCCGATCATGCGGGTGAGTCGATGCAAGCAGTCCGGCGCGATTTTTCTGGCGCAGCAACTTCCAATCTCGAATTCTTTGATCTAGATGATATTTCTGTTTGTGCATAAGTGGTAAAACATGCCCCTCTTTTCTCCGGTGTGCACCCTATGCTAAAGCTTAACCTTGTTGATTTTTCACTCGAAGACTTTCTTGCGCATTATTGGCAACAAAAACCTGTGGTGATCCGTCAGGGATTTGAACATTTTTCCGATTTGATCAGCCCGGATGCATTGGCTGGCCTTGCCTGCGAAGAAGAGGTTGAGTCCCGCCTTGTCTACAAAAAAGCCGGTGAATGGCAAGCCGAAGTCGGCCCATTTGAGTCTTATGAACATTTAGGTGAGGAAGGTTGGTCTTTGATCGTGCAGGCGGTAAATCATTGGTCGCCGGAAGTGGCCGCGCTGGTGGAACCTTTTTCCTTTATTCCAAAGTGGCGCCTGGATGATGTGATGATCAGTTACGCCACGCCGGGCGGCGGGGTTGGACCGCATATTGATCTTTATGACGTATTCATTTGCCAGGGCTCGGGGCGGCGTCGCTGGCGCGTCGGCGACTTGGGAAATCACAGGCAATTTGCCGCCCATGCCGCGCTGCTGCATACCGATCCCTTCGACGCCATTATTGATGTTGAATTACTGCCCGGCGATATTCTGTATATTCCGCCCGGCTTTCCCCATGACGGCGTAACGCTTGAGCATTCGATGAGCTTCTCGGTCGGGTTTAGAAGCAAATCGGCCAAGGATATGCTCAGTGGGCTGGCCGATTATGTGATTGATAAAGAGCTTGGCAATGCGCTCATTTGTGATCCCGAACGGCCGATTCACCGCCATCAAGGCCAAATCAATGCCAGCGATTTTGCCAGGATCAAAGCGCAACTTCAGGCCATCCTTGATAACGATGCATTGGTAGCCGATTTTGCCGGCAGTTTCCTGTCGAAGACAAAATGCGCGCTGGATCTGCAAGTCCTGGATGAACCATTTGACGCGACGGAACTGGCCGATAAATTGATCCAGCATTCCTTGACAAGGATAGGTGGCTTGCGGTGTTTTTATGTCGATCAGACAGTGGGTCAAGGCGTTTGCTACATCGAAGGCGAGCGCTTTGAATTCGGCGCTGCTTGCCAAGGCGCTGTGCTGGCTCTTTGCGATAATGAATGCCTCAGTTATGCGTTGTTGCACGCAGGTCTGCAACATCCAGAGTTCGTGCGCGCATTAACGCAGTGGGTGAATTGCGGTTATTGGTATTTTCAAGACTAATAGCTGATAGTCAGAGTTTAGTGCGCTTCAGAAAAAAGCCCCTTGGGAAACCACGGGGCTTTTCCTTTGGCCGCTATTAAAGTTCATTGCTGGAAAGGCCATTATAAAGAGCGGCTCTATGTGATTTGCCGGGGGAAAATTGCTCATGTTAAGCACAGGTATTCCGCACTGCTTTACTCGGCTAATGTTGCTCGATATAACTAAAGCGCATAGCATTGGAATCTGATATATCACCACGGCCATTACAAACGGCAAGGATGAGAACAGCACTCCGGAAAATAAAAATTCCCCGGGTAGAACCAGAGAATCTGGTTTGACATTTCACTAGGAGTACATGCATGAATAATCAATTGCGGCGCAAGGGGCTTCCCGTCGCCTTGGCTTTGTTTGCCGGCGGCTTGCTGCTGTCGTGGTTCACCCACGGCACCGGGGTGGTGCACAACGATCCAAAACGCAACATCAGCATCCCTAAGCAACTGACCGTGCCGCTACAGGTACAAGCTGCTTACAACGATACCAACATGTTTTTTCGCTACCGCTGGCCGGCTGAGAAACCCGGAATTTTTCATGATGTAGTGAAGTTTGAAGACGGCAAATGGGTCACCAAGGGTAAGGGCGTTGCCGGCTCGGAACCGGACGGATTGCAGGAAGATCGGGTGGCGATGATGCTCGACGATGGCAGCGTGCCGGAGTTCGCGCGTTACGGTGGCTACCTCGCTATTGGCGCAGGCATCGACACCTTCACCAAGCATGCAAGCAAGGAGGAGGTTGAGGCGCACCCCCATATGGGCAAGAAACTCAAGGGAGATGTCGTCAGCAAGTCGCTGCCCGAAACTCGCACTGACATCAATAATTGGGCTAGCGTGCAGCCTGAAGAAACGCTCAAGGCGCAACGCGAAGCCGGCTATTTCCTCGACCTGTGGCACTGGCGCGGTCACCGCTCCAACCCGATCAATATGTCGGATGACCAGTTGATCGCCGAAGGGCGCATGGGCGACGATGGCAAGAGCGCCGCCGGCAGTAATTGGGATAGTGAGAAAAAGCAACCCAAGCTGATGTTCAATGCGGTTGCCACCGGTTACAAAGCCCTGAAATGGGATGACGTCAAGCAAGGGAAAATTGCTCAGGATTCCACTTATTTCCTGCGCGAAGGCGAGGCGGTACCCTTTGATCCGGCTGCTGGCTGGGTCAATGGCGACACGCTGCCAAGGCGCGTTTTGCGTACACCAGAAGGCTCGATGGCCGATATTGCGGTGCAAGGCAAGGGACGCTGGGCCGACGGCTACTGGGATGTCACGCTGTCACGCAAACTCGATACCGGTCATCCGCTGGATGACAAAATTCTCAAGGACCAAGGTGCTTATTCTGTCGCATTTGCAATCCATCGCAATGCCACGGGCGGTCGCTGGCACTATGTTTCGTTGCCCGCTTCACTCGGCCTGGGGCGTTCCGGCGACATCGTGGCGCAGCGTTTTGCAGGAGATGCTCCGCAATGGAAAGATAAGTGGTCCAACGTTGAGCTGTTCTACCCCGGTCAGGTCAGTTGGCCTGACCTCAACAGTAAAAAGCATGCGGGTGCCGAATTTATCCGCAAGGGGCAGCCTGTGACCACACACCACAACGTCGATCAACTTAAACACTACGGCATTGAAGCCGAATTTGCCGACGAGATCCGCCGCCAGTGGCTGTGGACTCTTTTAGCCGGCGTCGCTTTGATCGCCGCCTTCGGCATCGCCCTCAACCAGTTACTCAAACGCAACCAAGGAGTTTGACTATGGCCCCGTATCACGTCTTAATGGTGCACTTTCCTATCGCGTTGTGGATGACTGCCACGCTGGCTATCCTGCTCCGCGTTTTTTCTGACGGCCAGTTGGCCAAAGCGGTAGACCGTGCGCTGGTGCCTCTGCTTAGCGTCAGCCTGATATTCGGCATCATCGCTTTCTCTATTGGTCTCATGGTGTGGCCGTGGGAAACCATTTCCGCGTCAGCCATCGGACGCAACCACGTGCTGTCAGCGAGCTGGACGGTGGCATTCTGGACCGTTGTCCTGTTTGTGCGTTGGAGCCGTGGTGAAGCTGTGTGGGACGGCATTACGCGCTGGATCATGGCCGGTTTTGCACTGCTGGGTAGCACGCTGCTAGGCATTACCGGAACGCTCGGCGGTCATTTAGTGGGTATCTATACCGCATGGTCAGACGGATTGCGCTTATTGGGTTGGGAGGTCTACACCACCTACTACGTGCCGAATATGACCTTGGCAGTCCTCGGCATCACTGCCGTGCTGCTGCTAGTCATTGGGTTTTCAAGCCGCAGCAAGCCACAGTAAGCTGTTGTAAACAGAAGTAAAGAGAAATAAGTGTACCGTTTGGGCGGTGCTGGCGGGATATGATCTCTGCCAGAGCCGCCCCAAATGCGACACTTATTTTTTTGCGATTTTTTTAGGATTGGCTTTGCATATCACGCTGTTGCAAATCGAAAGGAACCCATGGAAACCTTGTTGTCGGCGTATGGCGTCGAATGGCTGAATCTGATCGTGCGCTGGCTGCACTTGGTTGTCGGCATTGCCTGGATCGGCGCTTCGTTCTATTTTGTCTGGCTCGATAACACGATACGGCCGCCCAAGCCGGGTTCCGAGCTGGCCGGCAAAGGCGTGTCGGGCGAGTTGTGGGCGGTGCATGGCGGCGGCTTTTATAATCCGCAAAAATATCTGGTCGCGCCCAGGGAATTGCCGCCCGAGCTGCACTGGTTCAAGTGGGAAGCGTATTCGACCTGGTTGTCGGGTTTCGCGCTGCTGGTCATCGTGTACTACTTCAATGCGTCGGCGCTGATGATCGACAAGTCGGTGGCCGATTTGGCAAGCTGGCAGGCGGTCGCCATCGGTCTGGGCGCACTGGTGGTTGGCTGGATTGTGTATGACGTGCTGTGCCGATCGAAGCTGGGCCAGCATGATCTCTGGTTTGGCATCGTGATGTTCGTTTTGATTGTTGCTGCCGGGTATTTTCTGTCTAAATTTCTCAGCGGGCGCGCCGCGTATATCCATGTCGGCGCGATGATCGGCACCATGATGGTGGGCAATGTGCTGATGCTGATCATCCCCGGCCAGCGCAAGATGGTGGATGCGATGCTGGCCGGCAAGACGCCCGACGCCATTCACGGCCAGAAGGCCAAGCAGCGCAGCGTCCACAATAATTATTTCACGCTGCCGGTGCTGTTCATCATGATCAGCAACCATTACGCGATGACCTACAACCACGCGTACAACTGGCTGCTGCTGGCTTTGATCATGGCGGCCGGCGTGCTGATCCGGCACTTCTTCAATTTGCGCCACAAGGGCCGCATCGAGTGGCGCTATCCGGTGGCAGGCGTCGCCATCCTGCTGACGGTGGCGGTAGCGATTGCGCCGAAGCCGGTTGCTCCATCTTCCACCATTGCCGATTTCAGCCGCGTGCAAGCCATCGTCGGCCAGCGCTGCGCCGGTTGTCATGCGGCGCAACCGAGTCAGCCGGGCTTTGCCGCCGCGCCGGCCGGGGTGCTGCTCGATACGCCGGAATCGATCCGGCAGAACGCCGCCAGAATCTATCTGCAAGCGGTGCAACTGAAAGCGATGCCGCTGGGAAATATGACCAACATCACCGACGAGGAGCGCGCCGCGCTGGGCAGTTGGTTCGTTGGCGGCGCCAGATAAATCAACACCGTAGGGGCGGGTTCCAAACCCGCCCTTTCGCCGTCAAAATGCGAGGGCGGGTTTGGAACCCGCCCCTACAAACGCCAACAGGAAGCCACACGCGATGACCGAAACCAATCTGCACGCCCAACTTGCCGCCTGGATCGACGCCCATTTCGATGAGGAAGTGGCGTTCCTGCAAGACATGATCCGGATTCCGACCGACACCCCGCCGGGCAATAATGCGCCACATGCCGAGATGGTGGCCGCCAAGCTCGCCGCCTTTGGCTGGCATGCCGAAAAATACCCGGTGCCGGCGCAACTGGTCAGGGATTACGGCCTGACCAGCATCACCAACTTGATCGTTCGACGCCAATATGCGCAGCCGGGACCGACGATAGCCTTGAATGCCCACGGCGACGTGGTGCCGCCGGGCGAAGGCTGGAGCAAGCCGCCCTACGGCGGAGTGATCGAGAATGGCCGCATTTATGGCCGTGCGGCGGCGGTATCCAAATCCGATTTCGCCACGTTCGTGTTCGCCGCGCGCGCGCTGGAAGCACTGAACGTCGCGCTGAAGGGTGTGCTGGAACTCCATTTCACCTATGACGAAGAATTCGGCGGATTGCTGGGGCCGGGCTGGTTGCTGGAGCAGCAACTGACCAAGCCGGATTACCTGATTGCGGCCGGATTCAGCTACCAGATCGTGACCGCGCACAACGCCTGTCTGCAACTGGAAATCACGGTGCACGGCAAAGCCAGCCACGGCGCGATGCCGGAAACCGGCCACGACGCGCTGCAAGCCGCAACCGCCATTCTGCAAGCGATTTATGCGCAGTTGCCGGCGTTGCAAAACATCAGTTCCGCCATTCCCGGCATCACGCACCCGACCATGCTGGTGGGCCAGATCGAGGGCGGCACCAACACCAATGTGGTGCCCGGCAAAGTCGTGCTGAAAATGGACCGCCGCATGATTCCGGAAGAAGACCCGGCGCAGGTCGAAGCGGCATTGCGCGCCTTGATCGAGAACGCGGTCGTTGGTTTGCCGGGCATCCGGGTCGAGATCCGGCGTCTACTGCTGTCGCAAGCGCTGCGCCCGTTGCCCGGCCATGAAAAGCTGGTCGACAGTCTGCGCAAGAATGCACAAGAAGTGCTGGGCGAGGAGATTCCTGCGGTCGGCGTGCCGTTGTATGCGGATGCGCGCTTGTACAGCGAGCATGGAATTCCGGCGGTGCTGTATGGTGCCGGGCCGCGCACGGTGCCGGAATCGAACGCCAAGCAAGCCGATGAAAATTTGCTGCTTGCAGACTTGCGCGGCGCCACCAAGGTGGTGGCGCTGACTTTGCTGGATTTTCTGGCGGCTGCTTGATTTTTATGTAGGGGCAGGTTCCAAACCTGCCTTGGTTGATCCACCGAGGGCGGGTTTGGAACCCGCCCCCTACGATCGTGGCGTAGGGTGGGTGAAACCCACACAAATCGGCCGCAAAAACGGCGTGGGTTTCACCTACCCTGCGAAGCCCTTTAAAATAGCGACTCCAGTTCAGTCTCGAAATCTTCTCCTTTGAAATCCTCTCTACCGATCCGCGACGGCGTCGCTCCTAGTTACCTCTGGTTGCAGCCTGGCGCGTGGCCGCACATGCTGGCTTTTCTGACCGAACACTTTCCGGACGTCGCTCCGGCTATCTGGCTGGCACGCATGGAACGCGATGAAGTGGTGGATGAGGCCGGCGTGTGCCTGCGGCCCGACAGTCCTTACCGCCCGGACATCCGTATTTTTTACTACCGCGAAATCGAGGACGAGACGCCGATTCCGTTTGAAGAGCGTGTGATCTATCAGGACGACCATATTCTGGTGGCCGACAAGCCGCATTTCCTGCCGGTGATACCGAGCGGGCGTTTTTTGCATGAAACCTTGCTGGTGCGTCTGAAAAAAAAGCTGCAATTGCCCGACTTGACGCCGATCCACCGGATCGACCGCGAAACCGCCGGCGTGATCATTTTTTCGCACAATATCGCCAGCCGCGGGGCCTATCAATCGTTGTTTCAAAAACGCGCGGTGCACAAGGTGTACGAAGCGCTGGCGCCGACTTTGCACGGCCGCACATTTCCATTCACTTATCGCAGCCGGATGGTGGAGGGCACGCCGTTTTTCCGCATGCAGGAAGCTGCGGGCGAACCGAATTCCGAAACGCATATCGATCTGATTGAGCAGCGCGGCGCACTCAGCATGTACCAGTTGCAACCGGTCACCGGCCGCAAGCACCAGTTGCGCGTGCATCTGGCGGCGCTCGGCATCCCGATTGTCAACGATCCTTTTTATCCTGATTTACAGCCTTTCAAGGCGGACGACATGTCGCAGCCGTTGCAACTGCTGGCGCGCGCGATTGCTTTCGAGGACCCGCTCAGCGGCCTCAGGCGGCATTTTGAAAGCACCCGAAAGCTGTAATCAGGCGCTCTGTTGCAACTCTATACATCAGGCGAGTATGGTAATAAATAGTTAGTTTTCCGCACAATATCAGTTGGCCTATGAAAATACCCCTGTAATAATTTGACGCATTCCGGGTTTGCAGCGGGCTGCATGCCAGATTGTGCGCAGTTGTTGATATTTGTCGTGGCCGACTCGCTGCCGGCGGCCGCGCGCGGCTAAAAAATATTCTATACTGATATCAAATTGACACATCGCGACACATCGGCTGTATTCCACCAACGTCGTTATACCGATCGATATTTGATATTTCCCTTATGGACACTGGCGACTTGCTGCGGCACCAGGTAATTAAAAGTCGCATGGCGCAGCACACTGAAAAAGTTTCAGATGCCGCGGTTGTCCTATGGGAGCAGATGGCGACCCAAATTATTTCTATCGTCGGCGAAGGTGGCTTCAATTCGCTTTACGCGAGAAGCGTATTCCTTACCCAGTCCACCTTTGCCTGGCTCGCGGCCGGCGCACTGTCAGCGCAAACGGAGCACAGGTTCGCGCAATTGCAAATCTGCCTTGAAGCACAAACGCCGGCAGAAGCCAGCGCCGCAAACAGTCTGCTGCTGATCACCTTCACCGACATCCTGGCCGCGTTAATCGGCGAACCGTTAACCACCAGTATTTTACGTTCAGCTTGGGGCCTTGATGCTTCAGATATGGCCGGTAAGGAGTTGAAAAATGGGTAAAAAAGTAAGCATCCGTAGTATAAAAACCGGCGTACCTGGTCTGGACAGCCTGTTGGGCGGAGGCTTGCCGGAGTTCTCGTTTAACCTGATTGCGGGCACCACGGGGAGCGGAAAAACCACGCTTGCGCACCAGATCATGTTCTCGCTGACAAGCCCGAAGAATCGGGCGCTGTATTTCACGGTGCTCGGGGAACCCGCCTTGAAGATGCTGCGTTATCAACAGCAATTTACGTTTTTTGACATCAAGAAAATCAACCAATCGATCCGCTACGTCAACCTGTCTGCAGACATCCTGGAAGGCGATTTTGCCCGCGTGTTGTCACGCATTGCCGAGGAAGTCAAAGACTATGCTCCCAGCCTGGTATTCGTTGATTCGTTTCGATCGGTCATGCAGTCGGCGAAGCAGGGGCAACAGGGGACACCCGAGCGGCAGTGGTTCGTACAGCAGCTGGCCATGCAAATGACGAACTGGCAGGCGACCACATTTTTAATCGGCGAATATGTGTTGCCGGAATCGGAGTCCAGCCCGAACTTTGCAGTGGCCGATGGCATTCTGGTGCTTTCGCAAAATTTGCACAACGATTCGATGGTGCGCAAGATGCAAGTGGTCAAAATGCGCGGCCAAGCCCAGGCACCCGGTTTGCATACGTTCCGCATTAGTGATGAAGGCCTTCAGATTTTTCCGCGTGCGATTATCCAGCAGGGCACAGCAGTTGGCTCGACAGTCAAGTCGTCCACTGGAGAACAACGGGTTCCGATGGGAATCCCCGGCCTGGATCAGATGCTGGGCGGTGGCTTGCCAGTCGGATATTCGCTACTCGTGGTGGGGCCGTCCGGCTCCGGGAAAACCATCCTGGCGACGCAGTTTCTGGCCGAAGGAGTGCGCAGGGGCGAGCCAGGCGTGATTGCGGCATTCGAGAAGAGCCCGAGCCAACTGTTGAGCAAGAAGCTGCATGCGCTGGTCAAGGCCGGACAGGTCGGGGTGATCGACACCCGTTCGCTGGATTTGTCGATTGATGAAACCTTGCATGACTTGATCGAAATGATTCATCGGATGCGGGCCAAGCGGGTCGTCATCGACTCCCTGTCCGGCTTCGAGCTGGCGCTGGCGCCCCAGTTCAGCGAAGATTTTCGCGGCTCGCTGTATCGGATGATTGCCGAGCTTACCGGCATGGGCGTGACCATATTAATGACCTCGGAACTGGAAGACCGCTACACCGATTTGCGCTTCAGTCCGTTTGGCAGCGCTTTTCTGGCCGACGCCATTATCGTGCAGCGCTATATCGAAATCGTGGGCCAATTCAAACGCGTCTTCTCGGTGGTTAAAGTCCGTGGCAGCGAGCACAGCAAGGACATTCGATTGTTTGACATTACCGACGATGGCATCATTATTGGCCAGACCTTATCCGAGTATGCGGGAATCATGACCGGCCGGCCGGTGGTCAGCCCATAAGCAAAACAATCAGAACGACCAGCGGTGGAGGGCGGTAATGAGCAAAAAAAACAATGACGGCGCTTCTGCTTCTGCTGCCGATGACAGCGTTCAGGCGGGTGTCCCCGGCCAGCGCAAAGACAAGTTGCCAGCCGTCTCCGAGAAAAATATCAGGCGCCGGAAAAGCGCTGCGATTGACGCTGCAGCGGCTGTTCTAAAACGCGAGAAATCGGTCACTGCACGCGAAGATGTCGCGCATTTGCGTGAAACTGCGGCCGATTTGCGCGAAAACCAAGCCAGCTCGCGCGAGCGGGAAATTGGCGCGGCAGAGACGATACAGGCCACCTCCGACGAGCGCATGGTTATGCTGCAGCAAGCGAACGCACATCTGGTCACCGCTATTATCGAAGCCCACAAACTGGCCGAACAAGTCGCCACAGCCAAAATTCAGCTGGATCATTTGGCCCATCACGATGTTCTGACCGATTTGCCGAATCGCATGCTGCTGCAAGACCGGCTGAGTCAGGCCATTGAGTTGGCCCATCGTCAGGGCAGACGACTGGCGGTGATGTTTCTGGACCTGGACCGCTTTAAATACATCAACGATTCGCTGGGGCATGCGGTTGGCGACCAACTGCTGCAGTGGGTTGCGCAACGCCTGGTCGGTTGCGTGCGTCACTCGGACACCGTGAGCCGCCAGGGCGGGGATGAATTCGTGCTGCTGCTTTCCACTATTGAGCATGCGGAAGATGCGGCGCTGTCTGCGCAAAAGCTGCTGGCGGCGACCGCGCTGCCGTACAGCATCGACCGCCACGACCTCCATATCAGCGCCAGCATTGGCATCAGCATCTACCCCGACGATGGCCGGGATGCGGAAACCCTGATCAAGAATGCGGACATCGCGATGTACCATGCCAAGGAAAACGGCCGCAACAATTACAAATTCTTCGAGCCCGAGATGAATGCCCGGGCGGTCCGGCGCCAATCGGTCGAAGCCGGCCTGCGCCGCGCTTTGGCCCGGCAGGAATTCGTGTTGTACTACCAGCCCAAAATAAATTTACGCAGCGGCACGATAGTCGGGGTCGAGGCGCTCATCCGCTGGCAGCATCCGAAGCGCGGGCTGCTGCTGCCAGCGCAGTTCGTTCCGATTGCCGAAGACTGTGGGCTGATTCTGCCGATTGGCCGCTGGGTGCTGCGCGCAGCCTGTCTCCAGGCCCGGGCCTGGCAGCAGGCTGGCCTGACGCCGATCACGGTCGCAGTCAACACCTCGGCGCTCGAATTCCGCGCCAAGGATTTTTTCGAAAATATACGCACGACGCTTCAGGATACGGGGCTGGAGCCGCGTTTTCTGGAACTTGAACTGACCGAAAGCGTCCTGATGCGGGATGCCGAGGCTACCGATTCGGTATTGCATGCGCTGGCGGACTTGGGCGTAAAGCTGGCGATCGATGACTTCGGCACCGGTTATTCCAGCCTCAGTTATCTGCGGCGGTTCCCGATCGACACCCTGAAGATCGACCAGTCGTTCGTGCACCAGATGACCAGCAACCCGGACGATGCCACCATCGTCAGCGCCGTGATCAGTATGGGTAAAAGCCTCAAGCAACGCGTGATTGCCGAGGGCGTCGAAACACCGGAGCAGTACGCATTTCTGATGGCCCAGCATTGCGACGAGGGCCAGGGCTACTATTTCGGCCGTCCGGTGGCCGCAGATGCGCTGGCCGCCTTGCTGCAAACCGGCGTATCGCTGCCCCGGCCCGATTGATTGCTCATCAACTCCCCTCCCCTTCCACTGGAGATACCGAATGCGCCACTCTTTCATCCTGCGCCCGCTGGCCTGCCGCACCTTTGCCTGCCTGCTGATACTGAATCTCGTCGCCTGCGGTGAAATGGCAAGATTGCCGGAACAGGCCGGAATCGGCCCCCATCCGGCGCTGCCGCCGCCGAATCCGACGCTATTCCCCACCGTCAATATAGCCCCGGCCAAAGGCTGGCCGGCTGGCGCGACGCCGACGGCCGCCGACGGCCTTTCGGTAAGCGCCTTCGCTACCGGCCTGGATCACCCGCGCTGGCTGTATGTGCTGCCGAATGGCGATGTGCTGGTGGCCGAAACCAATGCGCCGCCCAAGCCGGAAGATGGCAAGGGCATCAAGGGCTGGATCATGAAGCGGGTCATGAAGCGCGCAGGGGCGGGCGTGCCGAGCGCGAATCGCATCACACTGTTGCGCGACGCCAATGGCGACGGCAGCGCGGAAACGCGCACGGTGTTCCTGCAGGGCCTGCATTCTCCGTTTGGCATGACGCTGGTGGGCAGCGATCTGTATGTCGCCAATTCCGATGGGCTGGTGCGCTTTCCGTATCGCAGCGGCGACACCCAAATCACCGAACCCGGCGTCAAAGTGGTGGATTTGCCGGCCGGCCCGATCAACCATCACTGGACCAAAAATGTAATTGCCAGCCGCGATGGTTCGCGCCTGTATGTAACGGTCGGCTCGAACAGCAATGTCGGCGAAAACGGCATGGCGAACGAAGTCAACCGCGCCGCCATCTGGGAAGTCGATCCGGCAAGCGGCGCTGCGCGCATCTTTGCTTCCGGCTTGCGCAATCCGAATGGCCTGGCCTGGCAACCGCACAGCGGCGCGCTCTGGACTGCCGTCAACGAACGCGATGAAATCGGCAGCGACCTGGTGCCCGACTATATGACCTCGGTCAAGGACGGCGCTTTCTACGGCTGGCCTTACAGCTATTACGGCCAGCATGCCGATACCAGAGTGAAGCCGCCACGGCCCGATCTGGTGGCGCAAGCGATTGCGCCGGATTATGCGCTGGGCGCGCATGCCGCCTCGCTCGGGCTGGTTTTTTATGAGGGCAATTTATTGCCGCAGCACTTTGCCGGCGGCGCATTCATCGGCCAGCACGGCTCCTGGAACCGCAAACCCCGCAGCGGTTACAAAGTGATTTTTGTGCCGTTCGCCGATGGAATTCCAGCCGGCCCGCCTGAAGATGTACTCACCGGCTTTGTCAGTGCGCAAGGCGATGCGCTGGGCCGTCCGGTGGGCGTGGCGGTCGACCGCAGCGGCGCGCTGCTGGTGGCCGATGACGTCGGCAACATCGTCTGGCGAGTGACTCCGGCTGTGGCGAAATAGGATTTCAGCAACCGTAGGATGGGTGAAACCCATCGCTGGTTGAACTTACAAGATGGGTTTCACCCATCCTACGGAATAATATATACATATATATGTATTTTTAATATATCAATTAAACAATGCGGTAATGCATGGTTTTTTGCATATACTCCTTATATTCCAATAGACGAATAAAAAACGGAGACAACGATGCCTGACAATAATGAAGCGCATGCGGCTGCCGGCGGCGGCAATAGCGAGCCATCGTCTTTTCCGCCGATACGCACGATGCCGGCGCTGCGGCCCTTGCACTGGATCGCACTCGGCTGGCGCGACTTGCGTGCAACGGGCGGGCGCAGCCTGTTCTACGGCCTGTGTTTCGCCGCCATGGGTTTGCTGTTGAGCGTGGTGCTGAGGCACGCGCCGGCTTACCTGTCGGCGCTGACCTGCGGTTTTCTGCTGCTCGGACCCTTCCTGGCGCTGGGCGTGTATGACCTCAGTCGCCGGCTGAAGCAACGGCAATCGGGCTTGCTGCCGACGCTATTCTCGATGCGGGGGCGCTGGAGCAATATCGGCGTGCTGGCACTGGTGCTGGCGGTGGTGATGATGGTGTGGGCGCGCGCTTCGCTGATCGTGTTCGCGCTGTTTTACAACCGCGGCATGCCTTCGATCGAGGGCTTTCTGCTGCAACTGCTGTCGGTCGATAACCTGCGCTTCATCAGCGTCTATTTTTTCGTCGGCGGCTTGTTCGCCGGCCTGGTGTTTGCCGTCAGCTGGGTTTCGATCCCGTTGATGCTGGAGCGCGATACCGACGCGGTCACGGCCATCATCATCAGCATCGGCGCCTTGCTGAAAAATATCCCGGCAGCATTGGTGTGGGGTGTGCTGATCATCGCTTTTACCGTGATCGGTTTTGCCACCTGGTATGTCGGTCTGATCGTGACGATGCCGCTGATCGGCCATGCGACCTGGCACGCGTATCGGGAGGTGGTGGGGCCGGCCGCAGAACATTGACGGGAGCGCAGAATTGCCGAATATTATCGGCACAGCGTATGCACGCCACAAAATCACATGCCGGGCGTGCAATCGGCGCAATGCGCGGCGTCGGATACGTGCTCGGTCAACTTTTCGTGCAGATCGCGCAGTGCGGTGCGCAAGCCTTCCTCGATGGTCGGATGGTAAAAAGGCATCTCCAACATCTGGTTCACCGTCATCCTGCTCTGGCAGGCCCAAGCCAGCAGATGCGCCAAATGCTCGGCCCGTGGCTCGACCATTTCGGCACCCAAAAAAAGTTGCGTGCCGGATTCGCCATACAGCCGCAACAGACCGCAATTGCGGTGCATGACGCGGCTGCGACCCTGATCCTGGAACGATACTTCGCCTACCTTGTAGCCGAGCGGTAATTGGTCTCCGGTGCAGCCAATGCTGGCGATTTGCGGTTCGGTAAATGCAATCGCCAGCGCGACCCGGCGCAGGCCCGGCAGCACTTGCGGGTAACGCCCGGCATTGTCGCCCGCAATGCGGCCCTGATCGACCGCTTCATGCAATACCGCACGCGCGCCATTTACGTCGCCGGCAATGAAGATGGCGCTGTTGCCGCATTGCATGGTGTGCGCATTGCAGTGCGGCATGCCGTGCGCGTCCAGCGCCAGACCGCTGTTCTCCAGCGCCAAACCGTCGAGGTTGGGACGGCGGCCGGTCGCCGCCAGCACAAAGCGAAAATGCTCGCTGCGTTCGCTGCCATCGGCGCCATCGGCGTTGCGGGAGCGCAGCAGCACTGCGTCGCCGTCTGGTTGCGCGGACACGATTTCGGTGCACAGACGCAAGTCCAGCTCCGCGCCCAGGCAACAGGTCGCGCAGGCGCGCACCGCAGCATCCTGCAGATGGGCCAGCTGATCACTGCGCCCGAACAGCGCGACCCGCACGCCCAGCCGGTGCAATGCCTGGCCGAGTTCAAGCCCGATTGCGCCGCTGCCGATGACGGCCACCGAGTCAGGCAAATCGTCCCAATCGAATAATGTGTCGCTGGTCGCCAGCTGCGCGCCGAGATGCGCGAGTGGGGCCGGAATCTGCGGGCTGGAACCGGTGGCAATCACGATGCTCCCGGCCGTCACTTCGGTATCCAAACCGACCTGCAAGCGGGTGGCGGCAATGAAGCGGGCTTGGCCGTGCAAGCGCTGGGCCGCCGGGATTTTTTCGATGCCGTCCAGCACGAAACCGATGAAGCGGTCACGCTCGGCCTGCACCCGCGCCATCACGGCCCTGCCGTCGATGCGCAGCGCGCCGCCATGCACGCCAAAGGTGGGTGCGTCGGTAACGGCGTGGGCCGCATCGGCCGCGGCAATCAACAGCTTGCTCGGCATGCAGCCAACCCGCGCGCAGGTGGTGCCGTAAGCGCCGCCTTCGATCAGCAACACCCGCTTGCCGTGCGCCTTGGCCGCGTGATAGGCCGTCATGCCGGCGCTGCCGGCGCCGATGACAGCGACATCCACTTTCAGGATTTTCATGTCAGTTTCCTTGGTCCGGCGCGCAGCGCACAGATACTGCAGCGCACTTTTCGTGGCTTCCGTGACCGCATTGCGCGAGGTTTTACCATGATGATTTGCGGTCTGTTAATTATTCCCTGACCGGTTACACTGACCATATACCATCGACCTGCAGCCAGCAAGCCGGGACGTCAAGCCGGAATTAGACAGTGTAGGTTGGAGCGCTGCCGTCCGGCATGGCAGGTTTTTATAACACTCATCTGTAACACTCAGGCGGTATTTCAAGTCAAAGTTCAGGCCGAATTCAAGGCACCATTTCAGGTCGTAATCAATCACCTCGAAGGAGCATGCGATGCACCACAATCTATTCGACAGTTTCCAATCATTTGACATCCCCGACGCTGGCAAAGCCAATTTTTACAGCTTGGCGGCGCTGGAAACGGCCGGCCTGGGCAAGATCAGCCGCTTGCCGGTATCGCTGCGCATCGTGCTGGAATCGGTGCTGCGCAATTGCGACGGCAAGAGCGTCACGGAAGACCATGTGCGCCAGCTCGCCGCCTGGCAGCCGAACGCACCGCGCCAGGATGAAATCCCGTTCGTGGTGGCGCGCATCGTGCTGCAAGACTTTACCGGCGTGCCGCTGCTGTGCGATCTGGCGGCGATGCGCGGCGCGGCGGCGAAACTGGGCAAAGACCCGACCATCATCGAACCGATGGTGCCGGTGCATCTGGTGGTGGACCACTCGGTGCAGGTCGATCACTACAATGCGCCGGACGCCTTCCGGCTGAATATGGAGATCGAGTTCCAGCGCAACCAGGAGCGTTACCAGTTCCTGAAATGGGGCATGCAAGCTTTCGATACCTTCAAGGTAGTGCCGCCCGGCATCGGCATCGTGCATCAGGTCAATTTGGAATATCTGGCGCGCGGCGTGTGGCAGAAAGATGGCGTGTATTACCCCGACACCTTGGTCGGCACCGACTCGCACACCACCATGATCAACGGCATCGGCGTGGTCGGTTGGGGCGTCGGCGGCATTGAGGCCGAGGCCGCGATGCTGGGCCAGCCGGTGTATATGCTGACCCCGGATGTGGTGGGCGTGCACCTGAGCGGCAAACTGGGCCAGGGCGTGACCGCCACCGATCTGGTGCTGACGGTGACCGAGTTGCTGCGCGGCGCAAAAGTGGTCGGCAAGTTTGTCGAATTCTTCGGCGAGGGCGTGGCGTCGCTATCGGTGCCGGATCGCGCCACCATCAGCAACATGTCGCCCGAGTACGGCGCCACCATCGGCTTCTTCCCGATCGACGACGCCGCGGTGGCTTACCTGACGATGACTGGACGCACCAAGGAAGAGGTGGCTGCGTTCCAGAGCTACTTCAAGGCGCAGGGCTTGTACGGCGTGCCGCAACAGGGCGAGATCGATTACAGCGCCACGCTGACGCTGGATTTGTCCGGCATCACGCCTTCGGTGGCCGGACCCAAGCGGCCGCAGGATCGCATCGCACTGCCTGCGCTGGGGGCAAAATTCGATGCGTTGTGCGTGGCGCCGGTCGAGCAGGGCGGCTTCGGCAAGCCGGCCGAGCAGTTGCGCAGCCGCTATCCGACCAAGTTCGCGCTTGCCAGCGCAACTGCTGCTTCCGCGCCGCCCTCGGCCGGCGGCGGCGATCAGAGCGCAGCGCAGCCGATGCCCGATAGCGAAGTCGAGATGGTGGACGATCATCCGAGCCCGACCCCGCCGCCTTCGGAAGAGAGTGTCTGCAGCTATGTCGACCTCGGCCACGGCGATATCCTGATCGCCGCCATCACTTCCTGCACCAATACCTCCAACCCCGGCGTGTTGCTGGCGGCCGGCTTACTGGCCAAAAATGCGGTGGAGCGCGGCCTGTCGGTCCGGCCCCACATCAAGACTTCGCTCGCGCCCGGTTCGCGCGTGGTCACCGAATATCTGCGCAACGCCGGACTGCTGACTTATCTGGAGCAACTCGGATTCGGGCTGGTCGGCTACGGCTGCACCACCTGCATCGGCAACAGCGGCCCGCTCGACCCATGCCTGGAAGAAATTGTCATCAATCGCGACCTGATTTGCGCGGCAGTGTTGTCCGGCAACCGCAATTTCGAGGCGCGCATCCACGCCAACATCAAGGCCAATTTCCTGATGAGTCCGCCGCTGGTGGTGGCCTTCGCCATCGCCGGACGGGTAAATCTGGATCTGGAGCACGACCCGCTGGGCCAGGGCAAGGACGGCTTGCCGGTGTATCTGAAAGACATCTGGCCGACCCCGGAAGATCTGGCAGCGGTACAGAAATTCGCCAGCGACCCCGCCATGTATCGACGCCTGTATGCCGACTTTACCCAGGACAATCCGCTCTGGAACAGCATCTCCGCCCCGACCGGCGACATGTACACCTGGGCGGAATCGACGTACATCGCCGAACCGCCGTTTTTCGAAGGTTTCGGCACTGCGGCCTTCAAGGTCGGCAACATTGCCGGCGCGCGTGCTTTAGGCATCTTTGGCGACTCCGTGACCACCGACCACATCAGTCCGGCCGGCTCGATCAAGGCCACTTCGCCCGCCGGCAAGTACTTGCTGGCGCATGGCGTGGCGCAGCCGGATTTCAACAGTTACGGATCGCGCCGCGGCAATCACGAGGTGATGATGCGCGGCACCTTCGCCAATGTGCGGATCAAGAACTTGCTGGTCCCGCTGAAAGCCGACGGCAGCCGCACCGAAGGCGGGATTACGCTGCACCAGCCGGACGGCGCACAGATGCCGATCTACGACGCCGCCATGCAATACGTTGCAGATAACGTGCCGACGATGATATTTGCAGGCGAGGAATACGGCAGCGGTTCGTCGCGCGACTGGGCGGCAAAAGGCACCCAGCTGCTCGGCGTCAAGGCGGTGATCGCCCGCAGTTACGAGCGCATCCATCGCTCCAATCTGGTCGGCATGAGCGTGTTGCCGCTGCAGTTCAAGGGGGCCGACAGCATACAGTCGCTGGCCATCAAGGGCGATGAAACCTTTGATCTGACCGGTCTGGACGGCACGCTGACACCCGGGCAGGATCTGACTCTGGTGATACACCGCAAGGATGGCACCAGCCAGGAATGCCAGTTGTTGCTGCGCATCGATACGCCGATCGAAGTGGATTACTACACCCACGGCGGCATCTTGCCGTACGTGCTGCAGCGTCTGGTGGCATAAGCAGAGCAGGGCGAGTGCAACCCGCGCTGAATCGGGAGAGTGTGTTACCGAGAATGCGCGCGGGTTGCACCCGCCCTACCTCCTGGGCGATTCATGCGGCAATTTGCAACTCTTCTACTTCTTTAATCGCGGCTTTAATGATGTCAACCGCGTGGTGCGATTGCGTCACTTCATGATGGTTTGATTCCACTTCGATGAACTTCACGTCCCGGCGGTTGTGCATGCTGTCGATGGTTACCACCCCATCGTTGGCAGTCGCCATCAGGTGGCTGTGGCCCTTGGTGGTGACGATTGCGGTCCAGGGAACCTGCAAGTCGATGCCGCGCCCTTGCGTGACCGGACTGGCTACCGGGTGGATGTCTTTGTAGATCTGTTGCGGGGAAAAGAAATTCAGCGTAAGCGCAGCCTCGGAGCCTCCATACGGAGTCGCCATGGTGACCGCGCCGACCACTTGATCGCCCAGCTTGTCGGCCAGGTGCAGCGCATACAGCCCGCCCAGGCTATGGGCGACAAAGAAAATGTCGGTTTCGTCTTTGAGCCGCTTGAGCATCGCCGCAAGATTGGCGGAAAAGCCGTTTTTGCTGTCATATTCCAAGCAGATCTCATCGTGTCCGACGACTTCCGAGCGGATGAAATTGAATGAATCGCTGCTCGCGCCGTGGCCGTGTAAATAGATTAATTTCATGCTGTGACGCCTTTCACTCAGTGTGGGTTCGGTGCTGGGAGTTTGGCGCTGGCGTCCACGTCAATTTTTGCCTTGGCCGAAGTTTTTGCGTGTCCGGTCCTCCCGGGTTTGCTAGTTTTGATTTGGGTATCGTGCGTATTCGTCTGTGCTGCAGCCGCCGCATCCAGTCCGGTGCCGATGGTGGTGCCGCTGCTGTTATTGATGCTTGCATTCGGATTGAAACCGGATGGCGCAATGCCAACGCCGACCTGCGCATTGGTGGCGGCGCCCAGGCTCAGGCCTTGCGCCACCGCTATGGAGGACATGGAGGCGGCCAATACAAAAGCCAACGGGCCTATGGTTTTTTTGAAAGTCATAAAAAATCCTGAAGTGAAAAAATGCATCACGGATGCAAGAGTTTCGATGGTGATGTGCCCACTAGTTCGGCAAAAGCCCCGACTGCGTGCTGAAATTATGCCAAATATGCATCTATATCTTTGAATTCAAACGAATTTAATGAAATGTAAAGGTATGTAACGCCGGCCTCGCCGGGTTGCGCGCCGTGCATGCATTGGGGGTCGGCGAGGATTAGCTTGCGGCTGGTGGGCAGGGCGTCACCGGGGAGGCAAGCGGTATTGGTCTTGGCGCTGACACTGATCGCTTAACCCGGTTTTCCGTTCCACTGCGCCTCAAACCCCAGGTTGGGGCAGGCACACGAGTGAACTGATCGAAGCTGCCAGCGACAGCCCCGACCAGCGTACGGTGTTTTGCGGCTCATGGATGGCGGTACGGCTATTTTGCAAAAGGCGATATCGGTGCCGCCGGGTTACATGTTCCACCACAGCTACCAGGCCAGCACGCGGGGACCGATCAAGGCTCCCAGCGTTGCCGGAATCAGCATCCCCAATACATACCAGAAGCCGACAAATACTGCGCTCATCTCCGGGCAGTGCAAGCAATACACCGCCGCCGCCGCCGCGCCCGAGGCCAGCCCTGCGGCGGCGCCCGCCAGGCGCAGACGTGTCGGCGCCTGGCCGCGCATGACGTGCAGCGCGGCGGCGAACACAGGCAAGGACATCAGCGTGATGAGCGGCGGACAATAACGCCAGGTGCTGCCCCAGAACAGCCCGGCGCGGGCTTCGGGCGCCGCTTCCAGCAGCGTCGCGCCCGCCACGCACCAGATCAGCAGCACCGGCGCGCCGATCCACAGCGGCAGCCAGGCGGTGCGCGCCCCCGGCGCCGACAAGCGCTTGGCCGCCAGCCAGCCAGCCCAGGCCAGCGCTGCCGAAAACACCAGTTTGATCCAGAAAGCCGGCAGCATCTCTGCCTGTCCCAAGTCCGGGCGCACGCCCAGCACGGTCAGCATGATGGCCGTACTGGCGAGCAAACCGCCCAGCAATGGCAACATGGCGCTGCGCGCCGGTCGCGGGGCGACGCCGACATCCGGGCCGCTGGCTAGCATGTTGATCAAGTCATCCGTTTTCAAGTCATACCTCTTAATGTAGTCGCCAGTGTTTTCAAGCCGCGATGCACCGACACCTTGACGGCCGCCTCCGACATCTGCAGGGCGCTGGCCGCCTCGCGTACGGACAAGCCGTCCAGCTTGGTATAAATGATTGCGTCGCGCTGCTTGTCGGGCAGCGTGGCCAGTAACTTGGCCAGGTCGCGGCGCGCCTCGCCGGCTTCCTGGTCGGCGTTGGAAAACAGCGCGTTCTCGTCGCCCAGCGGTTCGTGCAGGCTGTCACGCCGCGCATGCCGGCGCAGCCAGTCGATCAGTTTGTACTTGGCGATGGCATAGATCCATGCCGTCAGCGGCATGTCGGTGTCGTAGCTGAGGCGCTGATTGTGTATCGCCAACAACGATTCCTGCACCAGATCCTCGACTTCGTCCGGCCAACTGCCCAGACGCCGCCGCAGGAAGGCGCGCAAATACGTCGCCGTCGTCTGCAGGAAGCACCGGTACGCCTGCGCGTCACCATCGAGCCCTTGCAAAAACAACGCATGCAGGCGCAATTCGGTTTGGCGCAGAACAGTTACCTCTGTTATTCGTTGCATCGGCGCCTTAAGTAACAGCATGTGATAAATAAAAATTATTGTAAGAAATTTTCGTCCTACGCTGTAACCAATTTATTGATGGCTTCGAACTACCTGTCACTGTCACCCACAAACAGGCAATGCACCATGAAACCTTCTCTCATGCTCAGTCTCGGCGCCTCGCTCTGCGCCGCGTCGGCATCGTATGCCGGCGGCTGCGAAGTCAAAAGTGGCCCGGCCACCGCCGCTCTGGTTGAACTGTACACCAGCGAAGGCTGCTCCAGCTGTCCACCGGCCGACCGGCAACTGAGCAATCTGCGTCGCCAGCTCGATGCCAATGCGATCGTGGTGCCGCTCGCCCTGCACGTCAGTTATTGGGACCGGATCGGCTGGAAGGATGTGTTTGCGCAAAAAATATTCGACGCGCGGCAAAGCGAGCTGCTGGAAAAACGCCGCAACAAAGTCGTCTACACGCCGCAATTTTTCGTCAATGGCGACGAATTGCGCGACTGGAGCACGGCGCTGCCGGCCGCGATCCGCCGCACCAATGCCAAACCGGCGCCGTTGACGATCAGCCTCAAAAGCACGCCCGCCAACCTGGCGGCGACAACGGCGGCCGGCGCCATGCTGCTGGAGGCAGATGTCGCCGCGGTCGATCCGCACACCGCCGGCGCGCTGTATCTGGCCCTCAGCGAAAGCGGCCTGGTGTCGCATGTGCTGCGCGGCGAAAACGGTGGCGCTACTCTCAGGCATGACGATACCGTGCGCCTGTGGCTGGGGCCATTCCCGCTGGCGCAAGGCAAAACCCGCGTACGCCAGGAAATCAGCTTGCCGGCGGCATGGCATAGCGAACGCGTGCAGGCGGTGGCGTTTGTCCAGAGCGCAGACGATGCGCGCATCTTGCAAGCGGTCAGCACGGCGCAATGCCTGGCCGCGACGTCGGCACGGAGCCTGTGATGGGCCGCGATCCGCGCACCATTCATCCGGGTTGGCTGCGTATCACGCACTGGCTCAACGCCGTCGCCGTCGCGCTGCTGGTGACAAGCGGCTGGCGTATCTACAACGCCACGCGTTTTTTAGATTTCGGTATCCCGGGCGCCATCACGCTGGGCGGCTGGCTCGGCGGCGCCTTGCTGTGGCACTTCGCGGCGATGTGGCTGCTATTCGCCAACGGCATGCTGTATTTGTCGATCAACCTGTTCTCCGGCCGTCTGCGGCGGCAGTTCTTCCCAGTCTCGCCGCGCGAGTTGCTGCGCGACTTGGGCGCGGCGCTGAAAGGCAAGTTGACCCACGCCGACCCGCGCCACTACAACAGTGTGCAGCGGCTGGCCTACCTGTTCGTCATGCTCGATAGCGTGGTCTTGGTGCTGTCCGGGCTGGTGCTCTGGAAATCCGTGCAATTTCCGCTGCTGCGCGAGCTGATGGGGGGGTATGAAGCAGCGCGCCGCGTGCACTTTTTTGCGATGAGCGGTTTGTGCGCCTTCATCGTGGTGCATATCGTGATGGTGGCACTGGTGCCGCGCACCCTGCTGGCCATGCTGCGCGGTCGCTAAGCGCTTGAATCAAGGAAAACAGATCATGAAACTCTTCAAAAAACGTGACATTGTCATCCCCGGCGACGGCGCGGCGATGCTGGCAGACAGCATCGCCAGGATCGCCCAGCCGTCGCGCCGCGCCTTCCTGCAGCGTAGCCTGACTCTCGGCGGCCTGACGTTACTGACTGGCTGCTCGATCGGCGGCCAGGACAGCATCGACCAGGCGCTGACCGGCATCTCGCGTTTCAACGACCGCATCCAGGGGCTGCTGTTCGATCCCACCCGCCTGGCGCCGACTTATCCGGACAGCATGATCACCCGGCCGTTCCCGTTCAACGCCTACTACGGCGAAGACGAGGTCCGCGAGGTCGATGGCGGCGACTGGCGTCTGGAACTGAGCGGCCTGGTGGCCGAGCGCAAGCCCTGGACGCTGGCGCAGTTGCGCGCCATGCCGCAGCAATCGCAGATCACGCGGCATATCTGCGTCGAAGGCTGGAGCGCCATCGGCAAATGGGGCGGCGTGCCGTTCGCGCAATTCCTGCGCCACGTGGGCGCCGACCTGAGCGCGAAATACGTGGGTTTCAAATGCGCCGACGACTATTTCACCAGCATCGACATGGCCACCGCCCTACATCCGCAAACGCTGATGGCGCTCACCTACGACGACCAGCCCTTGCCGCCGCGCTACGGTTTTCCGATGAAGCTGCGCATGCCGACCAAGCTCGGCTACAAGAATCCGAAACACATACAGGCCATTTTTGTCACCAATACCTACCCTGGCGGCTACTGGGAAGACCAGGGGTATAACTGGTTCGGCGGCAGTTGATCGTGCATCGATCGCTGTCCCGGACCGCCTTTAACGCGGTACCCACGTTGTTTAACTTCACCTATCGAGGAACCATCATGAAAAAAATCACCATCGCACTGATCGCCGCTTGCCTGACGATGTCCGGCGCCGTGTATGCGCAGGACGCCATGAAAAAGGACGACATGAGCAAAGGCGTCATGGAGAAAGACGGCATGGCCAAGGATGGCATGAAAAAAGACGCCATGAAAAAGCCCCCCAAGCACAAGATGGCCAAGGACGGCATGAAGAAGGATGCCATGACCAAGGATGAGATGAAAAAGGATGAAATGAAAAAGGACGAGATGAAAAAGGATGAAATGAAGAAATAATCGTGATGCCCGGCTTTCAGGCCGGGCGTCCTCGGATGATGTTGTTCCAGCGGTGAATTGGGTGCCGCAGGTTGGCGCTGAGCTTGCGAAGCGCAACATGCGTTAGCGATATAGGTTCGCTCCACAGGTTGGGGTTTGCAGTCCAACCTGTGCGGCATTTATAAAATAGGGAGTATATGATAAAAATGTCATTTATACGCATACATAAATTGCGTAACAAAAAAATACAATAAGCAGTATATGTTCTCAAGTCCGGCTCCTCCTCTCAAACTTGGCACCCCGCCGCGTGGGCAGAGTTTGGACTACTCTTATAGTGGGCTGAATAATTAAAAATCGTTGTATTCTGAATCCGGTTCGTGTCTTGCGTGGACCATGTTTCGCCACAATGCATTGCGCAACATCGACGATGCAATGGCAGCCACCATCACCACTATCGAGGATCGTCATGCACGCCACCCTGCCATTGCTTCAGGCCACCGAGTTTCCCTCCTTGAGTCGCCATCAACTGACCACTTTGCAAGTCAATCTCGGCTACCGCTGCAATCAGACCTGCGTGCATTGCCACGTCAATGCCGGGCCCAACCGCACCGAGATGATGGATGCCGAAACCCTGGCCTTGATTCCTTCGATACTCACCGCACGCGGCATCGGCACGCTGGACCTCACCGGCGGCGCGCCTGAATTGCACCAGGGCTTCAGACAACTGGTGCAGGCGGCGCGCGCCTTGGGCGTCAAGGTGATCGACCGCTGCAATCTGACTATCCTGTTCGAACCGGATCAGGATGGCCTGGCTGAATTTTTGGCGCAGCATCAAGTGGAAGTGGTCGCATCGCTGCCCTGTTATTCGCTCGCCAACGTCGACCAGCAGCGCGGCGCGGGCGTGTTCGACAAGAGCATCGCTGCCCTGCAGCGGTTCAATGCGCTCGGTTATGGCCGCGCAGGTTCCGGGCTGACGCTCAATCTGGTCTACAACCCGCAAGGCGCTGCGTTGCCTCCGGCGCAAGCGCCGTTACAAGCCGCATACAAGCGCGAGCTGTTCGAGCACTTCGGCGTGGTCTTCAACGAACTGTTCACGCTGGCCAACATGCCGATTCAGCGCTTTGGTTCAACCCTCATTTCGAACGGGCAGTTCAACGATTACATGCGCTTGTTGAAGGAGAATTTCGCCGCGGCCAACCTCGCCAACGTGATGTGCCGCAGCCTGGTCAGCGTCGATTGGCAAGGCTTTCTGTACGACTGCGACTTCAATCAACAGTTGGGACTGGCCTTGCCCGGTACCGGTACCGGTGCCAGTGCCGGTGTCGGGCAAGGACGACCGCATTTGCGCGATCTGCTGACAGATGATCCGATAGGCCGCCCGATCCGCGTCGCCGATCATTGCTATGGCTGCACTGCCGGACAAGGCAGCAGTTGTGGCGGCGCGCTGCACGATTGATGTAGAAACGGAATAAGACCGAACGATGAAAAAACTACTGCTGCTCGTCGTCGTTGCGCTGCTGGTGCTGGCTTTTTTTGCGCTGGATCTGCATCGTTTTCTTACTCTGGACAGTCTCAAGGCAAGCCTGGGACAATTCGAAGTATTCCGGGCCGCTTCGCCAGTGTTTGTCGGGTGCGCCTTCTTTGCGCTGTATGTGGCGGTGACCGCGCTTTCCTTGCCGGGCGCGGTGGTAATGACGCTGGCAGCAGGCGCTTTGTTTGGCTTGCTGGCGGGCACGGTGATGGTGTCGTTTGCCTCCAGCGTCGGCGCGACGCTGGCTTTTTTGACCTCGCGCTATCTGCTGCGTGACGCGATCCAAAACCGTTTCGGCGGCCGGTTAAAAACCATCAACGACGGAATAGCCCGTGACGGCGCGTTCTACTTGTTCACGCTGCGTCTGGTGCCGCTGTTTCCATTCTTCCTGATCAATCTGCTGATGGGGCTCACCAAGATTCGCACCAAAACCTATTACTGGGTCAGTCAGCTAGGCATGCTGGCCGGCACGCTGGTGTATGTGAATGCGGGCACCCAACTGGCGCGGATATCCGGGCTGTCTGGCATTGTTTCGCCCGGGTTGTTGCTGTCGTTCGCACTGTTGGGGGTATTTCCGATGCTATCCAAATGGTTCTTGAAGTTTTTGCAGCGTCGTCGCATGTACGCCAAGTGGCAACGCCCGAAAAAATTCGACCGCAATCTGATCGTGATCGGCGCCGGTGCCGCCGGTCTGGTCAGCGCGTATATCGGCGCTACCGTGCGCGCCAAGGTGACGCTGATCGAAGCGCACAAAATGGGCGGCGATTGCCTGAACTACGGCTGCGTGCCGAGCAAGACGCTGATCAAGTCGGCCCGCATCGCCCATCAGATGCGCGATAGCGAGCGCTACGGACTGGCAGCGGTGGTGCCGGAATTCAGTTTCCGCAAGATCATGGCGCGGGTGCATGAAACCATCCGCGCCATCGCACCGCACGACAGCGCAGAACGCTACACCAAATTAGGGGTGGAAGTGCTGCAGGGTTACGCCCGCATCGTCGATCCCTGGACCGTGGAAGTGACGCTGAACAATGGTGGCAGCCAGCGCTTAACCACCTTAACCACCCGCAGCATCGTCATCGCCACCGGTGCCAAACCGATCGTGCCGCCGCTGCCCGGATTGGCGGATGTCGGCTATGTCACCAGCGATACGCTGTGGGACGAATTTGCCAAGCTGGACGCGCCGCCGGCCCGCCTGGTGGTGCTGGGCGGCGGGCCGATTGGCTGCGAGCTGGCGCAAAGTTTTGCGCGCCTGGGTTCCCAAGTCTCGCAAATTGAAATGACGCCGCGCATCATGATCCGCGAAGACCAGGAAGTCTCCGAACTGGCGCGCAATGCGCTCACGCGTGACGGCGTGGACGTTCTGACCAGCCACAAGGCGCTGCGCTGCGAACGTGAATCTGTGGATGGACGCGAGAGCAAGTTCATCGTCCTCGAACATAACGGCGCCGAGCTGCGCATCGAGTTCGACGCGCTGTTATGCGCGGTGGGGCGCGAGGCGCGGCTGACCGGCTTTGGCCTGGAACAACTGGGAATTGAAACTCAGCGCACGGTGGTAACCAACGATTACCTGGAAACGCTGTATCCCAACATCTTCGCCGCCGGCGACGTGGCCGGCCCTTATCAATTCACCCATACCGCCGCGCATCAGGCCTGGTATGCGACGGTCAACGCGCTGTTCGGCGATTTCAAGAAATTCAAGGCGGATTATTCGGTGATTCCCTGGGCCACTTTCATTGCGCCGGAAGTGGCGCGGGTCGGGATCAACGAACAGGAAGCCCGGGAAAAACGTGTGGCCTATGAGGTCACGCAATATGATCTGGCCGAGCTGGATCGCGCCATCACGGATGGCGCCGCGGATGGCTTCGTCAAAGTGCTGACGGTGCCGGGCAAGGATCGCATTTTGGGCGTGACCATCGTCGGCGAACATGCGGCTGAGCTGCTGGCCGAATTCGTGCTGGCGATGAAGCATGGACTTGGCCTCAACAAGATACTGGGCACGATTCACACTTATCCGACGCTGGCCGAAGCCAACAAATACGTCGCAGGCGAATGGAAACGGGCCCATGCGCCGCAATGGATATTTGCCTGGTTGGCGCGCTATCACGCCTGGAAGCTGGGAGCATAAGCCGTGAAGCTGTCCATCATCGTGCCGGTGCTGAACGAAGCGCAACTGCTGCCAGTGCTGCTGGAACGGCTGTCGCCGCTGGTGAAACTTGGCTGCGAAGTCATCATCGCCGATGGCGGCAGCGAAGATGGCTCGGCCGATTTTGCACAATGCGCCGGCTGCACGCTGGTGCGTTCAGCGCGGGGCCGCGCCCGGCAAATGAATGCCGGCGCGGCGCGTGCAAGCGGGAATGTGCTGTTGTTCCTGCATGCCGATACGCAATTGCCGGATGGAGCCGTGACCTTGGTCGCACAGGCGCTGTCAGGCGGGGAATTTTGCTGGGGCCGTTTCGATGTCTGGATCGCCGGCCGTGCGCTGATGCTGCGCGTGGTCGGACGCATGATGAATCTGCGCTCGCGCCTGACCGGCATCGCCACCGGCGATCAAGCCATGTTTGTCACTCGTGCGGCGTTCGATGCGGCGGGCGGCTTTCCGGATCAGCCATTGATGGAAGATATCGAGTTGTCCAGGCGCTTGCGCACGCTTTCGCGACCGGCCTGCGTCCATCGTTGCGTGACCACTTCGGGCCGGCGCTGGGAGACGCGCGGCGTCTGGCGCACGATCCTGTTGATGTGGCGGCTGCGCTGGCAATACTGGCGCGGCGTCCCGGCCAGCCAATTGGCACAGGCATATCGATGAAACCCGCGATGAAACCGCTTCAGCCTGTCCGTATCGTGATTTTCGCCAAAGCGCCCATGCCGGGGTTCGCCAAGACCCGTCTGATTCCGGTGCTTGGCGCACAGGGCGCGGCCGATCTGGCGCAACGCCTGTTGGCGCACACGCTGCACAAAGCCATCGCCGCCGATGTGGGCCAGGTTGAACTCTGCGTGACTCCGTCGGCGACAGACCTTGCGTGGCGGAAAATCGCGCTGCCGGATGCGGTGCAATGGTCGGATCAGGGGGAAGGCGATTTAGGAGAAAAAATGGCGCGTGCGGCGCAACGCGTGCTGGAGGGTGGCACATCGGCTGGCGAATCGATCTTGCTGATCGGCACCGACTGCCCGCAACTCAGCGTTGCTTACTTGCAGCAAGCCGCTGATGCATTGCTGCGCACCGATGCCGCGCTGTTTCCCACCTTTGATGGCGGCTATGCGTTGTTGGGCCTGAACCGGTTTCATCCATCCTTGTTCGCAGATATTGCGTGGAGCACCGACAGCGTTGCCTTTGAGACGCTGCGCCGGCTGGGGCAACTGGGCTGGAGCGTGCATAGCCAACCCATGTTGCACGACATCGACGAACCCGCCGATTTGCAGTGGCTGCCAAAAACATGGCTGGAGGCGGCGCAGGTGTGACAGAGTGGCGGGACAGCATACAAGGATAAGCGTCAAGCGTATCCGCTCCAATATACGCTCCAACGGTTGCATGACTTCGTGGTTCAGGTGCTGCCATTGTTCTTTCTTTATCAGGATGGTTTATGTCTTTCACCCGCTTGTTTTTGCTGACCCTGTTCGCGATGCTGTCTTTTGCCGGCAATTCGGTGCTATGCCGTCTTGCTTTTCGACAGACATCCATCGATCCCGCCAGCTTCACTGCGATACGTTTGCTGTCCGGGGCGCTGATGCTGACCTTGCTGGTCCATTTTCGTCGTGGCGCGGCCGCCGGCAAACCTGGCGGCAATCACGGCATTGGCGGCAACTGGCCGTCAGCATGTGCGTTGTTTGCCTACGCCGCCGGTTTTTCGTTTGCCTATACCAGTTTGACAACCGGCACCGGAGCCTTGTTGCTGTTTGGCGCGGTGCAGGCGACCATGATACTGGCAGGCTGGTGGTCCGGAGAGCGGCTCAATGCGCGCCAGGTGAGCGGCTTGCTGCTGGCCTTTGCCGGACTGGCTGCCGTCATGTTGCCGGGTTTGTCGGCACCGCCGCTGGGAGCCGCATTGCTGATGCTGTCGGCCGGCATCGCCTGGGGCATCTATTCGCTGCGTGGGCGCGGTGTGGTCGATCCGGCCGGCGCCACAGCCGGCAATTTCTTGCGCGCCGCGCCCTTGTCTGTACTGCTGAGTGCCGCGCTGCTGGCGCAACAGCAACTGGATGGATTGGGAATACTGTATGCAGTGCTGTCCGGTGCGATTGCTTCGGGCCTCGGTTATGCGCTCTGGTACGCGGCCTTGCGCGGATTGACGGCGACCCGTGCTGCCGCGCTGCAATTGAGCGTGCCAGTCATTGCGGCGTTGGCGGGCTTGCTGTTCCTGCAGGAGCCGATTACCTGGCTTCTGATGCTGGCCTCGGTGGCGATTCTGGGCGGCATCGCGATGGTGGTGTTCGACCGGCGGCTAGTGGCCTGATCAAAAAACTGACTATGGTTCAAACCCCGTCCGAAAGAAAGGTGAGCGACTAAGGAGCGACTCGTCGGGAGGGGATTCAAAGCCCAAAGCCCTTCCAACAGTGCTTAACAGTGCCTAGCAGTGCTTATTACCGGTCATAGGCCGGTCTGACGAATTGGTCCGGCTGTCAGTCATGCACCACGATGCCCACGGCCGGGTCGATGGCTTCATTCCAGGGCGCTTGCGCGATCCGGCTGCGCGCGAGTTCGCGCCCCGCCGTCCAGCGGGCTGCGATGCCGGCTGGCGTAAAGTCGATATCCTTGGTGTGATTTTCCCTTTCCAGTGCGGGCGTGCGCAACGGCAGTACGTGCATCACGGTGCCGCAGCCCCATCCGAGCAGTTCCCTGGCCTGCGGCGTGGTGCGTACGTTTTCCGGCAACAGGCGGCCCAGTTCGCGCACCACATGGCGCAGATGGTGAAGCTGTTGCTGACGCGCGGTGTGGCTCTCCGCCCGGCTGGAATACAGGATTTCCTTCTGGCGGCTGAGCACCTGCTCAATGGTGTGCGGGACTTCGTTTTCCTGCTGCCACAGGCGGGTGGCGAAGATCACGGAGTCGCGGCGCGGATTGTCGTCCATCACGACTTCGATCGGGGTATTGGAATAGATGCCGCCATCCCAGTACGGTTCGCCGTCGATCATGACGGCGGGGAACGCGGGCGGCAGCGCCCCCGAAGCCATCACATGATCGATGCCGATCACTTCATCGCGGCTGTCGAAGTAGCGCATGCGGCCGGAACGCACATTCACCGCGCCCAGCGTCAGCCGCATCGCACCCGCACCCTTGGCGATGCGGTCGAAATCGACCAATTCGCCGAGCGTGCGGCGCAGCGGTGCAGTACTGTAAAAGCTGGCTTCAGTCACGCCCAGCGACGTCTGGGGGCTGAACCATGCGCGCGGATTCGGCCTGAAGAAACCTGGAATTCCTTGCGCTAGCGTGCCCAGGTTATGCATCAGATTGCCGATGCCAAAGGCGTTCCAGTGCGTGGAAGACGACACGCCACTGGCGACCAGATCCCAGAATTCCTTCAGGCGGGCAACCCGGTGCTGCGGCGCATTGCCGGCGATGATGGCGCCGTTGATGGCGCCAATCGAGGTTCCCACCACCCAGTCCGGTTCGATGCCCGCTACGTGCATGGCTTCATACACGCCGGCCTGAAAGGAGCCCAGCGCGCCGCCGCCTTGCATCACCAGCACCACCTGGCCGGGCAGTTTCGGCTGCGCCGCCTGCAGCCCGGCCTTGCCGGAATGCGCCGCCGTCCTTGTTTTGGGATGTGCCATCGGTCAATTCCTTGGTTGGAAACGGTTGGGGCCGCGCGGATATGCCGCCGCGCCAGGCGCATTATTTCTTGCAAGACAGTGCGAAAGATGCAGCAATAAAAATATACTTGATTGTGTATTATATTTTACGCAATGATTACATGCGGTAAATGATGTTTTATATAAAATTACAGGGGAGTATATGTGCTTTGCATAAAATATCTGCGTGATGGCGCTTATCTTTTGCGCTCGCTGGCATCCATCTCCTGTTGCATTTTCTGGAAAGTTTCGCTGTCGATTTCACCTTTTGCATAACGTTTTTTCAGGATGTCGAGAGGCGATTCAAGCGGGAGAATTTTCCCCTGGCCATTACGCGTGATCAGCCATCGCACGATCAGCACCACAGCCGCGAGGATGACACCCCAGAATAAAACACATAACAGCCCCATGCCGCCCATCATCCAGCCTCCTTGCCCGTTGTTCATCATGTTCATCATGTTTGCGTCTCCGGTTGCCCATTAGGGAAAATCTGTCGATTTATGATTATTCAGCCTGCCAAATAACTGATGACGCACTTCACAAGCAGAACGATCCGGAATCGGTAGGTCGGAAAAGCGCAGCGCCTTCCGACAATCAAGCCGTAACGTCGGAAGGCGCTGCGCTTTTCCGACCTACAAAACTTACCCGGCGCAGCAGGACAATTGTGTCACATCCTTGGTGAATGTTTGCGCGCACAGCTTCAGGCTCTCCACCATCGTCAGGTAGGGGAACAACTGGTCAGCCAAATCCTGCACGGTCATGCGGGCGCGGATGGCGATGGCCGCGGTCTGGATGATTTCGCCCGCTTCCGGCGTGACTGCCTGCACGCCCAGCAGACGCAGGCTTCCGGCTGCGGCGACCAGTTTGATGAAGCCGCGCGTGTCGAAGTTGGCCAGCGCACGCGGCACATTGTCCAGCGTCAGGGTGCGGCTCACGGTTTCGATCCCGGCCAGCTGCGCCTGCGCTGCGCTTAAACCCACCGTAGCAACTTGCGGGTCGGTGAACACCACTGACGGCATTGCGCTCAGATCGAGGGCGGCCTCGCCACCGGTCATGTTGATCGCTGCACGGGTGCCTGCAGCCGCTGCCACATAGATGAATTGGGGTTGGTCGGTGCAGTCGCCGGCCGCAAAAATGTGCGGGCTACTGGTGCGCATGCGCTGGTCGATGACGATGGCGTGTTGCGCGTTGACGCTGACACCGGCCGCTTCCAGCCCCAAATCGCGCGTGTTGGGTACCCGGCCGGTGGCTACCAGCAGCTTCTCAGCGCGGACTTCGCCATGCTCGCTGGCGAGCACAAATTCGCCGTCCGCGTAGGCCACATGGCTGACCTGCGTGTGTTCCAGCACTTCGATGCCTTCGGCGCGAAAGGCTGCTGTGATGGCTGCGCCGATGGCCGGATCTTCGCGCAAGAACAAGGTGTTGCGCGCCAGGATCGTCACCTTGCTGCCGAGTCGCGCGAACGCCTGGGCCAGTTCCAGCGCCACCACCGAGGAGCCGATCACGGCCAGCCTGTGCGGAATGGCATCGCTCACCAGCGCCTCGGTCGAAGTCCAGTACCGCGTGTCCTTCAGACCTGGGATCGGCGGCACGGCCGCGCTGGCCCCGCTAGCAACCAGGCAGCGGTCGAAGGCAATCGTACGCTCGCCGCCTGCGGTCATTTGCACCATCAGGTGCCCGCTGTCCTTGAAACGCGCCGCGCCGCGCAGCACGGTGATGGCCGGGTTGCGCTCCAGAATGCCTTCATACTTGGCATGCCGCAGTTCCTCAACGCGCGCCTGCTGCTGCGCCAGCAACGCCGGGCGGTCGATGACGGGTGCGCTGGCAGTGATGCCGCCATCGAATGGACTGCTCTGCCGCAGATGCGCGATATGCGCCGCACGGATGAATATTTTGGACGGTACGCAGCCGATGTTGACGCAGGTGCCGCCGATGGTGCCGCGCTCGATCAGCGTGACCTGGGCCCCGAGTTCGGCCGCCTTGAGCGCCGCCGCCATTGCAGCGCCACCGCTGCCAATGATGGCAATCTGCAACTGGCTTCCACTCTTGTCTGTCGCAGCCATTGCACCCGAGTCGGGGTCAGTGGCCAGTTTGACGTCCATGGCGCAAGAGGTGCCGCTCATGTCGTCGACTTTTATTTCAATCATTTTCGCCGCCAGTACCGTGCCAATCACGCCGGCCCGTGTCAGTGTCTTGGAGTTTTGCATGCATTTTCCCTTTTGAGATTGTCGCGGATGACTTAAGCTTACTTCCGTAGTCATGTACGGAGTCAAGCGATATGGAAAGCAATCTTGAAAATCTGACCATCGGCACCTTTGCCAAGGCGGCCGGGGTCAACGTGGAAACCATCCGGTTTTATCAACGCAAGGGCCTGTTGCCGCAGCCGGACAAGCCCTGCGGCAGCATTCGCCGCTACCTCGACTCGGATGTGGCGCGTGTGAAATTCGTGAAGTCCGCGCAGCGCCTGGGCTTCAGCCTGGACCAGGTTGGCGGCTTGCTGAAGCTGGAGGATGGCATGCATTGTGGCGAGGCCGCAGAAATCGCCGCCCATCGTCTGGCCGATGTCCGTGCGCGCCTGGTGGACCTGGCGCGCATGGAGACGGTGCTATCGCAACTGATTGGCGCCTGTCATGCACAGAAAGGGAGTGTTTCTTGCCCGTTGATTGCCTCGCTGCAAGGCAATGGGCTGGCTTGATCTATCCGATCCGCCCGCCCACTGTCGAGGCCGATGCGTGATGAGAACTTTGGTAACGGTAACGGGAGCGCCGGGCGTTTGCCCGGCTCTTTCATTTCTGCGCCAGGCAAACCGCCGAACAGGCGCTCGGCGTTTCCTGGCGCAACAGTTGTTCGAACTCCGCCAGCGCCAACGGCTGGCTGCACAGGTTGCCCTGATAGGCCGGGCAACCGCGCCCGGCCAGGAATTGGCGCTGGGCTTCGGTCTCCACCCCTTCCGCGATGACTTCCAGACCCAGGCCGTGTGCCAGCGCCACAATGGTGCTGACGATGATGGCATCGTCGGTGTCGCTTAACACATCGCACACAAAGGAGCGGTCGATCTTCAGCTGGTCCAGCGGCAGGCGCTTCAGGTACGACAGGGATGAATAACCGGTGCCAAAATCGTCCAGCGCGAAATGCATCCCGCGCGCTTTCAGCAGACGCATCTTGTCGATGGTGTCTTCCACGTCTTTCAGCAGCAGGCCCTCGGTCAGTTCCAGCTTCAGCTGTTCAGGATTGGCGCCGGTACGCTCCAGCACGGCCAGCACCTGCATCACAAAATCTGGCTGATACAACTGGCGCGCACTGACATTGACCGCCAGCGTCAGGTGCGCCATTTCGGCCTGGGCAGCCCAGTTGCTGAGTTGGGCGCAGGCAGTTTCCAGCACCCACTGGCCCAATGGCAGGATCAGACCCGACTCTTCGGCCAGAGCAATGAAATCGCCTGGCAAAACCAGGCCGCGCTGCGGGTGCTGCCAGCGCAGCAAGGCTTCGGCACCCGTCAGGCGTCCAGCCGCATCCACTTGCGGCTGGTAATACAGCGCGAATTGAGAGTCCTGCAGCGCCTGGCGCAGGTCGGCCTCCAGGGCGGCGCGCGCCGTGACCACGGCCTGCATGTCCGGGTCAAAGAAGCGCAGGGTATTGCGGCCGGCCGCTTTGGCTTCGTACATGGCCAGATCGGCCCGCTGCAACAGCGCATCCACGCCGCCCAAGTAATGATTGAACAGGCTCACGCCAACGCTGGAGCTGCTGTGATAAACATGGTCGGCCAGCAGATAAACCTGATTCAGCGCGGCAAGGATTTTTTCACCGACGGCTTTGGCCTGGGTCGCGGCGGCGTGCGGCAGCGCGCTTAAGTCTTCCAGCATCACCACGAACTCGTCGCCGCCCAGGCGCGCCACGGTGTCGCCCTCGCGCACGCAGTTGCAGAGCCGTTGCGCCACCTGTTGCAGCAGCAGGTCGCCCTTGTCATGGCCCAGGGTATCGTTGACCGTCTTGAAATTATCGAGGTCGATGAACAGCAATGCGCCCTCATGTCCGCTGCGCTCGCTGGCCACCAGCGCCTGACGCAGCCGATCCAGCAGCAAGCGCCGGTTGGGTAGCCGGGTCAGCGGGTCAAAGAAAGCCAGATGCCGGATCTCGTTCTCCGCCGCCTTGCGGGTGGTGATGTCGGTCAGGGTGCTGACGTAGTGGCTGACCTCGTCCACGGAATTTTTTACCGCCGTGATGGTGAGCTGTTGCGGATACACCTCGCCGTTCTTGCGGCGGTTCCAGATTTCACCTTGCCAGGACCCGCACCGCGCGATGCTTTCCCGCATCGCCGCATAGAAAGGCGCATCATGCCGCCCCGAACTGAGCAGCTTGGGCGTCTGGCCCACCGCGTCGTCAGTGCTGTAACCGGTGATCTCGGTGAAAGCATGGTTGACGCGCTGGATCACTTGATGGGCATCGGTGACGAACATGCCTTCCTGCGATTCGAAGGCGGCAGCGGCGACGCGCATCTGCTGTTCGGCCCGTTTGCGCTGCATGATGTTGCGCTGTATCCGTCTGTGATGGAGCGAGAAGACAATGCCTAAAGTCAGCATCAGCAGACTGGCCAGGGACGCCTGCAATAACAGCGCGGCTCGGGTTTGCCGGTGGGTGGAAAGCATTTCCGTGGTTGCAATTCCGGCCGTTACCGCGATTTGATAGGGCGCCACCAGTCTGAAGAAAAAGGTGCGCTCGATGCCGTCCACAACGCGGGTAGTAAAAGCGCCGCTCTTTTGCCCCTGCGCGATGTGCGACAACACCGGAGCCTCAGGGGCGTTGATGCCAAAGTTTTCTTGGCCGCCGGCTCTTTTGGCGCGAATCACGCCATCCAGGCCGAACAGTGCCGCCACCCCATCCCGGCCCAGATCGAGATCGCGGTAGAAGCGGGTGAAATAGCCCGGGTCGAGCGACACCACCGCCACCCCGCCAAAAGTGCCATCCTTGCGGTTGATGCGGCGTGAAAGCTGGATCGACCACTTGCCAGAGGCCCGGCCGAGTACCGGTTTGGAGATGAGTAATTTTCCAGTATCTGCCGCGAGATGAACCTTGAAATGTTCCCGGTCCGACAGGTCCATCGGGCTCTTGATCGGAAGGTTGCTCAATTGAAGCATTCCATTGGAATCGATGACACCGACCTGATTGAAGATGTCGGTATCGATCACGCCCTGTTGCGTCAGCGTTTTCAGATCCAGCTTGACGCCGATTGCTTCATAGCGCGCCATCACGAAACGCAGCGTCTGGTCGGCGCTGCGGAAGGTGCGCACCGCATGTTCCTGGGTCACCCTGGTCAGGTTGGCGAGATCGTGCTCGGTATCTGCGATGGTTCTGGCCCGGTCTGCCGCGATCAGCGAACAGACGTGCAGCCAGGCGGCGGCGATCAGCAAGGCGACCACCAGCCATGCGGCGATATGCGGTAGCCAGTGACGATGGCACTTGAATCTCTGCGGCGTGTTTGGCATAAGCCCTTGGTGGCGTGGAGCGCGATTTGACCGGCATCGGTGCAAAATTTGTATGACAACAGCGTGGAACTCAACTTTACTCCGGGCAACAGTGTTGCGTGGGAAATGGTGCGTTGCGGTTTGCTTTGCGTCAATAGTCTGGCGGATTGGCGGATTGGCGCATTCCGCTGTCAATCCGGGGAAAATGCCGGTGCTCCGCATCGCACCATTTTGTTCACAGAGGGTCGCGCTATCGCGGTACCAGCCGGGTTCGATTTTGTTGGTCGGGAATGGGGCGGTGTGACAAGCCGAAACCGGAGCGGCGCCAGGCGCAGCCTTTGGTGCGGCCAATGGAGGAGTCGTGCGTGATGTTTTTGCAGGCCGGGCCCGCTACGCGATACCGGGTCCAGGTCTTTCCAGTCCGGCGCGTATTGGTGGCAGTTTCGTTTGTAAGCGAGCAGGTATCGTCACGGTAGCCGGTGCATTACAGGGTTTTCATGCTGCGACTTGCAATTCTTCTACTTCTCTGAGAGCTGCTTTGATGATGTCCACCGAGTGGCGCGATTGCGTCACTTCATGATGGTTTGATTCCACCTCGATGAACTTCACGCCGCGGCGGCAGCGCATGCTGTCGATGGTTACAACCCCATCGTTGGCCGACGCCATCAGGTGACTGTGGCCCTTGGTGGTGACGATTGCGGTCCAATGCTGGGGGACCTGCAAGTCGATGCCGCGCCCTTGCGTGACCGGACTGGCTACCGGGTGAATGTCTTTATAAATCTGCTGCGGGGAAAAGAAATTCAGCGTAAGCGCAGCCTCGGAGCCTCCATACGGAGTCGCCATGGTGACCGCGCCGACCACTTGATCGCCCAGCTTGTCGGCCAGGTGCAGCGCATACAGCCCGCCCAGACTATGCGCGACGAAGAAAATATCGGTTTCGTCTTTAAGCTGTTCGAGCATCGCTGCAAGATTGGCGGAAAAGCCGTTTTTGCTGTCATATTCCAGGCAGATTTCATCGTGCCCGGCGATTTCCGAGCGGATGAAATTGAATGAATCGCTGCTCGCGCCGTGGCCGTGTAAATAGATTAATTTCATGCTGTGACGCCTTTCACTCAGTGTGGGTTCGGTGCTGGGAGTTTGGCGCTGGCGTCCACGTCAATTTTTGCCTTGGCCGAAGTTTTTGCATGTCCGCTCTGCTTGATTTTGGTGGTTTTGAGCGGGGCATCGTGCGCATTCGCCTGCGCGGCGGCCGCCGTATCCAGCCCGGCGCCGATGGCTGCCTCGCTGCGGTTATTGATGCTGGCGTTCGGATTGAAACCGGAGGGCGCGCTACCGACGCCGACCTGCGTATTGGCTGCGACACCCAAGCCCAAGCTTTGCGCCAGTGCTATGGAGGACACGGATGCAGCCAATACAAAAGCCAACGGGCCTATGGTTTTTTTGAAAGTCATAAAAACTCCTGAAGTGAAAAAACGCATCATGGATGCAGGAGTTTCGATGGTGATGCGCGCCACTAGTTCGGCAGAAGCCCACGCAGCCGCCTGAAATTATTCCGAATATGCATCTATATCATTGAATTTAAACGAATTTAATGAAGTGTAAGGGTGTGTAACGCCGGCCTCATCAGCGTCTCGTGGAACGCCGTAATGATGTTGTTTCAGTCGTAAGTCGGGCCCCGTAGATTGGCGCTGAGCGGTGCGAAGCCCAACCTCCGTCAGCGCTAGTGGTGAATTTCGCCTGTTGGGTTTTGCAGTCCAACCTACAATATATTTATAAAAATAGGGAGTATGTGATAAAAATGGCACTTATCTGCATGTATCTATTGCGGGATTAAAAAATACAATAATCAGTATGCGATTATTGCCAGATCCGGCTTCTGCTCTAGAACTTAGCGCTGATGCAGCTTGCGCCCCGCCGCATACGTAGCAAAAACGCTGCGATCGTCGCCCAGCAAGGCAAACGCGAACAGCAATTCTTCCAGGCTTTCAGTGCGTGCGCTGCGGCGCGCCAGCAGCTTTGTTGCCTGCGGGTCGAGCACGATGAAGTCGGCTTCGGCGCCTGCTGCGAAGTTGCCGATGGTGCCTTCCAGCTGCATGCTGCGCGCAGCGCCCAGCGTGGACAGGTAAAACATGCGCAGCGCCGACAAGCCAGTGCCGCCCATGCGCGCCACCTTGAAGGCTTCGTTCATGGTCTGCAGCATCGAGAACGCGGTGCCGCCGCCGACGTCAGTTGCCAGCGACAGCAGCACTTGCGCCGCATCGGCCCGGGCGAAATCGAACAAGCCGCTGCCGAGAAACAGGTTGGAAGTGGCGCACACCGCAATCGCGGATTGGGTTTCGGCCATGCGCCTGAAATCGGCGTCGTCGAGCCAGATGCAGTGCCCGAACATCGCGCGCGGGCGCAGCAGGCCGACACGATCGTAGACGTCCAGATAGCTGCGCGCGCCGGGGAATAACTGCTTCACCCAAGCCACTTCATCGAGGTTTTCGGCGACGTGGGTTTGCACATACGTATCGGGATAAGCGCGCGCCAGTTCGCCGGCAAGTTGCAACTGCGCATCGGTTGAAGTCGGCGCGAAACGCGGCGTGATCGCGACCAGCTGGCGGCCGCGTTTATGCCATTTTTTGATCAGCGCTTCGGTATCGCGCGCGCCGCTCTCGGCGCTGTCGCGCAGAAATTCCGGACAGTTGCGGTCCATCAGCACCTTGCCGGCCACCATCCGCAAATTGCGCTTTTCGCTTTCGGTGAAAAATGCCTCGACCGATTCCGGATGCACGCTGCAATACACCATCGCGGTAGTGGTGCCGCAGCGCAACAGCTCGTCGATAAAGAAGGTCGCCACTTCGGCCGCATGCAGCGGGTCGGAAAACTGCCGTTCGGCCGGAAAGGTGTAGCGCTCCAGCCACGGCAGCAAGCCGGGCGCGGGGGAAGCGATGATATCGGCCTGCGGATAATGCAGATGGGTATCGATGAAGCCGGGCACAATCAGCTTGCCGCGATAGTCCACCACAACCGTATCCGGCGTCAGGCCGGAATGCAGCTGGGCATAGTCGCCGGCAGCGGTGATGCGGCCATCCGCAACCAGCAACAGACCGTCCTCATGCCATTGGTGGGAATCGGCATTGAGGGCCGGATCGGCGGTGAAATGCAGAATGCTGGCGCGGTAGGCTTGCAGCCTGGGTTCGTTTGCAGTGGCGATTGCCATGAATTATTCCTTCATCCTATTTCTAATAAACAACCGGCTGTTTTTCTGTAGGTGCGAATTTATTCGCATTTCCCAGCACGGATAAATCCGCAGCTACAACCACATGGCATCCCAATGGGGATAATCGCCGATATTTTTTACCAGTCCGGCGCGCAGCGGATTGACGACGATGTAGCGGGCAATGTGCCGGACATCTTCCTCTTTGCGCACCGCATGGTCATAAAATGCTTTCTGCCACAAAGCGCCCTGGCGATTCAAATGTCTATTCACGCGGTGTGCGGAACGCGCTTTGAAGCGTTTTACAACCGACGGCAGGGAAAAATTTTCTCCTAACTGAAACAGCCAATGCACATGATCCGGCATGATGACCCAAGCCAGGGAATTGACCGCGCCGCTGTCGTGCAGTACACGCATTTCTGCCATCACTAAACGCGCGCAGACAAAGTTTTTGAAATAATATTTTTCTCGTTCCGCTAGTACGGCGGTTATGAAATAGGCTCTCCCACGTTCGTTGAAACGGCCTGTTCGTAGATCGTCATAGGACATGGCTTACCTTGATGCGTGCGAATAAATTCGCACCTACGGGTTGATCGTTATCTATGATTCGATCCGCTTCTATGGTCTTTTTTAGTTCGACATCCCACACCCCCAGCAATTGCGCGGCAACTGAGGCGGCGATCACTGCCGGCTGCTTGCCGCTGATGCCGGGCAGGCCAATCGGGCACACCATGCGCGCCAGGGTTTCTGGTGCAATTCCGCGTTGCTGCAGCCGATGGGCGAATTGGGCGCGCTTGGTGCGGGAGCCGATCAGGCCAAACCATTGCACATCATTGCGTTGCGCGATGCGGCGCAGGATGTGTTCGCTCAGGCGTTGGTCCAGCGCATGTTGATGCGTCATCACCAGAAAGCAGCTGTCCGGCGCTGCGGCGTCGATTGCCGCTTCGGGCGTGTCGGTCGCTTCGATCTGGACGTTGGCGGGCAGCGCGGCCGGGAACAGGTCTTCGCGCTGATCGATCCAGCTTACGCGGCACGGCAGTTCAGACAGCGCACGCACCAGCGCCGCACCGACATGACCGGCACCGAACAGCACAAGATGGGGACGCGGCGACAGGCAGGCATCGACCAGCCAGCGTTTGCCGGCGGCGTCACGCTGAATCCGATTGGTGGGGCTGGCGTCCAGTGTTGGCTGGAAGTTAGGTGCCGCGTCCTGCAGCGGCGCAGCATCGGCACCGAGCAAGGTGGCCGGCGTGACAGTATCAAGCGCCAGCAAGCGCCAACTGTCCTGACCGTATTGCAGCCTTTCGGACAATACCTGCTGCCATTGCGTATTCGCGCTGATACGCTCGAACGCCAAATGTACTACGCCGCCGCAGCATTGGCCGAGGCTGGGGCCGAGCGCAAAACGTTCCAATCTACGTTCTGCTATTAGCGTACCGGCAGGCAGGCGCAGCATGTCGCGTGCGATGCCGCAAGCTTGCAGCTCCAGATGGCCGCCGCCGATGGTGTCGCATTGGGTGGCGGCTGTAACCAGCATTTTGGCGCCGGCTTCGCGCGGGCAGGAGCCTTCTACTTGCGCCACGGTGATTAGTACCGCGGGTGTGTTCAGATTGGTGAGGAACTGTAGCCAACTTATAGTCATTGGATTGATTTTCTCCCCTCGCCCACTTGTGGGAGAGGGGCTGGGGGAGAGGGAGGTCGATCATGCACCGGCTTGCAATACGCACGAGAAAAACGTCCATGAAGTGTGATCGATGGCATCACGCTGAATGACCGCCCTCTCCTCAGCCCTCTCCCGCTTGCGGGAGAGGGAGTAAAGGCGCAGCCACCGCTTCGACCGTTTTCAGAATTTCCTCGCTGGTGGCCGGTGCATTCAGCGGCGGGTTGATCCGATAATCCGCCACGCTGGCAATCGCGTCGCGGATCGCGAAGAAGACCGAGAACGGCAGCAACAGCGGTGGTTCGCCGGCGGCTTTGGAGCGGTGGATGCTGTCTGCCACGTTGCGATTTTTGAATAGCTTGACGCGGAAATCTTCGGGACAGTCGGAGATGGCCGGGATCTTGTAAGTCGACGGCGCATGCGTCATCAGCTTGCCTTCTTTATTCCACCACAATTGTTCGGTAGTGAGCCAGCCCATACCCTGGATGAAACCGCCTTCCACCTGGCCCAGATCGATTGCCGGATTGAGCGAATTACCGACGTCGTACAGCAGATCGGCGCGCAGCAATTTCCACTCGCCGGTCAGCGTATCGACAACTACTTCCGACACCGCCGCGCCATAGCAAAAGTAGGAAAACGGATTGCCGCGCATGGTGCTTGGATCCCATTGCAAGCCGGGCGTCGCGTAGAAACCGTCCGACCATAGCTGGATGCGCGCCAGATAAGCGCTTTGCACCAGTGCGGCAAACGGGACGCTGTGGCCGTTGCTGGTGACAACATCGTCGGCGAAGCGCACTTCAGCCGCATCGCCGCCGTATTGTTGTGCCGCAAATGTCGCCAACCGCGCGCGGATCTGGCCTGCCGCATCTTGCGCCGCCTTGCCGTTCAAGTCGGCACCGGTGGAGGCGGCAGTCGCTGATGTGTTGGCGACCTTGCTGGTGTCGGTTGCCGTGCAGCGCACCCGCGCCAGCCGGATGCCGAGTTCCTGCGCCACCACTTGCGCCACTTTGGTGTTGACGCCCTGGCCCATTTCGGTGCCGCCGTGGTTGACCAGCACCGAGCCGTCCAGATACACATGCACCAACGCGCCGGCCTGATTCAAATGAGTCAGATTGAACGCGATGCCGAACTTGACCGGCGTCAGTGCGATGCCTTTTTTCAGCACCGGATTGGCGGCATTGAAGCTGCGGGTGGCGGCGCGACGGGCGCAATAATCGCTGCTGGCTTCCAGTTCGGCCACCAATGTATGGATCACGTTATCGACCACTTTCTGGCTGTAGGGGGTGACGTTTCTGCCGTCGGCGTCGTCAACGCCGTAAAAATTAATCTTGCGCACGTCCAGCGCATCCATGCCCAGCGTGCGGGCGATGTCGTCGATTGCGTATTCGATTGCGATTGCGCCTTGCGGGCCGCCGAAACCACGGAAGGCGGTGTTCGACTGGGTGTTGGTCTTGCCGCACAGCGCATGGATTTCCACTTCCGACAAGTAATACGCATTGTCGAAATGGCACACCGCACGGGTCGCCACCGGCCCGGACAGATCGGCCGAGTAACCGGCGCGCAATACCATCTCCACCTTGGCTGCGAGGATGCGGCCGGTCGCATCGAAGCCGACTTCGTATTCGTAATAAAAGCAGTGGCGCTTGCCGCTGACCATCATGTCGTCGTCGCGGTCGGCGCGCAGCTTGACCGGGCGCTGCAGCTTATGCGCAGCGATTGCCGCCACCGCCGCCCACTGCGCCGATTGTGATTCCTTGCCGCCGAAACCGCCGCCCATGCGGCGGCATTCGACCGTGATGTTGTGTATCGGCAGGCCCAGCGCATGGGCGACTACATGCAGCATTTCGCTGGGATGCTGGGTCGAGCACAGCAGCAGCATGCCGTGCTGTTCTTTCGGGATCGCGGTGGAAACTTGCCCTTCCAGGTAAAAATGTTCTTGCCCGCCGACTTCCAGCGTGCCCTTGACGCGCTGCGGCGCAGACGCCAGCGCCTTGGCCGCATCGCCGCGCTGCAAATGCATCGGCGGCAGCACGTAGGACTCTACGGCGCGGGCCGCTTGCGGCGTCAAAATCGCCGGCAATGTTGCATAGTCGATTTTTGCCAGCCGTACCGCCCGGCGCGCCAGGTCGTGACTGGTGGCAATCACGGCGAAGATCGGCTGGCCCGCATATTGCACCAGGCCGTCGGCCAGAATCGGGTCGTCGTGGAGGATCGGGCCGCAATCGTTCAGTCCCGGAATATCGGCCGCAGTCAGCACCGCGACTACGCCGGGAGCGGTTTTGACAGCTTCCAGATCAATTGAGCGGATGGTGGCGTGGGCCTGTTCCGACAAGCCCAGCGCTGCATGCAGCGTGCCGTGCAGTTCCGGCGCATCGTCGGTATAGGTGGCTTCACCCAGCACATGCAGTACCGCCGATTCGTGCGGATGCGGGCGGCCGATTTCGGTCCCGATTTTGGTCAAAGTAGTGCAGGCCTCCGTGCCTGCATCGGTCGTATCACTACGCACCGGCTTGCAGGCACGCAGGCCTGCACTACTAAAAACATTGAGTAGCGGTGCATCCGGCCGCGTTTCCAGCCAAAAACGGCGCAGCAAATTTTGCGCAGCCTTCATCCGGTAGCTGCCGGAGGCGCGCATGTCGGATAGCGGCGCGTAATCGTCGGCCATTGCCGCCGTCGCGTTTTGCAACGTGGCTTCATTCCAGGGCTGGCCTTGCAGCGCGGCTTCTGCTTTTGCCGCGCGTTTCGGCGTCGGGGCCATGCCGCCAAAAGCGATGCGCGGGTGTTGAATAATGCCGTTGTCGAGGGCGATGGAAAATGCCGCGCAGACCGCCGAAATATCCTGATCGAAGCGTTTCGCCAGTTTGTAGGTGCGAAAATGCCGTCCGGCTTGCGGCAACGGCACCCGTACTGCAGCAACGAATTCGCCGCTTTGCAGTGCATTCTTTTGGTAGCCAAGGTAAAAATCTTCCAGCGGCAAGCTACGTTCTCCATTGCCGCCGTACAGTACGATGTGCGCACCGAGCGCAATCAGAAAAGGCATCGAATCGCCAATCGGTGAACCATTCGCGACGTTGCCGCCCAGTGTGCCGACATTGCGGATCGGTTCCGAGGCGAAGCGTTGCCATAGCTCGGATAACTCGTTTGGATAATGCCGGCACAGCGCCGCGTAAGCGTCGTTGAGCGTGACGCCGGCACCGATGACCAACTGACCATTTTGTTCGGTCACGGTTTGCAATTCGGCGATGTGCCCGATATAAATCAGAGCATGCAAGTCGCGCAATTGCTTGGTGACCCACAGCCCGATATCGGTAGCGCCAGCCAGAATGTGCGCGGCCGGATATGCTGCGCGGGCGGCAATCAGCTGCGCCAGCGTGCGCGGTGCGACGAAGGTTTGGCCACTGTTGCTGTAGTTAAACGTGTCGTCGCGTTGCAGAGTTTGCAGCGTCTGCGCCAGTGCGGCGCTGTCAAAATGCACCGGCGGCAATTGGCCCATGCGCTGTGCTGCGGCGATGATGGGCCGGTAGCCGGTGCAGCGACACAGGTTGCCGGACAGCGCGGTGTCGATTTCGCGCCGTGACAGCGCAGCCGTTTGGCCTTCGTGCCGCAGGTACACGCTCCATAGCGACATCACAAAACCCGGCGTGCAAAAGCCGCATTGCGAACCGTGACACTCCACCATCGCCTGCTGCACCGGATGCAGGCTGCCGTCGGCCTGCTGCAAATCTTCCACCGTGAACAGGGCGCGGCCATCCAGCGTCGGCATCAACTGGATGCAGGCATTGACCGCTTTCAGCGCGAGTTCGCCATTGTGCAATGCGCCGATGACCACCGTGCATGCGCCGCAATCGCCCTCGGCGCAGCCTTCCTTGGTGCCGGTGCAATGCAGGTCTTCGCGCAGATATTGCAGAATGGTCCGGGTCGGCGCGACATCCTGCACGCTCTGGATTGCGCCGCGATGGTAAAAACGGATAGCTTCGGACATGGCGGTTCCACTGGTGTTTGACTGGTTCAATTGGTTTTTGCTATATTAATATGAGTATATTTTATAGCCGCAATAAATGTATGCGGGAAATGCCATAAAAAATGTGATACTCCCTATTTTTTAAGAAACGCGCTGCGCCCCGATGCTGGTTCGTGCCTTTCGCGAGCAATCCGTAACATCTGCACTTCAAGATTAGCACCTGTACGCAATACGGTTACATCCGCATCTTAATATTAGGCATCTGGAATAAAATAGCGGACTTGCGCAAGGTTGCTGTAAGTTTGTGCAACAAAATATTCCTCCCAACCTGTCCAAACCATGACCAATCGATGACCAATCGCCTTGAGTTGCATCAAATCACCAAGCGCTACCCGTCGGTGGTGGCTAACGATGGCATCGATTTGATCGTCAAACCGGGCGAAATTCATGCGGTGCTGGGCGAAAACGGTGCCGGCAAATCGACTTTGATGAAGATCATTTACGGCGCGGTCAAGCCGGATGCCGGACGCGTGCTGTGGAATGGCGCCGAAGTCGAAATCGCTAATCCGGCTCAGGCGCGTGCGCTCGGGATTGCGATGGTGTTCCAGCATTTTTCGCTGTTCGATACCCTCACCGTGGCAGAAAATATCGCGCTTGGTTTACCGTCGGACACCAAGCTGGACGAGTTGGCGCAGCGCATTTCCAGCACGGCGGCGCAATACGGGCTGGAGCTGGAGCCGCAACGCCATGTGCATACACTGTCGGTGGGCGAATGCCAGCGGGTCGAAATCGTGCGGGCGTTGCTGGCCAAGCCGCAATTGCTGATCCTCGACGAGCCGACTTCGGTGCTGACGCCGCAGGCGGTCGAAAAGCTGTTCGAAACCTTGCGCCAACTGGCGTCCGAGGGCTGCAGCATTTTGTACATCAGCCACAAGCTCGATGAAATCCGGGCGCTGTGCCACACCTGCAGCGTGCTGCGCGGCGGCAAAAATACCGGCGTCTGCGATCCGCGCACGGAAACCGCAGCCAGCCTGTCGCGCCTGATGATCGGGGCCGAACCGCCCACCATTCAGCGGCAAATGCGCACGCCGGGCGCGACTATGCTGGAAGTCAAGCAACTGTCGCTGGCAAAAAGCCATCCGTTCGCCACCCCGCTGTCCGACATCAGTTTTACGGTGCGCACCGGCGAAATAGTGGGCGTGGCGGGCATTTCCGGCAACGGCCAGCAAGAATTGCTGGCGGCGCTGTCGGGCGAGGATCGGCGCGCAAAACCGGATGCGATTGTGTTGCAAGGCAAACCGGCCGGCAATCTGCCGCCGGGTTTGCGGCGTCGGGGCGGTTTGGGTTTTGTGCCGGAAGAACGGCTCGGGCGCGGCGCGGTGCCCGACATGTCGCTGGCCGACAACGTGCTGCTGACGCTGCAAACGCCGCTGACGATTCGCTTCGGCCTGATCCGCAATAGCGTGCTGGTGCAGCGCGCCGCCGACGTGATCGCCCGTTTCAAGGTCAAGGCCGGCGGACCGCAGGCGGCGGCGCGCAGTCTGTCGGGTGGTAATTTACAAAAATACATTGTCGGCCGCGAAGTCATGCGCGGCCCCAAGGTGCTGATCGTGGCGCAACCGACCTGGGGCGTCGATGTCGGCGCGGCGGCGCAAATCCGCGCTGAACTGGTGGCCTTGCGCGACGCCGGTTGCGCGTTGCTGGTGATTTCAGAGGAGTTGGACGAATTGTTTGAAATTTCCGATCGGCTGGTGGTGCTGGCCAAGGGCAGGATGTCGCCATCGATTGCTACCGCTGATGCGACGGTGGCCTTGATCGGCCAGTGGATGAGCGGTTTGTGGGATCAGCGGCAGGAGGCTAGTCATGGTTGATGAGCGCGGTGAAAAGACCGTCCCAGCATCCGCTGCCTCCCTCTCCCCCAACCCCTCTCCCGCGAGCGAATCGCATGGCGATTCGGGCACCACAAAAAACCATGCCGGGCGAGGGGAGCGAAGTGCGCCGCTGCGTGATTCTCGCTTCAGATGGCGACTGCGATTAGAGCCGCGCGCCAATCCCTCCACCTTGATGTCGTGGCTGTCGCCGTTGCTGGCGTTGTTGCTGACGGTGTTGTGCGGCGCGATTTTGTTCGCGGCGCTGGGCAAGAGTCCGCTCGCCGGCTTGTCGATTTTTTTCCTGGAGCCGCTCAAGGATCTGCGCGGCTGGTCTGAAGTCGGCATCAAGGTCGCACCGTTATTGCTGATTGCGGTCGGACTGGCGATTTGTTTTCGCGCCAATGTTTTCAATATCGGTGCCGAAGGGCAACTGGTGGTCGGCGCTGCGGCCGGTGGGGCGGTCGCGCTGTATTTCGATGATGGTAGCGGCGCCAGCGGCGGCGCGGCCATGATCGCCGTCGTGCTGCTGGCCGGCATGCTGGGCGGGATGGCGTGGGCGGCGATTACCGCTTTTCTGCGCGACCGTTTCAATGCCAATGAAATTCTGGTGTCGCTGATGCTGGTGTACGTGGGCCAATTGCTGCTGAGTTTTCTGGTGCATGGCGCGCTGAAGGACCCGGAGGGCTTCAATTTCCCGCAATCGAAGCTATTTTCCGACGACTTCCTGCTGCCGATTGTGCTGCAGGGTACGCGCCTGCATCTGGGGATCGTGCTGGCGTTGCTGGCGGCGCTGGCCGGCTGGCTGTTTCTGAGTAAAAGCATCGCGGGCTACGGGATTCAGGTCGGCGGTGCGGCACCGATGGCGGCGCGTTATGCGGGCTTTTCGTCGCGCAAATCGTTATGGACTTCGATGCTGATTTGCGGCGCACTGGCTGGTCTGGCGGGCGTCTGTGAAGTGCTGGGGCCGATCGGGCAAATCACGCCGTCGGTATCGCCCGGTTATGGTTTTGCCGCCATCATCGTCGCCTTTGTCGGGCGACTGCATCCGATTGGCGTGATTTTTTCCAGCTTCATCATGGCGCTGTTTTATATCGGCGGCGAACTGTCGCAGTCGCGTCTGGGCATGCCGAACGCAATCACCGGCGTGTTTCAGGGCATCCTGCTGTTTTCGCTGCTGGCTTGTGATGTCTTGATCAATTACAAAATCCGCTGGAGCAAATAATGGACGCCTCTTTATCATCACTCGCATCCTTGATCGCCTCCAGCATCAACGCCGGCACGCCGCTGATGCTGGCTGCGCTCGGTCTGCTGATCAACGAAAAGGCCGGGGTCGTCAACCTCGGTGCGGAAGGCATGATGCTGGTGGCCGCGATCATCGGTTTCGCGGTTGCAGTCGATAGCGGCAGCCCGGCGCTGGGCTTTGTTGCCGGCGCTGCTGCCGGCATGCTGCTGGCGGGATTTTTCGCCTGGCTGACGGTCTGGCTCGGCACCAATCAGTACGCCACCGGGCTGGCGCTGACGCTGTTCGGCGGCGGCGCGTCGGCGTATATCGGCATTGCGTATGTCGGCAGTAGTTTGCATAACGTCGCTTCTGGCATTCCTTTTCTGGAAAACATGCCATTCCTGGGCCGTGCGTTGTTCCGCCAGCATCCGATGGTGTATCTGTCGCTGCTGCTGTGCGCTGCCATTGCCTGGTTCTTGTACCGCAGCCGCGCCGGATTGGTGCTGCGCGCAGTCGGCGAATCGCCGTCTTCTGCCCATGCGCTGGGCTATAACGTGCGCCGCATCCGGCTCGCCGCGCTATTGTTTGGCGGCGCTTGTTGCGGTCTGGCCGGCGCTTTTTTGTCGCTGGTGTATACGCCGCAATGGGTCGAAGGCATGACGGCGGGGCGCGGCTGGATCGCGCTGGCGCTGACCACTTTCGCCACCTGGCGTCCGGCGCGGGTGCTGATCGGCGCTTACCTGTTTGGCGGCGTCACCATCCTGAGCTTTTACATCCAGGCCAAAGGGGTGGCAATCCCCGCGCAATTACTGTCGATGCTGCCGTATCTGGCCACCATCGTGGTGCTGGTGCTGATTTCGCGCAATGCGAACTGGATCAAGCTCAACATGCCGGCCTCGCTGGGCAAGAATTTCAATCCGCATAGCGGATGAACGGATGAGCGGCGCAGCGATAAAAATCAGGGCCGGCGGGCTCCGGGGCATGGCAAAAAAACAATGATCGATTGAGCGCTATAATATCCGGCCACGCTGAAAGCGATAGCGAGTCGTTTGATTTACCGGTAAAGAAAAATGAAGCCTGAAAGCATAGCGAGATACGATATCGGCCTGCAAAATGAGATCGCCGAACTGATCATTCAGGGTTTGAATCTGGACCTGAGCGCCGCCGCGATCAATCCGGACGAGCCGCTGTATGGCGATGGTTTGGGACTGGATTCAATCGATATACTTGAGGTCGCGCTGTTGATTTCCAAGCGTTATGGAATCCAGTTGCGCGCCAACAACGATGACAATCACCGCATTTTCACTTCGCTGCGCAGCTTGACGCAATACATCAGCGCGCAGAAACCGGCCTGATGTCTGCGGCGCTCAGACTCGGGCGCGGGATCGCAATCGTCGCGCTGGGCGTAGCGTATGCGTGTCTTGCGCACTATACGAATAGCCGCAATGGAACTGAAACGCTGGGCACCGTATTGGCGCTGGCGCCGATTGTGCTGGCGCTGCTGGCAATGGCCTGGCAAGCCCGTCATCGGATCGCCGCACTGTTGATATTTTGCCTCTGTTTTGCGGCACTGTTTGCTGGATGGAACATGCTGACCCAGCATTTCGCCCGGATTTACTGGCTTGAACACGCCGGCTCCCAACTGATGCTCTGCCTGGGCTTTGCGCGCACCCTGAGTCCCGGTCGGGAACCGATGTGTTCCTATTTTGCAAGAATGATCGATGGCCCGCTGACGCCGCAACTTGCGCGTTACACCAGACAAGTTACCAAGGCTTGGGCGATTTTTTTTGCTTTGATGGCGGCTGCTTCGACGCTGCTTTTCGTGGCAGTCGCGCAGTCGACATGGTCGGTATTTGCCAACTTCTTTACCGCGCCGCTGATTGGCCTGATGTTTGTGCTGGAGTTTGGCGCAAGGAAAGTCCTGCTGCCGGATATCCGGCACGGGCACATTCTCGATACCCTCAAAGTCGTCTGGAAAGTGCCTTCCCGTTAATCTCGCACCAAAAAATATCATGTCAACCTTGCCACTGATCACCCATAAACGTGCCGATAGCGTGATCGCCTGGCGCGACGGCTGCGCGGTGAGCGCCGCCCAATTTCTATTCGACGTCGCGCAACTGCGTGAAAAATTGCCTGCCGGCAGCCACATGCTGAACGCCTGTAATGATCGTTACCGGTTTGCCGTTGGCCTGGCTGCGGCGCTGCTGAGCAAAAAGATAAGCTTGCTGCCGCCGGCGCAAACGCCGGAAATGATCGGTCAGTTGCAGCGCTTTGCGCCGGATGCATTTTGCCTCACCGATCGCAAGGACTGCGCGATCGCGTTGCCGCAGTTGCAATTTCCCGCACTGGCAGCGCTGCCGGAGGCACATGAGCAAGACTTCGCGGCGCCTGAGGTCGATAGCGGGCAAGCGGTCGCCTATGTGTTTACCTCGGGTTCGACCGGGGCGCCTGGTGCGCACCTGAAAACCTGGGGCGCGCTGGTGCGTAACGCGCAGTCGGGCGCACGCCTGTGCGGCTTGAACGATGGCCGCCAGCACACGGTGATCGGCACCGTGCCGTCGCAGCACATGTTCGGCTTCGAATCGACGGTGCTGATGGTGATGCAAAGCGCAAATGCGCTGGCTGCCGGAGACGCGTTCTATCCGGCCGATATTTGTCATACGATCGCTTGCGTGCCGCGGCCGCGTATGCTGGTATCGACCCCGGTCCATTTGCGCGCACTGCTGCAGGCAGGATTGCAGGTGCCGGCGCTCGACCTGATTCTGTCGGCCACCGCGCCATTGTCATTGGCATTGGCGCAACAGCTGGAAGCTGCGTGCCAGGCGCCGTTGCTGGAAATTTACGGCAGTACCGAAACCGGTCAGATCGCCGCCCGCAATCCGACCCGGACCCAGCAGTGGCAATTACTCGACGGCGTCCGCCTGACCCAGCAAGACGGCGTCAGCTGGGCTTGCGGCGCGCATCTCGAATCCGCGACGCCGCTGCAGGATGTGATTGAGCAAATAGATGAACGTCACTTCCTGCTGCACGGGCGTACTGCCGACCTGGTCAACATTGCCGGCAAGCGCAGCTCGCTGACGTATTTGAATCTGCAATTGAATGCGATTGCCGGCGTCGTCGATGGCGCTTTTTTTATGCCGGACCAGGTAGCGCCCGATGGCGTGACGCGCTTGACCGCCTTTGTCGTCGCTCCTGCATGCACGCCGGCGACGCTGATGACGGCGCTGCGGGCGCGGGTGGATGCGGTGTTCCTGCCGCGCCCGCTGATCCTGGTCGATGCATTGCCGCGCAATGCGACCGGGAAATTGCCGCGCGAAGAGTTGAAATTGCTGGCGCTTGCCCAATCCGGGTCAGCCGGCCAGCTGCCATTGGCAATTGCGGCCGATCATCCGGTATTCGCAGGCCATTTCCCCGGCGCACCGATCGTCCCGGGCGCGCTGTTGCTCGATCTGGCGCTGCAGGCGATCGGCCAGCGCGTCGGGGCCGACCTGTCTGCCTGTCAAATCAACGCGGTCAAGTTTCTCAGCCCGGTGCGCCCGGGCGAGCCGGTATCGGTGCGCTACGAAACGCTGAGCAATGGCGTGAACAGTGGCGCGAGCAATGGCGCGATTCAGTTCGACATCCTGAGCGCGGAGCGTAAAGTCGCGACCGGCTCGATTCGCGTGCCGGCTGAAACGAGTTAAGCACATGCAGTCGTCACCACACAATCCGCCCGACTGGCAACATGCGCCGGAGCGCGGCAATCTGCTGTTGCTGCGCACCATGTCTTGGATTTCGCTGCGGCTGGGCCGGCCTGCGGGGCGCGTGGTGCTGCGCTTGGTTGCCGGCTATTTCCTGCTGTTTGCCCCGGCCAGCCGAGCCGCTTCGCGCGATTATCTGGGCCGCATCCTGCAGCGCCCGGTGCGCTGGAGCGATATCTACCGGCACTTTTTCTGTTTTGCCGCTACCGTGCACGACCGGATCTATCTACTCAATCAGCGCTTCGACCTGTTCCAGATCGAGGTCGAGGGTGAAGCGCTGATCCAGCAGGCGCTAGCGGATGCGGATAAACAAGGCCTGTTCCTGTTGGGCGCCCACATGGGCAGCTTCGAAGTCATTCGCGCTCTGGGTGAGCGGCATGCCGGCTTGCAGGTTGCGATGGTCATGTACGAAGAAAATGCGCGCAAGATCAACCGGATGCTGGCCGCCATCAATCCGGCCGCGCAGCAGGAGGTGATCGCGCTGGGTAAAGTGGATTCGATGCTGAAAGTCAATGCATGCCTGCAGCAGGGCAAGGTCATCGGAATACTGGCCGACCGCACGCTGGGCGACGACGTGATGCAGCCGGTGACGCTGCTGGGCGGCAGCGCAAACTTGCCGCTGGGACCATTCCGGATGGCGGCAATCCTGCGTCGCCCGGTGTTTTTCATGGTCGGTCTGTATCTGGGGGGAAACCGCTACCAGATACACTTTGAGCAACTCGCCGATTTTTCCTGCACTGCGCGCGGGCAGCGCCAGATCGAGATGCAGCGGGCGCTGGCGCGGTATGCCGAATTGCTGGAGAAATACTGCCGGCGCGCGCCGTATAACTGGTTCAATTTTTACAATTTCTGGCAATCTACACCGGCCAAGAGCAAATAGCTGACGTGACGCATGCCCAGTATTTATTGGAGTATATTTTATATCCGCAATGAATATATGCGGAAAATGCCATAAAAATGATGATACTCCTTATTTTTTTCGAAGCGCGCGGTGGCCTGAGGTCGGTTCGTGTCTTGCGTGGACAATGCGTAACCAATACGTAACATCAATAAACAGGATGGATTCATGAAGGCTGCTGCGTTACCACCGATGTTCCGCAATACGATCGCGTTTCTGCTGCTGGCTAGCGCCATGCTGCAGCCGCAACAGGCGTTGGCCGCCGGCTGGAACCTTGACCAGTTGATGCAATCGCTGGCGCTGGCGAAATCGGGCCGCGCCACGTTCGTCGAGAAAAAAACCCTTGCGATGCTTGATCGGCCGCTGGAATCTTCCGGCGAATTGCAATATATCGCGCCTGACATTCTGGAAAAACGCACGATCAAGCCGAAGCCGGAAACCATGCGGGTCGAAGGCGATGTCATGACGATAGTGCGGGGACGCCAGAAATTCACCTTGTCATTGCAACAGTACCCGGAGCTGGCCGCTTTCATCGACAGCATCCGTGGCACGCTGGCAGGCGACCGCAAGGCGTTGGAGCGCGCATATACACTGAAACTGGAAGGCGGCGCGCAGCGCTGGCTGCTGTCGTTGTCGCCAACCGATGCCAAGATGGCGACGCAGATTCATTTGATCCAGATCACCGGCAGTGCCGATGATGTGCGCAGCATCAACGTCATCCAGACCGACGGCGATCGTTCGCTGATGACGATCGATCGGATCGCAGCGCAATGAAGCTGCAGTCGCGCCGGATCGCGCTCTTTGCCTGGCTGCTGGGGGTGGCGCTTTGTTGCGTGGTGATTGCCCGCACCACGTTCATCAACGACCTGTCAGGATTTCTGCCGCAATCGCCGACCAAGGAACAGCAGGTCTTGCTGGATCAGTTGCGCGAAGGAGTGGTGTCGCGGCTGATCTTGATCGGGATCGAAGGCGGTGACACGGAGTTGCGTGCGGCACTGTCCAAGGAAACTGCCAAACGCCTGCGCGCCGAGCCGGCCTTTGTGACGGTGAATAACGGCGAGCCGCTGAATGCCGAAAGAGACCAGGCGTTCTTGTTCGGCAACCGCTATTTATTGAGTCCGGCGGTCACGCCCGAGCGATTTTCCGTTGCCGGCTTGCACGGAGCAATCGGCGACACCATCGATTTGCTGGTTTCTCCGGCCGGCCTGTTGATCAAGCCGCTGCTGCCGCGCGACCCGACCGGCGAGATCGTGCAGTTGCTGGGCCAGATGAACGGCGTAAATCAGCCGCGCATGCAGCATGGCGCCTGGGCTTCGCAGGATGCCGCGCGGGCGCTGCTGCTGGTCCAAACCCGCGTCGCCGGGGCCGATACCGATGGCCAGCAACAGGCGATGCAGCAAATCCGGCACGCCTTCGATGCGGCGCGCCAGCAACACGGCGCAAGCGCGGCGGCAGTCAAGCTGGTGATGACTGGGCCGGGCGTGTTTTCGGTGCTGGCGCGCCAGACCATCAAAAGCGAGGTCACCCGCCTGTCCGTCATCAGCACTGCCATCATCATCACTTTGCTATGGCTGGTGTACCGTTCATTGACCGCGTTGGCGCTCGGCCTGTTGCCGGTGATTTCCGGTGCATTGGTGGCGGTGGCCGCGGTCAGTCTCGGATTCGGCGCGGTGCACGGCATTACGCTCGGCTTTGGCACCACGCTGATCGGCGAGGCGGTCGACTATTCGATCTATCTTTTCGTGCAGTCGCGGCAATCGAGTGTTGGAGGCAGCAGTACCCCGACCGACTGGGTTGCCGATTTCTGGCCGACGATCCGGCTTGGGGTGCTGACTTCGATCACCGGTTTTGCTTCGCTGTTGCTGTCGAGCTTTCCCGGGCTGGCTCAGCTCGGCCTGTATTCGATTGCCGGCTTGATCGCGGCCGCGACGGTGACCCGATTCGTGTTGCCGCATCTATTGCCCGACAATTTCCGGATTCGCGACGTGTCCGCCATCGGACGCAGATTATCCGGCGTCACGCGGCGCGCGAGCGCATTGCGCTGGCCCTTGATGCTGCTGATCCTGGCGGCGGCGGTGGTCGTCGTGCTGCACCGCACTACGCTGTGGAATCCGGAACTGTCTTCCCTGAGCCCGGTGTCGCAGGCGGATCAGGCCACCGATGCCGGTCTGCGCGCGGATATGGGAGCTCCGGACGTGCGTTACATGGTGGTCCTGTCCGGTGCAGACCGGGAAGCGGTATTGCAGTCGGCTGAAAAGATTGCTGAGCATTTACAGCCATTGGTGGAGCAGGGCGTATTGGCCGGATTTCAAAGCCCCAGCCAATATCTGCCTAGCGTGGCGACGCAACGTGCGCGGCAGGCCAGTTTGCCGGGCCCGGAACTGAGGCAGCGGCTGCAGCAGGCAACCATCGGCCTGCCGGTGCGGGCCGAACTGTTCGCGCCCTTTGTCGCCGATGTGGCAACAGCCAAAAGCCGCGCGCCATTGCAGCGCAGCGATTTAAACCATACCTCATTGGCGCTGGCGCTCGATTCCCTGTTGTACCAGCGCGGCAGCGGCTGGAATGCGGTGCTGCCATTGACAGCCGCCGCGCCGTCCGGCATGGGCATTCTGGCCGCACCGGTGCGCGCCGCGCTGGCCATGGCTGGCCAGCCGAATGCACTGTTGGTCGACTTGAAAGCGGAGTCCGATCATTTGTATCTGGGCTATTTGCGCGAGGCCATCCTGTTGTCGTCGGCCGGTTTGGCCGGCATCGCGCTGTTGTTATGGTTCACCTTGCGCTCGCCGCTAGCGGTAATCCGCGTGATGGCGCCGCTGTTGGGCGCCATAGTCACGGTGGTCGCCGGGCTGGCCTTGTGCGATCAGCGCCTGACGATCCTGCATCTGGTGGGGCTGTTGCTGATCGTCGCGGTGGGTTCCAACTATGCATTGTTTTTCAATCAGCCAGGCAGTGCCGCGTCCGCTTCCGGCAGCCACCCTGCGCCCGGCATCACGCCGCAAACCCTGACTTCCTTGGTGTTTGCCAATCTGACCACGGTGGCCGGCTTTGGCTTGCTGGGCTTCTCGCAAGTACCGGTACTGCAGGCGATCGGCACTACGGTTGGGCCCGGCGCTGTGCTGGCACTGATTTTTTCGGCGGTTTTTGCCAGCCAGAAGTCGAATGATGCCAAATAAGCCAATGCGCTGGCGACCGACAGCGCTGGTCAGCAGCACTTTTTTGCTGCATCTGGCGCTGCTGGCGACGATTGTTGCGTTACCCCACCTCTGGTGCTGGGTACTGGCGATCATCTTGGCCAACCACGTGCTGATCACGCTGGTCGGCTTATGGCCGCGCAGCACCTGGCTCGGCCCGAACTGGACCCGATTGCCGCCTGCCTCTGCCGCCCAAGGTGAAATTGCGTTGACCATCGACGATGGGCCGGACCCGGACGTGACGCCGCAGGTACTCGAAATGCTGGATCGCTACCGCGTCAAGGCAAGTTTTTTTTGCATCGGCGACAACGCGGCCCGTTATCCCGATCTTTGCAGAAACATCGTCGAACGCGGACATACGGTTGAAAACCATAGCCAGCGGCACCGCCACAATTTTTCGCTACTCGGCCTCTACGGCTTGCGGCGCGAGATACAAGCCGGGCAGCACACGTTAAGCGCGATCACCGGCTGCGCGCCAATGTTCTTCCGGGCCCCGGCTGGTTTACGCAATATCTTTCTGGACCCGGTGCTGGCCAAACTTGGATTGCGTCTGGCTAGTTGGAGTGCACGCGGTTTTGACACCAACACCACGGACCCGGCGCTGGTCTGCCGCAGATTGACGCAAAACCTGAAGGCGGGCGACATCTTGCTGCTGCACGATGGCAACTGCGCACGGACCGACGCCGGGGTGCCGGTGATCATCGCGGTGCTGCCGCTGTTGTTTGACGCCGCAGCCAACGCCGGCCTGCATTTCGTCACGCTGCCAAACACAGTTCAATCGATTTAGTTTGCTAGAATCGCGACACACCCACTGACGAGTCGCTCTCTTGCTGCCTTGAAACCGCTCTTACTTTCGCACTTCACGGCCACCAGTTGTCTCGGTCGCGGCCTTTCCCAGACCCTGGAGGCGCTGCGCCAACGCAAAAGCGGGCTGCAGCTTTGCGATTTCGATATCGTCGATCTCGACACCTATATCGGCGCGGTCGCCGGCGTCGACGACGTCAGGCTGCGGGCCGACTTGCAGGCGTTTGACTGCCGCAACAACCGTCTGCTGCAACTCGCGCTGGAACAAGACGGTTTTGCCGATGCGGTAGCAACGGCGATCGGACGCTACGGCCGCCAGCGGGTCGGCGTGTTTCTGGGCACCAGCACCGCAGGTATCCTGCAAACCGAACTGGCTTACCGGCGGCGCGATAGCGTGACAGGCGCGCTGCCGGCGGATTTTCATTATGCGGAAACCCACAATACTTTTTCGGCAGCCAAATTTGCGCAGCGTTATTTCGGCTTGAGCGGGCCGGCCGCGGTGGTTTCTTCCGCGTGTTCTTCCAGTGCCAAAGTATTCGGTTCGGCGCGGCGCATGATCGAAGCCGGCATCATCGATGCGGCGCTGGTCGGCGGCGTCGATTCGTTATGCCTGACCACGCTGTATGGCTTCAATGCGCTGGGCCTGATCTCGGCCCAGCCTTGCCGTCCCTATGACGCCGGGCGCAACGGCATCTCGATCGGCGAAGCTGCTGCGCTGGTGCTGCTGGAACGGCTGCCGGACAGTATCGATGCCGACGCCGTGCTGTTGTTGGGGATCGGCGAGTCGAGCGACGCTTACCACATGTCGTCGCCGCATCCGGACGGCCTGGGTGCGAAAATCGCCATGCAAAATGCGTTGACCAGCGCCCATCTGTTGCCCGCGCAGATCGATTACATCAATCTGCATGGCACTGCCACGCTCAGCAATGACGCTTCGGAAGGGCGGGCGGTGGCCGCCTTGTTCGGTACCTCGACTCCTTGCAGTTCCACCAAGGGCGCGACCGGACACACGCTGGGAGCCGCCGGCGGACTCGAAGCGGTGATTTGTGCATTGGCGCTGCAACATGGCTTGATGCCGGGCGGCATCAACACCCGCCAGCGCGATCCTGATTTGCCAGTGAATTACTTGCTGGACAATCGTGCGCAACGGGTCGATCGGGTTCTGAGCAATTCTTTCGGTTTTGGCGGCACCAATTGCAGCCTGATTTTCGGCCGCGCTAATTAAGTCTTCCAGCATGCATACTCTGACCGCTTATATCGACGGCATCGGCCTGCTCGGCCCCGGATTCAATGACTGGCCCAGCGGCCGCGCTATTTTGACCGGACAAGCCGCTTACCAATATCAGCCGACCGTGCTGCCGCCTGCGGCCGCATTGCCGCCGGCAGAGCGGCGTCGCTGCGGCCCGATCGTCAAGCTGTCGCTGGCGGTCGGCTTCGAGGCCGCTGCTGCGGCCGGACTCGACTGCGCCGGATTGCCGACCGTGTTTTCCGCTTCCAGCGGCGATGGCGAAAATTGCCATCAAATTTGCCAGATGCTGGCCTCCGATGACCGTCAAATTTCGCCGACCCGATTCCACAATTCGGTGCATAACGCGGCGTCCGGCTACTGGGCCATCGCGGCCAAGTCGATGGCGTCGTCGTCGGTGCTATCTGCGTACGACGCCAGCTTCGGAGCCGGCCTGCTGGAAGCCTTGAGCCAGGTGGTGGTCGACCATGCCAGTGCATTGCTGATTGCCTGCGACAGCACGTATCCGGAACCGCTGCACCAGGTCAGACCGATTCCGGACGAATTCGGCGTCGGTCTGGTGCTGGCGCCACAGCGCAGCGCCAACTCGCTGGCCAGGATCAGGGTCTGGCTGACATCCGGTCCGGCCGACCAGCTGACCGACATCGCACTGGAAAATCTCAGAACCGCAATCCCGGCCGCGCGCGGCCTGCCGCTGCTGCGCGCGCTCGCGAACCGCGCATCGACCACGCTGGTGCTCGATTACCTGGGGACCACCCGGCTTGCGGTGGAGATCGAATCGTGGGCCTAGTGGACCTAGATCATGCGTGGATTGCTGCGCACATCCCGCATCAGGGCCAGATGTGCCTGCTGCATCGGGTGCAAGACTGGGATGCGCAAGCTGTGCGCTGCAGCGCAATCAGCCATCGGGCGGCCGACAATCCGTTGCGCTTGGATGGGCGGCTGGGCGCTGCCTGCGGCATCGAATACGCGGCCCAGGCCATGGCAGTGCACGGCGCGCTGCTGGCGTCACAAGTGGCACCGGCGAAAGTAGGCTTCCTGGCCAGCGTCCGTGCGGCCAGATTGCATGTCGGCCGGCTCGACGATATCGCCGCCGATCTGACGGTGGAAGCCAGGCAATTCAGCAGCGATGGCAATAATGTCTTGTACGATTTCTGGGTCCGCGCGGAAGGCCGCATCCTGCTGGAAGGCAGAGCGGCGGTGATCCTCAATGCGCTCCAGCCGGCGGCAGACCATCAACCATGACCCCTTCACCCCTTCCACCGTTGCAAGCGGGACCACATCCATGAAACAAGCTCTTGTTACCGGCGGCAGCGGCGCGATCGGCGCTGCGATCTGCCGCAGTTTGGCGGCCGATGGTCACCATGTGCTGGTGCATGCGAATTCCAGGCCGGCGCAGGCGCAGGCGGTGGTGGACGCGATCAGCGCGCAGGGCGGCAGCGCCGAAGTGCTGGTGTTTGACGTCACCGATGCGGCGGCAGTCGCCGCTAGTCTGCAGCCGCGAATTGAGATCAAGCCGATCCAGATCCTGGTCAACAATGCCGGGATTCACGACGATGCAGTGTTTCCGGGCATGCAGCTGGAGCAATGGCAGCGCGTGATCGACGTTTCGCTGCACGGTTTTTTCCACGTCACCCACACCCTGATGATGCCGATGATCCGCAGCCGGTGGGGCCGCATCATCAATATGTCATCGGTGGCCGCACTCAGCGGCAACCGCGGCCAGGTGAATTATTCCGCCGCCAAAGGCGCACTCAACGCCGCCACCAAGTCGCTGGCGCTGGAACTCGCCAGTCGCGGCATTACCGTCAACGCGGTGGCGCCGGGAATTATCGACAGCGAAATGAGCCGGAGCGCATTCGATGCGCAAGCGATAAATCGCATGGTGCCGATGAAACGCGCGGGCCAGCCGGAGGAAGTCGCCGATTTGGTGAGTTTTCTGGCCTCGCCGCGCGCAGCGTATATCACCGGCCAAGTCATTTCGATCAACGGCGGACTGTTGTGATGCTGCTAGCGCAGCTTGCGCACCAGCAATAGCGGCAGGCGCAGCAGGAATCCCAGCAACAGGCGGCTGTGCATCCAGCTCAGCAGCAGGTTGTCGCGCAGATAGCGGAAATGCGACACGCCGCCTTCTTCGACGCTGAAATAGCGCACCGGTGCCGCCAGGTTGAGCGGCTTGACGCCGTGCCAGCACAGCCGCACCACCGCTTCCGGATCGAAATCGAAGTGGCGCATCCAGGGCTGACGCCGCATCACCGCGCGCAACGGCGCAATCGGATACACCCGGAACCCGAACAGCGAATCGCCGATGCCGGCCCACAAGGTTTCCAGGTTGGCCCACCAGTTCGAGATCTTCCTCCCCTGCACGCGCAGACTCGGCGCGCTGGCGTCGAACTGCGGCAGGCCGAGCACCATGCAGCCGGGTTCGGATTGCGATGCAGCCATGAAGGCGGGAATCAGTTCGGCCGGATGCTGGCCATCCGAATCCATCGTCAGCGCATGGGTAAATCCAAGGGCGGCGGCTTGCTCCAGGCCATGCAATACCGCTGCGCCTTTGCCGCTATTCTTCGGCAAGACAATGACCCGCAAGCCGGCGTCGCTGGCAGCCATTGCCTGCAATTGCGCGGTGGTGCCATCGGTGCTGCCGTCGATCACCAGCCAGACCGGGTTCCAGTGTTGCCGCGCTGCGCGCACTGTCTCATACACTTTCGGGCCGGGGTTGTAACTTGGAATCAGAACCAGGTGGGTCAGGGAGGGAGAGCTCATCGAAGCGGACGCTAAAAATAGGTTAATCGGCAGCTGCCGGGTCCGGTGGCGCAGCAAGCTGACTGGCAAAATACTGGCTTAATTCTGCCATCAATGCGGCGCTGTTTTCAGGCGCAGAGAAACGCTGGCCCACCCGCACCCGGTAATGCATCGGCAGCCGCGGTTTTTTGAACAGCGGCCATTGCTTGCTCAGAAATGGCGAGTCGGTTTCAATCAAGACCGTCTGCACCGGCGCTTGGGCGCGGCGTGCGATCACGCCTACGCTGGCTGTCAGAGGGCCGATCGGGCGTCGCACGGTACGGGTTCCTTCCGGAAACAGCAGCAAGTGGCTGCCGCGCTGCAAGTCCTGCACCGCCAGCACCACCATCTTGCGTGACGATGCGTTGCTGATGTAGCGTGCCAGACGGGCGCCGCCGCCGAGAAATATATTGCTGAGGATTTCGGCTTTCATGATGCAGGCGACGTCTGGCAGGCGCGACGCAATCAAGACTACATCCCATAACGATGGATGATTGGAGGCAATAATCAGGGATTTATCCTTGCGCAGTGCATCCAGTTCGCGCAAATCGAAATGGAAACGGCCCGATAGCTTCAACGCAGCCAAAGTCAGCCGGAACACCGTCATGATCGCCAGCCGTCCCAGCGCACGCCCCAGCCGGGCCGGCAACAGCGGATACAAGACAAGGGCAAGCAGCGACCAGAGCAGCAGCAGCAAGCCGACCCAGACCAAACCAACCCAGCAGACCAGGTAATCGTAAGCCGTCAGCAATATACTCATTTCATTTCTACACACCATGCTTTGCGCATCGGAGCGTCACCCTGTAAAAAAGCGATTAATGCATCCGATAAGCGCTCAGCAGAAGGTTTTTTTGAATTCGGCATGATACAACATGGGCCTGATCCTGCTGCCATTGTTGCCCGCCAGTGCTTGCGACTAGCGCGCAGCTAGCAACGACAAGCAGTTAAGATGCGTGAAGCTGGGTGAAGCTGAAACTCCGCCGCCAAAGCTATTTTTGGCAATCTATTGCAAGCTGTACTGACAAAAACCCATCTTTCGAAAGATTATTCAAATCATGACTAAAAATCTTGTGCGCGACGTGCTGAGCGCAATCGCGATCTTGCCCGTGACAGCTGTTTGCGTGTCGGCCACCGCTGCTCCACTGAAAATCGGCTTCGTGTATGTCAGCCCGATCGGCGAAGCCGGTTGGACCACCCAGCACGACCTGGCGCGCAAGGAAATGGAGAAAAACCTGGGTGCAAAAATCACCACCAAGGTGGTCGAGAACGTACCCGAAGGAGCGGACGCCGAGCGCGTGATCCGCGATCTGGCGCAACAGGGCAACCAGTTGATTTTCACTACTTCATTCGGCTACATGAACCCGACGCTGAAGGTTGCCAAGCAGTTTCCGGGGGTGAAATTCGTCCACCTGACCGGTTACAAGACCGCCGCCAACGTCGCCACCGCCAATGCGCGCTTTTATGAAAGTCGCTACCTGGCCGGCGTACTGAGCGGCAAAATGAGCAAGACCGGGGTGGCCGGCTACGTCGGCGCGTTCCCGATTCCCGAAGTGCTGCAAGGGATTAACGCGTTCACCCGCGGCTTCCGCAGCGTCAACCCGAAAGCCGAAGTCAAGGTGGTCTGGGTCAACAGCTGGTTTGATCCGGGCAAGGAACGCGATGCGACGCTGACCCTGATCGGCCAGGGCGCCGACGTGCTCACCCATCACACCGATTCCACCGCCGTGATGCAGGCCGCCGAAGAGAAGGGCAAATACGCGGTCGCCTACCATTCCGACATGAAGAAATTCGGCCCCAAGGCACAAATCGCCGCCGTCACCCACCACTGGGGCAAGTATTACACCCAGCAAGCGCAAGCTGTGATCGACGGCAGCTGGAAAACCAGCGCCACCTGGGGCGGCCTCAAGGCTGGCATGGTCAAGCTGGAAGGTTACGGCCCGGCGGTGCCGAACGACGTGAAACTGTTCGTCCAAGCCAAGGAGAAGGAAATCGTGGCCGGCACCCTGAGCCCGTTTGACGGCCCGGTCAAAGACAACGAAGGCAAGGTCAGGCTGGAAAAAGGCCACATGAACGATGACGGCCTCAACAAGATGAATTATTTCGTCGAAGGCGTAGCCGGCAAATTGCCTAAAAATTAATCGCAGCAAAGGGCGCAGTGCTGCAACCAGCGGCGCCCCGTTTTTAGTAAACAATGGAGTATGCCAAAAAATACATGATTTACCGCATATATTCATTGCATCATTAAAAAATACTGGCTGATTTAATTTTAATGCTCAAGGCGCTGAGCAGCCACAAGGAATTTCGCGGAAATAACCTTGGCAGATTGCCCTTGCGCGTATGCACTGCCGGGCTGGCGCACCGCACAACCGCACATAGAGCGCTGCGCTCAGGCGTTCGGTTAAGCCGATCTGGCGCTCAACGCCTGGCGCTGCAAGCGGTCAAAGTCGAGCGATAGTCGAGCGAGAATCGGCCATCTAAAAAGTCCGTACGGCAATTGACCTGTGTCAATGATTCCTGTAAAAGTTGGGAGCGCCGCCGTTCCAGCATGCCAGCAGCACTGCCCGGTTGATATCCATGCCGCGTCAGGGGCCTGCCGGACTGCGTGAAGCGAAGCGAAAATTAGCTGCGCGCTGGCAGATCATATTGCCACCACAGCACGTTTGCCAGTTCTGGCTGTTCCACCACCCGAAGGAGAATTTTTCTTGGTCAAGACTTTATTTGCGGCCGCCATTGCCGCCGCGTTCACCGTCTCGCTGCCGGCCGTAGCGCAGCAGAAATACCAACCTGAATATCGTTTGTCAACCGTGCTCGGCACCGCTTTCCCGTGGGGCAATGGCGGTCAGCGTTGGGCCGATCTGGTCAAGGAAAAAACCCAGGGCCGCATCAATATCAAGATGTATCCCGGCACCTCGCTGGTGGCGGGCGATCAGACCCGCGAATTCACCGCGATCCGCCAAGGCGTGATCGATCTGGCGGTGGGCTCGTCGATCAACTGGTCGCCGCAGGTCAAGGAGCTGAACCTGTTTTCGCTGCCCTTCCTGATGCCGGATTACCGCGCGATCGATGCGCTGACGAAGGGCGAAGTCGGCCGCGATCTGTTCAAGGTGATCGAAAAAAATGGCGTGGTGCCGCTGGCTTGGGGCGAAAACGGTTTTCGCGAAATCAGCAATTCCAAACGTGAAATCCGCACTCCGGCCGACATGAAAGGCTTGAAATTCCGGGTGGTCGGCTCGCCGCTGTTCAACGATACTTTCACCGCGCTGGGCGCCAATCCGACCCAGATGAGCTGGGCCGATGCGCAGCCGGCGCTGGCCTCGGGTGCAGTCGATGGCCAGGAAAACCCGATCTCGGTGTTTACCGGCGCAAAAATCCACGCGGTGGGGCAAAAATACCTGACGGTCTGGGGTTATGTCGCCGATCCGCTGATCTTCGTGGTCAGTGGCAAGGTGTGGAAAAGCTGGAGCAAGGCTGACCAGGAGGCGGTACGCGCTGCCGCAATCGAAGCCGGCAAGGACGAAACCGCGCTCGCGCGCAAAGGATTGACCAGCGCCAACAGCGGCATCTACAAGGATGTCGCAGCTCTGGGCGTGAAAGTCACACACCTGGCGCCGGCCGAAGTCGATGTATTCCGCAAGCTGACCAAGCCGACGTATGACAAATGGTCGAAGACCATCGGCACCGATCTGGTCAAAAAAGCAGAAGCGGCGATTGCCGCCCGCAAGTAACCGGTTTGCGCCGTCGTAGCGCCCCGTTCGCCACGGGGCGCTTTTTGTTTGAGTCCCCTCGCCCGCTTGCGGGAGAGGGTTAGGGAGAGGGATTTAGCAAATATTCCGGCCGCCTTATTTTGGAATCCTGCCAAGCCTGAGCCTTGTTTTAGCCCACCTTGGCTTTTGCGAGCACCCTCTCCCCGGCCCTCTCCCGCTTGCGGGAGAGGGAGCTTCCTAGCTGGCAGAACAGTAAGTGCGCTGCTCCCTACACCCGTTTAAACCCTGAATGAAATGACCGATCCAATGAGTGATCCATCCGACCCCTCCCACCCGACCGAGGAAGCCCCGCGCGTGCCGGTCAAGATCGAAGAATTCTGTGCCGCGCTGGCGCTGGCGCTGATTTGCTGCATCACCTTTGCCAATGTTCTGGTGCGTTATTTCACCGATGTCTCGTTTGCCTTCACCGAAGAATTTTCAATTTTCCTGATGGTGGTGCTGACCCTGTTCGGCGCTGCTGCCGCGTTTGCCCGCGACACCCACATTCGCATGACGTTCATCACTGAACGCTTGCCGCGCAAGCTGGCGCGCGTGCTGGAATATCTGGTGCTGGCGCTGGGTGCGCTGATGTTCGCAATCATGGCCTGGTATGGCACTTTCCTGTTCTGGGATGACTGGCAGTACGACACCACGTCGCCCGGCATCGGCATCCCGCAATGGATTTACACGCTCTGGCTGCCGCTGCTGTCGGCGGTGATTTTCCTGCGCATCATCGGCCGCATGCTGCGTTTTAGCCGGCAATCCAGCCCGATAGATCGGAGTGCAGCATGATCGCCGAAGGCAGTCTGATTTTATTCGCCGGTTTCGCGCTGCTGCTGGCGATCGGCGCGCCGCTGGCGATCGCGCTCGGCATCACCGGCACCGCGGTGATTCTGATCGAAGGCCTCGGTATCATGGCGGTGCCGACCAACGCCTATGGCGGCATCGCCAAATATCCGCTATTGGCGCTGCCGGTGTTCGTGCTGGCCGGCATGATGTTCGAGCGCGCCGGCGTGGCGCTGCGGATCGTGCGCTTCGCCTCCGCCATCGTCGGCAAGCGGCGCGGCGGCCAGGGCGTGGTGGCAATTCTGGTCTGCATGTTTTTGGGCGGGATTTCCGGCTCCGGTCCGGCCGACGCCGCCGCGGTGGCGATGGTAATGATTCCGAGCATGTTCAAGCAGGGTTATCCGAAGGCGTTTTCGTCCACGCTGATCGCCGCCGCCGGCTCCACCGCGATCCTGATTCCGCCCTCGATTGCACTGATCGTATATAGCGTGCTGGTGCCGGCCGCGTCGGTGCCGGCGTTGTTTGCCGGCGGCATGTTGCCCGGCATTCTGGCCGGATTGGCGCTGATCGTGCCAACCCTGTACCTGTCGCGCAAGCATGGCTGGGGCTCGGCCTCGGAAGAAGAAACGCCGCGCTTGTGGGATAGCTTCAAGGAAGCGATCTGGGGCTTGCTGGCGCCCGTGATCATTCTCGGCGGCATGCGCACCGGCCTGTTCACGCCGACCGAGGCCGCGGTGGTGGCCGCTTTCTACGGTTTCTTCGTCGGCGTTTTCGTCTACCGCACGCTGGACCTGCACAAGGTATATCGGGTGCTGGTCGAATCGGCCGAAATTTCGGCGGTGGTGCTGATCATCATCTCGCTGGCCGGCGTATTCGCCCATGCCGGCTCGACCCTCGGCGCCTTCGATGCGTTCGCCAAGCTGCTGCTGGGTTTCGCCGGCAATGAAGCGCTGATGCTGGTGATGATCAGTGTGATGCTGCTCATCGCCGGCATGCTGCTGGATGCGGTATCGATTTTTCTGGTGTTCCTGCCGATCCTGCTGCCGATCATGTTGATCTATGGCTGGGACCCGGTCTGGTTCGGCATCGTCATCACGATGAACATGGCGATCGGACAATTCACGCCGCCGATGGCGGTCAACCTGATGGTCACCACCCGCATCGCCGGCGTTTCGATGGAATCGACGGTGCGCTGGGCGCTGTGGATGGTGGGCGCGATGCTGGGGGCGATGGCGCTGGTGATGGTGTTCCCGCAACTGGTGCTGTGGCTGCCGCGTTTGCTGGGCTACTAACCAGGATATTTGCTGGATGGCGCACATCCTGCAGCGGCAAGCCGCTCCGGGTTTGTGCCGGCATGGACGGCGCGCACCATAGCATTGACGTGCCGCAAAGGATGGCGCGCCAAATGCAGCACACTTATCAAAACAACATGATAAGGAGCCAGCCATGCATCTCGCCATACAACTTCCCGATTTCGATATGCTGGCGTCGTTGTATCGGGACGACCCTGAATCCTTCGAAGCGTTTCGCCGTCACGTCTTGCGCGAGGTGGTCGATGCCGCGCCGCCGGCCCAGCGCCCCACTCTTGAACTGTTGTTAAGTCATCTGGAGGCGGCCCGCACGGAAGCTGCCACGCCGATGGAAGCGACAATTATCGCTTTTCGCATGATGCAGAATTCGGTTGGCCAACTGCACACACTCTGGGAGCAAACTCAGGAGGCGGTCGCCAGCTTGCAGACTTCGATAATTATTGCCCAGGTGCGTAAATAACCAGGACCGGCCGGGCGGTGACGCCTGGTGCCGATTGCGCCAGGCGTAAATTATTCTGCTGATGCAACCCGGGACCCTGGAATCAGGCAAAATAGCGCACTCTGCCGGCAGGCACATCTTATTCTGAGCGCAGAACCGAACTGAACCTAATCTAACCGATGCCTGATATTTTCGCCTTACCTTCCGCCCCCGGCAATGCCGACGCAGCGCGCCGCCTTTTATTGCAAAAAATCAGCCAGAGCGAGGATTTGCCGGCGCTGGCCCGTACCGTGGCGCGGGTGGTGCAGCTGTCCTCGTCGGACGACGAAGCGCAAAGCGAGCTGACTTACTTTATTCTGTCCGACGTGGCGTTGACGCAGAAAATCCTGCGCCTGGCCAATACGGTGTTTTACCGCACTGCCAACAGCACCCAGGTGACCACCATTTCGCGCGCGATCTTCGTGCTCGGTTTCGATCTGATCAAAACCAGTGCGCTGGCGATGCTGCTGGTGGATCGCCTGTCGGACCGGCAGCACGCGCACAGCATCCACGCCGAATTGATGCAGGCGCTGTATGCCAGCGTGATCGGTCGTGAAATGGCGCGCAAAAGCCCGTATCAGGGCGGCGAGGAAGCCGCCATTAGCGCGCTGTTCAAGAATCTGGGCCGCCTGCTGATGGCCGCGCACGACCATGCGCTGTACAGCAAGTTGATCGACCTGATCGAAGTCGATGGCTGGTCGCCGGCTCAGGCCTCCATGCAGGTGCTGGGATGCAGTCTGGACACGCTGGCGGAATCGGTGTTGACGGAATGGCAAATCCCGCATGAGATTATCCGGTCCCTGGCGCCGCTGGCTGCCGGGGTGCCGAAACCTGCCAAAAACCGGCAGGAATGGATGCAGCAGGTTGCCGCCTTCAGCGCCGAGGCCGCGCAATTGCTGCCGCGCCTTGGGACAGGTGCAGGGGCTGCGACTGCAGCCGAGCGCAGCGTCGCCCTGCTGGAGCGCTACGGCAAAGCGCTGAATCTGGACCCGAATGGCCTGGATCAGTTATTCAATGCCGTCAGGCGCGAGATCAATACGCTGCTCGAATCGATGCAGCTGGAACTGGCGCTGCCGGCCAGCCCGGCACCGGCGCTGGCAGCTACCGCAGCGCCGGCAGCGCTGCAGACGCTGCTGGACGACATGCGGATGGTGCGCGTGGAGGATGCCGGCGACGGCCAAAACTGCAGCCACTACCCGAGCGGCAAGCCATTCAATGCCAGCGCCCGGTTGCTGGCCGGAATGCAGGATGTGACGCAAGTGATGGCGTCCGGTCGCAGCAAGGTTAATGAACTGATTTTGCTGGCGATGGAAACCCTGTACAGCAGCATGGGGTTTCGCTTTGCCGCGCTCTGCATCAAGGACCAGAAGAGCGGGCAATACCGCGCCCGCATGACCATTGGGGAAAATCACATCGTGCGCCAGGCCGGCTTCGTGTTCCCGCTGGCGTCCACTGGCGACATCTTTCATCTGGCGCTGGACAACGACGCCGACCTGATGATCGCCGACGCCACCACCAGCAAGATTGTGGCTTTGCTGCCCGCCTGGCACCGCACACTGCTCACTGACACCCGCAGTTTCATCGTGCTGCCGCTGGTGGTGCGCTCGGTTCCACTCGGACTGTTTTATGCCGACCGCAGCGCACTGGCGCCGGAAGGTGTGACGCCGGATGAAGCGGCTCTGATCAAGGCCCTGAAAGGGCAAGTGCTGGCGGCGCTGCAGGCGCGGTAATTGCCATCCAGCGTCTATCCAACGTCAACCCGGCGTCGCAGATCGCCACTGCGCTGTACCGGCCGGCCTGCCATCGGTTATCCTTGCATTCGTTCCATTAACATCAGGGCTGCGCACTACTTGCACCTTCTTGCGTGCGCCCGCAACCTGAAAAAGACCCGAAAACTATGGCAAATTACGTCTATACAATGAATAAGGTCGGCAAGATCGTGCCGCCCAAACGTCAAATTCTGAAAGACATTTCGTTGTCCTTCTTCCCCGGCGCCAAGATCGGCGTGCTGGGCCTGAACGGCTCCGGCAAATCGACGCTGCTGAAAATCATGGCCGGCATCGACACCGACATCCAGGGCGAAGCAGTGCCGATGCCGGGCTTGAATATCGGCTACCTGCCGCAAGAGCCGGTGCTCGATCCGGAGCAAACCGTGCGCCAGGTGGTCGAATCCGGCCTGGGCGAAGTATTCGAGGCGCAAGCCAAGCTGGAAGCGGTGTACGCCGCCTACGCCGAAGAAGATGCCGATTTCGATGCGCTGGCGAATGAACAAGCGCGGCTGGAAGCGATCATTTCGACTGCCGACGGCGGCAACCTGAACCTGCAACTGGAAATGGCCGCCGATGCGCTCGGCCTGCCGGCGTGGGACGCCAAAATCGGCGTGTTATCAGGTGGCGAAAAGCGCCGCGTCGCACTCTGCCGTTTGTTATTGTCGAAGCCCGACATGCTGTTGCTGGACGAGCCGACCAACCATCTGGACGCTGAATCGGTTGAGTGGCTGGAGCAATTCCTGCTGCGCTTCCCCGGCACCGTAGTCGGCATCACGCATGATCGTTACTTCCTCGACAATGCCGCCGAATGGATTCTGGAACTCGATCGCGGCCACGGCATTCCGTGGAAAGGCAATTACAGTTCGTGGCTGGAACAAAAAGGCAACCGCCTGAAGATGGAAGAAGCGACCGAATCGTCGCGCCAGAAAACCATCGCCAAGGAACTGGAATGGGTGCGGCAGAATCCGAAAGGCCGCCAATCGAAGAGCAAGGCGCGGCTGGCCCGCTTCAATGAATTGTCCGAGCACGAATACCAGAAACGCAACGAAACCCAGGAAATTTTCATCCCGGTGGCCGAGCGTCTGGGCAATGAAGTAATCGAATTCAAGAACGTCTCCAAAGCGTTCGGCGATCGCTTGCTGATCGACGACCTCAGCTTTACGATTCCGGCCGGCGCGATTGTTGGCATCATCGGCCCCAACGGTGCCGGTAAAACCACGATGTTCAAGATGATCACCGGAATCGAGCAGCCGGACAGTGGCGAAGTCGCCATCGGCCAAACCGCCCGAATCTCGATTGTCGATCAATCGCGTGACTCGCTCGACAGCGCCAAAACCGTGTTCCAGGACGTCTGCGACGGCAACGACATCATCACCGTCGGCCGCTTCGAGATGCCGTCGCGCGCCTATCTGGGTCGCTTCAACTTCAAGGGCGGCGACCAGCAAAAAATCGTCGGGAATCTATCCGGCGGCGAACGCGGCCGTCTGCATTTGGCGAAAACTTTGATGCAGGGCGGTAACGTCTTGCTGCTGGATGAACCCACCAACGATCTGGACGTCGAAACCCTGCGTGCGCTGGAAGACGCGTTGCTGGAATTTGCCGGCAGCGTGATGGTGATCAGCCATGACCGTTGGTTCCTGGATCGGATCGCGACCCATATCCTGGCCTGCGAGGGCGATTCGAAATGGGTCTTCTTCGCCGGCAATTATCAGGAATATGAAGCCGACAAGAAGAAACGTCTGGGCGAAGAAGGCGCGAAACCGAGACGGATTCGCTACAAGCCGCTGACGGTGTAAGTTGCGTAGGGCGGAACGTAGGGCGGAAAAGCGCAGCGCCTTCCGCCCTACATTTCTGCCGTAGGATGGGTGCAACCCATCATGTAAGTTCGATATGCGATGGGTTTTACCCATCCTATGGTATTATTTTATAGGGAGTATATGCAGTAAACATGCATTTACCGCATTGTTTTAATGCGTAAAAAATAATACGCACCCCTGTATATTATCTGCAGCGCGTAAACTACATCCTTGGGAACCGCCATGAATCTCCAACTCAGCGATGTCAGCCACATCATCCAACTTTCGATTGCGCCGGTCTTCTTGTTGAGCGGCATCGGGCCGCAGTTGATTGTGCTGACCAACCGGCTCGCGCGCATCATCGACCGCTCGCGCAAGTTGGAAGACTTGCTGCACCATGCCGACGCCGCGGCAAAATCCGCATTGCTGGCCCAGATCACGATCCTGTATCGGCGTGCGCACCAGATCAATTACGCGATCACCCTCAGCACTGCCTGCGCGCTGCTGGTGAGCCTGATCATCGTGGCGTTGTTTATCGGCGACGCGCTGGGTCTGGCGCTGGATCGTCTGATTGCGGTGCTGTTCGTGGTGGCGATGCTGGCGCTGATCGGCAGCTATTCCTTTTTGCTGCGCGAAATCTTCATCGCCACCAAGTCGCTCTCGTTGCAGCGGGTGCTCCAACCCAGGCCGTAGGCGCGCCGGCTCAGTCCCGATGCGGGCGCAGCGCGCCGGGGATGCGGTATTGGGTCAGTCCGTCATTGTCGAGCCAGCGCCGGGTGTTGCTAGCGGCGCGTTCGATCAAATCCCTGGCCTGTGAAAAATCGTACGGCGACACCGCCAGCGGGCACAAGGGCGGCACCGTGAATACCAACACTTTGCCGGCCAGTAATTCCAGGTCTTGCACCAGTTGGTGCGCGATCATCATGTTCAGCGCATGCAGCGCATTGCCGATCGCGCTGATCGGCGGTGCGGTCAGCGCGCAGGCATAGCCGGTGGGCAACACGATCAACCGGCTGGCCCCCAGCGCCACCGCCGCCATGATCGGAGTATTGCTGGCGATGGCGCCGTCGATCAGGTAATTGTTGCCGAGTAGCACCGCCGGATACACCGCGGGAATAGCGCAACTGGCCAGTATCGCGTCGATCGCCGGGCCGCTGGAAAGCCGGATCGAGCTGCCGTGCAATAGCTCGGTGGCCATCACGTGCACCGGGATTGCGGCTTCTTCCAGCAAGCGGTACGGCAAGTGGTGTTCGATCAGCCGGCGCAGGCCGGATGCTTCGAGCAGCGAGGAGGTATGAGAAAACAGGCCGGCGATACGTCCCCAATTTACCTGAAATACATCGCGCCGCCTGAGCTGACACCAGATCTGCTCCAGTTGCGCGACCCCGGCGGGCGTTGGGTTGCCGGCAAAATAGGCGCAATTGAGCGCCCCGACCGAAGCCCCCACCACCAGATCTGGTTCGATGCCGTACGCCACCAGCGCCCGCAGCATGCCGACCTGGATCGCGCCGAAGCTGCCGCCGCCGGCGAAAACAAAGGCTGTTTTCTCTACCGTAATATTCGTCATTTGCTTCTCCCGAAGGGCGCCGCGCAGCGTTTCAGCCTGAGGCGCCCAACCCGATTATTGCCTGCTGTACAGGTTCCTGGCTATGTGCAGGTCATGGCTTTTTTACCAAGTTTAATGTGAATTGACGCACATCAAAAACAGTTGTTAAAACTCGCATAGGCTGATCCATGTAGTTTTACATTATTCATTGTATGAGTCCCTCAAGGAGATGAACATGAGCTATCAAGATCGCGATAAATATGGGATGTACAGCAACGAGACCAGCGAAGGTCCAGGGCCGGGTTTGATGGGTGCAGACACGCTGCTCGGCAACGACGTCTATAACGACCAGGATGAAGATCTCGGCGACATCAAGGAAATCATGCTGGACATGAATACCGGCAAGGTAAGTTATGCAGTGTTGTCTTTCGGCGGCTTTCTGGGGATGGGTGAAAAACTGTTCGCGGTGCCGTGGAATGCATTGACGCTCGATACCGTCAACAAGCGCTTCATCCTGAAAGTCGCTAAAGAGCGGATCAAGGATGCGCCGGGATTCGATTCGGATCATTGGCCGGATATGGCAAGCACCGCATGGTCCGATGAAATTCATTCTTATTACGGCACCCAGCCCTATCCGAACGAGCGGGTGCTCTGATTTTCCCTACAAAATCACATCAAACAGAGTGGCCATTGACCTCCATGACGCCGGCTTTCCATTGCAACTGCCGTTGCCGGTATGAGCGCCCTGGAAGCTGGCGGTCAATGCATGTCAATGCATGTTACGCGTTGTCGATAAGCATATTGTTGCCGAGGAGGTTGAAATGAAATGGGACATTATCGAAGGAAACTGGAAGCAATTCAAAGGCAAGGTCAAAGAGCAGTGGGGCAAGCTCACCGATGACCACATCGATCAGATCGAAGGCAAGCGCGATCAGCTCTCTGGAAAAATTCAGGAAAAATACGGCGTCACCAAGGACGAGGCTGAAAAACAGATCAAGGATTTCGAAGAGCGTAACAAGGATTACAAGCCATGAGTTTTGCTTGACAACGGGTGCTGGTGCGGAATAGGGCGGGCTTATCGAGTGTCGATAGTGCGCCCGAGACCGTCGCGGGAATAAAAATTCAAAGGAATGAAAATGAAAAAAATACTCGTAAACATTTTTCTCGGATTCGCCACTCTCGGCTTTGCTGCCGCTGCCTTTGCAGCGACCGATGCGGAGAAAGCCACCTATAAGTCGGCCAAGGACAGCGCTACCGCAACCTATAAAGCGGCGCGCACCCAATGCGATACCTTGAAAGCAAATCCGAAGGATGTCTGCATCGAGGAAGCCAAGGCGGCTGAAAAACGCAGCAAGGCGGAAGCCGAAGCCCAGTACAAAAATACCCCGAAAGCGCAGATGGACGCACGCGTTGCTGCGGTAGATGGCGACTATGCGGTGGCCAAGGAGAAGTGCAACGCCCAAAGCGGCAATGCCAAGGACGTCTGTGTCAAGGAAGCCAAGGCAGTGCATACCAAGGCAGTTGTCGATGCGAAAGCCAGCAAGGAAATCAGCGAAGTGAAAACGGACGCGAAGGTGGATAAGAGCGACGCCGATTACAAAGTGGCAATCGAAAAATGCGACGCCTTAGCGGGTCCCGCGAAGGAAGCGTGCGTCGCATCGGCCAAGTCGAAATATGGCAAATAGATCCGCATAAAGACGCCGGCAGATCGCGCATTGTCTGATGAATTATCCGCGATCCGCCCCGGCGTGCGGCGCTGGTGCTCAAGGGCCAGAGGTTTTACTTAGCCGGCTAGTTGGTAGCGTTCCATTAGTGCGATGCATGCAGTTTTAGAAAAATATTCCGATGCGCTGCTGTCGGTTATTCAATAAACATAGGAGGCTCACATGAGTATCGGAACAATCCTACTGATCGTCCTGATCCTGATCTTGATCGGAGCGCTGCCGAGCTGGCCCCACAGCCAAAGCTGGGGTTATTTCCCCAGCGGGATTGTTGGCATTGTGGTCGTGATTCTGCTTATCATGCTGCTGACCGGGCGGCTATGAAACCGGCACACTTTTTTTAACCTGGGGGACTACATGAAAACCATTTCAAGAAAACTGATGCCTGTCTTGTTGGGTGCGCTAAGCGTGGTAGTACTGGCAGGCTGCGCCTCCAAAGCGGGCATGTCCGACGGCAAAATGCACGATATGTCGGGCAGCAAGATGCAGGGTATGCCACACAGCAAGATGGAGGGCATGTCCGGCATGAAGCTCGACGGCAGTCATGAAGTTCCGCCGGTCACCACCGCAGCGACTGGCCATGGTGCGATTACGGTGTCAGCAGATAAATCGGTAAGCGGCAGCATCATGACCACCGGCATCGACGCCAAGGCTGCCCATATCCACGAAGGCGCTGCCGGCACCAATGGCCCGGTCATCTTTAAGCTGGCAAAAAGCGCCGACGACGCATGGATGGTTCCGGACAGTGCGATGCTTACCGATAAGCAATATGCCAGTTATATGGCGGGCAATCTGTACGTCAACGTCCACAGCGCAGCCTATCCGGACGGCGAAATCCGGGCCCAGTTAAGTCCGAAGTAAGCGTCTTTTTAATTTGGAAACAGGTGTGGGACAGGCGCGAGTGCGCGCTGTCAGTGATGCCGCCGACCAGCTAGGAATCCAAGGCCAGCCGAATCCGGTTGGCCTTTTTCATGTCAACCTTTGTCCGCCAGGAAAGCGAGCAATGCCATGGATCATTACCCGCAACCACCGTCCAGCGCGCAGCAACTTGATGTGCTGATGCAGCAGATCGATCTCGGGGTCGGCAGCTTCGCCGCGCTGAGCGACGAACAGCGGGTCCAGTTAAAAACCGGCTTGAGCGAGGATTGGATCGCCGCCTATCTGGACAAATACCCGGTGCCGGCGGCGCTGGCGGCGGCAACCAGCGAATATCGGGCGATCGAAGCGGGGATTCGGTACCCGAATCTGCCGGAAAATGTGCGCGAGGATATCTTGCTGGAGTTTAATGAACATCACGGCGAGGGCGGTCCCGATCACTGGTCGACTGCCTAAGTAGTTAGCGCCAGCAGAACTGGCGCGCCGGGCTTCCTGCAATCGCCATGCCTGTAGTTCTTCATGGCATCTATCTATAAAATGACGGGATGACTACTCATCTCTCTTTACACGCTGTTGCCTTCTGCCATGGCATTGATTACATCCACCGCTTTGGCGACATTGGCGGGGCGGTGGGTGTGCGCGCAATGTGTGCGTGATCGGTGTCGGGCGGCGGCATGGTTGGTGCGGTGCCGGCGATGGATGACTTGGTCTTTGGCGGTGCTGTCGATTGCTTTGTGCCAGGGCTGTAGCTTGCTCGGGTTGCCGCCGATGGCAGATTCGGCGGCAACCGTGCCGGCACAGCATTTTCAGTTTAGAGATGGCGGCCACGCCATTTTTTTTGCGCTCGATAAAAACCTTTCGCTGCAAGCTGCAGCTGAGCCAGAGACATTTGTCTTTGTGATCAGCGGGTCCGATTGCACCAGCATGCAGTATTTCCTGCCGCACTATTTTCGTGGACTGGAGGGCGAGGCAGGCTCGTTGCGCATATTCATTCTGCAGAAACGCTTCATTGAAGAGCGCACCTGGGGCCGCACATTAGGTTGCAGCCGCGATTTCATCAAGGCTGACCATCCCAGCCGCTGGATTGCTGACCAGACCGAATTCATCCTGGCGCAGCTTGCGCTGGCACACCAGCGCCATGCGTCGCCGCTGCGCATTGTGGTAGCCGGGATTTCCGAGGGTGGCGATATCGTGCCGGTTCTGGCGCAAGCGATTCCTGGCGTCACGCATGCAGTGATCATCGCGAACGGCGGCATGAATCCGCTCGACGCTTATCGACTACAGGCAAAAAGACAGGGATTTTCCGCCGCGCTCAATGTGCTCCGAGCGCTTGACACTTCACCCGCCGATCCGGACGCCCCGGCGCATTACATTGGCGGGCGCACTTGGCGCTATTGGGCCGAATTGCGGGATCTGAAGCACACCGAAAACCTGCTGGCGCTATCGATTCCGATCTGGATGGCGATGGGCGGTGCCGATCAGGCTGTGCCCATTGCATCCGCCCTCTATCTGCGCGATCAGTTCGCGCTGCATGGCAAAACCAATTTGACCTTGACGATATATCCGGACGCAGATCATTCGTTGCACATTAGAAAATACTTTCTTTTAACAGATTTTTGGCGCGCATTTGACTTGATATTAAGAAAATAGTTCGCCTGAACAATATAATTAATTTTACTTCAGGCAACTAAAGTGGTTTAATCGCAACTAATTTTGCATCTAGCCACTTTATCCACTTTCTTATTAATCAACCCTCCTTTATGCGCTTATATCTTCTTACTGCCGCTGCCGTCCTTGTTTTGACTGCCTGCGCCACCGGTCCTACTCACGATAGCAAGGTTGCCGGCACGTTGGCCGCGACTAGCCAAGGGGATGTCAGCGGGGCAATCAAACAGCTCGAAATGCAAACCGAAGGCGTGAATAGAGGCGATTTGCTATTGAATCTGGAAAAAGGCGAGCTGATGCGCATTGGTTCGCGTTACCAGGAAAGCCTCGCTGCATTTGAAGTCGCCGACGTCAAGGTCAATGCGTGGGAAGCAACAGCCAAGAGCAATCCGGCCAAGCTGATGGGGCAGGCCGGCGCGGTCCTGATGGGTGACAATGCGCGTGATTACGAAGGTCAGGACTATGAGAAAGTCATGCTGACTACCCGCATGGCGATGGACCGCATCAGCCTGGGCGACCTGGATACGGCACGCGTCGACATCAAGCGCACACACGAACGCGAAGCCGTCATCGCACAATTCCGCGCCAAGGAAACCGAAGCTGCAGAAAAAGAGGCCAAGGAAAAAGGCGTCCAGCCGGCCGGCAAGGAACTCGACGGCTACCCGGTCGAAACCCTCAACGACCCTGAAGTCCTGAAGCTGAAAAATGGGTTTCAAAATGCATGGAGCCACTACATGGCCGGCTTCGTGTACGAAGCGTTGAACGAACCCAGCATGGCCGCTCCGGGCTATCGCAAGGCAATCGAATTGCGTCCCGATCTGCCGGTGCTCGAAGAAGGCTTGCGCGGGCTGGACAAGCGCACCAGCTTTCGTCGCCAGAAGGGCGCGACCGATGTGCTGTTCGTGGTGGAGTCCGGCACTGCGCCGGCCCGCAAATCACAAAAAATTCTACTGCCGATCCCGACCGGACGCGGCTTGATCACGGTTGGGCTGGCCTTTCCAGTCATCTATCCGGACCCGGACGCTCAAAGCATCGATCAGATCAATCTCGGCAGCATGTCTTTGCCAACCGCATTGATTACCGACTTCAACGTGATGGCGCGCAAGGCGTTGAAAGATGAATTGCCGGGCATTCAGTTGCGCTCCGCAGTACGCGCGATCGGCAAAGGTTTGCTGCAAGACCAGGCCAACAAGCAGTTGGGCCCATTCGGCGGCTTGATCGGCAACGTGGTGGCGGCAGCGACAGAGCCGGATGCCGATGACCGCTTGTGGCGTGCGCTGCCCGGACGCGTCTTCATCGCGCGTTCTTTCGTGACGCCGGGCGAATACGATTTGCGCATTCCCGGCCAGCCTGACGGCGTCAAAAAAATGACCATTGACGGTCGTTACATGGTTGTGCCGGTGCGCGTGTTTCGCAACAAGACTTACTTCGGTGAGCCGGTACAGTTCGGCTCGGCCGGTGTGATCGCGGCACTGGCGCCAGAGCTTGCGGAAAAGCCAATAAAACCTGCTTTTGCCAAGAGACGTGCAGTGAAGTCTGCGGCCAAATAAAAACCGGCGCGCATCCCATATTCATTCTTTGACAGGACTAGCATGACCATTTCCATGAAACACATTGCCGTTGCCTGCAGCATTGCATTGGCCGGGGTTGCCGCCCAGGCGCAGACCCAGACCCAGACGCCGCCGGCGGTGTCGAGCGGCATCGCTGCCAAACTGATGGTACGGGGCGATTTGCAAGGCTTGCAGGCCGTCGACTTGCGCTCGCAACGGCGCAATGACGTGCTGGTGGTGCAAGCCGAAGTGGTCAATCTTGAATCCCGGGATTTACGTTTGTACTATCGCTTCCGCTGGCTGGACGCTGGCGGCATGCAGGTCGGCGATGGCGAAGTCTGGAAACCGTTGGTATTTCTGGGCAAGCAGAGTCAATTCCTCAAGGGTATCGCCTACGGTCCGCAGGCGACCGATTTCCGCATCGAGATGAGTTCCGAGCCGCGCTGATTTTTGCCTGTCAGACCGCATTCTTAGCCGCAAATACATTCAATTCTACTTAAAGGTTTTACATGAAACGCTCGTTGTCCTTGTCGCTCACGTTGTGCGCCGTCGCGCTTGCCACTTTAACCTTAACCGGATGCCCCAGCCTGTCGCAGCCGAGCGTGAGCTTTTCGCGCCAAGTCAGCTACGGCGACAGCAAGGCCGTTGAAACGGTCACCAATGAATTCGGTTCCACCGATCTGCAGATGATCGCCGAAAAAATGGTGGGCTCGCTGCTGGAAGATCCGATCCTGGCGAATCGTCCGACGATGACGCTGGCGGCCGTGCGCAACAAGACCAGCGAATACATCGACACCAAGTCCATCATGAACTCGATTCAAACTGCGATGGTCAAGAGCCGCAAGGTCAAGTTCACGCGCAGCAATGATGAAATGCAGGCCGGCGTGGACGAACTGCAGCGGCAGAATCAAAGCGGTTTGTATAAGACCCAGGGCAAGGCCCAGATCGGCAAAATGAGCGCAGCCAAATACACGCTCGAAGGTGAAATTACCTCTATCGTCAAACAGAATTCCGGCACCAAGGATGTGTTCTACAAGATGACGCTGAAGCTGTATGACGTCGAAGAGGGTTCCATCGAATGGCAAGATGAAAAAGAAATTCGGAAGACCTCCAAACTTTAATTTTTGCCCGCGCCTTTCGTACGCGTCAGGCGTTGGTAGTTGCCCAGAAATTCACCGAGAAATTTACCGAAAAATGCACATGCTTAAAAAAGCGCAGCTTGTAATCGGCCTGGTATTTGCCGCAAGCATCGGCACCGCGATAGCGGCCGAACCGAAAATCGCCGTAACCGATCTGACTTATGAAGAAAAAGTCAGCGCCTATTTCCGCGTCGTTTCCGCCAGCAGCAAGAGCAGCTTAAACGCCAGCGGCAGCGAACGCGAAACCGATCACGGCTATTCCGCCCGCGCTCGTGTCAACGCCAAATCGGAAAGCAGTTACTACGCAGCCGAAGGCACCTACACCTACATCGATCGTGGCGAATTGCGCACTTACACGTCGGACCTGAAAGGTGCGCTGTTGAAAGGCGGCGGCGTGCGTCTGGTGCAGGCGCGTCCTTATGTCGGCAAGCCTACCGACAAGATCTACGACATCATCGCCCGCATCAAGCAAGGCCTTTACCCAGGTGCGGATTACGTCTTGTTCGGCACCGTCAGCAATATCGACTTTCGCCAGGAAAGCATGCAGCTGGCAATGGGGACATCGACCACTGCCAACCTGACACTCGATCTGGTGGCCGACTTCAGCCTGATCAATACCCGCACGTTTGAAATCAAGGCGGCATTCAGCGCCAGCGGTTCCGGTCAGGACACGAAGATACTGACGCGTCCCGGCGACCGCGTGGTTTTGAATCGCGGCAAGGTCATGCAAGAGACATCCAGAAGTCTGGCCGACAATGCCTACAACGAATTGATGAATCAATTCGGCGCGTCGCGCAGCAGCCGTTCCTTGACATCGGCCAGCGTGATGAGCGGCGCTGATGGACGTCCAGTGCCAGAGCAAAGAAACGAACCGGTCATGATCTACAAATAAGCAATGCATGAACCATAAAAAAAGCGGCTTTGGCTGCTTTTTTTATGCCTGAGCGTATTCAGATTTTCCGTCTGCGGTGGCATTGCTTTTGGCTGCCTGCTTGCATATTGCCGCGCATCGGCTACGCTATGTCAATGACATACTTTTTCCTTCTTTTGGCAATTACCTGTACCGCACTGGTATGGAAGAAAGAAGGGGCGCTGAATGGCAGTATCGAAGTCAGCGTCAAGCGCAATCACGAAAAAGGTCGCATCTTGTTCGAGATACAGGTGAGCGGATTGGTTCGCGCCACACCGCAGCAGACTTGGGCGGTGCTGACCGATTACGGCCGGCTGTCTGAATTCATACCCGATCTGCTGTCTTCGAAACTGCTTTCGCGCTGTGGCGATGAAGCCATCATCGAGCAACAGGGCAGCATCGGTTTTTTCTTCATGCGGCAAGCGATCCAGCTGGTGGTGCGCGTGACCGAACGGCCGTTTTCGACGCTCGACGTGGCGCTGGTGGCGGGCGACATGAAGCACTACGCCTCGCGCTGGGAACTGGTGCCGACGGAGTCGGGTACAGGCACCCTGATTACCTATCGCGGCAGCATGGAGCCGGATTTTTTCGTGCCATTGCTGCTGGGCCGCGCGATGGTGCAGGCCGATGTGCACAAAATGCTGACGGCAGTAGTAGCCGAAGTCGAGCGGCGTCCCTGAGCTGCGTCTACCGTGGGTAGCAGCGCAGCAGAGGGTGGTCTGCCAGGCTTCGGTCCGAAGCGCAGAATTTCACTTTGCCGGCGTGACAGGATAAAATCGGCCGTTCATCACACCTTTCTGGCGCATGCATGCGAATTCGGCCCTGGTACATTCTCGCCGTTGCACTGGCAACGAACTTGCTTTTGTCTTCCTGCGATCGGCTCGGCTTTGTCGATCCGGCCAAGGAGGTGGCAAGCCGCGATGCGGAATCGAGCGCCACCGGCAGCGCCTGCCGTTACGCAGGCCGGGGGATTGAAGATTGTTTTGCGCGCAATCCCGATACCAGGCGGGCTGCGGTTTTCAGCGGCTGGAAGGAAATGGACGGCTATATGCGCGAAAACAAGATCGATATCGTCAAGCCGGAGGCCGCCTTGCCTCCGGCCCAAAATGCCGGGCTTGCGGCCAAGGAAGCAATTGTCAATTAAGCTGAATTTTGAAACTGATGAAATACTCCAATAGCATTCTTGCTGATGCAACCAACCATGGCTGAACTCCCGGAAAACCACGAGCACGACACGCCGCACAAGCAGCAGGCGGCGCGGCGCAGTATTCTGGTCAGCGTCTTCGTCAATCTGATATTGACTGCGCTGCAAGTCACGGCCGGCCTGTTCGCCGGTTCGCAGGCGCTGATTGCCGACGGCATCCATTCGCTCTCGGATTTGCTGGCTGATTTTGTCGTCCTGCTGGCCAGTCGGCACAGCAGCAAGGCGGCTGACGCCGATCATCATTATGGCCATCGCCGTTATGAAAATGCGGCGTCGCTGGTGCTGGGCGGCCTGTTGCTGGCGGTTGGTCTGGGCATGCTGTGGGCAGCCTTCGTCAAGATCGAATCGCCGCACGCGATTCCCCAGGTCCATATGATTGCGCTGTATGTGGCGCTGGGCGCTTTGCTGTCCAAGGAGTTGCTGTTTCGCTACATGCTGGCGATTGCCAAGCGCCTGCGCTCTTCGCTGTTGGTCACCAACGCCTGGCATGCCCGCTCGGATGCGGCGTCTTCGCTGGTGGTGGCGCTTGGGATTGGCGGCAATCTGCTGGGTTTTCCGTTGCTGGACCCGATCGCGGCGCTGGTGGTGGGCCTGATGGTGACACGGATGGGCGCTATTTTTGCCTGGAATGCCTTGCATGACTTGATGGACCGCGCGGTCTCAGTCGAAGAGATCGCCGCCATCGACCAGACGCTGCGCCAGACTCCCGGAGTACTGGGATTGCACGACTTGCGCACGCGTCGGGTGGGCGACCTTGCCATCGTCGATGTGCATCTGGAGCTGGATGCCGGCATGACCGTAGCGCAAGGCCACGATATCGCCGTCGATGCGCGCCAGCGCGTGATGGCGCGGCATCAGGTGCTCAGTCTGATGACCCACGTCGATCCGGTGGCGCCAAAAGTCTGTCGAGATTAGGAATGCGAAGCGGGCGAGTCAAGGACTGCGCCGTTGCGCCAGTCGTTGGGTGGCATCTGCCAGCGCGCCATACAAGTTTCCAGCCGCGCCATCCCAGGCCGCAACCGCCGCTTGCTGTTTGGCTACGGTGACCAGATCGCCGCGCGCAATCGGTCCCGTCAGCGCCTGTTCGGGACCGAGCCTGAAAATGTTGGCGAGGGTTTCAGTAATCAGCGGCTGCGCCATCTGGCGCGCCAGATCGGGCGCGATGCCGGCGGCAATGTAAGCCCGCAGCGCAGTATCGATAATCGTCGTCAGATAATTGCAGGCAAACACCGACGCCGCGTGATACAGCGTCTTGGCGCTGGCATCGAGCGGCACCGGCTGCGCGCCAATCGCCAGCAAAGCCGGCTGTAGTATCTGCAACGCGCGCGGGTCGCCTTCGACGCCGCAAAACGTGCCGGAAAATTGCTGCGCCACCGCTTCGGCATCGGCAAAGCTGCGCACCGGATGCACGCTTGCCACCGCCGCACCGCAAGCGGCTGCGGCCGCCAATGCTTGTGACGACAGCGCGCCGCTGCAATGAAACACGATACTGTTTTTGCTTAGCAAACCCGTTGCCGCCAGCGCCGCGCAAGCCGCGCTGATTTGGTCGTCCGGCACGCCCAGCAGCGTGACATCAGCAATTCGCAATGCCGCCATATCGGAGCAAGCCCGGCCGACGCCGACGCCAGTACCGACGCCGATAAACGCCACCGCGTCGCTGGCGCTGGCCTGCGAACGGGTCAGCACATCCTGCAGCAGGAACACGTTTTGTTGCGTAAACAAGCGCCCCAGCACCCGGCCGACCCGGCCGCAACCGATGATATTCAAGCTGGGCTTCAGATCCTGAGCGATTTTCGATATTTGCATATACTATAATCTGTATTATTTAATAACGCATAGTATATATGCGGAAAACATGGTAAGTAATGCCATACTCCCTGTTTTTTAAGATGCATGAAAGGTGCGCAAGCCATTCACATCGACGATCAGGATGCCGCCGTAATCGACCCGCAACAAGCCGGCTTTTTCCAATACTTGCAGCGCCTGGTTGGCGCGCTGGCGGGAGGTGCCGGACAAGTAGCCGATTTCTTCCTGCGAAATTTGCAAATGGCTGGCGCTGCCCGGATACAGGTGCGGATTGAACATGCTAGCCAGACAGCGCGCCACGCGCGCGTCGACATCGAGCAAGCGGTCGTATTCGACGGTGGCGATGAATTGCCCGAGTCGCTCGTTGAGCTGCATCAGCAGGAACTGGGTAAACGGCAAACTGTGATCGAGCAGCCAGCGAAACGTGCTGCCGGGCATGCGTGCAATCCTGCTGTCGCGCAAGGCCATCACGTCATATTTGCGCGGTTCATCCTTGAGCAGCGAGCCCTCGCCGAACCAGCCGCCGGTAGGCACTCCGGTAAAAGTCACCGATTTACCATTCAAAGACAGGTTGTTGATTTTGACCAGGCCATCGATGACGCCGATCCAGGCTTCGACTTTTTCGCCTCTGTGACAGACGTAACCGCCGGCCGGAACCTGTTGCTCGATGATGTCGGTTTCAACATGCTGCATCTGCAGCGGGGTTAAACATTGCGCCCAGATAGTCTGGCGCAGCGCATCTAATAAGCTCGAACGGGGAATTGTCATGGTGCGTCGCAATATCGAAAGTCGCTAAATTGTCGCTACATTGTCCTTGAGATGACAGCAGCACTGCATCCTGCAGCCTATTATCATCCCATAAATACACGGTGCGTTGAAGTAACAGACACTGTAAGACCGACGTAAGCGTACTGTCTGAAACTGGCAGTCGCAATACATATAAGAGGTTGGAGATGATGGAGACAAAACAAAGTCCGGGGGGACTTACTTTTCCCCGGCTATTGCTGCAGCACGCACAAACGCGTCCAGGCAAACCCGCTTACCGCGAAAAAGATCTGGGCATCTGGCAAACCTGGAACTGGCTGCAAGTCAATGAAGAAGTGCGTGCGCTGGCCTGCGGCCTGGCGGCGCAAGGCTTTCAGCGCGGCATGCACCTGGCGATTGTCGGCGACAACCGGCCGCGCCTGTACTGGGCAATGATTGCCGCCCAATGCCTGGGCGGGATTGCGGTGCCCTTGTATCAGGACGCGCCCGCCGCCGATATGGCGTATGTACTGGACAATGCCGAAATCTCTTTCGTGGTGGTGGAAGACCAGGAGCAGGTCGATAAGCTGATGGAGCTCAAGGCCCAATATCCGGGCGTGGCCCACATCGCTTATGAAGACGAGCGCGGCATGCGCCATTACGCGCAATCGGAACTGATCTCTTACCGCAAGCTGCAAGAGCTAGGCCGTGACTATGACCGCGCCCATCCAACTTTCTTTATGGATACCGTCAACGCCGGCCAGTCCGATGATGTTGCCGTCATGCTGTACACCTCCGGCACTACCGGCAAGCCAAAAGGCGTTTGCCAGACCCATGCGGCGCTGATCTCTGCGGCGACTGGCGGCGCCTCGTTCGACAAGCTCACCGAAAACGAAGATATCCTGTCCTACCTGCCGATGGCATGGGTCGGCGACAACCTGTTTTCCTATGCGCAAACGCTGGTGGTCGGTTTCACCGTGAATTGCCCGGAATCGAGCGAAACCGTTTTGAACGACTTGCGTGAAATCGGCCCGACCTATTATTTTGCGCCGCCGCGGGTGTTTGAAAACATGCTGACTTCGGTGATGATCCGGATGGAAGACGCCGGTGCCATCAAGCGCTGGATGTTCCATTACTTCATGGAAGTGGCGCGCCGGGTTGGGGTCGATATCCTGGATCGCAAGCCGATCTCGATGCTGGATCGGCTGCAATATACGCTGGGCAATCTGTGCATTTACGGCCCGCTGAAAAACGTGCTGGGACTCAGCCGGGTGCGGGTCGCGTACACCGCCGGCGCAGCCATCGGTCCCGACCTGTTCCGTTTCTATCGCTCGATCGGGGTCAATCTGAAGCAGTTGTACGGCGCTACCGAAACCTGCGCTTATGTCTGCCTGCAGCCGGACGGCAATATCAAATTCGACAGCGTCGGCCTGCCGGCGCCGGGGGTCGAAGTCAAGCTGTCCGAGAATGGCGAAGTGCTGGTCAAATCGGTCGCGATGCTCAAGGAATATTACAAACGCCCGGACGCCACCGCCGAGGTGATCGATGCGGAAGGTTACTTCCACACTGGTGACGCCGGCATTTTCGACGACGACGGCCATCTGAAAATCATCGACCGTGCGGCCGATGTTGGCAAGATGCACAAGGGCGACATTTTTGCCCCTAACTACATCGAAAACAAACTTAAATTTTTCCCCTTCATCAAGGAAGCGGTTGCCTTCGGCAGCGAGCGCGATACCGTGTGCGCCTTTATCAATGTCGATATCGCAGCGGTCGGCAACTGGCTGGAACGGCGCGGCATTGCCTATTCCGGTTATGCCGATCTGGCCGGCAAGAAGGAAACTTACGACCTGATCAACGAGTGCATCGAAAAGGTGAATGCCGACCTGGCCACCGAGGCGATGATGTCCGGCACCCAGATTTACCGTTTTCTGGTGCTGCACAAGGAGCTCGACCCGGACGACGACGAACTGACCCGCACCCGCAAGGTGCGACGCAAGTTCATCGCCGAAAAATACGCGGTGTTGATCGACGCCCTGTATGCCGGCAAATCCAGCCAGTTCATCGAGACGCTGGTGAAATTCGAAGACGGCCGGCAGGGCAATGTCAGCGCCGATCTGCAAATCCGCGACGTCAAGACCTTCCCGCCGCTCCATAAAGCCGCGTAAGCCAGAGATAGGGACACCAGCATTATGACGACTGAAAATAACATGGTTAGCCGGCGCAAGATCGGTGAAGTAATCCTCGACCTGCAAGGAATTTCACTCTCGTTCGGCGGCGTCAAGGCGCTGACGAATATTTCCTTCGATGTCAAACAGCACGAAATCCGCGCCATCATCGGCCCCAACGGCGCCGGCAAGAGTTCGATGCTCAACGTGATCAATGGCGTGTATCACCCGCAATTGGGCGACATCGTGTTTCACGGCAAGCGACGCCACGAGATGGACCCGACCAAGGCCGCGAGCCAGGGGATTGCCCGTACTTTCCAGAATATCGCGCTGTTCAAGGGCATGTCGGTGCTGGACAACATCATGACCGGGCGCAATACCAAAATGCGCTCCGGCTTTCTGGCCAATGCGCTGTGGATTGGGCCGGCCCGGAAGGAAGAGAACGAACATCGTCAAAAGGTCGAGGAAGTGATCGACTTCCTGGAAATCCAGCACATCCGCAAGACGCCGGTCGGACGCTTGCCCTACGGCTTGCAAAAACGGGTCGAACTGGCGCGCGCGCTGGCCGCCGAGCCCAGCATGTTGCTGCTGGACGAGCCGATGGCCGGCATGAACGTGGAAGAAAAACAGGACATGTGCCGTTTTATCCTGGATGTGAATGACCAGTTCGGCACCACCATCGTGCTGATTGAACACGACATGGGGGTGGTGATGGATATTTCGGACCGCGTGGTAGTGCTCGATTACGGCAAGAAAATCGGTGACGGCACGCCGGCTGAAGTCATGAGCAATCCTGACGTGATCAAAGCCTATCTCGGCACCTCGCATTAGATTCCAGTTACTGACCGCACTCTCCCGCAAGCGAATCGCATGGCGATTCGGGCACCAGGAAAAGCCATGCCGGGAGAGGCGAGCGAAGTGAGTCGCTACGCGGCTTTTACGTTAAAAGGATAAAACGATGCAATTCTTTTTTGAAGTCACCATCAACGGCCTGCTCTCGGGTTTGATGTATTCACTGGTCGCGCTGGGCTTTGTGCTGATTTATAAGGCTTCCGGCGTGTTCAATTTTGCCCAGGGCGCAATGGTATATTTCGCCGCGCTGGCGGTGGTTGGCCTGATCGACATGGGCCTGCCGATATGGATTGCCATCATCGGCTCCTTTTTGGTGATGTTGGTCATGGGTTTGGCGACCGAGCGTTTTGTGCTGCGCAAGCTGGTCAATCAACCGCCGATCACACTGTTCATGGCCACCATCGGCCTGACTTTCTTCCTCGAAGGGCTGGGCCCGCTACTGTTCGGCAACGAGGTGCGCGCGATCAATCTGGGCATCGTCGATGAACCGATCGACGCCATCATGGAAAGCACCGGCTTGATCATTTCCAAATTCGACCTGTTTGCCTCCGGCACCGTGCTCTTGCTGGTCACCGTGCTGACGCTGTTTTTTCAGAAAACCAAAATCGGCCGCGCATTGCGGGCGGTGGCGGACGACCATCAGGCTGCCCTGTCGCTGGGCATTCCGCTGCAGCATATCTGGGCCATCGTCTGGGGTGTGGCGGGCTTTGTGGCGCTGGTTGCCGGGCTGCTGTGGGGCTCGCGCAACGGGGTGCAGTTCGCGCTCACGATGACTGCGTTGAAAGCCTTGCCGGTGCTGATCCTGGGCGGCTTTACTTCGGTGCCGGGAGCAATTGTCGGCGGCCTGATCATCGGCGCTTCCGAGAAGCTGGCGGAAATCTATATTCCACCGGTGATGCAGGATATGTTCGGGGGCAACTTCGGCGGCATCGAAGGCTGGTTCCCGTACGTGTTTGCACTGATTTTTCTGCTGTTTCGGCCGGAAGGGCTGTTTGGCGAAAAACATATCGATAGGGTGTAGTTTTGTAGGTTGGGTTAGCGGCTTCATCGCGTAACCCGACATTTGCGGCTGGGAATGTCGGGTTACGCTATCGCTAACCCAACCTACAGATTCCGACTCGTTTTGCTTGAGAACTGCTTAACAGCAGTTAAGCAGTTAATAACTGATACGACAGAAACAACAGCGTTGCAAGCGCGGCTTGCGCGCCAAGGAGAAGAGCCCATGCTTTACCGTGAAACCGGCCAGTTCAAGACTTCGTATGTAGCCGATAGTCAGATTTTCCCGATTCGCCAAGACCGTATCGGCGTCGGCTTGTTGCTGGCGGTAGCCTTTCTGGTAGTGCCGCTGGTGGCCAGCGAGTACTGGTTTTCAGCTTTGCTGATTCCATTCCTGGTGTTCGCGCTGGCCGCCCTGGGCTTGAATATCCTGACCGGCTATTGCGGCCAGCTGTCGCTCGGCTCGGCTGCTTTCATGGCGGTGGGCGCGTATGCAGCCTATAACTTCCAGCTGCGCATCGAAGGCATGCCGATTTTGCTGTCGTTCGTGATGGGAGGGCTGTGTGCGGCTGCGGTGGGCGTGCTGTTTGGCTTGCCATCACTACGCATCAAGGGTTTTTATCTGGCGGTGGCAACGCTGGCGGCGCAATTCTTCGTGGTCTGGGTATTGACCAAATTTTCCTGGTTTTCGAACAACAGTTCCTCCGGCGTAATCGATGCGCAAAAGCTGGAAATGTTCGGCTATGCGATCGACACCCCGATGCAAAAATATTTGTTCGTGCTGGCAATCGTCTCAGTACTGGCGCTGCTGGCCAAAAATCTGGTCAGGTCTTCCACCGGGCGCGCCTGGATGGCGGTGCGCGACATGGATGTCGCCGCTGAAGTGATCGGCATTCCGCTGATGCGCACCAAGCTGCTGGCGTTTGCGGTCAGTTCGTTTTATTGCGGAATGGCGGGTGCACTGTACGCTTTTTGTTATCTGGGTTCGGTCGAGCCGGATGGCTTTTCGCTGGATCTGTCATTCAAAATCCTGTTCATGATCATCGTCGGCGGCGTCGGCAGCATTCTCGGCTCGTTTCTGGGCGCTGCGTTTATTTTGCTGCTGCCGATCTTTCTCGACAACCTGCTGCCGCCGCTGGCGGAGCTGCTGCACCTGCCGTTCACCAATGCCAGCGTGTCGCATATTCAGATGATGGTGTTCGGCGGCCTGATCATTTTCTTCCTGATCGTCGAGCCAAACGGCCTGGCGCGCCTGTGGCAAATCGCCAAGGAAAAGCTGCGTTTATGGCCGTTCCCGCATTGATCCCAACTTTTTTACCAGCACCACGTACCTTGCACCACGTTTTATCCGCTTATAAATATGAAGGAGACACGCATGAAACCCATTAAAAAAATCCTGCTGGCTGCGGCCGCTGTAGCTACTTTAGTGCTGCCAATCGGCCAGGCGCTGGCGCAAGCGAATGAACAGTTCATCGCGCTGCCGAGCTACCGCGTCGGCCCGTACGGCGCCAACGGTCAGGCCTATTACGGCGGCATGATTGACTACATGACTTACGTCAACATGAAAGAAGGCGGCATCAATGGCGTCAAGCTGGCGTGGGAAGAATGCGAGACCGAGTACAACAACGCCAAGGGCGTCGAGTGCTACGAGCGCCTGAAGGCCAAGGACCCGGTTGCGCACGGCACCGTTTTCAACGTGATGGCGACCGGCATCACCTATGCGCTGATCGAAAAATCAGTCCAGGACAAAGTGCCGCTGCTGTTCCCCGGCTACGGCCGTACCGATGCGGTGGACGGATCGGTGTTCCCGTGGGCGTTTCCGCTGGTGACTACGTATCAGATGCAGATATCGGCCATCGTCAAGTTCCTGGCGTCGAAAAACAAAGGCTCGCTGGCCGGCAAGAAAATCGCCTACATGTATCACGACTCGGCCTACGGCAAGGAGCCTATCGCCGCGCTGGATGCCGAAGCCTCGCTCGGCAAGTTCAAGGTGATACAGATTCCGGTCGCCCATCCCGGCAATGAGCAGGGTGCGCAGTGGCTCAGGATTCGCCAGGAAAAACCGGATTATGTGATTTTCTGGGGCTGGGGCGTGATGAACCAGACCGCAATGAAAGCGGCGCAGAAAGTCGGCTACCCGCGTGACCAGATGATCGGCTCCTGGTGGGCAGGCTCGGAAGAGGATACGGTGCCTGCCGGCGAAGCCGCCAAGGGTTACATGAGCGCCACCTGGAATGTTGCCGGCGACACGCCGCCAGCGATTGCCGGCATCAAGTCGGCCGTGTATGGCGCCAACAAGGGCAATATGCAGGACAAGAACAAGGTCGGCTCGGTGCTGTACAACCGCGGCGTATCGATTGCGATTGTCACCGTTGAAGCAATCCGCAACGCGCAGGCGAAATTCGGCAAGGGCAAAACCATCACCGGCGAACAGATGCGCTGGGCGCTGGAAAACCTCGATTTGAACAATGCGCGTCTGAAGCAGCTCGGTGCAACTGGTTTGTTGCCTGAAATCAAGACTTCCTGCCAAAACCATGAAGGCTCGGGCAAGATCAAGATCCAGCAATGGGATGGCAGCAAATGGGTCATGGTGTCAGACTGGATCGAAGGCAACAAGAATCTGATCCATCCGCTGTTTAAGGCTAGCGCAGCCAAGTATGCAAAAGAAAAAGGCATCACTCCGGGCTGCATGAAGTAATCCGGATCGTGCGCGGCGAGCCGGTTCCGGCTTGCCGCTCAGAGCCACTCAGAGCCAATAAGTGCAGGAAGTAGGGGGCGTTATGCGCACCCTGCTTCTAACCAGCGCAGCAAAAAAGCACAGCAACACGTGTAGCAAAAAGCGGAGCCGACATGAGCGCAGGACTAAGCATCAACAATATCGAAGTCATTTATAACCACGTGATTCTGGTCCTCAAAGGCGTGTCGCTGGAGGTCCCGGAAGGCAAAATCGTGGCCTTGCTGGGTGCCAACGGCGCCGGTAAAAGCACCACCCTGAAAGCCATTTCGAATCTGCTGGCGGCCGAACGCGGCGATGTCACCAAGGGCAGCATCGAATACCGCGGCGAGCGGATCGATCAGCTGACGCCGAATGGCCTGGTCAAGCGCGGCGTGATCCAGGTCATGGAAGGCCGCCATTGCTTCGCCCATTTGTCGATTGAAGACAATCTGCTGACCGGCGCTTATACGCGCGAGATCAGCAACGCCGAGGTGAAAGTCGCGCTGGAAAAGATTTACGACTACTTCCCGCGCCTGAAAACCCGCCGCAAGTCGCAGGCCGGTTACACCTCGGGCGGCGAACAGCAAATGTGCGCGATCGGCCGCGCGATGATGGCCAAACCGTCGATGATCCTGCTCGACGAGCCGTCGATGGGGTTGGCGCCGCAGATCGTCGAAGAGATCTTCGAAATCGTCAAAGACCTCAACAGCAAGGAAAACGTGTCTTTCCTGCTGGCCGAACAAAACACCATGGTGGCGCTGCGCTACGCCGACTTCGGCTATATCCTGGAAAACGGCCGGGTCGTGATGGAAGGCAAAGCCAGCGATCTGGCCACCAATGAAGACGTGAAAGAATTTTATCTCGGCATCTCCGGCGCCGGGCGCACCAGTTTCCGCGACATGAAGTTCTACCGCCGGCGCAAACGCTGGCTGGCCTGATGGTCGTACGGTGCGCATGACGCACCGTACGCTTTTTCCAGCACTACTCACTCGATTACACCTCTGCTCACCAGCGCTTGCGCCCCTGAAATAGGTTCCCCATGTCCGAATATCTTGATGCACTAGAAACCCGTGCGCCTGACGCCCGCGAATGCGAGCTGATGCTGCGCCTGCCCACATTGATTGCGCTGGCGCAACAGGCTCCCGGCTGGCAGCGCATCCTGGGCCAGACGGTGGCCGCCGACATCACTTCGCGCACCGCGCTGGCGCAATTGCCGGTGACGCGCAAATCGGACCTGCATGACTTGCAGCAGCAGTCGTTGCCATTCGGCGCGATGACCACCAGTGCGCCAGCGCGGATGCGCCATTTGTTCATGTCGCCGGGGCCGATTTTCGACCCGGAAGGGCAGGGCCAGGATTGGTGGCGCTTTGCGCGGCCGCTGCATGCGCTGGGCATGCGCGCCGGGCAAGTAGTGCAAAACTGTTTTTCCTACCACTTCACGCCGGCCGCTTTCATGGTCGAAAGTGCGGCGGCGCAACTCGGTTGCCCAGTGATCCCGGCCGGCAGCGGCCAGACTGAAATGCAGGTGCAGGCGATGGTTGCGCTCAAGCCCGATGCCTATGTCGGCACCCCGAGTTTCCTGAAGATCATCGTCGAGAAGGCGATGGAGATGAGGGCCGATATCAGCAGCGTGCAGCGCGCGCTGGTTGGCGCTGAAGCGCTGCCGCCGTCGCTGCGTAAATGGCTGCAAGAGCATGGCGTGCCGCACGTGCTGCAGTTGTATGCGTCGGCCGACATCGGCAATATCGCTTTTGAAACCGAAACCGACGGCCGGGTCAATCCCGGCATGGTGCTCGATGAAGACATCCTGCTCGAAATCGTGCGCCCCGGCACTGGTGATCCGGTGCGGGAAGGTGAAGTCGGCGAAATCGTCGTCACTTCGTTCAATCCCGATTATCCGCTGATCCGCTTCGGCACTGGCGATCTGTCGGCGATCCTGCCGGGTATTTCACCGTGCGGTCGCACCAATATCCGCATCAAAGGCTGGATGGGCCGTGCCAACCAGACCACCAAAGTGCGTGCGATGTTCGTGCATCCGTCGCAAGTAGCGCACATCGTCAACCGCCATCCGGAAATAGCCAAGGCGCGGCTGGTGATCTCCGGCGTCATGGCCAATGACATCATGACGCTGCATTGCGAAGCAGCAGAAACGCTGTCGGACGCCACCGTGCTAGCCATTGTCGAGACCATCCGCGATGTCACAAAATTGCGCGGCCAAGTGCAACAAGTGGCACTCGGCACGCTGCCCAACGACGGCATCGTGATCGAAGACGCGCGCAAGTATGAGTGAATAGTTGATTCAAAGCTGACGGTACGTTGACGGTTAATTGACGGCTAATGGGCAATTGAAGCGGTGTTGCCGTTGCGGATTTGGTGGCACAATTCGATTCCCGTCATTTTCACCGTCAGCGAGATTACCGTATGCCGCATTCCCACGCACAACAGGCCCGAGAGATTCTCGCCAATGCCGAACTGATTTTTGATGAAACCGCAGTTCAGGCGGCGGTGGACCGGATCGCCGCCGACCTCAATGCACGCTTCGACCATGCCGATAGCGAAGCCTATCCGCTAGTCCTGGGCGTGATGGGCGGCGCAGTCGTATTCGCAGGCCAGTTGCTGACGCGCCTGAAATTCCCGCTCGAATTCGATTACATCCACGTCACCCGCTATGGCAATCAGGATCAGGGCGGCCATATCGAATGGAAAGTCGAGCCGCGCGCCGATGTCCGCGGCCGCACTTTGATCGTGCTGGACGACATTCTCGACGAAGGCGAAACCCTGGCGCACGTCAAGCAACGATTGCTGGACATGGGCGCCAAGGAAGTGGTGCTGGCGGTGTTTTCGGACAAGGATATCGGCAAGAGCAAGCCGGTCGCGGCGGATTATGTCGGTTTGGTGCTGCCCAACAAATTCGTCATCGGTTTCGGCATGGACGCCTACGGTTACTGGCGCAACCTCGGCAGCATCTGGGCGATTAAGCCGAAGTAGTGTGATGTGCTGGTAGGTGCGAATTTATTCGCCTTGGTTCGCATGGAATAGGAAGCGTGCGAATAAATTCGCACCTTGTATGCTGATTTATAAGATGTTTGGTGTTTGTTTGGATAGGCGCCAAAGACATCGGAAGGAGCGCGCAGCGCGACTGCAGATGTCTTTGGCGCGCCGCAGCAAAATGCACTATGCCGCATTCCAGAACCTGACACCAAGAGCAAGAGAAAGGACCTGCATATTGATGTAGTCTGTAAAAGTTCATTGGGGAAGCCGTTGCGCCCTAAAGCCAGGCACCCTAGCTGAGCTTGTGCCGTAGATTGGCTCCCCGCCCTATTCGCCCATTCCGTGGAGTATCGAAGGCTTAGAGCCTGCATCGACAAGGACGGCAATCACTATATTCGTGCCGCTCTGTATATGCCGGCTCTCAGCGCGAAAGCACATGATCCTTACGTCAAAGCGTTCTTCGAGCATCTCCTCTCCATGGGCAAAACCCCCATGCAAGCCGTTTGTGCTGTGATGCGCAAATTACTGCATGCCTTGCACGGGATGATCACCAATAACCAGCCTTTCGACAACACCCGGTTCTATGCAACACCGAGCAAAATTAATCCTGTTTCAAACTAAAAATCACTTGATTTTGAACAGAGTATCTACGGTGTATGGATTACGGCCTTTAATCCACAAGGTTTCCAAAGGTTTGAAAATTGGTTGCCCAAAAGAATTTAGGCGGATACATTTGCAAAATGCAAATTAAATCACGTTAGGGTCAGAATGACGGACAGGGGAAAGCGTTTAACCGGTTGGTTTTTTATCACGCTAGGAGCATTCGGCCTTTTACTTTCCATCTGGAGCATTATTCATTTTTCTCCACCACCGCCAACGACCTCATATTTCAGGGCAGGTTTCGCCAAATTGTTGGTTGCTATGTTTGGTGTGCCGGGTGGGTATGTTGCATTTGAAGCGATATTTGGGGTTGTTTCAGCTTTGATACTGTGGTTGGGCCTTAATGTACGAAAGCCCTAACATGGCATTCGATATGGACGCGCGAACTCGTGCTCGTCCAGGGCTGTAGGCCCGTAGGGCGGAAAAGCGCAGCGCCTTCCGCCGCATGAAACTTCAGGCACACTTCATCCATGCCAGATTACCGCCGCAACCGCGTCCCTGGAGGGACGTATTTTTTCACCGTTAATCTGCTCGAACGGCGTAGCGGCTTGCTGGTCGAGCACATCGGCGCCTTTCGTGAAGCGGTGCGACAGGTGCGTGCGCGCCGGCCATTTCACATCGATGCGTGGGTAGTGTTGCCGGACCATACCCATTGCATCTGGACTCTTCCACCCGGTGACAGCGACTATTCCGCCCGCTGGAAAGCGATCAAGATTGCCTTTTCGAAGTCGCTACCGAAAACCGAGCGCTTGTCGGCGGTACGTGCACGCAAAGGCGAACGTGGCATTTGGCAACGACGATTTTGGGAGCATACGATTCGCGATGAGCGGGACTATGCGGCGCATGTAGATTACGTGCATATCAATCCGTTCAAGCATGGACTGGTGCAGCAGGTAAGCGCATGGCCCTACTCGTCATTTCATCGATTAGTGACTGCGGGGATTTATCCGAATAATTGGGCCGGCGAGGTGCCTGACTTGGCTGCCGGCGAAAGATAGGCGTAGGCATGCGGCGGAAGGCGCTGCGCTTTTCCGCCCTACTTGCTACGCTTGCCCCTACCGAGCTTGGCCTTGGCCATTAATTTTTCCTTAGCAAGTTAATGCGTCAGGTTTGCGGACAAACCAAGCCGGGCACTTGCCGCAAGCAGACGCTTATCACGCGTCCATAGCGACGCGCCGGGTGAAAGCCGCACAGCGGCCAATAAGTGAGCGTCGATATAGCCAATTCCGATTCCGAACAGTGCATTTTGGGCGATGAAACGCATAACTTCCTCATCGGTGGCAACACCCGCTTGTGGCAAGTCTTGCAGGGAACTCAGGACCATATCGCGATTTTGCAAGTTGCCCAATGCCAGTTCGCCCGTCACGAACCGGTGACCCAGCACCTGGCCCGCGTTCAAAAGTCCCGTTAATCCCGCATCACCGTACCGCAAGTGGTCGATCCAGACCGACGTATCAACCAGAATCACGCTGGCTCCGACTGGCGTCGTGGGACGGTATCGAGCAAAGGTTGCGAGCCTCCCAGTAAGGCCAGCCGTTTGGCGCTCTCGCGCTGAATTAATGCCTTGAGAGCTTCGCGCACTAAAGCAGTCTTTTCCATTGGGCCGGTAAAAGACTGGGCCTTTTCCAACAATGCATCATCAAGTACAAGTGTGGTGCGCATATCGCTCTCCGTAAGTTTATGCACAAATTCTAGCATCAAATGATGCCAGAATAAATGCATAGCGTTGTATGGCCTTAGGGCGGAAAAGCGCAGCGCCTTCCGCCCTACCTAACTTTAATCCCGTACAACAACGCCGCAAAAAACACAAGCCCATGAAATTTCACTGAGCTGAAAAATAGCACGACCGGTCAAAAATTTTACCCGGCAGCGTCCGCAGCGCCCTTTGTCCAGCTAAAATGCCAAAGTGCTTGCGCTGGACAGCTCCCCGGATGACTCCGGTGTAAGCCGCCCGGCCAGCCTGGCACCGCCGCCAAACATCGACCAGCTCAACCTAGCGCAAGGAATTACATGAACAACAGCCCGTGGCTGCAGTACTACCCAGCCGGCGTACCCGCCACCATCGACGTCAGCAAATACAGTTCCATCGTGGCCCTGCTGGAAGAAAGCTTTAGCCTGTACCGGGCGCGCCAGGCTTACGTGTGCATGGACAAGGCGATCACCTACGGCGACATCGACACGCTCTCTGCCGCGCTCGGCGCCTGGCTGCAGTCGCGCGGTCTGCAACGCAATGATCGGGTTGCAGTGATGCTGCCCAACGTGCTGCAATATCCGGTCGCGGTGGCGGCCATCCTGCGCGCCGGTTTTATCGTGGTCAACGTCAATCCGCTGTACACCCCGCGCGAACTGGAACACCAGTTGCGGGACGCCGACGTGCAGGCAATCATCATTCTGGAGAACTTTGCCAGCACTTTAGAGGAAGTGCTCCAACATATGTCGATCAAGCACATCTTGCTGGCAAGCCTGGGCGACATGCTCGGCGCCATCAAGGGCGGCATCGTCAATTATGTGCTGCGTAAGCGCAAGAAAATGGTGCCGGCCTATGCGCTGCCTGGCGCAGTGCGCTTCAACGGCGCGATCAAGCTGGGCCGCACGCTGCGTTTGCACCGACCGGAGATCAAGGCCGACGACGTCGCCGTGCTGCAATACACCGGCGGCACCACCGGCGTATCCAAGGGTGCGACGCTGCTGCACAGTTGCATCCTGGCTAATCTGCTGTCCACCCAGGCCTGGATGCAACCCGGCCTCGACCGCAAGCCGATCGACGGTCAGTTGACGCTGATTTGCGCGTTGCCGCTGTACCACGTGTTCGCCTTCGTCACGTGCGGCCTGCTCGGCATGCGCACTGGCGGTCTGGTGGTTTTGATCCCGAATCCACGCGACATTGCGGCCACGGTCAAGACGCTGTCGAAATATCCGCTGCAGTTTTTCCCGGCGGTCAATACCCTGTTCAATGCGCTGGCCAACAACGCCGAATTCGCCAAGCTCAATTTTTCGCAACTGTCGATGACGGTCGGCGGCGGCACTTCGGTGCATGCATCGGTGGCGCAAAAATGGCTGGAAATCACCGGCTGCCCGATTGCCGAAGGCTACGGGCTATCGGAAACCGCCTCCGCCGTAATCTGCAATCCCGCCACGCTGCAGAAGCACAGCGGCACCATCGGCTTGCCGATGCCGAGCGTCGAAGTGCGCCTGCTGGACGACGACGGCCGCGACGTTGACGCTGGCGCGCCCGGCGAAATCGCGCTGCGCGGGCCGCAAGTAATGCAGGGCTACTGGCAGCGGCCACAAGAAACGGCAGACGCGATGACGCCCGACGGTTACTTCAAGACCGGCGACGTCGGCATCATGGACGAGCGCGGCTTCATCAAGATCGTCGACCGCAAGAAAGACATGATCCTGGTGTCCGGCTTCAACGTCTATCCGAACGAGATCGAGGAAGTGGTCGGCGCGCACCCGGACGTACTCGAATGCGCGGTCATCGGCTTGCCGGACCAGCACTCGGGCGAAGCAGTCAAGCTGTTCGTGGTGAAACGCAATCCGGCGCTGACCGCCGAGGCGCTGAAAGAGTATTGCACGCACCAACTGACCGGCTACAAACGACCGAAGCAGATTGAGTTCATCGGCGAATTACCGAAAACCAACGTTGGCAAGGTTCTGCGCCGCCAGTTGCGCGACCATAAAGGTATTTGATCTTATACTACGCTTTGTATTTTTATGTACCGCAATGAATATATGCTGAAATAGCCGTGTTTTTGCATATACTCACTATAAAATTTATACAAAAAGTAGTGCAATATGCGACGCATGGTAGATATTCTGCTCACAATCACGTCTTTTCCCCGTTGAGACAGCCGCGCCGTAGATACTCTGTTCAAAATCAAGTGATTTTTAGTTTGAAACAGGATTAATTTTGCTCGGTGTTGCATAGAACCGGGTGTTGTCGAAAGGCTGGTTATTGGTGATCATCCCGTGCAAGGCATGCAGTAATTTGCGCATCACAGCACAAACGGCTTGCATGGGGGTTTTGCCCATGGAGAGGAGATGCTCGAAGAACGCTTTGACGTAAGGATCATGTGCTTTCGCGCTGAGAGCCGGCATATACAGAGCGGCACGAATATAGTGATTGCCGTCCTTGTCGATGCAGGCTCTAAGCCTTCGATACTCCACGGAATGGGCGAATAGGGCGGGGAGCCAATCTACGGCACAAGCTCAGCTAGGGTGCCTGGCTTTAGGGCGCAACGGCTTCCCAATGAACTTTTACAGACTACATCAATATGCAGGTCCTTTCTCTTGCTCTTGGTGTCAGGTTCTGGAATGCGGCATAGTGCATTTTGCTGCGGCGCGCCAAAGACATCTGCAGTCGCGCTGCGCGCTCCTTCCGATGTCTTTGGCGCCTATCCAAACAAACACCAAACATCTTATAAATCAGCATACAAGGGCGGAAAAGCGCAGCGCCTTCCGCCGTATGTACATGCAAAAATTCGAATGCGCAACGATATACGCGCCCGGCACACGGGAGGGATTAGGCATTTCCCTTTGTGAAAAATGGCGATCGAAGTGAGTCATTCGGCGGAAGGCGCTACGCTTTTCCGCCCTACGTATCTACATATTCCTTCGATACTGCCCGCCGACCTCGAACAGCGCGGTGGTGATCTGCCCCAACGAACACACGCGTACCGCATCCATCAGTTTCTCGAACACGTTTTCATTGTTGATCGCCGCTTGCTGCAAGGCAGCCAGCGCCTGCGGGGCTTCGGCTGCGTGGCGGCTTTGGAAATCGGCCAGGCGGGTTAGCTGCGATTGCTTTTCGGCTTCGGTCGAGCGCGCCAGTTCGATTTTTTGCGGGGTGCCGCCGGCTTTCGGGTTGCGGAAGGTGTTGACGCCGACGATCGGCAGCGTGCCGTCGTGCTTCATGTGTTCGTAGTGCATCGATTCTTCCTGGATTTTGCCGCGTTGGTAGCCGGTTTCCATTGCACCCAGCACGCCGCCGCGTTCGGCGATGCGTTCGAACTCTTGCAGCACAGCTTCTTCCAGCAGATCGGTCAATTCTTCGATGATGAAGCTGCCCTGGATCGGGTTTTCGTTCTTGGCCAGACCCCATTCGCGGTTGATGATCAATTGAATTGCCAAAGCCCTGCGCACCGATTCGTCGGTCGGTGTGGTGATCGCTTCATCGAAAGCGTTGGTGTGCAGACTGTTGCAATTATCGTAAATTGCGATCAGCGCCTGCAGCGTGGTGCGGATGTCGTTGAAGTCGATTTCCTGCGCGTGCAGCGAGCGGCCGGAGGTCTGGATGTGGTATTTCAGCTTCTGGCTGCGGTCGTTGGCGCCGTATTTGTCGCGCATCGCCACTGCCCACAAACGGCGCGCGACGCGGCCCAGAACCGTGTATTCCGGGTCCATGCCGTTGCTGAAAAAGAACGACAAATTCGGTGCAAAATCGTCGATGTGCATGCCACGCGCCAGATACGCTTCGACGAAGGTGAAACCGTTCGATAGCGTGAACGCCAGTTGCGAAATCGGATTGGCGCCAGCTTCGGCAATGTGATAGCCGGAGATCGAAACCGAATAGAAGTTGCGCACCTGGTGATGCACGAAATATTCCTGAATGTCGCCCATCACTTTCAGGCTGAATTCGGTCGAGAAGATGCAAGTGTTCTGGCCCTGGTCTTCCTTCAGGATGTCGGCCTGCACCGTGCCGCGCACGTTTTGCAAGACCCAGACGCGGATTTTGGCGGCTTCGTCAGCGGTCGGGTCGCGGCTGTTGTCGCTGACGAACTTGCCGAGTTGCTGGTCGATGGCGGTGTTCATGAACATCGCCAGGATGGTCGGCGCCGGGCCGTTGATGGTCATCGAAACCGAGGTGGTCGGGCTGCACAGGTCGAAGCCGTCATACAGCACTTTCATATCGTCCAGTGTCGCAATGGAGACGCCGGAATTGCCGACTTTGCCGTAAATATCGGGCCGGATCGCCGGATCTGCACCATACAGCGTGACCGAATCGAAGGCGGTCGACAGCCGCTTGGCATCCATCCCTTCAGATACCAATTTGAAGCGACGATTGGTGCGGAACGGATCGCCTTCGCCGGCGAACATGCGGGTCGGGTCTTCGTTTTCGCGCTTGAAGGCGAACACGCCAGCGGTGAACGGGAACGAGCCGGGGACGTTTTCCAGCATCAGCCAGCGCAGGATTTCGCCGTGGTCCTCGAACTTCGGCAGCGCGACTTTGCGGATTTTGGTGCCGGACATGGAACTGGAGACCAGTTGGGTGCGGATTTCCTTGTCGCGGATTTTGACTACGTATTCGTCGCCCGCATACGATTTTTGCATGTCTGGCCACATCGTCAGCAGCTTTTTGGAACCGGCGTCGAGGCTGGCGTCGCGCTCGGCGATCAGGTCGTCGAAGTCAGCGTTCTTGCCGGCAGCGCTCAACATGCGCTTGGCTTCCTGCAACTGCTGCCGTTCGCGCGCCAGCAGCACTTGCTTGCGGGTAGATTTGTGATAGCCGCGCAGCGTGTCGGCGATTTCAGCCAGATAACGGCTGCGCGCCGGTGGCACGATCACGTTTTTACTGCTGGAAAATTTGGCGGTGATGGGAGCCAGCTTGCTGGCATTGGCTTTCAAGCCGTGATCAATCAGTTTTGGCAGCAAGCCCTGGTACAGCGCGGTTACGCCGTCGTCGTTGAAGCGCGACGCCTGGGTGCCGAATACCGGCATGTCGTCCGGACGCAAGGTCCACAGTTCGCGGTTGCGCTGGTATTGCTTGGCGACATCGCGCAGCGCGTCTTGCGAGCCTTTGCGGTCGAATTTGTTGATCGCGATGAAATCGGCAAAATCGAGCATGTCGATTTTTTCCAGTTGCGAGGCGGCGCCGAATTCCGGCGTCATCACATACGTGCTGACATCCACATGCGGCACGATGGCGGCGTCGCCCTGGCCGATGCCGGAAGTCTCGATGATGACAAGATCAAAACCGGCCACTTTGCAGGCGGCAATCACGTCCGGCAGCGCCTGCGAGATTTCGGAACCGGCTTCGCGTGTGGCCAGCGAGCGCATGAAGACCCGCACCGGCGCGTTGTCCTTGCCGCCCCACGGATTGATCGCATTCATGCGGATGCGGTCGCCCAGCAGCGCGCCGCCCGATTTGCGGCGCGACGGATCGATGGAAATCAGCGCGATATTCAGCGCATCGTCCTGATCGATGCGGATGCGACGGATCAGCTCATCGGTCAAAGAGGATTTGCCCGCGCCGCCGGTACCGGTAATGCCCAATGTCGGAGTGCGCAGTGCGGCTGCCGCTGCGTGCAATTGCGCCTTCAGTTCCGCACTGACCTGGTCGTTTTCCAGCGCGGTTATCAGTTGCGCCAGCGGCCGGTGCCGGGAGGTAATATCGCCGCTTTCCAGCGCGGCCAGTTCGGTCGGGGCAAAGACGGACAGATCGACATCGCAGGCCCGGATCATCGACAGGATCATGCCGACCAGCCCCATGCTCTGGCCGTCTTCAGGGCTGAAAATGCGGGTCACGCCATACGCGTGCAAATCGGCGATTTCTTCCGGCACGATGACGCCGCCGCCGCCGCCGAACACTTTGATATGGGCGCCGCCACGCTCGCGCAGTAAGTCGATCATGTACTTGAAGTATTCGACATGGCCGCCCTGATAGCTGGAAATGGCGATGCCTTGCGCATCTTCCTGCAATGCAGCGGTGACGATTTCATCCACCGAGCGGTTGTGGCCGAGGTGAATCACTTCCGCACCATTGGCCATCAGGATGCGGCGCATGATGTTGATCGACGCATCGTGGCCGTCAAACAGGGAAGCTGCGGTAACGAAGCGAATTTTGTTGGCAGGCTTGTATGCAGTGAGCTTGTCGACGATGGACAGATCGGTCATGGTGGTCTCCGGGGTGGCGGGGTGTTGTGCGCTCTTATGCGACGGTTTACATGACGTTTACGTAAACGTCACCAAAAACCGAGTATAGCGCGAAAAAAACAGTTTGCCTGTCGTCAGGATGTCAGTTTTTCAGGCTATTACGCGATACGCAAAAAACCGCGGTTTACCAGTAGTGCATTAGCCGGCTGTTGGCACGCAGTTGCGGCCCGTCTTTCACGGTTTTTTATTGAGCGCGCCTGGCATAAGTCGCCATTTTTGGCGAATCGGGATCTGGCCTGCTTGCAAAAGAATTGACAGTAGACGGCTCGCGCCCCAACCAGTTTCGTAAAAACAAGGAGTATCGTCATTTTTATGGCATTTCCCGCATATATTAATTGCTTGTATTAAATATACTCAATCGATATTGGAAATGCATCGAAGCCTGTCCTGTACTTGGACAGCTGTTCCTGCCACACCGTTGCCACCTTTTTTTCGTGCCTTTCGTGTCTTTCGTGGAGATTGTTTTCCAGCATGATGCGCACTGGCGAGAACCCGTTAAACACCAGCCCAGGGCGGCGAACCCGGCCATCCAAAGCGCAGCGCGCCCAATTGAAAACCGCCCCAATCAGGGGCGGTTCGATGTAGTTTTGCCATCCGCGCTGCCAACTTAATTGCGGCGCGGGTCGTTCGGCCTGTGGTCTTGACGGTTTGGCACGCCATCATGGTCGCGATCACCATGACCCTTGCCTCGATTTCCGTTCCCGTTTCCGTTGCGGTTGTCATGGCGTTCGCCGCGCTGCCATCCACCGCGGTTCAGACGCCAGCCATCATTGTTTCGTTGCCATTCAGGATGCTGATAGTGCTGGCCGGCGCGTGCGCGTTCCCAATGACCTCGCGCCCACATATGCTTTTGGCCATTCCAATTCCAATAACCAGGCGCCCATTCATATCCTCGGCGTGGGGCTGGAACGACTTCATATCTTACCGGCGGAGGTGCGTTGCCAATAACGATATTGATGCCTACTTGCGCCACCGCTTGCGTAGGGATAAAAGTAGCAGTACTGAGAACAACAATTGCTGCGGCATTACAGAGAATACGTTTCATACCAATCTCCCAACGACGTTGTGTACGCTTCAATATATAGAGTTGCCAACATCAGACAACAAGTGATGCATCTGCTTACAACAGATACATTTAGTCCGCGCTGCTGGCTATGTAGAAAAATGGCATTCCCTGCCATGCCACTATGGGCCGTCTCTGTGCTGCGATGAACAGTGCAACGTTTCGGGGATGCTGGATGCGACGATCTTATGTCAGGCAGCGGTCAAATCATTGGTTGCAAAAATCGGTGCCGGACAGAATCTGCGGGACTTCTGTGTCGTTGGTGCGAATACACCCAATTTCCGGGACCGGCTCCGGCCAGCCCGGACTTCTCAGGTCCGCGATTTCCACCCGGTTGCGCCCGTTTTTGGCGCGGTAGAGCGCCGCATCGGCTGTTGCGATCACCGTAGCCGCATCTTCGCGCACCCCAATGCGCGTGATCGCCACGCCCAGGCTGACAGTCACCGCGACTGCTCCTGCCGAGGTCTGCACCGGCGCTTCACTGACACGGTGGCGGATGCTTTCCGCCACCGCAACGAAGTGGCTGTGGCCGCCGCCCGGCACGATGATCAGGAACTCCTCGCCGCCATAGCGCCCGATCCTGGCATACGAGTGCAGCACGTCATGCATCCGGCGCGCCGTTTCCTGCAGCACGGCGTCGCCCGCCAGATGGCCATGCGTATCATTGATCCGTTTGAAGTAATCGAGGTCGGCCAGCATCACGCCGAGACAGGCGCCTTCACGCGCGGCGCGTTCCAGCTCCTCCTGCAAATTGTCCATGATTCTGCCGCGATTCCACAAACCGGTCAGGTGGTCATGCATGGCCTGGAAACGCAGTGTTTCGTGCAGCGCCAGAATGCGTTGCGCGACATGCAGGCGCGCGGCCAGATGCTCTTCATCGAACGGCTTGGTAATCAGGTCGTCAGCTCCCGCGCCCATGCCTTCGAGATAACTGCCTTTGCCGGAGAGCGCGGTGAGCAGGATGATGTAGGTGTATTGCAGGCGGGGCGCGGCGCGGACCATGCGGCACAACTCCAGCCCATCCATATCGGGCATCATCCAGTCGGAAATAAGCAACGCATACTCGCCCTGTTGCCAGGCTTCCCAGGCGCTGCGGCCGTCCTCAACCGCGGTCACCGCGTGCCCCAGTTTCCTGAGCGTGGCGCCCAGCACGAGGCGTGAACCGGTATCATCTTCGGCAATCAATATTTTCATTGGTGCTGTATCTCGTTTTGCAACACGCCACGGACGCCGAGCTCTGCGATAGCGCTCTGGACCCGTCCGAATTCCTCATCCATCTGTTCGATCAAATCGATCAAATCGATCAAATCCTGCGCCCAGTTCAGCGCCCCGTTTTCAGCCAGTGTCTGCAATTGCTGCGCGATGTCGGCCATGCGCTGCGCGCCGACATTGGCGCTGGCGCCCTTGAGCGCGTGCGCCGTCTTGCACAACGCTGGCATGTCGCCGGCGCTGGCGCAGCGTCGCAAGGCGTCGATCCGTTTCATCCCGTCGTTTTGGAAGGAGGCATATATCTGCTCCAGCAAGGAGGGATCGGTCGCCAGCGCCAGGTCGCGCAAGCGGGCCACCACCTTGGCGTCGAGGGCCGCGGGTGCGACAGATAAAGAATCGATGGTCGCAGTAACGGCGTCGCCTGTTTCTTCCTCGCCTGCGGTCGGTTCGTCATTCCCGCGCAGCCATCTTGTCAAGGCGGCGGCGAAAGCTTCCTGCTGCACCGGCTTGGTAATGTAATCGTCCATGCCGGCCTGCAGGCAGCGTTCGCGGTCGCCCTGCATCGATTGTGCGGTTACTGCAATGATGGGTATCTGCGCTTTGGCATCGGCCCGGGCGCGAATCGCGCTGGTGGCCTCGAAGCCATCCATCTCGGGCATCTCGCAATCCATCAGCACCACGTCGTAGGATGATGCTTCCATCATGTTCAGTACTTCCAGGCCGTTGGCGGCAATGTCCACCCGACAGCCCAGATTGCGCAGCATCAGCGCCGCCACAATCTGGTTGGTGGGATTGTCTTCCGCCAGCAGGACGCGGGCGGTGAATTGCGGGCGATCCGCGCCGCTGTCGCCCTGCAAGGCGCGGGCCTCGGCCAGGGTATGGCGCGTCACGACACCGCCAGCGCGGCGGTGAAGGTGATCGTCCCAGACGCTAACCAGAGTGGCAAGCAGTTCCGACTGGCGCGCCGGCTTGACCAGATAGGCGGCAAAACCGATCTCTTTCAAGCGCGCCATGTCGCCCCGCTGTCCGAGCGACGTCAGCATCACCAGCACGGTATCGCGCAGCACCGGGTCGGCCTTGATCGCGCGACCCAGCATTTCGCCATCCATCTCCGGCATCTGAAAATCGAGAATTGCCAGCTGATAGGGATCGCCGGCCGCGTGTGCCTCGCGCAGCGTGCGCAGTGCTTCGCCAGCCGATGCGCAGCTGGTGTTGCGCATCTTCCATCCAAGGGTTTGCTCTTGCAGCACCCGTCGATTGACGGCGTTATCGTCCACGATCAGCACCCGGGCGCCGGCCAGATCAGCCACGGGCAAGGTGATGGCAGCGACATCCGTCTGGCGCGGCAGATGCAGCACGAACCAGAAGGTCGAGCCTTGTCCCGGACGGCTGGTGGCGCCAATGGCGCCTCCCATCAATTCCACCAGCTGCTTGCTGATCGCCAGGCCCAGGCCCGTGCCTCCGTAGCGACGGGTGGTGGAGGTGTCGGCCTGGGTGAATTTTTCGAACAATCCTTGCAGCTGATCCTGCGCAATGCCAATCCCGGTATCTTCAATGCTGATGCGCAGCGAGACCAGGGCGTCGGTTTGTGCCTCGACCCGGACATCGATCAGCACTTGGCCCTTGTGCGTGAACTTGACGGCGTTGGTGGCCAGGTTGGTCAGCACTTGGCGAATCCGTCCCGGATCGCCGATCAGGTGGCGCGGCACATCCGGCGGATAACGCACGATGATGTCAATTTCTTTCTCCGTGGCGTGCAGCGCGATCATGCCGGCCACCTGTTCGGCCGCCACTAACAGGTCGAATGGAAGCGGCTCAAGCGTCAGCTTTCCCGCCTCGATTTTGGAAAAATCCAGAATGTCGTTGATGATGACGAGCAAGGTTTCCCCGCTTGCGCGGGCAATGCCGGCCAACTCACGCTGGGTTGCGCTCAAGGGTGTATTCAGAAGCAGCCCGACGGTGCCGAGCACACCGTTCATCGGGGTGCGAATCTCGTGACTCATGTTTGCCAAAAATTCACTCTTGGTGCGGCTGGCGCTCTCGGCGGCTTCCTTGGCGATTTTCAATTCGTCATGGGTCTGGGCCAGTTGGTTGCCATGGGTTTTCAATGCGGCATGCGCCAGGCGCAGCCGATCCAAGGCAATGCGGCGATCAATCAGACTGGCGAGCGAGCCACCGCTGAACAGCGCCAATACCACAGAGGTTACGATCAAGGCCAGCAGCGTCGGTTCGAGGCTTTTGCCGCCGACGGTGCAAAAACTGCCGGCAGCGAAGCTTGCCCCCTGCATCGCCGTGTAGTGCATGCCGGCGATGGCAAAACCCATGATCAGCGCGCCGAACGACTGCTGTTTGAGAGAGGATAATCCCGTTTTTTCGCCGATAAACACGATCAGCAGAGCGCCGATCGCGGCGCCGATGGCGATGACGATCGAAAGCGAAAATATCAGTGGATCGTAACTGATCGCGGGCTGCATTTTAAGCGCCGCCATGCCCGTGTAATGCATCGCAGCAACTCCCAGCCCCATGAAAGTGCCAGCCCCCGCAATGCGATCAAATCGCACGGTGTTGTTTTGCAATAGATAGAAACCGAATAGCGTGGCAGCGATAGCCGGCAGAATTGAAAGCAGCGTCAGCGGGATGTCGTAGGCGATCGGTATTGGCAGATGAAACGCGAGCATCCCGATGAAATGCATCGACCAGATCGCCACGCCCAAAGTCACGGCGCCGGCGACCATCCATATGAACGCCGTTTTCCCCGTGCTTTCGCGCATGTTCTGCGTATGTGAAAGTGCTGAAAACGACCCGAACATGGCTATCAGCAACGACAACGCCACCAAATAACCATTCCAGACAATCGGCATTTTCAAGCTCCCGCTAATATTAAGGATCGACAAGAAACCGCAGCATCGCCGAATATTCTTGACGTGCAACATTGTTGGTCTGATGGCTTCTTCTGCGAGTTTTAATCAAAGCCTGGTTCGCTCTGATTGAAGATTGGCCCAGGATCGGTCGCCGCTTTTCACAACAGCGCATGGCTTAAACTGGTGTCCGGATTGCGGGGTCGACTATAGTCTCCGGAGCAGGTTGCCGCATGGAAATGATCGCGGAGCATGATCCTGATCAAACCGATTCGCGAGCGCGATGAAAGACGCACCGGTGAACCACGCTTGCAGCGCAGACTTCTGGGCTTGGGAAGATTGGCCATCTGCTGCGTTTGCGCTGGCCCATTGCCCACGCAAGACGCGAAAGCACGAAAAGACTCCAGGCACAATGCATTTTGCAAAAAATATGGAGTATGGCTATTTTCATGGCATTTTCCGCATATTTTTATTGCGCATATAAAATATACTCCAATCAATAGCAGCTGCTGGATTTCAGCGTGGGCACCGGCTTTTTTGAGTACCGAGTGGGGCGGTTTCTGAACCGCTGCGGCGCCAGGTGGAACTTGAGGCTGAAATTGCCCTCGAACCGCTGCTGCAGCCCGGCTCCGCAAGCGGCAGCGCGGGTGGCCGGGATCGACGCGGGGTTTCTGCCTGTATGCGCGTCTTATTGCTAACTTGTTATTATCTAGCCTCCTGAGATCAGGCAGGGCGGCGCAGCGAGCACGTTTTGGCTTTGGCGTCGCCATCCCAGCCCGCAATCGTTTGATCGCGGGCAATGTTGTGCTGAACCGAAGAACAAACGCATAGTGATTCTTTCCAGGCTATCTTTTCGCCAACTCCTGCTGACTGCTTTTCTGATGATTGTGGCGCTGTTGAGCGCGACCTCGGTGCAAGCCTTATTGACGCTGGAACGACTGGCCAGTCATAGTCATCAAACCGCGCAAGATGCGGTGCAACTGACCGAAGATGCGCAGCGCCTGGCGGAACGGACCATCGCGATGGAACGCAGTGCGCGCCAGTTTCTGGTGCTCAACGATCCCAGCTTCCGGAGCCGTTACCGCGAAGTTTGGAGCGAGGCGCGGGCCGCCTTGAGCGCGCTTTCGATGCAGTTGCCAAAGGTGCCGGCGCGTGAATTCAAGGACTGGAGTTCGCAGAGTGAATCGGCCTGGGCCTTGTTGCAGGCCGATCCGCTGCAGCGCCAGCAAAATCAGGAAATTCTGGCGCGGGTTTTTGTCCGCTTGCCGGCCATCAATGCGCTGTTGTCCAGAGAGAGCAAGCTCGAAGTCGAGCGCCGCAACAACGCGTTGCTGGCAGCGCTGGAGCAGCAACGCAGCGTCTTGAAAGGGCAGGTGATCGGCGCCATCGCGCTGGCTGCGCTGTTTGCGTTTTGTTTCGGCCTATGGCTGTCGCGCCCGTTGGCGCGGATTGAAGCTGCCATCAACCGTCTGGGCCAGAACCGTTTCGATCAGGCGATCGAGGTGGATGGGCCGGCCGATCTGCGTCGGCTCGGCAGCCAGCTGGACTGGTTGCGCCAGCGGCTGGCCGATCTGGAAGCCGACAAGGCGCGTTTCTTGCGCCATATTTCGCATGAATTGAAAACCCCGCTGGCGTCCTTGCGTGAAGGCGTGGCGTTGCTGGAAGAAGAAGTGGCTGGCCCGCTGTCGGACAATCAGCGCGAAATTGCCGCCATTTTGCGTCAGAACACGCTCGCGCTGCAGACCCAGATCGAAGATTTGCTGCGCTACAATACCGCCGCATTCAACGCCCAGCAGTTGCAACGCGTGCCGACCGCACTGCACGCTTTGCTGCAGCAGGTGATCGAGGTGCAGCGCCTGCAATGGCAAGCGCGCGATTTACACATCGACCTGAGCGGCCCGGAACATATTGCCAGCGTTGATCCCGACAAGCTGCAGGTGGCCTTGGCTAACCTGCTATCGAACGCGATCCGTTTTAGCCCGCAGGGCGGCGCCATCCGCCTGGTGCTGGGGATTAAATCAGATTGCATCACGATCGATTGCATAGACCAGGGTCCGGGCATTGCGCCGGCCGACGCGGCGCGCATATTCGAGCCGTTCTATCAAGGCCAACGTCAGCCGCCGGGGGCGCGCAATGGCAACGGCATTGGCCTGTCGATCGTGCGTGAATATGTTGCCGCCCATCGCGGCACGGTGCAACTTTTGCCGGGTGCAGCGGGCGCCCATTTTCGGATTTCGCTACCTAATAAAAATATAGAAAACAATGAAAACTAAAATTTTGATCACCTTGCTCTGCGCCCTGTCGGCGGCCTGCACCACTGCGCCATCGCAGAGGTCGACGCCAACGCCGGTCCCGGTGCAAGAACCGGCTACTGTGATCGCTTCCCAGCCTGCGCCGGGCGGGTTGAATACGCCGCGCGAAATCGGTGACTTGCTGGCCTATCACCAGTGGTTGCGTGAATTGACGCCGGCCGCACTGACCAAGGAACTGGCAGTTCTGCAAGCGCAGCCCAAAAACGCGCAATTCGCGCTGAAAAAATCGATGCTGCTGACCTTGAGCCATAACAATGACGACTTGGCGCGGGCTCAGAGCTTGACCGACGGCGTCATCAAATCGACCGAGCCGGATGCGCTGGCCGTCAAGCCATTGGCCCAGATTCTTGCCGCAAACTACACCGAAATGCGTCGCCTCAGCGACCAGGCCGATAAATTTAATCAGCAGAGCAGGGACAGCCAGCGGCGCGTCGAGCAACTCAGGCAGACGCTGGAAGAGCTGAAGGCGATCGAACGCACGCTGCCGGCGCGCCCCAATGGCGCGCCGGCAGCAGCGACCACAAAAGGAACGCCATGACGGCCAATGCGCAGATTCTATTGGTCGACGACGATCCTGATTTGCTGCGCTTGTTGTCGATGCGCTTGAGCGCTGCCGGCTATCGGGTCACTGCGGTAACAAGTGCGGAAGCGGCACTGGAGCGGCTGGCGATCGAATTGCCGGCCCTGGTGATCAGCGACATCCGGCTGCCGGAGCGCGATGGACTGGCGCTGTTCGATGAAATCCGCAGCCAGCATTCGGCGCTGCCGGTGATCCTGTTGACCGCACACGGCACCATCCCGGATGCGGTCGAAGCCACCGCACGCGGCGCTTATGCCTATCTGACCAAGCCGTTCGACGGCAAAGTGCTGCTGGAAAAAATCGCCCAAGCGCTCAGCCTGAGCGTGCCATCGCCGCTGTCATCGTTGCTGCCAGCGCCCAGCGACGAAGCATGGCGCGCAGGCTTGATCAGCCGCAGCCAGCGGATGAACGCGCTGCTGGCCGAGGCCAAGCTGGTGGCGGCAACCGACGCCAGCATCCTGATTCGCGGCGAGAGCGGCAGCGGCAAGGAACTGCTGGCGTGCGCCATCCATCGCGCCAGTCAGCGCGCCAGCGCACCCTTTGTGGCGGTCAATTGCGGCGCGATCCCCGAACAACTGCTCGAATCCGAATTGTTCGGACATGTGAAGGGCGCTTTCACCGGTGCGGTGGCGAACCGGCAGGGCCTGTTTCAGGCGGCACACGGCGGCACCTTGTTTCTGGATGAAATCGGCGACATGCCGTTGTTGCTGCAAGTGAAATTGCTGCGGGTGCTGCAGGAGCGCGCGGTGCGGCCGGTCGGCGCCGACCAGGCGTTGCCGATCGATGTGCGGATTGTCTCGGCCACCCACCGCGATCTCGATGCCGCGCTGGCTGACGGGCAGTTTCGCGAGGATCTGTATTACCGCCTCAACGTGGTGACCCTGAGCCTGCCGCCGCTGGCCGAGCGGCGCGAAGATATCGCGTTGCTGGCCAATCATTTCCTGCAACTGCTTGCCAGCAAATATCACAAGCCGCTGAACGGCTTTGCGCCCGAGGCGCTGGCGGCGCTGATGACCGCAGCGTGGCCCGGCAATGTGCGCCAGCTTAATAATGTGGTCGAGCAAGTCTGCGCGCTGGCCACCGCGCCGCTGGTGCCCTTGTCGCTGGTGCAGCGCGCGCTGCGCGTGCCGTCGCTCGAAGTATTGAGTTACGCCGAGGCCAAGCAGCGCTTCGACCGCAATTACCTGATCCAACTGTTGAAGCTTACCGACGGCAATGTTGCCGACGCGGCGCGGCTGGCCGACCGCAACCGCACCGAGTTCTATCGCTTGCTGCAAAAATCCGGCCTGACGCCGAGCCTGTTCCGGGCCGAGGATACTTCTGTCGCCGAAGAGCGACAGAAGTAATTCCTTTAAAATCAATGGCCTGCATGATTCAATGCAGCCAGTTGTCGCCCGGGAGCGACACAAATCGCATCAAAACCGCGCTTTTGCCGCCACCACAATCGTGGATTTTTCTTAAGTCTTTGAATTGATTGATTTTTTAACATGCTGGCACAGTGCTTGCTATGAAGGTATTTGTAACGTTAGTACGGCGTTGCTTAGTTCAGTACTACTACTAACCACTATCCTTACTAAGAAAGAAACCATCATGCAAAATCATAAAATGTTGTCCCGCCTGCTTGTTGCCGCATTGGTGTCTTTAACTTCCGTCGCTGCAGTGCAAGCCGCAGATGCATCCACATCCACTACCGCCGCGACCAGCCTTTCTGGCGCAGCCTCTGCTCCCAGCGCCACCTCTAATCCCGCTGCTACCTCCGCCTACGCTGACGATGCAATGATCACCACCATGGTCAAAGCTGCGCTGGTCGAAGACAAGAAAGTGCAAGCCCTGAAAATCAGCGTGTCTACCGAACAAGGCGTGGTGAAGATGTCGGGCATCGTGCCCAATGCTGAAGTTGGCAAACGCGCGCTGCAACTGGCTGCCGGAGTCCAGGGCGTCAAGGACGTCCAGAGCGAGCTGAAGGTAAAAAAGGGTAGCTAATCCTATTTAAAGACAGTTGCGCTGAGCTAGTTTCGAGCCGTCGCCACCCCGGCGCGGCAGCTTGCTTGACGGTAATTTCACTACAGCAACGCACTGCAGCAAATAAGCGGCCCGCGATTTTATGCGGGCCGTTTTTGTATATGCCGATTTCAAAAAAGTCAGTTACAGGATGTGATGAAGGCGGTTGGTAAAGCACGCAACTTAATCCTCAAGCAAAAATTCAATCAACGCGCTTTGGAGCACAACCTGGAATTGCCCGTCTGCATTCATGGCATTTAGTCACGTCTGGTAAAACCGCACCCTTCTAACTATAATCAGCGCAGCCTAAAGAATGCCACCCACGGGCAGCGCCCAGAAAGTTTTTTGTGTCATCTTTTCCAGACCCGTCGCCCCACACCACTGCCGACGCCACCCTATGCGCGCAACAGCGTTTCGAGACTCTTGTCAATTGTATCGACGGGATTGTCTGGGAGGCTGATCCAGCCACTTTTCGCTTCACTTTTGTTAGTGCACAAGCCGAGCACATCCTGGGCTACCGGATTGAAGACTGGTACGCCGAAGGCTTCTGGGCCGCCCACATTCACCCGCAGGATCGCGAACGTACAGTTAACTATTGCACCATGCAAACCAGGGGCGGCAACAACCACGCGTTTGAATACCGGATGCTGGCCGCCGACGGCCGGGTGGTCTGGCTCAAGGATTCAGTCAGCGTCGGAATGGGTGCCGATGGTGCCGATCAAGTGGTTTCCTTGTGCGGCATCATGGTTGACATTACCGAGTTTGAGCGCACCGAACAAGCGTTGCGGCTATCGGCCACCGTGTTTGAAAGCAGTAGCGACGGTATCGTGATTACCGATGCCAAAACACGCATTCTCAAAGTCAACCGGGCCTTTTGCGTGATTACCGGATACGCTGCCGACGAGGCGTTGGGCCAGACTCCGGCGCTGTTGCAATCGGAACAGCAGGATGCCGCGTTCTACCAGGCGATGTGGCAATCGATTGCCGAACACGGCAGCTGGAGCGGAGAAATCTGGAACCGCCGCAAATCGGGCGAAGTTTTCATCGAACGCCTGTCGATCAGCCAGGTGCTTGACGCCAGTGGCGCTGTTACCAATTACATCGGTATTTTCAGCGATATTTCGCACGCCAAGGCGGCGCAAAGCCAGATCGAGCGGCTGTCGTATTTCGATGCGCTGACCAATCTGCCCAACCGGGCGCTGCTGCAGGATCGACTGCAGCATGCGCTGCGCAACGCGGAGTCCAAAAACCAACGGGTCGCGCTGCTGACGATGAATATTGAACGCCTGGGCCACATCAATGACACTTTGGGGCACGATGTCGGCGACCAAGTCATCATCGCGGTGGCCCAACGTCTGGCGGCCAGCGTGCGCACCGTCGATACCGTTTTCCGCCATCTCGGCGACGAGTTCGCGGTCATCCTGGAAGACCTGGACGGCGCGCATGCTGCGGCCCACATGGCCGAGCGCGTGCTGACCGCACTCAGCCCAGCCTTCCGGCTCGAAGAACACGAGATCAGCGTCTGCGCCTGCATCGGCATCAGCCTGTTTCCGGACGACGGCAAGACCCCTTTGGTGCTGCTCAAAAATGCCGATGTCGCGCTGCACCACGCCAAGGGCAGCGGCAATTTCCAGTTTTTCCGGGAAGAAATGAATGCCGCTTCGATGGAACGGCTGCTGATCGAAAACAACCTGCGACTGGCGCTGCAACGCAACGAGTTCCGGGTTTTTTATCAGGCCCAGCTCGATTTTGCCAGCGGCCAGATCACCGGAATGGAAGCGTTGGTGCGCTGGGCGCATCCCGAGATGGGGCTGGTATCGCCGCTGCGGTTTATTCCGGTGGCCGAAGAAACCGGGCAAATCGTCGAGATTGGCTTGTGGGTATTGCGCACCGCGTGTCAGGAAACGCGGCGCTGGCATGCACTGGGATATGGTCATTTGCGGGTGGCGGTGAATGTGTCGGCCAAGCAGTTCAACCAGGACGATTTCGCCGCGCAAGTGAAACAGGTGCTGCAAGACACCGGTCTGGCGCCCGAGCGGCTGGAGCTGGAACTGACCGAAAGCCTGATCATGCAGCGCCCCGAGCGCGTGATCGGCACCATGGAAGAGTTGCGCGCGCTCGGGGTGCGATTCTCGATCGATGACTTCGGCACCGGCTATTCCAGCCTGGCGCAGCTCAAGCGCTTCCCGATCGACAAGCTCAAAATCGACCAGTCGTTTACCAGCGATATCGGGATCGATGTCAACGGCGCCGCGATTACCCGCGCCATCATTGCGCTGGGCGCCAGCATGCATTTGCAGGTGATCGCCGAAGGGGTGGAAACCCCCGAACAACAGCGCTTCCTGATCGACAACGGCTGCCACAGCATGCAAGGCTATTTGTTCAGCCGCCCGATCCCGGCCGCCGAATTTTCGTGCTTGCTGGCGTCGCACGACGCAAGTCCGTATCTGGATGCGCTGCTCTGAAGCAGTTTTCTGCGTCAACCATTTGCCTGTAGGGGCGGGTTCCAAACCCGCCCTTTTGCCGCCAAGTGTGAGGTCAGGTTCCAAACCCGCCCTTTCGCCGCCAAGTGCGAGGTCAGGTTCCAACCCCGCCCTTTTGCCGCTAAGTGTGAGGTCAGGTTCCAAACCCGCCCTTTTGCCGCCAAAGTGCGAGGGCGGGTTTGGAACCCGCCCCTACGGCAGCGGGAACGGATCATTCATGGCGGGTTGAAAAATTAGTGCGGATGCAATGCATGCGCGCCCAGCCAGCGGCCGTTTTCGCATAGCGTTTGGGTCACTTCCAGCACCAGCCGCTCGACTGCCGCAGCGGCATTGGTGAGCGGAATATTCTTGGATGCACACAAGGCCACGGTGCGTGAAATCTGCGCTCCGCTGATCGGCCGCGCCACCATGTCGCCGCGTTTGATTTCGGCCAGCACCGGCGCCACCGGCAAGATGGTCGCGCCAATATCCGCCAGCAATGCGGATTTCAGAATGGCGATCGAATTGATGTCGATCACATTGTCGATCGACAGCCCGGCGCTGCGCGCGAGGTTTTCGATGCGCGCCCGCACGCCGTGTTGCAAGCCGGGCAGAATCAACGGCGCCCGCACCGCGTCGGCCAGCGCGATCGACGCGCCGCGGGCCTCGAAGCGCGAACCGCTGCCGGTGATGTACAGCATGTCTTCTTCCACCAGCGGGGTAACGGTGAAGGCGCTCAGTTGCCCATCGTCGAACAGCACTGCCAGATTGATGCGGCCCGATTTCAGTTGTTCGATCAGGCTGCCGGAGAGTTCCTCGGTCAGTTGCAATGTGATGTCGGGGTAGGTTTCACGTATTGCCGTCAGCAAGGGCAGCGCCAGCGCGCCGGAAATGCTTTGCGGCAGACCGAGCGCGACGGTGCCGGTGGGCCGGTTCGTCGATTGGGCCACCGCCGATTTGGCGTCGCCCACCTGTTTCAGGATCGCTTGCGCGTGTTCATAAAATAGCGTGCCGGCATCGGTGGAGAGCACGCCTTGCGCCGAGCGGTGCAGCAATTTCGCGCCCAGTTCTTCTTCCAGTTGGCGCAATTGCTGGGTCAGCGCAGGCTGGGCGATGTGCAGCACGCGGGCGGCGCGCGACAGCGAGCCGTGATCGACGATGGCGACAAAGTAACGCAGTTGGCGCAGTTCCATGGAGGCGAGGTTTTAGTGTGAGGGTTTCGGCGCAGTGCGCGCATCGGGCTGTAAAATATCGAGGATTGTCACATCCATCGCGTCGAATTCGATTTTCATGCAAAGATCATGATAATGAAAGCAAACATAGTTTAGCCAGTGCATTTCAGCGCAGGCTGAAAATAGTACCAGCAATATCACTGACAACAGCACCAGAAGGAAAATCGTATGAACTGGGAAACCTACGCAATTTTTGCCGTCACCACGCTGGTGGTGTGCCTGACGCCGGGGCCGGCCGCGCTGCTGATCGTGGCGCAGGGGATTTCGAACGGGCTTCGCCGCTCCTACTGGGCCATCGCCGGCATCGCGCTGGGCAACGCCGCATATTTCGCGCTGTCGGCAACCGGCATTGCGGCGCTGATCATGGCCAGCAGTACGCTGTTTTCCATCATCAAGTGGGTCGGCGTGGCGTATCTGTTTTATTTGGGCATTGCCGCGCTGCGCAGCAAATCCAGCGCCTTGACCGTGACTGCCGAGAGCGCCCATGCGGTGCACGGGCCGCGCGCACTCTGGCAGGCACTGGTGGTGGAATTGTCGAACCCGAAGGCATTGCTGTATTTCGTCGCCTTGCTGCCGCAGTTCATCAATCCGGCCAAACCGCTGGGCCTGCAGTTGCTGGTGTTCGGCGCCACCGGCTTGGCGCTGGACGGATTCGCTTACAGTCTGTATGCGTGGATCGGCAGCAAAGCGCAGCGCTTCAGCGCCAACGCGTCTTTCGTGCGCAACATCAACCGCGTATCGGGCAGTCTGCTGCTGGTGGTGGGAGTGATGATGACGACCCTGAAACGGGCCCTGCATTAGTTTCACGCCGGTTTTGGCATGAAAATATACTGGGATAGCGTATTTTTTAATGCCGCAATTAAATTATGCGGGAAATGCACTATTTATCGTGATACTCCCTGGATAATAGATATTTATCAGGTCTGGATTAAAAGAATTCCACCATGTCGTTCGATATCTCCGACTTCAGCTGGCCGCCTTCCACCAGCTTCTCGTAATAGCAAACTTGGTTGCGGCCGTGGGTTTTCGCATGGTAGAGCGCCAGGTCGGCATGTCCGAGCACGACCACCGGGGTCGCATTCAAGCCGATGCGGGTAAAACCGATGCTGACCGTGACCTGGCCGACTTGCGGAAAATGGTATTTCTCGACGTTGCTGCGAAAGCGCTCGAAAATGCGCAGCGCATCTTCCAGTGCGGCGGCCTGCAATAAAATCACGAATTCTTCGCCGCCGAAGCGGAACAGCCCGTCATGCGGGCGGAACGAGGTGCGGATCAGATTGGCCAGCAACAGCAGCACTTCGTCGCCATACAGGTGGCCGAACTCGTCGTTGACGCGTTTGAAATGGTCGATGTCGACCACCGCCAGCCACTGATTCTTGTTTGCCTCGGTATGCCGGCGCTCTTCCGGTTGCGACTCGGAGGGCGTGTCGCACTGCGCCAACGAGCGCAATATTTTCGAAAAATTCTCGTCAAAGGTTTTGCGGTTAAGCAAATCGGTCAGCGAATCGCGCTGGCTGTAATCGAGCAGGCTGCGATGGTTGGCATAAATGGCGATGATGGCCTGCGCCATTTCCAGCGTCTTGTCGTCGCATGCGGCCGGATTCCAGAGTTCCAGACAGGCGATGAAGTGATCATCCAGCCAGACCAGCAGCCACAATATGCGGGTTCCGTCCGGCATGATTTTTTGGGCGCTGGTTAGATGTTGCGTCACCGCGGCCGCCAGTGCCGGCTCGAGCGCCACCGATTCGCCGCTGCAGCGGATGTGATTGCATTCTTCACAGGCATGCAGCCTGCAGGCGCTGAGCTTGAGGCGTATTTCATCGCGCACCCGCAACACTTCCAGCTTGCGCACCTGACTGGCCGCAGTCACCTCTGCCAGCGCCGCGATGACCGACGCGTCGAGTAACGCATGGTCGCGTTGCCGTGTCATGGACGTCAAGTGTTGTAGCAGGGCTTTCATCTGGAATCCTAGAGCGTATCTGCACAAAGCGGATGCATCCGCTTTGTGTAAGTGTATCCCAGCAAGATTCTGGAGATTGCTTAAGGCTGGGTTTTGCAGGCAGTGCTACTAAGTTAAGTGCCGCTGCGCGAGAATTTAGCCGCGAGCTGGCCTAGTTTTTCAGCGTGCTGGCGCTGGGTTTCTTCAGCTTTGCGCTTGGCTTCTTCAGCTTCGCGGTGCGCCTTGCGCTGCTCGGCGTCTTTCTTGAAGCGCTCCCGCAACACCTCGGACGCATGGGCGCGATGTTCTTCCGTGATGGCGTCGGTTGCATTGCCATCGAGGTCAAACCTGGCCGTCGCTTTTTCCATACTCTTCATGTACCGCAACGACCTTGTGTGGAGGCCCAATGCAATGCGCAGGATTTTGCGATTTGTCTGCGGCAGTAGTGCGATGAGTTGCTTGTCGATGCCGATCGCCAGCGGCATGTAATCACGAAAAGCCACGAATTTTTCCTGCAGTTCCTTGAGCAGAGCGCGTGCAGCGTGAATCGGGTTGGGAGCAGTGACAGCAGCAGTAACAGGGGCAGTAACAGAGGTAGAGCCGGGGACAGGATTGGGCGTATTCATTGACAGCAATTGTGCGGTTTATTCTGGGCCTGCAAGGATATCACGGGGAAGTTGTGTGGCAACGATTACTGCATCCCGAATTGATGCCCTGCACGTTCTGCATTAATATCGTATTATGACGATATTAATTTCACCAAATAACAATATTTGATTCTTTAGAAAACGAAATACGAGCATTGATTATGGACTTCGACGCAATTCACAAGGCACTGGCCAATCCGGTGCGACGGCAAATACTCGGTTGGCTTAAAGAACCCAATCGCTATTTTTCCAATCAGGAATATCCGCTCGATCTGGGCGTCTGCGCCGGTTTGATCAATCAGCGCGCAGGGTTGTCCCAATCGACGGTCTCCGCCCATCTGGCGATTTTGCAGCAGGCGGAACTTGTCACCGCAAAACGCGTCGGGCAATGGATTTTTTTCAGCCGCAATGAGCAGACGATTACCGCCTTTCGCGCCTATATCAATGACGATTTGTGCAGCGAAAAAAGTAATGTGCAATCCGATACAGACGCTTTTTGAAGCTCGAAACATCCTGCAAAAAACACCTGCAGCATCAAACCCAAGCTCTCTCAACTTTATTGAAAGTAACTATGACAACTTTATTTAACCCAATCAAAATCGGCGCGCTCAATCTCCCAAATCGCATCATCATGGCGCCCCTGACACGCTCCCGCGCAGTCGGGGAAGGGCGGGTGCCGAACGCGCTGATGGCGCAATATTATGTCCAGCGCGCATCGGCCGGCCTGATTATCAGCGAAGCCACTGCGGTGACGCCGCAAGGCGTCGGTTATGCCGATACGCCAGGCATCTGGTCCGACGAACAAGTTGCCGGCTGGAAGCAAGTGACCGACGCCGTGCACGCGGCCGGCGGGCGCATTGTGCTGCAACTGTGGCATGTCGGCCGCATTTCAGACCCAAGCTTACTGGATGGTGCGTTGCCGGTGGCGCCGAGCGCAATTGCAGCACAAGGACATGTCAGCCTGCTGCGTCCGCTGCGTGATTTCGTCACGCCAAGAGCGCTCGATCTGGCAGAAATTCCGGGCATTGTCGCGGCTTACCGCAAGGGCGCTGAAAATGCCAAGGCGGCAAACTTTGACGGCGTTGAAATTCATGGCGCGAATGGTTATCTGCTCGATCAATTCTTGCAGGACGGCAGCAATAAGCGCACCGACATCTACGGCGGATCGCTGGAAAACCGCGCCCGTCTGATGCTGGAAGTAACCGATGCCTGTATTGCGGTATGGGGCGCAGACCGGGTCGGCATGCACCTGGCGCCGGCTTGCGATAGCCACAGCATGGGCGACTCCAATCCGGCCGAGACTTTCGGCTATATTGCGCGCGAGCTGGGCCAGCGCGGCATCGCCTTCATCTGTGCGCGGGAACCGCAAAGCGAAAACCGGCTCGGCCCGCAACTCAAGCAAGCATTCGGCGGCGTCTACATCGCCAATCAGCAATTGACCAAGGCCACAGCCGAGCAATTGCTGAGCGCGGGCGAAGCCGATGCGGTCGCGTTCGGGCAGTTGTTTATCGCCAACCCGGATCTGCCGCGCCGGCTGAAGATCAATTCGCCATTGAATGTGCCGAATTCGGCTACCTTTTATCAACCAACCGCTGAAGGTTACATCGACTATCCGGCTCTGGCATGATGGATGCCCACGGCAGTTGCAAACGCGCTGCCGGGGGTTTTCTTTAGTTTCCTTTAGCTTGATATTCGGAACACCGCACCATGGATAAATTTTCTTCCGGCAAACAGGCCTCGTTACAGGGCGTTAAAGTCATAGAGTTGGGCACCTTGATTGCAGGCCCGTATGCGGCCAGCTTGCTGGGTCAATTCGGCGCTGAAGTGATCAAGATCGAAGCCCCGGTCGATGGTGATCCGCTGCGCAAGTGGCGCAAACTGCATAACGGCACTTCGCTCTGGTGGTATGCGCAGAGCCGCAACAAGAAATCGCTGACGCTCAATCTGAAGTCGGAAGAAGGTCAGCAGATCGTGCGTGAACTGGTCTGGGATGCCGACATCGTGATCGAGAATTTCCGCCCCGGCACGCTCGAAGGCTGGGGTCTGGGTTGGGAAGATCTGGTCAAGATCAACCCGAATCTGATCATGGTGCGGGTTTCCGGTTACGGCCAGGATGGCCCTTACAGTCAACGCCCCGGTTTTGCCGCGATTGCCGAATCGATGGGCGGGTTGCGTAATCTGATCGGTTTTCCGGATCGCCCGCCGGTGCGGGTCGGCGTCAGCATCGGCGACACGCTGGCGTCGCTGTATGGCGTGATTGGCGCGCTGCTGGCCATGCACCATCTGAAAGTCAATGGCGGCAAAGGCCAGTTCATCGACATCGCGCTGTACGAGGCGGTGTTCGGCGTGATGGAAAGCCTGATCCCGGAATACGGCGAATCCGGCCATGTGCGCGAGCGTACCGGCGCCAGCCTGCCGGGCATCTCGCCGTCCAGCACCTATCTCTGCCGCGACGGCTTGTACGTGATCATCGCCGGCAACGGCGACAGCATTTTCAAGCGCCTGATGCAAGCGATGGGGCGCGACGATCTGGCCGCAGACCCGGCGCTGGCGCGCAATGACGGACGGGTACAGCACAATGATTTGATAGATCAGGCGATCTCGGACTGGACCGCGCAGCATGACATCGATCATGTATTGAACACCCTTGAAGCCGCCGCCGTGCCGAGCAGCCGGGTATTCACCGCCGCCGATATTTATCAGGACCCGCACTACCGCGCGCGCGACATGATCCAGCAATTTACCTTGCCCGATGGCATGCCCATCGATCTGCCGGGCGTGGTTCCCAAACTCTCCGAAACCCCAGGCGAAACCCGCTGGGTAGGCCCGGAACTGGGGCAGCATACTGCTGAAATTCTCGCTACGCTCGGGCGCACCCCGGAGCAGATTGCAATATTGAAACAGAAGGGCGTGATTAGTTAGGCGCCGTGAAAGTAATCGGACGATGCCCATTACTTCGGTCAGCACCTAATGCCCTGAGGCCCTGAGGCCTACGGGGCAAAATCGAATCGCCAACCCAATATTTTCCAAGACGAACGTCTAACTTAGGAACGTGCGCGAAATAATGTGCGCATGTGTTCCCACGTTTGGCGGGCGCGCTGCGGCATTGCGCTCGCCAGCACTCCTGCGCGCGCCTTGCAAGGCCACACCGTTGCAGGCATCGGGCATTGCCCGGTGAAATCCCTGCTGCACGGTCCAAATCCACAAATTATGCCGCGCACGTTCCTTATGCCCTCTTTGCCGCATGCATGAATCTGTGCGTCTGTTGTCGCAAATCAAATTTTGAAGATTTCTTTATGTCAATATCGATTTTCGTAAATATACGAAATTTGTTGCGACGCACAAGCGGCAGCGCGCCCGTCAGACGTGGAACAAATATGCACATTATTTCACGCGCGTTCCTATGTGCCGCGCCGCAATGTCGGTTGCACGCATCGCCGCCACTACCATTAACTGGGCTCATGGCCAAATAATTGTTTAATTTTTGAGTTCGAGGGGACATACGATGAAATCGTATTTTTTAGTGATATGCCGTTTTTTCCTGTCAGTGTTTTTTATCAACATGTTGTCGGTCGGGGTGGGGGCGCAAGCGCTACCAAAACCGAAAGGCCCTGTCATTTTGACTGTCGGAGGCAACATCAGCCATCGCAATGCCGGAGACACCGCCGAATTCGATGCCGAAATGCTGGATGCGCTGCCAGTTACCCAATTTTCCACAGCGTCGCCCTGGCACACAATTCCGGTCACCTATGCCGGCCCATCGCTCAACAGTGTGTTAAATGTCGTTGGAGCGCAAGGCAAGGTGCTGCGTTTGATGGCGATGAATAAATACGAGATCAAGGTGCCCTTTGACGATGCCGCCGAGTTTGAGCCGGTGCTGGCGCGCCGGGCGGATGGAAAGGAATTGATGGTGCGCAGCAAGGGCCCTCTGCTGATGATCTATCCGTTTGACAGCAAGCCCAGGCTCAAGAGCGACACCTATTACACGCGTTCGATCTGGCAACTGCAAAAAATTGTTGTTGAGTAAGCCTTCGTGAGTTTAGCAATCGAAGGTCCTGAACTCAGGCGCTCCATGAAAATTCGCGATTTTTATGCGGATATAAAGAAGCCGGTTCGCCGCTTTTTACTCGGGGTCGCAACTATCATTTTGGTTGCAGTGACTGGCCTATGCTGGTTTCAATACCAGCAGATTGAACGGGTAGCCCGCGGTACTGTTCAAGGGCACGACAATTTTTCATGGGAGTTTTACCAGCTTGAGTTGGACCTGATGCGCTACCAGAGTGCCTTGCAAGAGGCAGTACACCAACCCGATAAGCCCGGTTTGCTGGCGGAAACCAGTAATTACTACAATATTTTTGCAAGCCAGGTGCTGCTATTCGAGACCAGCGTCAGCGGCAACGTGATGAAGGAGAATGCGACATTCAGGCAAGCATATGCCGAGGCGCGGTCGTATCTGAAAAAAGCAGATTCCTATCTGGAAGAAATTCCCAAAACTCTGGACGCCGCCACGTTGCAAACGCTGCAGCAGGACATCAATCGGTTACATCCGGTTATTCACAGACTTTTGCTTGATGTGCATGAAATACAAAACATGCGTTCGAGCCTGATGCTGGGTGATGTTCGGCAGTTTGCCCTTTACGAGGGCATCACGTTAACCGTTTTGTTGATTCTGTCAGTGGTTTTTGGCCTATTTGCGATTCAGCAACTCGCACTGACCGGGCGCCGGCAGCGCGAGTTGGAAACCTTGCACCTGGAGGCCAGCCACCGGGCTGCCCATGATTCTCTGACTAATCTGGTGAACCGGTTTGAATTCGAAAAGCATTTGGGCCGTGCGCTGGACTTGTCCCGCAATCAGGGCATCGAATCCGCGCTGATGTTTGTCGATCTGGATCGCTTCAAAATTGTCAATGACACCTGTGGGCATGGCGCCGGCGATCAATTGCTGCGTGACGTGGTGCAGGTCATCAGCCGCTGCGTGCGATCCACGGATACCTTTGGCCGGCTGGGGGGTGACGAATTTGGCGTGATTCTGACGCACTGCGGTCCGCAAAAGGCCGCCGAGGTGGCCGAGCAGATTCGCAAGGCCGTGGACGACTACCGGTTTGAGCATGGCGGTCGCCGTTTTCATATTGGCGCCAGTATCGGCTGGGTGCAGATGCATAGGAACTGGCTGTCCACTGCAGCGGTCCTGAACGCGGCCGACTCGGCTTGTTATGTGGCCAAACATTCGGGGCGCAACCGCGTCCATGCCTATGAAAATAACGACAAGGGTGTGCTGGCCCAAAAAGACGGAATCCAGTGGGCACAGCGCATTGAAGAGGCTCTGGCTGAAGGACGCTTCGAATTGCACTGGCAGCGCATTGTGGCGATTCAACCCGAACACGAGCACGGCGGGGTGCATGGTGAAGTTCTGTTGCGCATGATCGATACTGATGGCAGGCGGGTCTCGCCAGGCGATTTTGTGCCAATTGCCGAGCGTTTCTTTCTGGCAAGCAGAATGGACCGATGGGTGTTGCACGCAGTTTTTGAATGGATGGTGCAGCATGAAAACGCACTGCTGCACCTGGATCGGCTCTCAGTCAATCTGTCTGGCCAATCGGTGGGTGACCCGGTATTTCGTGCCGATGTGCTGGCCATGATGGACAGCATGCCTGTGGACTATCGCAAGATATGCTTTGAGGTCACCGAGACTGCAGCCATCATCAACCTGAACGAATCGGTGACTTTCTTCATTGCACTGCGTAACCGTGGCGCGCGCATCGCGCTCGATGATTTTGGCAGCGGCATGACATCGTTTGGTTACCTCAAGACACTCCCCGCCGATGTGCTGAAAATTGACGGCCAGTTCATGCGCAACCTGCTGACCGATCCGGTGGACCGGGTCTGCATCCAGAGCATGGCGCAACTCGCCAAGGCCACGCACATGGAAACCGTAGCCGAATGGGTCGAAACGGAAGAGGTGGAAGCCTTGCTGCGCGAACTGGGGGTGGACTACGTCCAGGGCTATTTGCATCACCGGCCGGAGCCACTGGACCACTTGCTGAAAATCGCAACGGTGGCTGTTTGAGTCGCATAATTTGTAATTATTCAGCGCACTAGATGAGGACTGTTTGAATCCCCTCGCCCGCTTGCGGGAGAGGGTTAGGGAGAGGGTATTAGCAAATATTCCGGCCTGATTATGTGGCAATCCCATCAAGGCCGAGTCTTGTTTTAGCCCACCTTCGTTCTTGCGAGCACCCTCTCCCCAGCCCTCTCCCGCGCGCGGGCGAGGGAGTTTTCCATAGCGCGCTGAACAGTTATCAAAATTTCGTAAAAATAAGGAGTATGGCAATTTTTATGGCATTTTCCGCATATATTTATTGCGGATATAAAATATACTCAATAAGGTATTTGAGGTTGTTTAATCCGGTGTTGCAGGGAATTGGCCTGAATAACAGCATCAAGCCTATTCCGGCTGGTCTGGTTTGGGACCGGTGCGGAGGTCAGCGCTTGCGAAGCGGGGCCAGCAGATGCGTCAAAGCATTGTGGTCCAACTCGTACATCAGCGCTATCAGACCACCGAGTTCGCCGGAGGGAAAGCCTTCCCGCGCAAACCAGCCAAGATAGTGCCCCGGCAGATCGGCGATCAGCCGACCTTTGTACTTTCCATAAGGCATTGCACGGGTGACTAACAGTTGTAGATATTCGGGATTCATCGTCAACTGCAGCCTGCTTGCGAAAGGGTGAAATTGGCGCTATCGCTCAAGCCAGCGCTTTGTGGACGTCTGCAGTAATCTCATACGAGCGCAGACGCGCGGCGTGATCGAATATCTGTGACGTGATCATCAGCTCATCGGCATCTGTACGCGCAATAAACGCCGTCAATTCACGCGAGACCGTTTCGGGCGAACCGATGGCGGAACACGACAGAACCTGGTCAAGCAATGCGCGCTCCTGCGGGCCGATGCGGCTTAAATAATCCCCCATCGGCGGCGGCAGACGCGAAGGGCGACCGCTGCGCAGGCTCACAAATGATTGCTGCATGGAGGTCGCGTGAAATTGCGCTTGCGCGTCGGTGTCGGCGGCAAAAACATTAAAGCCGAGCATCACATACGGCTTATCGAGTTGCGCCGAGGGTTGGAACGTGGCCCGGTATAGCGCAATCGCCTGCATCATCTGGGCCGGCGCAAAATGCGACGCGAAAGCATACGGCCGACCGAGCGCCGCTGCCAATTGCGCGCCAAACAGACTCGATCCCAAAATCCAGATCGGAACGTTCAGACCGGCACCGGGGATGGCCCGCACAGCTTGCTTTGGCGCCGACGAGAAATAATCCAGCAATTCCACAACGTCCTGCGGGAATTCGTCTGCATCGGCGGCCAGATTGCGCCGCAAAGCGCGCGCAGTGGTCTGGTCCGAGCCCGGCGCGCGCCCCAGCCCCAGGTCGATGCGGCCGGGGAAGAGCGACTCCAGCGTCCCGAATTGCTCGGCAATCACCAGCGGAGAATGATTAGGCAACATGATGCCGCCGGCGCCCACCCTAATTTTCGAGGTGCCAGCGGCCACGTGCCCGATCAAGACCGCGGTCGCGGCGCTGGCGATGCCAGGCATGCCATGATGTTCCGCCAGCCAATAGCGGTGGTAGCCCCAACGCTCGCCATGCTGCGCAAGATCGAGCGTGTTGCGAAATGATTGGGCCGCATCGCTACCTTCAGCGATCGGAGAAAGGTCAAGGATGGAAAATGGGATCATGTTTTTTAGTTAGGGTCGACAAGGCAAAAAGCAAGCCTTTATTAACTGATGTTATCAACGGCTAACGCTATAAGAGTTGATGGTAGCCGTTCCCTTGCCGCGCTTCAACTCCGCGCCAAATTCGATCGTGCTGATGTAATCGGTCTGGAGCAAATGGTTTTTAGAAACAAGATAGTCAATAAACGGCTTCAGGGGAATGGACGCTTTCAGCAACGGTGTTTTGCTTGCGAATACCAAGACCTTCCACTTCCAGTTGTAAGATGCATTGATGACTGTGTGCTCAAACACCTCAAACTGATTCCCATCAACCGTAATCGTGTCGATTACCGGATCATCTTTCCACGTCTGCTGCACCTTAATCATGATCTCCGCTTTATGCGGCCAGTGGTCCGTAGTGGCAGTCGAATCCACCCAAATGTCATAGGTAAGGTTGTAGTCGCCTGTGGCCGAAATGGCAACGTCGTGATTGACGCTCAACCCTGCGACATCTGCGAATGGAATTGAAGTCATTCCTTTGCCGCCGGGCCTATACAGTATTTCAGGATATGCCTTGATATCGGAGCTGGAGTTTTCGGTCGGCCAATCCCAGCGGAATTGCGCCGTCACGCCTGTCTGTACAGCCGTATTGTCGATCACGGTTCCGACCGACGCGCCACTGATGCATTGCGTGAAATCCGTGATCTTCTCCCTGCCCCAGGGATTGCTGTTCAACGCATAATCTCCGAGCGCAAGTGATGCAAATGACTTATCGCACGATGAAGCCGCGACTGGTTTAAAAACCACCGAGGTAACCGGTGCGGCCTGAGCATCAACAGTTTCATGGTTATCTTCAGAACCGGTCGGCGCTGGCGAACTGCCGCCACCGCAACCCACAAGTGCAGCAACGATGAGGCTGGTCAAAACTAAATTTTTTAACTTCATTTTTCCATTTTCTTAAAATAAGAGGCTGTTGCAAAACGCAATAACCAGCTTCCCAGGTGCGCATGTTTTGCGCTGCAAAATGCCCTCTGTGAAGCGGCTTCTGAGAGTGCTCGCGAAGCGCTTTTGTTTCATGCTCGCAGATAATCCTGCTGCTAGCCGCCACAAGGAAGGGCGGCGACAGACAGGAATTGATGAGATGGCTAGTAATTCATGGACAGACTCTAAAGTCCAGCGGTTCCTACCATGTGCGGCAGTCAACCAGACCAATATTGGCATCTGTGAAGTGACGATGCAACGCACTCCGCCGCCCGACGGCGACAACACTCAATTGTCAGTGGCGTCCAGGGTGAAAATGGCATAGGCCTTGGCAGGTGTCTTCTCGGTCGGTTTCTCAACTTGGAGCTGGACACAATCTTCCACCACCAAACTACGCCAATTTGAAATCCCGGCGTTTGCAAACGCGGTGTTGGCCTTGGATGCCAAGCTAATGTCCAGCGCCAGTCGGGCATTGCGCGCTCCCGTCTTCGCATAGTTGACGCCGCGCAGTTCAAAGCCGAACACGGTCAACCAGGGTTCCCACAGGCCTTTTTCGACGCCGAGTACGATGCGATCGAGCATGTCCTCAAGCGGTAAGCCTTTTTTAATCACGCCGCGCAAAACTTTCAGCGACGGCGCAAAGCGCGCATCGCAACTCTGCTTGCCTGCGCCGCGTTCCGAGATAGCCTTCAATTCTTTCGAGAACGCCGCGTCACGCTCCGTGTAATCGCGCATCCGTACGTAAAACTCGGTATTCAGAAACGGATTTTCAGCGCGCCCTGCAGGCGCATCGATTGTTTTTTTCGCTGGAGGCTGTTTCTTGTTCGTCATGGGTTCGGAGCTAGAGGGTAAGGGGCGCAGTTTAGCACTGCCGGCTCTTAGGCTGAGAGCGCCAGCAAGACCGCGATTGCGGATCAGCGGAGTCGACATTTTTGCTATGCTAGCGACTTTCCACTGGCCGGAGCCGTTGCCTGGGCCGGCGGACCCTATTTACGGAGTAGCACATATGGCTTCTTTGCAAGAGCAGTTTTTGAAAGCCGGCCTGGTCGACAAAAACAAAGTCAAACTGGCCCACCAGGACAAGAGCAAGCAGAAGAAGGTTGAACGCCGGACCGGTACGATCAGTGTCGATGAAGCGCGCCTGGCCGCACTCGATACGCAACGCAAGAATGCCGAGCGGGCCCGCGAACTCAATGCCCAGCGCGACGCGGCCGCCACGCAAAAGGCAATCGTGGCGCAAATTGCCCAGATGGTGCAGAAGAATCGCCAGAGCAAGGGCGCCGGCGACATCGCCTACAACTTTACCCACGACAAGAAGATCGCACGGCTGTATGTGTCGGCCGCGGTCCAGGCGCATTTAATAGCCGGTCGCCTGGTGATCGTCTGCCAGGGCAACGCCACCGAATTGGTGCCCAGGATTATCGCCGACAAGATCGCCGAGCGCGACGCCTCGCTCGTCGTGCGAGTGAACAAGACCAGTACCGAGATCGATGCGGACGATCCGTATGCCGCCTTCCAGATTCCGGACGACTTGATGTGGTAGCGCCAAAGCCTGGCTGACGCTGCGCTTGCTGGACGATTCGGTCGATTTTAGAAGAGGAGTTTGATCGGCGCAGCGCGATACCGGCCGGTGCCGGAAATAGACCGGAGATGATGACTTCCTATTTCTGAAACTAAAACGCCAACCGGTAATGGTTGGCGTTTTAGTTGAGATGTTCTTGGCGGCCTGGGGCGGAATCGAACCACCGACACAAGGATTTTCAAAGCCAGGCTCTGTCGCTTCCGGGAAAGCCAGATGGCATCAGACCGTGGACACGATCTCCACATCGTTGTCGTACACATCGATGCGTTTGTCATACAAGGGAATGGTGGTGCCGTTGACGCGGTTCATGACCAGCTTGCCGAGGTCCACGTCGGCAATCACGATTTGCTCCATGTTGGGTACGCCTTCGGCGGCAATACCGTCGCGCGCGAAGGGGAAGTCCGACGGCGTGATGATCGCCGCCTGGCCATAATGCAAGCCCAGACCTTCGACCGGGAGGTTGCCCACAGTGCCGGTGACCGCAACATAAACCTGGTTCTCGATCGCCCTGGCATGGCAGCAATAACGCACCCGTAAAAAACCCTGGCGGTCATCGGTGCACGATGGCACAAAGATGATGTCGGCGCCCATTTCACACACCATGCGGCTGAGCTCGGGAAACTCGATGTCGTAACAGATCAGGATAGCAATGCGGCCGTGGGGGGTGTCAAACACCTGCAAGTGGTGACCTGGGTCCCCTTTCCATTTTTCCTTTTCCCAGCGCGTCAGGTGAATCTTGTCCTGGGTAAAAACTTTCCCCTCGGGCGTGAAAAGATAGGCGGTGTTCAGAAGCTTGCCGTCGCTTATCGTCGGATGGCTGCCGCCGATCACATGCACATTCCACTGCGCAGCCAGTTCCTTGAACAGCTCGATATAGCGCGTGGTGTAATCGTTCATGTTGCGCACTGCCTGCCGCAAGTCGCTGGTATCCATAAACGACAGCAGCTGAGTGGTGAATATCTCCGGCAGCAGCACAAACTGCGGTTTATAGTCGCCTGCGGCTTTCATCACGAAGCGCACCTGGTTTTCAAAATCGTTCCAGTCGTGGATGGAGCGCAGCAGGTATTGCACCGCCGCGATGCGCACGGTGAGCTGCTTGGGTTCGTATGTGCTGGTTTTGGGGGCGGTTGTCATCTTAGATATCCTTTGCGGCGGCGCGCGCCGCCAGTTGCAGCCCGGTGGGCTTGGAGGCATCGTAATCTGGGTTGATCCAGGCGATCAGCGACGCGTACCCATGCGATTCTTTGTCATCGACAAGGTAATTCGGCATGATGCCACAGTACCTGAATCCCTCGCGCAACTGAAAGCTCAGCACCGGGTCTGTGATGTCCCCCCACAGCACCTTGCGGGCGTAAAGCTCCACTGGCATCTGGTCTGCCAGCTTGTGGTAGCCCGGCAGTCTGCCGCAGGCAATGATGCGGCGCAGATTCAAACTCTTGCACACCCGCCGCCGGGCTTCGTACAGCGCATGGCCCAGCCGCTTGCCGCGCAGCAGCGGCGCGACGAATACTTCCGCGCCGTACAGCGTGTAACCCGCCGCGTCGTGGGTGTCAAAGGTTCCTTTGGCGGTGATCTCATCCCAGGTATGGGGTTCCATCCACTCATCCCACAGGATCACCAGCGAACTGGCGCAGCCCACCAGCCGGTCATTGTAGAACGCGACGAACTGACCCTCGGGGAACAGCTCGATCTGGCGTGCCACGCGGTCGTGCTGCCAGGCCGGAATGGTCGGATAGACTTCGCGCTGCAGGCGCACCAGCGCGTCAATATCTTGCAGCGTGGTATTGCGGACAATTAGTTTGGACATGTATTTAGTAGGGGGCAAAGGAACTGGCGCCAGTTCGCAGGCAGACCGGTGTGGGTCTGATAGAAACCGGACGGCAGCCGACCGTGGCCGATGAAAAACGAGATGCGTGCATCATACGTACCATACGCACCACATTTTTCTCAAATTATTATGGGAGCGGAATTATGATCGAAAACAGTAAAGTCTGCCGGATGTGCCTGCGATTTAAGCATCCGACTTGTTTGGAAATGCAAGATATCCAAGCGGCTGCAAGCTATCCCTAGCGCGTGAGCGATACTACTTCGTATCAGGTGCAGCGGCTCATCTCGGCACATCTCCGCACGAAATGCACCGTCAGCGTGCCCAGGTCGCCATACTGAATGGCGATGTCTTCTCCTACAGGCAAGTCAAAACTCCCCGCGTACGAGCCGGTGATCACTGCCTGGCCTGCTTGCAGCCCCAGGCCTTTGCTGCGTAAAAACTCCGCTAGCCAATACAGCGGCGCACGTGGATCGCCGCTCGGGTGGCGGCCGTCAAGCCGGATTTCCTCGCCCGTCGCAAAGGTGATTGTTATCGCCATCGTGCTGGCGGCGCGTGCTTTCCCGGCATCCGCCTGCGGGCCGATGAACAGGCCGGAATTGAGCAAGCCGTCCGCCAGATTTTCAGCGAAGCTGGCGTCGTCCGGATCGCTGTAACGACTGTCGATCAGTTCCAGCGCGAGGTGGGTGCGCGCAATCGCGGCATCGACCTCGGCCGGCGTGTAGGGCTGGTCGCGAGCAGGCAGGTCGCGCCCGAGAATGAAGGCGAGTTCCGGCTCCACCCGCGCCTGGCCGGCACGGACCCGCACCGCGCATTGCGCGCCGGTGTCGATGGTGTGGACAGTGCCGGCATAGATAGGAGCCAGCACCCAATTCCCGGCTGCGGGCAAGCCGCACTTCCACGCAGCGATGCCAGCGCCGAGTTGCGCGCTGACCGCTGCCTGTATCGCCAGCGCGGCGTCAAGCCCGGATGGCCGGCAGCACTCGGGCAGGCGGGGACCCTGTGCGCCAGACCTGCGGCGCGCCGCCAGGATGGCAGCGGCAATCGAGGCGACAGGGTCGGGTTCAGACATGATTGCTTTCAAACAAGCGCTTGATGAAAATTATGTACATATGGCTGTATATTTTATGTATCAATGAATATATGCGGGAACTGCACTGAAAATAGCGATACTCCAGCATATTTGCGGATAGTAGGGTGGGTGCGTTGCTGCCGACTCAGAATTAACCCAGGCTGCCGAAATCGCTGACCAATCCCAATACACTGCAAATGCTGATCCAGTGCGGGATGGGCAGCTTGCAGGTGGGTCAGTCAAAATCGGCTCCGTAGGTCAATCCGGCATCGGCGCCAACATCCAGAAACAAAAGCGTCCACCGGTGATGGCTGGCGTTCTTTTTTTATTGCAAATTACAAATTTTTACGGATGTTTGCATTACTCCACAGTAACTGATTTAGCCAAATTTCTTGGCTTATCAACATCGGTCCCGAGCAAAGAGGGGACAGGCCACGGTTTTCTGATAGTAAAAACCGTGGTCTATCCTCTATTATTTCTATTATTTGAAGCAAATTTTTCGGTCATCCTGATAGTTGCAATATATCCCAAATTCAAGCAAAATATTTGCATCATCCAGATTGGTGCAAAATGATAGACGAACTTAGACAATTTACTGAAGTGCGTCCAGGACACCCTTTTCGCGGTAGAGTGCCCGAAATTGCTGAAGGTGCTGCATTGGCAATACAGATGCGGGACTTGAGCGTGGCGTCCGGCGTTGCATGGAACAAGGTCGCGCGTACCAGCCCGCAAGGACGCAAGGAACCCGATTGGCTGCAGGCCGGCGACATACTCTTTGTGGCCAAAGGAGCGCGAAATTTCGCGGTCTGTTTGAAAGATATCCCTGCGCCGGCAGTTTGCTCGCAGTATTTTTTTCTTATCCGCGTACGCGATATCAAGGCGCTGCTGCCTGAATTCCTGGCCTGGCAGATCAACCAATTGCCGGCGCAGCGCTTCTTGAGCAAAAATGCCGAAGGCACAGACCAACTCAGCATACGGCGCGGCGTACTGGAAGCGTTACCGATAGCGGTACCGCCGGTTGCGCAACAGCGCCAACTTATCAGCCTGGACCAGGCAGCCCGACAGGAGCGCGATCTTCTGCAGGGACTCATACACAACCGCGAGCAGCAGCTACAGACACTGGTTCTGAAGTTGTTGGCGACCAACCATCAGGCAACGACATGAGCAATAGCCCCATCGAACAATCCGTCATCAATCGCGCGGTCTGGGAAGCCTGCGATACCTTCCGCGGCACCGTCGATCCCGCCATCTACAAAGACTATGTGCTGACGATGCTGTTTCTGAAATACATCTCCGATGTCTGGCAAGACCACTACGACGGCTACAAGGCGCAGTACGGCGACCACCCGGAATTGATCGAAGAAATGCTGAAGAACGAGCGCTTCGTGCTGCCGCCGCAAGCCAACTTCTATGCACTGCATGCGCAGCGGCATCAGCCGGGCAACGGCGAGCGCATCGACAAGGCGCTGCACGCGATCGAAGAAACCAACATCCAGAAATTGCGCGACGTGTTTCAGGACATCATCTTCAATTCCAACAAGCTGGGAGAAGAAGCGCAGAAGAACGACATCCTGCGCCATTTGCTGGAAGACTTCGCCAAGTCCGAACTCAATCTCCGTCCAAGCCGAGTCGGCACGCTCGACGTGATCGGCAATGCTTATGAATTCCTGATCAAGAATTTCGCGTCCACCAGCGGCAAAAAAGCCGGTGAGTTTTACACCCCGCCCGAAGTCTCGCAATTGATGGCTTTGCTGGTCGATCCGCAGGAAGGCGATGAAATCTGCGACCCGACTTGCGGCTCCGCCTCGCTGCTGATGAAGTGCGGCCAGTTGATCCGCAAGCGCAACAACTCGCGCAAATACGCGCTGTATGGACAGGAAGCGATCGGCAGCACCTGGGCGCTGGCCAAGATGAACATGTTCCTGCATGGCGAAGACAACCACCGCATCGAGTGGGGCGACACCATCCGCAATCCCAAGCTGCTCGACAGCGACGCGCTGCTCAAACACTTCGACATCGTGGTTGCCAATCCGCCGTTTTCGCTCGAAAAATGGGGGCATGACGGCGCCGCCGACGACAAATTCAAGCGCTTCCGGCGCGGCGTGCCGCCCAAGACCAAGGGCGACTACGCGTTCATCCTGCACATGATAGAAACGATGAAGCCGGGCACCGGCCGCATGGCCGTGGTGGTGCCGCACGGCGTCTTGTTCCGGGGTGCGGCAGAAGGCGCGATCCGCAAAAAACTGATCGATGAAAACCTGCTCGATGTGGTCATTGGCTTGCCGGAAAAACTGTTCTACGGCACCGGTATCCCCGCCGCCGTGCTGGTCTTTCGCAAGAAAAAGAAAGACGACAAGGTGCTCTTCATCGACGCCAGCCGCGACTATCAGGATGGCAAGAACCAGAACATCCTGCGCGACACGGATCTGGAGCGCATTCTCGCCACCAGCCGCAAACGCAACAGCGCAGACAAGTACGCCTACCTGGCCACCCCGGCCGAAATCGCCGAAAACGACTACAACCTCAACATTCCCCGTTATGTGGATACTTTCGTCGAAGAGGAAGAAATCGACTTGATGGCGCTGCGCGCCGAACGCGAAAAGCTGAAGGCGGAGCTGGCGACGCTGGAAGTGCAGATGGATGGCTATCTGAAAGAGCTCGGTTATGAGTGAGCCGATGTCTTGCTCCCTTCTCCCGCAAGCGAATCGCATGGCGATTCGGGCCCCGGAAAAATCCAAGCCGGGAGAAGGGCCGGGGATGAGGGCGCCCGCAAAATTCCCTATCTAACAACCGTCACGACATAAGCATGGAAAATTACCAGCCACATCACTCAGCCAAACTTCCCGAAGACCTTCGTACCTGGGCCAGGGAAATGCGTGGGCGCATGACCGATGCGGAAGCATTGCTATGGAAGTTATTGCGCAATCGCCGTATCGCGGATGCAAAATTCCGACGACAACACCCGATGGGACGCTACATCCTCGATTTTTATTGTAATGAAAAGAGACTATGCATCGAGCTCGATGGTGGCCAGCATGGAGAGGCGATCGGATACGATCACCATCGGGATGCGTGGCTGCGTGCGCAAGGTGTGCGAGTGCTGCGTTTTTGGAATAACCAGATGCTGACGGAAACGGAAGCTGTTTTGGAGATGATTTATCAAAATTTGCTTGCCGTCGATTCTGCGAGCGCCCTCATCCCCGGCCCTTCTCCCGCCTGCGGGAGAAGGGAGCAAAACAGCGACCTGAGCAATCACATCAATCCTGCTGACCATTTTTCTGATGCCAATAAATTGGTCAGCACGAAAGGATTCGATCGTGAATGAGCCGATGGATGCCAAGCAACCCAGCCGCGGCGAGCTGGTGCTTTACCCGACAGAAGATGGCAACGCACAGTTTTTCCTGCGCGCCGAAGGCGGGACGGTATGGCTGACCCAAGCCGAGATCGCCGACTTGTTCCAGACGACACCGCAAAACATTACGCAGCACGTCAAGGCAATTTACAAAGAAGCTGAGCTAACCGAGGACGCAACTTGTAAGACTTACTTACAAGTTCAAAACGAAGGTCAGCGCACAGTCAAGCGCACGCTCAAGTCTTACAACCTCGACCTGATTCTCGCCGTCGGCTACCGCGTGCGCTCGCCCCGCGGCACCCAGTTCCGCCAGTGGGCCACCACACACCTGCGCGAGTTCCTCGTCAAAGGCTTCGTCATCGACGATGCCCGGCTCAAGGACCCGGCTGCGTGGGATTACTTCGACGAATTGCTCGAACGCATACGCGACATACGGGCGTCCGAAAAGCGTTTTTATCAGAAAGTGCGCGACCTGTTTGCGCTGGCCATCGATTACAGCGACAACACCGACACCGCCCATCAGTTTTTTGCCGAAGTGCAAAACAAGATGCTGTTTGCAGTCACGCAGCACACCGCTGCCGACCTCATCATCCAGCGCTCCGATCCGGCGCAGCCCAATATGGCGCTGCAAAGCTGGAAAGGCGCCCGTGTGCGCAAGGGCGATGTGATCACCGCCAAGAACTACCTTGACAAGGACGAGATCACCGAACTCAATCGCATCGCCACCATGTTTCTCGACTACGCCGAAGACCGCGCCGCCAAGCGGCAGGACATCAAGATGGCGGATTGGCGGCAGTACGTGGATAACTTCCTGCTCTTCAATGAGCGTGCATTGCTGAAGAACGCGGGCAAGAGCAGTCATGAGCGGATGGTGAAGATTGTGCATGAGCGGTACGCCACCTTTGACGGTCAGCGCAGGCACGATGAAGCGAAGTTGGCTGACGCTACGGACATGCAAACATTGGAGGCTGTCGAGCAGAAACTGAAAACAGCGAAGAATAAAGGCAAGGGGAAATGAGTTACGAAGGTAATTGCCGTCTCGGCGATCTGTTTTCCAGTCGCCGTGAAAAAGGCCGTGAAGGCTTGCCCACACTGTCCGTCACCCTCAATAACGGCGTGGTAAATCGCGACGACCTCGACCGCAAGCAGGACACTACCCTGTCTGCTAATGAGCATTTGCTCGTCAAACCCGGCGACATCGCATACAACATGATGCGCATGTGGCAGGGAGCATCCGGGATGGTAGATAAAGAAGGGCTGGTCAGTCCGGCTTATGTTGTGCTGAAACCCAAACCGGCTGTAGATCCCGCATTCGCCTCATACCTTTTCAAAACGAAGCGGATGACTTACCTGTTTTGGGCTTATTCGTATGGCTTGACAGATGACCGGTTAAGACTTTATGCCCGAGATTTCGCGAGCATTCCAGTCAATGTACCGGCGGCAGAAGAACAGAGAAAAATTGCGACGATAATTGCAAAGTGGGATCTCGCAATTGCTGTCTGTGAAAGGCTTATTGAGAACAGCAAATCGCAAAAACGTGCCCTCATGCAGCGATTGCTACCAAAGAGTAGATCTGGCCAGTCAACTCCAAATGGCTGGGCAATGGTTCATCTTGACGAACTGGTTACAGTAAATCCTGGAAAAGCATCGCGCCCACCTGATGGACGGGTTTCATTCTTGCCAATGGAAGCCGTGACTGAAGATGGGCAAATACGACGACTTCTGGAGCGTTCTTATGAATCGGTTTGCTCCGGATACACTGCTTTCATTGATGGTGATGTGCTCGTCGCCAAAATTACACCTTGCTTCGAAAATGGAAAGGGTGCGCTTGTCAGTTGTCTCTTAAACGGCATTGGTTTCGGAAGCACGGAATTTCATGTGCTGAGAGTGAAATCAAACGTATCTGCGAATCTCATTGCCCACATTGTCAGTAGCCATGAATTCAGAACACGGGGCGCATCAGAGATGACTGGCTCAGCAGGACAAAAACGAGTCCCTGCTGATTACATTCGAAGCTTCAATATTGCAATTCCTACCGAAGCTCAAGAGCAAGGTCGAATTGTCTCGATGTTGGATGCCGCAGAAAGAGCTCGCCAAGTGCTTACCATCCAGATGAAAATACTTCAACAACAAAAATCCTCACTGATGCAGCAACTCCTCACCGGAAAACGCCGTGTGCAAGTCGATCAATCACCCCAAGCCGCAGCCTGAAGCCGAACAGACTATGCCCAACCACATTCCCCAAACCAAAGAGCAATTCAGCGCCCACATCCCCGCGCTGCATCTGCTGTGCACACTGGGCTGGACTTATCTGACGCCATCCGTTTGTCTGACCAGGCGCGGCAGCAACCGAGAAGTCATCCTCAAAATCACGCTGGTGGAGGTGCTGCAAACCCGCCGCTTCACTTACAAGGGTGAACTGCATCCGTTGTCGCCGAACGCGATCGACCAGATGGTGCGTGAGCTGTGCACCGCGTCGTTGCAGGAAGGGCTGCCGGCAGCCAATCAGCGGCTGTACGAAAAGCTGACTCTGGGCATCACCGTCACCGAGTTCATGCCGGACGGAAAGAAGCATCAGCCGACCATTGCGATCATCGATTGGCAAAATCCGCAAGCGAACCGCTTCGAAGTAAGCGACGAATTCGAAGTATTGTCGGCACAGGGCACGCACACGCGGCGGCCGGATGTGGTGGGTTTTATCAACGGCATTCCGGTAGCTGTAATGGAAGCCAAGCGTCCCGATTCGGGCAACGTCAATGCGTCGATGATCGCCGAGGGCATCAGCCAGCAGTTGCGCAATCAACGCGTCGATGAAGTGCCGCTGCTGTTCGCGTATGCGCAGTTGCTGTTCTCGATCAGTCATACCGACGGCCGTTACGGCACCACGCATACGGCGGCGAAATTCTGGGCGCGCTGGCGTGAAGAAAAATTCGATGACGCCCATTTTTCCAAAATAAAAAACACGCCGCTGTCGGCCGAGGTGGAGGCGGCGCTGTTTGCCGAGAAACCGCCGCAATTGCGCGCTTATTTCAAGCGCTTGTGGTCAGGACAGATGTTGCCGACCGAGCAGGATCGGCTCTTGGTGAGCCTGCTGACGCCGGATCGATTGCTGGAATTCTTGCGCTTTTTTGTCCTGTTCGACCGCAAGGTGGGCAAGGTGGTGGCGCGTTACCAGCAATTCTTCGGCATCCGCGCACTGATCGAGCGGATCAGTCAGCGCCGCCCGGATGGCGGCCGCGAAGGCGGCGTGGTCTGGCATACGACCGGATCGGGCAAGTCGTTCACGATGGTGTTCCTGACCAAGGCGTTGATTTTGCACGACAGCCTGAAGGAATGCCGCGTATTGGTGGTGACCGACAGGCTGGACCTGGAAGATCAGTTATCGAAAAATTTCATCAGCAGCGGCGCCTTCGGTTCCGCGATCGCGACCCGGAAGGAAGGCGAAAAGTCGAAGGTCGGTTCGGGACGCGATCTGGCCACGCGCATAGGCTCCGGTACCGAGCGGATCATCTTCACGCTGATCCACAAGTTCAACACCGCATCCAGGTTGCCGGAGTGTTTTAATCCATCCAGCAATCTGATCGTGCTTGTCGATGAAGGCCACCGCAGTCATGGCGGCGAAACCCACGAACGCATGCGCCGTGCATTGCCGCGCGCCGCTTACGTCGCCTTCACCGGCACGCCGCTGCTGAAAGATGAGAAGACCGCCAACAAATTCGGCCCGATCGTGCACGCCTACACGATGCAGCGGGCGGTGGAAGATGAGACGGTGGCGCCGCTTTTGTATGAAGAGCGGGTGCCGGAACTGACCATCAACGAAGCGGCGGTGAATAGCTGGTTCGACAAGATCACGGTGGGCCTCTCCGACAGTCAGAAGGCCGACCTGAAGCGCAAGTTCGCCAACAAGGGCGCCATCTATAGTTCCGCCAACCGGGTCGAACTGATCGCCTGGGATATCGCGGTGCATTTCAGCGAGAACATCAAGAAACTGTATCCGGGCCTGAAGGGACAGCTCGCCACCGCCAGCAAACAGGACGCTATCCGTTACAAGAAATATCTGGACCAGACCGGTTTGGTCAGCAGCGCGGTGATCATTTCCGCACCGGACACCCGCGAGGGCAATACCGAGGTCGATGAAGGCGCGTTGCCGGAAGTGCAGAAGTGGTGGAAAGAACATGTCGGCAACGATCAGGACGCCTACGAGCGCAGGGTGCTCGACCATTTTTCGACCGCAGGCGACCCCGATCTGTTAATCGTGGTGGATCGCTTGCTGACAGGTTTCGACGAGCCTGCCAATACCGTGCTGTACATCGACAAACCGCTGAAGCAGCACAACCTGATTCAGGCCATCGCGCGGGTGAACCGATTGCATGAAGCCAAACGTTACGGCGTGCTGGTCGATTATCGCGGCATCTTGAAAGAGCTGGATACGGCGATCCGCGCCTATCAGGTATTGGAGACCCAGACCCAGGGCGGCTACGAGCTGGCGGATATTGAAGGCCTGTATCGGCAGTTCAGCACTGAATACAAGCGCTTGCCCGGATTGCACGATGCGCTGTGGGCCAGCTTCAAAAGCGTCAGCAATCGTCAGGATCTGGAACAGTACCGGCAAGTGTTGATGCCGAAGTACGTCGAGGACGAACAGGGTGAAAGTTATGACACGCGGCAGAAATTGCGTGAGGACTTCTATCAGGCGCTGACCCAATTCGGTCTCTGCCTGCAAATAGCCTTGTCTTCGCGCACTTTCTTTGAGGACGGCAGCTTCTCCGAGCAAGATGTTCGCACCTACAAGGAAGACCTGCGCTTTTTTACGGGCCTGCGCAAGATTGCCCGGCAGGATGCGCTGGAGACGGTGGATTACAGCGTCTACGAAGAGCAGATTCGTCGCCTGGTCGATAAACAGGTGGTCGGTCTCGAGGTACGCGAACCCGAGGGCGTGTACATGGTCCACAAGCTGGGTCAGGAAGAAGACCCTGCTACCTGGAGCGAAGAAAAAACCCGCAACGAAACCGACATCATCCGCACCCGGCTGAAGAAAACCATCGAGCAGGAACTGGCGGGGGACCCGTACGCGCAAAAGGTGTTTGCCGATCTGCTGAAATTGGCCATCGCCGAAGCAGCGGCAATGTTTGAGCATCCGCTGAAGCAGTACGCCCTGTTCACGAAGTTTGAAGAACAGGTGGAAAATCTTGCGGTGGCAGGTGTGCCTGACACCTTCGGCAACAATCGTCACGCGCGCGCCTATTTCGGTACTTTTCGGATGACTTTGGGCGATGCATACTTCAAGGCTGCTGATGCAGCCGAGATGCAGACGTATGTGGAGCAGGCATTGAATATCGACCAGGCGGTCCAAAATGCGGTGGCCGAAAATTCTCTGAACCCGCAAAACATCGAGGCGGCTATCCGCAAAACGCTATTGCCGCGCCTGTTCGCTGTCATGGGTCTGGAAAAAGCCAAGGAAGTGATCGAACAGGTGATTCAAATCACCCGTGTTGGACTGAGCCGCGGGACGCTTTGAAGTGAAGAGTTTCATTGACTACGGAGATGAGCGCATTAGCTTTTCGCTCTGCTTTGTTCCCAAACCAGTCAGGCGTATCGCGATCCATGTCTTTCCTGATGGTTCGGTGCAAGTCGATGCACCGGAGGGAGCGACGACCAGCGAAGTGCTGGAGGCAGTGCGTCGCCGCGCACGCTGGATCTGGCAGCGCTTGACCGAGCACCGTGCAAGGACCAAACATGTGCTGCCCAGAGACTATGTCAGTGGGGAAAGTCATTTTTATCTGGGCAAGCGCTACCCGCTGAAAGTGAGCGTCGACCAGAGCGGGCCGCAAGGCGTGAAGTTGTTGCGCGGTCGTCTTGAAGTGACAACGCAATCCAAAGACCGTGAAGACATCCGGAAGTTATTGGATGCGTGGTATCGGCGCCGTGCAGAAGAAGTGTTTGCGCGCCGGGTGGGTGAATGCGCGTCCAATGCGCGCTGGCTAGAGATTTTGCCTCCCTTCCGCTTGCGCAACATGCGCACGCAATGGGGAAGCTGCTCACCGAGCGGCGAATTGCTACTCAATCCGCAACTCGTGAAAGCACCTCGGCATTGTATTGACTACGTGATTTTTCACGAGCTCTGTCATCTGAAAGAGCACAACCATAGCCCCGCGTATTACAGGCTCCTGAAAAGTTATTTGCCGGATTGGGAGCAGCGCAAGGCCGAGCTCGACAACCTGGCGGAGACTTTATTAAATCTCTGAGAAAACTGACGTTTTCAAGCTTGATCATCTAGCGTTCGTTTTCTTCTGCCGCCGCTGCTCCAGCCAATAGGCGGGACGCGACAAACTGGAGCGTGTTTGTATAAGCACGGAGTATAGCAATTTTTATGGTATTTACCGCATATATTCATTGCGAAAACTAAATATACTCATGCAATAAACCGTGTTTGTCCGGTTAGTTACCACATCTTAATAGGGGACAGATCACGGTTTTCTGATAGTAAAAACCGTGATCTGTCCCCTATTATTTCCTACATACTGCTTCATCTCAGCCGCTATTTATTCTTGGGCAGCCGCAACAAAGACAAAATAACCAAGCCAAACATGGCGCTGAGAACCGCTGTGGCTTCCAGCCCCATGCCCGCTGCGACTCCGACTGCCGCGGTGAGCCAAATGCCTGCCGCGGTCGTCAATCCCTTAATGTCTTCATTCCGCAGTTTTATGATTGCGCCCGCGCCCAGGAACCCGATGCCTGCCGTTACACCCTGCAATACTCTTGAGATGTCTTCCAGCGACATGCCGGCTTGTAAAGGAACCAGTATGAAGAGCGCCGATCCGAGCGATACCAGCATATGTGTGCGCAGTCCTGCAGCTGCGCCAGCCGATTCGCGTTCATATCCAAGGATGGCGCCAAGAACAACCGCAACCAAAAGCCGGACGCAGACCCGCGTGATGTCCGATGGATCGCCTAAGTCTGAAAATTCCTTCTGAATTGTTATCCAACTTTGTGCCCACCACATTTAACTTCTCCTATCAATTGTTCACTATATTCACTGAACCTGAGGCCCCGGCGGATTCATTTTCTGGCTCAGCAACAAAGAATGGCCACAGTTGAATCTGCGGCCATTCGATTGCATCTGTTTTCCCCGCCAATCCGGCCAGGCCGTGGGTATCTGCCCGCTGATGCGCTCAATGGCGTGCGCACCGCATAGCTGTTGGGCGAAGCTTGCCGACAGAGGCCGTGATCGGGGCTTGCGTTCCTACTTTCCGATGGAGATCAGTTCGACTTCAAAGTTGATCGTGCTGTTCGGCGGTATTGCGCCAGCGGCGCCGCGTTCGCCGTAAGCGGTTTTCGGCGGGCAAACCAGCTTGGCCTTGCCGCCGATCTTCAGCTTTTGAACGCCTTCGGTCCAGCAGGGAATCACTTGCGACAGAGGGAACGTGGCGGGCGCCTTGCGTGCATAGGAACTGTCGAATTCCTTGCCATTTTCCAGTGTTCCACGGTAATGGACGGTGACAGTGTCGGATGCTTTCGGACTGGCGCCAGTGCCAACCTTGATGTGTTGAACCGATACGCCGGAAGGCAATACCTCCGGTGCGTTGGCAGCAGGGGCCGCGATAGTGGAAGTGGCGAAAATTGTCGAAACGAAGGCAAGCACGATGCGCATGAAGAACTTTCTGGAGCGTGGATAAGGCGAATATAAATGTGTGGGGCGGTTCGGCATCTTATCCCAGAAGCGGGACGTGGCAAATAGGGGACAGGCCACGGGTTTCTGATAGTAAAAACCGTGGCCTGTCCCCTATAAATCCTCAAACCTCGCTGGTGTTGCGCAAGAGCAAATCTGCATAGAATACGCCGGCATAGAATACGCCTCGTGTTCCAGAATCTGATAATTCCGTACCAAACCTTTGTCCTGACCAGAAAACCTACTCAGACCAAATGAGATCGCTTGATGTATTTACTCTGATGTTTATGACGGCGTTTATTTGCGTCGGCATGAGTATTATCATGTTTTCTGTGCACCGCAGCTTCCGAAACGAGGTTCAGGGAGTGGGGCATTGGGCTTGGAGCCAGCTAGCCATGGTGCTGGCTGGATTGATGCTGGCCTTGCGCGGGACGTTGCCGGACGTGCTGTCCGTGCCGGCATCCAACGCAGCTCTTTTGTGGGCTGTCGGTCTGTCGATGATCGGTACCCAATTGTTCTACGGGCAATCGGCTAGCTGGCGTCTGTTCCATATAATCTGGGGAAGTTGTTTGCTAGGCTTGCTCTGGTGGCTGGTCGTGACCCCGAATTTTGCCCTGCGGGTGGCACTCTTTTCTATTGCAGAAGTGGCTCTGCATATGATGCAACTGCGTTTAGTTGTACGTTATGGCGAACGGCATTTCACCAGCTATTTCTTCTTCGCGCTGTTGCTGATGCAATCGGCCTTGGTACTGATGCGAGGTGTAACTGCGTTAGTTTGGGGCGGTACCAGTGTGGATCTTCTGAAAAGCACGGCGCTAGCAACCAGCTATTTAGCGATATCCAATTTAGTCATCATGTTGCTTAGCGTGGCCTTCTTGGTGCTGGCCTCACGTCGTTTGCAGCTGGTGCTGGAGCAGCGCTCCACACACGATCCGTTGACGGGGGCGCTGAACCGGCGTGGGTTCGGGGAATTCTTTCAACGCGCGCAGATACACGCGCGCCAAGGCGACTGGCCGCTGGCGCTTATGTCGATCGACCTGGATCACTTTAAGGCAGTGAATGATAGCTACGGCCATGCGATAGGTGATCGGGTCCTCGTACACGTGGTGGCGCTGGTCCGACAGGCGTTGCGCGAGCGTGATCAGGTGGCTCGCTTTGGCGGCGAGGAATTCGTCGTTTTGTTGCCTGGAACCTCCGCAAAAGAGGCAATTCAGGTGGCATTGCGCATCCAGACGACGCTGCGCGATGCCATAACTGATCTACCTTCCTGCACCCTCAGTATCGGCATTGCTAGCCAGTCGAGCACACTTGAAGACTTCGACAGTCTGCTGGCGCGCGCTGATGCCGCCCTATATCAGGCCAAGGCAGATGGCCGCAACCGCATAGTGCTGGCGGACGAGGTGGTGCTGCGTTGCGTCGCCGGATGAGGACGAGTAAATAGGGGGACAGACCACGTTCTTACTATCAGATAACCGTGGTCTGTCCCCTATTACTGCCTTCAGCGAGACCTAGATAACTGGGATCGCTGCAGAATCATTACTATGTTGGGTTGTCTGAAAAAACCAGCACTAATCGGCAATTTCGTGGGTGTGAAACGAACGAGTTGGGCTATAGGCCTAAGGAAATAGCTCGCGGACTGGGAGGAACGGCGCCCCGGTTTCTGCTGCGCGTCTCACCTTGCGTTCCAAAACATGATTGAGTGGAATTTCGCGGTCTAGAGTGTCGTAGAGGTCCAGGCCGTCCATACAGATGACCCGTTTGCCTCTACCGAAAGCTACAAGCCCATCCGGCGTAAATCCGCTGTTGCTGACAAACAGTCCGCGCGTCCAAGCAGCTTTCTGCTCGATTTTTCCGTGAAAAGTATGCAGTTCGGCGACGCCGGTCGCGAGGTTCTGCCACTTGGCTTCCACCAAATACGTCTCGTTGCCAAGTTGAAAGCTCCCATCGATTTGCTCGCCTCGAAGTCGAAATGGATCATGTGCGGACAAGCCGTAGGCATCGAAAAGACGCTTCAATAACTTCTCGAAAGCGAATCCCCTTGGTTGAGGTGCCAGGCCTGAAATGGCGAGCAGATCGACCTTGATTTGTGCGAGTGTTGGCCGGTCGAAGGCTTGAGCTGGTGGTCGTCCTGCAGGAGGTGTGTTTTCCGCTCTTCCCTCAATCCGATTGATTAGGGAAAGGAAGCGACCGCAGGAATTTTCAATCCGGTCAGCTTGGCCGGAACGCTGGAGTAGCGCTTCGCGGTATTCCCAAAGGACCTTGAGGGTTCGAGCAATGGTTGGTTTATCGACTGTTTGAAGGAAGCAGCGTAAGCGTTTCGCCTTGGAGGTTCCATTCTTGGCGTACGTTGGATTGTCGATCTCGATATTGAGTTCTTCGACAAAAAATTGCGAAAGCGTCCGATCCGAGAAATTGAGAACATAGCCCCCACCCATATCGAAAATATCGTCGATAAACATCATATCGAGCGCGCGGATATTACTCATCTTCTTCTCCAAAAGCAGGCATGGTTTCTTTGGCGGGATCTCTAAATTGGTGACACCTTTCGGCAATCGAGCAACTGATCGCGTCACAAATCGCTAGCCTCCAGGGGGGCGAAATAGTAGTGGCCGAATGTACATATTTCCCATTGGAACGTCAACCTCAGACGATTGTTTGACTCGATAGCGCATTGGCCAGAGCCTAACCATCCTTCTCGTCTAGGTTTAAGTGGCCATATTCTGTAACGTAGTTTTTATGCGAAATCGCTCGATGGACGTTTGGACGATTCGGTCGGCCTTTGTCGCTTGGCGTGATCCTCTGTTGTACCGGAAATAGAACGGACACGAGGACTTCCAGAGTCCCGGAAACAAAAACGCCAACCTGCATGGTTGGCGTTTCGTGAGTTATGTTCTCGGTGGCCCGGGGCGGAATCGAACTGCCGACACAAGGCGTTTCAATCCTTTGCCCCCAAGACGCACTGAATGTACATGACTAGTGTTCCGAAGTTTATTTCTGCACTTCGTTGAAAAGTTCCGAACTTTATTCCAAAGGAACAATCAAGAATCGCAAAATTCACGTCTTACTCAACTGTGACCGATTTCGCTAAATTCCGTGGCTTATCGACATCGGTTCCGCGTGCCAGCGCGGTGTGATACGCCAGCAATTGCAATGCCACCACATGCAAAATCGGGGAAAGTTGGCCGTAGTGTTCCGGCAGGCGGATTACGTGCAAGCCTTCGCCGGGTTTTACACGTGAGTCGCCGTCGGCGAATACGTAGAGTTGGCCGCCGCGGGCGCGCACTTCCTGCATGTTCGATTTCAGCTTTTCGATCAGCGCATCGTTGGGGGCGATGGTGACCACCGGCATCTGGTCGGTGACCAGCGCCAGCGGGCCGTGCTTGAGCTCGCCGGCCGGATAGGCTTCGGCGTGGATGTAGGAAATTTCCTTGAGTTTGAGCGCGCCTTCGAGCGCAATCGGGTAGTGCAGGCCACGCCCCAAGAAGAGCGCGTTTTCCTTGCGCGCGAAGTCTTCCGACCAGGCGATGATTTGCGGCTCCAGCGCCAGCACGGCGGCAATCGCTACCGGCAGGTGGCGCATTTGCTTCAGATAATCGGCTTCATTTTGTTCCGCCAGCGTGCCCTTGACTTGCGCCAGCGTGAGCGTGAGCAGGAACAGCGCGGCCAATTGGGTGGTGAAGGCTTTGGTCGAGGCGACGCCGACTTCGACCCCGGCGCGGGTGATGAAGGCGAGCGCGCATTCGCGCACCATGGCGCTGGTGGCGACGTTGCAGATCGTCATGGTGTGCGCCATGCCGAGCGCGCGGGCGTGTTTCAGCGCGGCCAGCGTGTCGGCGGTTTCGCCGCTTTGCGAAATGGTGACGACCAGCGAGCGTGGATTCGGCACGCTGTCGCGGTAGCGGTATTCGCTGGCGATTTCGACGCTGACCGGGATTTTGGCAATCGATTCGATCCAGTATTTGGCGGTCATGCCGGCGTAGTAACTGGTGCCGCAAGCCAGAATCAGCACCGAATCGATTTGCTTGAAGATGCCATAGGCGCTGTCGCCGAACAGCTCCGGCATGACGGCGTCGATTCCTTGCAGCGTATTGGCGATGGCGGTTGGCTGCTCGAAAATTTCCTTTTGCATGTAATGGCGATACGGCCCCAGTTCGGCAGCGCCGGTATGAGCCTGTACGGTGCGCACTTCGCGCTGTACCGATTTGCCGTCGGTGTCGACAATCCAGCAGCGCTGCAATTGCAGATCGACTACGTCGCCTTCTTCCAGATAGATGATTTGATCGGTCACGCCGGCCAGCGCCATCGCGTCCGAAGCCAGGAAATTTTCGCCTTGGCCGACGCCGACGATCAGCGGCGAGCCTTGGCGTGCGCCGATCACGCGGTGCGGCTCGTCGCGGCAAAATACCGCAATCGCATACGCGCCATCGAGCCGTTTGACCGCTTGCTGCACGGTGTCGAACAGGTCGCCCGCATACATGTGGTCGATCAGGTGGGCGATGACTTCGGTGTCGGTCTGGCTCTGAAATACGTAACCGAGCGCGCGCAGTTCATCGCGCAGTTGGTCGTGGTTTTCGATGATGCCGTTGTGTACCAGCGCGATGCGCGCATCTTTGTCGCTGGGCGAAAAATGCGGATGGGCATTGTCCGAAGAGGGCGCGCCGTGCGTGGCCCAGCGGGTGTGAGCGATGCCGGTGAAGCCGGCCAGTCCGGTGGCGGCAACCTGCGTTTCGAGTTCCGCCACGCGCGCGGTGCTGCGCGAGCGTTGCAGGCGGCCATCGACATACAGCGCCACGCCGCAAGAGTCATAACCGCGGTATTCGAGCCGTTTCAAGCCTTCGATCAGGATGGGGGTGATATTGCGTTGCGCAACCGCGCCGACGATACCGCACATGGCAGCCTCTTGATGTTTAAGTTGTTGAAGCCTGCATCGTAGAGGACTACGGTTGAAATATGCTGTCTTAATTATTTGAAATATGATCGAATATTTCAATGCAATGCATTGATGGCATAATATTTCAATAAATTTAAAACTATGGAATATTTATGATAACTGAGCCTGTTGTGCAGTTCGATGAACTCGATCGCCGCATCCTGAATGCGCTGCAGCTTGACGCATCGCAAACTAATCATGCGCTGGCGGCGCGGGTGCATGCGTCGCCGCCAACTTGTCTGCGGCGCGTCAAGCGCTTGATGGAAACTGGCGTGATTGCGCGCCAGGTGGCGATTGTCGCGCCCGACAAGGTTGGGGCCGGATTGAGCGCGATTGTCGAGATCACGTTGGATAATCAGGCGTCTGAGCGGATGGTTGAGTTTGAATCTCTGGTGGCGGCGGAAGATGCGGTGTTGCAGTGCTACCGGGTAGCGCCCGGGCCGGATTTCGTGCTGCTGGTGCAGGTGGCCGATATGCCGGCGTACCACGCGCTGGCGCATCGGTTATTCGCCGGGCAAGCCAATGTGCGAAATGTACGCAGTTTTTTTGCGATTCATCGCAGCAAGTTCGAGACCCGGATTGCGGTGTGAAGGTGTTTTTCGGGCAGTGGAATGTCTTGTGGGCTGTTTGTACAGATTTACATAGCGGCCAAGTGCGGGCGTAGTGGCGCGTCCTTCGGTCGACTGACCCCACTTCCCAACATCAATCGAACCGGACTTTCTCAACCAGAAAATCGAGCAGCGCGCGCACCCGCGAAGGCAGATAGCCGCCTTGCCCGAGGAATACTGCATGGACTTCCTCCAGATCCCCCGGATTACATGCTTCCAGCACCGGCAGCAACCGGCCGGCCGCAATGTCGTCCTTGACCTGGAATGCTGCGAGCCGTGCCAGACCGAGTCCGGCAAGGACCAGGCGCAGCAGTGCTTCGCCATCGCTGACTTGGGCATTGCCGTTAGTCGTTATGTTGATGGTTTGGCCTTGGTCAAGCAGCAGCCATCCGTCCATGGCTCGCGCATAGTTGAAGCCCAGTCGGTTGTGCTGCTCAAGGTCAGCCACTTGAGTTGGTACGCCATAACGCTCCAAGTAGGCAGGCGCGCCGACAATGACCATGCGCGTTTCGCCCAACTTGCGTGCCAGCAAACTCGAACTCTTCTGCGGACCGGCGCGCACTGCAACGTCCGCGCGTTTCCCTAGGATATCGATCACTTCATCGGTCAGCACAATGTCGAGGGTAATGTCGGAATATTTATTCAGAAACTCGGGCACTAGCGGCAGCAAAAAGCGATCGCCAAACGCCACATTGGCGTTCACGCATAGCCGCCCGCGCGGCGCATCGTTGGTCGCAGCGCCGCGCTCCGCTTCTTCCAGATCGGCCAGCACTCGCACGCTGCGCTCGTAAAACACACAGCCCTCGGGGGTTAGTTGCACTTGTCGGGTTGAACGATTGAGCAAGCGTACCGCTAACCGACTTTCGAGCCGTCCCACCAGCTTGCTGACCGCAGATGGCGTCATGCGAAACGCACGCGCAGCGGCAGAGAAACCGCCCAGTTCGACTACGCGGACGAAGACATCCATTTCTCCTGATCGGTTGACATCCAGACGCGCCATATTGAAGTGAACTCACAAGTGTTTTTCCTGAAGGCAGTCTACTCCACAAGTTGATTTGAATTCATAATTTATCCTTCGATAGCAGATCAATTCACAGGACTCCGACTTATGCCAATTGCTCTTTATGCACTAACCGCAGGTGCCTTCGGCATCGGTGTCACCGAATTCGTCATCATGGGTTTGCTGCTGGAAGTCGGTGCCGAGTTTGGCGTCTCAATCCAGGCGGCTGGCTGGTTAATTTCCGGCTACGCGCTGGGCGTCGTTGTCGGAGCGCCGCTGCTTACGGCGATGACTGGGCGTTGGCCGCGCAAGACCGTGCTGCTGGGCTTAATGGTGATTTTCACTCTGGGCAACGCTGCGTGTGCGCTGGCGCCAAGTTATGGTTTTTTGATGGCTGCCCGCGTGTTGACTGCGTTCGCCCACGGTACTTTCTTCGGCGTCGGTTCCGTGGTTGCCACCGGTTTGGTGGCGCCGGATAAACGCGCATCCGCAATCGCTTTCATGTTTACCGGTCTGACGCTGGCCAATATTCTGGGCGTGCCGTTCGGCACTTGGCTGGGCCAGGCGTTCGGTTGGCGCGCCACTTTCTGGGCGGTGGCTGGGGTCGGCGTTGTCGCACTCGGCGTCATCAGTTTTTTTGTCCCACGGGATCGAAACGTGCAGTCGGGCTCTGACTGGCGGGCTGATTTAGTTGCGATGGCGCGTCGTCCGGTGCTGCTTGGGCTGCTGACCACCGTGCTGGGCTATGCCGGTGTTTTCGCTGTATTCACTTACATAGCGCCATTGCTGACGCAGGTGGTTGGCTTCGATGCGACAGCGGTGTCACCAATCCTCTTGGTTTTCGGCGCGGGCTTGGTCGCCGGCAATTTGCTCGGCGGCAAGCTGGCAGACCGCTATCTGGTGCCAACCGTGCTCGGTAGCCTGATCGCGTTGGCGGTGGTCCTCGGCTTGATGACTTTTGCGCTCCACAGCCAGATATTGGCCGTGATCTTCGTCGGGCTGCTGGGCGCATCTGCGTTCGCTACCGTGGCGCCGCTGCAAATGTGGGTGCTGGAAAAAGCGCAGGGCGCGGGCCAGAGCCTGGCATCAAGTTTCAATATCGCCGCTTTCAATCTCGGCAATGCCATCGGTGCCTGGCTGGGCGGCGTCGTCATCGCGTACGGCCCCGGACTCAGCGCTATCACTTGGGTGGCGGCGCTGGTGCCGTTGTGCGCATTTGGCGTGGCGCTGACTGCCATTCGGCTGGAACGTGGGCAACGTCAGGTTTCCCATGTCAAGCCTCTTCATAAACTGTGTGACTAAATAAAGATAAGGACTAATCATGACAATGCATACTATTGTTCGCCCCTCTGGCCGCCATTTGATAGGACTTCATCGATTCACCGCAATCGTGTTGGCGGCTTTGCTGGCAGCGTCCGCTGTCGTGAGTACGGCCAGCGAAATCAATAACTCCAGCAACTCCTGGATCGGCACGTGGGCCGCTAGCCCACAACCGATTTGGGGACCGGACTTCGCTTTCCCCACCAACATTCCAGCCACGTTGCAGGACCAGACCATTCGGCAAGTCGCCCGCATCAGCCTGGGCGGCAAGCGTATCCGCATCGTGCTGTCCAATGAATACGGAAGCCAACCGCTGGTTATCGGCGCCGTGCATGTCGCGTTGGCCGATGCCGGGTCGGCGATTGTTGCCGGCACGGATCGGCCCATCACTTTCGGCGGCAAAACCTCTGCCATCGTACCGCCGGGCGCGCCGCTGGTGAGCGATCCGGTCGATCTGACAGTCGCACCTTTAGCTAATGTGGCGGTCAGCGTTTTCCTGCCGAACAAAACGCAGGCCACCACCTTTCATTGGGATGGTCGCCAGACGGCTTATCTGGTGAAGGGTAATCAAGTCGCGGCCAAACATATCGAGACAGATACCACCACAGGTGCGCGCATCTTCCTGCGCGGAATTCAGGTTGAAACTGCCGCACCTGCCAGCACGGTGGTCGTGATCGGCGACTCGATCACCGACGGCAATGGCGCAACCATCAATGCCAATGCGCGCTGGCCCGATTTTCTTGCCGCACGTTTGGTATCGAGAAACGTGGCGGTGCTCAATGCCGGTATTTCTGGCGCCCGCCTGCTCGGCGACCGCATGGGCGTCAATGCACTGGCGCGCTTTGACCGGGACGTGTTGAGTCTGCCGCGGGTCAAGACGGTCGTGGTCCTCCTCGGCATCAACGACATCAGTTGGCCAGGCACGGCATTCGATCCTCAAGGCATCAGGCCGTCGGTCGACGCGCTGATCGCCGGCTATCGCCAGCTCATCGCGCGTGCGCATACCCATGGCGTGCGAGTCGCCGGCGCGACGCTGACGCCGTTCGAGGGCGCATTGCCGGGCACGCCGCTGGACAATTACTACCACGCGGACAAGGACCAGCTGCGTCAGCAAATCAACACATGGATACGCAACAGCGGCGAATTCGATACAGTGATTGACTTCGACGCGCTGGCCAGAGACCCGGCGCATCCGGCCCGCTTGAAGCCTGAATTCGACTCGGGCGACCACCTGCATCCAGGTGATCGCGGCAACAAGGCGATGGCTGACGCCATCGATCTGGACGCGCTTTTCGAGCGCTGATGGCGCACTTCTCATCTTCATCAAGAAAGGACTACACCATGAAAATCGACCTCTCCGGCAAAACTGCCATCGTCACAGGTTCCACCGCCGGCATCGGCTACGCCATCGCAAAAGGACTGGCGCAAGCGGGTGCCGAAGTAATAGTGAACGGCCGCACGACCGCCGCCGTTGAACGTGCCGTTGCCAAGCTGAAGTCGGAAGTTGCACAAGCGAACATCCGTGGCGTTGCGGCCGATGTCGGTTCTGCCGATGGCTGCGCGGCGCTGGTGGCGGCGCAGCCATCGGCCGACATCCTGGTCAACAACGTCGGCATCTACGGGCAGCAGGATTTCTTCGAGATTCCGGATGCCGAATGGACCCGCTTCTTCGAGGTGAATGTCATGTCGGGGGTGCGGCTGTCGCGTGCCTATCTGCCCGGCATGACGCAACGTCATTGGGGCCGCGTACTGTTTCTATCCTCGGAGTCGGCGCTGAATATTCCTGCCGACATGATCCACTACGGCTTCACCAAGACAGCACTCCTTTCGATTTCACGCGGGCTGGCCAAGCGTGTTGCGGGCACGGGCGTTACCGTCAACGCCATTCTGCCCGGTCCAACCTTGTCGGATGGACTCGAAGCCATGCTGAAAGAAGAGCAGAGGGCATCGGGCCTGTCGATGGAAGAGACGGCGGCCGCCTTTGTGATGAAGCATCGTCCCAGTTCGATCATCCAGCGCGCAGCGACCGTGGAAGAAGTGGCGAATCTGGTCGTCTACGCCGCCTCTCATCAGGCTTCGGCCACCACCGGTGCGGCACTTCGGGTGGATGGTGGCGTGGTCGAGACCATCGCTTGATGGCATGCGTATGTTCCGCTCCTACAACAACGATTTGGCGAATCGGTGCATCCAGCTTCCATCTCTCGACGCTTGAGAGTCGGAGCCTATCGCGCCGACTTTGCGCGGTCGACCGCCGGCACGACAAAGAACAGAGAAAAAATCGGGGGAATTTGCGCTTAAAACGGAGCCAGTGGCAAAGTGACGTTTGCCAACCGTGGCCCAGAGCAGTTTCTGCCGTTTATTTAAGCTGCCATCAGTATATTTTAAATAGCAATGTTCATATGCGGGAACGGCATTGTTTTTGGCTATACTCCCTGTAAAAATTAATCCTATTGCTTCAGCTTCACCGGTCGTTGCCAATCGGTCAGCGTCACCTGTTTGGCGCGCGAGATCGTCAGTGCACCGGCTGGCGCATCCTTGGTCAGCGTGGTGCCGGCCCCCAGTGTTGCGCCGCGGCCGACCGTGACCGGCGCCACTAACTGGCTGTCACTGCCGATGAAGGCGTCGTCTTCGATCACGGTGCGGAACTTGTTGGCGCCGTCGTAATTGCAGGTGATGGTGCCAGCGCCGATGTTGACGCGGCTGCCGACGGTGGCGTCGCCCACGTACGCCAGGTGGTTGGCCTTGCTGCCGGCGGCGATCTGGCTATTCTTGATTTCGACGAAGTTGCCGATGTGTACGCCTTCCGCCAGCGTGGTGCCGGGGCGCAGCCGGGCATACGGGCCGATGATGGATTGGGCGCCGACCGTCGCATCTTCGATATGGCAGAACGGCTTGATCTGCGCGCCGCTGGCAATTACGGCATTCTTGATCACGCAATGGGCACCGATCGTGACGCCGTCGGCCAGCGCGACCGTGCCTTCGAAGATGCAGCCGATATCAATCGTGACGTCGCGCCCGCAAGTGAGCGTACCGCGGACGTCGAAGCGCGCTGGGTCGAGCAGCGTCACGCCTTGTTCCAGCAATCGGTTGGCGATGTTGCGCTGGTGGATGCGCTCCAGTTCGGCCAGTTGCACCTTGCTGTTGACGCCCAGCGTTTCCCATTCCGCAGCCGGTTGCGCGGACGCTACCGGCACGCCGTCGGCCACTGCGCGGGCCACGATGTCGGTCAGGTAATACTCGCCCTGCGCATTGTGGTTCGACAGCGTCGCCAGCCATTGCTTGAGCTGTGCGGTGGGTGCTATCAGGATGCCGGTATTGACTTCGGTAATCGCGAGTTCGGCCTCGGTGGCGTCTTTTTGCTCGACGATGCGCAAAATATTTCCCTTTTCACCATGCTCGCGCACGATGCGCCCGTAGCCGGTCGGGTCGCTCATGTGCACGGTCAGGATCGCCAGCTTGTCATTGCCGGCGGCAGCGATCAGGCGTTGCAGCGACGCCGCATCGGTCAGCGGCACGTCGCCGTACAGCACCAGCGTCGGCACTGCGTCATCGAGATGTGGCGCGGCTTGGGCTACCGCATGGCCGGTGCCGAGTTGCGGCTCCTGGCGGGCGAAAGTCACGTCGGGCGCAGCTAACAGGCCAGGCACCTGTTCGCCGCCGTGGCCGTAGATTACGCACAGGGTCGAGGGCGACAGCCGGCGCGCGGTATCGAGCACGTGCAACAACAGCGGTTTGCCGGCCAGCGGGTGCAACACTTTTGGCAGTGCCGATTGCATGCGTTTGCCCATGCCGGCAGCGAGAATGACGATGTTCATAGGATAGGGTGCGAGGGGTTCGGAAAAGCGCAAAAGTGTATCATTTCTCCGCGCCGCGCCGCAGCAGGAAGATTGCCAGCCCATGTTTCGCCCGCAGCAGGTTGCGAGCGCTTATCGCGATCCGCAATTTCCCATTGCAGGATAAAGCTTGACCGCGGTGCGCCTCGAAGAGTATGCTTCTGGCTCTTCGGAGTGTGGCGCAGCCCGGTAGCGCACCTGGTTTGGGACCAGGGGGTCCAAGGTTCGAATCCTTGTACTCCGACCAGTTTCAAGAAAAAAGATCGTCTCTGACGGTCTTTTTTTCGTTTCTGCGGCAGTTTATTTGCGACAGTGCATCGGGCCTTCCATGAAAGCTATTCAGCCGGCAACAAAGACCAAACACATGCTCTTGCTGCGCCCACTTTACCGGCTTGGCGTTGTTTTGACGGGCGCGCTGCTGTTACTGCTGCTGGCGTCCCACGCGCGCGCAAGCAATCCCACACCGGTGCGCATCGGTGTGCTGGCGTATAAAGGCGCCGAAGCGATACAGGAAGATTGGTCCCATGTCAGGAATTGGCTGGCAGCGGCGCTTCCGGGCCATCGTTTCATTTTGCTGGATTTTGACCAGGCCGGGCTGACGCGTGCGGTGCACGATCAGAGCATTGATTTCGTCATCACCAACAGCGGTCACTATGTCGCCCTCGAACATAGCGATGGCGCCAGTCGCATCGCGACCATCGCGTCGCCCTGGGCCCTGTCGCCCAGGCAATCGATCGGATCGGCCATCGTGGTGCGCAGCGCTGCGCCCTTGCAGAACTTGGCGGATTTGGTCGGCAAGCATGTGCTGGCGGTTGATCCGGATGCATTCGGCGGCTACCAGATCGCGGCGCGTGAATTGCTGGAAATCGGCATCGATCCCGAGCAGGATTTTGCCAGGCTGGAATTTGCCGGTTTTCCGCTGCAAAGCATGGTGCATGCAGTGCGCGCCGGCCAGGCTGACGCCGCCATCATTCGCACCTGCCTGCTGGAGCAGATGGTCAATAGTGGCGAGATTGACGCCGGTGAATTGCGGGTGCTGGCGCCGATCGCCGCCCAGGGTTTCCAGTGCCAAACATCGTCCCGCTTATACCCCGACTGGCCGATTGCCGCCTTGCGCCATACTTCGGCGCAGTTGTCCAAGCAGGTAACCATCGCCTTGCTGCGCATGCCGCGTACTGCGGATGGCTATAGTTGGGCGGTGCCGGCCGATTATCAGGTGGTCGACGAACTGTTCCGTGAACTGAAAGTCGGCCCCTATACGTATTTGCGGCAATGGACTTTTGAGGGCTTGCTGCGGCTGTATTGGGGTTGGCTGCTGCTGATTCTGGCTTTATTGGTGGTGTGGGCGGTGCATACGGTGCGGGTTGAATACCTGGTGAGTCAGCGTACCCGCGATCTGCGCGACGCGCAGGAGCAGCAGCGCCGCATGGCAGAACAGGCGCGTATGCGTCAAACCACGCTGGACCATACCGCCCGACTGGCGATCCTGGGTGAAATGGCAAGCGCGATTGCGCACGAGTTGAATCAGCCGCTGGCGGCGATTGGCAATTTCGCGCGCGGCATGGCGCGGCGCATTGCCGCAGGTCGACTGGAGCCAGCGCCCTTGCTGGACGGCACCAACGAAATCGTCACGCAAAGCGAGCGGGCGGCAAGCATCATTCGCAACATCCGCACCTTCGCCAAAAAAACCACGTCGGAACAACAATCGGTCGATTTGATTGCGGTTCTGGGCGAAGCCATCGCCCTGTTCGCCGGCGCCCATCCGCAGGCGCGCGTACTCTGGCAGCCCGGTGCAGCGCAGGAACCGGCCAGAGTGATGGCCGATCCCCTGCAAATCCAGCAGGTCATGCTCAATCTGCTGAAAAACGCACTGGATGCGCAGCAGAGCGCCGGCCATGCGGATGCGCCGATCGAAGTCCTGTTCTATGCTGACGCCAGCAGCTATTGCGTCACCGTACGCGATTGTGGTTGCGGGCTTGCGCCTGAACAATTCGCACGGCTGTTCGAACCCTTTTTTACCACCAAAGCCGAAGGACTCGGTTTGGGCTTGTCGCTGAGCAAAGGCATCATTGAATCGCTGGGGGGAACGCTGTCGGCAGTGGCAAATGACGATGGCGCAGGATTGTCGGTATGGTTCAGCCTGCCTAAAGAACAACCATCGGGAGCAATATGAACGAGCGCGATGCAGTGTTGTTTGTGGTCGATGACGATGCGGCGATGCGCCGTTCGTTGGCTTATCTGTTCGATTCGGCCGGATGGCGGGTGCAGACTTTCGATTCGGCGCATGACTTTCTCGATCATTACGACGGGCACGTGCCAGGCTGTCTGGTGCTTGACGTGCGCATGCCGCTGATGAGCGGATTGCAGTTACAACACACGCTCAAGAATCAGGGCAACCATTTGCCGATCATCTTTCTGAGCGGCCACGGCGATTTGGCCATGGCCGTGCAGGCGATGAAAATCGGTGCCTGCGATTTTCTCGAAAAGCCTTGCAAGGATCAGGTCTTGCTCGATGCGGTGACGCGCGCGGTGCAACGCAGCATCGAGGACAGCCGGGTCAATACTCAAACCTGCGCCGCGCAAACTGCGCTGGCGACCCTGACCGCGCGCGAGCGCGAGGTGGCGGAGTTGATGGCCGCCGGCAAGCCCAACAAAATCATTGCCCGCGAGTTGGCAATCAGCGACAAGACGGTCCAGGTACACCGCCACAACACGATGGAAAAACTGGGCGTGCATTCGGCCGCGGAAATCACCCAGTTGTTGATGGAGGCAAAAGTAGGGCTTCCTGGTGCGCATTAAGGGCTGCTATTCAGAGCATTTAATGTTTGATGAGTATATTTTATAACCGCAATTAATATATGCGGTAAATGCCATGAAAATTACGATACTCCCTATTTTTTGTGACGCGTAAACTATTCGGTAGCGCAATGTGTATCGCTCAGTCAGTTATCTGAACTTGTGCGCAACCGGTTTAATTTGCTCGCCAGCGAGGCTGCCGATAGCGGGCCCAGGTGGGTATCCAGCAGCCGCCCGCCGGCGTCATAGAACAAGGTGGTGGGCAACGCTCCCGAGCCGACTGCGCGCCCAAGGCGGCTGCCGGGGTCGAGCAGTACATTGGCCAGATCGGGTTGAGCGGTGCCGAGGTAGCGCTGAACCGTTGCGCCATCCTCGCCCTGATTGACAAAGACAAAGCGCACTTCCGTTTGCCGTTTTTGCGCGGCGGCCAGCACCGGCATTTCGCGCCGGCACGGCGGGCACCAGCTGGCCCACAGATTGACCACCATGGGTTTGCCGGCAGCCAGCGCAGCCAAGTCTGCCGGTGCGCCGGCTAAGGTCGTCAACGACACCCTGGGCAGCGCCGGCTTTTCCGTCATGCGCAGCGCACCGAACAGCGCGCCCCCGACCAGCGTCCCCGCCGCCAGCCCCAGGAGCAGCGGTTTGCGCAGCGCCGGCCGGCGCCAGCCGTGCCACAGCGCCACCAGCAGCGCCGCCGCACTCCCGGCCCACGCGGTGAAACCGCCGTCCCGGATATCGAGCATGGACCACGGCGCACTGCGGTAAGCGTCGAACCAGATCGCAACGAAAGCCACGCGCGCCACCAGCACGGCGGCGAGCAGCATGTCGCTCAAGGTATTGCCGATGCTTATTTTTCGACTACGCCCGACCTGTCGGCCTACTCCCGCTGCAACCAGCAGTGCTGCCAGCAACAGCAGCAAGCTGGAGGACAGCGCGAAGGGCCCAAGATTCACGGATATCATGTTCAACTTTCTCTTGCTTGTGCCAGCCCGCGTTGCCAGTGGGCCCACTCACAGCATGAAGTGGACCCGAGACCGCAGTCGATTGATGCACCAACGGCATGTGACGACTGGCTGAGTACGCTCAGGTCCATTTTTTTGCTTCGGAATGGCAGCGTTTTGTCATGCCTTACGCAAGACTGTCAGCAACTTCCTTGCGCAGATCCTGCAATTATCAGAAGCTGTGGCGCACGCCCAGGTTGAATGCCTGGTCGCCAGTACCTTCTTCAGTATTGTTGCCGACGGTGTAGCCGGCGCCATTCTTGTTCTTGATCTGTGCATAAGAGCTATACAGGCTGGTGCGCTTGGATAGCGCATAGGTATAGCCGAGCGCCCATTGGTCAGCATCCTGATTCAAGCCGGTCTTGTCGTCCTTGCGGATATACGAAGCGAGAATCGTGCTGGCGCCAAACGGCACTGCGACACCAACCAGCAGATCGCTGCTGTCGGTAGATGCAGCAGGTTGTCTCTGAGGGGCGACAGCGCCGAAAGGATTCGGATTCGTCTTGGTCGTCGGCAAATCGGCGCTGTGTGTGCCCTTGTCGACCCCGTACGCCAGGAATGCCTTTGCCACACCGAAATTGTAATTCGCGGCCAACAGCGTATTCCTGCCGATAAGTTGCGTGGCGTCAGTAGCTGTATCGTTATTTCTGTTGTTGTAGGCGAGGCGGACATTCAACGGGCCATTTGCATAAGCGAGTGCGGCGCCAAACTGGCGGCCAGCTGCATTGCTGCCGGCTTGCTCACCGAGGCTGTAGGCGAGTTCGCCAGAAAAACCGCTTGCTTGCGGCGATTTGTACAGGATCGTATTGCTGGTACGCGTGTTGTCGCCTACCGTGGGGAACAAGTTCTTGGCGCTGCCTGCAGAGCCGGCACCGAATGGATCAGCAACCGAGCTGACGGTGATGAAATACGGTGTGTATTGACGCCCCAGCGTGACCGCACCGAAGCCGTTTTTTAATCCCACATAGGCCTGACGGTTGAAAAGCGTGCCTGCCAATTCACCGGTATCGATTCTTGGGCCGGACTCAAGGACGAAGTTTGCCGACAAACCTCCGCCCAGATCTTCCGTGCCGCGGAAACCCAAGCGCGAAGCAGACGCCACGCCGCTGCTCAATTTGGTAACGGAGCCTTTAGCGCCGCCGCGCTCACTGACAATACCGGCGTCGAGAAGACCATAGATGATGACGCCCGATTGTGCATAAGCAATTCCTGAAAAGGCGCCCAATACTGCAATGGCGACAAAGGATTTTTTCATTTTTTAGTTCCCTTGTTGATGAAGTTGTTTTATTTGTATATTGAAGAGCGTGCTGCAGCCTTACTGCGCTCGCAGTCGGTAAACCCCACGTTTTTTGTTTCGCACAATGAGTGAGGAACGATTCACGTTCTAAAATTACAAAGCGCAACGAATAGGCTGGGGTGGTTAACTCGACTCCACCCCCATTTTTTGCGGAAGCCCCGCTTGGTGATCGCTGCGCCGTTAAAGTCGTCTGTCGTCATGGCAGCGAACGGTCCTGTCGCCTCCCGAGCCAAGCCAAGCCATTTACTCACGGGAAGCCGCGCGCATTCCGGGCACTTTTAAGCGCGTCCTCAATCGGCTGAAACGGGCCAAACGTATGCTGCGCCTTCGGAAACATCGGCGGTTTGCTCGGATCGTCGGTCGCTGCACCGAAGCTGCTGCGCGGCATGGTGAAATCATACGAAGCGCTAGAAGCCTTGCGCAGCCAGTTCGGCATGCCATCCGGTCCCGTGCCGCTCCAATCGGCGACGTAGCGCTGGTCGAACGGGTGACTGTTCGATAGCAGGTAAGCAGCAACGTCCCAGGCATCCTCTTGCGGCATGCGCGTGCTCACATTCATCGCATTGACCTTGTCGCGCGGCATGGTGCCCCATACCATCGTCGCGGCAGTGGCGAGCCGGCCCATGCCCGACATCAGGCCAAAACTGTTATTTCCCCACACCGCCGGAACGTCATAGCGCTTTTGTTCATTATTCCAACTGCCTTGGCCGTTGTCCTCGTGGCAACCCTTGCATTGATCGTGGAAAATTTCCTGACCGCGCACCGGGTTGGCGGCACGTGTAAGCAGTGCTACTGCCGGATACCCCTGGCCGGGCACTTGTTTAAAGGTATAGCCAGGCTGGATGCCGGTGGCGAGAAACTCCATATACGCCACAATGTCTTTCATCCACTGGCTATCCCTGGGAATTGCTTCACCGGCGAGCGAGCGTTCCATGCAGTTATTCACCCGGCTCGGGACATCAAGAAGGATGTTCGAGCGCGAGTTGAAAATTCCGGGCGGCGCATACTTTTGCGCGACCACGACGAACGGCGAGGCATTCGGTTGGGTACCGTCTGCCATGTGGCAATTGGCACATGCGAGCTTGTTGCCCACGAATGGACGCCCGTTGGCAGCAAGGTTGCCGCTTTCGGCCCCCAGATATTTGTAGGTCGAATGAATGAGTTCCTTGCCGCTCGCGGCGGACGAGGACATCGTCGCCGGATCGGGTAGCTGGTAGGCGGGCGCATAGAAGCTATTGAACTCGCGCGGATTGGTGGCGGAGTCCATATCGTTCGCATGGGCAAGGCTGAAAATTCCGGCGAGTAGCATCGCTGGAAACAGGTGTAACGGTAAAGTCTTCATGGCACATTCCTTTTTAACAAATATTTCATGCTGACCACCGCCCTGCTTGTCGGGTCTTCGACCCTGCCTTTGCAGGGGTTGACGGTTCTGGGCTTGTACACTGCACGCTTCCTCGTCCGGCTGCATGTGTCCGCCATCCCCGTGGCAAATCGTAGGCCGGCTCATGGCACCCAGCCTGCGGGGCCTGCCACGTCCTGTAATACTTAAGTCATGCGCTGGAGCGCTGAGAAGTTGCCGTCCGTGGCCCTCTTACGACAGCACAAAGGGTCTTTGCTACTGCCGTGCAACCGCTTGCAGCGCTCGTTTTTCCAGCGTCCACTGATGCAGCGAGCCGTCATAAAGACGAGCCTGCTTGTTGCCGAGAATCTCGGACAGTACAAACCAGTTGCCCGCAGCCAGAGTGCCGGTGTTGCAATAGGTGATTGCAGGCGCTTGCGGATCAACGCCGCTCGCCTTGTAAATATCGCGGTAAGTGGCAACCGATAACATGCGGGTCGCATCGCCCTCTGTGGTCAGCAATTCCGAGGAAACATTTTTTGCGCCCGGAATATGCCCATAGCCAAACACCATATCTTTTTTGCTCAAACCTAAATACTGAGAGGTGATGCGGGAATCAATCAACTGCGCGCTCTTGCCGGCAAGAGCTTTTTCAACATCTTCGGAAGTTGCCAACAGTTCGGTGCGCATGGGCTTGAGCGCCCAGTTGCCTTCACCCACCTTGGTCGGCACCGTGGTGATTTCCCGGCCTTCGGCCAACCACGCCGCGGTGCCTCCGTTGACGATGGCAATATTGTCTTCGCCGTACACTTTGAACTGCCAGTAAAGCCGGGCCGCATCGTTCATGTCTACCGGATTCTGGCCTGCTGCCACGATGATGACAGGGTGGCCCTCCCGCACACCCCATTTGCGTGCCAGCTTCTCAAAATCAGCGCGCTCCGGCAGCAGGAACTTGACTTTGAGCGCACCGATGGTGCGCTCAACACGTACGCTGCTATTTTCTACCGGCGCGGCATCCTGAATGTGGCCGCCGAGTTCGACAAGCACTTTTTTGCCGGTCGTTTTGTTGGTTTTAAACTGCGGTGCCGTCAGAAAAGTTTTCTGATTCGGACGTACATCCAGTACTGTGACTTCCGCCTTGTTCTTGGCGAGCCATTCGCCGTCAACCACTGGACCTGGCACCTGCAAGGCCCAGCTCAGTTGAGCCAGCCCGAGCAATGCGCCGCCCGTCATATATTTAATTTGTATTTTCATCTTGAACTCCTTCAGTTGCGTTGCCTTGTAGATCACCGGCCTTGAGGTGTGCGACCCACCTGGCCGTCATCATGTGCGAGCGATGCGCTGACAGCTTGCTTGGTCCAATCCCGACTTCGTTCTGGAGACCAGAGCGCCGCGCAAAAGCACCCCGCCTACTGCCGATGTCAAGACCGGCGTCCGGTCAGGCCCGCACCAGGCGTGCCGGCAAACCCTGCCGCACAGTAGTTCCTGCCACCGGATCGACGAACACATTGCGTGCGTTGCGGGTCGGGTCGCGCAATCCCATATCATTGAGATTGATGCCGGCAGCAATCGCCGGTTCTTGCGGCTGCACTGTGTCGCCGATGCGATGGGCCCGCGCACCGAGTTCGCGATGGCCAAAACCGTGTTCAATCGCCACCACCCCGCGCTGCACGCCGTGGCGCAACATCACGGTCGCTTTGGCGCGTCCTCCCGGGGTTTCCAGATAGACCTGGTCGCCGCTACGTAATCCCAGTCGTGCGGCATCGTCCGGATGCAGCGCCACCGGGTTGTCGGGGTGGATGCCGCGCAAGCGCCGGGCGCCGATGCTGTACGAGTTTTGCAGCGGCGATTTGGTGCTGATCAATTGCAGCGGCCATTCTGCCTCCGGGTATTTGGTGCGTACCGGCGTGCCGTCGGCGAAGGCCGGTTCCTGCCACGACGGAGAGCCCGAAAAACGCTTGCCGGTCAGGCTGTTTTTGGTGGTGCCGACGTTTTCGTTATACAACATCATGGGCTTGGTGAAGCGGTGTGTTGACCAGTCTGCAGGATAAGGCGTGTCTTCTGGCGTCGCTTGGATGGCAGCGCCTGCCACCGTGGCCGCTGCCGGTGCTGTCGGTGCTTTGGGATCAACTGGCGGTGGCAAGCGCAAGCCGAACATTTCCTTGTAATTTTGATAGCGTCCGCCCCGCGCCAGCATGAAAGCCACCTTGCGCCACTCTTCCGGCTTCAGGGTTTTTTCCAGCAGAGGGCGGATGCGCGACACGCCGGACAGTGCGATATCGTCGTCGCTGGCTTCCGGCACCGCGGTCTTGCCTTGCCACGCGATGTTGGCGCCACCGCGCAGATACCAATCCTCGGGGCGTTCCAGCGGGAAAGGCTGGCCTTCGCTGTCGGCCAGACCGGCCGGACCGAAGCCAGGCAAATCCATGGCCTTGGCCAATGCGATGAAAAAGGTTTCCATGCCGATTGCCTGGCCATCGGGCAGCTTCTGGGCACGGGGTTCGACCACCGGCCAGCGCGCTGTGCTCATCTTGACTGCAACTCCAGCCCAGGCGCCGGCCCAGCCCCAGCTTTCATACAGCAGCGAATCCGGCACGATATAGTCGGCAAAGGCGGTGGTTTCATTGATGAACGGGTCTACCGCCACGATCAGCGGCAGCTTCTTCGGGTCGGCCAGGTCTTTTTCTATTTGGGCGCGCAGTCCCGGTACGCCGTACAGCGGATTGCAGCTCCACAAGATCAACGCTTTGAGCGGATACGGATAGCCATTGATGGCGCCGGTCAGCCATTCGGAGGCCAGGCCCGGAGCGTTCGGATACCACGGTGCCTGCGCCGGGTAAGCCTTGCCGCCGGCCTTCTTACGCTTGAACTCGGAGGTCTTTTCGTAAGGTACGTTGCGTCCGATCGGTATCCCGTTCGGCTTGACCGCACCGGCAAAACTTTCCAAATTGTAGCGCGGTCCTGCGCCGACATCCTTGAAGCTGCCGCCGCTGACCAGGGTGCCACCCTGACGGTTCAGATTGCCAATCAGGGTATTGAGCATCACCAGCGCATAGGTGTTGTAGAACCCGCTGCCGGCCATCATGCCGCCATGGGCATTGACTGCAGCACGCTTGCCGTGGCTGGTGAATTCGCGCGCCAGCCCTTCGATGATCTGCACCGGTATCCCGCAGGCAGCGGAATAATCGGCCAGGCTATGTTTCAGTGCTTCGGCGCGCAGCATGCTCATCGCGCTTTGCAGCTTCAGCGTTTCGGCGCCAATCTGCAGCGCGCCGTCAAAAAACAGCTCGGCCTCAGCCTTGGCTTCGGTGTGAACCATGGGCTTTTGCGTCACGGGGTCGAACACGACGAACGGGTCCTTTTCCTTGTAGCGTTCCTCTTCGGTGAAGACCAGGCCCAAATCCGAGCCGCGCACATAGCGGCCGTCGCGCGCATGGCCCGGTTGCACGATCACCAGGTGGGTGGCGTTGCTCCAGCTGGATTCGCCGGCCGCCTCGGCCGTTTTAAGGTTGGGCTGGACCAGATAGTGCCGGTCGTAGCGCTCTTGCTCGATAATCCAGCGGATCATTGCCATCGCCAACGCGCTGTCGGTGCCGGGTTTGATCGGCACCCAGCGGCTGCGGTCGCCGGATGCCAGACTGTCGGCATTGGTCAGCACCGGATCGATCACCACGTAGCTGAATTTCCGGTTGCCCGAACGGGCCTTGGTGAGCAGCGTGCCCTGGCGCTTGAACGGGTTGCCGGCATTGCCGGGTGCAGTGCCGACGAAGAGGCAGAATTCGACGTTATCGAAGTCCGGCTTGGCGTGCGGCATTTTCTTCATGTCGCCGAACATCGCTCCCGAGCCGCTGCGATACGCGCCGCCGCAGTAGGAGCCATGCCCTACCGCGTTGATGCTGCCGTAGGATTGCTTGATGAAACGGTCCACAAAGGCCAAACGGCCCTCGTTGGTGCTGGACATCAGGCCGACCTGATTGACCTTGGGGCCGAGTTCAGGTTGCTGCGGATCGATTGGGGTATGCAGGTCGCGCAAGGCGCGCAAACCCTGCACTTCGCCTTCGCCGAACAGGTTGCCGCCCTCGGTAATTTCTTTGATCAACTGATCGAAAGCGATCGGCTGCCACTGGCCGCTGCCGCGCGGACCGGAGCGCTTCATCGGCGCCAGCACGCGGAACGGCGAATCCATCTGTTCCAGCACGCCGTTGCCGCGCCCGCAAGCGGTCGAACGGCCGGCCAGTCCTTTTTCCTGATGGCGCGTGAGTGAGAGGAAGCTGTTGCGAATCGGAGTCTGGAATGGCAGCGGCACCTCGGCCGACAACGGGCTGTAAGGATTGCCGGCCACGCGCAAAACCTTGCCGGTTTTTTTATCGATGCGCACCCGCACCCCGCAGAACGTGGTGCAACCCATGCACATGGTGTAACTGACCTGCTGTTCCGGGTTGATGCTGAGTGCGCCGGTGGCGGGATTGACGCTGAACTCGGGCGCCAGCGAATTGCCATTGAGGCGCTGCTGCGGCTGGTCCTTGCCAAGCACGTGATCGAGCATGCGCGCTGCAGTGGTCGATGAGCCGGCGGCAAAAGCGGTGAGTCCACCACCGATTGCGGCCTTGCGTAAAAATGAGCGACGTTTGTCTTCCATGCTAATCCCCTTGTGTGCGGTGACTTAATGCCGGGCAATCGCGCTAGCGGCGATTGCGTTGGTTTCTTTGGTGGTGCGACTGGCGAATGCCTGACCGGCCCATGGCAAATACTCCACCATCAATAGCAGCAGCGCGATCCACAAACCCAGCGTGCCGACAATCCCGAGCAGGCCGTCACTGCCGAGCGGCAGATGGTAGTCGTACAAACCGGCGCCGGTTTTGGGGATGGACTGGCCACCGATGAAGATGGTCCAGCGCATCATCCATGCACTGTGCACCGCAATCAAACCGGTAATCAGGCCACTGGAAGCAGGGCGCCAAAGCGCCAGCGCCATCGGCAGAACCGTTGCCAGCACTGCCCACACTGCGCTCAATTGCCATTGCGGCATGCCTGCTACCTGGCTGAAAGCGGCGCTATGCGAAGCGCTGATGCCGGACAGGCTGACAAACAGCCATCCTCCACCCAGCGTCAGCACCACCGCCAGTGCCAGCACCAGCAGGCGGTTGAGGCCAATTTCCAACTGGATATCGCGACCACCGATAAAGCGGTTGAACAGCAGGCATAAACCGATTGCACCGACGAAGGCGGTGGTCACGAACTGCAGTGGCAGGAAAGGCGTGTTCCACAGTGGACGCGCTTGAATCACCATCACTTCCATGCCGGTATACAGTGCCACCAGCACAGCACCGATCAGGGCCAGCACCGCGGCGGCGGAAATTGCCATTTGCGGTGCTGCGCCGCCACGCCCGGCCAAGCGATACAGGCGGGTCAGAAATGTGCGGCCGTCCTGGCCCCGCACCGCAAAATCTCCACGCAGTGCCAGCCACGCATACAACAGCAAGCCGCCCAGATAAACCGGGATAAAGAACGCGCCCCACGACATCCAGGATTGCGGCTGGAAATGCAGGTAAAAATTCAGAAAACGCCCGGGACCGTGCAAGTCAGCCAGCAGGGCGACCGGCGCGGTCAGGCCGCAAACCAGCGCACCGAGCAGCGCCAGGCGGGCCAGTCTTTCGTGTTGCGCACGACCGAAGACAAAATACGGCAGTGTCAGCATGAAGCTGCTGTAACTAAGTCCGATCAGGAAAAAATAGGACACTGCCCACGGTAGCCAGGCAGTTTCACGCGTAACGTTGAGTACTTCGATGATTTGGCTATCCATGATTTAAGCTCCGTGTCCACTCGGTTGCCATAATGTGCCTTCACCCTCGACCTGGCCCTGAAAGCGCTGGTCCAAACCAAGATAAAACACATGCGGTTGTGTGCCCATTTCCGGCTTCAGCACCTTGACCTTGTTCTGATCGACCAGCTGGCGCACGGCGCTGTTCGGATCGTTGAGGTCGCCGAAGATGCGTGCTCCGCCGACGCAGGTTTCGACGCAGGCCGGCAATAATCCGGCATCGACCCGATGCGCGCAAAACGTGCATTTATCCGCTTTGCCGGTGTCGTGATTGATAAAGCGCGCGTCGTAAGGGCAAGCCTGCACGCAGTAGCCGCAACCGACGCAACGGTCGCCATCCACCACCACGATGCCGTCCTTGCGCTGAAAGGTAGCGCCCACCGGACACACCGGAATGCAGGGCGGATTGTCGCAATGGTTGCACAGACGCGGCAGCATGTAAGTGCCTGTGTGTTGGCCTTCGTGCACCTCGTAAGTGGAAACGATGGTGCGGAAGCTGTTCTCCGGCACCGCGTTTTCCATGATGCAGGACACCGTGCAGGCTTGGCAGCCGATGCACTTTCGTACGTCGACCACCATCGCCCAGCGATGCTTGCCATCCGCTGCGCCTGCCGCCGAAGCGATTGCCGGAGACGGGGCCAGCACCGCGCCGACCGTGATGGCCGGCAAGGCGCGTAAGAAACTGCGTCGGGACTCAATCATTTCCCCTCCTTTTGCTGTAATCGAGCCTTATTGGCTTATTCGCATGATAGGAGGGAAGGTGCTGCGAAGATATTGGGTATTTGTTGCGGCCGGCTACATGAAATAGCCAATATGCATGGCGCGAATTTTATGGTAGCAGGCAATCATCCTGGAAACCTCAGTTGGACGGGGCCGAGTTTGCATTTTTCCGGCGCATTACGGCCGCATCTGCAGCGGTATGAAATTGGCCGTGCCGGTAGTGGCGCAAGGCTCGTCGTCGAAAGCGATGTCGCCGTTCGGGTTGGCAACGCCGTCCATCTGCAAATCCTTGAAATTGAACAAGTCGCGGTCCATCAGGTGCGACGGCACCACGGTGGACAGCGCCGAAAAGATGCTTTCGACCCGGCCCGGAAATTTCTTTTCCCAATCGCGCAGCATGTGCTTGGTGTGTTTGCGCTGCAGGTTTTCCTGGCTGCCGCACAGGTTGCACGGGATGATCGGGAACTGCTTGATTTCGGCGTAGCGGCTCGAATCCTCTTCCTTCACGTAGGCCATCGGCCGGATCACGATGTGTTTGCCGTCGTCCGACTGCAGCTTGGCCGGCATCGATTTGAGCTTGCCGCCGAAAAACAAATTCAGGAAGAAGGTTTCCAAAATGTCGTCGCGATGGTGGCCGAGCGCGATCTTGTTGGCACCGAGTTCGTCGGCGACCCGATACAAAATGCCGCGCCGCAGCCGCGAACACAGCGAGCACGTGGTCTTGCCTTCCGGGATCACGCGCTTGACGATGCTGTAGGTATCTTGATTTTCGATGTGGAACGGAATGCCGAGCTTGCTCAGATAAGCCGGCAGCACGTCTTCCGGGAAACCCGGCTGCTTCTGGTCCAGGTTGACCGCGACGATCTCGAAATTGATCGGTGCGCGCTGGCGCAGCGTCAGCAAAATGTCGAGCAGCGCGTAGCTATCTTTGCCGCCGGACAGGCAGACCATTACCTTGTCGCCTTCTTCGATCATATTGAAGTCGCCGATTGCCTGGCCGACCTGGCGGCACAGGCGCTTGTGCAACTTGTTATTTTCGAAGGTGGTTTTTTCGACTTGCTTGACGCTTGGCGCAGGATTGTCGGGGGTTTCTAATAGGGCGTTCATGTGCTGCTCTTGATCTGAAATACTTCCACCCCGACGCCTTCGCAATCGGGATAGACGTCGGGTTTCATGGTGGATACGCGCACTGCGCGCACGTTCGGATGTGCCAGCATGCTGCGCGCCACATCGTCGCACAGGGTTTCCTGCAACTGGACGTGGCCTTGCGCGGTGCGATTGGCGATGGTTTCGCGCATGAAATCGTAATCGACCACCTCGTTGAGATTGTCGTCCTTGGGCGTGGACAGCGCCAGCGGGATGTACAGATCGACGTTGATCAGCACGCGCTGCTCGCCTCTCTTCTCGTAATCGTGGACGCCGATATTGATCCGCACTGCATAGTTGCGCAGGAACAGGCGGCGGCAGTCGATCAGTTCTGGGTGGGACAGGGCGGAAATCATGGTTTTTTCTCAGGGTGTGGCGACGAACATCACGTCGCGTTGCAAAGGGGTCAAATGCTGGCCGCCATCGACTACGATGGTGGTGCCGGTGATCGCGCGGTTTTCAAGCGCGAAGCAAACCGTGGCGGCGATATCTTCGGGCGTGCTGGAGCGCCCCAGCGGCGTGCGCTGGTGTGCGCTGGCAAAGCCGGCTTCGGTTTGGTCGCCCGAGATCAGCGTGATGCCGGGCGCAATCCCGACCACCCGCAGCTTCGGCGCCAGCGCTTGCGCCAGCATGGTGGTGGCGGTGTGCAGTGCAGCCTTGGACAGCGTGTAAGACAGGAAATCCGGGTTCAGGTTGAACAGTTTCTGGTCCAGCAGATTGATCACGACCGCTTGCGCGCCTTCCTTTGTTGCCGCGTGCAGCGCCTGCGCCAGCAGAATCGGCGCGGTCAGATTGGCGTGCATGTGACGCTCCAGCATGGCTTGCGAAAAGTCGGTCACGCTATCGTGCTCGAACAGGCTGGCGTTATTCACCACGCAGCCAAAACTCGATAGCGGCAGTTGCAGGGCGCTAGCAGCACGCGCCAGCAGCGTGCGCACCGCGGCTTCATCTGCCAGATCGCACTGGACCGCGGCGGCGTGCGCGCCGAGCGCACAAATCTGGCGCACGGTGTCGGCGGCATCCAGCCCGGATCGGCCATAATGGACGGCGATATTCCAGCCGCGCTGCGCCAGCGCCAACGCGATGACGCGCCCGATGCGCCGGGCGGCACCGGTGACGAGGACGCTTTTCTGTTGTTGTATATGCATAGTGTTGGTATCGAACGCCGACTAAATTACAAACTTACAAACCACGTATTTATAACAATTTAATTACAATCTTCCAGATGCAACTACCTGAACCCCATCCCGACGCGCTGGCAGCATCCAACCAACTCCAGCATGTGATCGCGGCCGAGATCGCCCGGCATTCCGGCTGGATTCCATTTTCGCGCTTCATGGAACTGGCGTTGTATGCGCCCGAACTCGGCTATTACAGCGGCGGCGCGCAAAAGCTGGGAAAGGACGGTGATTTTACAACCGCACCGGAAACTACGCCGCTTTTCGGTGCCGCGCTGGCACGCGTGGCGGTGGATTTATTAGCCCAAACCGTGCCGCAGATCATGGAATTCGGTGCCGGCAGCGGCAAACTGGCATTCGATATTCTGAGCGAGTTGAGCGCTTTAGGGATACACGTCGAGCAATATACGATTCTGGATCTGTCGGGCGAGTTGCAAGCCCGGCAAGAGCATTTGCTGCGCGACTTTCCACAAGTGGTGTGGCGTCAGCAGATGCCGCCGGCGTTTTCCGGTTTGGTGATCGGCAATGAAGTGCTGGACGCGATGCCGGTGGAACTGGTGGTGAAGACTGAACTTGGCTGGCAACAGCGCGGCGTGGGCATGATGGGCAACGGATTCTGCTGGATCGACCGTCCGTGCGACGCCGCATTAGTAGAGCAGATTCCGCAGGTTGATGCTTTGCCGCTCGGCTATCTGACCGAAGTCCATCCGGCAGCGCAAGGCTTCATCCGTTCGCTGGCCGATATGCTGCAAGCCGGGCGCAGCCTGCACGGTCAGGGCAGCGCGGCGATTTTCATCGATTACGGCTTTCCGGCCGCCGAGTTTTATCTGGACCAGCGCAGCCAAGGCACGTTGATGTGCCATTACCGCCACCACGCGCATGCCGAACCGTTTTATTTGCCGGGCTTGCAGGACATTACCGCGCATGTGGATTTCACCGCGATGGCGCTGGCGGCGGTGGACGGCGGACTGGAGGTGCTGGGCTACACCAGTCAGGCGGCGTTTTTGATGGCGGCGGGCATTGGCGAGCTGTTGTTGCGCACGCCGCCGACTGACGCGATGCGCTATCTGCCGCAAGCCAACGCGCTGCAAAAGCTGATTTCCCCGGCGGAAATGGGCGAATTGTTCAAGGTGCTGGTGCTGGGTACCAATGTGGAATTAGCACCTGCGCTATTGCGCAACGACCGCAGTCATCGCTTGCTATGAACCGCTTGCTATGAATATATACCACAATGGGTATTTTAATTGCCGCACTAATATAAAGCGGGAATTGCCATGTTTTTCAAAAAATGACGGGAGTATCTATGTTGACATATAAGGAGTCGCGTCCATGATCCGCTGGGTAATCGTCATCTTCGTGGCGCTGATCGTATTTTCGACGTTGTTGCCGTGGCTGGAAAAACTCGGCATCGGGCGCTTGCCGGGCGATCTTCGCTTCAAGCTGTTCGGCCGCCAGTTTTCCCTGCCGTTCGCCTCCACCATCCTGATTTCGCTGGTCGTGCTGCTGATCGGGCGCTTTCTGTAGGGCCGGCGCGATGCGAACCGCGTATTTTTCCGGCATGTGCCAGCAGGCGACCATCGCCGCCCAGCCCACTGAAGCCCACTAAACTCCTTATGCGGCCGACTCTCGAAGAATTGCGCGCCCGTTACGGCAAACGCTACAAGTGGTGGGTTTTGCTGACGGTCATGATCGGCACCATGGCGTCGATCCTGTCATCGACCATCGTCAATGTCGCCATTCCCGATCTGAGCCAGTATTTCCATCTGGGGCAGGAGCGCGCGCAGTGGGTCTCGTCCGGCTTCATGCTGGCGATGACGATCTCGATGCTGAGTACGCCCTGGCTGCTGTTGCGCTTCGGGCTGCGCCGCACCTACACCGGCGCCATCCTGCTGTTGCTGGCAGGCGGCGTGATCGGCGGTTTCAGCGTCAACGTGCCGATGCTGTTGTCGATGCGGGTGGTCGAAGGGCTGGCGGCCGGCATTTTGCAGCCGATTCCGGTGATCGTCATCATGCGTGCGTTCGACGCCAGGGAACAGGGGCGGGCGCTCGGCATCTTCGGTTTCGGCGTGGTGCTGGCACCTGCGCTCGGGCCCAGCGTCGGCGGTTTTCTGGTCGAACAGTTCGGCTGGCGCTCGATTTTCTTCGTGGTGGTGCCGTTTTGCCTGGTGGTGCTGGCGCTGACCCGGCGCATGCTGGCAGTCAATTCGCCGATGATGGGCGATGCCAGAGAGCTTGACTGGAAAGGCTTGCTGCTGGTCGCCATCAGCACCATCAGCCTGTTGAACGGCCTGGTGCATTTGCGTAGCGACGGCTGGCAGGCGGCCGGTTTTCTGGCGCTGGGGAGCCTCAGCCTGATCGCCTATATCGCGTATCAGTTGCATGCCGAGCAACCGCTGATGCACATGAAATTGTTTAGCTTCCGGCAGTTTTCGATGGGTGCGCTGGTCGCCTTTATCTACGGCATGGGACTGTTCGGTTCGACCTATCTGCTGCCGGTGTATATGCAGATGGCGCTCCACTACACGCCGTCGCAGGCGGGGCTGATCCTGCTGCCGGCCGGCATCGTGCTGGCCGTGATCATCCCGCTGGCCGGCGCACTGGCTGATCGCTTCCCGCCGAATATTCTGGTCGCCTGCGGGCTCGGTTTGCTGGCGTTGTCGCTTGCCCTGATGGCATTCGATAGCAGCGCCGGCAGCTATTTTTTGCTGATGACGTGGGCCATCATTGGCCGCATCGGGCTCGGGTTTGTGTTGCCGGCGCTGAGTCTGGGTTCGTTGCGCGGCCTTACTCCCGAACTGATTGCACAAGGCTCCAGCGCGATTAATTTTGTTCGTCAACTGGGCGGCGCGATCGGCATCAGCCTGGTCGGCATCGTGCTGGAATGGCGGCTGGCTGCGCACACGAGCGATGCCAGCGGGCGCATTGATGCGTTTGATGACACCTTTTTGCTGGTAGCCGGCCTGTGCGCACTGGCGATACTGGCGGCCTGGCGGATGCGGGAAGCGCCGAAGTTAGAATGACTTTCTTATGCTGTGCGCAATAACGCGTGCAATTGCTCCGGCGGCCGCCCTATCACGGCGCGCCCCTGATATATCACGATAGGGCGTTGCAGTAGTTGCGGATGCGATGCCAGCGCGGCGAGCAAGGTTTCGTCGCTGGCATGCGTTAGTTGCAGCGTGTCGAAAATTGTTTCGCCATCGCGCACCATGTCGCGTGCCGGAATGCCCAGTTGTTGTTGCAAAACATGTAATTCGGCAAGTTGCAAAGGCGAGGTCTGATAATCGATTACGGATAGCGCAATATCGTTGTCATCGGCGAAGTGCTGCGTCAGTGCCAGCGCGGCCCGGGATTTGGAACAACGCGGATTATGTATGATGGTGATCATATGGTCGGGAGCGTGAATAAAGATGAATTACATTCGCGTAAGCCGAAAGATTGATGCAGTCGGTATGCGCGCCCGGGCAAGTGTATACGGAAAGGCGACTTTCCATTCTGCCCTGGAAATTATTCGCATCTTCTTCCAGGATCGACATGGATGCTCGAGCCTTGTGTGCCTGCTACATGCAAACCACACGCATTTCCGAAGAGTGCGCGCCGCATACGCCGGGCTGTTTGAAACGAACTAAATCCCGGTTCCCATCGTTAGTCGTGCAATAACCGTAAAAAAATTATAAGTAATTAATCGATTAATGGCTGCAATCGGTTGACAACGCCTGGGGAAGCCCCCATAATCCAGGGCTCATTGCGGAGGGGTGGCCGAGTGGTTAAAGGCGACAGACTGTAAATCTGTTCTCTTACGAGTACGCTGGTTCGAATCCAGCCCCCTCCACCAATATTTAGTAATGTTGCAGTAAATAAAGGTTGCGGCTGAAGTGGTCGCCCTCGCGGGTGTAGCTCAATGGTAGAGCTGAAGCCTTCCAAGCTTATGACGAGGGTTCGATTCCCTTCACCCGCTCCAGAATTAAATAGTATGTGTAGATTAGCGCGCATGCGACAGTAGCCCTTGTAGCTCAGTGGTAGAGCACTCCCTTGGTAAGGGAGAGGTCACGTGTTCAATCCACGTCAAGGGCACCAGGTTTAGTCAAGCGTATCAGCAAGAAGTCGGGCGTGTGCCTGGGCATTCTCATCAAAATCGTTAGGAGTCTATAATGGCAAAAAGCAAATATGAGCGGACCAAGCCGCACGTGAATGTAGGCACGATTGGACACGTTGATCACGGCAAGACCACGTTGACGGCAGCGATAGCTACCGTATTGTCGAAGAAATTTGGTGGCGAAGCCAAGGGTTACGACCAGATTGACAATGCGCCGGAAGAAAAGGCCCGCGGCATCACCATCAACACCTCGCACGTTGAATACGAAACAGAAGCGCGCCACTACGCCCACGTAGACTGCCCAGGCCACGCCGACTATGTCAAAAACATGATCACCGGCGCGGCGCAAATGGACGGAGCAATCCTGGTGTGTTCCGCAGCCGACGGCCCAATGCCGCAAACGCGCGAACACATCCTGCTGGCACGTCAAGTCGGCGTACCCTACATCATCGTGTTCCTGAACAAATGCGACATGGTTGACGACGAAGAATTGCTCGAACTCGTCGAAATGGAAGTGCGCGAACTGCTCGTCAAATACGAATTTCCTGGCGACGACCTGCCCATCATCAAAGGCTCCGCCAAGCTCGCACTCGAAGGCGACAAAGGCCCGCTGGGCGAAGAAGCCATCCTTGCCCTCGCCAATGCCCTCGACACCTACATTCCGACCCCGGAACGCGCGATCGACGGTGCCTTCCTGCTGCCGGTAGAAGACGTATTTTCCATCTCTGGTCGCGGCACCGTAGTCACCGGACGTATCGAACGCGGCGTCGTTAAAGTTGGCGAAGAAATTGAAATCATCGGCATCAAAGACACCGTCAAAAGCACCTGCACCGGCGTTGAAATGTTCCACAAGTTGCTCGACCAAGGTCAAGCCGGCGACAACGTAGGCGTACTCCTGCGCGGCACCAAGCGCGAAGACGTAGAGCGTGGTCAAGTACTGGCCAAGCCAGGCTCCATCAAGCCGCACAATCACTTTACGGGTGAAATCTACGTATTGTCCAAAGACGAAGGTGGCCGTCACACGCCGTTCTTCAACAACTACCGTCCGCAGTTCTACTTCCGTACTACCGACGTAACTGGCTCGATCGAATTGCCAAAAGACAAAGAGATGGTCATGCCGGGCGACAACGTCTCCATCACAGTTAAGTTGATCAACCCGATTGCGATGGAAGAAGGCTTGCGCTTCGCTATTCGCGAAGGCGGCCGTACTGTAGGTGCTGGCGTCGTTGCAAAAATTCTTGAGTAAAAATGCTTGTTCTGCGAGGTTGAGTTAATCTTCCTCGCAGTGCCAATACAAGTAAGTGTTTTAGATGTAGGGGAGTAGCTCAATTGGCAGAGCGTCGGTCTCCAAAACCGAAGGTTGGGGGTTCGATTCCCTCCTCCCCTGCCATGGATTCAGCCGCAATGGCATCGAAAGTCAAACTGTATGTCAAATCATCCCGTTCAAACCGTCACCACGTCGAGCGATAAACTGAAAATCGCACTATCGGTTGGCGCCGTGATTGTGGGTGTAATCGGTTTTTATTATTTGTCGGATAAGTCAACGCTATTGCGCGCCGGTGTGTTGTTTGGGGCGATGCTAATCGCTATCGCTATCGCCTGGACATCGACCTCCGGTCGTGAATTTATCGGCTTCGCCAATGATTCGGTACGTGAAACCAAAAAGGTTGTATGGCCGAAGCGTAAGCAGGCGATGCAAATGACGGCCATTGTTTTTGGATTCGTGCTTGTGATGGCTATTTTCCTATGGGGAACCGACAAGTTGCTCGAATTCCTGTTGTATGACATCATTCTTGGCTGGAAAAAATAATGAGCGAAAATATGCAAGACGGCACGCAGGAATCTGCCGCAGTTGCACCGCCGGCCAGCAAGAAACGTTGGTATGTAGTGCATGTCTATTCCGGAATGGAAAAAAGCGTACAGCGTGCATTGACTGAGCGTATCGAGCGAGGTGGGATGCAGGATCAGTTTGGGCAAATACTGGTCCCTACAGAAGAAGTGATCGAAGTTAAGAACGGTCAGAAATCGGTTACAGAAAGACGTTTTTTTCCAGGCTATGTGTTGGTAGAAATGGAAATGACCGATGAGACCTGGCATCTGGTAAAAAATACCAATAAAGTTACTGGTTTTATCGGCGGAAAATCCAATAAGCCGACCCCTGTTCCGGCGCGCGAGATCGATAAGATCATGCAGCAAATGCAGGATGGTGTGGAGAAGCCCCGTCCTAAGGTTTTGTATGAAGTGGGTGAGTTGGTGCGCATCAAGGATGGCCCATTCACCGATTTCAATGGCAATGTCGAAGAAGTTTTTTACGAAAAATCGCGGGTGCGCGTCACTGTGACCATTTTCGGTCGTGCTACACCTGTGGAGCTTGAGTTCGCTCAAGTGGAAAAAGTCTAAGCGGCTTGTCGTCCAAATATTAATCAAGCGCTTACCTGGAGTGCTGCAAAGTCAAATTTGTAAAATCCAGGGAGGAGCCCTAATAACCTGCCGCCGGCAGGGGAACAGGCGCTAATACTCAATCTGAGCGGGAGCCATCATGGCAAAGAAAATTATAGGTTTTATCAAGCTGCAAGTACCAGCTGGTAAGGCAAATCCATCACCACCAATTGGCCCAGCACTTGGCCAACGCGGTTTGAACATCATGGAGTTCTGCAAAGCGTTTAACGCGCAGACACAAGGCTTGGAAGCGGGCATGCCGATCCCTGTCGTGATTACTGCTTTTGCTGATAAGTCTTTCACTTTTGTGATGAAGACCCCACCAGCAACTTTTTTGATCAAAAAAGCGGCGGGTATTCAGAAGGGTTCTGCCAAGCCACATACAGATAAAGTCGGCACGCTAACGCGCCAGCAGGCTGAAGAAATTGTAACTTTAAAACGACCGGATCTTACGGCAGCTGACATGGACGCAGCAGTGCGTACTATTGCCGGTTCAGCACGTTCGATGGGCATCACGGTGGAGGGTCTGTAATGGCTAAGTTATCCAAACGCGCAAAAGTATTCAAGACAAAGATCGATCGCACCAAGGCTTATTCCTTTGACAGCGCAATGTCGATCGTCAAGGAATGTGCAACTGCCAAATTCAATGAATCGATTGATGTATCCGTCCAGTTAGGCGTTGATCCAAAAAAATCCGATCAAGTTGTTCGCGGCTCAGTAGTGTTGCCAGCCGGTACAGGAAAGACAGTGCGAGTGGCTGTGTTTGCTACCGGTGAAAAAGCCGAACAGGCAAAAGCGGCAGGTGCAGATATTGTTGGCATGGAAGATCTTGCTGAACAAATCAAGGCTGGCAATATGCCATTTGATATCGTTATCGCCTCGCCAGACACTATGCGTATTGTCGGCACACTGGGCCAGATTCTCGGCCCACGCGGCATGATGCCTAACCCTAAGGTTGGCACTGTCACGCCCGATGTTGCGACTGCAGTCAAGAATGCAAAAGCTGGTCAGGTGCAGTATCGTACTGACAAGGGCGGCATCATTCACGCAACTATCGGACGCAAGTCGTTTAGTGATGAAGCGCTAAAATCAAACTTGCTGGCACTGATGGACGCGTTGAGCAAGGCTAAGCCAGCGTCAAGTAAAGGCGTTTACCTGCGCAAGGTTTCCTTATCGTCCACAATGGGCGTTGGTGTGCGCGTAGATCAGGGCACTTTGGTCGCCTAATTAGCAGAATCAAGTCCTCCTGCCGGCATGGCAAGAGGCAGATCTTTGGGGTGGAGTTATACCGGCATGATTGGAATAGCTCCATAAGTCAAAGACCGTTGGGCGGCACGGCTAGTTTTGTGTGACGTTAAACCGCTTATGCGTAATCGTAGGCACCCAACGCAGATGGTGCACCCGATCAAGTTTTGTAGTCTCTATGCTGGTTTGTCAGCTCTGAACTCCTAACTTCGGACGCCGTGTTCGAGTCGATGCAAGATGGCTGTTCGCTTATGAGCAGTATGTTGCGCATCATTAATGGAGGTTGACCGTGAGTCTCAATCTGAATGACAAAAAGGCTGTCGTCGCTGAAATCTCTGCAAAAGTAATATCTGCACAGACGATCGTCGTAGCCGAATATCGTGGCATCCAGGTCAGTCATTTGACACAATTGCGTGCCAAAGCGCGTGCCCAGGGTGTGTACTTGCGAGTGTTGAAAAATACATTGGCACGTCGCGCAGTTGAGGGCACAGTATTTGCAAGCCTCGCCTCCGAGATGACCGGCCCGTTGATCTATTCGATCTCCGAGGACGCCGTTGCTGCTGCTAAAGTTATTTATGACTTTGCTAAGGGCAATGACAAACTGGTTGTTAAGGCAGGTAACTACGCAGGGAAGTCGCTCGATAAAGCGGGTGTTGCTGCGTTGGCAAGCATTCCTAGCCGCGAAGTTCTGCTAGCCCAGATCGTGGGTATGATGCAGGCGCCGGTTGCAGGTTTCGCACGTGGTTTGGCTGCTTTAGCAGCGAAGAAAGAAGCAGAGACAGCATAATTTTGCTATGTATTTAGCATTGTTTTCTCAGCATTATCTTTTGTCAAAATCGATTAGATGTAATTACAGAATCAATTTAGGAGTTTCAAATGGCAATTAGCAAAGACGATATCCTTGAAGCCGTAGGCGCAATGTCCGTAATGGACTTGAATGACTTGGTTAAAGCGTTTGAAGAGAAGTTTGGTGTTTCCGCAGCAGCAATGTCTGTTGCAGGCCCTGCAGCTGGTGCTGCTGTTGCTGAAGAGCAAACAGAGTTCACCGTTATTCTGACTGAATTTGGTGCAAACAAAGTCAGCGTTATTAAGGCTGTTCGTGAACTCACTGGTCTTGGCTTGAAAGAAGCAAAAGACTTGGTTGATGGCGCACCTAAGCCAGTTAAAGAAGCTGTATCGAAAGCAGATGCAGAAGCAGCAAAGAAGAAATTGGAAGAAGCTGGCGCAAAAGCCGAAATCAAGTAATTCCAGTTTGTTAGCGCATATTGCTGCGCCGGAGTCAAAATGCAGAATTCTCTCTGAAAAGAGCGGGTTCTGCTTTGGCTTCTTTGTCGTTTCGGTTATTTGTATGGTTGTACGCAATATTCAAAGTGTTGTTTCCGCAAAGCCAAGCTGATCTTGAAGGGTCGAGACTTGAGGTTTCGTAGATTTATAGGCATTGTTTTTCGATGCACGAATCCTGAATTCTCTATCCTTTCTGTCACTCACGGAGTGTCCATGCATTACTCATTTACTGAGAAGAAGCGCATTCGTAAATCATTCGCGAAGCGTGCTAACGTTTATCCAGTCCCGTACTTATTGGCGACCCAACTCGAGTCATACATAGGCTTCTTGCAAACGGAAAAAACACCTTCCCAGCGCAAAAATGAGGGCTTGCAGTCTGCTTTCACGTCGATTTTCCCGATTGTGTCGCATAACGGCTTCGCTCGTCTTGAATTCTTATCTTATGTTCTGGGGGACCCACCGTTTGACGTAAAAGAATGTCAGCAGCGCGGCTTAACCTATGCCTCGCCCTTGCGTGCCAAGGTAAGACTGGTGATTCTCGACAAGGAATCGCCTACCAAGCCGGTGGTCAAAGAAATGAAAGAGCAGGAAGTGTATATGGGCGAGTTACCGCTCATGACAACAACCGGTTCTTTTGTCATCAATGGTACAGAACGTGTGATCGTATCTCAGTTGCACCGTTCTCCGGGCGTGTTTTTTGAGCACGATAGAGGCAAGACGCACTCATCCGGCAAGTTGTTATTCTCCGCACGCATCATCCCTTACCGCGGTTCGTGGCTTGATTATGAATTCGACCCGAAAGACATTCTGTTTTTCCGTGTCGACCGTCGCCGCAAGATGCCGGTGACGATATTGCTCAAGGCTATCGGGATGAGTCCCGAGCAAATTCTTGCCAATTTCTTCGTCTTTGATAATTTCATGCTACGGGCAGATGGTGCCGAGATGGAATTTGTAGCGGAGCGTCTGCGCGGTGAAGTTGCACGCTTTGACGTGGTTGACAAGGCGGGCAAATCACTGGTGACGAAAGACAAGCGCATCAATGCCAAGCAAGTGCGTGAAATCGAAGCCGCAGGCATCAAGCACCTGTCGGTTCCAGAAGATTATCTGCTCGGACGCGTGCTGGCCAAGAACATAGTTAATGCCGATACTGGTGAAGTCGTAGCTAGCGCCAACGATGAACTGACTGAAGAGTCGCTGGCACGTTTGCGCGAAGCTAATATTTCCGATATACAAACTCTGTACACCAACGATCTAGATCAGGGTGCATACATATCGCAAACTCTGCGCGTGGATGATACAACCGATCAGATGGCGGCAAAGGTTGCGATATATCGGATGATGCGCCCTGGCGAACCACCTACTGAAGATTCAGTCGAGGCTTTGTTCAACGGCTTGTTCTATAACGCAGATCGTTATGACCTGTCAGCAGTCGGCCGCATGAAGTTTAATCGTCGCATTGGACGCGATGAGCTGACAGGTTCGATGACTTTGTCGGATGAAGACGTACTTGCGGTCATTAAAATTCTGGTTGAATTGCGTAATGGGCGTGGCGAAGTCGATGATATCGACCATCTTGGTAATCGGCGTGTTCGTTGTGTCGGTGAACTGGCTGAAAATCAGTTCCGCGCCGGTTTGGTGCGTGTCGAACGGGCGGTCAAGGAGCGTCTTGGTCAAGCAGAGGCTGATAATTTGATGCCGCACGATCTGATCAACTCTAAACCGATTTCCGCTGCCATTCGTGAATTTTTCGGGTCGTCGCAATTGTCGCAGTTTATGGATCAGACCAACCCGTTGTCCGAAATTACCCACAAGCGCCGCATTTCAGCTCTTGGTCCGGGCGGTTTGACGCGGGAGCGTGCCGGTTTTGAAGTGCGCGACGTGCATCCCACCCATTACGGTCGAGTCTGCCCGATTGAAACGCCGGAAGGCCCTAACATTGGTTTGATTAACTCGCTGGCATTGTATGCGCGCCTGAACGAATATGGATTTTTGGAAACACCATATCGTAAGGTGGAAAGCAGCAAGATAACCAGCCAGATCGATTATTTGTCGGCAATCGAAGAAGGTCGCTACATTATCGCGCAGGCGAATGCGTTTATCGATAGCACGGGCAAACTGTCAGATGAACTGGTTTCCGCTCGTGAAGCTGGCGAAACTCTGCTGGTATCCCCTGAACGAATTCAATACATGGACGTGGCCCCTGGCCAAGTGGTGTCGGTGGCAGCCTCACTCATTCCATTTTTGGAACACGATGATGCGAACCGCGCATTGATGGGTGCCAACATGCAGCGTCAGGCGGTGCCTTGCCTGCGCCCAGAGAAAGCGTTTGTCGGAACAGGAATTGAACGTACCGTTGCGATCGACTCTGGAACTACGGTACAGGCTTTGCGCGGCGGTCTAGTGGATTATATCGATGCGGGTCGTGTAGTGATCCGCGTTAATGATGCTGAAGCGACAGCTGGCGAAGTTGGTGTGGATATCTATAACCTCATCAAATATACGCGCTCGAACCAGAATACCAATATCAACCAGCGTCCGATCGTTAAAGTCGGTGACCGTGTTGCCAAGAATGATGTCATTGCAGACGGTGCTTCAACTGATCTTGGCGAATTGGCACTCGGGCAAAATATGCTGGTCGCATTTATGCCTTGGAATGGTTTGAACTTCGAAGATTCGATTCTGATTTCCGAGAATGTTGTGAAAGATGATCGATATACCTCGATTCATATCGAAGAACTGTCGGTCGTTGCACGTGACACCAAACTCGGTGCAGAAGAGATTACGCGCGATATTTCTAATCTGGCCGAGAACCAGTTAGCCCGTCTGGATGAAGCCGGTATCGTTTATATCGGTGCGGAAGTTACTGCCGGCGATACGCTGGTAGGTAAAGTAACGCCTAAAGGCGAGACGCAATTGACACCTGAAGAAAAATTGCTGCGTGCGATTTTCGGTGAAAAAGCATCCGATGTGAAAGACACTTCGTTGCGCGTGCCTTCCGGCATGATCGGTACAGTTATTGATGTCCAGGTATTTACGCGTGAAGGCATCCAGCGCGACAAACGAGCACAGCAAATTATTGACGATGAATTAAAGCGTTACCGCCTCGATTTGAATGATCAGATGCGTATCGTTGAAGGTGATGCGTTCCAGCGTCTGGAGAAAATGCTGATTGGCAAAACGGTCAACGGCGGTCCGAAAAAATTAGCCAAGGGTGCAAAAGTCACCCACGAGTACTTGGCTGATCTCGACAAATATCATTGGTTTGATATCCGTCCCTCCGATGATGATAGTGCGACAGCACTGGAAGCCATCAAGGAATCCATTGCCGAGAAACGACATCAGTTTGATCTGGATTTTGAAGAAAAACGCACCAAATTGACGCAAGGCGATGATTTGCCACCTGGCGTGCAAAAGATGGTCAAGGTGTATCTGGCCGTCAAACGCCGCCTGCAGTCTGGCGACAAGATGGCGGGGCGCCACGGCAATAAAGGTGTGGTATCTCGGATCATTCCGGTAGAAGACATGCCTTATATGGCTGACGGTACGCCAGCGGATGTTGTGTTGAATCCGCTGGGTGTGCCATCGCGCATGAACGTAGGGCAGGTGCTGGAAGTTCACTTGGGTTGGGCGGCTAAAGGTTTGGGCCTGCGTATTGGTGAAATGCTGAAGATGCAGGCAAAAGCAGCTGAATTACGCAAATTCCTGACGACGATTTACAACGAGACAGGTAAGAGCGAAGATCTCGATAGCTTCTCGGATCAGGAAATTCTCGATCTCGCCAATAATCTCAAAAATGGCGTGCCATTTGCAACGCCGGTATTTGATGGCGCCAACGAAGAAGAGATTAGCCGCATGCTGGATTTGGCTTATCCGGACCCGGTTGCAAAGCAGCTTGGCATGACGCCATCCAAAAATCAGGTAACGATGTACGATGGCCGCACCGGTGAAGCATTCGAGCGTTCGGTCACTGTGGGTTATATGCACATGCTAAAACTGCATCATTTGGTTGATGACAAAATGCATGCACGTTCCACTGGCCCGTATTCGCTGGTTACTCAGCAACCTTTGGGCGGTAAAGCGCAATTCGGTGGCCAACGTTTCGGTGAGATGGAAGTTTGGGCTCTGGAAGCGTATGGCGCCTCGTATGTATTGCAAGAGATGTTGACAGTCAAGTCCGATGACGTGAATGGCCGTACCAAAGTGTACGAAAACCTCGTCAAGGGTGATCACGTCATTGATGCCGGCATGCCGGAATCCTTCAATGTGTTGGTGAAGGAAATTCGTTCGCTGGGCATCGACATTGATTTAGAGCGTAACTAGTCGGATTGCAGGGGCACGATGGCCTTCAATCGGCTGTCGTGGTCCCGGCACGATTTCGAGTCTTAGAGACTCAGTTTCCATAATGAATTTTTTCACGCCAACCTGGAGTGATACATGAAAGCACTGCTCGATTTATTCAAGCAAGTTCAGCAAAATGAACAATTCGACGCGATTAAAATCGGCCTCGCGTCGCCTGATAAAATCCGCTCTTGGTCATACGGGGAAGTCAAAAAACCCGAAACCATTAACTACCGAACCTTTAAACCAGAACGCGATGGTCTGTTCTGCGCCAAGATATTTGGCCCGATCAAGGATTATGAATGCTTGTGCGGCAAGTACAAGCGCCTGAAACATCGCGGTGTCATCTGTGAAAAATGCGGTGTTGAAGTTACGCTTGCCAAGGTGCGCCGTGAACGCATGGGGCACATTGAACTAGCCTCGCCAACTGCGCATATCTGGTTCCTGAAATCGCTGCCATCGCGCCTCGGAATGGTGCTTGATATGACATTGCGCGATATTGAACGCGTGTTGTATTTTGAGGCCTATGTCGTGACTGATCCTGGTATGACGCCACTGAAAAAGTGTCAGATCATGTCGGAAGACGATTACGCCGCCAAATACGACGAATATGGTGACGACTTTACAGCTTTCATGGGAGCGGAAGGCATTCGTGAATTGCTGCGCTCGATCGATATTCATCGCGATGCAGAAACGCTGCGCGTCGAACTGAAAGAATCGAAGTCCGAAGCCAAGATCAAGAAATACGCAAAGCGCCTGAAAGTGCTTGAGGCGTTCCAGCGTTCCGGCATCAAGCCGGACTGGATGATCATGGAAGTACTGCCAGTCTTGCCACCCGAACTGCGCCCATTGGTGCCACTCGATGGCGGTCGCTTTGCAACTTCCGACCTGAACGACCTGTATCGCCGCGTCATCAACCGCAACAATCGTTTGAAGCGTTTGATGGAGTTGCGCGCGCCGGAAATTATCACCCGCAATGAAAAGCGGATGTTACAGGAAGCAGTCGATTCCTTGCTGGATAACGGCCGTCGTGGCAAAGCGATGACTGGCGCCAACAAGCGACCGCTGAAATCGCTAGCTGAAATGATTAAGGGCAAGGGCGGTCGCTTCCGTCAGAACTTGCTGGGCAAACGCGTCGATTACTCCGGTCGCTCCGTTATCGTGGTGGGACCGCAGCTGAAATTGCATCAGTGCGGCTTGCCGAAACTGATGGCACTGGAACTGTTCAAACCGTTCATTTTTAATAAGCTTGAACTCATGGGCTTGGCGACCACGATCAAGGCGGCTAAAAAACTGGTTGAAATTCAAGAGCCTGTGGTATGGGACATCCTTGAAGACGTAATTCGTGAACATCCGGTGATGCTGAACCGTGCACCGACACTACATCGTCTGGGTATTCAGGCGTTCGAGCCGGTGTTGATCGAAGGTAAGGCGATTCAATTGCATCCGCTGGTGTGTGCGGCGTTTAACGCCGACTTCGACGGCGATCAGATGGCGGTCCACGTGCCATTGTCGATCGAAGCGCAGATGGAGGCGCGCACGTTGATGCTGGCTTCCAACAACATCCTGTTCCCATCGAATGGCGAACCGTCTATCGTGCCTTCGCAGGATATCGTGTTGGGCTTGTATTACGCGACTCGTGAACAGATCAACGGCAAGAATGAAGGCATGATGTTCCCGGACGTGTCTGAAGTGATTCGTGCCTACGATAACAAGGAAGTCGAACTGACATCTCGCGTTACCGTGCGCATTACCGAATATCCGAAAGATGCGACTACCGGCGAATTTGTCAAAACGGTAACACGTTATGAAACCACGATTGGTCGTGCGATCCTGTCGGAAATTTTACCGAAGGGCTTGCCGTTCTCAGTGCTGAATCGTGCGCTGAAGAAGAAAGAAATTTCGAAACTGATCAACACTTCATTCCGCAAGTGCGGGTTGCGCGCTACCGTTGTGTTTGCTGACCAGTTGATGCAGTCAGGTTTCCGTTTGGCAACGCGCGCCGGTATTTCGATTTGTATCGATGACATGTTGGTGCCGCCACAAAAAGCAACCTTGATTGCCGCTGCAGAGCATGAAGTCAAGCAGATCGAGCAACAGTATTCGTCAGGCTTGGTGACGTCCGGCGAGCGCTACAACAAAGTCGTGGATATTTGGGGCAAGACCGGTGACGAAGTCGGCAAGGCCATGATGGACCAACTCAAAGTTGAAGATGTCATTAGGCGCGATGGCACCAAGTCGACTCAGGAATCCTTCAATGCGATTTACATGATGGCGGACTCGGGTGCACGTGGTTCCGCAGCACAGATTCGCCAGTTGGCGGGTATGCGTGGCCTGATGGCCAAACCGGATGGCTCGATTATCGAGACGCCGATTACTGCCAACTTCCGCGAAGGCTTGAATGTTCTTCAATACTTCATCTCCACGCACGGTGCTCGTAAAGGCTTGGCGGATACAGCTCTGAAGACGGCGAACTCCGGTTACCTGACACGCCGCTTAGTCGATGTGACGCAGGATCTGGTTGTGATTGAAGATGACTGCGGTACTTCGAATGGCGCAGTCATAAAGGCCTTGGTAGAAGGCGGTGAAGTCATTGAAGCATTGCGCGATCGTATTCTGGGTCGGGTGGCTGTAATCGACATTATCAATCCGGAAACACAGGCTACCCTGTATGAATCAGGCACTTTGCTTGACGAAGACATGGTGGAAGAGATTGAGCGCCTGGGTATTGATGAAGTCAAGGTTCGCACGCCACTGACATGCGATACCCGTTTCGGCTTGTGCGGAAAGTGTTATGGCCGCGACCTAGGGCGTGGTGTGCTGGTCAACGCAGGCGAAGCAGTCGGCGTGATTGCTGCACAATCGATCGGTGAGCCAGGCACGCAGTTGACGATGCGTACGTTCCATATCGGCGGTGCGGCATCCCGTGCAGCTGTTGCATCCGGTGTCGAGGCCAAATCCAGCGGCACCATCCGCTTCACTGCAACAATGCGTTATGTCACCAATGGTAAGGGCGACCAGATCGTCATTTCCCGTTCCGGTGAAGTTTTGATTACCGACGATCATGGCCGCGAACGTGAGCGCCATAAGGTTCCGTATGGCGCCACGCTTGCAGTCAAGGATGGCATGGATATCAAGGCCGGTGTTTTGTTGGCGACCTGGGATCCACTGACGCGTCCTATCATCACCGAATATGCCGGTACTGTGCGTTTCGAGAATGTTGAAGAAGGCGTGACGGTAGCCAAGCAAGTCGATGAAGTGACAGGTCTTTCCACCCTGGTTGCAATTGACGGGAAGCGACGCTCCGTCATGAAGACGCTACGTCCGCAAGTCAAGCTGTTGAATGAGCAGGGCGAAGAAGTGAAGATCGCTGGTACCGAACATGCGGTGACGATTGGCTTCCCAAATGGCGCGCTGATCATGGTAAAAGATGGCCAGCAAGCGACAGTGGGTGAAGTGCTGGCACGTATTCCGACTGAATCGCAGAAAACGCGCGATATCACGGGTGGTTTGCCACGTGTAGCGGAACTGTTTGAAGCCCGTTCGCCGAAAGATGCCGGTATGTTGGCGGAAGTCACAGGTACCGTTGCGTTTGGTAAAGAAACCAAGGGCAAACAGCGTCTTGAAATTACCGACATGGATGGAAATAAGCACGAATTCTTGATTGTCAAGGAAAAGCAAGTGCTGGTTCATGATGGTCAAGTCGTGAACAAGGGCGAGATGATTGTCGACGGCCCACGCGACCCGCAAGACATTTTGCGCCTGCTGGGAATTGAAGAGTTGGCGCGTTATATCGTCGACGAAGTGCAGGACGTATACCGCCTGCAAGGTGTGAAGATCAACGACAAGCACATTGAAGTGATCGTCCGTCAGATGCTGCGACGGGTGCAAATAGTCGATCCAGGCGATGCCAACTACATCGTGGGTGAGCAGGTTGAACGATCCGAATTGCTGGATGAGAATGATCGGGTAGTGGCGGCAGGCAAGATCCCGGCAACATATGAAAATATTCTGCTCGGGATTACTAAAGCATCGCTCTCGACTGATTCCTTCATTTCGGCTGCTTCCTTCCAGGAAACTACGCGTGTGCTTACTGAAGCTGCCATCATGGGCAAGCGTGACGGCCTGCGCGGGTTGAAAGAAAACGTAATTGTTGGTCGTTTGATTCCGGCAGGTACAGGTTTAGCGTTTCACCGTGCACGCAAACTGAAAGAAACTTGGGAAGCTGAAGAGCGTACTGCACTTTTGCAATCTGAAAAGGCCGCGCGTATCAGCGAGGCCGAAAATGATATTACAGAAGTGAGCGACAGCGCAGACGGCGAAGCATAGTCTTGCGCATGCGTAATTAGGAGACGGCACTTGAGTTAAGCTCCGGTGCCGTTTTTATCATTAGGCCAAATTCTATTTACTTTTAAATGAAACGATCGAAACGGGATTGTATTTAACGGTATTTTTTGGCTTTGGAGAGTACTTCATTTCTGGGTTACACACACTGTAAGTGTCTAGTGCGTTTATTCGATATTGTAGATAAAGAAAACTCTAGCTAGTATTATATTTACCGCACAGTATATATGCGGTAAATGGCAATATTTTCATGATACTCCCTGCTATTTAGTTATTGATGCTTTGCGTTTCCGTTAAACACGCGGATGCATTCAATCTCAAGCTTACTTAAATTGATTGCGTGAAGCGTGGAATAAGTTGAAAGCACTAACGGAAATTATCGCGCGAAAATAATGCATTTGTTGACTAGCGTTTTACACTGGTTTACACTAGGCAGTTCTCGATTTTAGGCTGAGTGTATTTTGTCTTTGCCCACGCCTGCATTTTTGAGGTTATGAAATCAAGTGGCGTATTGCATGCGCTGTTGTACCAAGTATGCGTCCCTTAATTATAGATTTTGGGGTCATGTTATTAACGTTGTAATTTTGTTGGATTTATAACGATGCCAACCATCAATCAATTGATTCGCCAGCCACGCGTTTCTACGCGTGTCAAGAGCAAATCGCCGGCGCTGGAAAACAGCCCGCAAAAACGCGGAGTATGCACTCGCGTTTATACAACAACGCCAAAAAAACCAAACTCGGCGTTGCGTAAAGTAGCAAAAGTACGCCTCACCAATGGCTTCGAGGTTATCTCGTACATCGGTGGTGAAGGCCATAATCTGCAAGAGCACAGTGTTGTCCTGCTGCGCGGCGGCCGTGTCAAGGATTTGCCTGGTGTTCGCTATCACATGGTGCGCGGCGCACTGGATACGCAAGGCGTTAAGGATCGTAAGCAGTCACGGTCTAAATACGGTACTAAGCGCGCTAAAGCTGCCAAGAAGTAATTATTTCCGCAATGCTTGTTATTTGCGGAGTTGTTGTCGGTCCCGAATGGGCCGAGTAAGTGGGTGGTTATGATGGCCATTCGCGAATGCGCCTAGAGTGCATTCAACTGAAGAGATAAAGGAATCGAAATGCCACGTCGTCGTGAAGTCCCCAAGCGCGAAATCCTGCCGGATCCAAAATTCGGTAATGTTGATGTCGCAAAATTTGTAAATGTTTTAATGCTTTCCGGCAAAAAATCTGTTGCTGAAAATATCATCTACGGTGCTTTTGAGCATATTCAGAGCAAGTCTGGAAAAGACCCATTGGAAGTATTCGCTGCTGCGATTGGTAATTGCAAGCCGATGGTTGAAGTAAAATCCCGTCGGGTTGGTGGTGCTAACTATCAAGTCCCAGTAGAAGTGCGTCCAGTTCGTCGGATGGCGTTGTCTATGCGCTGGTTGCGTGAGGCGGCTAACAAGCGTAGTGAAAAATCCATGCCGCAACGTCTGGGTGGTGAGTTGCTTGAGGCTGCAGAAGGTCGCGGCGGCGCAATGAAAAAACGCGATGAAGTACATCGTATGGCTGATGCGAACAAGGCATTCTCGCATTTCCGCTTTTAACTGATTGAGCAATCGCTCCTTCAGGTGTGTGAAGGTTGCTATCTGCGTGTTTAATTTATTCGAAGCCGGGCACATTTTTTCAGAAAATGGCGCTCGGTTTTGTACATTAAAAATTTAGGATTGAATATGGCTCGCAAGACCCCCATAGAGCGTTACCGCAATATCGGTATATCAGCTCATATTGATGCTGGCAAAACAACTACGACTGAACGCGTTTTGTTCTATACCGGTGTGAATCACAAAATTGGTGAAGTGCATGATGGCGCTGCCACCATGGACTGGATGGAGCAAGAGCAAGAGCGTGGAATTACAATCACATCTGCTGCTACCACATGTTTCTGGAAGGGAATGGGCAATAATTTCCCAGAGCACCATATCAATATTATTGATACCCCAGGTCACGTTGATTTCACTATCGAGGTTGAGCGTTCGATGCGTGTACTTGATGGTGCCTGCATGGTGTACTGTGCCGTTGGTGGTGTGCAGCCGCAGTCTGAGACGGTATGGCGCCAAGCCAACAAGTACAAAGTGCCGCGTTTGGCGTTCGTCAACAAGATGGATCGCACCGGTGCAAATTTCTTCAAAGTCTACGAGCAGATGCGTGCACGCTTGAAGGCTAACCCAATTCCATTGCAAATCCCGATCGGCGCAGAAGAGAACTTTTTGGGTGTAGTCGATCTGGTCAAGATGAAGGCAATCTATTGGGATGATGCTTCGCAAGGTATGAAATTTGATTATCGCGAAATCCCGGCTGAACTCATGGAGTCAGCAAAAGAATGGCGCGAGAAGCTCGTGGAAGCAGCAGCGGAAGCTACCGAGGAGTTGATGAATAAATACCTGGATGAGGGTGATTTATCCGAATCCGATATTAAAGCTGCCCTGCGTCAACGCACCATTGCGAGTGAAATAGTGCCAATGATGTGCGGTACGGCCTTTAAAAACAAGGGCGTGCAAGCCATGCTGGATGGCGTAATTGAATATCTGCCGTCACCAGTGGATATTCCACCTGTCGGCGGGCTGGACGAAGACGATGAACCTACTACGCGCAGAGCTGCGGATGATGAGAAATTTTCAGCGCTTGCGTTTAAGATCATGACGGATCCGTTTGTCGGTCAACTGATTTTCTTCCGCGTATATTCAGGCATGGTGAAGTCGGGCGATACCGTATTCAATCCGGTTAAAAACAAGAAAGAACGACTTGGCCGCATCCTCCAGATGCACGCCAACCAGCGTGAAGAAATCAAAGAAGTGCACGCCGGTGATATCGCAGCAGCAGTAGGTTTGAAAGAAGCTACTACTGGCGAAACCTTGTGCGATCCAAGTGCGATCATTACACTGGAACGCATGGTGTTCCCTGAGCCCGTGATTTCACAAGCCGTGGAGCCAAAGACCAAGCAGGATCAGGAAAAAATGGGTCTGGCACTCAACCGCCTCGCGCAAGAAGATCCATCCTTCCGCGTCAAAACAGATGAGGAATCTGGACAGACCATAATCTCAGGCATGGGCGAGTTGCACCTTGATATTATCGTTGATCGTATGCGACGTGAATTTAACGTTGAGGCAACAGTGGGCAAGCCGCAAGTTGCTTATCGCGAAACGATTCGTAAAACTTGCGAGGAGATAGAAGGCAAGTTTGTAAAGCAGTCCGGTGGTCGCGGTCAATACGGACACGTTGTATTGAAGCTCGAGCCGCAAGAGCCAGGCAAAGGATTTGAGTTCGTTGATGCGATCAAGGGTGGTACCGTTCCGCGCGAATATATTCCGGCAGTCGAAAAAGGCGTCAGAGAAACATTAACTTCAGGTGTCATGGCCGGATATCCGGTCGTGGACGTGAAAGTGACATTGTTTTTCGGTTCATATCACGATGTTGACTCGAATGAAAATGCCTTCCGTATGGCGGCCTCTATGGCTTTCAAAGATGGTTGTCGTAAGGCGAGCCCAGTGATCCTTGAGCCAATGATGGCGGTGGAAGTGGAAACGCCAGAAGATTACGCCGGTACTGTGATGGGTGATTTATCTTCCCGTCGGGGTATGGTTCAAGGGATGGATGAAATTGCTGGTGGTGGCGGTAAAGTAATACGCGCAGAAGTTCCGCTTTCAGAAATGTTTGGTTACTCGACATCGTTGCGATCTGCAACACAAGGGCGCGCAACTTACACGATGGAATTCAAACATTACGCTGAAGCGCCAAAGAATGTAGCTGACGCAATCGTTACTGCTAAAAGCAAATAAGTATTTAATTGCATCTCTCACTCCACAAGGAGTGAGTTTCTAAACAAATATATAAATCGTTCTTTTTGAAGGAAAATTTGAAATGGCAAAAAGCAAATATGAGCGGACCAAGCCGCACGTGAATGTGGGCACGATTGGACACGTTGATCACGGCAAGACCACGTTGACGGCGGCGATTGCAACCGTATTGTCGAAGAAATTTGGTGGCGAAGCCAAAGGCTACGACCAGATTGACAATGCGCCGGAAGAAAAGGCCCGCGGCATCACCATCAACACCTCGCACGTTGAATACGAAACAGAAGCGCGCCACTACGCCCACGTAGACTGCCCAGGCCACGCCGACTATGTCAAAAACATGATCACCGGCGCGGCACAAATGGACGGAGCAATCCTGGTGTGTTCCGCAGCCGACGGCCCAATGCCGCAAACGCGCGAACACATCCTGCTGGCACGTCAAGTCGGCGTACCCTACATCATCGTGTTCCTGAACAAATGCGACATGGTTGACGACGAAGAATTGCTCGAACTCGTCGAAATGGAAGTGCGCGAACTGCTCGTCAAATACGAATTTCCTGGCGACGACCTGCCCATCATCAAAGGCTCCGCCAAGCTCGCACTCGAAGGCGACAAAGGCCCGCTGGGCGAAGAAGCCATCCTTGCCCTCGCCAATGCCCTCGACACCTACATTCCGACCCCGGAACGCGCGATCGACGGCGCCTTCCTGCTGCCGGTAGAAGACGTATTTTCCATCTCTGGTCGCGGCACCGTAGTCACCGGACGTATCGAACGCGGCGTCGTTAAAGTTGGTGAAGAAATTGAAATCATCGGCATCAAAGACACCGTCAAAAGCACTTGCACCGGCGTTGAAATGTTCCACAAGCTGCTCGACCAAGGTCAAGCCGGCGACAACGTAGGCGTACTCCTGCGTGGCACTAAGCGCGAAGACGTAGAGCGCGGCCAAGTACTGGCCAAGCCAGGCTCCATCAAGCCGCACAATCACTTTACTGGTGAAATCTACGTATTGTCCAAAGACGAAGGTGGCCGTCACACGCCGTTCTTCAACAACTACCGTCCGCAGTTCTACTTCCGTACTACCGACGTAACTGGCTCGATCGAATTGCCAAAAGACAAAGAGATGGTCATGCCGGGCGACAACGTCTCCATTACAGTCAAATTGATCAACCCGATTGCGATGGAAGAAGGCTTGCGCTTCGCTATTCGCGAAGGCGGCCGTACTGTAGGTGCTGGCGTCGTTGCAAAAATTCTTGAGTAAATAGCACTCTAGATTTGACGGGAATCGTCAAATCATATCGCCGCGAATGCAGTAGCTTTCGCGGCTCGTTCTTTTAAGGAATAATCATGCAAAATCAAAAAATCCGTATCCGCCTGAAATCGTTTGACTATAAATTAATTGATCAGTCTGCGCTTGAAATTGTTGAAACAGCAAAACGAACTGGCGCGGTAGTTAAGGGACCGGTACCATTGCCAACGCGGATTCAACGCTTTGATGTACTGCGTTCACCGCACGTCAACAAAACTTCCCGCGATCAATTTGAAATCCGTACGCACCAGCGATTAATGGATATCGTGGACCCAACAGATAAGACTGTAGATGCATTGATGAAACTGGATTTGCCTGCTGGTGTGGATGTTGAAATTAAATTACAGTAATTAAAGGCGGACATAACATAACTCGTTGTAAAAATAAAGTTATTGAGTTAAAATAATCGGCTTCAGTGTGAGTTCGCAGTTTTGCGTACTCACACATTATCAGTAGTACAAACAGTCAGCCCTGCCCAATCGTAGGTGGGAATGGAGAAAACAATGAGCCTAGGCCTTGTTGGTCGTAAGGTTGGTATGATGCGTATTTTTACGGATGATGGGAATTCAGTTCCTGTAACCGTTCTGGACGTATCAAACAATCGAGTAACACAAATTAAAACGCCTGCTATAGATGGTTATTCCGCAGTGCAAGTTGCATTCGGTCAGCGCCGTGCTTCCAGGGTTAATAAGGCAACTGCTGGTCATCACGCCAAAGCTGGTGTTGAGGCTGGTTCCTTCCTCAAAGAATTTCGTGTCGATTCTGCTAAGGCTTCAGAAATGAAGTCTGGCGATGTGGTGGCCGCTAGCTTGTTTGAGGTTGGCCAAAAAGTTGATGTGCAGGGCGTGACTATAGGTAAGGGTTATGCTGGTGTTATCAAGCGCTATCATTTCTCTTCAGGGCGCGCAACGCACGGTAACTCGCGTTCGCATAATGTGCCGGGATCAATTGGTATGGCACAGGACCCAGGTCGTGTATTTCCTGGTAAGCGCATGACAGGACATCTGGGTGATGCAACGCGCACAGTGCAGAATCTTGAAATTACGCGTATTGACGCTGAACGCCAACTACTGTTGGTTAAGGGTGCTATACCCGGTGCGAAAAATGGTCAGGTCGTTGTAACACCTGCTATTAAAGCGCAAGCTAAGAAGGGGGCGTAATCAATGGAACTTAAGCTCCTAAATGATCAAGGACAGGCTGGCTCAAATGTTGCTGCTCCAGATGCGGTATTTGGGCGTGACTACAATGAAGCCTTGATACATCAAGTCGTAGTTGCATATCAAGCGAATGCTCGTAGCGGCAATCGCAAACAAAAAGACCGTCAAGAAGTTCATCACTCGACTAAAAAACCTTGGCGTCAAAAAGGTACTGGGCGCGCACGTGCTGGTATGTCATCGTCGCCTTTGTGGCGTGGCGGTGGCCGTATTTTCCCAAATTCACCAGATGAAAACTTCACACACAAAGTTAATAAGAAAATGTATCGCGCGGGTGTTTGCTCGATACTTTCTCAGTTGGCACGTGAAGATCGTTTGCTCGTCATCGAAAATTTGACCTTGGAGGCACCGAAAACGAAACTTCTGTCTCAAAAGCTGAAAGCTATGGGTCTGGATTCGGTGTTGGTAATTACTGATTCTCTGGATGAAAATCTATTGTTGGCATCGCGCAACCTGCCGCATGTTTTGGTGGTTGAGCCGCACCAAGCTGATCCAGTTTCTTTGGTTCACTACAAGAAGATCGTGATCACAAAGTCGGCATTGGTCAAGATTGAGGAGATGCTGGCATGAACACGACAGTAAAACATAGCGAAGAGCGTTTATTGAAGGTGTTGTTGGCGCCTGTAATTTCTGAAAAAGCTACTTTCGTCGCAGAGAAAAACGAGCAAGTCATTTTTCTCGTAATGCCTGATGCTACTAAGCCAGAAATCAGAGCTGCAGTTGAATTGCTTTTCAAGGTTCAAGTGGAATCTGTGCAGGTCGCCAATCGCATTGGTAAGCAAAAACGCTCAGGTAAATTTAATGGCCGTCGCAATCATACCAAGCGAGCATTCGTATGCTTGAAGCCGGGCCAAGAAATCAACTTCTCCGAGGAGGCTAAATAATGGCGCTCGTTAAGGTAAAGCCAACCTCGCCTGGTCGTCGTGGCATGGTTAAAGTTGTAAATGCCGATTTATATAAAGGTCGGCCGTTTGCAGCGCTTATAGAAAAAAAATCGAAGAGTGCGGGCCGAAATAATAATGGTCACATTACGACTCGTCACATCGGAGGCGGTCATAAACAGCATTACCGCGTAATCGATTTTCGTCGTAACAAAGATGGGATCGTGGCAAAAGTAGAGCGTATTGAATACGATCCTAATCGTACGGCAAATATTGCGTTGTTATGCTACGCAGATGGTGAGCGTCATTACATCATCGCACCAAAGGGATTGTCAGTTGGTGATCAATTGATGAATGGCCCGCAGGCATCCATTAAATCGGGGAACTGCCTTCCCATTCGCAATATTCCTGTCGGTACAACCATGCATTGCGTTGAGATGCTGCCTGGTAAAGGTGCTCAGATGGCACGTACTGCAGGTGCAGGCGTTGTGCTAATGGCTCGCGACGGTACTTATGCTCAAGTGCGTTTGCGATCTGGTGAAGTGCGGCGCGTTCATATTGAATGCAGAGCTACTGTCGGAGAAGTCGGTAACGGCGAGCACAATTTGCGTAAGATTGGTAAGGCCGGTGCAATGCGCTGGCGTGGTGTTCGTCCTACAGTTCGTGGTGTTGTTATGAACCCTGTAGATCACCCGCACGGTGGTGGTGAAGGTAAAACTGCAGCCGGACGTCATCCAGTGTCGCCATGGGGTCAGCAGACCAAAGGTAAGAAGACGCGTCGCAATAAGCGCACGACTTCTATGATTATCTCGCGCCGTGGCAAGAAATAAGGGGTAGCACATGACACGTTCATTGAAAAAAGGGCCTTTCTGTGACGCCCACTTGGTTAAAAAAGTCGAGACAGCGCAAGCTAACAAAGACAAAAAACCAATTAAGACATGGTCTCGTAGATCAACCATCATGCCTGATTTTATTGGCTTGACAATTGCGGTGCATAACGGCAGGCAGCATGTACCTGTTTATGTTTCCGAAAATATGGTTGGCCATAAACTTGGTGAGTTTGCGTTGACACGCACGTTCAAAGGCCATGCTGCCGATAGAAAGGCTAAGAGATAAGGTCCATGATGGAAACTAAAGCAACCCTCCGTGGTGTGCGCTTGTCGGCCCAAAAAGGCCGCCTTGTTGCTGACCTAATCCGCGGCAAAAAAATTGACAACGCACTCAATATTTTGACTTTCAGCCCGAAAAAAGGTGCTGTAATCATCAAAAAAGTACTTGAATCGGCAATCGCAAATGCTGAGCACAATGATGGTGCAGACATTGATGAGTTGACAGTGAAAACTATCTTCGTCGAAAAAGGCTCGGTCCTAAAACGTTTTACTGCGCGCGCTAAAGGCCGTGGTGATCGAATTTCCAAGCAATCCTGTCACATATACGTGACTGTCGGCAACTAAGGAGTCACGATGGGACAGAAGATTCACCCTACCGGTTTTCGTCTTTCGGTTACCCGTAACTGGGGATCGCGTTGGTATGCTGGCAATAGCAATTTTGCCGCTATGCTCAGTGAAGATCTCAAGGCACGTGCCTACCTGAAGAGGAAATTGAAGAACGCGTCTGTTAGTCGTGTTTTGATCGAGCGACCTGCAAAAAATGCGCGTTTCACTATTTTTAGCTCACGTCCAGGTGTCGTAATTGGTAAAAAGGGCGAGGACATTGAAGTTCTCAAAACTGAATTGACCAAGATTATGGGCGTGCCTGTCCATGTGAATATCGAAGAAATTCGTAAGCCAGAAACAGATGCGCAATTGATTGCGGATTCAATTGCTCAGCAATTGGAAAAACGTATCATGTTCCGCCGTGCCATGAAGCGCGCAATGCAAAATGCTATGCGTTTAGGTGCTCTTGGCATCAAAATCATGTCATCCGGCCGTTTGAATGGTATCGAAATTGCACGTAAAGAGTGGTATCGCGAAGGGCGTGTACCTCTGCATACATTGCGCGCAGATATCGATTACGGCTTTGGTGAGGCACAGACAACTTACGGCATTATTGGTATCAAAGTATGGGTATACAAAGGCGATCGTTTACCTAGCGGTGAAACGCCTGTAATAGAAACTCCATTCGATGATGAGAAAAAACGCCGCGGCCCACGTCGCGATGACGGTAAGCCAGCAGGCCGACCACGTGCCAAGAGGGTTGACGGGCCAGTTGCTACAACAGCACCTTCCTCCGTAGCTAAGCGTGTTCACACCAAGAAGCCAGATGGCCTCGTTGATAGTGCAGTAGCGGTATCAGCTGAGAAACCAGGAGAATAATCATGCTGCAACCAGCGCGCAGAAAATATCGTAAAGAGCAAAAAGGCCGAAATACAGGAATCTCCCACTCGCGTGGTACAGCTGTATCTTTCGGTGAATTTGGATTAAAGGCAGTCGCACGCGGACGCATCACAGCGCGTCAAATTGAAGCTGCCCGTCGTGCCATGACTCGTCATATCAAGCGTGGCGGCCGTATTTGGATTCGTATTTTTCCGGATAAGCCAATTTCGCAGAAACCGGCGGAAGTTCGTATGGGTAACGGAAAAGGTAATCCGGAGTATTACGTTGCTGAAATCCAGCCGGGAAAAATGCTGTATGAGATGGATGGTGTAGACGAAGCGTTGGCCCGAGAAGCATTTCGTCTGGCAGCGTCTAAATTGCCGTTATTGACTACGTTTGTCGTGCGTCAAGTCGGCCAATAATAGGAGTGAAACATGAATTTATCTGAGCTCCGTGGCAAAGATCAAGCAGCGCTAACGAAAGAGCTGAACGACCTGCTGAAAGCGCAGTTTAGTCTGCGTATGCAAATCGCTACACAGCAATTAAACAATACTTCACAGCTAAAAAAGGTGCGCCGTGACGTTGCTCGCGTGAAGACTGTCATGAATCTGAAGGACGCCAAGTAATGAACGATCAAGTGAAGCAAACGCTTAAGCGTACTCTGATTGGCAAAGTTGTATCAGACAAGATGGATAAAACTGTCACCGTCCAGATTGAGCGCCACGTCAAGCACCCTTTGTATGGCAAGATCATTATGCGTTCGAACAAGTATCATGCGCATGATGAATCAAACCAGGCTAAAGAAGGTGATACTGTTGAGATACAAGAGGGGCGTCCAATTTCCAAAACTAAGGCTTGGACGGTTACTCGTGTCATACAAGTAGCACAATTAGTATAATTATCTCTTGCAGGCCAAGCAGTTAAATGTAATAATGCTTGGCTTCATTCATGAACTTGAATGAATTTTGCAAAGCCTAATATGGGTTTCGCAATTCAGCCAGTTTTTCTATAACGTCCACCCAAGCAGTGCGCTTAATAAGTGTTCTGGCGGGACCAAGACTGACCGTTTATGCGCTTGCGCTTTAACCGGGTTAAGTTGGAAAAGAGAATATTATGATTCAAACAGAAAGCCGTCTGGAAGTGGCCGACAATACTGGCGCAAAAGAAGTTTTGTGCATTAAGGTGTTGGGTGGTTCAAAACGTCGCTATGCAGGTATTGGTGATGTGATTAAGGTGACAGTTAAAGTTGCGGCCCCGCGCGGTCGTGTGAAAAAGGGTGAAATATACAATGCAGTAGTGGTACGTACTGCTAAAGGCGTTCGTCGTCAAGATGGTTCTTTGGTTAAGTTTGATAGCAATGCAGCTGTGTTGCTTAATGCAAAGCTGGAGCCAATTGGCACGCGTATTTTTGGGCCGGTAACACGTGAGTTGCGCACTGAGCGCTTCATGAAAATCGTGTCGCTTGCGCCTGAAGTCCTGTAAGGAGTCGTTATGGATAAGATTCGAAAAAGCGACGAAGTCATCGTCTTGACTGGTAAAGATAAAGGCAAGCGTGGAGTTGTTCAGCGTCGTGTGGATGCTGAGCATGTAGTTGTTGATGGTATTAACGTAGCTAAAAAAGCAGTTAAGCCTAACCCAATGACTGGCGCAACAGGTGGCATCGTTGATAAGTTGATGCCGATTCATGTGTCCAATATTGCTTTGTTTAATGTGGCAACTGGCAAGGCAGATCGTGTTGGCTTTAAAGATGTGGATGGTGTTAAGGTCCGTGTTTTCAAATCCAGTGGCGAAGTTGTTAAGGTTTAAGAGATCATGGCTCGACTCCAAGAATTCTATAAAGAAAAAATTGTCGCTGGATTGACGGAAAAGTTTTCATATAAATCCGCCATGGAAGTTCCGCGCATTCTTAAGATCACTCTGAACATGGGTTTGTCAGAGGCGGTGGCTGATAAGAAAATTATCGAACACGCGGTTGGTGATTTGACTAAAATTTCAGGTCAGAAGCCAGTTGTCACTAAAGCGCGTAAAGCTATTGCAGGTTTCAAAATTCGCGAAGGTTATCCAATCGGCTGTATGGTGACTTTGCGGGGGGCTCGTATGTATGAGTTTTTGGACCGTTTTATTACAGTTGCAATGCCGCGAGTGCGTGACTTCCGGGGTATTTCCGGTCGCGCATTTGATGGGCGTGGGAACTACAATATTGGCGTCAAAGAACAAATTATTTTCCCCGAAATAGAGTACGACAAGATTGACGCATTGCGTGGTATGAACATCAGTATCACGACTACAGCTAAGAACGACGAAGAAGCTAAAGCACTTCTGGTCGCCTTTAAATTTCCGTTCAGAAACTGAGGACGACATGGCAAAATTGTCACTGATTAACCGTGAGCAGAAACGTGCTGACTTGGTAAAGAAATTTGCCGGTAAGCGCGCAGAATTAAAGGCCATAGTTGATGATCAATCGAAGTCGGAAGAGGAGCGTTATGAGGCGCGTCTCAAGTTGCAAGCGCTTCCGCGCAATGCAAATCCGACGCGTCAGCGTAATCGCTGCTCGTTAACAGGTCGTCCACGTGGTACCTACCGTAAATTCGGTTTGGGCCGTATTAAGCTCCGTGAAATAGCCATGCGCGGCGAAATTCCCGGTATGACTAAAGCTAGCTGGTAATAGGAGTAGATGCAATGAGTATGAGCGATCCTATCGCCGATATGCTGACCCGCATTCGCAACGCACAAGGTGTGAGTAAGCCAACGGTATCAATGCCGTCATCCAAGGTTAAAGTTGCGATTGCTAGTGTCCTAAAGGACGAGGGTTACATTGAGGATTTCGCTGTATCCGAAACTGCGGGTAAAGCTGAACTCAAAATCGGTTTGAAATATTATGTAAATCGTCCCGTCATTGAACGTTTGGAGCGCGTTTCCCGTCCAGGGTTGCGCGTTTATAAAGGTAAAGACGAGATCCCTAGTGTAATGAATGGCCTGGGTGTGGCAATTGTTTCTACGCCAAAGGGCGTCATGACAGACCGCAAAGCACGCGCAACCGGTGTCGGTGGCGAAGTAATTTGCTACGTGGCCTAAGGAGTTTAAGATGTCTCGTGTAGGTAAAATGCCGATTGCTCTGACGGCCGGTGCTGAAGTCACCATTTCTTCAGACAAAATCGTAGTAAAAGGTCCTTTAGGGATGCTTTCTCAGCCTTTGACAGGTTTGGTAAAGGTTACCAACGACAATGGAGCATTGAAGTTTGATGTTTCGAACGATAGTCGAGAGGCAAATGCGATGTCCGGAACTCTGCGCGCTTTGGTCAATAACATGGTTAATGGTGTGACTAAAGGGTTCGAGCGGAAATTAAGCTTGGTGGGTGTTGGCTATCGTGCGCAAGCACAAGGAGATAAGTTAAACCTTTCACTAGGTTTTTCGCATCCGGTAGTGCATCAGATGCCAGAGGGCATTAAATGTGAAACACCAACTCAAACTGAGATTTTGATCAAAGGTGTCGATAAGCAGCGTGTAGGGCAGGTTGCTGCTGAAGTTCGCGCTTACCGCAGTCCTGAGCCTTATAAAGGCAAGGGCGTCCGTTATGCGGATGAAGTGGTAAAGCTTAAAGAAACCAAGAAGAAGTAATAGAGGCTGACGATGGACAAGAAAGAATCACGGCTGCGCCGCGGACGTCAAACTCGTGCCAAGATCGCAGAGTTAAAAGTAAACCGTTTATCCGTGCACCGTACCAATCTGCATATCTACGCGAACCTGATTGGCCCAGATGCAAAAATTCTTGCTTCAGCTTCTACTATGGAAGCAGAAGTGCGGCAAGAACTGTCTGGACAGTCTGGCAGAGGTGGTAATGCAGCAGCTGCGACTTTGGTCGGTAAGCGCGTGGCGGAAAAGGCACTTAAAGTAGGAATTACCGAAGTTGCGTTTGATCGCTCCGGTTTCCGTTACCATGGCCGTGTAAAGGCGTTGGCTGAAGCCGCGCGTGAAGCTGGTCTGAAGTTCTAAGGAAGAATCGTCATGGCAAAAATGCAGGCAAAAATGCAAAGCGACAAGCCCGATGATGGCATGCGCGAAAAAATGATTGCGATTAACCGTGTAACTAAAGTGGTTAAGGGTGGTCGTATCATGGGTTTCGCTGCGTTGACAGTAGTGGGTGACGGCGATGGCCGTATCGGTATGGGCAAAGGTAAATCGAAAGAAGTGCCAGTTGCTGTTCAAAAGGCGATGGAAGAAGCGCGCCGGAATATGATCAAGGTTAGCCTTAAAGACGGTACGCTGCAGCACACTATTACTGGTAAGCATGGCGCATCCAAAGTTCTTATGGCGCCGGCTAAAGAGGGTACTGGTGTTATCGCCGGCGGTGCGATGCGCGCAATCTTTGAAGTCATGGGCGTAACTAACGTTGTGGCAAAGTCTAACGGCTCAAGCAATCCATACAATTTAGTTCGCGCAACTCTTAACGGCTTGGCTAAGATGAGTACGCCATCTGAAATTGCTGCCAAGCGCGGCAAGTCAGTTGAAGAAATCCTAGGCTAAGGAAACTCTGATGACAAACACAGTAAAAGTGCAATTAGTCAAAGGCCTGATTGGTACGCGTGAATCTCACCGTGCGACAGTGCGAGGTCTTGGCTTACGCCGTATTAATTCGATTTCTGAGTTGCAGGACACGCCATCTGTGCGTGGCATGATCAACAAAGTATCGTATCTTGTAAAAGTTGTTGCATAAGGCGTGCAGCCTTACGAACGGAGTAAATCATGGAATTAAATACAATTCAACCTGCCGATGGAGCGAAACACGCAAAGCGTCGTGTTGGCCGCGGTATTGGTTCGGGTCTTGGGAAAACTTCCGGACGTGGGCATAAAGGTCAAAAATCACGCTCTGGTGGATTCCATAAAGTCGGTTTTGAGGGGGGGCAAATGCCACTTCAAAGACGGCTGCCAAAACGTGGTTTTAAATCTACAGCTACGCCATTTAAGGCCGAAGTGCGATTATCTGATTTAGAAGCATTGCCATTAGCTGAAATTGACATGTTATCGTTAAAACAGGCTGGTGTAATTGGACAGCTAGCAAAAGTAGTCAGAGTAATTTTTTGCGGTGAACTTACCAAAAAGATTACCACTAAAGGCTTAATTGTGACTAAGGGTGCAAAAGTTGCAATTGAAGCTCTTGGCGGCTCAGTAGCTTAAGTAGTTGGAGTAATCGGAGCATTATATTGGCGACTAGTCCAGCAATAGCTAAAGGAGCATCCGGAGGGTTCCCCTGGGGCCGTCTTTGGTTTCTTCTTTCGGCCTTAGTGGTTTACCGTGTTGGGTCTCATATTCCAGTTCCTGGCATTGATCCTACCCAGTTGGCGCAACTATTTAAACAAAACCAGGGTGGCATTCTTGGTATGTTTAATATGTTTTCTGGGGGGTCTCTTTCTCGCTTTACCGTATTTGCACTTGGTATCATGCCGTATATTTCGGCCTCGATTATTATGCAACTCATGGCGATTGTGTCGCCACAGTTAGAGGCTCTCAAGAAAGAGGGGGAGTCAGGTAGACGCAAGATTACACAATATACGCGTTACGGAACCTTGGTATTGGCCCTTTTTCAAGGTTTGGGAATCGCAGTTGCACTTGAGTCGCAAGCTGGGTTAGTAATTGATCCTGGCATGGCGTTCAGGTTCACCTCTGTGGTAACGCTGCTCACAGGCACAATGTTTTTAATGTGGTTGGGTGAGCAAATTACTGAGCGCGGCTTGGGTAATGGCATCTCGATAATTATTTTTGCCGGTATAGCGGCAGGATTGCCAGGAGCAGTTGCTGGCCTGTTTGAGTTGGTTCGTACGGGCTCCATGAATGCTTTGTCTGCAATATTTATTTGTTTAGTTGCAGTTGGTGTCACTTTTGTGGTTGTCTTCATTGAACAAGGGCAGCGCAAGATTTTGGTCAATTATGCAAAGAGACAAGTTGGTAACAAAATTTATGGAGGGCAAAGTAGTCATTTGCCGTTAAAACTTAATATGGCGGGTGTAATCCCACCAATTTTTGCTTCATCAATAATTTTGTTTCCCGCTACAATCACCAGTTGGTTTACGTCTGGGGATACTTCAAGCGGATTTGTTCGTTTTTTAAAAGATTTGGCGGCATCAATGGCGCCCGGCGAGCCAATCCACGCGTTATTGTATTCAGGCGCAATTATATTCTTTTGCTTCTTTTACACTGCTCTGGTTTTTAATAGTAAGGAAACAGCAGATAACTTGAAAAAGAGCGGTGCATTTGTGCCAGGAATAAGACCAGGCGATCAAACTGCTCGTTATATTGATAAAATCTTGATGAGATTGACTCTGGCGGGTGCTGTCTATATAACACTTGTGTGTTTATTGCCAGAATTTCTCATCGCAAGATGGAAAGTGCCATTTTATTTTGGTGGTACATCGCTATTGATCATTGTTGTAGTAACGATGGATTTTATGGCGCAGGTACAGAATTACGTCATGTCTCAGCAATATGAATCGTTGCTTCGTAAAGCGAATTTCAAGGGCTGAATTCCTTAGAGATAACCGCCCATTAGAAAGAGCAGACCGAATGGCAAAAGATGATGTTATACAGTTGCAGGGAGAAGTTCTTGAAAATCTTCCAAATGCAACATTTAGAGTTAAATTAGAAAATGGTCATGTGGTTCTAGGTCATATTTCCGGCAAGATGCGCATGAATTACATTCGTATATTACCGGGGGATAAGGTGACTGTGGAGTTGACGCCATATGATCTAAGCAGGGCACGGATTGTTTTCCGTACAAAATAGTTTTTAAGACAATCGAACCTAGAAGTGAAAGAAGAGGGCAAAAATGAAAGTTCTCGCATCAGTCAAGCGGATCTGCCGCAATTGCAAGATTATTAAGCGCAAAGGCGTTGTTCGTGTTATTTGCACAGAACCGCGCCATAAACAGCGCCAAGGTTAATTAACGTTATTGATCGAGGAATAACGAATGGCACGTATTGCAGGGGTTAATATCCCAAACCATCAGCACACTATCATCGGCTTAACTGCTATTTATGGTGTGGGTCGCCCACGGGCACAAAAAATTTGTGATAAAACAGGTGTCTTGACGACTAAAAAGGTCAAGGATCTGGATGATAACGAATTGGAAAAACTTCGCGACGAAATAGGTAAATTTATCGTTGAGGGTGATCTGCGTCGTGAAATATCGATGAACATCAAGCGCCTTATGGATCTTGGTTGTTATCGTGGTATGCGCCATCGCAAAGGCTTGCCTTGCCGTGGTCAGCGTACTCGTACCAACGCTCGTACCCGCAAGGGTCCGCGCAAAGCCGCTCAGTCGCTGAAAAAATAATCCGGCGTCAGCTTGATTAGTCTTCGGATTCAAGGAAATTATTATGGCAAAAGCACAGAATAGCGCCGCAGCAGCACGTGTGCGCAAGAAGGTTAAGAAAAACGTTGCTGAAGGTATCGCACATGTGCATGCCTCTTTCAATAACACCATCATCACTATTACAGATCGCCAAGGCAATGCGCTTTCATGGGCTACTTCTGGTGGCGCCGGTTTCAAAGGCTCGCGTAAATCGACGCCATTTGCGGCGCAGGTAGCAGCTGAAGCTGCAGGTAAGGTGGCGGTTGAATGTGGCGTTAAAAATCTGGAGGTTCGTATCAAGGGACCTGGTCCTGGTCGCGAATCAGCAGTGCGCGCATTGAATAATTTGGGGATTAAGATTACTCAGATTCAAGATGTGACACCCGTGCCGCATAATGGATGCCGGCCACCTAAGCGTCGCCGCATTTAATCTGCTGTTAATTTTTAAAGCAGATGCAATTACCCGCCAAATAATTTGGCGGTATTTTTTTAAGACCACCGTGTGATTGCAGAGTAATCATACTAGCGCTCGGCTAATCGAAGTTCGATTATGCTTTTGGAGCGTCAATAATTAAAAGGAAATTCCGTGGCACGTTATATTGGACCTAAAGCCAAGCTTTCACGTCGTGAAGGCACTGATCTGTTCCTCAAGAGCGCTCGTCGCTCATTGGATTCAAAATGCAAACTGGATGTGAAGCCTGGTCAACATGGCATCAAATCTGGCGCTCGCACCTCTGACTATGGCAATCAGTTGCGCGAGAAGCAAAAAGTTAAGCGCATGTACGGTATTCTGGAACGCCAGTTCCGTCGCTATTTTGCGGAAGCAGACCGTCGTAAGGGTAATACCGGCGAGAGTCTACTAACGTTGCTCGAATCGCGCTTGGATAATGTTGCGTATCGTATGGGTTTTGGCTCTACCCGCGCAGAAGCGCGCCAATTGGTCAGCCATAAAGCTTTTACGGTAAATGATATCGTTGTTAATATCGCCTCTTATCAAGTTAAGCCAGGTGATGTGATTGCTGTACGTGAGAAATCCAAGAAGCAAGTGCGCATTTTGGAAGCACTTTCTCTGGCAGAGCAAATCGGCATGCCGTTGTGGGTTTCTGTCGATAGCAAAAAAATGGAAGGCACTTTCAAGTCCGTTCCTGATCGTAGCGATATCGCTAAAGATGTCAATGAATCCTTGATCGTCGAACTGTACTCACGTTAATTAACAATTTGGTCGCATTTATCGCCTACCGGTTCACCGGTAGGTATTCTTCATTGTGCCATCAGCCTTATTGGTGTAACGAGCCGAGGGTATTGAAAAGGTCATTTCATGCAAAACAGTTTACTAAAGCCCCGTATTATTGATGTTGAAACCTTGGGTGCGAGTCATGCCAAGGTGGTGATGGAGCCATTCGAGCGGGGTTACGGCCATACACTTGGCAATGCATTGCGTCGTGTATTGCTTTCTTCCATGGTTGGCTTTGCACCAACGGAAGTAACGATAGCGGGTGTTGTGCATGAATATTCTTCCCTTGATGGTGTGCAGGAAGACGTTGTTGATTTATTGCTGAACTTGAAGGGGGTTGTATTCAAGGTTCATAACCGCGATGAAGTCACTCTGACTCTTAAAAAAGAGGGTGAAGGCGCTGTTCTGGCTTCGGATATCGATTTGCCGCACGACGTTGAACTCATTAACCCAGATCACGAAATTGCGCATCTTACTGCAGGTGGCAAACTGGACATGCAGATCAAGATTGAAAAAGGTCGTGGCTACGTACCTGGCAACGTTCGTCGATTGGCCGAAGATACAAATAAGACAATTGGCCGAATCATTTTGGATGCCTCTTTCTCGCCAGTGCGTCGGGTGTCATATTCAGTTGAATCGGCGCGCGTTGAGCAGCGCACGGATCTGGATAAATTAGTCATCAATATTGAAACCAATGGTGTAATTTCACCTGAGGAAGCGATTCGTCAATCTGCACGAGTACTGGTTGAGCAGTTGAATGTATTTGCCGCACTGGAAGGCACAGAAACTGCTGCAGAAGCGCCATCACGTACGCCTGCAGTCGATCCGATTTTGCTGCGTCCTGTTGATGATCTGGAGTTGACAGTGCGTTCCGCCAACTGCCTCAAAGCCGAAAACATTTACTATATTGGCGATCTGATACAACGTAGTGAAAATGAACTGCTCAAAACTCCGAATCTGGGTCGCAAATCCTTGAATGAAATTAAGGAAGTGCTCGCTTCGCGCGGTTTGACTTTGGGCATGAAACTTGAAAACTGGCCACCTGTCGGTTTGGAAAAGTAATAGTTGACGTAAAAATTAACGTAAATAATATTTAATTTATTTACGACTTGTTAGTATAATTACGCACTTAATTTTACCGGCCCGCGTAGTGGCGGATCAATGTCACTACGATAGAAGAGCTGGGATCAAACTTAACTAGAAAGGAATTACCATGCGTCATCGTCACGGTCTTCGCAAGCTCAATCGCACTTCTTCACATCGTTTGGCTATGCTGCGCAACATGACAGTATCTCTGCTGCGTCATGAAGCGATTAAAACAACACTGCCTAAAGCCAAGGAATTGCGCCGCGTTATTGAACCAATTCTTACTTTGGGTAAGACAGATTCACTGGCTAACAAGCGCCTGGCATTTAACCGTCTGCGCGACCGCGAAATGGTAGTGAAACTGTTTGCTGAGTTGGGCCCGCGTTATGCCAATCGTAATGGTGGCTACCTGCGCATCCTGAAGATGGGTTTCCGCGTTGGTGATAATGCGCCTATGGCCTTTATCGAATTGCTTGACCGTCCAGATACAACTGAAGCGGTAGAGATTGCTGATGCGGAATAAGTAGCTGCATTTTAAAAGCGCTTCATCATCAAAAGCCAGGCATAGCCTGGTTTTTGTTCGTTTGGGGGCGCGCAATCTTGACCTTGCTGATCGAACAACTCGGATTGAGTGGAAAATGACGGTAGGATAGCGTCTATCAATTATGTCGCTAAGGAACTATGGGATGCTGCAGTCTGACATTTTAACTGTGGAAAACCTGCATAAATCTTATGGCAAAGGTAATCTGAAAAGCGTCGTAGTAGATAAGCTGTGTTTTTCCTTGCGGCGCGGCGAATGCTATGGATTGCTGGGGCCAAATGGCGCCGGCAAGACAACCACGCTGCGTTTATGTCTTGGGTTGACAGCGCCCGACAGCGGCCGAATTACTCTGGCAGGACAAAGTATCCCATCGCATGCCCGGCAGGCCCGTTTGCGTGTAGGAGTAGTGCCGCAGTCAGACAATCTCGATCCCGACTTTACTGTGGCGGAAAACCTGCTGGTCTTCGGGCGTTATTTTGGCATTCCTGACGCGGTCATCAAGACACGCATTCCCGCCCTGCTTGAGTTCGCCAACTTGACTGCGAAAAAAAATGCGGGCATAGCGGCGTTGTCGGGCGGCATGAGACGGCGCCTTATGCTGGCCCGCGCACTGGTCAATGATCCTGACCTGATTTTCATGGATGAGCCGACTACGGGGCTGGACCCGCAGGCGCGGCACATGATTTGGGAGCGCCTGAAGACGCTTGTGAGTCAGGGCAAAACCATTCTATTAACCACCCATTTCATGGATGAGGCTGAACGTTTGTGTGATCGTCTGGCGGTGATCGATCATGGCAAGATGATTGCGGAAGGTTCCCCCAGAAATTTGATTGCCCTGCATATTGAGTCCGAAGTGGTCGAGGTGTACGGCGAAGGTGCCCGCCAATGGGGCGATAGTCTGGGGCGCCATCAATCGGTCCGGATCGAGATAAGCGGTGAAACGGTTTTTTGTTATACCAATGACGCGCAACAATTGCTGACCAGTTTGCATGCGACAACGGATGTTCGTTTTGTACATCGTCCGGCAAATTTGGAAGATTTGTTTCTAAAACTGACCGGTAGAGAAATACGGGATTAGGATGCATTCTTCAATCTACGCATTACCTTCGTTTTCGCTGCGTTTTCGGTCTATCTGGCAAAGAAATTTCCTGGTCTGGAAAAAGCTCGCCATCGCCAGCATTCTCGGCAATATCGCCGATCCATTGATTACTTTGGTGGCCTTTGGCTATGGACTGGGAAGCTTGCTCAAACAGATAGAAGGCATTCCTTACATCAATTATCTCGGCTCAGGCACGATCTGCATGTCGATCATGATGGCAGCCTCTTTCGAGGCGCTGTATTCAGCATTTTCGCGCATGCATGTGCAAAAAACCTGGGACGCCTTGCTGAATGCACCGCTGGGGCTGGATGACATCATTCTGGCCGAGATGCTATGGGCCGCTAGTAAAGCCTTGTTTTCAGGCTTGGTTATTCTGGGCGTGTTGCTGTTTTTGGGTATCGGCCAGAACCCGCATACAGCGCTGGTGGTGCCCTTGTCGATTCTCATTGGTATGACATTTGCATCGATGGGGCTGGTAGTCAATGCGCTGGCGCGGGGATATGATTTTTTTACCTATTACTTTACGATGGTACTCACGCCGATGGTGTTTTTGTCGGGAGTGTATTATCCGATTGCGCAATTACCGGACTGGTTGCAACTGGTTTCGCGGGTACTGCCGCTGGGCGCTGCGGTCAATCTGGTGCGGCCCTTGATTCTCGGCGCCTGGCCTGCAACGCCGGCGCGCGATTTGGCATTATTACTGGCGTATTGCGTGGTGGGATTTTATCTGGCGACAGTGCTGACGCGACGGCGCTTGCTGAAATAATCGTCTTTTCTGATGCGGCAAAGAAGGAATATTTGAATGTTGAAGTGCTTATCCCTAAATCCATTATCCAAGCAATCTGCATTTGCCTGGATGCTGTTAATTGCATTGCTGGGCATCTTGTCGCCGCGTGCATTCGCGAATGAAGATTTCCTGGAGCCGGAAGCGGCCTTCAAGTTTGCCGCCAAGATGCAGGACCCGAAAACGATCGTGCTGACTTTTGCCATCGCCGATGGCTATTACATGTATCGCGAGCGGTTCCAGTTCAAGGCTGCGGGCGCTACTTTGGGTACGCCTGAATTGCCGCGTGGGACCATTAAATACGATACGACATTTGAGAAAGATGTTGAAAGTTATCGCAAGCAGGTGACGATTACGCTCCCGGTTCAGGCCAGTGCACCGTTTGTGCTCACCGTGATTTCGCAGGGTTGCACGGACCTGGGATTATGTTACGCACCGATGGAGTCGGTCGCAAAATTGTCGCCGATGGGCAGCGGCGGTTTGCTGGCTGCGGTGGAGGCGATACAGGGCACTTTAGTGCAGAGTGATACAAGTAGCAACGTTCAGACTAGCCAGATAAATGCAGCGTCAACGCAGGCGGTTCCGGCTGCGGGCTGGCTGGATAGTGGCATGGGCGGTATCGAATCGTCGCTGGAAAGCCGTAAATTGCTGGTGATCCTGCCGTTATTCTTTCTGCTGGGCCTCGGTCTGGCATTCACCCCTTGCGTCTTGCCGATGGTGCCGATTCTGTCGTCGATCATCATGGGAGAGGGCGCCCAAGTGCCCCGTTCGCGCGCCTTTATTCTGTCGGTTGCATACTCGCTCGGCATGGCTATTGTGTATACCGCGCTTGGCGTGACCGCCGGTTTGATCGGCGAAGGCTTGGCTGCCACCTTGCAAAATCCCTGGGTACTTGGCATCTTTGCGCTGGTAATGGTGGCTCTGGCGCTGTCGATGTTTGGGGTCTATCAATTGCAGGTTCCCGCGGTGATTCAATCGCGTCTGATGCGGGCGTCCGAGCACCAGTCCGCCGGCAAGTTGTTCGGGGTCTTTGTCATGGGTGCCATTTCGGCCCTGATTGTCGGGCCTTGTGTGGCAGCTCCCTTGGCCGGTGCATTGGTGTATATCAGCCAGACCCGCGATGTGGTGATCGGCGGCGGCGCTCTGTTTGCGATGGCGGCAGGGATGAGCGTGCCGCTGCTGCTGATCGGAGTTTCTGCTGGCACGCTGTTGCCGCGAGCTGGTGCATGGATGGAAACGGTGAAACGCTTTTTCGGCGTGCTGATGCTGGCGCTGGCGTTGTGGATGGTGGTGCCGGTTCTGCCTGCATGGCTGGTGATGCTGGGCTGGGCGACACTGGGCCTGGGTTATGGCATCTTCTTGTTGCGCCCGCTTACCGGTGGATTTTCGATTGCGTCCGGCCTCGTGTTGGCGGTATTCGGTTTGGCGCAACTGGTGGGCGTTGCCAGCGGTGGCCGTAGTGCCTGGGCGCCGCTGTCGCATTTGGTCGGCAATGCCGAGCAACCGCTGCAATTTACCCGCGTGCGCTCGGTGGCGGAACTCGATGCGGTGCTGGCGTCAACGCAGGGCAAGACTGTGATGCTCGATTTTTACGCCGACTGGTGCGTTTCCTGCAAGGAAATGGAGAAGCTGACCTTTACCGACTCGCGCGTGCGTGCGCAGATGGCCACGCTGTTGCTGCTGCAGGTGGATGTGACGGCGAACAATGCGGATGACAAGGCGCTGCTCAAGCGTTTCAAACTGTTCGGCCCGCCCGGCATAATCTTCTTTACCGCGCAAGGTGCGGAGATCCAAGGCGCACGTGTGATCGGCTATCAGAATGCGGATCGATTTGCGCGTTCCTTGGCGCTGGTACTTTAATATAAATTTTATTGCAGTGTAGTATTTTTAGAGTCGCAATAAGGACAAGCGTAAAACGTATGTTTTTACTGCATACACCCTATTTATATGATATTGAAATATCTTTAGGTTATTTTGATGGCGGGGAGATGCAATCGCTTCTGTGGTGTCAGTTAGTGCGTCATTGCGTCAGCCGTCCAGGTCTGCGGCCACTTCCTGGTGCGTCACATCTAGCCAGAGCAAGCTTTTCGGCGGCAGCGACGCCGGTAGTGCGCTAATGCGTGTGACCTGACCCTCGGTTATCAGAAAGATATCCGAGGGTTGGTGCATGAGTTGAAAGGCGCGGTCGGCGCGTCGCTCAAGCCTGTTTCAGCAGGCGGGCGATGTCGCGCGCGAAATAGGTCAGCACGCCGTCGGCGCCGGCGCGTTTGAAGGCCATCATCGATTCCATCATGATCTTGTCGTGCTCCAGCCAGCCGTTGTGGGCCGCCGCTTTCAGCATCGCGTATTCGCCGCTGACCTGATAGGCGAACGTCGGGACCTTGAATTCATCCTTGACGCGCCGCACGATGTCCAGATACGGCATGCCCGGTTTGACCATCACCATGTCGGCGCCTTCGGCCAAGTCGAGTGCGACTTCGCGCAATGCTTCGTCGCTATTGGCAGGGTCCATCTGGTAGGTCGCCTTGTCGCTTTTGCCCAGATTGCCGGACGAACCGACCGCGTCGCGAAACGGGCCGTAAAAAGCAGACGCATATTTGGCCGAATACGCCATGATGCGGGTGTGAATATGGCGGTAGGTTTCCAGCGCGCTGCGGATGCTGCCGATGCGGCCGTCCATCATGTCGGACGGCGCCACGATGTCCACTCCGGCCTCGGCCTGGGTCAGCGCTTGCTTGGTCAGCATCGCGCAGGTTTCATCATTCAAAACATAGCCGTTGGCGTCCAGCAGGCCGTCCTGGCCGTGGCTGGTATACGGGTCGAGTGCGACATCGGTCAGGATGCCGAGCTCCGGAAAGCGGCGCTTCAGTTCCCTGACCGCACGCGGCACCAGCCCTTTCGGATTGGTTGCTTCGCTGCCGTCCGGCGTTTTCAGCGACGCTTCGATGACGGGAAACAATGCCATCACGGGAATCCCCAGCGCCACGCAATCTTCCGCCACTTCCAGCAGCAGATCGACCGAGAGTCGCTCCACGCCCGGCATTGAAGCCACCGCTTCGCGTTGCTGTGTGCCTTCCAGGACAAAGACCGGATATATCAGGTCGGATGCGCTAATACAATTTTCGCGCATCATATTGCGCGAAAAAGCATCCTTGCGCATGCGGCGCATACGAGTGGCGGGAAAGTGGATTGGTGTGGTTAAAAGTTTCATGGCATGGACCGAAAAAGTGGTTGAAATTGAATGAACTTTTTGCATGATAGGTAATCTTATTAACAGGCAGGTTCGCTTGCCTCCCGCTTCTCCTCCCTGAGCGGGTGCCGTATCGCGCCATGCGCGAAAAGGCTTTTATCCCTGGAGATCATTCCCCTTTCTCCAGGGATTTTTTATTTTTCGCCATTTTTTATGGCTGTATATATACTCATATTGGTATATTTTAAATCGCGCATTTAACATGCGGAAAGCAATGCTTTTTCTATCATACTCCTTATAATTTCATTATTCCTGAGGCGATGCAAGATCTGCCTCGTCGGGTATTTGCGCAGGACTTGCGATTGCCGTCAGACCACACAAGTCTATAATTTTCTGGTCTGCCTCTTCCATGCCAATGCGTTTCAGAGATGAAAACAATTGGGCGGTGTAAGGAAAGGGCTTGCCTTCGCTGTCAACATAACTTGCCAAAATGGAGTGCGTAAGGCGCAGCGCGTTGGCCGATTCATTGCGATTGAGCTTGTCGGCTTTGGTCAGCAGGCAATGCACCGGTTTGCCGGTGGTGGCGAACCAATCCAGCATCTGCGTATCGAGCGCGGTAAACGGCCGGCGCGCATCCATGATGAGTATCAGCGCCGCCAGTTGCTCCCGCCTGCGCACATAATCGCCGAGCAATTCCTGCCAGTGCAGCTTGGCCGAACCGGAAACTTCCGCATAGCCGTAACCCGGCAGATCGACCATCAGCGCGCGGATCTCGTCGACGATGGTTTCATCCTTGCGATGCTGGCCGACGCGGGCGCCGCCGATCGAAAAGTAATTGATATGCTGGGTGCGCCCCGGCGTTTTGGAAGCGAACGCCAATTTCTTCTGGTTGCACAAAAGATTGATGGCAGTGGATTTGCCTGCGTTGGAGCGGCCGGCAAAAGCGACTTCCGGGACGTGGGTATCCGGCAAATTACGGAGATGATTTACCGTGGTAAAGAAGCGGGCTTGCCAAAGTATGGACATAGGTTTAATGAATAAATGCAGCTAAAATGGGCAAAAACGCCAGAAAGCTATTGTACAATAAGGGGTTACGTATGGTTGCGCCGCAAATAAGCGAAGTCGCATGCCGAAGTTGCAAAAATAGCTGCAGCAATTTATGCAAACGTAGCAGGGTAACTGCCATTAGGGCAAATTTTAATATTCAGTCTCAAGGTGCTTGAATGAATCGTGTTTTTTTGCCAATTATAAAATCCCTGTTTGTTGTGGCTCTGGCCGCATCCACCGTTGCCAGCGCAAGTGCCGCTGAACAAAAGGTTGCAGCCAAAGCCGATCCAGCCAAAGGCGAAGCGCTTTACGCCAATGGCGACAGCGCCCGAAATATTATTGCGTGCGCTTCGTGCCATGGCGCAGCCGGCAATTCCAGCATTGCGCAGAATCCGAAACTGGCGGCGCAGCATGAAGCCTACCTGCACAAGCAGTTGGTCGATTTTACTGGGTCCACGCGCAATAACGCCGTCATGACCGGCTTCGCCAAGGCGCTGAGCGACGAAGACATGAAAAACATCGCCGCGTATCTGAGTGCGCAAAAGCCTAGCCCCGGTGCTGCAAAAAACAAGGATACCGTCGACATCGGCAAGAAAATTTTTCGCGCCGGGATTGCCGAAGCAAATATTCCGGCTTGCGCCGGTTGCCACAGCCCAAATGGGGCTGGCAATCCGGCTCAGTTTCCGCGCATTGGCGGCCAGCATCAGGATTACACCGCGGCGCAGTTGACCAGTTACCGCGCCGGCACTCGTAGCAACAGTGCGCAGATGACTGCTATCACCAAACGCATGTCCGATGATGAAATCAAAGCTGTGGCAGACTACGTGGCCGGCCTGCAGTAACGAGACATTCATCGTAATTCCATTCCTAAATCAACCGTGCACTTATCGGCTTCGCTTGCGGTACCTACGGACTGCCTGCACTTCGCTTTCGCGTTCACGATTGATGGCGAATAGGAATAAAAATTACAAAATGTACTGAAGGGGTGGCCACGGCTGCCCCCTTTTTTTTGTTTGAACGTGGCATTTTTTAAAGATGACGATCGCCTAGCATGAGCACAAGCACTGCCGGATTACAGATCAAGACCAACCGCCGCTGGCTCGCCGACGCGGTTGAACTCCTTTCCTCCATGCGCTTCGCAATCAGCCTGTTGACGCTGATTGCGATTGCTTCCGTGATCGGTACGGTGTTGAAGCAGAATGAGCCGATGACGAATTACGTCAACCAGGTCGGTCCGTTCTGGTTTGAAATATTCGGAAAATTCGGCTTGTACACCGTCTATTCGACCTGGTGGTTCTTGCTGATCATGGCTTTTCTGGTGCTGTCGACATCGCTGTGCATTTTCCGCAATGCGCCCAAGATGTTCAAGGACATGCGTAGCTGGCGCGAAAACGTGCGGGAAGAATCCCTGCGTAATTTTCATCACAAAGCCGAGTGGGCTTCCAGCGCATCCCGCGCCAGCCTGACGCAGCGCCTGGTCGCCCAGTTGGCCGACAAGGGGTACAAAACCAAAGTCGTCGAAAAAGAGCGGGCAACCCTGATTGCTGCCAAGCAAGGCGCAGCCAACAAATGGGGCTATATTTTCGCCCATAGCGCAATCGTCATCATTTGCGTCGGCGGCTTGCTGGATTCGGACATGCCGATCCGATTTCAGCAATGGTTCATGGGCAAGACGCCCTTTGCCGGCAACGGCATCATTGCCGATATCCCGGAGCAGCACCGGCTGGGTCTGGCCAATCCGACTTTTCGCGGCAATACGCTGATCCCCGAAGGCGCCACCAGCAATACGGCCATCATTCCGCAGCAGAATGGCGTGCTGATCCAGGACTTGCCGTTCTCGATTCTGCTCAAGAAATTCACTATCGATTTCTATTCCACCGGCATGCCAAAGCTGTTTGCCAGCGATGTGGTGGTGACCGATCACCAGAGCGGCAAGACTTTTCCGGCTACCATCAAGGTCAACGAGCCGCTGATTTACAAGGGTGTTGCCATTTATCAATCGAGTTTTGAGGACGGCGGCAGCAAGCTGGAACTGGCCGGTTATCCGATGGCAGGCAACAAAGCATATACGTTCCCGATGGCCGGCGTGGTCGGCAACACGACAGTATTGAGCAAGGCCGATCAGCCGGGCAGTGGCGGCGAATACACGGTGGAGTGGTCTGGATTCCGCCCGTTCAACATTGAAAACATGGGCCAGGGCCAGGATCTACGCTCGGTTGACAAGTCTTTTAACCAGAAATTGTCCAGCACGTTGGACAAGCATCTCGGCTCCGCTGCCAAAAATGCCAACGATAAGAACTTGAAAAACGCCGGTCCTAGCGTGCAATACAAATTGCGCGACAAGAACGGCCAGGCGCGCGAATTCCAGAATTACATGCAGCCGATACTGCTCGACGGCGCCTACGTGTTTCTGGCGGGCACGCGTGACACGCCAGCGGAACAATTCCGTTTTCTGCGGATTCCAGCCGACGATAACAATACCGTCCAGGAATGGATGCGCTTGCGCGCCGCCTTGCTCGACCCCGGCCTGCGTCAACAGGCTGCGCAACGTTATGCGCGGCGCGCATTGCTGGGCGTGCCCGACGGCGGCGATAAGTTGGGTCCCCAATTGCAACAGTCCGCGAATAAAAGTTTGTCGGTGTTCGCTGGCGACAGCGCGGCAGGCGGTTATGTTGCGGTATCGAAATTTCTCGATAATATTCCGCCTGCCGAACAGGAAAAGGCAGCAAATATTTTCATGAAGGTGTTGAACGGCAGCATGTGGGATCTGTGGCAGGCAGCCCGCGAAAAAGATGGTTTGAAGCCCATCGAAGCCACCGACAAGCATGCGCGTTTTCTGCAATTGAGCACCAGCGCGTTATCCGACGCATTCTTTTATGGCGCGCCGGTGTATTTGCAACTGCAGGGTTTCGAAGAAATCAAGGCTTCCGTGTTCCAGGTCACCCGCTCACCCGGTAAAAAAGTGGTGTATTTCGGTTGTCTGCTGCTGACGCTGGGGATATTTTCGATGTTTTATATCCGCGAGCGCCGCTTGTGGGTCTGGCTCAAAGATGGCGATACAGGTTCGGTCGCCTTGATGGCGATGAGCTCACAGCGTAAAACGCTCGATTTCGAGAAAGATTACCGCGCCATCAAGCAGCAAATGACGCAGCCGGACCCGCTTGTGCAGTAATGGCGGGATGACGCTACACTTCTGAATTGGTTATTGAACAGGTTGTCATGGTACTAACTTGGCAACAACGGAGAAACATCATGCAATTGACACAACACGCAATCTATTCGCCGCAACCCGGTTTTTTCAAGCGACTGTCGCCGCTCGACTGGCTGTATGCGGTAGCACTGGTCGCAGCCTCGCTGGTTGGTTTGGGCATGTACGGCCAGCACATGGATATCTACGAAAAGTCGATTCTGGTTCTGGCTGCGCCGACTTTCGCCTGGCTGGGTTGGAACTGGAAGCCGGTGCGATGGCTGTTTGCGTTGCTGGCGATTTTGAGTCTGTCCGCCATCGCACTGTACGGCGGTGCGCTCGAGATGGCTAACCAGAAATTTCTGCTCAAATACCTGTTGTCGAGCCAGTCGGCGATCCTGTGGATGGGAACTTTATTCCTGCTGTCGACCATCTTCTATTGGATCGGCTTAGTTGCCAGGTCGGATTTCGGTTCTTCGGTCGGTTCAATATTGTGCTGGGCTGCGGTGGTGATGGGTTTCACCGGCATGCTGGTGCGCTGGTACGAATCGTATCTGATTGGCGCTGACATTGGCCACATACCAGTGTCAAACTTGTACGAAGTGTTCATCCTGTTCTCGATGATTACCGCCTTGTTTTATCTGTATTACGAACAGCAATATGCGACCCGCCAGTTGGGGCCGTTCGTACTATTGGTGATTTCTGCTGCGGTCGGTTTCCTGCTCTGGTACACCGTGTCGCGCGATGCCGCCAATATCCAGCCGCTGGTGCCGGCGCTGCAAAGCTGGTGGATGAAAATCCATGTGCCCGCCAATTTCATCGGTTATGGCACTTTCGCACTGGCGTCGATGGTAGCGGTTGCCTACCTGCTCAAATCCAAAGGCATTCTGGTCGATCGTCTGCCGTCGCTGGAAGTGCTGGATGACGTGATGTACAAGGCGATTTCAGTCGGCTTCGCATTTTTTACCATCGCCACCATCCTGGGCGCGCTATGGGCTGCAGAAGCCTGGGGCGGCTACTGGTCGTGGGACCCGAAAGAAACCTGGGCGCTGATCGTCTGGCTCAATTATGCGGCCTGGTTGCACATGCGCCTGATGAAGGGCTTGCGCGGGCGGGTGGCGGCATGGTGGGCGCTGGGCGGCTTGGTGGTCGTTACATTCGCTTTTCTGGGCGTCAACATGTTCCTGTCCGGCCTGCATTCTTACGGTGAATTGTAAAAATTATAAATAATTCGCGCCGGATGGAATAAAGCCCAGGTCCCACTGTCAAAGCAGGGTGTGCTGCAGGTGTAGCGCACCCGACTGACCAGACTGATGAGGATCACCATGAAAATCATTCCATCTGCATATTCCCTTTTAGCCGCAGCGCTGTTGGCAGGATCGGCCTCCATGGCGGGCGCGCAAATGCCGGCTAAGACCACCGACGGCATTTTGACAAATGCTGCCGGCATGACCCTATATAACTTCGACAAAGATGCTGCGAACAGCGGCAAGAGCGCCTGTAACGGCCCCTGCGCGGCCAACTGGATACCACTCGCAGCGCAAAAAACCGATCAGGCAAAGGGTGATTACAGCATCATCATGCGCGATGACGGCCAGAAACAATGGGCTTTCCGGGGCAAGCCACTGTACTTGTGGAGCAAGGACCGCAAGCCCGGTGACAAGACCGGCGATGGCTTCAACAGCGTCTGGCACATCGCTAAATAAATCGTCGCCAGCCGATGTTGCCTTTGGCCGGATTGACTGGCAATACTGTTTCTGGCTAATAGGCTCGATTGCCCAGGCGCGCATGCGGCAAGCACCAATTCAAATAATTTAATAAAATTGCGTCAGTGTTCCCAAACACACCAACTTACCGCCAACATCGCGCTCTGGAGTCATCATGTTGATCAAGCGTAGCCCGAACGGAATCGAGATTCCCTTTTCTTCCGAAATTACCCCAAAGAATATTTTTGAATCGCGCCGCAGTTTCATCAAGCAGATCGCGGTCGGATCAATTGCCAGTGGTGCGCTGTTAGAGATGGCTGCGCGTCAGGCGCTGGCACAGAATGTCGCTCAGAAACTGGTCGGCAAGCCCAATCCCGCCTATGTCGTGATGGACCGGCAGAGCGCCTACAAGGATGCGACCACCTACAATAATTTTTATGAATTCGGCACCGACAAGGCGGACCCCGCCAAGTATGCCGGCAGCCTGAAGACGCGGCCCTGGAGCATCGCCATCGAAGGCGAAGTCAAAAAGCCCATGACGCTGGATCTGGATAGCCTGATGAAGCTGGCGCCGCTGGAAGAACGCATCTACCGTTTGCGCTGCGTGGAAGGCTGGTCGATGGTGATCCCGTGGATCGGCTACTCGCTGTCGGCGCTGATCAAAAAGGTGGAGCCGAACAGCAATGCAAAATTCATTGAATTCGTCACGCTGGCCGATCCGAAACAGATGCCCGGCTTGCGCAGTTCGGTGCTGGACTGGCCGTACGTCGAAGGCTTGCGCATGGACGAAGCCAATCATCCGCTGGCGCTGCTGACTTTCGGCATGTACGGCGAAGTCTTGCCGCACCAGAACGGCGCGCCGGTACGTGTCGTGCTGCCATGGAAATACGGCTTTAAATCCGCCAAGTCGATTGTCAAGATCCGCTTCGTCAAGGAACAGCCGAAGACCGCGTGGAATCTCGCCGCAGCGCAGGAATACGGCTTTTATTCGAACGTCAATCCTACGGTCGATCATCCGCGCTGGTCGCAAGCCAGCGAACGGCGCATCGGCGAAGACGGCTTCTTTACCAAAAAGCGCAAAACGTTGATGTTCAATGGTTATAACGAGGTCGCATCCTTATATACAGGGATGGATCTGAAGAAATTTTTCTAAGATTGCAACTACGATGAGCCCAGCCGGCAGCATGTCATTTCACCCGACGCCGAAGCAATTTAGCGGCATCAAGGTCAGCCTTTTCCTGCTGTGCCTGATACCGTTTTTGCGTTTGGTATTGTTTACACTGACCGACCGATTGGGTGCCAATCCGATTGAATTCATTACCCGCAATAGCGGCGACTGGACGCTGTATTTTCTCTGCATCACCCTGACCGTGACGCCGCTGCGCAAATGGTTGCAGTGGCCCTGGCTGATCAAGTTGCGCCGCATGTTCGGTTTGTTCGTCTTCTTTTACGCCAGCCTGCACTTTACGACTTTCATCTGGTTCGACCATTTCTTCGATCTGAGCGAAATGTTCAAAGACGTCATCAAGCGCCCTTTCATTACGATCGGCTTCATCAACTTCCTGCTGCTGATTGCGCTGGCGGCCACCAGCACCAACCGCATGGTGCGGCTCATGGGCGGCAAGCGCTGGCAATGGCTGCACCGTCTTATTTACCTGATCGCACCGCTGGCGATCGTGCATTTCTGGTGGATGAAGGCGGGCAAACACGATTTCGCCCAGCCGATCCTGCTGGGCCTGATCGTGGCAGCGCTGCTGCTGGTGCGGATCGTGTCCTATATCAGGCAAAAGCGGCCGCAAAAACGTTTCATCAAAATCTCGCCGATTTGAAGCGCTTGCGACTTACGTAAAGTATTGCTGTTGACAGTAGCGCCGGCCTCCGTGCCTGCACGACACACAATAATTCAAATTATAAATAACTTGGGGGTATGCCAAAAAACACTGGCATTCCCGCATAATTTATATGCGGCACATAAAAATACATGGCGCAGTAATTATCAGTGTGAGAATCAATCAGGCGATCAGGGTTTCCAGCGCGAACAGATCGGCCGCCGTTTCGCGCTTGCGGATCAGGTGAACCTGGTCGCCATCGACCATCACTTCGGCCGCGCGGGGGCGGGTATTGTAATTCGACGCCATCGTCATGCCATAAGCGCCGGCTGACATGATGGCCAGCACATCGCCAGGCTCCAGCGCCAGTGCGCGGCTGCGCGCCAGCCAATCGCCCGATTCGCAAATCGGACCGACCACATCAAAGATCTGGGTTTGCTGTTCGCGTGGCGTCACCGCTTGCACGCCGTGCCAGGCTTGATACATGGCAGGGCGCATCAAATCGTTCATGGCGGCATCGACTACCGCAAAATTCTTGCTTTCGCCGTGTTTCAAATACAGCGTCTGGGTCAACAGGACGCCAGCGTTGCCGACGATCGAGCGGCCCGGTTCGAACAATATCTTGATCGGCGCGCCGCCATGCTTTTCAGCGCGCCAGCCATCGATTCTGGCGAACAGGCGCGCCAGGTAGGCGCTAATCGGTACTGGCTGCTCATCGTCATAGGTGATGCCAATGCCGCCGCCGATGTCGAGATGATGGATTTTGATTCCTTCCTCCGCCAGCGTATCGATCAATTCCAGCAGCTTGTCGAGCGCTTCCAGCAGCGGCGCATCGTCCAGCAGTTGCGAGCCGATATGGCAGTCGATGCCGAGCACCGCCAGATGCGGCAATGCGGCTGCCGCGCGATAGGTAGCCAGCGCATCGTCATAGGCGACGCCGAATTTGTTGTCCTTCAAACCGGTCGAGATGTACGGATGGGTATTGGCGTCAACATTCGGATTGACGCGCAGGCTGACCGGCGCGGTTCTGCCCATCTCACCGGCGACTTCGTTCAACAGATGCAATTCGGGAATGGATTCGACGTTGAAGCACAGGATGCCGTGCCCAAGCGCCAGGCGCATTTCGGCGCGGGTTTTGCCGACGCCGGAGAACAGGCATTTGCCGGTGTCGCCGCCGGCCGCGATCACGCGCTGCAGTTCGCCGCCGGACACCAGATCAAAGCCGGCGCCCTGTTGGGCCAGCAGATGCAGGATGGCGAGATTGGAATTGGCTTTTACCGCATAGCACACCAGCGCATCGCGGCCGCTGCAGGCATCGGCGTAAGCGGCAAAATTCTGGCTTAGCGCGGCTTTGGAATAGACATAGGTCGGAGTTCCGAACTGCTCGGCAATGCTGTTTAAGGACGTGCTTTCGGCGCACAGAACGCCATTCTGATAAGAAAAATGCGACATAAGGAATGAGATTTGTAAGATTTATTGAGCTGCTGGAATCGGTGTGCTGGCGGGCTTAGTGGCCGGTGCAGCTTCAGGCGTTGCTGCTGGAATTGCGGCGGAAGTTGCTGCAGAATTTGTGACGGAAGTTGCTGTAGCAGCGGGCGCTGGCTTGGCCTGCAGATACAGCGGCCCTTTTTGACCGCAGGCGCTCAGCAGGCAGGTCAGGGTGGTAAAAGCGGCAATGGCGCCAAAGCGCGACAAACTGAAAGGGGAGTTCACAATGAGAATCACGATTAGAATCACGGTTACATAAACGCATGGGAGTGTAGCATGACCGAATCAGAATTTTTGGCGCTGGCCGAGTCGACATTGAGCGCAATCGAAGCCGCACTGGAACGCGCCACCGAGTCCGGCGATCTGGATGTCGAATGCAGTCGCAGCGGCAACGTGCTGGAAATCGAATTTATCGACAACGGCTCCAAAATCATCGTCAATAGCCAGGCACCGATGCAGCAGATGTGGGTCGCGGCGAAATCAGGCGGATTCCATTACAAACACGAGGATGAGCACTGGGTCAATACCCGCGACGGCTCGGAACTGCGCGCCGCCCTGTCGCGCATGGTGAGCGAACAAGGCGGCCTCGGTGTGACGCTGGACGGATTCTAAGGGGTGGCAAACTGCCGGCTTAGAACAGTTCGTTCTTGACTTCGTTGCCGGTCGGAGTGCCGGCCTCGTCCAGGCCCAGGCTTTGGACGCCGGTGCCGGGCGGATTTTCAGCATAGTAATAGTCGCCGTTGGCGGCGATGATGCCGTTCGGTATCGGGCGCTCTTCAATCGGCAAGGTGTTGACGACCTTTTGCATGTAATCGATCCAGATCGGCAGCGCCAGGCCGCCACCGGTTTCCCGGTTGCCCATATTCTTGGGTTTATCAAAGCCCATCCAGGCGATGCCAACCAGTTTCGGCTGGTAACCGGCGAACCAGGCATCGATCGAATCGTTGGTGGTACCGGTCTTGCCGGCCAGATCGGGGCGTTTCAGCACCAGTGCTTTGCTGGCAGTGCCATGACTGACCACATCCCTGAGCATGTTGTCCATCAGGAACGCATTGCGTTCGTCAATCACCCGATTGCTTTCGTCGCCCGCATTCTCAGGTACTACCTGCGACAACAGATTGCCGTCAGCATCGGTGATTTTCGAGATGATATAAGGACTGACCTTGTAGCCGCCATTGGCAAATACCGAGTAAGCGCCGGCCATTTGCAGCGGAGTGACCGCGCCGGCGCCCAGCGCGAGCGTCAGATACGGCGGATTCTTGTCGGCATCGAAGCCGAACCGGGTCGCGTATTCCTGCCCGTACTTGGCGCCGATCTTGTTCAGTATCCGTACCGAAACCAAGTTTTTTGATTTGGTCAAGCCCCGGCGCATCGTCATCGGGCCTTCGTATTTGCCGTCATAATTTTTCGGTTCCCACGACTGCCCGCCGGTCAGCCCGCCGCCGAAGGTGATCGGTGCATCGTTGATGATGGTGGCCGGCGACATGCCTTTTTCCAGCGATGCGGAATAAATGAAAGGCTTGAACGCAGAGCCGGGCTGGCGCCAGGCTTGGGTGACATGATTGAACTTGCTGCGGTTGAAATCGAAGCCGCCAACCAGCGAGCGGATTGCACCATCGTCGGTGCCGACCGAGACGAAAGCCGCCGACACTTCAGGCATGTGCGTAATGCTCCAGCCCTTGCCGCCTTGGGTCACGCGAATCACTGCGCCGCGTGTGATGCGGTGATTCGGCGCTGCCTTGCTGGACAGCCAGCTATTGGCAAAACTCAGGCCGCTGCCGGCAATGTCGATTTCTTCGCCGGAAGACAGCACCGCACGGACTTTTTGCGGTGTTGCGTCGAGTACGATCGCGGCCACCAGATCGTCGCTATCGGAATAGTCGGCCAGGGTTTTTTCGATCGCATCGTCAGCCTCGGCCTTGTTCGACGGGAGTTCCATGAAGCCTTCCGGCCCGCGATAGCCATGGCGCCTCTCGTAATCCATCACGCCGCGGCGCAGCGACAAATAGGCTGCGTCCTGATCGGTCTTGCGGATCGTGGTGTATACATTAAGACCGCGGGTATAGGTATCTTCCTTGTACTGTTCATAGACCAGTTGCCGGGTCATCTCGGCCACATATTCGGCATGCATGCCGAATTCGTTGCTGAAGCTCTTGATGCGCAGGGTTTCGTTTTTTGCCTGTTCCAATTGCGCGTCGTTGATGTAGCCGAGCTGGTGCATCCTGCTCAGGATGTATTGCTGGCGGGTTTTGGCGCGCTTGGGATTGACCACCGGATTGTTGGACGAAGGGGCTTTCGGCAGCCCGGCCAGCATTGCTGCTTCGGCGGTGGTGACATCCTGTAATTTTTTACCAAAATAAATCTGGGCGGCCGAGGCAAAGCCGTAGGCGCGCTGCCCCAGATAAATCTGGTTCATGTACACCTCAAGAATCTGGTCCTTCGACAGGCTTTTCTCGATTTTCCAAGCCAGCAGCGCTTCATATATCTTGCGTTTGAAAGTTTGTTCGCTGGATAGAAAGAAATTGCGCGCCACCTGCTGGGTGATGGTGGAAGCGCCCTGTCTGGCGCCGCCACTCAGGTTGTGGACCGCGGCCCGGATGATGCCCTGATAGTCAATGCCGCCATGTTCATAAAAGCGATCATCCTCGATCGCAAGAACCGCTTTTTTCATCACATCGGGAATATCCTTGATGCGCACCATGCTGCGCCGTTCTTCGCCAAACTCGCCAATCAGCACATTATCGGCAGAAAAGATGCGCAGCGGCATCTTTGGCCGGTACACTGTGAGCGCATCCAGCGCCGGCAAATTCGGGTATGCCAGCGCGATTGCAATGCCGAGCACCAGCACGCCAATCAGTACCAGGCCTATTACCAACCCTGTTGCTCCGATCAGGATTCGGGCAGTCCAGCCGAGTGGGCTTGAGGGTGATTTTTTTGTGGATTTTGCAGCGTTGTTGGATGTCATGCGCGGTGTCTGGTTGAAGTCGTTATCGGCGACATTATAGCGGCAGCCGTAAATAATCCCTCTCGAATGCAGGGGCGCCGCCGCGTGCCGGGCCAATTGTGTACGACCTGAGTTGCAGGTAAATCGGATTTTGGCAACGCATATTATTGTTTCTTTGTGGAAATTTCTTTACATATTCGGGCGCTTATTGCTACGATTTAAAGTAATTTTAAAAAGTTTGATCTAAATCACTACCTTAGAAGAAAAATAAATTTGCATTTTCATACTGCTCCGCAAGTTGGACAGCCATTTGGATGTTGCGTTCACACGGTGCGTCACGTTAAGTCACGTTAAGAGAGGCTGTCTTTGGCTATTGAAATTAGATCGTTATTCGGCGCCAGAAATCCGCCATTGATAGGCCTGGATATCAGTACTTCAGGGGTGAAGTTAGTCGAGTTGTCCGAGCTCAGTAAGGGCGAATTGCGACTGGAGCGTGCCGCATTTGAAGCATTGCCGCGCGGCGCCATCGTGGATGGCAATATTGAAAATATCGAGCAGGTTGCTGAGGCGGTACGTCGCCTCTGGAAGAAAAGCGGCACCCGCGCAAAAAATGTTGCATTGGGAATGCCGTCAGCTTCGGTCATCACCAAGAAGATTGTCTTGCCGGCAGGAATGTCGGAGCTGGAGCTGGAACTGCATGTCGAGTCGGAAGCCAGCCAGTACATTCCGTTTGCACTGGACGAAGTCAGCCTCGATTTTGATGTGATTGGCCCATCCGGCAATTCCCCCGACGATGTAGATGTCTTGCTCGCGGCCTCGCGCAAAGAAAAGGTGGAAGACCGGGTGGCGGTTGCCGAGTCGGCTGGCTTGAAGCCGGTAGTCATGGATATCGAATCGTACGCGGCCAGGTCCGCGCTACTACGCATCGATACGGTGCGGCCCAAGGCCGGCAAGGGACAAATCATCGCATTGTTCCAGATTGGTGCGCAGTTGACGCATATCTCCGTGGTGCTGGATGGACAGGTAATTTACGAGCGCGAGCAACCATTTGGCGGCAATCAGCTGACCCAGGATATCGTGCGCACCTATGGTTTGGCCTTTGAAGAGGCCGAGATCAAGAAGAAGGCGGGCACTTTGCCCGACAACTATGCGGCTGAACTGCTTATGCCGTTTCTGGAAAGTGCGGCGCAAGAGATCACCCGTGCGATACAGTTCTTTTTCACCTCGACGCCGCATGCCCGCATCGACCGGCTGTTTCTCGCCGGGGGCTGCGCCACCATCCCCGATCTGGTCGATATCGTTGCCAACAGGACAAAGATTGCCAGCGCGGTCGTCAACCCTTTTGCCGGCATGAAACTGAGTGATGGGATACGTGAAAAACAATTGCGCATCGATGCGCCCGCTTATTTAGTCGCTTGCGGCCTGGCGCTGCGGAGGTTCGATCTATGATCAGGATTAACCTGCTTCCGCATCGGGAAGAAAAGCGTAAAAAACGCCAAAGTGAATTTTACGCAATGCTGGGTTTGGCCGGCACTGTGGCGGCGCTGATTGTGATTCTGGTGGGCTTTGGCATTGGAAATAAAATTTCCGTACAAGAGCAGCGCAATAACTTCATCAAGACCGAAAATGCCAGGCTCGATATCCAGATCAAGGAAATCTCTACGCTAAAACAGGAGATCGAGGCGTTGACGGCACGCCAGCAAGCGGTAGAGGATTTGCAGGGAGACCGCAACCAGCCAGTCTACCTGATGGATGAGTTGGTCAAGCAAACTCCCGAGGGCGTCTATTTGCGCGCCTTCAAGCAGGACGGACAGCGTGTGGTCCTGAATGGCTACGCACAGTCGAATGAGCGGGTTTCGGAGTTTTTGCGCAATCTCAGTAATAACTCTTCCTGGCTTAACTTGCCCGAGCTGATTGAAATCCGCTCCACCAACCTTGGGCAAGGCAAGGACGCCAAAAAAGTCTTCGAATTCACCGTCAATGTGGGTATCAAGCGGCCGCGTGACAAAGAGCCAGAGGCGGCAGCAAATGCCAGTGTCTCCCCCGCGCAATCCTGACAACAAAGCAAGAGAGACGCTTCATGGCAGATGTAAAACAAGTGATCGATTCACTCGCAGCACAATTCCAGGACCTCGATGGACGACAGCCAGGTCAGTGGCCGCTGGCGCCACGCCTGTTGTGCGCATTCGGGGCCCTGCTTGCAGTACTGGTGCTGGGTTGGTATTTTTACTGGAGTGACCAGATTACAGCGCTGGACGCCGGGGTCCAGCAGGAGCAAAAGCTCAGAGATGAATACCGCAGCAAGATCGCGCAAGCCATGAATCTTGACGGTCTGCGCAAACAAAAAGAGCTAGTGGGCCAATATGTCGCCACGCTGGAAAAGCAATTGCCGAACAAGGCTGAGATGGATGCGCTGCTGTCCGATATCAATCAGGCCGGCATTGGGCGGGGCCTGCAATTCGAACTGTTCAAGCCGGGTCAGGTGGCAGTCAAAGACTACTATGCCGAGCTGCCGATCAATATCAAAGTCGTCGGCAGTTATCACGATGTCGGTGCATTCACCAGCGATATCGCCCATTTGCCGCGCATCGTCACGCTCAACAGCATGAATCTGGTCGCAGGCAAGGATGGCGCATTAAGCCTGGAAGCGGTCGCCAAGACGTTTCGCTACCTGGACCCGGAAGAAGTTGCAGCCCAGCGCAAGCTGGCTACCGACAAGAAGGGTGGCAAAAAATGATGTGTTTCCGATGGGTAAAGAGTTTGCCGCTGGTGCTGCTGCTGACCAGCTTGGGCGGGTGCGGCGACAGTGAGCAACTGGAAGTCACGCAATGGATGAAAGATGTCAAGCGTGAAACAAAAATTATCATTCGCAAAATTGACGAACCCAAACAATTCACGCCGTTTGCCTACAGTGCCGCTGATGCGGTCGACCCTTACGACCCAATCAAGCTGTCCGTGGCGCTGGCGAAAATGCGGGCCAAATCGAATAGCATGCTCAAGCCTGATCTTGATAGGCGGCGGGAAGTACTGGAAGCTTATCCGCTGGACACGCTGAAAATGGTCGGCACTTTGCAAAAAACCGGGCTGAGTTATGCGCTATTGCAGGTTGATAAGGCGGTGTTCCAGATCAAGGTAGGCAATTATGTCGGTCAAAACTTCGGAATGGTGACCAAAGTGACCGAAACCGAATTGGAATTAAGGGAAATTTTTCAAGATGCGTCAGGGGAGTGGACTGAGCGCCAAGCCACGCTAGAGTTGCAGGAGAGTAAAAAATGAACGCATTAAAAAAACAATATAAAAGCTTGGATGCGATGGTGTCCGTAGTCATAGCCGCAAAGCGGGCAGCACAGAAGTCGGTAGTGCTCTGCCTGTGGTTAGTCAGCGGTTTCGCGCTGGCGCAAACACCTGCCGATAATGCGATTGAATCGGTCGTGGCCAATCAGCAGGGCGCCAACGTGATAGTCAAAGTGACGTTTAAAAAACCGCTGACCAAAGCGCCGCTCGGTTTTGCGATCACCAGTCCGGCCCGTATTGCGCTGGATTTCGCCGGTGTCAGCAATGCCACCGGCAAGTCGGCGCAGGACATCAACCTGGGCGATGTCACCAATGTCAACCTGGTGCAGGCAGCGACGCGTTCGCGTCTGGTGTTCAATCTGAAGCGGCCCTTGCATTACGCCACCGTGGTCGAAGGCAATATGGTCATTGTGACGATTGACGGTTCCGGCGGCATTGCCACCCCAACAGGCGCATCCGGCTTGCCGGTAGTGGTCGCAGCACCGGCGGTGGCCGGCAAGCAAGATATCCGTTACATCGACTTTCGTCGTGGGGTGGCAGGAGAAGGGCGCATTATCGTTGATTTGCCGAACAGCCAGATTGGTGTCGATGTGCGCCAGCAGGGTCAAACGATTGTGGTGGATTTTCTGAAAGCAAGTCTGCCGGAAGTGCTGCGCCGCCAGATGGATGTGGCCGATTTCGGCTCGCCCGTGCAAACCATCACGACGCTGCCGCAAGGAAACAATGTGCGCATGACCATCGAGCCCAAAGGATTGTGGGAGCACAGCGCCTATCAGAGCGAATCCCAACTGGTGATCGAAGTCAGGCCGATCAAGGAAGACTCCAACAAGCTTACCCAAGGAACGCAGGGCTACCGGGGTGAAAAGCTGTCGTTGAATTTTCAGAATGTCGAGGTGCGCGCGGTACTGCAAGTCATCGCCGATTTCACCGGTCTCAATATTATCACCAGCGATAGCGTCAATGGCAATCTGACCCTCAGATTGAAAGACGTGCCGTGGGATCAGGCGCTCGATATCGTGATGCAAGCCAAGGGCCTGGATATGCGCAAAAATGGCAGCGTGCTCTGGATTGCGCCCAAAGATGAATTATTGACCAAGGAAAAGCTGGAACTGGAGCAAAAGGCGCAAATCGCCGAACTGGAACCGCTGCGCTCGGAATCTTTTCAGTTGAATTACCAAAAAGCGGAGTCATTCAAGCTCGTTTTCGGCCTTGACGGTGCCGCCGACAGCAAAAACCGCATTCTGTCGAAACGCGGCAGCGCCGTCATCGACCCGCGCACCAATCAGTTGTTCGTCACCGATATTGCCTCCAAACTGGAAGATATCCGCAAATTGATCCAGAAGACTGATATTGCTTCACGTCAAGTTCTGATCGAGGCACGGATTGTGGAAGCAGACGATAAATTCAGCCGCAACTTGGGCGCCAAGCTTGGGGTGACTGATCTTCGAACCCTGCGCGGTGGAGACTCGGGTTATTCAGTCGGAGGCGATAATCGCCTTACCTTTACTGGCAATTATCTCGGGGTGGGCGAGCAGACTGGCCAAGCCAAGGTGACGGAGGGTAGTTATATTCCCAATTCCCAATTCGTCAATTTGCCGGCTGCCGGCATTGGCGGCCTCAATCCCGGCAGTCTTGCTATCAGCCTGTTCTCGGCCGCAGCCAACCGTTTCCTGAATCTGGAGTTGTCGGCACTGGAAGCGGATGGCAAAGGCAAGATTATCTCCAGTCCACGTGTGGTAACTGCCGATCAAATGAAAGCCTTGATCGAGCAGGGCACCGAATTGCCGTATCAGGAAGCATCCAGCAGCGGCGCCACTTCGGTCGCATTCCGCAAAGCCAACTTGCGCCTCGAAGTCACGCCGCAAATCACGCCTGACGGCAACATCATCCTCGATGTCGATGTCAATAAAGACAGCGTCGGCGTAGAAACCCGCGCCGGTTTCGCTATCGATACCAAGCATGTCAAAACGCAGGTGCAAGTTGAAAATGGCGGAACAGTCGTACTCGGCGGCATCTATCAGCAAACTTTGCGTAATTCAGAGACCAAAGTACCATTTTTCGGCGATATCCCGGTATTCGGCTACCTGTTCAAGTCAACCGGCCGTGTCGATGATAAAACCGAACTGCTGATCTTTATCACGCCAAAAATTGTGGAAGATCGCTTGACAACGCGTTGATTAAAAGTTTTAAAAACAGTAAGGGTAAGGAGAAAATAATGCGATTTGGTCTGAAAAATAGTTCGAGGAATATGCTTCTGAATATTGGTGCAGGCGCTTTGGCTGCAATCATGATGGCGGCTTGTGGCGGTGGCGGGGGATCGCCAGGTACGACTGGTGGAGCGGGCACAGGCGCAACAGGCGATCTGAGCGCAACCAAAGGCAAGATGACGGTGACGCTGATAGATCAGAATGGCAATCCGGCAAATTTAGTAAGCGGAGCCGTCGCATTGAGCGCCAAAGCCAAGGTGGTGGATTCGACGGGTAAACCCGTCGTGGGCGCAGTCGTGAAATTTTCAGCTGCAGATACCACTTTGGTCGGTGTCAGCCCGGCATCCGATTTGACCGATGCCAATGGTGTTGCGATAGTCACCATCACCGCAGCTAGTCCGTCTGCGGCAGGAGCCACCACGATTGCGGCAGAATCGGCATTTAATGATGCGGCGAATCCAGTGACGCAGATTTCCCTGTCCGGAACCACCAATTTGAAAGTTGGGGTTGCAGCCCAAGCCGCGCCATCGACAATTGAGCTGGTTTCATATATGCCTGCAGATCGTTCGATTCTGATTAAAGGCAGTGTAGGTACGGGGCGCAGCCAGGCGGCGCAAGTGATATTCAAGGTCACAGGTAACGGACAACCTATTGCCAATCAGAAAGTTAAGTTTGAGTTCCAGCCCGCGAATGCCGACTTGACGTTTGCCAGCAACAGCGGCGTGACCGGCCAAGGCGGGGAAGTTACGGCGATCGTAAATTCCGGCGAGACGGTCACTGTTGCTGCTGTGAAAGTAACTGTGCTTGATGCCACTGGCAATCCGACTTCAATTGTTGCTACCTCGGATCAAATCTCCGTAACCAACGATACCACTAGCTTAGGCGGCATTTCGCTTTCTGCCGACAAGTTCTTCTTCGAAGCCGGTAATTTTGATGGAAGTGAAGTCGCGATTACGGCAAGATTGACCGACAAGCAGGGCGGTCAGGTGACTGATGGCACCGTTGTAACCTTTATCACGGATGGTGGGGCAATTACTGGTCTAAACAATAGTGCAATGTGCCAGACCAAAGACGGCGCCTGTAGCGTGAAACTGGTCGGCCAGAATCCACGCCCCGCAAGTGGTATCGCCACAGTCACCGCGTCGGTTCAGGTGGATGGCAGTATCAAACCAACCAAAATCTGGATTGTCATGAGCGGCTCGTTGGCTACTTTTACCGGCAACTTCAATGCCGATGCGACGACAAGCTGTGATCCGCAAACCATTACCTTCAATGTGGCAGATGGAAGAGGGAATCCGATGCCGGAAGGATCGAAGCTAACGATCCTCACTTCGCAAAATGCAACAGCGAAAGTTGTCGGTGATACGGTTAAATATGGTTTTGTGCTGACAGGAGGAACCACTCATGATGTGGAAATCACGCCGGGGGATAAATGCTTCGGCGGTGGTGCAAACATTGCATCAGGAAGCGCAACCTTATTACTTACAACACCCAATGGTTTCGAGTCCACTCAAGTCGTGACAGTGAATTACAAAGCAAACTAGCCGTTCAGTCACCTTATAATGGCCGAAGAATTCTTTCGGCTATTTTTTATGAACAAAAACATCTTCCTCGTCGGCCTGATGGGCGCTGGCAAAACTACTGTCGGGCGCGCCCTGGCCAAGAAACTGAACAAGCGTTTCGTTGATTCGGACCATGAGATCGAGGCGCGCACTGGCGCCTCGATCCCGTGGATTTTTGAAATCGAGGGGGAGGGCAGTTTTCGCCGGCGGGAAGCGGAAGTGATTCGCGACCTGACGGCGGAGCAGGGCATCGTGCTGGCTACCGGCGGCGGTGCGATTCTCGATGCAGAGAGCAGGGCTTACTTGCATGCGCGCGGTACGGTGGTGTACTTGCGTACCAGTGTGCAAAATATTTTGCAGCGCACCGGGCATGACAAGAACCGGCCGTTGTTGCAGACTGCCGATCCGCGCAAACTGCTGGAAGAACTCAGTCGCCAGCGCGATCCCCTGTATCGCGAAATTGCCCATGTCGTCATCGATACCGGGCGACCAAATGTACAATTCATGGTGCATTCCATATTGCACCACTTGGGACTGTCAGTGCAGTTTGAGCAGACTGCACACTCTTGTGCGCTTGACGAACCCCAGAATAAACGGCAACAGATGAATACTTTGCAACACCATTCCATGCAACTGAAAGTCGATCTGGGCAACCGCAGCTATCCGATCATCATCGGCCAGTCGCTGCTGACCGACCCCATTCTGCTCGGGCGGCATATCCAGGGCCAGCGGGTGGCGGTGGTGACCAACGCCACTGTGGCGCCCTTGTATCTGGAGCCGTTTGCGCAGGCGTTGCAGGCGGCCGGCAAACAGGTAATGACCATCATCCTGCCCGACGGCGAGGAGTATAAAAACTGGGCCAGTCTGATGCAGATTTTCGATGCCTTACTGGGCGCAAAATGTGACCGCAAGACCACCCTGATTGCGCTGGGCGGCGGCGTCATCGGCGACCTGACCGGGTTTGCGGCCGCCAGTTATATGCGCGGCATACCTTTCATTCAAGTCCCAACCACGTTGCTGTCGCAGGTCGATTCTGCCGTCGGCGGCAAGACCGGTATCAACCATCCGCTGGGCAAAAACATGATTGGCGCGTTTTACCAGCCGCAGGCAGTGATCAGCGACACCAGTACGTTGGCCACCTTGCCGGCGCGCGAATTGGCCGCCGGTCTGGCCGAAATCATCAAGATGGCGGCCATCATCGATGCGCCATTCTTCGACTGGATCGAGAGCAATATCGCCAAACTGGTGGCGCGGGACACTGCCGCGATTACCGCGGCAATCCACCGTTCCTGCGAAATCAAGGCCGATGTGGTGCGCCAGGATGAGCGCGAGGGCGGTTTGCGCGCGATTCTCAACTTCGGCCATACTTTCGGCCATGCGATCGAATCCGGACTCGGTTACGGCAAGTGGCTGCACGGTGAAGCGGTCGGTTGCGGCATGGTGATGGCCGCCGATCTGTCGTACCGGCTGGGTTTTATCGATTACGTGACCAAGATTCGTGTCAATACTCTGGTGCAGGCAGCAGGTTTGCCGACGGTAGCGCCGGATCTGGGCCAGGCGCGCTGGCTGGAGTTGATGGAAGTCGACAAGAAAAACGAAGGCGGCCAGATCAAATTCATCCTCCTCAAGCCGCTCGGAAAACCCGCTATCATGAGCGTGCCGCCAGACATTCTGCTGGCAACGCTGCAAGCTGCAATTCATTAAATCACATTAAATTTGACTCCAGGCCCATGAACCTCAACGCCAATCTTGCTCCCTATGCAGCCCAGCCGGCCACATCGCAAGGCCGGCGTTTTGCGGAGCCGCCGCCTTCCTCGCGCACCGAGTTCCAGCGCGACCGTGACCGCATCATCCACTCTGCCGCCTTTCGCCGTCTGGAATACAAGACGCAAGTCTTTGTCAATTACGAAGGCGACCTGTTCCGCACCCGTTTGACGCATAGCCTTGAAGTGGCGCAAATCGCCCGCTCGGTGGCGCGTAATCTGCGCCTGAACGAAGATTTGATCGAAGCCATCGCGCTTGCGCATGACTTGGGGCACACGCCGTTCGGCCATGCCGGACAGGATGCGCTGAATGCCTGCATGCAGGGCTATGGCGGCTTTGAACATAATCTGCAAAGCTTGCGCGTGGTCGATGCGCTGGAACAACGGTATGGCGCTTTCGATGGCTTGAACCTGACCTTCGAGACCCGTGAAGGCATCCTCAAGCATTGCTCGCTGGAAAATGCGGCCAAGCTCGGTGCCATCGGCCAGCGTTTCATCGACCGCAGGCAGCCGTCGCTGGAGGCGCAGCTGGTCGATCTGGCTGACGCAATTGCTTATAACAATCACGATATCGATGACGGCTTGCGCTCCGGCTTGCTGACGGTCGAACAATTGGGCGAAGTCGATCTGTTCGCGCGTCATCGGCACGAAGTCGAAGCGGTATTTCCCGGCATCAGCGGGCGGCGGGCGATCTATGAAACGGTGCGTCGCATGATCAATGCGTTGATCGTCGATTTAATCCGGACTTCCGAGGCCCGCATCGCGCAGGCGCAACCGGCATCGATCGACGCGGTGCGCAGCGCCGGCACGCTGATCGCGTTTTCGGACCAGATGCGGCAGGATGCCGCCCTGATGAAGCATTTCCTGCATGAGAATCTGTACCGTCATTATCTGGTCAACCGCATGACGACCAAGGCGCGCCACATCATTACCGCGCTGTTTGAAGCCTTCATGGAAGAGCCGAGTCTGCTGCCGCCGGACCATCGCCTGCCTGCCGGGCAGAACGACTTGCAGGCGCAGGCGCGCAAAATTGCCGATTATATTGCCGGCATGACCGACCGTTATGCAACGCGCGAACATCGGCGTTTATTCATGGTGGAAGAACTCTGATAATTGGGGCATTAAAAAATACACCTCCAGGTATTTTTTAATACCGCATGTATAGCATGCGGAAAATCCACTGTTTTTAAATATACCCCCTGCTTATAAAGGTTTCCCGTAACTATTCAGCCGGCAAGGCAATTAAGAGCGGAATGGTACGATGTTGTAGGAGCGCACCCGGGCGCGATCAACGGCTGCAGTCAGGCGACTGCTTCCGCGCCCGGGTGCGCTCCTACAAAAAACCACTTCGGTTTGGAAGTTTCTTGATGCGGGCTGAATAGTTACGGTTATTCGAGGCTTCGCAGCGGATGCGCGTGCGGCGGCCAGACCGGCGCGAAGAAGCCGGCGATCATGTCCGGCGTTACCTCAGCCAGCGTGGCCGGATTCCACTGCGGCGCGTTATCCTTGTCCACCACCAGTGCCCGCACACCTTCGATGACTTCGCCCTGCTCGAAGCAATGACGCACCATGGTGCGCTCCATGCGCAGGCATTCGGCCACGCTCAGGGCGGCGCTGCGCCGGATCTGTTCCAGCGTCACGCACATCATCAGCGGCGAACGTTTTTGCATGAGGGCCAGAGTCTTTTGGGCGAACGGTGCTTGGTCCTGCGACAGCGATTTGATGATGTCTGGCACTGTATCCTGTGCAAAATGGCGATTGATCGCGTCCCGATGAACCGCCAGCATGCTGGCCTCGGGCGCAATGCCATTGTCGAAGTCGGCTGCGAAGTCGCAAATGGCCGTCCGCACCTCGATATCGTCGCCGGATTCGAGCATTTCTGTTAAGACCGGCAATTGCGACGACGGCAGGAAAAAATCGGCCAGGCCCGCATACAAGGCGTCCGCGGCGGTGATGATGTCGCCGGTAACGCCCAGATAGGTACCGAGTTGCCCTGCACATCGCGACAGAAAATAGCCGCTGCCGACATCCGGGAACAGGCCGATATTGACTTCCGGCATCGCCATTTTGGTGCGTTCGGTCACGATGCGCAGCCGGCTGGCAGGGCCGGCTTGCGCCACGCCCATGCCGCCGCCCATCACCACGCCATCCATCAGCGCGATATACGGTTTCGGATAATGATGGATCAGGTGGTTGAGCGCATATTCTTCGGTGAAAAAATCTTCCAGCAAAGCGCTGCCGCCACGCGGCGTTGCAATGCCGACATCGTAAAAGAAACGAATATCGCCGCCCGCGCAGAAAGCTTTTTCGCTGCTGCTGCGGATCAGCACCGCGCGGATGCCGGTGTCGGCGCGCCACGCCAGCAGCGTTTCAGTGAGAGTCCGGATCATCTCCAGCGACAAGGAATTGAGCGCCTTGGGACGATTCAGCGTGATGCAGCCGATCTGGTTTTCGGTCGAAATGTGAACGTGTTCTGTCATGGTGAAAGTGCGCCTTGGCTGGAATGGTGAATGGAGTTGCAATCGGGTAACAGTAGCAGATTGAACCGATGTATCAGGTACCAAAAAGGGCGCATCTTGCGCCCTTGATTGTTGCGAGTCGAATTGTTCGACTCTGCGTATCTCCTCTCAGGAAATCGCGGACGCTTCCGGCAACTCGGGTTCTCCGTCCCGGTGCTTGATGGCATCGTGTGGGTGGTCTTGTACCTTGCCCTTGTGCTTGATGATTTGGCGGTCGAGCTTGTCGATCATCGTATCGATGGCTGCGTACAGGTTTTGATCCGTGCTTTCAGCGTGCAGCGCTTTCCCGCTGAGATTCAGGTTGATTTCAGCGCGTTGCCGTTTTTCTTTTTCAGGGAGATTGTCAACGCTCAGGATGAGCGCGATATCAATGACATGATCGAAGTGGCGCGTAATGCGCTCGACTTTGGATTGTACATATTCGCGAATGGCGGGGGTTACTTCGAGGTGATGTCCACTGATGGTGAGATTCATAAAACACTCCTATGGAAATTATCGCTGCCTGCTTCGGGCCTGATGGGGCGGCCAGAGTCAAAATGCAGCAACAGTAACTGCATTGCAAGGACTTCAGACGACTGGACTACAAAGACTTTCGCAAATTGACAGGCGGGATTTTGAGCGCTTCGCGGTATTTTGCGACGGTACGACGGGCGATGACCATACCTTGCTCGCCCAGCATGTCGGCGATTTTACTGTCGGAAAGTGGTGTTTTCTGGTTTTCAGCTCCTATCAATTGTTTGATGAGTGCGCGGATTGCAGTGGAGGAAGCTTCTCCTCCGGTTTCGGTGGCGACATGGCTGCCAAAGAAGTATTTCAACTCAAACATACCATGCGGCGTGAGCATGTATTTTTGGGTAGTGACGCGGGAGATTGTGCTCTCGTGCAGGTTTAGTGTATCAGCAATTTCACGCAAGACAAGAGGCCGCATGGCGACTGCGCCGTGGCTGAAAAAATTCCGTTGCCGCTCGACTATCGCTTGTGCAACGCGCAAAATCGTATCAAAACGCTGCCGCATATTCTTGATCAGCCACTTCGCTTCCTGCAGCTGCGACGTCATCGAGCCGCTTCCCTTGTCTTGCTTAAGGATGTTGGCATACAGTGCATTGACCCGCAGGCGCGGCATGACTTCATGGTTCAAACTGACTTGCCAGCCATTTTTGCCGGGCCTGACTATGACGTCGGGCACTACATAATCGGCACTGCCGCTGCCGAATATGGCGCCCGGATGCGGGTTGCATTGCCTGATCAGCGCCTGTGCTTCGCGCAAATCCTCATCGTCGCAATCGAGCAGTTTTCTGAGTTTGCTAAAGTCGCGCTGCGCAAACAAAGCCAGGTGTTGTTCGACGATGGCCAGCGCCAGGCGACGCGTAACGAACGGTGCTTTAGGCAGGCGGCGGATCTGCAGCGCCAGACATTCCGACGGGTTGCGTGCGCCAACCCCGGCCGGGTCGAAACTTTGCAGCAAGGCCAGCGCGAACGTCAGATCTTCCGGCTCGATATCGAGTTCGGACGGCAAGCGAGCGTGGATGGCGTCAAGAGATTCTTCCAGGTAGCCATTGTCATCGAGCGCATCGATCAGCAATTCCAGCAACGCGCGGTCGCGCTGTTGCTGCAAGCTTAAATGGGCTTGCTCCAGCAGGTGCTCGCGCAGAGTGCATTCGTGGGCGCCGAGCTGGGCCCGGCCGTCGTCGTCTTCCGGTGCTTTGCTGGTGCGCGCCACATCGTCAAAACTCCAGTCCGATGCGGCCGTCTGTGCATCGGGCGTATCGAATCCGGCATCTGCTTCGGCGGCGCTGCCGTCTTGCATACTGGCTGGATCGGTTTCAGCTGAGGCTGTGGTGGTGGCAGGGCTGGTGCTGATTGCGCCATCGGCCAGCAAACGCACCGAATGGTCGAGCGGATCGTCCAGCCGTTCCAGCAGCGGGTTGTCGCACAGAATCTGTTCCAGTTCCTGGTGCAGCTCCAGCGTCGACAATTGCAGCAGGCGAATCGATTGCTGCAACTGCGGCGTCAGCGCAAGATGCTGCGAAGTGCGCAGCTGGAGTGATTGCTTCATACCGAAAGGACTTGTCGCATCAGGTGGTTTATCTTCACATGCGGAAATGTTCGCCCAGGTACACCCGCCGTACCGAGGCATCTTCAATGATGTCGTCGGGCTGGCCGCTGGCCAGCACCGCACCCTGGTTGATGATGTAGGCGCGGTCGCAGATGCCGAGGGTTTCGCGCACATTGTGGTCGGTGATCAGCACGCCGATGCCGCGCTCCTTGAGGAAACGCACGATGCGCTGAATCTCGATGACGGCAATCGGATCGATCCCGGCAAACGGTTCATCGAGCAGGATGAAGCGCGGGTTGGTGCCCAGCGCCCGGGCGATCTCGACCCGCCGGCGTTCGCCGCCGGAAAGCGACAGCGCCTGATTTTCGCGCAATTTTTCAATTTGCAAGTCGGCCAGCAGCTTGTTCAGGCGTTCTTCAATGGCAGCTTTCGAGAGCGCTTTGCCATTTTCTTTTTGCAACTCCAGTACTGCACGGATATTGTCCTCGACCGTCAGTTTACGAAAAACCGAGGCTTCCTGCGGCAGGTAAGACAGACCGAGTAACGCGCGGCGATGGATCGGCAGGCGCGAGATGTCGACGCCGTCGAGATCAATGGTGCCGGCGTCCGATGGCACCAAACCTACGATCATGTAAAACGATGTGGTCTTGCCGGCCCCGTTGGGGCCTAGCAAGCCAACCACTTCGCCGCTTTTTACTTCCAGCGAGATGTCGCGCACGACCAGCCGTTTGCTGTAACTTTTTTGCAGCCCGCGCACGCTCAGGGTACTGCCTGGGATACTGGATCGGCTCATCTTATTGGCCCTTTACAGTACGCGGCTGGATGGTCACCTTGATGCGCCCGTTGCCCGGCGTGCCGGCACCGCTGGCGCTGTTGGTAACGTTGAAGAATTCGCTGCCGCTGTTGTAGGAAATGAATTCGCCTTCGACTTCGTCGATGGTCTTGCTGCCATCGAGCCGCTTCAGCTTCGCGTGCGAAAACAATTTGGCTATTTCTGCCTTGGTATCGTATTCGATCCGCTCTGCCTGTCCTTCCACCCACAGGTTGGGACCGCCATCGCGCTTCTGGCGAAAGGTTGCCACTGCACCCGGTGCGCCGTACAAAGTGGCGAACTGATAGCCGGCCGGGTCTGTCGTGACGACCACCTTGCCCGCTTTCATCAGCAGCGTGCCGCGCGTTAAGACCACGTTGCCGATGAAGGTGTTGATCTGTTTGAGATCATCGTAAGCCATTTGGTTGGCTTCGATGTTGGTCGGCTTGTCTGCATCGGCTTTTTCGGCCAGCGCGCCCGCCGAAAAAATCATCCCGGCCAGCGTCAGGGACATCAGAAAAAACCGTTTCATAACGCTATTCCTATCAAAGAGGGTTGGTTGCCGCAGGCTCGGTGCAGTAAGCATCAATGCGCCGACGATGCCGGAAAGCTGCCGCGCACATTGCCCGATACACGCAATTCCCGGGTGGCGTTGTTGGCAAATAGGCCATTGCCCGAGAGCGTGGACTGGCCCAGCAGTACTTTCACCGGCTGGTCCGACTGCATCACATCTTCGTCGGGCAGCAGCAGCAGGTATTCGGTTTCTAGGTGCAGGGCTTGGCTCTGGCCGGAAGCGGGGCGATCGATTTGCACTTTCTTGTGCAGATGCACCTTGCTGTTATCGTCTTCGATGATTGCGCTTTCGGCGCGCATCGTCATCGGTGCGCGTGCCTGGCCCGGGTTGATGATGACCGGTTGCACGATTTGGTAAGAGTCATGCAGTGGCTCGTGGGTGAGCCTGTCGCCGGACATCTTGTAGTGCAGCTGTCCGTTTTTGGCGAGTTGAATGAATTTAAAATTATCGACATAGAAATCGGGTTCGCTGCGGGCAATATCCGGTGCGTTATCGATACCGCTTTTGCGCATCACTTCCAGCACCCAGAAACTGCCCAGCGTCATGACTACACCCAACGCAATGATCACGATCAGGCGCAGGCGATAGGTCGCGCCGGCGGTTTTCATGTCAGGTACGGCGCCAGCGCCGCCTCGTAATTGCCTTGCGCGCGCAGGATGAAGTCGCAAATCTCGCGCGCCGCGCCACGCCCGCCGCCGGCTTGCGTCACGTAATGGACCCGACACTGCACTTCGGGGTGTGCGTTCGGCACACTGGCGGCAAAACCTACCCGCGTCAGGATCGGCAGATCGATCACATCGTCGCCGATAAAGCCGCAGGATTGCATCGGGATTCCGGTCTGCGCCAGCAATTGCTCGAAGGCGTGCCGCTTGTCGTGCATCCCCTGCTGCACATGCACAATGCCCAGATCGGTTGCGCGCCGGGCCACGATGGCCGACTGGCGCGCGCTGATGATGGCGGTGGCTACACCCGATTGCTGCAACAGCTTGATGCCGTGGCCGTCGAGCACGTTGAAGCTCTTGATGACTTCGCCTTCCGGGCCGAAGTGCAGGCTGCCGTCGGTCAGGACGCCGTCGACGTCGAAAATCATCAACTTGACCTGGGTTGCGCGCTGCCGGGCACGTTCGATACGGTCATTGTCCTGCGTCATCAGATGACCTTGGCGCGGGTCAGGTCGTGGATATGCAGCGCCCCGATCAGAACCCCATCAGTGTCGGCCACCAGCAACTGGTTGATGCGGAATTGTTCCATGATTTCAACCGCTTCCACCGCCAACTGGTCGGGGCCGATGGTGCGCGGGTTGGCGTGCATCACGTCGGCGATCAGCAGTTTGCTGAAATCCTGGACATGCTCAATCAGGCGCCGCAAATCGCCGTCGGTAAACACGCCGACGGCGTGAAACCCATCGTCCACCACGGCGGTCATGCCGATGCTTTTGCGGGAAACTTCCAGCAGGGCGGCGCTCAGCGTGGCGTCGACCGCTATGGCCGGAACCGCGTCGCCGCTGCGCATCACGTCGCGCACACGGGTCAGCAGGCGGCGGCCGAGTGCGCCGCCGGGGTGCGAGCGGGCAAAATCTTCGGCCTGGAAGCCGCGCGCATCCAGCAGCGCCACCGCCACCGCATCGCCCAGCGCCAGAGCGGCGGTGGTGCTGGCAGTCGGCGCCAGATTCAGCGGACAGGCTTCGCGGTCGACCCGGACGTTGAGGTGCACATCGGACAGCAGCGCCAGGCTGGAAGCATCATTGCCTGTCATGGCGATGTGTTTGGCGCCCATGCGCTTGATGATCGGCACGATAGCCACCAGTTCCGCCGCTTCGCCTGAGTTGGAAATCGAAATAAAAACATCCTGCGCGGTCACCATGCCGAGATCGCCGTGCGCCGCTTCCCCCGGATGCAGGAACAAAGCCGGGGTGCCGGTTGAGGCCAGGGTCGAGGCGATTTTGCGGCCGATGTGGCCGGATTTGCCCATCCCGGACACCACTACACGACCGCGGCAAGCGAACAAGATGGCAACTGCCCGGCCAATGCGGTTGTCATCGGCGCACAGCCGCCCCTTTAGCGCCAGTATCGCGTCAGCTTCGATTTGCAGCGTTTCACGCGCCAAATCGAGCGCACGCAGCGCTTGGGGTGCGCCGAACGTCGTTGGCAAGTTTTTTGCAATGGATTGATTCATACTGAAAGTATAATCGAATTAGCAAAGCAAAAAACCTGCCAGTGGTAACAAAACTGTCTGCCCTGCGCCAACTTATTAAAAATCATGTTCTCAGCACTGGAAATTACCCTCATTTTGTTAAGCGCCGCGGTGTTGGGCGTGGTCGCTTTTCGCATGCTGCAAATGCCGCCGATGCTGGGGTATCTGGTGGTAGGCATGCTGATCGGACCGCACGCACTCGGTTTGGTGGAAGATAGTAAAAATACCCACCAGCTGGCGGAATTCGGCGTGGTTTTCCTGATGTTTTCGATTGGCTTGGAATTCTCGCTGCCGAAGCTTTTTGCCATGCGCAAAACCGTGTTTGGGCTGGGCATGGCGCAAGTGCTGTTTACGATTGCCGCCGCCATGGCATTTGGCTTGATGATGGCGACTTTGTTGCCGCAGCTGATGTCGATCAGCTGGCAGGCCTCGTTTGCATTGGGCGGCGCGCTGGCGATGTCGTCGACCGCGATTGTGTCGAAGATGCTGACCGAACGCATGGAGCTGGAAAGCGAACACGGGCGGCGCATTATCGCCATCCTGCTATTCCAGGATCTGGCGCTGGTGCCGTTGCTCATTATGGTGCCGGCGCTGGCCGGGGATCAGGGACATTTGCTTGAAACGCTGGCCTGGGCCGGCTTCAAGGCGGTGATTGTGCTGGTCTTGCTATTGTTCATCGGCCAGAAACTGATGCGCTGGTGGTTCCAGGTGGTGGTCAAGCGGCGTTCGCAAGAGCTGTTCATGCTCAATCTGTTGCTGATCGTGCTGGGCGCGGCCTGGATTACCGAAATGGCCGGCTTGTCGCTGGCGCTGGGCTCGTTCATCGTCGGCATGCTGATTTCCGAGACCGAATACAAGCATCAGGTGGAAGAAGACATCAAGCCGTTTCGCGATGTCTTGCTCGGCCTGTTCTTCATTACCATCGGCATGCTGCTCAACGTTACGCTGGTGTTGCAGAACTGGTGGCTGGTGCTGTTATTGCTGCTGGTGCCGGTGCTGTTCAAATTCGTGCTGATAGCCGGCCTGGCCAAAGCCTTTGGCGCTTCCGCCGGAATTGCCTTGCGCACCGGATTGGGGTTGGCGCAGGCGGGTGAATTCGGTTTCGTTTTGCTGAATCAGGCCGGCGCCCTGCAGCTGGTCGATCCGTTCATCATTCAGCTGATTTTGGCCGCGATGGTGTTGTCGATGCTGTTGACGCCGTTCATCCTGGCCCAATCGGACGCCATCGTGCTGAAATTGTCGGCTAACGAATGGATGGTCCAGTCACTGGCGCTGACCCAGATTGCCTCGCGCACGATGTCGAACCAAAAGCACGTGATCATTGCCGGCTTCGGCCGTGGCGGACAGAGTCTGGCCAAGCTGCTCGAAGAAGAGGGCCGGGCCTATCACGCGCTGGACCTGGACCCGGAACTGGTGCGCGACGCACAGGCGTCAGGCTCGCATGTCTCGTATGGCGATGCGGCGCGCCGGGAAAGTCTGGTCGCGGCCGGCATCAATCGCGCCGCCGTGCTGGTGGTGACCTATGCCAGCACGCCGTCGGCGCTCAAGCTATTGCATTGCGTGCATGAGCTGGCGCCGAATCTGCCGGTCATCGTGCGCAGTTACGACGATGCCGATCTTGAAAAATTGCGCGCAGCGGGCGCCACGGAAGTGGTGCCGGAAGCGATAGAAGGCAGCATGATGCTGGCTTCGCATGCGCTGGTGCTGCTGGGCGTGCCCTTACGTCGCGTGGTACATCGGATCAAGGCCGCGCGGGGCGAGCGCTATGCATCGTTTCGCGGCTATTTTCACGGTATGGCGGTGGACGCCAATGATACTGATTACTTGCAGATACGCTTGCGTACCGTGACGTTAAGCGATAAAGCCAGGGCAATAGGTAAGTCGCTAGAGGCGCTGGAACTCGACACCATCGAGGTCGACATCATGACCGTGCGCCGCGGTCCGCGCAATCTTGAGTTGTCCGCCAACCTGATTCTGGCGTTGGGCGACATCGTCGTGCTGCGCGGCACCATCAGGGCAATAGCGCTGGCAGAAGCGCGTCTATTGAAGTGAAAATGGTGGGTGGGTACGGCTTCATCGCACCCGTGCGTGCCAGACGAACCGCCACCCAAGCAACGTGGATTTTCCAATATCGTTGTGCATGTCCGCGTGGGCACAAAAGCGTGCCCATCCACCGAAAATAAATAGCATCAGGAAATCAGATGGAAGTATTTGAACGCATCCTCGGCATTATCTTGCCGGTCTTTTTCATCATCGCAATTGGCTTTGCGTTTGCCCGGTTTCGGGGTTCGGCGGCCAAGTCCGATATGGCTGCGGTGAATCGGGTCAGCATGGATGTGCTGTGCCCTTTGCTGGTATTTACCGCGCTGGCGGCGAAAGATTTCAACCTGGCCCAAAACGCCACCCTGATTCTGGCCGGCGTGCTGATTTCGCTCGGCTCCGGATTGCTGGCATGGCCGGTGGCGCGCTTGTCTGGCTTTGACGCGCGCAGCTTCGTGCCGCCGATGATGTACAACAACTGCGGCAATATGGGGCTGCCGCTGGCGGTGCTGGCGTTTGGCGAGGCCGGCCTGTCGGCAGCGGTGGCGCTGTTCATGGCATGCAACCTGATTTACTTTACCGTTGGCGTCAAGGTGCTTGAATCCGGCCGTGCCAACAGCGGCGCATCCCACTGGGCTTTCCTGAAAGGCCCGATGATGCTGTCGATGATCATCGGCGTGATTTTCTCGGTGGCGAAAATCCCGATCCCGGCACCGTTGTTCCAGGGCATGAAAATGCTGGGAGAGGCGTGCATCCCGATCATGCTGTTCGCGCTCGGCGTGCGCATGCTCGACATTACCTTCAAGAGCTGGCATATCGGCCTGGTCGGCGCCATCGTCTGCCCGCTTGCCGGGCTGATCGTCGCATTCGGACTGGATCAAGTCCTGAGCATGGACCCGGCGCAGCGCGGTCAGATGTACCTGTTTGCAGCGCTGCCGCCTGCCGTGTTCTGTTTCATGATGGCGGAAAAATACCAGCAAGAGCCGGACAAGGTGGCCTCGATTGTGCTGCTAGGAAACCTGGCCGCGCTCGCTTTCGTGCCGCTCGGTTTATGGATGGGTTTGCGTTGAACAGGCTACGGGAAACTTGTTGTAAATATTATTACTGCATTCGAGTATGGCAAAAAACACGGTATTTCACGCACGTTTACATTTGTGTTTTAAAAATACCCCTATAAAACAGTAGGTAGGATGGGTGAAGCCCATCGCATTGGGCGGTCGATCATGATGGGTTTCACCCATCCTACGAAACTTCCGACAAGAAACTTCCGACAACCAAGGCGTTATGTCGGAAGGCGCTGCGCTTTTCCGACCTACTTATTCGGCAAGATGTGAAATTCGCCATCCGCGATTAACTCATCATCGACTTCAGTCACCGCCACGCATCGCACCTGCGCACCGGCCGGCCCGTGCTCGGCCCAGGCGATGATGTGCTTGAGTGCTTGCGTTTCGCCGGCAACGCTGGCTTCGACTGAGCCGTCGAGGCGGTTGCGGACCCAGCCGGAGAGCTTGAGCGTGCGGGCTTGCGTCGTGAAAGCGGCGCGATAGCCGACGCCTTGCACCAGACCGACGATGCGCATATTTTTTGCCATGGTTTGTTCTCCTGTCGGACTATTTCTTTTGCAATAACGGCGCTAAATATTGCCCGGTGACGCTGGCCGGATTGGCCGCCACTTGTTCCGGGGTGCCGGTTGCAATAATCTGGCCGCCGCCGGCGCCGCCTTCCGGGCCCAGATCGATCAGCCAATCGGCGGTTTTGATGACGTCCAGGTTGTGCTCGATGACGACGATGGTATTGCCCTGGTCGCGCAGGCGGTGGATCACTTTCAGCAGCAAGTCGATGTCGTGGAAGTGCAGGCCGGTGGTCGGCTCGTCCAGGATATACAGCGTGCGGCCGGTGTCGCGTTTCGACAGTTCCAGCGACAGTTTGACCCGTTGCGCTTCGCCGCCGGACAGCGTGGTCGCGCTCTGGCCGAGCCGGATGTAGCCGAGGCCGACATCGAGCAGCGTGTGCAGCTTGCGGGCGATGACCGGCACCGGCTTGAAGAATTCGTGCGCGGTTTCCACCGTCATGTCCAGCACTTCGGTGATGTTCTTGCCCTTGTATTGCACTTCCAGCGTTTCGCGGTTGTAGCGCTTGCCGTGGCAGACGTCGCACGGCACGTAGACGTCGGGTAAAAAGTGCATCTCGACTTTGATCACGCCGTCGCCCTGGCATGCTTCGCAGCGCCCGCCCTTGACGTTGAACGAAAACCGTCCGGCCGAATAGCCGCGTTCCTTGGCCATATTCACGGTCGAGAACAGGTCGCGGATCGGCGTAAACAGGCCGGTGTAAGTGGCCGGATTGGAGCGCGGCGTGCGTCCGATCGGGGCTTGATCGACCGAGATTACCTTGTCGAAATGTTCCAGCCCCGCAATTGATTCGTGCGCGGCCGGTTCCGCGTGCGCGCCGTACAAATGCCGTGCAGCAGCCAGATACAGCGTGTCGTTGACCAGTGTCGATTTGCCCGAGCCGGAGACGCCGGTAACGCAGGTCAGCAGGCCCACCGGCAAATTTAGTGTGACGTTTTTCAGGTTGTTGCCGGCCGCGCCCGAGATGATGAATTGCTTGTCCAGGTTGACGGCGGTGCGCTTGGCTGGGGTGGCGATTTCCAGCGTGCCGTTCAGATATTTTGCGGTCAGCGATGTTTCGCTTTTCAGAATGTCGGCCAGCGTGCCTTGGGCAATCACTTCGCCGCCGTGTACGCCGGCGCCGATGCCCATGTCGACCACCCAATCGGCGGTCCGAATCGCGTCTTCGTCGTGCTCGACCACCAGCACGCTGTTGCCGATGTCGCGCAGGTGGCGCAGGGTGTCGATCAGGCGGTCGTTGTCGCGCTGGTGCAAGCCAATCGACGGTTCATCCAGCACGTACATCACGCCGGTCAGGCCGGAGCCGATTTGCGAAGCCAACCGGATGCGCTGCGCTTCGCCGCCGGATAAAGTATCGGCGCTGCGGTCGAGCGACAGGTAATCGAGCCCGACGTTATTCAGGAAAGTCAGGCGTGAGATGATTTCCTTGACTACCCGGTCGGCGATTTCCTTTTTTGCGCCGTGCAATTCGAGTTGCTCGAAAAATGCCAGCGTGGTGCGCAATGGCATGCCGGCAACCTCATAGATCGCCCGTTCCTGCGCGCCGCTACCGACTTTGACGAAGCGCGCTTCGACCCGCAACCGCGCGCCGTGGCAAGACGGGCATTGCTTCTCATTGATGAATTTGGCTAACTCTTCCTTGACCGCCATCGAATCGGTTTCGCGGTAGCGCCGTTGCAAATTGGTGACCACGCCTTCGAAAGTGTGATCGCGGATCACAGTCTTGCCGCGTTCGTTCAGATAGGCGAACGGAATCTTGTCCTTGCCGGAGCCGTACAGCACCATCTGCTGCGCTTCGTGGGTCAATTGCTCGAACGGCGTATCGAGGTCGAAGCCGTAATAATCGGCCAAGCTGGTCAGCATCTGGAAGTAGAACTGATTGCGCCGGTCCCAGCCTTTGACCGCGCCGGAGGCCAGCGACAGATTCGGGAAGGCGACGATGCGTTTGGGATCGAAAAACTCGATATGGCCGAGGCCGTCGCACTCCGGGCAAGCGCCCATCGGATTGTTGAACGAAAACAGGCGCGGTTCCAGTTCTTGCAGCGAATAGCCGCAGTGCTGGCAGGCGAATTTGCTGGAAAATACTTGTTCGGCAGCGCTGTCCATTTCCATCGCGATGGCGCGGCCGTTGGCCAGTCGCAGCGAAGTCTCGAACGATTCCGCCAGCCGCTGCTTGATGTCTTCCTTGACCTTGACGCGGTCAACCACCACGTCGATCGTATGTTTTTCAGTTTTTTTCAGCTTCGGCAAATCGTCGATTTCATAGATTTTGGCCTCGCCGGTGCCGCTTTGGACCCGGAAACGCACAAAACCCTGGGCCTGCATTTGCTCGAACAAATCGAGATGCTCGCCCTTGCGGTTGGCCACCACCGGCGCCAGGATCATCAACTTGGTGTCTTCCGGCATCGCCAGCACCGCATCGACCATTTGCGACACCGATTGCGCGGCCAGCGCAGTTTCCGGATGATCCGGGCAGTAGGGCGTGCCGACGCGGGCGTACAACAGGCGCAGATAATCGTGGATTTCGGTGACGGTGCCGACCGTTGAGCGCGGGTTGTGCGACGTTGCTTTCTGCTCGATGGAAATTGCCGGCGACAAACCTTCGATCAAATCCACATCCGGCTTTTCCATCAATTGCAGGAACTGGCGCGCGTAGGACGACAGCGATTCGACATAACGGCGTTGTCCTTCCGCATACAGCGTGTCGAACGCCAGCGACGATTTGCCGGAGCCGGACAGGCCGGTAATGACGACCAATTTGTTGCGCGGCAAGTCCAGATTGATGTTTTTGAGGTTGTGCGTGCGCGCACCCCGAATGCGGATTTGGTCCATGTACAACTTTCTGCGGTGGTTTTTTGGTTCTTGGGCTTATGGTGAAGAATAAAACGAGGCGGATTCAAGCGCGAAGTGTAACCGGCGTCAGTTCTCGCAGGGTCATCTGCGGCTGAACTTGTATTGGGTACTGGATATCATGCGCTGCTGGCGCAACACACGCATTGTCCACGAAAGATACGAACCAGACTCACAATCCGACAATTTTCGTGAAAATAAGGAGTATCGTCATTTTTATGGCATTCTCCGCATAGTTTATATGCGTTAGTTAAATATACTACTAGCTAGTAGTAAAGTGGATGAAACCCACACAGTTTGATCGTACGAAAAGCGCGGGGTTCACCGCCCTGTCTTACTTTTCGTGCCTTTCGTGTTTTTCGTGGACATTGTTCTTCACCATGATGAAGATGCGTAACATCCGTTGGTATTTTTAAAGCGGCAAATTCGGCCTTCGCAAGCAGGCCGGACAATCAACCTGATACTATAGCTTCTTTTAAAATCCGCTGTAAAACCCGCTTCTTCTCCCATATCGTCACTACTGCACATGTCTGCAAATACCAGTCACACCTTGCCAGCCGCCATGACGCGCGCTGAAATCAAGTCCACTACTTCGCTGGCATCTATTTTCGCTTTGCGCATGTTGGGCCTGTTCCTGATTTTGCCGGTTTTTGCGATTCATGCCAAAACCTTGCCCGGCGGCGACAGCGCTTTCCTGATCGGTCTGGCGATGGGGATTTACGGCCTGACCCAGTCGTTCGGGCAAATTCCGTTCGGCGCTGCCTCCGACAAATACGGCCGCAAGCCCGTCATCATCATCGGCCTGATCCTGTTTGCGATCGGCTCCTTCATCGCCGCTGCCGCCGACAACATGCTATGGATGATTATTGGCCGGGCGATCCAGGGCGCCGGCGCGATTTCAGCCGCCGTGACTGCTTTCATCGCCGACTCGACCCGCGAAGAACACCGCACCAAGGCCATGGCGATGGTGGGCGGCTCGATCGGCCTGACCTTTGCCTTTTCGCTGGTGGCTGCGCCGCTGTTGTACAAGGTTGTCGGCATGGGCGGAATTTTTGCGTTGACCGGCATCTTGTCGGTGCTGGGAATTCTGGTGGTCTTGTATCTGGTGCCCGCCGCGCCAGCGCTGCCTGCTGCGCGCGTGCCGTTTTCGGCCGTGTTGCGCAACAGTGAACTGATGCGCCTCAATTACGGCGTGTTTGCATTGCATCTGATGCAGATGGCGATGTTCGTCGTGGTGCCGCCGGCGCTGGTGAAGTATGCCAACTTGCCGGTAGCCGAACACTGGAAAATCTATTTGCCGGTGGTGCTGGCCTCCTTCATCGTGATGCTGCCGCCGATCTTCATCGGTGAAAAACAGGGCAAGATGAAGCAAGTGTTTGTCGGCGCGATTGCGCTGCTGCTGTGCGTGCAACTCGGGATGTGGCAATTTCTGACCCAGCCGATGGCATTGATCGCGCTGTTATTCGCCTTCTTTGTCGCCTTTAACATCATGGAAGCCAGCCTGCCGTCGCTGGTGTCGCGCATTGCGCCGCCGGCTGCCAAAGGCGCGGCGCTGGGTGTGTACAACACCTTGCAGGCGCTCGGGCTGTTTTGCGGCGGGGCATTGGGCGGCTGGCTGAAACAGTATGCCGGGCCGAATTCGGTCTTCATCCTCGGTGCAGTGTTGACGGTAGGCTGGCTTATAATCGCATTCAATATGCAGAATTTACCGCGCCGCAGTAAACCTCAGGTTGCGGCCGTCTAGTACCAAACGTCCAGTACCAAACACCACAGAAAATCAGGAGAATCACATGGCCTCAGTCAATAAAGTCATCATCGTCGGCAATTTGGGCCGCGATCCGGAAATGCGCTACATGCCCAGCGGTGACGCCATCGCTACCATTGCCGTGGCCACCACCGACAGCTGGAAAGATAAAGCCACTGGTGAAAAGAAAGAAGCCACCGAATGGCATCGGATCACCGCTTTCGGCAAGTTGGCTGAAATCATGGGGCAATACCTGAAAAAGGGTTCGCAAGTGTATATAGAAGGCAGCCTGAAAACGCGAAAATATACCGACAAGGATGGCATTGAAAAATACGCGACCGACATCCGTGCCGACACCATGCAAATGCTGGGCAGCCGTCAGGGCAGTGGCAGCGCCGGCATGGATGACGGCGGCTACAACAGCGCACCGGCCCCGCAGCAACGTCAAAATAGCCCGCAACAACAGCAGTCGCGGCCACAGGCTCCAGCCGCGCGGCCGGCATCGAACTTCTCCGACATGGATGACGATATTCCGTTCTGAAAATACTTATTTTGGTTTGTAAAAAAATTCGACGCAGCCCCTGAAAAGGCTGCGTTTTTAATATCTGAATGGGTAGAGACCTGCGCTATTTCTGCCTGGAACAGAGCGCACTTTCGCTTAAAATGGTGCGCTGCGCTAAAGTAGCGTGTTGGGATCAAGGAGCATTACATGATATTAGTCACTGGTGGCGCCGGCTTCATCGGCGCAAATTTCGTACTCGACTGGCTGGCGCAAAGCGATGAGCCGGTCATCAATCTCGACAAGCTGACCTACGCCGGCAACCTGAACAACCTTGCCAGCCTGCGCGATGATCCGCGCCATGTGTTTGTCAAAGGCGACATCGGCGATACGGCGCTGGTGTCCAGCCTGCTTGCCACGCACCGGCCGCGCGCGGTGCTGCACTTTGCGGCGGAAAGCCATGTCGACCGCTCGATCCTCGGCCCGGCTGCCTTTATCGAAACCAACGTCAACGGTACTTTTAGCCTGCTAGAAGCGGTGCGCGCTTACTGGGGCGGCTTGCCGGAGGCGGACAAATCCGCGTTCCGCTTCCTGCACGTGTCCACCGACGAGGTGTACGGCACGCTCGGCCCGGACGATGCGCCATTTACCGAAACCACCGCTTACGCGCCCAACAGCCCGTATTCTGCTTCCAAAGCCGCATCCGACCATCTGGTGCGCGCTTATCACCATACTTACGGCTTGCCGACGCTGACCACCAATTGCTCCAACAACTACGGCCCGTATCATTTCCCGGAAAAACTGATCCCGCTGATCATCACCAATGCCAGAGCCGGCAAAGCGCTGCCGATTTATGGCGACGGCCAGCAAGTGCGCGACTGGCTCTATGTGAGCGACCACTGCGCCGCGATCCGCCGCGTGCTGGCAGCAGGCCGGCTGGGCGAAACCTATAATATCGGCGGCTGGAATGAAATGGCCAATCTCGATGTAGTGCACACTTTGTGCGACATCCTCGATGTGCTTGATCCGAAAGCCGATCGCAAGGATGGATCGAATACTTATCGCGACCAGATCACCACCGTCACGGATCGTCCCGGCCACGACCGCCGCTACGCCATCGACGCGGGCAAGATCGAGCGCGAACTGGGATGGAAACCGGCCGAAACCTTCGAGACCGGCATCCGCAAAACCGTACAGTGGTATCTGGACCATCAGGAATGGGTGCGCGACGTGCAATCCGGCGATTACCTGAAATGGGTGGAAAAACAATACGGCTGATGTAACTTGTCGGATGGGTGAAACCCATCATGATCGACCGCACAATGCGATGGGTTTCACCCATCCACCGTAGATAGTTCCCGCATATAAACAGTAGTAATTTTTAACATACTCATTAATATGAAACTTAAACGCAAAGGCATCATCCTGGCCGGCGGCTCCGGCACCCGTTTATATCCGGTCACGATGTCGGTTTCCAAGCAATTGCTGCCGGTGTACGACAAGCCGATGATTTATTACCCGCTGACCACACTGATGCTGGCAGGCATGCGCGAGATTCTGATCATCTCCACCCCGCAAGACACGCCGCGTTTTCAGGAGTTGCTGGGCGATGGCAGTCAGTGGGGCATCAACCTGAGTTACGCGGTGCAACCGACGCCGGACGGGCTGGCGCAAGCATTCATCATCGGGCGCGAATTCGTCGGCGACGGTCCTTCGGCGCTGATTCTGGGTGACAACATTTATTACGGCCATGAGCTTGATGCAAAGCTGTGCGCGGCTTCCGAGCAAACGGCTGGCGCAACCGTCTTTGCCTACCATGTGCAGGACCCGGAGCGTTATGGCGTGGTTGAATTCGATGCGCAACGCCGCGCCGTCAGCATTGAAGAAAAGCCGATCACGCCGAAGTCCAATTACGCGGTGACCGGTTTGTATTTCTACGACAGCCAGGTGTGCGACATCGCCGCCAACATCCAGCCATCGGCCCGGGGCGAACTGGAAATCACCGACGTCAACCGCGTCTATCTGGAGCGCAATCAGCTCAATGTCGAATTGATGGGGCGCGGCATGGCCTGGCTCGATACCGGCACCCATGAATCCTTGCTGGAAGCAGGCCAATTCATCGCCACCATCGAAAATCGCCAGGGACTGAAAGTCGCCTGCCCGGAAGAAATCGCTTACCGCAAAGGTTATATCGACGCCGCGCAACTCGAAAGTCTGGCGCAACCGCTCAAAAAGAACGGCTACGGTCAGTACCTGCTGCGCCTGTTGAACGACAAGATATTTTGAGTATGCAGATGTTGTGTATAAGTGGGGGAGTATCATATTAAAATGGCACTTTCCCGCACATAAATAAAGCGACATAAAAAATACATATTGCTGTATCTAAACTATATACAGAAACGCAGCTTGCTCACAAAAACACCCACCGAATAAACACCATGCAAATTCAGACCACCGCCATCCCGGACCTGCTCATCATCGAACCCAAAGTTTTTGGCGACGACCGCGGCTTTTTTTATGAAAGCTTCAATGAACGTCGCTTTACTGAATTGACTGGCGTCAAGACCAATTTCGTGCAGGACAACCACTCCAAATCCGCCAAAAATGTGCTGCGCGGGCTGCATTACCAGATCCAGCAGCCGCAAGGCAAACTGGTGCGCGTAATTGCCGGTGCAGTGTTCGATGTCGCTGTAGATATCCGCAAAAGCTCGCCCACCTTCGGCCAATGGGTCGGCGTCACGCTCACCGCCGACAACCAGCGCCAGTTATGGATACCGGAAGGCTTCGCCCACGGCTTCGTCGTCACCAGCGCATCGGCAGAATTCCTGTACAAAACCACCGATTACTGGGCCCCGGAATTCGAACGCAGCATCCTCTGGGCTGACCCAGCCATCGGCATTCAATGGCCGATAGATGCGGAACCGTTGCTGTCCGGCAAAGACAAAGTAGGTAAATTGCTTGCCGAGGCCGATGTCTTCGCATGAGAAGCCCGCGCACCGCCTAAATCCCCACGCGCCCGGTAGGAGCGCACCCGGGCGCGAAAGCAGTCGCCAGACTGCAGCCATTGGACGCGCCCAAGCACGCTCCAAAAAATGTGCCATTTCGACAGTATTGGCACAAATCGCTTAGTTCAGGCAGGTATAATCACCTCCCTCGTATGCCTCGCCACACAACTAAAATACACTTTATGACCCGCATCCTATTAACAGGTAAAACCGGCCAAGTCGGCTACGAACTGGAGCGCAGCCTGCAAGGTCTAGGCGAAATCATCGCGCTCGACCGCAGCCAGATGGACCTCGCCAACCTGGCCCAGGTGCGCGACGTCATCCGCCAAATCAAGCCCAACCTGATCATCAACCCCGCCGCCTACACCGCAGTGGACAAGGCCGAAAGCGAGCCCGACTTAGCGATGCGCATCAACGGCGAAGCGCCCGGGGTGATGGCAGAAGAAGCCAAAAAGCTCGGCGCAGCGATAATTCACTACAGCACCGACTACGTCTTCGACGGCACCAAAACCACGCCTTACACTGAAGATGATCCAACCTGTCCAATCAACGTCTATGGCGCCACCAAACTGGCAGGCGAGCAAGCGATCCAGGCCGCAGGCATCCCGCACCTGATCCTGCGCACCAGTTGGGTATACGGCATGCGCGGCAACAACTTCCTGCGCACCATTCTGCGACTAGCCCAAGAGCGCGAAGAACTGCGCATCGTCGCCGACCAGCACGGCGCACCCACATGGTGCCGCACCATCGCCGACACTACTGCCCACATCGTAGCCCTTGCCAAAAGTGCGCAAGATGCTCGGGAATGGTGGCAACAACGCTCAGGCATTTATAATCTGACCGCGCAAGGGCAAACGACTTGGTACGGATTCACACAGGCCATACTGGAAAATGCAGCAATTGCCAAGAAACCGCTTCTTACGCCGATTGCGACCCAGGAATATCCATTGCCGGCTAGACGGCCGACATATTCAAGCCTGTCATGCGAACGGCTGATGAATACGTTCTGTGGATTGCCAGCTTGGGAAAATGCTTTAAGGCTATGCCAGAACTGAAATGATAAAAATGGGGCCAAACGCAAAGCATCAATGAACGTATAAATTGTAGGTGTGTCCGATAAGCACGAACAGTTCCCAGGACGCTATCGCGAACCGTTCTTCTTCTTCTTCTTCTTCTTCTTCTACAAAATAAACTGTGACGGCTTGTGTTATTCAGAATACTGGCAGGATGTATTTATTTCAGAGCCAATAAAATTGTGTGGAAAATATTATGTTTTTGGCTATACTAAGGCCTAGCAGACAGCTTAATCTGTTATGTCGATTAATAGATTGATTAGCACATTTTGCGCTTTGCCGGCCTGGCAAAGTGCATTGATGTTATTCCAAGATAAAATGCCGTAATTAGCTGTCATTAATACACATTATGTTTGGAGTTAAGCGTGACGCTAAACGCGAAAAATATTATATACATCCATTAAAAATACATAAATTAATGCGGTCCTATGATATTTTTTCATGGGAATAGCTCTTAACCAATAAAATAAATGTAAATGAATTATTTTATACGATACTTCTAAAAAACGAAAATAGGATGTGAATACATAATATGTATTATGAAAAAATTTCGGCAAATAGAATTCAATTAGTTGAATACGATGCGAATTTTTTAGACTACTCATGGCATTGGTTGTGTGATGAGGAATTAAAAGAATTAACGATGACACCGGATTTTGACAAAAAGACTCAACATGAGTGGTTCGCATCACTTTCGAAGAAAAAAGATTATTTGATTTGGGGGATTAATGTCGATGGTAGGCCAATAGGTGTATGTGGTCTGAAAAATATTACATTGGACGGTGGTGAATATTGGGGTTATATTGGAGAGAAATTATTTTGGGGAAGAGGGATTGGCAGTGAGATACTACAGCGTTTAATTAATATTGCAAAAGAGCGAGACTTGAAGTGGCTATCATTGCAAGTTTGGATAGGGAATTCCAGAGCAATTTCATTATATAAGAAATTTGGTTTTTTGGAGCGCCAAGAAGCTACGAATACTGTTCATATGATATTGGAACTTTAGTCAGATTATGCAAATAATTACGTACAGCACATTAGATGAAAAACGGTGGGATGATGTCTGTGAAAAATCATTAACCGGGACATTTCTACACACTAGAAAATTTTTGTCCTATCACGGAACTCGCTTTCAAGATGTCTCGTTGATACTCCTTGATGAAAAAGGAGATGTGCTTGGACTATTTCCCGCTGCAGTTGATCCTGCAAATAATCGACGCGTAATTAGCCATCCCGGCATAACTTATGGCGGACTTTTATACCGTGGTAGAAAAGGAGTTGCACAGGTGGCTGAAATGCTATGTGCAATTGCTAAGTGGTATCGAGAGCAGGGTTTTACTGAGTTGATATATAAGACAACACCTACACATTTTCATAATGATCTTTCATGTATTGATCAATACGTGTTGTGGAGGTTAAAGGCTGTACTATGTCGGCGTGATCTTTGGAATGTTATTGCGCTAACTGGCAAAAGATCTTTAAGCAAGGGGCGCAAGTGGTCTGTTAATAAAGCAGCTAAGAGTGAGGGTATAGTTAAGCTTGAAACTAGCGAAGAAGCGTATCTTCTTTTCCATTCTATGCTGGCACAAAATTTAAAAGAGCGATACGGGACAGACCCTGTTCATTCTTATGATGAAATGATTAAACTTAGTCAAATGTTCCACGATCACATATCACTCTGGTTGGTATATGACAGAGAAGGAATGATTTGCGCCGGAACATGGATATTTGATTATGATAAACGAGGTCTTCATACTCAATATATTGCTTCAACAAAACATGGGCGTGATATCTTCGCTGTAGATATGTTATTGGAGTATTTGTTGAGGAAAGCTGAAGTTGAAGGAAGAAGATATTTTTCGTTTGGTGCTAGTACGGAAAATAATGGCTTAGTGGCGAATGAGGGATTGTTTGATTTTAAAGCTGGATTTGGGTTAGGTGCAATCATTCATGACTACTATCAGGTGAATCTTGCGGAAATGGAAGGATGATATATTGTGAGTATAAATGATTGCAAAATTATTGATTTGCCGAAATACACTGACCCGCGAGGAAACCTATCGGTGATTGAAGGCGGTATACACATTCCATTCGACATCAAGCGTGTTTATTATCTATATGACGTGCCGGGTGGTTCATCGCGAGCTGGTCATGGTCATAAGGAGCTTCAGCAAGTCATTATCGCAATGTCGGGCAGCTTCGATGTGATCATTGATGACGGATTTGAGAGAAAAAAAATTCATTTAAACCGCTCTTATCATGGCTTATATATTCCAAAAATGATGTGGCGTGAAGTGGAGAACTTTTCGTCTGGCGGTGTATGCCTTGTCTTGGCTTCAACTGTATATGATCAAGCAGACTACTATCATGATTATGATGAATTTGTAGCCATTGCTCATGCCAAAAATAGCAGAACTTATTAAATTAATTTATATGCATATTCCATTTCTTGATTTAAAAGCGTCTAATTTAGAACAAGCCGCCGAACTTGAAAATGCATTTCATCGCGTTTTAAACTCTGGCTGGTATGTTTTAGGAAAAGAGGTAGAAGCATTCGAGCAGGAATTTTCGAGTTATTGCGAAGCTGAACATACTATCGGTGTTGCGAATGGCCTCGACGCTATTTTCCTGATTCTGAAGGCATACGGTATCGGACCAGACGATGAAGTAATAGTACCTAGCAATACTTATATCGCGACGTGGCTTGCTGCCTCGCATTGTGGCGCCGTTCCTGTTCCGGTTGAGCCAGATGAGCGGACCTACAATATCGATCCGTTGAAGATCGAAGCAGCTATTACGCCCAGAACCAAGGCGATTATCGCGGTGCACCTTTATGGTCAACCGGCTGATATGGACACGATCAATGAAGTCGCGCACCGCCATGGTTTGAAAGTGATTGAAGATGCGGCTCAAGCACACGGTGCGCTCTACAAGGGGCGACGCGTGGGCAGTCTGGGAGATGCAGCAGCGTTCAGCTTTTATCCTGGCAAGAATCTCGGTGCTGTAGGTGATGGAGGGGCCGTTACCACGAGCGATGCTAAGTTGGCCAATGCGATTCGCGTTTTCCGAAACTATGGTTCCAGCGTCAAGTACCACAACGAAGTTATCGGGTTCAATTCACGCCTGGATGAGCTGCAAGCTGCGTTGCTGCGTGTCAAACTTCCTGCGCTGGATGGTGGCAACGCAAAGCGTGCAAAAATTGCGGATATGTATTCGGAAAAGCTTGCCGACATAAGCGGGATCACTTTGCCACAAGTGCCTGCTTGGGCCAATCCGGTCTGGCACCTATATGTGATACGCACCGATAAGCGCGATATATTGCAAAAATCATTGGCAGAGCTTGGCATTGGTACGATGATCCATTATCCGGTCCCGCCGCATCTTCAACCGGCTTACGTCGCGTTAGGGTACAAGCTGGGCGATTTCCCGATTGCTGAACGCATTCATCAGCAAGTATTGAGCCTCCCGATGGGGCCCACGATGTTGGAGCGTGACGCGCAGCAGGTGATTGAAGCGGTAAAAGCCAGCCTCGTATGAATAAGCTGGCGTGAGGAAACTATTAACTGTCACGCTATTTAGCGCGCTGCTCACCTTATTGCGGATGGCAAGCGGCTTCGTCATCGCCAAGGTAGTCGCCATTTATACCGGCCCGAGTGGAATCGCGATGCTGGGGCAAGTTCAAAGTCTGGTCAGTGCGCTCAATGGCATAGTTGCCGCGCCGGCGGGCAGCGGCGTAGTGCGTTACACCGCCGAATACCAGGCCGCCGGATTGGATGGTTGTGCCCCATGGTGGAAGGCTGCGCTCAAATGGATCGTAGTGCTCTTGGCTGTAGTCATTCCGGCCGCATGTATTTTTGCCAAATCTTTGGCGCACTGGGTATTTGGCGACGTTGGTTATTTCTGGTTGGTCGTGATGACTGCGCTAACGTTGCCCTTATCCGCAGCCAACACCTTGGTCGCATCGGTAATCAATGGTCAGCATCAGTACCGCCGCTATATCGGGCTAGGAATGGTATCGATTATTGTCGCCACCATAGTAATGGTGTTGCTGGTGATGGAGGAGAACCTCAACGGTGCAATGATCGCTGCGGCGCTGTTTTCGAGCATTTCTGGCTTGGTGATGCTAGTCGGATCAATGCGACAGCCGTGGTTCCGTCTGAAATATTGGTGGGGTAAAACCGATAAAGCGCAGCTGAACGGCATCGGTGGTTACGTCGCAATGGCCATGACCACTGCGTTGACCGTGCCGGTATCGTTGCTGATGGTGCGAAATATTTTGATCGACCAGGTCGGTTTGGAGCAGGCCGGCCACTGGCAAGCAGTATGGAAGATATCCGAGGTTTATCTTGGTGTGATCACCATGGCCTTAAGCACCTACTTCTTGCCCAAACTGGCTTCGTTGGCAGGGACAGACGCGATTTTGAAGGAGATTAAAGCTACCGCAAAGATAGTGATGCCAATTGTGCTGTTATTGGCAATCGTGGTCTATCTACTGCGCGATGTAGCAATTAGCTTGATATTTACCGAAGCGTTCCGCCCAGCGCGGGATTTGTTCGCGATTCAACTGATGGGCGATGTAGTAAAAATTCTGTCCTGGCTGTATGCATACCCAATGCTGTCTCGTGGTGCGACGAAATGGTTTATGGGAACCGAAATGACTTTCTCTATCAGCTTTGTCTTGCTCGCGTATTTTTTTGTGGCGGAATACGGCGTTCATGGGGCTAATATTGCCTACACACTTAATTATTCTTTATATCTACTTTTTATATACAAAAATGTAAAACGTTTTTCTCGATAATTATTATTCAATACCGCACGCTATGCTTTAGGGTATAAAAGTTCTGCATTTGCATAATATGAATATTGCTAAAGGCATTAAAATTGTTCAGCGCATTGCCGCTCAAGAACTGAATTGGGCAAGAGAACGCAGCTCGGCGTTTAACCATCGCCAGAATCTCTTTTGCGTAATAGTAATTCCCATGCGCTCGATTCTACACAGAGGTTGATTTGAAAATGCCGACCACCTTCGCTTCAGACTACCCACTTATTAGTGTCTTAATCCCTGCCTATAACCATGCACGGTACATCCGTTCCTGCCTTGATAGCATCTTGTGCGATGGCTACCAGAATTTAGAAATCATTGTTCTTGATGACGGTTCAACCGATGAGACGTATCAGTTGGCGGACGAGTGGTTCGGCACCCATGAACGTCGTCTAAGCCATTATCTTCTGATGCGCCAAGATAACCAGGGCGTTACTAAAACGCTGAATACTTTACTCCGATCGTTTACGGGTGAATATTTCGTGTTGCTGGGGAGTGATGACATGCTACTGAAAGGGGGTATTGAGGCGCGGCTTGCTGTTCTTAAGGATACTCCAAAGGCATTGGCCGTTTTCGCCGACGCCATCGGCATCGACGAAACGGACAAGAAAATCTACAACTCGGTTTTGGTAGATAAATTCCGTGCTAGCTTGCGGGCGCTTTCGAATTGCCGTACCAGACCATACGAACTTATACTCAACTGGTGTATTCCCGGTACGGTATTTCTGGCGAAACGTGAAGTAATAGAAAGAATCGGATACTTCAACGAGACCTTTCGAATAGAAGATCGTGATTATTACCTAAAGCTCATCGCAAACGATGCACTCGCTTTTACCGCTAGCAAGGTTGCAGCGTACCGCCTCCATGGCGCATCGAGCACTGGGACACAGGAAAAACAGATCCAGGTGGGACTGGAAGTTATGCGAATAGAAATGCACAATCTTGACAGTTTCCGCGGGCTTAAACGAACCGCGCTTTGGCTGACATTGCGAGGGAATGCCGTGAATTTCCACTTGGCCACCGGTATCAAAGTAATGATCCCGTTCCTGCAAACCGCCATCGCCCGTTCCGGTGCCATAGCACTTAAATATACGGCTCGCTTAGTGGCTCATGTCGATGGGAAGAACCACTAGTGATTCCATTGGATTTTCTTGACCTAGTGTCACAGCATATAGAGGTGTCGCTGTTTTTTTGTGCAGTCCTGATTCTGGCCTACTTTATGATATATCGATCTGGTATTTCTTCAGTGGCCGACCCTCTTTTTCTCGGAATCGTTGCATCTGCTTTTTCCACCTCGGTCATTGCGATTCTGGTGTATCTTGAAAAGATTGAAACGGTTTATCTTGTATCGTTTTTAACCACCGAAATAGCGTTTATCGCGGCCACTCTATGGGGGGGGGCGAAACACCTACGGCTACGAAGGCTAGTCCCGGATACTGCCGAGAGCTCTTGGTACCTTATCTTCCATTACATATTAGTCACTACATTCCTGGCATCAACTTCCATATACCTTTGGAATGTTGGGTTGCCTGTGCTCCAGACGACTTCCCGCCTTATTACATTCCAAGAACTGGGCATGCTCACTTGGATACTTGATGCGACATGGGTCGGTGTGCCACTATCCGTGCTTTTGAAACGCCATTTTTTAAGCAGAAAAAGTGCGTTTGATTACTTTCTTTTGGGCCTTTCATTCTTCCTCTTTGCAACTAAAGGAGGTAAATCGGACATTGTCTATATACTTTTTGTTTTGCATACATTCTCACAAGTTACTGGTGTGACATCGGCTAAACGAGTTGAGTCGGCGCTGCTCATAGCGCTTCCTGTCTTGCTTGTAGTAATTACTAGTGTCGTCCTTGCAACATGGGATGTAGAGACGTCAGCGTTGCAAGTCGTTCTCGAAAGATTTTTATTGTTTGGAGACGCGTTCTTCATGGGCTATAACGATTCGTTTTTAGCTACTGTTCCAAATATAGGCTTCTTCGACTATTTTTTCGGCGGAACCAAGTCAAGCATAGATACATTTCTAGGAAACGCTACAAGCGAACGTTTTATTCTGGGTTACGCAATTTCCGAGTTCTACTATGGTTCAGGGGAAGGTTATGGCCCCAACGCACGACATAACATTCTTGGTTTGATTCTTTGGGGGCCCATATTTGCGGTGGTGTTTTCAGCATTCTGCGGCGCAGCCTTTCGAATATGTCGTAGATATGTATTCGGGAATGGTAAAAGTATTTTTTCTATTTTTCTGTATTGTATTATTAATGTTTACTCATGGTTTTTTTTCATTGATCCATCACTCGTGTTTGGATACTTGCTTAAAATAGCTCTCGTCGTATCACCTTTGGCTGCGTGCGCTTATTTGCTTAGTTCTCTTTCCATTTTTGGTAGACCACCAGTTGTAAATGTCATTAAATAATGACAAATATTTCAATGGCATTTGTGGTAACCGTATATTTATTCAGACGCACCTAACCTAGAAGGGTTCTTGCTGGAATCTAACGCAAAATTCAAGATGATGGTGGATGTCGACAATGACGAATACCTGAAAATGATTTTCTAGATCAACTATACTAGCCAAATCTATGATTACATTTTCTTGTTAAAAAAATATGTTATTCCGTCATGAAATTTGAATTACATTAATGAAAGAAATTTCTTTCATATTTAATTTCTTATATTGGTAATCTACTTATGCTTTTACAGCCAGTTATATTGTCGGGTGGATCTGGGACGCGTCTATGGCCATTGTCCCGCAGTAATTACCCAAAGCAGTTTTTAGGATTGTTTCAAGAACAGACTATGCTGCAAGCAACTATTTTACGCTTACAGGGATTTTGCAATCCAATTTTGGAGTCTGTGCTGTCCCCTATTGTCGTAGTTAATGAAGAACACCGTTTTATTACAGCAGAACAAATCCATGCAGTGGGAATTTCGAAGCCGCAACTAATATTGGAACCTGCCGGACGTAATACTGCGCCTGCACTGACCTTGGCGGCGTTAGCGGCCCAACAAAATAGTAATGATGATCCAGTTTTGTTAGTAATGCCTGCTGACCACATTATTACGAATCTGAATGCCTTTAAGGATGCAGTTGGGGCAAGCTTGCGTGCAGCATACGAAGAAGATGTAATTATAACTTTTGGAATTACGCCTACGGGGCCTGAAACTGGCTACGGTTATATTTGCGCCCAATCTACACCCTCGGCTACGGACACAGTAGCCATTGCCGCCTTCGTTGAAAAACCTGACCGCGAGACTGCGCAAAGATATGTAGAGATGGGTAATTATCTTTGGAATAGTGGGATTTTTTTAATGCGCTCAAGTGTGTGGTTGAAAGCCATCGCGCACTTTAATTCCGCTATTGATCAAGCATGTCAAAAGTCTTATATCGAAGCTACACACGATGAAGATTTCATTCGTGCAGGACGTGAAGCTTTTTTGGCTTGCCCTGCAGACTCTATTGATTATGCAGTCATGGAAAATTTGTCATCAACGCATGGCTTTGATGTGCGCGGTCGCGTTATCGCTTTAGATGCCGGATGGTCAGACGTCGGTGCCTGGAATTCAGTGTGGAAAATAGCTCCTAAAGACACTAGTGGGAACGCCGTCTTGGGGGATGTATTGTATGAGCAAAGTAAAAACTGTCTTGCTATAGCGGAATCGCGTCTTGTGGTTTGTCTAGGGTTAGAAAATATTGTAGTTATCGAAACACCTGATGCAATCTTAGTAGCGGATCAAAGCAAGGTGCAAGAAATAAAGAAAATAATTGATAAGTTAAGTAATGTCAATCGCGATGAGTGTGTAGCCCATCGAAAAGTTTATCGACCTTGGGGTTGGTACGATAGTGTAGATAGCGGAAATAGATTCAAAGTTAAGCGTATTGTTGTAAATCCTGGTGCCAGCCTTAGTCTTCAAATGCATCATCACCGGGCTGAGCATTGGATTGTTGTGAGTGGTACTGCAAGAATCACGCGGAATGACGAGACGATTTTACTAGGCGAAAATCAATCGACATACATCCCTCTTGGTGCGACACACCGTCTTGTAAATCCTGGAGTCATTCCATTGGAAATGATTGAAGTTCAGTCAGGAAGTTATTTGGGAGAAGATGATATTGTTCGATTGGAAGATATGTATGGTCGCACTACTAAATAATTGTAATTGTTAAAATTAAAATTTTAAGATACATCGTGAAGATTAAAAATTTATTAATTAAAACATATTTAGTTGCCTTATCTCATGGTGAGTGGAGGCATAAATCTAAAATTCAAACTTTTCTTAAAAATATTAATTGTGATAATTCTGATGTGGTTTACGTTGATACGTCAAAAAAAATAAATGGCAATCAAGAAATTAATGAGGCGTATGAGTTTTCTGGTTACCAATATGGGTTAGCTAAAATTATTAAAAATTTTTCATGTTCTGAAAATGTAAAAATTAAAATTATTTTTATTAATGATACGTTATTTGAATCGCATATTTCACTTATATCAATATTTTTATCATATGCAATTGGTTGCATTAATCAAAATTCGTTTAGTATCATTGGACTAAAGCAATGCACCGTCAGTCCTTATGCCGTGGATAAAGAAAAATATTTCTATATGCCAACATTTTGTTTTGCAATATGTGGTGAGAAAAAAGACTTAATAAAAGTAAAATTTTATGATGTGGAAATATGTAACTCAGTCGGTTTTAAGTTTTTTTGGGATAAACTGGCAATTGAATATAAAAATACAATCAAGAATTGGCTTAATCCGAAACATTTTTTATCTGGTTGGTATAAGTCTGTTCCTTGGCGGCCGTTAGATAGTGGCACATATTTCAGGAAATGCATTTGTATATATTTCGAACATTATCTACCATCTCGTTTAAATGGTGTTGGATGTAAATGTATTTTTATTAATGACATTAAGAAATTTAAGATTCAGGTTTTAATGCTAATGTTTTTTGATCGTTTATTTGTAAATTATAAAAAAATTATATTTAGATTTAAAGAAAAATTATGCGTATGAGCAAACCTAAAATATTAATAATTTCAACTCGTTTCCCGCTCCCAGTAATGCGCGGTGGTGATTTGAGAATTGTTGAGTTGGCGAAAGAGCTTTCTATTTTTGCAGATGTTGATTTAATTTGCTTTTCAAAAAAAATTATTGATTCTAAATCGCTTGATACGATTCCTTTTAGAAATGTTTTTTTTGTAAAGTTTAATTTGTTCTCTGCATTATTTCGATTGATTTGTGCTATTCCGAGCAAATTACCTTTTCAAGTTAGACTATATGCTTCGTCTGCAATGTCGAGACAGGTTGAAACTTTGTTGCCTTCCTATAGCATAGTGATTGGGCATATGATCCGCTGTACGCAATTTATTCCAAAAATTAAAACTATAGCTAGAATTGCTGAGCTTACAGATGCAATCTCTTTAAATTACTCTAGAACAGCTGATGTACATAAAAATATATTGATGCGTATTATTTATCGGATTGAATCAAAGCGCGTTAAAGCGTTTGAGTTGATGACAATTGAGAATTTTGATAAGAGCTATGTAGTTTCACCAGTTGACTTGAGGTATTTTTACAATAACTTACAAATGGATTTTTTTAATCGGATTGAGCTGGCAACCGTTGGCCTTGATCTTAAAAAATATAAGCAAGTATCTTTGTGTTCAAAACCTAATGTCGGTTTTGTCGGATCGATGGGCTACTTACCGAACATAGATGCTTGCCAATTCTTTATTGATGATATTTTTCCATTGCTTAAAAAAAACATACCTAATTTGCGTTTTGTAATTATTGGAAGAGGTCCACGTAGAATTTTGAAGAAATTCTCACTGTACGAAGGTGTAGATGTTCTTGGGGAGGTGAGTTCCATTGCAGAAGAAATTAAAAATTGTTTTGCGGCAATAGCTCCATTAAGAATTGGTGCGGGGATTCAAACAAAAGTTTTGGAATATATGGCGCTGGGTGTACCTGCTGTTGTTACAGATATTTGTAGTGCTCCAATTGGCGGGTCGAATAACGTACACTATCTTGTGGGAAATACTTCTGCTGAGATAGCGGCGTGCTTGCTTGACTTATATACTAACCCTAATCTTAGCGCGGATATTGTTAAAAATGCTAGAGAACTTATTGTTAATCGGTTCTCATCTGATGTTTGTTTAAAACCATATAAAGAATATATTAATTCAATAATATTCTCTAATTTAAATGGATAAATCTATTTTACTCACTGGGGCAAACGGATTTGTCGGGCGGGCACTTGCTGCCAACCTAGTCCAGCAAGGTGCCTCCTTGACGTGTGCTGTCAGAAGACCTTTCGAGCTCGAAGGTGCATGTATGAGGTCGATTTCAAATATCGATGGATTGATGGATTGGTCGGATTGCCTCTCTGGGATTGATACCATCATTCATGCAGCTGCTCGGGCTCACATTGTGAATGGATCTGCTACAGGCTCATTCACAGAATTTCGACGGGTAAATGTTGACGGCGCTTTGAATTTTGCTCGTCAAGCTGCGGATGCTGGTGTAAAGCGCTTTGTGTTCATAAGCTCGATTGGTGTCAATGGTGCTGAAACCTTTGGTACACCCTTTTCTGAATTGTCATTTCCGCAGCCGCATGCCGATTACGCATTGTCGAAGTTGGAAGCAGAAGAAGGCTTAAAATTAATCTGTGCTGAGACCGGAATGAAGTTTGTCATCATTCGTCCGACCTTGGTTTATGGTAGTAATGCTCCTGGTAATTTTGGCCGTTTACTTAAATTGGTTCATAAAGGTTGGTTATTCCCCTTGGGTTTGGTGAGAAATCAGCGTTCAATGCTGGCACTCGACAATTTGGTGGATTTCATTAAGGTTTGCATTGAGCACCCACAGGCTGCGAATCACACTTTCTTGGTGGCTGATGGTGAAAGTGTTTCTACGCCACAACTGATTCGTCTATTGAGTAAGGGTATGGGTAAGCCAGAAAGATTATTTCCATTGCCAATCCAAGTCCTTAAATTGGGTGCTTCTTTGTTGGGTAAGCAAAGCATGTATCAACAACTTTGTGGTTCACTTCAAGTGGATATTTCTAAAGCGCAAAGTATGCTGGGCTGGGTGCCGCCAGTGCGTGTGGATGACGGATTGCGTCTTGCAGCCAAAGGGTATTTGAATGAAAAGATTATTTGATTTTGGTTTGGCCTTATTCGCATTGCTGATTTTATTGATACCACTTGGTTTGGTGGCGGTACTCGTTAAATTGACCTCTGCTGGTCCTATCGTCTATTGGTCCGATCGCGTCGGGCGGCTTAACAAGATTTTCAAAATGCCGAAATTTCGGACCATGCGGGTCGATACGCAGGCCGTGGCTACGCATCTTTTATCGGACCCGAAGCAGTTTTTGACGCCCGTGGGTTCTCTTTTGCGTAAATCGAGTCTGGATGAATTGCCGCAGCTTTGGAGTATTTTCAAGGGCGTTCATATCCGGTTGAGCAGTAACCAATTTTTTAAAATAAGCGGAGGCAATAATCCGTGTTATTTTAAAAAAAGTTTAAATTATAAAACAGCGATGAATTTAAAGGCTTCGTGTTATGCAAGCTATTAACTCAAGAGCAGGTAAAACGTTTTTACAAAGAACTGGATACTTGGCCTATGTGCCGGCCCCACTTCCGCCAAATCCACCGATATCATTTGACGCTGACATGATCCGCTTGTTGTCTGAAGCTGATTTGGCTCTTGGGCGGCTGTCAGGGATTTCGTCTCTGCTTCCGAACCCCGATCTATTTGTTGCTATGTATGTCAAAAAGGAAGCCGTTCTTAGCTCGCAGATTGAAGGAATTCAATGCACGCTGGATGATGTATTACAGCAGGAAGCTGACCAGGAAGGGGTGCGCACAAAAGATATTGGCGAGGTTGTCAACTATGTGAATGCCATGAATTATGGAATCGAGCGCCTTGAGACGCTACCGCTATCGTTGCGGTTGATTCGTGAAATTCACGGACATCTGCTGCATGGAGTGCGAGGCGAACATAAAGACCCTGGCGAGTTCCGGCGCACTCAAAACTGGATTGGGCCGCAGGGCTGCACACTCACCACGGCGTCTTTCGTCCCGCCACCTGTGCCGGATATGAATGAGGCGCTATCCAATCTTGAGGCATTCATTCACGAGCGCCACTACCTGCCAATTACCATTCAGTGCGCGATAATGCATGCGCAATTCGAGACTATCCATCCATTTTTAGATGGAAATGGTCGGGTTGGACGACTACTGGTCTCGCTATTGCTTCATGAGCGTGGCGTACTTAAGCAACCGTTGCTTTATATAAGTCTTTTTCTAAAGCAAAACAGACTCGATTATTACGACCGCCTTATGGCCGTTCGACAAAAAGGCGATTGGGAGGGATGGATAAAGTTCTTTCTTGAAGGAATCGCTCAAGTAAGTCGTGAGGCGTCTTTGACGGCGCAACGCATTGTCGCGTTTCGTGAGAACGTAATGACTAGTGCTCGTGCTTTTGGGAAGAACGAACTTGCCCTGATCGACCATTTGTTCGCGCATCCAATTATGGATATCCGTACAGCAGAGAGGCTTCTTGGTTGCTCCTATGTAACAGCGGCAAATACACTTCAAAGCTTTGTTAAAGACGGATGTGTAATTGAAACTACAGGTCAAAAACGGAATAAACTTTTCAGGTTTTCCGGATACTTGAACTTATTCGAGCATGGCGCACCCTCCGATGTAAGCGACGGAATTGGAGATGGAGGCTGAGAGAGCTGGTGCATGGGCACTCCATAGCAGGCTGACTAGTTACGAAAAAACTTAATGCAAAAATCGTTTGATAAAACCGTTGCACATTTTCTTGCACATCGTTGATCGGCCTGGGTATGAAAAGATTATTTGATTTTGGTTTGGCTTTATTCGCATTGCTGATTTTATTGATACCACTTTGTTTGGTGGCGGTACTCGTTAAATTGACCTCTGCTGGTCCTATCGTCTATTGGTCCGATCGCGTCGGGCGGCTTAACAAGATTTTCAAAATGCCGAAATTTCGGACCATGCGGGTCGATACGCCGGCTGTGGCTACGCATCTTTTATCGGACCCGAAACAGTTTTTGACGCCTGTGGGTTCTTTTTTGCGTAAATCGAGCCTGGATGAATTGCCGCAGCTTTGGAGTATTTTCAAGGGCGATATGAGCTTTGTTGGCCCGAGACCGGCTTTGTTTAATCAGGATGATTTGGTGGCATTGCGTACGCAATATGGCGTTGATAAGGTGTTGCCGGGGTTGACCGGCTGGGCGCAGATTAATGGTCGGGATGAGTTGCCTATTCCGGATAAGGTCAAGCTGGATGTCGATTATGTGCGCCGCCAATCGTTTTGGCTGGATTTGAAGATCATATTTTTGACCTTTTTGAAGGTGGTGCGGCGGGATGGGGTTACGCATTGAGGATGGTTTTGTGTTGACGTTGGGCGCGTTGTTTTTTGTAGGAGCGCACCTGGGCGCGATCAACGGCTGCAGTCTGGCGACTGCTTCGCGCCCGGGTGCGCTCCTTGTATGCTGATTTATAGGATGTTTGGTGTCTACAAGGTGCGGTTGATCGAAATGGTGGCCTGGAATGCGCGTTCTTAGTGGAGCGAAGTGTGATTGAGTGCAATGGCGGCTTTAATCGGATAGCCGATTGAAAAGACCTTATTTGAGTGCTAATATTGGTGCTATTAAACGAACAGGAGAAAGAGATGGCACATTTAATATTGGCAGAAACGACAGCCAGCGTTTCTGAATTGAAGAAGAACCCTATGGGCACTGTTGCCGCTGGAGATGGCTTTCCGGTAGCAATACTTAATCGTAACGAACCAGCTTTCTACTGCATACCTGCGAAAGCCTATGAGGCGCTATTGGACAAGCTGGAAGATATGGAACTAAATGCACTTGCGGATGCCCGTTCGGGACAGTCTGAAACCAAGGTTAGCCTGAATGATCTATAGCCTTGCCTTCAAAGAGGAAGCTTTGAAGGAGTGGGGCAAACTCGATAATAACGTGGTTAACCAGTTTAAGAAAAAACTGGAAGAACGACTGTTAAATCCGCGCGTTCCTACCTCAAAGCTCTCCGGTCACAAAGACAGATACAAAATTAAGCTTAGAGATGTCGGTTATCGCCTGGTTTATGAAGTGCGCGATGGTGAGCTTATTGTTGTAGTTATCGCCATCGGCAAGCGAGAACGCAATGCGGTGTATAAGGCTGCTGCAAAACGATAAGAAAATAATTCTTCCTTGTGCATTATTTTTCCTGTCCCGGCCGCAGGCGGTGCCGATGCAAACTTTTGACCTTTTTGAAGATGGTGCGGCGGGATGGTGTTACGCATTGAGGTTGATTTTATAGGAATGCCTTTAGGACGCGATGGGTTGGGCACAGTCACAGTTTATGCTTCCTAAGACTGAATTTTAAAGGATGGTTTCATGAGTGCAACTTATGACAAAGATGTTGTCGCTTGGGCTCATGAGCAAGCCCAGTTATTGCGTTCAGGCCAGCTTACTGATTTGGATATTGAGCATATTGCAGAGGAGATCGAGGACGTGGGCAAAAGCGAACAGCGCGAATTGGCGAGTCGGATGGCTGTTCTACTCGCTCATTTGCTCAAATGGGAATTCCAGCCAGATCATCGCGGTTCAAGTTGGGAGGCAACGATCCATACGCAACGAAATAGTATCGAGCGCCGTATCCGTACGCCCAGCCTAAAGGCGTCTTTGTCTGATGCTGATTGGTGGGCAGATGCTTGGGATGATGCAGTTAATGCAGCATCGACGGAAACAGGTATGGCGTACACGGATTTCCCGGATGTTTGTTCGTGGTCTCAAGAGCAGGTTATGGATCACCATTTTCTACCCGATCAGAGCAACCCTTCGCGCCCTTGACTGCTTGGGGATGGCAGACAAAGAGGGACGCTGAAAAGAAGAGGTTGCAAAAAATGGGAGGCTAAGTCTTGCATGAAAAACAAGCTAGCAGGAAGCTGGGGCCCGGCCTCACATTCCTACGCGGGATGGGATGACGTATTGATGCTCTTGATTTTGTAGGAACGCACCCGGGCGCGACCAGCCTCAACTCTCCCACCTCCATCGCCCGGGTACGCTCCTACAGGGGAGTTAATGTTCGTCGCTTCTGAAGGCTCTAATGGGTTTGTCGAAGGGGCGCTTTTACGGTGTGCATATTATTTGGATTGGTCATCAATGTTGAAGTCATTAATGGATTCTTCCCGTTTTCATAAACAGATCATCGCTGCGATGGTGGATCTGTTTTGTTTGCCGCTGACGTTTTGCGTGGCAGTCTGGCTGCGTTATGACGGTTTCAATATTGCATCTCTGCAGCCGTACGTTTGGCTCATTCTTGCTGCGCCGCTGGTTTCTATTCCGATTTTCATCAAGCTGGGCTTGTATCGTGCGGTTATTCGATTTATCGATCACAAGATTGTGTATGTGGTGGTGATTGGGGTAACGCTTTCGGTGGTGGTGCTGCTGTCTTTGGCGGCATTTGCAACCCATATGATGGGGTTGTCGCGCGGCGTATTCGGTATTTACTGGGTGAGTGCGATCCTGTATGTGGCTGCCAGCCGGTTTGCGGCGCGCAGTTATTTTGTGCATGCCAGCGGTATTTCCGGCGGCACTCAGGTGGCGATTTATGGTGCGGGAGGCACTGGCAATCAACTGGCCAATGCCTTGAAGCATACAAGCGATTACCGGCCCGTGGCTTTTATTGATGACAATAAAGAGCTGCGGGGCGCAATGATAGCCGGTATCAAAGTGTATGCGTTCGATGCTTTGCCGCAGTTGTGTATTGATCGGGAAATCAAGGAGGTTCTGCTGGCGATGCCGTCGCTGAAAGGGGTGCAGCTGAAGCGTATTCTCGAACGGCTGGCGCCGCTGAAGGTGAAGATCAAGGTGACGCCGCCGCTTCGGGACATGCTCAATGGCAAGGGTGTGTTGCGCCTGCAGGATGTGCGCGAGATCGAGATCGAGGATTTGCTCGGGCGCGACCAGGTCGAGCCGAATCCGCGGCTGATTACAGCGTGCATCACTGGCAAGTCGGTAATGGTGAGCGGTGCCGGTGGTTCAATCGGGTCGGAGTTGTGCCGGCAGATACTGCGCCACCAGCCTGCCAGGCTGATTTTGCTGGAGATGTCGGAGTTCGCGCTGTATTCCATCGAGCAAGAGTTGCGTTTGTTGCAAAAGATGCTGGGCAGTGCGGTGGAGTTGATGCCTTTTCTCGGCTCGGTGCTGGAGAGTGAGAAGTGCCAGCGCATCATGCGCACTTTTGCAGTGGAGACGGTTTATCATGCGGCCGCTTACAAGCATGTGCCGCTGGTCGAACATAATCCGATCGAGGGTATTCGCAATAACGTCTTTGGCACGCTCAGCATTGCGCAAGCGGCGATGGTCGTCGGGGTGAAGAATTTTGTGCTGATTTCAACCGATAAGGCGGTGCGCCCGACCAATGTGATGGGTGCCACCAAACGCCTGTCGGAACTGATTTTGCAGGCGTTTGCCCGGCAGCAATGTGCGAAGCTGCTCCACGGACAAGCGCATACGCGTTTTTGTATGGTGCGCTTTGGCAATGTGTTGGGCTCGTCGGGCTCGGTGGTGCCGCTGTTTCGCAAGCAGATCATGGCGGGCGGCCCGATTACGCTGACGCATCCGGAGATTACGCGCTATTTCATGACGATTCCGGAAGCGGCGCAACTGGTGTTGCAGGCCGGTTCGATGGGCGAGGGCGGCGATGTCTTTGTGCTGGATATGGGAGAGCCGGTCAAGATCATGGATCTGGCCAAGCAGATGGTGCGTTTGAGCGGGCTGGAGGTCAAGAGCGAAGCGACACCCGAAGGTACGATCGAGCTGCTTCACGTCGGCCTGCGCCCAGGCGAAAAATTGTATGAAGAATTACTGATCGGCGATAACGTCGAAGGCACCGATCACCCACTGATCATGCGTGCGCAAGAAGCAGAAATTCTCTGGCCAGAGCTGCAGGGCCTGTTGCAGGAGTTGGGAAATGCCTGCGAGCGCTTTGATTTTGAAGAGCTCAGGGCGGTATTGCAGCGCGCAGTGGGTGAATATGCGCCGCAGTGCGGGATCGAGGATCTGGTATGGCGCGAGAAGAATAAGTCAACGACAGTGCCTGTGGCTGCGATGTTGCATCAAGATAGGATTGTGGCTTTGTAGATATTCTGTTCAAAATCAGGCCTTTTCACGTTGAAACAACAGCGGCGTAGGTGCGAATTTATTCGCACTTTTAACGATTCCATGCGAATTGATGCGAATAAATTCGCACCTACAAGAAAATGGCATCCCAATGTGGATAATCGCCGATATTTTTTACTTGTCACAGTGTGCGCCGCACAGCGGATCTATCGGAAGACAGTAAGTCGTATAGCGTAGGGCATCATCAGCATACAAGAGCGCAATGTGGTTTTTTGTAAGGGTGTGGTTGATCGCAATAGTGGTCAAGCTTGGATGATCCAGTTGGCAACGTAATAAATACCGCCTTCACTCCCGCATACTCGGGAATCTATAAGCGGCTTATGCCGCGATATATTCAGACAAATCGTCAGACAGATCGCGCACGCAAGGTTTCTTGCTGAATCAATTTTATCTTCCACGCACAAATAAATAAGCGATAAATAAGCGATAAATAAATATAGTTATAACTATTCGTCTTTCGAAATATTTAATCTGTGGCGAAGGGTTTTTAAATATACAATCGGAACATTGCCAAGTGAAATGGTGTCGGCTATCCAATTGGCTATAGCTTTAATTATTGTAAAAATAAAATGTCATACAGAAAGATTCATTTAGTGCCCGGAACTTACGATTTAAATGTGATTAAAATTTCTCTGCCGGACCACAAGGGATTTTTTGCAGTATATATAATCGGTCAACGGTTTGCCAAATATGTACAGGACAAAAAACTGGATTTGGCCAATGGTATTCATTATTTGCGTAAAATCTTTGTTTCGTGTGCAGAAATTGTAAAATCGATTAAACGGTTTATCTGCTTATTTAAGAATCTGGATGATGAAATCGTAAAGAAATTTACAACACCATCACGATGGATAACCAGATTGCGATCAGCGGGTATTTCGAAAAATTTCGTTTTATTGCCGGCCCTACCTTGTCCGCCGGATCATCTACACCCGCGACAATGGTATTGGTTGGCAGCTTGATGTGTGGGTTATTTTTGTCGATGGTATTTGTGTTTGATCGCAATTGATGGTGCGAAAATCGAAGCAAAATACACGATTGAGAATTGCTCATAGAGAATAATTGTCCATATCGTCTGAACCCAGATGAATGGGATTGGTGGAACACAGTTGTGAATGTGGTTGCAGTATTTTTCAAGGAGACATAATGGATTTATCAAAGCTGTCAATAGCTGAATTGCATGCGCTGCAAGATCAGATCGCCAAGGCGTTGAAGGATCGCGAGCAGGTCGAACGCGCAAAGGCACGCGAACAAATCATGGCGATTGCGCAAGGCGTGGGCATTCCACTCAAGGAATTGATGGGCGCTCAGGTGCGCGTAGCCAAGACTGCTTCAGTGACGAAGGTTGCGGTCCGTTATCGGCATCCTGCCGATGCTTCCTTGCAATGGACCGGCCGAGGACGTCAGCCGAAGTGGGTGCATGAGTGGCTTGCATCGGGCCAATCGTTGGATGCGTTGAAGGTATAAGGATTAGTTGAATATGCTGCCACTCTCAAAGACCATTTTCAAAGCCTACGACATTCGTGGCATCGTCGGCAAGACGCTGGATGCCGGTATTGCACACCAGATCGGCCATGCTTTCGGTTCTGCGGCGCGGGCCAGGGGCGAGCGCACCGTGATTATCGGTCGTGATGGCCGGCTGTCGGGGCCGGAACTGGCAGCAGCACTGGCCGCCGGTCTGCAAGCGTCCGGCGTGGATGTGATTGATCTCGGCGTGGTCGCAACGCCCATGCTGTATTTCGGCACCCATGTGCTGGATGCGCAATCCGGCGTGATGGTCACCGGCAGCCATAATCCACCTGATTACAACGGCTTCAAGATGGTGCTGACTGGCGAAGCGATTTACGGCGAAGCTATTTTGGCGCTGCATCAAGCCATTGTGGATGACAATTTCACGCATGGAGCCGGCGGCTACGGCACCCACGATATCCGGGACGCGTATTTGCAGCGCATCGTGGGCGACGTGAAACCAGCGCGACCGATCAAGATTGCGATCGATTGCGGCAATGGCGTGGCCGGCGCATTCGCCGGGGATTTATACCGCGCCATGGGTTGCGAGGTGATCGAACTGTTTTGCGAAGTCGATGGCAATTTCCCGAATCATCATCCCGACCCGGCGCATCCTGAAAATCTGCAGGATTTGATTAAATGCTTGCGGGAAACCGATGCCGAAATCGGCCTGGCTTTCGATGGCGACGGCGACCGTTTGGGGGTGGTAACCAAGGATGGCCAGATCATTTATCCGGATCGTCAATTGATGCTGTTTGCCGCCGATGTGCTAACGCGCAACCCGGGGCGCGAGATTTTGTACGACGTCAAATGCACCCGCCATATTGCACCGTGGGTCAAGGAGCATGGCGGCATTGCGCTGATGTGGAAGACCGGGCATTCGCTGGTCAAGGCCAAGATGCGCGAGACTGGCGCGCCGCTGGGCGGTGAAATGAGCGGCCATCTGTTCTTCAAGGATCGCTGGTACGGTTTTGACGACGGCATGTACGCCGGTGCGCGCATGCTGGAATTGCTCACGCGGGTGATTGACCCTTCTGCGGTACTGAACGCCTTGCCGCAATCGATCAGTACGCCGGAGTTGCAACTGGAGCTGACAGAAGGCGAGAATTTCAGTCTGATCGACAGCTTGCAGCGCGATGCGCGCTTTCCGGATGCAGAACAGATCATTACGATCGACGGCTTGCGGGTTGAATATGCGGACGGTTTCGGCCTGGCACGCGCGTCCAATACCACGCCGGTAGTGGTGATGCGCTTCGAAGCGGAATCGCAAACGGCGCTGGAACGGATTCAAGCCGATTTCAAACGCGTGATTCTGGTGGCGAAAGCGGATGCGGTGTTGCCGTTTTAATGGGTTGCATGGGTTAGTGACCGGTAATGTCGCGCCCGGGTGCGCTCCTACAAGTACCCGGTTCTTTGTAGGAGCGCACCCGAGCGCGACCAGATCGTGATCCACCGAAGTGCTCGCCATGACGCAAACATCTGATCAGCCGGAAATAATCACGACTAGAAAGTACGCTGGCGAAGGACATACAGCCTTACGGCACGGCAGAGTGTTACTGACAGGCCAGATATATCATGTCTCAACGACAACGATTAGCCGATCCAGATTATTTGCTGATTTTAGGATGGGCTGCGCCGCTGCCCGTTGTTTTGAAAGCCGCGCCACATTAGGAGATGCGCAAATGCTGGCGTGGGTACTGATGCCGGATCATGTGCATTGGTTGATTCGATTGGGTGAAAAAATTACACTTGATACCCTTGTCAGTCGTCTTAAAGCGACAAGTGCCCGTAATGTTAATCAAGTGTTAAATCGAACCGGTGCGGTATGGGCGCGGGCATACCACGACCACGCGCTGCGCAGTGATGAGGATTTGGCGTCGGTCGCACGTTATATCGTCGCTAATCCATTGCGCGCCGGATTGGTAAAGTCGGTGGCACACTACCCATTTTGGAACGCAGTGTTTTTGTAGGAGCGCACCTGGGCGCGACAGGTGTGCGATGAAGTGCGCAAGTCGATAATAGATGGGCCGTATTTGATGCAGGCGAGCCGCTTGCGACAGACGGCTGCAGTCTGGCGACTGCTTTCGCGCCCGGGTGCGCTCCTACCAGGCTTTTGATTAAATTGGATTTGCATTGAATATTCTGATAGTCCGGGTCTCTTCCCTCGGTGATGTGGTGCATAACATGCCGATGGTGGCGGATATTTTGCGTCAATATCCCGCTGCGAAAATCGATTGGGTGGTTGAAGAAGGGTACGCCAGCCTGGTGCGCCTGAATCGCGGCGTGCGCAATGTAATCCCGTTCGCATTGCGGCGCTGGCGCAAGAGTTTGTCTGCACCGCAGACGCGGGCCGAAATCGCGGCTTTTTATCGCACCTTGCGCCGCGAATCGTATGACTTTGTGTTCGATACCCAGGGCTTGCTCAAGACTGGGGTGGTGATGCGTATGGCGCGCCTGAATTCTGGCGGCAAGCGCTTCGGCCTGGCCAACGGAACCGAGGGCTCCGGCTACGAAGGTCTTTCCCGCATATTTCACTCCGATAGCGTGGCGGTCGGTCGTTTTACCCATGCGGTGGCGCGCTCGCGGCTGGTGACGGCGGCGGCGTTCGACACCTCGGTGGACAGTCCGGCCGATTTTAACTTGCAGGCACCGGAGTTGCAGCCGCAGCCAACCTGGCTGCCGCCAATTCCGTATGCGGTTTTCTTCCATGCGACTGCACGCGCTGCCAAGCAGTGGGCGCCGGCCCACTGGGTACAACTGGCCCATAGCTTGGGGCAGCGCGGCTTGCCGATTCTGCTGCCGTGGGGCAGCGCTGACGAGAAGCGCGCCGCCGATACTCTGGCTGAAAATATCCCGAATGCGCAAGTGTTGCCCAAGCTGTCGATGATGGAGGCGGTGGTATTGGCGCAACGCGCGGCGCTGGTGGTCGGCGTCGATACCGGCTTGACCCATATCGCCGCCGCATTCGAGCGTCCGACCATCGAGTTGTACTGCGATTCGCCGCGCTGGAAGACCGAGGGTAACTGGTCGCCGAATATCATCAATCTGGGCGACCGCGGCACTCCGCCTGCGGTGGCCGAGGTCGAGGCGGCCGTGACGCAATTGCTGGGCGCATGAGGTCGATGAGGTCGACTCTGGCGCGACGCTTATATTCGCTGGCGTGGTGGCTTGCCATGCCTGGTGTGCTGGCGCGGCTATGGTGGCGCGGTCGCAAGGAAGCCGGCTATCGGCAGCATTTGGCGGAACGGTTTGGCTGGTATAACGGTGCGGCGTTAAACCTACACGGCCGCAAGATTCTGTGGCTGCACGCAGTGTCGGTCGGCGAGACACGCGCCGCCGAGCCGCTGATCGAAGCGTTGCTCACCACTTATCCCGAACACACGATTCTGCTCACCCACATGACGCCCACCGGGCGCGCTACCGGCCACGCGCTGTTTGCCAAACATGCGCCGCGTGTGCTGCAGAGCTACTTGCCCTACGATACCGGCTGGATGGCAGCGCGCTTCCTGCACCATTTTTCGCCGCAGATTTGCATGTTGATGGAAACCGAGGTCTGGCCGAATCTGATTGCAGCATGTGTGGCGCAGCGGGTGCCGGTGGCGCTGCTCAATGCCCGGTTGTCGGCGCGTTCATTGCGCCGGGCCCAGCGCTTTTCCGGCTTGATGCGCGAGGCGGCGCAGGGCTTGTCGTGCGTGGCCGCGCAAACGCCGGCAGATGCGGCGCGCCTGCAGCAAATCGGCGCGCACGACGTGCAGGTTACCGGCAGTATCAAATTCGATGTGTTGCCGCCGGCCGCGGCGCTGGCGCTGGGGGAAGCTTTGCGCGGCCGGATTGGTGCGCGTCCGGTGCTGCTGTGCGCCAGCACGCGCGAAGGGGAAGAAGCATTGATCCTCGACGCGCTGCAAGCTGCAGGCGCGGGTCCGATGTTGCTGCTGCTGGTGCCGCGCCACCCGCAGCGTTTCGATGCGGTGGAACAGCTGGTCAAGGCGCGCGGCCTGATCCTGCAGCGCCGCTCGTCGCTCGACGCTGCAATGGCGGGAGAGCCGATAGCGCCGACTGTGCAGGTGTTGCTGGGCGATTCGATGGGAGAGATGTTTGCCTATTACGCGGCTTGCGATGTCGCCTTCATCGGCGGTAGCTTGCTGCCGCTGGGCGGGCAAAATCTGATCGAAGCCTGTGCGCTGGGCAAGCCGGTGCTGACCGGGCCGCATACTTTCAATTTTGCCGCAGTGACCGAAGAAGCAATCGCCGCCGGTGCCGCACGGCGCGTTGCCGACGCTGCCGCATTGCTGCGCGAGGCAGCGGTTTTATTGTCCGAAACTGGGCAGCGGGAGTCTGCCGGATGCGCCGCACACGCCTTTGCGCAGCGCCATCGCGGCGCCACCAAGCGCACCTTGGTTTTGCTGCAGGCGCTGATTCCGGATTAATACCGCAGGACAAGTCGAAGTCAGCATCGTAGGATGGGTGAAACCCATCATTTGCGTTGATAGCAATGGAAAAGTGATGGGTTTCACCCATCCTACGCACCCCATCAAAACATCATTTTTGCGCTTAGAACGGCAAAACTTACGCCGCCGTTCGGCTGCTTGATCCCGCCGTTGGAGAAATGCTGGATTTTCAGGCCGAGATCGAGCTTGTTGGCAAATACATAGCCTATTCCTATGTGATCTCCGAACTGGAAGGCGGTCGAGAAAGTGCGGCCATTATTGTCATATACATGGGAGAGCAGGTGGGCGCCAATGCCTGCTTCTGCATAAGGACCGGTTTTGCTATCGCGCTGGAAGCGAAACACCGGCGTAATGCCGATGTCGGTAATATTTTGCGTGGCATCCGGCCGGTTCTGATATCGCGTGCCGCGCCATTGCGCCAGTGTCAAATCCCAATAGCCGCCGAGATGGGTATTGTTCGATTGCCACCATGTATTAGCCCAGTTCCATTGGGCGCCGAGACGAATCATCTGCGTCTTGTTGCCGGTGGCTGCCTCGATGGAGGCGGAATCAACCGCATAACTGCTGGTCTGTATGCCGATGATTGCGATGTTTGCGCACAGAATCTTGATGGCGATTTGCTTCAGATATGGAGTCATGGCAACTTTCTATTGTCAATAAAAAGCGTTTCGTTACTGGGTTAGTCGGTGCAACATTGTGCCACTGTTATCAAGGCTACAGCTTCGCTGCAATCATGTTTTTGTAGCAGCGGAGCCGGCCGCGATTGGCCGTTTTCTATTTTGCTATTCGGTTGCGTTATCAGTCCTTGCAGGACTGTTCGCGGCCGGGTCCGCTCCTACAAAAGCTTGCCCGTTCTTCTATATTCCATGCAATACAATATTAAAAATGACGGGGTATATTGATTTTATGGTACGTTATCGCATATAAACAAAGCGATGTAAAATATACCGTAGTTAGTATAACTTTACGCCTAAAAATCCTTCCGGGCAAGTAATGCTTGCGCCAGCCTGACCCAATACGTGGCGCCGATTGGCAGCAGCGCATCGTTGAAGTCGTAGCTCGGGTTGTGCAGATTGCACGGCCCCAGCCCGTGTCCGCTGCTGCGGTGATCGCCGTCGCCATTGCCGATGAACACATAGCAGCCCGGCTTTTCCTGCAGCATGAAGGCGAAATCTTCGGCGCCCATGGTCGGTTCGACCTGCGCGTTGACCCGCTGCGCGCCCACGATGGATTGCATCACGGCCACCGCGTCGGCGGTTTGCTGCGGGTGGTTGATCAGCGGCGGGTAATTGCGCTTGAATTCGAACTTTATCTCGGCGTCGAAGGCGCTGGCGGTGTGCTGGGCAATCTCGCGCATGCGTTGCTCGATCAGGTCCAGCACTTCGATGTTGAAGGTGCGCACGGTGCCGATCAACGCGGCGTCATCCGGAATCACGTTGGTGGCGCTGCCGGCGTGGATTTGCGTAATCGACAGCACAGCAGCATCGTTCGGATTCTTGTTGCGGCTGATGATGGTTTGCCAGCTTTGCGCAATCTGCACCGCCACCATGACCGGATCGATGCCTTTGTGCGGTTGCGCCGCATGGCCGCCTTTGCCGCTGACGATCACTTCGAACTCATTGCTGGACGCCATCATCGGCCCCGGCGTGACGCCGAAACTGCCGACTGCAATGCCGGGCCAGTTGTGCATGCCGTACACCGCATCCATCGGACATTCTGTAAACAAACCGTCGTCCATCATCTGGCGCGCGCCGCCGCCGCCTTCCTCGGCCGGCTGAAAAATCAGGTAAACGGTGCCGTCGAAATCCCGATGTTGTGACAAATAATAAGCGGCTCCCAGCAGCATCGCGGTATGGCCGTCATGGCCGCAGGCGTGCATCTTGCCGTCATGGCGGGACGCGTGTGGGAAGGTATTGATTTCCTGCATTGGCAGCGCATCCATGTCGGCCCGCAAGCCGATTGCGCGTTTGCTGCTGCCGTTCCGGATGATGCCGACCACGCCGGTGCCGCCCATGCCGCGCAGGATCGGAATGCCCCATTCGGTGAGTTTGGCCGCCACCACATCGGCGGTGCGCTGCTCTTCATAGCAGAGTTCGGGGTGGGCGTGGATGTCGCGCCGGATCTGCTGCAGCTCGGCCTGGAACTGCAGGATCGGATCAAGTAATTGCATGGTGTTCTCCACATTCTTTTGTTGCCGGCAAGGCTGGCAATACGAATGGTCATGGTAACTCCATCGGTAATGCGCGTGTGAATGCGGCGCGTCCAGTTTTCGATGGCGGCGGGGCTGCTTCGGCCCATTTGGATTACAGTGCAGGATACAAATCTACCAAAGCAAAGCGAAAATCCGATGACAACTTCGATCGTCCGTGCGGTCTGCCCGCACGATTGCCCCGATACCTGCGCGCTGCTGGTGGCCGTTCAGGATGGCGTCGCCACTGAGGTGCGCGGCGATCCGGACCATCCGACTACGGCCGGCGTACTTTGCACCAAGGTGGCGCGGTATACCGAGCGCACGTATCACAAGGACCGGCTGCTGTCGCCGCTGAAACGCATAGGCAAAAAAGGCGAGGGCAAGTTCGCGCCGATCAGTTGGGATGAAGCAATAACAACCATCGCGGCGCGCCTGCACAGCATTACCGCGCGCGGCGGCGATGCCGCCCAAGCGATCTTGCCCTACAGCTACGCCGGCACCATGGGTTTGGTGCAGGGCGAATCGATGGCGATGCGGTTTTTTCACAAGCTCGGCGCGTCCCGGCTGGAGCGCACCATTTGCTCCACCGCCGGCGGCGAGGGCTACAAATACACAATCGGCGCAAAGATCGGCACCGATGTCGAGCAGACCGAACATGCCAAATTGATCCTGATCTGGGGCGGCAATCCGATTGCTTCCAACCTGCATTTCTGGATGCGGGCGCAACAGGCCAAGCGCAACGGCGCCAAGCTGATCGCGATTGATCCGTACCGCTCGCTGACGGCGGAGAAATGTCATCAACATATTGCGTTGCTGCCCGGCACCGATGCCGCACTGGCGCTCGGCCTGATGCATGTATTGATTGCCGAGAATCTGGTGGATCAGGATTATTTGGATCGCTACACCGAAGGCTTCGAACAACTCCGTGCGCGGGTGGCCGAGTGGCCGCCGCAACGGGTGGCTGCAACTTGCGGCATCAGCGTCGATGAAGTGCTGCAACTTGCGCGTGATTACGGCACCACCGCGCAACGCAGCGAAGCGACTTTGATTCGGATTAATTACGGCGTGCAGCGCACCCACGGCGGCGGCATGGCGGTGCGGAATGTTGCGTGTCTGCCGGCGTTGGTGGGTGCCTGGCGGCATGCTGCGGGTGGGATTTTGCTATCGTCATCGGATGCATTCCCGAAGGATCGTGCGGCGCTGGAGCGGCCTGATTTGCTGGCCGGGCGCACGCCGCGCAGCATCAATATGGTGACTATTGGCGACGATTTGCTGCGCGCTGCGAGCCCGGAATTCGGCCCTAAAATTGAAGCGTTGATCGTGTACAACTCGAATCCGGTGGCGGTAGCACCGGAGTCCGACAAAGTGGCGCAGGGCTTTGCGCGCGAAGATTTGTTTACCGTGGTGCTGGAACATTTTCAGACCGACACTGCCGATTACGCCGACATCCTGTTGCCTGCCACCACGCAGCTGGAGCATGTCGATATCCATTCGACGTACGGCCATTTGTACATGATGGCGAACAATCCGGCGATTGCCCCGCTGGGTCAGGCGAAACCGAATACCGCAATTTTTCGTATGCTGGCGGCGCGCATGGGATTTTCCGAGCCCTGTTTCCAGGACAGTGACGACGCCATCGCAGCGCAGGCATTCCGCACTGACGATGCGCGTGTCGCCGGCCCTTACTGGGATCAACTCAAGCAGCGAGGCTGGCAAAAAATGGTGGTGCCGAATGCGCCGTTCGCGCACGGCGGCTTTCCGACCGCATCCGGCAAATGCGCGTTGTATTCGCAGCCGATGGCCGACGCCGGCCTCGACCCGCTGCCGGCGTATACCGCGCCGCATGAATCGGTGACCAGCAACCCGGAACTGGCGGCGCGTTATCCGCTGGCGATGATCTCGCCGCCGGCCCGCAATTTCCTCAATTCCAGCTTCGTCAATGTGCAAAGCCTGCGCGATACCGAAGGCGAACCGCATCTGGATATGCATCCGGCCGATGCCGCCGCACGCGGCATTGTGCAAGACGACAGAGTGCGCATCTTCAACGACCGTGGCAGCTTCGTGTGCCGGGGGCGGATCACCGACAAGGCGCGCCCCGGGTTGGTGGTGGGGCTGTCGGTCTGGTGGAAAAAATACGCCGCCGACGGTAAAAATGCGAATCAGCTTACCAGTCAGCGTTTGACCGACATGGGGCGTGGACCGACTTTTTATGACGTGCTGGTCGAGGTAGAGAAGGTGTGAAATCTGTGTGAAAACCCGCGCAAAAAACAGTATGGAAATGCCTTGGCGCATGGCTGCTATGGCTAGCCTGTGCGGGCTGTTGTGTAGCTGTGCCGAATTGGGCTATATGGTGCAAGCCGCACATGGACAATCCGCGCTGCTGTCGGCGGCCCGGCCGATCGACGATTGGCTGGCCGATCCGCAAGCCGACCTGAGTTTGAAAAGCAAACTCGTCACCACCCAGGCCATCCGCGCCTTTGCCGTGCGCGAACTGGGGCTGCCGGATAACGCCAGCTACACCACTTATGCTGCGCTGCGGCGGCCGTTCGTGTTGTGGAACGTGATCGCCACCCCCTCCTTGTCGCTGACGCCGAAAGAATGGTGCTTTCCGGTGGCTGGCTGCGTCAGTTATCGCGGCTATTATGCACAGGATCAAGCCGAGGCCGAGGCGCTGGAATTGCGCGCCGACGGCTATGACGTGCAGGTTGCAGGGGTGCCTGCTTACTCGACGCTGGGCTGGTTCAAGGACCCGGTGATTTCCACTTTCATCCACTATCCGGATGCCGAACTGGCGCGGCTGATTTTTCACGAACTGGCGCATCAGGTGGTGTATGCGCCGGGCGACTCGGCGTTCAATGAATCCTTTGCGACCACGGTTGAGCAGGCTGGCTTGCAGCGCTGGCTTGAAGTGCATGGCGACGCCAAGATGCGTCAAGCGTACCTGGTGTATGCAGCGCGCAAGCGGGATTTTCTGGCGCTGCTGCTGCGGCATCGGCAGGCCTTGGAAGCCAACTATGCAGGCAAAGTTTTTGATGCGGAAAAATTGCTGCACAAGGCCGAAATCTTCCAGGCGTTGCAGCAGGAATACCAAACCCTGAAACAATCGTGGGGCGGTTATGCCGGCTACGACCGCTGGTTTGCCGAGCCGCTGTCGAACGCCCATCTGGCGGCGCTGGCGACCTATCATGATTTGGTGCCGGGGTTCCGTGCTTTGCTGCAAAAAGACCAGCGTTTCGAGCGTTTTTATGCGGACGTCAAGGCCTTGGCCCATCTCGACCGGCGGGAGCGCCACCGGCGCTTGCTGGAATTTGCCGGGGCCCAGAGCGTGGCCTGTGTTGGTGATCCATTGTTGTCAGGAAGTAATGTTAAGTCGGATCTGTCACCGGCGTGTTGAAGGCCGGCGCGCAACGGCGATTTTCAACTTTACATGTTGCATCGCAACGCATTCTGCGGGTAGAGAAGTTACTCTGTAATTGTGCAAAGGGCTTGCGCTGGCACGCGGCGACCGATAGGATTGCAAAATAAAAAGAAACAACCGTGCTTTTTGTGGCATCTGACAACAACAATCGAGACAAGGGATTTACCATGGATAAAATCTGGCTGAAACACTACCCGGCAGGCGTACCTAGCGAAATCGACTTCACCCAATATCGCTCGCTGGCGCAGTTGTTCGACGAGGCATTTCATAAATATGCAGCGCGCAACGCTTTCGTCTGCATGGATAAATTCCTCACTTACGGCGAAGTGGATGTGCTTTCCAGAAAATTCGGCGCCTGGTTGCAAGGCCTCGGCCTGGCAAAAGGCGCGCGGGTCGCCATCATGATGCCAAATGTGCTGCAGTATCCGGTGGCGGTTGCAGCCATCCTGCGGGCCGGCTACACGGCGGTCAACGTCAACCCGCTATACACCCCGCGTGAACTGGAGCATCAACTCAAGGATAGCGGCGCCGAAGCCATCATCATCCTGGAAAATTTCGCCACCACGCTAGAACAAGTGATCGCCAAAACCAGCATCAAGCATGTGGTGGTGGCCAGCATGGGCGATCTGCTGGGCGGCATGAAAGGCACCGTCGTCAATTTCGTGGTGCGCAATGTAAAGAAAATGGTGCCGGCGTACAGTTTGCCGAACGCGATCCGCTTCAACCGGATGCTGTCGGATGCCGCCAGCCTGAGCTTGCGCCCGGTCGAGCTTAATCACGACGATATCGCATTTCTGCAGTACACCGGCGGCACCACCGGCCTGTCCAAAGGTGCGATGCTGTCGCATCGCAATGTGATCGCCAATGTGCTGCAAAATGAGGCATGGCTGCAGCCGGCTCTCACTAAAGAGCCGCGCGTTGATCAATTGACGATGGTCTGCGCGCTGCCGCTGTACCACATCTTTGCGCTGACGATTTGCGGTCTGCTGGGTACCCGCATCGGCGCACTCAATATCCTGGTGCCGAATCCGCGTGACTTTGCCGGCTTCGTCAAGGAATTGTCGAAATACAAGTTCAATGTTTTCCCGGCCGTCAATACGCTATTCAATGCGCTGCTAAATACCCCCGGCTTTGACAAGCTCGATTTTTCCGGCCTCAAGATATCCAATGGCGGCGGCATGGCGGTGCAAAAAGTGGTCGCCGATAAATGGTTCAAGATAACCGGCTGCCCGATTACCGAAGGTTACGGTTTGTCCGAAACCTCGCCGGTAGCCACCGCCAACCCGGCCGACAGCACCGAATTTTCCGGCACCATCGGGTTGCCGATCCCGTCCACCGAAATCGCCATTCTCGATGACGACGGCCAGTCGGTGCCGCTAGGTCAGAGCGGCGAAATCGCGATCCGCGGTCCGCAAGTGATGGTCGGCTATTGGCAGCGTCCTGACGAAACCGCGCAAGTGATGACGCCGGACGGATTTTTCAAGTCGGGCGATATCGGCGTCATGGACGCGCGCGGCTATACCTGCATCGTCGATCGCAAAAAAGACATGATCCTGGTGTCCGGTTTTAATGTCTATCCGACCGAGATCGAAGGCGTGGTGGCCGAGCACCCGGGCGTGATGGAGTGCGCTTGCATCGGGGTGCCGGATGAACATTCGGGCGAAGCGGTGAAGCTGTTTGTGGTGCGCAAAGACCCCGCACTCACGGTCGAAGAGTTGCAGCGCTTTTGCAAGGAAGAGTTGACCGGTTACAAGCGGCCAAAATACATCGAGTTCCGCACCGAACTGCCAAAGACCAACGTCGGCAAAATCCTGCGACGCGAATTGCGCGACGAGAAAAAAGCCGCATGAGTTATCCACTTATGCACTGATGTTACGTATTTTCAAGCAAAACGAGCCTGAATCAGTAGCTTGGGTTAGCGATAGCGTAACCCGATGTTCCCAGCCGAAAATGTCGGGTTACGCGATGAAGCCGCTAACCCGATCTACAAAAGCTGTCGCACTACTGGCTAGTAGCAATATTTTGCGTAAGTCCTAGTTTGACTTATTTTGGTCTTGGTCGATCCAAATCAGCGTCCGGCGTCGACAGACTTCCTGCTCTTATTTCGGCCACCGCATTCACCACGGCGCTGGCAACATTGCGCACCTCCTGCTGCATCGCCAAGTCGCGATCCAGGGCTTCGTGGCTTTCTGCATACGATTCGTAATAGCCGACAAACCGGTCCAGCCGCGATAATGCGCCGGCATCGATCAAGCCCATCCAGTCCAGCCAATCCGACAATCCCCGGCGCACGCCTTCTATGCCGGCGACATCGCCATGTACTACCAGGCCATAGGCGCGGCCAGCCAGATGCTTGGGGTACGGCCAACCCTTGAGTTCCAATTCCTTGGCTTGCTTCGGGTTCTTGCCTGAGGTAGTGGTCGGGTCCGGATTGCCGCCGTCGGCACACACCAGCCTGTCTATCATCTGCTTCAAGACCCCGGGCGTCTGGTACCAGTAGACCGGCGTCATGATGATGACCGCGTGCGCAGCGACCCATTTTTCATAGATCTCGGCCATCCAGTCATTGGTCTGGCGCTGGCCGTGATTGGGGTAGCAACTGCAAGGCCAATGACAGAGCGGCATCGCGGTCGAGACACAGCCTTTGCAAGGATAGATATGCTTGTCGTAGGATGAAATGAGCTGGCTGAGGTCCAGCAGATCGACTTCTACATCGCTGGCTTCCAGCGTTTCAGCGGCGAATTTAATCATCCGGAAAGTCTTGGAAATCTCGCCAGGGCAACTGCCGTCATTGCGTGCGGAGCCGCAGATCAACAACACCCTGGATTGGGTGGCGGGGTCTTTTTGCCGGGCTTGCGCCGCGATCAATCTGTCGCGGGTAGCTTTCCATTCCACCGACAGATCATAATCAGGGTCGGCAAATTCCGGTCCCGCCTTTACAGTGATGGGGGCCTTGTTGCCGTTGATGTAATTTTCCCAGGCCACCTGCTCAATTTTAGCGATTTCCGGCTGCACCGCATCAAACGTGGGGTCTACAAAAGAGCGTCGGAATTCGAGGTGAAATTCATCTCTTTTAAGTACTGCAGGGGCTTGGCCTTTACGCGGTTCCGTCACGGTAATCTCCTGTTGCGATTTGAGGAGCGGCTATTTTTGATTATTAAAGACTGCGTTTTTTTCGGCGCAGAGTGGGTGACCGCTCAAGACAGCGCCGGCGTGCCGCCGATTGCGCCTGGTTTGCCTGTTGCTTCGACCATTGATGCGCCGATGACCTGCTGCGCGTAAGAGGTTTCCTCCTCGGTGGCGGTATGGGCGACCAGGACCACATGGCCGGAGGCCAGCGCATCCTTGACCAAATCGGCGACGTCGCCCTTGCTTCTTTTGGCGCCGGTTGCCACGCCGACGATGCCGCCGAGGCCCGCTCCCCAGCCGAGCATGGCCAGCACGCCGACCACCGGGCTCGCCATGAACAGGCTGATGTTCGCCGCCGCCAGCGCGATGGTGCCGGCCGCGCCGGCGAGCGTACCGACCGCGGTTCCAATCGCACCTTCCCGCAGCATTTCCTTCAACACGTCGTCACTGTCGGCCTTGGCCTCCTGGCCCGCTTCGTCGTTGCCGCTGCCGGGCTCCAGTATCCTCACATTTTCCGGCGGCATGCCGTGTTCAGCGAGTTGGGCCGCTGCTGCTTCGGCCGCCGCCCGTGTGGCGTAAATGCCCAATACCCGGTGCAGGTAGTTTTCCATTGCGTTGCTCCTGTTCGCCTGACGGCGCCATTAACAAGCTGTTTTTTTGAGGGGGGATTCGATCCATATCGGGTAAAAATTGTTGATTTTTACATACGATATTTGGGACAGTTATAGTGCATTGACATGCTGTAGTCAATCTTTGAATTTTAGTATCTATTCAGCCTACTGTAAGAGGCTTTCAGGTTGAAGTTGTTGTAGGAGCGGACCTGGCCGCGACCAACGGCTGCAGTCTGGCGACTGCTTTCGCGCCCGGGTGCGCTCCTACAAAATCCTGCCACTGCATTTTTGCTTGATATGGATCTGAATAAATACGTGACAACGTAATATTTGCGGGGTATAGCAAAAAAACCATGCTTTACCGCATGTATTTAATAAAACTTGAAAAATACAATAACAAGTATGCTTTTAATATGCGGTATCTTCGGCAGTCGTCGTGAGCGATTTCAGGGGGGGGATCTGGCGCGGTTTGCGGTCTTCGCTGGTGGCGACGTAGGTCAGGGTGGCTTCGGTGACTTTGACCGTTTCGGCTTCCAGTCGGTTGCGCTCCGCATACACCTCGACGTTGACGGTGATCGAGGTGTTGCCGACCCGCACCACTTCGGCATAGAACGACAGCAAATCGCCGACGAATACCGGATGCTTGAACAGGAAGGAATTCACCGCGATGGTCGCGACCCGGCCATTGGCGCGCCGGGTGGCGGGAATCGCGCCGGCGATATCGACCTGGGACATGATCCAGCCGCCGAAAACGTCGCCGTGGATATTCGCATCCGACGGCATTGGCATCACGCGCAGTGTTGGCATGAGGCCTGGAGGCAAGCCTTGGTGGATGGCGGTTGTGGTTTTTTTTGCTGGTGTCGGCATAATGGATTTTCTCGGAAGGGCTACAATTCAGGGCTATTATCCTAGGAACCTCAGTTGACCGCTAATCAGCTTCGATAAGTGTTTGAATATATTTAGGATTGTGCCATTTAAGTCGTTCACCATTCGGGTGAAAGCGCTACGGAACCGATTGCACATTTTTCCGGCTCTCTGGCGTCGTTGCTTCTCCTAGCAACATGAAGGTTGCCTCGTCGTCGCGCCTAGCCAGAGAGCCGGAAAAACGCACACTCGGCCCCGTCCAACTAAGGTTTCTAGGATTATTTTTATAGGATTTTTGCGCAACAGTCGCGCAAAATCATCCCTGATTGAATCATAAAAGAGCCATTCGTGCCATGCGTCGTCACTCCAGTTCACCGCCACCTCCCGCCTCGCAAGGCCATCGCAACGATTGGGCCACGCTAAAAACCCTGTTTCCCTATTTGTGGGTATACAAATGGCGGGTGATTTTTGCGCTGCTGTTTCTGGTCGGCGCGAAACTGGCTAATGTCGGCGTGCCGCTGGTGCTGAAAGCGCTGATCGACCGCATGACGCTCAGTGCAACCGATCCGCACGCGTTGCTGGTGTTGCCGCTCGGGATTCTGGTGGCGTATGGTGTGCTGCGGATGGCGACCACGCTGTTTACGGAATTGCGCGAATTCATTTTCGCCAAGGTCACGCAGCGGGCGGTGCGCACCATCGCGTTGCGGGTGTTCCGGCATTTGCATGCGTTGTCGCTGCGGTTCCACCTGAACCGGCAGACCGGTGGCATGACCCGCGATATCGAACGCGGCACGCGCGGCATTTCGACGCTGGTGTCGTTTACGCTGTTCAATATCCTGCCGACTTTGATCGAGATCGCGCTGGTGCTCGGTTATCTGGCGCTGCATTACGACCTCTGGTTTTCGGTCATTACGGTCGTGGCGCTGGTTTCCTATATCGGCTTTACCGTGCTGGTGACCGAGTGGCGCACGCATTTTCGCCGCACCATGAACGATCTGGAGTCGAAAGCCAGCACCAAGGCCATCGATTCGCTGATCAATTACGAGACGGTCAAATATTTCGGCAACGAAGCTTACGAAGCCAAGCGCTACGACGAGGGCTTGCAGGGTTATGAAGCTGCTGCGGTAAAGTCGCAGACCTCGTTATCGCTGCTTAACACCGGCCAGTCGATCATCATCGCCACTGCGGTCACGCTGATTCTGTGGCGCGCGACCCAGGGCGTGATCGATGGCACGATGACGCTGGGCGATCTGGTGCTGGTCAATGCTTTCATGATCCAGTTGTATATTCCGCTGAATTTCCTGGGCGTGATTTATCGCGAAATCAAGCAAAGCCTGGCTGACATGGAACGGCTGTTCGCGCTGCTCGACCAGAACCGCGAAGTGGCCGACAGTGCCGACGCCAAGCCGCTGCAGGTCAAGGGCGCCGAGCTGCGCTTTTCGCATATCGATTTCAGTTACGAGCCGAACCGGCAGATTTTGTTCGATGTCGATTTCACGATTCCCGCCGGCACCACGACGGCGGTGGTCGGCCATAGCGGCTCGGGCAAATCGACGCTGGCGCGGCTGCTGTTCCGTTTTTATGATCTGAACGCCGGTAGCATCACGATCGATGGCCAGAATCTGCGCGACGTCACGCAAGGTTCCTTGCGCGGCGCGATTGGCATCGTGCCGCAGGATACCGTGCTGTTCAATGACACGATCGAATACAACATCGCCTATGGCAAGCCGGGCGCCAGCAAGGATGAGATCGTCAGCGCGGCCAGAGCGGCGTATATCCACGACTTCATAGAAAGCTTGCCGGACGGTTACGCCACCAAGGTCGGCGAGCGCGGCCTGAAATTATCCGGCGGCGAAAAACAGCGGGTAGCGATTGCCCGCACCGTGCTGAAAGACCCGGCGATTCTGGTCTTCGATGAAGCCACCTCGGCGCTGGATTCCAAATCCGAGCAAGCGATTCAGGCGCAACTCAAAGAGATCGCCAAAAACCGCACCACGCTGGTGATTGCGCACCGCTTGTCGACCATCGCCGACGCGCAGCAGATTTTGGTGCTCGATCACGGCCGCATCATCGAGCGCGGCACGCATACTGCCTTGCTGGCGGCGGATGGCGCTTATGCGCAAATGTGGCAGCGTCAGCAGGCGCGCCAGGATGAATTGCTGGATTCGCCGTCGGCGGGTGCGTCCGATCCCGAGCAGATGGCAATCATCTAGGAAATTATGGATACCAAATGGCTTGAAGATTTTATTTCTCTGGCGGAAACCGGCAGTTTTAGCCGTTCCGCTGCGCTGCGCCATGTCACGCAGCCGGCATTTTCGCGCCGCATTCAATCGCTCGAATCGTGGCTCGGCACCGATCTGATCGACCGCACTTCGTACCCGACCCGGCTGACGTCAGCCGGCGACGTGTTTTACGAGCAATCGCTGGAAGTGCTGGGACAGATCAATAATGCCCGGGCGCTGTTGCGCGGCAAGCACAAGACGGCTTTGACCACGATCGATTTCGCGGTGCCGCACACCTTGTCGCTGACTTATATGCCGAAGTGGATGACCGCGCTGGAAGCCGGTTTCGGCCACATCAGCACCCGTCTGATCGCACTCAATGTGCATGATGCGGTGATGACGTTAGTCGAAGGCGGCTGCGATTTGCTGCTCTGCTACCACCATCCGCTGCAGCCGCTGCAGCTCGATCCCAGCCGCTACGACATGCTCACGCTGGGGCGCGAATCGCTGCGCGCGTATTCCCGTTGCGACAAAACGGCGGTGCCGAAATTTCTGCTGCCGGGTAGCAGTGCGGCGCCGTTGCCATTTCTGTCGTATACCAATAATGCCTATTTCGGCCGCATGGTGGAGTTGATTCTGGCCAATACCAAAACCGTCCTGCATCTGGACAAATGCTATGAAACCGATATGGCCGAAGGCTTGAAAATGATGGCGCTGGAAGGGCGCGGCGTGGCATTTCTGCCGGAATCCGCGGTGACGCGCGAGCTGAAGGACAAGCGCCTGGCGCGGGCCGACGGCGGCAGCGGTAGCGACAGTAGCGCTTGGGAGGTCGAAATGGAGATCCGTTTATATCGCGAGCGACCTTCTGTGCTGCATCCGGGTAAGCCGCTGGTCGCGCGCATGTGGGAGTATTTGCTGCGCCGCAGTCAGACCGAAATGCCGCTGAAATCGAAGCGCAAACCGGCCTGATTCTTTGCTAATCCAGAGGTTCCCGGGAGCTTATCGCGGCAGGAGTTAGGCAGGAGTTAATACGCGCATATTTTTTACCTATAACTATGTGCATATTGCATAGTTACATGCATACAAAGCATTTGCCTTGGCAGGGAGCGCCCCTTTACGATGCTGTGTCGACTTGGTTACAGCAAGTCGTTTGCTTAAGTTGTCAGCTTAAAAACCAGCGTAAAAACTTTTCGGCGTAAAAACTTTCAAGGAGCGGTTCCCATCATGTCCAGCAAGCACATTATTCCCTCGTATCTTGATCCCAGCAATTTAGGTCCATGGGGTGTGTATCTCGAGCAAATCGATCGCGTCACGCCTTATCTCGGCTCTCTGGCGCGCTGGGTGGAAACGCTCAAGCGTCCCAAGCGCATCCTGATCGTCGATGTGCCGATCGAGCGCGATGACGGCAGCGTCGCGCACTTCGAGGGATACCGGGTCCAGCACAATCTGTCGCGCGGTCCCGGCAAAGGCGGCGTGCGTTTCCATCAGGATGTGACGTTGTCGGAAGTGATGGCCCTGTCGGCCTGGATGACGGTCAAAAATGCTGCGGTGAACGTTCCTTACGGCGGCGCCAAAGGCGGCATTCGGGTTGATCCCAAGACGCTTTCGAAAGGCGAGTTGCAGCGCATGACGCGCCGCTACACCAGCGAAATCGGCATCATTATCGGCCCCACCAAGGACATTCCGGCACCCGACGTCAACACCAACGAGCAAACCATGGCGTGGATGATGGACACATACTCGATGAACGTGGGCGGCACCGCAACCGGGGTTGTTACCGGCAAGCCGATTTCCCTGGGCGGCAGCCTGGGACGGCGCGAAGCGACTGGACGCGGCGTATATGTGGTCGGTTGCGAGGCGGCAGAAAAACGTGGCATGGAAATCAAGGGTGCACGCGTTGCGGTTCAGGGTTTTGGCAACGTCGGCGGGATCGCGGCACGATTATTCGCCGAAGCGGGCGCCAGGGTGGTGGCGGTGCAAGATCATGTCAGCACCATATATGACGAGCGAGGCCTGGATGTGCCGGCATTGCTGGCGCATGTGGCCGAAAACGGTAGCGTCGAAGGTTTTGCTGCTGAAGCGGTGCTCAAGAGCGAACAGTTCTGGGGCGTCGATTGCGACATCCTGATCCCTGCCGCGCTGGAGCAGCAGATCAACGCTTCGAATGCGCACCTGATTCGTGCAAAAATCATCCTGGAAGGCGCGAATGGCCCGACTACTCCGGAAGCCGACGATATTTTGCACGAGAAAGGTGTGCTGATCGTGCCGGACGTGATTGCCAACGCGGGCGGCGTAACCGTCAGCTACTTCGAGTGGGTGCAGGATTTTTCCAGCTTCTTCTGGAGCGAGGATGAAATCAACCAGCGGCTGACACGCATCATGCGCGAAGCGTTTAATTCGATATGGGAAGTGGCGCAACAACACAAGACCTCGTTTCGCACCGCAGCTTTCATCGTCGCATGTACGCGCGTGCTGCAGGCGCGTGAAGTGCGCGGTTTGTATCCGTAAGCAGGGATAAACGACGCCGGGTATTCAGGGAAATTATCCTGCGTTGTACGCGGGATAATTTTTCTACGTGTTAACCCTTATATACAGCGTTTTTGATTCAGCTTAAGTTTTCTTCGCGGGCTGGCAGCATGAAAAATGCATGTTGCACATCGGGCAGCAGACATCTATCATGCCACTGGTTTCATCTCTGCCAGTGGCTGAAATAATTCTTTCTCCACGAGCAAATAAGCTCCCGCGAGTGTTATTCAATAAAGCCATCAGCGCACAGATGCTGAGAAACCAGGTGTTATCCATATCACTGAAGTATTTTCAAGGAGTCAGATTCATGCAAATCCATACAATGACAAAATGTGTTGTTGCTCTCATCGGCGCCGGCCTGTTTGCAGCTGCGGTTCAGGCTGCAGAGCTGACCGGTACGCTCAAAAAAATCAAGGATACCGGGACCATCACGTTGGGCGTGCGCGACTCTTCGATTCCGTTTTCTTACCTCGATGACAAACAGTCCTATCAGGGCTATTCGATTGACCTGTGCCTGAAGGCAGCCACCGCGATCCAGAAACAGCTTGGAATGACCGCGCTCAATGTCAAGATGGTTCCGGTCACTTCTGCCACCCGTATCCCTTTGATCTCGAATGGCACCATTGATCTGTCCTGCGGCTCGGCTACCAATAATGCCGAACGCCAGCGCGTCGTGGCTTTCGCGCCGACCATGTTCATCACTGCCAACCGTCTGCTGGCCAAAAAATCAGCCAACATCAAAACGCTGGCCGACATGAAGGGCAAGACCATCGTCTCGACTTCCGGCACTGCGAACCTGAAGCAGATCACGGTATTGAATGGCGAACGCAATCTGGGCATGAATATCCTGGCTGCCAAGGATCACGCCGAGGCATTTTTGATGGTGGAAACCGGCCGCGCAGTGGCGTTTGCGATGGATGACATCCTGTTGTCTTCGCTGGCTGCCAGTTCCAAGGCGCCAGCCGATTACGCGGTCACCAATGAAGCGTTGTCGGTCGAGCCATACGGTATTATCGAACGCCGCAACGACCCTGAATTCAAGAAAGCGGTCGATACAGCATTGTCGAACGTCTACAAATCGGGCGAAATCAACGCAATCTACAAAAAATGGTTCCAGTCTCCAATCCCACCAAAAGGCATCAATCTGAATGTGCCAATGAGTGCGGAATTGAAGGCGGCATTTGCCAAGCCGACCGATTCTCCTGATCCTTCTGTTTACGCTGTCGTACCGGAAGCGCAAAAGGGTTCTTCCAAGAAAAAATAAATTCGGTATTTCCATCAGTAAAATAGGGGGGCGCAAGCCTCCCGTTTTTGTTTTAACCGCTGTGGCACGCGCCCTGAAACCCGGATGACACTGCAATAATTCTGGCCCCACTCCCATCAAAGAGGAGATATAAAATGCATTACCCCTGGAACTGGAACATTTACTGGCAAGAATCTCCTGACGGCGTACATACCTATATGGATACGCTGCTGGCCGGTCTGCAATGGACACTTGCCACCGCTGTCAGCGCCTGGATCATGGCGCTCATCATCGGCACCGTAATTGGCACCGTGCGCACCATGCCCAACAAGTGGCTGGTGCGCTTGTCGAACGCCTATATCGAATTATTTCGTAATATCCCGCTGATCGTGCAAATGTTCCTGTGGTATTTCGTGATGCCGGAACTGGTGCCGGCAAGCGTCGGCAATGCGCTCAAATCGATGCCGAACGCGTCCTTCATCACGGCCTTTCTGGCGCTGGGATTTTTTACCTCGGCGCGGGTCGCGATCCAGGTTTCAACCGGAATCGAGGCCTTGCCGCGTGGCCAGAGAATGGCGGGAACCGCGCTCGGATTGACGCTGCCGCAAACCTATCGCTATGTATTGTTGCCAATGTCGTTTCGCATCATCATCCCGGCGCTGACCAATGAATTTGCGGCGATCATCAAGAACAGTTCGGTAGCGCTGACCATCGGCCTGGTGGAACTGACTGCCGCTGCTTACTCGATGCGCGAATTCACGTTCCAGACTTTCGAATCGCTTACCGCAGCGACCATCATTTACATCATTGTGTCGGCGTTTGCGCTGTTTTTGGCGCACTGGCTGGAACGCAGAACAGCGGTTCCGGGATTTATTGTCGCCAGTAGCAACGCAGGAGGACACTGATCATGTTTGCAAATTTCGATTTCGACGTTATTCAGCGTTCCTGGTTGTACTTGTTTACCACCGGCATGAAGTTCACGCTGACGCTGACCTTCTTTGCGATGCTGGGCGGCATCATATTTGGCACACTGCTGGCGATGATGCGCTTGTCCCACAACAAAGCGCTTGGGTTTGTCGCCGGCAGTTACGTCAATCTGATCCGCTCGATTCCATTGATCCTGGTGATCTTCTGGTTTTACTTTCTGGTGCCGTACATCGGCGCCTGGATTACCGGTGCTTCCCAACCGATTCCGGTCGGCGCATTTTCATCGGCGCTGATTACCTTCGTCTTGTTTGAGGCCGCCTATTATTGCGAGATCATGCGCTCCGGAATTCAGTCGATTCCACGCGGCCAGGTTGCAGCCGGCTACGCGGTTGGCATGAATTATTGGCAAATGATGGGCAACGTGGTTTTGCCGCAGGCGTTCCGCAACATGATTCCGATTCTGCTCACGCAAACCATCATCCTGTTCCAGGACGTATCGCTGGTGTATGTATTGGGCTCGGTGCCCGACTTTGTCAGTGTGGCGTCGAAGATCGCGCAGCGCGACGGCCGTCTGGTAGAGATGTATTTGTTTGTCGCCGTGGTGTATTTCGTGATGAGTTTCGGCTTGTCCATGCTGGTCAAAAAACTGCAGGCAAAGGTCGCGATCATTCGTTGACAGGTTTACGCACGACCGGCACGACCGATCCAGACACTTGAAACCGCATTCAGAAATTAGGAGAAACAAGATGATTGAACTTAAGAACGTCAGCAAGTGGTATGGCGATTTCCAGGTCTTGGCCGACTGCACAACCTCGGTTGAAAAAGGCGATGTAGTCGTGGTGTGCGGCCCGTCCGGCTCGGGTAAATCGACCCTGATCAAGACCGTCAACGGACTGGAGCCGTTTCAGAAAGGCGAAATCATCGTCAACGGCGTCTCGGTTGGCGCGCCCAAGACCAACTTGTCCAAACTGCGTTCGCAGATCGGCATGGTATTCCAGAGTTTCGAATTGTTTCCGCATATGTCGATTACCGAAAATCTGACCATCGGTCAGATCAAGGTGCTCGGGCGCAGCGTCGAGGAAGCGCGCGAGCGCGGCTTCAAATATCTTGAGCGGGTCGGCCTGATCTCGCAAAAGGATAAATTTCCCGGCCAACTCTCGGGCGGTCAGCAACAACGGGTAGCGATTGCGCGTGCGCTATCGATGGACCCGATAGCGATGCTGTTCGACGAACCGACTTCGGCGCTCGATCCCGAGATGATCAACGAAGTGCTGGACGTGATGGTCGGCCTGGCGGAGGAAGGCATGACCATGATGGTCGTCACGCACGAGATGGGATTCGCCAAAAGAGTCGCGAACCGCGTCATCTTCATGGATCAGGGTCGCATCGTCGAAGACTGCACCAAGGATGAATTCTTCGACACCGAGCGTTCTGAGCGCGCCAAGGATTTCCTGTCGAAAATCATTCATTGATAAATTTTGCTGCGCTGCTGTTCTGCAGGCCTCTTGCGCCTGCAGAATTTAATAGGAGTATAGGCAAAAACAATGCCTTTCCCGCATATAAGATATGCGGGTATAAAAAATACAATATCGGGTATGTTTGCATAGTATGACCCGCATATTGTCGGGTGAGCGGGAGCGCCGCTCCCGTTCCCAAAATTTTCAGCATTGACCGGCTTATCCTTCAGTTCTCCATTAGTCGGTGACAATCTGTCACTGACTGCCTTACTTGCCCGGTTGCCGCATCGCATCGCAACGCATACGCGGCGGATGGACTGGGCATAAATAGCCATAATGCAACGCGCGCGGTCCTGAATTAAATCGGAATACAGCTTGATGTAAATCAGTTAACTTTCAAGATGCGGCACGACGATCGAATCTTTTTTAGGGCTGATTCAGTATATTTACTGAGCTGAAGCCGCGTTCATCTTTTGCATCAGCTTCCCCAGCGGTCATTATCAGCAATGCGATATGAGAGCCTCATGTCCCCCTGCAACTTTACTAATGATTGGATCGTGTCATGCACATATACTTGAGCAGAAAGGTCTTGGCAGTCGCCATCGGCGCAATCAGTGTCGCAGCCTGTTTTCCGGCCGCGGCTTCGAGTCACCGCGAAGCACCGTTCATCAGCGGCCAGCCGCGCGTGGACGCCACCGATTTTTATATGTTTCGCAGCTACGCGACGGGCCGACAGGATTATGTGACCCTGATCGCGAATTACATGCCGTTTCAAGACCCGCAGGGCGGTCCGAATTTTTACCAGTTCGATCCCAATGCGCTGTACGAAATCCACGTCGTCAATGACGGCGGCAGCAAAGAAAACATCAGCTTCCGGTTCCGTTTCAAGAGCACCTCAAAACGCACCGCTTTGCCTGTCGGCGGCAAGCAAACCCTGATTCCGTTGATTAACTCCGGCGTCGTAAGCGGCGTCAATCCGGCCACCCTGAATGTGCGCGAAACCTACACCGTCGATATCGTGCGCGGCGACCGCCGGGTCGGCAGCGTCGGGTCGGTTACCAATGCGGCCGGCGGGGCCAGGGAATTTGACAAGCCGGTCGACAATCTCGGCGACAAGTCCTTTGGCAGCGCGACCGCGTATGAAGCCTACGCGAACCAGCATATCTATGACGTGGCGATTCCGGGCTGCGGCAACGGCCGGGTCTTCGTCGGCCAGCGCAAGGAGTCGTTCTCGATCGCGGTCGGCAAGATATTTGACTTGATCAACCTCAACCCGTTGGGGCCGGAAATCGACGGCAACAAGAACGATCTTGAAAACAAGAACATCAGTTCCATTGCGCTGGAAGTTCCTGCTGCCTGCCTGACTACTGCCACTGAAAAAATTATCGGCGGCTTTACCACGGCCAGCGTTCGTCAGGGTCGCTTGATCAACCCGTCGCCGGCATCGGGCAACAACAACGCAGTAAAAGAAGGTGGTCCCTGGGCGCAGGTGTCGCGGCTGGGCATGCCGCTGGTCAATGAAGTCGTGATCGGCATGGACGACAAGGACCGTTTCAACGCATCGCGGCCGAGCGGCGATGCGCAGTTCGCAGATTACGTCACCAATCCATCGCTGCCGGCGCTGATCCAATCGCTGTTCCCGACCGCACCGGCCCCCACCAACTTCCCGCGCACCGATCTGGTGGCGGCATTCCTGACCGGCATCAAAGGCGTCAATCAGCCGGCAAACGTTAAAGCCAGTGAAATGCTGCGGCTCAATACCGCGATCGCAGTGACGCCGCAAGCCTCGCAAAATCCGCTGGGCGTGGCGGCAGGCGACAACGCCGGGTTCCCGAACGGCCGCCGTCCCGCCGATGATGTGGTCGATCTGTCGTTGCGCGTAGCAATGGGTGCGTTGTGCGTGCTGACCGGGGCCGCCGATACGCTGGGTGTAGGCTGCAAACCCGCCGATGCACCGGCCGGCGGCGCGGCGCTGACGGACGGTGTGCGCAAGAACGCGTCAACCTTCAAGGCCGCGTTTCCGTATCTGAATACGCCGCTGCCTGGCAACAACTAAGGAGCCCGTCATGATCACTAAAAAGTCCAAGCTGGGTCTCGGCTCGGCACTCGTCTTGTCCCTGCTGGTAGCCGGTTGCGGTGGCGACGACGATGATGGCCGGCGATTCGACCGCAGCGGCAGGAACAATACTGCCGAACCGGTCGCTGCACAGGACGCCTTCGTCGATGCCGTGAAAGCGGTCGTTGCGACAACCTCCGATACCACCGAAGCCGGGTCGATCGATGCGATCACGCCAACCAGTCGGGACAATACCGCACCCGTTCCGATCGGCTAGCGTCTGGCGCCGCTGCGCGTTGGGTGGCGTTGGGCAGCTATAAACATGGGAGCCGGCCACGGTGGTCAGCGGCCGCTTCCCATGTTTATTCCGGCCTGTCGCCAGTTGCTGTTTTGTCGTCGCTTTTTTGTGGTAATTACGACGATTTTGCTATCTGGCAGTATCCGTTTCTTTGCAAGGTGAGCATCCATGACATCCTTCAAAGCCTTGGCAATTGCGCTGTTGTTTTCGGCTGTTGCGCCTGCGATATGGGGTGCGCCACGGATTCCGGCGAGCGACGCCGAAGTGATCGAACATTTACCGCGCCGCACCGATCCGGCGCAGCAGGAATTCAGGGCCTTGCGCAGCCGCCTGGCAGCATCGCCCGACGACATGCCGCTGGCGCTGACGCTGGCCCGGCGCTATATCAGCCAGTCGCGGGTCGAAGGCGACCCGCGCTATCTCGGTTATGCGCAAGCTGCACTGGCGCCCTGGTATGACAAGGCCGATCCACCGACGGAAATCCGCGTGATGCGCGCCATGCTGCTGCAAAGCACGCATCAGTTTCCGGCCTCGCTGCGCGATCTGGACGCGGTCTTGAAAGCCGACCCGCACAATGCGCAGGCTTGGCTGACCCGCGCCACTGTGTTGCAGGTCGTGGGCGAATTTGCGCGGGCCACGCAAAGTTGCAATGCACTGCGCCCGCTGGTGCCGGTTCTGATCACCATTGCTTGTCTGTCGAATGTCGCCAGCCTGAATGGACATGCGCGCCACAGTTATGCGTACCTGAAATCGGCGCTTGCGATGGCGCCGGATGTCGAGCCCGGCATTCGGATCTGGGTAACCACTTTGCTGGCCGAAATGGCGCAACGATTGGGCGAATTTCCGGCGGCAGAGGAACACTTCAAAGCTGCGCTCGCGGCTGACGATGCCGACAGTTATCTGCTGGGCGCTTACGCAGATTTTTTACTCGATCAGAAGCGCAGCGGCGACGTGATCCGGCTGCTAAAAGACCAGACGCGGGTCGATGCGCTGTTGTTGCGTTACGCCATGGCCACCACCTTGCAGCCGGCCGACAGCCGCGCTGCCGCCAATCACATCGCGGCGCTCAGTTCCCGCTTCGCCGCGGCCATGTTACGGGGCGACACTGTGCATCAGCGCGAACAGGCACGCTTTGAATTGCAGCTGATGCATCGTGCACCGTTCGCATTGCAGCTGGCGCAGCGCAACTGGGCGATACAAAAAGAGCCGGCGGACGTGCGCGTATTTCTGGAAGCCGCGCTCGCCGCGAATGACAAGGCCGCAGCCGCACCGGTGCTGGAGTGGCTGAAAAAGTCCCGGCTTGAGGATCATGCGGTCAACGCGCTGGCAGCCAAATTCGCAACAGGTGTCTGAGATGAAGCGCATTTTGGCAGCCCTGATACTGGCAGCGGCCGCATTGCTGTGCGCTGCCGCCCATGCCCACAAGCCGAGCGACAGTTATCTGACACTGAAGGTCGGCTACCAGACGGTCGAAGGGCAATGGGACATCGCGCTGCGCGATCTCGATTTCGCCATCGGTCTGGACCAGGACGGCAACGGTGCACTAAGCTGGGGCGAGATTCGCGCGCGTCATCGCGACATCGCCGCCTATGCATTGGGGCGCTTGACGCTTGCCAATGCCGGCGCACGCTGCCCGATCACGGCCGGCCAGCAGCAGGTCGACAACCATAGCGATGGCGCTTATGCGGTGCTGTATTTCAGCGCCCACTGCAATGCGGCAATTGAAAAACTCGATGTCGATTATCGCCTGTTGTTTGATATCGATCCGCAGCACAAGGGCTTGTTGCACCTGCAATCCGGCGCGCAGGCATCGACCGCGATTTTCTCGCCGGATACCGCGCGCCAGACGCTGGTATTGCGCGAGGCCAGCAAACTGGCGCAGTTCAGCGACTACGTTGTGACAGGCATCTGGCACATCTGGAAAGGCTTCGATCACATCCTGTTTTTGCTGTCGCTGCTGTTGCCCGCCGTGCTCAAAATAGTCGATAGGCAGCATCGCCCTTCCGACAGTTTCAAGGCATCGTTCTTCGATGTGCTGAAGATCGTCACCGCCTTTACGCTCGCGCATTCGATCACGCTGACATTGGCAACTTTTCAGGTGATAACGCTGCCCTCGCGCTGGGTCGAATCCGCAATCGCCGCCTCGGTCGTATTGGCCGCGCTGAACAACTTGCTGCCGCTATTTCAGGGCAAACGCTGGATGGTGGCGTTTGCCTTCGGTCTGATTCACGGTTTTGGATTTGCCAGCGTATTGACCGATTTTGGCTTGCCGCAATCTGCGCTATTGCCGGCCTTGGTCGGCTTCAATCTTGGGGTGGAAATCGGACAGCTGGCGATCGTCTCAGTATTTTTGCCGCTGGCGTATGCGATTCGTAAAACAACTTTTTATCGTAGCGCCGTGTTTACCGCCGGCTCCAGCCTGATCGTGCTGGTAGCGACGGTATGGCTGGTGGAGCGCGTGTTCGACTTGACGATTTTTTCGGTATTTGTGTAAGTAATTTCGGTTTCGCTTGATTGCCAATTAGGCCAGGCGATTGGGGCGGCCGCGCATCCGCTGCAAAAAGTGTATTGCTGGCAAAATGACTGCTTTCTTCTTTTGATGAGTCCAATGCCATGCACCCGCGCCAACTCTTGATTGATAGTTTTCACGCCGCAGTTGCCGCCGCCGATCCGTTAGGCATCGTTGCACAATTTTTGCCCTCTCCGCCACAAGGCCGCACTTTGGTGGTGGGTGCCGGCAAGGCTGCCGCCAGCATGGCGCGTGCGGTTGAACTGGCGTGGCCGGCCGCTGCGCCGCTGGAAGGCGTGGTCGTCACGCGCTATGGACACGGTATGCCGACCGGGCGCATCCGCGTGATCGAAGCCGGCCATCCGGTGCCGGATGCGGCGGGGGAGAGCGCGGCAGTAGAGATTCTGGCGCAGGTGCGTGCGCTGACGCCGGCGGATCATTTGATTGCGCTGGTGTCCGGCGGCGGTTCCAGCCTGTTGTCGCTGCCGGTCGCCACGGTGCCGATGGCGGATTTGAAAGCGGTGACCAAGGCTTTGCTGCACTCCGGCGCGCCGATTACCGAGATGAATATCGTGCGCAAGCATCTGTCGCAGATTCAGGGCGGACGCTTGGCGGCAGCGTGCAAAGCGCCGATCACCGCCCTGATCATCAGCGACGTGACCGGCGACGATCCGAGCGCGATTGCTTCCGGCCCGACTTGCGCTGACGCCAGCACCTATCAGGATGCGCTCGACATTCTTCACCGTTATGCGCTTAGCGCACCGGTCAGCGTTGTGGCGCATTTGCAGGCCGGGGTGCGCGGTACGGTCGATGAAACGCCCAAACCGGGCAGCGCAACTTTGGCGCATGTGCGCAATACCGTAATCGCCACCGCGCACCAGAGCTTGCAGGCAGCGGCTGCATTTTTTCGGCAGCGCGGCATTACGCCGGTAGTATTGGGCGACACCGTCACCGGCGAAGCCGCGGAAGTCGCCAAAGTGTATGCGGCGCTGGTGCGTGAAATCCGCGATCATCAGCAGCCGTTCCGTACGCCGGTGGCCTTGATTTCCGGTGGCGAATGCACGGTCACCGTACGCTCGGGTGATGAACCCGGGCGCGGCGGGCGCTGCGCCGAATTCCTGCTGTCGCTGACGCTGGAACTGGGCGGCATGCCCGATGTGTACGCGCTGGCGGCCGATACCGACGGCATCGACGGCACCGAGGATAATGCCGGCGCAGTGCTGATGCCGGATACGCCAGCACGCGCCGCGGCGCTGGGGCTCAACGCGGCAGCAATGCTGGGGGCGCATGACAGTTACCGTTATTTTTCCGCGCTGGGCGACTTGCTCGTCACCGGGCCGACGCGTACCAATGTCAACGATTATCGGGTGATCTTGGTTCTGTAACGTGAAGGTCCCTCTCCCGTGTGCGGGCATAGGTATCTACACATCTAGCAATCCACTGTTTTGCTCCTCTCTCCCGCTTGCGGGAGAGAGGCCGGGAGAGAGGGGGACCGCAAACATTCCACCGCATCAATATGGCAATGCAATCAAGGTTGGGCCTTGTTTTGACACCTTGCATATTGCGAGCACCCTCTCCCCCGGCCCCTCTCCCACAAGTGGGCGAGGGGAGCAATGCGCGCTCGCGGTTTAGAGTCGCAAGTTATGTAGATACCTATGGCGTGCGGGAGAGGGCAGTCATGGCCGTGAGGCAGGTAAAATGGCGGCACTCCATAGAAAGTGCCGCCATGATCATGACCACCACCACACCGCTCAATACACTCACCATCACCCGCCCCGATGACTGGCATTTGCACTTGCGCGATGGCGCGGCGCTGGCTTCCGTGTTGCCGCACAGTGCCCGCCAGTTCGGCCGCGCAATCGTGATGCCGAATCTGAAATCTCCGGTCACCACCACTGCGCAAGCGGCGGCCTATCGCGAGCGCATTCTGGCAGCGCTACCGGTCGATATGCAGTTCGAACCTTTGATGACGTTGTATCTGACCGACAACACACCGCCGGACGAAATCCTGCGGGCAAAAGACAGCGGCTTTATCCATGCGGTTAAGTTATATCCGGCCGGCGCCACCACCAATTCAGACGCCGGCGTGACCGATCTGACCAAGTGTTATAAAACGCTGGAAACGATGCAGGAAATCGGCATGCCATTCCTGCTGCATGGCGAGGTGACTGATCCGGAGATCGACATTTTCGACCGTGAAGCGGTCTTCATCGAGCGCGTGCTGCAACCGCTGCGCCTGGCGATGCCAGCACTGAAAATCGTCTTCGAGCACATCACCACCAAGGACGCCGCGCAATACGTGAGCGAGGCCGACGGCCCGATTGCAGCCACTATCACCGCCCATCATTTGCTGTACAACCGCAACGCCATCTTCAAAGGCGGGATTCGCCCGCATTATTTTTGCCTGCCGGTGCTGAAACGCGAACAACACCGGCAAGCGCTGGTGACGGTGGCCACCAGCGGCGATGAACGCTTCTTCCTCGGCACCGATTCGGCCCCGCATCCCAAGGGATTGAAGGAAAGCGCCTGCGGTTGCGCCGGTTGCTACACCGCCTTGCATGCGATGGAACTGTATGCGCACGCGTTCGATCTGGCCGGCGCGCTGGACAAGCTGGAAGCGTTTGCCAGCTTCAACGGCCCGGCGTTTTACGACTTGCCGCGCAACGCCGGAACGGTCACCTTGCAGCGGCAGAATTGGATATTGCCGGCCGAATTGCCGCTGGGCGACGCCACTATCATGCCTTTGAACGGCGGCGAAACGATCGCCTGGAAACTGTTGTAGGTGGCTTATTCGGTTCTTTTTTGGAAATTTTATACAGTGCGTTGTATTTATATGTGCCGCTTTTTTTGTATGCGGTAATGCTACTATTTTTACCTATACTCCCGCTTATTTTTAATATATTGGATCTGGATGAACGGGATTGCTGTGGCTACGACGCTTGAACCGGCGCTCGCGGCGGTGCAGGCGCCGATAGACTGGACGCGGCCCTGGCTGGCGGCAATCCAAGTGGCGGCGCAGCGCGTGACGGGCGCTGCCGACTGGCGGCAGGCGCTCAATGCGTGCGCCGCCGCCGATGGCTTGCGCAACCACGCCGGCTTGCCGCTGTCTTTCGTGCCGCAGGCTGCGTTGCCGGTGGGCACCGCTTATGAAGCTTTCATCAGCGCCGCCGGTTGCGTGCCCACCCGCGCCAATTTGCATGATTTCTTCAATGCGCTGGTCTGGCTCAGTTTCCCGCGCATCAAGCGCCAGCTCAATGCCTTGCAAGCGGCGCAGATCACGCAGTCCGGCGTGGGCAAGGAGCGCGGTCCGGCCCGTGACGCAGCCACAATTTTCGATGAAAATTCGGCGCTGCTGGTGGTGCACGATGCGCCGTCAGGTCGGACGCTGGTGGAATCGTTACGCAATCATCAATGGCAAGATGCGTTCATCGGCCGGCGCGCCGATTTCGGCAGCACGGCCGAAGTCTGGCTGTTCGGCCATGCATTGATGGAAAAACTGGTGTCGCCATACAAGGCGATCACCGCCCACGCCCGCGTGGTGATGGTGGAGGGCGCTTATTTTGCGCTGGGTCCCGCAGCGCGGCGGGCCTGGATAGACCGTCAAGTCGCGCAGGAATTGACTGATCCAGGCTTGAGCACCGCCGGCTTCACGCCGCTGCCGGTGCTCGGCGTGCCGGGCTGGTGGCCGGCGCAAGATGCCGCGTTCTACGCCGATGCCAGCGTGTTTCGGCCTAAAAAACAACGCTGAAGGGGCGGACGGAAGCCTACATTACTTAATATTGCGCAAGTTCTATGCATAAAAATATCAAATACAAATGAGAATGATTATCATTGTTGTGCTAGAATTCTTGCATTCGACCACCGCAATGAAAGCAAGCATCCCATGAAAAAATCCCTCGGCACACTGCTGTTCTCCAGCTTGGCATTGATCATCAGCACCGCCCACGCGGCTGAAACGCCGATTGGCAAGCATCAAATTGTGCACGGCATGGAAATCGGCGCAGTGTATTTGCAGCCGATCAAGATGGACCCTGAGGGCATGATGGGCAAAGTCGAGACTTCCGACATTCACCTCGAAGCCGATATCCACGCAGTCAAGGACCATCCGAACGCGTTTGCCGAAGGCGACTGGGTGCCGTACCTGGTCGTGAAATATGAATTGAGCAAGGTCGGCGGTAGCTTCAAGGCGGCCGGCGAAATGATGCCGATGCAAGCCAGCGACGGCCCGCACTATGGCGATAACGTGAAGCTGTCCGGCCCCGGCAAATACAAGCTGAAGCTGACCGTGCTGCCGCCATCGGCCAATACCCACGCCCATTTCGGCCGCCATGTCGATAAGGAAACCGGCGTCGCGCCGTGGTTCAAGACTTTTGACCTGAATTACGATTTCACTTTTGCCGGCACCGGCAAAAGAGGCGGTTACTGATTGATTTATCGATTTATCGATTGATTCAAGCATGGCAGGATCATTGATCCGGCCATGCTTTCGGAGGCGACATGTTCAAAAAATTAAGTATGTTTTGCGCGATGTTGTTGATAGCCAGCGCGGCATCGGCAGGTGAAGATTTGCTGACCTTTACGCTGAATTGCAATAACGGCATTTTCACGCCGAAGGTGTTGCAGGTGCCGGCCGGCAAGAAATTCAAGCTGGAAATTCACAATGTCGGCACCGAAGCGATCGAGTTCGAGAGCAAGCAATTGCGCAAGGAAAAGGCGCTGAGTCCGGGCGGAACCTCGTTTGTCGTGATTTACCCGCTGCAACCTGGCGAGTACAAGTATTTCGATGATTTCCATGTCAGCGTGGGCCAGGGCAGCATCGTCGCCAAATAAGTTTTCCGGTATTTATCCAACCATTCAATCATGCAAAATTTTACGCAAATCCTGTTCGTGATGTGGCGCGAAACCGTCGAAGCGATGCTGGTGGTCGGCATCCTGTATGCGTGGCTGTCGCACAATCCGGCTGGCGCGCGCGGCCTTAAATATCTGTGGGGCGGCGTGCTGGCGGGCTTGGCGGGCGCTCTCCTGCTGGGGCTGGGGATCGGCGCGCTGGATGAAATCCTGTCGGATGAAGGGCACGCGTATTTCATGGCCGGCATGCTGCTGCTTGCTGCCGCACTGATTGTTCAGATGGTGTTCTGGATGCGTCGCCATGGACGGCGCTTGAAGCGGGATATGGAGCAGTCATTGAGCGCCAGCGCGCAAACCGAAAACTGGTGGGGCGTGTTTTCGCTGGCGGCAATTGCGGTAGCGCGCGAGGGCAGCGAAGCGGTCGTGTTTGTATCGAGTCTGGCAATGGGCAGCAATGGCTTCGCCTCGGCCGCATTCTGGCTGGCGCTGGGTTTGGGCGCGGTGCTGGCGGGCGCTACCTTTGCATTGCTGCAACTGGGCGGCAAGCTGATTTCATGGCGTGCCTTTTTCCGCGTCACGGAAATCCTGTTGCTGCTGCTGGCGTGTTCGCTGCTCATAAGCGGAGTGGGAAAACTGATTGATGTGCAACTGCTGCCAGTCATCATGGCGCAGGTCTGGGATACCAGCCGCTTGCTCGATGACGGTTCCGTGTTGGGCAGTCTGGTGGCGTCCTTCACCGGTTACCGGGCCCGTCCGGACTTGCTGACTTTGCTTGTCTTCATCGCTTATTGGCTGCTTATCCGCTGGATGATGCGTGCGGATCGCTCGGCGGCAACTGCATGAGCGTGCTGGCGCTGGCGCCGCTGGGGAACTGGCTGCAAAGCCACGGTCGCCTGATCCGGCGCGTGCAATGGGTGGTGGTGCTGTTTTACGTCGCGCTGCTGGTGGGGCCGGCGGTTTTACCGCTGCCGGATGAGAGCGCGCACATTGTCAATAATCTGACCATTTTTGCCCAGTTCGTATTTTGGGGTATCTGGTGGCCGTTTGTGCTGCTCAGCATGGTGCTGGTCGGGCGCGCCTGGTGCGGCGTGTTGTGTCCGGAGGGTTCCTTGACCGAATGGGCCAGCAGCAAGGGGCGCAATCGCGCCATTCCGCGCTGGATGCGCTGGGGCGGCTGGCCGTTCGTGGCGTTCAGCATGACCACGCTTTACGGCCAGATGGTCAGCGTGTATCAGTATCCGAAAGCGGTATTGCTGGTGTTGGGCGGTTCCACCACGGCTGCCATCATCATCGGTTATCTGTACGGGCGCGAAAAACGGGTTTGGTGCAAATACCTGTGCCCGGTCAATGGCGTGTTCGAGGTACTCAGCAAGCTAGCGCCCATGCACAACAAGGTCGATGCCGAAGCATGGCGCAAGTCTTACCATAGCGTGACCCGAATTCAGCCGGTCAATTGCGCGCCGTTGGTGGCGATGCGCCAGATGCAAGGCACCAGCGATTGCCATATGTGCGGGCGTTGCAGCGGTCATCGCGACGCCATTACGCTGAGTGCCAGGGCACCGAATCACGAAGTGGTCAAGCTGGGCGCGCAGCTGGCGACTGGCTGGCAAAGCCTGTTGATCCTGTTCGGCCTGCTCGGCATTGCGCTCGGCGCATTCCAGTGGACGGCTAATCCGCATTTCATCCAGGTCAAGCAATTGGTCGCCGAATGGCTGATCGAGCGCGACATCCTGTGGCCGTTCGCCGAGAACGCGCCGTGGTGGCTGCTGACCAATTATCCGGCGCAGCGCGACGTCTTTTCCTGGCTCGATGGCGCACTGGTGACGGGCTACATTCTGGGTATGGGCGTGCTGATGGGGTGTGCGCTTTCTGCCATCGTCGGCCTGGCCAGTCGATTGCTGGGGCCGTGGCAGCGTCAGCGTTTTTATCATTTCTGCCAGGCGCTGATTCCGCTGGCCGGTTGCGGCGTATTTCTCGGCCTGTCGGCTCTGACCGTCAACTTGCTCAAAAACGATGGCGTGCCGGTGTCCTGGGTCAGCGATTTGCGATTGTTGCTATTGATTGGCGCCAGCCTGTGGTCGTTCTGGCTGGCTGTGGGGATTACCCGCCAATACGCTGCTAGTGGATTGCAACGGCTGGCGGCGCTGGGCGTATTCGCCCTGGCGCTGGCGCTGGTTGATATCAATTGGGTGCTGATGTTCTGGATTTGGTAGTACTGGATGCGGTATTTTATTTTTTACCAATAAATATATGCGGGGAGCATGGTATTTTTAGGCATACTCGTCATATTATTTAATGCTTGGTAAAGTGGCGATCAGTCGCGATTGCGCCGCGCCATGGCTTCGAGTGCAGCTTTCAGCGCTGCATTGCGGGGCGAATTTTCCAACGTATCGGCCAGCACCGCCAGCGCCGAGCGGGCTGGTTCCGACAGGGTCGCTTGCTTGACCGGGATGGCTTTCTCCAGGCCTTTGACAACTTGCACTTTGAGGCGGATTACGTTAACCTGCCAGCCGCGCTTTAGCAATAAATCCTGGAGTTTCGGCAACTGTTGCTTGAGTTTGGCGGCCAATGCGGCATTCGGCGTCGATAGCACCAACTGGCCGGATTCGAATTGCAGGATGGCGCAGGCTTCGAACATCGCCGGTAGCGCCGCCGCGCAATCTGTTTGCAGCGCCGCCATTCTGGTGGCGGTCGGCATCAGCGCGGCCATCTTGTCGTGCCCCCGCAAAAAGCCCATCGCATCTTGTGGCGCGCGCGCTGACTGCGCCGGACGGGCGCTGCGCTGATAAGGTGTATAGGAAGAGGAGGCTGGCCGCATTCGCTGAACCTTACCATATCCGGCGCACCATGGCGCACCATAGAGGATCATATGCAAGTCATTCTGCTGCACCCACGCCTGGCTCAGGCCAAATCCATTACTCTGACCAAAAAGCATCTACTACTGGCAATGCTGGGCTTTCTGACTGCGGTCGTAATCGGCGCGGTTTTGCTGCAGGCGTTGACGTTGCGTTTGGCGGCCGATATTTCCTCTCCTTTTTTGCTGGGATTGACAGCGCAAGCGGTGCCAGATCAGGCTGGCCGGCAAGACAAGTTTCTGAAGGAAAACCTGGCTTTCATGGCGGTACGACTGGGCCAGATGCAAGCCCAGTTAGTGCGGCTCGATGCGCTCGGCGAGCGAGTGCAGGGTTTGGCCGGCGTCAAGCCGGAAGATTTCAACTTCAAGGTATTGCCCGGTCGCGGCGGTGCGGCGCCGTCCAGCCTGGAGCAGCAGACCGGGCGGGATTTGTCCCTGACCGAGTTCCAGAAATTGCTCGATGCAATGGCGACCGATGTTGAGCATCGGGCTGATTACATGAATGTAGTGGAGTCGACCCTGATGGCCGACAAGATCCGGTCGAAACTGCTGCCTACCATCCAGCCGGTCAAGGTGAATTATGTCGCTTCCGGTTTCGGGGTGCGCTTCGATCCATTTAACGGGCGCAGTACCTTTCATGCGGGGATCGACTTCCCGGCTCCGACCGGCACGCCGATTGTGGCCGCGGCAGGCGGGGTGGTCATCGCTGCCGAGTTGCATAGCGATTACGGCAACATGGTGGAGATCGATCATGGCAACGATATCGTCACCCGTTATGCGCATGCGTCGCGCCTGTTGGTGCATATCGGCGACATCGTCAAGCGCGGCCAGCATGTGGCCGATATCGGTTCAACCGGCCGTTCAACCGGCCCGCATCTGCATTTCGAAGTGCGGGTCAAGGACGTAGCGCAAGATCCGAACAAGTTTCTTGCAGCGGGAGCCGATCTGGCGAAAGCGGTAGCGCTACGGTGAAAATGCGTTTTTGGTGCTGATTTTCCTTTTGGGTAAGCTTTGGTAATGGCAATTGACCATTGTTTCCACTCAGGTAAGCCCAATATGCGAAAAGTCGCATGCTAAAATCCGATGTTAAACATAGTCCGGCCCGATGCCAGCAGTTTTGCAGTGCCTAAGCGCAGTGCAGATGCATCGAGTCATTTTTCCGGCGCTTTTTTAGAATCCAAGTATGTCATTACTGACCCAGATTTTCGGTAGTCGCAACCAGCGGCTGCTCAAGCAATACAAAAAAACCGTCCGTGAGATCAATGCGCTAGAAGCGGAGATGGAAAAACTCTCGGATGCGCAATTGCAAGCCAAGACCCCGGCCTTCAAAGAACGCATTGCCAACGGCGAAAAAATCGACGACTTGCTGCCGGAAGCGTTTGCCGTGTGTCGCGAAGCCAGCAAGCGGGTGCTCAAAATGCGCCATTTCGACGTCCAGTTGATCGGCGGCATGGTGATACACCAAGGCAAAATTGCAGAAATGGGCACCGGCGAGGGCAAAACCCTGATGTCGACTCTGGCGTCTTATCTCAACGGTTTGGACGGCAAAGGCGTGCACATCGTCACCGTCAACGATTATCTGGCACAACGTGACGCCGATAGTATGGGTCTGCTGTATGGCTGGCTCGGCCTTACCACCGGCGTGAACCTGTCGCAGATGGATCACGACAGCAAGCAGCTCGCCTATGCCGCGGATATCACTTACGGCACCAATAATGAGTTCGGTTTCGATTACCTGCGCGACAACATGGTGTTCGATGTGGCAGACCGGGTTCAGCGCGGCCTGCACTTCGCCATCGTCGATGAAGTCGATTCGATCTTGATCGATGAAGCGCGCACCCCGCTGATCATCTCGGGCCAGGCGGAAAACCACACCGAGCTGTATTACAAGCTCAATGAACTGCCCAAACGTCTGATCTTGCAGATCGGCGAAGAAACGCCGGACGGCAAAGGCAAGGTGGAAGTGCCGGGCGATTACACCAAGGACGAGAAAGCGCATCAGGTGCTGCTGACCGAAGCCGGCCACGAAAAGGTCGAGCAGATTCTGACCGAGATGGGATTGCTGGCCGAAGGCGGCTCGCTCTACGATGCGACCCACATCGCGCTGGTGCACCATCTGTATGCGGCGCTGCGCGCCCATGCGCTGTATTTCAAGGACCAGCATTACGTGGTGCAAGACGGTGAAGTCGTTATCGTCGATGAATTCACCGGCCGCATGATGACCGGCCGGCGCTGGTCCGACGGCCTGCATCAGGCAGTCGAAGCCAAGGAAGGCGTCAAAATCCAGAACGAAAATCAGACCCTGGCGTCGATCACGTTCCAGAATTACTTCCGCATGTACGGCAAACTGGCCGGCATGACCGGTACTGCCGACACCGAAGCTTACGAATTCCAGTCGATTTACTCTCTTGAAACGGTGGTGATTCCGCAGAACAAGCCGAATCAGCGCAAGGATCGGCAGGATCAGGTCTACAAGACCAACGAAGAAAAATATCAGGCGATGCTGAAGGACATTCAGGATTGTTACGAGCGCGGTCAGCCGGTTTTGGTCGGCACCACCTCGATTGAAAATTCCGAATTGCTGTCCGGCATCCTGGATCAGGCCAAGTTGCCGCACAATGTGCTGAATGCGAAACAGCATGCGCGCGAAGCCGAGATCATCGCCCAGGCCGGCAGCCACAAAGCGATCACGATTGCGACCAATATGGCTGGCCGCGGGACCGATATCGTGCTGGGCGGCTATGTCGAAAATGCGATTCAAACCATCGAAGCCGATGCCAGCATATCGGACGCCGACCAGCAGGTGCAGGCGCTGGCCTTGCGCAGCGGTTGGCAGGCATTGCACGACCAGGTAGTTGCAGCCGGCGGCTTGCATATCATCGGCACCGAGCGCCACGAATCGCGGCGGGTCGACAATCAGTTGCGCGGCCGTTCCGGCCGTCAGGGCGATCCGGGTTCTTCGCGGTTTTACCTGTCGCTGGATGACGCGCTGCTGCGCATCTTTGCCGGCGACCGGGTACGGGCAATCATGGACCGCCTGAAAATGCCCGAAGGCGAGCCGATTGAGGCCGGCATCGTGTCGCGCTCGATCGAATCCGCACAGCGCAAGGTCGAGGCGCGCAACTTCGATATCCGCAAGCAATTGCTGGAATACGATGATGTCTCCAACGATCAGCGCAAGGTGATTTATTCCCAGCGCAACGAACTGCTGGAGTCCGACAACGTATCCACCCTGATCGCTTCGCTGCGCAACGGCGTGTTTACCGACCTGTTCCGCGCCTTTGTTCCGGCCGAGTCGATGGAAGAACAGTGGGACATCAAGTCGCTGGAAACGGTGCTGGCCGATGAATGGCAGCTTGAGTTGCCGCTGGCGCAGATGCTGGAAACCGAGCCGAATCTGACCGACGAAGAATTGCTGCAGCGCACTATGCAGGCTGCCACCGCGGCCTACGACGCCAAGATTGCTATCGTCGGGCGGGAATCGTTCGGCGGTTTCGAACGCAGCGTAATGCTGCAAAGCGTCGACTCGCACTGGCGCGAACATCTGGCCGCGCTGGATCACTTGCGTCAGGGCATCCATTTGCGCGGCTATGCGCAAAAGAATCCGAAGCAGGAATACAAGCGCGAAGCCTTCGACTTGTTCGGCCAGATGCTCGATCTGATCAAGAATGATGTGACCAAAGTCGTCATGACGGTGCATATCCAGTCGCGTGAAGAGATCGAAATGGCAGAGCAGGAACTGGCGCAATCGCATGTCGAGAACGTGCATTATCAGCATGCGGATTTCGATGCCGAGGCGGAACCGGAAGATTTGCTGGCGCCCACCGCCCGCTCTGAGGCGAATGCACAGCGGCTGAATCCGAACGCGGTGGCAAAGGTCGGCCGTAACGACCTTTGCCCTTGCGGCAGCGGCAAGAAGTACAAGCAGTGCCACGGCAAGCTGGTATAAGCAGCTCCAGATCTTTCGTACCAATATTTCGCACCAAAAAAGACGGGCTTGCCCGTCTTTTTTTATTCGATCAGTATTAGCCGGCCTTGCCGCTGGCTGGCATCCCGCTCTGCAGCATTCCTGCATCGCTATCGGCAACATTACGACTACAATACGTTTTCGTCCACTGCTAGAGCACGCACAACATGGCTGTCAATTCCCCTCTTCCGCTCGCCGCCGATCTCACACCCGTGGCTGGCATCTTGCTCGGCCATGCCGAAGCAGGCGTCAAAAAACCCAACCGCAAGGATTTGCTGGTACTGCAGTTGGCCGAAAGCGCCACGGTAGCGGGCGTGTTCACCACTAACCGTTTTTGCGCCGCGCCGGTGCAGGTCGCGAAAGCCCATCTTGCAGCAGTGGCGCAATCCGGCCGCCGCATCCGCGCGCTGGTGATTAATACCGGCAACGCCAATGCCGGCACCGGCGCGCCGGGTTTGGCTGATGCCCAAGCCACTTGCACCGCTCTGGCCGGCTTGCTGGGTTGCGATCCGACCCAAATCCTGCCGTTTTCCACCGGCGTGATTCTGGAGCCGCTGCCGCTCGACCGCGTTGTGGCCGGATTGCCGCAAGCCATCAAAAATCTGACGCAAGACAATTGGTTCAATGCGGCCGAATCCATCATGACCACCGATACCCAGCCCAAGGCGGCGTCGCGTAGCGTAGTGATCAATGGCGTCACGATCACCCTGACCGGCATCAGCAAAGGCGCCGGCATGATAAGGCCGAACATGGCAACCATGCTGGGCTTTCTGGCGTGCGACGCGAAAGTGGCGCAACCGGTGCTCGATCATCTGGTTAAGCAGGCCGCCGATACCTCGTTCAATTGCATCACCATCGACGGCGACACTTCGACCAACGATTCCTTCATGCTGATCGCCACCGGCACTGCCGCGCTGGAAATCAACGATATCGGGTCCAGCGAATATGCAGCGCTGGCGCAGGCGGTGACCGGCATTTCGCAACAGTTGGCGCAGATGATCATCCGCGATGGTGAAGGCGCGACAAAATTCATCACGGTCACGGTAGAGCAAGGCAAAAATGCCGAGGAATGCCGCAAGATTGCCTACTCGATTGCTCATTCGCCACTGGTGAAAACCGCCTTCTTCGCGTCCGATCCGAACCTGGGCCGGATTCTGGCCGCAATCGGTTATGCCGGCGTCGATGATCTCGATGTCAGCCAGCTGAACCTGTATCTGGACGAGGTCTGGGTCGCCAAAAATGGCGGCCGCAATCCGGATTATCAGGAGCAGGACGGCCAGCGCGTGATGCAGCAAAGCGAGATCACGGTGCGCGTCACACTGGCGCGCGGCACTGCCAGTGCCACGGTCTGGACTTGCGACCTGTCGCACGAATACGTGACCATCAATGCGGATTACCGCTCTTAATAATCGACACCACACAAGCTTCCATTCATGACACAACTCGATCAATTTTTAGTGCGCGCTGAAAGCTTGCTGGCGCGTTTGGAATCCATTCTGCCGCCGCCGGCGCACGCTACCGACTGGGCGCGCGCCACCGCATTTCGCTGGCGCAAGCGGCCCGGCCAAGGCGTTGGGTTTCTGCAGCCGGTGGCGCATATCGCCAATATCAACTTGAACGATCTGCACAATATCGGGCCGCAAAAGCAGCAGATCGAACAAAATACGCAACAATTCGTGCAAGGCCGGCCGGCCAACAATGTGCTGCTGACCGGCGCACGCGGCACCGGCAAATCGTCGCTGATCAAGGCGTGCCTGAATTGCTATGCGGCGCAGGGTTTGCGCCTGATCGAAGTCGATAAGGCCGATCTGGCCGACTTGCCGGATATCGTCGATTTGGTGGCCGAGCGGCCAGAACGCTTCATCATTTTTTGCGATGACCTGAGCTTCGAGGAAGGCGAGGGCGGTTACAAAGCGCTGAAAGTGGCGCTCGACGGCAGCATCGCCGCGCAATCCGACAACGTGCTGATTTACGCCACCTCCAATCGCCGCCATTTGCTGCCGGAACGCATGGCCGATAACGAAACCTACAAGCGCAGCGACGACGGCGATCTGCATCCGGGCGAGACGGTCGAAGAGAAAATCTCGCTGTCCGAGCGTTTCGGCTTGTGGGTATCGTTTTATCCGTTCAAGCAGGACGATTACCTCGATATCGTTGCGCACTGGCTGGGCTCGTTCGGCTGCGATGCCGGTCAGGTCGCAGCGGCCCGCGCCGATGCGCTGCGCTGGGCCTTGCAGCGCGGTTCGCGCTCCGGCCGCGTGGCTTGGCAATTCGCCCGTGATCATGCGGGAAAAATGGAAAAAGACGGAGTATGCCTATAAATGGCATGTTTCCCGCATGTATTCATTGCGGTGATACTAAATACAATATGTAGTATTTTTTAAGGTTATTTGATGACGGAAATCAGTCAGGCTCCGATTGCGGTTGCGGTCGGGATTCTCATGCAGCCGAACGGCGATGTTCTGCTGGCGCAACGCCCGACGGGCAAGCCTTATGCCGGTTTTTGGGAATTTCCGGGCGGCAAGGTGGAGCCGGGCGAATCGATTCTGGATGCATTAAAACGCGAGTTTGTCGAAGAACTGGGGATCGAGATAGTGACCGCCGAGCCCTGGTGCGGCGTCGAGTACATCTATCCGCATGCCCACGTGCAACTGCACTTTTACCTCAGCCGCGCATGGCGCGGCGAACCGCAAAGCCTGGAAGGGCAGGCGTTCGCATGGCAAGGCAAGGTCGGGGTTGCGCCGCTATTGCCGGCCACCATTCCGCTGCTTGAATGGCTGGATCAGTTGCGTTATCCGGTCACAGCAGATAGGGAATGATCGCCTTGGTTCTCTGGCGGTAAGCGGCGTAGTCAGAAAAACGGGCCAGCAGCAAGCGCTCTTCGCGCCGGATCTTGATGGTCAGCACGCCTGCCAGCAGCGCCAGCAAGCTCCATTTGCCCGCCGATCCATACGCCACGCAGGCGGCCAAACCGCACAGCAGCACCGCCAGATACATCGGGTGCCGGATATGGCGGTAGATGCCGCGGGTGACCAGTTCGCCGCCGCTTCTGGGTTCCGGCAGCACGCTGAAAGTGCGCGCCGGCATCACGGCCAGTGCGGCGGCAGCTCCGATCAGGCCCAGAATGAACAGCGCAATGCTGATTAGGGTGAATGCGGGAGCATGGCTGGAAATCGGGTTGGGAAGCGCGAGCAAGACGATCAGCAACAATTGCGCAACCACCAGCAGACGTGACATCGCGACTCCCGCTATCGCCGATTAAGACTGCAATTTGCTGTCGTCGTCGATATCCTCGGCAGGATTGACGGCAGGGATAGTGTATTTTTCATCGGCCCAGGCGCCCAGGTCGATCTGCTTGCAGCGTTCCGAGCAAAACGGACGAAAGCGGTTTTTTTCAGCCCATTCGACCTTGCTGTTGCAAGTGGGGCAATGCACAAAAGTAGTCATTGTTTGTTGTACTCAAAAATTGCACAGGGTCAACTCGAACGGCACGTCGCCGTCGAACACTTTTGGCTTCATGTTGCCATCCGGGCAAGTGAAGCGCACCCATAGCATGTATTTATTGGCGGAAATTTCGGGAATGCAGCCGAGTTCTTCATCGATGTCCAGACGCAGCATCTGGTACACCTTGCCCTGCAGCATTTGCTGGTAAGTACCTGATTGCGCGATGATCTTGCTGGTGCTGCCGGATTCGCGCAACAGCCGCAGCACCATGGTCAAGGCTTCGAACAGCGGCAGCAAAGTCGAAAACCATCCCGATATATCGTCAAAACGCTGTTGCGCCGGGCGCTGTTGCCAGGCGTAATACGAAGGCAAATCGAATTCGCAAGCTCCGCCCGGGATGATGGTGCGACCGCGGATGCTCATCAGCCATTCATTGTCACGCACGTTTTGCCCGGTCTTGCCTTGCGCCGTCATCAGGGCGGTGCTGATACGCTCCAGGTCGAGCAGGATTTCTTCGAGTCGATGGGCTTCCACATTGGGATTGCTTTTAAAGCCGAGCAGGGTCTGCTTCTGGCGTTCCAGTTCCTGCAGCAGATCCGATTTCAGGTCGGCGCGGCCGGCGACTTCGAGCATTTCAAAGATGGTGCAAAGGGCGACATGGTGTTGCAGCGCATGTTCCTGATGCAGGAAAAAAGTGAATTTTTCATACAGGTCTTCCAGTCGCAACAACGTGCGAATACGCTCGTTGAAAGGGTATTCGTAGACAATCAAAGCACAATCCCGGTAACGGTTGATGGTTTTGTAATTCTGAACGATGCTGGCTCAAATTACAATTGTTGCGACAATTTGTTATGACGATTGTGCCGCTAACGCCAGATACAACGCATGCAGGCGGTCGACTTGCTGCACCAGTGCGCCGGCGTCGGCATCATTGACAATCACGTCATCCGCCGCTGCCAGCCGCGCCGCGCGTGAAACCTGGTGTGCCATGATCGCGCGCACCTGCGCGTCGCTCAAGCCGTTGCGCTGCATGACGCGCTGGATTTGCAGCGTTTCCGGGCAATCGATGACCAGCACCCGCGCCACGCGCCGGGCCCAGTTGCCGGACTCGACCAGCAGCGGCACCACCGGCATCAGGTAGTCGCCCTCGGCCTGTTGCGCAGCGCGTTCGGTCTCGATCCGTATCAGCGGGTGCAGAATTGCTTCTAGCCGTCGTTTGGCGGCCGGTTCGGAAAATACCTTGTCGCGCATGGCGGCCCGGTCCATGGCCCCGTCGGCGCCGATGAAGGCAGCGCCGAACTGGGCCCGGATGGCTTTGACGGCTGCGCCATCCGGCGCGCACAGGCGGTGCGCAATCAGATCGGTGTCGATGATGGCTGCGCCGCGCTCGGCGAATAGATCGGCTACCGTACTTTTGCCGCTGCCGATACCGCCGGTCAAGCCGACTGAAAAACGATTCTTCATTGATTTTTCAATAGTTGCACATGTTGGCTACAGCAGAAAGTCGAGCGTATGGGCGGCGATGGATTTGCCAAAGAGTAAGGCGATCATCCCGGCAGCAGCCAGATAAGGGCCGAACGGAATCGGGTTGTCGCGGCCGCGCTGGGTGAAAACAATCAGGAAGATGCCGACTGTGGCACCGACCACAGACGACAGCAGGATTATCATCGGCAACATGCCCCAGCCCAGCCATGCTCCCAGTGCGGCCAGCAGTTTGAAGTCGCCGTAACCCATGCCTTCCTTGCCGGTGACGAGCTTGAACAGCCAGTAAATCGCCCACAGTATCAGATAGCCGGCTGCAGCGCCGAGCACGGCGTCCGGCAGCGGCGCGAAGGTGCCGTTCAGGTTGATCAGCAGGCCGGCCCACAGCAGCGGCAGCGTCAGGTCGTCGGGCAGCAGTTGGGTATCGGCATCGATGAACGTCATCGCAATCAGGAAATAGGCGAACAGCAGCGTCGCCAGCCCGGCCAGGCCGGCGCCGAAACGCCATATCAGCAGCGCCGACAAGGCTCCGGTCAGCAATTCAATCGCCGGATAACGGGCTGAAATCGGCGCCTTGCAGGATGCACATTTGCCTCTTAGCGCCAGATAGCTGATGACTGGAATGTTTTCCAGCGCGCTGATTTGGTGCCCGCAATGGGGGCAGGCCGAACGCGGCAGCGACAGGTCGAAACGGTCGGTATGCGGCAGGCTCAGACCGCTTTCGTGGGCCACGTAATTATCCGATTCGCGCTGCATCATCTTCGGCAAGCGATAGACCACTACATTCAGAAAACTGCCGATCAGCAGGCCGAACAAGCCGGCCAGCGCGGCGCCCGGCAGATTGCCGGGCGCCGTAAAGAAAGAAAATTCCAGCATCAGACCACCGACCCCAGTTTGAAGATGGGCAGGTACATGGCAATCACCAGGCCGCCGATCAGCACCCCCAGAATCACCATGATCAACGGTTCCATCAGGCTGGACAGCGAAGCTACCGCGTCGTCGACTTCTTCCTCATAGAAATCGGCGACCTTGCCCAGCATCATGTCGAGCGAACCGGATTCTTCGCCGATTGAAACCATTTGCGTGACCATGTTCGGAAACACCTCGGAATTTTGCATCGCAGCGGTCAGGCTGGTGCCGGTGCTGACTTCGGTCTGGATTTTTTTGGTTGCATCCAGATACACCGCATTGCCGCAAGCGCCGCCGACCGAATCGAGCGACTCGACCAAGGGCACGCCGGCGGCAAACATGGTGGCCAGGGTGCGGGTCCAGCGCGCGATGGTGGCCTTGCGGATCACTGCGCCGAAAATCGGCGCTTTCAGCAACAACCGGTCCATCGTCTGCTGCACCTTCAGCGAACGCTTCCAGGATTGAAAAAACAGATACAGGCCGCCGAAGGTCAGGCCGAAGATCAGATACCACCATTGCACGAAGAAATCCGAGATCGCCATCACGAACAGGGTCGGCGCCGGCAGGTCGGCGCCGAAACTCTTGAATACATCCTTGAAAGCCGGCACCACCCAGATCATGATCACTGCCGTCACCACGAAGGCCACCACCAGGATCGATACCGGATAGAACATGGCTGACTTGATCTTGGCCTTGATGGCGATGGTTTTTTCTTTGTACACCGCCAGCCGGGTCAGCAAGTCTTCCAGAATCCCGGCCTGTTCGCCGGCCCCGACCAAGTTGCAGAACAGTGGGTCGAAATACAGCGGGAATTTACGGAATGCCTGATTCAGGCTTGAGCCGGTTTCGACGTCGGCGCGGATATCCTGCACCAGCTTGGATACCGATGGATTGGCGTTGCCTTTGGCGACGATGTCAAATGATTGCAGCAGCGGTACGCCGGCCTTCATCATGGTGGCCAGTTGGCGGGTGAACAGTGTGATGTCCTTGTCGGTGATCCGCTTGCCGCTGTGGAAGTTTTTTTTCTTGATTTTTGTGACCAGAATGCCCTGGCGCCGCAACGTGACGCTGACCACGGCTTCACCGCCGGCGCGCAGCTCGCCACGCACCGATTTGCCCGACTTGTCCTTGCCTTCCCAGGCAAAGATTGCATCCTTGTTCAGACGTGCGCTTGCGCTATTGCGTGATGCGGTTGCCATTTGCTGTCTCCTTCGTTATTCGTTGGTGCAACCGAGGACTTCTTCCAGGCTGGTCAAACCCTGCCTGACTTTGATCAGCCCCGACTGGCGCAGGGATTTAACCCCTTCCAGCGCGGCCTGGCGTTCTATGTCGGGGGCGGAGCCCTGCGTCAGGATGATGCGTTCGATTTCTTCCGAAATCGGCATGATCTGATAGATTCCGACCCGGCCTTTGTAGCCGCTGCCGCTGCAGCGTTCGCAGCCGACCGGCTTGAACGGTTGCCAACTGCCATCGAGATCCTGCTGCTTGAAGCCGGCTTGCAACAGCACTTCATCCAGGATTACCGCCGGTTGCTTGCAGTTGCACAGGCGGCGCGCCAGCCGCTGGGCGGTAATCAGGATCACCGAAGAGGCGATATTGAATGGCGCCACACCCATATTCATCAGCCGCGTCAGGGTCGATGGCGCATCGTTGGTGTGCAGCGTGGAAAACACCATGTGACCGGTTTGCGCCGCCTTGATGGCGATGTCCGCGGTTTCCAGGTCGCGGATTTCGCCCACCATGATGACGTCCGGGTCCTGGCGCAGGAAAGATTTCAAGGCTACGGCAAAAGTCAGACCGGCTTTCTCGTTGACGTTGACCTGATTGACTCCGGGCAGGTTGATTTCGGCCGGATCTTCCGCGGTCGAAATATTGATGCCGGGCTTGTTGATCACGTTCAGGCAGGTATACAGCGACACCGTCTTGCCGGAGCCGGTAGGTCCGGTCATCAGCACCATGCCGTAAGGACGCTGGATCGCGTTGAGCAGAGTTTCCTTCTGATCCGCATCGTAGCCAAGCGCGTCAATCCCCATTTGCGCCTGGCTCGCATCCAGGATACGCATGACGATCTTTTCGCCAAACAGGGTCGGCAGGGTGCTGACCCGGAAATCGATGGTGCGCGTTTGGGAGATCACCAGCTTCATGCGGCCGTCTTGCGGCACGCGCTTTTCCGAAATGTCGAGCTTGGAAATGACCTTGATGCGCGAGGCCAGCTTTTCCTTGATCGCCAGAGGCGGTTGGGTGACTTCCCGCAAAATGCCATCGACGCGGAAGCGGATGCGGTAAAATTTTTCAAACGGTTCAAAGTGGATATCGGATGCGCCCAGATTAATTCCGTCCAGCAATATTTTTTGCAGAAACTTGACAATCGGAGCATCGTCAATCTCGGCGCCGGCAGTATCGACTGCAGCAGCGCTGTCGTCTTCGATAAAATTGATATCGAGATCGTCGCCGATCAGTTCGTTCAGATTCTCCTCGGCGTTCCGTCCGAATTGCTCCAGCAGTTGCAGCAGCGCATCGTGTTGCACGATTACCGGTTCGACGATCAAACCGGTCTGAAACTTGATCTGGTCGAGTGCCTGCGTGTTGCTTGGGTCCGAGATCGCGACCGTGACCTTGTTGCCGCGTTTGGCCAGTGCGATTACGCGTTGCCCCTGCATCAGCCTGGCGTCGATGATTTTTTCCGGCAGCGCCGCGATATTCAGTGCGGACAGATCCAGCGCCGGATAACCGAAGGTTTCGGAGCAGAACAGGGCCAGTGCGCGTTTCTCGATATGGCCGCTCTGGAGCAGCGTGTCGATGAAAAAGGATTTTTCGGACAGGGCTTTTTTGTTCACGGCTTCGGCTTGCGATGCCGATAAATGCCCTGCCTGCACCAGTGCTCTGGCTAATCCTGACATCGGGATGGTGGCTATGCTATTGGGAGACACTGCTGCCATAAATGATTCAGTCGAAAAATAACGCAAAAAAACCTCGGAATGGCGCTAGATGATGCCTCCAAGCATCTTACTTGTAAAGGCATTGCCATCACGGCGTGGCTGTCTACGCCTTCATCCGGCTGTCCTGCAAAGAATTACGTTTTGTTGGCCGCGCGGCTTTTTGGCATGCGGCGTATCAGTTTGACCACTTTGATCGCCTGATTCTGTACCTGGATGATTTCGATGATGCACTTTGGAAACTTGACGCTGACATTCGCCTCCGGAATATCCTGCAATAATTCCAGCAGCAAGCCGTTCAGCGTTTTCGGTCCATCCAGCGGCAGTTCCAGTCCCAGCCGTTTGTTAATGTCGCGCAGCGCAGTGGTGCCTTCCAGCAGGCATTCGCCGTGCTCGTCCCACCTGAAGTTATCGGCGCGGCTGGCGCCCGGGGTGGAAGTCGTGAATTCGCCGATCATTTCTTCAATGATGTCTTCCAGCGTCACCAGACCCTGCACTTCGCCGTACTCGTCGACGATGATGCCGAGGCGCTCATGATTTTCCTGAAAATACTGCAGTTGGGTAAATGCGCTGGTATCTTGCGGGATGAAATAGGGTTCGGTCAGCAGCGCGCGGAAGTGCTCCACCGTCAACTCCTGTTCCTGGCTGAGCAAGGCCACCGCCTTGCGCATGTGCAGGATACCTAAGATTTTGTTGATTTCGCCCTCGTAGACCGGCAGCTTGTTGTGATAGCAGGTCACCAGCTGGTGCTTGATCTGTTCCACTGGGACCGACAGATTCAGAGCCTCGACCTGAGCGCGCGGCGTCATCACGTCTTCGACTGAAATGGTTTCCAGATCGAACAGGTTGAGCAGGATGCTCTTGTGTTTCTGCGGGATGAAATTGCCGCCTTCCAGCACGATCGAGCGCAACTCTTCCGGCGACAGCCGCTGCACTTCCGCATCGGCGCCGGTCTTGATGCGCAGCAGCCTGAATAACCCTGAGACCAACAGGTTGACGAACCAGACTACCGGCTTGCCTATTGTGAGCAAGATTTTGAGGGCGAAGCTGGCCGGCATGATGATGCGCTCGGGGTAGGTTGCACCTATCACTTTAGGGACGATTTCGGCGAAGATGATCAGCAGGAACGCCACCCCGCCGGTGGCGATGATGATGACCTTATCGCCATTGCCGAAGGCGCTAATTGCCATCACGATTACCAAGGCGGTCGCCAGCGCATTGATGACGGTATTGCAGATTAGAATCAGCGACAGCACCTTGTCGATGCGTCCCAGCAACCATAGCGTGGTGCCGGCAAGCTTGCTGCCGCGTTTTGCCAGATGACGCAGCCGATGGCGATTGGCCGCCATCAGGGAAGTTTCGGAAATGGAAAAGAAGGCCGAGCAAAGTATCAGAAAAGCAAGCGCAAGCAACTGCACCCATAGGGGAACGGAATTCAATGGTTTGCCGTTAAAAAGAATTAAACAAGAAAGCCGCCCGATAACCTGGTCGGGATGAGAGGATTTTAACCCCGGCCTCCAGGTCCAGAACGGCTACCAGTTTATTGTGGTAGCCGTTGACTAAAGGCATAATTTTACTTGCAATCAAGCACTTAGCGCAAGCTGCGCGTAACTGTGGGCAACAGCCTGGAGTCAATGCGTCCCATGATTCGACGTAGATTGCAGCCAACTTTCATTCCCATACGCAGGCGTTGCTGCCGCGCCATATCTTCGGAAAGTGCCGCAAGGGCCAGGAAAATCAAGCTGCGCCGCGCACTCATGGGCGTCTCCTGTTGCGCCGTTTGGATAATGTCCGCAAGCGCCAGACCAGCGTGATCAGCCCGTAGGTCACCAGCCCCATCAGCGTGGAAGTGATAGCCAGACCCACCAGCAGCGGTTTGCCCAGAGCAGTAATGCGCTGCCACAGGCTGGCCTCGCCATTGATTTTCCTTGTGATGGCGAGGCCAGCAGCATTCGCCGGCATGGCGTCGCCGGTCACCCAGGCGCCCAGTCGGTAAGCGCCGTAGTAGATCGGGCCGAAGGTGATCGGATTGGTGATGAGGGTGCTGGCGACGGCGGCTGGGACATTGGCGCGCAGTATCACGGCGGCGGTTACCGAGAGTGGGATTTGTGCGATGGGGACCAGCAGGCCGAAGAACATGCCCAGCGCTACGCCCAATGCAACCCCGCGCCGCGACCAGTGCCAGAGTTTTGGCTGGTGCAGCCAGGGGCCGAGCCAGGCGAGCCAGCGGTTGCCCTGAATCTGTTCCCGACTCGGCATATGACGCCGCATACGCTCTCGTAAACCCATTCACGTCCTCTGTATATGTAAGCGCCGCCGCAGGTTTTTCTGTTTCGACTGCTGGAAATCTGGTCAGCCCGATTGTACGGGGCATCACCCAGTACGCAGCATCCAGCCCCACGCTCTGGAACAGTTGCTGCATGGCGGCGCGCAGGTAAGTTGGAAGTCAATCAGCAGTACGGGTGCACTGCACGCGCCGATACGAGCGCCATCAAGGCATCGTGACGGATCGGCTGCATTCCTGGTCTTTGTGATATACGGTATGGTGTATTATTTTTTACTGCCCATGTTGTATGCGTCAAGTGTGTGTTTTCATAAAATATCATGGGAGTATATATACTTTCGCATGAATCCTGAAAATCATCAAAACGCTATCAAAACGATTAATCAAGGAAATCCTGAGCGCATGACATTCGTTGCGCAAAATGTGATGCCCAAGGTGTTTCGTAACAGATTCTCCCTGGTCCTCTAGGCCAGACATCTGTTGCGGATGCATTCCAATAACTGTAATGGTGTATTTATGATCAAATCGGCACCCCATGCACGGGGCGCAAGTTCGCCGCAATAACCCCATGCTGCCGCGACGGTATGCATGCCGGCAGCATGCCCTGCCTGAATATCGCGAATGTCGTCGCCTACGTACCAACAATCCTGTGGAGATATGCCAAGACGCCTGGCGGCTTCGAATAGCGGCCCCGGATGTGGTTTTGCTTGTGGCATCGTATCGCCGGACACCACGCAACCTGCTTCGTGCAAGCCAATCTGGCGCACTAAAGGCTCGGTGAAACGCTCTGCCTTGTTGGTTACGATTCCCCAGGCCAGGTCGTACTCACTTAATCCCTTGAGCAGGTCGATTACGCCATCGAATAGTCGGGATTTCACCGTCAGCGCTGCGGCGTAGTTGTTCAGGAACGCGATCCGCAAGTTTTCATAGCCTTGATCTTCAGGCTGGAGCCCGAATGCCACGCCGATCAATCCTCTCGCGCCTGATGATGCCGCCGGGCGCAGTGATTCGTACGGTGTGGGCATTAAGCCTTGGGTTGTTCGCAACAAGTTCACGGCCGCCGCCAGATCGGGCGCAGTGTCGGCTAATGTGCCGTCAAGGTCGAACAGGATGGCGCGGGGGATTGGGGGCGTATTGGTGGTCAAGGCAAGTCTATCTGCGATTTCGGATATTGGGACGACAGTTGTCGATCAGTAAAATCATGTTACACAGTGCGCGTGCAGGCCATCATGTAATTGACGCTGGTGTCGTGATTAAGTGAATACAGTTGGGTCACAGGATTGTATGTCAGCCCTTTCATGACATCGACAGTCATGTTCGCATTGCGAATGTATTGCGATAACTCAGCCGGGGTAATGAATTTTGCATATTCATGCGTACCTTTTGGCAGCAGGCGCAGCAGGTATTCGGCTCCGATAATTGCGAACAGGTAGGATTTCAGGTTGCGATTGAGCGTGGAAAAAAATACGCGGCCGCCGGGTTTTACCAAAGTGGCACAGGCGCGCACGATGGAAGCTGGGTCCGGCACATGTTCCAGCATTTCCATGCATGTCACTATGTCGTATGTGCCGGGTTTTCTTGCCGCCAGGTCTTCTGCGGCAATCAATTCGTAACGAACCTTGGCGCCGGATTCCAGACTATGCAGGTCGGCAACCTTGAGGGCTTTTTCGGATAAATCGATTCCGGTCACATTCGCGCCCTTATTTGCCATTGATTCTGACAGGATGCCGCCGCCACAGCCTATATCGACAATGGTTTTTCCTGCTAATGGCACGCAGGCATTAATCCATTCCAGGCGAAGTGGATTAATTGCGTGCAAGGGACGAAATTCCGAGCTTGGGTCCCACCAACGGTGCGCGAGATCACTGAATTTTTGTAGTTCAAGAGGGTCAGCATTCATAGGCGACATGATAGCGGTAAATGTGCCGATGGCGCAGGTCTTGTAGAATAAATCTGATGATTCTGACCAAGGCAATTTACGTGATTGTTTGGGCCATAAAAAAACCCCGCGAACGCGGGGTTTTACTTGAGCAAAATCGATTACTTGTTACGTGTACCAACAACTTCGATCTCTACGCGGCGGTTTTTCGCACGGCCGGCAGCATTTTTGTTGCTAGCAACAGCTTGCTTCTCGCCTTTGCCTTCAGTGTATACGCGATTGGTTTCGATGCCTTTGGAAACCAAGTAAGCTTTAACTGCTTCAGCGCGGCGAATCGACAGTTTCTGGTTGTAAGCATCAGTTCCGACTGAGTCGGTGTGACCAACAGCAATGATAACTTCCAGATTGACGCCGCCCAATTTCGAGGCCAGATCGTCCAACTTCGCTTTACCGTCGGCTTTCAGTACGGACTTGTCAAAATCAAAGAATGCATCCGCTGCAAAAGTGACTTTTTCTGATGTTGGTGCAGCGACAACAGGAGCTGGTGCAGGTGCTGGTTCGGCAGCGGCTGGCGCTGGCGCGGCAGCTTTAACGATTTCACCATCGCAACCACCAACTGAGTCGGCAGGAGTCCAGTAACCGGCATGCCAGCACAAGCCGAATGGATTGCGTGCAATTACACCACGGCTGTCTTGTACGTATGCGCTATTGGGTGTTTTAGCCTGAATATCTTGTGTGCCTTGTGCAGATGCCGAAATAGACAGGACTGCGGACGCAGCGAAGACGAGTTTTGCTAATTTTTTCATATTTTTTCCTCTCGGGTGAGATATCCGCAGATAAACTGCGCAACAAATTTACAACATCTAGAATTGAATTACTACTAGCAACAGGTTATCACAGTTATAAATTAGCCCTATGCAATAGTCCGGTTTTCATTTTGCCATAGGCTTTGACTTGCTGCCTTGTTTGTTAAATTGACTGCCGTGTAATTTTGGCCATTCGTTGCGATTTCACAACGATAAAATAGGTGGCTTTCATTTGGGAAATTATTTAAAACGCCTGTCAAAATGGTCCGCTAAATTTGGCGCATTGTTATTTAACTGACAGCCCTTTAACTTCAATAATTAGTCGGCGGTTGGGCGCCAGACACTGAATAAGTTTTTTGCGGGGTAAATTGTTGCTGCAGGTTTTTACTGGCTGTGTTGCGCCTGCGCCCAATGTGTTGATACTGGAAACGATGTTTTTGCTTTTCAAGTAAGCAGTCAGGTTCCCTGCGCGTTTTTCGGATAACAACTGATTATATTTTTGTGATCCGAGTAAGTCGGTATGGCCGGTTATCTGTATTGATTCAATATTCGTGCAATTTGCAAGTCTCGGTAGCACCTCATCGTCGACCCGTTTTTTGGCGGCCTTGGTTAAGGTGGCGCTATTGAATGGAAAAGTCTGGTCGTTTTCCAGTGTTGCGATGAAATCACACCGTTTAGGTTCTGGTGCGACCGCAGGCGTAATTGCAGGCGCGAGCGGTGCTGCAACGGCAGGGGCAGTAGGGTTCGCAATTGGGGGAGCCAGTTCGCCGTCGCATCCCAGAACAGCATCTGCAGCGAGCCAATTGCCTGTGCGCCAGCAGAGGCCGTAGGCGCTACGCACAACTGTTCGATTGCTGTCCTGCAAGTATGCGCTGTCTGGTGTTTTTGCTTTGATGTCAGATGTCTGGGCGTTCGCGCCAATGGCTGTTGCGCCAATCGCAAGGCCCATGGCCAGTTTTATAAGCATGCTGCTTCCTTTTTTGCGATTTCTAAGTATGTGCGGTTGAAATATCCGGCAGTATTTAAACATATTTTATAGATGAGGCCGTATTTTCTGGAAAATATTGCAGCGCCATTCCGGGTTTCTTAAACGCCATGATGAAACCGGCACATGATAAAATTATCTGTTTACAAGCTTCGACCAGTTGTTGTAACAATGCCTTAACGATAGGCATCGTATGTTAACCCAGTCAAAAAGTAGCCGAACAGCCAATGGATCAATTCGCCAAAGAAACAATCCCGATTTCCCTTGAAGAAGAAATGCGCAAGAGCTACCTCGATTACGCGATGAGCGTAATCGTCGGCCGCGCCTTGCCGGATGTGCGCGACGGCTTGAAACCGGTGCATCGCCGCGTCTTGTTCGCGATGCATGAAATGAACAATGTCTGGAACCGTCCGTATGTAAAATGCGCGCGCGTGGTCGGTGAAACCATGGGTAAATATCACCCGCACGGCGACGCCTCGATTTACGACACGCTGGTGCGGATGGCGCAGAGTTTTTCGCTACGTTACATGTTGGTTGATGGGCAGGGCAATTTCGGTTCGGTCGATGGCGACAGCGCCGCGGCGATGCGTTACACCGAGTGCCGCCTGGGCAAAATAGCCAATGAACTGCTGGCTGATATCGACAAAGATACCGTTGATTTCGTGCCTAACTACGACGGCAAGGAAAAAGAGCCGTCGGTACTGCCGACCAAGATTCCCAATCTGCTGATTAACGGCTCTTCCGGAATCGCGGTCGGGATGGCAACCAATATCCCGCCGCACAATATTACAGAAGTCATCAAGGGCGCCTTGTACTTGCTGCGCAATGTCGATTGCACCATCGATGAACTGATCGAGATCATTCCGGCCCCGGATTTTCCGACCGCCGGCATTATTTATGGTGTGTCGGGCGTGCGCGATGGCTACCGCACCGGCCGCGGCCGGGTTGTGATGCGCGCCAAGACGCACTTCGAAGAGTTCGGCCGGGAAGGTCGTACCGCGCTCATCATTGATGAACTGCCGTATCAGGTTAACAAAAAAACCTTGCTGGAGCGTATCGCGGAGCATGTGCGCGACAAGAAGCTTGACGGTATTTCCGATATTCGCGATGAGTCCGACAAATCCGGCATGCGCGTAGTGATCGAATTGAAACGCGGCGAAGTGCCGGAGGTTGTGTTGAACAATCTCTACAAGCAGACGCAATTGCAGGACACCTTCGGCATGAACATGGTGGCGCTGGTGGATGGTCAGCCTAAGCTGCTGAACCTGAAAGAGATGCTGCAGTGCTTCCTGTCGCATCGGCGCGAAGTCATCACCCGCCGTACCGTATTTGAGTTGCGCCGTGCGCGCGAACGCGGACATGTGCTGGAAGGCTTGGCGGTTGCGCTGGCCAATATTGACGATTTCATTGCCATTATCAAGGCTGCGCCGACGCCGCCGATCGCAAAACTGGAATTGATGTCGCGCGCTTGGGATTCCTCGGTAGTGCGCGAAATGCTGATGCGTACCGGGGCAGAGAATACCGGTGGCATCGAGGCTTTCCGTCCGGAAAATTTGCCGAAACATTACGGCATCCAGAAAGATGGCTTGTACAAGTTGTCGGATGACCAGGCCCAGGAAATTCTGCAGATGCGCCTGCAACGCCTGACCGGTCTGGAGCAGGACAAGATCGTCAATGAATACAAGGATGTGATGGCGCAGATCGCTGACTTGCTGGATATTCTGTCCAAGCCGGAACGCGTGACCATCATCATTACCGATGAACTGAACCTGGCTATCAATGAATACGGCGAAGGCAACAAGGATGTGCGCCGTTCGCAGATTGAGCTTAATGCAACCGATCTAGGCACCGAAGATTTGATCACGCCGCAAGACATGGTAGTGACGTTGTCGCACACCGGTTACATGAAGTCGCAGCCGATGTCGGAATACCGGGCCCAGAAGCGCGGCGGTCGCGGCAAGCAGGCCATGGCAACCAAGGAAGACGACTGGATCGACCAGCTTTTCATCGCCAATACCCACGATTACATCTTGTGCTTCTCCAACCGCGGCCGCTTGTATTGGCTCAAGGTATGGGAAGTGCCGCAAGGTTCGCGCAATTCGCGCGGCAAGCCGATCGTCAACATGTTCCCGCTGCAGGAAGGCGAGAAGGTCACCGTGGTGTTGTCGGTATCGGGCGAAAATCGGACTTTCCCGGAAGACCGTTATATCTTCATGGCGACCAGCCTTGGCACCGTCAAGAAGACTCCTTTGCAAGACTTTAAAAACCCGCGCAAGGCAGGCATCATCGCGGTCGACCTGGACGAGGGCGATTTCCTGATCGGTGCTGCGCTAACCGATGGCAAGCATGACGTGATGCTGTTCTCGGATTCAGGCAAGGCAGTGCGCTTCGACGAGAACGACGTACGGCCGATGGGCCGCAACGCGCGCGGTGTACGCGGCATGAATATGGAAGAAGGCCAGCAGGTGATTTCCCTGCTGGTGGCTGAAAACGACCAGCAAAGCGTCTTGACTGCGACCGAGAACGGCTTCGGCAAGCGTACTCCGATCCATGAATACACCCGTCATGGCCGCGGCACCAAGGGCATGATCGCGATCCAGACCAGTGAACGCAATGGCCGGGTCGTGGCTGCCACACTGGTCGAGTCCAGCGATGAAATTCTGCTCATTACTACCGGCGGTGTTTTGATCCGGACCCGTGTTTCCGAAATCCGCGAAATGGGTCGTGCAACGCAAGGCGTAACACTGATCGCCGTCGAAGACGGCACCAGGCTCAGTGGTTTGCAGCGCATAGTGGAAGCCGATATCGAAAACGATGTTGAAAGCGAAGTTGAAAGTGATGTCAATGATGTCAATGGCGAGGAACCGGGCGAAGCATGACGCGTATCTATAATTTTTCCGCTGGGCCGGCAATGCTGCCCCAGGAAGTGCTGCAGCAGGCGGCTGCTGAAATGCTTGACTGGCATGGCAGCGGCATGTCGGTGATGGAGATGAGCCATCGCGGCAAGGAATTCATGTCCATCATCGCAGCGGCCGAGCGTGACCTGCGCATATTGCTGGTGGTGCCGGATAATTACCGGATTCTCTTCATGCAGGGCGGAGCGATTGCCGAAAACGCGATCATTCCGATGAATCTGCTCGGTCGCAAGCCGCAGCCTGCAACTGCGGATTACATCAACAGCGGCTCCTGGTCGACCAAATCCATCAAGGAAGCGAAGAAGTATTGCAATGTCAATGTCGCGGCTTCCTCCGAAGATTTTCATTTTGCGGCGATTCCTGCACGCGAGGTCTGGCGCTTGTCGGAACATGCTGCATACGTACACATTTGTACCAATGAAACCATTGATGGGGTTGAATACCAGTTCGTGCCGGAGGTTGCAGCCGCCACCAACGATGCGCCCTTGGTGGCCGACATGTCGTCCCATATCTTGTCGCGCGTGATCGATGTGTCGAAATATGGCGTCATCTACGGCGGCGCGCAAAAGAATATCGGCCCGGCCGGTCTGACCATCGTCATCGTGCGCGATGACTTGATCGGACATGCGCTGCCGTTTTGCCCTTCCGCGTTTGACTGGAAAGTGGTGGCGGATAACCATTCGATGTACAACACGCCGCCGACTTATGCGATTTACATCGCCGGCCTGGTGTTCCAGTGGCTGCTGCGCCAAGGCGGCGTGGCGGCGATGGAGCAGCGCAATATCGCCAAGGCTACCTTGTTGTATGACACCATCGATGCCAGCAGTTTTTACAGCAACAAAATCGCTCCCGATTGTCGTTCCAGGATGAATATCCCGTTTTCGCTGCGCGACGATACGCATAATGCAGCGTTTCTGGCGGGCGCCGAAGCGGGCGGTCTGTTGCAGCTCAAGGGGCATAAATCGGTCGGCGGCATGCGGGCTTCGATCTATAACGCGATGCCGATCGAAGGTGTGCAGGCGCTGGTGGCCTACATGAAACAATTCGAGCGCCAGCACGCATAGCCGCTTGTCGGGTGACGCGTAATGGATAGTGGCAGCGTCCCGCGGCCCGCATAACAAAGAAAATATGAGCCAAGATAAACTCCAGCCCTTGCGGGTGCAAATCGATGCAATCGATCAGCAAATCCTGGAATTGCTGAATCAGCGGGCTCGCCTGGCGCAGCAAGTCGGCCATCTGAAAGCCGAAACCAATGCGCCGGTATTTCGCCCCGAGCGCGAGGCGCAAGTGCTGCGCCGGGTCGCCGAACGCAATCCCGGCCCCTTGTTTGGCCCCGACGTACAAACCATCTTCCGCGAAATCATGTCGTCCTGCCGGGCGCTGGAGAACCGGGTCACGGTCGCCTTTCTCGGCCCGGTCGGCACCTTTACCGAGCAGGCGGTATATCAGCAATTCGGCCGTGCGGTGGAAGGCCTGCCGTGCCCATCGATCGATGAAGTGTTTCGCGCGGTGGAAGCCGGCACCGCCGATTTTGGCGTAGTGCCGGTGGAAAATTCATCCGAAGGCGCGATCAACCGGACCCTCGATTTGCTGCTGCAAACCACGCTTTTGATCAGCGGCGAGGTGTCGATTCCGGTCCATCACAGCCTGATGTCCTTGAGCGGGACGATGGACGGCGTGCTGCGGATTTGCGCCCATTCGCAAGCACTGGCGCAGTGCCAAGCGTGGCTGAATCAGAATTATCCGAACATCGAACGCCACGCAGTCGCTTCCAATGGCGAAGCGGCGCGGCTGGCGTCAGAACAACCCGGCACGGCCGCCATCGCCAGCGAGATTGCAGGTCAGCAATATGGTTTGCAAATCGTCAATGCGCATATCCAGGACGATCCGCACAATCGCACCCGCTTCGCGGTGATCGGCCGCTTGCAGACTAGCCCGAGTGGATGCGATCAAACTTCGCTGGTATTGTCGGTGCCCAACAAGGCGGGCGCTGTCTATAATTTGCTGGCGCCGCTGGCCAAGCACGGCGTATCGATGACGCGCTTTGAATCGCGCCCGGCCCGCATGGGCACCTGGGAATATTATTTCTACGTCGATATCGAGGGCCATCTGCAAGACGACAAGGTGGCCCGGGCCTTGGCCGAACTAAAACAGAATGCCGCTTTTTTCAAGGTGCTCGGTTCTTATCCTTTTTGCGCTTAATTTCATTCAACTCCGGAGTCCAAGATGTCGATACAGTACGGTCCTGATTATGTGCGTGCAATTGCCCCTTACCAGAGCGGCAAGCCGATTGCGGAAGTCGCGCGCGAATTCGGTTTGGACCAGGCCGCGATTGTCAAGCTTGCCTCCAATGAAAATCCGCGCGGCATGCCGGAATCTGCCCGGCAGGCGATGCTGGGCGCGGTAGCCGATCTCGGTCGCTATCCGGACGCCAACGGTTTCGACCTGAAAGCGGCGATCACCGCAAAATACCGCGTGCCGCAAGAGTGGATCACGCTCGGCAACGGCAGCAACGACATTCTGGAACTGGCAGCGCACGCCTTCGTGCAGCCGGGCCAGGCGATAATGTATGCGCAGTATGCGTTTCTGGTCTACGCGCTGGCGACCCAGGCGGTGGGCGCGCGTGCCATCGAGGTGCCGGCCCAGGATTACGGCCACGATCTGGCGGCAATGGCGCACGCGATTACGCCCGACACCAAGCTGATCTATATCGCCAACCCGAATAATCCGACCGGCACCTTCCTGCCTGCTGCAGCCATCGAGGCGTTCCTGAAAATAGTGCCGCCGCAGGTGGTGGTGGTGCTGGACGAAGCCTATAACGAATATCTGGCGCCGGAATTGCAATACGAATCGACCGAGTGGGTCAGGACTTATCCGAATCTGCTGGTGTCGCGCACGCTTTCAAAGGCGTACGGACTGGCCGGTTTGCGGGTCGGGTTCGGGATTGCACAACCGGCCGTCACCGATTTGCTCAACCGCATCCGGCAACCGTTCAATGTCAATTCGCTGGCGCAGGCGGCGGCTGTTGCGGCGCTGGGCGATACGCAATTTCTACAAAAAAGCGCGGCCCTGAATTCCGCCGGTTATCTGCAGTTGACAACGTTTTTCGATGCGATCGACTTGCAATATGTGCCGTCCTTCGGCAACTTCGTGCTGGTCAAGGTCGGCCTTGACGACCATGCCGGTGCCCGCATCAATCTGGAGTTGCTGAAGCTGGGTGTGATCGTGCGCCCGGTCGCCAATTACGGCTTGTCGCAATGGTTGCGCATCTCGGTTGGCTTGCCGGAAGAAAACGCGATCTTTATCGATGCGCTGCGCACGGTGCTGAAAACCGAAGCGGAAGTGAAAGCGGTCTGAGTGCGCTTTAGCGCCTTTCACGGGGCTGCGGACTGAAAATATACTATTTAGTGTATTTTTTAAGGATGCAATATTTATATGCGGAAAGTATGGTATTTTTTGCCATACTCCCGCTTTTTTGTAATTCTAAAGATGCGGAAAAAAGAAGTCAGCGCTAACGTCGGCGCTCCTTCGTTGGCATAACCTCACCATTAGAGTCATTCCCTTGTTCAAAAAAATCGTTATTTTCGGTGTCGGGCTGATCGGCGGCTCCTTTGCGCTGGCGCTCAAAAGGACGGCTGCGGCAACGCGGATTGTCGGCGTCGGCCGCACTGCTGCGCCGCTGGCGCGTGCGATTGAACTCGGCATTATCGATAGCGCCAGCAGCTCTGATTCCGACGCGCTGGCAATCTGCCTGCGGGATGCCGATCTGGTATTGATCGCAGCGCCGGTAGCGCAAACCGAAGCGATTCTGGACGCCATCGCGCCGCATTTGCAGACCGGCACCATCGTCACCGACGCCGGCAGCACCAAGACCGATGTGGTGGCCTCCGCCCGCCGTGCGTTGGGTGCCAAGATTGGACGGTTCGTGCCGGGTCATCCGATTGCCGGGCGCGCACTGAACGGACCGGAAGCGGCGCTGGCCGATTTGTATGTCGGCAAGAAAGTGGTGCTGACGCCGCTGCCTGAAAATGCGCCGGCCGACGTGGCCCGCGTAGCCGCTGCCTGGCAGCAATGCGGCGCCATCATCCATCGGCTTACGCCGGAGCAGCACGACCGCGTGTTTGCCTCGGTCAGCCACTTGCCGCATCTGCTGGCGTATGCGCTGGTCGATGATATTGCGCGCAAGCCGCATGCCGATTTGCTGTTCCAGTATGCGGCCAGCGGCTTTCGGGATTTCACCCGGATTGCCGGCTCCTCGCCTGAAATGTGGCGCGATATCGCACTGGCCAATCAGACCGCGCTGCTGGGCGAGCTGGATGACTATATGCTGCAATTGACGCAGTTGCGCAGCGCGCTGGCAAGCGGCGACGGTGGCGCGCTGGAAGCGATCTTTGCCAACGCGCAGCAAGCCCGGCAACGCTGGGAAATATCGATTGAAGCGGCAGAAAAACACCATCAGGAAGGCGGCGACCAATGACGCGCAGCATGAAACCCACCAGCATCCAAACTCAGGCGCAGCATCCGAAACCTTTTCCGGAGCATCTCGATCTGGCGCCCGCGATGCGCGCGCAGGGCACCGTGCGCCTGCCCGGCTCCAAAAGCATTTCCAATCGCACCTTGCTGTTGGCGGCGCTGGCCGGCGGCACCACCCAGATAGTGGATTTGCTGGCGTCGGACGATACTTTCGTGATGCTGAACGCGCTGCGGCTGCTGGGAGTGCGCTGGGAGCAGCAAGACACGACGCAGAATTACACCGTGTTTGGCGTCGACGGCAATCCTCCGGTGCATCAGGCCGATTTGTTCATGGGCAATGCCGGCACCGCGATTCGCCCGCTGACCGCGGCACTGGCCGTGATCGGCGGCGATTACACGCTGCACGGCGTGGCGCGCATGCATGAACGCCCGATCGGCGACCTGGTCGATGCGCTGAATGCGATCGGGGCCCGGATCGTCTACACCGGCGTCGCAGGCTTTCCGCCCTTGCATATCCAGCGCGGCCATATCGATGCCCGGCACATGCGCGTGCGCGGCAACGTTTCGAGCCAGTTTCTGACCGCATTGCTGATGGCGTCGCCCTTCATCGCGCGCGAGCATGCGCTCACCATCGAAGTCATCGGCGAGCTGATTTCCAAGCCGTATATCGAAATCACCTTAAACCTGATGCGGCGCTTTGGCGTGGTGGTGGAGCGCGACGGCTGGCAACCGTTTGTGGATAAATTAGCTGTCTGTCCATTCACTGCTCCAAGAGTCGCAGTTGAGCGCGACGGCTGGCAATCGTTTACCGTGGCCCCCGGGCAACATTACCGAAGCCCGGGCATGATTCAGGTCGAAGGCGATGCCTCGTCGGCTTCGTATTTTCTGGCGGCGGGCGCGATTGCCGGCGGCCCGGTGCGGGTCGAAGGCGTCGGCAGCGCCAGCATCCAGGGTGATGTGCGCTTTGTCGAAGCGCTGCAGCAAATGGGCGCGACTATCACGATGGGCGAAAACTGGATCGAAGCGCAATCGAATGGCGTATTAAAGGCGATTGACGCCGATTTCAACCACATACCGGACGCCGCGATGACCATCGCAGTCGCGGCACTGTACGCCGACGGACCCAGCATGCTGCGCAATATCGGCAGCTGGCGGGTCAAGGAAACCGACCGCATCGCGGCAATGGCGACCGAATTGCGCAAGGTCGGCGCACTGGTGGAAGAGGGCGCGGATTATTTGCGGGTGACGCCGCCGGCGCAGATTTGCGCCGCCACCATCGATACCTACGACGACCATCGGATGGCGATGTGCTTTGCGCTGGCGACGCTGGGCGGCGCTGCCCGCAGCGGTGCCGCAATGCGCATCAACAACCCCAAATGCGTGGCCAAAACCTTCCCCGATTATTTCGAAGCATTCGCCAGCATCGCGCGTAATGATTTGTTTTGACGCGGCTGTTGTTTCTATGAATTATTAACAATACTAGCCAGTATAAATAGTGTCGCCATGTTTATGTGCGGAAATAGCACTATTTTTGCATATACTCCAACCAAGTCAGGAATTTTAATGGATCAGATCCGTGTTCCCGTGATTGCCATCGATGGCCCCACCGCCTCCGGCAAAGGCACTGTCGCGCAGCGCGTGGCGCAGCAACTCGGCTGGCATTATCTGGATTCCGGTGCGCTGTACCGGCTCACCGCGCTGTCCGCGCTGCGCAGCAACACGCCGCTGTCGGACCAAGAGCGAATCGCCGCGCTGGCAGCGGCGCTGTCGTGCAGTTTCGACGGCGCTGCGGTGCAGTTGTCCGGTGTCGACGTCACTGACGCGATCCGGGCCGAGGATATCGGCAATGCCGCGTCAAAAATCGCCGTCCTGCCTGCAGTACGGCAGGCGCTGACCGGCCTGCAACTGGGATTTCGGCAGGCTCCCGGGTTGGTGGCCGATGGGCGTGACATGGGCACCGTCATTTTCCCGGATGCATCATTAAAGATATTCCTGACCGCCAGCGTCGAGGCGCGCGCGCAAAGAAGGTATAAGCAATTGATTGACAAGGGATTTTCTGCTAGTATTACCGACCTTTTGCGGGATTTGAATGCGCGTGATGGGCGTGATGCGCAACGTGCTACCGCCCCGTTAAAGACCGCCGAGGATGCATATTTGCTCGATACTTCCGAACTGAACGCGGATCAGGCGGTGTCGCAAGTGCTGCGCTGGTATGCGCAAATGCATGTTTAGTTTGTTCGCTAAGGCCTGTTTTTTGTAATTTTGTAATGCCGTTGTTGCCGCACATGACACATAACATGGTCCAGTGCGGTGTTGATAAACCTAACCCAGTTTAAGTCGCCTGTCGCGTCCCCTGCTGGATAACATGTAAAAAACCTATGACTACTGCTACAACCGCCATCGAATCTACTGGAATGGCACCCATCGCTACCGAATCTACAGGAATGGAAAGTTTTGCCGCCCTGTTTGAGGAATCGTTGTCCCGTCAGGACATGCGTTCCGGTGAAGTGATTTCTGCTGAAGTCGTGCGCCTTGACCATAATTTCGTCATCGTCAACGCCGGCCTGAAATCCGAAGCCTTCATCCCTGTTGAAGAATTCAAAAACGATCAAGGCGAACTCGAAGTCAAGGTTGGCGACTTCGTTTCGGTTGCGATCGAATCGCTCGAAAATGGCTTTGGCGACACCATCCTGTCGCGCGACAAGGCGAAACGTCTGGCCTCGTGGCTGGCGCTTGAAAAAGCGATGGAATCCGGCGAAATCGTCATTGGTACGGTTAATGGCAAGGTTAAGGGCGGCCTGACCGTTCTGACCAACGGCATTCGTGCTTTCCTGCCTGGTTCGCTGGTCGATACCCGCCCAGTCAAGGACACTACCCCGTTCGAAGGCAAAACGCTCGAATTCAAGGTCATCAAGCTTGATCGCAAACGCAACAACGTCGTGTTGTCACGCCGTGCGGTAATCGAAGCATCGATGGGCGAAGAGCGTCAGAAATTGATGGAAACCTTGCAAGAAGGCTCCATCGTCAACGGCGTGGTCAAGAACATCACCGACTATGGCGCATTCGTGGATCTGGGCGGCATCGATGGCTTGCTGCACATCACCGACTTGGCATGGCGTCGTGTGCGTCATCCATCCGAAGTGCTGACAGTGGGTCAGGAAATCACTGCCAAAATTCTGAAATACGACAAAGAAAAAAATCGTGTCTCGCTGGGCGTCAAGCAATTGGGCGACGATCCATGGACTGGCCTGTCACGTCGCTATCCACAAAGCACCCGCCTGTTCGGTAAAGTTACCAATCTGACTGACTACGGTGCATTCGTTGAAGTCGAGCAAGGTATCGAAGGTTTGGTCCATGTGTCCGAAATGGACTGGACTAACAAGAACGTGGCGCCAAACAAAGTTGTCCAATTGGGCGATGAAGTTGAAGTCATGGTGTTGGAAATCGACGAAGAGCGTCGCCGCATCAGCCTCGGCATGAAGCAATGCAAGTCCAATCCTTGGGATGATTTCGCAATCACCCACAAGAAGGGCGATAAAGTCCGCGGCGCGATCAAATCGATCACCGACTTTGGCGTATTCATCGGCTTGGCTGGCAACATCGACGGTCTGGTGCATTTGTCCGACTTGTCCTGGACTGAAACCGGCGAAGAAGCAGTGCGCCGCTTCAAGAAAGGCGACGAACTGGAAGCCATCGTGTTGGCGATCGATGTCGAACGCGAGCGTGTTTCCCTGGGCGTTAAACAACTCGAAGGCGATCCATTCAACAACTTCGCTGCCATGAACGACAAGGGCGCCCTGGTAACAGGTACCGTCAAATCGGTCGAGCCTAAAGGCGCAGTGATCCAGTTGTCCGAAGAAGTCGAAGGCTATCTGCGGGCTTCCGAAATCTCGCGCGATCGCGTTGAAGATGCCGGTACTCACCTGAAAGTTGGCGACACCGTTGAAGCAATGGTGTTGAACATCGACCGCAAAGCGCGTGGCATCCAATTGTCGATCAAGGCAAAAGACAATGTCGAAACACAAGAAGCGATGCACAAGATGGCCGCCACCGACAACAATGCAGCTTCAGGCACCACTAGCCTGGGCGCACTGTTGAAGGCCAAGTTCGATAACAAGAACTGATTGTCGGTCGGTAAATGACTAAGTCGGAGTTGATTGCCCGTTTGGCCGAGCATTATTCGCAACTGGTAGCCAAGGATGCGGATTACGCGGTCAAAACAATTCTGGACGCAATGATCGATGCGCTGGCAACTGGTCAGCGCATCGAGATCCGGGGTTTCGGCAGCTTTGCGCTGAATAGCCGGCCGCCGCGCATCGGGCGCAATCCGAAGTCGGGCGACCAGGTGATGGTGCCCGAAAAACGGGTGCCGCACTTCAAGCCGGGCAAGCAATTGCGCGAACGCGTGGATGCGATGGTGGGGCAGCCGATCAGGGAAGACTGAGTCATTTACAGATAAATCGAAACGGCATCTACGGATGCCGTTTTTTTTCACGTACAATTTCGCATGGTCTTGCTGGCTGCGCGATTCCCGCGCAGCCAGCCATGTATTGGAGAGCCGTGCAATGAAGCTCATTTTCAGAATAATTGCAGGTCTGCTGTTTATTGTTTTTTTTGGATTCGCCCTCAAGAATACGCAGGAAGTCGCATTGCAATTCTTTTTGGGTCATGAAATACGGGCGCCTTTGGTATTGATGCTGCTGGCTTTTTTCGTCAGCGGCGCCATTTTTGGCGTGCTGGCCATGATGTCCACGGTATTGCGCCAGCGCCGCGATTTGAACCGGCACAAGAAAATTATCGCCAAAATGGAAAAAGAGGGCGCCGCGCGTGATCTGTCGCGCAGCCAGCCACCGCAACCGGATGGTGTGCTGGAGCGGTGATTCCATTTCCATATCAACCATGCACGGCTTCGCGTGGCCGTACCTGCGTACTGCCTGCGGATTGCGCCTTCGCGTTCACGATTGATGTGAAAACGTAATAAGTTATGACAAGATTGAACCTACATGGAATTTGAAATTTGGTGGTTACTCGGGATACCGATTTTTTTCGGACTGGGTTGGATCGCAGCGCGCGTGGATATCAAACAATTGTTATCGGAATCGCGCAGTTTGCCCCGCGGCTATTTCAAGGGCTTGAATTTTCTGCTCAATGAGCAACCGGACAAGGCCATCGATGCATTCATTGAAATTGTCAAACTCGATCCGGAAACGGTTGAACTGCATTTTGCGCTTGGCAGCCTGTTTCGCCGCCGCGGCGAAACCGAAAGAGCGATTCGCATACACCAAAATTTACTGGCGCGTCCGGATCTGCCGCAGGAACATCGCTTGCAGGCACTGTTTGAGTTGGGCCAGGATTACCTGAAAGCGGGCTTGCTGGATCGGGCTGAAGAAACCTTCAATCAACTGCTGAAAACCCCCTACGGCGCGCAAGCGCAGCGCGCCTTGCTGGAAATTTTTCAGCGCGAAAAGGAATGGCCGCGCGCGATTGAAGCGGCGCAGGGATTGCAGCAATCCGGCGCCGGCGGACTGCAAAAGGAAATCGCCCAGTTCTACTGTGAAATGGCGCAGGACGAGTTGGTGCATACCCATCCGGATGCCGCGCTGGCCTTGCTGGAAAAAGCCCTGGCTGCCGACCGCAAAAGCGTGCGTGCTACTTTGCTGATCGGCGACGTGGCGCAGGCCAAGGGCGACCTCGAAGGCGCATTGCTGGCCTGGCGCCGGGTTGAGCAGCAGAGCGTGCCGCATGTGGCGCTGGCGGCGCAGCGCCTGATGGATGGTTATCGCAGTGTCGGGCGGGCCGAGGAAGGCATCAATTTATTGAAGTTTTATCTGGCCGAAGCGCCGTCTATCGATTTGCTGGAAGTGGTTTTCAAGGCGGTATTCGAACTCCATGGGGTGGACGCCGCCAAGCAACTGGCCAGCGATGAATTGCGCCGCACACCAACCTTGCTCGGTTTGGACAAGTTGCTCGATGCCCGTCTGATGGATGCCAGGCCGGAAATCCGGCCCGAACTATCGATGGTCAAGCACCTGGTGCACAGCTATGCGCAAAAGCTGGCGCGTTATCAATGCAGTCATTGCGGTTTCAAGGCGCGCCAATTCTATTGGCAGTGCCCCGGCTGCAATCTCTGGGAAACGTATCCGCCGCGCCGCACCGAAGAACTCAACGTGATGAATTAGGCTGCTGCGCAATTGACTGGCGCTGGCATGCATTGCGGAAGAATTTTTTCAGTCCATCGTAGTTTATTATTGCGGGGTATATTAAAAAATACCCAAGTTCCCGCTTTATTTAATTGGCTTTAAAATAATACATAACGCAGTATATTTTTTTGAAATCAAAAAATGATGATGGTAAAAAGTAGGCGCGACAAAATGCTTGCCGTCGCGTTTCTGGCTGGACCCATCCATCATCCGATTGAAACCTACCAGCTAAGTTTATGAAAATACCAATTATCGGCACCGGCCATGTTGGCTTGGTCACCGCAGCCTGCCTGACCGGACTCGGCAGTAATGTTTTTGCCGGGCCTGGTTGCCGGCCAGGCTGCCATCCTGAGCAGCTGCGGGATTCCTATCCACGCACCGGGACCGGCGGAAATTGTCACGCGGTTCTGACCGCCAAAGGAAATGCGCTATGAAACTGCCGACACTGAATACGACACGGATTTTGGTGGCAGGCGATGTGATGCTGGACCGTTACTGGTTCGGCGACGTCAACCGGATATCGCCGGAAGCGCCGGTGCCGGTGGTGCATGTGGCGAAAAGCGAAGAGCGCCTGGGCGGCGCAGCCAACGTGGCCCGTAATGTATCTGCTTTGGGTGCGCACGCCGGTTTGCTGGGCGTGGTGGGACAGGACGAAGCGGGCGACGCGATTGCACGCCTGCTGGATGCATCCACAATTCGCAACTACCTGCAGCGCGACGCTGCTACTTCGACCATCATCAAATTGCGCGTGATCGGCCGCCAGCAGCAATTGCTGCGGATCGATTTCGAGCAAGCGCCGGCCGATCACGCGTTGCGCGATAAACTGGCCCAGTTCGATGCCCTGCTGCCGGATTACGATGTGGTGGTGTTGTCCGATTATGCCAAGGGTGGCTTGGTCAATGTGGCCGCCATGATTCGGTTGGCGCGGCAGGCCGGCAAAATGGTTCTGGTCGATCCGAAGGGAGAGGATTTCAGCTGCTATGCCGGGGCTTCGATATTGACTCCCAACAAGGCAGAGTTCCGCGCCATCGTTGGCGCCTGGCACAGCGAGGCCGAGCTGACTGCGAAAGCCCAGCAACTGCGTACCGGGCTGCAACTGGAGGCGCTGTTGCTGACCCGTTCCGAAGAAGGCATGACGCTGTATTCGGCGCAGGGCGTGTCGCATGTGCCAGCAGTGACGCGCGAAGTGTATGACGTCTCGGGAGCCGGAGACACAGTAATCGCCACGCTGGCCGTGATGCTGGGCGCTGGGCTGCCGCTGGCGCAGGCGGTGTCCTACGCCAATCGTGCCGGCGGCATCGTGGTGGGGAAACTGGGCACTGCCACCGTTTCCCTGGATGAATTGCAGGATTAAAATCGACGGCTGGTGTGATCCATTTGCTATTTCTTAATCGACTTGTTGTATAGTCTGCAATGCCACTTGCGAGTGCATTTCGCCAGTGCTATTTCGACTGTTTTAACAATCATCAACCTATTAAAGAGGAATGAAATGTTCAAAAAATTATTGCTGGGTGTGCTCGCTTTAATCGCAACTATGGGATTTGCATTCGCACAAGTCGACGTCAACAAGGCAGATCAGGCGGCATTGGACGGCATTAAAGGTATTGGACCAGCCAAATCCAAAACCATTATTGAGGAGCGCAAGAAGGGCGGCGACTTCAAGGATTGGCCAGATTTTGAAAAACGGGTCAAAGGTATTGGCGACAAAAATTCCGCCAAACTGTCAGAAGCGGGTCTGACCATCAATGGCAAGAACAGGCCGAATGCTCCCGCCAAAGCGTCTGCAACTGCCAAGACAGATAAAAAGGTGAAGGCCGCCACTCCGGAGCCGAAGGCTGCAGCATCGGAACAAGCGATGCCAAGTACACCGGCCCCGGCCAGCAAGGATAAGAAAGCCAAGCCGGAAGCTGCACCATCTAAATATTAAATTAACCGCAGATTCCCTCTCAAGCCCCGCATGCGCAAGTTGCGGGGTTTTTTATTGCCGCACGATTTGGCGAGCAGTCAGCGCGTACTGGCTTGACTCGGACTAAAATACAGCTTTGTTAATCAGACAGACCGGACATCATGCGTTATCAGACAATAGAAAACACGATAGGCAATACCCCTTTGGTTGAACTGAAACGGATTGCGGGCGCTGATACTGCCAGTAGAAATAACGTTATCCTCGGCAAGATGGAAGGCAATAATCCGGCCGGCTCGGTCAAGGATCGGGCTGCCTTGTCGATGATAATGCGCGCCGAAGAACGCGGCGAGATCAAGCCTGGCGACACCCTGATTGAAGCCACCAGCGGCAATACCGGCATTGCGCTTGCGATGGTGGCTGCCCTCCGCGGCTACAAGATGGTTTTACTGATGCCGGAAAATCTCAGCATGGAACGGCGTCAAAGCATGTCTGCTTATGGCGCGCAATTGGTGCTCACGCCCAAGATCGGCGGCATGGAATATGCCAGGGATCTGGCGCTGCAGATGCAGAAAGACGGCAAGGGCATTATCCTTGACCAGTTTTCCAATCCGGACAACCCGCGCGCGCATTATGAAACTACCGGGCCCGAAATATGGCGCGACACTAATGGACGCGTGACGCATTTTGTGAGTGCGATGGGTACCACCGGCACCATCATGGGCGTGTCGCAGTATTTGAAAGAACAAAACGGCGCAGTGCGAATTATTGGTGCACAGCCGGAAGAGGGCTCGCAGATTCCCGGCATCCGTAAATGGCCGGAAGCCTATCTGCCAAAAATCTATGACAAGTCCAGAGTCGACCAGATTGAATCGGTAAGCCAGGCTGCATCGGAACACATGGCTAGACGGCTAGCGGTCGAAGAGGGGATATTCTGCGGCATCTCCGCTGCTGGTGCTTGCGAAGTTGCGCTACGGGTTTCTCAAACAGTGGAGAATGCAACCATCGTTTTTATTGTATGCGATCGCGGTGACCGCTATCTCTCAACCGGGATTTTTCCCGCCTGAACTTCCCGGTCGCAGAACTGATAAGACGTCAGTCCTGCGATCAAATGCATTCCACTACGCGCGGCCGTGGATTATGCTGCTGCCGTTTCTTTTGGCTTGAACTGCTTGTCGCTGATCCTGAACTTGTTGCGACGATCGCCCATCAGGTAACGCAGATCGCGGATGCTCAAATCACTCACTTCGTGCATCCGGATCAGGAGCGACGCGCCGACCGGCAATCTGCGGTGACGAATCTTGCTGATGACAGGTGGTGCAACTTCCAGCGCCCTGGAAAGTGCAGCATCGTTTTTCAGATGCAGTTTTTCGATCAGCGTATCCAGGAGACGGTTCGGATTGTATTCAAATTGGTCCATAAGCGCGGTGCTACCGGTGTCATTGTCTGTTTGAGTGCTCATGATCTTGGTCTTTCATTTTTTAAATTTTATGGAGATGGAAGCGCAACAAAGAATCTGCTTATTCATGCATCGCGGTGTAGTAATACCGTGAAATGGTTAAGACCGTAAGCAAATTTACATTTAAAAACAAATTCTTAGATCCAGATAGATAGGCTGTACCCATTGTTTTTGATGCTCTTATAGTTGCTTCTACAGTAATACAAGTATCACGCATAACGATGCGATGCTTTGAAATACCTGGTTAAATTTATTGCTCTAAAAATAATGCAGCAATAAAAATCCCCAATTGCAATTGCTTTGATGCGCCAACAATTAATGCCGTACGGCAAAAATGAACGTGATAGTAATCTCATTTCGAGAGAAATATCTGTAAAACAAGTGTCAGACTATTAAAAAATATAAAAATTCCCTCCACTCAAGAAATATTTTGTCAGATTAATAATAATTCAAGTTGATTGTTGTCAACATTGCATTAAGTATGCGCAATATCCTGAATGACGCTAAGGACTACGTAACTATCGGGTGCGCATGGCGTTGATTGTGCGGCCAAGTTCGATGACCGACATCGCGTAAAAGAAGCTGCGGTTATATAGGGTGATGGCGAAAAAATTGTCGGTACCCAACCAGTATTCGGCCGCTTCGATACCGTTTTGCAAATCGACCAGACCGTATAGTAAATCGGTTGGTGCATGCGGACTTGGCACTACGCCTGCGCTTGCCAATGCATCGAACGTATATTTTGCCTCCAGGCCCTGGCCGAGGAATGATGCCCAGAGCTTGTCATGGTCGTCCGATGGCGGGATGGTCGCAGGGAAAACGATAGGATAGCCGCGTCTCCATCCATGCATCGTCAGGAAATGGGCCACACTGCCAATTGCATCTGCTGGCGAATTGTGTAAATCGATCTTGCCGTCCTGGTCGAAATCAACCGCATAGGCGCGAATACTGCTGGGCATGAATTGCGGCCAGCCTATCGCTCCTGCGTACGATCCGGTCAGGGACCATGGATCGATGCCGGATTCGCGCGCGTATAGCAGGACATTTTCAAGTTCGCCGCGGAAGAACTCCATTCTTGCCATGCGTGTCGGGGTATTCGGGTAGTCGAAGGCGAGGGTGGTCAGCGCATCGAGCACGCGAAAATTCCCCGTGTTGCGGCCAAATACGGTTTCCACGCCGATGATGCCGACGATGATTTCAGCCGGAACGCCGTATTGTATTTCGGCACGCTCCAGATCGCTGGCGTAGTCGTTCCAGAATTGCACGCCGGCATTGACGCGTATCGGTTCCACGAAGCGTGCGCGGTAGGCTTGCCAGTTCTTTGGACGCCCTGGTGGCGCCGGTTTCATCAGTTGGATTGCGGTTTCGGAATATTCCACTTGGACCAGGATTGCTTGCAATTTAACCTTGTCGAAATGATGTTTTTCAACCATTTTATCAATGAAGCTTGCGACTTCTTGCCACTGTCCAAAATTGACGAATTCCCCCTGGTTTTCTTGCATAAAGGCGAGCTTACGCGCGGCGCCCGCTTGGTCTGCCTGCGCTACGGTGTGCGGACCCAATCCCAGTGCGAGCAACAAGGGCAGGGTGGAAAGGAAAGTCGGACGCTGCGGTGTTTTGGGAAATTTTATCGACATTGTGCGAAAGTGAGTTGTGGTTCTGAGGTGACGGCTGCTACAGAGTCGTCAGGCGACTGCCTGGAGTTGGGGAAACATGCGGCCCAGTTTGGAAGCGTAAGATAGTGAGTGTATGCGGTATGACGGGTTTGCGTTAGCGTCGGTTGTGTTGGACGGCTTTCAGCCGCTTTTTGCCGCTTGTTGCAATTTATCTGTCAATGATTTCAACCCGATTTAATTCAAGAAGGTCATGCCCGCAGCAGTGGGCGATCATGCATCCATGACGACAGCTTTTTATACCCATCCCGATTGCATGCTCCATGAAATGGGCAGTTGGCATCCGGAGTCGCCGGCTCGGCTGCAGGCGATTGAAGATCAGTTGATTTCCAGCCGGCTTGGCGCCTATCTGGAGTATCGCCAGGCGCCGGCCGCCGATCTGGCTGAAATCGCCCGCGTCCATACGCCGGCGACCATTGCTCGGGTGCGCGACAACGTGCCACAGGCACACAGCGGCCAGGCCAGCTATTACCCGCTGGATGGCGATACTTCGCTCAATGCCTTCAGCTGGAAAGCGGCGCTGGGCGCTGCCGGCGCTGCTGTGGCGGCCACCGACGCCGTCATCAAAGGCGAAATTGAAAACGCCTTCTGCTCGATCCGCCCGCCCGGTCACCATGCGCGGCCGACGGAGTCGATGGGTTTTTGCCTGTTCAATAACGTCGCCATCGCGGTGCGGCACGCGCTGGAAGTGCATGGACTGCAACGGGTGGCCATCGTCGATTTCGATGTCCATCATGGCAACGGCACCGAGGAAGCGTTCGCCAACGAGCCCAAGGTGTTGATGGCGAGTTTCTTCCAGCATCCGCTGTATCCATACAGCGGGACCGACCGCAGCATCACGAATGCGATCAACATCGCGCTGCCGGCTTACACCGGAGGCGCAGTGGTGCGTCAGCAAATTACCGAAAAATGGTTGCCGGCGCTGCACGCATACCGGCCGCAAATGATCTTTATTTCGGCTGGTTTCGATGCCCACCGGGAAGATGATATTGGTCAGATGGATCTGGTCGAAGCCGATTTCGCATGGATTACCCAACAGGTCATGGATGTCGCCAGACTGCATGCAGGCGGGCGCATCGTCAGTTGCCTCGAAGGCGGTTACAACCTGTCTGCGCTGGGGCGCAGCGTGGTCGCGCATTTGCAGGTGCTGGCCGGGCTGGACGGATTTTAGATGGTGCGCGCCACAACTCCGTACAATAGCGTTTTATCCCGCAAGAATTGATTCCGCATGTCGATACAATGGTTCCCCGGCCACATGAACGCCGCCCGCAAGAAAGCTGCGGAAACCATGGAAGCTACCGATCTGGTCATCGAAGTGCTCGATGCCCGCATCCCGCAAGCCAGTTGCAATCCGATGGTCGAAGAGTTGCGCCTGTTCCGGCAGCGCCCTTGCCTGAAAATCCTGAACAAGAGCGATCTGGCCGACCCGGTAGCAACGCAAGCCTGGCTGGCTTTTTACAACAGCCAGAAAAACGTGCGCGCGGTTGCGCTGTCCTGCAAAAAACCGTCCGATGTCTTGAAAATCCCCGCCTTATGCCTGGAGCAGGCGCCGCATCGCGGCGTGCCGACCAAGGCGCTGCGGATGATGATCATGGGCATCCCGAACGTCGGCAAATCGACACTGATGAACGCCTTGCTCAAAAGACGCGTGGCCAAGGTTGGCGACGAGCCGGCGGTGACCAAGGTGCAACAGCGCTTGTACCTGAACAAGAACATGATCCTGATCGATACGCCCGGCTTGTTGTGGCCGAAAATCGCCCATCCGACCGACGGCCTGATGCTGGCCGCCAGCCACGCGATCGGCGTCAACGCCTTGATCGAGGAAGAAATCGCCACTTTCCTGGCCGAGATTCTGCTGCAGCGCTATCCGCAATTGTTGGCAACCCGTTACAACATGAAAACCGAAGGCATGGATGCGGTCAGCGTAGTCGAAGGCGTTGCGCTGCGGCGCGGTTACCGCCTGAAAGGCGGCGACTGGGATTTCGAAAAAGCCGCCAATACCCTGCTGCAGGATTACCGTACCGGCGCGCTGGGCCGCATCAGCCTGGAGACGCCAGACAGCCGCGCCGCGTTGCTCGCGAGCTATGTGCCGCCAGTGTTGCTGGGCTTGTCGCAGCAGATAATGCCGCCTGAGGATATCGAAGAAGAGCCAAAGTAATTAAATATAACGTGGGAGTATGGCTAAAAACCATGCTTTCCCCGCATGTATTCATTGCGGTATTGAATAATACGCGGAATAGTATATAAATACATCAACATAATAAAGACGGAGACAAAATGGACCAGTCAGCAACAGATCAAGCGCTTCCGATGGTATTGCACAGCCGCAGCGGCGGCATTGCTACCCTGACCTTGAACCGTGCGGCGCAATTCAATGCGCTATCGGAACAGATGATGGACGCACTGCAGGCCGAACTGGATGCGGTTGCCCAAGACGCCACCGTGCGGGTGGTGGTGCTGGCGGCCGAAGGCCGCGCGTTCTGCGCCGGACACGACCTCAAACAGATGCGCGCCACGCCCGAACTGGCTTATTACCAAACCCTGTTCACGCAATGCAGCAAGCTGATGCTGACCATCCAGCAAATGCCGCAACCGGTGATTGCGCGGGTGCAGGGCATCGCTACCGCAGCCGGCTGCCAGTTGGTCGCCATGTGCGATCTGGCGGTGGCTTCCAGCACGGCCCGGTTCGCGGTGTCGGGCATCAATTTCGGCCTGTTTTGCGCCACGCCATCGGTTGCACTGTCGCGCAACGTCTCGCGCAAGCAGGCCATGGAAATGCTGCTGACCGGTGACTTCATCGACGCCCAGACCGCAATGGCGCGCGGCCTGGTCAATCGGGTGGCGGCACCGGAACAGCTCGATGCCGAAGTCGCCGCGCTGACTGCCAGCATCCTGAGCAAACCCGCAGTCGCGGTCGCGATGGGCAAGCAACTGTTTTACCAGCAATTGGAAATGGGAATTGATGCCGCGTATCAGTTGGCCGGCCAAACCATGGCTTGCAACATGATGGATGCAGCGGCACTGGAAGGGGTGCAAGCGTTCATCGAAAAACGCGCGCCGCAGTGGTGAGGATGGTGAACAACCCAGATGCAATAAAAAAACGGGAGAGATATTGCATCTCTCCCGTTTTTTATTGCGTGCTTACTCGTCCTGATTTACCAGGACACGATGACCGAGTTCTTGTATTGCTTCAGCACGAACTGTTTGACTTCCGGGCTGTGGTACGCCTTGAGCAGCTTCGCCACCCACGGCTTGGCCTTGTCTTGATCGCGCACTGCGATCACGTTGGCGTACGGGCCTTTCGGGCCTTCGATGGCAATGGAGTCAGTGCCCGGGTTTAGCCCGGCCTGTTCGGCATAATTGCCGTTGATGACGGCCGCGTCGAGGTCGGCCAGCGAGCGCGGCAATTGCGCTGCATCGAGTTCGACAATCTTGATTTTTTTCGGATTACTGGCGATATCGAGCGGGGTCGCGCTCAGGCCGGCACTGGCTTTCAGCTTGAACAATCCCTGCGCTTGCAGCAGCAACAACGCGCGGCCGCCATTGGTAGGATCGTTCGGTACGCCAACCCGGGCACCCGGTTTCAGGTTGGCCAGCGATTTCACGTTTTTCGAGTACACGCCCATCGGTTCGGTGATGGTATAGCCGACATTGGCGAACTTGTAGCCGCGATCCTTGATTTGCGCTTCCAGGTAAGGCAGGTGCTGAAAGCTGTTGGCATCGAGATCGCCGGAAGCCAGCGCGGCGTTCGGTTGAATGTAATCGCTGAACTCGACGACTTGAATTTTCAAGCCATCTTTTGCGGCGATTTTCTTCACGACTTCCATGATCTCCGCGTGTGGGCCGCCGGTTACGCCGATCTTGATCGGTTTGTCCTGTGCCTGTGCCGGCGCGATGGCGATGCTGGCAAGCAGACTTAGCCCGCTAAAAAATTTTAAGATATGACGACGTTGCATGATGTTCCTTTTGGATATTAAGACGGTATTAAAAAAACTAACGATGACTCAGCCGGCGCACCAGCAGGTCGCCCAGCGATTGCACAATTTGTACGAATACGATCAAAATCAGCACCACTGCCAGCATTACCTCCGGCAGGAAGCGTTGATAGCCGTAGCGAATCCCGAGGTCGCCCAGGCCGCCGCCGCCAATCGCCCCAGCCATTGCCGAATAACCGACCAGGCTGATGAAGGTGATGGTCAGACCGGCCACGATGCCGGCAAACGCTTCCGGCACCAGCACCTTGAAGACGATTTGGGAGGTGGTGGCGCCCATCGCCTGCGCCGCCTCGATCAGGCCGGGATCGACTTCGCGCAGCGCGGTTTCCACCAGGCGGGCGACAAAGGGCGCCGATGCCAGCGTCAGCGGCACAATCGCCGCTGCAGTGCCGATCGAAGAGCCGACGAAAAAGCGCGTCAGCGGAATCACCGCCACCAGCAAAATGATGAACGGCGTCGAACGCACCGCGTTGACCAGCAACCCAGCCACGCGATTGAAAATCGGATTGGGCAATATGCCCTTGCGGTCGGTCAGGTGCAGCGCGATGCCGAGCGGCACACCGAGCAGCGCTCCCAGAATTCCGGAAACCGCGACCATCACCAGCGTTTCGCCAAAGGAAGAAATGAATAAATCGAACAATTCAGATGACATGATTTAACTCCTCAACGATTACACCTTGCGCGCGCAGGTAGGTTATTGCTGCAGTGATATCGTCTGCAGCGCCGCTGGCCAGTACCGCCAGCGAGCCGAATGCCTGGCCCTGGATCTCGTCGATCTGACCGTGCAGGATGGTGAAATCCATGCCGTAGCGGCGAATCGCTTCCGACAGCAGCGGCTGGTCCACGCTGGCGCCGGAAAATGCAAACCGGAACAAATGATCCTGGCCGCTGCCGGCCTGGGTTTGCGCCAGCTTGGCGCGTACCCGCTGCAGCACGCCTTCTGGCAATTCCTGTGCAATCACATCGCCGATCAAGGCTTTGGTGACGTCATGTTTGGGTTCGCGAAAAACGTCGATGACTGCGCCTTGTTCGATGATTTGTCCGGCTTCCATCACGGCGACGCGGTCGCAGATGACCTTGATGACTTCCATCTGGTGCGTGATAAGCACAATCGTCAGGCCAAGCTCGCGGTTGATGCGGCGCAGTAGTTCAAGGATGGCGCGGGTGGTTTCCGGGTCCAGCGCCGAGGTGGCTTCGTCCGACAATAATATGGTCGGGTCATTCGCCAGCGCGCGCGCAATGCCGACGCGCTGCTTTTGGCCGCCGCTGATATGGGCCGGATAGCGCTGTTTCAATTCGGTCAGGCCCACCAGTTCCAATAGCGGCATGACTTTTTTATGGATTTCGGCTTTTGACAGGCCGGCCAGTTCCAGCGGCAGGGCGACGTTGTCGTACACGGTGCGCGACGTCAGCAAATTGAAATGCTGAAAAATCATGCCGATGTCATGCCGTGCAGTGCGTAATTCTTTTGCATCCAGGCTAGTCAGGTCGCGGCCATCGACCAACACCCGGCCCGAGGTCGGACGGTTCAACAAGTTAATGGTGCGCACCAGCGAGCTTTTGCCGGCGCCGCTGCGGCCGATGATGCCGAAAATCTCGCCTTTGCGAATCGACAGGCTGACGTCGCGTACCGCATCGACGTCGCCGCTTGCGCCTTTGAAGCGCTGGTGGATTGCTTGTAGTTCTATCATCTGAATCGTGTATTTCTGCAAATAAAAAAGCGACAGACTGTATCGTGATCGACACTCTGTCGCTGTATTTTTTCTCAAGGGAGTAATTCTACGGGAGCCGCTTTATAAGCGAAACGATTTGTATTGTATGTCGATATTACTTTTCGGTATATTTCGCTATCCCGCATCCGGATTGGAATCGCGCCTTGCTACCCCATGAAAAAACCCGCTCGGTTTGCGCCGAGCGGGTTTTTTCGTTAGCAGCAGTTTAGCTTGCTTGTATCTGCTTGTATCTAATAACCGAAAACGGTTATTACATCATGCCGCCCATACCACCCATGCCGCCCATACCACCCATGCCGCCCATATCAGGCATGCCGCCAGCTGCTTTGTCATCAGCCGACTCAGCGATCATGCAGTCTGTAGTCAACATCAGGGAAGCGATCGACGCTGCGTTTTGCAGAGCTGAACGGGTTACCTTTGCTGGATCCAGCACGCCCATTTCAACCATGTCGCCGTAAGTACCGTTAGCCGCGTTGTAACCGAAGTTACCTGTGCCAGCCAATACCTTAGCAACTACAACCGAAGCTTCTTCGCCGGCGTTTTGGACGATCATGCGCAGCGGTTCTTCCATTGCGCGCATAACGATCTTGATGCCAGCTTCCTGGTCAGGATTGTCACCAGTGACCTTGATGTTGGCGCGAGCGCGCAACAGTGCAACACCGCCGCCAGGAACAATGCCTTCTTCGACTGCAGCACGAGTTGCGTGCAATGCATCTTCAACGCGGGCTTTTTTCTCTTTCATTTCGACTTCGGTAGCAGCGCCAACCTTGATCACAGCAACACCGCCTGCCAATTTGGCAACGCGTTCTTGCAGCTTTTCACGGTCGTAGTCGGAAGTCGCTTCTTCGATTTGTACGCGTACTTGCTTGACGCGTGCTTCGATTGCAGCATGCTGGCCCGCACCGTCGATAACGATGGTGTTTTCCTTGCCGATTTCTATCCGCTTGGCTTGGCCCAATTCTTCCAGCGTAACTTTTTCCAGTGTCATGCCAACTTCTTCAGCAACAACTTGACCACCGGTCAGGATTGCGATGTCTTCCAGCATTGCTTTGCGACGATCACCGAAGCCTGGCGCTTTAACTGCGCAGGTTTTCAGGATGCCGCGAATGTTGTTGACCACCAGAGTTGCCAGCGCTTCGCCTTCGACGTCTTCTGCGATGATCAGCAGTGGACGGCCAGCCTTGGCGACTTGTTCCAGAATCGGCAGCAGGTCGCGGATGTTGGAGATTTTCTTGTCGCACAGCAGGATGAATGGATCTTCCAGCAATACAACTTGTTTTTCCGGATTGTTGATGAAATACGGTGACAGATAGCCACGGTCAAACTGCATACCTTCAACGATATCGAGTTCGTCGTTCAAGGATTTGCCGTCTTCAACAGTGATCACGCCTTCTTTGCCGACCTTGTCCATCGCTTCAGCGATACGCTCGCCGATGGATGCATCGCTGTTGGCAGAGATCGAACCGACTTGGGCGATTTCTTTGGTAGTGGTGCATGGCTTGGCGATTTTTGCCAGTTCAACGATAGTTGCTGCAACTGCCTTGTCGATACCGCGCTTCAAGTCCATTGGGTTCATGCCGGCAGCAACGTACTTCATGCCTTCGCGCACGATGGCCTGGGTCAATACGGTTGCAGTAGTTGTACCGTCGCCAGCGTTGTCGCTGGTGCGGGATGCAACTTCTTTTACCATCTGCGCGCCCATGTTCATGAGCTTGTCTTTGAGTTCGATTTCCTTGGCTACCGATACACCATCTTTGGTGATGGTTGGCGCGCCGTATGAGCGTTCGATTACGACGTTGCGGCCTTTAGGGCCCAGGGTAACTTTAACTGCGTTGGCGAGAATGTTGACGCCTTCGACCATCTTGGAACGGGCTGAATCGCCAAATACTACGTCTTTAGCTGCCATGTGAATCTCCTAAACTGATTTTCGGGGCGGGCACTGCTTGAAAGCTTGCCAGCCTGAGAATGTGATGTGACTAAATGATTGATGCCTGACGGATGGTGTGTTGATTACTTTTCAACGACAGCCATGATGTCTTCTTCGCGCATGACCAGCAATTCGTCGCCGTCAACCTTGACCGTCTGGCCAGAGTATTTGCCGAACAAAACGCGATCGCCGACTTTTACAGCCAAGGCACGAACTGAACCGTTTTCCAGAATTTTGCCGTTGCCTATTGCCAGAATTTCACCTTGATCCGGTTTTTCAGCAGCTGTTTCAGGCAGAACGATGCCGGATGCTGTTTTTGTTTCCTGATCCAGACGTTTTACGATAACGCGGTCATGCAAAGGACGAAGATTCATAAAAACTCCTTAGTATTCAATAGGTTGTTGTTTTTTTGCGGCATTTCTGCCACAAAGCATTCTTACTGCGCAGCCTTGTACTGGAAACAGGCTTTGCCGCAAAATTTTAAGGCCAGGAGAACTTGTTAGCACTCTCCCCTAGCGAGTGCTAATTATATGGGGGCTTATCGGCTTTTTCAAGACGTCAAAAATAACAGTTGTAAATTATCTTTCTGATCCACTTTTCCTCCTGTTTGTCCTTTCGCATACCTGATTTTCTAGTGCCGGCAAAGTGCTACAATCCGGCCCTTTCGCCATCCAGGCGTCAGCAATGGAAGAAGAAATGTCATGGGGCAACGCAGTTACAGCGTGAAGCGGGACGGCTTCACTTCCAGTTTTGGTGTGCTGGCAGCCACCCTCGGTTCTGCTGTCGGTCTGGGCAATATCTGGAAATTTCCCTATCTGACTGGCGCCAATGGCGGCGCAGGCTTCTTGCTGGTCTACTTGCTGGCGACCCTGTTTATCGGGCTGCCGGTGATGATTGCCGAGATTACCCTGGGGCGTCAAGCCAAGGCAAATCCGATTACCGCCTTGCAAACGCTGGCATCCAAGGGGCAACCCTGGTGGCTGATCGGCGCTTTTGGCATGCTGGCCGCCTTCCTGATTCTGTCTTTCTATTCCGAAGTGGTGGCCTGGGTCTTCGCCTATGTGTTCAAGGCAATCGGCGGCTCCATCCTGAGTAGCGACCGGAACATAACCGAGGCTGCCTTTGGCGCGCTGATCAGCGATCCCTGGCAATCGGTGTTCTGGCAGTGGGGCGTGCTGTCTCTCATGGGCGGCATTCTGCTGCTGGGCGTGACCAAAGGCATTGAAGCGCTGACCAAGAGGCTGATGCCGCTGCTCTTTCTGTTGTTGTTATTGCTCTGCGCGGTCAGCCTGTCCTTGGACAAGGCCACTGAAGGTCTGGCATTCCTGTTCAATCCCGACTTCAGCAAAATCACGACTTCCGTAGTACTCACAGCAATGGGACTGGCGTTTTTCAAGCTGTCGATTGGGATGGGAACCATGATGACCTATGGCAGCTATTTCCGCGACGATCAGAATATACCGGTGACGACTTTTCGTGTGATGAGTGCCGATCTGTGCGTCTCGATGCTGGCCGGCATTGCAATTTTCCCTGCGGTATTTACCTTTGGCTTCACGCCGGCAGCGGGGCCGGCACTGGTATTCATTACCATTCCAGCGGTGTTTTCCCAGATTCCGATGGGGCAAATTCTGATGGTGGTTTTCTTCGTTCTGACTGCCGTAGCGGCAACCGGCGCCATGCTTTCTTTGCTGGAAGTGCCGGTGGTTATTCTTCACGAGCGTTTTAGCTTGTCGCGCTCGAAAGCGACCCTGCTGACTCTTGCGCTACTGGCGTTGCCGGCGTCAGGCGCGGCACTGACCAACAGCCTGCTGGCCGACTTCAAGCCGTTCGGCCACAACATGTTTGATTTGTTTGACTTTCTCTCATCCAACATCATCCTGCCGGCAGGTGGCATCGCCATCGCCATCTTTGTCGGCTGGTTTTGGGGCTTTGACAAGTTCAGTCAGGCGCTTTCCAATCGTGGTCAGTTGCATAACCAAAGATTAGTGCGCACTGTTTTCTTCCTGCTGCGTTATGTCTCGCCGCTGCTGATCCTGGTCGTGATGCTCAAAGGGTTGGGTATTTTCTAGTTGTTTTTTGGCGGGAGCCCGCGAACATGTCGAGTGACACGGAATGTGCGACGCGTGATTTTTTTAGGGAAGAAAAATGGCGCTAGATTTTTGCTTATAGGGCGAATCCTGGTCGGGGTGAGAGGATTCGAACCTCCGGCCTCTACGTCCCGAACGTAGCGCTCTACCGGACTAAGCTACACCCCGACTGCGATGCAGGCGCAATCTTTGCTATTTCAGTGATTGCGTTTGACTGCAAAGCTGCACAATTCTAGCAAGGAATCCTTGAATCGATTATCAGGCAAGTGCGTCACAGCCGCTGCCGCTCTGCCGGCGGCCTGCTGCGCCTGACTGGTGGTGTAGTCGAGTGCGCCGGAGGTAGTGATGGCCGCCAGTATTTGGTCAAAATGCTGCTCATCGCCGTTTTCGATGCAGGCGCGCACCAGTTCGCGTTGTGTCGGCGTGCCATGTTGCATCAGATAAATTAACGGTAGCGTCGGCTTGCCTTCGCGCAGGTCGTCGCCGACATTCTTGCCGATTTCGGCAGCGTTGCCGGAGTAGTCCAGCACGTCGTCGATCAACTGGAAGGCGGTACCGAGGCAGCGGCCGTATTCGGCAGCGGCTTCAATGGCGTCTTCTGAAGTGCCAGCGACGCGCGCCCCGAGTTGCGCTGCCGCCTCGAATAATTTGGCCGTCTTGGAACGAATGACCTGCAAATAGCGCTCTTCTGTCAGGTCCGAATCATGCATATTAAGCAATTGCAGTACTTCACCCTCGGCCAGCACGTTGGTGGCATCGGCCAGAATGCGCATGACCTGAATATCGTCGATTGCGACCATCATCTGGAAAGCACGCGAATGCAGGAAGTCGCCTACTAATACAGAGGCCGCATTGCCGAATAGCGCATTGGCAGTTTTGCGCCCGCGCCGCATCGAGGATTCATCCACCACATCGTCGTGCAGCAAGGTGGCGGTGTGGATTAGTTCGACCACGGCAGCGAGTTCGTGGTGGTGCGTGCCGGTATAGCCGTAGGCATTAGCGACCAGCAAGACCAGTTGCGGGCGGATGCGCTTGCCGCCGGCGCCGATGATGTACTGCGCAATCTGGTTGATGAGCGGGACATCGGAATGCAGGCGCGTGCGGATCACGCGGTTGACGGCGTCCATGTCGGCGCTGATGGATGGTATCGAGTTGCTGTGGGCGGTGAGGTCGGTTGCGGTAGACAAGGTGGCGCCTGTGAAAAATCATCAATTGCGGGAATTATACGATGACAATATCGTTGCGATGTGATCCGGTTCAGTGGCCCGGCGTACTCGGGATTATTGTCGCGCAGCAGCAACGGCTTTCCGGATGCTGCTGGCAGCGAGAAATAATATACGGAGTATCGTTAATTTGCCAGTGTATCCGCATGCATTTCAAGCGACTTTCAAAATACATGCACAGGTATTCTAAATAGCCGGAATTGTACAAAGCAAGTTTGGAGTGCCCGCAACATTATTGTGGCAATCGGCCGGTGCAAATTTTGACCGTCATCGCAAGTCCATGTATAATTTGCGGTTTTCCGTATTAGGCAAGTGTTTTTTGCATGTTTCGGAAAAGAAAGTTTATTCAATTATTCGATGAGGTTCCACATGTATGCGGTCATAAAAACCGGTGGCAAACAATATAAAGTTGTTGCTGGTGAAAAATTTAAAGTAGAACAGATACTTGCAGACATTGGCTCCGAAATCACCCTAGATCAAGTGCTCGCAGTGGGCTCAGGTGACACCATTAAATTTGGTGCTCCGCTGGTTGAAGGTGCAACGGTGCTGGTTACGGTAGTGGCGCAAGGGCGTCACGATAAGGTCAAGATTTTCAAGATGCGTCGTCGTAAGCATTACCAGAAACATCAAGGCCATCGTCAAAATTACACCGAACTGCAAATCGTCTCCATCAACGCTTAATACATCAGCGTTGTTCGAGTTAACCAGATACCAAGGAGTTTCAAATGGCACATAAAAAAGGCGGCGGCACTACGCGCAATGGTCGCGATTCCGAGTCAAAACGGCTAGGCGTGAAAGTCTACGGCGGCCAGGCAATCAATGCCGGCGGCATCATCATTCGCCAACGCGGTACTAAAGTACATCCGGGCGAAAATGTCGGCATGGGCAAGGATCACACCTTGTTCGCGCTGATTCAAGGCAAGGTACAGTTTGTTATCAAAGGCGCGTTGAGCCGCCAGTTCGTAACAGTAGTACCTGCAACTGTAGCTGTAGTTGCTGCGTAAGCATCGTTTGTAACGATTGCGCAGTGTAAGGCGAAAGCCTTCAATCGAAAGGCTCTGCCCCAGGTAGGGCCTTTTTAGCTTTTGGGCGGCAAAAAATATGAAATTTATCGACGAAGCAAAAATTGAAGTCATTGCTGGTGACGGCGGCAACGGGGTCGCATCATTTTGTCGTGAAAAATTCAGACCTTTCGGCGGCCCAGATGGCGGCGATGGCGGCAAGGGCGGCAGCATTTATGCGGTAGCGGATCGCAATATCAATACACTGGTGGATTTTCGTTTCTCCAAATTGCACAAGGCGCGCGACGGTGAAAACGGCCGCGGCGCGGATTGTTACGGCAAGGGCGCCGATGACATCATGCTGCGCATGCCGGTAGGAACATTGGTTGCCGATTACAACACCGGCGAAGGCATTGCCGATCTGACCGAGCACGGTCAGCAAGTCTTGCTGGCCAAGGGCGGCGAGGGCGGCTGGGGGAATATTCACTTCAAATCCTCGACCAACCGTGCACCACGCCAGAAGGGCGACGGCAAGGAAGGCGAACGGCGCGAACTGCGGCTGGAGCTGAAAGTGCTGGCCGACGTCGGTTTGCTGGGCATGCCGAATGCGGGTAAATCGACCTTCATCACAGCCGTGTCCAATGCACGGCCGAAGATTGCTGATTACCCTTTCACGACATTGCACCCGAATCTGGGCGTAGTGCGTGTCAGTCATGAGAAAAGTTTTGTGATTGCCGACGTACCCGGTTTGATCGAGGGCGCGGCCGAAGGCGCCGGTTTGGGGCATCGCTTCCTGCGCCATTTGCAGCGCACCGGTTTGCTGCTGCATATCGTCGATCTGGCTCCGTTCGATGACATGGTTGATCCGGTCAAGGAAGCGAAGGCGCTGGTCAAGGAATTGAAGAAATACGATGAGTCGCTGGTCGATAAACCACGCTGGCTGGTATTGAATAAGCTGGACGTGATACCGGAAGACGAACGCAAGCAACGCGTCAAGGATTTCATCAAGCGCTTTGCCTGGAAAGGGCCGGTATTCGAAATTTCCGCACTCAACCGTAATGGTTGTTCAGAATTGGTGACGGCGATTTATCGCCATCTGGAAGAAAAACGCAATGCCGAGTTCCGCGCCGAAGAGATTCAAATGACGGAAGAAGCGCGCGGCATCGCATCGATAGATCCGGATGATCCACGCTTCAAGATAATCGATTAAGCTGTTTTACAGGTATCCCAGGCACGGCGGGACGGCAGTTGCCGGTCCCGCCGTTTTTCGATGTAACGTCCAATGCACATGCGGCGCATGCGCTTTTGACGCTTGACTGATTTTTCTCCGGCAGTTACCGAAAAATATGCATTCTGTTATTCAAAACGCCAAACGACTGGTGATTAAAGTAGGTTCCTCGCTGGTAACTAACGATGGGCGCGGCCTGGATCATGCGGCCATCGCAAATTGGGCCGATCAAATCGCCCGCCTGCGTCAGTTGGGCAAGGAAGTGGTGCTGGTCAGTTCGGGCGCGATTGCCGAAGGCATGCTGCGGCTCGGCTTCGAGCGGCGTCCGACCGGCATCGACAAGCTGCAAGCCTGCGCTGCGGTGGGTCAAATGGGACTGGCGCAAATCTACGAAACCAGTTTCCAAGCGCACGGCCTGCGCACCGCACAGGTGTTGCTGACCCATGCCGATCTGGCGCACCGCGAGCGTTATCTGAATGCGCGCTCGACCTTGCTTACCCTGTTGCGCCTGGGCGTGGTGCCGATCATCAATGAAAATGACACGGTGGTCACCGACGAGATCAAGTTCGGCGATAACGATACCCTGGGTGCGCTGGTGGCGAATCTGATCGAGGGCGATGCATTAATCATCCTGACCGACCAGAAGGGCTTGTACACTGCCGATCCGCGCAAGGACCCGGATGCGGTATTCGTGCACCGGGCGAATGCGGGCGATCTGGCGCTGGAAACGATGGCCGGCGGTGCCGGCAGCAGTCTCGGGCGCGGCGGCATGCTGACCAAGATATTGGCGGCAAAACGGGCCGCCAGTTCCGGCGCGCATACGGTAATTGCCTGGGGCCGCGAGGAAGAAGTCTTGATCCGGCTGGCGAGCGGGGAATTGATCGGCACCCAGTTGACCGCCCAAACCGGGCAATTGACCGCGCGCAAACAGTGGATGTCCGATCATTTGCAGACTGCCGGCCGTGTCGTGCTGGACGCGGGCGCAGTGCAAAAGATAAGTGAAGAAGGCAAATCCCTGCTGCCGATCGGCGTCACCCAGGTGCACGGCCAGTTCGGCCGCGGCGAAGTCATTACCTGCACCGATGAAGACGGCCACGCAATCGCACGCGGCCTGACCAACTATTCGAGTTCGGATGCGCGCCGCATCATCCGGCACGCTTCCGGCGACATCGAATCGATTCTGGGCTTTATTGAAGAGCCTGAACTGATCCACCGCGACAATCTGGTGTTGCTGTAAATCCGATTAAGTACCGCCGTGTCGGCGGGACCGCGTTGCGCTAATCACCGGAAATCGATAACGGGCGCCGGTTGCGTATCCTGTCGATGATTTCGGTCGCCTTGCCTGCAACCTGGCCGTCGCGGCAGAAATAATCCTGGGCCAGCGTCACATGTTGCCGATTTGTAGCATTCTTGAAGATCGGCTGCCACGCATCCCGCCTGGCGCGCGACCAGCTGCCGTCGGCGCGGCCGAATGCGTACAGCTTCTTCTCGAACAACTGGCAGCGTATCCCTTCATAACTGACGCTGCTGGCCCCGGCGCTGCTTTGCGCCACTAGTGTGTAGCGCACCACGCCATCGGTTCCCACCGTCAAGGCTTTGGGATCGATATGGAAGCTTTGGGACGTATTTGGCGTGATGGTAAAGGGCAGCAATGCATCGGTATTGGGAGCGGCGGGTAGTTGCAATGCCAGCTCCTGCCACAGATTAACTTTGTTGCTTTCTTCGTCGTCCTGATTCGACTTAATCTGCGCCAGTGCTGAACCCGCCAGCAGGATTGTCGCCAGAAAAATTGCAGTCTTGCTGCAGGCAGTGGTAAATCCGTTGTTTTTTTGCATGAAAAATTTATTCATCGTTGGGCTCTATTTCCGGCAAGCGGGGCGCGTGCGGTTGGCGCAAATAGCGTGATGTATGTCGCTGCTGCTGCGGCGTGGTTGTGTCTGCCACTGGGCGCGACAGGAAACGCGACAGTTCCTGCAGCGCTTTTTGGTAAACATCGCGTTTGAATTCGATGACGATATCCATCGGCACCCAGTAATCGTGCCAGCGCCAGGCATCGAATTCCGGATGCTCGTTGATGCGCAGGTTGACGTCGCAATCGCGACCCACCATGCGCAGCAGGAACCAGATTTGCTTCTGGCCGCGATAGTGGCCGCGGATTTCACGCTTGATGAAATGATCCGGCACCTCATAGCGCAGCCAGTCGCGAGTGCGGCCGACCACCCGTACATGCTCCGGGCGCAAGCCAACCTCTTCTTCCAGTTCGCGGAACATTGCTTGTTCCGGCGATTCGCCGTATTTGATGCCGCCTTGCGGAAATTGCCACGAATGCTCGCGCACCCGTTTGCCCCACCACACTTCGTTTTGTGTGTTGAGCAGGATAATGCCGACGTTGGGTCGAAACCCTTCACGGTCCAGCATATTGCACCTCGATATTTTCTGCTGCTAGCTACACCGCATCCTCGATTTGCACTTAATTTGATGCCTGATCAGCGTCATATCAGGCACTGCCCGCGAGTGGCGTTGCGCGCGGTCTTGAACCAATTGTACGAAGATGTGATGCATTAGCCTGCGAATACTTTAAAATTGGGTTGATTATAACTCTCTCTTTTTAAAAGAATACATCGCCATGCGCGCTTCCCGTTTTTTCATTTCCACCCTTAAAGAAGCACCTTCAGACGCTGAAGTTGTCAGTCACAAGCTCATGGTACGTGCCGGTATGGTCAAGCGCATCGGCTCCGGTATTTATACCTATATGCCGATGGGTTTGCGTGTCATCCGCAAGGTGGAGGCCATCGTGCGCGAAGAAATGGTGCGCGCGGGCGCCATTGAGATGCTCATGCCTGTAGTGCAACCAGCCGAGTTGTGGCAGGAAACCGGCCGCTGGGACAAGATGGGCCCGGAACTGATGCGGGTCAAAGACCGCCACGGCCGCGACTATGCGATCCAGCCTACCTCGGAAGAAGTGATCACCGATGTAGTGCGCTCCGAAATCAAGTCGTACCGCCAGTTGCCGCTCAATTTTTACCATATCCAGACTAAGTTCCGCGATGAGCGTCGGCCGCGTTTCGGCTTGATGCGCGGCCGCGAATTCACCATGAAGGATGCCTACTCGTTCGATCGCGACGTGGCTGGACTGAAGCAGTCGTACCAGCTGATGTACGACGCTTATGTGCGCATTTTCAATCGCTTCGGCCTGCAATTCCGCGCGGTGGCAGCCGACAACGGCGCCATCGGCGGCTCCGGTTCGCATGAATTCCATGTGATCACCGATACCGGCGAAGACGCCATCGTGTATTGCCCAAGCTCCGACTACGCCGCCAACATGGAAGCGGCAGAAGCATTGCCGCTGACCGCGCAGCGCCTGGATGCGACCGAAACGCTGGTCAAGACCGCTACGCCGGGTCAGTCAAAATGCGAACAAGTGGCTGAATATCTGAAGATTCCTCTGGAAAAAACCGTCAAATCCATCGTGCTGACGGTCGAAAAGCCGGCAGGCAAGGAAGTCTGGTTATTGCTGTTGCGCGGCGATCATAGCTTGAATGAAGTCAAGGTAAGCAAGATTGACGGTATCGCCGGTTATCGCTTTGCCACCGAAGATGAAATCATCGAATGGTTCGGCACCAAGCCCGGTTATCTGGGACCGATCAACACTGTCAAGCCGGTCCGGCTGGTAGTTGATCGCACGGTCGCCAACATGAGCGATTTCGTGTGCGGCGCGAATGCCGAGGGTTATCACTTTACCGGTGCCAACTGGGGCCGCGATCTGCCGCAGCCGATGGTCGCTGACTTGCGCGACGTGGTGGCGGGCGATCCATCGCCGGACGGCAAGGGCGTGCTGGCGATTCAGCGCGGCATCGAGGTCGGGCATGTATTCCAGCTCGGCACCAGCTATTCCGAATCGATGAAGGCGACCTACTTGGATGAAAACGGCAAGCCGCAACTGCTGCAAATGGGCTGTTACGGGATTGGCATAACGCGCATTCTGGGCGCGGCAATCGAACAGAATTTCGACGACAAAGGCATCATCTGGCCAGCATCGCTGGCGCCGTTTGAAGTGGTGTTGTGTCCGATGGGCTACGACCGCAGCGAAGCGGTCAAACGCGAAACCGACCGTTTGTATGCAGCGCTGCAGGACGCCGGCGTCGATGTGATACTGGACGACCGCGGCGAACGCCCGGGCGCGATGTTTGCCGACTGGGAATTGATCGGTGTGCCGCATCGGGTCGTGATCGGCGAGCGCGGCCTGAAGGACGGCAATCTGGAATATCAGGGCCGGCGCGATAGTGCGGCAACCGTGGTGCCGGCAGCAGAAATGCCGGACTTCGTTCGTGCCCGCCTGGCGGCTTTGTAATCCTGATATTTTAATGGGGTATTTATGAGGTCGCGTTGTTATATTGCGGTAATTGCATGCTTTTAGGTAATACTGGAGGTATGTATAATATTTGTTTGCGACTTGCGCTGGTGGCTTGGCTGGGCGTCTGCCTGCCGGCGCAGGCCGGCAATCAGCAGGAAATCGCGCTGGCGGACTCGGTGCGGCTCGCTTTGGCGCATGCGGTTGCGGATGGCCGGCCACTCAAGCCGCAGATCGAAGATGCCAACGAACGCAATCAATACCTGCGCTGGCTGGGAGAAATGTCGCAGCGCTTGCAAAAGAGAGTGCCCGATGTGCAGATGCGGCAGGAATTCCTGGAGTCGGTTTGGTATGAAGCCACCCGCGCCGGACTCGATCCGGCCATGGTGCTGGGCCTGATCCAGGTCGAATCGGCATTTCGCAAATACGCGATGTCGATCGTCGGCGCCCGTGGCTACATGCAGGTGATGCCGTTCTGGACCCGCGTCATCGGCGACAATGACCGCAGCAAGTTGTTCCAGATGCAAGCTAATCTGCGTTACGGCTGTGCCATCCTGCGCATGTATATCGATATGGAAAATGGCAATCTGTACCTGGCCCTGGGACGTTATAACGGCAGCCGCGGCCGCCCGGATTATCCGAATGCGGTGCTGTCGGCCTGGAACAAGTGGAAATTGCAAAGTTAGTCGCAGTAGTGCAGGCCTCCGTGCTTGCGGCCCGGTGCAGGCACAGAGGCCTGCACTACTGAAAAGCAGCAGCATTGCGTAAGTCCTATCTTGATTCAACAATAAAAATGTTAAAACAACGAACCATCAAACAAACCGTCAAAACCGTCGGCGTCGGGCTGCATTCCGGCACCAAGGTTGAACTGACCTTGCGCCCGTGCGGCCCGGATAGCGGGATTACTTTCCGCCGCGTCGATCTGGACCCGATCATCAGTTTTCCGGCCGCAGCCATGGGCGTCGGCGACACGCGCATGGCTTCGACCCTGGTCAATCAGGGCGCCCGAGTCTCGACCGTCGAGCATGTGATGTCGGCCTGCGCCGGGCTGGGTATCGATAATCTGGTGATTGACGTGAGCGCCGAAGAGATTCCGATCATGGACGGCTCGGCCTCATCTTTCGTGTTTCTGCTGCAGCAGGCCGGCATGCAAGAACAGGAAGCGGCCAAGAAATTCATTCGTGTCCTAAAGCCGGTAGAAATCCGCGAAGGGCAGGGCGTTACCGAAAAATGGGCGCGGTTGGAACCTTTCAATGGTTTCAAGCTGGACTTTTTCATCGAGTTCAACCATCCGGCGGTAGACGGCACCAGCCAGCAGGCCGAAGTCGATTTCGACCGGGTGTCGTATGTGCGCGACGTCGCGCGGGCCCGCACCTTCGGCTTCATGCAGGACGTGGAAACCCTGCGCGGCCTGGGTCTGGCGCAGGGCGGCTCGATGGAAAACGCGATCGTGATGGATGAATACCGGATATTGAACATGGATGGCTTGCGCTACGACGACGAATTCGTGCGCCACAAGATTCTCGATGCAATCGGCGATCTGTACCTGGTCGGCCATCCGTTGCTGGCCAGTTATGTTGCCCACAAATCCGGTCATGGCTTGAACAACCAGTTGCTGCGCGCCTTGCTGGCGCAGCCGGATGCCTATGAAATCGTCAGCTTCGAGCACACCGAGGCCGCGCCGCCGGCCTACGCCAATCAGGCCAGCATGGAATGGGCGCTGGTGTGAGTGCTTTGACCGCATTGCGCATGATCGCTGCCTCCCAGCCGGCTGCGCCGTGTTGGTGACTCTGCGCCGCCCTTAAGCTGTCGCTGGATTTTTCCGGCATTCCGTAACAGCCGAATTATACTGTACATATATACAGTATAATTCGGCTGTTACGCTTATGCAGGAAGGGGCTGGCGATGACTTTGCGTGCGCTGTATGTGGATTCCAATTCGTATTTCGCCAGCGTCGAGCAGCAATTGCGGCCGGAGTTGCGCGGCCGGCCGGTCGGCGTGCTGGCGGTGCTGACCGACACCACTTGCTGCATTGCCGCCAGCACCGAGGCCAAGCGCTTCGGCGTCAAGACCGGCACGTCGGTGCGCGATGCGCGCAAGCTGTGTCCCGAGATCGTGTTCGTCGAGTCGCGTCCGGCCGTGTATGTCCAGATGCATCACAAGCTGGTGGCGGCGGTCGAATCCTGCATCCATGTCGAGCAGGTGCGCTCGATCGATGAAATGTGGTGCCGTTTGCGCGGGCGCGATACGCAGCGCGAGGGCGCGGTGCAACTGGCGCAGCAAATCAAACAGGCGATTTACCAGGCGGGCGGCAGCGTCATGCACTGCTCGATCGGCATCGGGCCGAATCGCTTCCTGGCCAAGACTGCCTCCAACATGCAAAAGCCGAATGGCCTGGTGGTCATCGAGCAGGCCGACTTGCCGCAGGCGCTCTTCAGGCTGGAGTTGCGTGCGCTGACCGGTATCGGCAGCTCGATGGCGGCGCGGCTGGACGCCTGCGGCATTACTAGCGTGCAGCAATTGTGCAACGCGTCAGCGGCGACCTTGCGCAAGGCCTGGTGCGGCGTGACGGGTGCGCGCTTTCATGCGATGTTGCACGGCGACGATATTGCGGAGACGCCGACCCAGCGCAGCACGGTGGGCCATTCGCATGTGCTGGCGCCCGAGTTGCGCCATCGGGATGCCGCGTACGCGGTGCTGCACCGCTTGCTGCAGAAGGCGGCGATGCGCTTGCGCAGCATCGACTGCATCAGCGCCCGCCTGTGCGTGAAAGTGACGCTGAAAAACCGTCGCCACAGAGTCGTCTGCTGGGACGATGACGTTGCGCTCGACCCGACCAGCGACACCCGCGCCTTGCTGGCCGCATTCGACGTACTCTGGCAGCGCTATCCGCCGCAAGCCAGCGCTCGCGGCTGGGAGCCGATGGCAGTCGGCGTCACGCTGGTGAATTTGTCCGAGGCGCGCAATCAAAGCCTTTCGTTGTTTTCCGGCAGCCACGCGCAACATCAGCTGGATGCCGCAATCGATGCGCTGAACCTGCGCTACGGCAAGAATGCGCTGTATTTCGGCGGCGCGGCAGCGGCTCTGCAAGCCGCGCCGATGCGCATTGCATTTACCCATGTGCCGGATCTGGCGCTGGAGTCGGATCTGGAAGGCGTGCGCCCGGATTTGGCGCGAAAATAATACTATTGTTTGTATTATTTAAAAGTCACATTTTACATGCGGTAATCGATATGTTTTAAGGCATACTCCCGATAATTTCATTTATTTGCAGGGGACTTCCAAGTGCGCCTGGCTTGCCTGGAAAAAGTCGCCGGCCACTTGCGCAGGCGTGTGCGTCATAATATTGGCAGGGGGTATGGGCGCATTGGAAAAATGCGCCATGCCCGGATTAATGCAGTGTAATTCTCAAAGGTTATCGATATGCGTCAATTGGATACATTCATCATCGGTCTGGACAAGGCCTTGCGCGTGGTGTCAGGCGTTGCGGCGGCGTCGCGGCCGAGCCCGGCAGGCTTGGCTGAGGATGGCGAAATGGACGATAAGGAGCGCCGCCATAGCGCCGGCCTGATGCGTATCAACCACGTCGGAGAAGTGTGCGCGCAGGCGCTGTATGACGCCCAGGGGCAGTTTTCTAAAAACGCGGAAGTGCAGCGGCAGTTTGCCCAAGCCGGGCGCGAGGAAGAAGATCATCTGGCCTGGAGCGCGCAGCGTTTGCAGGAATTGGGTTCTCACACCAGCCTGCTCAATCCCTTGTGGTACGCCGGCGCCTATGCGCTGGGCGCCATCGCCGCCAAGCTGGGCGATGCGCGCAGCCTGGGTTTCGTGGTCGAGACCGAGCGCCAGGTTGAGGCGCATCTGAATAGCCATCTCAGCATTTTGCCGCCGCAGGATGTGCGTTCGCGGGCGATTGTCGACCAGATGCGCATCGACGAAATTGCGCACGGCGCAGCGGCCCAGTCGCTCGGCGCGGCAGACACGCCAGCGCCGGTGCGCATGGTGATGCAGGCGATGGCCAAGCTCATGACGACCACCGCCTACCGGATTTAATCAGCTCTCAGTTGGGTGGAGTCGCGGCAATCAGGTCGTCGAGTATCTCGAACGTGTGCGTAATCTGGGCCGATTTTTCCATCATGATGGAAGCCGAACAGTATTTTTCGTGCGACAGTTTGATTGCGCGCTCCACCAGATTCGGCTTCAGATTGCGTCCGCGCACGGTGAAGTGGAAGTGGACGGCGGTAAATATTTTCGGATCTTCGGTGGCGCGCTCCGCTTTCAGGGTGACGTCGCAACCGCTAATATCCTGCCTGCTTTTGCGCAGGATCAGCACCACGTCGTAGGCGGTGCAGCCGCCGGTGCCGGCCAGTACCAGTTCCATCGGCCGCGGCGCCAGATTGCGCCCGCCGCCGTCCGGCGCGCCATCCATCATCGCAATGTGGCCGGAACCAGTTTCCGCTAAAAAAGTCATTCCGGACAATCCTGCCCAGCGTACCGTGCATTCCATAGTGTTCTCGCAGTAAAAAAGACAGCGGTAATTGTAACTCCGGTAACTCCGGTAACTGCAGTAACTGGACTGGCAATCCCCGATTGCGCCACATTGATTTTTTACAAGATGGATATATTGCGTTGCAGCATTATTTACAATATGAAAAAATATATTCATGATGTGAAAATTATTATTAACCTATTGATTAATATATGTTTTTTATTTTTATTTTATTATTTTTAGTCGGCGTATAAAATTTTTCTCAAAAATATCTTGCGATGCACAATGGCTTCGCTATAATCAAATCATTGTTTGGCGCAGTGGCCGCAGTGAAACTTTGAAGCACCCAATTTTGCTTGTCTCCTCCACCCTCCTAACGGTGTGGATTTAAACCCGAAACCATCGTGCTTCGGGTTTTTTTTGCCCGCAGTATTCCGGATAAGGCTCTGTGGTTTCTACCAGATTTGACGCCCAGCCATTGAAAGGACTATAATCTACGGCTTTCCGTTTGCTCAGGAAAGTAGCATAAGGGCGAGTCCGTACTGTTGGCAATGTGCGGAACCACCAATTTTGAGCGAGTTAATCTAGTTAGAAAGTCATCATGAAAACTTTTTCCGCTAAAGCCCATGAGGTCAAGCGCGAGTGGTTGGTGATTGACGCGACGGACAAAATCCTCGGGCGTGTTGCCAGCGAAGTGGCACTCCGATTGCGCGGCAAGCACAAACCTGAATTTACTCCGCACGTCGATACCGGCGACTTTATTGTCGTTATCAATGCAGGTAAATTGCGTGTCACAGGCACCAAAGCAACTGCAAAAACATACTATCGCCACAGTGGTTATCCAGGCGGTATCTATGAAACCAACTTCAAGAAAATGCAAGAGCGTTTTCCAGGTCGCGCGCTTGAGAAAGCGGTCAAGGGCATGTTGCCTAAAGGCCCACTCGGCTATGCAATGATCAAGAAGCTCAAAGTGTATGCGGAAGGTTCCCATCCGCACGCTGCGCAGCAACCTAAAGTACTTGAACTCTAAGGAATAGACATGATCGGTAACTACAATTACGGAACCGGCCGTCGCAAGAGTGCAGTGGCTCGCGTCTTCATCAAGGTCGGCTCAGGTCAGATCATCGTGAACGGCAAACCTGCCAACGAATACTTTTCGCGCGAAACTGGTCTGATGGTAATTCGTCAACCGCTGGAATTGACCAGCAACCTCGAGCGTTTTGACATCATGGTTAATGTCAACGGTGGCGGCGAGTCCGGCCAAGCTGGCGCAGTGCGCCACGGCATCACCCGCGCGCTGATCGACTACGATGAAACGCTGAAAGCAGAACTGAAGAAAGCCGGTTTTGTGACACGCGATGCACGTGAAGTCGAACGTAAAAAAGTTGGTCTGCGCAAGGCACGTCGCGCAAAACAATTCTCCAAGCGTTAATTTTTTCGGCGCTGCTGGCACGGTCTGCATACTTTGCAGCGCTGTGTTTCAGCAAGCGTCGCGGAAATTGCATTTGATTTCCGCCAGAATGCTCCGCAAGTTCAACGACTTGCGGAGCATTTTTTATTGCAGCAGCAATACGGCGCAATGCTTATCTAGGTACGACGCACAATTTACGCCGCCACCCAATCCCCTGACTTTCCCCCGTGCTTTTCCAGCACCCGCACATCCGTCATCACCATGCCGCGGTCGACTGCCTTGCACATGTCGTAGATCGTCAGCAGGCCGACCTGGACTGCGGTCAGGGCTTCCATTTCCACCCCGGTTTTGCCGAAAGTTTCCACTTGCGCGCGGCAGTGAATGCTGGCGGCTGGGCTGTCTATGCTGAATTCGACCGTGACGCGGGTCAGCGCCAGCGGGTGGCACAGCGGAATCAGGTCGCTGGTGCGTTTGGCGGCCATGATGGCGGCGATGCGGGCAATGCCGAGCACGTCGCCTTTTTTTGCGCTGCCGCTCTGAATGATGTCGAGCGTGGCCGGTTGCATGCGGATGGTGCCGCCGGCGATGGCGATGCGGTGGGTTTCATTTTTGGCGCCGACATCGACCATGTGAGCTTGGCCGGTGCTGTCGAAGTGGGTCAGTTGGCTGGTGTCAGTGGGGGTGTCGGGCGAATGGTTCATAAGCGGGAGTGGAGCGTGGAACGATTATTGGGAGCAGGTATCATAGCATCGTGAAAACAAAACACCATTCCCCGAAAATGCAGTTGCTGCCGCGCTTATTGTCGCTCGGGTTGGTCGTGGCCGTTTGTGTCGGGCCGCTTGCGCCGCTGCCGGTTGCGGCATTGGGATTGCCGACTCTGGGCGATTCTTCCAGCGATACGCTGTCGCCGTTGATGGAGCGCAAATTGGGCGAAGAGATCATGCGCGATATCCGGCGTAATCCCGATTACCTGGATGACGCGCCGGTGCTGGAATATCTGAATGCTTTCGGTTCCAGCCTGGTTGCGGCGCGGCCGGAAGCGCGGGGCGAGGCCGGATTCGACTTTTTCTTTTTTGCGGTGCGCGATGTCAATCTGAACGCATTTGCGCTGCCGGGCGGTTTTGTGGCGGTGCATTCCGCGCTGGTGCTGGCGGCGCAAAGCGAGTCGGAACTGGCGTCGGTGATGGCGCATGAGATCGGCCATGTGGCGCAGCGCCATATTGCCCGCATGCTGGGCCAGCAAAAGCAGGATGCGCTGATTCCGCTGGCGGCGATTTTGCTGGGCGTGCTGGCGGCGGGTGCCGGCAACGTGGGTGATGCGCCGGCGGCTCTGATAATGGGCGGTCAGGGGCTGGCGATTCAGCGTCAGTTGAATTTCAGCCGGGATGCCGAGCGCGAGGCGGATCGGGTCGGCTTGCAGATATTGCAGGAGGCCAACTTCGATACCAGCGGCATGGTGGCTTTTTTTGGCCGGATGCAAAAGGCTTCACGCGGGTATACCGATGCGGTGCCGGCGTATTTGCGCAGCCATCCGCTGACCACCGAACGGATTGCCGATATTGAAGCGCGCATCCGCGATCAGCCCCATACCTCGCGCCCGGATAGTCTGGCTTTTTATTTGATCCAGGCGCGCCTGCGGGTGTTGCAGGATGGCAGCGCGCAGGGTTTGCGCGAGGCCGGCGAATGGTTCGAAAAACAGTTGCAGAAAAAAGTGCGGGCGCAAACGGCCGCCGCCAAATACGGCCTGGCCCTGATCGCATTGGAACAGGGCACACCGACCCGCGCCCAAGCCTTGCTGGCGGAGGCGCGAGTGGCGTCGCTGGCGCCGCAGGACTCCATCATGGCTAGCCTGGCGATTGACATCGCACTGGCATCGAAGCCGATGCCGGCAATGGCGCAGCAGGCGCTCAAGCAGGCCGATGCGGCGCGCGCCCAATTTCCGTTGTCGCGCGGGATTGCGCGCCAGTATGCGCAAGCGCTGATTGCGACGACGCGCTACCAGGAAGCGGTGGATTACCTGCGCGACCAGGTGCAAATGTACCGTGCCGAGCCAAAATTGCAGCAAGTGCTGGCCGAGGCTTACGCGGCGCAAGGGCGGCAAGCGCTGCAGCATATCGCGCTGGCCGAATCGTATGCATTGAACGGCAGCCTGCCGGATGCGCTGCAGCAATTGACGATTGCGCGCCGCGCACCGGATGCGTCGTTCTACGACCAGGCCATCATCGATGCCCGCGAGCGTGAATTGCAGGCGCGCTGGGTTGAGGTGTTGAAGGAGCAGGGCAAGAAACCATAGGGCGGGTGCAACCCGCCGCACTGTCTGCAACACATTTTTTCGATTCGGCGCGGGTTGCACTCGCCCTGCTTACTTTAATCCGGCGGCGGTGTGCAGACAAAACCAAAGTGTTCAGCCAGCGCAGCCTGCGCAATGCGCTGCAGCGGCAACTGCCGGCCATTGTGCAGCAATTGCAAATCCAGCGATTTTGCACCGGCTTCGTTGCCGATCCAGGCCAGCAATGCGGTGTCGCTCACCGCCTTATTCTCGATGCGCAATTGTTCGATGCACTGCGCCAGATCGCGGTCGTCCAGCGCGGCGATTTTGCCGCTGCTGCGCAGTATCAGGCGCGCGTTATCGGTCAGCCAGACCGCATCGATATTGTCCATCGGCTCGTCGGTCTGGGTGACGAAGCCGTGGGCGGGATCGCTGCGCACGATGTAGGGCGTCAATTCCAAATTGACATATACCCGTTGCGGGCCGTTCTGGAAGAACCAGCGGCCGCGTTCATCGGCGGCGTAATTGCGGCGGATGAAGCCGAGCAATGCCGGATGCACGATGCGCTCGCCGGCCGAGCCCTGCTGTTGCGCGAGTTCATCGCGCATGCGCCAGGCGCCGCGCGCATCCAGCGCCAGCCAGCCGTAGCAATGCGGCACATTCGGCCATTTGGCGACTGCCTGTTTGACGATCTCATCCATGTTCGTAGTCCAATTAAGTGGGGGTATGCAGTAAAACCGTGCAATTTCCGCATATAACTATTGCGGGTGTATTTTATACCGTGATGTGTATATATTTACAACAGGCGCTGTCAGGCAGTTCCGTCCAGGAATTCCAGCATCTTTTGCGGCAGCCAGTCCAGGTTGCCGGGCAGCGCGCCGGTGGCAAAGCCGATGTGGCCGCCTTGTTCAGGATAGTCCAGTGTGACCGCCGCGGCTGCTTGCTGCGGCAGATGCCGGCCCGGCAGGAAAGGGTCGTTGCGGGCGTTCAGCACCAGCGTGGGCAGCGTGATGTCGCCCAGCACATGGGTGGCGCTGGCGCGATTCCAGTAATCGTCGGCGTCGCGGTAGCCGTGCAGGGGCGCAGTGACGACATTGTCGAAGTCGTACAGATTGCGCGCCTGCAGCATCTTGTCGCGGTCGAACAGGCCGGGGAATTGCTGCAGTTTTTGCAGCGATTTCGCCTTCATGGTTTTCAGGAACATGCGCGTGTACAGGCGGTTGATGCCGTGCGACAGCGCCGCGCCGCCCTGCGCCAAATCGAGCGGGGCCGATACCGCGCAGGCGGCATCGATAATCTCGGCCTGATGCTGCGATTCGCCCAGCCAGCGCAGCAGCGCATTGCCGCCCAGCGATGCGCCGGTGACATAGAAGCGGCTGGCGTGCTGCATTTCTGTGCGCAGGCGGCGGATGATCCAGTCCAGTTCCAGGCTGTCGCCCGAATGGTAGAAACGCGGCGCCCGGTTGGGTTCGCCCGAGCAGCCGCGAAAGTGCGGCACCGCACCCGACCAGCCGCGTGCCGCGACCTGCGCCATCAGCGCGCGCGCGTAGTGGCTGTCGGACGAGCCTTCCAGTCCGTGGAACAGCACCACGAACGGCTGGCCGGCGAGCCCGTCAACGAAATCGATATCGACGAAATCGCCGTCGGGTGCGTCCCAGCGCTGGCGGCGGTATGCCACTGGCGGCTTGGCGATGCAGGTCGCGGAATAGATGGTTTGCAGGTGCCCGTTGGGCAGCCATGGCGGCGCGAAGTACTTCATGAAAATTATTTTGTACCGGATTATCGCGTCGGTATCTGCGCCAGCGCAACAATGCTGAACATCAATGCAGCAGCGCCGGGTGGAGCGGTTCGGACGGCAGTTCGCCGGCGGCGATCGAGGCGTGGTGGGTGACGAGGCGCCAGCCTTGCACCGTCTTGATGAAGACATTGGTGGCGAGGATGTGGATGTCTTGCCGGTCGTGCCGATCATGTTGGGTGCGCTGGACTTCTTCGATGATGCTGTGGATGGCGGTGGTCAGGCTGTAGCTGGCGTGCAATTGCACCGGGCGGATATGCACGTTGCCGCGCTCGAAAATCGCCGCCCACGACTGCCGGATCGCATCATGGCCGACCAGGCGCGGTGCGCCCGGATGAATGCAGACGATTTCTTCATCTTCGGCCCACAGCGCCATCAAGGCATCCAGATCGGATCTGCCCAGGGCGTCGTAGAACGCGGTTTCGGCCTGTTCGGCGGTACTGTGCAAGTGTTTTTTACGCGCCATGAGGATCTCGGCAGATGGTGTAATGTGGTGGAGTATATTTTTTATTTATTGTAAATAATGCGGTAATAAGCATGTTTCTTAATATACTCCTGTGGTATTTGAAAAATCGTTCAATGCCCGTGGATTACGCTGCCAGGTTTCAGCTTATATACGGTGCCGCAATACGGACAAGCCGCACTGCCGCCATGCGACAGGTCGAGGAAGATGCGCGGGTGGGACGACCAGAGCGGCATCGCGACGTTAGGGCAATGCGCGGGCAAATCCTTGCCGTCGAGTTCCACGATGGCGCTTGCTTTGGTTGTGCTGGTTGCGTTTGCTGCGGTGCTTGGATCGGTTGCTTGCATGTGATTCTCCGTTGTTTGGGCGGCTTTTGACGCCGCCCAAAATTGATTTTTATTGTGAAGGCATTACACCAGCGTCAGCCAGTGCTGATATTGCGGTGCTTTCCCGGCGACTGCATCGAAAAACAGCGCTTGCAGTTTTCCGGTGATCGGGCCGCGCCGGCCTTCGCCAATCTGGCGGTTGTCGAGTTCGCGGATCGGCGTGACTTCGGCGGCGGTGCCGGTAAAGAAAGCTTCGTCGCAACAGTACACTTCGTCGCGCGTGATGCGTTTTTCGATTACTTCGATGCCGAGGTCGCGCGCCATGGTCAGTACCGAATCGCGCGTGATGCCGTCCAGGCAGGAGGCCAGGTCCGGGGTGTAAATTTTGCCATTCTTGACGATGAATACGTTTTCGCCCGAGCCTTCGGAGACGTAGCCTTCGGTGTCCAGCAGCAAGGCTTCGTCGTAACCGTCGGCCAGCGCTTCCTGGTTGGCCAGGATCGAGTTGATGTAATAGCCGGAAGCCTTGGCGCGCACCATCGAGGCATTGACGTGGTGGCGGGTGAAGGACGAGACCTTGACGCGAATGCCCTTGGCCATGCCTTCCTCGCCCAAGTACGCGCCCCACGGCCAGGCGGCGATGGCGACGTGGATGCTATTGCCTTTGGCGGAGATGCCGAGCTTTTCGGAACCGACCCAGATCAGCGGGCGCAGGTAGCAGGATTCAAGCTGATTTTCGCGCACCACTTGCTTTTGCGCTTCCATCAGGGTTTCCATGTCGTAGGGCACCACCATCTGGAAGATTTTGGCCGAATTCAATAGACGCTGAGTGTGCTCTTTCAGGCGGAAAATTGCGGTGCCTTGCGGCGTCTGGTAGGCGCGCACGCCTTCGAATACGGCCATGCCGTAATGCAGCGAGTGGGTCAGCACATGCAGCGTGGCGTCGCGCCAATCTACCAGTGTGCCGTCTTTCCAAATCTTTCCGTCGCGATCGTCCATGGACATGGCGTGTCTCCAAATAGCGTAGCAAGGTTTCGATTTTAACGGATTCAGGCAGCTTGGAAAGTTCGTTGGTAGAATTGTCACCCCAAAATATTACTATCTCCTGCTTGCAAAACAGGAAAGTCGATACCTGCCGGTATTCTCAATAAGGTGAAAAGCAGCATGAATGCGATGGACAGTAAAGTCCCGGAACGGGTTCCTACCGATGAAAATAAGGCGATTCAGGCCCGTGCCGCTGAAAAAACGGCATTCAGCGAGGCGGTCAGGTTATCCGCCGCCACCATGCCCGGCATTTTTGCCTGGGGCCTGGTGTCCGGCATGGCAATGGTCAAGTCCGGCCTGACGCTGGGGCAAGCGCTGGGGATGACGTTTCTGGTGTTCGCCGGTTCGGCGCAACTGGCTGCGCTGCCATTGATGATGCTCAATGCGCCGGTGATGGTGGTATTCGCCACGGCAATGGTGGTCAATTTGCGTTTTGTCATTTTTGGCGCAGCGATCGGCCCGCATTTGTCGCATCTGCCCTGGTATCAGCGCATCTGGTACGGCTATTTCAATGCCGACATCACGATGGCTTTCTTCCCGCGCCGCTTTCCGGCCGAGACGCTGTATCAGCCCGAGGGCAAGGTCGGCTTCTTTGCCGGCATTGGTTACTCCAACTGGTGTGCGTGGCAGATCGGCGCGGTGGCGGGCATCTTGCTGGCGAGCCAGATTCCAGAGAATTGGGGCGTCGGCTTTGCCGGTACCCTGGCGTTGCTGGCGGTCATGATTCCATTGATTATCAATAGGGCAGCACTGGGAGGCGTGGTGGTTGCCGGTATCGTCGCGGTAATTGCGGACGATCTGCCGTTTCGCCTGGGTTTGCTGCTGGCGGTTGTTCTCGGCATGGTGGTCGCGATGCTGATCGATGCACTTCTTGAAAAGATAAAAACATGAGAGATAACGATGAATGAGACCGATACCTGGATCACCATTATTTTGTTGACCGTGTCCACGATCCTGACGCGTAGTTCGTTCTTTTTGCTCGGTAATGCGGTCAAATTTCCACCGAAAGTTCAGCATGCGCTGCGCTACGCGCCAGCCGCGGCGCTGGCCGCCATTGTGGTGCCGGATATGGTGTTGTCGGGCGGCGCGGTGACGATCTCGATGGCCAATCCCAAGCTGCTGGCCGGCATCGGTGCCGCCGTGTTTTTTATGGCGACCCAGCGCCTGCTGGGGACGATTGTGGTCGGGATGGCTTTGTTTACCGTATTACGTTTGTTTTTTTGAAATTTGTCGTTGGCTGTATTGTTGTTTTCGCAAGCACAAAACGGTTTTTGAGCACGTTTGCTGCGGTAAAATAGCGATTTTTCCTCCAACAGGATCAGGGCAGACATGCAATTCAATCGACTCAGCGACCTTATTGCCGGCAACGAACTGGCCGGCAAACGCGTTTTTATCCGTGCCGATCTCAACGTGCCGCAGGATGATGCCGGCAAGATTACCGAAGATACGCGCATTCGCGCTTCGGTTCCGGCGATTCGCCAGGCGCTCGACGCGGGCGCTGCGGTGATGGTTACTTCGCACCTCGGCCGGCCGTCCGAAGGAGAATTCAAGCCGGCGGATACGCTGGCGCCGGTGGCGTTGCGTTTGTCCGAATTGCTGGGGCAGCCGGTGCCGCTGCTGCAAAACTGGCTGGACGGCGTTGAAGTCGCACCGGGTCAAGTCGTGCTGCTGGAAAACTGCCGCATCAATGTAGGCGAAAAGAAGAACAGCGACGCACTGGCGCAAAAAATGGCCAAACTATGCGACATCTATGTCAATGACGCCTTCGGTACTGCGCATCGGGCCGAAGCCAGCACCCACGGCATCGCCAAATTTGCACCGATTGCCTGCGCCGGCCCTTTGCTGGCGGCTGAACTCGATGCGCTGGGCAAGGCGCTGCATCAGCCAGCCCACCCGATGGTCGCCATCGTGGCCGGCTCCAAAGTATCGAGCAAACTGAGCATCCTCAAAACGCTGGCCGACAAGGTCGATCAGCTAATCGTCGGCGGCGGCATCGCCAATACTTTCATGCTGGCCGCCGGATTGAACATCGGCAAATCGCTGGCCGAAGCCGATCTGCTGGAACAAGCGCGCAGCATCATGGCGATGATGGCCAAGCGCGGCGCATCGGTGCCGATTCCGGTCGATGTGGTGTGCGCGAAAGAATTCTCCGCAACGGCGGTAGCAACCATCAAAGACGTCAAGGATGTCGCCGACGACGACATGATCCTCGATATCGGGCCGAAAACCGCTGCGATGCTGGCGCAACAGCTGGCAAGCGCCGGCACCATCGTCTGGAACGGGCCGGTCGGCGTGTTCGAATTCGATCAGTTCGGCGAAGGCACCCGGACGCTGGCGCTGGCAATCGCCGGCTCGAAAGCGTTCTCGATTGCCGGTGGCGGCGATACGCTGGCGGCAATTGCCAAGTACGGCATCACCGACAAGATCGGCTACATTTCGACCGGCGGCGGCGCTTTCCTGGAGTTTTTGGAAGGCAAGACGCTGCCTGCAGTCGAAATACTGATGCAGCGCAAGCGCTAATATCGATGCTTGCGCAGCCAACCTGACCGTGACCGCCCGGATGCGCCGCCACCCGGCGCAAGTTTGCGCAATATCGCAATCTGCGCGGATTGCGTCTGGCACAATCGAGCGATAGCGAGGCTGCTCTGCGGACAATAGAAGAACTTCTGGGCGCCAGCGGGATCGTACAAGGGTGACGCCGTGGTCGCTTGGCGGTTATCCGGGACGCTCGACAGGGCGCACTGGTGGTGACACGGCGCTGAACATCGTCAAGGTCGGCGAATACTGATTTTTTTAATTTGGAGAACTACATGGCTCTCGTATCCATGCGTCAACTGCTCGACCACGCCGCTGAAAACGGTTATGGCTTGCCGGCATTCAATGTCAACAATCTGGAACAAGTCACTGCCATCATGCAAGCCGCCGATGCGGTCGGTGCGCCGGTCATCATGCAAGCCTCTGCCGGTGCCCGTAAATTTGCCGGCGAAGCTTTCCTGCGCCACCTGATTCAAGCCGCGGTGGAAGCCTATCCGCACATCCCGGTGGTGATGCATCAGGATCACGGCCAGTCGCCGGCGGTCTGCATGACGGCAATTCGTTCCGGCTTCAGTTCGGTGATGATGGATGGCTCGTTGCTGGAAGACGGCAAGAATGTCGCCAGCTATGAATACAATCTGGAAGTGTCGCGCGAAGTCGTCAAGTTTTCGCACGCCATCGGCGTCACCGTAGAGGCCGAACTGGGCGTGCTCGGTTCGCTCGAAACCATGATGGGCGACAAGGAAGACGGCCACGGTGCCGACGGCAAAATGACCCGCGAGCAATTGCTCACCGATGTCGCACAAGCCGCCGATTTTGTGGCGCGCACCCAATGCGACGCGCTGGCAATCGCGATTGGCACCTCGCATGGCGCGTACAAATTCTCGCGCAAGCCTACCGGCGACATCCTCGCAATCGACCGCATCAAGGAAATCCACGCACGCATTCCGAACACCCATCTGGTTATGCACGGATCAAGTTCGGTGCCGCAGGAATTGCTGGCCGAAATCCGTCAGTTCGGCGGCGACATGAAAGAAACCTTTGGCGTGCCGGTTGAAGAAATTCTCGAAGGCATCAAGCATGGCGTGCGCAAGATCAACATCGACACCGACATCCGGCTGGCGATGACCGGCGCAATCCGTCGCTACCTGTTCGAGAACCCGTCCAAGTTCGATCCGCGCGATTACCTGAAGCCGGCCCGCGAAGCTGCGGCGCAAGTTTGCAAGGCGCGTTATCTGGCCTTCGGCTGCGAAGGCCAGGCTGCGAAAATCAAGCCGATACCATTGGAGAAAATGGCCGAACGCTACAAAAAAGGCGAGCTGTCGCAAATCGTGAAATAATTCGACTGTGAAGCGAGAGGGGCACCGAAGTTTCCGGTGCCCTTATTTATTGGTGATGTGATTTATGGTGAATCAAATGTCTGAAAAAACACTGGTCGGTATCGTCATGGGCTCCACCTCCGATTGGGACGTGATGAAGGAAGCGGCGCAAGTTTGCAAAGACTTCGGCATCAGCTACGAGGCGCGTGCTTTATCCGCGCACCGCACCCCGACCGAAGTGGAAGAATGGGTGGCCGACATGGAAACACGCGGCTGCCAGGCTTTCATCGCCGGTGCCGGCGGTGCTGCGCATCTGGCCGGCGTGGTGGCGTCGAAAACCATCCTGCCGATTTTTGCAGTACCGATTCCGTCCAAATATCTGAAAGGCATCGACTCGCTGCTGGCAACCGTGCAAATGCCCAAGGGCATCCCGGTGGCGACGCTGGCAATCGGTGAAGCCGGTGCCGGAAACGCGGGTTTAGCCGTGGTGGCAATGCTGGCCCTGCATGACGCCGTGCTGAAAGCCAAGCTGATCGCATTCCGCGCCGCGCAAGCGGAAAAAGTACGCAATGCCAAATTGCCTGAATTGAACTAAATAAGGAATCACCATGTCCGGCCTACTAGAAACAAACATCAAATCCCTGCCTTTCCTGCATCGCGGCAAAGTGCGCGACATTTATGCGGTCGGCGACGACAAACTGCTGGTGATCCAGACCGATCGCCTGTCGGCATTCGACGTGATCCTCGACGACCCGATCCCGAACAAGGGCAAGGTTCTGACTGCGATGTCGGATTTCTGGTTCAAGAAGTTCGGCCATCTGATGCCGAACCACGAAACCGGCATCGACCCGGAATCCGTAGTAACGCCGGAAGAACGCGCACAAGTCGAAGGACGCGCCATCGTCGTCAAGAAATTCAAGCCGCTGGCGATTGAAGCGATCGTGCGCGGTTACATCATCGGTTCCGGCTGGAAGGATTATCAGAAGACCGGCGCGATTTGCGGCATCCAGCTGCCGGCTGGCCTGAAAGAAGCGCAAAAACTGCCGGAAACGATTTTCACGCCATCGACCAAAGCGCCGATGGGTTCGCACGACGAGAACATTTCGTTTGCCGAAGCCGAGAAAATCGTCGGTGCCGACATCGCCCGCCAGGTGCGCGACGCTGCCATCAATCTGTACACGCAAGCGGCCGAATATGCGGCGACCAAGGGCATCATCATCGCCGATACCAAGTTTGAATTCGGCCTCGATGCGAACGGCAAGATCCATCTGATCGATGAGATTCTGACCCCGGATTCGTCGCGTTTCTGGCCGGCAGCCAGCTATCAGGTTGGCATGTCGCCACCGTCGTTCGACAAGCAATTTGTGCGCGACTGGTTGGAAACGCAGCCATGGGACAAGAAGTCGCCAGCGCCGCGCCTGCCAGAGGAAGTAGCCGCAAAAACCGGCGAGAAATACGCTGAAGCCTTGCGCTTGCTGACTGCCTGAGCGTTTTAAAATAAGGGAGTATAGGTAATTTCACCTATCTTTCCGCATGTGTATAAACGGGTATCAAAAAATACAATATTGAGTATGTTTTGATGCCCTGATTTTTGATATTGAATAGTTTACCAATGAGCGTTTTTTCCACTGATATCCGCCAGGCCGCTTTGATTCTCGAATCCGGCGGCCTGGTTGCTTTTCCGACCGAGACTGTCTACGGGCTCGGTGCCGATGCGGAAAACCCTGCTGCGGTCGCCAATATCTATGTCGCCAAAAATCGCCCGTCGAATCATCCGGTGATCGTGCATGTCGCGCCGGAAGCGGATATCGCTTATTGGGTCACATCGGTTCCGGCCCAGGCGCAGGCGCTGATGCAGGCGTTCTGGCCCGGCCCGCTGACGCTGATCCTGAAACGTGCCGCGCACATTCCCGATGCAGTGTCCGGCGGACAGGATTCGGTCGGCCTGCGTTGTCCATCGCATCCGGTGGCGCAAGCGCTGCTGCGCGCATTCAAGGGCGGCAAGGGTGGATTGGCCGCGCCATCGGCGAATAAATTCGGCCATGTCAGCCCGACTACCGCCCAGCATGTGCGGGATGAATTTGGCGATGAGTTCGGCGCTCATGGGCTGATCAAGGCAATCCTCGATGGCGGCCAGAGCGCGGTCGGGATTGAATCGACCATTCTGGATTTATCGCGTCTGGCCACGCAAGGGCCGGTATTGCTGCGTCCCGGCCATATCAGCGCAGCGCAGATTGCCGCCGTCATCGGCACCATGCCGCAGCTACCTGATCGGGCAGCGCCACGCGCCTCGGGCACGCTGGCCGCACATTACGCGCCGCGCACTGCCGTCGCGCTGGTCGCGTCCGCGCGACTGGAAGCTGTCGTGCAACAACTGCATCAGGCCGGACGCCGGATTGCCTTGATACGCTATGCGCTTGAGCCCAGCACGCCGACCAGCGGCCAGTGTGCCTTGCCCGCCAATCCGGAGGGTTACGCTCACGGCTTGTACGCAGCATTGCGCGCGATGGACGCCATCGGCGCCGACCTGATCGTGATCGAGTCGCCGCCGCCAGACGTCGCATGGCAGGGCATCAACGATCGCCTGCACCGTGCCGCCCATGATTCCGCCGGCATCTTGCAGCGCCTGCTCTAAATTTCTGCGGGTTTGGTGCGATTTTGTGCGGTTTTGTGTTAACGCAAAGTCGGTCCGTCTGCTTTCCTGCAAAGTGGACAAGTCCTTTCGGTGTTGCGATTGCCGAAAAGCATGTGAATCGATTGGATATTGTATTTACGGAAATAGGGCGCACGCCCCATTAATCTGCAATGCATCCCATAGGAGACACCATGCGTCAAACACCATTTGCGTTGGCACTGCTCACTGCGGCAGTCCTGGCTGGTTGCGGTGGCAGTAAAGATCATGACCGCGAGCCAGTCCCCAAAGTCAAATTCAGCGCCCAGGTTTCATTCGGTGACAGCCTGAGCGATATCGGAACCTACGCGGTCGGTGGCGTTAAAGCATTGGGCGGCGGTAAATATACGGTCAATGACGTCGGTGCGGACGGCACGAACGTGGCCAAGAACTGGACTGAAGTCATGGCGGCAACGATAGGTCTGCCGGCACCGTGCGCGGCAGAAACCGGTTTGTTAAGCAATGGCGTCCTTGCCAGTTTTGCGGCTGCAATTTCTTTTGCGCCCACCTGCACCTCTTATGCGCAAGGCGGCGCGCGCGTGACGGAAGCTGTTGGGCCAAGGAATATTGCGTATGTTGATAAACATCACACCAGTCAGTTGGGTCAATTGACGGTGCCAGTCACGACGCAGATATCCAACCATCTGGCGAAAGGCGGCGGCAAGTTCAAAGGCGATGAAATCGTGCTTGTACTGGCTGGCGGCAATGATCTTGTTTTTCAGGCAAATCAGCTGGAGCTGGATGCAACGGCAGCAGGAACGGCTGCCGCCAATAATCAGTATGCAACTACGTTGATTGGGACACTCGCCGCCGGTTCCACTGATCCGATTGCTGCGCTGCCGGTTATTCAGAGTGCCTTTGAGACGGAATTGGCGAATCCCGCGCATACCACTACGTCGCTCACTCTTGCCGCGACCGCTGCGGCGGTCCGGCAAGGCTTTCCTCTGACGAATGTTCCGGCTGCGGTTGCTTCGGCAACGGCGGCAGCCGAGGCCGCTGGCGCGGCTGCCGGCGCCGCCTATGCGAGCGATCCTGAGAAATTGGCAATCTATGTAGCTGCAATGGCTAAGGCAGGCGATCAATTGGCAGCACTTGTTAAAACGCAGATCATTGCCAACGGCGCAAATCACGTCACCGTACTGAATTTGCCGGACGCCAGCAAAACGCCTGATGCGTTAGCGCAATCTGCTGAGACACAAAAATGGATTGGTGCGATGGTAATTGCATTCAACCTCCGTTTGGAGGTAGGCTTGGTTGGCCAGTCCAAGGTTCTGTTAGTCGATGCTTACGCATTTGATCGCGATCTGGCAGACAATCCGAAGTTTTATGGTTTTAGCAATGTGACGACACCGGTCTGCGCCGATGTCGATGCGGATAAGCCATTGTCGCCTGTGAAAAATGCGCTGCATTCTGCACTTGTGTGCAACAAAAACAACCTGATCGCCGGCGCGGATCAGAATTATAAGTTTGCCGATGGCGGTCACCCGACGCCATTTACCAATCAGCTGCTGGCGCAGCATGTTTCCAAGAAAATGGTCGAAAAAGGCTGGTTATAAGCTTGGCGGGCGCGGCAAGCCCGACAGGTTCAGCCAAAGCGAATTTTCATCGACAGGATATACACGGCTAACGGCAGGGTCACGGTATTGGCCAGGATGATGGGCCAGGAACCGATCAGCCAGCCGTACGCCAGCCACGACATTATCCCCAGTGTAAAGGTGCTGTACATGCCCAGCGACACGCCATCCAGGCGACGCGACCGCCATGCCAGCCACGCTTGCGGGATGAATGCGGCTGTAGTCAAGATGGCCGCAACGTAGCCGATTAATTCTGAGAATGCCATAGGACGTTATGCACTGAGGCTTCTAGGATTGTTTGGAAATGGCATTCGTGCCAGAGAACTGGCCGTCATGAAATACCAGCGCGGGCTGCGGATGCGCTTCGCACCGTTCGACTTCGCCGACAAAAATCACATGGTCGCCTTCCGGATAGCGACTCCGGTTATGACATTCAAACCAAGCTGAAACGCCTTTTAAAATTGGATGCCCGGTGCGCGACAATTCGTAGTCAACGCCTTCGAAGCGGTTTTTGATTCGCCTGGAGAAACGCTCTGCCAGCGCGGCCTGGTTGAGCGCCAGCACATTGATCACATAGTGCGAATTCCCGGTGAATGCCGCCAGGCTGCTGGCGCGATTGCCCAAACTCCATAGCACCAGCGGCGGTTCGAGCGAAACCGAATTGAATGAACTTGCCGTCAAGCCGAGTAAAGTGCCGTCCGATAAGCGCGTAGTGATGATTGTCACGCCAGTGGCAAACTGTGACAGTGCATGACGAAAATGGGGTGTGTCGAATTCACGCGTCAAAGCGCGTGCAGAGCGTGTATGCATCGGTGATCCAGAAAGTTTCAAACATTATCCTGGAAACTACCATCGAGCGCTTATTGTCCTGATGGATGATTGCATGCTTTGACTTTTGCAGATTTTGCTCAAGCAGTACAGGATGGTTTGGGCTACAGTCATGCTGTGAGGCAGCAAAGTAAAACAAAGCAAAGGGAGTTAATCATGACAAGTGAAATCGCAACATTGGGCGGCGGATGTTTTTGGTGCCTGGAAGCCGTATATCAGGAGTTGAACGGTGTGTTGCAGGTTGAATCCGGTTATAGCGGCGGTCATGTGCCGAATCCGACCTATGCACAAGTGTGTGAGGGCAGCACCGGCCATGCCGAAGTGGTGCGGATAACGTTTGATCCCGCACGGGTGAGTTTTCGCGAATTACTGGAGGTTTTCTTTACCATCCACGATCCGACCACCCTGAATCGACAAGGCAACGATTGCGGTACCCAATATCGTTCGGTCATTTACACTCATTCTGCGCAACAGAAAGATACGGCTCAGCATGTGATCAAGGAGATGGCGAATGTCTGGGATGCGCCTATCGTGACCGAACTGTCCCCGGAGCAGCCGTATTACAGGGCAGAAGACAGTCACCAGAATTATTTTCGCCAGCATCCCGACCAGGGTTATTGCGCATTCGTCGTGGTGCCGAAACTGGAGAAATTCAGGAAGATTTTTGCCGACAAGAGCAAGACCTGAGCGCAGGAAACTGCAGTTGATGAGCGCAGTTGAGGAGGATGTGATGACGACCATTTTTGAAAAAATATTACTGGGCGAAATTCCCGGCGTGAAAATCTATGAAGACGACCTGGTCTTTGCTTTCATGGATGCCGGGCAGGTCAATCCGGGCCATGTTCTGGTGGCGACCAAAAAACCTTATGAGACTTTAATGGATGCCGATGAAGAGTCTGTCGTTGCGTTGATGCGGGTCGCGCATAAAATCGCCAAGGCAATCCAGATCGCTTTCCAACCGGAAGGCATCACCCTGTTGCAAACCAACAAACCGGCCGGTTGGCAAACTGTGCCGCATCTGCATCTGCATGTGGTGCCGCGTTTTTGCAACGATGGCGCGAGCCTGGTCTGGCCTCGCAATGATCCGGGGATCGAGAAATTGCGGGAATATGCGAGCAAGATAAAAGTGATTTGACGCGCTTGTTTGTAATTAATTTGGCAACTATTCAGCCCGCTATGGAGAACTCCCTCGCCCGCGTGCGGGAGAGGGCCGGGGAGAGGGTGCTCGCAAGAACGAAGGTGGGCTAAAACAAGACTCGGCCTTGATGGGATTGCCACATAATCAGGCCGGAATATTTGCTAATACCCTCTCCCTAACCCTCTCCCGCAAGCGGGCGAGGGGATTCAAACAGTCCTCATCTAGCGCGCTGAACAGTAACCTTATTTGTAAATATACTTGCGTGACCAGGGAAGTGCGGATGCATCCCTGCCTGCCTTGATGCATACCACCTGATACAAGGATATCCAGTCATGCGTGAAGGCATGGGCACAGCCGGCCAGATACAGACGCCAGATGCGGTAATGCCTGTCGTCCGTAAGCATCTTGATTTGGTCGGCGTGGCTTTCGAAATTGTCGGCCCAGATACTGCAGGTATGGGCGTAATGGCGGCGCAAGTTTTCAATATCGAGCGCTTCCAGACCGCCTTCCTGCATGCTTTTCAGCACCAGCCCGAGATGCGGCAACTCGCCATGCGGAAAAACATATTTATCGATGAAGGTGCCGCCGCCATAGGGGGTTTCACGTTTATTGGGATCGGTCGACGTGATGCCGTGATTCATGGCCACGCCGTCTTCGGCCAGCAGGGTGCAGATTTTGGTGAAATAGTCCGGCAAGTGATTCAGGCCGACATGCTCGAACATGCCGACACTGGTGATGCGGTCGAAACACCCGGTGATATCCCGGTAATCCTGCAAGCGGATTTCAACCCGGTGGGCAAGGCCGGCCTGTTCGACCCGTTCTCTGGCAAATGCATACTGGTTGTTCGATAAGGTGATGCCGACACATTGGGCGCCGAATTGTTGTGCGGCACGCAGCACCAGCGCGCCCCAGCCGCAACCAATATCGAGCAGCGTGTTGCCGGGTTTGAGCTGTATTTTGGTCAGGATGTGATCGATCTTTTTTATTTGCGCGGTGGCCAGATCTTCGTCGCCATTTTCGAAGTAGGCGCAGGAATACACCAGATTTTGGTCCAGCCAGCTTTGGTAAAACGCGTTCGATACGTCATAGTGGTAGCGGATTGCCTCGGCATCGTTCTGCTTGTCATGCCGGACGGTTCTTACGATGCGGGACAGCGTTTTTGCGGGTCCGTGCATCTGGCTGGCGAGCGCGCTACCGATGCGGATTATGGCTGCCGCATGACCTTCAATCTCGATTTTTCCTTCGACATAGGCTTCACCCAGGCTTGCCAGGGATGGCGTCAGCAGATAGTTGATGGCAGAGAAGTGCGGCACCCGGATGGTGACATCGGGATGCCCCGCGCTGAAATCGAACTGTTGTCCATTCCACAATTCCAGCCGTAGCGGAAGTGCGGAATGATTGCGGATATCTTCCACCCATTGCGACAGTTTCTTTTCCCAAAACACGATGCCCTCCGTGTAGCTGAGTCCATACTGCGGCGCACCTGTCGAAAGATCCAGGTGTAAAGATTTACGGTTGCAGTCTGAGCCGGTCCCAGCTTCCATCCGCGCTCAGCTTGAACGCGATGCGGTCATGCAGCCGGGAACTGCGGCCTTGCCAGAATTCGATATAGTCCGGCACCAGACGGTAGCCGCCCCAATGCGCCGGGCGGGGCGGATGCTCGCCGTGTTTCGCTTCGGCATCGGCGTAACGCGTTTCCAGCGCTTCGCGGCTGGCAACCGGCTCGCTTTGGGATGATGCAATCGCGCCAATCCGGCTGCCTAGCGGCCGGCTCTGGAAGTAGGCCTCGTTTTCTTCTGCGGAAATGGGTTCGACGCGGCCTTCGATGCGGACTTGCCGTTCCAGTTCGATCCAATAGAACAGCAGCGCGGCGTACTGATTTTGATGCAGCTCGTGCCCCTTGCGGCTCTCGTAGTTGGTAAACCAGGAAAATCCGCGATGATCGAAGTCCTTGATCAGCACGATGCGCGACGAAGGACGCCCATCGGTGGCCACTGTCGCCAGGCTCATCGCATTGGCTTCCGGTACTTTCGCGTTGAGCGCCTCATCAAACCACTTCTTGAATTGCGTCATCGGATCGGCAGCGACATCCGACTCCGACAGGCTGGCGCGACTGTAATCTTTTCTTAAATCTGCTATCGACATCTTGATTCCTGGTTATTTACTGTGTAATTGCGCGACGTAGCCGCATCGCTTCGCCTAACTGCGCCATCTGTGCGGCACTGAACAGGCGGATTGCCATCGGTGCGATGTGCGTTTCCTCCTTTTGCAGGTGGCTAGTATATAGTTCGGCGAAATGGCCCACGTCCTGCTCCGATAGATGGCTGCCGGCGCCTGCATTTTTACCCGCAGCGATCTGTTGCAATTGCCGCTCAAGCACTTGCCACGCGGCATCCATTTGCTGATGTTCCTGCAGAATCAACGGCAATAATTGTGCCAATAATGCCGCATCGTCTCCTGTTGCCGATACTTGCAGCATCGGCAACAAGTCATTTTCTTCATCCGCATGGTGGTTGGGCGCCGCTTTATTAAAATACTGCAATATCGATTTTGCAGCTTGTTGCGCATCAATATCCGCACCATGTTGTGGCAAATACGACAACAATTTTTGCATGGTGCTGATTTGTTTTCGGATGCGGTCATGGCAGTGCTTGAGTACCGCAATCGGCTGGTCGAAACCGGGAATCGGCGTAAATAATGATGATGCGTTTTGCATGGTGCTATCCCATTTAACAGTAACCGACATCAGTATACATAAAGCGCTAATCCTGGCTTTATGCCAGTTTCCCTTAAAATGACGCAATGAATACAATAACGAAACTGGTAATACCGGGTCCTTTGGACGACATCGATTTCGACCGCCGTTTCGGCGGCATCGCGCGTTTGTATGGCGATGCTGCGCTGCAGCGCTTTCGGGCGGCGCGGGTCTGCGTGGTCGGCGTCGGCGGCGTCGGCTCCTGGGTGGTGGAAGCTTTGGCGCGCAGTGCGATCGGGCACCTGACTTTGATCGATCTCGATAACGTGGCGGAATCGAATGTCAACCGCCAGATTCAGGCTTTGTCGGCGACCCTGGGTCAGGCCAAGGTGACTGCGCTGGCGCAGCGCATCGAACAAATCAATCCGTATTGCCGCGTCACCGAAGTTGAGGATTTCGTCACGCCCGACAATCTGGATGCGATGATCGGCGCCCATGACTTCGATTATGTGATCGATGCAATCGACAACGTACGGGCCAAGACGGCGCTGATTGCCTATTGCCGCGCACACGCAATTGCGCTGATTACCATCGGCAGTGCCGGCGGCCAGATCGATCCGACCAAAATTGAAATACGCGACTTATCGCGGACCGAGCAGGAACCGTTGCTGTCGAAAGTGCGGAAATTGTTGCGCGCACAACATCGTTTCCCGCGCGGCACCAAGAATAAATTCGGCATCGATGCGGTGTTCTCGACCGAGCCTTTACGCTTCCCCGAGACTAACGACGCCTGCGCGCTGGAGGGTGACGGCAGCGTTGGCAGCGCCGGCATCACCGGGCTTAATTGCGCCGGCTTCGGCTCGGCGATGGTGGTTACCGCCTCTTTCGGCCTGGTTGCGGCGGCGCAAGTGTTGCGCAAGCTTGCCGTGGCCGAACCGCCTGTCACGAGCAGCGCGGCGGTAGTTGTGGATTAATCTTTTCGAGATGTGTGGGATATTACACGCATCAATAACGAAAATAGTGTGGAGTATATTTTTCATAGGCAATAAAAATATGCGTAAAATGCCATGAAAATAGTCATACATACCCCACTATTTTTACGAAGCAGAGTGTGTTGTGACGTCTTTGGCGACCAATGCGGAAACATCAGTAAGCATCAGTAACATCAGTTAGCACCTTCAAGCCGGCGCGAGGCCAGCAGGCGATAGCGGGGCGCGCTGCCAGTGGTGGTCGATTGCACCAGCGCGATGTGATCGGCGCGCCAGATGATCGGCCTCATGTCCAGTGCAGCCGCAGCCATAGCCATAGCCGAATCACGGGCCAGCGTGAGGTGCGGCTTGAAGCGTGTTCCTTGGTCGAAAACGATATTCTGCTGCGCCAGAGCGGCAAGCAAGGCCTGTCGAAGCGCCGTCAGCGTCTCGGGCGCACGCTGCATGCCGGCCCAGATAATCCCGTTCTTGGAAAAATGCCCCAGACAATCCACGTTCAGCGTCATCGCCGATGCCGGCAGCTTTGCCAGCAATGCTTGCAGCGCCGGCAGCGCTGCCGACGCTTGTGTTCCCAGAAAAACCAGCGTCAGATGCAGGTCTTCAGCGGGCGTGATGCGCCCCGGCATCGGTGCTTGCAGCTGGATGAGCGCCGCTCGGGTCGCATTGTCCGGCCATAACGCATAAAAAAGGCGGACACCACTCTCTTTTGTCTTCATCGCTTCATCGCCTAAGCCTAAAGCACATCCAAGTCTGGCAATCATTCATGAGCGCGCCACCAGTCGCGCCATCCAATCCCTGAATAACAAGACTTTCTGCTGATTGGCCACGCTGTTGGGATACACCAGGTAATAACTCTGTCCGGTGGACAGCATCTTGTCGAACGGGATTACCAGTCGTTTGGTCTCGATATCTTCCCGAATAAGAGAGCAATCGCCAATCGCGACGCCGAAGCCGTGAGCGGCGGCATTCATTGCCGAATCCAGCGTTTCGAAATTCTGGCCGCTGTCGGGATTTACTCCGGCCACCTCTGCAAACTTCAGCCACATATGCCAATCGCGATGGTCGCGGGTCGGATGCAGCAGCGTGTGATGGCTTAGATCTGCAGGAGTATTGAGCGGTTTTGCGCCCTGCAGAATTTCGGGGGCGCAAACCGGGGTCAACTGTTCATCAAACAGCAGTAATGCATGCACCTCTTCGCCGCTCGGCGTGCCATATACGATCGCGGCATCGAACGAGTCGCGCCTGAAATCGACATTGTGCTGGGTCGTGGTAGTCAACTGGATCTGGATGTCCGCATATTCCGCCTGAAACAACATGATCTTCGGCAAAATCCAGCGCATCGCACAAGTCGGCACTTTGAGCGCAAGGTCATTGCGCTGCCGCGTTAGCCGGGTTGAAATTTCTTCAATGCGCGAAAAACTCTCGCGCACCACCGGCAGCAGGATTTCCCCCTCGACCGTCAGGGCCAGCCCTTTGGGCAGTCGCGTAAACAGCTGAAAACCGTAATGCTCTTCCAACGCCAGGATTTGCCGACTGACTGCGCCTTGCGTCAGGCACAAATGTTCTGCCGCACGGGTGAAATTGCGATGACGCGCGACGACTAAAAATACCTGTAGAGCGTTCAGTGGAGGCATGCGCTGCATCGATTACCCCTGATATTTGGTATGCGTAAAAATCATAATGACGACGGTAATCATGTGATTGTAAAAAATCTCTTGGCGATCCGGAACAATCGAGAACAACCGAGAAGCCGCGCTGCAAGCGCCGCTCTCCAGATTCTGCAAAGAGTACAAATCTACTATTTTTTTGCATGCAGGTAAAGCCGGATGCCAGGCTGCTGGAACAGGTGAGCGCAGATAAGTTCGGTGCCCGGCGCGGCATTACATTTTCACATGGCTGGCATGAGAAAGTTTCGATTGCTGCTATGGCTGCTGAGCCGCACTATGCCAATCACCAAGCCCCGCTTGTCGAGCATGACAATGGGCTGTGGGATGCGCGGCTTTTAGCTCAAGTGTTATGAAAAACATTGCGATGCCACGTAATTTGCATCTGCGAAATACAATAATCCAGGAGATCGCCATGCGCGAACATGATGTCAGTAGGAGACATTTCATCAAGACGGTAGGGGCCGCTTCAATCGCTGCCGCCACATTTTCCACCCCGTATATTCACGCGGCAGAGTCCAAATTCAAGGGCAAGACATTGCGTCTGCTGACCTGGTCCGACGACACCGGCCTGGCGGCGCTGCGCAATATCGCCGCCACCTTCGAAGCCAAGACCGGCGCCAAGGTGATTGCCGACCGCACCGGCAGCACCTCGGAAATGGTGGCCAAGCTGAAGGCCGCCGGCAGCAAGCCGCAATACGACGTGATCACGCTGGCGGGCGTCGGCGCAGTGGGACTGGCCAAAGCCGGCCTGCTGGAAAAGCCCGACTTCAATCGGATTCCGAATATCAAGGATGTGCCTGAAAAATACCGTACCGGCGCCGATGGTCATGGCATCGGATATTTGCTTTGGTGTAATAGCCTGATGTACAGCACCCGCACCATCAAAGAAGTGCCGGATAGCTATGCCGCATTGTGGGACCCGAAATACGCCGGCCGCCTGTTCCTGCCGCCGCCGGGCTGGACCGAGGCCATGGATTTGATCATCGTCGCCGCCAAACTGGCCGGCGGCAATGAGCGCAATATCGAGCCGGGCTTCAAGAAGCTGGCCGAATTGAAGAGCCGGGTCATGATGCTGGGCGAAAATCCGAACCAGGTTGCCGAACTGTTCCGCACCGGCTCGCTCGATATCGGCGGCTTGTATGCGCCTGCATTCTTCCCCAAACAATTGAAGAATCCCGCATACGGCATGGGCTCTACCTTCGGCATGAAGGAAGGTTTTTTCGCCGATCTGATGTTTTCCGTGATGCCGAAATCCCGTCCGGGCGATTCCGACCTGACTTACGCCTTCATCAACCATACGCTCGACCCGGTGGTTCAAGGCAAGATGGCCGAAGACATTTTCAACGGTCCGGTCAATTCCAAGGCCGTGATTTCAAGCGAGGCGCGCAAGAGTCCGTACATCCTGACGCCTGAGCTGATCGCGGAAAAAGGCATTATTCACGACAACGTTTTCCTTTCCACCGTGCAGGGAGAGTGGTTGCGCCGCTACACCGAAATCTTCTCTTCGTAATGGTGTTGTGATTTGCGCGTCTGCCGCTGCCGTTTCAAGCAAACGCAGGCGCGCGCTGTCTGTCGTAATCAGCCGTGTTGCAACTTGTGATAAGAGAACCGAGATGAATCCTGGTATCGGGCTGGCCCATCAGGCCGGCGACGCTGTCCCGCGTCCCACTAAAAAATTGCGTTCCCCCACTGCCCGCGCCTGGCTTTTTCTGCTGCCGGCAATGCTGTTTCTATTCGTGCTGGTGGTGGCCAGCCTGTTGGTGCTGCGCATGAGCGTCGGCGTCAAGGGTGAAGAATGGAGCGCCTTCAGTCTGGCTTCGTATGTGCGGCTGCTGGAACCCTATTACCTGAAATCCTTGCTGCTGACCATGCGCCTGGCGCTGGTCAGTTCGGTGATCGCGGTGGCGCTGGCGATTCCGGTCGGGCTGGCGATGGCGCGCCTGAAGTCGCCGCTGATGCGCCAACTGTTTCTGGCCGCGGTATTGCTGCCTCTGCTGGTTAACCTGCTGCTGCAAAGTTATGGCTGGCTGGTGATCCTGGGGCCGGCCGGCTTGCTGAATAAATTGCTGCTATCGCTCGGCCTGATCGAGCGTCCGGTGATGCTGTTGTACAACCAGACCGGCGTGCTGCTGGGGCTGGTGCAGACCGCATTTCCACTGGCAGTGCTGCCGATTGCCAGCGCGGTGCGCGGTGTCTCGCGCAGCTATGAAGAAGCCGCCGCGATGCTCGGCGCCAGCCGGCTGCAAGTGCTGCGCCAGGTCGTGCTGCCGATGAGCATGCCCGGCATCATGACCGGCGCCACGCTGGTGTTCGCCTACAACGCCAGCAGTTTCGTGGTGCCGATGCTGTTGGGCGGACGCCGGGTGCCGATGCTGGCGGTGGTGGTGCATGACCAGATTGCGCCCTTGCTCGATTGGCCGTCGGCCTCCGCCGGCGGTGTGGTCCTGATCCTGTCGACGCTGGCCGTGATGGGCTTGTCCGAATATTTTACCGGCCGCAGCCGCCGTGCCCTGGAGCTTGCATGATGACGCACCCAACCGCATCAATGTTGTCCGAATCCTCAGCCCCAGCCTTACTGCGCCGGGCCGGGATTGCAAGTTGGAATCCATTCCGGCGTGCGCCCACCTTGCCGGGCGAGGGCGGACGCTTCGTGACGATTCTGGCCAGCATGATTTTGTTGCTGATCGTGCTGCCGATTCTGACCTTGATTCTGATGTCGTTCAGCGCCGGCGAGACGCTCGATTTCCCGCCCGCCGGCTATAGCCTGCAATGGTACCGGGCGGCCTGGAATACCTTTGTCTCGCCCGACAAGAGCGACGTGCTGTCGGTCGGCCAGGCCTTCACCACCAGTTTGCTGGTGGCGTTCCAGACCATGATCCTGGCCACGCTGGCGGCGATCCCGGCGGCCTATGCGATCACGCGCTGCCGTTTTCGCGGCAAGGCGCTGGCGATCCAGCTGGTGTCGCTGCCGCTGGTGTTTCCGATGGTGGTGCTGGGGCTGTCGCTGTTGCTGGTAATGGATCATCTGCCATTCGATCTGGGCAGCTGGCGGCTGGTGATTGCGCACGTGATCCTGGCGTTGCCGTTCGCGATCAAGAACTGCACCGCTGCGCTGACCGGGATCGGCAGCGAAATCGAGGAGGCGGCGCAGATGCTGGGTGCGCGTCCATTGCGCGCGATCGTCGATGTGGTGGTGCCGCTAATGCGCTCCGGCATTCTGGCCGGCGCGCTGCTGGCGTTCATCGTCTCGTTCAACGAGTTCACCGTCACCTTTTTTCTGTACACCATCGAAGTGATGACGGTGCCGATCTTGATGTTCAGCCGAACCGTGTCCTCGCTTGACCCAACCGTGTTCTCGTTCGCGGTGTTGACGGTGCTGATCGATTTCGTCCTGATCTGGGCGCTGGAGAAACTGGTAGGCGATGGCGGCGTGTCATTTTAAATAACAACACATTCGGAGACGAGTATGAGCGGATTAATTCTGGAAAACGTGGAAAAGCGTTTTGGCGCCACCTGCGCGGTGCAAGGCGTTAACCTGAACCTGCCGCAAGGCAAGCTGGTGTGCTTTCTCGGGCCATCCGGCTGCGGCAAGACCACCTTGCTGCGGCTGATTGCCGGCCTGGAAACCCTGAGCGCCGGTTACATCCGTCTCGACGGTCAGGATATCAGCGGGGTGCCGGCTTACCAGCGCAACTTTGGCATGGTGTTTCAGTCGCTGGCATTGTTCCCGCACATGACGGTCGGCGAAAACATCGCCTATCCGCTGCGCTTGCGCGGCGTCGACAAGGATGCGCAGCAACGCCGCGTCGCTGAGTTGCTGCAGTTGATTCAACTGCAGGATTTGGCCAAGCGGCCGGTCGCGCAATTGTCCGGCGGCCAGCGCCAGCGGGTGGCGATTGCCCGCGCCATCGCGGCCGATCCCAAACTGCTGTTGCTGGACGAGCCGCTGTCGGCGCTGGACGCCAAGCTGCGCGAATCGATGCAAGTCGAAATTCGCCAACTGCAGCAACGCCTGGGCATCACCACCATCATGGTCACGCATGACCAGCGCGAAGCAATGACGATGGCCGACATCGTGGTGGTAATGGGCCACAACAAGGTGCAGCAGGTCGGCACGCCGATCGAGATTTACCGTAATCCGGCCAACGAATTCGTGGCTGATTTCATCGGCATGAGCAATATCTTCCCGGCCACTGCGCTGGGCGGCGGCCGGGTCGGCTTGCGGAGCGGGGCGGCGATCAGGGTGCCGGTGCCGGACCGGGTCCACGTTGGCGCTGCGGTGAAGATCCTGGTGCGCCCGGAAGAACTCGAACTGTCGCACGCCTCCCAGCCTGACGGCGATCGCGCGCCGGTCACGTTTGTGCGCGACAACGGCACCACGATCGAGACCACCGCCGATAACGCCGGCAGCGTGCTGTTGGCCTTGACCACGCAGCGCCAGTCGGCCGGCGTGATCCAGATTCTGGTCCATCCGAAGGAGTGTGAAACCGCAGCCGAGCTGGACGGCAACGGCAACCACCTGCATGGCACGGTGACTTTTGTGCGCGATATCGGCGCCACGATTGAAACCACGGTCGATTGCGGTGGCATCTTGCTGACCGCGTTGAGCACCCACCGCCAGGGCTTGAGCCTGACGGTGGGTAATCTGGTGGCGGTCAATATCCCGGAACATGCGTGCTGCGTATTGGCAGCCTGATGCATCAGGCTGCCAATTCTAATATTGTGTATGGAACATACACATATGCATACACATATACGTATATATTTAATACGCACTGTTTATATGCGTAAATATCAGTATTTTTATGCATACTCCCTATTTTTAAAATAGAGGGATTGCAGCGCAATGGAGTTGCCGGATTTTTATGTGCGGCATTTCCTTTCGCTATGCATGAAACGCATGCTTTACATGAGAAATGATCGCTGTCAGCGCCAGCGGGAAAGTGGAAAAATGGCTGCGTGACATGATTCAAATCGCTGTTTAAAACTAGAAGGAGACATCATGAAAAATATCATTACTTTATTGGTTTTGGCCGGCACTCTGGCGACGCCGCTGGCGCAGGCAAAAGAGTGGAAAGAAGTCACGATTGCGATGGATGCAACTTACCCGCCGTTTGAATCGGTGACGCCGGATGGGCAGCTGATTGGTTTCGAGGTCGATCTGGCCAACGCGGTATGCGTTGAAATGAAGGTCAAGTGCAAAATCATCAATGCCGGCTGGGATGGCTTGATTCCCGGTCTGATGGCAAAGAAATACGATGCCTTGATGACCTCGATGAACATCACCGAAGAACGCAGAAAAGCCATCGATTTCTCCGACACGTATTACCGGATGCAAAATCGTTTCGTCGCCAAAAAAGGCGCCAACATCCAGATCAGCAAGGAAGGTTTGAAGGGTAAAACGATTGCGGTGCAAAACAGTACGCCGCAAGACAATTTCGCCACCGAACAATTCGGCGATGTCGCAACCATCAGGCGCTATGCCACCGCCAACGAGCCTTATCTGGAATTGATCAACGGCCGTGCCGACCTGCACTTCGGCTTCATCGTACAGATCAACGATGGCTTCCTGAGCAAGGATGGGAATAACAAACAGTTCGAGTTTGTCGGGCCAACCTATACCGGCCAGGACAACAAGAAACTCGGCGAAGGCGTTGCGGTTGCCGTGCGCAAGCAGGATAAAGACCTGCGGGAAATGTTCAATAAAGGTTTGGCCGCAGTGAAAAAGAACGGTTCTTTCAAGAAGATCAACGACAAATACTTCCCGTTCAATCTTTCTGGCGATAAATAACATCAAGCGGCATGTCGCACACCCGATGCCGGCAGCCCGAAAGTCGGGTGTGCATAAATAGTTCAGCAAAATTTTACAAAGAAGGGCACGTCAAGTAATGGTTACCTGCGGCGAAGTACTGGTTACATTGTTGGAGAACTACGGCGTCAAGCTGGTATTCGGGATACCCGGCGTGCACACGGTCGAACTGTATCGTGGTCTGGCCGCATCGTCGCTGCGCCATATCACGCCGCGCCATGAGCAGGGCGCCGGCTTCATGGCCGATGGCTATGCGCGCGTCACCGGGCAGCCCGGCGTGTGCTTCATCATCACCGGGCCGGGGATGACCAATATCGCCACCGCGATGGCGCAAGCGTATGCGGATTCGATCCCGATGCTGGTGATCTCCAGCGTCAATGCGCGCCACCAGATGGGCCGTGGCAATGGTCATTTGCATGAATTGCCTTCGCAACGCAATCTGACCGCCGGCTTCACTGCCTTTTCACACACCCTGATGACGCCGGATGCATTGCCGCAAATCCTGGCACAGGCGTTCGCGGTGTTCGAGTCGGCCCGCCCGCGCCCGGTGCATATCGAAATTCCGCTGGATGTGATTACTGCGCCGGCCGACCATCTGCTGCTGGCGCGCGCGGTGTCGCCGTTGCGGCCGGTTGCCTGTGATAGCGCGATTGCAGCAGCGGCGGCGCGCTTGTTGCACGCCAGACGGCCGCTGATTCTGGCCGGTGGCGGCGCGGTTGATGCCGGGCCGGCATTGCAGCGGCTGGCCGAGCACTTGCAGGCACCGATCGCGCTGACCATCAATGCCAAGGGCATCATTGCGGCGGACCATCCGCTGCTGATCGGTTCCAGCCAATCCACCGCGGCAACCCGGGAACTGGTGCGGGAAGCCGATGTGGTGCTGGCGATCGGCACCGAACTGGGCGAAACCGATTACGACACCGTGTTCGACGGCGGCTTCACGATTCCCGGCGAACTGATCCGTATCGATATCGATGCCCAACAGCTGACGCGTAATTACCGTGCGTCGATCACGATGGTGGCCGACGCCGGGCAGGCTGCATCTGCGTTGCTGGCCGCCGTCATCCGTACACCCTATGAACCGGCGACGCCAAACTGGGGCGCGCAACGCGCCGTGCAAGTGCGCAGTGCGGTTGCGGCCGGCTACGATGCGCCGACCCGGGCCCAGAAGCGATTGCTGGAAGCGGTCAGGCAAGCGTTGCCGGATGTGATCATTGCCGGCGATTCCACCCAGCCGGTGTATGCCGGCAATCTGGTGTATGACGCCACCGCGCCGCGTTCCTGGTTCAACTCCTCGACCGGCTACGGCACCCTGGGTTATGGCTTGCCGGCCGCCATCGGCGCCAAACTGGGTGCCGGCAAGCGCGCTGTCGTTTGCCTGATCGGCGATGGCGGCTTGCAGTTCACCTTGCCGGAACTGGCGAGCGCGGTCGAAGCGCAGGTGCCGATTATTGTTTTGCTATGGAATAACGCCGGTTACGGCGAGATCAAACGCTACATGACTGAGCGCGATATCACGCCGGTCGGGGTCGATATTTATACGCCTGACTTCATGACCCTGGCGCGCGGTTTCGGCTGCATCGGCGAGCGGATTCGCAGCGTGAATGCGTTGCTGGAAGAATTGCCGCGCGCAGCCCGCCGCAGCGTACCCACCGTGCTCGAAATTGACGAACAGAGCTGGATCGCAGAGGAGGGTGGGTTATGAAAGCTGTACCCAGCCAGCTGTATATCGATGGTTGCTGGCAGGATGCGGCTTCGGGTCAGATGCTGCCGGTGATTAATCCATGCACCGAAGAACAGCTGGCGCAAGTCGCGGCTGCCGGCGCTGCTGATGTCGATCTGGCGGTACGCGCTGCGGCCCGCGCCTTCAAAACCTGGCGGCATACCAGCGGCAGTCAACGCGCCGTTTATCTGCGCGCGATTGCGCACGGAGTCGAGCAGCAAAAAGACTTTCTGGCACGCCTGCAGTCGCAAAACAATGGCAAGCCGCTGACCGAGTCGCACATCGACGTCGGCGATGTGGTCGCCACCTTTGCCTACTATGCGCAATTGGCCGAGCAACTGGATGCGCAGCAGAATGCGCCGGTGGCAATCCCCAGCGCCGATTTTAGCGCCAGCCTGCGGCGCGAACCCTGCGGTGTGGTTGGCTTGATCGTGCCATGGAATTTTCCGATGGTGACCACCGCCTGGAAGCTGGCGCCGGCGCTGGCAGCCGGCTGCACGGTGGTCTTGAAACCGTCCGAAGTCACGCCTTTGCCGGAATTGGCGCTGGCCGCCATCATCGCCGCCACCGGCCTGCCGGCCGGAGTGCTGAATGTGATAACCGGCACCGGCCAGGCGGTGGGCGCGCCGCTGGTGGCGCATCCGTTGCTGTCGAAAATATCGTTTACCGGCAGCAATGCGGTCGGCAGCATGGTGATGAAGATGGCGGCCGCAGATATCAAAGGCGTCAGCCTGGAGCTCGGCGGCAAGTCGGCGATCCTGGTATTTGACGATGCCGATTTGGAGTTGGCGCTGTCGCTGGTGATGGGCGGCATCTTTTTCAATGCCGGCCAGATGTGTTCGGCAACATCGCGCCTGCTGGTGGCGCAATCGCTGGCCGCTGAACTGCTGGCACGCCTGAAACAGGCCTGCGAGGAACTGGTGGTGGGTGACCCGTTCGCCGCAGGCACCCAGATGGGGCCGCTGGTCAATCGGGCGCAGTATCAGCGGGTGTTGTCTTACATCGAGCGCGGTATTGCCGATGGCGCGCAATTGCTCACCGGCGGCGGCCGTGCAGAAGGATGCCAGCGCGGCTTCTTCGTGGCGCCGACGATTTTCAATCAGGCGCCACTGGACAGTGCGATCTGGCGCGAGGAAATTTTCGGCCCGGTGTTATGCGTGCGCAGTTTTTCCAGCGAACAGGAAGCCGTCGCGCTGGCCAATGACAGCGAATTTGGACTGGTGGCGACTGTCGTGACCGCCAGCACCGAGCGTGCAGCCCGCGTCTCGGCTGCGCTGGAGGCTGGCGTGGTGTGGGTCAATGCGCCGCAAGTGATTTTCCCGCAAACCTCCTGGGGCGGCATGAAAAAAAGCAGCATCGGGCGCGAACTGGGACCGTGGGGCATGGCAGCATTTCAGGAAATCAAACACGTTGTTACAGCGCTTATTTAAGGTGAAAGTCGCGTAGCGACTCACTCTGCTCCCCTCTCCCGCAAGCGGGAGAGGGGTTGGGGGAGAGGGCGGTCACGGCGCTTTCATTCGTTGGCGTGGCATTTTCGCCTTGCCTGTTACTTACACAAATCATCAGGAGAACAACCATGTCGGAACGCATTCTCAATCAACCGCTCGGTGGCAATCAAATGCCGCGTTTTGCCGGACCAGCAACCATGATGCGTCTGCCCAGCGCCGCTTCCGCGCAGGGTCTGGACGCCTGTTTTGTCGGTGTGCCGTTCGATATCGGCACCTCGAACCGGGCCGGTGCGCGTTTCGGCCCGCGCGCGATTCGCGCCGAGTCGTGCTTGCTGCGTCCGTATAACATGGCGACCCGCGCCGCGCCGTTCGACTCGATGCAGATTGCCGATATCGGCGATGTCGCGATCAATACCTTCAATGCGCAAAAGAGCATCGACATCATCACCGACGCCTACGACGAAATCTTGCGGCATGACTGCACGCCGCTGACGCTGGGCGGCGATCACACCATTGCATTGCCGATCCTGCGCGCGATACACAAGAAATACGGCCCGGTCGGCATGGTGCATATCGATGCGCATGCCGATATCAATGACGATATGTTCGGCGAAAAAATTGCGCATGGCACGCCATTCCGGCGTGCGGTGGAAGAGGGCTTGCTCGATGGCAAGCGGGTGGCGCAGATCGGCCTGCGCGGCACCGGCTATACCGCGGAAGATTTCGACTGGCCGCGCAGCCAGGGTTTCCGCGTGGTGCAGGCAGAGGAGTGCTGGTATAAATCGCTGGCGCCGCTGATGGCGGAAATCCGCCAGCAACTGGGTGCCGGTCCGGTCTATCTGAGCATCGATATCGACGGCCTCGATCCTTCGTTCGCGCCCGGCACCGGGACCCCGGAGATCGGTGGTCTGACGATCTGGCAAGCACTGGAAATCATCCGCGGCTGTCGCGGTCTGAATATCGTTGGCGGCGATCTGGTGGAAATTTCGCCGCCTTATGATCTGTCCGGCAATACCGCGCTGGTCGGCGCCAATTTACTGTTCGAGATGCTGTGTGTATTGCCGAAGGTGGAATATCGCAGCTAATTATCAACCGCTTTGTTATCACTGCGTAGGGTGTAACCCATCATGATCAACCGCTTAATGCGATGGGTTGCACCCATCCTACCGCTGATGTCGCGCAGCAGCCTTTATCGACGCGAAATGCGGCATCTACGCATATTTAATACAGGCTTGGGTATATTTCATGTCGCCAATAGACGTTTGCGGGTAATGCCATGAAAATTGCAATACTCCCTATTTTTTACGAATTCATTCGGATGGAGAGCCTCTTCGTGCCTTGCGTGGATCATGCCGCCGAATTGTCGCGCCGGAAAACCGCCCGAAGGCGGTCAATAAACAGGGGTGTGCGTTGATCAATGCTAAGAAAGTGATCTCACATTTGTTTCGGTGGACGCGCATACCTTTCGACGTGAATAGGCATATTTTCGTCCCAAGGCAATGAATGGAGCCTCGAAAAAACGATACGAAATAACCGCCGCGAAGTAGCTTCCGACAAAAATCAGTGCAAATATAAATAACAGTTTGGGATAGTTTCCATAGATTTGGAAGCGCATGACCAGCAGAACGGCAATGCCGGCAAACAGCAAATGGTACAGATAGATGCTGTATGAAATAACGCCATACTTATAAAGGTGGTCCGTCATCCACGACTTGATTGCGATGGGTTTAACGTACAGCGCCAGTGCCGTGGCCACTATAGCGATAAGACCATAGCAGTTTGTCTTGTCGCTAAAAAAGAACATTTCTTGAGGCAAGGCAATATAGTCAAGCCGGATAGCGGCAGCCAGCGCAACACACCCTAGAAACAAAACAAAACCCAGGGAGAATCGCATTCTCCAGCGCACCTCGTCAAATAGCGCGGCAATGATGACGCCACCAAAAAACGTGAATCCGAGTTGAAAAAACTCGTAGCGATCCATCGCGATCAACCCCGGATGATGCAGCACGAAATACAGCAGCCCGATGATGAATAAAGATGCGCCAATGCCAACCACCTTGCGCCGCATCAGTATCAATACAATTGGCAACAACAGGTAGTATCTGAACTCTATCGGCAGCGACCAATAGGCTGCATTGAAAATGTTTTTTGGCCCGGTATAGTCAGACGCCAGCAGCAGGTATCGAAGCACGTCAGCTGTTGTGTATGGCGTTAGAAAATGCGCAATCCAGTACTCTTTATTTCCCGTATAAAAAGCGGCAAATACCTCGATGAAAACAATGTACACAAGCAACGACACTGCGAAAGCAGGCCAAATTCGCAGGATTCGCTTTACATAAAAGCGTCCTACGTCGCCCAGGCTGTTCAAGCGGGAAGCATTGCTAAGATACAGCGTACAACCACTCAACACGAAGAAAAGGCACACGCCAAAGGAGCCCAGGTCCAGCAGATTCATCGGCAGGAATCTGCTGCCCACATCCCCTGGGCCATAGACAACTTCCGCGCTGCGCATTGTGTGTGAAACGATTACAAAAAAAGCAGCGATTCCACGCAGCCAGGTCAGCTGCTCAAAGTATTGTTTTTTCATTGTCTGGGGAGCAGGCACGCGATTATCGCGTAGGACTTATACCTACAGGATATGTTGATTAACAAGTGGCGAACTATAGCATCGGTGGCGCGCATCACCGGATTATCAGAATATGGCGGTTAAAGCGGCGACCGATGGATCTGCCGGCGATGTGACTGACAAAGATGCTGCGCTCAGGCGTCACTGCACCTTAACGAGACCATGCTCAGCACTGCGTTTTTTGTCAGATATTTGCTGACAAACTGGAGCATGTTCTGCTTGGTCAGAAGAAGGTTTTTATTAATGTGAGAAACCGTCGGACATCATTAAACATCATACTTATTTCAGCGCTAATTATGAATAAGGCTGTTTGAAAAGCCGCGGGATACCTATTCAATAACCGCATGCACTGCTGGTTATATAGATTCATTATGCTTTTTCGAGTGCAGATTAATACGCATCCCATTCCCAGAAAAGCGCCAGCGAATATATCCGTAGGGTAATGCAACCCAAGATAAACCCTTGGCAGGGCAATAAAGATCAGGACGTAGAGAAAAACAAAGGAACCAACCACTCTTGAAATCATAAAAATGCCCAAGGCGAGGCTGAAAAATAGGGCAGCGTGATCGCTTGGGAAAGAGTTCCAATCGAATAAGGATTGGCTTTCCGGCAGAGGTAATCCAATGTACGCATGGTAGGGCAGTGCCGCGTTTGCAAAGGGGCGTGGCTGATAGGGCGCGATATTGTTCACTAGTCGCGCGATGAATACGGCGACAACGCATCCGACGAGAGTTGCAATAATAAGTTGCCGGGTGTTTAATTTTGCATCCGTATCCCTGAACCAAAAGTACCAGAGCAACCCCATGATCGGGAGCCCTTTAAGTAAATGTGCTGCTTCAATATACTGAATCACTTGATTGAAATGGGCTGAGACTGATGTGTACTGGCCCAGCCAATGGATCACCGCGAGATTCAAAGAATTATTCCACATTCTGTCTCTATCCTTGTTCTAAACAATTTGTTAAATCAATACAGCAATCTTCCGGCGCCAGAGCTTTGCCCGCAAACTCCACAGGGCGGCGCTATTAGTTGGAAAAGTACCCAGGACAAACCCTCTGCCTGCAATACGTAATATTGGTAATACTGCAATCAGGTGTTCCAGGCCTTAATCGATGACAGGTCAAAGATCGACTTTTGTTCTACGCTGAGCACATTATAAAAATCTTTGACGATATGGGACGTCCTGCGCAGGCTCTCCGCACTCAGGCGCATTACGGCCGACATTTTTGCTATTTTTTCTGGCGTCGTAATGTTTTCAAAATCCGCTGGTGTTGCTGCCCGGGCTTTTTCTCCAAGCTGGGCTTCCTCTTTTTTTAGCATTATCAATGCAGCGAAAAACGTTTCCCATGCGCCTTGCTGCGCCGGTTTCAGATCAAGATTTTTATTAAGTTCAGCAACGTACCGATGGGTTGACGACACCGGATCGTTCCATCGATAGTGCGGTTGTTTATTGCTCGCTGTTGCTTCCGTCTGCGTTTCTTGCGCATCGCTATAAATCCCGGCTGTTGCCAGGTAAAACCCTGCGAACAAACTTGCTCTCCTGGCCGACGTTTTCATCGCATATTTCTCCCCGATATGCCGCAATCCGTCACAGTATCTTGGACCAGGATGTTGCGTCAATTCGGTATTTGTAATGCCTTGTAACTGCACTGCTAGAGATTGCTGGATGGTCCAGTCAAAACGAGCCTGCGGACTCTGACGGCGGGATTCGCGGGCGCTTTCCCAAAGGGCCTGCATCTGTGCAATGCAGGGTAGAACGGATTGCGGGTGTCAGTAGCAAAGGATTTCTTTACAACTGTCGTCGATTGCTGTCACGGTGCGGCGACCGTTACATCAGGATAATGTCGTATTGCTCTTGTTGATAGATGGTTTCGACCTGCAGTGAAATCGGCTTGCCGATGAAATCGCCCAGCATCGCCAGGTGCTGGGATTCCTCTTCCAGAAACATGTCGATCACGATTTGCGCTGCCAGAACGCGGAATTCGCGCGGGTTGAATTGTTTCGCTTCGCGCAATAATTCACGCAGTATTTCGTAGCAAATGGTGCGTGCGGTTTTGACTTCACCCTTGCCGCCGCAGGCTGGACAGGATTCGCACAGAATATGCGCCAGCGATTCGCGGGTGCGTTTGCGCGTCATTTCCACCAGGCCCAGGGCGGAAAAGCTGCTGACCGACACCTTGGTGCGGTCGCGCGACAGGGTTTTCTTGAGTTCTGCCATCACGGAATTGCGATGCTCCAGGTTTTCCATGTCGATGAAGTCGAGGACGATGATGCCGCCCAGGTTGCGCAAACGCAACTGGCGCGCGATCGCATGCGCCGCTTCCAGATTGGTCTTGAAAATGGTGTCGTCAAAGTTGCGTCCACCGACATAGCCGCCGGTATTGACGTCTATCGTGGTCATCGCTTCGGTCTGGTCGACGATCAGGTAGCCGCCGGATTTCAGATTGACACGGCGTCCCAGCGCCCGTTCGATTTCTTCTTCGACGCCATACAGGTCGAACAGCGGGCGCTCCCCGGTGTAGTGCTGTATGCGGCCCAATACGCTGGGCGTATAGGTGGTGGCGAACTCGTGCAGCCGGGTGAAGTTCTCGCGCGAGTCGATCTGGATGTTGGCGGTCTCGTCATTCACAAAGTCGCGCAGTACGCGCTGCGCCAGACTCAGGTCTTGATACAACAATTGCGGGGCTGCCCTGGTGCGCGACACAGCGGTGATCGCGCTCCACGTTTTGCGCAGATATTCGATGTCTGCCTGCAAATCTTCATCCGGCGCATCTTCGGCCATGGTGCGCACGATGCAGCCGCCTTTTTCTTCCGGCGGCAGCAAGCCCTGGACCCGGTTGCGCAACAACTCGCGTTCCACCTCGTTTTCAATCCGCTGCGAGATGCCGATATGCGGATCTTGCGGCAGATATACCAGCATGCGGCCTGCAATCGAAATCTGGGTCGACAGCCGGGCGCCCTTGGTGCCGATCGGGTCCTTGATGACTTGTACCGTCAAGGCTTGGCCATCATGCAGAATTTTTTCGATTGCGGTCGGCGCGGTGTTAGCGCCGTCGTGCGGACGCGCTTCCCAGATATCGGCAACATGCAGGAAGGCTGCACGCTCCAGGCCGATATCGATGAATGCCGACTGCATGCCCGGCAGTACGCGCACCACTTTTCCCGAATAGACATTGCCGACCCGGCCGCGCGACAGCGTGCGTTCGATATGCAGTTCCTGGACCGCGCCCTGCAGGATCAGGGCGACCCGGGTTTCCTGCGGCGTGATGTTGATGAGGATGTTTTCGCTCATAGAGGCTCATAGTGGCCGAATACCGGCTTCTTGTAATAGTTGTGTAATTTCGAAAAGCGGCAGTCCCATGATGCCGGAATAACTGCCGGCGATATGGCGAATGAACACTGCGGCCAGGCCCTGGATTCCATAGCCTCCCGCCTTGTCATACGGTTCATGGGTGGCGCAGTAGCGGGCAATCGTTGGCTCGGTCAAGTCATCGAACGTCACTTCGGATATCTGGGTCAACTGCCATGATTGTTCATTGTGGTATAGCGCAATACTGGTCATCACTTGATGCGTACGTCCGGATAGCTGCCGCATCATTTCTACCGCTTCGGCGGTGCCGACAGGTTTGCCCAGAATTTTTCCATCGATCACGACCGTGGTGTCGGCCGCCAGCACCGGGCGTGGGGGAAGCCGGCGCTTTCGCATCATTTGCCAGGCGAACGATGCCTTTTCGTTGCATACCCTAGCCACGTAATCTTGCGGTAATTCATCCGGGTGGACTGCTTCGCTTACGTCCTCCGGGCCGCGTGTGGTGAGATCGCGCAACTGTAATATTTCAAATTCGATGCCGATCTGGCGCAGCAACTCGCGCCTGCGGGGGCTTTTCGATGCCAGGTAAATTTTCCGTTCGGGCTGTTTCATGGAGCGTTCAGACCCGATGGTAGGGATGGTTTTGTGTGATCGACCATGCCCGGTACAGTTGTTCGGCCAGTATCACACGCACCATGCCGTGCGGCAGGGTCAGGCTGGAGATGCGAATCCGCATCTCGGCCCCCGCCTTGAACTGCGCATCGAGGCCGTCGGCGCCGCCGATGACGAAAGCGACATCACGGCCATCCTGTTGCCATTGCGTCAAATGCTGCGATAGTTGTACTGAAGTCAGATCGCGGCCGTGCTCGTCGAGTGCAATGATGCGCGCTCCTTTCGGAAGCGCCGCTTCGATCCTGCCGCGCTCCAGCGCCATCGCGGTTTCGGCAGTCTTGCTGCCGGAACGCTCCACCGGCTTGATTTCTTTCAGGTGGATGCGTATTTCCGGCGGCATGCGCTTGCTGTATTCATTGAAACCGGCTTCGATCCACGCAGGCATCTTGTGACCGACGGCCGCGATGATGAGTTGCATGGGGGTAACCGGCGGCCGGCGGTTGCTAGCTGGCTACCTTGGCCCTGGAAGCGCGTTTGGCAGGTGCTTTCTTGGCGCTGGTGGCGCTTTTTGTGGCAGCAACCTTGATCGTTTTGCCGACTGGCGGCTTGGTGGCACGTTTTTTTGCCGGCGCTTTTTCTGCGCCGGTTTTTACGGACGGCTTGCGGCTTGAGGGTTTCTTGGGCGCTACTACTTCCTCAACGGTGGTTTGCGATGCCGCCAGATGGCGGGAAACGACACGCTTGGGCGCTTCTGCTGCGCCGTCATCCTTCTTGGCAGTGCGTTTGGCGGCGCCGAATTTGACTTCCTTGTCGCCCCAGATTTCTTCTAGTCGATAGTAGGCGCGGATTGTCGGCTGCATGATGTGAACGATGATATCGCCCAGGTCGACCAGCACCCATTCGCCGGTATCTTCCCCTTCCATGCTCAGGACTTGGCCGCCGGCTGCCTTGACTTTATCGCGCACAGATGCGGCGAGTGCCTTGGTCTGGCGATTCGAGGTGCCGGAGGCGATCACGATGCGGTCGAACAGGCTGGTTAAATGTACGGTATCGAAGACATTGATGTCATGTGCCTTAACGTCTTCCAGAGCGTCAATGACGAGAGTTTGCAGTTTTTTGAGTTCCATTTAATTCTTATATAGATGATGTTGTTGAATATAGTCTAGCACTACAGCGGGAATCAGCGCGCTGGGCTGGCTCCCGTGTTGTAGCGCATGTCGAATTTCGCTGGCGGAGATATCGACTGCCAAGCCGGATGCCAGGCAGGTCAAGCCATGCGCCGTATTGCGAATTTGCTCCGGAGTACCGATACGTTTGCCAAATTCCGTGGTAACCGCTGGTGGTAAATCTGCCATGTTCAGCGTAAACCCCGGCCTGGATGCGACGCAAACATGGGCATAGTCAAACAGTTTTTGCCAGTCGCGCCAGGTATGTAGCCCTAGCAATTGATCAGCTCCCATCAGGAATGCAATCGAGGTATCCGGTCCCAGTTCTGCACGCAGCAAACGCAGTGTATCGAGGGTGTAGCTGGATTCGCCGCTGGAACTGGTGCGAAGAATTTCCTGTTCATCGATAACGACCGGCATCTCTGCTGCCGCAAAAGCGAGTCTCGCCATTTCGACCCGATCCTGCGCCGAGGCTTTTAAACCCTGGGTTTTTTGCCATGGATTGCCGGCTGGCAGGATACGCAACTCTTCCGGCGCCAGCAAGCGCGAAAAACACGCCGCCAGTGCGATGTGGCCTTGATGAACAGGGTCAAAACTTCCGCCCAAGACAACAACGCAGCGCCGCGCCGCCTGGGGCCGCATTACACCCACTCTCGCGCGATCAGGAAATCGGTATACAGCCTGGCCTCGGCGCTGCCGGCTTGCGGCTTCCAGTCGTAGCGCCATTTGACTACCGGCGGCAGCGACATCAGGATCGATTCAGTGCGCCCGCCCGATTGCAGGCCGAACAGGGTACCACGGTCGAAGACCAGATTGAATTCGACGTAACGGCCACGCCGGTACGCCTGGAAGTCGCGTTCGGTTTCGCCATACTGCATATCCTTGCGCCTTGCCACCAGCGGCAGGTAGGCGTCGATGAAATGGTTCCCCACACTTTGCGTCATGGCAAAGCTTTGCTCGAAGTCGAGCCGGTTGAAATCATCGAAAAAGATGCCGCCGACGCCGCGCGCTTCCTGGCGATGTTTCAGGTAAAAATAATCGTCGCACCATTTTTTGAATTCTGCATGCAAGCTGTCACCATAGCCGGCCAGCGATTGTTTGCACGTCTGGTGAAAGTGGATTGCGTCTTCCTCAAAACCGTAATATGGCGTCAGATCCATGCCGCCGCCGAACCACCAGACGTCTTCCTTGCCCGCTTCTGTCGCAATAAAGAAGCGCACGTTCATGTGCGCGGTTGGCGCGTACGGGTTGCGCGGATGCAATACCAGCGACACTCCCATCGCCTCCCAGTCGCGACCGGCCAGTTCCGGGCGCGATGCTGCGGCCGATGGCGGCAGATTTTTGCCGGTTACGTGGGAGAAATTGACGCCGCCGCGTTCGAATACCAAGCCTTCCTCAAGCACGCGCGCGATGCCGCCACCGCCTTCCGGGCGTTGCCACGCGTCGGTGAAAAAAGGTTTGCCGTCGAGTGCTTCGAGTGCCGTGACGATGCGGCACTGCAGGTCGAGCAAATAGGTTTTGACGCGTGATGATGCGGTGGGGACTGACATCGGCAGAGACTAAAGAAAAAGATCGGCAGATTGTACCTTGCCGTGTCTTTATTGGAATGTTAAATAGCACGAATACAAAACAGCGCGGCCCGGATCGGGCCGCGCCGCGCCGCCTGATATGCAATCAGCCAGGGTGACGCACGGCACGCCAGCCGATGTCGTTGCGGTATTGCGCACCGTCGAAATGGATTTTGCCGATTGCGTCGTACGCTTGTTTTTGCGCCATTTTGACGCTATCGCCCAAACCCACCACGCACAGCACGCGCCCGCCCGAGGTAACGAGCTTGCCATCCCGCTGCACGGTGCCGGCGTGAAAGGTGACGCATTCGGCGGTTTCAGCCGGGATGCCGCTGATTACATCGCCTGCGCGCGGCGCGTCAGGATAGTTGGCAGCGGCCAGCACCACGCCCAGGGCAGTGCGGCGATCCCACACCAGCTCCACGGTGCCGAGGGTGCCGTTGGTGGCATGTTCCATCACCGCGGCCAGGTCGCTTTTCAGGCGCGCCATAATCGGCTGGGTTTCCGGATCGCCCATGCGGCAGTTGAATTCCAGTGTTTTCGGATTGCCCTGCGCGTCGATCATCAGACCGGCATACAGGAAGCCGGAAAACGGGATACCGTCCCTGGCCATGCCTTGTACGGTTGGATCGATGATTTCGCGCATCACGCGCGCGTGCAGTGCGGGCGTGACGATCGGTGCCGGCGAATAAGCGCCCATGCCGCCTGTGTTCGGACCTTCATCGTGTTCTTTCAGGCGCTTGTGATCCTGGCTGCTGGCCAGCGGCAAGATATCCTTGCCGTCGACCATGACGATGAAACTGGCTTCTTCGCCAACCAGGAATTCCTCGATCACGACCCGCGCACCGGCTGCACCGAAGGCATTGTCAGCCAGCATCAGGTCGATGGCGGCGTGCGCTTCTTGCGCGGTCATGGCGACTACCACGCCTTTGCCGGCGGCTAGTCCATCGGCCTTGACGACGATCGGCGCACCTTTGCGGTCCACATAATCGTGCGCAGAATCGGCATCGGTGAAGGTTTGATATTCGGCGGTCGGAATCGCGTGGCGCTGCATGAATGCCTTGGCGAAATCCTTGGAGCTTTCGAGTTGCGCGGCTTCCTTGGTGGGGCCGAAGATTTTCAGCCCGAGGTCGCGAAAAATATTCACGATGCCGCCAGCCAGCGGGGTTTCCGGGCCGACCACGGTCAGTTCGATTTGTTCTTTTTGCACGAATTCCGCCAACGCCAGCGGGTCGGTCAGGGCAATGTTCTGCAACCGTGCATCGAGCGCGGTGCCGCCGTTACCGGGCGCAACATACACCACTTGCACACGTTCGGATTGCGCCAGTTTCCATGCCAACGCATGTTCGCGGCCACCGGAGCCGACTACCAGGATTTTCATAAATAATCGCCAAAAATTGTTAACGTGAAAGTCGCGTAGCGACTCATTTCGCTCCCCTCTCCCGCCTGCGGGAGAGGGGCCGGGGGAGAGGGCATTAAATGCAGCGTAGTCGCCTATTCTTCGTTTTCCATTACCGCGTTGGTATACACCTCTTGCACGTCGTCCAGGTTTTCCAGCGCGTCGAGCAATTTTTGCATCTTGAGCGCATCTTCACCGGTAAATTCGATTTCGGTCGCGGGCTTCATGACGATTTCAGCCACTTCGGCCTTGAAGCCAGCTTTCTCCAGTGCATCCTTGACGCTCAAAAAATCGAACGGTGGGCACAATACGTCAATGCCGCCCACGTCATCGGTAATAACGTCTTCGGCACCGGCTTCGAGCGCCGCTTCCATCAGCGCATCTTCATTGGTGCCGGGCGCGAACAGGAACTGGCCGCAGTGCTTGAACAGGAACGCAACCGAACCTTCGGCGCCCATATTGCCGCCGAATTTCAAAAACGCATGGCGCACTTCGGCCACGGTCCGCACCCGGTTGTCGGTCATGCATTCGACGATGATGGCCGCGCCGTTGATGCCGTAGCCTTCGTAGCGGATTTCTTCGTAGTTGGCGCCTTCCAGATTGCCGGCGCCGCGCTGCGTTGCGCGCACCACGGTTTCTTTCGGCATGTTGGCGTCGGCCGCTTTGTCCACCGCCAATCGCAGGCGCGGATTGGCGGCGATATCGCCGCCGCCCATGCGCGCAGCAACCGTGATTTCCTTGATCAGACGGGTCCAGACCTTGCCGCGTTTAGCGTCAGTGGCCGCCTTTTTGTGTTTGATATTGGCCCATTTACTATGTCCGGACATGGCGTATCTTTCTAAAGCGAGTTCGCTATAATGAATCGCACATTTTATCATATCGATTTCTTCAAAAATTCCGTGTAACACCTCTCAAAAGAGTGAAAAACCATGCCAAATCCACTCCTGATTGCCAAAGACACTTATTGCAAACCTGCTTTTGATATCGGCCTGCTGCCGAACCTGGTGAATCGGCACGGCTGCATTACCGGCGCTACCGGCACCGGCAAAACGGTGACCTTGCAAGTGATCGCGCAAGGCTTGTCGGACATCGGCGTGCCGGTCTTCATGGCGGACGTCAAGGGCGATTTGTCCGGTCTGGCAAAAGCCGGCGCCAACTCCGACAAGATGCAGCAACGGCTGCAGATGCTCGGCATCGAAGAGCCTGCCTGGGCCGCCTGTCCGGTGACGTTCTGGGACCTGTTCGGCGCATCCGGCCATCCGCTGCGCGCCACCATTTCCGACCTCGGCCCGCTGTTGCTGGCGCGCATGCTGAATCTGAACGAAACGCAGGAAGGCGTGCTGCAACTGGTATTCAAGATCGCCGACGATAACGGCATGCTGCTGCTCGACGCCAAGGATTTGCGGGCGATGCTGCAGGATGTGGGCGACAAAGCGGCCAGCTTCAAGACTGAATACGGCAATATTTCGGCGGCCAGCATCGGCGCCATCCAGCGCGGCTTGGTTGCCATCGAAGAGCAGGGCGGTGATCGCTTCTTCGGCGAACCGATGCTGAACATTGACGACTTGCTGCAAACCGATGCCAACGGCCGCGGCATCGTGAATATTCTCGCCGCCGATAAATTGATGCATGCGCCGCGTTTGTATGCGATTTTCCTGCTCTGGCTGTTGTCGGAGCTGTTTGAAAATCTGCCGGAAGTCGGCGATCTGGAAAAGCCGAAGCTGGTGTTTTTCTTCGACGAAGCGCATTTGCTGTTCGACGAAGCGCCCAAACCGCTGCTGCAAAAAATCGAGCAAGTGGTGCGCCTGATTCGTTCCAAAGGCGTCGGCGTATTTTTTGTCACGCAAAACCCGCTCGACATTCCCGACACCGTGCTCGGCCAGCTCGGCAACCGGGTCCAACATGCGCTGCGCGCTTACACCCCGCGCGACCAGAAAGCGGTGAAGGCGGCGGCCGATACCTTCCGCCCGAATCCGGCGCTCGATACCGCGCAAATCATTTCTGAGCTAGGCGTGGGCGAAGCGCTGGTATCGTTTCTGGACGAAAAGGGCCGGCCGAACATGGTCGAACGCGCATTCATCCTGCCGCCAGCGTCGCAAATCGGCCCGATCAGCGCCGTCGAGCGCCAGGCTGCAATGGCGGCGTCAGTGGTGGCCGGAGTGTATGAAAAAACGCTCGACCGCGCATCGGCTTATGAAAGCATCAAAGGACGCGTCATTGCTGCGGAAGCGCCGCGACGCGACGCGCCGAATGATGCTGCGCCGGACACCTCGACTGGCGGCATCGGCGGTTTACTGGGCGGCTTGCTCGGCAACGGTGGTGGCGGCAGCGCCAATCGCCGCGAATCGCCAGTCGAAGCCTTGGTGAAGTCCGCTGCGCGCAGCATCGGCTCGCAGGTTGGGCGTCAAATCATCCGCGGCGTTCTCGGTTCCCTGTTCAAGCGCTAGGCCAGCAGCGCCCCGGAAATATATTTATACTGTCGCATGTATTTTTAAAGCCGCACTAAAATATTGCGGGAATACCATTTATTTTCAATATACCCCCTGTATTTAATTAAATTTACAATAGCCAGGCAGCAAAATAGGCCGGGTGTGTGGTTTCATCGCGTAACCCGATATTTGTGGCTGGAAATGTCGGATTGCGCTATCGCTAATCCAACCTGCTGATTCTGGACATTCATAATGAGAGCAAGTTGTATTTAATTAAACCCACAGCGGCAGCGCTCCCACGTTGGCGCGGTGGCACTCTGAAAACAATCCGAACATGACTTCTCTCTCTTTGCAACACACTGCGCGCAAGGAATTCCTGATCGGCCTGTCGATTGCGGTTACCGGTGCGGTTCTTTTTTCCGGCAAGGCGATCGTCGCCAAGCTGATCTATCGCTACCCGGTCGATGCGATGACCCTGCTGGCGTTTCGGATGTTGTTTTCGGTGCCGATTTTCGCTGGCGTTGCCATCTGGCAGGGCTGGTCGGCGGCACCTTTGTCGAACGCCGATCGCGTTCGTATCGTGGTGCTGGGTTCGCTCGGCTACTACCTGGCCAGCTTTCTCGATTTTCTCGGCTTGCAACACATCAGCGCCGGTCTGGAACGCCTGATTCTGTTTTTAACCCCAAGTTTTGTATTGTTATTGTCGGTATTCATCTTCAAGAAGCGTATTTCCCGCTTCGAGTGGGGCGCGCTGGCGGTGTCATACACCGGGACCGTATTCGTGTTCATGCATGACGTCAGCACTGGCGGCAACAATGTCTGGTTGGGCGGCGCGTTTGTGCTCGGCAGCGCGGTGTCGTATGCGCTGTACCTGATTTTTTGCGGCGAGTTGCTGCAGCGCGTTGGCACATTGCGCCTGGTGGCGTATGCGATGTGCGTCTCCAGCGTGGCCTGTATCGGGCAATTCTTCCTGTTGCGGCCGGTCTCGATGCTGCTGCAACCGCTGCCGGTGTATGCGTTATCCCTTGTGAATGCGCTGTTTTGCACCGTGCTGCCGGTATTCATGACCATGATTGCGGTGGCGCGCATCGGTGCCGGAACCACGTCGCTGGCCGGCATGGTGGGGCCGGTATCGACGCTGTTTCTGGCTGCAATTATTTTGGACGAGCCGGTGACCGGGATTCAACTGACCGGCACCGCGCTGGTGTTGTGCGGCATGTATGTGTTATCGATGAAAAAAACCTGAGGTGAAAAATGGATTTCGGCATTCGCGGTAAGCAAGCGTTGGTATGCGGCGCCAGCAAGGGCCTGGGGCGCGGCTGCGCAGCAGCATTGGCGGCCGAAGGCGTGCATGTGACCATCGTTGCGCGTCATGCGGAGGTGCTGGAAGCCACCGCGCAAGCGATCCGCCAAGCCAACGCCGATGTCACGGTGCAGACGGTGGCGTGCGACATCACCACTGCCACCGGGCGCGCCTTGGCGCTGGCCGCTTGCCCGACACCGGATATTCTGGTGACCAATGCTGGCGGGCCGCCGATGGGCAATTTTCGCGACTGGGGCCGGGATGACTGGATCGCCGCGCTGGACGCCAATATGCTGACCCCGATCGAACTGATCAAGGCCACCGTGGATGGCATGATGACGCGCGGTTTTGGCCGCATCGTCAACATTACTTCCAGCGCGGTAAAAGCGCCGATTGATATCCTCGGCTTGTCGAATGGCGCACGCTCCGGCCTGACCGGTTTCGTCGCCGGCCTGGCGCGTACCACTGTGGCGCGGAACGTGACCATCAATAACCTGTTGCCGGGGCCGTTCGATACCGACCGGCTGGCATCGACCATGACCGCCGCCGCCACGGCCGGCGCAACCAGTCTGGCTGCGGTGCGCGCCGCGCGCATGGCAAGCAATCCGGCGCGCCGTTTCGGCACCCCGGCCGAATTCGGCGCCTTCTGCGCGTTCATCTGCAGCGCGCAGGCCGGTTATCTGACCGGACAAAATATCCTGCTGGACGGCGGCGCTTATCCGGGCACGTTTTGAGTATGTAATTCCATTTGCGCATCCTGTTTCGTTTAAAGAAGACGCCCGTCGAGTTCGGGCCGATCAAGCCGTTTAGCGCGTCAGAACCCCCATTTACCAACTAGAACTGACCCCATCATGTTGTGATGGCGGGCGTGGAGCCGGCTTGCCGGATGCCGGATTTCACGCACAACAGAATTACATTCAGATTACATTTTTGTCAGTTTCGTTAAACCGCCAATTATGTAATTAAGCTGTCGACTGTTTCCCACCACATTCACCCTCTAGTTAGCACCTTCTGTGACCGCTCTGCATTTTGCAGCAGGGCCGTGTTATTCCCATATGAATTTACTGCGCTGCGTCGTTGTGACGCAGCGCCATTGTCACCTTGTCGAGGTCATCATGCCTTACTCCTATCCGTTCTACCGGGGACCTTTGGCTATCGCTGCACTCTGGCTGGGTTTATCCGGCCCGCTGTCGGCCGCCACGTTCAAGGAAACCCTCGACCAAGCCTGGGCCGCACATCTGCCAGCCCAGTCTGCCCGCACCGCGCAATTCGACGCGCAAGAAATGGCCGCCCGTGCCTGGCTGCCTGAACCGCCGACGCTGACGCTGTCCGGCCGCAACGACCAGATCGACCGCAACAACGGTTTGCGCGAGTGGGAAGCCGAAGTCGGCGTGCCGTTGTGGCTGTGGGGCCAGCGCGATCGCGCCAACGCCGTTGCGCAAGGCGAGCGCAAGGCCGGTATGCAAGGTCTGGTGCAGGAGCGCTGGCAACTCGCCGGCGAACTGCGCGAAGCGTGGTGGGACGCTCGTCTGGCCCAGTCCGAGCTAGACGCAGCCGATCTCAAACTCAAGGAAACCAGCCGGCTTGAGTCCGACGTCGCGCGCCGGCTCAAGGCGGGCGATTTGGCTCCACTCGACCTGAATCTGGCGCGCGGCGCCGTTGGCCAGGCCAAGAGCGATCGTTTGCGTGCGCAGGCGGCGCTGGCCCGTGCCCAAGGACAATTTCAGGCGCTATCGCGCGGCGCACCCTTGCCAGATCAGGACGAGCTGCCAGCCACCGAGATGGCGCCAGGGCAGCACCCGCAATTGATGAGTCTGGTTGCCAAGGCCTCGGCCGCTCAGGCACGGCTCGGTCAGGTCAGCGGCGACACTCGCAACAATCCGGAACTGGCGCTGACGCTGAGCCGCGAGCGCGGCAGCTTCGGCGAGTCTTACCAGAACCTGGCCAAGATTGCGATCAAGATTCCATTCGGTTCATCGGCGCGCAATCAGCCGCGCATCACCGCCGCCAGCACCGAACTGACCGACGCGCAGATCGCGCTCGACAGCGCGCAGCGCCGGCTTGCCGCCGATGTTGCGGCGAGTCGGGCCGGTCTCGATCAGAGCAGGGAAGCCGCAACGCTGCAGCAAGAGCGCCTGCAACTGGCCGAGCAAAGCTTCGCCTGGGTGGAGAAATCATTTCAGGCCGGTCAGCTCAACCTGGCCACGCTGATTCGTGCCGAAACCGAACTCGCCGATGCCCGTCTTCAAGCCGCTCGTGCCCGCACCGAGGCGGCCCGTGCCGTCTCCCGATACAACCAGACTGTGGGAATCCTGCCATGACTCGCCAACCCCTGCTTTTCACGCTGTTGCTTTTTACACTGTTCAAACCTGCCCTTGTTCTCGCTCACGGTGATGAAGACCACGGCGACGGCCCCAAGCCGGCCGTCGTGGCCAACGCTGCGCCGCGGGCCGAGGCGCAGACCGAGTTATTTGAACTGGTAGCCACAGCTGGCAACGGCCAGCTCACCGTCTTTATCGATCGCTTCGCCAGCAATGCGCCGGTGGCCGGTGCGAAAGTAGAGGTCGAAAGCGGCAACTGGAAAGCCGTCGCATCAGCGTTTGACAACGGCAGCTACCGCGTGAACGCGCCACAGTTTGCCAAGCCGGGCAGTTACCCGCTGCTGTTTACCGTAGAGGCCGGCGCGGATGCCGACCTGATCGAGACCACGCTGGTCGTGGCTGAGGCAGCCAAGTCCGAAGCGGGGGTACCCACCCAAGGTTCGGGATCGATGTGGTGGTCGGTTGGCGGCGCTCTGGCCGCCGTGGCCGCGCTGGTTACCCTCGCGCTATTACGCAAACGTCGCCGGCCGGGCCGATCCGCCTGAACGCCGCAGCAAGGAAACAGAATATGAAAATCAAAATGCACAAACTACTGGCCTGCCTGCTGGCACTCTCGATTAGCCAGGCCAGCGCACACGGGGATGAAGATCACAGCGGCGGCGCAGCCAAAGCGTCGCCCATCATCGCCTCCGATAAACCGCAACGCTTGCCGGACGGCAGCGTTTTCGTGCCCAAAGACGTGCAACGGCGCCTGGCCATTCGTACCGTAGTCGGTGCAGAAAAAACCGTTGCGCAAACGGTAGAACTCAACGGCCACGTCGTAATGGACCCGAACGCCGGCGGGCGCGTACAGGCGATCCAGCCCGGTCGCATCGAACCCGGTCCGAAGGGGTTGCCGGTGGCCGGCATGAAAGTGACCAAGGGCCAGTTGCTGGCCTATCTGGTGCCTGCAGTGAGCAGCGTCGAGCGCGCCAATCAGCAAGCCGAACTGAGCGACTTGAAGGTCAAGGCCCGACTGGCCGAGACGCAGCTGAACCGGCTGCGCGAACTTGCCGGCACGGTGCCGCAGAAAGAGATCGAAGCCCAGGCAGCCGAACTCGCCGCAGCGCGCCAGCGCGCTGCGGCGCTCACCCGTGCGACGGGGCGCGAAGCGCTGATTGCGCCGGTGAGTGGCGTGATTGCGGTGGCCCGTGCCGTCAACGGTCAGGTGGTCGAAGTACGCGATGTGTTGTTCGAGATCGTCGATCCGGCGCGTCTGATGATCGAAGCGCTGGCCTACGACAGCAAGCTGGTCGCCGGTCTGGCCGACGCCAGCCTCGCCGGCTCGCAGACGCCGTTGGCTTTTGTGGGCGGCGCCAGCGCCTTTCGTGATGGCGCGTTGCCGGTGCTGTATAGACTCAAGCAAGCCGGAGATACCCCTCTGGCGCTTGGCCAGGTGGTAAAGGTTGTCGCGCAGACCCGTGACACCGTCAAGGGCGTGCCGCTGCCGGCGGCTAGCATCGTGAAGAATTCGGCCAACCAGAATATCGTCTGGGTGCACGAGCGCGCCGAGCTGTTCCGCGCTATGCCGGTGCAAGTGACGCCGCTCGACGGCGCCAACGTGGTGGTGGTAGGACTGAAACCGGGCGTCCGGGTCGTGACCGCCGGCGCAACGCTGATCAACCAGATTCGCTGAGGAACATGCGCGAAGTAAGTTGCGGATTTGTTCCACGTCTGACGGGCCCGCTGCGGCGTTGCTCGTCGTCGCCATAGCTCGCTATGACTCCTCCTCACGCCTTGCATCGCATCCCGTCAGACGCGTCCAAATCCACAACTTAATTCTTACACGTTCCGAAGGGGCCAATCATGTTGAGCTGGATTGTCAATACTAGTCTTAGAAACCGGCTGTTCGTACTCGCCTTCGCTGTCATCCTGATGATTTACGGTGGCATCACCGCATCCAACATGCCGGTGGACGTGTTCCCCGACCTCAACAAGCCGACCGTCACCATCATGACCGAAGCCGGCGGCATGGCGCCGGAGGAAGTCGAACAACTGGTTTCGTTTCCGCTCGAAACCGCTATGAACGGCATGCCGGGTGTGACGCGGGTGCGTTCGGTGTCGGGGATCGGGCTCTCGATCCTGTATGCGGAGTTCGAATGGGGCTCGGACATTTACCGTAACCGGCAGTTGGTGGCCGAGCGCCTGGCCGAGGTCAAGGAACAGTTGCCGTCTGGCGTGCGTCCAAACATGGGCCCGATTTCCTCGGTCATGGGCGAGATCATGCTGATCGCGTTGCCGGCTGATCCGGCCAAAGTCAGCCCGATGCAGGTGCGCGAGTACGCCGACTTCGTGTTGCGTCCGCGCCTGTTGTCGATCCCGGGCGTCGCGCAGGTGATCCCGATCGGCGGCGAGGTGCGTCAGTTCCGGGTCGAGCCGAATACCGCGCTGATGGCACAACTCGGCGTCAGTTTCGACGAACTTGCCGCCGCGCTGAAGGCATTCTCCAGCAATACCAGCGGTGGTTTCCTCGAACAGAACGCGCGTGAATACCTGATCCGCAACCTGGGTCGTACCACTCGGCTGGAAGACCTGCAGAACCTCGCGATCAAGGATGTCAACGGCCAGCCGATCCTGCTCAAACAGTTGGCCGAGGTGAAATTCGCCGCCTCGTTCAAACGTGGCGACGCCGGTTATGGCGCCAAACCGGCGGTGATCGTCAGCGTGCAAAAGCAACCGAATGCCGACTCGGTAAAGCTCAGCGCGGAGATCGAGCATGCACTGGCATCGTTATCGAAGTCGTTGCCGCCGGGCGTGTCCAAGCCGGAAATTTCATTCCGCCAGGCCGACTTTATCGAGGCCTCGATCGGCAATGTCCAGGAAGCGCTGCGCGACGGCGCGATCATGGTGGCGATCATCCTGTTCCTGTTCCTGATGAATGTGCGCACCACGCTGATTTCACTGATCGCGATTCCTTTGTCGCTGGCGATTACCGTTCTGGTGTTCAAGAGCATGGGGCTGTCGATTAACGTGATGACGCTGGGTGGTCTGGCGATTGCCATCGGCGAACTGGTGGACGATGCGCTGGTCGATGTGGAAAACGTATTGCGGCGACTCAAGCAGCACCAGCCCAAGGGCGTGACAAGTATTGTCAAGGTGATCGCGGCCGCATGCAACGAGGTGCGTTCCGGCGTGGTCGTAGCCACCATGGTGGTGGTTCTGGTGTTCGTGCCGCTGTTCGCGTTGCCGGGCATTGAGGGCCGGCTGTTCGCACCGCTCGGGGTCGCCTACATCACCTCGATCCTGTCGAGTCTGGTGGTGGCGCTGACCGTGACCCCGGTGATGTGCTACTTCCTGTTGCCGCGCATGAAGCAGATCGGGCATGGCGATTCGCGGCTGGTGCAATGGCTCAAGCACTGGGACAAACGCTTGCTGGAGGCGTCGTTTGGTCGCGCCAAGCTGATCCTGGCCGCCACGGTCTTGCTGTTGCTCGCGACGGTGGCCACGGTGCCGTCCTTCCCGCGCGCCTTCCTGCCAACGTTCAACGAGGGCACGCTGACCGTGTCGCTGCTGCTCAATCCCGGCACTTCGCTGGCCGAGTCGAACCGGGTTGGCGCGCTGGCCGAGCAGCTGATCATGGCAGTGCCGGAGGTGAAGAGCGTGGGGCGGCGTACCGGCCGTGCCGAACTCGATGAACACGCCGAGGGCGTGCACTCAAGCGAACTCGACGTCGATCTCAAACCGTCGCAGCGCAGGCGCGAAGCCGTGATGGCCGACATCCGGGCGCAATTGGCGCCGCTGCCAGCAACGGCGACCGTCGGTCAGCCGATCTCGCACCGACTCGACCATCTGTTGTCCGGCGTGCGCGCTCAGATCGCTCTGAAGATCTACGGCGACGATCTCGACACGCTGCGCGGTCAGGCCGCGAGCCTGCGCGATAAGTTGACGCAGATTCCGGGGCTGACCGACCTGCAGATCGAGAAACAGGTGCTGATCCCGCAGATCAAGGTGCAACTCGACTATGGCCGCGCCGCGCAGTATGGCGTCTCGCCGGGAACCTTGCTGAAGACGCTGGAAACCCTGACCGAGGGCGATACCGTGGCCCAGATCGTCGACGGCAACAAGCGTTTCAACCTGGTGATACGTCTGCCGGACAGCGCGCGCGATACACCGGGCCTGGCTAACATTCTGATCGACACGCCGCACGGGCGCATCCCGCTATCGCAAGTGGCCACGATCGAAGAGTCGGACGGTCCCAACCAGATCGGGCGTGAAAACGGTCGGCGCCGGATCGTCATCGCCGCCAATACCGACGGCTCGGATATGGCGCGCATCATTACGGATATTCGCAAGGTGTTGGCCGACAGCCATTTGCCGGAAGGCTATTTCGTTAGCCTCGAAGGCCAGTTCCAGGCACAGGAACAAGCGACCAAGCTGCTTGCCGGGTTGTCGCTGGTATCGCTGGCTCTGATCTTCATGGTGCTCTACAGCCGCTACAAGTCGGTCAAACTCACCGCGATAATCATGGGCAACATCCCGATGGCGCTGATCGGCAGCGTGATCGCGATGTGGCTGGCCGACATTACCCTGTCGGTGGCGTCCCTGGTCGGCTTCATCACCCTGACCGGCATCGCCACCCGCAACGGCATCCTGAAAATCAGCCACTATGTCAACCTGTGCAAGTTCGAGGGTGAAACTTTCGGCCAGCGCATGATCGTGCGCGGTTCGCTGGAGCGGCTCACGCCGGTTCTGATGACGGCACTGACTGCCGCACTGGCGCTGGTGCCGCTGCTGCTCTCTGCCGACGCCCCGGGCAAGGAGATATTGCACCCGGTGGCGGTGGTGATTTTCGGTGGACTGGTCAGTTCGACCCTGCTCGATTCGCTGCTGACGCCGCTGATGTTCTGGTTGTTCGGCGAGAAACCGCTGCAACAATTGCTGAAAGAGCATAGCAAGGAAGCATACTGAATTTTCACGAAAATAAGGAGTATTGCCATTTTTAATGTATTTGCCGCATATTTTTATTACGATAAAAAATATACTCGCGTAAATTTTAAATAAGCGCAGAACCTCAGCTGTATTTACCTGTTATTTACCCGCCCCGGACTATTTGCCTAGGGCAGGAATCTCATCTGAATATCATCTCTAAAAAGGAAAGCATCATGAAAAAATTACTGATCGCCGTATCCATCGCCCTGTCCACCAGCCTTGCGTTTGCTGATGGCGATCTCAAGCCACATCATGGCGGCGCGATGGCTGAGGCAGCATCGGGAAATCGTGTCGAACTGGTTGCCGAGGCAGAGCAAGTTACCGTCTATCTGAGCAACCATGACGGCAAGCCGGTCGACAGCAAGGGCGCCAGCGGCGAAATCACGCTGTTGTCCGGCACCGAAAAAACCAAGGCCACGCTGACGCCAGCCGGCGACAACAAGATGATTGCCAAGGCCAGGGCTGCAACTGGCGCCAAAGCCATCGTCAAGTTCGTGCTATCCGGCAAACCGGCTGAACAGGTGCGTCTGACGCTGAAATAAGGCAATTTTCGTATCTATTCAGCCTGCTATGCGATTGATATCCAAGTGACTGCTTTATGTCATTGGCGGTTGTATTGACGCTGTTTTTGATGTTAGGCCGCTGGGGACGCAGCCGTTTGTGTGCTGCAGAAAATGGATCAGAAATGAAGGCTGTTTGAGCGAAGCGAGTTCCTTCATTTCCCATTTTTTGCAGCACACAAACGGGTACCCGAAGGGCAAGTCTGCGGTCGCCTTTCTTTTGCTTACTTTTCTTTGGCGAAGCAAAGAAAAGTGAGTAGCTGTCGGGCTACCCCGACAAAGCATCCACGAAGAGTGCAGCGATTAATTAAGTCGTCGACTTTGCAGTCACCCTCTCCCGCAAGCGAGCGAGGGGGTATTCATAGCGGGGCGAACAGTTACCAATTTTCAGCCAAATGGCACGGTTGATCGGGCTGCTGCCCGATCAAAGCAGCAGCCGGATACGCTCAGTGAGCTTTGCTCACAGCGCCTTGTTGCGCAAGCGCAGCGCATTCGTAATCACCGATACCGAACTCAAACTCATCGCCGCGCTGGCGATCATCGGACTCAACAACAGTCCAAGCCACGGGTAGAGCACACCGGCCGCAATCGGCACCCCGACGAAATTGTAGATGAAGGCGAAAAACAGGTTTTGCCGGATGTTTTTCATGGTGTGCTGGCTGAGTAGCCGCGCTTTCGCGATGCCGCGCAAATCGCCCTTGACCAGCACGATGCGCGCACTGTTCATCGCCACGTCGGTGCCGGTACCCATCGCAATGCCGACATTGGCCTGCGCCAGCGCCGGCGCATCGTTGACGCCGTCGCCGGCCATCGCCACGATACGGCCTTCCTGCTGCAACGCTTTCAAGTAGTTGAGCTTGTCTTCGGGCAGCACATCGGCGCGAAAATCATCCAGCCCCAGTTGTTTGGCCACCGCGGCGGCGGTGGTCGCATTGTCGCCGGTCAGCACGACGATGCGCAGGCCGGCCGCATGCAACTGGTCGATTGCCTCGCGGGTAGTCGATTTGATCGGGTCGGCGACGCTGACGATGCCCGCCAGCTTGCCGTCGACACTCAGGAACATCACGGTTTGCGCCAACTCGCGCAGCGTTTGCACCTGGGCCGCCAGCGCGGTGACATCGATCTGTTCCGACTCCATCAGGCGCAGGTTGCCCAACAAAACCAGCTTGCCGTCGATCTGGCCGCGCACACCCTTGCCGGTAATCGAATCGAATTGCGTGACCGGCTTGGGCGACAGGTTTTGTTCCTTGGCGTGATTGACGATCGCGAGCGCCAGCGGATGCTCGCTCAACGCGTCCAGGCTGGCCGCAAAGTGCAGCACTTGCGGCGCGTCAAAACCGCTGGCGGCAACCACCCGCTGCACCTTCGGTTTGCCTTCAGTCAGAGTGCCAGTCTTGTCTATCACCAGCGTATCGACTTTTTCCATCAGTTCGAGTGCCTCGGCATCCTTGATCAGCACGCCTTCGGTCGCGCCGCGTCCGACCCCGACCATGATCGAAATCGGCGTGGCCAGCCCCAGCGCGCAAGGGCACGCGATAATCAGCACCGACACTGCCACGACCAACCCGTTGGCCAGTGCGGGGGCAGGGCCGTAGATCGCCCATACCGCAAATGCGATTACTGCGACCGCAATGACGGCCGGCACGAACCAGCCCGAAACCTGGTCGGCCAGTTTCTGGATCGGAGCGCGTGAGCGTCCCGCTTCATTGACCATTTGGATGATGCGCGCCAGCAGCGTGTCCGAGCCGACTTTGACGGCCCGCAGCGAGAAGGCGCCGGTCTGATTCACGGTGCCTGCGGTCACTTTGTCGCCGCCATGTTTTTCGACCGGAACCGGCTCGCCGGTGATCATCGACTCGTCCACATTCGAATGGCCATCGACAATTTCACCGTCGACCGGAATCTTGCCGCCCGGTTTGACGCGCAAGACGTCGCCGACTTGCACCTGGTCCAGATGGATTTCTTCTTCCGTGCCATCCGGCTTGATCCGCAGCGCCGTGTTGGGTGCCAGTTCGAGCAGCGATTTGATCGCATTGTTGGTGCGGGAACGGGCCCGCAATTCCAGCACCTGGCCTAGCAGCACCAGCGTCACGATGACCGCCGCCGCTTCAAAATACAAAGGCACCATGCCATCCATCTTGAACGCATCCGGCAACGCCGCCGGGAACAGCAGCGCGAAGGCGCTGAACAGATAGGCGGCCGCGGTGCCCAGGCCGATCAGGCTGAACATGTTCAGATTCCAGGTCTGGAACGAGGCCCAGCCGCGCACGAAGAACGGCCATCCGCCCCACAGCACCACCGGTGTCGCCAGAGCCGCTTGCAGCCAGTTGAAGGTATCGATTCCGATCCGGTGGTGCAGATTGAGGCCGGGAATGAATTCGCTCATCGTAATGAACAGCAATGGCAGGCTCAAGACCAGACTGACCCAGAAGCGCCGCGTCATGTCGCGCAATTCGCCGCTGTCTGCTTCGGCCGCAGCATCCATCGGCTCCAGCGCCATGCCGCATTTGGGGCAGGTGCCCGGGCCGATTTGCTGCACCTCCGGGTGCATCGGACAGGTATACAGCGCATCCTTGGATGCCGCCTTGGCGAGCGCCGGCGCGGCTTTCTCTTGCGGCTTCAAATACTGCTGCGGATTGACCCGGAACTTTGCCATGCAATGCGGGCTGCAAAAATAATAGGTGGTTCCTGCATGTTCGATTGCCTTTGCCGGATCGGCAGCGGTCTGCATGCCGCAGACCGGGTCGGTATACGGCTTGTTCATGGTGCCTCCAGCATGGACACTAGCGCTATCTTCAAGCTGCTTATTCATTCTGAACTCCTTCGCTGAACTTCTTCGCTGAACTTCTTCGATTAACGGCTCTTGTCGTCAGGCGAGACCTGGTCCGCATGGCTGTGCCCATGGCCGCCATGGCCGAACAAGTGCATCAGCGGACACAACAATAGAAGCAGGTAGGGCCAGTTGCCGACCACATGCGCCCAGTGCTCGCGCAATACGTAGAACGCCACCACTAGCGCCAGCATGATGAGCACAATGCCAGTGCGGGATTTCCAATACGGTGGCTGTGGGTTCGATGGTTCAGAATGATTGTGCTGCATGGGTACCCCTCGAAAGTGGAGGGCAATGAATAGGAATGTTTCATCACCCCTGAATTTTGACGCGTTATTCGATGGAAAACACAGCCGGACTGGCTTTCGCGTTGCGCGCGATGGCATAGATCTTGAGCGTACCCGGCCGCATGACGCCCATGCCGGGCGAGTTTGCCGGCATGCCCGGCGCGCTGATGCCTATGAGGGCCGGCTTGCTTCGCAGCAGTTTCTGGATCGCCGCGACCGGCACATGGCCCTCGACTGCGTAGCCGCCGATCAGTGCGGTATGGCAACTGGCGAGATTATTGCTAATGTGCTTTTCCTGCTTGATACGGTTCATGTCGTCGCTGTTGATGGCGTCAACCGCGAAGCCATTGGCTTTGAGATATTTCACATACTCTTCGCAACAGCCACAGGTAGGGCTCTTGTAAAGGGTGACGGGGATGCCTGCCTGGGCCAGCGGTGCCAGCAAGGCGAGACTGAGTAGAGCGGTACGAAACTTGAACATCATGGACTCCTGTTCATTTGGATTGACTGGCGCCATCGCCAGTCATGGAAATGGCGCGAGCAAGAGTTGAATAGCTACACCACCTTGAGTTGCCCCATCATGCCGGCGCCTTCATGTTCGAGAATGTGGCAATGGAACATGTAGATACCCTTGAAACGCTGCACCAGTTTGATCCGCACCGTTTCGCCTGATTGCAAGTTGACGGTATCGCGCCAGGCCCGGTAAGGCGCCGGCGTAACCTTGCCGTTGACTTCCCGCTCCATCACCTGGAACTGCGTGCCGTGGATGTGGAAAGGGTGGTCCATATCCGATTCGTTTGCGATCTCCCACAGCTCCACCTGATTGACGCGGCTCACCAGATCGATGCGCTGCATGTCGAACTGCTTGCCGTTGACCATGAATTTCACGCTGTGCTGGCCGCCAGCCATCGACATTTGTTCCGAGAAAACCACGCGTTTTTGGGCCTTCGGGCGACCCATGTCGTTAATGCGACGCAGCGTTGCTGGCAACGGCTTTTGCGGTCCACCAGCACTCTTGCTGAAATCGACGGTAAGCAAGTTAAGCGCTTTCTCTGCTGCCACATCGCCCATTTTGCCGCGCTGGTAAGGAGCGGCAACCAGCGCAACCCGGCCCTTATTAGTGCCGGCATCGACAATGATCTCGACCCGCTCGGCGGGAGCCAGCAACAATTCGGTAAGACCGCTGACGGGGTGCTCCAGCAATCCGCCGTCGGTGCCGACCAGCGTCAAACCTGCATCAGGCAAGACCAGGCGCAGGTAGCGCGCACTATTCGCATTCCAGATCCGCCAGCGTTCGCGGCCGCTGCGGTCGAACTGGAGCACTGGCTGGCATTGCGCGTTGACCAGTGTGAACTGACCCTCGCGGCCGTTCATTTCGTCGTTGGCATCGTTGGGCGCAATGCGGCCATCCGCGCCGAGCTTGAGGTCGGAAATCACCAGCAGGCGCTCGGGAATATCCTGGAGCGGGTCGGCCTTGGCGCGCACGATAAAGATGCCCGCCAGGCCGCGATACACTTGCTCCGGCGTATTGTCGTGTGGATGTGGGTGATACCAGTAAGTGCCGGCGCTGCCAACCGGCAAGGTGAAGCGGTACAGCCGTTTGCCACCCGGAGCCACCTCATCATGCGGACTGCCGTCCTGTTCCGGCGGCACCGGCAGGCCGTGCCAGTGCACCGTGGTGGCTTGCGGCAGGCGGTTCTCGAAGACGATTTCAACGGTATCGCCCTCGACAACTTCGATTAGCGGTCCCGGCAGACTGCCGTTGTAAGCCCAGAATTCGGTTGCAGCGCCCGGCAGCAAGGGCAGGTTTACCGGCGCTGCGATCAGCGATGCACGGAACAGTCCAGGTTGGCCGCTGGTATTGGCCAGTTTGACGATGTCGCTGATTGCTGCGCCGGCACCCAATGCCTCCACCGCCGCAAGCTTGATCCCAGCGGCCGCTCCCATATTCATGGCAGGCATGCCGCCGGTGGCTGCGCGCGCCCAGCCCATGTTTAGGCCGATGATAGGTAAACTGCCAAGGGTGGTGAGAAAGGTGCGACGTTTCATCTGGTGTCCTGATTGATTGTTGGGTTGCTGATATAGGAGAATGGCGACGCTGTTCGGTTCAGATCGCAATGGATTGCGCTCATGCGGTCTTGTCATGCAGCCATCGCCAATTCATGCTACTTGGTCATCGGCATGCCGCCAGCCTCCCGGTCCATCATCATCTCCATCATCATTTGCATCATGTCCATGCGTTTTTCCATCGCGTCTGCTCCCATCATCATGCCGGCGGCGCCCTTGCCATTCATCATTGCACCGTCCTTGCCGCCCATGTTCTTCATCATGGACATGCCGTCCTGCATCAGATTCCTGTGCTCGTCCATCAGCTTCTGTCGCTCTTCGGGCGTCTTGGCGGCCATCATCTTGTCGTGCATGTCCTGCATTTTTTTCATCATCTGGTCCATTTGCTGCGTCTGCATGCCGGCTTGCGCTGATGGCTTGGTTGCGGACTTGGTTGGCTTGCTGGTGGACGTTACGGCTGGTTTGGCGTCGGCAGGGTGGTGTTCTTCGACCGCGCCAACTGCGCCGGCGAGAAGGGTGAAAAGCACAGAGGTACCGATAACTAGCATTTTTTTCATGGCAAAGCTCCTGATGGGTGATAACGGTTGTTGAGAAAATACTGCTGATGCAAAGTGGCTGTTATGGCGATCGGTACCTGCGTATCGATGAAGACCAGTATAGAAAAGAGAAGTAAACAAGATCCTGACGACGAGATTACAGTTTTGTAATCTATCTTCCATCCGGTATCAGCGAGAGCTGGGTCCGAAACATCTTCATGGATGAATATAACAAGCGGGTGAACGCGAGAGAGCCCAACTGCATTACGGCACGGTAAGATTCAATGTTTTTTCGATAGGCGGATAACAGACCCCTGTACTTCTATGGCAACCCTGATAAGCGGCCACCAGCGTAAAGTTTTTTGCCTTTGGCGCGCGCTTCAACGTGATTACGGCTTGAATGGGCTTCTCGTAAGTTTCTGTCCTGCCGAAAGTCGGGTCGTTGGTAACTTTGCCGTCCGGCAGATTGACCGCTGTGATGACAACATCGCTGGAATTCTTGACCGAGAAATGGATTCTGTCTTTGTACAGGTAATATCCTTTTGAAGGCATCAAATCCGCAATCAAGGTGGTCGGTCCCTTGAACCCGACTTTCACTTTGAACGCCTGGTCAGGCTCCAGCAGTTCATCCTCTTTCGTGTTCGAAAAAAGCCCCCCGAGCCGCTGTTGCAGACTCGGTCCAGACGATGGTTCGGCAACGCTGTACTGGTGCATGCCAAGCGCAATAACAGCCAGTGCCAAGCATGACAAAAAACGTTTCTTAAACATGTGTGTTCTCCATCAGGTATAAAAATTACTGGATTGTGCGAGCCGTTCTTATGCGTTGTGCTTCTATCTGCAATCTGTCCCGCAACACGTGATGGCGCTTCCAGTTGCATGCAATATTGTTTCAATTTCGCAAGCCACATCGGCATCGGGCAGGCTGTACACCGGTGCGAAACCGCCGCCGGGAGTGCGAAAATTCGTGGTCTGGCCTTGATACATACGCGCTGCAGTCCACTGAACCCTCCCATCGTATGCATAACTGCGGATGTCAAACTTGAGCAATCCCGGATTCTGTTGGCTGCCAATGACCCTTTCCCCAGGCGTCACGATGGCCTGCGCCACGTAATCGCCGGCTAAAATATCCTGCCAGACGCGCTTGGTGAGCTTGTCGCCCCGATAGGCGGCGCGTCCGCCGTAGCCTGCGGTGGGTTTGAAAAATAGCTGGCGGCGCTCGCTCCACAATCGCTCGGCATGCGCTGCGTCAACCACTTCCGTGTGCGGGATGTTGGCCAGCAGTAGGTCCTGAATATTCTGCGGTACGCCAAGCGCTTGCAACCGGACGGCGTCGCAGAGCAGCGCCAGATTGCGCTTATCCGCATACAGAGCATGCGCTTGCGGGTGCGGCGTCAGCACCACCGCATGTTCGAGGTAGGCCACGCGCAAAGCCGCGCTTGCCGGTAACGCAAGCATGAAATCCGTTAGCCGGTTGTAGACCAAGTCGACGGCAGTCTCGCCGTGCCACAAAACACCATCATGCAGCCGCAGTTCCGACGGGTCTGCGATTACAGCGTGCAGACCATGACGCTCGAATAATTTCTGGAACAAGAGGAACTCCGGATACAAATATTGCTGCTGCGGTTCTGTGTCAACGATGGCAATGGTTTGCAAGGGGCGGTCGCGGCCGCAAAGTCGCCATTCAGTGTAGAACATGTCAACGATGTTCTGTTCCAGCGCCGCGGCAGAGCTCGCTGCCGCAGCCAGTTGTTCGCTATCGAGACAGCAAGCGTGATGCGCTCGTGCCATTACGGCATTCAGCATCGCACCACCGGCATTGGTATTGATTTCGATGAGTCCGATGCCGCTTTCGTTCAGGTGGCACAGGTGGAAATCGTAGCCAAAAAAGACACCCTTTGCGCCGCCAGGATCGTGTCTGGCAATCGCGGGCGCATTGGCAAGTATGTGTTTTCGATAGGCTGGCAGCGCAACTACCGACTCAATGGCACGCACCACTTCCGCCATGCGTTCTGTTTGGCTATCTGATACGAACACGGGTTGCGCAGAAAACAGGTAGGGACATCGTTCCTCGACCAGTGCCAACAAGTCGGACGAACCCAATTCCGCGGCCAATGCTTGCCGCAGTGCAGCGCTATCCAGGCTGATGCAGAAGCATTTGCTGTTCAGCCTCTCGCTCCTCAGTTCAGTAGGACTTTCCCCGCGAGCGACAGGGGTAGGCATCATTGTTTCGGGCGTATGTGTATTCACAGTTTCTTCATCCTCAATCGCAATGCAGCAATTCGGAATATCAGTGGTGGCAATAAGAGCATTTGCAGTACCGGGACAAGTCCAACGCCCAATCCAGGTATCAGTGGCATGCCTGTTGTGTAGGCCCATCGATTGAGAACATAAACAGCGCCCCATTCGACGCCAAGACCAATACACAATCCGATTGCCAGCATCAGACCATATGCTGGACCGCTCGGGTACAGGTACCAGTCGGAACGCCTGAACGCGGCCCATCCAACCGCGTAGATTATCGAGACGAGAATTGCGTCGCCCAGGCTGGCAACAAAACAATGCCACCAGGTGTTGCCCCAGTCTTCTATTTCAGAATAAAGCGGTGCTTGTGCGATTTCCCAAACGTAGTTCAACACCACGGAGATAATAAATATGGCTATCGCCTGCTGTCTGGCACATCCGGAAAATCGTAGGTTTTGTCGCATTAATTGTGGAAATTTTGGAGTTGGGCGAGCGTCAACGGGTACGCTGCGCACCACCGGATACACGACAGAATAATGTCTATCGGTAATCGCCTATTTTTGATCAGCCAGAAAAGTGCGACCACCCACCATCTCTTTATTTAACAGCGGTCACGACATAGTCAGCGTTCTGCTTTGCAAACACAATCGTAACTTTCTGGTCAACCGCGAGCTTGTCGAACAAGCTCTTGTCTTTCACAACGAAACGCATGGTCATTGCTGGCCATTGCAAGCTTTTGACAGGTCCATGCGCCAGCGTCACCGTACCCTTCACAGGATCAACCGCCTTCACTGCGCCAGTCGCCTGGTGGCTCATTGCCTGGGGAGCCATGCCTTGGGCCATTTTGCCCATTTCCGCGCCCTTCATGTCCATACCTTTCATATCCATATCCTTCATGTCTCCGGATTGCGCGATGGCAAGACTGGATGCGGACAAAGCGATTATCAGGGACAGGGTTGCGGTAAATTTCATGATGAGTTCCTTGGTTGTTCAAGATTGTCAGATGTTATTGGTAAAAACTAATTGACGGTGTCAACTGTCTTCAAAAATGGATTCCTTGATGGGCGGCGCAATGCTTTCTGCACGAATCCGACGCCGGCGCAACAGCAGATACACGGCCGGGACCACGAACATCGACAGCAGCGGTGCGGTGATCATGCCGCCCACCATCGGTGCGGCGATGCGTTTCATCACTTCCGATCCGGTGCCGGTACCAACCATGATCGGCACCAGGCCAGCGATGATGACGGCCACCGTCATCGCCTTTGGCCGCACCCGCAGCACCGCACCTTCGCGAATCGCATCGAGCAGATCGGCTGCGCTGTTCTTGCCATCGGCCAGGCGCGCTTCCCACGCCTGTTTCAGGTACAGCAGCATGATCACGCCGAACTCGGCCGACACGCCTGCCAGTGCGATGAACCCCACGCCGCTGGCGACCGATAAATTGTGCCCGAGCAGCCACAGCAGCCAGATGCCGCCGGCCAGCGCAAACGGTAGCGTCGCCATGATCAGCACGGCTTCATCGAATCGTTTGAAAGTCAGATAGAGCAGCACGAAGATGATGAACAAGGTTGCCGGCACCACGATCTTCAACTTGGCGGAGGCGCGCTCCATATACTCGAACTGCCCGGACCACGAAATCGAGTAACCGGCTGGCAATTTCACTTTCTTGGTGACCGCCTGCTGCATGTCGTGCACTGCAGAACTTAGCGCACGCCCGCGGATATCGACATAGACGTAGCCGGTCAGACGCGCATTCTCGCTTTTTAACATGGGCGGACCGTCATTGATACGGATTGCAGCCACGTCGCCCAAGCGGATTTGCGCACCACGCTCGGTCAGCACCGATAATTGGCGCAGCTTCTCCACCGAATCACGCACCTCGCGCGGATAGCGCAGGTTGATCGGGAAGCGCTGCAGGCCCTCGACCGTCTCGCCGATGTTTTCGCCGCCGATCGCTGCCGATACGATGCTTTGCACGTCGGCGATATTCATCCCGTAACGTGCGGCCGCATCGCGGTCGATGTTCACATCGATATAACGTCCGCCATTGAGGCGCTCGGCCAGCGCTGACGAGACGCCCGGCACCTGCTTGACGACCCGCTCGATCTCGCCGGTGATGCGATCGATTTCTTGCAGGCTGGCGCCGGCGACCTTGACGCCGACCGGACTCTTGATGCCGGTCGCCAGCATGTCGATCCGGTTGCGAATCGGTGGCACCCAGATGTTGGACAATCCTGGCACCTTGACGATGCGATCCAACTCATCAACCAGTTTGTCCGGTGTCATGCCAGCGCGCCATTGGTTGCGTGGCTTGAACTGGATCGTGGTTTCGAACATCTCCAGCGGTGCAGGATCGGTTGCGCTTTCGGCACGGCCCGCTTTGCCGAACACGCTTTGCACCTCGGGCACGGTTTTAATCAGGCGGTCTGTCTGCTGCAGCAATTGCGATACTTTGCCGGCCGACAGACCAGGCAGCGCCGACGGCATATACAGCAAGTCGCCTTCGTCTATCGGCGGCATGAATTCCCCGCCGAGCCGCGACATCGGCCAAATCGTCACGACTGCAACCAGCGCTGCAAGCAATAAAGTTGCCTTTGGAAAACGCAGCACACTTTCGAGCAACGGACGGTACAGCGCGATCAGAGCGCGATTGAGCGGGTTCTTTTGTTCATCGGGAATACGACCGCGAATCAGATAGCCCATCAGTACCGGAATCAGCGTCACCGCCAAGCCAGCTGCCGCGGCCATCGCATAGGTCTTGGTAAAGGCCAGCGGAGAAAATAGCCGCCCTTCCTGTGCTTCCAGGGTGAACACCGGGATGAACGACAGCACGATGATCAACAAAGAGAAAAACAGCGCCGGTCCGACTTCGGCTGCCGCGTCGCCGATGATGCGCCAGTGATCATCTCCTTTCAGTTTTTCGCCGGGATGGGCATGGTTCCATGCCTCGATGTGCTTGTGGGCATTCTCGATCATCACCACCGCCGCATCGACCATGGCCCCGACCGCGATCGCAATCCCGCCCAGGGACAGGATGTTGGCATTGACCCCCTGGTAATACATGACGATGAACGCGATCAATATGCCAATCGGTAAGGTGACGATGGCGACCAGTGCAGAGCGCAAGTGGAACAGGAAGATCGCGCAGACAACGGCAACCACAATGAATTCCTCGATCAGCTTTTCTTTCAAGTTCGTCACCGCGCGCTTGATCAGGTTGGAGCGGTCGTAGGTCGGGACGATTTCGACGCCAGGCGGCAGACTTGCCTTCAGCTTTTCCAACTTGGTTTTTACTGCAGCTATGGTTTCCAGCGCATTCTTGCCGAAACGCATGATGATCACGCCGCCAGCGACTTCCCCCTCGCCATTCAGTTCAGCAATACCGCGCCGCATTTCCGGCCCCACCTGAATACGCGCAACGTCGCCCAACCGTACCGAGACGCCGGCATCGGTGGTCGATAACGGAATCTTGCGGAAATCATCCAGCGATTTCAGATAACCTGAAGCGCGCACCATATATTCGGCTTCGCCCAATTCCAGCAACGCACCGCCAGTTTCCTGATTGGCCTTCTGCACCGCCTCGATCACCTTGCCATGCGGGATGTTGTAGGCACGCATCTTGTCCGGATCGAGCACGATCTGGTATTGGCGCACCATGCCGCCGAGACTTGCCACTTCCGAGACATTTGGCACCGCCTTCAATTCATACTTGAGAAACCAGTCCTGCAGCGCCCGCAACTGCGACAAGTCCATCTTGCCACTGCGATCGACCAGCGCATATTCGTAGACCCAGCCGACGCCGGTTGCGTCTGGCCCGAGTGCAGTCCTGGCCTGCGGTGGCAGGCGCGATTGCACCTGATTCAAGTATTCGAGCACGCGCGAGCGCGCCCAGTACGGATCGGTGCCATCCTCGAACAAAATATAGACGTAGGAATCGCCGAAAAACGAGTAGCCACGCACCGTTTTCGCACCCGGTACCGACAACATGGTGGTTGTCAGCGGATAAGTGACCTGGTTCTCGACGATCTGCGGTGCCTGGCCCGGATAGCTGGTGCGGACGATGACTTGCACATCGGACAGGTCCGGAATCGCATCGAGCGGCGTGTGCGCCAGCGCCCAGATGCCCCAGGCGGTGATCATCAGCGTTGCCAACAGTACCAGAAAGCGGTTCGTGATTGAGCAGCGGATCAGTTTGGCGATCATTTGGTGGTTCCCGCCGACTTGGCTGGCATGGCAGGCATCTGCATTGTGCTGTCCATCTGCGGCACGGGCGCGGCAGCGCTCGGGGAAATGGTCGCGATTTCGAACCTGCCATCCTTGACCGGACGAATCTCGAACACGACGCTGTCGCCCACCGCGACGTCTTTGGGCAGGCCGCTCACCGGCACTTTAAAGCCCATGGTCATCGGCCCCCATTGCAAAGTCGGGATCGGGCCGTGCGAGATCGTGATCTCGTCCTTGTCAATTTTTTCCACCTTGCCTTCGCCGCGATGGGATGGCCCCACAGCCTGGTCGTTGTTCGGGGCCGGCATATCGCTCATACGGGTCGTGGTGCCTCTCAGACTTGCTTCGGAATCGATCAGGAACTGGCCGGACACGACCACTTTTTGCCCGGCTTCCAATCCTTTTCGAATCTCCGTCTGGCCGTTGGTTTCGGCTCCGATCACGACGTCGACCGGGATAAATTTGCCGTCTCCAAGCGCTGCCATCACGACGCTACGGGTGCCGGTCTGGATCACGGCCTCCGTTGGCACCAGCAGAACCTCCTTGCGAGGCGCAGAGGTAAAGTTGATGGTGGCAAACATGCCCGGCACCAGCTGGCCGGATGGATTGGCCAGTTCGACCCGCGCCTTCAGCGTGCGCGTGGCGGCGTTGACTTCGGGCAGGATCGCACTGACTTTGCCCTTGAATACGGTTCCTGGTAATGATGGTGTGCGGGCTTCGACCGTGTTGCCCGGTCGCACTTGTGCAGAAAGGTTTTCCGGCACGGCGGCATTGACCCAGATAGTGCTGAGTCCATTGATACGGAACAACGGGGCGCCGGCCATCACGGTCATGCCGTCGCGGACGATGAGCTCGGAAATGACGCCGCTAATCGGCGCAGTGATGGTGAGGCGAGGGTGCACCTTGCCACTCGATTCCACCGCGTGAATTTGACCATCAGTCATGCCCACCAACCGCATGCGTTGGCGCGCACCGCTCATTAATAACGACGCTAATGCAGCATCCGCGCCGCTGCCCTGCATGCGTTTGACTGACAGGTACTCTTCCTGTGCCGCCACCCACTCCGGCACATACAGTTCGACCAGCGCCTGACCCTTGCGTACTTGGTCGAGTGGCGCCCGCACATACAAGCGTTCGACAAAACCATTACTGCGCGCCTGTACCAGAGCCACATCGCGTTCGTTGTAGGCGACACTACCCACCGCGACCAGCGCCGATGTCAGCTCTCCCTTGGTGACTTCGGCGGTTCGGATGCCTAAATTCTGTTGCACACGCGCACTGATATTGACCTTGCCCAGATCGCCAGCATCACCCACGGCGTCCGCATAGACCGGCACCAGTTGCATATCCATGAATGGTGATTTGCCGGGCTGGTCGAACTTTTGTCCTGGAAGCATTGGATCTTGCCAATACAGCACTTTTTTGTCGGTGTTACCGGCTGTCTGTCCACTTGCCGCATTGGCTCCAGCCGGGTTTGTGATCGGGGCGGCCATTTGCATGCCATGATTCTTGCCGAGCCAATACATGCCATAACTAGTCGCGCTGATGGCAACTACCGCAGCGGCTGCGAAGATCATTTTCTTGTTTTTCATTGCATTTCCTGGTTCGTGTTCAGCGCTGCGTGCGTAGCCATCGCCTCAGTGGGAAAGAGAAAATTGATTTGCGCCCACAGACGGGCGGTGTTTGTCGCCAGTTGCAGCGCCTGGATGCGCACCTCGATTTGGTTGCTGCGTGCCGCAAGCACATCGACCAGACTGGCCTTGCCACCACGGTAAGCAGTTATCACTGCCTGCATACGCTGATGCGCCAGTGGAATCAGTTCGCGTTCATAGCGGGTGGAGCGCTCACGATCGTTGTCCCATTCGTTGATCATGGCGCGGGTCTCGGCGACGTAATTACGCAGCATTTCGTCGCGCTCGGCCTTCGCTTGTTCGACCAGCGCCAGTTTTGCAGACAGTTCCCGGTCCTGGCGATTTTTTTGATCCCACTGCAATGGAATCGAGACACCGACCGACACCATGTTGGCAAAAGAGGGGCCGCGCTGTTGGAACGCCAGTTCCACGCTCCAGTCGGATTTTTTGTTGGCTTGGGCGAGCTTCGCCTCCGTCGCTGCGATATCCTCTTTCATGTTGGATGCCGCAATTTGCGGAAGCTGGGCCAGCTGGGTATCGAGCCTGGCCGGATCAAGGCCGATGCTGTCGGTCGCAGGTTTGCCGGCCAGCGGCAAATCGGCGGCACTGCCGATCCAGCGTGCCAGCATGACTGTCGCATTACGGACGCGACGCGCGATTTCGCTGCTGCGGTCATCAAACGCCGCCAGTGCGCTGCGGGCGGCGAAGACCTCGGCCTGATTGCCGCGACCGGCACGATATGCGCTTTCGGCCGACTCAATTTCCAAACGGGCTTGTTCACCTTGCTCGGCAACCACTGCCGCCATCGCTTCCGCGTAATAACGATCGAGCCAGGCCAGCGCGGTATCGCGTTCGATTGCAGCCGTCGTCATGTGTTTCTCAGTGAAAGTTTTTTCTGCTTCGCGCTTGAAACGATCGGCGCGCAACTGGCGTTTGTCGGCGCGCGTAATTTCCTGCATCACGCCAATCCGGCGCATCGTCATGGGTTCGCTGGTCAAACTAAAACGGTCCGAGCCACTGAGCGGCAGATTGTCGATGCCTATCTTGAGCACGGGATCGGGCAATTGGCCGGCGGCGACTGCCATCTCGCGCGCAGCGGTGATGGCGAAATCCTGCGCAACCAGTTGATGCGAGCGTTCAATCGCGCGGCGCTGGGCATCGGCTAAAGTCAGTGAGTTCTCGGCAGCGAAAGCATTGGCGGAAAGCGCGAGCGCGCCTGCCAATGTGGCCAGGCTGATTTTTCGGGAAAACCGAACAACCGCAGTGCGCACCAGACAATGCGCAGTAAACAAGGGTAACGTCAAGGATAACGTCGGGGCTGACATGAAACCTCCAGATTGCAATGAACAACATCGTCCGCGCATGAAACGACATGCGCGACGCTGACGGACTAAGCGATCTGGAGAGTTAAATCCGGAAACAGCAATTGCGGATAGAGAGCGGGGGCGCGGTGATCCGCGTCAGTAGAAAGGAATCAGGTTGTCTGGCAATCGGGCTGTATGCAGGATTGGTGACATGGAATGCCAGCGGCAATGCCACTGCGATAAATGGCTGTACATCGGGAGGTGCCGTTTTGTCGAGAGACTGATTGCCCGCTTGAACGTGCGCGTGACACAGACTGGGCTGTTCCGCATCCATATCCGCGCACCCAGGCATGCCGCCACCAGCATCGGTGGACATCGTGACCGATTGGCTGACGGTGTCGATTTTGAGCTCAGGGCACGCATATCCCGCCACAGCAAGCTGCATGAACAGCATGCTGAGCAACGCGATGCACGCGGCGATAAAGCGGGATGGACGGGACAGTTTCATTAAATGCTTTGTTTTTCTTGAGTAACTTTTCTTGAGCAACAATAGGTTGTGACGGTGGTTCAGTCGGATTAACTAAAAACTCAAGAATTTATTACGGTAGTTGTTTCAATGCAGTAGTTGTGCCAATGGACGACAATTGTCCCACATATCGTATATCGCGAAAGTAAAAAAAAGTTAATGCGACAGGACCGATGTGATACGACACCACCACCACAGAGGAGTAAAAAATGACCGTTTGCACGAAATTAATTACACCCTCCTGATAGTCAGTTCTATTCAAGAATCAATTCTTAAACGGAGATTGCTGCAATGCCCAAAGTGACGGACAAGTTTCTATCGGCTTCTGTCATTCTGGTTCCTTGCCACATAGACGCGTATTTGCTGCAGATTGATGTCCTTCGGTGCAATCGTAGCCAAATCGAAGCTGCCCTCGCTACGCAAGGTGTAAAAATTCCAGGCAAACGATTTTCCGTCCACCACAAAATTAACCGAATCGCCACGCGTCACATTGATCCACTTAGTACTTGGAGTTAAGGTAATCTGACGTGTTGCCGCTTCAACTGGAATAGAGTTGCCATACGGCTCCACTGTATTTTTCATTGGGCTGCCCGATGCCGACAGAGGTAAATTGGCTCCCCAATTATCTTGTTTCTCTGCTTGTGCACTCACTGACATGGCAGCAAACAACATGCCCATGGTGAACATCGAAACGGTTTTACTCTTCAGGTTCAACATGATTGATTCCATTCCTTAAACTGGCACTTCAAAAACGCTGCTATAGCGACCGGTACGGTGCGTATCGATGGAGTGAAGTATAAGAAAGAGAAGGAAACGAGAACCTGACAACGAGGTTACAGTTTTGTAATCCATGCGCAATACGGTATCAGCGAGAATAGACCTATCTATTCGCTAATAAGGAGGCATTTCATGCATATTTTAGTGGTGGAAGATGAACCAAAGGCGGGTGACTATCTCCGTAAAGGACTTACTGAATCGGGTTTCGTGGTCGACCTGGCGCGCACCGGCCCGGATGGTTTGCAATGTGCCACCGCCGATGCCTACGACTTGATCGTGCTCGATGTGATGTTGCCGGGTATGGATGGCTGGCAAGTGGTGCAGGAGTTGCGCAAGGCACAGCAAACACAACAAACGCCGGTACTGTTTCTGACTGCGCGCGACGATGTGCAAGATCGGATCAAAGGTCTGGAATTGGGTGCCGATGATTATTTGGTAAAACCGTTTGCATTTGCCGAACTGGTGGCGCGCATTCGCACCTTGCTGCGGCGCGGCCCGATCCGTGAATCGGAGCGACTGGAAATTGCCGACATGGAAATCGATGTATTGAAGCGTCGCGTCACGCGTGGCGGTGCAAGGATTGATTTGACGCCGAAGGAATTTGCACTCCTGCATCTGTTGGCCAAACGCCAGGGGGAAGTCCTGTCACGCTCCCTGATTGCATCCCAGGTATGGGACATGAACTTTGACAGTGATACCAATGTGGTTGATGTCGCCGTGCGGCGTTTGCGCGCAAAAGTAGATGACGCCTATTCGCGCAAATTGATTCACACGCTACGTGGCATGGGATACGTGTTGGAAGCACGGGAGTGAAGCGATTTCGTTCAACTTCGCTGACCACGCGATTGGGGCTGCTGTTTGCGCTAATTGCAGCGCTGACGTTTGCCGGTGTCGGTACTTATTTATATCAATCGCTGGCGAGCCAGCTTGAATCCCACGACGATATCGAATTGCTGGGAAAAATTAGTTTAATGCGCCATTTTTTACTGGAAACGTTTTCAGTAAAGGAAATCCAGGACGATCCGCATCGATTCCTGGATGCTGCTGCCGGTCACAATGGATTAATCATCATTTTGAAATCGGCCGATGGAAAAATCCTTTTGCAAAATCATACCGATCACGGCGCATTGTCGACATTGCCTGTCACGCCGGCCAATCAGACGCCGGGCAAAGCGTCATTGGGCCGATGGACACTGAACTCAGGACTTTCTGCGCGCACGGTCTCTGCATGGGGATCATTGAATAATGCGCATGAGCAAGTGCAAATCATTGTTGCGCGGACCAATTCGGACCGAATGGCATTGCTTGAGACCTATCGCAACAAGGTGTTTGCAGCGGTTTTTTTCGGCGCACTGTTAGCGGCATTATTCGGATACATCATAGTGCGGCAAGGCTTGCGTGCGCTCCATGCGATTGCCAGGCAGGCACAATCGATCACTGCGCAACGCCTGGATATGCGACTCGACGTCACAGCCGCGCCGAATGAATTGCAAGTGCTGGTGCTGGCATTCAATGACATGCTGGATCGGCTGCATCGCAGTTTTCAGCGGCTGTCGCAATTTTCCGCTGATTTGGCACACGATTTACGTACGCCAATCAATAATCTGATGGTGCAAACCCAGGTGGCGCTATCGCAACCGCGCTCCACTGAGGATTACCAGTCTTTACTGGCCTCGAATCAGGAAGAGTATGAACGGCTGGCGCGCATGGTTGAAAACATGCTGTTTCTGGCGCGGGCCGATCATGCTAAATTCGTGCTGAATAAACAACGCTTAGACACTTCCAATGAGCTGCAGCGCATCGCCGATTACTTCGAAGGCGTTGCAGAAGATGCGCAGGTCCAACTAGCAGTGAATGCAAGTGGCACACTGGAGGCTGACCCGATCTTGTTTCGACGCGCTGTCAATAATCTGGTGGCAAATGCGCTCCGGTACACGCCCAAAGGAGGCGTGATTCGCCTGGCTACACAGCAAGCACAAGAGGGAATAGCTATTACCGTAACTAACCCGGGAATCGGCATCAAGCCCGAACATCTCCCCTTGTTATTCGACCGGTTTTATCGTGTCGATGACGCCCGCAGCGGTTCGACATCCTCCACCGGCTTAGGACTGGCTATTGTGCAATCCATCATGATGTTGCATGGCGGGCGGGCTGATGTAGAAAGTGCTGCGGACACAATGACGACGTTTCGGCTGCTGTTTCCATCGACTAGAAGTCATGGCGACCTGCGACATTCCTGATGTTGCGCATAGCGCATGTAAAACATTGTCCACGAAAGACACGAAAAGCACGAAAGAATGCATAAACCATCTTTCGACTGCGGCAGTACCGTAGGATGGGTGAAACCCATCTTGTGAATTCGATACGTGATGGGTTTCACCCATCCTACGGCAGTGCGTAACATCATCTGACCATGCAAATAAAATCACCCATTGACTCTTCAACCGGAAGGAAAAACATCATGTCAAAAGCAATTCGTATTAGTAAAACAGGCGGCCCGGAAGTGATGGAATACGTCGAAGTCGAGGTCGGCGCGCCCGGCCCCGGTGAAGCGCGGGTGCGCAATGTCGCCTGCGGCCTGAATTTCATCGATGTGTATTTTCGCACCGGGCTGTATCCGCAACCGCTGCCGGCCGGCCTGGGCATGGAAGGCGCTGGCGTGGTGGAAGCGGTCGGCGCGGGCGTCACCGATCTGAAGGCCGGCGACCGCGTCGCTTACGCCGGTCGGCCGATCGGCGCTTATGCCAAAGTGCGCCTGATGCCGGCGGCGGCGCTGGTCAAATTGCCGGACGCGATCAGCTTCGAGACTGCCGCTGCGATGATGCTGCAGGGTTTGACGGTGCAATACCTGTTTCGTCGCACCTTCCGGTTGCAGGGCGGCGAAACCATCCTGTTCCACGCCGCTGCCGGCGGCGTCGGCTTGATCGCTTGCCAGTGGGCGCGCGCGTTGGGCGTGACCATGATCGGCACCGTCGGTTCGGACGCCAAAGGCGCGCTGGCCAAGGCGCACGGCTGCACCCATGTAATCAATTACAACACCGAGAATTTCGTCAAGCGGGTCAAGGAAATCACCGGCGGCCAAGGCGTGCCGGTGGTCTACGACTCGATTGGCAACGATACTTTTTTCGGCTCGCTCGATTGCCTGTCGCCGCTGGGGATGATGGTCAGTTTCGGCAGCGCTTCGGGGCCGGTGCCGCCGTTTAGCCTGAATGAACTGGCGTCGCGCGGCTCGCTCTTCATCACGCGGCCGTCGCTGATGAGCTACACCGCCAAGCGGGAAGATTTGCTGGTGATGGCGTCAGAGCTATTTGGCATGGTCGAAAGCGGCAAGATAAAGATCGAGATCAATCAGCGCTACGCGCTCAAGGACGTGGCGCAGGCGCACATCGACCTGGAAGCGCGCAAGACCACCGGTTCCTCGATTCTGATTCCATGATGCCGGCAGCTTGCTGGTCGTGATAGAGGATTTTGCTCCCTCTCCCGCTTGCGGGAGAGGGCCGGGGAGAGGGCGCTCGCAATAAGCAAGGTGGCCAAAACAAGGTTCAACCTTGATTGCATTGCCACATAATACGGCCGGAATTTTTGCTAAGATCCTCTCCCTAACCCTCTCCCACAAGCGAATCGCATCGCGATTCGGGCACCAGGAAAAGCCATGCCGGGCGAGGGGACCAAACAGTCCTCACCTGGCAGGCTGAACAGTTCCGTTATTTTCAATAAATACGGGAGTATGTAATAAATAGCCATTAATACCGCATATTCTATATTCGGCATTAAAAAATACATGATTAAGTATATATTTCTATTCAGGCTGCCTTAAAGCCGGCTTGAGTCCAGTTCCCACAATCAATCCTTGATCGGGAGTTCGACCTGGCGCGCCACTCCGCTTTTGCCGGGAAAATCTACAAAGGCGCTGCGCATCATGTAGGGCATCACAGACGCCAGCGCGCTGTTGCGGCCTTCGCTGTTGACCGTTACGTCATACAGTTTCTTGCCGTCCCTGGCTTGCCTGATGCCGACATGCAATTGCCGGCGGTACAGCTGAAAATCGGATTGCTGATACACCACCACTGGCGGTCCGTACCAGAACGGGTCGTAAAAGGGATCGCCAAAGGGACTGTAAAAAGGATCGTAAAAACCACCGCGGCGGTGCCAGCGGGACCCGTAAAATCCACCGCCGTAGCCATCGACCAGCACCGGCTGGATCAGCCGCACATCGCGCACCTTGACGTCATACTCGAACGCAACCTGCAGTGCCGCTGTTTTGGAGTCGGCGGCATCGGTGAAACCAAGTCGCAGCAATTGCGTGCGCAACAGTCGCTGGTAAGACTGGTATTCCAGGTCGCCCTCCAGCGATTTTTCATGCTCGAACACAAACGATTTGTCCGGCAACTTGGCCGGCCAGGCGTGAAACACAGTGACATCGCTGCGGATGGTGGCGGCGCAACCGGTTAGCAATATGCTTATAGCCAGCAGTGCCAGACGTACATAATTTTTCATGACAGTTCCTTCTCATGGCAACGCGATCCAGACCGCAGCGTTATCTTTAAGATAGCTTTTTCAGCAGAAAAATCCAGACGGCGATGTAACAGAATGTTGCAGGGGCGTTGCGTAGATGTTGCGCAATATTCTGGCGGCCTTTCCTGACGCCTTTCCAGCTAAATTAAGCGGCGATTGGTAAAATGTCATTTTGCACCACTTCCATTGGATGATTTTCTTATGCGATCTAATACTCCCAATATGATTTTTCGCGCCGACTATACGGCGCCCGGTTACACAATCAGTACAGTGGAAATGGGTTTTGATCTTGACCCGCAATCAACCCGCGTTGCCACCCGCATCACGATGACGCGCAATCCCGCAGCGACCAGCAAAAATGTGGTGCTGTATGGCGAGACGCTGGAACTGCTGTCGCTGCGCATGAACGGAAAATTGCTGGGCAAGCGCGCCAAAGGCGGCTACACCATTTCCGGTGCGATTTTGCAGATTGCCGATGCTCCTGACGACATCATGCTGGAAATCGAAACCCTGATTCATCCGGACCAAAATACCACCATGATGGGACTGTATGTCTCGAACGGTAATTTCTTTACCCAATGCGAAGCCGAGGGATTTCGCAAGATTACCTACTTCCCGGATCGCCCGGACGTGATGGCGAAATACACAGTGATGCTGCGCGCCGACAAGAAAAAATATCCGGTTTTGCTGTCCAACGGCAATCTGGTGGAAGAGGGCGATCTGACCGATGGCCGCCACTATGCGAAGTGGGAAGATCCGTTCAAGAAACCGTCCTACCTGTTCGCGCTGGTGGCCGGCAAGCTGGTTTGTCAGGAAGAAAAATTCAAGCTCAAATCCGGTCGTAAAGCGTTGTTGCAAGTCTGGGTCGAGCCGGGCAATCTCGACAAAACCCAGCATGCGATGGCGTCCCTGAAAAACGCTATCCGTTGGGACCAACAGCGCTTCGGCCTGGAGCTGGATCTGGACCGGTTCATGATCGTCGCCGTGGGTGACTTCAACATGGGCGCGATGGAAAACAAGGGTTTAAATATTTTCAATACCAAGTACGTACTTGCCAATCCATCGATAGCCACCGATGCCGATTACGCGAATATCGAATCGGTGGTCGGCCATGAATATTTCCATAACTGGACCGGCAACCGCGTCACCTGCCGCGACTGGTTTCAGTTGTCGTTGAAAGAAGGCTTGACGGTGTTCCGCGATCAGGAATTCTCGGCCGATATGATCGGCTCCGACAGTGGCCGGGCGGTCAAGCGCATCGAGGATGTGCGGACCTTGCGCCAGGTGCAGTTTTCCGAAGATGCCGGCCCGATGGCGCATCCGGTGCGGCCTGACAGTTATGTCGAAATCAATAATTTCTACACTGTCACGATTTACGAAAAAGGCGCGGAAGTGGTGCGCATGTACCAGACGCTATTGGGACGCGATGGTTTTCGCAAAGGGATGGATTTGTATTTCGAGCGGCACGATGGTCAGGCCGTCTCGTGCAACGATTTCCGCGCTGCGATGGCTGACGCCAACCGGCGCGATCTGAGTCAGTTCGAGCGCTGGTATAGCCAGGCCGGCACCCCGCGCGTGAAGGTGCAGACCAAGTTTGACGCCAACGCGCACACCTATGAAGTGACGCTGGCGCAATCCTGCCCGGGCACGCCCTTTGATGACAAGAAGCAGCCGTTCCACATCCCGTTTGCAATCGGCTTGCTCGACGCCAGCGGCCGCGACATGCCGCTGTATCTGGAAACCATGCAGAAAAAAGGGCAGGCGCCGGCAGCCAATGACCAAACCTGCCAGGCCGGCCAAACCACCTGCGTTCTGGAATTCACCAAGACCCGCCAAACCTTCCGTTTTACACAGGTCAGTGAAGCGCCGACGCCATCGTTGCTGCGTAATTTCTCAGCGCCGGTAATGCTCGATTACGCCTATTTGGATCAGGAACTGGCGCACTTGCTGGCGTTTGATAGCGATCCGTTCAACCGCTGGGAAGCCGGCCAACGCCTGGCAATGCAGCGCTTGCTTGCACTGACTGCAACGCTGCAAGCCGCCGCCGAGCCAGCGCAAGCGGTGCTGGAACTGGACGGCTTGTTTATAGAAGCCATGCGCGCCACGCTCAACGACGCGTCGCTCGATCCGGCCTTCCGCGAACTGGTGTTGACATTGCCGTCGGAATCCATGCTGGCCGAACAGTGCGCGGTGGTCGATCCGCAAGCGATTCATGCCGCCCGCCGCTTCATGCGCAACACGCTGGCGCTGGCGCTCAAGGCGGATTTTCTCGCCATTTACGAAGATCATCTCGGCAGCGTGAAATACAGCCCCGATGCCAACTCTGCCGGCAAACGCGCACTGAAAAATCTGGCATTGTCGTACCTGCTGGACTGGAATGATGACAGCGCGTTGCAACTGGCGCACGCGCAGGACGCCGCCGATAACATGACCGATCGGATGGCCGCCTTGGTCGGCCTGGTCAACTCCGGCAGCAAGAGCGCAACCAAGCCGGTGCAGCGCTTTTACCGGGATTTCAAGAAAGAAGCGCTGGTGGTCGACAAGTGGTTCAGCCTGCAAGCCACAGCGCGCACCACCGATGTGGCAACGGTGCGTAAGCTGATGGCGCACCCTGCATTTACCATCGCTAATCCGAACCGCGCACGCAGCCTGATTTTCAGTTTCTGCAACGGCAATCCGGCGCAATTCCATGCGAAAGACGGCAGCGGCTACGCATTCTGGGCCGAACAAGTGATCGCGCTCAATGCGATCAATCCGCAAGTCGCTGCGCGCCTGGCCCGCACGCTGGACCACTGGAAGAAATACCAGCCTGCGCTGCAAGTGCAGATGCAGGCTGCGCTGCAAAAAGTCGCGAAATCGAAAAAACTGTCGAAGGACGTGGCGGAAGTCGTGTCGAAGGCGCTGGCGGTTTGATAGATAACTGACCACGAAAGACACGAAAATAGTGCGTTAGTCCAATCTACTTTCTTGCAACTTTTTTATGCTTTTCGTGTCTTTCGTGCATCACGTTTTTCTCCATAATGAACGTGCGTAACATCTGTAAATAATTAAAAAGGAAATTAATGAAACGCATCAGCTTGACCCAATACCTGGTTGAGGAACAACGCCAGCACAACACCATCCCGGCCGAATTACGGCTCTTGATCGAAGTCGTCGCACGGGCCTGCAAGACCATCAGCCACGCAGTCGGCAAAGGCGCTTTAGGCGAAGTCATGGGCAGCGCCGAAACGGAAAACGTACAGGGCGAAGTGCAGAAAAAGCTCGACATCATTTCCAACGATATTCTGCTCGAAGCCAATGAATGGGGTGGCCATCTGGCGGCGATGGCGTCGGAAGAAATGGAAACCATCCACCTGATTCCAAACCGCTATCCGAAGGGCGAATATTTGCTGTTGTTCGATCCGCTCGACGGCTCTTCCAACATTGATGTCAATGTCTCAATCGGCACCATTTTCTCGGTACTGAAAGCGCCGGAAGGCATGGGCGTACCGACCGAACAGGATTTCTTGCAACCCGGCAGCAAGCAAGTCGCCGCCGGTTATGCGGTGTACGGCCCGCAAACTGTGCTGGTGCTAACCACTGGCAACGGCGTCAACTGCTTCACGCTGGATCGCGAGATGGGTTCATGGGTGCTGACCCAGCGCAATATGCAAATTCCGGTGGAAACGCGGGAATTCGCCATCAACGCTTCCAACGCACGGCACTGGCATACGCCGGTCACGCGTTATGTGAACGAATTGCTGGCTGGCGAGGACGGTGTGCGCGGCAGTAATTTCAACATGCGCTGGATCGCCTCAATGGTGGCCGATGTCCATCGCATTCTTAGTCGCGGTGGCGTTTTCATGTATCCGGCCGACAAACGCGAACCGGAAAAACCGGGCAAGTTGCGCTTGATGTATGAAGCCAATCCGATGGCTTTCCTCGTCGAGCAAGCAGGCGGCTCTGCCACCAACGGCGCCCAGCGCATTCTGGATATTCAGCCGGAAAAACTGCACCAGCGGGTTCCGGTTTTCCTCGGTTCGAAAAGCGAAGTGGAACGGGTCACTGCGTATCATCAGGAATAAATGTAGATATTGGCAGTATTTTTAAGTAGCGCATATTCTATATGCGTAAATGGCAGTGTATTTAACTATACTCTGCCATTTTTTAATTTTGTCGTAGAACGGGTGAAGCCCATCATTTTCAATCGCTACCAAAACAAATGATGGGTTTCACCCATCCTACTTGCCCGTAGGTGCGAATTTATTCGCATCAGCTCGTATTAAATCGTTCAGAGTGCGAATAAATTCGCACCTACGGCATTTTTTCACTCCAGTTCAATCAAACGCCCATCGACGGTAATTAACGCCGATTTCAGGGTTTTGCCGCCAAACACCAGCGCGCCTGCAGCGCGGTAACCGGCCAGTTGCTCTTGATAATCGGCATGTTCGCTGTCGAGATAATTGCGCTTGTAATCGAGAATCCAGACTTCTTCCTCAAAGACCACCACGCGATCCAGTCGGAGCAAGTGTGCGCCATGCAGGATTTCCATTTCGTTGCGGGCGCTGTGATGTTGCGACGGATCGAAAAAATGTTCCAGATGGGTTTGCGACAGGATGGTGTCGGCGTGGGCGCGGATGGTTTCCGCCAGCGCCGCGGAGCAACGCAGCCAGTCGGCGATGGTGTTTGCAGTCGGGATGGCGATGGGCCAGATGGCCGCGTGGGTCAGGCGTTCCAGCAATGCGTGCAGCGCGATCCCTTCGGCGATGGCATCCCCCGTGGCTTTGTCGTCGGCCGGTTGTGCGCTGACGGGCGCGGGCAGCAGCGGCGGATTGTAGATCTGCAGCGTGAAGCTGTCGGCGGCAACCTGACTCGGCGCGGGTTCTTCCCAGTCTGCTGCAACATCGGCAACATCGGCAACATCGGCAGGAATGTACGGCGCGTTTTGCAGCCGGTGGTACCAACTATCGACGGCGCTGCCATCGGGTTGCGGGTTTTTCGCGCTGGCGACGCCGCTGACGATCAGGATCTGTTTGGCGCGGGTGGCGGCGACGTAGAGCAGATTCCAGTCTTCCTGTTGCTTGAAGTTTTCTTCCGCGGCGAACAACGGGTCGCGTGCCGCGCCGCGTTCGCTCTGGCGGCCGAAGACCGAGAAGTGGGTCGGGGCTGCAGAATCTTGCGGCCAGTCGCACAGCACGCCAATATCGTCGCGTGCCGGTTCGCTGTGGTTGGCGTCGAGCAAAATCACGATCGGCGCTTCCAGCCCTTTGGCGCTGTGGATGGTCATGATGCGCACGGCGTCCAGCGCAGCATCGATACCGGCTTCGTCGGGAGAATCGTTGCCGGCATTATTTTGCAAAGTGCGTAGCGCATCGATAAATTTCGGCAAGCTTGGATAGCGGCCTGCATCGAGATTCAGAGACAGTTCGATGAAGGCTTCAATATTGCCGATCACCTGGTTGCGCACCAGCGGCTGTGCGGCTTGCGCAGTGCGGGTGATCAATTCGCCCTGATGCAGGATGACGTCGAGCAAGTCGTGTACCGGCAATTGCGGCGCGACGTGCAACCAGTGCGCCAGCAAGCGTTCGGCGCGCATTAGCAGCTCCGATGTTCCGGCGCTTGCAAGCGCTTGCAAGCGATTCCACCAACTCTGTTCGGCGCGTTGTGCCAGCGCAATCAGGTCGGCATCCTCCGCATCGAATAACGGCGACTTCAATACGTGCGCCAGCGCCAGATCGTCGCCGGGCGTGATCAGGAAATTCAGCAGCGCAATCAGATCGAGGATTTCCAGAGCGCTTAATAAGCCGCCGCGACGGTCGGATGCGAATGGAATCCCGGCAGCGCGCAACGCGCCTTCGTAAGCGCCGAGATGGGTACGTTTTTTGACCAGCAGCATGACGTCGGACCAGCGCACCGGCGCATCTGTCTGTGTGCTCAGGAGGTGTTTGGCGCGCAGAATTGCTTGCGCCACCGCATGCCCTTCGTCGCGCCGGCGCGCATCTTCTTCTTCATCGCGTGGCGTGGTGAACGGGTCGCGGATCATGACTTCATCAACTGCCACGGATTTTTCACTGGCAACGCGCTGGATCAGCGGCAAACGCCAGACCACGCCGGATTGCGCCGCCAGCGTGGTTTGCGGCCTGAAAATCGGATTGTGTGTGAAGCTGGTATTGAGCGCCGCGACGATGGTGGCGGCATTGCGCCGGGTCTGGTTGGTGCGCAGCAGCGCCGCGCCTTGTGCCGCCAAGTGCGCGCTGGCGGCTTGAAAGACGCGCGGTTCGGCACGGCGGAAACGGTAAATCGATTGCTTGGGGTCGCCGACGATGAAGATGCCGGGTTTGCTCTCGTCGTCGCCATTTTCACTGTAGGCATTCAGCCAGCCTTGCACGATGTGCCATTGCAGCGGGTTGGTATCTTGAAATTCGTCCAGCAGGATTTGCTTGTAACGCGCATCGAGCCGGCTTTGCAAATACGCTGCGTGTTCTTCGTTGGAAAGCAGTCGATAGGCTTGCCATTCCAGATCGGCGAAATCGAAAACGCGCCGTTCGGCTTTGATCGCTTGATAGCGTTCCAGATACGCGCTGCCGGCGGTAAATAGCGCGGCGTTAATGGCAAGTACGTGCGGCTCGAAACTGCGGCGCTGCAACTGTAATAGCGCAGTACTTAAGCTGATAAATTCGCGTTCGAATGTTTCACCGCTGTTTTCTCCCAGATTGGTTTCGATCACCTTGAACAATTGCCCGCGACGATGATCGTTGCCGCGTGGTGCGCCTTTGTCGTCGCAGAACTGGTTGAGCAATTGGGCGAAATTATCCAGACTGGCGCCGGCAGTCAGCGCGCTTTCGATGTTGCGTGCGCGCTCTTGATTGCGCTTTGTCGCTTGCCCCAGCAGCCATGCGATGTTCAGCAAACGTTTGTTTAATGCTGCGTCATTCCATAATGTTAGCCGTGCATCATGCTCGGCATCATTGCCGCAAAGTGCACGCAGCCATTCCAGTGGCAGCGGCTTTTGCGATGGGTCTTGCTGTTGTGTGCTGGCCCACCATTCCGCGCGTTTGCTGATGAAGGCGTCCAGCAATTTTTTGGTATTGAAGTCGCCGATGCTGTCGTACAAAACCAGTAGCGCCGCCTTCAGTTCGGCATTGCCGTCATCGTTGACCGATTGCATGAAGGTGCTGTACGCCTCGGACAGCAATGCGCCGGTGGCGTCGGTCAGCGTGTAGCCGTGCGGCACGCCGGACGCCAGCGGCGCAATCTGGATCAGCTTTGCAAACCAGCTATGGAAGGTGTCAATCGACAGCGCTTGCGGGCTGGACAATACGCGTTCATACAGATCGCGCGCGGCCGGGATTGCTTGCTCTGCTTCTTGCGGCGACAAGCCGCGTTCCTCCAGCAGTGTGCGTACCGCAGTTTCTGGCAGTAAGGCTAAATCGCGCAACAGCGACAGCAAGCGTTCGCGCATTTCCTGCGCGGCCTTGCGGGTGAACGTAATGGCCAGCAATTCGGCCGGTTCGGTACCGGCGAGCAGCAGGCGCAACATGCGCGCCACTAGCAGCCAGGTTTTTCCGCTGCCGGCACAAGCTTCTACCACCACCGATTGCCGCGGGTCGCAGGCGCTGGTGATAAATGCTTCCGCGTTGACAGGGCGTTGATTGATTTCGTAGGCGTGCGGGCTTGCTTCCGGATTTGCGCTCGGATTAATGTCTACATCCCTATTTTCGATATCTTCCATTACCAAGCTCCCTTGCGGCACAGGCCGCGCACATCGCAATATTGGCAGACGGATTCGACACCGTTGGCCGGCATTGGCGCGTCATCCGCTATCGCTTGCATATGGATCGTGATGTGTTGTTCCAGTGCGGTTTGCCAAGCGGCGTAATCGGGGGCGATTGCTGCGCCGGTTTTGCCTTTGTTCGCTTCCAGCGCGACGTACTGCGCACTGGCAACCGGCGCGTCGGACAATATGCCGTAGAACGGCAATTGCAGATCTTCGCCGTTTTTTAATTTGGCTTTCAGGATGGAGGCTTCGCTGGTTTTGTAATCGAGCACTATGCGTTCGCCATCTTCGGTTTCGTCGATGCGGTCGATGCGGCCTTGCAGCAGTATTTCGCCCTGCGTTTCACCTTGCTGCCACGATACGATTTTCTCGAACCATTGTTCGCCGATTACGAAATTCCAGCCTTCGGCTTCGTGCGCGTTGGCCCATTCGAGATACGCGGGAATCACCTTTTGCCAGCGGACGGTATACCCGAGCGCGGCGGCATTTTTGCCGAGAATGGTGTCGAATGCTTGCGCCGAAATGCTGCGCAGTAAACTTTCCCGTTCAGGTAGTGGGCAACCCTGGTCGCGCAGGGTGTCGTGATAGGTTTTCAGAATCGCATGCAGCCAGCCGCCGTAATCGCGTTTTTCCGGCATATCGGACAATTCATCGAGTGCGTTGAGGCGCAAGATGCGCGCCGCAAAGAATTGGTAAGGGCAGGCCAGCAAGCTGTTGTAGCCGCTGGCGGACAATTTTTGCGGCGTGAGTTGCGATGCTTTTGGTGCCGGCATGCTTGGCAGTGCTGGCAGCAATTGTTGGGTCGACAGTGCGCTCTGGTGTATCGGCAACGGTGCTTTATTGTGCCGTGTCAGCGTCAATTGTAGCCGTTCGATCCAGGCGCTGACTGCATTTGGTTCGCCGTCCTTGTGTGCTTGCCACGTCAGGACTACTTCCGGATTGGCGCTGAGTAATTCGGTAAAGTCGCGCAATTGCTGGCGCTGGCGGCTTTCGCGGGTTTCCAGCCCGAGTTCGCGCCGCACTGCATTGGCGAAAAACAGGGTTTCCTGCGGTTGCGAAGGCAAATGCTTGGCGTCGGCACCCACCAATAACACCGCATCGAAGCTGCGCAGGCGCGCGCCGTTGAGCGGCAGCATCACGACTCTGTTATCGGGATTGGGTGCCACGAAGGGCGCCGCTTCGAGCTGCATGTTGAGGAAGGCGCGCCACTCGGAAAACGCAAAGGTTTCAGTCAGCGCAGCGCATTCTTTCTGAAGCGATTCCAGCACGGTTAATACCTGTTGACCGGCAGCGTCAGCCGCTAACGCAGTGTGCATGTCGAGCGCAGCCAGCATGTCGCCAGTGGCGTCGAGCCACGCGGCCAGTGTCTTGCGGCCATTGAATGTGGCGGCTTGTTTTGCAATGCGGCGCACGCTGATTTGTTCGGCAGGACTGCTCGCCAGAACTGCATTGGCAGCATCCCAGCCGCCCAGCACATTGGCGCGCCGCAGCGTGCGCTCGATGGTCATCAATTGCGTGGGTTTGTCTGGCAGCGGCGCAAATACATAAGGCGATTTCAAAAAATCCAGCAAAGCCACTGTTTCTGCCCGTGACGACACGACTTCGAACCAGGCTGCCAATGCCGCTGCAGCGCGGGTGGTGGACAGCTTCCAGCCGGTTTCATCGCTGACGCAGACTTGCGCCCGTTCCAGCAAGGCCCGAATGCGCCGTGCCACAACGCGGTCTTGCGCCACGATGGCAAGACGGGATTTGCCTTCCTGCAGCCAGTCCACGATGGTTTGGGCTGCGTGCAAGGCTTCGTCTTCCAGGCTGCTGGCACCGTAAAGGGATAAGTGCGGGCATCCGGTGCTTTCCGGCGCATCAAATATACTGGTGATGCTGGCATCGTTTTCCGCATGTATTTCATGCCAAGCCGATGCATACTCCTTATTTATTCCGAATTCTCTCCAATCGAGATAGAGTTGCAAGACCGGCTGGCGCGCAGCGTAAGCGCTCAAGAATGTTGCTTCCTGCGGATTAGGTGCAACCGGACTGATCCAGACCAAAGGCCCGCGCGCCTGCGCCGCAAAACGCAGCAGCTGCAGCATGCGGGCGGCGCTGGCATCGTTTTGTGCCAGCTGGCTCTTCCAGATAGTCCACACCAGTTGGGTTTCATCCGACAACAGCTGGCGTGCCGGGGGCGACAGTTCGGCCAGCGCCGCTTGCCAGCTTTGTTCCAGGGCGTCCGGCGCAGTTTCAGCCGCAAGCTGGAGCGCCGGCAGCAGCGCTTGCGTAAGTTCATCCGACAGCGACAGCAAGGTGTGCGCCAAGGGCAGCAGGTCGGTATTGCGTTTGGCGGTGAACAATTTTTTCAGCCACGCATGCTGGCGCAGTCCGCCATACAGCGTCATCAGGCGTTCGCTGTCGTGTGCAATCGCAGGGTCGGAATCCTGCGGCGTCAATAATTCAAGCCAGGTGGTCGGCGTCGTGATGCGCGGCGGGATGAATGCGCATTGCAGAGCATGCGCCAGCGCGGTCCTGAGTTGCAGCGCATGGCCGTAGGTTGGCACCATCACGCACAAATCAGACATGTCGAGAGATTGCGAGCCATTCTGCGGCGGCAGCAGTGCGCTTTCTGTCAGTCGCTGCAGCAGCGTGCGCGCCGCGTGGCTCCAGAAATGGGCGGAAGGAGGGATCAGAATAGGCTGGAGTGACATGTGGTCCGGGCTGATGGAAGCGGAAAGAGAGGGAAGAATTTTGCGTGAAAAACCACGTTAATGATGTATTTTATGCGAGCGCCGTAGACGCCTGCGGATAAAATCGCAGCGCCGCACGACATTTCGCACCAAAATAGGTTATGATTTCAAACATCCCCGCCGCAGTATTCCTTGCCACACATTTCAAAAACATTGAATTTAAGCACAACGAATCAACTTCATTGATGTAACAATGAAAGCGTTGTCGGCAGGTTGGGGGCACGGCATGCCGTGCCCGTACGAGTATTGCAGGCAAGCCTGAACGCATCCCATAAGCAGCGCCATTTACCCTTTTATCCCGGCATACCGAGGAACCCATGAGCGAAAACATCAAACATATTACCGATGCATCCTTTGACGCGGATGTATTGAAATCCGACAAACCCGTTTTAGTCGATTTTTGGGCAGAGTGGTGCGGCCCCTGCAAAATGGTGGCGCCGATCCTGGAAGAAATCGCCAAGGAATACGACGGCAAGATCACAATCGCTAAAATGGATGTCGATGCTAATCAAGTCATACCGGCAAAATTTGGCATTCGCGGCATCCCGACGCTGATTTTGTTCAAGAACGGCGTCGCTGCAGCACAAAAAGTGGGTGCGATGGCAAAAGGCCAATTGACCGCGTTTGTGGACAGCAACATTTAATAATGCAAGCAGCGGCGATGCGCTCGCACCGCCGCTGATGCAGACAGCTCATTTTTACTCAGTTTTTTTACGCAAATTATCTCTGCTTGATATTGAACACCCGTTCACAAGCACACCACGCGACTCCCACCCCCACCTATATTTATCCCATCTCGGGACACTCTCACCATGCATTTATCTGAATTAAAGGCGTTACACGTCTCAGCCCTGCTAGAAATGGCAATCGGACTCGACATCGATAACGCAGCACGCTTGCGCAAACAGGAATTGATGTTTGCGATCTTGAAAAAACGCGCCAAACAAGGCGAACAAATTTTCGGCGACGGCGCACTGGAAGTGCTGCCGGACGGCTTCGGTTTCCTGCGCTCGCCTGATGCCAGTTATATGGCGTCCACCGACGACATCTATATCTCGCCATCGCAAATCCGTCGTTTCAACCTGCACACCGGCGATTCGATCGAAGGCGAAGTCCGTACTCCGAAAGACGGCGAACGCTATTTTGCACTGGTGAAAGTGGATAAGGTCAACGGTGAACCGCCTGAGGCATCCAAGCACCGCATCATGTTTGAAAACCTGACGCCGCTGCACCCGAACAAGGTGCTGCATCTCGAACGCGAGATGAACGGCCAGGAAAACATTACCGGCCGCATCATCGACATGATTGCGCCGATCGGCAAGGGCCAGCGCGGCTTGCTGGTGGCGTCGCCCAAGTCGGGTAAATCGGTGATCTTGCAGCATATTGCGCACGCGATCACCGCCAACCACCCGGATATCACGCTGATCGTGCTGCTGATCGACGAGCGGCCGGAAGAAGTGACCGAAATGCAGCGCTCGGTGCGCGGCGAAGTGGTGGCGTCGACCTTTGACGAACCGGCAACGCGCCACGTACAAGTGGCCGAGATGGTGCTTGAAAAAGCCAAGCGCCTGGTTGAAATGAAGAAAGACGTAGTGATTTTGCTCGATTCGATCACCCGTCTGGCGCGCGCTTACAACACCGTGATCCCGGCTTCCGGCAAAGTGCTGACAGGCGGCGTCGATGCCAATGCACTGCAACGTCCGAAACGCTTCTTCGGTGCGGCGCGCAACATCGAAGAAGGCGGTTCGCTGACCATCATTGCCACCGCACTGATCGAAACCGGCAGCCGCATGGATGACGTGATCTTTGAAGAATTCAAAGGTACCGGCAACATGGAAGTGCATCTGGAACGCCGTTTGGCCGAAAAACGTGTCTATCCGGCCATCAACCTGAATAAATCCGGCACCCGCCGCGAAGAATTGCTGATCAAGCCAGACCAGTTGCAGAAAATCTGGATCTTGCGCAAGTTGCTCTACAGCATGGATGAGATCGAAGCTATGGAATTCATCCTCGATAAAATGAAAGCGACCAAGACCAACGCCGAGTTTTTCGACATGATGCGGCGCAGCAGCTAATCTGCGTTAAGTCGCTGAGTCAAGCTTGTTTTTGATTGACGGGATAGGGCGCATGCTGCGGCATGCGCCCTATTTACGTTTCAGGCCGGCAGCTTCAGGTCAAAGCGCACTGCCAGCAGGCGCAGGATGGTTGTGACAAGAATGCTGGCAATGAGCGCAATCGTTTGGTGGACATCGGCCAGATCCAGTATCAGATACACCCAGGAACCGATAAAAGCGCAGGTTGCGTAGAGTTGTCCACGGCGAAATACCAGCGGTATTTCGTTGCAAATCATATCGCGCAATACGCCACCAAAAATGGCTGTGATGACGCCCATCATGACGCAGATGAAAATCGGCATTTGCATCTCTTGCGCAATCGACGCCCCCACTGCGCTGAACAGGCCGAGCCCCAGCGCATCGGCAAAGTTAATCGCGCGTTCGGCAGACGACGAGCGAATATAGTGGGAAAGAGGAAGCACGACCAAGGCCAGCGCAAATATTAACAGCGTGTATTCCTGATGCTGCACCCAAAACAGAGGCCGGCGGTCCAGTAAAATGTCACGCAAGGTGCCGCCACCAAAGGCTGTAATGAAAGCTACGGTGAAAACGCCGATCAGATCCATTTCCTTGCGACGCGCCTCAATGAAGCCCGAACTGGCGAAGGCGATAATGCCAAGCGCCTCAATCACCTGTAACGCCGTACTCATCCCTGAATTGATGTTGATCGTCACGTTTTTTACTCCTGGCCGAGGCCGATATCTTATTCCAATTCGTGTTAAAGACGATCACAGCGTTGCTGAACTGGCATTGAAGTGAGGTTCTTTGGCCCAGCGCCATGCAAGCATTTCCAACGCAAATTTAGCCGTGGCGGTTAATTGCATTGTATAATTTCGGGTTACGATTTTAAGCAGCAGTATTCAACCCTTGGAAAGTGATCGACAATCGGGCCAAGAAGCAGCACGGCCGACGAAGTGACGATTGGCTACCAAAACTATTTAGAGGCACACATGAAAGACGGCATTCACCCAAATTATCGCGAAGTTTTGTTTCACGACTTGTCCTGCGATTTCAAATTTGTTACCCGCTCAACCATTCAGACGCGTGACAAGATGGAATTTGAAGGCACGGAATATCCACTCGTGAAGATCGAAGTATCTTCCGAATCGCATCCGTTTTACACCGGCAAGCATAAGATCGTCGATACCGCCGGCCGGGTCGAGAAATTCCGTCAGAAATTCGGTAAAGTCGGTTCCAAAACCCAAGTGGCAGAGTAATTTCCCTGCTTCACAACAAAAAAGGCAGCCCAAGCTGCCTTTTTTGTTGTCCTGGCCGCATTCCTTTAAGGTTTTCGGACACAATATTGCGCTTACGCGTTCACGGAACTACTCCATCATTTTAATGAAGCCCGTTCGCCTGCCTGCCTCGGCCGCGCATACCCTCCCACGCTGGGGTTTGTATGCGCTGTGCCTGTTGTACATCCTTCCTGGCTTGATCGGTCGCGACCCGTGGAAGAACGATGATGCGATCAGTTTCGGCGTCATGTGGACGATGGCGCACGGCAATTTGCATGACTGGCTGTGGCCACATGTGGTCGGGCTGCCGCTGGCAGACGAGGGGCCGCTTGCGTATTGGCTCGGTGCCATCTGCATCAAATTGTTCGGCTGGTTGCTGGGCGAGCCGATGGCGGCCCGGGTGTCGGCCATGCTGTTCTTTCTGATTGGTGCGTCTTCGGTCTGGTATTGCACCTATATACTGGGCCGCAGGTCGGAGGTGCAACCGCTGAAACTGGCTTTCGGCGGGCAGCCTGACGCGCAGGATTTTGGCCGCATGCTGGCCGATGGCGCCTTGCTGATTTATCTCGGCTGTCTTGGCCTGCTGCTGCATAGTCATGAGACTAGCCCCGCAGCATTGCAAGTATCGCTGATCGCTTTCGCTCTTTACGCTAGCGCTAAACTGTTCGTTTCGGGTTCATTTGGCAGCGCTGCAATGCTGGGACTCGCTCTGGGCTTGTCGATCCTCACGCGCGGCTGGCTGATGCCGCTGACTTTGTTGCTCGCTACCATCATTCTGGCGACGCTTCAGAACCGGAAGTTGTTGGCGCAGCTTTTCTTGATGACATTGCCAGTCATGCTGCTGGTAGCCAGCGTTTGGGTCGTCGGCAATTATTTCGTCCAGCCATTTAATGGCTCACCGGTGGCGGCATGGATGCCGGCCGCTTATCGCGAATTAAACTGGCCGACGTGGAATAACGCAAAATATTTCATGGTAAACGGAATTTGGTTCGCCTGGCCGGCGTGGCCTTTTGCCGCCTGGGCCGTGTATGCGTGGCGCAAACAATACAAGGGTTTGCACATAACGATTCCGCTAGTTTTCGTGGGCGCGCTGTCTTTGCTGGTGTTGCTGAATCAATCTCCTAAAGATGGAATCTTATTACCTCTGTTGCCACCGCTGGCAATATTAGCGGCATTCGGTTTGCCCACCATGAAGCGCGGCGCAATCAATGCGATAGACTGGTTCTCGGTGATGACTCTGTCAACCTGTGCCGGTTTCATCTGGCTGGGCTGGATCGCCAAGCAAACAGGCTGGCCGGCCCAAATCGCAAAAAACGCATTCAAACTCGCGCCCGGATTTAGGCCGGAATTCAATGCCTTTGCCTTTGTGGCCGCCGCCTTGGCAACCGTGTTCTGGCTGGCGCTGGTGCATTGGCGGATTGCGCGCCGCCCCGCCGTGCTCTGGCGCGCGGTGGTGCTGTCGTCTGGCGGCGTGATTCTTTGCTGGCTATTGTTGATGACCTTATGGTTGCCGTGGATAAATTACGGCAAGAGTTATGCGGGCGTAGCCGAACAGATTGCACAGAAATTACCCGTCAAGCAATATTGTGTCGACACTAATGTCGGCGCCGCCCAGCGTGCATCGTTTGCTTTCTTCGGTAATGTTGCGTTTGCACACTTTGACGAGGCGTCCTGCCGTTACCTTTTGTTGCAGGACAATCCGCGCAAAAAAAGCGATACCAAGCTGCTGCAGCAATATGACGGCCAATGGCGCATTCTGTGGGAAGGGCGACGTCCTTCAGACCGGGATGAGCGTTTCCGATTGTATCGGCGTATCGATTGAATATTTTGAAAATCATGCCTTTTAAAATGCAACATGATTGATATATCTTGCTACACATCAATGCAACTGATTGAATCTATTGACGGAAATTCATTTGCGCTACTATAGTGACGGGATGAATTCCGAATTTAACTTACTCTCCGAAAAAATCGACAAACTGGCAGAAATGGCACAATTTCTGCGGCATGAAAATGCCGAATTGCGCCTGAGAATCACTGCCATGTCTTCTGAAAATACCATCTTGACAGAAAAAATGCAGCAGGCGCATCAGCGGGTCTCGGCATTGCTGGCGCAGATACCTGATCCGCAACAGCAAGACGAGGAGTCGGCATGACCCAAATCGATGTCATCATCATGGGCCACCCCTATAAATTATCCTGCAAGGACGGCGAAGAGGCGGCATTACGGGACGCAGTGGCTTATCTCGATGCAAGGATGTGCGCGATTCGCGATGCCGGCAGGATTCGCGGCAATGACCGGATTGCGGTGATGGCGGCGCTGGGCATCGCAGCCGAATTGCTGGCAACCAAAGCGCCCGAAGGGCCTTTGTCGGCGTTGACGATGGCCCAGGTGCAGCAGCAAATTACCACCATGCATTCGGTGCTCGACCGCGCTCTGACTCCTCAGGAAAATCTGTTCTGAGATCGATATAACCGTTTGACATGCGTTTCGAATGGAGTAGACTTCGAATCTCCTGCCGTGTTCGCGATTGTCATATATTCCTTGAACCATTCAAATGCATCGGTTGCGGGACAAGTTTGATGGGTGTGCGCGTCGCTAGTTCGACGAACCCGAAATTGAACTGACTGTGACCACCTTGGACCGCTTTGGTTCGGGATGCCGGCATAGCGGCACAGGCGGGGTTAAATTCTAAAGCGGTTGCACATCATCTGATGCGTAACCGCTTTTTTTATGTTCGCTGCGATGATCAAATAATCCAATACTGACCAATGAAGCCCGAGTCGGGCGATGTCGGTGTCGATGCCGCACTGAGGGCGTACGACAGTACGGTGCCATGGATCGCTGTGCGCTTGAAGCGCGGCAATCGTCTATCGATTACGCCAGCCCCACCGGAACAGTGGGGCTCCATCACGCAAGCGCTTCTGACTTCCGCCGGTTAGCAGAATATTTAATACTGCTTTGTGTATTTTTTATAGCGCACTAAAAAAATGCGGGAATGCCATGGTTTTTGTCTATACTCCTGTAAAAACCATGGTAGTAGTAGCTTGATAACAGCTTAAGCCCGATGTTTACGGTAGGAAAATAGCAGCAAGCCGATACCGATTGCAATCATCGGTAGCGATAGCATCTGGCCGGCGGAAATGGTGATGCCGGCAAATGTGACTTCGTAATCGGGGGTGCGGAAATATTCGGTAAAAAAGCGCGCGCAGCCATACAGCATCACGAACATCGCGCCCACTGCCAGCCTTGGGCGCGCAGTGCGGGCGAACAACCACAGGATGACGAAGAGCAACACGCCATCGATCAGCGCCTGATAAATCGGCGACGGATGGCGCGGCAGGTTATCTACGTTCGGCCAGATCATCGCCCAGGGCAAGGAGGGATCAGCGACGCGGCCCGGCAGTTCGGCATTGATGAAGTTGCCCACGCGCCCTGCGGCATAGCCGAGCGGCACCAGCGGCGCGATAAAATCATATACGTCGAGCAGGTTGCGTTTGGCTTTGCGGGACCAGAATGCCATCGCGATAATCACGCCCAGGAAGCCGCCATGGAAAGACATGCCGCCTTTCCAGACCGCCAGCATGTCGGCCGGGTGCGAAAAATAATAAGCCGGGTTATAGAACAGGATTTCACCCAGCCGCCCACCGATGATGACGCCCAGCACGCCATAGAACAGCATGTCGTCCAGGTCCTCTTTTTTCCAATGCGCTGCAGCGATATGCGGCTGCCGTATGCGCAGCCGTCCCAGCAGCACAAATTGGGCAAATGCCACCAGATACATCAGACCGTACCAGTGCACGGCAAGCGGGCCTATCGAGAAAGCGATTGGATCTGGGAGTGGGTGAATCAGCATCTGGCGGTTCTTTCGTAATAAATCGCAAAAAGTATACAGTACGGGCGAGACGTTGTTAGCCGCCACGCTATGCCGGTTTCTGTCCACGGAGTAGTGCAGCCAGATTATAGGTGATCGTAAAACTGACTCTGGTTTGAAATTCCGCCCTGAAGGTCTGGCGCTCATTTTTTGCTGGAAGTCGTCATAATCAGAGATCCGCCATATATTTGACACAGAACTACACGCAAGGCACTCTAGCGTTAAAATTAGCCTGAACCATTTTGGAGATTTACAACATGCCGCAATACCGCTCCCGCACTACCACTCACGGTCGCAACATGGCCGGCGCACGCGCACTCTGGCGCGCCACCGGCATGAAAGATGGCGACTTTGACAAACCCATCATTGCAGTCGTCAATTCCTTTACCCAGTTCGTTCCGGGCCACGTCCATCTGAAGGATCTGGGCCAGATGGTGGCGCGCGAAATCGAGGCAGCCGGCGGCGTTGCCAAGGAATTCAATACCATCGCAGTCGATGACGGCATCGCGATGGGGCACGGCGGCATGTTGTATTCGCTGCCTTCGCGCGAGTTGATCGCCGATTCGGTCGAATACATGGTCAATGCGCATTGCGCCGACGCGATGGTTTGCATCTCCAATTGCGACAAGATTACGCCCGGCATGCTGATGGCCGCCATGCGTCTGAATATTCCGGTAGTGTTCGTCTCCGGTGGCCCGATGGAAGCCGGCAAGATGGTCGAGACCATGCACGGCAAGCAGGAAGGCACGCAGAAGATCATAAAGATCGATCTGGTCGATGCCATGATCAAGGCCGGCGATTCCAGCGTATCGGATGAGGAAATCGAACAAATCGAACGCTCTGCCTGTCCTACCTGCGGCTCCTGCTCGGGCATGTTTACCGCCAATTCGATGAACTGTCTGACCGAAGCTCTGGGCCTGTCCTTGCCAGGCAACGGCACCATCCTGGCTACCCATGCCGACCGCAAGGAGTTATTCCTGCGCGCCGGGCGACTGATAGTCGAACTGTCCAAGCGCTATTACGAACAGGATGATGAGACGGCGCTACCGCGCAGCATCGCGACCAAAGCAGCGTTTGAAAATGCGATGACGCTGGATGTGTCGATGGGCGGCTCGACCAATACCGTGCTGCACTTGCTGGCGGCCGCGCATGAAGCCGGTGTCGATTTCAAGATGGCCGACATCGATCGTATTTCGCGCAAAGTACCGTGCCTGTGCAAGGTGGCGCCCGCAACCGAGAAGTATCATATGGAAGACGTGCATCGCGCCGGCGGCATCTTCGGTATTCTTGGTGAACTGGCGCGGGCCGGTTTGCTTGATACCAGTCGGCCCACCGTCCACAGTAAAACCATGGCAGATGCCATCGCCCATAACGACATCTTGTGCACCCAGGACCCGGCCGTGCATAGACTATTTAGCGCCGCGCCCGGCGGCGTATCGACCCAGGTGGCATTCTCGCAAAGCCAGCGCTTCAATAGTCTGGATACCGATCGCGCTGACGGCTGCATCCGCGACAAGGCCCATGCGTATTCTCAGGATGGCGGCTTGGCTGTTTTGTACGGCAATATTGCTGAAAAAGGTTGCATCGTCAAAACCGCTGGTGTCGATGAAAGCATTTTGAAATTCACCGGTCGTGCACGTATCTTTGAAAGTCAGGATGATGCGGTGGAAGCGATTTTGGCCGATGCGGTACATCCCGGCGACGTCATCATCATTCGCTATGAAGGCCCGAAAGGCGGCCCGGGGATGCAGGAAATGCTGTACCCGACGTCCTACATCAAGTCCAAAGGTCTGGGCAAGTCCTGCGCGCTGTTTACCGACGGCCGTTTCTCTGGCGGTTCATCCGGACTGGTGATCGGCCATGCTTCTCCTGAAGCGGCAGAAGGCGGCGCGATCGGCCTGGTCGAAGAAGGTGACATCATTGAAATTGACATTCCTGAACGCCGTATCCATCTCAAAGTTAGTGACGCCGATCTGGCGCAACGCCGGGCGGCCATGGACGCCAGAGGCGATCGTGCGTGGCAGCCGGTAAATCGTCAGCGTACTGTGTCACAGGCGCTGCAAGCGTATGCGGCACTGGCAACTTCGGCTGACCGCGGCGCGGTGCGCGATATCACACAATTGAAAAGATAAGCGCCAATCAGCTGCTTTGTTATCCAATACAAAAGGCCGGAATCGGAATTCCGGCCTTTTGTGCGTTTTTTTGTGCGTTTACCAGACCCAAAACTAGCGCCGCTTGTTGTGATTGGTTTTGTCAAAGGTTGCCTTGACGCGCTCCATGCGTATTTTTTCCATTGCATCGTGGGCGCGCCGCTTGTCTAGCCCGAGCATTTTTTCAATGAATTCGAACCAGACAAAAGTAATCGCCATCAGTCCGGCAATCCACCACCACGAAAAATCGGCGAAGAAACCGACTTCAAAATATTTCAATATGGATAATAAGACGATGGCAATAATCAGTGGCATGGCAGATCTTTCATTGCGTGATATTGTCAACGAGTGTAACGGAACAAGGCCGATAGTCAATCAAGTGCGATAATTTGTGCGGGCGATACAATGTCGCCAGACATGGATGAAAAAACCCGCTGTAAAATGCTTGCAGTCATTATTTTGGAGAAGGCAATGAAAAGTTTTTTATTGGTTCTTTTTGCGATGGGCGGACTGGTTTCTAACGCCGCTATGGCAAATGCCGATTTGGCAAAAGCCAAGAATTGCATGGCTTGCCATGCAGTCGCAAACAAGTTGGTTGGCCCTGCGTTCAAGGACGTAGCGGCAAAATATGCAGGACAGAAAGATGCCGAAGCCAAGCTGGTTGCCAAAGTGATGAAAGGTGGTAGTGGCGTGTGGGGAGCAATTCCAATGCCGGCCAACACACAGGTCAGCGAAGCTGAAGCGCACACCCTGGTCAAGTGGGTATTGTCCCAGAAGTAGCATCCAGAAGTAGCGTCACCTCTCAGTAGTGATGCAAAAAGCGCTCAACCGAGCGCTTTTTTTCGTGCTGCGCTCCCAAATCAGCCTGACAAAAAAAAAGCGCCCAGTCCGAAGACAAGGGCGCTTTTTATGGGAGAAGACTGATTACTTGACTACGGCCATCAACTCGCGCTGGCCGCCTTTGTAGGTGAAAAGCGTCAGGGAACCATCCTTGATATCGCCTTTTGCATCAAAAACGATCGGGCCAGTTACGCCTTTGTAATGAATTTTAGCCAGTTCTGGTAAATATTTTACTGGTTCAACCGAATTGGCTTTCTGCATCGCTGCCGCCATGACATTGACGGAATCATAGACATACGGTGCGTAGAGTAGAACGTCGATGCCGAATTTCTTTTTATACGCGGCACGGAAATCTTCCATGGGTTTTTTATCGGCATCGACAACACCGCCGGCCTCTGCGCAAACGACCTGGCTTTCACCGACGGCGTCGCCCGCCAGTTTGGCCAGGGCTCCGGTACAGATGCCATCGCCACCCATGAACTTGGCTTCGATTCCGAGCTGCTTCATTTGGCGCATCATCGGGCCGGCAACCGAATCCATGCCGCCGAAGAAGATAACATCAGGTTTTTTCGACTTGATCGATGTCAGAATTGCGTTGAAATCGGTGGCTTTGTCATTAGTGAATTGTTGTGCAGCAATGTTTGCGCCAGCGGCTTTGGCTGCCTTCATGAATTCATCGGCAACACCTTGGCCATAGGCAGTGCGGTCATCAATGACGGCGACGTTCTTGGCTTTAAGCATCTTGACTGCGTAGCGTCCTAGCGTGCCGCCTAGTTGGGCGTCATTGGCTACTACGCGAAAGGCAGTCTTAAAGCCTTGCTGGGTGTATTTCGGGTTGGTGGCAGAAGGAGAAATCTGTGGAATGCCAGCCTCAGAATAAATTTTCGAAGCCGGGATGGTGGTGCCTGAGTTGAGGTGACCAATGATGCCTTTGACTTTTGCATCTACCAGTTTTTGTGCAACAGTCGTACCTTGTCTCGGATCGCCTGCATCATCTTCGGTCAGCAGTTCGAATTTGATTTTTTTGCCACCGATGGTCAGGCCTTTGGCATTCAACTCTTCAATTGCCATCTTGCCGCCGTTTTCATTATCCTTACCCAGATGAGCGCTGGGGCCGGAAATTGGGGCAACGTGGCCGATTTTAACGATTTGTTCATCTGCAGCGGATGCGGTACCAGCAAATGCGAATGCGATTGCGGCAGCCAGTGGAATCATTTTTATTGTGAACGGCATGAACATCCTCCTAAGAATTGTGATAAAGCGGGTTACCGTTAAACTTGGGTATTCAGGAATCTGAATAAATTAAAGGTACAACATATCGTGCTTGCAGTAAATAAAAATGCGATCTATTCAAGAGCAGCTGTGCCTTTTATGGCAAGTTACCCACGCATTGCCGTCAACTACCGGATTAGTATGAGCGACTTTTACGATTGATTTTTTGCGCGCACGCAATAGTAAAACGATGTTATTCAGGTTTCTGAATATCGGAAAGGTACCGCAGGTAAAATTGATGGAAAATATTTTTTTATTCTGATTTTATTGGATTTTACAAATTTTATATGTCAAAAATTCGTACCCTGGACCTGGTGGATCGCAAGCTTTTGAATCTTTTGCAAAAGGATAATCAAACTCCGACCCGGGTGCTGGCGGACCAGTTGCATGTCTCGCAGCCGACTTGCTTGCGGCGCATTCGCGAGTTGCGTGACATGGGTGTCATCAGCGCTAATGTGGCGATGGTCGACCCGTTCGCGCTGGGTTATGGAATGCTGGCATTTCTGGAAATTTCGCTGATCAATCAGTCAGACGATTGCATGGTGCAATTCGAGACGTGCATGCAGCAGGAGCCGGAGGTGATGCAGTGCTATTTTGTCTCCGGCGAGTTTGATTATTTTCTTGCCGTGCATGTGATCGATATGGACGCCTACTACCAGTTTGTGCGGCGTGTCATTTCCGGATCGGGCAATGTGCGCCATTTCCATTCCCGCTTTCCGATGAAACGCGCCAAGTTCACTACCCAGATCGCGTTTGACGAAAAGGCAGTAGAGCTACAGGTGCGTACATCAAAATAGCGGGTTTGTAAAACCGCTCTTATGCCGGTTGTATCTTGGTTGGTCTGGCATGACTGGCCTGGCCGCTCATGCCGGTAAAGGCGAAATCGAGTTCGGGGCGCCGGCCCGAGACGATGTCTGCCAATGCGCGCCCCGAACCGCAGCCCATGGTCCAGCCGAGTGTGCCGTGGCCGGTATTGAGGTACAGGTTGCTGATCTTCGTTTTGCCGATATACGGTATGTTCGACGGCGTCATCGGCCGCAAACCGGTCCAGTAGGTCGGGTTCTCGTAGTCGCAGGCGTCCGGGAACAATTCGCGGGTGCGCTGCGTGATCGCTTCGCAGCGGGTGCTGTTCAGTTCGCGCGTATAGCCATTCAGTTCGCATGTGCCAGCCACGCGCAAGCGGTCGCCGAGTCGCGAGACCACCAGTTTGTAACCGTCGTCGGTCAGCGATACGGATGGCGTCGCGTCCGGATTGGTGACCTGGTAGGTGGCCGAATAGCCCTTGCCGGGGTAAATCATCAAATCGATCCCAAGCGGCTTCAATAGCGGTACGGAAAAACTGCCCATCGCAACCACGAAGCTGTCTGCGCGCAGTATTTGATGATGGCCGTTAGGCAGGATGACCTCGACTCCGGTAATTTTTGCGGCTGCGCCCGTGCCTTCGGTCAGCAAGCGGGTGACGGTGGTGTTGTAGCGGAACTCGACGCCGGCTTGCTGCGCCTTGTCAGCCAGGCTGTTGGTGAACTTGAAAATATCGCCGGATTCATCGGTGGCGGTGAAATCGCCGCCGACGATTTTATTGCGGATACCGGCCAATGCAGGTTCGATTTTGACCACTTCATCGGCGCTGATCGAGTCGCGCGGACAGCCCAGATCGCGCATCAGTTTGGCTGACGGCAGGGATTCGTCGAAATCTTTCTGGTCGGTATAAAAGTGCAGGATGCCGCGCGTCAGACAATCGTATTCAATCCCGCTATCGGTGCGCAGCGCTTGCAAGGTCTGGCGGCTGTATTCGGCGATCGCGACGATCTGGCGGATATTGTAGGCGGTGCGTTTAGGCGTGCATTCGCGCAGGAATTGCAGCGCCCATTTCCACTGCAGCCATTCCGGACGAAAGCGATACAGCAGAGGAGCATCTTCCTTTCCCAGCCATTTCAATATCTTCATCGGCGCTGCCGGATTGGCCCATGGTTCGGCGTGCGATACCGAAATCTGGCAACCGTTGGCAAAGCTGGTTTCCTGCGCGCTGCCTGGCTGACGGTCTATTACCGTCACATCATGGCCGGCCTGATTGAGAAACCAGGCAGACGCTGTACCTACGATACCGGAACCTAATACGATGACTTTCATGGCAACCTCGAAGTTTTGGATACCTCGATTGTAAGAAATTTTCGATTTTCTATGTAGTTATTACAGGAGTAATTTTTTTCATTAAACAACAAATAAAACGGTATTTTTTAATAAAATAAACGTTTTTTGTTTGAGGTTGTTTTTTGACTTGCGTAAGGATGTTTGGTCACGTTGCTGCAAGGTTGTCGTTTCAAAGTCCTTGCATGTCATCATACAATGCCATGTATTTTTAAATCCTGCCTGAATGCATGCGGAATATCCCATATTTTTTGCCATACTCCCTATTAAATCAATCAGCTGGGGAGTCTTCGTCGGGCTTGTTTCTGTTCGTCTGCAGTCGTGCAATTTCCTGTGCCACGGCGCGCGAGATTACATCTTCCAGGGTGTGATGCAGGCCGCGCTTGATTTCTGCCGCCACGCCTGCAACCGCCAGTTGCAAGGCATCGGCCAGGCTGTCCCTGACCCGGTGTTCCAGCACGAAATCAATCCGGGTCTGCAACTGACTTAGCACGCGTTCGCTGATCTTGCGTTCCAGCGTTTCCCACTGGCTGTCGCTGATGGCGGCGGAAGGCGGTAAATCGGCTGGGATGATGACTTCGGGGGCTGCGGCGACTTCGCTAGCTTCGGTGATGTCGTCTGCGCTCGGACTGAACTCAGACTGTGGCGCAGCCGGTGAAAGTGTCGATGCTGCGTCTACGAAATCCTGTTCCTGCGCAATGATTTCGGTCAGTACCGGGATGCTGGCGTCGAGTTGGTCTTTATTCATTTCTAGGATTATTTTGCGACAAAGTGGGCCAGCGGATAACCGCGTTGCCGGTATTGGCGGAAACGTTCGCGCCCGCTTGAGGCGTCGGTTTCATCGGTGGAGATGATTTCCAGCAACCGCTCGAAACTGGCGAAATGTGCGGGCGTTGTTCTGGATATATTGATCAAAATCTGATGGTGCGGACAATCTGCGCTGTCGTGCGGCAGCAGAATGATCGGGGTTTGCGCCGCCAGCGCGTGGCCGGATCGTACATGGGGCAGAAAATCGGCTTCCGAGAAGGTCCATAACGCCGCGTCAAGCGCGCTCAGTTCGGCCTCATTGTCGCTCAGGATGGCGACCCGTTGCTGGGCGGCGACCGCCTTGCGCACCAGTCGGCAGGTGTAATTGAGCTTGTCCGCGATATTGGTGTGAAAATCGATGCTGGTCATGGTCTGGTTGCAATCATGCTAGAAGCGAAAGCCAGGGGGCGCGTTGCCGGTGGCGGGCAGGCGCTGCTGTGCGGTTGCCGCCGGCGGTGTGCGATTGCCAGCATCAGCCGCCTTGTCAGGTTTTGCCGGTGCTGCCGGCGCTGTTTGTGTCGTGGGTGCGGCCGGTTCTGCCGGCGCGTACCGATAATCCCTGGGTAACTTGTTGTCCTGCGGGTAACTGGCGGCAGTCAATGCCAAATTCCAGGCCCCGGAGTCGAACCCCAGTTGCTGGTTGCGGCCGATCAGCAACAGCGGCAACTGGGCTTTGCCGCTGATCTGGCGCAATTTGGCGATATCCTGATTGCTGATGACGGATTTTTCGACAAACGGAATGCCGCGATTTTTCAGGAAATCCCTGGCTTCCGTGCAGGGCGTGCATTGTTCACCGGTAAATAAGGTTACCGGATGGTTTTTGCTGGCCTCGGCCAACGCGTAAGGCAGCGCCGCAGTGGCAGAGTCGCCGGGGTTCAGCGTCGATTTCTCCAGCTGCCGGGCGGTTTTGGGCGGCGGCAGATCGCTGTAGGTGATTTTCCCATCGGGGTCCACCCATTTATAGAGTTGCGCCTGGGCATTTCCGATACAGAGAAATGCCAGCAAGCCTGCCAACGTCAAACCGGTTCGTTTCATGTTGTGCGCTACCTGGTTTCAGGATGCCATGCCGCTATGGCGCAGCAATGCATCGATGCTGGGTTCCCTGCCGCGAAAGGCTTTGAACGATTCCAGCGCCGGACGCGATCCGCCGACAGCCAGAATCTCGGCCTGGAACTTGCGGCCGGTTTCTGCTACCAGGGTGTCGCCATGGCCTGACTGGTCTGCTCTGGCTTCTTCGAACGCGCCGTAGGCATCAGCCGACAGCACTTCAGCCCATTTATAACTATAGTAGCCGGCTGAGTAGCCGCCGGCAAAAATATGGCTGAAGGAATTCTGGAAGCGGTTGAATGCGGGCGGCACCAGCACCGCAAATTTTTCACGCACGTCATTCAACACATCCTGCACTGAACGGCTGCCGTAGGCATCGTGATCGAAATGCAGGTGCATGTCGAACAGCGAGAATTCGACCTGGCGCAGCGTTTGCAGGCCGCTCTGGAAATTCTTGGCGGCTAGCATTTTGTCGTACAGCGCACGCGGCAATGCAGCGCCGGTGTCGGCGTGCGCGGTCATGTGTTGCAGCACTTCCCATTCCCAGCAGAAATTTTCCATGAATTGCGACGGCAGTTCGACCGCATCCCACTCGACGCCGGAAATGCCGGACACGCCGAGTTCATCGACTTGCGTGAGCATGTGATGCAAGCCGTGGCCGAATTCGTGGAATAGCGTGCTCACATCGTCATGCGTGAACAGGGCCGGATTGTTGCCAACCGGTCCGGAAAAATTGCAGGTCAGGTAAGCCACCGGGGTTTGCAGTGCGTCGCCCTGACGCCGGCGGCCGCGGGCATCGTCCATCCAGGCGCCGCCGCGCTTGCCGCTGCGGGCATACAGGTCGAGATAAAACTGGCCGACCAACTTGCCGTCTTTCTCGATGCGGAAAAACTGCACATCTTTGTGCCAGACCGGCGCGGTATCCGGCTTGATCTGCACGCCATACAGTGTTTGCGTCAGATGGAACAGGCCGGCAGTCACTTTCGGCTCGGGGAAATATTGTTTTACTTCCTGTTCCGAAAACGCGTAGCGTTGCTCGCGCAATTTTTCCGAGGCGTAGGTGATGTCCCACGCTTCCATCGTATCCAGGCCCAGTTCCTGTTTGGCGAAAGCGCGTACCTCGGCCAGATCTTTTTCTGCAAACGGTCTTGCGCGCTGTGCCAGGTCCTGCAGGAAATCGATCACTTGCTGCGGCGTTTGCGCCATCTTCGCCACCAGCGATACTTCGGCGAAATTTTGGTAACCCAGCAGTTGCGCTTCTTCGGCACGCAATTTCAGCATGTCGATGATGATTTGGGTGTTGTCCCATTCCGGCTTGACGCCCAGTTCGGACGCCTTGGTTGCATTGGCGCGGTAAATCGTTTCGCGCAGTGCGCGGTTGTCGGCCAATTGCAGGATCGGGAAATACGACGGGAAGTGCAGCGTGAATTTATAACCCGGTTTGCCATCCTGTTCGGCAGCAGCGCGTGCGGCTTGCATCACATCTGTCGGCAAGCCGGCCAGTTCGGCTTCATCCTCGATCAACAGCGCATAGTCGTTGGTGGCGTCCAGCACGTTTTCGGAAAACTTGGTCGATAGTGCCGAATGCTGCTCCTGAATCGCGGCGAAGCGGGCTTTCTTGTCTTGCGGCAGATCGGCGCCGCCCAAGCGGAAATCGCGCACCGCGTTGTCGATGATGCGCTGACGCGCCGCAGAATAGACAGCGAAGTCGGGGCCGTTCCTGAGCGCCTTGTACTTGTCGAACAGCGCGATGTTTTGCGCCACGCCAGTCCAGAACTCGGTAAGTTTGGGCTGGTTTTCGTTGTAGGCGGCGCGCAACTCCGGAGTGTCCAGCACCGCGTTCAAATGGCCGACTACGCCCCAGGCGCGCCCCAGTTGTTCCGTGGTGTTTTCCAGCGGTTCGATGAAATCGTTCCAGCTGACCTGCTGCATCGGTGCTTCCAACTGGGCGATCACTGCGCGGCTGCGCGCCAGCAATGCATCGATGGCCGGCGTCACATGCTCGGATTTGATGGCGTCAAAACGCGGCAGATCGGAGAAGTCCAGCAGCGGATTATTGCCGGTGCCGGCGTTGTCAGGAGGTGTGGTGTCGCGTGCAGCATTCATGGTTTTTAGCTTCTTTCCGCCGCTTCGATCGTGTTGACGAGCAGCATGGTGATAGTCATTGGTCCGACGCCGCCTGGTACCGGGGTAATGTAACCGGCCACTTCTTTCACATTGGCGAAATCGACATCGCCGCACAACTTGCCTTGATCGTCGCGGTTCATGCCGACGTCGATTACGACCGCGCCCGGTTTGACCATGTCGGCGGTCACGATGTTCCTGCGTCCGGTGGCGACCACCAGAATATCGGCGTTTTTAGTGTGGGATGCCAGGTCGCGGGTCTTGGAATTGCAGATGGTGACAGTCGCGCCTGCTTGCAAGAGCAGCATCGCCTGCGGTTTTCCGACGATGTTGGAGGCCCCGACCACGACTGCATTGGCGCCGCGCACCGGGTAATCGATCGATTCCAGCATCTTCATCACACCATACGGCGTGCAGGGGCGAAACAGCGGTTGGCCGGTCATCAGCAGGCCGGCGTTGTTGACGTGGAAACCGTCCACATCCTTGTCCGCAGCGATGGCTTCGATCACCTTGTTGGTATCTATATGTGGCGGTAGTGGTAATTGCACCAGGAGGCCGTTGATTTTCGGGTCGTGGTTGAGGGCGTCGATGCGGGCCAGCAAGGCAGCTTCGCTCAGGTCGGCGTCGTATTTCTCCATTACCGAATGGATGCCGCTGTCTTCGCAGGCTTTGACCTTGTTGCGTACATATACTTGCGACGCCGGGCTTTCGCCGACCAGAATCACGGCCAGGCCGGGTTGCCGGCCTTGGGCCGTGAGAGCGGCGGCGCGCCGGGCGACATCGCCGCGCAGCTGTTTGGAGAGAAGGTTTCCGTCTATAAGTTTGGCAGCCATGATGTGCGTCAAATAAGTTCGATTTAAAACACGATTATAGCCTGCTGGATTTAGAGAATAGCTGCCGGAAGCGCACCGGGCCGGAACTGGGGTCGCCGTTTTCAGCCGCGTTTTAGCCACCTTGTGCAGCGAATAAAGCCATTCCGGCAGCGCTTGAAATCTGGCAGTTCGCATGCTTGCTAGCGCAGCAATGCGAGCGCTGGACCGGGTTTGTTGCGGTGCAAAATTGCTATGCACGTTGCGTTTATTGACGCTGCCATATTATTTTTTTAGATGTGTTGCTTTGCCACATAATTTCACATTATAAAAAACGATTTCGCTATTTGGAAAATTAAAAACTGCTGATAGAATACTTGCGCTTATACGAAATATGGCCGTAAATTATTAGCAGATACCGCTCAACTGCGATGTCAAGTCGGGTTGAGATTCAAACCAGGAGACAAAAATGTCAGCTCAGCTTGATCAAGTCTTGGCGCAAGCCACCATTGACCCCGATACTATGGAAACCCAGGAATGGCTCGATGCGCTCGAAGCCGTTATTGAGCATGAGGGCCCGGAACGCGCCCACTATCTGATGGAGCGCATGGTCGATCTGGCGCGCCGCCGCGGTGCCCAGATTCCTTTTTCCAGCAATACCGCCTACGTCAACACCATTCCGCAACACCTTGAAACCCACTGTCCGGGCGATCTGGAAATTGAAGAACGCCTGCGCTCCTGGATGCGCTGGAATGCGATGGCCATGGTGGTCAAGGCCAACCGCCTCGATGGCGATCTCGGTGGTCATCTGGCCAGCTTCGCTTCGCTGGCAAACATGCTGGGAATCGGTTTCAATCACTTCTGGCATGCGCCGACCGAAGATCACGGCGGCGACCTGATTTACTTCCAGGGCCACTCGTCGCCCGGGATTTACGCCCGTGCCTTCCTCGAAGGACGCCTGAGCGAAGAACAGTTGCTGCATTACCGCCGTGAAGTCGATGGCCATGGTCTGTCTTCTTATCCGCATCCGAAGCTGATGCTGGATTTCTGGCAATTCTCGACCGTATCGATGGGCCTGGGCCCGCTGATGTCGATTTATCAGGCGCGTTTCCTGAAATACCTGCATGCGCGCGGGATTGCCAAAACCGATAACCGCAAGGTGTGGGTATTCTGCGGTGACGGCGAGATGGACGAGCCGGAATCGATGGGTGCGATCGGCATGGCCGCGCGCGAAACCCTCGACAATCTGGTGATGATCGTCAACTGTAATTTGCAGCGACTTGATGGCCCAGTGCGCGGCAACGGCAAAATCATCCAGGAGCTCGAAGCCGATTTCCGCGGTGCCGGCTGGAATGTGATTAAAGTCATTTGGGGCCCGGGCTGGGACGCATTGCTGGCGCAGGACAAGGAAGGCATCTTGCAGCGCGTAATGATGGAAACCGTCGATGGCGATTACCAGACCTACAAGGCCAAGGATGGCGCCTATGTGCGCAAGCACTTCTTCGGCAAGCATCCGAAGTTGCTGGAGATGGTCGCCAACATGACTGATGACGATATCTGGCATTTGACGCGCGGCGGTCATGATCCACACAAGATTTATGCAGCCTACAAACTGGCGCAAGAGCATAAAGGTCAGCCGACCGTATTGCTGGTTAAGACCGTCAAGGGTTATGGCATGGGCAAGTCCGGCGAGGCGCGCAACACTGCCCACCAGACCAAGAAACTCGATGATGAAGCGATCCGCGCAATGCGCGACCGTTTCGGGATTCCGATTCCCGACGACAAGTTGCTTGAAATCCCGTTTTTCAAACCGGCCGACGATGCGCCGGAAATGATCTATCTGAAGCAACGTCGCGAAGCGTTGGGCGGCTCCTTGCCGCAACGTCGCGTGCAGGCCGATGAAACGCTGCCTATCCCTGAATTGAGTGCGTTCAAAAACGTACTCGACGCAACCGCAGCAGGGCGCGAGATTTCGACCACCCAGGCGTATGTCCGCATCATCGCCACGTTGCTGCGCGACCCGGTTCTGTCACCACGCGTGGTGCCGATTCTAGTCGATGAAAGCCGTACCTTCGGGATGGAAGGCTTGTTCCGCCAGATCGGTATTTTCAATCAGCAAGGCCAGTTGTATGAGCCGGTCGATAAAGACCAGGTGATGTATTACCGCGAAGACAAGGCTGGCCAGATTCTGCAGGAAGGCATCAACGAAGCGGGCGGCATGTGCTCGTGGATCGCGGCTGCGACCTCGTATTCGACCAATAATCGCGTCATGTTGCCGTTCTATACTTTCTACTCGATGTTCGGCCTGCAACGTGTGGGCGACCTGGTTTGGGCTGCCGGCGACATGTGCGCACGCGGTTTCCTGCTGGGCGGGACTGCCGGGCGCACCACGCTCAACGGCGAAGGCTTGCAGCATGAAGACGGCCATAGCCATGTGCTGGCTGCGACCATTCCGAACTGCATGCCGTACGACCCGACCTTCTCGCATGAAGTCGGCGTCATCATTCACGATGGCTTGAAGCGGATGATCGAAAAGCAGGAAGATGTGTTCTATTACATCACCCTGATGAACGAAAATTACGCTCACCCAGGCCTGAAGCCAGGCCAGGAAGAGGGGATTCTGAAAGGAATGTATCTGCTGCAGGAAGGCGATAAAGATGCCAAGCATCGGGTGCAATTAATCGGCTCCGGCACCATTTTGCGCGAATCGATCTTTGCCGCAGAATTGCTTAAAGACGATTGGGGCGTCGCAGCCGACGTCTGGTCTGCGCCATCGCTGACACTGGTTGCACGCGACGGCCAGGATGCAGAGCGCTGGAACATGGTGCATCCGACTGACGAGCAACGTTTGCCTTACGTGACCCAATTGCTGCAAGACACGCAAGGCCCGATCGTTGCATCGACCGATTACATGCGCCTGTTTTCCGAGCAAATTCGCGCCTTCATGCCGAAAGGCCGCAACTACAAAGTGCTGGGCACCGATGGCTTTGGCCGTTCCGACTCGCGGGTCAAATTGCGTGAATTCTTCGAAGTGAATCGTTACTATGTGGTGGTTTCGGCCTTGAAGGCGCTGGCGGAAGATGGTGCGATTTCAACTTCCGTAGTGGCGCAGGCGATTGCTAAATACGGCATTGATCCGAGCAAGCCGAATCCGGTAACGCAGTAACCTGGCAACCCCATAATGTGCGCTCGCTGAGGGCGCACTTTCAATACATGGGTTTGCGGTGCAAGCCCCTATTCACACCGACCCTGTGCCTCGCGCAGAGGGTAAAACGGAGACAGCGCTATGAGTTTAATCGAAGTCAAAGTGCCGGACATCGGCGACTTCAAGGAAGTTGAAGTTATCGAATTGATGGTTAAACCGGGCGATACGATCAAGGTCGATCAATCGCTGATTACGGTCGAGTCCGACAAAGCCAGCATGGAAATTCCGTCCAGTCATGCCGGCGTCATCAAGGAAATCAAGGTCAACATCGGCGACAAGGTAAAAGAAGGTTCGTTGCTGTTGATGATGGAAGCGGCTGCTCCTGATGCTGCAGCCGCACCGGCGGCTGCAGAATCCAGCCCTGCAACCGCAGCGCCTGCACCCGCCGAATCAGCCGAATCTGCGAAATCTGCCGAATCTGCGGAATCTGCTAAACCCGCCGCCGCCGCTGCTGCTGCGCAGGAAGCTGCACCAGCGCCCGCACCAGTTGCAGCCGCCCCGGCACCAGCGCAGACCAGCGGCAGCAAGCCGCATGCATCGCCGTCGATTCGCAAGTTTGCCCGCGAACTGGGCGTCGATCTGGCGCGTGTCGGCGGTTCCGCTCCGAAAGGCCGCATCACGCAGGAAGACGTGCGGAGTTTCGTCAAGGGCGTGATGTCGGGCGCAATCGGTACTGCTGCCGCGCCGGTTGCTGGTAGTGGCGTCGGTCTGGATCTGCTGCCATGGCCGTCGCTCGATTTCAGCAAGTTCGGCAGCACCGAATTGCTGCCCTTGTCGCGCATCAAGAAAATCAGCGGCCCGAATTTGCATCGCAACTGGGTGATGATCCCGCATGTGACGCAGTTCGACGAAGCCGATGTCACCGAGTTGGAAGAATTGCGCAAAGCGGTCAATGCTGCGGCGGCTAAAACCGGCGTGAAGTTGACCATGCTGGCTTTCGTCATCAAGGCTTGCGTGGCCGCACTGAAAAAATTCCCAGCCTTCAATGCATCGCTGGACGCTGCTGGCGCTAACCTGATCCTGAAACAGTATTACCACATCGGTTTTGCCGCCGATACGCCGAACGGCCTGATGGTGCCGGTGATCAAGGATGTCGACAAAAAAGGCATTACGCAAATCGCCCAGGAAATGGGCGAACTGTCGGCGCAAGCGCGCGAAGGCAAGCTCAAGCCGGCCGACATGCAGGGCGCCAGCTTCACCATTTCGTCGCTGGGCGGGATTGGCGGCACCGCATTTACGCCGATCATCAACGCGCCGGAAGTCGCCATTCTCGGCTTGTCGAAGTCCTCGATGAAGCCTGTCTGGGACGGCAAGCAGTTCATGCCGCGCCTGATGATGCCGATGTCGCTGTCGTACGATCACCGGGTGGTCGATGGTGCGATGGGCGCGCGCTTCAGCGTGTATCTGGCGGACGTTTTGGCCGACATGCGCAAAACCTTGCTGTAAGCCATATCGCCAGTCTTGCGATGCAGTGATTCGGTTCCTCCCAAAGCGGGAGGCCAGTTGTAGAACGGGTTTGCTGTTAATACAGTGGAACCCGTTTTCCCATCCCAGCTTTGCCACATGCGCAACGTGACGCACGCGGCAAGGCTAGAACGGAGCCAAAGCCATGAGTTTAATAGAAGTCAAAGTCCCGGATATCGGCGACTTCAAGGAAGTGGAAGTCATCGAATTGATGGTCAAGCCGGGCGATACGATCAAGGTCGATCAATCGCTGATTACGGTCGAGTCCGACAAAGCCAGTATGGAGATTCCCTCCAGCCACGCCGGCGTCATCAAGGAAATCAAGGTCAACATCGGCGACAAGGTCAAGGAAGGTTCGCTGCTGCTGATGCTGGAAGCGACCGAAGCCGCCCCAGTTGCAGCCGTCGCTGCACCTGCGGCCGCGCCAGCTGCAGCTCCCGCTCCCGCAAAAGTCGCCGCACCTGCCGCGCCAGTTGCTCCTGCGGCTTCCAGCTATGCCGGCAAAGTCGATCTCGAATGCGACATGTTGGTCTTGGGCGCAGGGCCGGGCGGTTATTCTGCCGCTTTCCGCGCTGCCGATCTGGGCCTGGCAACCGTGCTGGTCGAGCGTTATTCAACGCTGGGCGGAGTGTGCCTGAACGTCGGTTGCATCCCGTCCAAAGCCTTGCTGCACGTGGCGGCGGTGATCGATGAAGCGGCAACCATGTCTGCGCACGGTGTTACTTTCGCCCAGCCCGAAGTCGATATCGACAAGCTGCGCGGCTACAAGGAAAAAGTCGTCAGCAAGATGACCGGCGGTTTGGCCGGCATGGCCAAAGCGCGCAAAGTTAATGTGCAGCAAGGCGTCGGCCAGTTCGTCAGCCCCAATCATCTGGAAGTCACGGCCGGCGACGGCAGCAAGAAAACCGTGCAGTTCAAGCAAGCGATCATCGCCGCCGGTTCCTCTGTGGTGAATCTGCCGTTCGTGCAAGGTGCTGAAAAAACCGACCCGCGCATCGTCGATTCCACCGGTGCGCTGGAACTGCGCCAGGTGCCGAAACGCATGCTGGTCATCGGCGGCGGCATCATCGGGCTGGAAATGGCAACCGTATATTCGACACTGGGTGCGCGCATCGACGTGGTTGAAATGCTGGATGGCTTGATGCAAGGCGCGGACCGCGACATGGTCAAGGTATGGCAAAAATTCAACGAAAAACGCTTCGACAAGATCATGTTGAAGACCAAAACCGTTGGCATCCAAGCCTTGCCGGAAGGCATTAAAGTCAGCTTTGAAGGCGCCGATGCAAGCGTCACAGCACCAGAACCGCAACTGTACGACATGGTGCTGGTGGCAGTCGGGCGCAGTCCGAACGGCAGCAAGATCGCCGCCGACAAGGCCGGCGTCACTGTCAGCGAGCGTGGCTTCATCAACGTCGATAGCCAGATGCGCACCAACGTACCGCACATTTTCGCCATCGGCGACCTGGTCGGGCAACCGATGCTGGCGCACAAGGCGGTGCACGAAGCGCATGTCGCAGCGGAAGCAGCGGCAGGCGAGAAGTCGCATTTCGACGCCCGCGTGATTCCATCGGTGGCCTACACCGATCCCGAAGTGGCATGGGTTGGCATCACCGAAGACGAAGCCAAAGCCAAAGGCATCAAGCTTGAAAAAGGCCATTTCCCCTGGGCCGCTTCCGGCCGTGCAGTGGCAAACGGGCGCGATGAAGGTTTCACCAAGTTGCTGTTCGATGCCGAAACCCACCGCATCGTCGGCGGCGGCATCGTCGGCACCCACGCCGGCGACATGATCGGTGAAATCGCGCTCGCCATCGAAATGGGCGCTGACGCCACCGATATCGGCAAAACCATCCATCCGCACCCAACCTTGGGCGAATCGATCGGCATGGCCGCCGAAGTGTTCGAAGGCGTCTGCACCGACCTGCCGCCGATGCGCAAGAAGTAAGCAGCGCAGCAGTCAAGAAAAAGCCTCCCGCCGGCGTGTTTCGGCGGGAGGCTTTTTCAATCTGCGCGATAGCGCTTATTCAACAAAATTACAGGGGTATGTTGAAAAATATTAGGCTTGTCGCATATATTCGTTGCTGTTTTTAAAATACAGTGCATGGTATATTTTATGTGCATCTTGCGCTTATGCTGCATATCCGCCCCTTAAATCAGCCGGCTTTATAGTGAGACTTGCATGTTATTTGGCTATTGGCGATACGGGGAGAAGGCTGATTTCGATCATTCAATATATTATCCATCAGACATGAAAAATTGATAAAATGCAACGCAATTGCAGTGACGCTTTTCACGAATTATTTAGTACGGTTCAAATATGCAGTACATCTATTGAAAGTCAAGCTGCAAGCGGGTTTCGCGGGTTTTTCCGAGAAACGTTATGCGACAAAAGTCTGTTTATGCGACATTTGCGTTCGGATATATCAAGTTAGAAAACATATGACTAAACGTGACGCCATCCATAAAGAACTTGAAGCTTTGTATAAAGAGGGCGCGGAGTTGGCTGTGGCTTTCCAAAAGGCGAAAGAAAAACAGTTTCATTACGACTATCAGAGCTGGTATACCAAAGCGCTAAAAGCGGTTGCATCTCTTGCCTCAGATCGACACGCAGAGTTTCGCAGCTATTATGAAGTGGACCCAAAGAGAAAATCCCTGGGATACGGCACTTATGTAATTCAAGATTTTCTGAAAGGTGTGGCACCAGGAAGTTATCAACTTCAAAATTTCGACACTAGAGCCGAAGTAATCAAGTGCTTTCTCAATCAGCTTTCTATTTTGAACGCAATAAAGAGTCGAGTGGATTCAGTCCTTGCTAACATAGAAGGAGAGCTCTACGCTGAAATTCAAGACAACGAAGTTGCTAACGCAAGACAACTTATGAAAATCAGTCCTCGGGCTGCAGGCGCACTTGTCGGGGTTGTCATTGAGGGCCACCTTCAAAAGGTAGCTGCTGCACACGGGTTAAAGATTGCAAAGAAGAATCCCACAATCGCTGACCTCAATGACCCTTTAAAGGCGGCTGAGGTAATTGACACGCCGGCGTGGCGCAAAATCAGCTTTCTGGCTGATCTCCGAAATCTGTGCTCGCACAAAAAAGATGCAGAGCCTACAAAGGAACAAGTTGAAGAGTTGATACATGGTGCGGAATGGCTGACCAAGAATGTCTTCTAACTTGACGCTCAACTCGGACGCTCCGCGCCGGGTAGCTCTACGTTGAGCATCCGCTTTTGCGAAGCACGACGGTCGGTCGATACCGGCCTGTAGATATTCGCAAGACGCAACACTGCAAGTCTCGATCTGGCCTCAGTAAGTAAAATCGCCGGCTGCCGTTTCCACGTTCAACCGTTCAGCATCTTCATGCTTTCCTCTGCATAACGCGCACCGCTTGCTGCACCGAATGGAAACACCGCATCGAGTTCGGCTAACGCGTTCTGATCGAGTTTCAACTCAACAGCTAACACGTTTTCTTCCAGATAACTGCGGCGCTTGGTGCCGGGGATCGGGACGATGTCATCGCCTTGCGCCAGCACCCACGCCAGCGCTAGCTGCCCCGGCGTGCAGCCGTTGCGTGCGGCGAGTTCTTTTACCTTTGCTACCAAAGCCAGATTTTTGCTGAAGTTTTCGCCCTGAAAACGTGGGTTATGGCGGCGGTAGTCGTCCTCTGAAAATTGCTCTGGTGTGGTGATCGCTCCGGTCAGAAATCCGCGTCCCAGCGGGCTGTACGGGACAAAGCCGATGCCGAGCTTGCGGCAGGTCGCGAGCACACCTTGTTCCGGGTCGCGGGTCCACAGCGAATATTCGCTTTGCAGCGCCGTAATCGGGTGGATTTTGTGCGCCCGCTCCAGCGTCTGCGGCGATGCTTCGGAGAGGCCGATGTAACGGATTTTGCCCTCCTTGACCAGCGCCGCCAGTGTGGCGACCGTGTCCTCGATGGGCGTTTGCGGATCGATGCGATGCTGGTAGTAGAGGTCGATGGTTTCGACGCCGAGACGCTTCAGGCTGCCTTCGACCGACTGCCGGATGTATTCCGGGCTACCGTCAACGCCACGCGCATTCGGGGTGCTGCTGTTGCGCACCATGCCGAATTTGGTGGCGATAAAAACCTGTTCGCGCTTGCCCTTGATCGCTTTGCCGACCAATTCTTCGTTGATGTACGGGCCGTACATGTCGGCGGTATCGAGAAAATTGATGCCGAGTTCAAAGGCGCGATGGATGGTGGCGATGGATTCGGCATCGTCGCGCTGTGCATAGAATTCGCTCATGCCCATGCAGCCGAGGCCGATGGCGGATACGGTGGGGCCGTTAGCGCCGAGTTGGCGGGTGCTTATGCGTGTGTTCATGTGCATGTTCCTTATCAAGAGAGTGTGTGGGTGCGCCCGCATTCAATGTCGTTTCAATGGCGCCGTACATGGCGATTTTTTGGTACATGACGACCAGGTTGCCCTGCAATTCTGCAAGTGTGGTTTCCAGTGACAGCGTGTGCTGCTCCAATAGCGCCTTGCGTTCCGACACGCTTTCCCTTTGATTGCCGAGCCTGCGCAGTTCGGCATAGCGCAACATCTTCTGGATCGGCAGCCCGGTCGAGCGCAGCTTCAGCAAAAACGCGATCCACAGAATATCTTCCTCGCGGTAGATCCGGTGTTTGTTGTCCTTGCGCGGGATCGGATCGATCAGACCGATGCGTTCGTAATAGCGCAGCGTATGGACCGTCAGCCCGGTCGCCGCCGCAGCTTGCTGTATCGTCAGGGAAGTCATCATGGCAATCAGTGTATTTGTTAAAGTGCACTCGAAGTCAAGCGCGCCGGATGACATTAATACAGGTCGGCTGAAGGATCAAGTCCATGCCTGTCGGTGGCGTTCTTCGCCTGCACCCGGGCTGTCATGGTCTTTCCTGAAATGCGATTTATAGTGGAGTATGATTAAATATTATGCAGTTAGCGCATATATTAATTGCGACTTCAAAAATACAAACAGCAGTATTTATCAATAATCAGTATCGGAATCCCTATGAATGAACGCTCCCTGGTCATCGCCGCTGCGATCAATATGTTCATCGCAGTGGCCGCCGGCGTCTTCGGTGCGCATGGGCTGAAAACGTCCTGAGCAATGACCTGCTGACAGGCGGGATCGTGCTGTTCAGCAGCAGCCTGTATGCATTGGCAATCAGCGGCATGCGCATGCCGGGCGCCATCACCCGATCGGCGGCATTGCGTTCCTGATCGCGTGGGCGATGCTGGCCTGGGCGGCTTTCAGCAGTTAATTAATCTGAATGGAGTATGCCAAAAAAGTGCATTGTTCTCGCATTATTTCTGGGCGTGCATAAAAAATACACGGTACAGTTTATGTGAAAATTGTGGCTTCTGACAGAGCTGCAGAAGCCTGCGTGGGATTGTATTGCGAAGCTGTCAGTGCGCTATCTGGCCGTCATCGTCCGCTTTTGAGCCGCAGCGGGAGGGTCAAACTCGTTCGTCTCCCTCTTGCGCGGGCGCATCCGGCACCATGCTCAGATAGTGCTCAAAGTCACTGCGCTTGCCTTTGCTTGCTTCCGACTTGAGATAGTCGAGCGTCATCACCGAAGCCATTTTTTCTGCTGCGGCACTCGCGATGAACTGGTTCACCGAGATATCATCGCGGGCGGCCAGTTCTTTGATTTTTTGATGAATGGAGTTCGGTAAGCGAACGGTCAATGCGGTCATGATCTACTCCTCAATAGTTTCAAAAAATCGGCAGGCTTGATGGCCTGCACCTTCAACACCTCAACACGCCGAAAATTCTTCATGTTGTGTGTCACGATGAACTGGCTACCAGATGCCACAGCGCACTCCAGCACCATGTCGTCATCCGGATCGCGCAAAAATGGTCGCCACAAAAAATGCACATCTTGCAAATGCGCAAGCGATGCAAGGTAGCGCAAGTACCCCAGCGCTGTAGCCGCGCTCACACCTGGAGGCAAATGCTCCGGCCTCGTCAAGACCGCCTGCCACTCTGTGTAGAGCGGTACGGTGAGCGCGATCTCGAAGTCTCGGTTCGGCAACATCGACATTAGCTGATAGCTTGCCCCGTTGCGCGAGCGCGCTGCGGCCACCAGGACCGATGTGTCAAGAATCACGCGCAAAGTATTTATATCCGTATGTTAGTTATGCCTGTATAACCAAATTCTACGCTTTCTGTCGTTGCATGCATCAGAAATTTTTAGCGTGGCTCAAACGCGAGAAGAGGAACAATCAGGGAGGCTTACCAATAGTTTGCGATGGCGCAATGCACAAGCATCGGCAAAACCATCCATCCGCACCCAACCCTGGGCGAATCAATCGGCATGGCCGCCGAAGTGTTCGAGGGCGTGTGCACTGACCTGCCGCCGATGCGCAAGAAGTAAGCAGCGCAGCAGTCAAGCAAAAGCCTCCCGCCGGAACTGTTCCAGCGGGAGGCTTTTTTAATCAGCAAAGGCTCACTGTCGAATTTACGCTGCACATACAGTTCCCAATCAAGTATCTTGATAAAATAAACATTCTGCGTTGTTCTCTCTGCCGAAGCGGGTAACAGATATATCAATATCAAAAAGGTAATCAATGACGCGCTTGAGTAGGTGGAGTAAGTTGCAGGCGCTGATGCGGGCAGAACTTCGCCAGCTGATGACCGTCCACGCGAGTGATCGAGTATGGCAGATGCCGTTCGCTGCGGCGCTTGCTTCGGGCCTGCCGCTACTGGTCGGCGCGTATTTCAATCACATGGCTTACGGACTGGTCTCGTCGCTTGGCGGGCTCGTGTTTCTTTATCTGCCCAGCACGCCGTTGTATCACCGCATGGTATCGCTGATGGCTTGTGCATTTGGCATGGCCGCTTGCTATACGCTGGGGATGATGAGCCACTTCTTTCCGCCGGTAATGATGCCAGTGCTCGTCTTTATCGCCATTTTGGTCACGATGGTCTGCCGCTTTTACGGCCTGGGGCCGCCGGGCAGCCTGTTTTTCATCATGGCGGCATCGATCGGGGCGTATTCGCCGGTGCAGGTATTGCAGCTTCCGCTCATGGTGGGGCTGATCACCTTAGGCTGCCTGCTGGCCTGCCTGATCGGATTTTTCTATAGCGTCTATATATTGCGGATGCAAGCGCCGGAGCCAGTGTTACCCTTGCCGCCGCCGACCTTCGATTTCGTGGTGTTCGACGCGGTGGTGATCGGCGTATTCGTGGGCATTTCGCTGGCTGTGGCGCAGGCGCTGCAGCTGCAGAAAGCCTACTGGGTTCCGGTGAGTTGCCTGGCCGTGATTCAGGGTGTCTCGCTACGCGCGGTGTGGAACAAGCAATTGCACCGTGTGGTCGGTACCGGCATCGGCCTCCTGGTGTCTTGGGGCTTGTTGCTGCTCCCGCTGGACGAATGGAGCATCTCCTTGACTATGATGGCGCTGGCCTTCGTGATCGAGATTGCGGTGGTGAGGCACTACGGGTTCGCCACTATCTTCATCACACCCTTGACGATCCTGCTGGCAGAAGCGGCCACGTTGGGTCATGGTTCGCCATTCGCACTGATTCAGGCACGATTTTTCGATACCGTCCTGGGGTGCTTCGTTGGTCTTGTCGGCGGTATCTGCCTGCATAGCCCGCGTTTTCGAGATGTAGTGGGCCGCCATATCCGGCGCCTGATCCCGTCGCGTTTTGTATTATGAGCGGCTTGGCTATGGCACATAGGTGTTGCTGCCCAGCATAATGGCTGATGGCTGACTTCCTCCTGCCCGGAGGAAAATAGGGGACGGACCACGGTTTTCGGTCCAAATCCTCCAGTCATCAGTTCATTGCCGATGCAAGAATCCCATTCTTCGCAAAAGAGTCAGGTTTTTTCATATCTTCGGCACAAATAGCCCGATTTTTGTCCTGACCGACCGCATGATCTCAACGGCGCCAATATGGGTGCGCCGCACACGCAGGCAATGGGCGATGGACTGTTTGAATTGCGCACGGCACAAGCCAGAATGAAGGAGATTAAAAATGCTCACGCATGAAGCTTTTAAAGCCGAAATGATGAAAAGGCCCGGCGTTCGAGCCGAAGTAGAGCGCTTGGAGCGCGAAGAAATGCCCATCCTGGATGAGATTCTTGCAGCACGTAAAGCTGCCGGCCTGACTCAGGCGCAGGTCGCACAGCGCATGGGCAGCACCGCCCCGGCAGTGTCGCGGCTCGAAGATGCGCTGGTAACTGGCAAACATTCGCCCTCGCTTGCAACGCTGCGTAAGTACGCGGCAGCACTTGGAAAACGCATAGAAGTGCATTTGGTTTGATGGGGCGTCACACTGGCAGCAATCTTATTTGGACAATAGGGCAGGTTAGGTACCGGCCTGTCGTGCGCTAATCCAGTCAGGCATATTCCCGCAATGCATTGATAGTCTGCACCGTGTCGCATGCGCTGCCTGGCGCAAGCGCATGTCGTTCCCACGTTCAACCATTCAGCATTTTCATGCTTTCCTCTGCGTATTGCCCACCGCTCGCCGCACCAAATACAAAGCCCGCGCGAAGTTCGGCCATCGCGTCCTAACCGAATTTCAGCTTGACCGCTTGCACGTTTCTCCCAGAATGCTGCGTCGCTTGGTGCCGGGGCTTGGGGCGATGTCATCGCCTTGCGCCAGCGCCGTCATGCCTGAAAGCTTGCGTTGCGGCATAATCATTGGCTTTTTCATGGAGATATCAAATGCGCGTTCGGACAAATTCAGAAGATATCGGTCGATGCGGTTGTGGTCGTCGCGATTACTGCGATGGCAGTCATGGGCTGACAGAAGCGCAGTGGCAAGAAGTCCAGGCTAAAGAGTTGGAAGCCATTCAGAAAAATACGAATATTGTCAGCCAGGAAAGAGACCAGTGATCTTTGTACGGCCTCTGCTGTGGAATCTCTTTTCATCGGCCTGATAGCAAGTTTTGCATGAGGCCGACACGCCGGTCGTATCCGCCGCCGATGTTCAATGCGCTCCGGCACGACTGTTATGACTGTTAGATATATGCCGCCAAAAGCTGATCGGTGCGCAGGCATGCATTGCGGTGGTTAAAAATCCCCATTGAAGCACTTATTTTCCCACCTGGAATCCACATGAATGAACGAACACTTGTCATCGCCGCTGCCATCAATATGTTGATCGCAGTTGCCGCCGGCGCTTTCGGTGCGCACGGGCTGAAAAATATCCTGAGCAGCGACATGCTGGCGGTCTGGCATACGGCCGTCACGTATCAAATGGCGCACGCACTCGGCTTGTTCGTCATTGCCCTGCTGCTGCCGCGTTTTAATTCGGCGCTGCTGGCTTGGGCCGGGGTCGCGATGCTGGCGGGGATCGTGATATTCAGCGGAAGTTTGTATGCATTGGCAATCAGCGGCGTGCGCATGCTGGGCGCAATCACGCCCATCGGCGGCGCTGCATTCCTGCTGGCGTGGGCGATGGTGGCCTGGGCAGCTTTGCGCGGGTAATAAATTTACCGGGGGTATGCAAAAAAAGCGCGTAGTTTGCGCATTATTTCTGTGCGCGCATTAAAAATACATGACCCTGTTTATATGTGGATTGTGACTTCTGACAGACCTGCAGAAGCGCATGGAATTGTATTGTTTTGTAAAAGCGCCGCGGTCGCCGCCAGGGATTTACTAGAATGCGCTGGTGTTTCCGGGTGCCTGCGGGAGTAAGCAATGGTCCGATTTCCGGTGTTGATATCGGATAAGCGACTTCCATTCTAGTGCCCCATGATGACTCCGTTTAAGCCGATTCCCGGCACAACTGATAAGGAGATTACTGTGATCACGAACGCAAACGCGAACAATGCCGACAGATATGGCCCGCTGTCGATAGGGTTGCACTGGCTGATGTTGCTATTGATTGTCTGTGTATATGCCAGCATGGAACTGCGTGGCATTTTTCCCAAGGGCAGTGCGCTCTATAACGGGATGAAAACGTGGCATTACATGCTGGGCTTGTCGGTTTTCGTCCTGGTATGGATACGTTTGGCGGCGCGCTTGCGCACACCCGCTCCGGTCATCAAACCGGCTTTGCCGCAATGGCAGACGCGACTTTCCCTGTGGATGCATGTGGCGCTGTATGTGCTGATGATAGTCATGCCGCTGCTGGGCTGGCTTGTGCTGAGTGCCGGCGGCAAGCCGATTCCATTCTTCGGGCTGGAGTTGCCGGCGCTGATCGCCAAAAACAAGGCCAACGCCACACAAATAAAAGACATCCATGAGGCAATCGCCACCGCGGGTTATTTCCTGATCGGCCTGCATGCTGCTGCGGCCCTGTTCCATCATTACTGGGCGGGGGATAACACGCTCAAGAGAATGTTGCCATTTCGTACGTGACGTACATGACGTACGTGACGTATATGAATTTTCCAGAAAAGATTGCATGTTGAAAAAACGCGGTTTATGGACGATGTTGCTGCCGTTGACATTAACGTTATCGGCTTGCGTGTCGATGACGCCGTCGTCGCCGGCGCTGCCGGAGATTGCGGTGCCGGCGGCGTGGTCGGCGGCTGTTGCAACCAGCGGCGCCGGTGCAGAAAACGGCAACGCCAACGCCAACCTGGCGCAGTGGTGGCAACGTTTTAACGATCCCTTGCTCGATGCGCTGATAACGCAGGCCTTGCGCGCCAATACCAGCGTCAACAGCGCGCAGGCGGTTTTGGCGCAAGCGCGTGCGTTGCGCGACATCGCGGCAGCCGGCTTATTGCCCAGCGTTGCCGGTTCGGCCTCGGCGGGGCGCAGCAAGTCGGGCAACGCCAGCGCCAGCAATGCGTTCAATACCGGGTTTGACGCCAGTTGGGAGCCCGATGTATTTGGCGGCAACCGCAGCGCGCTGCAGGCAGGCGAGGCGAGTGCGCAAGCCAGCGCTGCCAGCCTGGCCGATGTGCAAGTTTCTATCGCGGCCGAAGTGGCGGTCAGTTACATCCAATATCGCGGCGCGCAGACCCGGTTGATGATTGCGCGCAGCAATCTTGCAAGCCAGCTGGAAACCTTGCAGCTCACCGATTGGCGGGTGCAGGCCGGTTTGCTGACGTCACTCGAAGGCGAGCAGGCGCGTGCCGCCAGCGAACAGACGCGGGCGCAAATTCCGACGCTGGAAACCAGCGTGGCGCAAATTCAGCACAGCCTGGCGCTGCTGTGCGGCCAGACGCCGGAGGCGTTGCGGGCGCAACTTGCCAGCGCCACTCCGGTGCCGCAGGCGCAGGATGATCTGGCGCTCAGCATGCCGGCCGAAACGTTGCGCCAGCGCCCTGACGTGCGCGCCGCCGAGCACCAGGTTAGCGCCGCGTTGGCGCGGGTCGGGCAAGCTGATGCTGCGCGCTATCCGAGCTTCAATCTCAGCGGTTCGCTGGGATTGCGCGCATTGACGCTGGGCACGCTCACCGGCAGCGGTGCGCTGGCCAGCGCATTGCTGGGCAGCGTGTCGGTGCCGCTGTTCGATGCCGGCGCAGGCAAGGCGCAGGTGCGTGCGCAACAAGCCGCGCTGGAACAGGCGCGGCTGTCTTATCAGGCCACGGTGCTGACTGCATTAAAGGATGTGGAAGATGCGCTGGTCGCGTTGGGCGGCGACCGCGAGCGCCTGCAGCACTTGCGCGACGCCAGCGATGCAGCGGCCAATGCGGCACTGCTTGCGCGCCAGCGCTACGCCAGCGGCCTGATCGATTTTCAGACCGTGCTGGAAACGCAGCGCTCCCTGTTTAGCACGCAAGACGCGATGGCAACTACCGCCACCGACCTCAGCACCGACCATGTGCGCTTGTACAAGGCCTTGGGCGGCGGCTGGCAGCCGGAGCGCGATTCTGCAATGTCGCCAGGCCAGCCCAGTAGCGCCAACATCACTCAACCTTCGAACTCATGAACACACCATCTGCTTCCAACGAAACTACACCGGACACCGATGCACTTGGAGCGCTGGCCGACCCGGCTGCGCGCCGCTGGTGGCGTCGCCCGCTATTCTGGATCGCTGTCGCGTTATTGATGCTGGCTGCAATCGGCGTTTATTTCTGGCAAGCGCAGCAAAAAGCCAACGCCGCACCCAGCTTCACGGCCCAAGCGGCGGCACGCGGCAACCTCACGCTCACCGTCATCGCCAATGGCACGTTGCAGCCGACGCGCTCGGTCAGTATCGGCAGCGAACTGTCCGGTACCGTGTTGCGGGTGCTGGTGGACGTCAATGATCAAGTCAAGAAAGGACAGGTTTTGGTGGAACTCGATACCGCCAAGCTGAACGATCAGATTGTGCGCTCACGCGCTGCGCTGGCTGCCGCGAATGCAGCAGTGGCGCAACAGGTGGCCACAGTCAAGGAGTCGCAGGGCAATTTGGCGCGGCTGGAAGAAGTGTCGCGCTTGTCCGGCGGCAAAGTGCCTTCCAGGGCCGAGCTCGACACTGGCCGCGCCACGCTGGAGCGGGCGCAAGCCAATGCATTGAGCGCCAACGCCAACGTCGTCAGCGCCCGTGCAACCTTGTCAACCGACGCGACCAATCTGTCGAAAGCATCGATTCGTTCGCCCATCGACGGCGTGATTCTGACCCGCACGGTCGACCCCGGCAACGCGGTGGCGGCCTCGTTGCAGGCGGTAACGCTGTTTACCATTGCCGAAGACTTGGGCCATATGCGCCTGCAGGTGAATGTCGATGAAGCCGATGTCGGCTCGGTCAAGATCGGTCAGAAAGCCCGCTTTACCGTCAGCGCCTATGCCAATCGCAAGTATCCGGCAACCATCACGCGGGTAGCGTTCGGCTCGACCATTACCGAGAACGTGGTCACTTACATCACTTATCTGGACGTCGATAATGCCGACCTGAGTCTGCGTCCCGGCATGACGGCAACCGCCACCATCACCGCTACCGAGCGCCGCGATGTGCTGCTGGTGCCGAACAGCGCACTACGCTTCACGCCGACATCGACCTCGACTCCGAAGCAGGCCGGCAAGGCATCGGGTGCCGCTGATCAGGGCGGCATTGTGGCCAGCCTGATGCCGCGCGGGCGTCCCCGCGCGCCACGCAAATCTGCCGCCAGCAGCGCCAGTACGGCTGCTGTGCGTCAGGTTTGGGTATTGCGCAACGGCGCCGCGGTCGCGGTGGATGTGACGCCCGGTATTAGCGATGGCCGGATGACCGAGATAACGGCAGGGGATTTGCAGGCCGGCATGCAGGTCATCACCGATCAGCGCACGGCGGGGCAATGAGTACAGTGATCGCGCCAGCCGCCAATCCTGATTCCAGTGTCTCAGCGCCACTGATCCGCCTGCGCGGCGTGACCAAAATGTACGGCAAAGGGCAGGCCGCATTGATGGCGCTCAAGGGTGTCGATATCGACATCGCAGCGGGCGAATTTGTCGCCATCATGGGGCCCAGCGGCTCGGGAAAATCGACCGTGATGAATATCCTCGGCTGCCTCGATACGCCCACCGCAGGCGAATACCTGTTTCACGGCATGCATGTGGAAAAATTGTCGCGCGACCAGCGCGCACAACTGCGCCGGCGCTACCTGGGTTTTGTGTTCCAGGGCTTCAACCTGCTGGCGCGCACCTCGGCCCAGGAAAACGTCGAATTGCCCTTGCTGTACCGTGGCGAAAGCGCTGCGCGGCGGCACGCCCTGGCGACCAAGGCGCTGGCTTCGGTAGGCCTGACTGGATGGGAGCATCACACGCCGGCCGAACTGTCGGGCGGGCAACAGCAGCGGGTCGCAATCGCCCGCGCCATCGTCACCGAGCCGGCGGTATTGCTGGCCGATGAGCCCACCGGCAACCTCGATACCCAGCGCAGCCGCGAAATCATGGAGTTGCTATCGCGGCTCAATCTGGATCACGGCATCACCGTGCTGATGGTCACGCACGAGCACGACATGGCGATGTATGCCAAACGCATGGTGCATTTTGTCGATGGCTTGCTCGACAGCGACGCCAGCAATCCGCATCCGCTCGGACTAGACTTGCCACCAGCGGCAGTGGGGGAACTGTAATGCTGCTCAATACTTTGCTGCTGGCGCTGCGCTCGATTCGCCGCAATATGCTGCGTTCCTTCCTGACCATGCTCGGCATCGTGATTGGCGTCAGCGCGGTCATCACCATGGTAACGCTGGGCAACGGCGCCACCATGGAAGTGCAAAATCAGATTTCCAGCCTGGGCAGCAACTTGCTGATGGTGCGCCCCGGACAACGCCAGGGTTTCGGCGGCGGCAGTGGCGGCGCACCGGCGTTCAAGGAAGCCGATGCGGCAGCGATTGCGAACCAGATCGGCGGCGTGCAGGCAGTGGCTCCCGAAGGACGGGCCAGCGTGACAGTGGTCGCCAACGGCCGCAACTGGACCACCAACGTCACCGGCAGCACCAATGCCTGGTTTCAGACCAGCAACTGGAAGCTGTCCGCAGGTCGTCAGTTCGAAGAGGGCGAGTTGCAAGCAGGTGCCGCCGTATGCATCATCGGCGAGACCATACGGCGCGAATTGTTCGATACCCGCAGTGCGCTGGGAGAACAGTTGCGCGTCAAGCAATTCTCTTGCGTAGTAGTGGGCGTGCTGGCAGCCAAGGGGCCGGCGGCCATGGGCAACGATCAGGATGACGTAGTGCTGGTGCCGCTGCACACGCTGCAGCGCCGCGTTGCCGGCAACCAGCGGGTCGCCACCTTGCTGGTGTCGATGAAAGACGGCACCGATAGCGCGCGCCTGAAGTCCAGCCTGACGCAGTTGCTGCGCGAACGCCGCAAACTAGCCCAGGGTGATGACGATAATTTCAACGTGCTCGACACCAAACAGCTGGCCGAAACCTTGTCCGGCACCACCAAAGTGATGACCACGCTACTCGGCGCGGTAGCCGCAGTGAGCTTGCTGGTGGGCGGCATCGGCATCATGAATATCATGCTGGTCAGCGTCACCGAGCGCACCCGTGAAATCGGCTTGCGCCTGGCCATTGGCGCGCTGGAGCGCGAAGTGTTGCTGCAATTTCTGATCGAGGCGGTGGTGCTGTCCACCCTCGGCGGCGTGATCGGCATCGTGCTGGCGACCGGGGCTTCGATCGGGCTGGCGCAACTGATGCAGGTGCCTTACGTATTCAACTCGTCCATTAACATTCTGTCGTTCCTGTTCTCAGCCGGGATTGGCGTACTGTTCGGCTACTTTCCCGCCCGCCGCGCCGCGCAACTGGACCCGATCGAGGCGTTGCGGCACGAGTAAATCATTGCCTGTTGGCTGCGGTTTTGGCCGTTTTACTCAGCCAGCGGTGACAATCCCCGATTCGTTTGACTTATGTCAATCAGTGTGACGCCCCATTTTTGCAAGAATGAATAATTCGCAACCGAGAGGTGGATATGAATCTGACTGAAAAGAATTTGAACCATGATCACAGCTTGCCAATTGCAATGGCAGCAGATGCAACTTTGCCGCAGGACGCTGCAGCTCCCAAAAAACTGTGCTATCTGGGCAGCGATGGCAACGAGCAGGCTGGCACCAATACCCTGGATTTGATGTATCAGAGCGCGCTGGCAAAGTTGACCGGCGGCATTTCTCCCACCAGCCTGTCAGTGGCAATGCAGGAATGGCTGCTGCAACTCGCCATGTCGCCGGGACGCCGCATCGAACTGCTGGCTTTGCTGAAGCAGCAAGCGGCGGAATGGGGGCCTTTCATGGCCAGCGCGCTGAGTTCCGGCAGCGGTCAGGTCGGCGTGACGGAAAGCGATTCGCGCTTCAACCGGCCGGAATGGTCGTACTGGCCATATAACGTGTTTGCCAAATCCTTCTTGCAGACGCAGGATTTCTGGCAGCAGGCTACTACCGGCATCCGCGGCGTTACGCCGCATCATGAGCATGTGGTCAGTTTTGCCGCGCGCCAGATGCTCGATGCTGTTGCTCCGTCCAATTACGCAATTACCAATCCGGAAGTATTGCGCGCCACCATCGAATCGAAAGGCCATAACCGCTTGACCGGCTGGAACCACTGGCTGGAAGATCAGGCCAAACGCAAACAAAAGAAGCGGGGCGGCGATGCGCACCAGGAAGCCGATTCTCCCTACAAGGTCGGACGGGATGTCGCAGTCACGCCCGGAAAAGTGGTGTTCAGTAATGCACTGTTTGAATTGATCCGGTACACGCCGCAGACCGAAACCGTATACCGGGAGCCGGTGCTGTTTGTGCCGTCGTGGATCATGAAATATTACATCCTGGATCTGTCGCCGAATAATTCGATGGTGCGCTACCTGGTCGAGCAGGGTCATACCGTGTTCATGATGTCATGGAAGAACCCCGGCGCCGAGAGCCGCAATCTGGGCATGGATGATTATATTGGGCAGGGCTTGTTTGCCGCGCTGGAGCAAGTCGCGCAGCTGATGCCGGACACTCCGGTGCATGCGGTCGGCTATTGCCTGGGCGGCACTTTGCTGTCCATCGGCGCAGCGGCGCTGGGACGCGATCCGCAGAAGGCGCTGGCGCCAATGCAGACCATCACGCTGCTGGCGGGGCAGGCCGACTTTACCGATCCGGGCGAGCTGGGGCTGTTCATCGACGACAGCCAGCTGGCCTTGCTGGACGCGCTGATGTGGGAGCAGGGCTATCTGGATGGCGCGCAGATGGCAGCCAGTTTCGAGCTGCTCAATTCGCGCGATCTGGTCTGGTCGCGCATCATGCGCGAGTACCTGCTGGGCATCCGTCGGGCGCCGAACGACCTGATGTCGTGGAACGCCGATACCACGCGCCTGCCATACCGGATGCATAGCGAATATCTGCGGCAGCTGTTCTTGCACAACGATCTGGCCGAAGGCCGCTACTGTGTCGATGGTCATTTGATTGCACTCAGCAATATCAGGCAGCCGATGTTTGTGCTGGGTACCGAACGCGACCACGTCTCGCCCTGGAAGTCGGTCTACAAGATTCATTTCCTGGTCGATTCCGAGGTCCATTTCGTGCTAGCTTCCGGTGGCCACAATAGCGGAGTGGTATCCGAGTTGGACCATGCGGGCCGCAGTTTCCGGTTCCGGTCCGGCCAGCGGCATGCGCTCAGTCATGTGGTGGGGCCGGATGAGTGGGTGTCGCAGTCCACGGTCGAGCAGGGTTCCTGGTGGCCGCACTGGCATAAGTGGCTGGCGCTGCATTCCAGCGCAAAAAAAATCAAGGTCCAGGACATCCTGGCCGAGCGTGTGCTGGCCGACGCGCCAGGACAGTACGTTCTGCAAGCATGACGATTTTCGGCTTTGCGTGGTTAATTATTCAGCCCGCTATGAACGATAATTTTCCCTGCTAGGTGGGTATGTAGGGGCGGGTTCAAAACCCGCCCTTTCACCGCCAAAGTACCAGGGCGGGTTTGGAATCCGCCCCTACGAGAGAATCGCCGGAGGCGTGATAATCTAGATTAATGCAGGAGTATGTGATAAATACATGAATTTCACGCCTGTATTTATTGGAGATATTAAAAATACATAAACCAGTATATTTTAAATGTGTTTATCTGCGTTTAAGCTGCATTGAAGTGCAAGCCTTGACTCAGAAGCGTTCCGGAGGTTTAGCCGTGCGTGCGCTTTTCGCGCTTGCATTCCAGCGTGCTGATGATTTTGCCGTTCGGATCGATGGTCTCCAGGCGCACATCAAAACCCCACAGACGCGCCACATGCTTTAACACTTCCTGCGCCTGCGCGTTGAGCGGGCGGCGCTGAAACTGGGTGTGTCTTAACGTCATCGAGCGATCGCCCTGCATGTTGACCGCAAACACCTGGATATTCGGCTCCCGATTGCCCAGATTGTATTGCTCCGACAGTTTCTGGCGGATGGTCTGATAGCCACTGTCGTCGTGAATCGCGGAAATCGTCAGCTTGTCATCTGTGTCATCGTCAAGCACCGCAAAAAAATGAAAATCGCGAATCAGCTTGGGCGACAGGTATTGGGAAATAAAGCTCTCATCCTTGAAGTTGCGCATCGCAAAATCGAGCGTCTTTAGCCAGTCGCTGCCGGCGATATGGGGAAACCATACGCGGTCTTCGTCGGTAGGCGCGTCGCAGATGCGGCGGATGTCCGACATCATGGCAAACCCCAGCGCATACGGATTGATGCCGCTGTAGTGCGCACTGTCGAGCGGCGGCTGGTAGATCACGTTGGTATGGCTTTGCAGGAATTCCATCATGAAGCCGTTATCGACCACGCCTTCCGCATACAGTTGATTGAGGATGGTGTAGTGCCAGAAGGTGGCCCAGCCTTCGTTCATGACCTGGGTCTGGCGCTGCGGGTAAAAATACTGCGCAATCTTGCGCGTGATGCGCACCACTTCGCGTTGCCACGGCTCCAGTATCGGCGCGTATTTCTCGATGAAATACAGCAGGTTTTCCTGCGGTTCCGACGGGAACCGCTGTGACGGCCGGTTAGATACCGCCTCTTTTTCTTGCTGAGGCAGGGTGCGCCACAGGTCGTTGACCTGCAATTGCAGGTAGGCTTCGCGCTCTTTCTGGCGCGCCTTTTCTTCCGTGAGCGACAGTTTGGCCGGGCGCTTGTAGCGATTGACGCCGTGGTTTTGCAGTGCATGGCAAGAGTCGAGCAGCAGTTCGACCGCTTCGATGCCGTACCGCTCTTCGCATTCGGATATGAATTTCTTGGCAAATACCATGTAGTCGATGATCTCTTCGGCATCGGTCCAGGAGCGGAACAGGTAATTGCCCTTGAAAAAGGAATTGTGACCGTAGGCCGCGTGCGCGATCACCAGGGTTTGCATCATCAGGCTGTTTTCTTCCATCAGATAGGCGATGCAAGGATTCGAATTGATGACGATCTCGTAGGCCAGGCCCATCTGGCCGCGCTTGTAGTGTTTTTCGGTATTCAGGAAATGCTTGCCGAATGACCAATGGTGGTACGACACCGGCAAGCCAACCGCCGTGTAGGCGTCCATCATCTGTTCGGCGCTGATGATTTCGAGCTGGTTCGGATAGGTGTCTAGGCCGAAATTTTGTGCGATGCGGCGTACTTCTTCGTGCACCTGCTCCAGCAGTTCGAAGGTCCATTCCGACTGTTTCGGCAACTGGTACGAGGAGCTTATTTTGCTCGGAACACTCATGATTTTTCCTGTTTCTTGAATAATTCACGAAACACAGGATAAATATCGGCCGGGGATTTGATCAGTTGCATTGCAAAGTGGGGGTGATGGTGCAGTACCTGCGTGTATTCTTCCCATAGATTCTGCGGCTTGTCCCCGGTGATTTCGACGTAGGCGTAATACTGCACCGCAGGCATGATGGTGTTAATCAGCAGCTGGCGGCAGGCGACCGAATCGTTGTCCCAGTTGTCGCCATCGGAAGCTTGCGCCACGTAAATATTCCAGTCGTTACTGGCATACCGTTCACGTATGATCTTGGCCAGCAAATCCAGCGCCGACGACACCACGGTGCCGCCCGATTCGCGCGAGTGGAAAAAATCGTTTTCATCGACTTCGTCGGCCATCGTGTGGTGGCGGATGAAGATCACTTCAATCTTGTCGTAAGCGCGCCTCAAAAACAGGTACAACAGGATGAAAAAGCGTTTTGCGGTATCTTTCTTGATTTCATCCATCGAGCCGGAGACATCCATGATGCAAAACATGACTGCCTGGCTGGACGGTTTCGGCACCCTGATGCGATTGCTGTAGCGCAGATCGAAGGGGTCGATGAATGGAATCGCCAGCAACTTGCTGCGCAAGCGATGAATTTCCTGCCGCAGCACAATGATGCGCGCATCGTCGTCCGGCACGCTGTCGAGCAATTGTTTGAGTTCGGATTCTGCTTCCAGCAGACGCTTGTGCGATTTGCTGCCGACTGCGATGCGCCGTCCCAGTGCGCCACGTAGCGAGCGCAACACATGAATATTAGTGGGCGTGCCGGACATTTTATAACCGGCCCGCTGCTGCTTGAATTCGGTGGTGGCGGTGAGCTGGGTCTTCACCATATTCGGCAATTCCAGATCTTCGAAGAAGTAGTTCAGGAATTCTTCGCGCGTCAGTTCGAAGATAAAATCATCTTCCGTGATCTGGTCGCTGTTGCCGGCCTGGCCGGAGCCGGAACCGGCGCCACTTTTGGGGCGCGCCACCCGGTCGCCTTTTTGGTATTCCGTGTTGCCGGGATGTACCATCTCCCAGACCCCGCCATGGGCATTGCCGAAACTCGGCTCATTGACATCTTTGGCTGGAATCGATACTTTTTCGCCGCTCTCCATGTCGGTGATGGAACGGCCTTTTATCGCCCGTTCAACTGCATCCTTGATCTGGCCCTTGTAACGACGTAAAAATCGTTCGCGATTGACTGCGGATTTGTTTTTGCCTTGTAGGCGCCGGTCGATTAGGTGAACCAAAATCGTCTCCTATGTTTAACGTCAGCCATTTCCTCGTAGGGGCGGGTTCCAAACCCGCCCTGGCATTTTGGCGGCGAGAGGGCAGGTTTGGAACCTGCCCCTACGAGCCATCTGCTCACGACGATTTTCTGACGCGCAAATACCACTCACATAACAGTCGAACCTGTTTGGCCGTATATCCTTTTTCCACCATGCGGGCGACGAACTCTGCATGCTTGTTGACATCGTCGGCGCTGGCCTTGGCGTTAAACGAAATCACCGGCAGCAGTTCTTCGGTATTCGAGAACATTTTCTTCTCGATCACCATCTTGAGTTTTTCGTAGCTGGTCCAGGACGGATTCTTGCCGGCATTCTGGGCCCTGGCCCGCAGCACGAAGTTGACGATTTCGTTGCGGAAATCTTTCGGGTTCGAGATGCCGGCAGGCCGTTCTATTTTTTCCAGTTCCAGATTCAGCGCATTGCGGTCGAAGCTCTCGCCGGTATCCGGGTCGCGGTATTCCTGATCCTGAATCCAGAAATCGGCAAAAGTCACGTAGCGGTCGAAAATATTCTGGCCGTATTCGGAATAGCTTTCCAGATACGCGGTCTGGATTTCCTTGCCGATGAATTCGGCGTAGCGCTGGGCCAGATATTCCTTGATGTAGGCCAGGTATTTCTGCTCGGTTTCGGGCGGGAACTGTTCGCGCTCGACCTGCTGTTCCAGCACATACATCAAGTGAACCGGATTGGCTGCCACTTCGGTGGTGTCGAAGTTAAATACCTTGGACAGAATCTTGAAGGCGAAACGGGTCGACAACCCGCTCATGCCTTCATCCACCCCGGCGTAGTCGCGGTACTCATGATACGACTTGGCTTTCGGGTCGATGTCTTTCAGGTTTTCACCGTCATAGACCAGCATCTTGCTGTAAATGCTGGAATTTTCCGGCTCCTTCAGGCGCGTCAGTACCGCAAACTGCGCCATCATCTTCAGCGTGCCGGGAGCGCACGGCGCTTGCGACAGCGAAGAGTTGCGCAGCAGTTTTTCGTAAATTTTGGTTTCTTCCATCACCCGCAGGCAGTAAGGCACCTTGACGATGTAAATCCGGTCCAGGAAGGCTTCGTTATTCTTGTTGTTTTTAAAGGTTTTCCATTCCGACTCGTTGGAGTGGGCCAGGATAATGCCGTCGAACGGGATCGCACCAAAACCTTCGGTGCCCTTGTAGTTGCCTTCCTGGGTGGCGGTCAGCAATGGATGCAGCACCTTGATCGGCGCCTTGAACATTTCGACGAATTCCATCAAGCCCTGGTTCGACAGGCACAGGCCGCCCGAGTAGCTGTAGGCATCGGTATCGTCCTGGGAAAAGTCTTCGAGCTTGCGGATATCGACCTTGCCCACCAGCGATGAAATGTCCTGATTGTTTTCGTCGCCCGGTTCCGTCTTTGAGATGGCGATCTGTCTGAGTATCGACGGGTAGCGTTTGACGACCCGGAACTGATTGATATTGCCGTTGAATTCGCCCAGACGCTTGACCGCCCAAGGGCTGGGGATGGCGTTCAGATGGCGGCGCGGGATGCCGTAATCCTCTTCCAGAATCGCCCCGTCTTCTTCCATGCTGAACATGCCCAGCGGCGACTCGTTGATGGGTGAGCCCTTGAGGCAGTAGAACGGTACCTTTTCCATCAAGTGCTTGAGTTTTTCGGCAATCGACGATTTGCCGCCGCCGACCGGTCCCAGCAGGTACAGAACCTGTTTGCGTTCTTCCAAGCCCTGCGCTGCGTGGCGGAAATACGATACCACTTGCTCAATCGCATCCTCCATCCCATAGAACTCCTTGAAGGCGGGATAGATTTTAATTATCTTGTTGGCGAAGATGCGCGACAAATGGGGATAGTTGCGGGTGTCGATCAATTCCGGTTCGCCGATGGCCACTAGCATGCGCTCGGCTGCGCTGGAATACGCCAGAGGATCGCGCTTGCATAAATCCAGGTATTCTTTCAGGGAATACTCTTCTTCCATGGTCCGCTCGTACCGCGCTGCGTAGTTGTCAAAGATTTTCATTTTCATGTCCTTTGAGTGGAACCTACCCGTCTTTGGCAATGAATACTGTATTGCCGCTTTAATTCTAGCCCTGTTCTTCTTTTGTTGCGTTTTGTCAGAACAATGTTTGTCCGTAGACAATTACTGGCAAGTGTTAGTGATCCTTGCTGCTCATTTTCTGCTCAATCAGCGCCTGTCGATGCGATTAATGTAATTAACACAATAGGGATGTACCGGCCAAGAATCAAGTGCCATTATGATATTTTATGCAGGGATGAAGAGGGCTGGCTGTCAAGCAGGTGATCTTGATGATACGCAGAGTATCATCAATAATATGGCGTTTTCCGCACTATTCGTGTGCGTTTTAAAAAATACAACGATCCAGTATCATCCTGGAAGCGGGCGCTTCCAGGATTTTCACGCAGATTATTTCTGTTGGTGCAACAAGTCCGACAGCATCGATATCATCTGCTGGATTTCAGCGGTGGTGACATTGAGTGCCGGCATGAAGCGCAACAAATCGGGGCGCGGCGAGTTCAAGAGCAGGCCGAGCGGTTGCAGGTCGCGCGCCGCTTCCACCAGTTGCGTGCCGATCGGGCGGCCGAGTTCGAGCGCGCGCAACAAGCCTTCGCCGCGCTCGCCTTGCAAGCCGTGCTGCGCGCACAGTTGCAGCAGTTCGGTGCGCAGATACGCGCCTTTTTCCTGCACCGCCGGCAGGAAGCCGGGTTGCAGCAATTGTTCCATCACCGCCACGCCCACTGCGGTCATCAGCGGATTGCCGTTGTAAGTACCGCCCTGGTCGCCGGGCTCGAAACAGGCGACTGCTTCGGTGCACAGCATGGCCGCCAGCGGCACGCCGCCGCCGATGCCCTTGCCCAGCGTCATCAGATCGGGCGTGATGTCCGACAATTGATGGGCAAACAGCGCGCCGCAACGGCCCATGCCGGTTTGCACTTCATCGACGATCAATAGAATATTGTGGCGGTTGGTGAGTGCGCGCAACGCCTGCATGAAGCCACGGCTGGCCGGGATCACGCCGGCTTCGCCCTGTACCGGCTCCAGCATCACGGCCACGGTGTTGGCATTGATTAGTTTTTCGACCGATCCGATGTCGTTTAGTTCAGCCTTCGGAAAGCCCGGCACTTGCGGTGCGTACAGCGTATCCCAGCCGGATTTGCCGGAGGCCGACATGGTGGCCAGCGTGCGGCCGTGGAAGCTGTGGTTGAAGCTGATGATTTCAAATGCGCCGTCTTTGTATTTTTTGCCCCATTTGCGCGCCAGCTTGATCGCGCCTTCATTGGCTTCGGCGCCGCTGCTGGCAAAGAATACGCGGTCGAAGCACGAATTGGCGGTCAGCAGCGAGGCCAGCTTGATCGATGGCGCGTTGTAGAACGCCGGCGATGGGTTGATCAGTTTTTTGGCTTGCGCGGCCAGCGCATCCTGGATGCATTGCGGCGAGTGGCCGAGGCAGTTGACCGCCCAGCCTTGCAGGTAATCCAGATAGCGTTTGCCGCTATGGTCGGTCAGCCACATGCCGCTGCCTTCGGTGAAGACTAGCGGTGGGCGATTGGTGATAAACATCAAGGCGTTGACATCGTACTGGCTGAATTCCATGGGTGCTCCGGGTGTGCGGGATTGAATTATGTAGGACGTGTGCGCAGAATGTTGGGCTTCGCAAGCTCAGCACCAACCTACTGGGTTTTGCTTAATTTCCGAATTGCAGGTTTCTCAGGCGGTGTGTAAATCCGCTTCCGAGGTGAACGAATCCGCATGGAATTCTTCTTTCGGCAACATGCACTGCGCGATGAAATCCCGTTTGGCTGAATCCACCATGACCGGCGCGCCGCAGGCGTACACCTGATAGCCGGACAAGTCGGGGAAATCCTCGATCACGGCGCGGTGCACGTAACCGCTGCGGCCTTGCCAGCCGTCTTCCGCTTGTGCATCCGACACCACCGGCACGTATTTGAAATGGGGCAAAGTGCGCGCCCATTCTTCGCACAGTGCGTGCATGTACAGGTCCTGTGGCCGGCGGCCGCCCCAGTACAGCGTTATCGGGCGCGTCGATTCGATGAAGGTGGCGTGTTCGATGATTGCCTTGAGCGGCGCAAAACCGGTGCCGGAAGCCAGCAGCATGATCGGCTTGTCGGAATCTTCACGCAGGAAAAAAGTGCCGAGCGGGCCTTCGAAGCGCAGGATATCGCGTTCCTTCAGGGTGCCGAACAACTGATCGGTAAACAAGCCGCCCGGCATGTGCCGCACGTGCAGCGTGATCTTATCGTCGGCATGCGGCGCGTTGGCCATGCTGTAGCTGCGGCGTTTGCCGTCGCGCAGCATGAATTCGAGGTATTGCCCGGCCAGATACTGCAGCCGCTCGTTGGCGGGCAGTTGCAGCGAGATGACCATCACGTCGGCGGATACTTTTTCCAGCGCGGCGATGCGCGCCGGCATCTTCCTGACCGGGAATTCGCCCACGCTTTGCACTTCGTGCGCCTCGATCACCAAGTCCGATAGCGGGGTCGCGCAACAGAACAGCGCCAGGCCATTCGCTTCTTCCTCCTCTGACAGCGCCTTGGGCTGGTGCGCGCCATGCTTGACCGTGCCGGCTAACAGCTTGCCCTTGCAGGAGCCGCAGGCGCCGTTTTTGCAGCCGTAGGGCAGGGTGATGCCGGCCTGCATCGCTGCGGTCAATACATTATCGCTTTCGTCGCAGCTAAATTGCTGGCCGCTCGGCTGAACCGTCACTTGAAAAGTCATACAATCCCGATGATGAAAAATACAGTCAATAAAATGGAGCAGACCAGCGTGTCCAAGCTGGGCCGGCCGCGTTTGCTGATCGTCGGTTGCGGCGATGTCGGCATGCGCTTGCTGCCGCTGCTGGGCGCGCGCTTTCGCGTATTCGCCGTCACCAGCCAGCCGGAGCGTTGCGCAGAATTGCGCGCCGCTGGCGCGGTGCCGATTGTGGCCGATCTGGACCAGCCATACAGCCTGCGCCGGTTGGCTGGTCTGGCGCACACCATCGTGCATCTGGCGCCGCCGCAACCGAATGGAACGCAAGACCGGCGCAGCCGCAATCTGGCCGCTATTTTACCCGAGCAGGCGCGGCTGGTTTATATCAGCACCAGCGGCGTGTACGGCGATTGCGGCGGCGCGCAGTTCGACGAGACCCGCAGCGTCAACCCGCAAAACCCGCGCGCCCGGCGACGGGTGGACGCCGAGCAAGTGCTGCGCGACTGGGCCCGGCGCAGCAATAGTCACATGAGCATCCTGCGCGTGCCGGGCATTTACGCCGCCGGGCGTCTGCCTTTGGCCCGGCTGCGCAAGGGCATGCCGGCGCTCACGCCACAGGATGATGTGCACACCAATCACATCCATGCCGACGATCTGGCGCGCATCATTGTCGCGGCGTTGTTCAAGGCCCGGCCGTGCCGGGTTTATCACGCGGCCGACGATAGCGAAATGCAGATGGGCGCGTATTTCGATGCGGTTGCCGATGCCTTTGATTTGCCGCGCCCGCCACGTTTGCCGCGCGTTGAACTGCAAAGCCAGGTGTCGCCGATGCTGCTGTCTTTCATGGGGGAATCGCGCCGCTTGTGCAACCGGCGCTTGAAGCAAGAACTGGGATTCCGGTTGCGTTACCCGACGGTGCAGGCGGCGCTGGCGCAGATGTGAGAATGCTGGGCTTCGCTGCGATATATTTAAAATATGGTGAGTATTTATACGTTCCGCATATTTTATATGCGGTAATTGGCATATTTTAAGGCATACACAGCCTAGTGTACGTATGTTTCCGTAGGAGCGCACCCGGGCGCGAAAGCAGTCGTCAGACTGCAGCTGTTGGTCGCGCCCGGGTGCGCTCCTACCAAAACCGGGCCGTTGCACTTTTGATGGATATGCGATTAAACAATGACGTAGTGTGCGAAAGGCGCTAAACCGTCATCGAAGAAGTCACCTTCAGCACTTCTTCGGCGGTGGTCACACCTTCGATAATCTTCAACGCGCCGGCGATGTGCAGCGGGTGCATGCCGTCTGCGCCAGCTTGCTGACGCAACTGATGCATGTCGGTTTGTGCGCGGATCAATTTGGAGAACGCTTGCGTCACCGTCAGCAATTCGTACAAGCCGGTGCGGCCCCGATAGCCGGTCTGGCGGCATTCCGGGCAGCCCACTGCGCGGTACACGGTCGCCGGTTGCGCGAGGTTGCGGCCCTCCGTCAGCTTGCTCCAGATTTCTTTATCGATTGTGCCGTCGGCCGATTTGCAATGGATGCAGAGCGTGCGCACCAGACGTTGCGCCATGATGCCGATCAGTGTGGTTTCCAGCAGGTAATACGGCACGCCCAGTTCCAGCAAGCGCATCACCGCCGATGGCGCGTCGTTGGTGTGCAGCGTCGACAGCACCAGATGGCCGGTCAGCGCAGCCTGAATCGCCATTTCGGCAGTCGCCAGATCGCGGATTTCGCCCACCATGATGATGTCCGGATCTTGCCGCATCAGCGCCCGCACACCGTCGGCGAACGACAGGTCGATGCCGTGCTGCACCTGCATCTGGTTGAACGCGGCTTCGACCATCTCGATCGGATCTTCCACCGTGCAGACATTGACTTCCGAAGTCGCCAGCGCCTTCAGCGTGGTGTACAGCGTGGTGGTTTTGCCGGAGCCGGTCGGGCCGGTGACCAGAATGATGCCGTGCGGCCGCTTGGTCAGCGCATCCCAGCGCGCCGCATCGTCGCGCGGGAAGCCCAGTTCGGGCAGCGTCTTGACCACCACTTCGGGGTCGAAAATCCGCATCACCAGCTTTTCGCCGAATGCGGTGGGCAGCGTCGATAGCCGCAATTCGATTTCCTGACCGGCGGCGGTCAGGGTCTTGATGCGGCCATCCTGCGGGCGGCGCTTTTCGATCACGTCCATCCGGCCCAGCAGCTTGATGCGCGCAGTCATCGCGATCATCACCACCGCCGGCACCTGATACACCTGGTGCAGGATGCCGTCAATGCGAAAGCGCACCAGGCTGAAATCGCGCTTCGGTTCCAGGTGGATGTCTGAGGCGCGCTGGTCGAACGCGTATTGCCACAGCCAGTCGACGATATTGATAATGTGCTGATCGTTGGCATCGACCTGCTTGTTCTGCTTGCCGAGTTCGACCAGTTGCTCGAAATTGTTGCGCAGCGCCAGATCCTGGCCGTTCAGCTTGTGCGCGCCCTTGATCGATTTGGCGAGGCTGAAAAACTGGCTGATGTACTGGGCGATGTCGAGCGGGTTGGCCATTACCAGCCTGACACTGCGGCGCGAAATCTTGGCGATCTCGGGCTCCCAGTCGATCGCAAACGGCTCGGAAGTGGCAATCACCAGTTCTGTCGGCGTCAGTTCTACCGGCAGAATATTGTGGCGGGCAGCGTAAGTGGCAGACATCACGTCGGCCACCCGGGTGAAGTCGATCTGCAGCGGATCGATGCGGAAAAACGGCAGCTTGACTTTGCCGGCCACCCATTCGGTGAGCCAGTCCAGCGTCACCATCCGATGCGGCGGCAACGCCGACAGGATCTTGCACTGGGCCACGGCGGTCAGCGGATGCATCGCGCCGGTGGCGTTGCGCAGCAGCGCCTGCGCCTGGTTGTAGCCAGCCTTGACATTGGCTTGCTCAACGATGCCGTCCGCCAGCAGCCAGGTGAACAGGTGCTGCAGGTCGAGTTTTTTCGGGGTTTGCATCGGCAAGGTTCCAGACTGTTTAACGCGAAAGTCGCGGTGCGACTCACTTTGCTCCCCTCTCCCGCTTGCGGGAGAGGGGTTGGGGGAGAGGGCGCTCGCAATATGCAAGGTGTCAAAACAAGGCGCAACCTTGATTGCATTGCCATATTGGTGCGGCCGAAATGTTTGCTGAGCCCCTCTCTCCCGCAAGCAGGAGAGAGGAGCAAAACAGCAGCTTTATTCCTCGGACATCCAGACTTTCAATCCATCCACCCAGGATTTCGCCGGTAGTTTGGTCTCTGCCCGGATTGCTGCGGCGCGTTCATACAGGATGGAAAAGTCCAGCGACGGTGCGCGCTTGAAGGCGATCACGACGATATTGCCGTCATGCACTTCCGGCAGCCACACCACTGCGTCGAAGGCGAATTTCATCGCTTTCAGGTTCTTGGCGTAACTTGGATGATCGCCGAACAGGTTCACCGTCATCATGCCGTCGTCCGTCAGGCAGGCCGCGCAGGACTGGTAGAACTCCGGCGTGTCGAGCACCGGGCCGCGCGCAGTGGCATCGTACAGATCGATTTGGAATACATCGACGCTGTCGAGATTGGCGCTGTCGTTGACGAAATCCATCGCGTCCATTTCAATCACGTTGAGCCGGTCGTCGTTCGGCGGCAGCTTGAACATGGTTTCGCAAATAGTAACAACCGACGGATTGAGTTCAATCGCGCTCACCCGCGCTGCGGGAAACTGGCGGTAACAATATTTGGTCAGTGCGCCGGTGCCTAGGCCGAGCTGGACGATGTGCGCAGGATGGTCGTTAAACAACATCCACAGCATCATCTGTTGCGCGTATTCAAGTTCGAGCGCATCGGGCTTGCGGATGCGCATCGCACCTTGCACCCACTCGGTGCCGAAGTGCAGGAACCGCACGCCATCCTGTTCCGACAGGGTGACCGGTGCATATTTTGGCTTGCGCGGTGGTTTTGGTGTTGCAGCGGCGCGTGATCGAGGTGGCCGCAGGGATTCTTCTTTTTCGATCGATTTACGTTTGATGAGCATGTCTGTAGCCTGGAATGTTGAACCGTATTATCCGGTTATGCCCTGCCAAAATACAAGTTTTTGCGAAAATGAAAGTTGCGCATTGGCCGGCGACGAGGATGGCAGAACCATCGTCGCATAACAGTTACTATAAGCGACACCTCCGCCGGGACAGAGCGGCAACTCTTTACATTGTAATTCATTGGATTACAATGTCATCTCATGGATTACACAAATTGATTACCTCGATTCGACACAAAGGACTGTTGAAATTTTTTTCCAACAGCGATCATCGTGGTATTCCTCTGGAATTCGCGCCACGGATAGAACGGATGCTGGATCGATTGGATGGCTGTGCCAAACCGGAAGATATGAATTTACCTGGCCACAAATTTCACCCACTTAAGGGGGCGCGCAACGGGACCTATGCGGTGTCCGTATCCGGAAACTGGCGTATTACGTTTAAATTCGACGGCGAAAACGCAGTCGAAGTGGACTTGGAGGACTATCACTGATGAAATCACTACGCAACCCGAATCGACGCCCTACGCATCCTGGCGCTGTGCTGCGCGAGGACGTTTTGCCTGCGTTGAAGATGACGCAAACTGAGTTAGCTGAACTGATTGGAGTTAGTCGGCTGAGCGTGTCCGAACTGTTGCATGAGAAGCGCGCATTGTCGCCGGAGATGGCAGTGCGAATTGGTACGCTGTTCAATACATCCCCAGAAAGTTGGCTGCGCATGCAGGAAGCAATGGACCTGTGGGAAGTGCGCCAGAATATTGCGAAATTGGCGACCATCAGGCCGCTGGACAAGGCACGCCTGGCCTTGGTCGGATGACATGACGGAAAACGGCGACGCGTGATCAAGTTCGGTTCGCTTTCAGTCAGCCCATCAGCTTACGCCAAACTAATAATTTTTCGTCGAATGAGAGTGCTGCATGTGCTGGCGACGAGGAAGGAAGTACCAAGGTCTCGAAACCGACTGCGGCGAACTTAGGTTCGAATTTGCCGAGGTTTTACCGTTGACGCCGACCATTCCCAACGCCGGACAGCGCTGTCGCAGTAGCAAGAAATCGTTTGCCTCCGCATTGCGAATTGCCGAATCGAGGCTGCCGCACCGTTCGCATGCGGCGATCACATCCCATAGGCCGATTCCGTGCGCGAGCCGGCGCGGCAGACGTTCGGCGTAAGGAAGGCCAACAAGGTCGTCGCCAGTCAACGCCGACAACAACCGCCAAAACTGATTGATGTTTTGTCTCATTTGACACCTACTAAACTTCAGTTACGTTGATATTTTGGTCAATTTGACACCTAACCGTAGAAGCTGAGGCCGATTCTCGGGGCGGCTATGTCCTTACGCTTGCTTTGGAACACGCATCAGAATGGCTTGTGAAGCCTGTGGTCGTTTATTGATTTACTAAAGAGGCTTGCGGAGTAGCTCAACTATTGCTAGAGTTAATTTACTAATTAAAAAATTAAACTTACTAAATTGTTCTAATTCAATAGGAGTATCAAAGAATGGATAGCGAAGCTCTGGTGCAGCTTGCTCTGAATATATTGTCCTGCAGTCAGAAAGAACTTGCTGTTCGTCTCGGTGTTTCGCCGACCCAAATCAGTAAATGGAAGAGGGGCGAGTACATGTCTTCTGAAATGGAGAAAAAATTCCGGGGGCTCGTGAGCATCGGCGACAAAGACCCTAGGTTTGTTCTCTGGGCAGGGTCCATTGAGGATGCGAGCAAATGGGAACGGCTGATTCATTATCTTGCGGAGCTTGCAGAAGAAAATGCCGAGACAGGCTATAACACTTATCCATTAAAGGACGAAGTCGGTACTTTGTGTTGGGAAACTTTCCATGTTCTCAGCGAAATGGGGGTGATTATTCCGAAAGAATTCCCCCAAGATTTGGATATTGACTACGAAGACATCGATGTCGATGCAGAGGATGAGTGGTTTGACGGCAATCCGTATTCCTCTCTCATTTATAAAATCTACGAATCGCTTAATGACGTGTGTGGGTTTTACGCCGCATATATAGACGATTTGATGTCTGATGACGAACTAGATTTATTCGACACGCCCGCCTGCAACATTGAGCCATACCTAATGTCACTTGCTGCTTGCAAGCTTGAAAACGATCAAGAATTTGCCCCGAAGCTCGGAGAATTAAGGCGCCAAGTAACAAAGGACTACGAGGAATGGCTCATCATCGTTAAGGACAGAGCCTTTCGCGCTGGTGTTCCCTTGCGAGCAGAGCTTCTTGATATGGTTTATCACTCCGCCGATGAGCTCGGACATGAAGCTGAGGCCGAGAGCCTCGGGTTCAACTCGTCAAGAGTACATCCGGATATATATATGAACGAACTCTTGGTCGGGATGAGAGTAATTCATCGAGTTTTGCCTGCCATAATGAAAAAGCTCGGGATCGACGAGGAGTTTCAGTTGGACACGCAGGAGCTCCGGATTAGATAGGTCGGGGGGTGCTAGTGGTGGATTCGTTGGGTCGATGGGAGAGCCCTTTCTATTTGAAATTGACCAGAGTCTTCCATGCCTGCAGTTTCATGCCGAATGCCAGCGTATTCGCCGGACTCGACGACGGCAGGTCAATCAATACCAGCCTGTCCGCAAGCGACCTGAGCCTCTTCAAACCAATTCGCGCCGCGGTCCCGCCGTTGAACGCAACTGCTCGTAGCGCTGGCAGGGTCTCCACTAATTCCTCCAGGGCATTGTGCGATTCATTGCGGATATTGGCATCGAGACTGCCCTTGCGCTCGGCTTCTGCAATCACGTCCCACAAGCCGATGCCGTGGTCCAGAAGCGTTTCGAGTCGTGCTTCGTAGGGCAGGCTGCGCAAATCGACATCGATGACGGCTCCGACCAGCTCCCAGAATTTGTTCTGGCGATTTCCGTAGTATTCATTGCGCGCAAGTGATTGCTCACCCGGTAAGCTTCCTAAAACGAGCAAACGGGTCTGCTGGTCAACGACCGGATCGAAGCAGCGTTTACGCGATGTCGCTTTGGACGTGGTCATGGGATTGGATATGGGTGTCATTTCTTTATATCTATTAAACGCGCCAACTGATTGCGCGGGTGCGCATAGTATTGCTGCGCTTGCAACGACGCAGTACCGGGAAAACTGCCCAATATCAGAATCCGGGTCGCGTGGTCGATCACCGGCGGCAATCCGGTCAGCGCCAATTGCAATGGGGACTTATGCATTCCATCCTTCCTGTTTGGCGGCGCCGATCGCGTAAATACGGCGGGCCGCGCATTTTGTTTGAGCCTGTTGCAAAATGGAAACTGCTAGAATCGGCTTAAAAAAAGAGCCTTTACAATCATTTTTTGCCAACGAGACGACCCCATGATAGAAGCCATACAGCCAGCCAACGAGATTGTACGTCTGGCGCAATTGCGCGCTTATGGTCTGTTGGGCATCAATGGCATCGGCGATAAGCAAATATTCGCATCCCTGGCCAAACTTGCCGCCCATTTCTGCAATACACCCGCTGCCTACATTTGCCTGGTCGATGCGGATAGCCTGTTTTTGCTGTCTTCATTTGGCGGCAGCGGTGAAGATCGGATTGCCCGCGGCGCATCGTTCTGCGCGCATACCATCCTGAATCGGGATTTGCTGGAGGTCACCGATGCCGCGCAAGACCTGCGTTTTGCCGATAACCCGCTGGTCACCGGTGCGCCCGGCCTGAAATTCTATGCGGGTATGCCGGTTGTGACGCTGGCCGGCCACGCACTCGGTTCGCTCTGCGTGACCGATACCAAGCCCGGGCAGTTGAGCGATTATCAAAAATCGACATTGCGAAAACTGGCCGAAGTCCTGATGGCGTTGTTCGAAGTGCATCGGGCCGCTACCGAAAACAGATCCCTGCTGGCCATCGTCGGGCGCAGCGAAAGGGAATTTTATCTGGCGGACGCGGTTTCCCTGAAGATCGTCTACGCCAATCAGGCCGCACTGTCCCGGCTCGGCTATAGCGCGCAGGAACTGTGCCAACTTGACATCGGTGCACTCAACGCCGAATACCCGGCACATTTTTCCAGTTTGTCGGCCATTACGCTGGGTGGCTACCATGTACTGGAAACCCAGCACAGCAAAAAAGACGGCAGCGCTTATCCGGTGACAGTGCGTATGGAGACCCATCTGAACTTTGACAGCCAGATCTGGACTGCCATGGTGGATGACCTTACCACGCGCCGCAGCGTCAAGGAGCGGCTGGTCCGCAGCAAGCGTTTTTATCAGATGTTTGCCAGGGTCAATCATGCGATCATCCATTCGGAGAATTCCGAGGATATGTTCGGCCAGGTATGCGAAATTGCAGTCGCCTGCGGCATGTGCGATGTGGCCTGGATCGGCGTGCTCAATGCGCAGCGGGAGCTGATCCCGGTGGCCAGCGCCGGTCTTGCCTTGAGCACGCTGCGCCAGTTTCGACTGCATCTGGACGACCCGATGGCATCGGCGCGCAGTGTTTCCATTCCTGCGATCCGGTCCGGGACCAGCCATTACAGCAATGATTATCGTTCGAACGTGACGCCTGATGATTGGCGCAACACGGTAATTCAAAGCGGTGTAAACGCTGCGGGAGCGTTCCCGATCCGCAGCAACGAGCGGGTGATCGGGGTTTTCGCCATCGGCGACAGTCAGGAGAATTTCTTCGATGCCGAGCTGGTTGAATTGCTGACCGAGCTGGCAGACAATATTTCCTTTTACCTCGATACCGAACGCAAGGAAAAGAGCCGCAAACTGGCCGAGGCAAATATCGTCGAAGCCGAGCAGCGCTACCGGGCTCTGGTTTCGCTGTCACCCGATAGCATCTATATCTATCAGAATGGCCGGCTGGTGTATATCAATCAAGCTGGCGCCAACCTGTTCGGCGCGGCCGAGCCGGTAGATGTACTGGCGCTGCCGTATCAGGCCTTGTTTCATCCGGACGATTGGCCGCTGATACAAAAGCGCATACAGAATGCTGAAAGCGGCCTGACCAATCCACCGGTTGTGTTGCGCTGCAGACGCTTCGACGGTTCCGATTTCGAGATGGAAATCCTGTCCACCACCTTCGACCATTTCGGCCAAAACGCCATCATGGTGGTGGCCCGCGACGTCACCCAACGCATGCAGCGCGAGCGCCTGATCAAGGAGAGCGCCAATATCCTGGAGATGGCTGCCAAAGACGAGCCGCTGGCGCAGATTCTGGAGCGGATAGCGCGCCTGATGGAGCAACAGGTACCCGGCATGATTGCGTCGGTGATGCTGGTTAGCGAGGATGGATTGCGGCTGCATTGCGGCGCAGCGCCGAGCTTGCCGGCATCGTTTCGACGCGCGGTGGCGGGTGAAGGGTTGAAAATCGGTCCGCTGGCAGGCTCTTGCGGGACTGCCGCATATCGCCGGGAAGCGGTTATCGTCAGCGATATCGCGATCGATCCCTTGTGGCGGGATTATCGCCAGCTGGCGCTGGAGCATGGCTTGCGGGCCTGTTGGTCGACCCCGATCTTTTCCTCATCCGGCGAGCTGGTGGCGACGTTTTCCTCCTATTTCCGGGAAATCCGCGAGCCCAAAGCGGAGGAGCTGGATCTGATCAAGAACATAGCCGGCCTGACCACAGTTGCCATCGAGCGCGAGCGCAGTTATCGCACCATCATGGCGACCCAGAAAAAACTGCTGGAAGCACAGCGCCTGGCGATGCTGGGCTTGTGGAGCTTCGATTTCAGAACCGGCGAATATGCTTGCTCGGATCTGGTCAAGGATATGATGCAAGTTGATCGCAGCGTGCAAAATTTAAGCTTGGATTCTTATGTCGATTTAATCCATCCGCAAGACCGCAAGTGGGTAAATGAAGCCCGCGCAGCAGCGTTGGCCGGTGGACAGTCGTTGAAAATGGAGTACCGGCTGCGGCGCAGCGATGGCACTTATTGCCATGTTGAAGTGCTGGGGCAGGTCGACTTTGACGACGCCGGCCAGCCGTTGATTTATTCCGGTGTGTTGCACGACATTAGCGAGCGCAAACTGGCCGAACAGAATCTGCGCATCCATCAGCGCGCGATGGAGCAAAGCAGCAACGGCATCATCATTTGTGACGCTAGCGCGGATGATATGCCGATAGCCTATGTCAACCCGGCGTTCGAACGGATTACCGGCTATCCGGCCGAGGAAGCGATCGGCCGGAATTGCCGTTTTTTGCAGGGCGCCGATTCCGGCCAGGAGGGCGTGCTGGAAATCCGCATGGCGATACGTGAACAGCGCGAAGGCCATGCGTTGCTGCGCAATTATCGCAAGGATGGAACCCTGTTCTGGAACGACATGCGCATCGCTCCGGTGCGCGACGAGAACGGTGTAGTGACACATTTCGTCGGCGTGCAGAGCGATATCACCGAGCGCATCCAGCACGAAAATGTATTGGCGTTCCAGGCCAGTCACGACGTGCTGACCGGCCTGCCGAACCGGTATCTGCTGGAGGATCGCCTGCAGCAGGCGATCAGCATGTCGCAGCGCAACGGCCAGTCGGTCGGCGTGGTGTTCATCGATCTGGATCGCTTCAAGGTATTCAATGACAGCATCGGTCACGGCGCCGGCGATCAGATCCTGCAGACTCTGAGCGAACGCTTTAGTGGCTGCATCCGTGACTTCGATACCCTGGCGCGCTTTGGCGGCGACGAGTTCGTGCTGGTGTGTCCGAATCTGACTGACCCCGCGGTGCTGGTGGATATCGTCGAGCGCCTGTTTGTCGCAATGCAGCAACCGATCTGCATCGAGTCGCAGGATGTGCAGGCCGGCGCCAGTATCGGTATCGCGCTCTACCCAAACGATGGCGACTCTTGTTCCGACCTGATCAAATGCGCCGATATCGCGATGTACCAAGCCAAGGCAATGGGGCGCGGCAATTACCAGTTTTATGCGCATGAACTGGGGAGCCGCACTGCGCAGCGCCTGAACACTGAAAACCAGTTGCGGCGCGCACTCGATCAGAGCGAATTCGAACTGTATTACCAGCCTAAAATCTGCTTCCGCAGCGGCCGGGTGTCAGGCATGGAAGCGCTGATCCGCTGGAATCATCCGCAGCGCGGATTGGTGCCGCCGATGGAATTCATTGCGATTGCCGAAGAAAGCGGCCTCATTGTGCCGATCGGCGCATGGGCGCTGCAGCAAGCCTGTAACCAGAATCAGGCCTGGATCGAGGCCGGCTGGTCGGATTTTCCGATTTCGGTGAATGTCTCGGTGGCGCAGTTCAAGCACAAGGATTTCAGCCAGATAGTGGCTCGCGCACTGGAGCAAAGCGGACTCAAGGCACAATTTCTGACGCTGGAAATTACCGAATCGCTGGTGATGGAAGATCCGGAATTGTTCATCCTCGAACTGGAACACCTGAAAGCGCTCGGGATACGGATTTCGATTGACGATTTCGGCACCGGTTATTCGAGCCTGAGTTACCTCAAGCGCTTCCCGGTCGATGAGCTGAAAATCGATCAGTCGTTCGTGCGCGATATCAGCACCAATCCAGCCGACGCCGACATCTGCCGCACCATCATCATGATCGGGCGCAATCTCGGCCTGTCGGTGGTGGCCGAAGGCGTCGAGACCGAAGCCCAGGCCAGTTACCTGATACGCCACCGTTGCGATGAATTACAGGGTTATCTGCTGTGCCGGCCGGCGCCGGCGTCGCAGATCAGCGCCAGACTGGCCGAACAAACCCTGTTGTATCCGGCTCTGTGGCAAGAAAAGCCGCTTTACCAGCCTAAAATTTAGGTAACTATTCAGCCCGCTATGAACGATCCTTTCCCCTGCCTGATGGCGAGAGTCGGAGCGTTCGTAGGGGCGGGTTCCAAACCCGCCCTTGTACTTTGACGGCAAAAGGGCGGGTTTGGAACCCGCCCCTACGAGAGTAGTCGCCAGACTGCGGCCGTTGATCGCGCCCGGGTGCGCTCCACCAAAATCGTACCATTTCGCTCTTAATTGCCTTGCCGGCTGAATCGTTACAAATTTAGAATTAAATAGGGGAGTATCATTAAAAACATGCAAGCTACCGCATGTTTTTAAAGAATTTTTATAAATACACGTCTCTAGTATTTGTAGAGTCTCAAAGCGCTGCGGCAGCGCATGAAAGAGTCCAGCAGCATATTGCTTGGCTGGAGCGTGCACTGTTAAACAGGCTTTTGCGACTTGCCGCCTTCAGGCAATTTCAATTCTGCCGCCCGTTCCTCGACAGGAATGAAGATCGACAACACAGTCCCATTGCCATCGCTGCTATCGATGATCAGTTCACCGCCGAGCGAACTCACGCGTTCCTTGATTCCCCCTATGCCAAACGCGTTTGTTTTTCTTCGGTCGCCCGGATAAATGCCGACGCCATTGTCCTTTACCTGCATGGAAAATGTGCGGTCGTTGCGGCTTAGCGTGACCGCAACCTTGGTCGCCTGCGAATGGCGGGCGATATTGCTCAGCGCTTCCTGCAGGATTCGGAAAATCGTCAGGGTCTGCTCCTCGCCCAGCGCATAACCCAATGTCGCCTCATCGATTGACAGTTCGCAGGCAACCCCGCTGATGCGCTCGAATCCCTTTAGCTGCCATTCGACTGCCGCCTGCAATCCCAATTCCAGTTCGAAAGGCCGCAGGCCGTTGATGATGGATTTGACCGATTTGATGGTGGCGTCCAGATTATTCAGCAGCACACTTACCCGTTGGTGCAGGCGTGTATGGCCATTGGAAGTACGTGCATGCAGGATTGAAATATCAATGCGCAAGGCCAGTAAATTCTGCCCCAGGTCATCATGAATTTCGCGCGCGATGCGTTTGCGCTCTTCTTCCTTGATCTGCTCCCGATGCGTCAACAGCTGATGCAAACTGTTTTTCGATTGCTGCAGCGCATCTTTCAAGCGCAATAGATTGCGCACCCTTAACCACAATTCGGCCCGGTCGACGGGTTTCGTCAAAAAATCTTCGGCCCCGGCATCGAGGCCAGCCAGGCGGGCGCTGCGGTCGATTTGCGCGGTCACCATGATGATCGGAATATCCGACGTGGCAAGGTTGGCTTTGAGTATGCTGGCCACCTGGTAGCCGTCCATGCCCGGCATCATGATGTCGAGCAAAATCAGGTCCGGTGCGCGCTGCGCAATCGAGGCCAGTGCCTCTTCGCCATTGGCGGCGCACAGCGTCAGATAACCTTCGGGCCGCAGCAGCGCTTCGAGCAACTTGCAGTTCCGGGTTTCGTCATCGACGATCAGGATGGTGGCAGGGCTGGTCATGGTGGCGGATGAACGGGATTTGCTGCGCTGGCCGCCTGTGGCAACCCCTGCTCTTTTTTGACCAGGAGGGCATCGATTGCTGCATACAATTCCTGGTAGCGCAACGGTTTGGCGATATACGCGTCGCAACCGGCTACCTGGCTTTTTTCCTGGTCCTCTTTCATCGCCATCGCGGTCAGCGCGATGACGGGAATGGTGGCGGTGGCCGGATCTTGTTTCAGCAGGGCAGTCGCCGCCAAGCCGTCCATGCCGGGCAGCTGGATGTCCATCAGGATCAGGTCGGGCTGGCCGGCGCGCGCCAGCGTCAAGCCGGTTTCGGCATCTACCGCGCACAGCACCGTATGGCCGGCGTTGCGCAGCAGAAGAGAGGCCAGCTTCATGTTCGCCGGGTTGTCTTCAATAATTAATATTTTGGCCATTTTGTGCTCTCTTTTTGTGCTCTCTTTTCGTGCTCTCTCTAATGTGGCAGCAAGGCGCGCCTTACTTCGTCGATAAAACGCGCATGATTGAACTCGGCCTTTTCGACAATATGGATCACCTTGCCCGGATTGCTATTGAGTGCAACGCGGTCTTGCGCGGTGATCTGTTTGGCGGTCACCACCAGGATCGGGATGCGCGCCGTATCGGTATTGCGCTGGAGTGCTTCAACCACATCGAAGCCGCTCACTTCCGGCATCATCAGGTCGAGCAAGATCAAGTCCGGCCGCAGCCGCTGCGCCAGGATGATCGCCTCGCTGCCGCCATACGCGCGCACTACCGCATAGGACGGATTCGGCAAGAATGCGGAAATCACTTCGACTGCTTTGGGGTCGTCGTCTACCACCAGTATCGTGTGGGTGTGCTCCTGGGTTGGATGCAGGCCCAGATTGGCCAGAGATGCTTTCAGTTGGACGCGGCTGATGGGCTTTTGCAATACGGCGGCAGCGCCACCGGCCAGCGCCATGTTGCTATCGGCCAGGCCGGCGACTACCACCACCGGCACGTGGGCCAGGGTATTGTGTTCGCGGATTCGCAGCAGAAACTCCCAGCCATCGATGCCGGGCAACTGAATATCCAGCGTGATCAGGCTGAGGGTGTATTGCGGGGCCAATATGAGAGCGGCCTCGGCGCTGGCAGCGCGCAAGACGGTAAAGCCCTCGGCTTCGAGCAGCAGGCGCACCAGGTCAGCCGCCTGATCGTTGTCCTCGACTACCAGTGCCATGCGCTGCTTGGGATCGGCGGCCGCGATGGCTGCAACCCCGACGCCGGGGCTGTGCGGCAGGGCGGGTGCGGCTTGTTCCGGCGTGCGCAGCGGCAACCAGACGGCGAAGCGCGCCCCTTCGCCCTCGGCACTGGCCACGGCCACCGCGCCCCCATGCAGTTCGGCCAGTTGTTTGACCATCGCCAGACCGAGACCGGTACCCTCGAATTTGCGCGCCAGACTGCTGTCGATTTGACTGAAGGCCTGGAACAATTTCGCCATGTTTTTCTTCGAGATGCCGATGCCGCTGTCGCTGACGCATATTTCGAGAAATTCGTTGTACTCATTGTCGGCCAGGGGGAAGTTGTGCACCGGCCAGGTGCCGGACAGGGTGCCCACGGTACTGCGCGAAACGCGCCGCGCGCGCAAGCTCACGCGCGCACCGTTGGCGCTGAACTTGACGGCATTCGACAGCAGGTTGTAGACAATTTGCTTGGTCTTGCGCATGTCCAACTGGGGGATGCCCAAGTCTTCGCCGGTGTCGAGTTCGAGCTGGATGCGCTGGGCTGCGGCCTTTTCCCGCACGATCGACAGGCTGTTCGACAGCAGGCTGTGCAAGTCGGCCGGCTCCAGTTCGAGTTCCATCATGCCTGCTTCGACCTTGGATAAGTCCAGAATGTCGTTGATCAGGGAAAGCAAGTGCTGCCCGCTGGTGAAAATATCGCCGATGTATTCGTGCTGGGTATCGCTCATCTGGCCCATCAAGCCATCCTTGAGCGCTTCGGAAAAGCCGATGATGGCGTTCAGCGGCGTGCGCAATTCGTGCGACATGGTGGCCAGGAATTCGGACTTCATGCGGCTGGCATGCTCCAACTCGATATTTTTCTCTTGCAAGGTGCGCTCGAAAATCTTGCGCTCGGTCACATCGCGCGCGGCCGCGAATACGCCTTGCAATTTGCCGTCGCGGTCATTGATGGTGGTGGCGTTATAGGACACCACGGTCTCGTGCTCATCCTTGGCGCGTGCGGTGAGTTCGTAGTTGGTGACTTTGCCTTCGCGCAATACTTGCTGGATGCCTTGCTCGGCACGCTCGGGATCGGTGAAGAAGTCCTTGGAGGGCGCGCCGATCAATTCCTCGCGGCTGCACCCGGTGAGCACCATCATCTGCTGGTTCACGTCCGAGATGATGCCTTGCGGATCGGTCGTCATCAGCGCATCGATATTCGATTCGATCAGGGAGCGTGTATAGAATTGCTGGTCGCGCAGTCGTTGATCCTGTGCCGTTTCGGCTTGTTTGCGGGCTGTATTGTCGGTGCCGATCGATAAATAGCCGATGATCTTCTCTTGCGCATCGCGCAGCGCCGTGACCGAGACGATGGCGGGGAAGCGGCTGCCGTCCTTGCGGATTTTGGTCAGCTCGTAAATATCTTCGATGCCACGCGAGGCTTTGAACACCAGCGCTTCAAAACCCGGCGTAATCGGTGTATCAAATTCCAGGCTCAGGGCCGCTGCCCGCACGATCAACTCCTGCTGATCCGACATATCTGCATGCGTGAACTGGTTAACGACATCCGACGCTGCGTAGCCCAGCATGCGCTCGGCGCCGACATTGAAAAGCTGAATCACGCCTTTTTCATCCGTGGCGATGCAGGAGAAGTAGGCGCTATTGAAAATGGCGTCTTGCAAAGCGCCTGTCTTGAGTAGTGTTGTTTGGCGCTGAAGTTCCATGATGCTGTCAGGGCCACCCTGTTTTTCGTCAGCACTATCGCCAGAACCGGTTTTCGGCATAATTTCTTTCATGCAAACAATCACACATTAGTAAAGTAAGCGGCTCGGACAAAAACAGTATGCGACGCCACTGCAGAGCAGACTCATGGATTGCCACTGCGATTAGCGCTGAAACGCGCACAGGCCGGCAGCAAGAATGAGAAGAATTGGAAAAATCGAGAAATCCTGAAAATTTATCAGCCGCTCATACTATATGAGAATTCTGACTATAACCTCTAAATTCTTGCAGATAAAGGTTGAACCGCTGCCGACGGCAAAGCCAGGCGCTGAACCCGCGCCATCGACGCTGCACGCGATGATGTGCTTCTGGTCGCCGTAGTGCAGGCACACCAACGAAAGACTTCATGGATGTGTGCGATCAGCATTGGTTGCAAATAGCCGCAAATAGCGCGCCAATGAACCGGGGCGGGGGCTCTGGCAACTTTGCAGCAACAACGTTATGCCACTGCTTGCGCCGTCCGGCCTAAAATTAAAGTGGGAGTATCACTAAAAAAATGCACTATTCCGCATATTTTTAATGCGTGCATTATAAATACAGTGCCCTAGTATTGACTGCACATGGCTTTCAAGTTGACGATTGTAGTGAAAATGCATCAAAGCGCAGTTCTGGCGATGGCGATCAGGCCATTGGTGGAACTGTCGTGCTGCTGCGGTTGTGCCGCGCCCTGTAGTTCGGATTGGATCTTTTGGGCCAGCACCTTGCCCAGTTCGACGCCCCACTGATCAAAACTGTTGACGCCCCATATCACGCCCTGGACCAAGACTTTGTGCTCGTACAGCGCGATCAGCGCGCCCAGGGTTTTGGGGGTCAGCGCATCCGTCAGAATCGTGTTGCTGGGGCGGTTGCCGGCAAAAGTGCGGTGCGGCGCCAGCGCCGCGATCTGCGCTGGATCGATGTCCTGGGCCTGCATTTCGGCGCGCACTTCTTCTGCGCTCTTGCCGCGCATCAGCGCTTCCGACTGCGCAAAGCAGTTGGCCAGCAGCGCCGCATGGTGCCCCGGCAACTGGTGTTGCGGCTTTAACGCGGCAATGAAATCGACCGGGATCACATCGCTGCCCTGATGCAGCAACTGGAAATACGCATGCTGGCCATTGGTGCCGGCCTGGCCCCAGACCAGCGGGCCGCTTGCGGTTTCCAGTGTGCTGCCATCGAGCGCAACGCTTTTGCCATTGCTTTCCATATCCAGTTGCTGCAAGAAAGCCGGCAACAATTTAAGGTCTTGCAGATAGGGCGCAATCGACAGCGACGTGCAGCCGAGGAAATTGCGGTTCCAAATACCGACCAGCGCCAGCAAAACCGGCATGTTCGATGCTAGCGGCGCGCTGCGGAAATGCTGATCCATCGCGTGCGCGCCTTGCAGGAATTCGACAAAATGGTCGAAGCCGACCGCCAGCGCAACCGGTAGCCCGATTGCCGACCAGACCGAGTAACGGCCGCCGACCCAATCCCAGAACGGGAACATGTTCTCGGGATCGATGCCGAACACTTTGACCGCTGCGGTATTGGTCGACAGCGCCACAAAATGCCGGGCCAGTGCCGCCTCGGTGCAGCCCTGTTGCAGCAGCCAGTTGCGCGCCGAGTGCGCGTTCATCATGGTTTCCAGTGTGGTGAAGGTTTTGGAAGCGATGATGAAGAGCGTGGTTTCCGGATTGCACCTGTTTAGTACCGCATCCAGATCGCAAGCGTCGACATTCGACACAAAGTGCAGCTGCAAGCCGGGTTGTGCAAACGGACGCAAGGCCTGGCACACCGTTCTGGGGCCAAGGTCGGAGCCGCCAATGCCGATGTTGACGATGTCGGTGATGGCGGCGCCGGTGTGGCCCAGCCATTCTCCGCTGCGCACGCGCTGGGTGAAGGCGCGCATCTGATCCAGCACCGCATGCACATCCGCGATTACATCCTGGCCGTCCAGCAACAGTCGGGCGTCGCGTGGTGCGCGCAGCGCGGTATGCAGCACTGCGCGGTTTTCAGTGGTATTGATTTTGGCGCCGGCAAACATCGCTTCGCGCTGTTGTTCCACGCCGCGTTCGCGCGCCAGATCGAGCAGCAAGTGCAGGGTTTCGGCAGTAATCAGATTTTTGGAATAATCCAGCAGCAGGCCGCCGGTCTGGAGCGACATGTCCGCAAAGCGCTGCGGATTCTGCGCGAATAAATCCGGCAGACGCCATTTTTTTGCGCTTGCGCAGTGGGATTGCAGGGCGGCAAAAGAGGTGCTGGCGGTAAGTGGTTGCATGGAAATCCCGATCAAGGTTGCTGGCAGGTGAGTAAAACTCACCCTGAATGTAAAGTAAAAACAGGACGGTAATTTTTACGCATAGTTAGCTATTGACTAAGCTGCCGGCATAAAATTCCTTAGTAATGCTCGGAATGGAATAAATTACCAACCGTCAGCATTTTGATTCAAGCGTCCGCCTGACGGATCGCTGCAGCATGGTGTTATATGTCATATTCGAATAAGCATAGCGTTTAAAAATAGTTGTGCTGCATAAGCTGGCTCGGTACAGTACGCAGCATCTGCCAAATTCCCCCAGTTATAACGCCCATGCAACATGCATCACTGATGCAGCGCCGGATATTCAGCGCTGGTTGCAGTCCCGCATTCAGAAACGAGGTCTAATGAAGCTGTCTTTCGAGAATATACAAAAAAGTTTTTCCGGTCTGCATGTGATCGATAACTTTAGCCGCGACATCGAAGATGGAGAGCTGGTAGCACTGGTCGGCCCGTCCGGTTGCGGCAAATCGACGCTGCTGCACATTGCCGCCGGACTGGAAAAGCCAGGCAGTGGCAGCATCCTGGCAGATGGCCAGCCGATTACAGGTCCGCATCCGCAGCGCACCCTGATGTTCCAGGAAAATGCGCTGTATCCGTGGCTGACGCTGCAGCAAAACGTCGCGCTGGCGCTCGAATTCCAGCAAGTCGACCAACAGGAAGCACGCGTCCAGGCCAACATCTGGCTGGCGAAAGTCAATCTGGAAGGTTTCGAAGCCTATTATCCGCATCAGGTGTCAGGCGGCATGCGGCAACGCGCGGCACTGGCGCGCGCATTCATTTCGCGCCCGCAAGTGCTGTTGCTGGACGAGCCGTTCGGCGCGCTCGATGCGCTGACCCGGATGACTTTGCAGGATGCATTGCGCCAATTGATTCGCGAAGAACGGCCGACCGTTTTGCTGGTCACGCATGACGTCGACGAGGCGCTGTTTCTGGCCGACCGGATTCTGGTGTTTAGCGCACGGCCAGCTACCGTGCTGCGTGAATTCAATCTGGCGCATCACGAAAAAACCCACGACCTGTCCGAGTTTTCAGCGATCCGGCGTCAAATTCTGGGGCTGTTGGGAATCCATGCAGAGCAAGACAATTTTGCAAAATCAATAGAAGAGGCTGGCGTATGAAGTTGTCACGATTATTACTCTCCACCGTAGCGGTATTGGCGCTCAGTAGCCAGGTTCTGGCTGCCGACAAGTTCAAGGTCGGTTACTTGCGCGTGATGGACGATGCGCAGGCGATCGCCGCGCACGAAGGCGGTTTCTACAAGAAACAGGGTCTGGATGTGGAGCTGGTCGAATTCAAATCCGGCACCGATCTGATCAAGGCCATCGTTGGCGGCCAACTCGATACCGGCGTGTTGGGCTTTACCAATGCCGTGGCGTGGGCCTCCAAGGGCGCCAATCTGAAAGTGGTGGGCGGTGCGCAGCATGGCTATCACGCGATTGTGGTGCGCGAAGACTCCGGCATCAAGGATGTCGCCGGCCTGAAAGGCCACTCGCTGGCATCGCAAGCCGAAGGCAGCACCGCCGACACCGTGCTGAAGGGCGTGGTGCTGAAGAATGCCGGGCTGAAAGTGGACGATGTCAACATCATGGGCGTCAGCCCGCAGGTGGCGGTGCAGTCGCTGGTGGGCAAACGGGTCGATGCCGCATTCCTGTTTGAGCCGCAAGCCAGCATTGCGCAACTGATTGCGCCGGTAAAACAAATTTACGAAATCGGCGAAGTCTGGCCTTTCCCGTGCATGGTCGTCATCACTTCCGGCGAGACGCTGGCAAAACGCCGTGCCGAGGTCTGGAAATCGCTTGATGCCCAGCGCGAAGCGATCGATTTGCTGCAAAAGAAACCCGCTGAAGCATCGAAACTGATCGCCTCTTATTTCATTTCCGAGCCCACCCTGAAAACCCTCAAGCGCGGCGACTTGCCGCGTGAAGACGTGATCCGCGATGCCATCAAGAGCCAGACCTTCAGTGCCGCGCTGACCGCCAAGGAACAATTGCGGATGCAGGAAATCGCCAACATCCTGCAACAGCAGGGCGCATTGAAAACCCGCGATGGCAAGCCGTTCGACGTCAAGAGTATTCTCGATCTGTCCTGGCAAAAGGACCGTAAACTATAATCACGCGTTTTTTTAGTTCTAGATGGCCGGCAGCAAGCCGGCCTTCGTATTTTTGAAGTCGCCATGAGTACTCAAATTCGCATTACCGGTTATCGAAAAAAATTCGCCATGATCCTGGCGATTGCCTTCATTCTGCTGATGTGGCAAATCGCTGCATGGTTCTTGCCTGATTTTCTGATGCCGGATGTTCCCACCGTGCTGGTGCGCTTGTGGGAAGAGGTGCAGACGGAACAGTTCCGCACCGCCTTGTGGGGCAGCCTGTCGCGGCTCGGCATCGGTTATGGCGCTGCCTTGTTGCTGGGAATTAGCTTTGGCCTGGTCGGCGCGATACTGTTTTTCTTCCGCGAAGTATTGAAGTCGGCCATCATCATTTTGCAATCGATTCCGTCGATCGCATGGGTGCCGCTGCTGTTGATCCTGATGGGTTTCGGCAGTCTGCCGATTATCATCGTGGTGGCGATTGCGGCATTTTTTCCGGCGGCGCTGTCGGTCATGAATGCAACCGAAAGCGTGCAAAAGGTGCATGTATCGGCGGCGCGCGTGATGGGCGCCACGCGCCGCGACCTGCTCAAGCGAGTTTATCTGCCGGCCGTGATGCCGGAACTGATCACCGGTGCGCAGCTGGCTTTCGGCAATGCATGGCGGGCGCTGATTTCGGCCGAAATGCTGATCGGTTTCGGCAAAGGCCTGGGGCGTTCGCTGGCGTATGCGGGCGAAACTGCCGACATGGTCGGCGTCATGATGAACATCCTGACGATTGCGATTCTGGCCGTCCTGATCGATCAGCTCATCCTGGAAAAAATGAAGCACCGTTTGCTGCGTTATCAATACGTTTAGTTATAAAGTCTGGTCATGGAGTCTGCGATGTCGGTCAAACAGTCATTTCTGCTGCGTACATTGATAGCTGCCATCTTGGGATGCGCCAGCCTCACCGCATTGGCCGCCGGCTTGCCGGAGCGTGCCAAGTTAGCGGTTGGCGTGGGCAGCATCGTGCCGCCTTATGTGGCGGGCACTAAATATCGCACCTCGGAAAGTATCGAAACCATTCTGGCAAAAGAACTTGCAGCGCGCCTGAAAGTGCCGCTGACCACACTGCGCGCAACCACTGCCAATCGCATGCAGTTGCTGGCTAGCGGCAAGGCGGATGTGGTGCTGGCAGCGATTGCCGACACCCATCCGTTACTGCGCAACGCAGCGGTGGTGCCGACCGGTTACACCGCCGCGCCGCTGGCAATCCTGCGCACCGATACCGATATCAAGCAGCCGGAACAGCTCAAAGGACGCACCGTTTGCCTATCCGAAGGCGGCGCTTATGTCGGCAGCATGGCCGCCAAATACGGTGCGATTGAAAAAATCACCAAAGCGCCGGCCGATTCCTTGCTGGCGCTCAGAAGCGGCGCTTGCGACGCTGCCGTGCACGACGATACGATGCTAAATGCACTGCTCAAACTGCCGGAGTGGAAGAAATTTTCAGCCCGTCTGAAAGTCGGGCCGCGCGCAACGCTAGTGCTGATCGCGCCTGCCGGCGACGCCGATACGCTGGCGTTCCTGAAGAAAACTGCGCGTGCGTGGTCGGAAAACAGTTACTGGCCCCAGATCAGGAAAAGATGGGCCAGTGACGTTGCCTTTGAAGTGTATCTGGACCAGAACGTACCGGACTGTCATTGAAAGCGAAGTCAGATCGCACCCGATCAGCAATCAAACATCGCCCGACTTCACAGCAATACAACTTTCCGATTGACTTGATCAATGTGCATCGCGCAATCGATGGTACTCGGCAGGCACCCAAACATAAGCCGTAGCGCTATTCAAACGCACATGTCCTATACCGGGAAAAGGCATGTGCGCCCCAGCAATCCAGATTTTCTGGGACGCAGCTAAAGCAAGAATGCGCCGACGTGTGGCAACCGCTTTTTTCTGATTCCAGTCGAACTCGATGGCGACTTCAGGGTGCTGGAATTGCACCGCAAGACTATGCACAATATCGCCCCAAACAAGCAGACCTTGGCCTTCGGAAGAAACGAGATAAGCGCTGTGCCCTGGTGTATGTCCCGAGGCAGGAATCTCAGTCACGCCGTCCAGTATTTTTTGACCCACATCGAAGATAGTCAGTTTGCCGGCAGCAAGGTAGGGTGCGACGGCATCACGCGACATTTTAAAGAGGGCTTGCTGATCCTTCGGTGCGTTTGCTGCCTTTGTTTCGTTCAGCCAGTAGTCGGCATCAGCCCGGGACACGAAGACTTGGGCATTGGGAAATGTCATCGCGCCCGCTGGCGTTAGAAGGCCACCGGCATGGTCAGGATGCAGATGCGTCAGCAAGATAGTGTCGATTTGTGCCGGTTCGTAGCCTGCGGCGCGCAGGTTTTCCGGCACAAAGCCAAGGTTGGGACCGAATAATTTTGCAGTCCCGGTATCGATCAGAATCAAATTTTTGTCGGTGTGAACAAGATAGGCATTGACTGCAGTCTGGATTGCTTTGGAGTCGGATACAAACGATTGCGCGAGCGAAGACCGAATCGTCTTTTTACTTGCGCCGCTCAGAAGCGAGGAATCGATATCCACAGATCCATCGTACAAAGCGGTAACTTCGAATTTCCCAAGCGCCATTCGAAAATAGCCGGGTGCTTGTTCCTTCTGTTGCGGTAGCGTTTCAGCGAACACTGACGGTGCAGCTGCACTGCCCGCCGCAATGGCGCTGACCATCATGCAAGTCTCAAGAAAATCCCATACGCGTTTGGTAAGTGATTTCATAAACGGAATATCCACCAGCTTCAGATTCTCGCGCCTGAACTTGGAGCGCATTGACCGGTGCATTACTTGTTTGATCAACATGAATTTCCTCTTGAACTATATGAATACATCAGGATATAAGAGAAAATAGATCTTCAGTAAAGACAAATATTCTTTATATTGGAGATCTTTTGGCGTCAATGGAGCGAGTGGTGAGCGATCAACTGCGTGGAGTTGCTGCTTTTGTGCGAGCAGCAGAAGCAGCCAGCTTTGCAGTTGCAGCCGAGCAGATGGGTTTGTCGCGTTCAGCAGTAGGCAAGGCCGTTGCCCGGCTGGAGGAGCGCCTTGGGGTGCGACTATTTCATCGCACGACCCGCAGTTTGAGTTTGACAGACGAAGGCGCGTTGTTCTATGAACGTTGCTCGGGTGCTCTGGCTGAAATCAAGGCAGCTGAACAAAGTTTCGATGCGGGGCAACGTGAACCCATCGGCCGGGTGCGTATTAGCGTGCCGGTTTTACTGGGTCGATACTGCATTGCGCCAATTCTGGTCAATCTGGCACGTGTGCATTCGCAACTGGAAATAGAGGTCGCTTTTACGGACCGCCCGGTTGATCTACTCGAAGATGGCTTTGATCTGGTGGTTCGCGTCGGAACGCTGGCCAATGAGGCGGATCTGAAAGCGCGTCGATTGGGCGCGCAAACCATGATGCTATGTGCGTCGCCTTCTTATCTTCAGACCCGTGACGCGCCTTTGCGGCTGGAACAGATTGCGTCGCATGACACCCTTGCTTATGGCAAGGGGAATAAAGTTGTTCCCTGGTTATTCGCCGATCAGGGACGCCAACACGAAATAAAAACGACTGGGCGGATTCGCTTCGATGATCTGGAAGCCATTGCCGATGCTGCTGTTGCGGGCGGTGGACTGGCTTGGCTGCCATCGTGGTTAATCGCAAACCACCTCCGGTCGGGGCGATTGATTGAGGTGCTCACTGAACTGCGTGGGCCGGCTAGCGATATGTACGCCCTCTGGCCACCTGGACGTTTTTTGCCGATGCGTGTACGCGTTGTGATTGACGCGCTTGCTGAAAAAATTCCGCCGCTACTTGGCTATTTGTAATCAACGACTTAGGCAGATCAGGTGAAACGCTTCGCCATTAACCCGGTACAAGTTCAATTTTGAATGTCTTCCCCAGCGCCGCCGCTGGTATGAATTTTCTTTGCCATCACCGTTTTGGTAAGGCTTCGCGCCTTCATTGTTTCTTCAATTTGCACCGCCAGCACCTTCTCTACCGCAGCGGCGGTGCAACGCTCGTATATCGATTCCTCTTTCAGGAAGTCATCAAAATTTGTTCCAATAGGCATCGGTATTCCTCCTAAAAATCAATCCGGCTTTCAGCCAGGTGCAATGCACATCCTGGGGTGTGGATCGGGTCTTTTTGGTGAAGCCATGCAATATGGTTTTCCTTACGCCGCCAGTTCTTGCAATACTTCGGGATGCCGGAGAGCAATCGTTAGCAGGGTTTGCGCCGCTCCCGATGGGTTGCGTCGTCCCTGCTCCCATTCCTGCAAGGTGCGCACCGATACGCCCAACAGCTTGGCAAACCGACTTTGCGACAGACCCGACTGCATGCGCACAGTCACTACCGGGGATACCGACACCGGCTTGCCTTGCCCGGCTAGCATTTCGTTAATGGATTGTTCCAGTTCTGCGGCCATGTCGCGGGAATCCTCCCAGGCGCGCAACGCTTTATCGCCCATAGGTTTTTTCGATGGCATTTTTCAACTCCTTTAATTTTTCACCGGCGATTGAATCGAATTCGTTCTTTGCGTAAAGGAAGATCAAAATGATTTCCCCATTTGCCAGCCGGTTGTAATAAATTACCCGCACGCCGCCAGATTTCCCGCCGCCTTTTCTGCTCCATCTGACCTTGCGCACGCCGCCGGAACCTTTCACCACGTCGCCAGCTTCAGGGGTTTGCGCCAGATACGCGGCAAATTCCGCTCGCTCTTCCTCGGTCCAATAAGCAGGCCAAAGCCGCTGAAATGTCGGGGTTTCGATAATTGTTAGCATGGGAATATTATACGTCAAAGACGTATTAAATCAACTTGTTGGTGTGCCATTCCCGCGCCAGATTGCCGAAGTATTTGCCGCATTGCCAGCCACAAGCCGCGCCGCTTTTGGCTGGCAATGCACCTTGTTGAGCCTTGCGGGAACAAAAAAGCCGCATCCTCATAGTGAGAAGTGCGGCTTTTGGGATGTTCTGGAGCTGCTTGAAACTTGTAACTGGTCCCCCCGACTGGAATCGGACCAGTATCCCACGCTTAGGAGGCATGTGCACTATCCATTGTGCTACGGGGAGACGTTTAGTGGCGCTGAGTTGCTATTTTTTGCGCTTGCTTGCTCGCAATTGCGTGCGCATTATCGCATCAAACGGCAGCAATTATAGCCGACGTAATTGCCCGGAATCGTGTCTTTTGTCTGGCAATCGGTACAATGCGTGCTTCATTCATCATTTCGGTCGGCGCTTTTGCGGTGCCGCTCAACCATCATCAGGGCATTATGGCAGTCATTTCTCTTTCTAACGCGCAGCTTGCTTTCGGTCATGTAGCTTTACTCGATCATGCTGAATTTTCGTTCGACTCCGCCGAGCGGGTCGGCTTGATCGGCCGCAACGGCACCGGTAAATCTTCCTTGCTTAAGGTCATCGCCGGCACTTCCAAACTGGATGACGGCTTGCTGTCGATGCAGCAGGGGATCAAGGTTGCGTATGTCGAACAGGAACCGCATTTCGAGCCGGATGTGACAGTATTCGATGCAGTCGCTTCAGGCATGGGCGAGATGGCGGCGTTGCTGATGGAGTATGAGGCTTTGACCGGGCAATTTGGCGGTGATGACGATGACGCGTTGATGGAGCGCATGCACGACATTCAGGTCAAGCTGGATGCGGCCGACGCCTGGAGCCTGAACAACAAGGTTGAAACCACGCTGGACCGCCTGAACCTGGAAGGTGGATCAAAAATGGGGACGCTTTCGGGCGGCATGCAAAAGCGCGTGGCGCTGGCTTGCGCGCTGGTCAGCGCACCAGACGTTTTGCTGCTCGACGAGCCGACCAACCATCTCGATTTCAGCTCGATTCTGTGGCTGGAAAGCTTGCTGCGCGACTATAAAGGCAGCGTGCTGTTCATTACCCATGACCGCAGTTTTCTGGACAATGTCGCCACTCGCATCGTCGAACTCGATCGTGGCCGCCTGTTGTCGTTTCCGGGTAATTACACTGCCTACGAAGTGCGCAAGGCCGAGCAATTGGAGATCGAAGAGGTCGAAAACGCCAAATTTGACAAGTTCCTGGCACAGGAAGAAGTCTGGATTCGCAAAGGCGTGAAAGCGCGCCGGGTGCGCGACGAAGGCCGCGTGCGCCGTCTGGAAGCATTGCGTCTGAATCGCGACGCCCGTCGCAATCAGCAAGGGCAGGTCAATCTGGCGGTGTCGTCAGGTGAGCGCTCCGGCAAGATCGTGGCCGAGCTGGAAAATGTATCGAAGAGTTATGGCGACAAGGTCATCGTGCGCGATTTCAGTGCGACTTTGTTGCGTGGCGACAAGATCGGTCTGATCGGCGCCAACGGTGCCGGCAAGACCACGTTGCTGAAAATGATTTTGGGCCAGGAACAGCCGGATTCCGGCAGCATTAAGCAAGGCACCAAGCTGCAAATCGCGTATTTCGACCAGATGCGCACCCAGCTTGACGAGAACGGCAGTCTGGCCGACACCATCGCGCCGGGCAGCGATTGGGTCGAGATCAACGGACAGCGCCGCCATGTGATGACGTATTTGAACGATTTCCTGTTTTCGCCGGAGCGGGCCCGTTCACCGGTCAAATCGCTGTCCGGCGGCGAGCGCAACCGGCTGTTGCTGGCGCGCCTGTTCGCCAAGCCGGCCAATGTGCTGGTGCTGGATGAACCGACCAATGATCTGGATATCGATACGCTGGAGTTGCTGGAAGAGTTGCTGGAAGATTACAAGGGCACGGTATTTCTGGTCAGCCATGACCGCACCTTCCTCGACAATGTGGTGACCGAAGTGATCGTTTCCGAGGGCGATGGCCTGTGGCGCGAATATATCGGCGGCTATAGCGATTGGGAACGCGTGCGGCCGTCGCAGGCGGCAGTCATCAAGGCTGCCAAGGCTGAACTGAAGGCCGAGCCGAAACAGGAAGTGGCAGCGGTTGCGCCGAAGAAAAAGCTCAGTTACAAGGAGCAGCGCGAACTGGAAGAACTGCCGAAGCTGATCGCCAGTCTGGAAGCCGAGCAGAAAACGATTTCCGAGCGTTTGGCCGACCCCGATCTATACAAGCAGCCGGCGGCTGAGGGCAAACGGCTCAATGCGCGCTTTGCCGAGATCGATGCGTTATTGCTGGATGCGCTGGAACAGTGGGAAGTCATCGAGACACGCGCCAAGGGCTAACTCGGTCATTCTTTCATTCTATTATTTGCGGGGAGTATGCATTAAAAGTGCATTACTCCCGCAATTATTTAGTGCGACTAAAAAAATACCGGCATTAGTATTGGCCCTGAATGCCGGTTGCCCGGCAGCAGGAAATCAGCTGGTGCGTTTGCAGGCTTGCCGCAGTCCCGGCAGCCTTTCGCGCAGCGTGTCGGCGTCCGGCGCATACGGTCGTTTGGCCAGATAGGTTTCCAGATCCTGCAGCGCCGGCTGCGGGCGCGACAGGTTGGCATACGCCAGGCCGCGGTCGCGGCGCTCGGTAATGTCTTCCGGCAACAAGATGACCAGCCTTTGCTGCACCGCCAGAAATGCCTCCCAGCTTCTTTCTTCTACCAGGATGGATTTCAGGTTGCGCAACATGCGCGCCAGTATTTCGCGCGGATGGGCTGCGTGTAGATAGTGCGCCAGCGTACTTTTCTGCGGCTCTTCCGCCGGTTCGATATGCGGCAACAGCCGCTCTTCCAGTACCTCTCGCGTCAAACTATTGCCGTTGAGCGGGTCGAGAATGATTTCGCCGCTTGGGACTGACAAGCACATCAGGAAATGTCCAGGAAAAGCTATCCCTTTCATTTCCAGGCCGATTTGCTGCGCCACTTCCATGAAGAGTATGGCCAGAGAAATCGGAATCCCGCGTCGCGTTGCGATAACTTGCGGCATGAGGCTGTTGCCGATGTCGTAAAAATGGTTGACGTTGCCGCCAAAGCCCAATTCACCGTAGAAATACTGATTGAGCAAGCGCAACTTTTGAATATCGGTCATATCCGGCGCCAGCCGTCGCTGCAAGGTGGCGGCAAAGCTATCGACCGCGGCTTGGGTGGCGTCAAAATCAAGCCGTTCATCGATACCCTGCGCGACGGCGAGCGCCGCCTCGAACAGCGGAATCGCATCGTCCTGACTGACCAAGGTGGCAAAGTAATCGAGCGGCTGAATCATCATTGGACTATTTTGCCAGTAATCACGTTATTCGGCTGCAAGCGGGTTGGTATTTACAGCGCGATTCGCTTGAAATCCCTGAACCGAAAGCCCATCGCCAGCAACGCGCTGAAGTAGGTCGCGACGCACAGGCTAATGACCAGGAACAGGGCGCCGATGCGCATCAGCGGATGCGCCTTCAAGCCCATCCAGTCGACTTGCGCGGCGCTCCAGAGCGCGACCCCGGCCAGCAGAAACAGGGCGCCGACAAGACGGATCATAAACAGTCCCCAGCCTTCTTTGGGCGTGTAGATTTTGCGCCGGCGCAGGCCGAAATACAGTAACAGCGCGTTCAAGCAGGCGGCCAGGCCGATCGACAGTGCCAGTCCGGCATGCGCAATCCACGGCACGAAAAGCAGGTTCATCAACTGGGTGGCGATCAAGACGCCGACGGCAATCTTGACCGGCGTGCGGATGTCCTGTTTGGCATAAAATCCAGGCGCCAGGATTTTGACCAGAATCAGGCCGATCAGGCCGACGCCGTAAGCCACCAGCGCATTGCCTGTCATGGCGACATCGCGCGCGGCGAACTTGCCATAATGAAATAGCGTCGCCGTCAGCGGTTCGGCCAAGGTTAATAGCCCCACTGCGGCCGGCAATGCGAGCAGGAAAGTGAGCCGCAAGCCCCAGTCCAGCAGCGCCGAATATTCGACTTTATCGCCATCGGAATTGGCTTTCGACAGACTCGGCAGCAAGATCGTGCCGAGCGCCACGCCCAGTAGCGCGGTGGGGAATTCCATCAGGCGATCCGCATAAGACAGCCATGAAACGCTGCCGTTGGCCATGCGGGAAGCGATATTAGTATTGATCATCAGGCTGATTTGCGCCACTGACACCGCAAAAGTCGCCGGCACCATCTGTTTGAGTACCCGCCGCACGCCCGCATCGCGCAGACAAAATACCGGATTGAGCGAGATGCGCGGCAGCATGCCGATTTTCAGCAGCGCCGGGATTTGCACCGCCAGTTGCAATATGCCGCCGACAAACACCGCAATCGCCAGTGCGTACACCGGTTGCTTCAACATCGGCGCCAAGAATAGCGAAGCGACGATGAAAGACAGATTCAGCAACACCGGCGTCAGGGCAGGAATCTTGAATTCGCGCCAGGTATTGAGGATGCCGCCAGACAGCGCCACCAGCGACATGAAGCCGATATACGGAAACATGATGCGCGTCATCATGACCGAGACATCAAACACTTGCGCATTGGATTTCAAGCCGGTGGCAATCAGATACACCACCGCAGGCGCTGCCAAAATACCGACGATGCAGGTAATGAGCAACGTCCAGGTCAGCACGGTGGCGACATGATCGATCAGTTCCCTGGTTGGCTGATCGCCTTTCTGGTTCTTGTATTCAGCCAGAATCGGTACAAACGCCTGGGAAAAGGCACCTTCCGCAAACAGTCGGCGCAGCAGATTGGGAATGCGGAAAGCGACGAAAAACGCATCTGTATAAGCAGAAGCGCCGAACGCGCGTGCGATCAGAAACTCGCGCAGCAGACCTGTCACGCGGGATAGCATCGTCATGCCCGATACGGTGGCAAGTGTTTTAAGCAAGTTCATGGGCCGGAATTATAGCCGCTCAGAGCATTGCAACCTGTAGCAAGCGCTTCCTATACACTGCTGTTCCAGCAAATGCTACTTGATTTGTTGTGGTGCGCCAGCATCGATTTGCTCGTTTAAAAAAATACCGCTATAATGCGTGGCTTCACAGAATTTTTATCTCGCAACACTCAGGTTTGCGAACGCACTTTGACCTTGTTTTAGGAAATACTCATGGCAAATACAGCACAAGCACGCAAGCGCGCTCGTCAAGCAGTCAAACTGAACGCGCATAATTCCAGCCAGCGTTCCACATTGCGTACAGCAATCAAAGCTGTTCGCAAGGCAATTGCTGCAGGCGACAAAGTAGCTGCAGCCGCAATCTATCAATCGTCTATTTCAACGATCGACCGCATTGCAGACAAAAAAATCATTCACAAAAACAAGGCTGCACGCCATAAGAGCCGTCTTGCTGCAGCTCTGAAAGCACTAGCTTAATTAGTTTTCCATTGTTCCGGCCTGCGCTGGAAGCAATGTGCTTGATTGATTGAAAAACCCGCTTGATTTTGTCGCGCGGGTTTTTTCGTCGTTGCTATATCTTTCGGTAAGCAGGCTCAGTTCGGGACTAATCCACTTATTACGCTGCCGGGTTTGACATTTTTCTGCTTGAACCAACCCTGGTTCATTTCCAGCGCATAGCGAACGGCTTTTTTTGCGCAATGCGAATTGGTGGTTTGTGGTTGCATATCCTCGATATTGACAATTTTTCCACTGCTGTCAATGAACGCAACCGAGAGTGGAATCAAGGTGTTTTTCATCCACATGCAAACGCCTGCGGGTGCCTCGAAGTCGAATATCATTCCTTCGTTGCTGGCCATTTTTTCACGAAACATCAAACCCTGTTGACGCTCGGCCTCATTGGCGGCGACTTCCGCCTTGATTGCATACATTCCGGCACTTAGCGTAGTGCTGCGAAACTTTTGCGTTTGCTGCGCGTATGCGGGTGTTGCGGGTATCGCAACGCAGACCAAAAAAGCGCTAAAAAGCCCAATGCACTGACGCGTCTGCCTGTTCATGTTGAAATTCCTTGGCTGAAAAGAAGATACGCATTTTGACGTAAAAAGGCTCGGTACATCGGGCCTTTTACAATTTTCATCTAAAAATTATCGTATTTCAGCAGGCGATACCGTGCGCCATTCTCCAGGCATAAGTGGATGGGATTGCAGGGAAATGTTACCAATGGCGATGCGCACCAACCTAAGAGTGGGCAGGCCAACCGCTGCTGTCATTCGTCGAATCTGACGATTCTTGCCTTCGGATAGCGTGATGGACAGCCAGCTAGTCGGATGATTGTTGCGTTCCCGTATCGGCGGATTGCGCGGCCATAGCCATTCAGGCTGATAAATTTTCCTGACAATACACGGTTGGGTAACGAAGTCCCCGAGATTAAGCGGATAGCGTAAGCGCGCCAGTATGGTGGGGTCGGGCGTACCTTCTACCTGGACGATATAAGTTTTCGGTTGTTTATGATCCGGGTGGCTGATATCGTGCTGAAGCTTGCCGTCATCCGTGAGCAGCAGCAATCCCTCGCTATCGGCATCCAGTCGACCGGCCGGGTAGACGTTCGGAATGTCGAGATAATCGGCCAGTGTTTGGCGTGTCGGATGCGTAGAAAACTGGCACATCACTTGAAACGGTTTGTTGAATAATATAAGTGGCATGCTGCTAGTGTCGCAAAAACATGGCATCAAGTAAAATACAAGCGCATAATATGAAATTCTAGTCTTATGTCTTATATAAGACATAATCAAGATACATTCGATTAATTGCAAAAGTCAGCAGTATTCAGATGTTCACATAGAGTGATGTACGCTCTTTTTCGCCTCAACTTCGGAGACAACGATGTATCAACATATCAAAGTTCCAGCCGACGGCAAGAAAATTACCGTCAATGCCAATTTTTCATTGACCGTTCCAGATAACCCGATTATTCCTTATATCGAAGGCGACGGTACTGGTGTTGATATCAGTCCAGTGATGATCAAGGTAATTGACGCTGCTGTCGCCAAAGCATACGACGGCAAGCGCAAGATCAACTGGATGGAAATCTATGCTGGCGAAAAAGCGACGCAGGTATATGGTCCGGACGTATGGCTGCCAGAAGAAACGCTGCAGGTTCTGAAGGACTTCGTAGTCTCGATCAAGGGTCCATTGACCACGCCGGTTGGCGGCGGCATTCGCTCACTGAATGTGGCAATGCGCCAAGCGCTGGATCTGTATGTTTGCCTGCGCCCAGTGCGTTATTTCACTGGTGTGCCTTCGCCAGTGCGTGAACCGCAAAAGACCGATATGGTGATTTTCCGGGAAAACTCGGAAGACATTTATGCCGGGATCGAATTCCAGGCAGGTACGGATGAAGCCAAGAAAATAATCGATTTCCTGATCAATGAAATGGGCGTCACGAAAATTCGTTTCCCGAATACTTCCGGGATCGGCATCAAGCCGGTGTCCAGCGAAGGTACCGAGCGTCTGGTGCGAAAGGCAATCCAGTATGCAATTGACAATGACAAGCCATCTGTGACGATTGTGCACAAAGGCAACATCATGAAATACACCGAAGGCGGCTTCCGCGACTGGGCTTATGCCTTGGCGCAAAAAGAATTTGGCGCCGAACTAATCGATGGCGGCCCATGGTGCAAATTCAAAAATCCGAAGACCGGCAAAGACATCGTCGTCAAGGATTCGATTGCAGATGCATTCCTGCAGCAGATTCTGTTGCGTCCCGCCGAGTACAGCGTCATTGCGACATTGAACCTGAACGGCGACTTCATCTCGGACGCACTGGCGGCTCAGGTCGGTGGTATCGGAATTGCTCCGGGTGCCAATCTGTCGGATTCAATTGCAATGTTTGAAGCGACTCACGGTACCGCACCAAAATACGCAGGAAAAGATTATGTTAATCCTGGTTCACTGATCTTGTCGGCAGAAATGATGTTGCGCCATATGGGCTGGTTGGAAGCGGCGGATCTGATCATCGCTTCGATGCAAAAATCGATTGCATCGAAAAAAGTTACATACGACTTTGCCCGTCTGATGGAAGGCGCCACTCAGATGTCTTGCTCCGGTTTTGGCGACGTCATGATTGAAAATATGTAAATTGCACTACCGCCGTTAATGATGAATAGTTATTAGCGTCACACATCAAAAGGCCGGATTAAATCCGGCCTTTTTTCATTGGGTGCAGCGGGTTTTCTCGAAGATTGCCGCATGTTCTGTCATCTATGGGCGAAAAAAAACCCTGCAATGCAGGGTTTTCCGAAAACTTTTTTAATCCAAAAATTATGCAGCCTGGATATTTGAAGCTTGCTTGCCTTTAGGGCCTTGCGTGACTTCGAACTGAACTTTTTGACCTTCTTTGAGGGTCTTGAATCCGTTCATGTTAATTGCGGAAAAGTGCGCAAACAGATCTTCTCCACCATCATCTGGAGTGATAAAGCCGAAGCCTTTAGAATCGTTGAACCACTTGACTGTACCTGTTGCCATAATGCATCTTTCAAATAAAAAAAATCACACGAGTCATAAAGCAAGAAACATCAAAATTGCTGCTTCAAACTAAGTACCCACTTATATATTGACAAGAAAATTTTCTTTCCTTGCAATAAATACTATTGTTCTCGGAAAAAAATTTATGGTCAAGCGATTTTTAATCGGTAAACATATTTTATTGCGCTAGATCGAACAAAATGCTCTTGATTTGATCTTTGCAGGTGCCATCTGCGAACAGGAAAGAAACCGCGTAATATCGAAAGAAATGAATACTGGACGTCGGTTATGACGCGTTGTATCTGAAGTCGAACGGATTAAGAATAGACGCATGGCCATTAAGCATGAAAACAGTACGCTCATCGAGCAGCGTGAACAGAAATTAAAGGCACCATCTATGTATCAGGTGTTATTGCTCAATGACGATTACACACCGATGGAGTTTGTGGTTGCGATTATTCAGGAGTATTTCAACAAGGATCGCGAGACCGCGACGCATTTGATGCTCAAGGTCCATCGCGACGGTAAAGCGGTATGTGGCGTATATTCGAAAGACATAGCGTCGACTAAAGTGGATCTTGTTTTAACGCATGCCCGTAAAGCGGGGCATCCCCTGCAATGCGTGATGGAGGAAGTATGATTGCCCAGGATTTGGAAGTAAGTTTGCACATGGCTTTTGTCGAAGCCCGTCAGGCACGACATGAGTTCATCACTGTCGAGCATCTGTTGCTCGCGCTGCTGGACAATCCATCTGCAGCAGAAGTATTGCGTGCGTGTGCAGTCAGTATCGACGACTTGCGCAAAACACTGTCCAATTTTGTCGCCGACAATACGCCGACGGTGGCGGGTACGAGCGAAGTTGACACGCAGCCGACGCTAGGTTTCCAGCGGGTGATTCAGCGTGCAATCATGCACGTCCAGTCTGCCTCAAACGGCAAGAATGAGGTTACTGGCGCCAATGTTTTGGTCGCCATTTTCGGTGAGAAAGATTCGCACGCAGTCTATTATCTGCATCAACAAGGCGTCACGCGCCTCGATGTTGTGAATTTCATTTCGCACGGGGTGCGCAAGGATCAGCAATCCGATCCGCAAAAGCCGTCGGAAAGTGCAGATGAAGTGCACACGGAAGGGCAGCAGAAAGAAAGCCCGCTCGACCAATATACGCAGAATCTTAATAAGGCTGCTGCCGAAGGGCGGATCGATCCCCTTATTGGACGGGAAGCGGAGATCGATCGCGTGATTCAGATCTTGTGCCGCCGCCGCAAGAACAACCCGCTGCTGGTGGGCGAGGCCGGCGTCGGCAAGACCGCGATTGCCGAGGGTTTGGCGTGGCGCATCACGCAAGGCAATGTGCCCGAAATCCTGAACAGCGGTATTGTCTATTCGCTCGATATGGGGGCTTTGCTGGCCGGGACCAAGTATCGCGGCGACTTTGAACAACGCCTGAAGGCAGTGCTCAAGCAGCTCAAGGACAATCCGAACGGCATTTTGTTTATCGACGAGATTCATACCATCATCGGTGCTGGTTCGGCTTCTGGTGGCACGCTTGACGCCTCCAACCTGCTCAAGCCGGCGCTTGCCAATGGTCAGTTGAAATGTATTGGCGCCACCACATACACAGAATTTCGCGGCATCTTCGAGAAAGATCATGCGCTGTCGCGGCGCTTCCAGAAAGTGGATGTAAATGAGCCGACCGTGGAGCAAACGGTGCAAATTCTACGTGGCTTGAAATCCCGTTTCGAGGAACATCATGGGGTCAAGTATTCGGCTTCTGCGCTGACCACTGCAGCGGAATTGTCAGCGCGCTTCATCAATGACCGTCATCTGCCCGATAAGGCGATCGACGTGATCGATGAAGCCGGTGCGGCGCAGCGCATTCTGCCCAAATCAAAGCAGAAAAAAATCATCGGCAAGGCGGAAATCGAGGACATCATTTCCAAAATTGCCCGCATTCCGCCGCAATCGGTCAACCAGGATGATCGCAGCAAGCTGCAGACGATTGACCGCGACCTGAAGAATGTGGTGTTCGGCCAGGAACCGGCAATTGAAGCGTTGGCTTCCGCCATCAAGATGGCGCGTGCCGGTTTGGGCAAGACCGACAAGCCGATTGGTTCATTCCTGTTTTCCGGTCCTACTGGTGTAGGCAAGACCGAGGTCGCCAAGCAGTTGGCTTTCGTTCTCGGTATCGATATGATCAGGTTCGATATGTCGGAATACATGGAACGCCATGCGGTTAGCCGGCTGATCGGCGCGCCGCCGGGCTACGTCGGCTTTGATCAGGGCGGCTTGTTGACCGAAGCGATCACCAAGAAACCACATTCCGTGTTGTTGCTGGACGAAATTGAAAAGGCGCATCCCGATATTTTCAATATCCTGCTGCAGGTAATGGACCATGGCACGCTGACTGATAATAATGGCCGCAAAGCGGATTTCCGCAATGTGATCATCATCATGACCACCAATGCAGGGGCCGAAAGCCTGCAAAAACGGTCGATCGGTTTTACCGAGAAAAAAGAGGCCGGCGATGAAATGATCGACATCAAGCGCATGTTTTCGCCTGAATTCCGCAACCGCCTGGATGCGATCATCAGTTTCCGCGCCTTGGACGAAGAAATCATCTTGCGCGTGGTAGACAAGTTCCTGATGCAACTGGAAGAGCAATTGCACGAGAAGAAAGTGGAAGCGATTTTCACCGAAGACTTGCGCAAGTTCCTGGCCAAGAAGGGTTTCGATCCGCAGATGGGCGCACGGCCGATGGCGCGTTTGATCCAGGATCTGATACGCAAGGCCTTGGCCGATGAATTGCTGTTCGGAAAATTGGTTAGCGGCGGCCGCGTGACAGTCGACTTGGATGACAAGGAGCAGATCAGCTTGAGCTATCCGGAAGAAGGTGATCCGGTTCCGCCACCGGCGCCATCACTGGCCACGGAACTCGAATGATTTTATAGCCGTAAATCAATACTAAAAAACCCGAACTGCCACCAACAGTTCGGGTTTTTTTATCGGTATTTTTCCAGGAGTTGCGGTTGCGCACAATCCATCCGTGCTGCCCATAGAAGTTGGTACATTACATATACAGTTCGAAGTATATTTCGTATCACTTTATTTTATTGCGGTAAGTGTGGTGTTAATTAATATACTCCTGCCATAATTCATTTCCTGTAGTGGCGGTTTCCTTACGGTAGCAGCGGTTTTTTGTGCGCCTGTTTGGCCTTGATCTCGGCTACGGTTTGGGCGATTGTTGCTAGGCGGTAAGCGGTGGCTGGATGAATTGCCGTATAGCCGTTTAGTACCGTGGCCGGAATTTGCCGGTCCAGCCGCTGCCAAAACGCCGCCGCATTGTCAATTTTGTATCCTGCCCGGGTCAGCATGTACAAAGACAGGCTGTCGGCGGCTGCATCGAAATTCTGTGGATAGGCTTTTATTCCTACCATGCCATTGATTGCATCCAGATCGGGGTTGTGACGGATCAGATTGTCAATGATGCCGCCCATGGTAGCGCTGATTTTCTGCTTGCTGGCATGCGCCAGTGCGTTATGCGCGAATTCTCGCGCCAGCACCAGAGCCAGCTCTTCGTCGGATTGGACAAAATCGAGCATGCCGCGGGTAATCATTACGCGCTGGCCGTCTGCATAGGCATTGACGTTGTCCGTATTGCCCAGTTCCACCGCGAAAGCGCAGGCGCGGGTGAGCGGGATGCTGAGCGGAATATTCTTGTCGTTGCGTGAAACGGTCAATTTAATCAGCGAACGATTGCGCACCAGCGGGCCCAGGATCGCGGCGGCCTGTCGTTCGGCGTTGGGGCCGAGCGGAAAAGGCTTGTCGCTGGCGCTGATCAGGCGGTCACCGCGCCGGATGCCGGCATGTTCGGCGCCGCTGTCGGTCAAGACTTGGATCACTTGCAACTGTTCGTCCAGGCCGTACGCCTTTTGCGCATCTGCGACGAATTCTTCAGGGAAGGAGTACTTGTTCTTGGCAGAAAATCCGAGCAGATTACGGGCATTGGCCTTGCACAGCGGCGCATTCTGGGTCAGCAAGGGGGCTGCGACCCGATACAGGCGCTCCTGCTGCACTACGATCGAGCGCAGGGGGGCCGGGGCGGGCAGGGCGCTCAATGGCGCGGGAGATGCGCCCGGGCTTTTGGGGGTTTCTGGTGTTGCCGTTATTGGCTGTTGCGTGGCGCAAGCACTGAGCAGCAATGCTGCCGCAGCCCATCCAGAAAGCCGCCGGCAGCGTGTCAGACTGGTGTGTATGTATGTGCGCGCGTACCTTGCAGCGGGCATGTGAAATATCGTCATGGATTATTTTCCTGTGCTGCCGAATCCGCCGGTACCGCGTTCGCTGGCATCAAATTCTTCGACAATGTTAAAACCAACCTGGAGCACCGGTACGATGACCAGTTGCGCCAGGCGTTCCATCGGGTTGAGCGTGAAAGCGGTCTGGCCGCGATTCCAGGTCGACACCATCAACTGCCCCTGATAGTCGGAGTCGATCAAGCCGACCAGGTTCCCCAGCACGATGCCATGTTTGTGGCCCAGTCCGCTGCGCGGCAAGATCATCGCGGCGTATGCGGGGTTGGCCACATGGATCGCCAGCCCGGTCGGAATCAGGTGTGTTTCGCCTGGAGCAATGCACAGCGGCGCATCGAGGCAGGCCCGCAAGTCCAGTCCGGCGCTGCCGGCGGTGGCGTAGGCCGGCAGTTGGTCCTTGAGGCGCGGGTCGAGAATTTTAATGTCGATGGTTTTCATGGATTCTGGCTCCTAGTGATTGGTTCAACCTGGTGTTGCCGGATGCTCATGCCGCAGGCGGCATGCGGCCGGCGATGACTGCGATCAACTGGCGCGCCAGCGCTTGTTTGTCGTTGCGCGGCAGCAGGGTGTGGCCGTCGGCATCGAACAAGATCAATTCGTTGTCATCTTGGCCGAAAGTATGGTGGCCGATATTGCCGACCAGCAGCGGGATGTTTTTGCGCAGACGCTTTTGCTCGCCATACTGCAGCAGATTTTCGGACTCGGCGGCAAAGCCGACGCAGTACGGCCGCTTTGGCAACGCCGCGACGGTGGCCAGAATATCCGGATTTTGCGCAAATTCCAGCACCGGCGCGCCGCCATCGCTGTTGCCGTCCTTGTCGCTTTCCTTCTTCAGCTTCTGGGCGCTGGCATTCGCTACCCGCCAGTCGGCCACCGCGGCTACCGCGATAAAGATATCCTGATCGCTCACTTGCGCCAGCACTGCATCGTGCATTTGTTGCGCGGTTTGAACCTCGATGCGCTGCACCCCGAACGGTACGTCGAGCGCGGTTGGGCCGGATATCAGGGTGACAAAAGCGCCGGCCTGCTGGGCGGCGCGGGCAATCGCGTAACCCATCTTGCCGGACGACAAGTTGGTGATGCCGCGCACCGGGTCAATCGGCTCGAAGGTCGGGCCGGCGGTCAGCAGGACGCGCCGGCCCGCCAGGATTTTCGGCTGGAAGGAAGCGATGATTTGCTCCAGCAACTGAGCCGGCTCCAGCATGCGGCCCATGCCGTTTTCGCCGCAAGCCTGGGCCCCGGTGTCGGGGCCAAGCAATTCGATGCCATCTGCCGCAAGTTGCGCCACATTGCGCTGGGTGGCGGGGTTTTGCCACATTTCTACATTCATCGCCGGCGCCACCAGCAAGGGCAGGCGGGCCGGGCGCGCGATGCACAAGGTCGAGAGCAGGTCGTCGCATGCGCCCTGCGCCAGCTTGCGGATGAAATCGGTCGAGCAAGGCGCAATCACGATGGCGTCGGCGTCCCGGCTGAGGTCGATATGCGCCATGTTGTTGGCGATCCGCGCATCCCACTGATCGGTAAATACTGGCTTGCCGGACAGCGCCTGCAGCGTCACCGGGGTGATGAACTGGGTCGCGGCCTGCGTCATCACGACTTGCACCGAGGCACCCGCCTTGCCCAAGGTGCGGGTCAATTCCGCCGCCTTGTAACAGGCGACGCCGCCGGTCAGGCCTAGGATAATTTTTTTGCCTGCAAGATCCATCGCTATTCCTTTGATGCTTTGAGATTGAGCGTGTTGCCGTGCAACCAACGGGTAATGCGGGACTGATATATTAAATTAGGGAGTATGCATAAAAAACAGATACTTTCCGCATTATTCATATGCTTTTATAAAAAATACACGCAATAGTATATTTTTTATAAAGAATGCCTTGCGCCGCGTGTTGTTACTTGATGCCGTTACTTGGCGTCGCTACTTATTGACGCGTCGCAACTCATCGAGAATGAACAATCCCGCACCGATAAAAATGGCGCTGTCGGCGAGGTTGAATGCCGGCCAGTGCCAGCCGACGAAATGCACGTCCAGAAAATCGATCACATGGCCGTACATGACGCGGTCAATCACGTTGCCGATGGCGCCACCCAGAATCAGCGCCAAAGCCCAGCAAAACAGGCGTTGGCCGGCATGGCGTCGCAACATGTATATGATCACCAGCGCCGCCACTACGCCGACGGTGGTGAAAAAATACCGCTGCCAGCCGGATTCGGCCGCCAGAAAGCTGAATGCCGCGCCTTTATTGTAGGCTAGCACCAGATTGAAAAAAGGGGTTACCGTAAGTGACTCGCCGTAGGTGAATAATTTGGTGATCGTGATCTTGCTCAACTGGTCGAGCAAAATCACGATCGCCGCGATCCCGATCCAGGGCGTAATGCTGGTGTGTGAACTGGAAGAATAACGATTTTTTGTTGCCATTGCGATGTACTCCGGAGGTATGTCAGATTGGCCTGTCATGCCGGAAAATTGGCATGACAGGCTGCGGAGTTAATGTCAGTAATCAGGCAAAGCGCCGTGTTTCGCCCGCGCCAAACAGATTGCTGATGCAGCGCCCGCACAAACCGGGATGCTCGGTGTGGTTGCCGACATCGGCGCGATAGTGCCAGCAGCGTTCGCATTTCTGGTATGCCGAAGGAGTCACGACGACGCTTTCTTCTTCCTTGCTGGTAACTTCAAGCACTTCGGCTTGCGAGGTGATCAGCACGAATTTCAGATCGTCGCCCATGCCGCTCAATAGCGCAAATTTGTCGCCGCTGGCTTTGATGCTGATCTCGGCCTGCAGCGATGAACCGATAGCGCCGGCGCTGCGCACTTCTTCCATTTGCTTGGTGACATCGGCGCGGATTTCGCGCAACTGGGCATACTTTGCCAGCAATGCCGGAGCATCGGCCACTTCGGGCAGCGTGTAATAGGTCTGGGTGAAAACCGTTTCATCGCTGTCGGCAAACGCTTCTTTGCTGGCGAATACGGCCCAGGCTTCTTCGGCGGTGAAAGAGAGCATCGGTGCCATCACGCGCAATAACGATTGCGTGATGTGCCACATGGCGCTTTGCGCCGAGCGGCGTGCATGTGAAGTGGTGCCGCCGGTGTACAGGCGATCTTTCAGGATGTCGAGGTAGAAACTGCCCAGGTCTTCCGAGCAGAAACCTTGCAGCTTGGCTACTACCGGGTGGAATTCATAAGCGTCGTAATGGGCCAGGATTTCAGCCTGCAAGGCGGCTACGCTGGCTACCGCATAGCGGTCGATTTCCATCATCTGCGCGACCGGCACCACATCCTTGGCAAAGTCGAAATCGGAGGTGTTGGCCAGCAAAAAGCGCAGCGTATTGCGGATGCGGCGATACGCTTCGGTCACGCGCTTGAGGATTTCGTCAGAAATATTCAATTCGCCCGAATAATCGGTGGACGCAACCCACAGCCGCAGGATGTCGGCGCCGAGCGTGTCGGAGACTTTTTGCGGCGCGACCACATTGCCTTTCGACTTCGACATTTTCTTGCCTTCGCCATCGACCACGAAACCGTGCGTCAGCAAAGCCTTGTACGGCGCGCAGCCATTCAGCATCGAAGACGTCAGCAGCGAAGAGTGGAACCAGCCGCGATGCTGGTCCGAGCCTTCCAGATACAAGTCGGCCGGAAATTGCAACTGTTTTGCGTGCGAGCCTTTGCCTTGTCGACCGCCTAGCACGGTCTGGTGCGTGGTGCCGGAATCGAACCAGACGTCCAGCGTGTCCTTGTTCTTGACGTACATCGGCGCGTCGTCGCCCAGCAGTTGGTCGATATCGACTGCGTGCCAGGCTTCGATGCCGTGCTGTTCGATCCGTTGGGCGATGATCTCCAGCAATTCCGCTGTGCGCGGATGCAGTTCACCGCTTTCCTTGTGAACGAAAAAGGCCATCGGCACGCCCCATTGGCGTTGCCGCGACAGCGTCCAGTCGGGCCGGTTGGCGATCATGCCGTGCAGCCGCGCCTTGCCCCAAGCAGGGTAAAAAGCGGTGTCGTCGATTGCCTTGAGCGCGGTTTCGCGCAAGCTCAGGCCGCCGTCTTGCGGCGTGAGGTCCATGCCGGCGAACCATTGCGAGGTGGCGCGATAGACGATCGGCGTCTTGTGGCGCCAGCAGTGCATATAGCTGTGGTCGAACATCACCAGCTTGAACAATGCGCCGACTTCTTCCAGCTTGCTGCAGATCGGCTTCGACGCTTCCCAGATCGTCATGCCGCCGAAAAATGGCAGCCAGGATGCGTATTTGCCATCGCCCATCACCGGTTTCAGGATTTCGTCATCGGTCATTCCGTGCGCTTTGCAGGAAATAAAGTCGTCGATGCCGTAAGCAGGTGCCGAATGGACCACGCCGGTGCCGGTGCCGAGTTCGACATATTCCCCCAGAAATACCGGCGAATAACGGTTGTAGCCTTGATCCAAGTCGGCGAACGGGTGTTTGAATTTGATCAGACTCAGCGCTGCACCCTTGCAGGTGGCGATAGTTTTGCCTTCCAGTCCGAAGCGCTGCAGGCAGGATGCAACCAGATCTTCGGCCAGAATCAGCAGAATGGTCTCGCCATTGCGCACAGTTTGCACCAGCGCATACGTGAACTCGGGATGCATGTTCAGCGCTTGGTTGGCGGGAATGGTCCACGGGGTGGTGGTCCAGATCACCGCGTAACCGTTGTCGGTGGGCAGTTGCGGCAAATCGAAGGCGGCGGCGATCTTGTCTGGCTCGGCGAACGGGAAGCCGACATCGATGCCGGGGTCGCGCTTGTCCTGATACTCGACTTCCGCTTCGGCCAATGCCGAGCCGCAGTCGAAGCACCAGTTGACCGGCTTCAGGCCGCGATAGATATAACCTTTTTCCAGCATGGTGCCGAGCGCGCGCAATTCGTCGGCTTCGTTGCCGAAGTCCATGGTCTTGTAAGGGTTATCCCATTCGCCCAGCACACCGAGCCGGATGAAATCCTTTTTCTGGCGCTCGATCTGTTCGCTGGCGTAGGCGCGCGCCTTGGCTTGCACTTGTTCCACCGGCAGATTCTTGCCGTACAGCTTTTCGATCTGGATTTCGATCGGCATGCCGTGGCAATCCCAGCCCGGCACGTATTGCGCATCGAAGCCAGCCATGTTGCGGGCCTTGATGATCATGTCTTTCAGGATTTTGTTGACCGCGTGACCGATATGGATATCGCCATTCGCATACGGCGGGCCGTCATGCAGGATGAATTTCGGGCGGTTGGCCGAGGCCTTGCGGATGCGCTGGTAGATTTTTTTCTCTTGCCATTGCTTGACCCATTGCGGCTCGCGTTTGGCCAGATCGCCGCGCATCGGGAACGGGGTTTCGGTCATGTTGACCGGATATTTGCTGTGCGCCTTGTTGGACGGCTTGTTAGCCGGTTTGCTGGATGGCTTGACTTCAGGCTGGTTTGTTTGGTTATCGGACATAGTATTTCTTCAATGATGTTCAGTGAAATTCAGCGATATACATCTATAAAGCGATTTATAAAGCGGATAGATGGCGGCGCTGCGTGGCGTCGGCAGCTTCAAATTCGGTCGGTCGCCGTGGTGGCGGCTGCTGCGCGGTGTTTGAAGTAAGCGCGCGCCTGCACCGCATCGCGGGCTATGGCGTCGATCAGAGTCGGCAAATCGACGTATTTTTCCTCGTCCCGCAACTTCTTCAGGAATTCGACCCGGATCAGTTTGCCATAGCACTGTTGGGCATAATCAAACAGATGTGTTTCCAGCAGCACGCGGCCGCTGTCGTCGACCGTCGGCCGCAATCCCAGGCTGGCAACGCCCGGCAACGGCGTCTCGGCCAGCCCGTGCACTTGAACGATGAAAATCCCGTTCAGCACCGGATGCGGGTGGGTCACGCGCAGGTTCAGGGTCGGAAATCCGAGCGTGCGTCCCAGTTTTTTGCCGTGGACCACATGGCCGGAAATGGCGTACGGCTGGCCTAGCAATTGGCGCGCATGGTCAAAATCGCTTGCCGCCAATGCGGCGCGCACCGCCGACGAAGAAATGCGGGTGCCGTCGTTGGTGACCGTGCGCAGCACTTCCACCTCGAAGCCGTATTTCTTGCCGGACTCGACCAGCGTTGCCAGGTTGCCGGCACGTTTGGCACCGTAGCAGAAGTCTTCGCCCACAATCAGCCATTTGACGTGCAAGCGCTGCACCAGCACTTTTTCCACAAAATCCTGCGGTGTCAGACTGGCGAAATGGGCATTGAAATGCTCGACGATGACGCGCTCGATGCCGGTGGTGGCCAACGCTTGCAGCTTGTCGCGCAGGTTCGCAATGCGGCTGGGCGCGCGGCTCGGGTGGCCTTGGACGCGGGCGAAAAATTCGCGCGGGTGCGGCTCGAAAGTCATCACCGCCGCATCCAATTGCAGCCGGGCGGCGGCTTCGCACACGCGCGCAAGCAGGGCCTGATGCCCAAGATGCACACCATCGAAGTTGCCGATCGCCAGCGCACAGGGCGCACGCGATGCGGCATTGGGAAGTCCGCGAAATACCTTCATACAGATTCAGTGTTGGGATTGCTGCAAAGCTTTCGATTATAAGTGCTTTCTGGCGCTTTCCCTTGGATTGTAAAACCGGCGCGGATTCGGCAGGTTGCGGCATTCCGGCGCATTCCACACTGCAAGCGACAGCAAGCACCGAGTTGCGCTGCATGTATGGCTGGACGCAAGTGTCTGCGCGGCTTCCAAATTTAAAACTCATTGGCTTGGCGAAAGCCTCGCATGAATTTAAATTTATTGGCAGTATATTAATATTTACCCTATTTTACGCATGCTATTAATGGGGTTTTAAAAATACAGTATGCTGTATAAGCAGGCTCCTGTAAGCTTGCGAAATTCTGGCCAACGCTGCGGCCGGCAACTGCGCTGGGTTAAAGTTTTACCGGGTAGAGCCGCTACCTGCCATACTTCAGTTGCCGTGTAGTAATCTGATGCCGGCAACCGGACTACGGTTTCCAGGCAGCCATCCAGCCATCCAGTCCAGGATCGGATGCATTGTAATCACCCCTTTTAAGAGAGCACCATGTCTTCTTCAACCCAATCACTCTCCGCTGTAGGCAATCACCCCAATCAGGCAGACACGCATGGCCGCAACGAGTTTCTGGCGTTTACCCTGGGGCAGGAAGAGTACGGCATCGACATACTTAAAGTGCAGGAAATACGCGGCTATGAAGTGGTGACACGGATCGCCAATGCGCCCGAGTTTCTCAAAGGCGTCATCAACCTGCGCGGCATCATCGTGCCGGTGGTCGACATGCGCATCAAATTCAAGCTGGGCACGCCGACCTACGACCAGTTCACGGTGGTCATCATCCTCAACATTGGCGGGCGCATCATGGGAATGGTGGTCGACAGCGTCTCCGACGTGATCACGCTGGTGCCAGAGCAGATCAAGCCGGCGCCGGATCTGGGAGCCGCTTTCGATAGCGATTATCTGATCGGGTTGGGCACGGTCGAAGAGCGCATGCTGATTCTGGTGGATATCGACAAATTGATGTCTTCGGCCGAGATGGGCTTGATTGAAAAAAATGCTGCCTAGCATTGTGTTGGATCTTTGGATTTCCTGGTAAAGCGCAGATATGATATTAACAATTAAAACGCGCCTGATCGGCGTAGTCGGATTTTTGTCCTTGCTCACTGTCCTTATCGGGATGCTGGGCCTGAATGGCATGAACAAGACCAATGCCGGATTGAAAACCGTGTATGAGGGCCGCGCAGTGCCGCTGGAGCAGATGGCGACGATGAATAACTTGTTGCAGGAAAATCTGCTTGGCATCGTCAGTGTGCTGCAGGACCCGATGCCCGATAAGATCAAATCCGAAACCGCTAAAATCGATGCCAGAATCCTGGAGATTACCAATATCTGGCGTGCCTATACGTCGTCCAGGTTGACGCCGGAAGAAAAGCGGCTGGCCGACAAGTTTCAAGTCGACCGCAGCCGTTTCGTCAAGGAAGGGCTGCTGCCCGCCGTCGCAGCGTTGCGCGAAGAGCGCATCGGTGAGGTGCAGCTGAAGTGGCATGAAATTGAATCCCTCTCCAGCCCGGTCAGAAGCAGTTTTAGCGCATTGCGAAAACTGCAAGTCGACGGCGCCAAGGCAGAATACGATGCAAGCGTGGCGCGCAACGATACCACCCAGTTCGGCATCTTCGTTGCGATTGCTCTGGGCGTATTGCTGGCGGCCGCGGCTGCCTACTTCCTGATCAGGAGCATATTGCGTCCGATGCATCACGCCATCGATGTGGCGCACAGCATTGCAGCGGGTGATTTGACGACTGAGGTAAAGATCCGGTCCGCCGATGAAATCGGCCAGCTGCTACTCGCCATCAAGGAAATGAGCGACAGTCTGGTTGGCATCGTGTCCCGGGTTCGCAGCGGCACCGACGCCATCGCCACCGCATCGAGCCAGATCGCAGCCGGCAACCTCGATCTTTCCAGTCGTACCGAAGGCCAGGCCAGCAGCCTGGAACAAACCGCAGCCTCGATGGAAGAGCTGACCGGCACCGTCAAGCAAAACGCCGACAATGCCCGACAAGCCAATCAACTGGCGCTCACCGCCTCCGAAGTCGCGCTCAAAAGCGGCGAAGTGGTGTCTCAGGTAGTCGACACCATGGCTGCCATCGACGTCTCCGCCAAGAAAATCGTCGACATCATCGGCGTCATCGACGGCATCGCATTCCAGACCAACATCCTGGCCCTGAACGCCGCAGTCGAAGCGGCCCGTGCCGGCGAACAGGGCCGGGGTTTTGCGGTAGTGGCTTCCGAAGTGCGCAACCTGGCGCAACGCTCTGCCACTGCGGCCAAGGAAATAAAGTCACTGATCGACGATTCGGTGCAAAAGGTCGGGGTCGGCAACAAGCTGGCGGCGCACGCCGGCGACACCATGGAGCAGGTAGTGGCCAGCGTGCGCCACGTAACCGACATCATGTCTGAAATCACCGCCGCCAGCCAAGAGCAAAGTCAGGGCATCGAACAGGTCAATCAGGCCATTGCCCAAATGGATGAAGTTACGCAGCAAAACGCCGCGCTGGTAGAACAAGCTGCAGCCGCCGCCCAGTCATTGCAGCAGCAAGCCGGCAGTCTGACCCAGGTGGTGGGGATGTTCCGGCTCGACATGTCGCCCGCAATGGCAATGGCAGCGCCGGCGCAGAAAAACGGCATTGCTCTAATCGAAAAACGGCCTGCAGCAGCCAAGGTCGCGCGCCCGGTCAAGCGAGCCGCTGCAAAAACTCCGGTAAGCAGTGACGAGGAGAGCTGGGAAGAATTCTGAACTAACCAACCGATGTTAAGTACTTGTCCACGAAAGACACGAAAAGCACGAAAAAACTGCATGACTTAATTCTTTCTGCTGTTTAGTAGTGCAGGCCTTTATGCTGCTGCAGAGAGCAGGCACGGAGGCCTGCACTACTGATATTGCTTGCTGTTTCGTGCTTTTCGTGTCTTTCGTGGACCGTTTTTTCGTTATGACCATGCGTAATACCAGTTCACATTTCACCCCACATCGCGTTCAGCGTTGCCAGCGCCGCCAGTCCGGCGGTTTCGGTACGCAACACGCGCGGCCCCATCGACAGCATCAGCGCGCCTTGTGAAACGGCCATCGATTCTTCCACTTCGCTAAAACCGCCCTCCGGCCCGATCAGCAATGCCAGTGCCTGCGGCGGATGATGGCGGGCCCAGCCGGACAGCGATTGTTCGGCGCGCGGGCTGAGCAGAATGCGGCGGTGCAAGTCTTGTTGCGTGATCCAGCTTTTGAAGTCGCACAGTTCGCCCAGTTGCGCCAGACGGTTGCGTCCGCTCTGCTCGCTGGCGGCGACGATGATGCCCTGCCAATGAGCCAGTTTCTTTTCGGCGCGTTCGCCGGACAGCCGCATCACGCAGCGCTGGGCCGATAACGGCTGGATCGCGGCGGCGCCCAATTCCACCGCTTTTTCAATAATCCAGTCCATTTTCGATGATTCCGGCAGCGCTTGCGCCAACGTGATCGCATACGGAAGCTCGACATCGCGCGCGGTGTACGCTTTGACTTCGGCGCTGACGCGTTTTTTTTCGATGACGGTCAGGGTCGCCGTATATACGCCGCCATCGCCGTTGAACAGGGTGATCGCCGTTCCAGGCTCCAGGCGCAGGACCTGGACGTGATGGGCGACATGGTCGGGCAATACCAGTTGGGTACCGATCGCCAGCGGCTGTGAGCAATAAAAACGAGGCATGGTAAATCCGGTTAAGAGGAATCCCGATTTTAATTCGGCACCTGTGTCTCTGGTAAAATACTTGGCTTCGCACTGTGCACTGTCGTTGTTCACTGATTACGCAAGTCTATGAGCATGTCCTTATTCCCCCATCGTCATTCAAACAGACCAACATGATTTCCACGCTCCCAACTACCAAGATGGCCAACGCGATCCGCGCGCTGGCAATGGATGCTGTACAAAAGGCCAACTCCGGGCATCCCGGCATGCCGATGGGAATGGCCGATATCGCCGTCGCCTTGTGGGCCGGACATTACCGCCACAATCCGGCCAACCCGCACTGGATCAACCGTGACCGTTTCGTGTTGTCGAACGGCCATGGTTCGTTGCTGCACTATGCGTTGCTGCACCTGACCGGCTACGATTTGTCGATTGAAGATCTCAAAAATTTCCGTCAGATGCACTCGAAGACACCGGGCCATCCGGAAGTGCATGTGACTCCGGGGATTGAGACCACCACCGGCCCGCTCGGCCAGGGTTTGGCCAACGTAGTCGGGATGGCGCTGGCAGAAAGATTGCTGGCGGCCGAATTCAATCAGCCCGGCTTTGCCGTGGTCGATCATCACTCCTACGTATTCCTGGGCGACGGCTGCCTGATGGAAGGCATTTCGCACGAAGTCTGTTCGCTGGCCGGCACCTTGCGCCTGAACAAGATCATTGCGCTGTATGACGACAACGGCATCTCGATCGACGGCAAGGTCGAAGGCTGGTTCCTGGACGACACCCCGAAACGCTTCGAAGCCTACGGCTGGAACGTGATTCCTGCAGTGGACGGACACGATGTTGCGGCCGTCGATGCCGCGATTGCGCAAGCCAGGCTGTCCGACAAACCGACGCTGATCTGCTGCAAGAGCGTGATCGGCAAGGGCTCGCCGAACATGGAAGGCACCCACAATGTGCATGGCGCTCCCTTGGGCGACAAGGAAATCGCCGCGGTGCGCGAAACCCTGGATTGGCCGCATACGCCGTTTGAAGTGCCTGCCGATGTCTACGCCGCCTGGGATGCGAAAGCGCAAGGTGCTCGCCTTGAAGCGGAATGGGATGCCTTGTTCAACGCCTACAGCGAGCGTTACCCGCAGCAAGCGGGCGAACTGCTGCGCCGCATGAAAGGCGAATTGCCGGGCAATTTCAACGATGTGGTCAAGTCCTACCTTGCCAGTTGCGTCGCAAAGAAAGAAACCATCGCCAGCCGCAAGGCCAGCCAGAATACGATTCAAGCTCTGGCGCCGACTTTGCCCGAGTTCCTCGGCGGCTCCGCCGATCTGACCGGCTCCAACCTGACCAACTGGAAAGAATGCGTCGCGGTGCGCGCCGACCAGCCCGGCAACCACATCAATTACGGCGTGCGCGAATTCGGCATGAGCGCGATCATGACCGGCATCGCGCTGCATGGCGGCTACATCCCGTTCGGCGCCACTTTCCTGACCTTCTCCGACTACAGCCGCAATGCGCTGCGGATGGCGGCACTGATGAAAATCCGTTCGATTTTCGTGTTCACGCATGACTCGATCGGCCTCGGCGAAGATGGTCCGACCCATCAATCGGTCGAGCACGTTTCCAGCTTGCGTTTGATCCCGAACCTGGATAACTGGCGTCCCTGCGACACGGTCGAATCCGCCGTGGCCTGGTCGCATGCGATCACCCGTCGCCACGGCCCGTCGACGCTGATTTTCTCGCGTCAGAACTTGCAATATCAGGAACGCACGCCGGAACAAATTACCCATATTTACCGTGGCGGCTACGTGCTGAAAGACGCGGCGGATGCCAAGGCGATCCTGATCGCGACCGGCTCCGAGGTCGAACTGGCGATGCAAGCGGCGCAACAACTGGCCAAGCAAGGCGTGCCGGTACGCGTGGTTTCGATGCCGTGCACCGACGCGTTCGATCGCCAGGAATCGGCTTACAAAGCCAGTGTCCTGACCCGAGGCTTGCCGCGGGTCGCGATTGAAGCTGGCGTGACCGACTTCTGGTACAAATATGTCGGTCTTGAAGGTGCGGTGATCGGTATCGACACCTTCGGTGAGTCCGCTCCGGCGGGTGTATTGTTCAAACATTTTGGTTTCACGGTCGACAATGTCGTGGCCAATGTGAAATTGGTTATCGCTTAACTATATTGTTTAACTAATATTGCTTAATTAACCTCGTTTAATTAACATCGATTACTTAACTACGTTCTGGAGATGGTATGACTATTCGCGTTGCAATCAATGGCTATGGCCGCATCGGCCGCAACATCCTTCGCGCCCACTATGAAGGCGGCAAGTTCAAGGAAGACATCAAGATCGTTGCCATCAACGACCTCGGCAATGCCGAATCGAACGCCCACCTGACCCGCTACGACACCGCCCACGGCAAGTTCCCGGGCACCGTCACGGTCGAAGGCGACACCATGATCGTCAACGGCGACCCGATCAAGGTCTTCGCCGAGCGCAATCCGGCCAACATTCCTTGGGGCGAGCTGAATGTCGACGTCGTACTGGAATGCACCGGCTTCTTCGCCACCAAAGAGAAAGCTTCGGCCCATCTGGCCGGCGGCGCGAAAAAAGTCATCATTTCCGCACCGGGCGGCAAGGACGTGGACGCGACCATCGTGTACGGCGTCAACCACGGCGTGCTGAAATCGACCGACACCGTGATTTCCAACGCATCCTGCACCACCAACTGCCTGGCCCCGCTGGTCCAGCCTTTGCACGAGAAAATCGGCCTGGAAACCGGCCTGATGACCACCATCCACTCGTACACCAACGATCAGGTATTGACCGACGTGATGCACGAAGACCTGCGCCGCGCCCGTTCCGCCACCCAGTCGATGATCCCGACCAAGACTGGCGCTGCCGCTGCGGTTGGCCTGGTATTGCCGGAACTGAATGGCAAGCTGGACGGTTATTCGATTCGCGTGCCAACCATCAACGTCTCAATCGTCGATCTGTCGTTCATCGCCGCCCGCGACACCAGCGTCGAAGAAGTCAACGCGATCATGAAAGACGCGTCGGAAAACGGTCCGTTGAAAGGCATCCTGCAATACAACACCGCACCGCTGGTATCGGTTGATTTCAACCACAACCCGGCATCCAGCACGTTCGACGCGACGCTGACCAAAGTATCCGGCCGTCTGGTCAAGGTATCGTCCTGGTACGACAACGAGTGGGGTTTCTCCAACCGCATGTTGGATACTACGATGGCGCTGATGTCTGCCAAGTAATTATTGTAGTTGTTCAGCAAGTTGAAACGCCCCGCGTGCGGGGCGTTTTGCTGTGTGGAGCGATTGTTAATTAATGAAAATAGGTGGGGTATGTTAAAAAATAGTGCTTCTTTCGCATATATTTAATAATTTTTTAAAAATACATTGCTATGTATCTTTAATTGATAGGTTGGGTTGAGCGAAGCAAAGCCCAACATTCGGTAGCGAAATCTGTGGGTGCCAAATGTTGGGCTTTGCAGCCCAACCTACGCGCTGATTTGCACAATTCTTCCGAACTTGCCGTAGCCAGGAAGGCTATGGGTTTGAACTCGCCACGGTTCAAGATCTTTGAAGCGATAAATCGGCTTGTTTTCTTTACCGACGCGAACGAGCTTCTGAATATCTTCTGTTGGAACGTCATATAGATCGCGAACAGTGAGCGTGTCAGTGAGCAGAACGACAACTAGGCGGTCAAAAAACTCAGGCTTGGTTGTTAGATAGTTCCACTGGTTTTTGGGGTCAAACGTCTGGGTCTTCACCTGCAATCTTGCGCCCGTTGAGCGTTCAAGCACATCCCATCCCTTTTGGGCTTGGCTCAGAGGTAGATCGCCTTCATAGAGCGTCGCGACGTACCATTCTCCAATGTCTCCGACAAAGCGTGTCGAACGAATGACTCCTGATGCCCGAAGTACAAGAATCGCTTCGGATAGTGCACATATTGCTTGCTCTGGAGTGATGATATTGATAAGTGTCACCTGCGACCTCTAAAGTGATTTAATTTAATTTTGCAAATATATCCGACTAAATTCACATAGGCAATTTGTTCCAAAGTCCTTGTGGTATTGGGTATTTCTGATAAGGCTGCCGGCTTTGCCACCTAACCGGGGTGGCCCGGCGGCCACTCACTTTCTTTGCTTCGCCAAAGAAAGTAAGCAAAGAAAGAAAGGCGACCGCAAGACGCAGCCCTTCGGGTTCCCGCCGTCAGCCGGGATAAAACGGGAAACGAAAAGAACTCGCTGCGCTCAGACATTTTTCGTTTCTGATCCGTTTTATCCCGGCTGACGGCGGCTGCGTCCCAAGCGGAAGGGCACACCACGGGTGCGGCAGATTTGAGAATTGCCAGTTAAAAATGTTGGGCTTTGCAGCCCAACTTTTTCTGCCAGTCATCATGCATCTTGGCCGGCAATCCCGAACGCCGCTTCCGACGCATTTACGTTTCCATTATTATCGCCCTTGGGCGATAATGTATAAATATCGCTCAGGTACGATATATTTACATTATCGTCTTTGAGCGATATTATTAGCTATGGACTATCCAATTCAAACTTCATCCCAACTCTCTGAACACCTGAAATCGTTGCGTAAGGAACAAGGCCTTACGCAGACGCAATTGGGGCAACTCCTGGGCATCGGGCAAGCGCGCGTAGCCGACATTGAAAAGAATCCGGGTCTGGTGCGGGTTGACCAACTGCTGCAAATATTGCACGCTCTGGATGCCAGGCTCGCTTTAAAGGTGCGCGCCACGGCACCAAAGCCGGACTCGTCCATTCCTTCAAAAGCGGGATGGTGATGTATGGCAATACGTGAGTTGGCCGTTTGGATGAACGGCGAGCATGTAGGCAACTGGTCCTGGTCGCGCACCGACACCCACACTTTTCGATATGACGACGCATGGCTGAGCTCGCCCAACGTGCGCGTTCTTTCTCTTTCTCTGCCCATCCCTGCCGGTAAAAAGGAACTCCGCGGCCCGAAAGTCAAAAGCTTTTTTGACAACCTGCTGCCGGACAGCGACAGAATTCGTCAGCGCATTCGCACCCGCTACCAACTCGGCTCGACTGGGACGCAAGAACTATTAAGCGCTATCGGCCGGGACTGCATCGGGGCCGTGCAGCTACTGCCGCCCGGCACCTTGCCGGAAGGGTTTGACCGGGTGGAAGGAACGCCGCTCAGCGAAGCGGATGTCGAACGCCTTCTCGGCAGCGTCACCAGTGACGCTGTGCTTGGCCAGGATGCAGAAAACTTCGAGGATTTCCGGATCTCGATTGCCGGTGCCCAGGAGAAAACAGCGCTGCTGAAGCTCCGACGGGCAGTGGCACCGTCCGCATGGCGCTACGCCGACCACCCATATCTTGAAGCTGCCGCTCGGACTAGTCGGAAACATGCGGGTCGACATGTCCAACTCGGTGGAGAACGAGTGGCTGTGCTCCCGCATCATGCATGCATTCGGCTTTGAGGTTGCGAACACTGAAATGGCAAGCTTCGGGAAACAAAAAACGCTGGTGGTCGAAAGGTTCGACCGCCGCTGGGTTGGCAACAATACGTGGATTGCCCGCCTGCCGCAGGAAGACTTCTGTCAGGCGACAGGAACACCCGCTCAGAATAAATACGAAAGCCAGGGTGGTCCCGGTATGCGCAAGTGTCTGGAACTCCTTGCTGCCAGCGAAGATGCGGTCAAATATAAACGCACATTTGTGCTCACCCAGCTCGCTTTCTGGTTGCTGGCTGCGACCGATGGCCATGCCAAGAATTTCTCCGTGTTTCTGCTCCCCGGTGATGGCTACGCCATGACGCCGCTCTACGACATTCTGTCGGCCTGGCCTGTCATCGGGAAAAGTCCAAATCTGCTGCAGTTGCAAAAAGTAAAGCTCGCGATGGCGGTGCGCACGAATAATGCGCACTACAAGCTGGTTGATATCCATGCCCGACATTGACACGCGTTGGCCGAACAAAGCGGTGTAGTAGAAGCGTTTGATACGATGCAGGAAATGGTGCAGAACGTCGGCCAGGCTTTGGCCAAGGTTGAGATTGAACTGCCTGCAAACTTTCCGGAGCAAGTCTGGGCCAGCATCCGAGATGGCATACTCGCCCAGAAAAAACGTTTTCTGGAAGGATTGGTCGCTTAACAGGTGTTTAATGGGCGGGCGCGGTGGAGCGTTAATTCATGGGGTATGCCAATAAACATGCAATTTACCGCATATATCTAAAGCGCTGTTAAAAAATACTGCGGGTAGCTTATTCTGATTGCAGCGAAGACCAGCAATCGCTGCCATTCAACATTCCCCTCAACTTGCAATCCCGAACACCGCTTCCCATAACCGTTTCACGTCATCGACTCTGGCGGCCACTTCCTCCAACTCTACCCGTGCGCGGTCGCTGCCTTGCAGGCGGATGTTGTGCTGCATTTTGCGGAAATCGCGGTAGGCGCTGGCGACGGCTTCGGCTCGCGGCACGTCTAGCAGGCCGAGCGCGCCGCACAATTTGAGCAGCGCGATGTTGCCGATGTTGGCGGTCAGTTGCGGATATTGGCCGGCGTGGCGCAGCACCAGGTATTGGACGATGAATTCGATGTCGATCATGCCGCCGGCGTCATGCTTGAGGTCGAACATTTCGCTGCGGTTGGGATGGGCGCTGTGCAGCTTGTGGCGCATTTGCAGGATGTCGTCCTTGAGCGCGGCTTCGTCCTTGGGTTGGCGCAGCACCTGGTCGCGGATCGCTTCAAAGCGGGCGCCGATGGCGGCGTCGCCGGAACAGAAACGGGCGCGGGTCAGCGCCTGATGTTCCCACAGCCAGGCCGATTCGCTCTGGTAGCGGCCGAACGAGGCAACCGACGACACCAGCAAACCGCTGCCGCCGTCGGGGCGCAGCGCGATGTCGATGTCGAACAGGATGCCGGACGAGGTGTGGGACGTCATCCAGGTGATGAAGCGCTGCGCCAGCTTGGCGTATAGGGCGGGCGCATCCTGATCTTCGTCGTCGTACAGGAAGATTACGTCGAGGTCGGAGGCGTAGCCGAGTTCCTTGCCGCCCAATTTGCCGTAAGCGATGACGGCGAATTTCGGAGTCTCGATGTGACGTTTCGGGATGGTTTTCCAGACTGCGCGGATGGTGGCGGTGACGATGATGTCGGCCAGTTGCGACAGATGATCGGCCAGATGTTCCATGCTGAGCGCACCTTCCAGGTCCAGCACCAGCAGCCGGAATAGTTGCGCATGGTGCATGTCGCGCAGGATATTCATTTGCAGTTCGGTATCGGGCTCGCCGTTGAGGGTGGCGGCGTCGAGCTGTTGTTGCAGTTCGACGCTGAAACTGGCCCATACCGGCGCCATATGCACCATGTTTTCATCCAGCAGTTCGTCCAGCAGGATCGGGTGGCGGGTCAGATATTTTGCCGCCCAGTCGCTGGCTTGCATCATGCGAATTACGCGCTGCAATGCCGGCGGGTATTCGGTCAATAGCGACAGATAGGCGGAACGGCGGGCGATTGTTTCCAGCAGGTCGAGCAAACGGCTCAAGGTGGCTAACTGGGCTTTTTTTGTCTGCGCAATCAGTGGCAGCGCGGCATTGATCAGGGCCAGGAATTTCTTGCGGCTGTCCAGCGGCAACGATTGCAGGCGCGAAGATTTGCCGGTTTCGAGCAAGCGCTGGGCCGCTGCCGGAGCCTCGCCAAAGCCGATTGCAGCCAACTGGGTTTGGATGGCTTCCGCTTTTTCGGCGTCCGGCAGGTTGGCAAACATTTGCAGGTCGATGGGCGCACAACCGGCTGGCGCGCCGCTTGCGTTCTGGGTCTCGTCTTTTTCGCTGAAAATCGCATCGAACTGGGCCGCGACGATCTGGCGTTGCGCGTCCAGCGCTTGCAACAGCGCGGGCACGCCGGCGATGCCCATCATGTTGGCAACAATAAGCTGGTCGGCCGCGTTGGCAGGCAGGATGTGGGTCTGGGCGTCTTCGATGTATTGCAGCCGGTGTTCCAGATTGCGCAGGAAAATATTTGCGGCCAGCAATTGATCAACGCATTGCTGGCTCAGGATGCCTTTTTCGGCCAGCGTTTTCAGTACGCCGCGGGTCGAGCGGTCGCGCAGTGCGGGGTCGCGCCCGCCCCGGATTAGCTGGAACACTTGCGCGATAAATTCGATTTCGCGGATGCCGCCGCGCCCCAGTTTGACGTTGTTGCTGCGCTCCGGGTGGCGGGTTTCCTGGCGGATGACTTCGGCCCGGATCTGGCTGTGCATGTTGCGGATCGCATCGATCGCGCCGAAATCCAGATAGCGCCGATATACAAACGGCCGGATGATGCTTTCCAACAATGTGATATCGGCTGCGCGCCCGGTCAGCGCGCGCGCCTTGACCCAGGCGTAGCGCTCCCATTCGCGGCCCTGGACGATGAAATATTCTTCCACCATATTGAAGCTGGCGGCCAGCGGGCCGGATGCGCCATTCGGGCGCAGCGCCATGTCGACCCGGAAGGTGAAGCCGTCTTCCTCGATTTCCGAGATTGCATGAATCAGTTTTTTGCCCAGCCGGATAAAAAACTCGTGATTCGAGAGCGGCCGCTGTTGCGGCGTGGTGGTGCGGGTTTCGCCATCTTCCGCATACACGAAGATGAGGTCGATGTCGGACGAAACGTTGAGTTCAGCGCCGCCCAGTTTGCCCATCCCGAGCACGATCAATTCCTGCTCGGCAGCGGAATCTTCGCCTACCGGGCTGCCGTGCAGCGCGACCATTTCAGCCATCAATGCCGCCAGATGGGTTTGCACCGCGAATTCGGCAAATTCGCTGATCGTCCGCACAACTTCGTCCATGTCGGCGGCGCCATTCAAGTCGCGCTCGATCAGGGTGGCGATGATCAGGTTGCGCAGGCGGCGCATCGCGCGCGGCAGCGGCATGCCGGCCGATGTTTCATTTTGTAATATGCGCACAAAGCTGCTTCGGCTTAAGGGGAATTCGGCGATACTGGCGACCAAACTCGGGCGCTGCGGTTCGGCACTCTGCCAGCGCGCATAGAATCGGGACGCTGCGGCACTTCTTAATAATGATGTGGTCATAGAGTCTTGAAGTAATTTAAGGAACGCAAAACAAATACGCACATTATTTCGCGCACGGTTCTAAGTTGTTCGCAGTCATCATCAGGCACCTGATGATCCTTATCGAAGCGTGGCAAGCGGCCGTTTTTGGCTATCATGCAAGTCTGCGCATTTTACGCCGAGTCTTTTTTGTATAACCGTTAATGACCACAGATCAATCATCCTCCGCTGGCCCTCGTAATCGCTGGTCCCGGCACTGGTGGGCCGCGCGTCTGGCCTATGCCAAGTTCAATGCGCTGTCGCACCATACATTGCGCTGGCTGATACGGCTGCTGGTGCTGGCGTACTTTGTTTTTTGCGGCCTGTTTCTGAGCTTGCGCTATGCGGTCTTGCCGAATATCGACAATTACAAGGGCGATATCGAACGCATGGTCAGCCAGGTGGTTGGCCGGCCGGTCACGATTGCCCGGGTGTACGCATCCTGGCATGGCTTGCAGCCGTATCTGTCGCTCAATGACGTGGTCGTTCTCGATAAGGATGGCCGGCAAGCGCTGTCGCTGCCGAGCATTTCCGCCACCTTTTCCTGGTGGTCGGTCGCGGCTGGCGAGGTGCGTCTGGCCTTGCTGGAAATCAATCGCCCCGATCTGGATATCCGGCGCGCCGCCGACGGCAGCCTGTTTGTCGGCGGGATTTTTATCGATACCAGCAAAAGCGCCGATAAACGGGGCGCCAACTGGTTGCTGGCGCAGACCGAGATCGTGGTGCACGAAGGGCGCTTGCGCTGGAATGATCAGCAGCGCGGCGCGCCGGAATTGATTCTGGCGAGCCTGAATTTCAGATTGCGCAATCATGCGCGGCGTCACCAGTTCGGGCTCCAGGCCGCGCCGCCTGTGGCGCTGGCAGCGCCGATCGATGTGCGCGCCGATTTCGTTCATCCGCATTTTTCCCGCAATATTTCGGATCTGATGCGCTGGAAGGGCGTGGTATTCGCCCATGTGCCCAATACCGATCTGGCCGCCTGGCGCACCTATGCCGATACCCCGATCGAGATCCTGCAGGGCGCCGGTTCGGTGCGCGCCTGGCTTAATTTCAATCAGGCCAGAATCGCCGACTTCACCGCCGATCTGACGCTGTCGGACCTATCGGTCCGGCTGCGCAAGGATTTGCAGCCGCTGAATCTGGCGCAGCTTAACGGTCGTATTTTTGCGCGGGAAGAATTCGATGCTGCTGCGGTGAGTACGTCGGCGCCGACGCTGCCGCTATCAGGTGTGCGCGCCCACACATTTTCAGTTTCCAATTTTTCACTGACGACCAAGGAGGGTTTGCACCTGCCGCCGACCACCATCAGCGAATCGTATGCGCCAGGCAAAAATGGCAAGCCGGACAATACCAGCGTCAAGGCGCAACGTTTGGATTTGCAGACTTTGGCTAATTTTGCCGGGCGTTTGCCGCTGACGCCAGCGCAACTGCAGATGCTGGCGGATTTTGCGCCGCGCGGTGAACTGCGGGATTTTTCCGCCGAATGGCAGGGCGCTTATCCTGAAATCGCCACGTATGCGGTCAAAGGGCAATTCGTCGGTTTGTCGCTGCAAGCCCAGTCGGCGCGGCCGGCGCGAGCAAAAAGCGCGACTGCTCCGGCGCAGGCCGCGGTGCCGGCGATTCCGGGCTTTGAAAACCTGACCGGCGGGCTCAATGCCAACGACAAGGGCGGCAGTTTTTCGCTCGACTCGAACCGGCTCCAGCTGGCCTTGCCGGGTTATTTCACTGAACCCATGATGTCGATCGATCAGTTGAAGATGCAGGCCGGCTGGACCTTTCAGGGCCAGGATCAGTTGCTGTTCCGGATCGATAAAATGCATCTGGTGCAGGATGGCATGGTGGTCGCTTTGTCGGGCCAGCATCTGGTGCCGCTGGTGCATCAGCCCGGCAAGCCGCTGGGCGAGATTGATATCAGCGGCCAGCTTTCCGGCTTCGATGTGAAGAAAATCGGCCAGTATCTGCCGCTGCAAACGCCAGCGCATTTGCGCACCTGGCTGGTCGGCGCGCTGCAGGGCGGCCATGCCGATGCGGTCACGATCCGGCTCAAGGGCGATCTGGCGAAAATGCCGTTTCGGGTCGATAAGGCTGGCGGCAAGGCGGCAAATCAGCCGGAGGGAATCTTCAGGATTGCCGGCAAGATCGTTGACGGCCGGCTGAATTTCGTTCCTGGATTTTTTGGCAAGGATGGCAAAGCGCCGGAGTGGCCGGAACTCGAACAGATTCAGGGCAATTTCGTGTTCGAGAATGCCCGCATGGAAATTCGCAGCGATTCGGCCAAAACGCATGGCGCTGCGTTGTCCGGCGTGAAGGTAGTGATTCCTGATTTGCTGTCGAACGACAGCATGCTGGAAGTCGATGGCAACGCGGCCGGCTTGCTGCAGAACTATTTCAGCTATGTCAATAACAGCCCGGTCGCCGGCTGGATCGATGATTTCACCGCCGAGTCAAAAGGCGACGGCACCGCCAAGCTGGCGCTGAAGCTGCGATTGCCGCTGGAGCGGCTGCTGGAATCGAAAGTCAACGGCACGCTGCAACTGAACAACAATGCGGTGTCGCTGCAGCAAGCGATACCAAAGCTGTCAGCCGCGCAAGGCAAGCTTGAATTCAATGAAAAAGGCTTCAACCTGAACGGCGTGAGCGCCAACCTGCTGGGCGGGCCGGCAGTCGCCTCCGGCGGCACCCAGGCCGATGGCAACATTCGCATCAAGGTCGATGGCAGCGTTTACGCACTCGGCCTGCGCACATCGTATCCGACGCCGGCGATCCAGGGTCTGACCCAGCGCATCGCCGGCAGCACCCGCTACAGCAGCGTCATCACGGTCAAGAACCGTCAACTGGAGTTGCTGATCGACTCCGGCCTGCAAGGGCTGGCGCTGAATTTCCCCGCGCCTTTGCAAAAGGCGGCAAACGCAACTTTGCCGCTCAAGCTGCAACTGAGCGCGCTGCCTTCGGATGACCCGTTGCTGCTGCGCGACCAGATCCAGATATCCCTGGGAACCACCATAGCCGCGCATTACGTGCGTCAGAAGACGCTGGAACAACAAGCGCCGTGGCACGTATTGCGCGGCGGCATCGGCGTCAATGCGCCGCCGCCGCTGCCCGATAGCGGGCTGGCTGCAAACGTCGAATTGCAGTCGTTGAATCTGGATGAATGGCAGCGGGTGAGCAGCGAGATTGCCGCTGCAAGTAACGCTGACAAGGCCGGTGGCGATGCTGCGCCAGCCCAACCGCGCGGCGCGCAGGATATCAGCCAATACCTGGAACCCGACACCATGGCGGCGCGCGCCAAAACCTTGTTCGTGATGGGCAAACGGCTCGATAACGTGGTGGTCGGCGCCTCGCATCAGAAAGAAACCTGGCAAGCCAATATCGATGCCAGCCAGGCTTCCGGTTACGTGACCTGGGATTCGACCGCCGGCGCCATGGGCCGGGTGACGGCGCGGCTGGCGACGCTGACTATCCCGCAGTCGGATGCTTCGGATGTCGGCAATCTGCTTGAAGGCAAAAATACGCCGACGCAAATCCCGAGCCTGAATATCGTGGCCGAGAATTTCGAACTGTTCAACAAGAAGCTGGGGCGGCTGGAAGTGGTGGCCAACAACCTGGTGGCCAACAATCCGAAAACGCCGGGCCTGCGCGAATGGCGCATCAACCGGCTGGCCATTGCCAATGACGATGTCAGCATGAATGCCGCCGGCAAATGGGTCACCAGGGACGGCCAGAGCAAGACCGAGCTGACTTACGCGCTGGATGTGGAGAATGCCGGCAAGCTGCTGCGGCGGTTCGGCTTCAACGATGTCTTGCGCGGCGGCAAAGGCAAACTGGACGGCAATATCAATTGGGATGGTTTGCCTTTTTCGCTGGACATCCCCAGCCTGAGCGGTCAGATTCATCTGGATATGGCTGCCGGCCAATTCCTCAAGGTCGAGCCGGGCGTGGCAAAATTGCTGGGTGTGTTGAGCCTGCAATCGCTGCCGCGCCGGCTGACGCTGGACTTTCGCGATATCTTTTCTGAAGGATTTGCCTTTGACGGCGTGACCGCCACCGCCACTATCCAGCGCGGCGTGGCGAGAACCGATAACTTCAAGATGCGCAGCGTGAGTGCGGCGGTATTGATCGACGGCAGCGCCGATATCGCCAAAGAGACGCAAAACCTGCATGTCGCGGTGATTCCGGAAATCAATGCGGGAGCCGCATCGGTGGTGTACGCGCTGGCGGTCAATCCGGTCATCGGCCTGGGGACTTTCCTGGCGCAATTATTCCTGCGCGAACCGTTGGCGCGGGCATTTACCTACGAGTATCAGATCAGCGGCCCGTGGCAAGAGCCGGTGGTCACCAAAATCGATAACAAAGCCAGGGCTGACACCGGCTCCGGCGTTTCTAACAAATAAAGTATCAGCAAGAGGCACGCAGATGACACCAGACAACGCATTAATTCGCATCGCGGCGCTGCAAATGATTTCGACGCCGCACCCGGCAGAAAATATCGCCACCGCGCGCCGCCTGGTTGCCGAGGCCGCGCAGCAGGGCGCGCAACTGGTGTTGCTGCCCGAATATTGGCCGATCATGGGGATGGAGGAATCCGACAAGCTGGCGCATGCCGAAGCGGCCGGCAGCGGACCGCTGCAGGCCGCGATGGCGCAGATGGCGCGCCAGCACGGCGTCTGGCTGATCGGCGGCACTTTGCCGATGGCAGCGCCCGAGTCCGGCAAGGTGATGAATACGACGCTGGTGTTCGATCCGCAAGGCAGTTGCATTTGCCATTACGACAAAATCCATCTGTTCGGTTTTACCAAAGGCGACGAAACCTATGACGAGTCGCGCACCATCGTGCCGGGCGCTGAAATCGCCACTTTCGCCGCGCCCTTCGGTCGGGTCGGATTGTCAGTGTGCTACGACTTGCGCTTTCCGGAACTGTATCGGGCGATGGGTGAATGCGCGCTGATCGTGGTGCCGGCTGCTTTTACCTACACCACCGGTCGCGCCCACTGGGAAATCCTGCTGCGCGCCCGTGCCATCGAAAATCAGTGTTATGTGCTGGCCGCAGCGCAGGGCGGCGTGCATCCGAACGGCCGCCGCACCTGGGGCCACAGCATGTTGATCGATCCGTGGGGCGAAATCAAGGCAGTGCTGGCCGAAGGGGAGGGCGTGGTGGTGGGCGAATTCGATCCGCAGCTGCTGGCCCGCGTACGTGAAAACCTGCCGGCTCTGCGCCACCGCAAACTCGTCAAGCCTGTCTTGTAAACTTGGACGTAAATATATACATATAACTGTATTTTTAGTTACCGCATATAATATATGCGGTAACTATGGTGTTTTTAAGCATACTCCACATATTTTTAATTATTGTAGATAAATTCCAGACCGGCCATCGACGCTGGTGAATGGCCGATCCGCACCACGCCTGCCCGGTGCTGCCAGATGCTCTACAATCGTCCATCTCCGAATTAACTCACGAACCAACATACTGCGCGCCAAGCGCGATTGCGACCGCCCATGAAACCATTTGAACCGAATCTCAGTACTCTTGCCGTCGCCCGCGACATTCTGCTCACGCCTTTTGGCCTGGATGAATCCAAGCTGATCAAGACCTTGGGCGCAATGTTTACCCACAAGGTCGATTATGCCGACCTGTATTTCCAGTTCACCAAAAGCGAGGGCTGGAGCCTGGAAGAAGGCATCGTCAAGACCGGCAGCTTCTCGATCGACCAAGGCGTCGGCGTGCGCGCGGTCGCAGGCGACAAGACCGCCTTTGCCTACTCGGACGAGATTTCCGAACACGCATTGCTGGAAGCGGCAGCCGCCACCCGTACCATCGCCCGGCACGGCGCCGGCAAAGTGAAAGTGGCGTCCTCGATGCAACAGGTTGGCGGCCGCGCACTGTATTTGCCGAACGATCCGCTGGCCTCGCTCGAAGCCACTGAAAAAGTCAAACTGTTGGAACGGGTTGAACGCATGGCCCGCGCCAAAGACCCGCGGGTAGTGCAAGTAATGGCTGGTCTGGCCGGCGAATACGATGTGGTGCTGGTGGTGCGCAGCGACGGTGTGCTGGCAGCCGACATTCGTCCGCTGGTGCGGGTTTCCGTGACCGTCATCGTCGAGCAGAATGGCCGTCGCGAGATGGGTTCCGCCGGCGGTGGCGGGCGTTACAGCTATGGCTATTTTGACGATGCACTGCTGGACCAATACGCCACGGATGCGGTCAAGGCGGCGCTGGTGAATCTGGATGCGCGTCCCGCGCCGGCCGGTCCGATGACGGTGGTGCTGGCACCGGGTTGGCCCGGCATTCTGCTGCATGAAGCTATCGGCCATGGTTTGGAAGGCGATTTCAACCGCAAGGGTTCCAGTGCGTTCTCCGGCCGCATCGGCCAGCGGGTCGCGGCCAAGGGTGTGACCGTGGTCGATGACGGCACCATCGCCGACCGGCGCGGCTCGCTCAATATCGATGACGAAGGCAATCCCAGCCAGTGCACCACGCTGATCGAAGACGGCGTCCTGAAGGGTTATCTGCAAGACACCATGAACGCCAGGCTGATGAAGATGCCTGTTACCGGCAACGCGCGGCGCGAATCGTTCGCCCATCTGCCCATCCCGCGCATGACCAATACTTACATGCTGGCAGGCGACAAGGACCCGGGAGAAATTCTGGCCTCGGTCAAGAACGGTTTGTTTGCGGTCAATTTTGGCGGCGGCCAGGTCGACATCACCAGCGGCAAATTCGTCTTTTCCGCCAGCGAAGCTTACATGATCGAAAACGGCAAAATCACTTATCCGGTCAAGGGCGCAACCCTGATCGGCAACGGCCCCGATGTGCTGAACCGGGTCTCGATGATCGGCAACGACTTGCGGCTCGATCCTGGCGTCGGGGTGTGCGGCAAGGAAGGGCAAAGCGTGCCGGTCGGCGTCGGCCAGCCGACTTTGCGCATCGAGGAGTTGACGGTGGGCGGCACCGCCTGAGCATGTCGGTGCTGAGGCCGTGTGTTGAAAAAGCGCTTGCCAAATCTTGAATAATCTTGTTATAGTTAATTTCGATTTGAATCAATACACAGATGCAAAACTCCGGCACATGACTTTCGCACATTCCTATTTTTATTTTTACTTTAGCTATCCCAGCCCAAGGCGGTGGAGAGGCGGAAGGTTCACGTAAAAGCAGCATGCAGGCGAAACCAAACCGAATTTCACAAAAACCGCCAACGCTGGCGGTTTTTTTATGTCTACCCGATATTCATAACCAGGAAAAACCATGCCACGTACCGACGACTTACGCATACGAGAAATGAAAGAATTAACCCCACCGTCACACCTTATTCGCGAATTCAGTTGCTCTGACAAAGCCGAGACCACAGTCGCGCATGCCCGCGCCGCGCTGCATAACATCCTGCACGGACAGGATGACCGCTTAATGGTGGTCATCGGTCCCTGCTCGATTCACGACACCAAGGCGGCGCTGGAATATGCGCGCCTGCTGGCCAAGGAGTGCGAGCGTCTCAAAGGCGAGCTGGAAATCGTCATGCGCGTCTATTTTGAAAAGCCGCGCACCACCGTCGGTTGGAAAGGTTTGATCAATGACCCGTACATGGACAACAGTTTCCGCATTAATGACGGGTTGCGCATTGCGCGCGAATTATTGTTGAATATCAATGAATTGGGCTTGCCGGCAGGCACCGAGTTTCTCGACGTCATCAGTCCGCAGTACATCGCCGATCTGATCAGCTGGGGCGCAATCGGTGCCCGCACCACCGAATCCCAGGTGCATCGCGAACTGGCTTCCGGCCTGTCTTGCCCAGTCGGTTTCAAGAACGGTACCGACGGCAATGTCAAAATCGCGGTGGATGCAATCAAGGCGTCGTCGCAGCCGCATCACTTCCTGTCGGTCACCAAGGGCGGCCACTCTGCCATCGTCGCCACCGGCGGCAACGAAGATTGCCACATCATCCTGCGCGGCGGCAAGGCGCCGAATTATGATGCGGCCAGCGTGGATGCTGCCTGCAAGGACATAGCGGCAAGCGGTCTGGCGCAACGTTTGATGATCGATGCGTCGCACGCCAACAGTTCGAAAAAGCCCGAGAACCAGATTCCGGTGTGTGCCGACATCGCCCAACAAATTGCGGCCGGTGACAAGCGCATCGTCGGCGTCATGGTCGAATCCTATTTGGTTGCAGGGCGTCAGAATATGACCCCAGGCAAAGAACTGATTTATGGCCAGTCGATAACCGATGGCTGTATCAATTGGGAGCAAAGCGTACAGTTGTTAAATGGTCTGGCGGAGGCGGTCAAGACGCGTCGTTTGAACGAACAAAACGACTAACTTCTATGGATGCGCCACGATGAAATCAAGGCCTCATCGTGGCGCATCCATAGCTTCATCTGACAGCCTTGATAAGCGGGCGTCAGTTATTGATGTTTTTGTACTTATCGGGAGTTTCAATGCGCAGTTGGCTGTTTCTGATTCTGGCAGGCCTGTTTGAAATAGGCTGGCCGTTGGGTTTCAAGTTATCGCAAATACCGGAAAAACGAATCATGGGGATCGTTCTTGCGATTATTTGTATGTCTGTCAGCGGATATTTATTGTGGTCAGCACAAAAAGAAATCCCAATGGGCACCGCTTACGCAGTCTGGACCGGGATCGGTGCTGCCGGAACGTTCCTGGTGGGAGTTTGTTTTTTTGGCGACAGCGCCAGTCTCGGACGGTATCTGGGCGCGCTGCTCATCGTCTCCGGAGTCATCACCTTGAAGCTGGCGCATTGAGCCAGTTTCATGTCGCAGACATCAAAATCTTTTGGTCAGCGTCATCCGATCGCCATCGCGGCGCATTTCCATCCGGTTCAGAAAAGACATTCCGAGCAGCGCAAACGGCAGGCCGGCCTGCTGCACCACCGCATCGACCTGATTCAGTTCGATGCTGCCTACCTTGACCGTATCGAGCTTGATCCGATAGACCGGAATGCTGCCGTTGGCGGTGCTGACTCTGCCCCGCTGACCGGATTTGTAATCGATCTTCAATCGCTGTGCATCCGCTTCGGAGAAGGCAATCATCGTCGCCCCGGTGTCGACCAGCATCTGGATCGTGCCGCTGTTGATTTGCCCTTGCGCGATGAAATGCCCTTGGCCATTAGCCTGCAAGACAACGCTGGTCGGGCCTGTAGGCGCGAAGCGGTTGACATGCTGACCAATGCCAATCGTTTGCTTTTTGTTGTTGATGGTTACGGTCGCGCTGGATTGATCGGCTGCCAGCAGCTTGACATCCGTCGTCACCATACTGCCGACTGAAAAAGTTTTCGGTGGCGCGCCATCGATCACCAGTACGGCCTTGCCCGGGAATAACCCGACTACAGCGATATCAGCAGCATAAGAAGTGCTGCCCATAAAAACGAATGGCAACAAGAAAATTTTTAGGCGCATGGCAAGTTTGGATTCCGGCAAGTCGATAGTTTTGGCAGGTCGATGCGGCACGCCAAACGGAGCATGGCCCGATTTTCTTTAGTCGCGGAAGTTATTGAACTCCAAAGGCAAGTCAGGGACATCCTTGCGCAGCATTGCCATGGCTGCCTGCAAATCGTCTCGTTTGGCGCCGGTAATGCGCACCGCATCGCCCTGAATGCTGGCTTGCACTTTCATTTTGCCATCCTTAATCAGGCGCACGATTTTCTTGGCGGCATCGGATTCGATACCATTTTTGATCTTGATGATCTGCTTTACTTTATCGCCACCGATTTTCTCTACCTTACCCTGATCCAGAAAACGTATGTCCACCCCGCGCTTGCCCATGGTTTGGTTGACTTCGAGCATAATTTGTTCCAAGTGAAATTCAGAATCGCCGAAAACCGTCACTTCGCGTTCTTTTTCCTTGAGTTCAACCTTGGCGCTGGTACCCTTCAGATCAAAGCGATTGGTCACCACTTTATTTGTCTGAACGATGGCATTTTTTACTTCATCCATATTGGCTTCAGATACAACATCAAACGATGGCATGATTCTTCCTTTAATTTAATACCAGACAAAATTGAATGGCGGCCTTGATCCAGCATTCTGCTGCAAGTTAGTAGCGCATTTTAGCGGACAAAAAAACAAGTTGCCACATTCGCTTCCACCTATAAACGGCTCGCTATGACACTCCGCACTTCTATTCAATACGATTTTTCCTTGCTAAATCACAATACTTTTGGCGTGAATGCCCAAGCTTACGCTTATGCCGAAGTGACATCGCCAGAGACATTGGCGCTTATTCGCCGCGACAATACATTGTCAGCATTGCCGAGATTAATATTGGGTGGTGGCAGCAATATTGTCTTGACGCAGGATTTTGCCGGTCTGGTAATGCATATGGGTATGAAAGGTATCGATATTGTTGCCGAAAATGACGACTTTACCTTTGTGTGCGCCGCCGCCGGCGAGACTTGGCATGAATTTGTACTGTGGACTCTGGATCGCAAGTTGGGCGGGTTGGAAAATCTTTCCTTGATCCCCGGCAGCGTCGGCGCCGCTCCTATTCAAAATATTGGCGCCTATGGCGTGGAAGCCAAAGATTACATTTACTCTTTGCGCGCGTACGACTTTCAAACGGGTGAAGTAATTACACTGCGCAACTCCGATTGCCTGTTTGGCTACAGGGATAGCATATTCAAACATGGTCTGCAGGGTCGTGTAATCGTATTGGAAGTTATTTTTGCATTACCTAAGAAATGGCAAGCGAATGTTCACTATGCTGACGTAACGCGCAAACTTGCGGAAAATGGAGTGTGCGATCCATCCGCTCGCGATATAAGCGAAGCGGTCATCTCGATTCGCACCGACAAACTACCGGACCCATCAAAAATCGGAAATGTAGGAAGTTTTTTCAAAAACCCTATAGTTGATGCTAAACAAAGCGATGCATTGCAAAGTATTTTTCCCGGACTTGTAAGTTATAAGCAGTCAGAATCCGAATATAAACTTGCTGCGGGCTGGCTGATTGATCAATGCGGATGGAAAGGTCAAACTCAAGGAACTGTTGGCGTCTATGAAAAACAAGCGCTGGTATTGGTTAATCTGGGTGGCGCAACAGGTGCCGACATTGTCCATCTAGCCAATACAATACAGGCGAATGTTTTTGATCGTTTCGGTGTGCAACTGGAGCCAGAGCCTGTATATGTCTAGCTTCAAAGACACATAAGCGGTGGCGTATGTAATTTTACAGAAAAGCGCTTGCCAAAGTTCCGCAACGTTTGCTATAGTTCGGCTCCCGCTGCGAGGCGGGGTAAAGGCAGGAAGAGAAGTGGCAGCGGAAGTTGACGGAATTGGACGAAACGCGGAGTGCAGGGAGTTGGAGTTTGCGCGGTGCGGGACGGAAAAGAAATGTTGACTGAGTAAGAAAAACGCTGCATAATCTGCCCTCTTCAGTGCTGCAAACAAAACGCTTTGCAGTCTGGTTGGCCCGGGTGAAGATACCAGAGCTGACGGAGAAAAGAAAGATCTTTAACAACTAACAGTCGATAAGTGTGGGCACTTGATGAAGGCGCCACGTCAGACGCGCAAGCGTTTGGGGTGAACTTAAAATATCAAATGCTCGCACAGAAGAAGAATAGGATTTTTTTGGAGGCAACTTCAGGAAGAGCCTGTCAGTATTTTGAGTGAGCGACCGGTCTGGTAAAACGGACCATGTCAGCAATGACATAAAACAGAGATTAAACTGAAGAGTTTGATCCTGGCTCAGATTGAACGCTGGCGGCATGCCTTACACATGCAAGTCGAACGGCAGCACGGAGCTTGCTCTGGTGGCGAGTGGCGAACGGGTGAGTAATATATCGGAACGTACCCTCGAGTGGGGGATAACGCAGCGAAAGTTGCGCTAATACCGCATACGATCTACGGAGGAAAGCAGGGGATTCGCAAGGACCTTGTGCTCGTGGAGCGGCCGATATCTGATTAGCTAGTTGGTAGGGTAAAAGCCTACCAAGGCCACGATCAGTAGCTGGTCTGAGAGGACGACCAGCCACACTGGAACTGAGACACGGTCCAGACTCCTACGGGAGGCAGCAGTGGGGAATTTTGGACAATGGGGGCAACCCTGATCCAGCAATGCCGCGTGAGTGAAGAAGGCCTTCGGGTTGTAAAGCTCTTTTGTCAGGGAAGAAACGGTGGCTCCTAATAAGGGTTACTAATGACGGTACCTGAAGAATAAGCACCGGCTAACTACGTGCCAGCAGCCGCGGTAATACGTAGGGTGCAAGCGTTAATCGGAATTACTGGGCGTAAAGCGTGCGCAGGCGGTTATGTAAGACAGATGTGAAATGCCCGGGCTCAACCTGGGAACTGCATTTGTGACTGCATGGCTAGAGTGTGTCAGAGGGGGGTAGAATTCCACGTGTAGCAGTGAAATGCGTAGATATGTGGAGGAATACCGATGGCGAAGGCAGCCCCCTGGGATAACACTGACGCTCATGCACGAAAGCGTGGGGAGCAAACAGGATTAGATACCCTGGTAGTCCACGCCCTAAACGATGTCTACTAGTTGTTGGGTCTTAATTGACTTAGTAACGCAGCTAACGCGTGAAGTAGACCGCCTGGGGAGTACGGTCGCAAGATTAAAACTCAAAGGAATTGACGGGGACCCGCACAAGCGGTGGATGATGTGGATTAATTCGATGCAACGCGAAAAACCTTACCTACCCTTGACATGTACGGAACCTTTGAGAGATCAGAGGGTGCTCGAAAGAGAGCCGTAACACAGGTGCTGCATGGCTGTCGTCAGCTCGTGTCGTGAGATGTTGGGTTAAGTCCCGCAACGAGCGCAACCCTTGTCATTAGTTGCTACGAAAGGGCACTCTAATGAGACTGCCGGTGACAAGCCGGAGGAAGGTGGGGATGACGTCAAGTCCTCATGGCCCTTATGGGTAGGGCTTCACACGTCATACAATGGTACATACAGAGGGCCGCCAACCCGCGAGGGGGAGCTAATCCCAGAAAGTGTATCGTAGTCCGGATTGTAGTCTGCAACTCGACTACATGAAGTTGGAATCGCTAGTAATCGCGGATCAGCATGTCGCGGTGAATACGTTCCCGGGTCTTGTACACACCGCCCGTCACACCATGGGAGCGGGTTTCACCAGAAGTAGGTAGCTTAACCGCAAGGAGGGCGCTTACCACGGTGGGATTCGTGACTGGGGTGAAGTCGTAACAAGGTAGCCGTATCGGAAGGTGCGGCTGGATCACCTCCTTTCTAGAGTATGTGCCCAAGTCAAGTGTTCACACTTATCGACTGTTATGAAAAAGAAGAGCAGCAATGAACAGTAATTGGACTGCCGGCGTGTGCGTTGTGCAAGAAAGGCCGCACAGGCAACAGCGCAGAGCTGACCAAGCACTGATCCAAGCGGGTCTGTAGCTCAGCTGGTTAGAGCACTGTGTTGATAACGCAGGGGTCGTTGGTTCGAGTCCAACCAGACCTACCATACGACAAAGATTATGTGTTGATTGTAAGTGCGCATATCTGGGGGGTTTAGCTCAGCTGGGAGAGCACCTGCTTTGCAAGCAGGGGGTCGTCGGTTCGATCCCGTCAACCTCCACCACGTAATTGATCAAGAATACAAACCTGAGTCACCCATGCGAAAGTAAGAAGTGCATGAAAAATTCAGGTTTGGTTTCTTAAGCCATTAGCTGTTTCGTTCTTTAAAAATTTGGAAGAAGTAAAGATTTATCAAGGAGTATGGATAAATCGATGCGCACGTTGATAGCAATATCGCGGCAGCAATGCCAGACGTGCACATGGATAGACCTGTATGACTTGATGGGTTGTGATTGTATCAAATCAAAAAAGTATTAAAAGTGAGTTTGTTAAGATGTTTTAAATACAAATTCCTTGCAATACGGCAAACGCTAAAGTAATACTCATAGAAATATCCTATAACCGGTTTTTAATCCGTGCATGAACAGCACTATCGGGTTAGAAGCCAACGTTATAGGGACAAGTGAATAAGTGCACATGGTGGATGCCTTGGCGATATCAGGCGATGAAGGACGTAGTAGCTTGCGATAAGCTGCGGGGAGCGAGCAAACACGCTTTGATCCGCAGATTTCCGAATGGGGAAACCCGGCCGAAAGGTCATTGCACACTGAATACATAGGTGTGCAAAGCGAACGTGGCGAACTGAAACATCTAAGTAGCTACAGGAAAAGAAATCAACCGAGATTCCCAAAGTAGCGGCGAGCGAAATGGGAAGAGCCTGCAAGCAATAGCAGTAGACATAGTGGAAAGCTTTGGAAAAGGCTGCCATAGAGGGTGATAGCCCCGTACACGAAATGTTTATTGTGGTACTAAGCTTGCGACAAGTAGGGCGGGACACGAGAAATCCTGTCTGAACATGGGGGGACCATCCTCCAAGGCTAAATACTCGATATCGACCGATAGTGAACCAGTACCGTGAGGGAAAGGCGAAAAGAACCCCGGAAGGGGAGTGAAATAGATCCTGAAACCGTGTGCATACAAACAGTAGGAGCGGACTTGTTCCGTGACTGCGTACCTTTTGTATAATGGGTCAGCGACTTACATTCAGTGGCAAGGTTAACCGCATAGGGAAGCCGTAGAGAAATCGAGTCCGAATAGGGCGATTTAGTCGCTGGGTGTAGACCCGAAACCAAGTGATCTACTCATGGCCAGGATGAAGGTGCGGTAACACGCACTGGAGGTCCGAACCCACTAATGTTGAAAAATTAGGGGATGAGCTGTGGGTAGGGGTGAAAGGCTAAACAAACTTGGAAATAGCTGGTTCTCTCCGAAAACTATTTAGGTAGTGCCTCACGTATCACCATCGGGGGTAGAGCACTGTTATGGCTAGGGGGTCATCGCGACTTACCAAACCATTGCAAACTCCGAATACCGATGAGTGCGAGCGTGGGAGACAGACGTCGGGTGCTAACGTCCGGCGTCAAGAGGGAAACAACCCAGACCGCCAGCTAAGGTCCCCAAGATTGGCTAAGTGGAAAACGAAGTGGGAAGGCTAAAACAGTCAGGAGGTTGGCTTAGAAGCAGCCATCCTTTAAAGAAAGCGTAATAGCTCACTGATCGAGTCGTCCTGCGCGGAAGATGTAACGGGGCTAAGCCAGTCACCGAAGCTGCGGATATCCGTAAGGATATGGTAGGAGAGCGTTCTGTAAGCCTGCGAAGGTGTCTTGTAAAGGATGCTGGAGGTATCAGAAGTGCGAATGCTGACATGAGTAGCGATAATGGGGGTGAAAAGCCTCCACGCCGTAAGCCCAAGGTTTCCTGTTCAACGTTCATCGGAGCAGGGTGAGTCGGCCCCTAAGGCGAGGCAGAGATGCGTAGCTGATGGGAAGCAGGTTAATATTCCTGCACCGTCGTATGATGCGATGGGGGGACGGATCACAGAAGGTTGTCCGGCGGTTGGAAGTGCCGGTTCTTGACTTGTAGAAGGCTGTTAGGCAAATCCGGCAGCGTAATTCAAGGGGTTGAGACGAGCGGACTTGTTCGCGAAGCAATTGGAAGTGGTTCCAAGAAAAGCCTCTAAGCTTCAGTCATACGAGACCGTACCGCAAACCGACACAGGTGGGCGAGATGAGTATTCTAAGGCGCTTGAGAGAACTCGGGAGAAGGAACTCGGCAAATTGGTACCGTAACTTCGGGATAAGGTACGCCCTGGTAGTTTGACCCCCCTGCGGGGGAAGGATGAAAGGGTTGCAATAAACTGGTGGCTGCGACTGTTTAATAAAAACACAGCACTATGCAAACACGAAAGTGGACGTATATGGTGTGACTCCTGCCCGGTGCTGGAAGATTAAATGATGGGGTGCAAGCTCTTGATTGAAGTCCCAGTAAACGGCGGCCGTAACTATAACGGTCCTAAGGTAGCGAAATTCCTTGTCGGGTAAGTTCCGACCTGCACGAATGGAGTAACGATGGCCACACTGTCTCCTCCCGAGACTCAGCGAAGTTGAAGTGGTTGTGATGATGCAATCTACCCGCGGCTAGACGGAAAGACCCCATGAACCTTTACTGTAGCTTTGCATTGAATTTTGAACCAATCTGTGTAGGATAGGTGGGAGGCTTTGAAGCGTGAACGCTAGTTTGCGTGGAGCCAACCTTGAAATACCACCCTGGTTTGTTTGAGATTCTAACCTTGGTCCGTTATCCGGATCGGGGACAGTGCATGGTAGGCAGTTTGACTGGGGCGGTCTCCTCCCAAAGTGTAACGGAGGAGTTCGAAGGTACGCTAGGTACGGTCGGACATCGTGCTGTTAGTGCAATGGCATAAGCGTGCTTAACTGCGAGACTGACAAGTCGAGCAGGTACGAAAGTAGGACATAGTGATCCGGTGGTTCTGTATGGAAGGGCCATCGCTCAACGGATAAAAGGTACTCTGGGGATAACAGGCTGATTCCTCCCAAGAGTTCATATCGACGGGGGAGTTTGGCACCTCGATGTCGGCTCATCACATCCTGGGGCTGTAGCCGGTCCCAAGGGTATGGCTGTTCGCCATTTAAAGTGGTACGTGAGCTGGGTTTAAAACGTCGTGAGACAGTTTGGTCCCTATCTGCCGTGGGCGTTGGAAATTTGAAGGGGGCTGCTCCTAGTACGAGAGGACCGGAGTGGACGAACCTCTGGTGTACCGGTTGTCACGCCAGTGGCATTGCCGGGTAGCTAAGTTCGGAAGAGATAACCGCTGAAAGCATCTAAGCGGGAAACTTGCCTTAAGATGAGATTTCCCTGGAGCCCTGAGCTCCTTGAAGGGTCGTTCGAGACCAGGACGTTGATAGGCTGGGTGTGGAAGCGCAGTAATGCGTTAAGCTAACCAGTACTAATTGCCCGTAAGGCTTGTCCCTATAACCTTGGCAGGTTATAGAAATCAATGTGTAACACTTGTGTTTGCCAACTTTGGTAGTCACAACCCAAAAAATAATATACCTTTACTTCTTCCAGATTGCGTCGCTTGCTGACATGCACACTCGTAGAAATACGATATACGCAGTAGCAAACGATGTTACAAGTTATGCCTGATGACCATAGCAAGTCGGTACCACCCCTTCCCATCCCGAACAGGACCGTGAAACGACTTCGCGCCGATGATAGTGCGTCAACACGTGTGAAAGTAGGTCATCGTCAGGCTGTTATTCCTAAAACCCCCGTACTCATCGTATGGGGGTTTTTTTATGCGCACCCACGCGTAAATACCCTTCAGTATTCAACGCCGCTTGCTCAACTACCGCACTAAACCCCCGCAGCATGACTCCGCATCCGCTTTCAGAAAATAGGCAATACGCCCGCAAGAACCAAAACCGGCCAGAAATCAGTGCGCACAAATCGTGGTTGGTATTTTTTTGCAAGAATTAATTGGAAATCATTCATATTTAAATTTTTTGCCTGAGAATTTCGATGAGAATTAGAATTTATCCGTAAATATTTTTACTTTCCTCAGTTCAATATATTTAATTTCCTGCATGATCGGCGATCATGCTGGTTTTCAGCGGATTGATGAGATCACCAAATCGGTAAGCCAAAAAGGTCGTCGCGATCAAACAAGTGACGGACAATGTAGTGACGATATGCAGTGTTCAAGTAATTTCGGACACACCAATAGGTTCTTTTTCTGCCATTTTCCGGTCATAGGCGGCGGGCGGCAGTATTACACAATACTGAATTCAATCGCTTGCAGTTGTAAAAGCCGACGATATAGTCCGTGATGTCAGCCTTGGCCTCCGCGTGATTGGCATATTGACGTTGCCAAATGCGCTTCATCTTGAGGTTCAGGAAGAAGCGTTCTGCGACCGCATTGTCCCAGCAATTACCTTTGGGGCTCATGCTGCAAACAAAGCCATGTTCGTCCAGCAGATCCTAATATAGCTTACTGGCATATTGACTGCCGCGGTCAGAGTGGACGATCAGGCCCGGTGCCAGTTGTCGCTGTTGAATGTCAATGTTCAAGGCAGCACAGACTAATTCTGCCGGCATACTCGGAGCCATGGCCCAGCCGACCACTTTGCATGCGAACAGGTCAAGCACGATTGCGAGGTACAGCCATCCGGCGCCAGTACGGATGTACGTGATGTCGGCCACGTATGCCATGTTCGGCGCGACCGGATTGAACTTCCGGTCGAGCACATTGGCGGCAATTGGCAAGTCGTGCTTGCTGTCGGTGGTGTGAACGAATTTGCGCTTTCAGACGGGCTTTAAGGCAGCCTTGTGCATCAGGCTGCGTACCTTGTAACGCCCAATCTAGATTCCCTGGTTTGCCATCGCTATGACCAACCGACGGTTTCCATAGCTTTGATGGCTGGCCATGAATGCGGCTTTCAGGTGGACGCTGGTTTTGCATAAAACCGGTTTGGCAGAACGATGCTGTGCCTCGTAATAGCCGGAACGGCTGACGCACGCGGCAACTGTGTTGGACGGGGATGGCCTCCTGTTGCAGTCGACGAACGAGTTGATAGCCCATTTCAGTTCGCGGGCAAAGAAAGCCGATGCTTTTTTAGGATAACTACATCTTGGCGAAGCTGGCGATTTTCGATCTCCAATTGTCGGATGCGTTGCTGCTCGACGGTGAGTGGCTTGCCAATCCCGGGCTGGCCGTTCTGTTCTGCGCCATACTGTGTTACCCAGCGCCGAATTGCTGTCGGACCGATGTCCATACTTTCGCTGACGTTCTGGACGCTCAACCCTTGTTCTTTGATCATGCGCACGACTTCCAGCTTCAGGCTGGTATCGAATTTCTTGCGCTGCTTTGCCATGTAATTCTCCTCAGGGGGTGGATTTTCCACCTATTGAGGTGTCCGGGCAAATTAGACCACTGCAGTTTGAACACTGGTGCAACAATGTCCTTTGCATTACAGCAGTTCCAGCGCCCAAAGTCCGTGCTGTCCTGGGAACCTAGTTGCTATCGATTTTTGACGAGCACCGACGTTACTCACATGTTGCGAGTTTGCGGGGCGACAAAGGGGGCTAGGAACGCGCGCCGCAATGGATCAGTCGGCATCAAGGCGAATCACCCTCACCCAATTTCTACACCATCACCCTATCGCACAGATAACTTGCTTAAATCATCCACATATTCTACTTACGAACCAACTTTGGTCTGGATTTCTGAATCCATTGTATTCATTGGTTTGATGATGTCGAAAGGATGAAATCCATATTCGCCTCCCTGCTTTATTTTCTTGTTATCTTCAAAAAAAAATTTCAATGTATGTGCAACAGTGGGGAAAGCTATTTCGTTCCACGGTATTTTAGATTCGGGAAAAATATCGATTTCCAAGCTTTCTGGCCCGGCGAGATAATTTAGATCAAGCAGTGTTGCACGATAGAACATGTGCACCTGATGCACATGTGGTACGTTTAACAAAGAGAATAATCCGTGCAGCACGATGCTCGCACCAGCCTCTTCGTGCGTCTCACGTAAAGCGGCAGCGGCAGTCGTTTCATCATTCTCCATAAAGCCGGCAGGCAAAGTCCAAAATCCATATCGAGGCTCAATAGCGCGTCTACATAGCAGCACGCGTGTTTCGCCCTCTTCTTCCCATGCGGGAATCGAACCAACCACCATCTTGGGATTTTGATAGTGAATCATGCCGCATTGTGTACATACAAAACGTGGCCGGTTATCGTCAGGAGGAATGATTAACGCAACCGGATGAGCGCAGACGGAGCAAAATTTCATAGGGAAGTGTTGTAGTTTATTTAATTGGTTTTCCTAAGAATGCGTTATATGCAATTCTTGCGTTTTTAATCGAACAAAATTATTTATCAACAAATCTAATTCTGCATTTGAGTTTAGCATTGTGCGCTTGCTTTGCAATCCCAGTTGCTTTGTTACGGAATTTGATGTATAGTTCTTACATCAGACGCGGGGTGGAGCAGTCTGGCAGCTCGTCGGGCTCATAACCCGAAGGTCGTAGGTTCAAATCCTGCCCCCGCAACCAAAATACTAAAAGCAATCACTGTTAAGTGATTGCTTTTTTTTGCTTTATGCTCAGCTGGGTGCACTTACTTTAGGTAAAAAATTTTAGCTCGCTCGACAAGTGGGAAAGTTATCTTAACGACACACTGTGTCGCGGGCGACTATGAATCTAGGGGGGCGAAGGCAAAACGCTAACATTACTCAAAGCGAGCGGAGATAAGTCCGCATAGAAGGGCGAAATGTCGATTAAGCAGATTCCGCTACAAAGTGTAACAAAACCTTTCCGTTAAACTGCGGAAATGCAAATTAAAAACAGGTGGAGTCAAGAACCAACCGCAGCAGTTAATGTTTGGTAGCGGTTTTAGCAAGTCTGATATTGAGCAGTAGCTCGTTGTATATCTCTACCGGTGATCGGAACCCGAGCAATTTTCTTCGACGTGTGTTCAAACTCCATGCAATCGCATCCAACTGCTCCTGTGTGTAGACTGATAGATTTGTCCCCTTAGGAAAACATTGGTACAGCAGTCCGCTGGTGTTCTCGTTCAATCCGCGTTGCCATGGGCTGTGTGGGTCGCAGAAATAAACAGCCATGCTGGTTCGTTCAGTCAGTTGCGTGTGCTTACTCATCTCACCCCTTGGTCGTAAGTGAAAGTTTTGCGTAGCTCAGCGGGAATTGCACTGAGTGCCTCACCGTCTAACGCTGATTGTGCCGTGCCATGAGGCATCCTGTCCAACGCCACCCATCAGCGTAGTACGCTCAACCAGTCGTGCCGACTGAAGTCATCCTTTGGTAATACCCGTTTCTCAGCGTCCAAGTATCAAACGATCCGCGACTTCTGGTGGACTCAGATGAATGCTCGACATCTCCGTTATGTGCCCACGCCCATCCGGGGCAGGGTTTTGGAAGAACGTTTATCTCGACTCCAACGCAAGCAGGTAATCAATTCATCGCGCAGTTCGCCACGCGGCATGGCGTAGAGCCGTGTGGTAAATCGTTTCGTAGTTAAAACGTTGGGTAAGTTTGTTTGGATGCGGGCGTTTGAGTGTGCCTGCAATTTATTTGGGCGACCAATTTTTCTTGAGATGTCCCACTACCACGCCAAACAACGTACCCCCAACCATGAGTGTAGTGGCCAACTAATTTCGGACACAACAATAGGTTTTTTTGCTGCCATGTTCCGTTCGAAGACGGAGGGCGGCAGATTGCCCAATACGGAGTGCAAACGCTCGCAGTTGTAAAACCCGACAATGTACGCTGCGATGTCGTTTTTTGCTTCGGTCTGGTTGGCATATTCACGCTGCCAGACCCGCTCCATTTTGAGATTCAGGAAAAAGCGTTCAGCGACTGCATTGTCCCAGCAATCTCCTTTTCGGCTCATGCTACAGACGAAGCCATGCTTGTTCGGCAGAGCCTGATACAGGTCGCTGGCATATTGACTGCCACGGTCCGAATGGACGATCAGACCCGTGGGCGGCTGCCGTTGTTGAATGGCCATGCGCAGGGCGTCACAGACCAGTTCAGCGGGCATACTCGGTGCCATGGCCCAGCCGACTACCTTGCGGGAAAATAAGTCCAGCACGGTTGCCAGATAAAGCCAACCTGAACCGGTCCGGATGTAGGTGATATCGGTCACGTACGCCACGTTCGGTGCTGCGGGATTAAATTGCCGATTCAGGATATTGGCGGCAATGGGCAGGTCGTGCTTGCTGTCATTGGTATGGATAAATTTACGCTTCCACACGGGCTTCAAACTTGCCTGACGCATCAGACGACGTGTCTTGTAGCGGCCAATAGGAATGCCTTGTGCGGCCATTGCTGTGGCCAGGCGACGGCTGCCATAGCTTTTGGCTGGCCGTAACAGCAGCCTTCAAGTGGACGCTCGCTTTGCACAAAATCGGTTTGGCAAAACGCCGCCTCGCCTCATAATAGCCTGAACGGCTGATGCCCAGGACACGGCAACTCTGCGCAACAGGGATGGCCTTCTTTTGCAACTGGCCGACGAGTTGGTAACGCATTTCAGCTCTCGGGCAAAGAAGGCCTAGGCTTTTTTTAAGATATCGACATCCACGCGCAATTGCCGGTTTTCGAGTTCAAGATGCCGGATGCGCTGCTGCTCGACTGTGAGCGGGTTGCCGATCCCCCGTTGTCCGCTTTGCTCTGCATCGTATTGCGTCAGCCAGCGTCGAATCGCGGTCTGGCCGATGTTCATGCTTTGGCTGACATGCTGAACGCTCAGGCCCTGTTCTTTGATCATGCGCACGACTTCCAGCTTGAGGCTGGTGTCGAATTTTTTGCGTTGCCTTGTCATGTAATACTCCTCGATAGGTGGATTTTCCACCTATCGAGGTGTCCAGGTAAATTAGACCACAGCAGGTTGCCGACATGCCTGATCCAAGGGTTGTTGGTAGAACGGACCACCATTTACTGGATATTTTAGTGTTGACCGTGTGTGCGGTGGTAGGCGGCGCAGATGACTGGGAGTCGGTTGAAATGTGGGGGGAAGCCAAGCTTGAATGGTTGCGGCAATATATTCCGTTGAAAAATGGTATCCCCTCCCACGATACGATTGGCCGACTCTTTGCCGCCATGAACAGTACAACATTTCAGGCATGTTTTACCCGGTGGGTATCGACCATCTGCGGCTCGCTTGTCGGGCAGGTGGTCGCCATTGACGGCAAGACCATGCGGGTGTCCCACCATCATCGTCTGGGCAAGAAGGCGATTCATATGGTCAGTGCATTTGCCAGTGATCAGGGCATCACCTTGGGACAGCTCAAGACTGCGGAGAAATCCAATGAAATTACGGCGATTCCAGAGTTGCTTGCCATGCTAGCCTTGAGAGGCAGCATCGTGACGATCAACTCGGTGGGGTGCCAAACGGATATTGCCAAGGCGATCACTGAGCGCGGCGCGGACTACGTCCTGGCCCTGAAAGGCAATCATGGCAAGTTGCATGAGCAGGTGGCCGAGTTCTTTGAAATCGCCGAGCAGTACAAGTACCAGGCGATAGACGCAAAGTCGGATGGCACCTGCGAAAAAAATCACGGACGCATTGAATCGCGCCGGGTTATCGCGCTCTCGTCAGCGCATCTGGAACAGGTCGGTGCCTGGCAGGGATTAAAGAGCATGATCATGGTGGAATCTATCCGCGAGATCGGTGACAAACGCACCAGCGAGCGACGGTTCTATATCAGCTCCCTCGAACCGGACTCAAAGCAGATCGGCAATGCTATTCGGGCCCATTGGGGCATCTAAAACGAATTGCATTGGTGCCTGGATGTTTCGTTTAAAGAAGACGACAGTCGAATTCGCGTCAGCCATGCCGCTGAAAACTTCAACATCATCAGAAAAATCACCATGAACCTCTTGCGACAAGAGACATCTATGAAGCGCAGTATTCCGAAAAAACGGCTCTACGCTGCGCTCCATGATCAATACCTCGCGAATGTTCTTGGCTTATGTCCGTTGGTCATTTGATGCGTTTGCCCTGCAAGAGCTATCATTTCTAGCATAACTTTGGTCATGCAAAGTAACATCTGGAGCAACCTGCTCACGACGCTGATATTGCTAGCCTACCTCATGCATAGCGTGCCCGATTGGGTTGACAAGGCATATCGCGCTATATACGATTTATCGCGCGTAGCGCCGCGCTTTCTTCGAGCATTTGCGTGCTTTGCTTCAGTATTATTTGCCTTTCGATGATTGGTCGCATCTCATACGATTCAGCTCGAGGCGCTCGGCACCACATCGCTCAAGCCGGGATAGCAATTTTTTGAAATGAGAACTGCTGGTTTGAAGAAAGATCTGGCAAATGAAATAATTCCTCTGTTATAATTGTTTCTTTAGGCGCGTAGCTCAGCTGGTTAGAGCACTACCTTGACATGGTAGGGGTCGTTGGTTCGAGTCCAATCGTGCCTACCAACGAGTATTGGTACCGTTCTACGGGAAATAAAATTTTTGTTACTAAATTGTTGCAAACAATTAGTAATGTTTGTAAGCGGTACATTAAGATTTTTCTCGGTATGAAGTGAAAAGCGCGGATTAGCCGCGCTTTTTTACGCCCATATTTTCTTGCTCAATAAATGTAACAATCTAGCGTTGGTATCAATTTCGTGGTGATTTGGAGAACAAAATGATTTCAATTCGGCTTCCCGATGGTTCGCAGCGCCAATTTGATGCTCCGTTAACAGTTGCTCAAGTTGCCCTAAGCATCGGCTCCGGGCTTGCAAAATCTGCATTGGCTGGCAAGATCGATGGGCATCTCGTAGATACATCATATCTTATTAAAAACGATGCTTGTTTAGCAATTGTTACCGACAGGGATGTTGATGCGCTTGAGGTTATTCGGCATTCGACAGCTCATTTGTTGGCGCATGCAGTCAAGGAACTATTCCCTGATGCTCAAGTGACAATTGGCCCAGTAATTGAAAATGGTTTTTACTACGATTTTTCATATAAACGCCCTTTTACCCCTGAAGATTTATCGGTAATTGAAAAGAAAATGGTCGAATTGGCCAAAAAGGATGAGCCGGTTACACGTAAGGTTTTGCCTCGCGATGAAGCGGTTGCTTACTTTAAGTCGATAGGGGAGTCATACAAAGCTGAAATTATCGAATCAATCCCACAAGATCAAGATGTGTCGTTATACACAGAGGGCAACTTTACGGATTTGTGTCGCGGCCCGCATGTGCCGTCTACCGGCAAATTGAAGGTTTTCAAGTTAATGAAACTTGCTGGGGCGTACTGGCGCGGAGATTCCAAAAATGAGATGCTACAGCGTATTTACGGGACTGCTTGGGTTAAAAAAGACGAGCAGGAAGCCTACTTGCATATGCTTGAAGAGGCTGAAAAACGCGATCATCGTAAATTGGGGCGTGCGCTTGACTTATTTCATTTCCAAGAAGAGGCGCCTGGACTGATCTTTTGGCATCCGAAAGGTTGGACTGTGTGGCAGCAGGTTGAGCAGTATATGCGTAAGGTGTATCAGGATAATGGCTATCAGGAGGTTAAGGCGCCACAAATCCTCGATCGTAGTTTGTGGGAAAAATCCGGGCACTGGGAGAACTATAAAGAAAATATGTTCACCACTGAGTCGGAAAATCGGTCATATGCGTTAAAGCCAATGAATTGTCCTGGGCATGTGCAAATATTTCGATCGAATTTGCGCTCTTATCGTGAATTACCTTTGCGTTATGGTGAATTTGGTCAATGCCATCGCAATGAACCTTCTGGTTCATTGCACGGCATGATGCGGGTACGTGGATTCACACAGGACGATGGCCATATTTTTTGTACAGAAGACCAGATTTTGGACGAGTGTGTTGCTTATACTGCTCTTTTGCAAAAGGTATACGCCGACTTCGGATTTGGTGAAATAATTTATAAAGTTGCGACAAGACCCGAAAAACGTGTTGGTTCTGATGAGTTGTGGGATAAGTCTGAGCGTGCGTTGATTGAATCTCTTGATCGATCAGGATGTCATTATGAAATATCTCCTGGGGAGGGTGCTTTTTACGGCCCGAAAATAGAATACACATTGAAAGACGCAATCGGTAGGGCTTGGCAATGTGGGACGATGCAAGTCGATTTTTCCATGCCAGTTCGCTTAGGGGCTGAGTATGTGGCAGAGGACAATACCCGTAAAATACCTGTGATGTTGCATCGGGCTATCCTGGGCTCTCTAGAACGCTTCATAGGTATGTTGCTAGAAAACCATGCTGGTGCCTTGCCATTGTGGTTGGCTCCTGAGCAGCTGGTTGTACTTAATATTTCTGAGGCACAAGCAGAATATGCACAAAGTGTCGCACAAGAGCTGAAAAAACAAGGGTTTAGAGTGCGCACTGATTTGCGTAATGAGAAGATTACCTATAAAATACGCGAGCATTCCGTTCAGAAAGTGCCGTATATAGTTGTGGTGGGTGACAAAGAGCGTGAAGGCAATACGGTGGCTGTGCGTGCGCGTGGCAACCTCGATCAAGGTGTAATGTCCATCAGTGAGTTGGTAAATCGGTTGAATAATGCGATCGGTTCCAAAGCCTGAGTTATCACTTTGCAGCGTACTTGAAGGCTGGATTAATTGATATTTAAAGGAAACTGCAATAGCTACTGATAAGTCGCATCGCATAAATGGCGAAATTACCGCACTTGAAGTGCGTTTAAGTGGAGTTGAAAACGAACCCATTGGTATCGTTACTTTGACTGAGGCTTTTCGTATGGCTGAGGAGGCAAATGTGGATTTGGTGGAGATCGCACCTACTGCTCAGCCTCCTGTCTGCCGCCTAATGGACTATGGCAAGTTCAAATATCAGGAGCAGAAGAAAGCCCATGAGGCAAAGCAAAAACAAAAAGTTATTCTGATCAAAGAGGTAAAGTTTCGACCAGGCACAGATGATGGTGACTACAACATCAAGCTAAAAAATCTTATTAAGTTTCTTGATGATGGCGATAAGACAAAGATTACTTTGCGTTTTCGAGGTCGTGAGATGGCGCATCAAGACATCGGTTTTCGTATGTTGGAGCGATTAAAGGCTGACTTGGAACCGTATGGTCAGGTCGAACAGTTTCCTAAGATGGAAGGGCGCCAGATGATTATGGTGCTGGCACCAAAGAAGAAAAAATAAGTTTCTATCAGGCGCTTTTTAAGAGCGTTTGGAGCAGAGGCTGTGAATCATAGTTCACAGCAAAACAAGTGTGAGCAGGCATCCAAGCGTAACGAAATTGTTGCCACCTGCAATCATGTTAAAAATGGAGCTGTCCAAAGGACAGATGTAGCTATGCCTAAAATGAAAACGAAGAGTGCCGCGAAAAAGCGCTTTCGTGTACGTCCAGGTGGAACGATTAAATGCGGTCACGCATTCAAGCGTCATATTTTGACCAAAAAAACCACAAAAATTAAACGCCATTTGCGCGGTGTTACAAATGTTCATGCTCATGACGTAGTTTCCGTTATGCGCATGCTGCCGAACGCTTAACCTCACACTTAATTTAAGGAGTTACTATGCCTAGAGTAAAACGTGGGGTCACAGCGCGAGCCCGTCATAAGAAAGTCCTCGATCAAGCTAAAGGCTATCGTGGTCGTCGCAGCAAAGTCTATCGTGTAGCCAAGCAAGCTGTCATGAAAGCGGGGCAATATGCCTACCGCGATCGTCGCAACAAGAAACGTGTTTTCCGTGCTCTATGGATCGCACGTATCAATGCGGCCTCCCGTGAGCATGGTGTAACGTATAGCGTATTCATGAACGGACTGAAGAAAGCATCGATTGAGTTGGATCGTAAAGTGCTGGCTGATATGGCTGTAATGGATAAGGCAGCGTTTGCTGCTATCGTGAATCAAGTGAAGGCCAACCTCGCCGCATAACTGTTGTGAGGCGCAGACATCACTTAATGGTGATGCTGCAATAATTAGCGGGGCAGAGGTATGTTACCTGTGCCCCGTTTCATTTTCAGCTTCTTTTTTTTGGAGCGGGAAAACCGCATGAATTCCATAGAGCAACTTGTAGGTCAGGCGCAGGCAGATTTTTCTAACGCAGCAGACGCTGCGGCCCTGGAAAACGCAAAAGCGAGATATCTCGGTAAAGCGGGGCAAATTACTGAGCTGATGAAGGGCTTGGGCAAGCTTGTGCCGGACGAACGTAAGATGCAAGGCGCTGTCATTAATGCTGCCAAAACACGAATAGAAAAAGAACTCAATGCACGGCGCGATGCCCTTGCCGATGCGCAGATGCAGGAACGGTTAAATGCCGAGGCAATCGATGTGTCTTTGCCAGGTCGCGGGCGTGGGATGGGTGGAATTCATCCCATTATGCGTTCCTGGGAGCGGGTAGAGGAAATTTTTCGCTCGATTGGTTTCGACGTTGCTGATGGGCCGGAAATAGAGACCGACTGGACCAATTTCACAGCACTGAATAGTCCTGAAAATCATCCTGCTCGTTCGATGCAGGATACATTCTATATCGAGGGCAATGACACGCAAGGCAAGTCGCTGCTGTTGCGTACGCATACGAGCCCAATGCAAGTGCGTTACGCACGCATGCACACGCCGCCGATTAAGGTTATTGCCCCCGGCCGCACCTACCGCGTTGATAGCGACGCGACGCATTCGCCTATGTTTCATCAGGTCGAGGGGTTATGGATTGCAGAAGACATCAGCTTTGCCGACCTGAAAGGTGTGTATCTGAACTTTGTCAAAGCTTTTTTCGAAACCGATGATTTGCAGGTGCGTTTTCGTCCGTCTTACTTTCCATTTACTGAACCTTCGGCTGAAATCGATATAGCCTTCGGTAGCGGCCCATTAAAGGGCCGTTGGCTAGAGGTTTCGGGCTCGGGCCAAGTACATCCGACTGTAGTGCGAAATATGGGACTTGACCCTGAAAAATTCATTGGTTTTGCGTTTGGCTCCGGTTTGGAGCGGCTAACCATGTTGCGTTACGGCATAAACGATTTACGCCTGTTTTATGAAGGCGACTTACGTTTTCTTAAGCAATTTAATTAAATACGTGGGACGAATTAGGTTCCGATTTTTCTATGGAATCGTCCTTGTATCGTACATTTCACGGTCGAACTATGCAATTCTCCGAAAGCTGGCTCCGCACAATGGTAAATCCGAATATGACTTCGGATGAATTGGCGCATTTACTTACGATGTCTGGTCTAGAAGTGGAAGAGGTTGAAGCTGTCGCCCCTCCATTTTCACACGTAGTTGTCGGAGAAGTCCTCGATATTGTCAAACATCCGAATGCAGATCGACTGAATGTTTGTCAAGTTGATGTTGGAACTGGAACGATTCTAAATATCGTGTGTGGAGCGCCGAATGTGTATGTAGGACTGAAGGTGCCCTGCGCAATGGCAGGAGCCATACTACCTCCAGGCGTTGATGGCAAACCGTTCGAAATTAAAATCGGTCAATTGCGCGGAATTGAATCGCAGGGCATGTTGTGCTCTGCGCGTGAACTGAAACTTTCTGAAGATCATGGCGGGCTGCTGGAATTGCCGCAAAATGCACCTGTCGGGCAGAATTTCCGTGATTATTACGATCTTAATGATCTTAAATTCACGATTAAATTGACGCCGAACAAGGCCGATTGCTTGTCTGTCCTAGGCGTGGCGCGTGAAGTTTCGGCATTAACGGGTACTCCGCTCAAGATGCCGGTTTTCCATCCTGTGGCGGTAACCATGCAGGACACGCTGCCAGTGGCGGTGTCTGCTCCGGATTTGTGCGGCAGGTTCACCGGTCGTATCATTCGCGGCTTGAATGCCAGGGCGCAGACACCGGACTGGATGAAGCAACGTCTGGAGCGTAGCGGCCAGCGATCGATTTCAGCACTAGTCGATATTTCAAATTACGTGATGCTCGAACTTGGGAGTCCTACACATGTATTTGATCTTGATAAGATTCACGGCGGTTTGCATGTGCGCTGGGGCCATCCAGGAGAATCGCTCAAACTCTTGAATGGCAATACGGTTGCCGTCGATGAGTGGATTGGCGTGATTGCCGATGATGTGGAAATTGAATCATTAGCGGGCATTATGGGCGGCGACTCTACGGCAGTTTCTCTGGATACCAGAGATATCTATCTGGAGGCCGCATTCTGGTGGCCACAGGCGATACAGGGTAGGGCACGTCGTTACAATTTTTCGACGGATGCTGCGCATCGCTTTGAGCGCGGCGTAGATTTTGCAACTACGGCTGCGCACATTGAGCGTATTACTGCCTTAATCGTCGAAATATGTGGAGAGAAGGATCAAACCGGAATTGGTCCGATTGATGATCACGTCATTAATTTGCCGTTACGTCAGCCGGTACGCTTGCGTGTAGCCCGCGCTGCGAAGGTCATCGGTATTGCGATTTCGGAAGATCAGATTGCAGATATCTTCGCACGTTTGAATTTTGCTTTTACGTGTGAGTCGAGTGCTGACGGTACAGTTTTTCTCGTGACACCACCATCCTACCGCTTTGATATTGAAATTGAAGAGGATTTGATCGAGGAAGTCGTGCGAGTGTATGGCTATGAAAATATACCCGCCATGCCTCCGGTTGCGTCAAATTCGATGCTGATTGCGCCTGAAATTACACGCTCCCTGTTTACCATACGCAGACAATTGGCTGATCTGGATTATCAGGAGGTAGTCAATTTCAGTTTCGTTGAAGAGAGCTGGGAGTCTGATTTTTCAGATAATACGACGCCAATTAGACTCCAGAATCCAATTGCAAACCAGTTGAGTGTGATGCGCTCTTCACTTATTCCCAGCTTGATTGCAAACGTACGATATAACCTGAACCGTAAAATGGATCGGATACGCGTATTTGAAATCAGTGCGGTGTATTTGCGTAATCCGGCCGTACAAGATGGAGGTTTGAGCGTGGCTGGTTATGAGCAACCCAAGCGGGTAGCAGCTTTGGCCTATGGCCCAGTGGTAGACGAGCAATGGGGACAGGCATCACGTAATGTCGATTATTTCGATCTCAAGTCGGATTTGGAGGCCATGCTATCGCCGCGGGTAGCGTGTTTTGTGAAGGCCGAACATCCGGCGCTGCATCCCGGGCGTAGCGCACGGATTGAACTCGATGGCATAGTCGTCGGCTATCTTGGCGAATTGCATCCGCGTTGGCAACAAAAGTATGAACTGCCGTTGGCACCTGTCGTCTTTGAGCTTGATGCCGATGCCTTACAGTTACAAAAATTGCCTATATATTCTGAAACCTCAAAGTTTCCAGCAGTTACCCGAGATCTGGCACTAGTGGTAAAAAACGACGTTCCAGTACAGGATATTCTGGATGTTTTCAATGCGAAAATAACTACAGACAGTATCTGCAGTATTGTGCAAGCCATTGTTTTATTTGATGAATATCGTGGCAAGGGATTGGAAAACAACGAAAAAAGTCTTGCCTTCCGTTTTACCTTGCAAGATACTCAATCTACTCTAAAAGATGACCGTATTGATGCCGCAATGACGGCTTTTGTGGCGGAAGCCAAAGAAAAGCATGATGCAAAATTGCGCGCGTGAGTCTAGGTGGGAAGATCCGAAATGAATGATGTGAATCATGTCGAACTTGAGTCCGTTTTGGATGCGGATCTTAATCGGGCGAAGCTCGAAGCAAGGGCACGTTCTCAAGCTGAGAAAGTTCTGCCAACTCTGACCAAGTCAGAGTTGGCAGAACTTCTTTTTGAGCAGGTCGGTCTAAATAAGCGTGAAGCAAAAGATATGGTAGAGACTTTTTTTGACGAAATACGTAATGCTCTTGAGCGTGGCGAGGCAGTCAAATTGTCCGGGTTTGGTAATTTTCAGCTAAGAGATAAACCACAAAGACCAGGGCGCAACCCGAAAACAGGTGAAGAGATCCCGATTACCGCGCGGCGCGTGGTTACTTTTCATGCAAGCCAAAAACTCAAGGACATGGTTGATGATGTCAGCGCCAAGTCTTCAATTCGTGCCGCCTGAGATTTACTGATGAATGATCGAATCAATAAGCAAGAACTGGTCGTTTTACCTCCAATCCCGGCAAAACGATATTTCACTATCGGTGAAGTCAGTGATTTGTGTGGTGTTAAACCGCATGTTTTGCGCTACTGGGAGCAGGAATTTACCCAATTGAAGCCTGTCAAGCGTCGGGGTAACAGGCGTTATTATCAGCACCACGAAGTTTTGCTGATCCGGCATATTCGCGAGTTATTGTACGAGCAGGGATTCACCATCAATGGCGCTCGCAACAAACTGGATGGCAGAATGGTTGAGGCAACAGCAGACGATGTTGCTAATCAGGATAGGGTCAAAGCTAATTTGAATTTGATGGTGAATGAGAAATTGACTGGTATTCGCTCCGAATTGAAGGAAATACTGCTTCTTTTGCAGGGGTAAATGCTGGTGAGTGCTGATATTCAAGGGATTAATATTTCCCGCGCAACTGCACCATAAATTAGATGTTTTCAATTGTCGCCTCATGCAGCGCGATAGTGATTCATTCAAGAGCAATAATCTTTGCCAGATTGTTCTTGTATTACAGGAGTAGCCAGATAAGGCGTCAAAAATTGACGCGTTTGGCCCGATTTTTCAGGCATTAAGTATTAATAATGCCATCAGCTTTACGCCTTTCAGGCCATCACCATGTCTACCACCATCGATACACCAATCACTGAAGCCATTGATAACGCCGTACCTGTAATCCGGGAAGTGTCCAGCGGACAGATCGCACGTGAAGTAATGCGTCGCCGCACCTTTGGCATCATTTCACATCCAGATGCCGGCAAGACCACGCTGACTGAAAAATTATTATTGTTTTCTGGTGCGATTCAACTGGCAGGTACGGTGAAAGCCAGAAAAAGCGGTCGCCACGCGACTTCGGATTGGATGGAAATCGAAAAACAGCGCGGCATATCAGTCGCCAGTTCTGTGATGCAGTTCGAGTATCGCGATCATGTGGTGAATCTTCTGGATACTCCGGGCCATCAGGATTTCTCTGAAGATACTTATCGTGTGTTGACTGCGGTCGATTCAGCTTTGATGGTCATTGATGCTGTCAAGGGCGTTGAGGCGCAGACCATCAAGTTGCTCAACGTTTGCCGGATGCGCAATACACCGATTCTGACTTTCATGAACAAGATGGACCGCGAGACCCGAGATCCTCTGGAGTTGCTCGATGAGGTTGAGTCTGTACTGAAAATCCAGTGCGCACCAATCACCTGGCCGATAGGCATGGGTAAAACTTTCCGGGGCGTGTATCACTTGATTAGCGACGAGATCAAGCTGTTCGCTGCGGGTTCAGAACGTGCCGACCAGGAATTCGAGGTCATCAAGGGTATAGATAACCCTCGCCTGAAAGAAATGTTCCCGCGGGAGATCGAACAACTCAAGATGGAAGTCGAACTTGTCCATGGCGCGTCCCATCCGTTCGATCTTGAGGCATATCTGGCAGGTACGCAAACGCCAGTATTTTTTGGTTCTGCAGTAAATAATTTTGGTGTGCGTGAAATTCTCGATGTGCTGTTGGAATGGGCGCCAGCGCCGCTGGACAGGGATGCCAGCGTGCGATCGGTGGCGCCAACCGGAGTCGCTTTTTCCGGCTTTGTCTTCAAGATTCAGGCCAATATGGATCCGGCGCACCGGGATAGAATTGCCTTTTTACGCGTGTGTTCCGGTCGTTTTGAGCGTGGCATGAAGATCAAGCATCTGCGCCTGAATCGAGAGATTCGAGTCTCGAATGTGGTCACATTCATGGCTTCCAGTCGGGAGCAGGTGGAAGAGGCGTACGCTGGCGATATCATCGGTTTGCCGAATCACGGCAATATGCAGATCGGGGATAGTTTTTCCGAAGGTGAATTGCTGCAGTTCACAGGAATTCCCTATTTTGCACCGGATTTTTTTCGTAGCGTACGGATACTGAACCCACTCAAGATCAAGCAGTTGCACAAAGGGTTGCAGCAACTGGGAGAGGAGGGTGCGGTCCAAGTCTTCAAGCCGACCCTTGGCGGTAATTTAATACTGGGTGCAGTCGGCGTGCTGCAATTTGAAGTGGTCGCTAGTCGCCTGAAAAATGAATATGGGGTCGATGCGGTATTCGAGGGCACCAGTATCAGCAGTGCGCGTTGGGTGACAGCGGAAGACAAGCGCATGCTGTCGGATTTCGAGAAATCATCTGCCGGCCATAATCTTGCTCATGACGCTGCCGGAAATCTAGCTTATCTGGCTTCGTCTGGTATTAATCTCAAGCTAACCCAGGAACGCTGGCCGCAATTGACTTTCCATGCGACGCGGGAGCATGCAGTAAAACTGACTTAATGCAGAATTGACTATTCTGAACAGAAATATCCGACATCAAAAATCTTGAGAAGACACATATATTGCATTGCGATATTATGATTCTGTCTCCTCCAACTCTTTAAAAAGTTTGGATTTAGCCCGCGCCGAAAGGTTCGCGGGCTTTTTTTTGTCATCTTGCTGCTTTCCTTGCGATGCAAGATTGGCCGCCTAAATTGTTACCGTTTGTTTCAGTCCTTACGCATTATGCATAGCTTCTTTTGCGGGTTCGATGTTTAATATTACAGCGTTCCACCCACAGGAGAAATCATGAAAACAAACTATACGGTTGCAGCGACTTTTATTATGGCAACAGTAATCTTGAGCGGCTGTGCCAGCCCTTATAATCCAATGCCAGTTTCGCAGCCTTATCCTGCCAGCACACAATATCCGCAGCCCCAATACAGTGAGTACGGTGTCATTGATTCAATTCAAATGGTGCAAGCCAATGCCAATGCCAATGGTGGTGTGGGTGCCGGCGCCGTGGTTGGCGGTGTAGTGGGCGGTCTGCTCGGTAATCAGGTCGGCGGCGGCACCGGCAGGACGGTCGCGACTATAGCCGGCGTGGTGGGTGGTGCGATGGCCGGTAATCAGATCGAGCAAAATAATCGGACCCAGACGCGCGACATGTATCAGATCACGGTAAGGCTGAATAACGGTGGTTACCAAACCATAAATCAGGATGGCATTGCCGACTTGCGTATTGGCAATCGTGTGCGTATCGAGGGCAACCGCGTCTATCGTTACTGATTCCATTTCTAAATCAACCATGCACTTTGTCGGCTTCGCTTGTCGTACCTGCGACTGTCTGCGCTTCGCGTTCACGATTGATGTAGGAAAGAAATGAGATTGCTTGACGGCCAGGGGCGATCCCGATTGAAATTGCAGCGATCACGGTATCGTGCATAAACCGATCTGGGTAGCGTTGACGTGCTGCGCACGCCAAACGTACATCTACCGGAAGCTGTCGTAAGGAGATCTGCGCGATCTCAATGCCGTTTCAGATGGTGATGCTAGAGTCAGAGCGGTAGCATATTTGCGTGGGGGATATATGTTTGAAATGCGAAAGAATATCGGTGCTTTAGTCTGTGATCATCAGGCCCCTACACCCGAACCGGCAGAAGAGCCCGAGTTGCCGGATCGCCTTCCAGAGCCTATGGATGAACCACCAGTGCCGGATCATAATCCAAGCCGCACTCAGTTTAAAGTAGAGATTACACGTTCAACCGGCGTCGCTTCGACGTTTTTAGCCTCTGTATTCTGACGGCCAAGGAGTGAAAGATGACTCTGCTTAGTTATACAAAAAGCAATTCAAGGGCTGAAGTTGATGTGATCATTTTGGGCCATGATCGATTTCAAGGTACCGTGCTGCTGAAGAGCCAGACCAAAGCCGGGCATACTGAAGTGCGACATAATGTCGCAACAATTTCCACCTCTTCGAATGAAGCGCTGGATGAGGCCAAGGCCTTGGCGCATCGTCTACTTGCCGCCATATCGATATAAACCGGTATAAACGATTCAACTCGGTCTGATGCATTCTTGCGCTGGCGCCGGTTACAATGCCCGATTCCAATTCATTCGATCCTTACCATGACAGAATCCGTTCGCTTGGCCAAACGTGTCGCCGAGGTCGTCCCCTGTTCGCGGCGTGAAGCCGAGCAATATATCGAGGGTGGCTGGATTTTGGTAGATGGGCAGGTGATCGAGGAATCCGGCTTCAGGGTGTTGCCGCAACAGATTGTGGAGCGCCTGCCGCGCGCCACTCTGGTCCCTGCATTGCCAGTCACAATCCTGCTGCATAAGCCGGTCGGGGTGGCAATCCAGGTGGAAGATCAGCGGCCGCCGGCCTGTATTAACATTGAAAATCGCATCGCTGATGATCGCTCTGGCATCCGCTTTTTGAAACGGCATCTGACTGATCTGAGCATGACGAACACTCTGGATGCGTCATCCAGCGGATTGATGGTATTCACCCAGGACTGGCGGATCAAGCGCAAATTGATTGACGATGCATCCAGAATCGAGCAGGAATTCATCGTCGATGTCAGTGGTGAACTGGTGTCGGACGGGCTCGCCTTGCTTAATCATGGCCTGCACTTCAACGGCCGGCCGCTGGCGCCGATCAAGGTCAGCTGGCAAAGTGAAACCCGCTTGCGCTTCGCAATCAAAGGAGCGCAAGACGGCCAGATCACCCACATGTGCAAGGCAGTTGGTCTGACCGTGGAAGCCATGCGGCGCATCCGTATCGGGCGCATGCCGCTGGCCGGTTTGCCGGTCGGCCAATGGCGCTATCTGCTGGGGTATGAACGGTTTTAACGCCCGCTTTTGCCCTGCAGAGGTTTACAACAGTTTGGTGCACAAGCGCAGATCCGGGTCCTCCGGGTAAGGTTTGACAGTGAAACCGAGACTGTGCATCAGCTTCAGCATCGCCGCATTTTTGCTTAGCACCAAACCTTCGATTTGCGACAAGCCCTTGTTGCGAGCGAAATCCATGATCGACAACATCATGCGCGAACCCAAACCCTGGCCGCCGAATGCATCGGCAATCGCCAATGAAAATTCACAACTACGCAAATCCGGATTGGTGATGTAGCGTGAAACGCCGATCATCTGCTCGGTTTCCTTGATGCCGCCCGCCGGGTCGGCGGTGCGCACATGATGTACCGCTATCAGTGCCATTTCGCGGTCGTAATCAATCAGCGTGTAGCGTGCCAGCATCCGCGAGGGCAGTTCGCGCATCGAAGAAATGAAGCGCATGTAGCGGCTGTTGGGCGACAATTCGCGCACGAAAGTCTGAATCATCTCGGCATCGTCGGGGCGGATCGGGCGCACGGTATATCTGCCGCCGCTGCGCATCGGCCACTCTTGCTCGTAATCGGACGGGTATGGCAGAATCGCCAGGTGACCATATTTGTGCGCCCTGGGCGAATCCTGATCGATGACGATGCGGGCATCTACCACCAGCGCACCGTCGGCATCGACAATCACCGGATTGATATCCATTTCGCGCAATTGCGGCAGCGCGCAGACCATTTCCGATACCCGCAGCAGGATCTGCTCCAGCGACTCCCGGTTGGCGGGCGGCAAGCCGCGCCAAGCGCCCAGCATCTCAGCCGAACGCACCCGGTCGATCAGATGTTGGGCCAGAAACTGGTTCAGCGGCGGCAGTTCCACCGCGCGGTCGGCGATCAATTCGATCATGGTGCCGCCGGCGCCAAAAGAGATCACCGGGCCGAACGGTACATCGGTGGTCACGCCGATATACAGTTCACGGCCTTCCGGTTTGCCCGACATGTTCTGAATCGTCACACCGTTGATGTGGGCATCCGGCCGCAAGCGGGCGACGGTTGCCATCATGTCCTGCCAGATATCGCGCACGGATGCGGCATTGGATACATTCAGCGCCACACCGTGCACGTCAGACTTGTGCGAAATGTCGGGCGAGTCGATTTTCAGCGCAACCGGGTAGCCCAGTTGGTTGGCAATCAGGATCGCTTCTGTGGCCGAACGGGCCAGAATGGTCTTGGTCAGCGGAATATGGAAGGCCGCCAGCAATGCCTTCGATTCCATTTCGGTGAGGACGTTGCGGCGCTCGGCCAGCACGCTTTCAATCAGGATGCGGGCGCCTTCGACATCGGGTTGCGCCAGATGCGTTAGCGGCGGCGGCGTTTGCAGCAGCAATTGCTGGTTGCGGTAGAACGAGGCGATGTTGTTGAAGGCATCTACCGCTGCTTCCGGGGTGCGGAAGGTCGGAATGCCGGCGTCGCTCAGGATGCCGCGCGCTTCGGCCACTTGCGCATCGCCCATCCAGCAGGTGATCAGCGGCTTGCAGATGCCTGGTTGTAATTCGGCCAGGGTTTGCGCGATAGCATTCACATCGAGTTCCGGCTTGGGCGACAGAATCACCAGCATGCCGTCGATAGTCCCATCGGCCGCGCAGGCGTTAAGCGCCGCCCGATAGTGGCTGGCGTCGGCTTCTTCCGTCAGGTCGACCAAGCCTTGCAGGGTGGCTAGCGCCGGCAACTGTGATTGCAATGCACTGCCGGCGTCGGCCGAGAGTGCACTCAGCGTCAGGCCCAGATCGCTGGCCCAGTCGGCCGCCAGCACGCCCGGGCCGCCGCCATTGGTGATGACGGCCAGCCGCCGGCCAACCGGTTGGTAGCGCGAGGCCAGACATTTGGCAGCGGAAAACAGCTGGGCGAAGGTGCGTACCCGTACTGCGCCGGCGCGCCGCAAGGCGGCATCGAACACTTCGTCGCTGCCAACGATGGCGCCGGAATGGGTCAAGGCCGCCCGGGAGCCGGCCGGCTGGCGGCCCGACTTCATCACGATCACCGGTTTGGCCGTGGCAGCGGCCCGTAGCGCGCTCATGAAGCGCCGCGCATCGCGGATGCCTTCCATGTACACCACGATGCTCAGGGTTTCGCGGTCGGTCGCCAGGTAATTCAGCACTTGGGCGATATCGACCGCGGTGTTGGCGCCGAGCGAAACCACGGAGGCGAAGCCGATGCCGTTCTTATCTGCCCAGTCCAGCACCGATGCGGTTAGCGCACCCGATTGCGACACCAACGACAGCGACCCAGACTTGGCCATCGCCCCCAGTACGCTGGCGTTGATGCCGGATTTAGGGCGCTGGAAACCCAGACAGTTCGGGCCCAGCAAGTGTATGGCGTGCAAGCGCGCGATTGCGTGCAACTCGGCCGCCAGGATTGCATCAACCCCGCTGGAGACGATCAGCGCCGCCTTGCACTGGATTCGGCCGGCCACTTCCAGCGCCGCTGCCAACTGTGCGCTGGGCAGCGCGATGATTGCCAGATCCGCCCGTGCCTGGGCCAGATCGGCCAGCGTGCCGCGCATGTTGATGTCGAGAAAAGTCAGCGGACCCGCATAGCCGCCCTTCTTTAATTGCCGTATCAGCAGTCTGGCATGCGTAGTCTGGGTATCGGGAGCCTCAGTATCGCCTGCGAATACCACAATCGATTGGGGGGAAAACAGCGGTGTCAGGTGATACATATCCATATTTTTTGCGTTCTTTAGAGAAAATTAATCGGCGCCAATCAGCACCCGGACGTGGGCGGCGACGCTGCGCGCCAGCGGCGACAGCACGTAGCCGCCTTCCAGGCAGGAAACGATGCGGCCCTGGGCGTGGCGCTTGGCAACGCCGACCAGTTGCTGCGTGACCCAGGCGTAATCGGCCTCCACCAGACCGATGTTGCCCATGTCATCTTCGCGGTGGCCGTCGAATCCGGCCGAAATAAATAACATCTGCGGCTGGAATGCATCCAGCGCCGGAATCCAGTGGGTTTCGACCGCGTCGCGAAAGGCTTGTCCGCCGGAGCGGGCCGCCAGGCCGACGTTGATCATGTTCGGCCCGCGCGGCACTGCGCCTGAAAACGGGTAGAGACCAATCTCGTAGGTGGAGCACATCAGTGTGCGCGGATCGTCATGCAGGATGTCTTCGCTGCCGTTGCCGTGGTGTACGTCAAAATCCACCAGCGCCACCCGCTGCAAGCCGTGCACATTGAGCGCGTGACGCATGCCCACCACCACGTTGTTGAAGAAGCAGAAACCGTTGGCCGCAGCGCGTTCGGCATGATGTCCGGGCGGGCGTATGTTGCAGAATGCTACCGGCGCCTCGCCCTTGACGACCAGGTCGGTGGCCAGCACTGCGGCCCCGGCGGCGCGCAATGCGGCCTGATACGTGTACGGATTCATGCAGGTATCGGGATCGACCCGGTAAAACCCGCTCTCTGGCACATGCGCCGCCAGTTCGTGAATATAGAGTGTCGAATGGGCTTGCGCCAGCTGATGCTCGGTCGCCAGCGGCGCTTGGTACGGCATCATGTAGTCGAGCAAGCCCTTGATCAATAAATGATCGCTGATTGCGCCTATGCGTTCAGGGCATTCGGGATTTTGATCGCCCATGTCATGCTTGATGCAATCTGGGTGGGAAATATAAGCCGGCAGCAAGCGTGTCTCCTGTCTGGTGATCGAATATGTTGTTTTTTCTATTCTAGAGATTGTATCTGAGGCCCGGCTTAACATGGCGTAAGTCGCGGGTACCCTTCAGCGCTGCTGCGTCGCGTAATATAGCGCTGCCGGATGCTGTCACCCGGCCGCCGACAGATTTTTCATTGAAAATATACCCTAATATGTATTTTTAAAATCGCATTAAATTAATGCGGAAATACATGGTTTTTATCTTATACTCCCTATAAAATTGATTGCGCGATGCACTCATGGCGCAAGATTCCAGAGCGGCTACACTAGCGTCTTGTCCGCCAGCCAACCCGGTTGCGCTCGCGCCATAATCCACTCCTGCCCACTCCTGATTAGAAAACAGCATGACTACCACTTCCTCGCTTGATCTTGAAAACATTAACATTTCATCCTTTGATGCGATGCCTACGCCGGAAGAGTTGCATGCGCGCCTGCCGCTGACCGAAAAGGCGGCCGCCAGCGTGATGCGCGGCAGGGAAGCGCTGCGCAACATTCTCGATCGCAGCGATCCGCGATTGTTCGTGGTGGTCGGCCCCTGTTCGATTCACGATCCGGTGGCCGGACTGGATTACGCGCGCCGCTTGAAAGTCTTGCAAGACGAGGTGGCCGACACGCTGTTGCTGGTGATGCGGGTGTATTTCGAAAAACCGCGCACCACCACCGGCTGGAAAGGTTATATCAATGACCCCGATATGGATGATTCCTTCCACGTCGATCAGGGCATGGAGAAAGCGCGTCAGTTCCTGCTCGACGTGTGCGAACTCGGCCTGCCGACCGGCACCGAAGCGCTGGACCCAATTTCGCCGCAATATCTGGGCGACCTGATCGCCTGGACCGCCATCGGCGCACGCACCACGGAATCGCAAACCCATCGCGAAATGTCATCCGGCCTGTCGACGCCGGTCGGCTTCAAGAACGGCACCGATGGCGATATCAGTATCGCCATCAACGCCATTCTGTCGGCGTCGCGGTCGCATTCTTTTCTCGGGATCAACGGCCAGGGCCGGGTTGCCATCGTGCGCACCCACGGCAATCGCTATGGCCACGTAGTGCTGCGCGGCGGCGATGGCCGGCCCAATTACGATACCGTCTCGGTGGCGATGGCCGAGCAGGCGCTGAACAAGGCGGGCTTGCCGGCCAATATCGTGGTCGATTGTTCGCACGCCAACAGCTACAAGAAACCGGCGCTGCAACCGCTGGTGATGACCGATGTCATGCATCAGGTGCGCAACGGCAGCAAGTCGCTGGTCGGCGTGATGATCGAATCGAATATCGTGGCCGGCAACCAGCCGATTCCCGACGATCTGTCGCAGATCACATACGGCTGCTCGGTGACCGACGCCTGCATCGACTGGGAAACCACCGAAAAAATGATTCGCGACGCCGCCGCGTTGCTGCGCCAGCGAAAATGAGCATGCCCGCCGCCGTCCAGCGCTGCGCCTGGGCCAACCTGGCCAATCCGCGCTACCTCGCCTATCACGACCACGAATGGGGCGTGCCTTGCCACGATGAAGTGCGCTTGTTCGAGATGATCAACCTGGAAGGCGCGCAAGCCGGGCTGAGTTGGGAAACCATTCTCAACAAGCGCGACAACTACCGCGCCGCATTCGATGGCTGGGACGCCGACAAGATCGCCCGCTACGACGCGGTCAAGGTCGCCGCGCTGCTGGCGGACGCCGGCATCGTGCGCAACCGCCTCAAAATCGCCGCCACCATTTCCAATGCGCAAGCATATTTGCGGCTGCGCGAAGAGGTCGGCGGCCTCGATCCTTACCTGTGGGCTTTTGTCGATGGCAAGCCGATCAAGAATGCCTGGGCCGACCAACGGCAAACTCCAGCCAAAACGCCATTGTCGGATCGACTTTCCAAGGATCTGGCTAAACGCGGTTTTAAATTCGTCGGTTCGACCATCATCTACGCCTACATGCAGGCCATCGGCATGGTCAATGATCATAGTGTCGATTGCCATTACCACCAATCTTGATAACGGATAACGCGCTGGATTGGATCAAACTTCCGTTTTCATGAAGCTATGTTCAAGTTAACTTCTGTTTTTAGGGAGGATTAAACCCACTATAATTGCCCCCGGTATGCGACTTTGATAACACCCGGTAGCGCCGTTCGGCGTACCGGATATAACTTTAGGAGTTGTTCACATGAAAAAAATCTTGCTTGCCCTTGTCATGGTAGCCAGTACTCTGGCGCTGGCGATTCCACAGGCGGAAGCCCGGCGCATGGGCGGCGGCAGTAGTTCGTTCGGCAAACAATCCAGCAACGTTTCGCGTCAGGCGCCGGCCCGCCAAAGCCAGGCGAGCAACGCGGCCGCGGCTCCCGGCGCTGCTGCTGCAGCCAAACCGGCCAGCCCATGGAAAGGTATCCTGGGCGGAGCTTTGCTGGGTCTCGGTTTGGGTGCGTTGTTGTCGCACTTCGGCATGGGCGGCGCACTGGCCAGCATGATCAGCACCCTGTTGATGGTGGCGCTGTTTGCGATGGCGGCGATGTTCATTTACCGAATGTGGATGCGGTACAAGAACGGTAATGCGGGCACGCAGCAAGCATATGCCGGCGCTTACAATGCCGGCAACAATACGCCCATTATTGGCTCGCGCATTGATGCGCAGTCGCAACCTGCTGCGCTGCAATCGGCACCGTTCGCATCGGGTTCCAATGCTGCCGAGCAAGCGACCTGGAGCATTCCGTCCGACTTCGATGTGCCAGGATTTTTGCGCACCACCAAAACTTACTACATCCGCCTGCAAGCGGCCTGGGATCGCGCTGATATCAACGACATCCGCGAATTCACTACGCCGGAAATGTTTGGCGAACTGCGCTTGCAATTGCAGGAACGTGGCGCAGCGGCCAATGTCACCGACGTCGTTACGCTGGATGCCGAATTGCTGGGGATCGAAACCACCGGCAATGAATATCTGGCCAGCGTCAAGTTCAGCGGCATGATCAAGGAGTCCGAGCACGCCCCGGTGGAAGCTTTTGCCGAGGTCTGGAATCTGTCGAAACCTCTGGACGGTCAGGGCGGCTGGATTCTGGCAGGGATTCAGCAATTGTCCTGAACCGGTGCGCGGCATCAGCCGCGCATGTTTCCATAAAAAACCTCTGGTGTACCGGCACGAGACTAATTGCGGTCACTGGGTGGCGACTGCCGATTGAAATTTGGATACTGAATTCTATCCACGCGCCAGAGTATTTTCCAAGAGCGCGAGTCTCATGCGTAGTAACTCGCCACATAGTCCTCAAACCGCCCCTGCGGTAGCGATTCCAATCGCTGCTGCTCGGCCAAGGAGGCTTGAACGCTTTCCTCGAACTTTGCCAAGGTAGCCGCGCCCAGCGGCTGGGCCAGCAAACTCTCGTGGTGTTGCAGGGACTGCTTCATGGCGTATTTGAAGAAGCCTTTATCTTCCCTCGCAGCAGCCAGCACCTGGGCCGACGGTGTGGTCTCCGGGTGATCAATTCGCGTGCGTAGGCTGGCCAGCGTCGTGGCGTAATTATTGCCACCGTAGGCCACATCCAGCATCTGGGCAAAAGGCTGCATGTCGTCAAACAGGGCATGTGCAAGGGGGCGGAACGGTTGTTCGCGGTTGTGCACTAGCAGATTCAGGTCAGGCTGTCGGCCGTGGTTGACGATACGGGCCTTGTTTTCATCGTTCTCACCCTGCTCACGGGCCGTAATGGGCGGACTCTGACGAAAAAGGCACATCAGCAACAGGATGTCGGCAAAGGTGCTTTGCTCGGGAAGAATACCGATGTCCACGAACGGGTTCAGGTCAAACAGGCGTACCTCCAGGTATTCGACACCGTATTTCGCTAAGGCCAGCGCCGGACGCTCGCCCGCCTTGCCAATGCGCTTGGGCCGAATGCCGGCATAAAATTCATTTTCAATTTGCAGCAGGTTCGCGTTGAGTTGCTTCCAGTGGTCGCCTTCGCGCACGCCCAACTCTTCGTAGAACGGGTCAGGGGTGCGAATCGCCGTTTCCAGTGCCTGGGTGTACCCGGCCAATGAATTGAAACTGACGTGCAATTGATCCTGCGCCCGGTTCTGATAGCCCAGATCGCTCATGCGCAGGCTGGTCGCGTAGGGGCGGAACAGGGTGCCTGGCACTAGTTCCTGGAGGTCTGAACTGCGGCCTTGCAAGAATGATTGACAGATCGTGGGCGAGGCGCCAAACAGGTAGGGAATCAACCAGCCAAAGCGCAGAAAATTGCGAATCAATCCGAAATAGCGCTCACTGACAAAGTCCTGCATGCTGCCTGTTACGGAGCAGCAGCCTTTCAAAATCACCCAGAATTCGTCAGGCAGCGACCAGTTGTAGTGGGCTCCGGCAATTGTTTGCATGTGGCGCCCATAGCGAAGGCCCAGACCTTCGCGATAGACAGCCTTCATCATCGCGGAGTTGGAAGTACCGTAGTTGGCAATGGCGATGTCTTTGTCGTCACCCAAGACGCAAGGCATGGAGCCAGCCCAGATGATTTCTTCCCGCATTTGCCGGGCCGCGAAGCGGTGAATGTCGCGCAGGAAGTCCAGCGGGAACGCCGGGTCTTGTGACGGCGGGGTGATGAACTCCAGCAGCGCTTCGGCGTAATCGGTGGTAATCCAGGGGTGGGTGAGTTTGGAGCCCAGCGTCAAGGGGTGAGGGGTCTGGGCTAGATGGCCGCTGGCGTCCACGCGCAAGCATTCGCGCTCGTAGCCTCGCGTGATACCGCGCAAAACCTGCGTTTGGCCTGACAAGAAAAACTGACGAAACGCATCGCAACATGTGAACTTCAACATAAGCCGTGTCTTTTTCCGTGAATTGAAACGCAGTATGGCAGTATCAATGGGTTTCAGCCATCGGCTACGATTCGACAATCTATGGTAGGCACACCATGCGGCGAACCAAAGCGACATTGATCTACAGGCAGACAAAGAATCTACGTGCCGTCCAGCTTTTGCTTGGTCGCACGAAACTGGAAAGCACAGTGCGTTACCTGGGCATTAAAGTAGACGACGCTCTGGAAATTTCAGAACAGATCGAGATCTGGCAAACGCTGTCTATGCCGGTCATACGGCCGTCGTTTCGCGCGAAGCCGTATGGCCGCTTTCTGCCATGATGCTGAATGCGTGCTATCGGCCACGAGCTGCCGTTGGGGATTGTGGCGCGAACGGCGGTTCAAGACTGGAAGGAGTCATTCGGAATTTGCGCACAATAGACAGCCACCGATCCTATGCGGTCACAGGCACCTACAGTAAGCGGACTGTCAGCGCCTCAATAAACGGCGGTTGGAACGAAGCGAAGCGCAGTGTAAGCCGTCCGGCGCCGAAGGCGCGCAGGTTATTGATTTGTTATGCTTGACTCAGAAGCGTTCGCCAATCTACAAAATCTACCGTGCTGTCAAAAAGTTCTCTGTCAAGAACTCGCTTCGTCAGTCGAACCTCGCAATGTTCTACTGCGCTCTTGATTACCCCTGTCAACTCTGAATTTGAAGCTTCAATTGAGAAATGCGCGTTGCAGTAGCTGTCCGATGTTTTGATGAATCGCTTTTTACGAGTACGAACCTTTTTCTTCGCGTCAGTCTCCCAATATTCGCACCGTATTTGGTTGGCTCCATACCGATAAAATTTTAAGAATCCAACAATTTCGTTGTACCGCCAATCACCGCCGTAATCCGCTCTCAGATAGTTTTCGTCTAACTTGCATTGCTTATCAACATTAATCTTGGTGATATGCGCCGACAATTGGTCATAATAATCTGACTCTCCAAGCCTATAAACGGAAATCTCAAATAGGCTGTTACAAGTTAACACTATTATTCCCCTTAATCGTTATCGTATTTTCCAACTTCGACTTGGCGCATTAACTTATCTAGCACAATAAGACGAAAATCTACCACGAGCTCTTGCTGGTCGATCATTGCAAGACATGCTGCATCCATTAGTGTCTTAGCCCCATTAGGCCCATCTATTAAAGGATGCTCAAATAGGTGAGCACCCTTGTATTCAGACTCTGGGATACCACTTTCCTTCGCAAACCTTCGTGCTTTTTCATTCCCCATAGATGCTCCATCTAATTCGGCGAGGATAAAATTGAACATATAGCCTGTTTTACTCAATTGGCGCATTAATCCGCCAACCACCCCAGTAGTGACCTGATCCAGTCCTTTACTTTCAATTTCCATTGCCAAATGCGACTTTGGCTTATTCTTTTTGAATAATCCGAACATATATTTCTCTATCTCTCTGAGATCTTGGTGGTGATGGGGCTGCATAACTTTGTTATCGTGCGCAGTTTTGCTGTGTATCGGTCTCGGCTGCGCCATAACGCCGAGGCATGAATTCGCTTAACGACAGCTGTAGTATAAGTTTACGGCTTATGCATGACACGGTCACAGTACTAAATATTCGCGAAAACAGCAATTGATGAATTGTCGAAAAAGTGTAAATCAGAAGTTGCACCTGTAGCTGGTGTGACCGCTTTCAGGCAAACGCGTCAACGCCACCATGGCCGATAGTGTCTAGTCGCTGACCCAATATCAACGACCGCAACCGCTGCACTGCTGTCATTGCCATGAAAAACCTGAACGGCTCTTTTGGGTCGGGTTCGGCCTCCCAATGTTTAGAAACCGGCCATTCAAAAATAACGCCAAAGCATTTTAGTTTTAATTCGGCGAGCGGCAGCTATGGGAAGTAGAGCCGCCGCTCGGAATTACATCTGAGAAAGGCCAATACCGTCGGCGTCAATAACCGCGTAATACAAAACCAATGACCGCAACCGCTGCACTGCTGACGGTCATGGCGCACACTGAACAGCGACAACCTCACCGCCACGAACATAGGCGACACTGCAAGCCTGGAAGAAATGCATTGCGGCAGGCCCCAAGAAATTGTCTTCGAAACAAAAATGGCTGCGGATTGCTCCACAGCCATTAGCACTATTACTAACCGTTAGACTTTTTATTCGCCTATGAATTACGCATTTACACTCAGATTAGTAGCGTTTTTATGCCACATAACCATGGCACCAGAGGTTTTTTTATAGACTGAAACCAGCCTGTTCATCAATTAAAAAACAGGGAGTATGCTTAAAAGCGATAGCATCTCCGCATATATTTATTGCGTAACATAAAAATACACATGTCTGTATATATAACGGCCGTATTCCGGCAACTAAATCAACTAAGCCGATTGCAACTCCTGATAAAGCGCCAGAAATTCCAGGCTCAATTTATGGCGTGCATCGAGATGGATCATCGGCAGGCATTGTTCGTGCGATTCACGAATCCGAATCGAACTGGATAATTTGCTGTCGAGCACCGGCAAACCCTCGGCCTTCAATTCGTTGACCATCCGTTGCGGCAGGCTGGCGCGGGGCTGGAACTGATTGACGACGATGCCCTCAATCGTCAATTCCGGGTTGTGGTCAGCTTTGATTTCTTGCACATTGTTCATCAGCGTATACAACGCCTGGCGCGAGAAATCGTCGCAATCGAACGGAATCAGACAACAATCGGAAGCGATCAGCGCCGACTGCGTGAAAAAATTGTAGGCGGGCGGCGTATCGATGATGATTTCGTCGTATTCCTGCTCCAACTCCTGCAATGCATCGCGCAGTTTGTAAATCTTGTGGCGCGATTCCAGCTTCGACTGCATCTCACCGATTTCCGGGTGCGATGGAATCAGCGCCAGATTCTCGAAGCGGGTTTGGTGTACGTAGTTGCTGGCTGGCTTGGGGAAAATAATGAAATTCAGGGATTGTTCAAAATATCCGGCCAGCGTGGGGCTGACTTCCCGGGCGGCGTCACCCAGCAGATAGCGGCTGGAATTGCACTGCGGATCGATGTCGATCAGCAGCGTTCTTTTGCCCTGATGCGCGGCAATCGCAGCCAGATTAACTGCGATGGTCGATTTGCCGACCCCGCCTTTTTGATTGAAGATGACACGTTTCATGCTGCGCCCCGTTCATGTTATTGATTGTGATTGATCTGGCAAGGATTTTAGCAGGCGCTGCTGCGTTGCTGCCCTGCCTTGCCGTGCGCCAGCACCGATTATTCCGCAAGTCGCAAGCGGGCAGCTTGCGCCCGCTCTTAAACCGCCGAAATAAACCGCACCTTGAACTGCCGGCCCTTGATGTTGCAGGTGGATAGCTTGGCCGCCGCCTTGCCGGCAATCTGTCGCTCCAGCGCCACATAGGTCATGAATTCAAACACATTGATCTTGCCGACCTGGTCCTTGCTCAGGCCGACGTCGCCGGTCAGTGCGCCCAGCAGATCGCCGGGTCGCAGCTTGTCTTTCTTGCCGCCCATGATGCACAGCGTCACCATCGGCGCTTGCAAGACATCACCTGCTGCCGGCTCCAATTCAGCCAGGTTAAACCAGCTGACCGGTCCATTCTGGTATTGCTCGATCAGCTTGACCCACTTCTTTTCGTTCGGCGCGCACAAGCTCAACGCCAAGCCGGATTCATGACCGCGGCCGGTGCGGCCGATGCGGTGGATATGGACTTCGGTATCTTTCGAAACATCGACATTGATCACCGCGCCCAATGTCTGGATATCCAGGCCGCGCGCGGCGACGTCGGTAGCCACCAGCACCGAACAACTGCGGTTGGCAAACTGCAGCAAAATTTCATCGCGTTCGCGTTGTTCCAGTTCGCCGTACAAAGCCAATGCGGAGAAACCCTGTGCGCGCAATTCGGCCGCCAGTTCGCGGCAGTGGATTTTGGTATTGCAAAAAGCCAGCGTCGACACCGGCCGGTAATGGTGCAGCAGACGCGCCACGGCGGCATTGCGGTCGTCGTAGGCGACTTCAAAAAAACGTTGCTCGATCTGGCTGTCGGCATGTTGCGCCTCGACCTTGACTTCGGCCGGCTGGCGCAGGAATTCGGCGCTGGCTTTGCGGATATCGTCCGGATAGGTGGCGGAAAACAGCAGCGTCTGACGGCGTGTCGGGCAGGCGCTGACGATGCCGGAAATTTCTTCGTAAAAGCCCATGTCGGTCATGCGGTCGGCTTCGTCCAGCACCAGCGTTTGCACGGTGTTCAGATTGATGCTGCCACGTGAAATATGGTCGCGGATGCGTCCCGGCGTGCCGACCACGATATGTGCGCCATGCTCCAGCGAGGCCATTTGCGGGCGCATCGGCGCGCCGCCGCACAGCGTCAACACCTTGATGTTGTCGGCAAAGCGCGCCAGGCGGCGCAGTTCATTGGCGACCTGGTCGGCCAGTTCGCGCGTCGGGCACAGCACCAGCGCCTGGATCGCGAAATAGCTCGGATTCAATTTCGCCAGGATGCCGATGCCAAACGCTGCGGTTTTGCCGCTGCCGGTCTTGGCCTGCGCAATCAGGTCGCGCTGTTCCAGAATCAGCGGCAGGCTATGGGCCTGAATCGTCGTCATCGTGTGATAACCGAGGCTGTCGAGGTTGGAGAGCATTGCCGGCGACAGGGCCAAACTGGAAAAAGAGGTGGGTTCCATCATGAGTGTGCTCGCCGGCGTAGAGGGGATAAGGGGGAGGGCAGTCTAACAGATGGGGCGTTTTAAGCGCAGAGCGGATGCAGCGACCGTGCGGCAGTGGTATGGCGTCAAGCGGATTTTTGCAGCAGGTCAACCCGGATCGGCGCGAGAAATCTTGCGCCGTCCGCAGTCATGTGGACGTTGAATTTGCTGCGGACTTCTGCCTGGAGCGCTGCCGTCAATTGGTGCTGCGTGTGGGTTACCTTGATTACCTTCTCTTCAAACTGCGCAAAGTCGCGATAGCGCACCTTTGATAAAAAGAATTTCTGTTTAATCAGATCGAACAGCCCAGCAGCAACCGCGCGTTCGACGGCGGCGAATGCCGCTTGCCGCACGATGCTTTCATCATGAAACAATCGGAGTATTTCGTTGTATTCGCCGGCAAATATCGGCTCTGAAATGTATGCCAACCCGCCCGGTTTCAGGACCCGGTGGATTTCCGCCAAGGCTAAATCGAGTTTTTCCAGTGGCACATGGTGCAGGGATTTGAACATCATCACGATGTCGAAGCTGGCGTTTGCGGCGGGAATGGCTTCTGCGCCGCCTAACGCAAACTGTACTTTGGGTAGATCGGCGTAAGTCAGATTGATCGCATGCTGGATTTCGTCGGTTTCAAGTGCCAGCAGGTAAGCGACCTTGTCCTCTTTGGCGATGGCGCGAGTTTTCTCCGCCTTGCCGCAGCCCAGTTCAAGAATACGCGCCTGCTCCGGCAGCAGGTTTGCATACAGCAGGTGCTCTTCGCATACCTGGTTGATGTCGGGAATCGTGATGTGCATGGCGGGTATCCTGATTGAAAATCCTGCATCCGGCACTTGTGCAATACCAAGTCGTCGGATGCGGCTGGCCGTGCTGGCCGTTACTTCGCCGTTACTTATATCCCAGTGCCGTAGATTCCTTGTTGACGGCACTGATCAGGTCTTTTCCTATGCGTCCTTCCATTTCTTTTTGCACGGGCAACAGCGCTTTGCGCCACTCCGATTTTTCTTTCGCATTCAGCGCATAAATGGTGGTTTTGCCGGATTTTTGGATATTGTCCAGCGCCTTGTCGTTTTCCTGCTGCGCGATGGCGTTGGTGTACTTGGTTGCTTCTTTCATCGCACCTTCGAGGGCGGTACGAATGTCAGCTGGCAGGCTGTCCCAGAACTTCTTGTTGACGATCACCGCATAACCGATATAGCCATGATCGGAGACTGTCAGATACTTTTGCACTTCATGTGTTTTTTGCGTGTAGATATTGGACGGCGTGTTTTCCGTGCCATCCACCACGCCGGTCTGCAAGGCTTGATAGACCTCGGAAAACGCCATCACTTGCGGGTTGGCGCCGAGTGCGCGCATCTGCGCGTCGAGTACCTTGGACGACTGGATGCGCATTTTCAACCCTTTGAGATCGCCCGGATTGTGCATCGGTTTATTCGACGTCATCTGCTTGAAACCGTTGTCCCAATAAGCCAGCCCAACGATATTTTTCGATTCAAGTTTCTTGAACAAATTCTTGCCGATCGGACCCTCCGTTACCCGATTCAGCACATCCTTGCCGGGGAAAATATAGGGCAGATCGAATAATTCGAATTCTTTGACGCCCAGCGGTGCGAACTTCGACAAGGATGGCGCCAGCATTTGCACTGCGCCGAGCTGCAGCGCTTCCAGTTCTTCCTTGTCCTTGTAGAGCGTGCTGTTCGGATAAAGCTCAACCTTGATGCGGCCGCTGGTGGCCTTCTCGGCCAGTTCCTTGAAGCGCTCGGCGCCCTGGCCTTTTGGCGTATCGTTGGCGACCACATGACTGAATTTGATGACGATCGGCTGTTGCGCCAGTGCGCCGGTGCAGAGCGTGAGTGCGAACAGGCCGGCCAGGATCGGATGGGTTTTATGCATGGTTGTCTCCTTAGTTTTTATGGGTGTCGTGCGACAGATTCTTAGTCTTGCAACATGACGTTTTACTGCAAATTCGGGTTGGTCAGGATTGACTTTTCCTATCCCATTCTGTGTGCTGTCTCGTCGATGATGCCCTGCGCCTTGCGCATCACCGGCAGGTCCACCATCTTGCCGTCGACCGCAACGGCAGCGCCCTGGGCGGCGGTTGCCGCTGCCAGGATGCGCCGCGCCCATGCAACTTCTTCCGTGCTGGGACAAAAGCAGCGATTGACCGGATCGATCTGGCTGGGATGGATGCAAAGCTTGCCGCCGAAGCCGAGGCGACGGGCGTACAAAGTATCGGCACGGAGCCGTTCTGAATCGTTGATTGCAGTGGTCACGCTATCCACCGGGGCTTGAATTCCGGCCAGGCGCGACAACAGCACCAGCTGCGAGCGGAAATACAGCAATGCATCGGTATCGCCGTCAATGCCGAGATCGAGCTGGAAATCGATCGCGCCAAACATCAACCGCTGCACGCAACGATGCCGGGCGATCTGGTCGGCATTCGCAAACCCCCGGGCAGTTTCTATCAGCGGCAAAATCACGATATCAGGCCGTACCGCCGCGATGGCGTCGAGCTGATCTAGCTGTTCGGCTTTCGGCAGCACGATGCCGCTGACGCCGGCAAGCGCGCCCAGCGCGAGGTCGTCCGGAAACCATGCACTGTCTGCACTGTTGATGCGCACCAGCACCGGTTGCGCGGGCGACAGCCATGCCAGAAGCGCGCTGCGTGCAGCAATCTTTTCGGATGGAGGAACCGCGTCTTCCAGATCGACAATCACGGCGTCAGCCCCGGCCGCGCAGGCTTTGGCAAAACGCTCCGGGCGGTTGGCCGGGACGAACAGGTAGGAACGGGCAATTGCGGCTGGCATGCTCATCACGCGAAGAACCGTTCGATTTTGTCGATATGCGCAAGATTCCAGATGCGCTGGAACGCGGCGTTCATCTCTGCCTCTGTTGCGGCACCGCTGAACTCTGCCAGTCGCAACGCCTTTTGTTCCAGTTCGGCGCGGGTCAGCGTGTTGCCTGGATCGCCCTTCGGTTCATCGATGCGGCTCTGCAATATCCGGCCATCGTCGGTTTCCAGCGTGATCTTGCCGATCCAGCGCGCTGGATAGGCTTGATCGACTTCGGGATCGAGCACCATGGCGACCTTGTTTCGGAAGCTTACGATGCGCGGATCGTTGAACATGGTTTCGAACTCATTTACACCGGCGCGCCGGAACTGCGCGATCAGCCCAAGCACTGTGCCCATCGAGAACTTCGCCTGATGGACAGTGTGCGGGTTCTGCACCGGCCCCAATACGTCGATCGCACCCTGATGGACATGCGCGGTGACGCGCGCGATCTGCTCTGGTAGCAAGTTGTGTTCGACCACGATTTTCAGTAGTGCATCAGCCGCCGGGTGGGTATGGCGGCAAGATGCGTGGAATTTGAATGAGGTTTCGGCCAGTGCCCAGCGTACGCCCAGCCGATCGGTGAGCCGGCCCGGATCGGCATCGGTCGACATGCCGGCAGCCATGCCTTGTGCGCCTTCGAGAATCCGTTTGGCGCCAGTGAAGCCCTGGCTTGCGAGGTAGGCGGCCGTCAAGCCATCCGCTGCAGCCTTGGCGGTATGCAGTTGTTTCGAATCGGCCGCATCGCGTAAAAATTCCCACAGGCCTGCGGCCTGAGTGCCGGCCGAGCCGAAAGCATCCAGCATCCGTTCCGGCGTCAGCTGCAACAGGCGGCCCACCGCCGCGGCGGCAGCGACGGTGCCTGCGGTGCCGGTGGTGTGAAAGATTTTGTAATGCGAGCGGCCGAGGAATTCACCCACACGTATCCCGACTTCATAGCCAGCCACTGCCGCAGTGAGCAAATCGCGCCCGGAACTGCCGATCGACTGCGCCACCGCCAGCACTGCCGGGAACACCACGGCGGCCGGATGAAACACCGAACCGTTGTGGACATCGTCCTGTTCCGCAAAATGCGACGATGCGGCGTTGACCATGGCGGCAAACAGCGGCGTGGTCTGGCGGCGCGAGATCAGGATTTCGGAGCTGCCGGTGGCTGACCCCATTTGCCGGGCAAACCAGTTGATGGTTTCTACCGGACGTGCGCCTTTGCCGGCCAAGGCGGAACCCATCCAGTCGAGGAAAAGGTCTTCCGCGCGCCGCACCACGGATTCCGGAATGTCGTTGAATTGAAGATTGGCCGCAAAAGTGGCTAGTGTCTGACTTGGGTGATCGCTCATTTCGCTCATTTCATATCCTGCTTAGTTAAGTCGCTTTAAATCGCTTTAGATCGCGTGCTGGTTGCGCAGCGCGTTGATGGCTTCGCTGTCGTAACCGAGTTGGCCCAGGATCGCATCGGTATGCTGACCCAGAGCAGGCACCGCATCCATGCGCGCACTGTAGGTATTGGGCACGCCGGGCGGCAGCAAGGCCGGAATTTTCCCCGCCGGGGTATCGATTTCCACCCAGCGCTCCCGCGCTTTCAGTTGCGCGTGTTGCCACAAGTCGTGCATGTCGTTCATCCGGGCGTTGGCGATCTGGGCGGCGTCCAGCCGTTCGATCACCTGTTCGGCGCTGAGTGTGGAAAATGCATCAATGATGATGGTGCGCAATTCCTGGCGCGCCGCGGTGCGTTGCGAATTGGATGAAAAGCGCGGGTCATCGGTCAGCGTCGGCTGCAGCAATACCTTGTCGCAAAAGAGTCGCCATTCACGCTCGTTTTGCAGCCCCAGCATGACGATCTTGCCATCGCCGGCCGTGAATGGGCCGTAAGGATAAATCGTCGCGTGGGCGGCACCGGCACGCGGCGGCGGCGCGGCATCATCGAATGCGTAGTACAGCGGATAACTCATCCACTCGACCATGCTTTCCAGCATTGATACGTCGATATTGCAACCCTGGCCGGTTTTGCCGCGCTGAATCAGTGCGGCAAGAATATTGGTGTACGCATACATGCCGGCGGCGATGTCGGCAATCGAGCAGCCGGCCTTGGCCGGCTCGTCCGGTGAGCCGGTAATCGACAGGAAACCAGATTCGCTCTGGATCAATAAGTCGTACGCCTTCTTGTCGCGATAAGGACCGTTGGCGCCATAGCCGGAAATGTCACAGACGATCAGTCGCGGGAATCTTTCGTGTAGCGCTTCGTATGACAAACCGAGACGGGCAGCAGCGCCGGGCGCGAGGTTTTGCACCAGTACGTCGGCGCTTTCCAGCAACTGCACCAGAATGCTGCCGGCTTCTGCATGCTTGACATCGAGTGTCAGGCTTTCCTTGGAACGGTTGGTCCAGACGAAGTGCGAAGCCAGTCCGCGTACCCGTTCATCGTAAGCGCGGGCAAAATCGCCGACGCCGGGGCGCTCGACCTTGATCACGCGCGCGCCGAGATCGGCCAGTTGGCGGGTGCAGAACGGCGCCGCAATCGCGTGTTCGAGGGTGATGACGGTAATGCCGTCCAGTGGTCGCATGATGTTGTCTCTCAAGTAGGAGTGCGTTCAGAATGAGCGCGGCAGGCCGAGCACATGCTCGGAGACATACGACAGGATCAGGTTGGTCGAGATCGGCGCGACCTGATACAGCCGGGTTTCGCGGAATTTGCGCTCGACGTCGTATTCATGCGCAAAGCCGAAGCCGCCGTGGAATTGCAGGCAGGCGTTGGCGGCTTCCCACGATGCGTCGGCTGCCAACAGTTTCGCCATGTTGGCCTGGGTGCCGCACGGTTGATGCGCATCGAACAATTCGCACGCCTTGTAGCGCATCAGGTTGGCGGCTTCGAGGTTGATGTAGGCTCTCGCGATCGGGAACTGCACGCCCTGGTTCTGGCCGATCGGCCGCCCGAAGACGATGCGTTCGTTGACGTATTTGGTCACCTTGTCGATGAACCAGTAGCCGTCGCCGATGCATTCGGCGGCGATCAGCGTGCGTTCCGCATTCAGGCCGTCGAGGATGTACTTGAATCCCTTGCCTTCTTCGCCGATCAGATTTTCTGCCGGGATTTCCAGGTTTTCAAAGAACAGCTCATTGGTCTCATGGTTCACCATGTTCAGGATCCGTTGCACCGTGAGGCCGTTGCCGATGGCTGCGCGCAGATCGACCAGGAAAATCGACATGCCCTCGGATTTTTTCTTTACCTCTGCCAGCGGCGTGGTGCGCGCCAGCAAAATCATCAGGTCGGAATGCTGTACCCGTGAAATCCAGACCTTTTGACCGTTGATCACATAACGGTCGCCTTTTTTGACGGCGGTGGTCTTGATTTTCGTGGTATCTGTGCCGGTGGAAGGCTCGGTCACGGCCATGGTCTGCAGCCGCAATTCTCCGCTGGCAATTTTGGGCAGATATTCGTTTTTCTGCCGCTCGGAACCGTGCCGCAACAGCGTGCCCATGTTGTACATCTGGCCGTGGCAAGCGCCCGAATTGCCGCCTGAACGGTTGATCTCTTCCATGATCACCGAGGCTTCGGTCAGGCCCAGGCCGGAGCCGCCGTATTCCGGCGGGATCAGCGCGGCCAGCCAGCCGGCCTTGGTCAGCGCATCGACGAACTGCTCCGGATAACCGCGCTCCTGGTCGATACGGCGAAAATACTCGGGTGGAAATTCTGCGCACAATGCGCGCACCGCATCGCGTATCTCTTGAAATTTATCTGCTGGCGTCAACATCTTATGGCTCCTGAATTATGGGTTAAATTATTGCTTACTGAGCGGACCGGCAAGTTTTGCCTCGGCCTGCATCGCAAGTTCGCCGCGCGTATTCTGCGCCCACAGTTGCACGCTGCGGCCGTCTGCGGCGGGTTGTCCGCACAAGGTAAACGGCTCGATGTCGAACAAAGGGCCGACTGCGCGGAAATTGAATTCGGTCAGGCGTGCATCCGGCAGATGCCGGCGTACCAGATCAGCCAGCAGCGTCGCAATCAGCGGGCCGTGGACGATCAGGCCGGGATAGCCTTCAACCCCGGTCACGTAGCTGCGGTCGTAATGGATGCGATGGCCATTGAAGGTCAGGGCAGAGTAGCGGAACAGCAAAACCGGATCGGGGGTCACAGTGCGCCGCCATAGTGCTTCGGTCGGGGCCGGTTTTGACGCCGCTGCAATTGCACCGGGTTGCGGCAGGGATTGCGACATATTGCGGTACACGATGTCGTGTTCTTCGGTGATGGCGATGACGCCGTCGGCGGCAATTTCATGCTGTACCGTAACGAACGCCAACTGGCCGCTTTGGCCGTTTTTGCCGGTGATACTCTTGATTTTCGAGACGCGTGTGGCGGCGGCCCCAATCGGCAGTGGTACCGGAAAGGTCAGGCGTCCTCCAGCCCACATCCGGCGCGGCAACGGGATTGGCGGCAAGAATCCACCCCGCTGCGGGTGGCCGTCAGCGCCGATTTCGGATTCCCGGCAGTGGGTCCAGAAATAGATCCAGTGCCACAATGGCGGCAATGCGGAGCCCGGTTGTGGAGCGGTAGTATGATCCAGCGTCGCAGCAAGCGCGGCCGCAAGCGCGGCATCGATCAGATCGGCGCGCACTTCCTGGCGTCCGACCCACTGTTGCATCAATTCCAAGTCAAATGACACAGATTCCATCGTATATCGGGCGCAGTGCCGGGTTGGTTAATCAATGATGGCTAGTCTGTGCCACGTCAGCGGCGATGACAATCTGCATTTTTGGAAGGGTGCCTTTGGCTGCGGTGAATTCTGCTTTACTGTTATTAGACGTATATTTAAGCAAACAAGGAGCGCCTGAGCATGCTTTTCGATCTGACCGACCTGCGCCTGCTGATTACTATCGGTGAACTTCACAGCCTGACGCGCAGCGCCGAGCGCATGCATCTGTCGCTGGCGGCCACCAGTAATCGGATCAAGGAACTGGAAGCGCGTTTTGGCATGAAGCTGCTCTATCGCGAGAGTCGCGGGGTGCAATTAACGGCTGCCGGCATGACCTTGTTGCATCATGCGCAACTGTTGATGCAGCAGGTCGAGCGCTGCAAGAGCGACATGCAGCAGTTCAACAACGGCATCAAGGGGCATATCCGCATCTTCGCCAATACCACTGCGGTGACGGAGTTCATGCCGGAAGTGCTGCGCTCGTTCCTTGCCACCCATCCGCATGTCAACGTCGCGCTTGAGGAGCGGCTCAATCAGGAAATCGTGCGCGGGATTCGGGATGGAACCGCTGATATCGGCATCGTGGCCGGCCCGATCCAGGGTGATGGACTGGAGATACTGAATTTTTCCACCGATAAACTGGTGCTGGCGACCGCACTGGAGCACCCGTTGGCGGGCAAGGAGCGCATCGCGTTTGCAGAAACGCTTGAATACGAGCATATCGGCTTGCACGAGGGCAGTACCTTGCACCATTTCTTGAGCCGGATAGTGTCCGAAAGCGGCCAGCACCTGAAATTGCGGATTCAGGTGCGCAGCTTTGAAGCGATGTGCCGGATGATCGAAACCAATATTGGGATCGGCATCCTGCCGCAGTCAGCCGCATTGCGTCACAGCCGCTCGATGCAACTGGCATTGGTTGACCTGACTGAACCTTGGGCGGTTCGGGAGCGTAGCGTCGTGGTGCAAAAACTCGATGCATTACCGCTGTATGCGCGTGAACTGGTGGATTTTATCTGTAAGCCGGCAGCGCCTAGCCAGCAGCGCGTCGAGCAAAACCGCAAAATTATGGATGAAAAATAAAACCAGCCGAGCCGGGCAGCCTTACTCTTTTGCCTGGGCCAAAATGCTCCCGCCTGGCTTGATTTGCTGCTGCCGGGCAAATTTCAGCACAGCGTTGCGGATTGTCGTGAGCACCGTTTGCGGATTGAATGGCTTGACGATGAAGCCCTGCACCCCGCGCTGCAAGGCGCTCTGTATCGTCGCCGAATCGATCTTGCCGGAGACCAGGAAAACCAGCGCCTTAGGCAATTCACTGCGTATCGAATCGAGCAGCGTCAAGCCGTCGCTATTGGCTTCGCCGATATCGATGCAGACGATCTGCGGCCGCAGCTTGATCATCTTGGCCAGCCCGGCGGGACTGGTATTGCTGTCACCCACCACATGGTGACCGCCATTGGTCAAAACGGTATTCAATAGATCCCGCGAGATGGCATTGCCGTCCAGAATGACCACTTTTAGCATAGTTAACTCTTAAAATGACAGATGCGGATTGTCGGCTGTAGTGTATGAGCCGGTGCCATCGCATCATAAATAAAATTGTCGTTTCGCGCCACCCGCCAGGCTAATGCATGCAGGTCTGCCGGCACCAATCTCGATTTCCACGTATTTCGACTTTGGAGGAGCGAGGAATAGGGCAAAATACGCACCGGGCTTTACCCGTAACCGATGGAGTTGAAGAATGGGAGTTGACGAATGACTTATGAAGAATATCTGGACGAAGTAACCACGCTGATGACGGAAATGTACGATCTGAGCGACGCCGCTGCGATCAAATACGTGATGCGCGCGCAAGCCGGAAACTTCTTTTCGCTGCATGACGACGACGAAACCTTGCGCACTCAGGAACACGCAGTTCAGGATGCAAAAACGGTATACGAGCAGCGCAACAAGCCAAACCCAGAATCGTTTCGCAAATAATCCTGGAAATCACCGGCTGCTTCCCGCAATGCGTCCAGCGCGACTGTGGCTATGCCGAAGTGCTGGAACGGTAGCCGACGCGGAATCCGCCCCAGTGTTTTCCTGCAACATAAATCGGCACCGATAAATCGTGCATGACTTCGCCGGTGTCGCGTTTGTAGGTCTGCAGCAAAAATGGTTTGGTATTGGCGCCGCAACGGCTGCCGGTGCGGTCATTGAAGATGCGCTTGGTGCGGTTGTTGACCAGATCGGTTTCATAGTCCCCGGTCAGCGGCCTGGAAAACTTCTTGTTGTGGGTAGGAAAATAGCCATTGTTGTCGACTGCGCCGGCGTAGGCAAGTTGCGGCATGTCGGCCAATATCTTTTCCTGTAGTTCGGGCAGCACGCGGTCGGTAAATGCGTCGAATTTGGTCGAGTGCTTGGGCGGATTGGTATTCTGGATCGGCGTGTAGCTGCGGTCGAACAAGGCCCCCTCGCTGATGCGCCCGCTGGCAATCGCTTCGGTAAACAGCTGGCTGACTGCTTTTGCGCCAGCTGCAGCCGCCGCATGGTTGGCGTCGTGAGAGGTGGTCGCATTGAATTCGGTGATGGCGCTGAACATGGCTTCGGCCCGTTCCATGAGCGCCATCGCAGCGCTTGCGGCCAGTGGCAACTCTGCTTCGGTGGCCAGCAGGCCGTCGCGTATGATCACAATGGCATCTGCAATCGACTGGGAAGTCTGGACATGGTCGCGCGAGGCGGTGGCAATCTGCTGGATTTCGGTCTGGGATTCTCCGGAGGCGCGTTCAATCTCGCTCAAAAATGTGTGCACCCGCTCCACATTGTGGGCAGCCTCGGTCACCTTGGTGGTCAGCGCCTGCATGCCGGTGGCGGCGTGTTCGGCTTGATCATTAATCTCGCGCACCATCACCCCGATATCGTCGGTGGCTTCTTTGGTACGTTGCGCCAATTGCCGGACTTCGCCTGCCACCACGGCAAAGCCGCGGCCGTGTTCGCCGGCGCGGGCCGCTTCAATCGCCGCATTGAGCGCCAGCAGGTTGGTGCGGGCCGCGATTTCGTTGATGACTTCGGTGATGCCGTGAATCCGGCGTGATTTTTCCTGCAGTGCCGTCATGGTGCTCAGTGCAGCCTGCGCATCCAGTCGGGCATTGTTAATCTGAACCAAGCCCTGATCGACTTCGGCCCGCCCGGCCATGCTCTGACTGCGCACATCGGAGGCGACTTTCGATGCCTGCTCTGCATTGGCCGCGATTTGCTTGGTCATGCTGGCATTGTGTGCGGAACTGATGGCAATATCTTCGGTGGTGCGCACATCCAGATCGATTTTTTTCTTTACCGAATCGACAAAGTAGGAAGTCTCGGCCGAACCGATCATGATGAAATCGAGTTCATGACTGATCAGGTCGGCGAGCCGGGCTTCGTTGGCATTGTTGGGTTTGCCCAGCAGCAAAACCAGCAAGCCGCCGGCTGTTGCCAGTGCGGTCAATAGTACTGGGCTAATCGCAGCGCCAATCAGCCAGTTGCCCAAAGCCGCCAGCGCGGCGCTTGCTGCTACTACGAGAATACCCAGGAATAGGGGGCGAAGTAACTTGTTTTGCAAAACCTTGTCTCCTTGTCCAAATATTTTGGTCGCTTTGCGTATTAATATTGCTGGCAAAAGCACCGTGCCGATGCAATATTTATGCCTGATGGCAACGCTTTTTTGATCAATGGATCGTGCGCCGGTCAGATTACATCAAGCTTACATAGTCAAAGAGTAGACACTGGCTTGGCCGGATTCAGCATTGCACTGAATCCTGTTCGCATGCCGCGAACAATTGCCAATCCAGTACTCAGCGCATACTCAGCGCACCACACGGCTGCACTTGGCACGGCCGGATAGATTTATTCCGGCAACGCGATTTTGTTGTCAACGCTGTACTGGTAGTCGAGGAAAATGTGTTCCGCGCTGAGTCCCAGGTAACTACCATCTTCCAGACGGCGCGTGGTGTCTTTCAGGCGATAGGTATATTGCCCGCAAGTCCAGCAGTTGTAATTGCGCATGTGGGTGCACAGGCAGGTCTTGTCCATTACCGAGATGGCCTTGTCGTTCGGATGCGCTTCCACTTCCCGGTTGTAGGCGGTGATGTAGGCGCAGTTGCCGTTACCGTCCAGCAGATAGCCATAGGATTCGCAATTCGGGCGGATGCCGGAACCAATCGCCGGCGTGTTCTTGAGCATGCGCATCGGATAGCCGGTCGGCGAGATCGTGTTGACGATAATGTCTTCCTCGCTGGCCTTGAAATATTCCTGCTTGTCTTTGGCTGGCAGGCCGCATTCATTGGCTACCGTAAAGCGGGTTGCTACTTGCACCCCTACTGCGCCATTTTCGAGGAAGGAAACGGCGTCGCTGCCGGTAAAAATACCGCCGGCGGCGATCAGCGGGATATCCAGTTGTTCCGTTTTGAGAAATTGCGCAATCTCGGCCATGATCGTGGCCAGATCGTACTGCGCCCAATCCATGCCGAAACCGAGATGTCCGCCCGCCAATGGGCCTTCGACCACCACGTAATCCGGCAAGCGATTCAGCTTGGCATTCTTGCGCAGGAAAATCTGCAGCGCACGCACCGATGACACGATGATGCCCAGCCTGGCATCGCGAAAGCGCGGATGATCTGCGATCAGCCCGAATGAGCCCAGGTGCAGGCCGGCGCTCAGGGTGATGCCGTCAATTCCTGCATCCAGTGCTGACACCAGACGCACCCGCAGCGTTTCGCGCGGCGCATTCATGGTGAGCTTTTCCATGCAATTGACCCAGATTTCACCGTCGCCGCGCTTGGCTTGCATCGCATTGCCGACATGCAGTTTGGTAGCCTCGGCCAGATGGCCGAGGTCAAAATGGATGTCGGTCTTGTCCGAATTGTTGATGTTGTACTTGTACAGCCGGGTTTTATCCTTGACGAAGCTGGTGTCAAAGCGCCGATCTGAAACCTCATTGACCATCGCGTCCGAAATGTGGCCGACGCCGCCCAGGCGCGCTGCTTCCAGCGCCAACGATGCGGTCGAAATATCCACGCCCATGCCGCCGATAATGAGTGGCACCAACTCTTTTTTGCCGAATTTCAGTCGGAAATCATCAACACGTTTCATCATAATCCTTGGGCTACTTGATTGTTCACAGGCTTGCATTCTTATGTACTGCATGTACTGCACTTGGCGATTTTTGCCTAAAAATGCGGCAGCCGATAGTCTATCAGCGACGGCCAATGACAGACAACTTAAGCCGCGCCGTGTCGCTTACGGCGATTCCATCGGCGTGAAATTGCCGCTGTTCATTTGCTGAACAGCAATTCTTTCGGAGCAGTCTGATGACATGTGGCGTCGGGCTTGATGCCGGGTTTAGCGCGGAGGGCTATTTCAGGCCCAGCTTGACGCGCGTGGCATCGATTAGCGCGGTATCGTACGGATACAGGTTTTCGATAAAAAACAGTTCGGTGCCGGCCGGATCTTCCAGACACATCGTCAGCATCAGCGGGCCATCGTCTTCCACGCCCAGAAAATCCTTGCCCCAGCGATTTTGCCGATGCGTGCGCAACACTTCCCACCCCAGTTTTGCCAGAGGCGCGGCTACACCGGCCGCCAGGGCTTCGTGTTGCCATTCATCCCAAAAGAATTTTTTTGCTGCTTGATCGTCCATCGGTAAGTGTTCCTCGGTGAATAGTTAGGCCGCCATTTTACTCTTGAAACCGTTCGGTAATTACTTCCCGTCGCGCAGGCGCTGCAACAGCGTTTCAACGCTGTCGCTGATCGGCGCGCCTTGCTGGCGCAGCAGTTGGATGTGCAGCACCAGATTTTCCAGCACCAGTTTGGCGGCCACCGCCAACAGGGCCAGATGACGGTCTTCGTGGCTAAAACTATCCATTGCCGCCGTCATCTCGCACAAATGGTTGGCAACCAGCGCACGCAGCGCCGTCTCTTCAAACGGCAGGTCGGCGAAGTCGATCGGATCTTCCAGTTCGACTTCCTGGATCAGCGCTTCCAGTTGCTGCGGAGTAATCGGCATGGCTGGCATGATCGGGCTCCTGTTGAGAAGATAACCATATTTTAGATCAGGACCGACTTATAGCCATGCATCGGCAGTAACCGGATAATCTCGCGCTTCAGCTTGCGCATTAAAAAACAGGGGGTATAGGATTAAACAGGCATGTTTGCGCGTATTTCTATTGCGCATATTAAAAATACATAATGATGTATGTGCAGAATTGAAATGCTGTACAAGCGCATCTGCGCCGCTTGCGTAAACAAACTTGATGAAGTTATCAAGAATGCCTGATTCAGGCGTTCAACTTCAGGCGTTCAACAATACTACCAGTGCTCCCGAGCCGCCATCCGATGCCTTGGCCTGGCAAAAGGCGATGACTTCTTCCTTTTGCACCAGCCAGTTGCGCACTTTTTGTTTCAGCACCGGTTCCTTGTTTACAGAGCCGAGTCCCTTGCCATGAATGATGCGCACGCAGCGCAGGCCGCTGCGGCTGGCGTGGCGCAAGAATGCGCCCAGCGCGTCGCGCGCTTCGTCGCGTCGCAAGCCGTGCAGATCGAGCTGATCCTGGATGGTCCAATGGCCCTTGCGTAATTTGCGCACCACATCGGCGCTGACGCCGCTACGGGTATAGCTCAAGCTATCGTCGGTATCGAGCAGTGTTTCGGCGTCGAAATCATCCGATAGCGACTCTTGCAACGCGGCTTTCTCGTCCGCCAGGTGATGACGGGCAATCGGTTGCGGCCGTACCGGCGTGGTAGCTACTCTGTCTGGCACCGCCAGCGGCGCGACCTTACCGATACTGCGGCGAAACAGGTCGGCTTCCAACTGCGCCGCTTGTTCGCGCCGTAGTTGCTCGGCATCTGCCACGGCGCGCGCCTCTTGTTGCACTTTCAGGCGGGCGCGCAACTTACCAAGGTCGGCGAAGTTCTTGAGTGAGGCTGGCATGGCGCTGTGGGTAAATAAATGTGACGGGAAATGTTGATTGCGCAGGGTACAAATTGCGCACCCTGCGCATGCACGGAGTTAGTTTTCCAAATAACGCTGCGCATCGAGTGCGGCCATGCAGCCGGTACCGGCGCTGGTGATTGCCTGACGGTAAATGCTGTCTTGGACGTCGCCGGCGGCGAATACGCCCGGCACGCTGGTTGCCGTAGCCATTCCCTGCAATCCGGTTCTGGTCTGGATATAACCGCTTTTCATGTCGAGCTGACCTTCGAAAATGGCGGTATTCGGTTTGTGGCCGATCGCAATGAAAACGCCGTGCAGCGTGATGGGCGTAATGCTGCCATCGATCATCGATTTGAGGTTCATGCCGGTAACGCCCGATGCATCGCCGGTCACTTCATCGAGGGTATGGTTGTACTTGAGCTCGATCTTGCCTTCGGCCACTTTCGCCATCAGGTGATCGATCAGGATCGCTTCGGCGCGGAACTTGTCGCGGCGGTGCACCAGCGTGACCTTGCTGGCGATGTTGGACAGGTAGATCGCTTCTTCGACTGCGGTATTGCCGCCGCCGATGACGGCGACTTCCTTGCCCCGGTAAAAGAAGCCGTCGCAGGTGGCGCAGGCGGATACGCCTTTGCCCATGAACGTTTCTTCCGATGGCAAGCCGAGGTATTGCGCCGAGGCGCCGGTGGCAATGATCAGCGCGTCGCAGGTGTATTCGCCCTGGTCGCCGATCAAACGAATCGGTTTTTCACTCAACTTTGTGGTGTGAATATGGTCAAAAATAATTTCGGTGTTAAAACGTTCGGCATGTTGCTGGAAGCGCTGCATCAGTTCCGGCCCCTGCACGCCCAACGGGTCCGCTGGCCAGTTATCGACCTCGGTGGTGGTCATCAATTGGCCGCCTTGCTCGATGCCGGTGATCAGCACTGGGTTCAGATTGGCGCGGGCGGCATACACCGCAGCCGAATAACCGGCGGGGCCGGAGCCGAGAATCAGTACATGTGCGTGTTTGGGTGTGGACATGAGATCTTTACCTAAAAGAGAGGGGCAAGGGGGCGTGGCGCGTAGGATGTTTACAATTATATTATGCTGCCGTGCAGCATAATATCAAGGGCGGGATGAGTAGGAAACGAGTAGGAAGTTAGTGCTGCGCCCGAAAACTGGTTAAGATTATAGACCAAGCACCAAACCACCCTGTTTCGCGGATGCGCATCCATCTTGCTACTTACCTGTTACTTATTTGCTACTCATTTGCTAATTCTTTGCTATTTACTTGCTTTTTAGAACGATGCTGATACCTGCACTATGACCAGAACAAGCCAAACCTATACCCGTACTCCCAAGCCGCCAGTAGCGCCTTTGCCGAGCCGTCTGGCACGCCTGCTGTTCGAAGCGCGCTGGATTGCTTTTTGCGTATTAACCGTTTACATGATCCTGATACTGGCCAGCTACTCTCAGGTTGATCCCGGCTGGTCGCATGCCAATGCGGTGCCGGCCTTGCATAATCTGGGCGGCAGCACCGGCGCCTGGATCGCCGATCTGCTGCTGTTTATCTTTGGATTTTCGGCCTGGTGGTGGTGTGTCTTGATGTTGTGCGAAGTCTGGCGCGGCTATCGGCGCTTGACGCACAAGTTTTTGCTGCCGGTCGCGATCCAGCCCGAACCGGTGCACCGCTACGAGGGATGGATACGCGCCGCCGGCTTTGCGCTGATGCTTGCGGGTAGCGTCGGGCTGGAGCATGCGCGTTTGTATACTCTGCCGGTGCAACTGCCGCGCACACCTGGCGGGGTGCTGGGCGACCTGATCGGCACTACCGCGCACAGCGCATTGGGATTTACCGGCGCCACCTTGCTGCTATTGCTGTTGTTCGGACTCGGTTTCAGCCTGTTTTTCCGGGTCTCCTGGCTGGCTGTTGCGGAGCGGGTCGGCGCGACGCTTGAAAGCGCTTTCAAATGGACGAAATACGCCTACTGGGCGCGGCAAGACCGCAAGCTGGGGCTGGTGGCTGCAGTCAAGCGCGAAGAAATCGTAGTCCACGAGCGCGCCAAGATCGTCGAAGCGCCGCCCATTAGAATCGAACCGCAAATAACGGCGGTGCCCAAATCGGAGCGGGCCGAAAAAGAGCGGCAGGTGACGCTGTTTAACGATCTGCAGGATGGTAGTTTGCCGCCGCTGTCGCTGCTGGATGAAGCGCCGCCGGCGAAGGAAACCGTCAGCGTCGAGACGCTGGAATTCACCAGCCGCCTGATTGAGAAAAAACTGTCGGATTTCGGCGTGATCGCTAAGGTGGTGGCCGCCTATCCGGGCCCGGTTGTCACCCGTTACGAGATCGAACCCGCCACCGGCGTCAAGGGCAGCCAGGTGGTCGGATTGGCGCGCGATATCGCCCGTTCATTGTCGCTGACCTCGATTCGGGTGGTCGAAACCATCCCCGGCAAGACTTACATGGCGCTGGAACTGCCGAACCCGAAACGCCAGATCGTGCGCCTGACCGAGATCCTGAGTTCCAATGTCTATAACGACAGCGTTTCCAGCCTGACCATTGCGCTGGGCAAGGATATCGCCGGCCTGCCAGTGGTTGCCGACCTGGCCAAAATGCCGCATCTGCTGGTGGCCGGCACCACCGGTTCCGGCAAATCGGTCGGGATCAACGCCACCATTTTGTCGCTGCTGTACAAATCCGATCCGAACGACGTGCGGATGATCTTGATCGACCCGAAAATGCTCGAACTGTCGATCTACGAAGGCATCCCGCATCTATTGGCCCCGGTGGTGACAGATATGCGCCAGGCCGCGCACGCGTTGAACTGGGCGGTGGCCGAAATGGAGCGCCGCTACAAACTGATGTCCAAGCTCGGCGTGCGTAACCTGGCCGGCTACAACGTCAAGATTGCCGAAGCCGCCAAGCGCGAAGAGCACATCCCGAATCCCTTCAGCCTGACGCCCGACGCTCCCGAACCGCTGGAAAAGCTGCCCACCATCGTCATCATCATCGACGAGCTGGCCGATTTGCTGATGGTGGTCGGCAAGAAGGTCGAGGAATTGATCGCCCGCATCGCCCAGAAAGCGCGCGCCGCCGGCTTGCATCTGATCCTGGCGACGCAGCGGCCCTCGGTGGATGTGATTACCGGCCTGATCAAGGCCAACATCCCGACCCGCATTGCATTCCAGGTCAGCAGCAAGATCGACTCGCGCACGATTCTGGATCAGATGGGCGCGGAAGCGCTGCTCGGCATGGGCGACATGCTGTACATGCCGCCCGGCACCGGGTTGCCGGTGCGGGTGCATGGCGCCTTCGTCTCCGACGAGGAAGTGCACCGCGTGGTCGAGCACCTGAAAGCCCTGGGGGAACCTAATTACATCGAAGGCATCCTGGAAGGCGGCGTGCTGGAGGAGGGCGCTGATGGCGCGTTCGGCGAAGCGGGTGCCGGCGGCACTGAATCCGATGTGTTGTACGACCAAGCGGTCGCCATCGTGCTGAAGAATCGCCGTGCCTCGATCTCGCTGGTGCAACGACATTTACGCATTGGTTACAATCGCGCCGCCCGTTTACTGGAACAAATGGAGCAAACTGGCATCGTATCTACCATGCAATCCAACGGTAACCGCGAAATTCTGGTGCCGGCAGGAAACAATGCAGAATAAGGAAAAAAATGACAACGCAAACCATGCATCAATATAGCAATCCCACTCCATATACGCATCAACAAGCCACCCAAAAAGGGTGTCGGTCACGTACATTTGCCAGGCTGTTGGCCATCACCATGCTGGCGTTTGCGCCAATAATTGCCGACGCCGCCGCGCTGGACCAGTTCAGATCCTTTGTCGCCAGCACCAAAGCCGCCAAAGGCGAGTTCACCCAGCGCCAGGTCAAGATGACGGACGGCACCGCCAAGGTATCGAACGTCTCCAGCGGCAGTTTCAGCTTCGCCCGCCCTGGCAAGTTCATCTGGACCTACCAGAAACCGTACGAGCAATTGCTGCAAGCCGATGGCGACAAGCTCTACATTTTCGATAAAGACCTGAATCAGGTCACCGTCAAAAAACTCGGCGACGCGCTCGCCTCCAGTCCCGCCGCCATCCTGTTCGGCAGCAACGACCTGGAAAAGAATTTCAAGCTGAAAGATGCCGGCACCAAAGACGGCATGGAATGGCTGGACGCCACGCCCAAATCCAAGGACAGCACTTTCGAGCACATCGGCATCGGCCTGCGCAACGGCGTGCCGCAAGCAATGGAACTGCGCGACGCCTTCGGCCAAGTGTCGTTGCTGACATTCAAGAATTTCGAGAAAAATCCGGTGCTTCCCGCCAACGGCTTCAAATTCGTGGTGCCGAAGGGTGCGGACGTTTTCAATAATTAGTCGATAGGAGCGAATCGGATTGAGCCTGGATTTTCCGGTTGATCGCTTATTTCATTCGATAACTGCATGATCATATTGACGTTTTTTTCTATTAATACGTTTGTCTTTTGGATGTCCGTGCTGCAGGTGGGAGCGATACGCCGGGCGCGCATTGTGTTTCCGTCACCCTGATTTAAGCGGAAATGGTCTTCCGGTCTATTTGTGTTGCCGTTGGGATAAAGAGTATATTGCCTCGAATAATTAATATCCCAACAAAAACACATGAATTTCAATACCTTGCGCGAACATCCTTATTCGCCGGGGCGCAGCCTGACGGTGCTGATAAGCATCATGCTGACAGTGACCGTACTTTCTTTCATTCTGTGGAAAAACGATCCGCTGATAGCGGAAGAGAATCACGCCATTGAATTGGCGGAGTCCACCTTTCTATTGCTTGCTTGTTTCATGCATGGCGAACGGGCGTTCCATTTGAAAATGTCTGCGCTGAATTTCCCTATCCATGCAGGGCTTGCCTTGCTGATGTATTCCTTTGCATTACGGGAACTCGATATTGATCAATTCGGCAGTGCAGAAATATGGCCGCTGGTCGAGCGTATTTTCAGACTAGCAGGCGTGGCGTTGTGGGTAGTTTTTCTGATTATTCTGATGCCGCGCATCAAACAAATTTTTTCTCGCCGGTCAGCGATTCTAGTGCTGCCCGTCATGCTTCTGACACTATGGGGCGGCTTGTTCTACATCGCGTCCTGGCCTTTCGATAAAGAAATATTTTCTGCGCTGCCGCATGATTATTCGAGATTTATTGAAGAAGTGCTGGAGCTCAATGCTGGCGTCATCCTTTTCGCAGCATCGCTCGCCGATTCCTCGCTTCAAAGTCCGGTGAGCAATGTCTGAACCGCAAGCCCAGAGAGATTCTTCAGAAAGTCATGCACGCAAACCGACTCTTGGGCTTCAGAGAAAATGGGGCGTCATATTGTCGCTTACTGCAATAATTTGTTGGGAGTATGCCGATAAATTGCGCATATTCCGCAGTATTTAATTGCGTATTAAAAAAATACAGCACACAGTACATTGCCCTGTAATGCGCCGATTATGCGCCAGTTATGCCGCGGCGGGAGAACGCGAAATATCCACTTATCTATCCACTTAGCTGCTGCTTGATACCGCTCTGTGTGAACTATTTGCCCTTATGCGCCACCAACTCCGGGTGGACATAAGCAATCAATAAGCAATACGGGGAGAGAAAAGAGAAATGGATGTGGTAATTCAAAAAGGTGCCGACAGACACGACCAATTAACAGCGCGCGCTCCAAAGGGCGCAGCTGCGAGGGAAATCTTGTGGGACTATGCGCGCGGCATCGGAATCTTGCTGGTTGTGTATGGTCACGTTTTAAGAGGGCTGAATTCCGCCGGAATGGTGCCCGATGATCACTGGATAATGGCATCCGACTATGTCATTTATACCTTTCATATGCCGCTATTCTTCCTGCTGGCCGGGATGAACGCTGGCAAAGGACTGGCCCGGGGCGGCTTCTTGCACAGCAAGCTGATGACGATCCTCTATCCCTATTTCTTGTGGTCCCTGATACAAGGATTGGTTCAGGTAATCATGTCGGGCAGCACTAATATTCCGTTCCACCTTTCAGACCTGGCGGCAGCCATTGTTTGGAAACCGCTCGGGCAGTTCTGGTTTCTGTACGCGCTATTCCTGTGCCATATCTTCGTTTTCTGCACTACTGCCAACCGCCTGCGGCTAACCCTGTTTGCGCTGGCGGCGTATGTAGTGGGCATCAACTTCCAGTGGGGCATTCTGTCGCAGTCGCTGCAATTTTTCCTCTTCTACGCAGTCGGACTATTGGCGGCGCAACATCTGAAGGCAATCGTTGATCGGCTGGCGAATCCTGCCGGCATCGCCGCCACTTTCATGGGCATGGGGGTCTGTATCTATGCGGCCAGGCAGGTCGGTGCTTATTCCGATCCATGGGCATTGCCGGCGGCCTTCCTCGGCATGCTTCTGGTGCTCCAGGTATCTGCAGTCTTGGCGCGTTCGAACAGGATGCGGATGATCGAACTGCTCGGCCTGGCGTCGATGCCGATCTATCTGATGCATATCCTGGCTGCCAGTGGCGCACGTATCGTGCTGTCGAAGTTCGGGATTACCGACATGTATCTGCATCTTGGGATCGGCTTTTCACTGGGGGTCTTGTTCCCGCTGGCGTTCTATTACTGCATCACCTTGCTCAAAAAAGAGAAATTCGCCGGCTTTACCCGAGGGGCCGCCGCCTTCAATAAATTCCGGCAAGCTTAAGTGCGCTTGCCTCCAACGAGTGCAATGCATTGCTAACCGACCTCTTTTTCAGCTATTTGCTGGTCCAGCATCGCTACCAAATCTCCGGATTCATCTGCGAACTTTCTGGCAAATAGCATTTCGCCCGCACCATAGGTATCGTCCGGCGCGAACGACGATGTGGCCTGAAACATAGCCAGATGCTGCTCCGTGATACATGCGGGACTTGCCCCGCCGGCACCCCAGTCGGTATAGGTCAGGTTACGGACAATGCTTGATTTGAAATGGGAATTGCCGAGGATGGTTTGAAACAACGTTTCATCAGGGCAGATTGTGTTCCTGAAAAAGTCCACTGCTTGCGTCTGCCGTGTCACAAAGGCCAGAATATAGTCACAGGCTTGGCGCGAAAGCGCCCACCAGGTGGAACCTGCGTACGGAGCAAGATCGCCAAGATAGGCCTTGTAGTCGCGCGTATGCGGTACCACGCCGGCCATCATCAGCACTTTTCGTATTGCCCTGCTTATCAGCGGGTCTCCGGGGCGCAGCTTATAGGTGGTCAGCCGGGACAGTGATTTCCCCGCCGCTGCGGAGGGCATGGCAACCAGATTCATGAATTCCTGGTGCGGATGATTCTCAAAGAATCGCTCTATGGACGCCGCCGGGCGCAGCGGATAATCGGCGCCGCTGAGAAGCACGAAACGGTCAAAGCGGCATCGATCCGCGACAGCGCTTCGAAGCAGAACGAGCATGGCCTCGACTTGTGAGAAATCGCCCCAGAAGACAGGCACCCGCTCTTGCATCAAGTGGATGTTCTGCCCCTTTATGCGCAGAAAAGGATCGATCTTGGATTTCTGGTCGATGTGTATGAAGAAACTGGAAGAGCTCGTGGACAACGCTGTTATCAGTCGTCGGAGATGCTCTGGATTATTGTGCGCGAGTACGAGATAGGCGATCTTCATGGAGTTATACGTTTGCCGGATAACGTGGGAAGTCACTGGCAATTCTGGTTGTGACAATTGTACAAACCTTAACATGGTTTTTTTCGGAGCTGCGGGTGCTTCAAGCCATGCCAGCCGACAGCGCACCCCGTCAAGATAGATTTTCTTGGTGCCCAAGCTATACTAAAAGCAGAGCATCCGCTCTCGATAGGAGACAAATCATGGTCAAAGTCGCGTTATTCGTGCGTCTGGAAGCAAAGCCCGGCAAGGAGCAGGAGGTAGAGAATTTACTTCTGAGCGGACTTCCTCTGGTACAGGCCGAAGCGGCCACTACTGCCTGGTTTGGAATCCGTCTGGGGCCTTCCACGTTTGGAATCTTTGATGCCTTCCCGGACGAAGCGGGGCGGCAGGCGCATCTTTCGGGCCAGCTCGCCGCGGCCCTGATGGCAAAGGCGTCCGAGCTTTTCGCCAGCCCTCCGTCGATCGAAAAGGTGGACATCCTTGCAGCAAAGTTACCCGCTTAAGCAGGTTCATAAGCAGGTCCATAAGCAAGTCCATAAGCAAGCCCGGCGTTCCAGTCGACCTCTGTGCCTTCGCAACCCGGCAGAGTTGCGCTTAGGCGTTCGGCGTTTTCAATCTGCATCCTGAAAATCTATCGAAAAGGCGCTCCTGATATGACAACCAAAACCACCAAACTACACGACCAAACCCGCGACCAAGCACGCGACCAAACCGACGACGAAGCCCAGATTCGGCAACTCATCGCAGACCAGGCAAGCGCCATCTGCGCCAAAGACCTCGACCGCCTCATGGCCCACTACGCCACAGAAACCATCGTCTTCGATGTGAAGCCGCCGTTCCAAACCAGAGGGGCGGATGCCTGGCGTCGTGTTTGGGAGGCGTGCCTGCCTTACTTCCCGGCCTCCTTTGGCACAGAAACGCGGGACCTCAGCATTATCGTCAGCGGCGACTTGGCGTTAGCCCACTGGCTCTGGCGCTTCAAAGGGAAAAAGGACCATCCGGCGCTGCAGACCTGGATGCGCAACACCGCTGGCTACCAGCGGATTCAGGGCAGATGGCAGATCGTGCATGAGCATTGCTCGGTTCCTTTCAATCCGGAAACGTCGAAAGCCGTATTCGCTCTCGAACCTTAGCCAGCGTTGAAACGCCCAGTGCCGCAACACGGGTTTAGTGAAAAAAATTTGCAGCGGACACGGCAGGCAAAATCGGGCGTTATGCGCCTGCAAAGGAAGCCAAAAATGAAACCACGCATTACCGTTATTACAATCGGTGTTGATGACCTGGAACAGTCGCTGCGGTTTTACCGCGATGGTCTTGGATTCCCGACGCAGGGCATTATCGGCACAGAGTTTGAGCACGGCGCGGTGGCATTCTTCGATTTGCAAGCGGGTTTGAAACTGGCGATTTGGCCCCGAAAAAGTATTGCACACGACGCCGGCATTCCTTTAGGTCTTCCAAGTCAGAGCGAATTCACCGTTGGGCACAATGTATCGTCGAAAGAAGAAGTCGATGCAGTGATGGAACAAGCCAGGAACGCCGGGGCAACTATCGTGAAACAAGCTCACGCTACTTTTTGGGGCGGTTACGCCGGCTATTTCGAAGACCCCGACCGTCATTTGTGGGAGATCGTGTGGAACCCACAGTTCGAGATTCCCGATTGAGGCACAACAAATCATTCCAGCGGACCAGAAAAAGGCAGTATTTTTTGCCGTCCGCTTATCTCCAACGTGCGTGCCGGGCATGGCACACACTATGCCGGGCAAGTCCGGCAACCATATGGCGGCCTGAGAAGAACTCTGTGTGATGTTAAATACGGTGGGTATGCCAATAAACATGGCATTTCCCGCACAGTTCCATTGCGTATTAAAAAATACAGTTTGCAGTATATTTTTAGAAAGTACGCGCTGCATTCCGCGTTGTAGGGTGCGCCATGCGCACCTTTTAACCGACTCCAAAATTAAATCCTCAACATTGGTGTCGACGTTCTGGTGCGCACGGCGCACCCTACGGCGTTGCATTCCTCGGCGAGCGAGCGCCAAAACATGCGTTTAATCCTGGCGGCCCTGCCCGCAACTCACGACCAGCAACGGATCTCGCGCAGTGCTACGGGGCGCAGCGCGGCGTCCAGGGTTGCCGCCAACTGCAGATCGGCGCCTTGCCGACACGCTGGCGTTGCGTGTTCTTTGCGTTTTCACAAACTGACTGCTGCTGCATGGCTTAAGGTTATTTTTGCGTGACGTATTACTAACAAAAATGACTTTGATGCAGGATGAGCAAAAAACTGTCACACATTCAACACAAGCCGAACACGCTGATTTAAACATCAAGGAGAATGAAAATGTCACTACGAATCAATGATGAAGCGCCAAATTTTACGGCCACCACAACGCACGGCGTACTTGATTTTCATGAATGGATTGGTGACGGCTGGGCGATACTGTTTTCCCACCCCAAAGACTTTACGCCGGTATGCACCACGGAACTGGGCTATATGGCGAAACTGGAGCCTGAGTTCAAGAAACGCAACTGCAAAATCATCGGCTTAAGCGTAGACCCGGTGGATGACCATGCCAGATGGGCAAAAGATATTGAAGAAACACAAGGTCATGCGGTCAACTATCCGATGATTGGCGATAGCGACCTGGCGATAGCAAAGCTATACAACATGTTGCCTGCCGATGAAGCTGGCACCTCACAGGGCCGAACCGCGGCCACCAACGCCACCGTGCGTTCTGTGTTCATCATTGGTCCGGACAAAAAAATCAAGCTGATGCTGACTTACCCAATGACGACCGGGCGCAACTTCGACGAAATTCTGCGGGTACTGGATTCAATGCAGTTGACTGCCAAACATAAGGTCGCTACCCCGGTGAATTGGAAAAGTGGCGAGGACGTCATTATCGTGCCGTCGGTATCCGACGCCGAGGCAAAAGGAATGTTCTCGGACGGTTGGAAAACTGTGAAGCCGTATCTGCGTTTGGTCAAGCAACCGCACTAAAAGATTCCCAAACGTGCAGCCGAGTGGGGCGCGTCATAAGCGGCGCGTCCTGTACCTTGAACGTTAAAGGCGCCGCCGTGATCTTCCGACAGTTGTTCGAGCCCTTATCCAGTACCTATACCTATTTGCTGGGCTGCGAGGAAACCGGGCAAGCGGTCCTGATCGATCCGGTCATCGTGTCGGTCGAGCGCGATCTGGCCGAACTCAGCCGGCTTGGATTGACGCTGGCCTACAGTCTGGACACTCATATTCATGCGGACCACATTACCGCCGCGCTTGAGTTGAAGGAAAAAGCAGGCAGCAAGATTGCCGCGCCGGCGTTCGACCGGCTTCCTTGTGCCGACCTCGGCATCGAGGAAGGACAACCCTTTCAACTGGGCAGCATTCGGTTGCAACCGCTGCATACGCCGGGCCACACCGACGGACATTTCGCGTATTTGTTCGGTGATCGCGTATTCAGCGGCGACGCACTGTTGATAGACGGTTGTGGCCGCACCGATTTTCAAAATGGCGATGCGGATGCCTTGTACCAGAGCGTGCACCAGAAACTATTCGTGTTGCCGGAGGAATGTCTGGTGTATCCGGCGCACGACTACCAGCACCGACACGTCTCGTCGATTGCGCAGGAAAAGAAGCGTAATCCTCGCCTCGGCGAAGGGCGCACGCTGGCGCAATTCAAGGACATCATGGCGAATCTGAATTTGCCTTATCCGACGTTCATTGATTTCGCCGTACCGGGAAACAAGCTGTGCGGCGTTTGCCCGGATCATCTCCCCGGCGATCTTGAGAAATATTGTCGTCACATGACCGATAGTCCGCAGGGATAACGGGCGCCGAATTGAAAGGACGTACGGTGAACCATCCACCAGCCATACGAGCATCAGAGAGGGGACAGAGCACGGTTTTCGATCTCAGAAAACCGTGGTCTGTCCCCTATTAATTTTGCTATTAATTTCTCCATTTTCAGGGTAATTTTTCTTGAAACTTTTTGTTTGTTTTAGCTTGCTCAATTGCATGATTAATTGTCGAGTTCAAAATGGACGGTGCATGAGCGTTCTCTTCAACTGGCAAATAAAATGACCCAAAAAAATCAGGTCCAGAATCGCTGAAGATCCAGACGCATGCGCTAATTTCAACATGTCCAAAGTTTCTTTTTGAAGAAGAAAAGCCAAAGTCAACCACGCAAGGAACCCCAAGAATTACCAACTTAGCCTCTTCATGGGCCGTTGATTCTTTGGACTCTTTAACAAAAGACGCCTTGGCTTTGCACTGCAAATAGAGCCGAGACGCCGTAGCATCGTCAATTTTCATAATCATTGTTTAATTGCTTACCACGCATCCTGTATAGGAAAATTTAGCTTTCGGAATGGTGGTTAAAATATTAATCGTCGGTACTTTTAACTGATATCCATGGATAATTCAGGTGTTTTTCAGTAATTTTACAGTAACTATATGTTCGTTATGGAACTTTTTAGTTCTGTAAAGTTACTTTGTAAGTTGGTAGCGTTGCGACACATGGACGCCACAAACGAAACGATCAGACAACAATTCAGCGAACGACTGAAGAAAGAATTCATTCGTGCCGGATTGCCTGTCTCAAGCCCCACTCAGATTGCGAACGAGTTCAATCGCCAGTACCCCATACACAAAGTGACGGCCCAAACGATGCGTAAGTGGTTGTTGGCGGATGCTATCCCTACGCAGGCGAAGCTTTTGGCGCTTGCTGACTGGCTTGGCGTGTCGCCTCAATGGTTACGATTTGGCATGGGAGCGCGGAAGCCGTCGAAATCAAGTGAAATCACGTCTGATGAGACTGCAGTCCAATCAGAAATCATCGTCGTTGGTCAGCAGCAGGCCGTGCTCGTTCCTGTGGTCGAACTCTTGACTCGCCTGTCTCCTTCAAATGTGCGTTTGGTAGAAAATATCGTTCGGTGTGTACTTGCCGAGCAGGACATCAATGCATGATTGACTGTTCAAGGCCGTAAGCCGCACACCGTAGGGCGTCAATAAGCGCAGCGCTTGCAGGGCGCATATCCGCTTGCAAGCGGATACCGTTTCGCAGGCGTGGGGCAATGCCCCGCGAAACCCCTGCTGCACCATTGCGCCGCATGGTTTCAGTCTCGGTAAGGCAACCCATCAGCGCAGATGCTACCTGCGTTTTTTAAGAAAACGATAGTGGAAATCAAAGATGCAGGCATCGCGAGGTGTCCTCTATCCCGATTCCTCATCATGGAGCGAGCGATGCCTGGCACAACATGGACCGAATCCGAAAAGAAGATCGCGCGTCGCGCGTTCGAAGCGGCTCTGCAACGCGAACTTGCCGATGTCATGGCAGAGTTAAAGGCGCGGGCAGCACGTGCGAAAACACCTGACGACATGTGGGCTGTGCAGGAGTACCTCGCACGCATGCAGCGGGAAATCGATTCCAAGTACGACTATCGCTATTCGCAGCTGCTTATCGTCTTCGGCAGGCTGCTGCGCGAGAAGCGTATCGAAGACGACGAACTCAAAGGTTTGGCCGAAGAGAAGCTTGCCACCATACGGCGTGTTGCTTCTTTATGAACGAGCAAGGTGCGGCACCCTGCGGCCTGAACAAGGCCGTAAGCCGCACATCGTAGGGCGTCAATAAGCGCAGCCCTTGCAGGGCGCGTATCTGCTTGCAAGCGGATACCGTTTCGCAGGCGTGGGGCAATGCCCCACGAAACCCCTGCTACACCATTGCACCGCATGGTTTCAGTCTCGGTAAGGCAATCCATCAACGCAGATGCTACCTGCGTTTTTTAAGAAAACGATAGTAATGTCGGTTGGGTTGACGCTTTATCAGCCCAACATTCTGCGAACAAATGTTGGGCTAAAAAATCTAGCCCAATCTATGAACTACATCCCGCGCCGGGCGAGTGCCAAAGCATCTGTTTAATCCTGGCCTTGGCCGCTAATGCGTTCTCGATGGCTGCCGCCATCACGTGGCACCAAACGGAAAGAGGCACACTAGAAACCATCCGACATTTCGGTGCAGCGGCGTCACTATCCTTGGATATCCCCGCTTTGGAGAAGATTGAATTGCCGGGCAACGGCAGTGCCGATTGATTCCATCCCGGCACATTGACATAATATTTTGTCGCTTTTCCTACCCCGCGTGAAATCAACCCGCCTTTTTGCAACAAATCGGTCAAATCCCGGGTGGATGAGCCGTATTTTGACTATATACGGCTCAGTGCACAGTCTAAGCCCTATGCGGGCTACATCTTGAATGTGGGTTCTTCATCTTCAGTGGGCTCGTCTGTCAAATGACTCGCCATGGCAGAAAAGAGTCCATTCACGGTCTTGACCAGATAGCTGAGAAATTGCGGATTGTCGAGTGTCTTGCCGATCGTATCGGAATCGATAAAGCGCAGCATTTGGTCCTTGAAGGGTTTGCTGGCCACGATCTCGGGTAGACGGGCAATCGCGCTTTGAAGCAGAGCTGGATAATCCTCAATTTTGTAGTCTGCAATTTTCAGTTCGACCAGGGCGGGATTTAACGCGGCGCCCTGCTGAACGAGCCAGGCCAGATCCCAGATATCTCGAAATCGGATGGTTTTGGTCGAGGCGGGAAACGCAATCATCTTGTCTGCCATGACTTCATCCAAGGACTCTGTATTCACCAGCACAGTGTCATAGCCCAGCAGAAAATCGTAATTTGATCGAAGTGGCACCAACTCGCGTGTGTAGGCCGGGATATTGACGATTTCAATTTTGATTTTTTGTGGTGGCAAATCGCGCTGCTGTGGCGCCGTCTCGACGCTGATCTGCCATTTATCCACCTTGACGCCTTGGTACTCTGGCGCGAGCGCCATTTCTTTGGGTTCCTTGACCTCCACATTCAAGCCGTACCGTGCGCCGATGTGCTGCTCGATGCAGGATTTGATCTGCTGCATTTTTGCGGACGTAAAGTCCTTGCCGCCGGCGAAATCCAGATCTTCACTCAAGCGGCTGGAACCGCGGCACAGCCGTAGTGAAGTGCCGCCCTGAAAGACAAGGTTTTTGAGCAGGCCTGTTTTGTCCAGTGCATGAAAAATATCGTAATGGAGAATCTCTTTTTCCACTACCGGTTTCATTGCAACGCGGCCCGGTTGTTCCATGGCAAGGGTGACTAGCTCGTTAAAATCCTGCTTGTCCATTACGCGATCTCCTCTTTGATCATCATGTCAGTGTTGCGTCCTGCGCGGACCAAATCCTGTATCGCAGCTTCCCTGGAAGCGATCCGTAGCGGACGATTTTTCAGGTGGATTGTTCGCCTGATGATTTCTGCTGGCCGGCGTTTAGTGTGTGTGAATTCGATGGTGCCGTAAGGGGTGTCATAGACACCCTTGGCACCCGTGGTCATGATGGTGATGCGCCGGATCGGAACCTGAGAAATAACACCATATTCAGACAAGATGGATTCCATGCTGATGTAGGAAAAACAAGCGCGGCGCAGCACTACTGCAATATCTTCCACGACATTGCTTTTTTTCGACTTGGCCATCGCATTGAGATAGACACCTTTGGTGACCCGTTCCAAAATGCCATCTGCAACCAGGCGCTGCAGAGATTTTTCGAACGCCTTTTCTTTCTCTTCGGGGAAGAGTTTTTCAAGGTCACCTTTACTCAGCACATAAATTCCACGTCGATCCAAGTCTTGCAATGCTCTGAGAGCGTCCATTTTTTTCATGTTGCCGCCATTGCTTGTTCCCTAGTGGTTAGGGTCAATTGCTAATAATTATGTGACCTACGGCTTTAATCTGTCAATAAGTGGTTAATAACCCTACTTTTAATTAGGGTTTGCTATCACTAAAATGTGTCAATGGTTACTTGAGCTCGTTAAATTTTCATGTGCAGCTGCTTCGGCTGGGTTGCAAATTAAAGCTGAACAACATGAGTGATTTCGGACCGCTGGCAGGTTACCCGTGTGATGTTAAATTGTTGGGGTATGCCAATAAACAGGCATCTGCCGCAATGTTTCAAAGTGAACTAAAAAATACAGTTTGCAGTATGTCTTTTCAGCCGGGCGCGCTATATCCCGCAGCGGGCGCGCCCAAACGTCCATTTGAGCCGGAACCTGGCGCACCGCAAGCGGCGCATTCGTTAGTGCCACATTGCAATATCCATATTATCCGCATCAAAATATTGCTACTATGCAAAATAACAGGCATGACGTCCTGCGCGCCTATCGGCTCCTTGCAACGTGCGGTCGACGGCCCGAAAGCCAGGCTGCCAGGCGGGTATATCCATTAAAGGTTGAATAAAAACAATGAAATCAATTTCTCTGTTGCTGCTGGTCGTGGCGATTGCGGCAGTCGTTCTGGCTTTCCTTAAAGCAAAGTCGCAAGGCGATTCCGGCAATGAAGCGTGGCCTTTTTACGCAAAAAAACCGCTGTCGCAGCCGGAGCAGGTCCTTTATTTTCGCCTGATCGACGCGCTGCCTGGACACATCGTCCTGGCGCAGGTGCAGCTATCGCGCTTGCTAGGCGTCAAAAAAGGCAACAACCACCAATCCTGGCTTAACCGCATCAACCGCATGAGCGCCGATTTTGTCGTGTGCAATAAAGATTCTTCCGTCGTCGCTGTGATTGAGCTTGATGATGCATCGCATCAAAAGCCCGACCGCCAGGCAGCCGACGCGAAGAAAGACAAAGCTTTGGCCGCAGCCGGAATCAGGATGATCCGCTGGCAGGTCAAGGCGATTCCCAACCAGTCGGCGATCCAGGCGGCATTGCTGCCCAGCCCGTCAATCACGCAGGACGCGCTGAAGCGTGCGTCTTGATTCAGCCGCCCGGACACTTCCGATGCGCTTCGACGTAAGGCAGCAGTAATGCATAAACACGCCCTCATCCTGTGCCTGCTATGTGCCAGCTCGGCGGTCTTTGCAGCCGACATCAATAAATGCGTTGTCAACGGCAAGACGATTTATTCCGACCAGAGTTGCCCAAAAACCGCAGTGTCCAGGCCGCTGGAGTTGAATCATGCCGCCGGCATCATCTCGCCTGATCGGGCGACTGTTACAGACACCATTAACAGAATGTATGACGAGCGGTGGGTTAACGCGGTACCCGGCAGGACCATTACCCGCACCACCACCCGCAATGGGAACACCGTGACCAATACTATCGACAACCCGCTGCCGGTGCAGCGCGCCAGAGCCCAGCCGAACAAGGCCACCATCTGTGCCGACAATGCCAGCTACATCAAGCAACTCGACGGCATGGCGCGCCAGCCGCAATCGGGAGCAACGCAGGACTGGATCAAGGCGGAAAAGGCTAGGACGCAATCGGGCATGTTCGCGGCCGGGTGCTGACAGGACATGATGTGTGCAATGACGGATGTGCAACTTTAGCTGCATGGAGGAAGCACTGGTCCTGCTGTAATTATTTATAAGAAATAGTAGGGTATAAGTGAAAGCATGCATGTTCCAGCAGGTATTTAATGAGGATTGAAAAATACAGTTGGATGTATATGTGGCTGGCGAGGATCGCGTAGTTGGCGCTGAGCTTGCGAAGCCCAATATTCGTTAGCAAAATCTGCGAGCGCCTGATGTTGGGCTTTGTAGACCAACTTACGTTCTGAGTTAAAAAAAATACAAATAGAGGGCACTAATGGAACACATAAATGTTGTTAGAGAAACCAGAGAATTAAAAAGTCAGTTGTCATATTCAAAGAATATTGGTTTTTTCATGGGTGCGGGAACATCGTGTGCGTTGGGCTTGCCAAACATTGCTAAACTAACAATTGATATAGAAGCGTCTTTACTTGAAAAATCTTTGGTGCCATTCAAGATCGTTAAAGATGATCTTGAATCGAAATTGAGTGATCAAAAAATTAGCATTGAAGATATTTTGAATCAAATTCGAAGAATCAGAGAAATAACGAATGAAAGAGAAGATCGGAACTATCTCAATATAAATGGAGTTTGTGCTAAAAATTTAGATATCGAAATTTGCAAAAAAATTTATAACTTAATAAGTAAAAAAGAGTTGGTGGCTGAACTTAATGTTCCTAAGAAATTTTTTGCATGGCTTAATATGCAGAACAGAGATTTTTCTAAAGAAATATTCACTACAAATTACGATTTAATAATTGAAAAATCACTGGAAGAGATTCGCGCACCATATTTTGATGGATTTGTTGGCTCCTATGAGCCTTTTTTCTGGCAAGAAAGTGTTGAAAGAATTGTTCGTAAAAATGATTTAACACAAAATTGGATTAGGCTTTGGAAAATTCACGGCTCTCTAAGCTGGTTTTGGAAAGAAAGCTCAAATTTAAAATCAAATAAAGTTATTCGGCTAGGAAAAATAGAAAACATTGAGGAAGAAAAAAATGAAATCGTCATATATCCATCTAAGGAAAAATATGATTCATCAAGAAGACAACCATTTTTAGTTTATTTTGATCGTTTGAAAAATTATCTTCTCAGCGGAGAATTGTTGTTTATTTTTAGCGGGTATTCATTTATTGATCAACATATAAATGAAATAATATTTAATTGTTTGCGTCAAAACAATAGATTAAGTGTGATTGTTTTTTTCTATAGCGATGACGAAGTAAAAAATTTACAAGTATTATCAGCTGGATATTTGAATTTAACTGTCTTTGGTCCGACGACTGCTATCGTAAATGGTATTTATGGTGCTTGGAAGTTTGATGAGTCAGATTTGAAGTCAAAGGAGAAGTATGAGACTTTTTGGAATGCGGAGGAAAGCAAATTTTTATTAGGTGACTTTAATTATCTCGTTGAATTTCTCGTTAGCAATTCTGGTCGTCGCGATGAGATAGAGATTGCTGTAAATGAAAACTGATTCGACTTACTTGGGGTTAGTTATTCGTGTTGATTCCAGCACTGTTGAGGTTGAGCTCTCAGATGACATTCCTTCTGCAGCGCCGATAATTAATGGTCGATTATATAAGATTGGTCAAATCGGAACCTTCGTCAAGATGCCAATGGGGAATATAACCATTTATGGAATCGTGTCTGCGGTGAGCAATCGGCCGTTTAAGGACGATGACGACGGTAATAACATTTCTGGATCAAAATTTCTTTCTGTTCAATTAATTGGCGAAAAAATTGGTGATGATGAGTTTGAAAAGGGAATTGGAACGTATCCGACTATAAATGACGAAGTGCACTTGGTTATCGAAAAAGATTTATTTGAAATTTATGGAGAAAAAGACGCTGGCTCAATAGAAATTGGAAAACATTCGTCGTCAGATAATTTAAGCGTGTATGTGGATTCCCATAATTTAATATTGCGTCATTGCGGAATTCTTGGCTCAACAGGAAGTGGAAAATCAAATACCACCGTAAGCATCTTAAAAGCCATTTTAGATGGCTATGCCGGATCAAGAATAGTGTTAGTCGACCCACACGGTGAGTATGCATCGGCATTCCCTGATTCAAAAATATTGAAAATTGGAGATCCAGATACACCATTATTTATTCCTTTTTGGTTAATGACATTTGACGAGTTGGCATTTTTTTTAGTTGGTGCAGATCAGAAAGATGATCAAAAAATTGACTATAGAATGTTGCGAGATTTAGTGACCAGCATGAAAAAGGAAAATTTCAAGTTGAAATCTGGGATTGTCAATAAAGATCTCATTACTGCAGATTCCCCTATTCCATTTAGCGCCAGAAAATTGTGGCACGATATGAATTGGAGTCTCAATGCCACTTTTTCTACTGCAACAAAAGATACGCAAAATAAATCGACGGTAATGGGCTTAACTGAGGGGGATGCTGAGCAGTTGATCCCAGCTACATTTACGCCATATACGATGAATAATCAGGCTCCGTATATGTCGAAACACAATGATTTTTATTCTTATGAGAAAAAAATTCTTTCGCGACTAAAGGATTCTCGTTACGATTTTCTCTTCAATCCAGGAGAATATAAAACTTCTGACTCTACCAAGGATCTTCATCACTTACTAACGGATTGGATCGGTAGTGATAAAAAATTGGCTATTTTAGATTTAAGTGGAGTGCCTTTTGAAGTCTTGGATATAACAATAGGATTGATTACAAGATTTATCTATGACAGTATGTTTTGGGGGCGAAATGAATCATATACAGGCAAGAAGCGACCACTCTTGTTGGCTTATGAGGAGGCACATACATACCTCGGCAAGAATGATAAAAGTAGCTATTCAAAGAGTGCTGTTGAAAAAGTGTTCAAGGAAGGTCGGAAATTTGGCGTTGGCGCACTCGTCATTTCACAGCGCCCGTCTGAGTTATCAGAAACGATATTGGCTCAAATCGGTACGTTTATTGCATTGCGATTAACAAACTCTGGTGATCAAGCTATTGTCAAATCATCTGCGCCAGATAACTTAAATAGTTTGATGGATTTATTGCCGTCGCTGCGAATTGGTGAAGCGGTTATTACCGGTGAGGCGATCAAGATTCCTTCTCGAGTACGCTTAAAGTTGAATAATCCACGTCCAACGAGCGAAGATCCAAAATTAGTGGAATGTTGGAGCAAGGAGCACAAACAAAATGATGAAAATTATAAGACGGTAGTAACAAAAATACGTGAACAAAAATTGTGATTTACAAAGGGAGTTTATAAAATGGATCGAAGAAATATTGAATCAACCATGATTCGGAGTATTGGGCATGACTCGACAACATCAACACTTGAAATCGAATTTAATTCAGGAGTAATTTGGCAATACTATGATTTTTCTGAGTCTGCTTGGCATGAATTTGATGGAGCAGAATCACACGGAAAATATTTTCACGCGTCGATAAAAGGCCAATTTAATGAGACTCGTGTGGGGTAATAAATTTTCTTGGTGAAACTTTTCTTGGTTTCCCTTCGGTCGGCCTTTTGTGTATTGGTCTGCGGTCAGGCCGCCCAGAAAATTGTCATCACCCGCATCCAATAGTTTTTGCAGCGTTTTGCGCTGGCGTGAGTTATGAGCCGTATTTTTCTTATATACGGCTCAAGGCCGTAAGCAGTACACCGTAGATACTCTGTTCAAAATCAAGTGATTTTTAGTTTGAAACAGGATTAATTTTGCTTGGTGTTGCATAGAAGCGTGTGTTGTCGAAAGGCTGGTTATTGGAGATCATCCCGTGCAAGGCATGAAGCAATTTGCGCATCATCGCTGCAACTGCCTTGGCATCCGGCATCGTGCCAGGAGCTGCCTTTTCGTATCCTTTGGGGATCATCAGCATCATGAATCGCATGTCATTTCTCCTTGTGCTGTCAGATGGGTTGGCGCTGATTGGATATTGATCCACCCTGCATGATCTAAATTCCGGACTGTTCAGGACTCCCTTTCTGCATCGCCTGTTGCATTTCTTCCGGACTCACATCGCGAACGTGGGTGGCGATCGACCAATAATGACCAAACGGGTCTTCGAGCATGCCATAACGATCGCCCCAGAACATGTCATCGAGCGCCATCTTGACCGTAGCGCCGGCGTCGACCGCACGCTTGAATGCAGCGTCGACATCCTTGACATACAGATGGATGGTGACCGGCGTACCTTTCAGCGACTTCGGTCCGAACGAGCCCCACTCGGGAAATTCGTCGACCAGCATGACGGCCGAATCGCCGATACGGATTTGGGCATGCATCAGTTTGCCCTGAGGTCCTGCGAGTCGTCCGACTTCGACTGCATTGAACGCCTTCTTGTAAAAAGCAATGGCATCGGCCGCGCCGGCACAAACCAAGTGCGGCGTTACTGTGCGCATCCCATCTGGAATAGGTTTTACTTGCGGCATGGTAATTTCCCTTCTGGATTCGGGTTAAGGAACCGGCTTCCGGACGAAGTCGGCCAGCTAGACTTGCGCTTTGATGGTGCGACGAACGACGCTGGGCAAAATCGACATGACAAACGAATTTTTTGGAATTTTAGCGCGATCTGACGTGCTTACATTGATCAATGTCAGACCACAAGCGCAGCCGGTAAAGGTGGACCTTTCCGGTGCTGGCTATACTCAAAACAGTCAATCCGATCCTGCGGTTCCAATTCAATCAGGAGAAATTCAAATGGAAACGCCAAAATTCCAGTCCACAGCCCGCAACGCTGAGCGCATCAAAGGCGCGGTTGCCGTCATCAACGTCCAGGATGTCGAATCGACGCTGCTCTGGTATCAGAATCAACTGGGTTTGCAGATAGAATTTGCCGACGGCGACCCTGTGGTTCACGGTTCGGTGCGGGCCGGGAACACGTCAATTCACTTTCACCAAGCCGATCCCACGCATCCCGCCACGGTCTGCATGATGCTCTACGTTGACAAACTGGATAATTTCTTTTCTGACATTCAAGGAGCAGCGGTGGACATCGTATCCGAACCGGCACTCATGCCGTGGGGTGTGCGGGGCTTCTATGTCAACGATTGCAACGGCCTTCTGGTTGCGTTTGTTGAACCGTCAGCAGGGCCGTAAGCCGCATGCCGCAGGGCGTCCTGCGGCCTGTTCCTGAACTCGCAGCCGGACGGTGGCCTGAACATGCCCCATATTTGATATTAAACATGGGGTATGCCTATAAACATGGTATTTGCCGCATATTTTCATTGCGGGTGTTAAAAATACATAAAGCAGTATATTTTTTGCGGTCACGCGCTGCATTGCGCAGCTGGCGACCGCCAAAACCTCGATTTAATCCAGCCTCCTTTTGTAGTAAGCCGCTACAAACACCGGATCTCGCGCAGCGCCACGGTCAGCATCGCGGCGTCCAGCGTGCCTGCCAACTGCAGGTCGGCCAGCAGCTTGCGGTAGCGCGCCAGTGCGCTGTGATCGTTGCCGGCCCAGGCCTGCAGGATGGTCTCCGTGTTCTGTTCGTCGGGACTCAGTGCGAGTGCGGTTGCGGTGAGCGTGCGGTGCGCGCCCGCCAGGTCGTCGAGCAGCGCGGCACGGGCCAGCGTCTGCCATTGACTGTCAGCCGGCAACAGCCCGATCTGGTGGTGCAGCCAGTTGATGCCGAGGTCGCCGCCGAAGCCGAAATACACCGCAGCCACCAGGTCTGCCGGCCGCTTGCTCGCAGCCGCGACTTCGGTGATGTCGAGCGCGCAATACAGCGCGTCGCATTTGGCGATCCGCAGCGCCAGGTCGACCGGCACCCCGGCGGCGCTGAAGCTGGTGGTGCTGGCTTCCAGTTGAGCCCGGTCGGGGCCGATCAACAGCGTGCCCAGGTGTTCCGCCAGTGTCGCCACGCCGGGCCGGAAGCGTTCGATCACCGCCGTCATATTCTCCATGTCCTGCTGCTGGCGGTGCTGCAGGAACCACAGCGTGCCGCGCTCGGCCAGTCGTTCGGCCTCGACGCTCAGCGCGATCTGGGTCGCGTAGCCGATGTTGCTGTCGAGTCCGCCGATCGCCTGCCACAGGCTGACCAGGCCGAACACCTCGCGCGCCAGCAGGTAGGCGCGCACGATTTCGGCCGGCCTGGCCCCGGTTTCCTCCTGCATCCGGTGCACGAATACGCTGCCGACCCGGTTGATCATGCTGTTGGTCACATGGGTGGCGATGATTTCGCGTTTCAGCGGGTGCTGCTGCATGCTGGCGCGGTAGCGTTCGCGCAGCGGCAGCGGGAAATAGCGCTCCAGCGCGGTGGCGACATATGGGTCATCCGGCAAGTCGGAGGCGACCAGTTCCTCGCACAGCACGATCTTGCTGTACGCCAGCAGCACCGCCAGTTCCGGCGCGGTCAGGCCGGCACCGGGATCGCTGGCTGCCAGTTTGCGCGTGTGCAACTCTTGTTCGGTCGGCAGAAATTCCAGTTCGCGCTTGAGTTTGCCGGCCTGCTCCAGCGCCTTGATGTAGCGCGTCTGCGCATCCAGCAGTGCGCTGCCGCGGGCGCGCGTGATGGACAGGCTCTGGGTCTGGAAATGGTTGTCGCGCAGCACCAGTTGCGCGATTTCGTCGGTCATGTCGGCCAGCAGTTTGCTGCGCTGCTTGGCGGTCAGTTCGCCGTCGGCCACCACCGCATTCAGCAGGATCTTGATGTTGACTTCGTGGTCGGAGCAGTCGACGCCACCCGAGTTGTCGATCGCGTCGGTGTAGATGCGACCGCCGCCGAGCGCGTACTCGATCCGTGCCAGTTGGGTGAATCCCAGGTTGCCGCCTTCGCCCACCACCTTGCAGCGCAGTTCGCTGCCATCCACCCGCACTGCATCGTTGGCGCGGTCGCCGACTTGCTGGTTACTTTGCTGGCTGGATTTGACGTAGGTGCCGATGCCGCCGTTGTATAGCAGATCGACCGGCGCTTTCAGGATGGCCCGGATCAGGTCGGTCGGCGTCAGCGCTTCGGCCTCGATGCCCAGCACCCGCCGCACCTCGGGCGACAGCGGCAGCGACTTGGCGCTGCGCGGGAACACGCCGCCGCCGGCCGAGATCAGGCCGGGGGCGTAGTCGGCCCAGGACGAGCGCTCTAGCGCGAACAGGCGCTCGCGCTCGATAAAGCTGGCCTCAGCCTGCGGCTCCGGGTCGAGGAAGATGTGGCGGTGGTCGAACGCCGCAACCAGTTTGATGTGGCGCGACAGCAGCATGCCGTTGCCGAACACGTCGCCGGACATGTCGCCGATGCCGGCCACGGTGAAGTCTTGATTGCGGATGTCATGTCCCAGTTCGTGGAAATGGCGCTGCACCGATTCCCATGCGCCGCGCGCGGTGATCGCCATTTTCTTGTGATCGTAGCCGACCGAGCCGCCCGACGCGAACGCATCGCCGAGCCAGTAGCCATACTCCTGCGCGATGCCGTTGGCGATGTCGGAAAAGGTGGCAGTGCCCTTGTCGGCCGCCACCACCAAGTACGGGTCGTCGGCGTCGTGCCGCACCACATTCGGCGGCGGCACCAGCTTGCCGCCCACCAGGTTATCAGTCAGGTCCAGCATGCCGCGCAGGAAAGTCTGGTAGCAGGCCACGCCTTCTTTTTGTAGCGCATCGCGGTCGCCGACCGGTGCCTGCTTGAGCACGAAACCGCCTTTCGAACCGACCGGCACGATCACCGCGTTTTTCACCATCTGCGCCTTGACCAGCCCCAGCACTTCGGTACGGAAATCTTCCATCCGGTCGGACCAGCGCAGTCCGCCGCGCGCCACCTTGCCGCCGCGCAGATGCACGCCCTCGACCCGCGGCGAATAGACGAAGATCTCGAACATCGGTTTCGGCTGCGGCAGGCCGGGTACCAACTGCGGATTGAACTTGAACGACAAATATGACTTAGGTGCGGGCTTAGGTGCGGACTTAGATGCGGACTGCGGCGCAGCGGCGGCGTCGACCTGGAAGTAATTGGTGCGGGTGGTGGCTAGTATCAGCGCCAGGTACTGGCGCAAGATGCGGTCCTCGTCCAGATTCGCGACCTGCTCCAGCGCGGTCTCGATCGCAGCCGTCGGCGGCAGAGTAGGGCCGCGCTGTTCGCGTGCTTCGAGTACTTGCGCCGGATCGAAGCGGGCCAGAAACAGTTCCAGCAACTGGCGCGCGATCTGCGGATAATGGGTCAGTGTCTGGCGGATGTAGGGCAGGCTGAAGGTGAAGCCGGCCTGCTGCAGGTACTTGCTGTAAGCCCGCAGGATCACCACCTCGCGCCAGGTGAAGCGCGCGCTCAGCACCAGTCGGTTGAAATCATCGTTCTCCGCCGCACCGCGCCAGACTTGGGCGAAGGTGTCCTCGAACAGGCCCTTGACCTGGTCCATCGCCAGTTCCGCGCCGGCCGCAAAGGTCATCGAGAAATCGTGAATCCAGACCGGCGCCGATTCCAGCGGCACGATCTGGTACGGATGGTCGTCTTGCACCAGCACCCCCATGTGCTCCAGCATCGGCAGGCTGTCCGACAATGGCACCGGCCCGCCGGCATGAAACAGTTTGAAATGCAATTGCTCGGGCTGCGCTTCGAGCCGCCGGTACAGCGCCAGGCCCAAGTTTTGACTCGGCCCTGAACCTGAACCTGAATCCGAACCCAAACCCAAACTTTGCTGCGCCAGCTGCTCCATCATCTCGATGTCGTGCACCGCCAGCCGGGCCGAATAATCTTCCCGGTAGCCGGCCGGAAATGCGCTGGCATAGCGGCGGTAGAGCCGGGTCGCGCGCTCCTCGCCGCAGCGTTCCAGCAGCGCCGCGTACACCTCGTCCTGCCAGCGCCGCCCGGCCTGCGCCAGCCGTGCTTCGAGCGCGGCCACGTCGAACTCGGGGATGCCGCTGCCGGGCCGGGTGCGCACGGTGAAATGGATGCGCGCCAGCGGCGACTCGGACAGTTGCACATTGAATTCCGCGCTGACGCCGTTGAACGCCTCCAGCAGAATCTGTTGCATGCGCAAGCGCAACTCGGTGTTATAGGTGTCGCGCGGCACGAATACCAGACAGGACAGGAAACGGCCGTAAGGGTCGCGCCGCAGGAACAGGCGGGTGCGCTGGCGCTCGTTGAGGCGCACGATTCCCATCGCGTGCTGCAACAGGTCATCCTCCTCGACCTGGAACAGTTCGTCGCGCGGGTAGGTTTCCAGCACCATCCGCAAATCCTTGGCGGCGTGGCTGCCGGGCAGCAAGCCGGCGCTGCGGATCACGTGTTCCACCTTGCGCCGCAACAGCGGGATCTGGGTCGGATTGGCGGTGTAGGCGTTGTGGGTGTAGAGGCCGAGGAAACGGTGCTCGCCGTCCACCTGGCCCTGGGCGTCGAAGCGCTTGATGCCGATGTAGTCGAGATAGCCGGGACGGTGCACGGTGGCGCGCGAATTGGCCTTGGTCAGCATCAGCAACTGCGGCACCCGCGCCAGCCGGCGCGAATCCGGCGGCAGCACCGCGAAGCTGGCCGAGCGTTGCTGCTGGCTCTGGCGCAGGATGCCCAGCCCCGAATCCGGCACGATGCGCAGCACGTCTTCGCCGCCTTCGGTCACCAGGTCGTAGTCGCGATAACCGAGGAAGGTAAAGTGGCGTTGCCCGGCCCAGTCCAGGAACGCCTTGATCTCGGCCGCCTGCTCGCGGTCAATGGGCGCGGCATCGATCTCGGCGCTGACTTCGCGCAAGCGCGCCAGCATCTGCGGCCAGTCCTCCACCGCCTTGCGCACGTCCTGCAGCACGCGCTCGATGCCGGTCCGCAACTGCTCCAGTTGCGGACCGGTCTGGCGGTCGACCTCCATGTGGATGATCGATTGCAAAACCCCATCGGCGGCTTCGGTGTCCAGCAATGCGATCAATTCGCCGGCGGCGTCGCGCTTGATGCGCAGCACCGGGTGGATCAGCAGATGCAGGGTGAGGCCCTGGCGGTTGGCTTCCATCGTCACCGAATCGACCAGGAACGGCATGTCATCGTTGACGATTTCGACCACCGTGTGGCCGCATTGCCAGCCATGTTCTTCGAGGCGCGGATTATAAACGTGCAGCTTGGCCGCGCCCGGGCTGAAACGGCGCAGCAAATTCCAGTGCGACAGCGCCGCCCCGTACAGATCCTGCACGTTGCGCTCGCGCAAGTCATCGGGATCGACCTGCGCAAAGTATTCCTGCGCAAAGCGCACCAGTGGCGCAGTGTCCTGCCCCGCGCAACGCTCTTCGATCAGTGCGCTGATCTTGCCGATCAACTCCGCTTTGGTTTCTTCGCTGTTGGCCACGATTCACCCTCTTGTTTTACGGTTAGTCGGGCGACTGCTGACGCCCGGCGCAAACGGGTTGCCCGGAACCAGTCCGGTTTGTTTCAGCTTAGACGACGCAACGGAGAAACCAAAGCTGAAGTAGGACGAAATGCATTGTTTTTGCGATAACCAGAATGGGATAGACGCCAGCTCTGGAGCGCTAGAGTTGCATCCGGGCAGCGAAGGGCGTAACCGTGTTCGATAACAGGTGCGGCAGAGCTTTTTCTCTAACCGCTATTTGATGATAAACAGGGCGGGTATATCTATAAACATGGCATTTTCCGCATAATTTTATTGCGGATGTAAAAAATACATTGGATAGTATGTTTTATTTTCCAAAAGGTCCGGCTGGACAAAAAATCGTGGGGCGCAATCCCCGGCCGCGGCGCGGACCGCGGGATCACAGTCCCGCATCGGCTGGACTACAATCTTCTTTCCCGACTTTATGCTTGCCCACCAATGACTTTGATCCCTTTAGCCGAACGCCTCCGCCCCAAAACGCTGGACGACGTGATCGGTCAGCAACACTTGCTTGGCGCGGGCAAACCGTTGCGCGTCGCGTTCGAATCGGGCGAGCCGCATTCGATGATCCTGTGGGGGCCGCCGGGCGTCGGCAAGACCACGCTGGCGCGCCTGATGGCCGACAGTTTCAATGCGGAATTTATCGCGCTGCCGGCGGTGCTGTCGGGAGTCAAGGATATCCGCGAGGCGGTCGAGCGGGCGCAGGTGATTCGCGCCAATTCCGGTCGCCGCACCATTTTGTTTGTCGATGAAGTGCATCGCTTCAACAAGAGTCAGCAGGATGCATTTTTGCCGCACGTCGAGAGCGGTTTGTTTACCTTCATCGGCGCGACCACCGAGAATCCGTCGTTCGAAGTCAATGGCGCGCTGTTGTCGCGTGCGGCGACTTATGTATTGAAGTCGCTCACTGACGATGACTTGCGCATGCTGGCCGATCGCGCCTGCGCTGCTGAACTGGATGGTTTGCAATTTGCGCCAGATGCCAAACTGACGCTGATCGCGAGCGCCGACGGCGATGGCCGCAAGCTATTGAATACGCTGGAAATCATCGCCCGTGCGGCACAAGCCAAAGATGTGAAAGAAGTCGATGCGGCGCTGCTGGTGGAGTGTCTGGGCGACACGCTGCGCCGTTTCGACAAGGGCGGCGACGCGTTTTACGACCAGATTTCAGCGTTGCACAAATCGGTGCGCGGCTCCAATCCGGATGCGGCGCTGTACTGGTTGTGCCGGATGCTCGATGGCGGCGTCGATGCGCGCTACCTGTCGCGCCGCATTGTGCGGATGTCTTGGGAAGACATCGGGCTGGCCGATCCGCGTGCGATGCAGATTGCCAACGATGCCGCCGCCACCTATGAGCGTCTGGGCTCGCCGGAAGGTGAATTGGCGCTGGCGCAAGCGGTGATCTATCTGTCGATTGCGGCCAAGAGCAATGCCGGTTACATGGCTTACAACCAGGTCAGAGCCTTCGTTAAGCAGGACAAGTCGCGCCCGGTGCCGGAGCATTTGCGCAACGCCCCGACCAAGCTGATGAAAGAATTAGGTTACGGCAAGTTGTACCGCTACGCGCACGACGAACCGGAAGCTTACGCCGCCGGCGAAACCTATTTGCCCGACGGCGTCGGCAACCAGCATTGGTACACCCCAACCCCGCGTGGACTGGAAGGCAAGATCGGCGAGAAAATGGCGCATTTGCGGGAATTGGATAAAAAGGCGAAAAACTAGATACGTGATGGGGTGCACCCATCGCGGGGAATAATACGCGGCTTGCTACAATGTTGGTTTCGTCACCAGAGTCCGACAAACCCCCATGATCGACATCCAATTACTGCGCAAAGACATCGACAGCGCCGCCATCCGCCTGTCTGCGCGCAAGTTCCAGCTTAATGTAACCACTTTCAATGCGCTCGAAGCCGAACGCAAAGTCATCCAGACCCGCACCGAAGATCTGCAAGCCAAGCGCAACGCGCTGTCCAAGCAGATCGGCATGCTCAAAGGCAAAGGCCAGGACACCTCGGCCGTGATGGCGGAAGTCGCCGGTTTGGGCGATGAACTGAAAAATAACGAAGGCGCGCTCGCCACCGTGCAGGACCGCATCAGCGAATTCATGCTGGCGATTCCGAATCTGCCGCACGAATCCGTGCCAGTGGGCGTGGACGAAGCCGGCAACGTCGAGTTGCGCAAGGTCGGCACGCCGCGCATCTTCGATTTCGAGGTCAGGGATCACGTCGATGTCGGCGCCGCGCTGGGTTTGGATTTCGAAGTGGCGACCAAGATTACCGGTTCGCGCTTCTCGGTGATGAAGGGCGGCATCGCCCGATTGCACCGTGCGCTGGCGCAGTTCATGCTCGATACCCATACCGAACAGCACGGCTACACCGAATGCTATACGCCGTACATGGTCAATGCCGACAGCTTGCGCGGCACCGGCCAGTTGCCGAAATTTGAAGCGGATTTGTTTTCAGTAAAAAAAGGCGGCGTGGAAGGCGAGGGCGAGACTTTTTACCTGATCCCGACCGCTGAAGTGCCGCTGACCAACATCGTGCGCGGCGAAATTGTGGCGCTTGACGCGCTGCCGATCAAGATGACTGCGCATTCGCCATGCTTTCGCTCGGAAGCCGGCAGCTATGGCCGCGACACAAGGGGCATGATCCGCCAGCATCAGTTCGACAAGGTCGAGATGGTGCAAATCGTCCATCCGGAAAAATCCTACGAAGCGCTGGAACAGATGGTCGGCCATGCCGAAGCCATCCTGCAAAAGCTCGGTTTGCCGTATCGCGTCGTGAGTTTGTGCACCGGCGACATGGGTTTTGGCGCAACCAAGACCTTTGACCTGGAAGTCTGGCTGCCGGCGCAAAATACCTACCGCGAGATTTCATCGGTCTCCAATTGCGAAGCCTTCCAGGCGCGCCGCATGCAGACCCGTTTTCGTAACGCACAAGGCAAACCGGAGCTGGTGCATACGCTGAACGGCTCCGGCCTGGCGGTCGGGCGTACCTTGGTTGCACTATTGGAGAATTACCAGCAGGCCGATGGCAGCGTCGAGATTCCGGCAGTGCTGCATCCGTACATGGGCGGCTTGACGCGGCTGGTTCCGTAATTCAATGTCTACCTCAGCCGCGACACTTTGTCGGCTTCGCGTTTACGATTGATTTGGAAAAGGAATAAGGTATTCGGATGCCTACAGGCTGATACAGCCTGTAGGGGATACTCAGGCAGCTTCCAGCACCAGATATAATTTTTGACCGACGCGTGCGGCCAGTTTGATCAGCATGTCGAGCCTGAACTTGTCGCATTTGCCGCGCACCAGATCCGACACGCGTGACTGGCTAATGCCCAGATGGCTCGATGCTTGTTGTTGGGTCCAGCCGTGTTGGGTAATTATGCGCCGCAGTTTTGCCATCAGGTCGGCGCGCATGTCCAGCACTGCCGCATCTTCGGGGGCGATGCCGGGGGCGGCAAAGGCCACTGCTTGGGGTGATCTGAACAACTCTTTCATGATTTCTCCTGTTTCTCCTTGCATTGCTATTGGCGGATTAATAGCCACCGGCCGACGCTAACGAGCGGGCAGTTTGCACGGGAAGCGGGATTTTGTACTTGTCCTATCTTAAGTTTTGGCAGACGTTTCTGCAGAAAATGCGAAACAGCGGCGGCGCTCCGTATCAGTTTGTGATGGGCGGAAGTTGCGTTTCACTGGCTTGCTGCGCCACGCATTCCTGGCGCAAAATCCACTCCTGCACCGGACCGGCGCTAGCCAGGCCGGAGATTTTTTTGGATACCGACAGGTTGATCGACAGCAGGATCGGGATATTGCGGAACGGGATTTCGGCAAAATAATTCAGGAAGGTGGAAACGAAGGAGGCCGAGTTCAGCACCAGCAACACTTGCTTGCTGCTCATGTATTGCAGGATGCTGGTGATGCTGTGTCCGCCGCCCAGCGTGCGGTAAATGAAGCGGTTGAATTCGCAGTCGATCATCTTGAAATCCAGTTCTTCCTCGACCATGATTTTGGATAAATAGTACAGGCCCAATGTGACGCGGAAATAGCCCGTCGATTGCGCCCGGTTATTGCCGAACATCATGATGGTCAAGATTTTTTCCTTGACTGCATCGTCGAGCAAGAGGTGGGAATAATAGGATTTTTTCTTCATGATCGTTATTTGTTTAACGTGAAAGTCGCGTAGCGACTCACTTTGCTCCCCTCTCCCGCTCGCGGGAGAGGGGTTGGGGGAGAGGGCGGCCATGGCGCTTTCTATTTTGGGTGGCATTTTTGCCATGGCCGTTAGGGCGACAATTGTTGATGCTATCGGTCAAGGGCGGGTTTTCTTGACGTTCGGTTGATTGAAAATTGCGCCCATTCAAGGTAGCCTGATACTCGAGAATTCCATCGTAAACTTCATACTCAAAACTCACGGAAAGTAAATATGCCAGTTATCGTTATTGCAAACCCCAAAGGCGGGGTGGGAAAAAGCACCTTTGCCACCAACCTGGCAGGATATTACGCCGCCCAAGGCAAGCATGTGATGCTGGGTGATATCGACTTGCAGCAATCGTCGCGTGGGTGGCTCGGATTGCGCCCCGCAAACCTGGCCCCTATCAGCGCCTGGGAGTTGAAGGATTGCCAGGTGGTCAAGCCGCCCAAGGGCAGCAGCCATATCGTGCTCGATACTCCGGCCGGGCTGGAAGGCAGGCAACTTGCCGCAGTGCTCAAGATTGCCGACAAAGTCATCGTGCCGCTGCAGCCTTCGATGTTCGATATTTTCGCGACCCAGAAATTCCTGCAACTGCTGGCCAAGCGCAAGCACAAGTTCGACATCGGCGTGCTCGGCATGCGCGTCAATGCCCGCAGCCATTCGGCCGAGCAGCTCGCCGCTTATGTCGGTCAACTGGATTTGCCGGTGATCGGGATGCTGCGCGATACGCAGAATTACGTGCAGATGGCAGCCCAGGGCGCCACCTTATGGGATCTGGCGCCGACGCGGGTAGCCAAGGATCTGGCGCAATGGCGCGAGGTGCTGAGCTGGATAAACAAGTAATTCCCGATACTGCTCAGGCGCATTTGGGCTTATTTGAACTTATTCGGCACTGCTTACTTGCAAAGCAGCAATGCGGCGCTCGCGTTCATCCTGGATTACTTGCATTGCGGTGCCCTCCGCAATACCCAGCGTTTGCAGCACGAAGGAGGAGAGCTGCAAGCCGGATTCCAGGGTTTCCGGGATGACGATGGTGGCGCCGGCTTTCTTGAGCATGCGTGCATGCTTTTCATCCCGCGAGCGCGCAAAAACCGGTAGCTGCGGATATTCGCGCCGGATGGCCTTGACCGCGTGCAGCGCCGAAGCTGGATGATCCATCGTCAACACAATCGCAGCGGCCTGATCGGCGTGTACCTTTTGCAGCAGTTCGGCGCGTGCGGCGTCGCCGAAATAGATTGGCACGCCTTGCGGGCGCAGTTCGGCCACCAGCCGCGCATTGTTTTCCAGCGCTATGAAATGGATTCCCTGTGTCTCCAGAATATGTCCCAGCAGTTGGCCAACGCGGCCAAAGCCGGCAATGATCACCAGTCCGGCGGTCGGCTCCGGCACGTTGCCATTCAGGCTGTCTACCGGCTCCCGGTAATGTGCTTCCCACCAATCGCCGAATAGTCGCCCGGCCCTGGCTGCCAGCGGTGTGGCAAACAGGCTCAGGCCGACCAGCAGCAACACGAACTGGCCCAGCGCCGGCGCGATCAGCTTGGTCGTCATCGCATAACCGACCACGATAAAGGCAAATTCGCCGCCTTGCCCGAGCAGCAGGCCGCCCTCCAGCGCGCGGCCCCACTGGAAGCCGCCGATCTTCAGCAATACGGCCAGTACCAGCGACTTGACGGCAAACAAGCCGAGCAGCGACAGCGGTAGCCAGAGCGGCGCCTGGGCGATTTCCCGCAGATCGATGCCAAGCCCGACCGACATGAAAAACAAGCCCATCAGCAAACCCTTGAAAGGCTCGATCGTCACCTCGACCTCGTGCTTGAACTCAGTCTCGGCCAGCAGCAAGCCGGCCAGAAACGCGCCCAGCGCCATGGATAATCCGGCGATGGCTGTCAGGCCGGCAATTCCCAACGTGCTCAACAGAGTGAGCGCCATGAACACGTCGGGCCGGCCCTGCTTGGCGAAAGAGCTGAACAAGGGCCGGATTACGCGCCGGCCCAGTAAATAAATCAGCACAATCACGCCGACTGATTTCAGCAGCGTCAGACCAGCCAGTACAAACAGGCCGTCGGTCTGGCCTTTGGCCAGGATGCCGACCAGGATCAGCAGCGGAACCACGAACAGATCCTGCATCATCAGAATGGAAAAAACCGATTGCCCCAATGGTGTGCCCAGCGTGCGCTGTTCGGTCATCAATTGCATTACCACCGCGGTAGACGACAGGGCCAGCACCAGGCCCAGCACCGCTGCAGTGTCGATCCGGTTGCCGAACAGATAGATGACGCCGCCAAGTGCCAGCGCGCTGATGCAGACTTGTGCGGTGCCGGCGCCAAAGACCCAGCGCCGCAATTCCCACAGACGCGCGGCCGACAGTTCGAGTCCGATCATGAACATCAGGAACAGTACCCCCAGTTCGGCTAGCACCGCCACTCCTTCCAGGCGCGGAAAGGTGAAATACGCCAGCCAGGGCACTGCAGTGGCCCAGAGTCCGAGGCCAAACGGGCCGACCAATGCGCCGACGGCCAGAAAACCCAGAATCTGATTGACGCGCCAGCGTTGCAGCAGCGGGATCAGAATCCCGGCCAGAGCTAGAAACAGCAGTGTCTCGCGCAGAAAAGGTAAAGCGTGTTGTTCTTCCATGTGATCTTGTTGAACGGAGGTTGAGACGGGGTTCCATTTTATGTTGCAACCCGACCACAGCAGCAGTTTCAGATCAATCTTGATCCAAAATCGCCTAAAGCATTTTTTTGATTTATGAATTTAAGTGGAGTATATGCATAAAAATGCAATTTACCGCAATTAAATAAAGTGGAATTAAAAATACATACGCATGTATATATTTCAGAAATACACGCTACAGAACTGTAGTCAGGTAAATATTTTTGAAATATTGATATAGGTCAACTAGAGGCTGTATTGGGGCATGTTTATACTGATACACCTACAAATTTTAAGGGTATTAACGTGAAAAAGACATCATCTCTAATCTTCGCATTGGTTGCTCTCGGCGCTGTCGCAGGGCCTGTCATGGCGCAACAAAGTCCTTGGCTGGTGCGTGCGCGTGTGGTTCAAATCGACACTGCAAATAAATTTGATACGGCCGGTAATGGGCTGTTAAAAGATAGTGTTCATGTCAGCGACAAGACCATTCCTGAAGTCGATATCTCTTACTTCATCACGCCGAACTGGGCTGCGGAACTGATCCTGACTTACCCGCAAAAACATGATGTGTCTTTGAATGGCGCCAATATCGGTACTCTCAAACACCTGCCGCCGACTCTGTCGCTGCAATACCACTTCACACCAGCTGCGCAGTTCAGCCCGTATGTTGGCGTCGGCGTCAATTACACCCGCGTCTCGCAGGTCAATCTGTTGAAAGGCGCCGCAACTCTGGAAAAGAATAGCTATGGTCTGGCGCTGCAAGCGGGCGTGGACTACAAACTGGATAAAAACTGGTCGCTGAATCTGGACGTGAAAAAAGTCCAAATCCGCAGCGATCTGAGCCTCGCCAATGGCACCCAGCTTGGTACCGTGAAAATCGATCCTTGGCTGATCGGCGTTGGCGTCGGTTACCGTTTCTAATGCGATTGTCGCATCGCATGTGAATCTAGCGGCCGGCTCTCGCCGGCCGCAGTAACGCCGGCGCGTCTGCGCCGGATTCTTTCTTCAAATTCAAATAATCTCCAGCAGGGCAGCGCGCAACGCATCGGCGCGGCGTTTGCCATCGCGGGTTTGAATAATGGCGTCGATCCAGTGGTCGAATTGCGCGCGCATTTCTGCGTGCGATTGCGCTGCATTCACTTTCTCGACCAGGCTGAGCGTCGCATACGGGCCGGTAAAACTTTTTAGTGTGTTCATCATGAAATTGCGCGCCAGTTCCAGCACTTTGGTGCCTGACGTCGGCGGCAGTTCGCGAAACACGGTGCCGAGTGGCGCCGGTATTTTTTCGGCGGGCGCAATTGATACGATCGGCTCAGACCCGATGCAGAGATCCTCAGTCATTTCGACTGCCGCAATATAGCCCTGCTGCTGCAGCGCCTGTAGCGTGTTCTCCAGATCGTCGGCAGGCAACATTTTGCGCAATGCATCGATGTCGCGTTTGCCGTCAACAAAAATCAGCACCTGTCGCACGCGCTGGGTCAGGCCGCCGGTGCGTGTTTTGATCTCTTCCTGTCCTTGTCCGGTTTTGGAAAACACCTGGCTCATGACTTGTCTCTTTCTTTTAAGTAATATTTTTTTCCTATTCTAACCTGTTGCATCAATCGCACAGCAGGCGGCATCCCGAGTGAATCCAGGATGACAACGCCAACTTCAAGATTGGGATCTACTTCTGCTGCAATAGCGGATGCGGGACGGCGCCTGCGTTATCAATTGCATCTATTGCATCTGTGGCGCTGCCGGAATCAGCGCCAAGATAGCGTTCCACTAGCACGAAAAAGCGTTGATAGAACTCGCCGGTGGGGATTGTCAAGCTTGCGACCTTGACCAGCGAGTCGTCGCTGGAAGAGAACGGCAGCGAAATCGAGCCGAGAGCACCTACTCCCAGACTGGCTGAGTTATTGCTCTTCTTTAATGCGTAGCGGTCTTCCAGTGCGCTGACAAAGGCGGTTGATCCTTTGCCGCTAGCGTCAGCTACGCAGACGATGCGAAACACGATCTGGACGTGATTATCACTGCTCGGCTGGAAGTTCTTGCGTCCATCCACCAGTTCGTTATTGGCCTGATTGATCAGGTAGCCCTGACTGAGCAGCGCGCGCCGCGCCGCTTCGCAAGTTTCATCGGCTGACACCGCAAAGCTGCGCGAATAGGTCGAAGTCGAATCGAATCCCTCATGCAGATACACCACCGATTTAGATGGCGTCCCGCAAGCCGATAAGACGCCGGCAATCAATACAGCGAGTATTGCCGGCAACCGGCGAAACGACTGGCGCATGCGTAAGTTCTCCCTCAAATAAATGCGGTTATGGATGCTTTTCAAAACACTATCGATAGTAGTTGAATAGGCTTAAAAATCGCCCATATAGTCTTTTTTACCGATTTCGATGCCGTTGTGACGCAAAATCACGTAAGCGGTGGTGACGTGAAAAAAGAATTGCGGCAGTCCGTAATGGAGCAGATACGATTGACCAGACAATTTTTTCTCTTTCGGAGTTCCCGGCCGCAACACGATTTCACGCGTTTGGCTGCCATCAAATTGCGCGGCGTTCAGATTATCGAGAAAAGCCAGCGTTTTGCCGATCAGTGCCTGCAGCTCGGCAAAAGTTTTTTCAGTCTCTTCGTAGGCCGGCACCGCAGCACCTGCCAGACGCGCCGACACGCCGCGCGCAAAATCGGCGGCGATCTGCACCTGGCGCAACAGCGGGAACATGTCGGGGAACAGGCGCGCCTGTAGCAAGGCGTCCGGCGTGATGTTCCTGGCCGTTGCATGCGCTTCGGCCTTGGTCAGCACGTCGTGCAGGCTGTTCAGCATTTGTTTGAAGACGGGAATCGATGCGGAATACATGGAAAGTGTCATGGCGTTACCTCGGGTGAATGTGGCGTGATTATAGGGTTTAGTCAGTCAACCCGTATTGGTCTGCGCAAGGATTATCAGACTTGCCACGCGCCGTTGCAGTACACCACATCGTCGTCCAGCGTGACCGATTGCGTGATGGCAAAGACGTCAACGTGATGCTTGCCGTCGCCGCGCTTGAAGTTGGGTTTGCCGTAGCTGCCGTGCTTGGCGCCGAGCGACAGGTGGACGCCGCACATGCGCTCGAAGGTGCCGATATCGCTTACCGTCCGGTCTTTTGAAAAAGCGCGATTCATGCCAAAGCCCAGTTCGCGCACCCAGACTACGCCCTCATCGGCGCGGATATTGGCCAACACTTGATCAAAATCAGGCGTGGAATCGATCACGTCCGTCACCTGTCCGCTAGTGACCACTAGTGTGATCGGCGTTTTTGGCTGGTTGACTCTGAACGCGGTGTCGCCAAACACAAAAATGCGCACCCGACCGTTGACCGCCTCCAGATTCTGCGCCTCCGTGAATACTTCGCCGATCGGGAACTGGCCACCGACGTTTTTCATCTGGCTGTAATCGCCCACATTCAGTTTTGCCGATTCAAACCGGGAAGCGAACACCAGGCGCGCGCCGCCACTCTCGACCACCCCGCCTTGCGCGCGATCAATGCGCGCCTTCAGCGCATTGCCGACGCCGCGAAAATACGCGGGATCATAGGCTAGCGAGTCGATGTAGTAGAGCACTTCCGGCCCAAGCATGCGGGCCAGATGCGGATGCTCGATCACCTTCAAGCCACGCTTGAATAGTTCGACCCGAATCCGGAACGCTTCCAGCCGAAAATTAGTCGATTGAATCAGCACCACCAAGTCGGACGGTGCCAGCGGTGCGAATGCCGCCAGCACCGCTGGCGGCGAAACCGCGTCGAAGTCGATGAAGGTCGCGCTCGGAAGGCAGCGCCGGTAAGCCGCTGTCAGTGCCAGCGCCAGATCGCAGCGCGTATCGAATACCACCACCGCCGAATGCGGGTGCGCGTGGTCGAATGCAAGCGACAAAATGTCGCGCAGATGCTGTTCGGCTGCATCCACCGCCGCGTCGGCGATCGTCCTGAAAAGCGTACCGTCGGCGTTATTGGCGCACATTGGGTTGCCTGCTCAATTCTTGTTGCCGACGGCAAAGCGCTGCTGCAAATAGCTAATGATTGCACCGGACTGGTATAGCCATTGCGCTTTACCGTGTTCATCGGTAATTTTCAGGCAAGGTACTTTGCTGCTGCCGCCTTGCGCCAACAGGGCTTGACGATTTTCTGCCGAATGCTGCGCATCGCGCAATTCGACTGTCAATGCATGACGGCGCAATTCCTGACGCACCTTGATGCAGAACGGGCAGGTGTTGAATTGATACAAGGCCAATTGCCGGCAAGCGGCATCGACGCCGGCTTGTTCAGTTGCAGAGCGCACTACGCCTTGCGGCCTGGTCAGCCGCTCGTTGAGCAGCATGAAGGGGCCAAGAATGACGCGTATCAATCTGAAAAAATATTTCATCGGTTCTTTCGGTGGGATGTTATCTGCTTCAAGCAAGCTAGGCAGGCATTGTAAGCGACAAGGCGACAGCCGCCGCCAGTGCTGAAAAAGTTGTGTCAGAGCAGTCGGAACGGTAACTCAGGTTAATTCCTTATTTCATAAAAATAGGGGGTATGCATTAAAAACAGCTATTTTCCGCACATTTTTAATGCGCATTTAAAAATACGTAGTTAGGTATATTGAATGGTCAAATGCGAAAAATACGGGAATTGTGCATCGGATCATTGGTGTTAGCAGCAAGAAGTAAATGTAGGAAATAAGCAATGGCCTGAACAACAATTATTGCGATGCTTGTATTTTCTCCAATGCCCTTAATAACAATGCCGGATCATTTGTCGCCAGCTTTTCCGAGTCGGAAAGCAATTGCCGAAACCCGCGTGCACCAGGCATGCCAGCCATCAAGCCAAGCATATGACGTGTAATGCTGTTGAGCCGCAATCCGCCTCCGGCATTCTGACTGTTACGCTCAAGCTGATTTTGAGTATACAAAACCATCGCTTCCAGCACCTCGGCCCGAGATCTGATCTGAGCTTCATCGCCGTAATAACGTGCGTCAAAAGCAGCCATTGCGTAAGGATTGTGGTACGCCTCGCGCCCCAGCATTACGCCATCAATATACTTAAGGTGACAGTCGATCTCGTCCGATGTTTTGACGCCACCATTGAGGATGATCTCCAGTTGCGGAAAATCGCGCTTCAATTGGTAGACGAAATCGTACTTTAACGGCGGAATCTCACGATTCTGCTTTGGACTCAATCCTTTCAGGATTGCGTTGCGGGCATGGACGATGAATGTAACGCAACCTGCCTGCGCCACAGTCCCGACAAAATCTCGCACAAAATCATAAGACTGTATTTGGTCAACGCCGACGCGATGCTTGACCGTAATGTCAATGGACGCGGCATCGCGCATCGCCTTTACGCAATCCGCTACCAAATCGGCCTCTGCCATCAGGCATGCGCCGAAAGCGCCTTTTTGCACGCGCTCGGACGGGCAACCGCAATTCAGATTAATTTCATCGTAGCCCCATGATTCGCCCAATTTCGCACTTTTGGCCAAATCGCCCGGATCGCTTCCGCCTAGTTGCAATGCAACCGGATGTTCTTCCTGGCTAAAATCCAGATGCCGCGCAACGTCGCCGTACAAGAGCGCTCCCGTAGTCACCATTTCTGTATATAACCAGGTATGGCGCGTAATTTTTCTATGGAATGATCGGCAATGCCTATCCGTCCAATCCATCATGGGCGCGACGGATATTCTGCGTCCTTTATAGATAGACCTGTTTTCAGGATTTTCCCTGCGCGATATCATTTTTTCAGTCACATCAAGATTCATTTTGATTCATATTTTTAATCGTATTTTCACTTACAGTTGCTTCAGATTTGCCACCAATGCCCGATATTATCGCTCCAGGCGCGTTCCTGGCTTGGAAATGCAGGTTTCGTTCAGGTGTATGCCTTGGATAGGGCTTGTTATATTAGACAAGTCTGTTTTTTGATATAATTCGCAAATTCCAGTTATAATTTCCAAAATTTAAGCCAGCGTCTTTTAGTTGACAGGCGCATCGTAGCGTAAAGTCAGAGGCAAAATAAGTTTGATGGCAGTATCAGCAAAGCCATAACGTTTAGCCGCGCAACCCTTTCAAATCGTCACTCATTGCAGATTCAGTAATCTGAGTGTTGAAACTAGTATCAACGAGATATCTAGTTGGTCGCTATTTTGAAAGATCGTCGTCGCATATAATCTCGCAATAGTCGCTTAAGTTCTGTGCATGAATACTCCTGAGGCTAAAAAAGTCCTTGAAACCGCCTTGTTGTGCGCCTACCAACCTTTGTCAGTTCATGATATGAGGAAATTATTCAGTGGGCCTGAGGATGCATTGGGTGTTGAAGATATTAATGCGATTCTCGAAGAGTTACGCGCAGACTGGCTCGGCAAGGGTATAGAAATGGTTTTTTTATCGTCCGGTTGGCGTGTTCAAAGCAAGCCGGAGATGAAAGTATACCTGGATCGCTTGAATCCTGAGAAGCCGCAACGATATTCCAGAGCGACCATGGAAACCCTGGCCATCATTGCTTATCGTCAACCTGTGACCCGGGGCGACATAGAGGAAATACGTGGCGTTGCCGTCAACTCGCAAACGATAAAGTTGATCGAGGAGCGGGGATGGATTGATGTTGTGGGGCATCGTGATGTTCCGGGGCGCCCAGCCTTGCTTGCCACCACCAAGCAATTTTTGAGCGATCTCGGCTTGGCTTCTCTGGATAAGCTGCCGCAATTACAACAGGAATCGAAGATCGAAATGCAGGCTGAGGCTTTGCTGCAACTGCAATCGCTGGAAGCCGATCTTCAACTTGTCGTGAATCCGGCAGAAGCCAGTGATGGTTCTGCTGGTATAGAGTCAGCCAGCGAGTTAGCCAGCAGTATCGGCGATGTCATCCCATATTCTGCACAAGGCCAGGAGCCCGATGTGCACATTCGCGCTTCACAAATTGAAGCCGTTTCTTCAGGTAATACGCCTGAATCAAAGTTTGATGCGAATGCGAACAGTAATATCACGAAGTAAATAATGAACCCGTCCAATCCAGATAATATTTCGCCAAAAAGCCCCGATATACTTGCACCAAGTGATGAGGTGGCTATTGCAAAAAGCAGCCGTGTGCGTACGCGGAAAAAAACTACTGATGCAAAGCCAGTTGACACAGCGGTCGAATTGCAGTCGGCCCCACCTGCTGTACGCGCCCCGCGCGCGCCACGAAAGGCAAAACCGGCTTCACTTTCATCGCAGCCGGGCGACGAGCAGGCTATCGCGGCACCCGCTGCGCAAGAAAATACTGTTGTCGAGCCACTGGCCGCTAAAGAAAGTGCAACAGCGGTAAGCGCAACAACACCGGGCCCGCGGCATGCTCGGGGTGGTCGTGGTGACGGTAACCGGCAACAAAAACAGAGTCAGCCCGGGCGCGTTGCATCGAAATCCTTTAACGGCAAGGAAAATGGCAGGCCACAACAAGCGCGTACAAAACCGGCGGATGCTGATGCGCTGTTTTCGTTTGTCATTTCCGAAGAGTTCGATCATAGTCAGATTGACGGTCCTGATACCAACTCGCGTCAGGCTAATCGCGCATCACCGCAAAAAAACGTCAGGCGTGATCTGACCGCGGACGATGACGCACCCAAGCTGCACAAAGTATTGGCAGAGGCTGGCCTCGGCTCGCGTCGCGACATGGAGGATTTGATCATATCGGGACGTGTCTCGGTGAATGGCGAGCCTGCACATATCGGGCAGCGAATTTTGCCTACGGATATTGTGCGAATCAACGGCAAGCAAATCCAGCGAAAAGTCAGCACGCATCCTCCCCGGGTGCTGATTTATCACAAGCCGGCAGGCGAAATTGTCAGCAATAACGATCCGGACGGAAGGCCGTCAGTGTTTGATCATTTGCCTAGCATGAAGGCAGGAAAATGGCTGGCGGTTGGTCGCCTGGATTTCAACACGGAAGGGTTGCTGTTGTTTACGACGTCGGGCGATCTCGCCAACCGCTTAATGCATCCTCGTTATGGCATTGATCGTGAATATGCTGTGCGCACTTTGGGTGAGTTGGAGGAAGGCATGCGCCAGAAACTGCTGAGCGGCGTGGAATTGGGAGATGGCCTGGCGCAATTTTCCAAAATTGCGGATGGCGGCGGCGAGGGTATTAATAAATGGTATCGCGTCATCATTGGCGAGGGCAGAAATCGGGAAGTACGGCGCATGTTCGAAGCAATTGGGTTGACCGTATCGCGTCTGATACGCACCCGGTATGGTTCCATGACCCTCCCGCGCGGTTTGAAGCGTGGACGCTGGGAGGAGATGGAAGAAAATGCGGTCCGCGATTTATTAAATTTGTGTGGGTTGGATAAAATTGCTGCCAAAAGCCGTGGAAATGAATCCGTGGGCTACAGTGGAAATCGAGAGCGCAAAGACGTTGGTGACAGCAAAAAAAATATGAATTATAAAAAGCAGGGCCAAAGCTTTGAGCCAGGGAAAACTCAGCCGCCCCGAAATCGTCAGCCTGACCCGCTTCAAACCACGTTTGGTTATGCCGGCATGGGACAGCCACGGCGCAATTCCAGCCGACAGCCTTACGGAGCGAATAGTCAACAAGTTGCACCACGCCGCCGCAATAAGGGGTAATTCCCAAGTTCAACTGGATCAGGGCAATTTAAAACAGGCGGTTTTTTTGCACAGTACCCTGTATTTTTATTGAACAACGTATATTGTTCGCTCGATCGCAGGGCATTTTTACATTGCTGCCTATGGCGCATATCGTATATAATGCGCTGACTTAAAAAGTCACTCTGAATCCATTGTGGGCGAACAGCTTGGCTTGGTATGTAAATAAAAGATGGGCAGAGGCCCATTTTTTTTTTGCTGAATGGTTTTAGAATCCAATGCTCACTGTTGTGGCGTGGCAGGGTTGGCTTATGTACGGAGAATGCTTTGCGTTTACTGGATTTAATTGAAAAAACAGTTATCGGTATGGGTTACGAGCTTGTCGATTTCGAACAAGCAGAACGTGGCCTATTGCGCGTGTATATTGATTTCATGCCTGAAGATGCTGAAAAAGGTTTAATTACTGTCGAAGACTGTGCAAAAGTGAGTCACCAATTGACGCACGTATTGACGGTCGAAAATGTCGATTATTCGCGGCTTGAAATTTCATCGCCAGGTCTGGATCGGCCGTTGAGGAAGCTTTCTGATTATGTGCGCTTCGCAGGGCAGGAGGTGGTAATCAAGTTGCGCTTGCCAATGGCGGGAACGTCGAATCGTAAAACGTTTCAAGGTATTCTTCATGAGCCCTTGGGCGAAGCGTTGAGGCTGGAGTTTGAGGGAAATGATGGGATGGCGACGTTGGATTTTGCGCTCGCTGACGTAGATAAGGCACGATTGGTGCCAACAGTGGATTTTAGGAGCCGCAAAGCATGAGTCGAGAAGTTTTATTATTGGTTGATGCGTTAGCGCGTGAAAAAAATGTCGATAAAGATGTAGTCTTTGGCGCACTTGAGCATGCGCTGGCACAGGCAACAAAGAAGCGATATGAGGGGGATGTCGACATCCGTGTCTCCATTAATCGTGAGGCGGGTCAATTCGAATCCTTCCGCCGCTGGCATGTCGTGCCGGACGAGGCTGGTTTGCAATTGCCGGATCAGGAAGTGCTGCATTTTGAGGCCAAGGAACAAATCGCCGACATCGAAGTTGATGATTACATAGAGGAGCCAATTGAATCAGTCGATTTTGGCCGTCGTTTTGCGCAAGACACAAAGCAAGTCGTATTGCAGCGTATTCGGGACGCGGAGCGTGAGCAAATTCTGATGGATTTTCTTGAAAGAGGCGATTCACTTGTAACCGGCACCATCAAGCGTATGGAGCGCGGGGACGCAATTGTCGAGTCTGGTAAGATTGAGGCCCGCTTGCCGCGGGATCAAATGATTCCCAAGGAAAATCTGCGTATTGGTGATCGTGTGCGTGCCTATATCTTGAGAATAGATCGCAATGTTCGTGGGCCACAGGTAATTCTTTCCCGTACAGCTCCAGAATTCATAATGAAACTGTTTGAGCTTGAGGTGCCAGAGATAGAGCAAGGTAGTCTTGAGGTGAAGTCTGCCGCTCGCGATGTGGGTGTGCGGGCAAAAATTGCCGTGTATACAAATGATAAACGCATCGATCCTATCGGCACCTGTGTGGGCATGCGCGGCTCGCGCGTGCAGGCGGTGACTGCGGAGTTGGGTGGCGAGCGCGTGGATATTGTGCTGTGGTCGGAAGACCCGGCGCAATTCGTGATTGGCGCGCTGGCGCCGGCGAATGTTTTTTCCATTGTGGTGGATGAAGATAAACATGCAATGGATGTCGTCGTTGATGAGGAAAACTTGGCTATTGCAATTGGTCGCAGTGGGCAAAATGTGCGTCTGGCCTCGGAGTTGACAGGTTGGAAAATCAATATCATGACAGCCGAAGAGTCAGCTGACAAATCAGAATTGGAAACCGCTGCAATACGCCTGCTTTTCATGGATAAGCTGGACGTTGACAAAGAGGTTGCCGACATTTTGGTCGATGAAGGTTTCACCAGCCTTGAAGAAGTTGCTTACGTGCCGATTGGCGAAATGCTTGAAATCGAATCTTTCGATCAGGAAACGGTGAATGAATTGCGTAACCGTGCCCGAGACGCACTAGTGTCAGAAGCTATTGCTTCGGAGGAGGGTCTTGAGGGCATGGATGATGGCCTTGTAAGTCTTGATGGCATGGATCGCATCACCGCTGGCAAATTGGGTCTGGTTGATATCAAGACGATCAAAGCATTTGCTGATTTAGCCTACGATGAATTCGGTGCAATTCTGGCATTGCCGGCGGAACGTGCGCGGCAACTGATTGAAAATGAATTTGAAGATGTGACGGATGATGAAATGAAACTCATCGATGCCAAGTACGATGAGCGTGCCAAGACACTACAAGCCAAGGCCTGGAGCCTGGTTGAGGTTAAGTGATTTGAACGTTTCATTATTATCTGTCAAGCAACATAGAAAAGAGGATTGAATGGCGAGTAACAATGTAGCCCAATTTGCCACCGAGCTGAATATGTCAGCGGATTTGCTGCTTACGCAGTTGCACGCCTCCGGCGTACAAAAAAGCTCGGCGTCCGATCCGTTGTCAAAAGATGACAAGGATAGACTTTTGGATCATCTGCGTCGCGCACATGGCGCCGCGCAGGATGGTGACAAGAAAAAATTCACGTTGACACGTAAAGAAACGACGGAGATTAAGCAGGCTGATGCCACAGGCAAATCGCGCACAATTCAGGTGGAAGTGCGCAAGAAGCGTACCTTCGTCAAACGCGAAGATGCTCCGGTAGAAAGCCCTGATGCTATTCCTGCTATCGCAACTTTGCCGGCGGTTGATTCGGATGAAATCGCTCGGCGCGAAGAAGAGGTGCGACGTCAAGCTGAGTTGATTGTTCGTCAAGAGGCAGAGCTGCACGAAAAGCAAGAACGTTTGGCAAAACTTGAAGCTGAAAAAGCAGCACAGGCCGAAGCGCAAGAAAAGGCGCTGCAAAAAGCCAAGGTGGAGACAGAAAAAATCGCTGCTCAGGCTGCACTTGCCGCTGCTACAACGGGCGGCGTTGCTGCAGAAGAAAAAAAGCGCGTTACCGCTGAAGATGCCAAGAAAAAATCTGACCTCCTTGTCAAGGAATCTGCTGAGAAAACCGCCGCTACTGAACGTGCACGTAAAGCCGTAGCGGACGAGGTCGCGCAAATCAAGGCCATGCTGAGTGCTCCACGCAGAGTAATCAAGGCGCCAGAGCCGGCTCCAGTGCCGGTGGTGGCAAAGGCACCTGAAGGGACACTGCATAAGCCTGCGGACAAGAAACCAAGCGAGAAAAAACCGGTAGTTGTCGATAAAAAATCTATTAAGTCGGCCAATGTCTCTTCGACTTGGCAGGATGACGCAGCCAAAAAACGTGGGGTCAGCACAATCAAACCACGTGGCAACACAGGTTCCGGCCGTGATGCATGGCGTAGTGGTGCGCGCGGTGGGCGCAGAAATTCCCATAATGATGACCACAGCACCAATTTTCAGGCACCTACAGAAGCTGTAGTTAAAGATGTCTACGTGGCAGAAACAATTACTGTTGCGGAGTTGGCGCATAAGATGTCTGTCAAGGCTTCTGAAGTCATCAAATATTTGATGACATTGGGTCAGATGGTGACGATTAATCAGGTTCTGGACCAGGAAACAGCAATGATTCTGGTTGAGGAAATGGGGCATAAAGCATTCGCTGCCAAGCTTGATGATCCGGAAGCCCTGCTCGAATCCAATGCAGTACATGCAGATGTTGAAATGCTGTCACGCGCTCCAGTAGTGACTGTCATGGGTCACGTCGATCATGGTAAAACTTCGCTGCTCGATTATATTCGTCGCGCCAAGGTAGCTTCCAGTGAGGCAGGCGGAATCACTCAGCATATTGGTGCTTATCACGTTGAAACGCCGCGCGGCATGATCACTTTCCTTGATACGCCAGGCCACGAAGCGTTTACTGCAATGCGCGCACGCGGTGCAAAGGCAACGGATATCGTTATTCTGGTTGTCGCTGCAGATGACGGCGTCATGCCGCAAACCAAAGAGGCGATCGCTCATGCGAAAGCGGCTGGCGTACCATTGGTTGTTGCCATTAACAAGATTGATAAGCCAGGCGCCAATCTTGACCGCGTCAAACAGGAATTGATCGCCGAACAGGTCGTGCCGGAAGAATATGGCGGCGATGCACCATTCATATCGGTTTCTGCAAAAACCGGTGAGGGCATTGAAAATTTGCTGGAGAGCGTTCTTCTGCAAGCCGAAGTCATGGAGTTGAAAGCGCAGCGGGATGCACCTGCTCGCGGTTTGGTTGTAGAAGCACGACTTGACAAGGGGCGCGGCCCGGTTGCGACGATACTTGTGCAGTCGGGAACCTTGAAACGCGGCGATGTCGTTTTGGCCGGTTCCTCCTACGGTCGCGTTCGTGCAATGCTGGATGAAAACGGCAAGAGCATTACGGAAGCAGGTCCATCGATACCAGTTGAAATCCAAGGTTTGACAGAAGTTCCGGTGGCTGGTGAAGATGTGATGGTCATGACTGATGAGCGCAAGGCGCGTGAAATCGGCTTGTTCCGCCAAGGTAAGTTCCGTGATGTGAAGCTTGCGAAACAGCAGGCAGCCAAACTCGAGAATATGTTTGAGCAGATGGGCGAGGGTGAGGTTCAGAACTTGCCATTGATTATCAAGACAGATGTTCAGGGTTCACAAGAGGCTTTGGTTCAATCCCTGCAAAAACTATCAACGACTGAAGTGCGTGTACAAGTGGTGCATGCAGGCGTTGGCGGTATTAGCGAATCGGATGTCAATCTTGCTGTAGCGTCCAAGGCCGTCATTATCGGTTTCAATGCTCGCGCAGATGCTTCCGCACGCAAGCTGGCAGAAGCTAATGGCGTTGATATCCGCTACTACAGCATTATTTACGATGCGATTGATGAGGTTAGAGCTGCGCTGTCTGGCATGCTGGCTCCTGAGAGACGTGAGCAAGCGTTGGGCTTGGTTGAGATTCGTCAGGTTATTCTGGTGAGCAAAGTTGGTGCTATTGCCGGTTGTTACGTGCTTGATGGCCTCGTCAAACGTGGTGCTTCGGTGCGGCTGTTGCGAGATAACGTTGTTGTCTGGACCGGTGAACTTGACTCCCTGAAGCGCTTTAAGGATGATGCCAAAGAGGTGAGAGCTGGTTTTGAGTGCGGCTTGACACTGAAAAACTTCAATGAAATAAAAGAAGGGGATCATCTGGAAGTATTTGAAGTTCAAGAGATTGCACGTACGCTGTAATACTTCGCTGCCATATTTGTTTACCAGCGTTATTTATCAGCGTCGTTATTCGCTTATGGATGCCCCGGCAGCACGCATAACGTGCGGCCGGGGTATTTTACGTATGGCGGCTTATTTTTACGATATTGATGATTACAGGCAGTTAATTACACATGGCTAAACATAGCAAATCCATACCTGGACGCGGCCTGCGGGTTGCGGATCAGATCCAGCGCGATTTATCAGAAATTATTGCTTTCGAGTTGAAAGACCCGCGTGTGGGCATGATCACCATCACCGAGGTGCAAGTCACGCCCGATTATGCGCACGCAAAGGTTTTTTTCACTACGCTCAACGATAGTGCAGAGGCATTGCAGAACACTCTGGAAGGGTTGAACAAGGCATCAGGTTTCATTCGCGGACAACTAGGCCGCAGATTGTCAATACACACACTTCCTGCATTGCATTTTCTGTATGATTCTTCGATTTCACGCGGTGCAGATTTGTCCCAGTTGATACAGCAGGCTAACGCTTCGCGGGCACTGGATGACGATGAAAACTGATACTTTCGCTAGCGCAGTTAATGCAAAGTTATTTTTCGTAAAATACTTTGATCAGGCTGCAGCAAAGGCATTAGATACCACATATAAGCATGGCTAAAAACCAAGTCAGGATTTTGCGCAAAGCGATTGATGGTGTGTTATTGCTTGATAAACCTGTCGGCTTATCCAGTAATGATGCGTTAATCAAGGTCAAGCGGCTCTTGAATGCGAAAAAAGCCGGACATACCGGCACACTTGATCCGTTTGCGACCGGATTATTGCCTCTGTGCTTTGGCGAAGCGACAAAATTTGCGCAGGATTTGCTCGATGCTGACAAATCCTACGAAGCAGTCGTGCATCTGGGTATCAAGACGACGACCGGTGATACCGAAGGTGACGTGCTGGAAACGCACGCTGTCGAAGTGACACAAAGCCAGATCGATGTGGCTTTGCAGCAATTCGTTGGAGAAATTGACCAAATTCCTCCCATGTATTCTGCGCTTAAACGTGATGGCAAACCTTTATACGAGTATGCACGTGCCGGCATTACGCTCGATCGTGCAGCGCGGCGGGTGCTTATTCACATATTGGAATGTGTTCAATACAATGCTCCTTACCTCACATTGCGCGTAACTTGCAGCAAGGGCACTTACATCCGCGTGTTGGGTGAGGATATCGGCGCTGTGCTGGGTTGCGGTGCACATTTGCAGGCTTTGCGCCGTACTCAGGTTGGAGATTTGTTGCTGACAGGTGCATTGACGCTGGATGCGATAACCGAGATGCCAGAATCGCTTCGTAATCAATCCCTGGCACCAGTCGATGCCTTGCTCTCATCTTTTCCGGCAGTATTTTTGTCAGATCCATTATCGGTAAGGTATCTACACGGCCAGCGTTTATCGCTTGGCAAAGAGGGAGTTGCCTTACCTGCTGAACAAGGACGAATACGGGTTTACCGGCAGAGCGACGGACGGCTGCTTGGCACCGGATTAATGGTGGAATTTGGCGTGCTTGCCCCTGAGCGCTTAATTTCCACGCATCTCCCTTGTTAGGTTTTTCACTCAGAAATGGCCGGGAGGTCTTCTCGGCGATGAGTAAGCTCTTGAAATATTAAGACAATTTAATTCTGTGCATTGCAGCATGTTATAATCCTCGGCTAACCGAATCACACCATCACGACTATGTCAAACACTAAACGCGCAATTCGCAACATCGCCATCATCGCTCACGTTGATCACGGCAAGACAACACTCGTCGACAAACTGCTCCGACAGTCTGGAACGTTCCGCGACAACCAGCAGGTTGATGCTCGCGTGATGGATTCCAATGACCTCGAAAAAGAGCGCGGCATCACGATTCTGTCGAAAAATTGCGCTGTTGAGTACGAAGGTACGCATATCAATATCGTCGATACCCCGGGCCATGCCGACTTCGGCGGCGAGGTCGAGCGCGTGCTGTCGATGGTTGACTCCGTCCTGCTGCTAGTCGATGCACAAGAAGGTCCGATGCCGCAAACCCGTTTCGTCACGCGCAAAGCGCTGGCCCTCGGTCTCAAGCCTATCGTCGTCATCAATAAAATCGACCGTCCGGGCGCACGTCCGGATTGGGCGATCAACGCTACCTTCGAACTGTTCGACAAACTCGGCGCGACCGAAGAGCAACTCGATTTCCCGGTTGTGTTTGCATCCGCGCTGAACGGTTACGCCAGCCTTGACTCTGCAGTGCGCGAAGGCGACATGAAGCCGTTGTTCGAAGCCATCTTGCAATACGTGCCGGCACGTGAAGACGACCAGGACGGTCCACTGCAGTTCCAAATTACCTCGCTCGACTATTCTTCCTACGTGGGTAAGATCGGTATCGGCCGCATTACCCGTGGCCGCGTCAAGGCTTTGCAAGACGTGATCGTCATGAATGGCCCGGATTCAACTCCGGTCAAGGCGCGCATCAACCAGGTCTTAGGCTTCAAGGGTCTTGATCGCGTCCTGGTGAACGAAGCGGTCGCCGGCGATATTGTGCTCATCAACGGTATCGACGAAATTGGTATCGGCAGCACGATCTGTGCCCCGGATACCCCGGATGCCATGCCGATGTTGACGGTTGATGAGCCGACCCTGACAATGAATTTCATGGTTAACAACTCGCCGCTGGCCGGACGCGAAGGCAAGTTTGTCACTAGCCGTCAATTGCGCGAACGACTTGATCGCGAATTAAAGGCGAACGTCGCACTGCGGGTTATGCCGACCGACGATGACACGATTTTCGAAGTGTCCGGCCGTGGCGAATTGCACCTGACGATTTTGATCGAAAACATGCGTCGTGAAGGCTTTGAACTGGCTGTTTCACGTCCGCGCGTGGTCTACAAGATGGTCGACGGCGTGCGCCACGAACCGTTTGAATTGTTGTCGGTCGATGTGGAAGAAGTGAATCAGGGCGGCGTAATGGAAGAGTTGGGTCGTCGTCGTGGTGACCTGCAGAACATGGAATCGGATGCCAAAGGGCGTGTGCGTCTGGAATACCGCATTCCTGCGCGCGGCCTGATTGGCTTCCAGGGCGAATTCATGACACTTACCCGCGGCACTGGTTTGATGAGTCACATCTTCGATGAATACGCGCCGGTAGATGCCAGCAGGGGTGAAATGACTGGCCGTCGCAATGGCGTGCTGGTTTCTCAGGATGACGGCGCGGCAGTTGCTTACGCGCTGTGGAAGCTGCAGGATCGTGGCCGCATGTTCGTCAGCCACAATGACCCGGTGTATGAGGGCATGATCATCGGTATCCACGCGCGCGACAATGATCTGGTGGTTAATCCGATCAAAGGCAAACAATTGACCAATGTGCGTTCATCCGGCACCGATGAGGCAGTGCGCCTGGTGCCGCCGATCCTGATGTCGCTGGAATACGCAGTTGAGTTTATCGCCGACGATGAACTGGTGGAAATTACACCGAAAAGCATTCGTTTGCGCAAGCGCTACCTGAAAGAAAATGAGCGCAAGAAATCATCGCGCACAGCTTAATAGCGTAATTAGAGTAATAATCTAGCTGCGATCTGGCCCTCCTTGGCACGTAAAGTGCTCGGGAGGGCCATTTTGTTTTTAAAGCCGGGTTTGAATAGATTCTCGGAAGATGGTCAGGCTGCTTTGACCTGGATGCGCACATCGCCCAGGCTTACCACCTGGCCAGCGCGGATTTTACAGGTTTTGCGTAACTCGATCTGGCCATCGACCGATACATTGCCTTGGGCCACCAGAACCTTGCCGGCGCCGCCGCTATCGCAAATGCCGCTGAGTTTCAACAGTTGATTCAATTCGACGTATTCGCCATCCAGCGTGAATGATAGTTTTTGCATGGGATTCCTGGTTGCGTGTTCAGGCAGCGAGTATAAATCCACGCATGCAGTTGATGCCACTTTTTGTGCGGTCAATTTCTGCAGGCGATGTGCGTAAGCTGGCTCGTCGCCACTCCCCCGGCGATAGGCCGGAATGTCTTATTGATGGAGTGCGACAGTAGACAGTAAGAACCGGCATCAAACCGGCCAGCAGAACACACAATAAGCAACAGACATAGAGTTTTCCCCGGCAATGTTTGTATTCTGCCTAAGGTGCGGCATCACCTGTCAGGAGGTTAAACTGCCCGCTGGAATTGCCCGGGAGGGGATTTTGCTGTGTGTGCGTGTCAGAAGCGGGTTTCGCGTGCAGTGCGCAGGAAACTGTCTAGTATGACGGTGCAATCGAGCAGTTCGGCGCTGCCGGCGCGATGGAATTCCGGGTGCCATTGCAGGCCCACCACGAAGTTCGACTTGCTGTAACGGATGGCCTCGATGACCTGATCATCGGTCGAGGTTGCCTCAACGATGATGTCGCGCCCCAGCGTATTGACTGCCTGGTGATGGATCGAATTGACCAGCGCCACCGGCTTGGAGTCAAATAGTCCGGCCAGCAACCCGCCTTCGGTCAGACGGATGGAGTGAGTATTGCCGTCGTATTTTTCACTCACGTGCGCAATCGCGTGCGGCACATCGGAAGCGATATCCTGATACAGCGTGCCGCCGAAGGCGACATTGATCAATTGGCAGCCACGGCAGATGCCGAGCACCGGTTTGCCAGCCTCGATGAACTCGTGCAACAGTTCCAGTTCGTACATGTCGCGCGCACGGTCGCCATTCCATTCCGGCCGTGTGGCAGCCTTGGCGTAACTCATCGGCGCGACATCGGCGCCGCCTTGCAGCACCAGCCCATCCAGTTGCTTGGCGTAGTCGCGCAGCCGGATGCTGCTGTTGTGCAGCAGGCTGTTATTGTTGACGGACGGTATCATCAATACCATCACGTCGCGCGACATCACCCATTGCGCAATCGTTTCTTCCAGATATTGCAGGGTTCTGCTGCTCAGACCTATTGCGCCGGGCTCAGGATGGAAAATCCGCGCCGAAACGCCGATGATCAGGGTGCGCTGGTTGATGCGCTTGGCGGCCTTGTGAGATAGCGCCTTGAGTCTGGCCGACAGGATGCTCCAGGTTTGCGACCAGGGCGATGGCCCCGGGTTCTGTATGGAATCCTGTTTGCCGGGTGGGGGAGTTGTATTCAAATTGTCAGTATCGCTCATGTGAAAAGTTGTCTATTGCCATATCGTCCCGTCGATTTTACTGCGATGCAGTTGCAGGCGCTTGGTTGGTGCCGAGGCTGGCTGCTTGCGATAATGCAGTCAATCTCTGCTCAATCAGACTGTAGCTACACACAGAAGTATCCCGGCTCTTTCGAAAAATTATCCAGTATTTTAATAAAGTGCTGGGTATGTTAAAAATTCCTATGTTTGCCGCATTAAAATAAATCGACTTTAAAAATACAGCATACTGTATATATAATATTCTGCGGCTTGCGGTTGTTAGCGGTTGCCGAGGTTGAGCGAAGTTCAGAGTTGTTGCGCCTCGAAAGTGTTGCAGTTGTTCAACTGGCCGCTGTCGATGCCGCGTTTGAACCAGCGTACCCGCTGTGCCGACGTCCCGTGGGTGAAGGAATCCGGCACTACATGGCCTTGCGCCTGACGCTGCAGCGTGTCGTCGCCGATCGCGGTCGCTGCCTTCAATGCGCTTTCCACATCGCCCGCTTCCAGGATGCTGCGCGCCTGGTTGGCATGGAAAGCCCATACGCCGGCAAAGCAGTCGGCCTGCAATTCCACCTTGACCGAGATTGCGTTGGCTTGTTTTTCCGAGCCGCTGCGGCGCGCTTTATCAACCTTGTCCATGATGCCGGAGATGTGTTGCACATGGTGGCCGACTTCGTGTGCAATCACGTAAGCTTGCGCAAAATCGCTCGAAACCTGGAAGCGCTCGCGCATGGTCTGGAAAAATGCCAGGTCGATATACACTTTCTGGTCGCCCGGGCAATAAAACGGGCCGGATGCGGTGTCGCCGGTGCCGCAGGCGGTTGGAGTCGAGCCGGAAAACAGCACCAGTTTCGGCTGTACATAGTCGGAGCCGCTCTGGCGAAAAATTGGTCCCCAGGTATCTTCGGTGTCGGCCAGCACAGTGGCGACGAATTTCACCATCGGATCATTGGCTGCGGCCTGACCCTGACGCGCCGGCGCTGATTGCGACGTGTCGATCTGCCCCGAACCGCCGGAGAGCAGGCTGATCACGGTCATCGGGTTTACGCCAAAGAAATACGAGGCGACCAGCGCGATCACGATGGTGCCGAGCCCGATCGAACGCCCGCCGAAGCCGCCGCCACCGCCACTATCACGGCGATCCTCAACATTGTCGCTTTCGCGATTGCCGTCCCATTTCATGTCGCCACTCCCGCAAGTCCTATGTAGACGAGAGTGTAACGGAAGCGCTGCTTTACAGCAGGCGCGATATCAATGCCTTGTCAAAGCGCGCATCGAGCGGAATGCGCACCCGGTGCGGGCTGCCCGGCGCTACGCTGATTTCGCTGCCGTCGACGGCCAGCATGCGTTCCAGCGTCATGGTCTGGTTGCCGGATGGATGGATGACCTCGATCCGGTCGCCGACCGCGAAGCGGTTCTTGGCTTCCACCAGCGCCCAGCCGTCCGCCACCGACAAGACGTCGCCGACGTATTTGCTGCGATGCGTTTTGGACACGCCTTCCATGTAGTTCTGGTGATCCTCGGTATGGTGGCGCTGGTAGAAACCGTCGGTGTAGCCGCGGTTGGCCAGCCCTTGCAGTTCGCTCAACAAATTGATGTCGAACGGACGGCCCGCGACTGCGTCGTCGATTGCGCGCCGATACACTTGCGCGGTGCGCGCCACGTAATACAGCGACTTGGTGCGGCCTTCGATTTTCAGGGAATTGACGCCGATTTTCACCAGCCGCTCGATATGCTCGACCGCGCGCAAATCCTTGGAGTTCATGATGTAAGTGCCGTGCTCGTCTTCCAGAATCGGCATCAGCTCGCCTGGGCGGCCGGCTTCTTCGATCAGGTAAGGCTGGTTTGCCAGCGGGTGGCGCTGCATGTTGCCCATTTCGGAAAACGCCTGATTCGCTTCTTCCATCGCTTGCTGATAGTTCAGCTTGATGGTTTCAACCGGAATGCGGGCCAGATCGCCGGTGGCGTCCTCGGCGGCATTTTCGACCTTGTAATCCCAGCGGCAGGAATTGGTGCAGGCACCCTGATTCGGGTCGCGATGGTTGAAGTAGCCGGACAACAGGCAACGGCCGGAATAGGCGATGCACAGCGCGCCATGGACGAACACTTCGAGTTCCATCTCGGGGCAGCGCTGGCGGATTTCTTCGACCTCGTCGAGCGACAGTTCGCGCGACAGGATCACCCGCGTCAAGCCCATCTTGTGCCAGAACTTGACGTCGGCCCAGTTCACCGCATTCGCTTGCACCGACAGATGCACCGGCACCTCCGGCCATTTTTCGCGCACCATCATGATCAGGCCGGGGTCGGCCATGATCAGCGCATCCGGCTTCATGGCGATCACCGGCGCCATGTCATTGAGATAAGTCTTCAGCTTGGCGTTGTGCGCAAAGATGTTGCTGGCGACAAAGAACAGTTTGCCGCGCGCATGGGCGCCGCTGATGCCGGCCTGCAACGCTTCCAGCGTCGAGAATTCGTTATTGCGGGCGCGCAGACTGTAGCGCGGCTGGCCCGCATAGACGGCATCGGCGCCATAGTCGAAAGCGGTATGCATCTTGGCAAGCGAGCCGGCTGGCAGCAGGAGTTCAGGGGCGTGGGACATGGCGGTGGTGGCGTTCTGAATGAAAAAGCAGGGGCACGATTATAGTGGGCGAGCGGTAAAAATCGCATGATATGCATCAAGCCAGCCGCAACGGGCGCTCTGAAGCATCTGCATGACTGGTTTATAAGCGGGAGTATATTAAGAAAACCATTGCTTTCCGCATGATTAGATTGCCTCTCAAAAAATACACGCTACTGTATTTTTAAGCATCAGAAACGGGGTTAAAAACATCCAGTCTGGATAAAGCGGCGCAGGGTGGTATTAACGCGCATGAAAAAAACCAGCCGGCAGGCTGGTTTTGTGGTTTTACGCCGATTCCTGTTGCCGAAAAACCGGTGTCGGGCTGGCCGTATCCGGTGCCTCGGCTGGCGTTGATACCGGAGTGGGACTGAGCAGTTCCTGGTGCAGCGTTTCCAGATCCAGTTCGTTTTCCCATTTCGATACCACGATGGTTGCGACGCCATTGCCGATGAAGTTGGTCAGTGCGCGGCATTCGCTCATGAAGCGGTCGACGCCGAGAATCAGCGCCATGCCGGCCACCGGAATGGTCGGCACCACAGCCAGCGTCGCAGCCAGGGTGATGAAGCCGGCGCCGGTGACGCCGGATGCGCCCTTGGAGGCCAGCATCGCAACGCCGAGAATGGTCAATTCCTGGGTCAACGTCAGATCGGTGTTGGTAGCTTGCGCCACGAACAGCGCCGCCATGGTCATGTAGATATTGGTGCCGTCGAGATTGAACGAGTAACCGGTCGGCACCACCAGGCCGACCACGGATTTGGCGCAGCCGAGCTTTTGCAGTTTTTGCATCAAGAACGGCAGCGCGCTTTCCGATGAACTGGTGCCCAGCACGATCAGCAATTCTTCCTTGATGTATTTGAGAAAGCGCCAGATCGAGAAGCCTGTCATGCGGGCGATCGAGCCCAGCACGATGAAGACGAACAAGCCGCAGGTCAGGTAGAACGCGCCCATCAGTTTGGCCAGCGGCAATAATGACCCGATGCCGTATTTCCCGATCGTGAAGGCGATGGCGCCGAATGCGCCGATGGGCGCGGCTTTCATGATGATCGCGACCACGCCAAACACCGCAGTCGAGATTTCTTCTATCAGATTCGTGACGCCCCGGCCTTTTTCGCCCAGCATCGAGAGCGAGAAACCGAACAGCAGGGCAATTAGCAGCACCTGCAGGATGTCACCCTTGGCAAAGGCATCGACGAAGGTGTTCGGGATGATGTTGGACAAGAATTCCACCGTGCTATGGGCTTGGGCTTTCGCAGTATATTGGGCAATCGCGCTGGAATCGAGGGTGGCAGGATCGACATTGAAGCCCGCGCCGGGGCGCAAAATATTGGCCACTAACAAGCCGAGCGCCAGCGCAAAAGTGGAAACCACCTCGAAATACAGCAGCGCCTTGCCGCCGACGCGGCCGACTTTCTTCATGTCCTGCATGCTGGCGATGCCGGTTACGACGGTGCAGAAAATCACCGGCGCGATGATCATCTTGATCAGTTTCACGAAACCGTCGCCCAGAGGCTTCATATCGATCCCGAGCGTAGGCTCGAACACGCCTAGCAACACGCCGCACACGATGGCGAATATCACTTGAACGTAAAGTATTTTGTAAATTGGTTTTTTCATCAGGTATCCATAGAAGCGATGTCTGTTGTGCATTGTCCATAAACCGGGACCTCACTTCAATTGTGGAAATCCACACGATGAAAAGCTGTTTTGCGATGCGCGCCCGTAACTGGCGCAGGATAATTTGGTTCCGACAGGCTGCGCAGCCTGCCGGAAAGAGCCGATTTGTCGTTGCGAAAAACCTCGATGGCCGCTTGGCCGCTTGGCCGTTTTTAATGCGCTGCCTGTGTGATGGCGACGATGCGTTCCAACAGAACGGCGGTTTTGGTATAGCCGGAACTGATCAGATGCAGCGTTTCGTCATGCTCCAGCACCAAGGCCGGAAAGCCCTGGATGCCCCAGCGCTGGGTTTGCGCGAAATCCTGTTTGGTTTCCGAGATGGTCGAGGCGGCGCTCAGCGTACTCAGGAAATCGGCGCTGTCGATAGTCGCCATTGGCGGCCCGGCCAAACTGTTCTGGCCGCCAGCATCCGCCAGCGCAGTCGCGCCAACTTCTGCCAGCACCTGCAGATTGGTGACATCCCGGCCTTCAGCGTAAAAAGCGTGCTGGATCGCATGCAACACATCCAGAATCTTGCGCGACGGCAAATCTTCGCCCAGGATGCGGGCTGCGACCACCGCCCGGCAAGCCGGTTCGGTGTCATAGATGAAGCCCGGGCGCATCATGCCCGAGGCCGAAAACGGCAGTCCGCTGGCTTCTTCCACATGTTTCCAGTGCGTCAGAATGGTGGCTTTCCTGGCCTCGTCCATAACCTCGGTGTTGTAGGCGCGTAGCCCGCCCGTGACGATGTCGAGTCGTGCCTCAGGCAGCGCATCGAGCAGCGCATTGAGCTGCGGACCGAATCCATAACACCATGAACACATGGGATCGGCGATATAAATCAGGTGAAGCATAGGGTTCCTTGGAGGTTTCTGGTGACGATGACCAATGGTACCAATTTAACGTGAAAGTCGCGTAGCGGCTCACTTTGCTCCCCTCGCCCGCTTGCGGGAGAGGGGTTGGGGGAGACGGCCATGGCGCTTTCATTCATTGTGGTGGCATTTTCGCCATGCCGTTAGAGCGGGCAGCGTTGCCGCCCAATATCTATGCCACAATTTCAACCGGCATATCAGATTGACCAACAGATCGACCAACAACAACAAAGGGCTAAAAATGGTAAAAGCGGCATTTATTGGATTAGGCGTGATGGGCTTTCCGATGGCTGGGCATCTGGCAGCACACGGTCACGCGGTGACGGTATTCAATCGCACCCCGGCCCGTGCGCAGTTATGGCTGGAAACGCATGCGGGGCGCAGTGCGGATACGCCGGCAGCGGCAGCTGAAGATGCAGAATTCGTGTTTACCTGCGTCGGCAACGACGACGATCTGTACCAGGTGACGCTGGGCCCGGACGGTGTTTTGTCACGCATGCGCCCGGGCAGCGTCCTGATTGACAACACCACATGTTCCGCCGCTGCGGCGCGCAAGCTATATCAGGAGGCCGGCAAGCTGGGCATACACTTTCTGGATGCGCCGGTATCGGGCGGCCAGGCCGGTGCCGAAAATGGCAAGCTCACCGTGATGGTGGGCGGCGATGCCGAGGTATTCGCGCGGGCCGAGACTATCATCGCATCCTATGCGCGCGCGGTGATGTACATGGGCATTGCGGGGTCAGGGCAGCTGACCAAGATGGTGAACCAGATTTGCATTGCCGGATTGGTGCAGGCGCTGGCCGAAGGCGTGGCATTCGCTAAAAGCGTCGGGCTGGACGGCGAGCGCGTGATCGATGCACTCTCCAAAGGCGCGGCGCAATCGTGGCAGATGGAAAACCGCGGAAAAACCATGCTGGCATCGAAATTCGACTTTGGCTTCGCGGTCGATCTGATGCGCAAGGATTTGGGCATCTGCCTGGAAGAGGCGCAACGCAACGGCAGCCAGTTGCCTGTCACCCAGTTGGTCGATCAGTATTATGCGGAAATACAAAAACGCGGCGGCGGCAAACTCGATACCTCCAGTCTGATGCTGCTGGTGGATCGTGGCTGATCTCCTCGGTTTCCGGAAAAAAGCACTTGCAGCAAAGCAAGTGCTTTTTTTTTGAGGGTGGATTTTGGCGATGCTTTGCACTTGGCCATGGCGCGAAAGAAAACGGATTGAAGACGTTTGACAAGGCGTTCGCGAAAGCTGCCAGAAAGTTGGAAGCGCATCCAGCAGTCATGCTTCCTTAATATTGCTTTGTCTGCCAATGCGCTGAAATCGTCAAAAGCATCGTTCCGATGCGGGTTTTGGCTCAGCGGCCTATGTCATAACGCGAATACTGAGCAAACCTCGAAAAACCGAGATTCCGTTAGGTCAGAAAGCCGTGGCCTGTCCCTTATTGTCATGCAGCAGGTGGAGTATCAGTTAAAACAGGCATGTTCACGCAAGTATCAATTGCAGTATTTAAAAATACACTTGTAGGTATGTGCAGGAACATGCGGCGCAAAGGACGTTGGGGTCAGGTCTGGTTTGGAAGCTAGGGACAGGTAGCCGTGGTGCGTGTTTCCGGGCGATCTTACGCGATTATGAAGGGATTCTTACGCCTAGCCAGCACGGCACATTGGCAGTAGTCACACCGCCGGGAAAGCGAACAGATAACGGTTGCATGTAACGCTATCGTGTACTACATTGGTTGCATGTAACGAATGAAAAGGAGATTTCGCGATGGCTATTTCTGTTTCTGTACGCGTTCAAAAGCGGCGTGATGCGCTGCGCATGGCTGGGCTTCGCCCGGTTCAAATTTGGGTGCCGGATACGCGGCTGCCAGGCTTTGCGGCAGAGTGCCGGCGCCAATCCAAACTGGTTGCTGAGTCTGACAGGGCAGACACGGAAATGATGGAATTCATGGATGACGCTTTGTCCGATGTGGATGGCTGGACAGCATGAATCGGGGCGACTTCGTGACCATCGCCATGCAAGGCGATTTTGGTAAACCCAGACCCGCGCTGGTGATTCAGTCCGACCAATTCAACCAGCACGCGACCGTCACAGTTTTGCTGGTGTCGAGCACGTTGGTTGATGCGCCGTTGCTTCGCGTGACGATTCAACCGGGCGCAGGAAACGGCTTGCAACAGCCGTCGCAGGTGATGGTTGACAAGGCGATGACCGTGAAGCGGGAGAAGCTCGGAGAGGCGTTTGGTTCGGCCAGTGATGCGGCAATGCTTGAAGTCGGGCGTTGTTTGGCAGTGTTTCTTGGCATCGCCCGATAGGAGGCGGTGATTTGGGCGTGGTTCAAACAGACGTAAGGTGTATGCGTAGGGTGTCAACAGCGAAGCGTATTGCGCCGCATGTGTCGGAATATAGACCGCAAACAGCAAATAGACCGGACACGAGGACTTTGCATTCCGCAAACAAAAACGCCAACCGGTGAAGGTTGGCGTTCTGATATCTACAGCTTGGTGATCATCAGTGTTCCGAATTTTATTCCAGAACACATTCAAAAAGTTCTGATCTTTATTCCTGTGTTCCGAACTTCATTCCGAACAAACAGCAAAAACCCTTACGCGAAATTCTTTGCGACGAAATCCCAGTTGGCCAGATTCCAGAAGCTTTCAACGTATTTCGGACGGGCGTTGCGGTAGTCGATGTAGTAAGCGTGTTCCCAGACGTCGCAGGTCAGCAGTGGCTTGTCGGTGCCGGTCAATGGCGTTGCGGCATTGGAAGTGTTGACGAGGTCGACCGAACCGTCGGCTTTTTTCACCAGCCAGGTCCAGCCGGAGCCGAAGTTACCGAGTGCGGATTTGGTGAATTCTGCCTTGAACTGGTCGAACGTACCCCATTTGGCGTTGATCGCGTCAGCCAGTGCGCCGCTTGGTGCGCCGCTGGCGTTCGGTGTCAGGCAATTCCAGTAAAAAGAGTGGTTCCAGACTTGGGCTGCGTTGTTGAACAGGCCGCCGGATGCTTTGCGGATGATGTCTTCCAGCGTGGCGTTTTCAAACTCAGTGCCCTTGATCAAATTGTTCAAGTTGGTGACGTAAGTCTGATGATGCTTGCCGTAGTGGTACTCCAGGGTTTCTTTGGAGATGTGGGGTTGCAATGCGTCCATTGCGTACGGCAGGGCTGGCAGGGTATGTTCCATGGTGCGTCCTTTTAGTTGTTCGTTGAGGTAAAAATCTGTTTTGCAGGATCGCCAATTGTATGACGGATGCGCATCGCTTGCAGGCGGCGCTTATTCGGATGCATCCAATGAATTTAATGACTCCAGCGATTCCAGGGCCGGTTGCACGCTGGCGATGCCGATCCGGGCGCTGCCGCTGGCCAGGCGCAGCGTGACAGTGTCGCGCGGGTGCAATGCCTTGGTGCTGCGGATGACCTGGCCTTTGGCATTGGTGACGATCGCGTAGCCGCGTTCCAGCGTGCGTTGCGGGCTTAACAGCTCCAGTTGGGCGGTCAGCGCCGCCAGCGCTTGCCGGCGTTGCGCGGCTGCGCTCGCCAGTCGCGCATCAAGACGGCGCGCCTGTTCCTGCAGCATGCTGCGCTGGACCGCGCTATCGGGCCGCCGTGCGCCGAGCCGGGTGCTGAATTGCGCCAAGGCAAAGCGGGCTGCATTTTGCGGGGTGCGGGTGGCCAGATTCAGGCGATTGCCGAGCGCTTGCAATTGCATCCGTTCGCGGGCGATGGTGGCTTTTGGACTCTGCAGCCGGCGCGACAACCAATCCAGCGTTTGCCCTTGGTCGGACAGTTGCCGCCGCATCGCGCGCAGCAGCACGTCGGCCTGCGTCATTACGGTTGCCAGCCAGTCGGCGCGCGGCGCGACCGCCAACTCGGCAGCGGCGGTCGGGGTCGGCGCGCGCAGGTCGGCGGCGAAGTCGGCGATGGTGAAATCGGTTTCATGGCCGACGCCGGCAATCACCGGCATGTTGCAATCAACGATGGCGCGCGCCACCGCTTCGTCATTGAACGACCATAAATCTTCGATGCTGCCGCCGCCCCGGCAGACCAGCAATACATCACAGTCGCCGCGGTTGGAGGCGATCCGGATCGCGTGGGCGATCCTGGCAGCAGCGCCTTCGCCTTGCACCGGAGTCGGGTAGAGGATTATTTCGACATGCGGGGCGCGGCGTTGCAGCGTGGTCAGGATGTCGCGCAGCGCGGCGGCTTGCGGGCTGGTGACGATGCCGATGGTTCTGGCGAATACCGGCAAGCGCCGTTTGCGCGCCGGGTCGAACAAGCCCTCAAGCTCCAGTTTTTCTTTCAGCCGCAAAAACGCTTCGAACAGGTTGCCCAGGCCGGCGCGTCGGATCGCTTCCACATTCAGCTGGTAATCGCCGCGCGGCGCATACAGCGTCACCAAAGTGCGCAGTTCGACCTGGTCGCCGTCCTTGGGAATGAAGTCGGCGTATTGGGCGCGGCCGCGAAACATCACGGCGCGCACCTGGGCTGCGCTGTCTTTGAGCGTGAAGTACCAGTGGCCGGAAGCGGCGCGGGTGAAGTTGGAGATTTCACCCGCAACCCAAGTCAGTGGAAAGCTGCGTTCCAGCATCCTGGCTACGGCCTGATTGAGTGCCGAGACGCTCAGGATGGGCGCAGCAGTAAGTGGATTTTCCAGGGAATTGTTTGGGCTCATGCTGTTCAAATGATAAAAAGGCGCTGCACGCTTTATGAGCGGCAATAAAAAATCCTTACGGATCAAGCACTTCGGCATTGATCGTAGTACTTACGCACAAAGTTATCCACAGAAACTGTGCAGAACCGGCGCTGCTGGCGATTGTCCCATGCAATGCTGCCGGTATACATTGTTTATGCTGTGCCACAGGTCTGCGGTGGCGCAGTTTGCAAGAAAATCATCGGGATTGGGATCAGGAAACTTCCTGTGCATTTATTTTAATCAATGAATTAAAGCATTTAATAATCAATGACTTATGGTTTATCCATGGGTTTACCCACAAAGTTATCCACACAATATGTGCACAACATCGCTGTCGATGGCGGCTGCTGGATGGTGCTGTACAAAAGTTTTGCCACATTTTAGGTCATGCGTTTTAAAGCGATAAAAATCAAACACTTAATCCGCTTGCAGCGACTTGTGCACAAAGTTATCCACATAATCTGTGCAGAACTTCCCGAGTGTGAATGATCCCGCTTCAAATGGGCCGGCTAGTATCCTAGAAACCTCAGTTGACCGCTAATCAGCTCCGATAAATAATTGATTAAATTGAGAATTGTGACATTTATGTCGTTCTCCATTTGGGTGAGAGCGCTACAGGGCCGATTGCACACTTTTTCGACTCCCTGGCGTCGTTGCTCTTCCTAGTAACATGAAGGTTGCTTCGGTGAAGCTGGGGTTTCGTGGGGCATTGCCCCGCGCCTGCGTAACGGTTCGTCCTTGCAAGGACAAACTCCTACCCTATAGGGTTACGGGCGTCGCGCCTAGCCAGAGAGTCGGAAAAATGCACACTTGACCCTGTCCAACTGAGGTTTCTAGGATGATTCGTACTTGCCGTGACGGGTCCAACACGTTACATTGCGGCTTCGTGATATTCAAGCCATCGTCAACCGCAGTATCAATATCATTGTCAATCTCAGTATCAATATCTATAGGGAGTTTCTTTTGTTCGCCATTATTCAAGCAGCTGGGTGGCCAATCTGGCTGTTGCTCATATCTTCGGTCATTGCGCTGGCACTGATTATTGAACGCAGCCTATATTTACGGCATAGCCTGGTGCTGCCGCCGACTTTGCTCGACGAAGTGATCCACGTTTATCGCAGCGGCCAGGTGAGCGCTGAAGTGATCGACAAGCTGGAACAGAATTCGCCATTAGGCCGGGTGCTGGCCGCCGGTTTGCGCAGCGTGGACGCGCCGCGCGAGATCATGAAGGAATCGATCGAGGAAGCCGGCAGCGGTGTGGCGCATGAACTCGAGCGTTTTCTGACCACGCTGGGAACGATCGCTTCGCTGGCGCCGCTGATGGGCCTGTTCGGCACCGTGGTTGGAATGATCGAAATTTTCGGTTCGCAGACCGCCGCCGGCGCCAATCCGACGCAATTGGCGCATGGTATTTCGGTGGCGCTCTACAACACCGGTTTTGGTTTGCTGATTGCGATGCCGGCGATGGTTTTTTACCGGCATTTTCGTGCGCTGGTGAATAGTTTCGTCGTCGATATGGAACAAAAAGCCGTGAGATTCGTTGACGTCGTGCACGGTGCACGCAAGTCATAAACGGAAGGCGCGGCATGAAATTTCATAAAAATCGCAGACATGAAGACCCTGAAATCAATCTGATTCCATTCATCGATGTGCTGCTGGTGATCCTGATTTTCCTGATGGTCACGACCACGTACAGCAAGTTTTCCGAACTGCAAATTACGCTGCCGAGCGCGGACGCCGAAAAGGTGCAGCAGCGGCCGTTCGAGATCAATGTCGGCGTCAGTACCGACAACAGCCGTTATGTGATCAACAATACTACGGTGGCCTACCATGATGTGCAGGAACTGGCCGAAAGCCTGAAAGCCGCAGCGATGCTCAATGGTGTGGCGCAAAAAGACCCGGTCGTGATCATCAGCGCCGACGGCACCGCAACCCATCAAAGCGTGATCAACGTACTGGAAGCGGCGCGTCTGGCGCAATTCGCCAAGGTGACTTTCGCGACCCAGGTCAGCACCAAGAAGTGATCTTGCAGTATCCCGGAAATATTATAAATAGTGGCAGTATGCCAAAAAACATGGCATTTCCCGCATAATTATCTTGGCGTTTTAAAAATGCTACTGTATGTATGTAGCACTTAAAGAATTGCTACGATCATCGGAAAACAGCGCCTTGGCTTCAGCCGCATCCACCCTCGAATCCATTTTAAGCCGCGCCTGGCTGCGCCGCGGGTTGCTGGCGTGCGCGTTGTGGCCGCTGTCCCGACTGTTCGGCGGCTTGCTGGCGCTGCGACGGGCGCTATACCGGCGCGGCTGGCTGGCATCGGTGCGGTTGCCGGTGCCGGTCATCATCGTCGGCAATGTCTTCGTCGGCGGCACCGGCAAGACGCCGCTGACGATCTGGCTAGTCGATGCGTTGCGCGGTGCCGGCCGTGCGCCCGGCGTGATTTCACGCGGCTATGGGGCGCGGGGAAATCCAGACGCGGCACCGCGCTTGGTGTGGCCGGATGCGACGCCGCAGCAGGTCGGCGACGAACCGCTGCTGATTGCCCGCCGTGCGCAATGCCCGGTGATGGTCGGGCGCGATCGGGTGGCAGCGGCGAAAGCCTTGTTGGCAGCGCATCCGGAACTCGATTGCATCGTGTGCGACGATGGACTGCAACATTACCGGTTGGCGCGCGATGTCGAAATCGTCCTGTTCGATGGCCGCGGTGCGGGCAATGGCTGGTTGCTGCCGGCCGGCCCCTTGCGCGAACCGGCCGCGCGCCGGCGCGATTTTACGGTGGTCAATTTGACGGCGGGCGCGGATCTGCCTGACGGCATGCCGACGGACGCTTACCGGATGGTTTTGGCAGGCGCGGTGGCGCAACGCCTGTGCGACCCGACGCAACAGTTGCCGCTGCAGGAATTGACGGGGCAAAAGTTGACGGGGCAAAAGCTGAATATGTTGCCGGTAAAAATCGTGGCGGCAGCCGGCATCGGCAATCCGGCACGGTTTTTTGCCACTTTGCGCCAGGCCGGGCTGGATTTTGAGGAGTTGCCGTTGCCGGATCATTACGATTTTGCCGTCAATCCCTTTGGCGATATTGCCGCCGACATCATCCTGATTACAGAGAAGGATGCAGTAAAATGTGCGCTCGTGACTGAACTGAAAAACGACCCGCGCTTGTGGGTGGTTCCCGTGACAGCGTGCCTGGATGGCGCGCTGGCCCAACGAATTCTGGAGAAATGTCGTGGACAATCGACTACTTGATATCCTGGTATGCCCGCTGTGCAAAGGCCCGCTGGTACATGACAAAAAAGCGCAGGAACTGATCTGCCGCGCCGACAAACTGGCCTATCCGATCCGCGACGGCATTCCCATCATGTGGGCCGATCAGGCCCGTGCGTTGAATGCTCCGTTGCAGATCCAGGACAATACGTAAAGCGCCCGATGGAGTTTACCGTCATCATTCCGGCCCGCCTGGCATCGACCCGGCTGCCCAATAAACCGCTCGCTGATCTGGGCGGCAAGCCGATGGTGGTAAGAGTGGCCGAACGCGCCATGTTGTCCGGCGCCAGCCAGGTCATCGTCGCCACCGATCACGCCGATATTCTGGCCGCCTGCGCCGCTCACGGGGTGCGCGCCAGCCTGACCCGCAGCGACCATCCGAGCGGCACCGACCGGATCGCCGAAGTTGCCGCTGCCATCGGCCTGGCTGCCGATGCGGTAGTGGTCAATGTGCAAGGCGACGAACCGCTGATCGATCCAGCCTTGATTGCTGCGACCGCAGCGCAGATCAGCGCCGAGGTATCGATGGCCACCGCCGCGCATCCGATCAGTGACGCGCGCGATGCCTTCAATCCGAACGTGGTGAAAGTCGTGCTCGACAAGTTCGGCCGGGCGCTGTACTTCTCGCGCGCGACTATACCGTGGCATCGCGATGCTTTTGCAGAGTCCCAATCGGTCTTGCCGCAAGGCGCTGTTCCCCTGCGCCATATCGGCTTGTATGCGTATCGCAATGTATTCCTGCAAGCCTATCCGGCGCTGGCGGTGTCGCCGCTGGAACAGATTGAGGCGCTAGAGCAATTGCGCGCGCTGTGGCACGGTTTCCCAATTGCCGTATATGTCACCGATACGACGCCGGCCTGCGGAATCGATACCCAGGATGACCTGATTCGGGTGCGGCAATACTTCCTGTAAACGTTTGTTTTGTGTCAATTTTTTGATGTGAATTCGCACTCAAAGCAACGACTTCGTGTGGTTTTGTGGTAAGTTTCGTGAAAACTTAATGTGATAAAACATATTACTGCAATGCAGCATATCGCTCTAACCCGGCGCCTATCGGCTGCAATTGCGGACATAATTCAAACTCTTAGGAAATTAACATGCGTCTCATCCTGTTAGGAGCACCAGGTGCCGGCAAAGGTACACAGGCAACATTCATCAAGGAAAAATACAATATTCCGCAAATCTCCACTGGCGACATGCTGCGTGCAGCAGTCAAGGCAGGAACGCCGCTGGGTCTGGAAGCAAAAAAAGTGATGGATGCCGGTGGTTTGGTGTCGGACGACATCATCATCGGTCTGGTCAAGGATCGTCTGAAAAATGCCGATTGCGCCAATGGTTATTTGTTCGACGGTTTTCCGCGCACCATTCCGCAGGCCGATGCGATGAAGGATGCGGGCGTTGCCATCGATTACGTACTGGAAATCGATGTTCCGGACGAAGCTATCATCGACCGCATGAGCGGCCGCCGCGTTCATGCGGCGTCGGGTCGCACCTACCATGTCGAATATAATCCGCCGAAAGTTGCCGGCCAGGATGACGAAACCGGTGACGCGTTGATGCAGCGTGATGACGACAAGGAAGAAACCGTCAGGAAGCGCCTCGCGGTGTATCACGAACAAACCGAAGTGCTGGTCAAGTATTACGGCAACTGGGCGCAGGCCGGTTTGCCGGGCGCGCCCAAGTATCGCAAGATAGTCGGCGTCGGCCAGGTCGAGGAAATTCGCGATCGGGCTTTTGCTGCACTGGCAGAGTAAATAAAGAAGCGGACCTTGTGTCCGCTTTTTTGTTGGCGCGCACAGTCAAGCATGCAGTCACCGCTGACGCATGTTCAGCACGGCGGAAACAATACCCACAAAAAACACGAACGGCACGAAAAAAGGTCGTGGACAGCGCCGGAGTTGGTGCTTACGCTGAAGCGGCGATTCGATGCAGCTTCAGAATTAATGCGAGTATATTTAATAACCGCAATGAATATATGCGGTAAATGCCATGAAAACAGTGATACTCCATATTTTTCAAGAAATGCATTGTGTTGCGGGGCCGGTTCGTGCTTTGCGCGTCACTCGTGAACTCTGCGTCTGAGCTTAAGTAAAAGAATCATGGATTTTTGTAAAAAACAGGCAGCGAGCGCTGGAATAGGGATATCCAGCACCACTACCAGAGATGTTGTTTTAACCACTTCGTTAATAACAGGGGAGGCAATATGGCAGCAGTTTTATGGTTTGCGGTGCTGAGTGGCTTGGTTGCAGTTATTTATGGACTTAATTCACGGCGCTGGATTCTCAAGCAAGACCCCGGCAACCCCCGGATGCAGGAAATCGCAGCTGCCATTCAGCAGGGCGCTGCCGCCTATCTGGCGCGACAGTACCGCACCATCGCACTGGTCGGCGTCATCCTTTTCATTATCATTGCCGTGTTGCCAGGAGTCGGGCTGACCACCGCGGTCGGCTTCCTGATCGGCGCGCTATTGTCTGGCGCTTGCGGCTTCATCGGCATGAATGTCTCGGTGCGCGCCAACGTACGCACTGCACAAGCCGCCACCAAGGGCATGAGCCAGGCGCTCGATGTCGCATTCAAGGGCGGCGCGATCACCGGCATGCTGGTGGTCGGACTCGGCTTGCTGGGAGTAACGCTGTTTTACTGGGTACTCACGGTGTCGGCGCCGCACGGATTGGGTCATACGGTGTCGTTGCATGACGTCATCAAGCCGCTGATTGGATTGGCTTTCGGCGCTTCCCTGATCTCTATTTTTGCCCGACTCGGCGGCGGCATCTTCACCAAAGGCGCCGATGTCGGTGCCGATCTGGTTGGCAAGGTGGAAGCCGGCATTCCGGAAGACGATCCGCGCAATCCGGCCGTCATCGCCGACAACGTCGGCGACAATGTCGGCGATTGCGCCGGCATGGCGGCCGATTTGTTCGAAACCTATGTGGTGACGCTGATTGCCACCATGCTGTTGGGCAGCCTGCTGGTCAAGGGCGCGGAGTCGCAAGCGGTGCTGTATCCGCTGGCGCTGGGCGGCGCATCCATTTTTGCTTCCATCATCGGCTGCAGCATGGTCAAGGCCAAGCCAGGCAAGAAAATCATGTCTGCGCTGTATACCGGCTTGTGGTGGGCGGCCGGTTTGTCGCTGATCGGTTTCGCAATCGTGACCTGGCTGATCATGCCGCCGCAAATGCGCTTGCCGATGATGGGCTCGGCCCTGGTCGGCATCGTGCTGACCGGCCTGATGGTGTATATCACCGAGTATTACACCGGCACCGATTTCAAGCCGGTCAAGCATATCGCCCAGGCATCGACTACCGGTCACGGCACCAACATCATCGCCGGCCTGGGCGTATCGATGCGGTCGACCGCCTATCCGGTGCTGGCAGTGTGCGCCGCCATCCTGACTTCTTACTGGCTCGGCGGCCTGTACGGGATCGCGATTGCCGCCACTTCGATGCTGTCGATGGCCGGCATCATCGTGGCGCTCGACGCTTACGGACCGATCACCGATAACGCCGGCGGCATTGCCGAAATGTCCGGCATGCCGGATTCGGTGCGCGCGATCACCGACCCGCTGGATGCGGTCGGCAACACCACCAAGGCCGTCACCAAAGGTTACGCAATTGGCTCTGCCGGCCTGGCGGCGCTGGTGCTGTTCGCCGATTACACCCACGCGCTGAATGCAGTCGGAATCAGCACTTCTTTCGATTTGTCGAATCCGATGGTGATCGTCGGTCTGTTCATCGGCGGCTTGATTCCGTACCTGTTCGGTGCAATGGCGATGGAAGCAGTGGGGCGCGCAGCCGGCGCAGTGGTGGTCGAGGTGCGGCGTCAATTCCGCGACATCAAGGGCATCATGGACGGCAGCGGCAAGCCGGAGTATGACAAGGCAGTCGATATGCTGACCGCCTCCGCGATCAAGGAAATGATCATTCCATCGCTGTTGCCGGTGGTGGTGCCGGTGCTGGTCGGCTTGATACTCGGGCCAGCAGCGTTGGGCGGCTTGTTGATGGGCACCATTGTCACCGGCCTGTTTGTCGCGATTTCGATGACGACTGGCGGCGGCGCCTGGGATAACGCCAAGAAATATATCGAAGATGGAAATTTTGGCGGCAAGGGTTCGGACGCGCACAAGGCGGCGGTCACCGGCGACACGGTGGGCGATCCTTACAAGGATACCGCCGGACCGGCGGTCAATCCGCTGATCAAGATCATCAATATTGTGGCCCTGCTGATCGTGCCTTTGCTGCCTGGAACCGGGATGCAGAGCGCCGCCATGCCAGCACCGGTTGCGTTGGCGGCGCCATCGACCGGCGCCGGCGGCGTAACTCCGGCCGTGGTAGCAACCAAGGTGAGCGTGATTACAGCGCCGATTGCAACAGGAGCCAAACTGCGCTGATGCCAAATGCAAACCAAAAAAGCGGCAGTTGCCGCTTTTTTTACGTTGCAGTGCAAAAATTGGCTACAATCCGAAACGATTGATGCTTACGCTTACGTAAACGTCAGCGTAATTTTTACAAATTTTAGTCTGTAACAAAAGCGGTAATCGAAACCCATCTCATCAAGGAAGCAAACCATGCAAATCAAAGATAGCGTATTCATTATTACCGGCGGTGCCTCTGGCCTGGGCGCGGCAACTGCACGCATGATCGTTGAAGGCGGCGGTAAAGTCGTGCTGGCGGACGTGCAGGTGGAAGCCGGTGAAAAACTGGCGGCAGAGCTGGGTGGCAAATTCGTCAAATGTGATGTCGCTTCCGAAGCGGACGGGCTGGCAGTGGTCGCCGCCGCAACCGCAATCGGCACTCTGCGTGGCCTGGTCAACTGCGCCGGCGTCGCGCCTGCGGTGAAAACGGTCGGTAAAGACGGCCCGCATCCGCTGGAAATCTTCCAGCGCGTTATCAACATCAACCTGGTCGGCACCTTCAACATGTCGCGCCTGGCTGCCGACGCAATGGCGAAAACCGACGCTACCGAACAGGGCGAACGCGGCATCATCATCAATACTGCCTCGGTAGCCGCTTACGACGGCCAGATCGGCCAAGCCGCTTATGGTTCATCCAAGGCTGGCGTGGTCGGCCTAACGCTGCCGATGGCGCGCGATCTGTCGCGCAGCGGCATTCGCGTAATGACTATTGCACCGGGGATTTTCGAGACTCCGATGCTGCTCGGCTTCCCGCAGGAAGTGCAGGATGCACTGGGCGCGATGGTGCCGTTCCCACCGCGCCTGGGCAAGCCAGCCGAATATGCGCATCTGGCAAAAGCCATCATTGAAAACGTGATGCTCAACGGTGAAACTATCCGGCTGGACGGCGCGATTCGGATGCAGCCGAAATAATCGGCTGATGTGCCGGATTGTCGTTCCCGCATTATGGCAATGACGATCAGTGACGATACTGGTTAATCCGGCTACACTAAAAAAAGGCAAGCTTCGCTTGCCTTTTTTCTTTGGGAGACCGTCATGATTGCAATCAGAGCCTGCGTTATTGCCTGTGCCGCTGCCGTTTTGCTGGGTGCTTGTGCCAGCAGTCCAAGTTTCCATTACGAAGTGCCAGTTGCCGGCATGAATGCGCCGGAAGCCGCCAGCGGCTACACCGAAAAATCCGGCACAACCTCTAAAAAATTCATGGTGGCTGCGGCCAATCCGTTAGCGACCGATGCCGGCTACCAAGTGCTGAAGGCTGGCGGATCGGCGGTTGATGCGGCGATTGCGACCCAGATGGTGCTTAATCTGGTCGAGCCGCAATCTTCCGGCATTGGCGGCGGCGCGTTCCTGATGCATTTCGACGGCAGCATCGTGAAGGCTTTTGACGGCCGTGAAACCGCTCCGGCCAAGGCTACCGAAAAGTTGTTTCAGGATGCGAATGGAAAAGCGCTGCCGTTTTATGAGGGCGTAGTCGGTGGCCGTTCGGTCGGTGCGCCCGGCGTGCTGCGCATGTTGGAATTAGCGCACCGGCAATACGGCAAGTTGCCTTGGGCCGATCTGTTTTCGCCGGCAATCCGATTGGCCGAGCAAGGTTTCGCGGTCAGTCCACGCTTGCATATTCTGTTGGGCACAGAACCGCATCTGAAGAAGGATGCAGTCGCCGCCGCGTATTTTTATGATCCGCAAGGCGCGCCGTGGCCGGTCGGCCATCTACTGAAAAATCCGCTGTTGGCGCAAGTCTTCAAGGAGATTGCAGCAGGCGGCGCGGATAGTTTTTACAAGGGGCGCATCGCCCAGGATATCGCCGCCAAAGTCGGCCGCCATCCGGTCAATCCCGGCCTGTTGAGCGCGGCTGATATTGCCGGCTACCAGGCCAAGGTGCGCGAGCCGGTATGCAGCGACTACAAGGCCTGGACCGTATGCGGGATGCCGCCGCCATCCTCCGGCGGCATCGCCATCGCGCAAATGCTCGGCATGCTGGAAGCGCGGGATATTCGCCCGTTTGCACCGAAAGACGGCGTCCTGAATGCCGATGCGGTGCATCTGTTTTCGGAGGTGGGACGGCTGGCCTATGCGGACCGTGGCCTGTATGTAGCCGATACCGATTTCGTGCAGTTGCCGGGAAACAGCTTCAAGCCTTTGCTGGATAAGCAGTATCTGGCACAACGCGCAGCACTGATTGGCGACAAGTCGATGGGCCCGGCCAAACCCGGCACGCCGCCTGCGATGACTCTGGCCTGGGGCCAGGATACGTCGCCGGAGCTGCCTGGCACTTCGCATATCTCGATAGTCGATGGTTACGGCAACGCGGTTTCGATGACGACCACGATTGAAGATGCGTTCGGCTCGCGTCAGATGGTGGACGGCTTTTTGCTGAACAATCAGCTGACGGATTTCTCCTTCGATTCCGCCGATGCCAATGGCCCGATCGCCAATCGCGTGCAGGGCGGCAAGCGTCCGCGCAGCTCGATGGCGCCGACTCTGGTATTTGAAAAAGGCAGCAAAAAACTGGTGCTCACCACCGGCTCGCCGGGCGGCTCCGCCATCATCAACTACGTCGGCAAAGTGCTGGTCGGCACCATGGACTGGGGCTTGAACGTGCAGCAGGCGATCAGCCTGCCGAACTTCGGCAGCCGCAACGGCCCGACCGAACTGGAGCAGGGCAGGGTCTCGGACGCGCTGGTGGATGCGTTGAAAGCGAAGGGTCATAACGTGCGCGTGATGGAACAGACTTCCGGCCTGCAAGGCATCATGCGCATCAACATCCACGGCGAAGAGATGTGGTTCGGTGGCGCCGATCCGCGCCGGGAGGGCCTCGTCAAAGGCGATTAACGTTGGCGGATCGGCGGCTTGCGTGTTGGCGGACGGGCCCGATCCGAACGCTCTTGGGCAGCATCGGCGCGAACCAGATCCGAGGCGCTGCGTTCCCCTCTATTATTTCAGTCCAGCTATAGCCGTGAACTGATTGATCTGGGGGCGCGGGATATTTTTTCGCAGTGTGAACGTGCTGGATCTTTTTTGCGCCTGCATTGCCGGTTGCAGCCCGGGCCCGCCAAGACCCTCATAAATTATTAAAATATGCGGAGTATATGCATATAATGCCAATTTACCGCATATATTTATTACGATATTAAAATATACATATAGTAGTATATATTTATGTCCGGGACTGTCTGCTACGTCGCAACTATCACCTGGAATGCTATCGCGTTGACATGCGCTCAGGCCGGATGTTTTTTATCTGCCGGCTTGAATAATTGCTGCTTTGCCGCATATTCAGGCTACTGCCTTGTGATTCGGGTTGATTCGTTTTCTACAACACGTTACCCTATGAGGATTCGGGTTTGTGGCGCTCGCCAATGGACGCATTAAATCGACGGAAAATGATTTTGAACTTCAAATCACTGCGCAATACCCTTTTTTTCCTTGCTGCGATCCTGTTTTCTGCGGGCGTGTCGGCAACCGATGCCGCGGCGCTGGCTGCGGTGCATGTATCCGCTTTGCCCGTACAGGCGCAACAAGTGCTGGTGCAAATCAGGCAGGGCGGCCCTTTTGCTTACGCCAAAGACGGTGTGACTTTTGGCAATTATGAACAAATTCTGCCCAGGCAAAAGCGTGGGTATTACCATGAATACACCGTCAAAACGCCGGGTGCGCGTAATCGTGGCGCACGCCGCATTGTGGCCGGCGGCATCCCGCCGGCATCCGGCGAATACTATTACACCGAAGATCACTATGCCAGTTTCCGACGCATCACAGAATGACGGACATGAAAACCAGCACCCCATTTTTGTACCGGCCGAGGGTTCAATGAGTTTGCTAAAAACCGTGCTGCCAAATGCGGTGCAATCCATCCGCGCCTTTCGGGTCGCCGATCTGCAGCTGGAGGCCGCCAATCTTGGGCAACATTTTCTGTACGCCTATTGCGGCGACGCTACCACCAAGCAGCAGGTGCTTACCACCATTGCGGAAGCATTTTATTTTCCGAAGCACTTTGGCAAGAATTTTGATGCACTGTCGGATTGCCTGACCGACCTGGTGCACCAGGCGGGGCGTCAGCCAGGCTTTGTAGTCGTGCTGGAACAGATTCCGAATACGCCGAAATTCGACAAGGAAGCGCGCGAAAACTTGCTCGATGTGTTTCGCGATGCGGCCGATTTCTGGGCTGAAAAGAAAGTCGCATTCAGGGTGTTTTACTCCTTCGAATAAGGCAGAAAAAAGCTAATCTGGAGCATGCCGACCGCGTTGTCGGCTTTTTTGTTCGGCTTTTTGTTTTTCTATCTGAATCCAACAAAAGGTACAATGCGCGCCATGAAAAACATCGTTATCCTGATTTCCGGGCGCGGCAGCAATATGGAAGCCATCGTTCGCGCGGTAGAGTCCGAACGCTGGCCGGCCAGAATCGCCGCCATCATCAGCAACCGCACTGACGCCCCCGGCCTGCAATTCGCCGCCGCGCGCGCGATCCCGACGGCGGTAGTAGCCAACCAGGATTACCCGTCCCGCGCAGAGTTCGATGTAGCGCTGCAATCGTCCATAGACGGTTTTGCGCCTGACCTGGTGGTGCTGGCCGGATTCATGCGGATACTGACGGCGCCGTTTGTGGCGCATTACGCCGGCCGGATTTTGAATATCCATCCATCCCTGCTGCCGAATTTTCCCGGTCTTGCCACCCATCGGCAGGCGCTTGCAGCGGGCGTCACCGAGCATGGCGCGACGGTACATTTCGTCACCGCCGAACTCGATCACGGCCCGGTCGTGCTGCAGGCAAAAATTCCTGTTTTGCCGGGCGACACCGAACAGTCGCTGGCAGCGCGCGTGCTGGTGCAGGAACACATCATTTATCCGCGTGCGGTAGGCATGTTTATTGAGGGCAGCCTGGCGTTACAGCAAGAACAGTTACGCACCAATGCCGGCGAAAGTCGGTCAGATCATATAAAGAAGGATTTCGCATGAGATTGCCACCAGCGGTCATACACCAAACTGAAGAAGTATTACGCGAAATATTGCGTTTTACCGGCCCCGCCGACGGCACGCTGTCACGCTATTTTCGCGACCATCCGCGTTTGGGTTCGCGCGAGCGCGGCGTCATCGCCGAAGGCATTTACGGCCTGTTGCGCAACAAATCGGTATATTCCAGCTTTGCAGAATCGGGTGGCGGGGGTGGCGGCGCGACCATGCGCAAGCTGACCTTGCTCGGTTTGGCAGATGCCGCGGGCGTGGATGCGCTCGGCGGTCTGACCGAGGAAGAGGGCGAATGGCTGGCGCGTGTGATGCAAATCGACCGCACCCTGCTGCAGCCTTCATTGCGTTCGAATCTGCCGCAATGGCTGTTTGAGAAGCTGGTTGCACGCGATGGCGAAGAGCAAACATTGAAGCTGGCTGACGCCTTGAACCAGCCGGCGCCGCTGGATTTGCGTGTCAACTCGATCAAGGCGGTACGCGCCGACGTCATGGACAAACTGGCCGAAGCACCGATTTTGTGCGAGCCGACACCCTATTCGCCTTTGGGCCTGCGCGTGATCAAAAAGCCGGCATTGCAAAACATGCCCTTGTTCAAGGAGGGCGCGATTGAAGTCCAGGACGAGGGCAGCCAGTTGCTGTCCCAGGTGGTGGGTGCCAAGCGCGGGGAAATGGTGGTCGATTTCTGCGCCGGCGCAGGCGGCAAAACCTTGTCGCTGGGTGCGGCGATGCGTAACACCGGTCGTCTGTACGCTTTCGATGTTTCCGAAAAACGTCTGGCCAAACTCAAGCCGCGCCTGGCCCGCAGCGGTTTGTCGAACGTGCATCCGGTATTGATCGCGCATGAACGCGATGCCAAGATCAAACGCCTGGCCGGCAAGATCGATCGCGTATTGGTCGATGCACCATGCAGCGGACTGGGCACCTTGCGCCGCAATCCGGACGTCAAATGGCGTCAGACGCCGGACTCGATTGTGGAGCTGAATGCCAAGCAGAGCGCGATTCTGGATAGCGCAGCAAGGCTGGTCAAGGCGGGCGGGCGTCTGGTGTATGCAACCTGCAGCTTGCTGAACGAGGAAAACGAAGATATCGTCAGCCAGTTTTTATCCAACCATCCGGATTTCACGCTGCTGCCGATGAAAGAAGTATTGGCAGAGCAGAAAATTGCACTCGACATGCAGGATTATTTGAAACTGGCGCCACATTTGCATCACACCGACGGCTTCTTTGCTGCCGCGATGGTACGCAAGGTGCTGCCATTGGTGGCGGCGCCTGAAATTGAGCCGGCTCCGGTTGACTGAATTTTTTGATGTGCGGCGGATTTTCAGGGCTTGCATTGTCCTGATTGGCGTCAGCGCGCTGCTGGGCACACCGGCGGTGCGCGCATTCGATGCATCTTCATCAGACCCAATAGTTGCGCAGGGAACCTTGCAAGCGGCTTTTTCGCCTTGGGATGATATTGAGGCGCTGATTATTAGCGCGATTGACGGCGCGAAAAAACAGGTATTGGTGCAAGCCTATCTGCTGACCAGTAAAAAAATTGCACAGGCATTGATTGCTGCGCAGCAGCGCGGGGTTGGCGTGATGGTGTTGGTCGATGCCGCGCAGTCCGCCAAAGTTCCATCTTCCAAAGCACAAGATTTATCGCTGGCCGGCATTCCTGTTTGGCTCGAAACCCGGTATCAGAATGCGCACAACAAGGTCATCGTCATAGATGCCGGTTTGGCAAGTGCTACGGTGATTACCGGAAGCTATAACTTCACCTGGTCGGCGCAGCACAAAAATGCCGAAAATATCCTGATCGCCCGCAAAAATCCGGTGCTGGCAGCACGCTACGCGCTGAACTGGGAGCGGCACCGACAGGCTGCAACGCCTTACAAATAATGGTATTTTCTGTGCGATTTCGGTTTATAGCCAAGTCTTGTTACACGGCACAGCAAAAATTGCATTTCAAGGTGTTGCGGCCGCACGTCCTGTGGCGGCCTCAATCGGATCTAGTCAAATGGCGTACAATGCCAAAATTTCGGAAGCACGAATTCTGTTCAATATATCGGGAATAATCGCGTAGATGCGATTAACTCTGGAGAAGTAATGATTTTAAATAGCATTTTTGAGGCGTCGCTGGATTTTCTTTCCAATGGCGTTACCAGGGCAAGCGGATGGCAAGTATTCATTTTTACCATGATCGCAACGCACATCACGATTGTTTGCGTGACGATTTTTCTGCACCGCTGCCAAGCGCACCGTGCCCTCGAACTGCATGCAATTCCAAGCCATTTTTTCCGTTTCTGGCTGTGGCTGACCACCGGCCAGGTGACCAAGGAATGGGCTGCGATTCATCGCAAGCATCACGCCAAATGCGAAACCGAAGAAGACCCGCATAGCCCGGTTACGCGTGGCATCAAGAAAGTGCTGTTCGAAGGTGCCGAGTTGTACCGCGCCGAATCGAAAAATCGGGAAACCATCGAAAAATACGGTCACGGAACGCCCGATGACTGGCTAGAGCGCCATGTTTACACCAAATACAGCATGCAGGGCGTGGTGCTGATGCTGTTTATCGATGTGTTGCTGTTCGGGGTGATTGGCATCACCGTCTGGGCGGTACAAATGATGTGGATTCCGATTACTGCCGCCGGCATTATCAATGGGATTGGGCATTATTGGGGTTATCGAAATTACGATTGCGCCGATGCATCCACCAACATCGTGCCTTGGGGTATTCTGATCGGCGGCGAAGAACTGCATAACAATCACCACACTTTTGGCACCTCTGCAAAACTTTCGTCGAAATGGTATGAATTCGATATCGGCTGGATGTATATCCGCATGATGGAAATCGTCGGCTTGGCAAATGTCAAGAAAATCGCGCCGGAACCAAAATTCGATCAGCAGAAGCAAATTGCAGATCTCGATACGCTGCAGTCGGTGATCGCCAACCGCTATGACGTGATGGCCAAATACGCCAAATCTCTAAAGCGTGCGTGGCATGACGAACTGGTGCAGCTAAAAGAAAAAAACCAGTTGAAGTCGGGTTTCCTCCGTTCATCAAAAAAACTCTTGCAACGTGAGCCGGGTAAGCTGGAAGCTACCCATCAGCAGCAACTTTCGGAACTGTTCGCGCACAGCAAGGCGCTCAAGACCATGCACGAAATGCGCGTCGAACTGGGTGCAATCTGGGAGCGCTCACACGCCACTCGCGATCAGTTGCTGCAGCAGTTGCAGGATTGGTGCGCCCGGGCCGAAGCTTCCGGCATCAAGGCCTTGCAGGATTTTTCATTGCGTTTGCGAACCTACGCTTAAAATAAGCCGATATCTGCCGGCCTGAGTGTCGGCAAGATTATCGGCAAAAAACCAGCTTTTGATATGAAACGGCCCGGATCATCCGGGCCGTTTTTTTATAACGATCGCGGCTGGGTAATGCCGCAGAAAATAAAAAGCCCCGCAAGACGTAATCTTGCGGGGCTTTTTATGGTCAAAAATCGATTACCTGATTTTCGTTTCCTTGTATGCAACATGCTTGCGCGCCTTGGGATCAAACTTCATGATCTCCATTTTTTCAGGCGTGGTGCGCTTGTTTTTGGTAGTGGTGTAGAAGTGACCTGTACCTGCGGTCGATTCCAGCTTGATTTTGTCGCGGCCAGATTTTGCCATGATGGTTTCCTTTATCCCGTTGCGCTAATTAAACTTTTTCGCCGCGGGCACGCATGTCGACCAGTACGACATCAATGCCGAGTTTGTCGATGATACGCAGACCGGCATTCGACAAACGCAGGGAAACCCAGCGATTTTCCGATTCGACGAAAATGCGGCGATTTTGCAGATTAGGCAAAAAACGACGCTTGGTTTTGTTGTTTGCATGGGAAACATTGTTGCCGACCATCGGCTTTTTCCCGGTAACTTGGCAGACACGTGCCATGCTTTACTCCTCAATGGTTTCCGAATTCGGAAAAAATGAGAGTATAGACAAAAAACCGTGTTTTATCAATGACTTGTGAAAATTAATTGTGTCATTAAATATTATAATATTTAACAAATTGGAGCGGTGGCGCTTGCATGTGCATATTTAAGCAAAATTAATATTTTTTTAAAATATATATACTGAAGTATGTATACTTTAAAGCCGCATATATGTATGCGGAAAATGGTGCGTTATTGCATATACTCCACTGTTTTTGAAACGAGCGAGATGGAATGGCTACAGTTGGCCATGTTCTGCGAATGAGTGAATTTGTCGCCCCGCGACGATGAAGTGATCCAGCACCTGCACATCAACCAGTTCCAGCGTCTGCTTGAGCGTGCGCGTGAGCAAGTGATCGGCTGCGCTGGGGTCGGGCGAGCCGGATGGATGGTTATGGGCCAGGATGATGGCAGCAGCATTGTGCGCCAGCGCAACTTTGACTACCTCGCGCGGATAGACGCTGGCATGTGTGAGTGTGCCGCGGAACAGTTCTTCTGACGCAATCAGACGATTTTTGACGTCCAGGAAAAGTACGGCGAACGACTCGTATTGCTTGTTGCCCAACAGCAGTTGCAGATAGTGGCGTACCGCTTGCGGCGAACTCAGTGTGACGCCGGCTTCCAGTTCTTCGGCCAGAGCACGCCTGGCCAGTTCCAGAACCGCTTGCAACTGTGCAAATTTAGCGGGGCCAAGGCCGTTGATGGCTGAGAATTCCTTGATCCGGGCAGAAAACAAGCCGTTCAATGAGCCAAAATGGCCAATCATTTCGCGCCCCAGATCTACTGCACTTTTGCCCGTGACGCCGGTGCGCAAAAAAACGGCCAGCAATTCGGCATCCGAGAGTTTTTGCGGCCCGTGTTTGATCAACCGCTCACGCGGGCGCTGATCTTCGGGCCAATCCGTAATCGCCATGCCGGGCTTCCTTCATTAGTCGGGTTTGCCTGCGCAGCCGCTGACAGTCATAAAGCTGGCTTACAATACCAGCTTATCCTCAATCACCATGAGTTTTACATGTCCAGCACACCTACTCCAGTCGTCACCGACACAGCTTATCTGACGTTGAATTATCGTTTGGCATCCATGGATGGCAAAGATATTGTCACTACTTTCCAGGACAAACCTGCGACTCTGCAACTGGGTAATGGGCAACTTGCGCCTTTCCTCGAATCCTGCCTGATCGGTTTGCAGGAGGGTGCGCATCAAACCTTTGAATTGTCGCCGGAGCAAGCATTCGGCCCCCGCAACCCGGACTTGGTTCAGCGCGTGTCGAAATCGACCCTGCAGGAAAATTCCCCTGCGGATGCGCAATATGCGATTGGCGACCTGGTGGATTTTGCTGCGCCGGGCGGTGGCCGCTTTGCCGGCGTTTTGCGATCGATGGATGATACCGGCGCGGTGTTCGACTTCAATCACCCGTTAGCGGGTCAAGCACTAAAATTCGAAGTCAGAATCATTGGAATCATGTGATGGAAGAGAAAGAAATTTTACTTGCGCAACCACGCGGTTTTTGTGCCGGTGTCGATCGCGCAATTGAAATCGTGGAGCGGGCATTGCTTCAGTTTGGTGCGCCAGTCTATGTGCGCCATGAAATCGTGCATAACGCTTACGTAGTGGAAGATTTGCGCAGTAAAGGGGCGATCTTCATCGAGGAACTCGATGATGTACCGGCCGGTAATATTGTGATTTTTTCCGCGCATGGTGTTTCCAGAGCCGTGCGTGACGCCGCAACTGCACGCGGCTTGACGGTATTTGATGCAACCTGTCCGTTGGTGACCAAGGTGCATATGGAAGTGGCGAAAATGCGACGGGAAGGGCGTGAAATCGTCATGATCGGCCATCAGGGCCATCCTGAAGTGGAAGGCACAATGGGGCAAGCGGAACAGGGGATGCATCTGGTGGAGACCGTTGCCGATGTCGAGGCCCTGACTGTGCTGCGGCCCGAGATGCTGGCCTATGTCTCGCAAACCACGCTTTCCGTTGATGATACCGCCGATATTATTGCCGCATTGCGAAGCCGCTTTCCGCTTATCGTCGAACCGAAAAAAGGTGATATTTGCTACGCCACCACCAATCGCCAGGAGGCAGTCAAATTCATGGCGCCACAGGTAGATGTGGTCATTGTCGTAGGTAGCCCAAACAGTTCCAACTCGAATCGCCTGCGTGAAGTCGCCGAGAAAAAGGGAACCGTAGCGCATATGGTTGACAATGCTGCCCAAATCGATCCCAACTGGCTAGCTGGCAAGAGACGAATTGGTGTAACTGCGGGCGCATCTGCTCCTGAAGTATTGGTGCAAGCTGTAATCGACCGCCTGACAATGCTAGGCGCCAAGAACGTCAGGCACCTTGAAGGGGTTAAGGAGCACGTTACCTTCCCCATGCCAAAAGGTCTGGGCCACTCGTGATAGGCGAGCGCTGTTCGCGTATTTGGAAGCAGCGCGTTTGTGCAACCTTTTTGCTCAAAAAACGTGGTTTCTGATTCGATGCGGCGCACGAGATTGGTGCATATCGATGCATAGGTGTGCGCCACATATTTGGCAGATACGCGCTAGGAAAGCGTAACCATGGTGTTTGTCCACATTGGAATAGTGGATAAATGCAGTTCCCGCGCAGTAACTTTTCCTGTAAATACAAAAAATACAGGTGCATTTTTTGTATGCAAGTTATTACCATGGCAAAAATTGTTATCTGTGTCTCTATACGCATTGATTGCGTGGTGCTGAACTATGTTCAGGATAAACTGGAATTTTCCATATATTGTTTATCGAATTCCTCATTATCATATCTACCGCACGAAAGCTGCGGTTTTTAGCCGTACGCAATAAAAATTGTTTAATGTATAAGTATTGAAGTAGCATGAATCTGTGCAAAATCTGCACTGAAGTGGCCAAGTTATTATTTGGATTCTGTACAATCCCGGCCTAATTTGGATGTGCCCCAATAGAGGGCGCACACATATTAAAAAATCGTTTAAATAAAACGCAAGATAAGGAGACAATATGTATATCGGACACGCCCTCAATGCTCCCATAGTAGTGAAAAGTTTGATCGCATAAGCGGTAAAAAGCCTCACGGCACCCAAGAGTTTTACGACGGGTGCCGTTTTCATTACTAGGAACGGTTTTTGCTGCAGTCGCACATGATGCGATCGTAGGTGAGCCGCAGAATAACTAAATTACGGTCCTCTAAGGGAGCTTGAACTTATGGATATTTTTATCCAACAAATCATTAACGGCCTGGTCCTTGGCAGTATGTATGCGTTGATTGCTCTTGGCTACACAATGGTATACGGCGTTCTTAGTCTTATTAATTTCGCCCACGGTGAGGTATTAATGATCGGCGCAATGGTCGGACTGACCGTTCTCAAGATTATCCAAACCTCGGCACCCGACATGCCGGGTATCTTCAAGCTGGCGATCGCAATTGCAGCTGCAATACCGGTATGTGTGATCGTCAATGTATTTATTGAGCGTGTGGCCTACCGACGGCTGCGCAATGCGCCACGTTTGGCCCCGCTGATTACTGCTATCGGCATCGGCATTCTGCTACAGACTTTTGCCATGATGATTTGGGGACGCAGTCCATTGCCTTTCCCGCAGGTCATGTCGAGTGAGCCGATTCATATCGGCGGCGCACTGATTTCCCAGACCCAGGTCATGTTGTTGGTACTGGCGACCATTTCGATGGTGGGCTTGGTAATCCTTATTGAAAAAACCAAGATGGGTCGCGCCATGCGCGCCACCTCCGAGAATCCGCGCGTGGCTGGCTTGATGGGAGTCGATGCGAATAAAGTGATCGTGGCGACATTTGCCATCGGTGCCGCTCTGGCGGCGGTAGCCGGTGTAATGTGGGGCGCCAATTATTCTTCGGCACAGTTTGCAATGGGATTTTTGCCAGGTTTGAAGGCATTTTCTGCTGCGGTGCTGGGTGGCATCGGCAATATATATGGTGCGATGTTGGGCGGCATTCTGCTGGGGGTGATTGAAAGCCTGGGCGCTGGCTATATTGGCGATCTGACCGGCGGCTTTCTGGGTAGTCACTATCAGGATATTTTTGCTTTTGTCGTGCTAATTATAGTATTGACACTGCGCCCGTCCGGAATCATGGGTGAGCGTGTGGCTGATCGCGCTTAAAGGAAAACTTCATGGCACTTAACTTTGACATCAAAAAGAATCCGACCACTGCTTATTCCAGCTTTGCCATTCTGGCAATCGTCGCGATTGCATTCCCTTTTTTCGCCGCCAATTTTGGTAACTCCTGGGTGCGCATTATTGATTTTGCACTGCTCTATATCATGCTCGCGCTGGGCTTGAATATTGTTGTGGGTTTTGCCGGTTTGCTCGATTTAGGCTACATCGCTTTTTATGCTGTCGGTGCTTACACTACGGCCTTACTTGCGTCGCCGCAGTTTGCGGTAGTGCTGGAGTCCTTTGTGAACCAGTATCCGCCCATCGGTAATTTTCTATTATGGGTATTTGGCCCTGAAATTGCGCAAAACGGGATTCATCTTTCGGTCTGGCTGATCGTGCCGATTGCAGGAGGCGTGGCGGCATTGTTTGGGGCTTTACTGGGTGCACCGACGCTGAAACTGCGTGGCGATTATCTGGCGATTGTGACGCTCGGGTTTGGCGAAATCATACGCATTTTCCTGAATAACCTGAATGGGCCGGTGAATATCACCAACGGGCCGCAGGGCATCAATATGGTCGAGCCGATTCGGATCTTCGGCGTTTCTTTGGCCGGCGAATCAGGCTCGATGGCGACGGTTGAAATTGGCAGTTTTTCTATGCCATCGGTAAATGCATACTATTTTCTGTTTCTGGCCTTGTGCATTGTCATCGTTCTGATTACTTCCCGCCTGCAGCATTCGCGTCTTGGCCGGGCCTGGGTTGCCATTCGTGAAGATGAGATTGCTGCGAAAGCAATGGGCATCAATACCCGGAACATCAAATTGTTGGCGTTCTCGATGGGAGCGTCTTTTGGTGGTATCTCCGGAGCGATGTTTGCGTCTTTCCAGGGCTTTGTTTCCCCGGAATCCTTTACCTTAATGGAATCCATCATCATTCTGTCCATGGTGGTGTTGGGCGGGATGGGGCACATTCCCGGTGTGATACTTGGCAGTATTATTCTTGCAGCCTTGCCTGAGGTACTGCGTCATGTAGTTGAGCCGGTCCAGAAGTTACTATTCGGTCACGTGATCATAGATGCTGAGATTCTGCGCCAATTGCTGTACGGTCTGGCCATGGTTCTGATCATGCTCAACCGCCCTGCAGGATTGTGGCCAGCCCCCAAGCACGAGGATAGACCTGATGCAGATATCGATAAGCCGGAGCGCGTAACCGGTGTAGTCGCTGCCCAAGGAGAGCATTGATGAGCGAACAAATCATTCTGAAAATTGCCGGCGTCAACAAGCGTTTTGGCGGCTTGCAGGCATTATCGAATGTCAATCTCCAGATTGTCAAAGGACAGATATATGGTTTGATCGGTCCCAATGGCGCTGGCAAGACAACTTTTTTCAATGTTATAACCGGTTTATATCAACCTGATACCGGCTCGTTTGAGCTGGCAGGCAAGCCTTACTCGCCTTCAGCTCCGCATGAGGTCGCCAAGGCAGGAATTGCACGCACGTTCCAGAATATCCGTCTATTCAGCGAAATGACGGCGCTTGAAAATGTCATGGTGGGGCGCCACGTGCGCACCCACCAAGGTGTTCTGGGCGCGATTCTGCGCTATAAAGCCGCACGTAAAGAAGAGCAGGAAATTCGCACACGTGCAATGGAGCTTCTGGATTTCGTCGGTATAGCAAAATTTGCGAATCGGACTTCGCGCCATCTGTCGTATGGCGATCAACGCCGTCTGGAAATTGCGCGCGCGCTCGCCACCGATCCGCAACTGCTGGCTCTGGACGAGCCAGCAGCCGGCATGAATGCAACCGAGAAGCTGGGCTTGCGCGAATTGCTGGTGAAAATCAAATCCGAAGGCAAGACTATTCTGCTTATCGAGCATGATGTAAAACTGGTGATGGGTCTTTGTGATCGTCTCACTGTTCTGGATTATGGCAAGCCAATCGCGGAAGGGTTACCGTCCGAAATCCAGAAGAACCCGGCTGTTATCGAGGCGTATTTGGGAGGTGCTCATTAATGGTTGCAAATGTACTCAAAATTACCGGTCTGAAAGTTTCCTACGGCGGCATTCAGGCTGTCAAAGGTATCGATCTCGAGGTAAATAAAGGCGAATTGATTACGCTTATTGGTGCTAACGGCGCCGGTAAGACAACTACTCTTAAGGCGATTACGGGCACCTTGCCGATCTGTAGGGTGGATGGCGATATGCAATATATGGGCAAATCGATTAAGGGCCAGGAGTCGTTTAAGCTTGTCAAGAATAATCTTGCCATGGTGCCGGAAGGTAGAGGCGTTTTTACCCGCATGAGCATCAAAGAAAATTTGATGATGGGAGCTTTTACGCGGGACGATAAGGCTGGTATCGAAGCAGATATCGATAAATGGTTTGGTGTATTTCCCCGTTTGAAAGAGCGTGCATCACAGATGGCGGGAACCCTGTCGGGTGGCGAGCAACAAATGCTCGCCATGGCGCGCGCATTGATGTCGCATCCCAATTTATTGCTGCTTGATGAACCCTCCATGGGCCTGTCGCCAATCATGGTTGAGAAAATCTTTGAAGTTGTGCGCAACGTATCGGCCGAAGGCGTGACCATTTTGCTTGTTGAACAAAATGCGAAGCTTGCCTTGCAGGCGGCCCATCGTGGTTATGTGATGGATTCTGGCTACATCACCATGAGCGGAGATGCAAAAGATATGCTGAACGATCCGAAAGTCAAAGAGGCTTATCTGGGTGAAGGCTGATTATTGAGCGCATCACCTGTTATCTGTGTTTGACGAATAAAAATGCCTTGCATGAATCATTTGCAAGGCATTTTTTATGGTCAATATTAATACCAGCGGCGTGCACTTACTCGGCTTTTCCGGAAGGATATTTGCGCCGGTTTTCAGCTGCTCGCCTGATATGCGGAGGTACTTTCTTGAGCAGAAAAGGTAATCCCAGCGCAAGCAGTGTCGCATCATCAAGCCAACCCAACACCGGGATCAGGTCAGGGAGCGCATCCAGTGGGCTGATAATGTATAGCGCTAGCAAGATCGCCCCGACCTTGATGTAGGCTGGTGTTTCGGGCTGGCGTAATGCGTACCACAACAGCGACGCATCGCGACCGCCTGCTTTTAGCAAAAAAAGAATACGGGTTAGCACGGGGACCTCCTGTTCCAATATTTGAAAATGCATTGCCTGGATGCGATGCAAGGCTTAAGCAATGGCAGGTTGCTAGAGTCATAGCTATCAGTTTATTCCATATTCCGCGAACGAACATGACCCGGCTTGGTGAGTGCCGCCGGTGCTTCAGTATTGTTTTACAAATAAAAAAAGCCCCGTAATTACGGGGCATTTGGAATGTGCGACTAGCGCCAATTCAGCTGTTACAGCATCCGCAAATCCGAAGAACGGAGTGTGGTTGCTAAACTTGTGTAATTATTTCTTTGCAGCGCCGCTTACCTTGCTTGTTGCATCAGTAAATTTGTTCGCAGCGGTATTCATGTTGGTTTCCAGCGTTTCAACTGCTTGCTTTGTAGTTTTGGTTAGCTGATCATAACCGGCGTTGGCGTTACCAATCGCTGTTTTAAGCATTGCAACAACATTTTCAGAACCAGCTGGCGCGTTTTTTGTGACTTCTTCAATCAGTGACAGCACTTTACGGTTGGTTTCAGCAATTTGTGTTTCAGCAACCTTAGTAAACTCTGCTTGAGCGTTTGATGCGATATTTGCCAGGTGACGGCTATATGCTAGTGCTTTCTCGGCAGTTGGCTTGGCTTGAGTTGTTGTCAAGGAAAAAAATTCTTGGGAGTCTTTGGCAGAAAGTAATTGCCTAACTGCAACCGTAGATTCTTCCAGTGAGGCTTTGGCTGCATTCAGGTTCAAGTCAATAACTTTTTCAACGCTTTCAAATGCTTTATTTGTCAGTGACGTGATCATGGCGATTTGTGCTTCAAAATTTGCTTTGGTAGCGCTGGAAAATTGTTCTGGGACTGAAAACATGGAAATCTCCTAGGATTATCGGGTGGTTGAGTAATATTTTGAAATTAAATTGTGCATCGCAACAATTCTTATTTTAGTGGTTAAATAATATTAGTCAAGCATTTATTTGTGCAAGGCACAAATAAATGTCAGGTTATGCACATGTGACTTTGATCGGCATTTTTCGCGCTTAATACATGAGTATGCGTAGTTAGTCGCGTGCAATCGCTCATGCGCTTGCCCCCAATTGCTAACTGCTGTAAACGGTAAATTTTCGCTGTGCTGCGTCGCTGTGCTACATATTTATCGGGCTGCTTGGTTGATGCTCGATTACCAATGGCAGAAGTATTTCCGATCCTTCGCTACCCCGGAACGCAATCTTGCCAACATGCTACACTTTCAAACCCCCCAAATATTGATTTCCTTTCCGCCTTGAACGCCTATTACAGCGACCACTTCGTTTTGCCTTTGCCCGTTGGGCATCGCTTCCCGATGGAGAAATACAAACTTGTTCGTGAGGCTGCACTCACGGCTGTTCCAGCCCTTCAGTTACAGGAAGCGCCATATACACCAGATGGTGTTCTGGCTCTGGCGCATGATCCAGCGTATATCCGGCGTGTTGCAGCAGGAGAGTTAACCACTCAAGAGCAAAAAATCATCGGCTTCCCCTGGTCGCCTCAGATGGTCGAGCGGTCCCGCCGTTCTGTCGGGGCGACCATCGAAGCCTGCCGCGCGGCATTGCACTCTGGTGTAGCGCTCAATCTTGCGGGTGGCACTCACCATGCTTATGCCGGCCATGGTGCGGGGTTTTGTGTCTTCAATGATGCTGCAATCGCAGCTCGCCGAATGCAATCTGAGCAAAGGTTGCAGTCTGTGGCGATCGTTGACCTGGATGTTCATCAAGGCAATGGGACTGCATCAATTCTGGCAAAAGATGATTCGATATTCACTTTGTCGATACACGGAGCCGATAATTATCCATTCCAAAAAGAACAAAGCGATCTGGATGTCGGATTGCCCGACGGCACCGGTGACGCCGCGTATCTGACAGCTTTGCGGGATTCGCTCGGAGCATTATTTGCGCATTTTTCGCCGCAATTGATCCTGTTTCTCGCAGGAGCCGATCCGCATGAAGGTGATCGCCTGGGGCATTTGAAGCTGACTTTTTCAGGGCTTGCTGCACGTGACAGAATGGTGCTCGATGCTGCCTATAGCAGAAAAATACCGGTTGCAATAGCGATGGCAGGCGGCTATGGCAATGATATCCGTGACACAGTTACGGTACACTTGCAGACGATCGCAATTGCAGCAGAATATGCACTGCGATGGCAGGATCATTACCGCAGTGCGGTATAACGCACTGCAACATTTTTAATTCACTTATGACTCGTGCCATAAACTCCCTAGCGATCAGCAAAACAATGACCGGCGCACCGCAGAATCGGTGGCTAGTTGCCACTCCCTTTATTTTTGTTTTAATCTGGAGTACGGGTTTTATTGTGGCCAAGTTTGGCTTGCCTTACGCCCCTCCATTGACTTTTTTATTGCTCCGTTTCACTGGCGTATTGATGGTATTGGTACCGCTGGTGCTGCTGATGCAAGCTCCTTGGCCAGTGGGCCAGATACGGCATATTGCCGTGGCGGGTATTTTTGTGCAGGCAGGTTATCTGGCCGGTGTCTGGTGCGCCATCAAGCTCGGCATGCCTGCAGGTTTGTCGGCGCTGATTGTCGGCATGCAGCCGATTCTGACGGCATTTGCGGCGCCTTTGATCGGCGAATCGGTAAAAAGGCGCCAATGGCTAGGTTTGCTATTAGGGCTGTTCGGCGTGGGATTGGTCGTTTCCAATAAAATTACCGTCATTGGCTTATCTTGGCAAAGCATTGCCTTGTGTCTGGGGGCGTTATTGTCGATTACGATTGGCACTCTGTATCAAAAACGATATTGCGCACATTTCGATCTGCGTACTGGCACTACCATTCAGTTTGCCGCATCATTCATAGTTATATTGCCAATGGCAATAGTGTTTGAGCATGTGACGCCGGCTTTGGCCGCCGTACAATGGACGCCGCAGTTTATTGGCGCATTGCTATGGTCAGTCTTTGCCTTGTCGATTGGCGCCATTTTTCTTTTATTTTCGCTCATCCGCAAGAGCGCCGCCACCAGCGTCGCCAGCCTTTTATATTTAACGCCGCCTACCACCGCAGTAATGGCATGGATGATGTTCGGTGAAAGCTTCAGCATTGCAGGTATTGTCGGTATGCTGGTGGCAGTGATTGGTGTGGTTTTCGTTATGAGGAAATAATGCGGATAAAAGCGAACCAGCGCAGTGAATACAAGTATTTTCAAGAAATTACGACACGCTGGATGGACAACGATGCTTACGGGCATGTCAATAATGTGATTTATTACAGCTGGTTCGACACGGTTGTAAACCAATTTCTGATAGAGCAGGGTGCGCTGGACGTTGATCATGGCCGGGTCATTGGACTGGTGATCGAAACCCAGTGCAACTATTTCGCATCAGTGGCTTTCCCGGATCGGGTGTATGCAGGATTGCGTGTCAGTAAACTGGGAAACTCCAGCGTGCGCTATGAGGTGGGAATTTTCCGCGGCGACGCCGATGTTGCAGCTGCTCAAGGGCATTTCATCCATGTATATGTCGACAGGGCGACGCGTCGCCCTGCTGCAATTGCCGACAATATGCGAGAGCTTCTCCAATCCATTCAAATCGAGTAACAGAAAGACATACATCATGATTGAGACAGCAGAACAGAAAATTGTGGACGCAGCGATCGTTTCCCGCCGCTCCATCCGCGCCTTCTTGCCCCAGGCGGTGGCGCGTGAAGACATCGAAAAAATTCTGGAGGTTGCCGCACGCGCTCCCTCCGGCACCAATACACAACCCTGGAAAGTGTATGTGCTGACCGGCGCCATCAAAGATCGGTTGTCTTCGGAAATTGCGCAAGCCTTTACCGACGTTACTGCCGCTCAGGAGCACGTGGAAGAATATAGCTATTACCCGCGCCAATGGGTGTCGCCTTACGTTGATCGTCGTCGCAAGGTGGGCTGGGATCTGTATGCGTTGCTCGGATTGACGCGTGATAACAAGGCGGGAATGCAGGAGCAGCATGGCCGAAATTATGCATTTTTTGATGCGCCAGTCGGTTTGATGTTCACTATCGACCGTATCATGGAGCAGGGGTCATGGCTGGATTACGGCATGTTTCTACAGAACATCATGATCGCTGCACGTGGCCGCGGCCTCGATACCTGCCCGCAGGCGGCATTCACCCAGTATCATAAAATTATTCGCAATGTGCTGGAGTTGCCGGACAATGAGATGGTTGTCTGCGGCATGTCGCTGGGTTATGCGGATATGGGCAAGGTTGAGAATACCTTGCAGACCGAGCGTGATCCTGTAACAGGCTTCGTTAAGTTCCTGGAATGATCATCCGGGAACCTGTCGAGGCTGGCATACTAACAGTCCGTTTGTATTTTAATTTGTGGCTTATCAATAATATGAAGAACTTTGTTCAAGACTCTGCGCTAACACCCTAATTTACTTGCGAATTTTATCGGTTTTGCTAAACTAAAAAAGTATAAAAATTTGCATCAAATAGGGAGGTTCCAGATGCCTAAGTCGGCGTTAGTTTTATTTTTTTCAATACTGTGCGTTACTATTTCTGCGCCCGCAGCGCTGGCTAAAGAAGTCACCCCGCATGCAGTGCAGCGCAAGAAAAGCAGCGTGCAGCCAGCGGTCACAAAAAGCAAATCTAAAGTCATTGCCAGCCAGGGCAGAGCAAAAAAAGTCATTGTCGGCCATAAAAAAAATGCAAAGGTTGTCGCATCCAGTCACAAGCGCAAAATTGCATATAAGCGCGTATTGACAGCGCCGCTTGTGGTGGTAATACCGGCCAAGCCAACGTTTGGCGACATGGCCGGGCTGAGTCACACGCGTGACTCGCTTGCTCTTGAATCCAATGTCGCATTTGTCATGGATCAGGCGACTTCTGAAGTGTTGTTTGAAAAAAATTCAAGGGTGCCGTTGCCGATGGCGTCCATCACCAAATTGATGACAGCGCTGGTCGTGCTTGATTCCGCACAAGATATGAACGAGATACTGGAAGTGACTAGCGAGGATATCGATTATGAAAAGAATAGCCACTCCCGCCTGAGAGTGGGGGCTCAGTTGTCGCGCACCGATATGCTGCATATCGCACTGATGAGTTCGGAAAACCGTGCCGCTTCGGCGCTAGGACGTAGCTACCCAGGCGGTTTGAAGAATTTTGTCAAGCGCATGAATGAAAAGGCGCGAACGATCGGCATGACTAATTCCATGTATGTCGATTCTACCGGGCTATCGAGCCGGAATGTGGCCAGCGCGCGTGATCTGGCCAAACTGGTCAGTGCTGCCTACAATTACCCGATAGTGCGCCAATATTCGACCGACACCAGTTATATAGTGGAGCCGGGAGGGCGCGCTTTGCAATACTCAACATCCAATCGATTGGTCAAAAATCCGGAATGGGATATCGGCTTACAAAAAACAGGTTATATCTCTGAAGCCGGGCGATGCCTGGTGATGCAGGCAAAGATCGACGGGCGACCGGTTGTGATGGTTTTCCTCGACTCTAAAGGCAAGCTATCACGTCTGGGGGATGCCGCACGGATACGCAAATGGCTTCAGGCGTCGCCGCCAACATTCTCCGGGACGCATGCGCTCGCCGAGCAAAGTTGATTGCTTGGCGACAGGATAAAAAAAGGCGAACCTTGGTTCGCCTTTTTTTATCCTGTCGATTTTCAAAAATTGCTGTCTAGAATGCTGTCATTTCATATATATTTTAGGGGAGTATTTTTTCTGCCGCGCTATATTATTGCGGAAACACAGTGAAAAATAATTATACTCATTCATGTTTGTCGATCATGGGTTTTGCGCAACGTAACCCAATGTGGCTGAAATCTGGTTCGCGGTCTGGACCAGGTCTTCCACCCAGTCATCCTGCAGGCGATCTGCCGGAGCGGAGATCGACAAGCCGGCAATCAGTTTTCCGCTATCGTCCCGAATGCCGGCGGCCATGCAGCGTACCCCGAGTTCGAGCTCTTCGTTGTCGCGCGCATAGCCGCGTGCGCGGATCAGGCTCAATTCACGCTCCAGTTGGCCTAGATCGGTAATCGAATTCTTGTTATGGCCGGTCAGGCCAGTGCGGGTGGCGTAGGCGCGCACTGTTTTCGGTTCGTCTACCGACAGGAAGAGCTTGCCGGTCGATGTCAGGTGCAGCGGGCCGCGTCCGCCGATGGCGCGCACCACCTGCATGCCGGAACGTTCGGAAAATGCCCGATCGATATAGACGATTTCATCGCCCTGTCGCACCGACAGGTTGATGGTTTGTTGCGTCTTTCGATGCAGGGTGCGCATGAAATCCAGCGCTGCCTCGCGCACACTCAAGCGGCTCTTGACGATATTGCCCAGTTCCAGCAGGCGCATGCCCAGACGGTAAGAGCCGGGGTCAGCCCGGTCGACAAAGCGGGTCACTACCATATCGCCGAGGATGCGATGTGCGGTTGACGGATGCAATCCGGTCATTCTGGAAAGTTCCTTGAGGCTGACCGGGTCCGGGTAGAGCGCCAGCGCATCGAGCAGCGAGATCATGCGTGCGATTACCTGAATCGAGGTGGTACTTTTAGTTGGTGTTAATTCGCTTTTCATTATTCAGTGGACACATCAGAATGCTTCTTTATACCACAATGTGAAAAAATATTGCGGGAAGCGAAAATATTCCCGCGAAATAGCATAAATTATTTCATCAATGGGAGCGGCGGCGTTTCCAGTTTCACGCGTCATAATAAGGTTTGTCTAAAATTAAACGGGAGCAGTCGATGCGTATCGGATTATTTGTAACCTGTCTGGTCGATATGGTCCGTCCGGAAATCGGCTTTTCCACACTGAAGCTGCTGGAGTCCAATGGCTGCGAGGTGGTGGTGTCGAATTTGCAGACCTGTTGCGGCCAGCCCGGTTATAACTCCGGTGACCGTCAATCGGCGCGTGCGCTGGCCGAGAAATTCCTGAATGAATTCGAAGGTTTCGACTACGTCGTGATTCCATCCGGCTCCTGCGGCGGCATGGTCAAGACGCATTATTCGGACCTGTTTTCCGACGATCCCGATCTGCGCACGCGCATGCGCAAGCTGGAGCCGCGGGTTTTCGAGCTGACTGATTTTCTGGTCAGCGTGCTGAAAATAACATCCCTGCCTTCCGGCTTCAAAGGTCATATCACCTATCACGATTCCTGTTGCGGCCTGCGCGAACTGGGCGTGCAGGCGCAGCCGCGCGCGCTGCTCGGCCAGTTGCCCGATGTGCAGCTCACCGAGATGAAAGATAGCACTGCCTGCTGCGGTTTCGGCGGCACTTTTGCAATCAAATACGGCAATATCTCCAGCGCCATCGTGGATGAGAAGTGCACCAACATTCATGACTGCGGCGCTGATGCGGTGGTGCTGGGCGACTTGGGTTGCATGCTCAATATCGAAGGACGGTTGCGTCGCACCGGCGATGACAAGACCCGTGTTTTGCACGTGGCGCAAGTGCTGGCCGGCGATTGCTAACAAGAAAAACAAAGAGACAACATCATGCAAATCCAATCGATGCATTTCAAGGCCCGCGCCGGGCAACGTCTGGCTGACGTGCGGCTGCAAAACAACCTGAAAAAACTGTCGACCAAGTTCGTTACAGGCCGCGCCTCGGCGATCATGGAACTGGATGACTTCGAAGGTACGCGCGACGCCGCAGTCGAGATGCGCATGCGCGCAATCGAAAACCTCGATGTCTGGCTGGAGACTTTCGAGAAGGAAGCGACTCGTCGCGGCGCTATCGTACTGTATGCGGAAAGTGCCGCAGATGCGTCGCGCCTGGTGGTCGAAATCGCCCGCAAGCACGAGATAAAAAAAGCCATCAAGTCAAAATCGATGGTGTCGGAAGAAATGGCGCTGAATCAAGCGCTGGAAACTGCCGGCGTGCAGGTGGTCGAAACGGATCTCGGTGAATACATCCTGCAGATCAACGGCAACGAAGCGCCGTCGCACATCATCGCGCCGGTGGTGCACAAGGACAAGGAAGAGATTTCCGACCTGTTCGCCCGGGTTCACAAACGGCCGCGTCTGACCGACATTCCAGCCATGACGCGAGAGGCGCGCGAAATTCTGCGGCCGCAGTTTTTGTCCGCCGACATGGGCATTACCGGCGGCAATTTCATCATTGCCGAAACCGGATCGGTCGCGATCGTCACCAATGAGGGCAACGAAGGCATGTGCACCATCCTGCCGCCCAAGGTGCACGTGGTGGTGACTGGCATTGAAAAAGTATTGCCGACGCTGGAAGACCTGGCCACTGTGATGCGCTTGCTGCCGCGTTCGGCCACCGGCCAGTCAATCTCGAATTATTTTTCCCTGCTCACCGGCCCGCGTGCGGAAGGCGAACAGGACGGCCCGGAACACATGTATTTCGTGCTGATCGATGGCGGGCGCACCGGATTGATCGGTGGCGAATTTCAGGACATGCTGCGCTGCATTCGCTGCGGCGCTTGCATGAACCATTGCCCGGTGTATCAGAAAATCGGCGGTCACAGCTACGGTTGGGTCTATCCGGGGCCAATGGGCAGCGTACTTACGCCGGCCTATGTCGGGATCGAAAACGCGCTCGACTTGCCGCAGGCATCAACCTTATGCGGCGAGTGCGAGGTGGTTTGCCCGGTGAAAATCCCGCTACCGGACCTGATGCGCAAACTGCGCGAGGAACAGTTTGCAAAGCAATTGCGGCCACCAATGGAACGCCTCGGTTTGCGGGCATGGGCTTATTTCGCCAAACGTCCTGCCTTGTATCACTTGGCGACCAAGGTCGGTGTGCGTGTGATGCGCATCATGGGCGGCAGTAAAAAATCGATTTCCAGGTTGCCGTTCGCGGGCGGCTGGACCGACTACCGGGATATACCTGCGCCCTCCGGCAAGACTTTCCGCGAACTGTACAAAGAGCGCAAGTGATCGGCTACGGCTGCAATGCCATAGCATTCACCCATGTTTGCGATTAATATCGTAGATAAATAAATGAGGGGGTATCCCAAATAATGGTGCATTTACCGCATATATCAATTGCGGCAACATAAAATACCGCAACAAGTATATTTATATGACCTGCAACATTATTTTGCCGACATGCGTACTCGATTCCATCAGACTATGCGCCTGCGCCGCTTGGGCCAGCGGGAAAGTCTGGAAGATGACAGGTTTGATGGCGCCGGATTCAAGCAGCGGCCAGACCCGCTGCAGCAGGTTTTTCGCAATCGCTGCCTTGAAGGCAACCGGACGCGGTCGCAGCGTCGAGCCGGAAATCGTCAGGCGGCGCAGCAGAATTTGCCCCAGGTTGATGTTGGCTTTGGCGCCACCCTGTAAGGCAATCAGGCCGATGCGGCCATCGTCGGCCAGACAGCTGATTTCACGCGCCACATAATCACCGCCGATCATGTCGAGGATCACATCGACGCCTTTGCCATCGGTCAATTGCTTGACGACAGCGGCGAAATCTTCCGTTTTGTAATTGATGCCGCGCTCGGCTCCCAGCGCTTCGCAGGCGCGACACTTGTCGTCGCTGCCGGCAGTGGCGAAGACCCGATGCCCGAGCGCGCTGGCGATCTGCAACGCGGTCACGCCGATGCCGGAAGTGCCGCCCTGTACCAGCAGGGTTTCCCCATCGGCCAGGCGGGCCCGGTCAAACACATTGCTCCACACGGTAAAGAAAGTTTCCGGCAGGGCGGCAGCTTGCAGCGCGCTCAAGCCCTTCGGTATCGGCAGGCATTGTTCTATCGGCGCCACGCAATACTCGGCGTACCCGCCGCCTTGCACCAGTGCGCACACCATGTCGCCGCGTTGCAGGGTGCTGCCGCTCAAATCGCCGCCGACAATTTCGCCCGCCACTTCCAGGCCCGGCAGGTCGGATGCGCCGGCCGGAACCGGGTAGTTGCCGGTTCTTTGCAGGACATCCGGCCGGTTCACGCCGGCAGCATGGACTTTGATCAATAGTTCGCCGGCTTTCGGAATCGGCGTCGGACGTTGGCAAATTTGCAGCACATCGGGCGCGCCGTATTGGGTGATTTCAATCGCATTCATGCGGTTTCCTTGGTCTGAAATTCATTATCCTAGCAGCCATCGCAGCTGCAGTGCTTTCAGCCAAACGGTTAGCTGTCGTTTTTAGGATTAGAGGGGGCGACTCGATGTTGCAGAGAACCTTACCGGCACTGCGGCGGCGGCTAACGTGGGCTGGTTGCTGTTGCTGTATGGCATAGGCAAAAAAAAGCCCGCTGATTAAAGCGGGCTTAAGTCCATATCTGGGAGGAGATATAGAGGAGACAGGGGCATTATGCTGCACTGCGAGATAGCATGCTAATTTTATATATTCATATCAATTATTGTTGTCGGTAATATCTCATGCAAATTTGTTGGTGCATCAGGTGCGTCGCCACACCAGCAGTTGGTTGTTGGCCGGCATCTTGTAATCTTCCTGCAGCACCAGGCCTTGCGCACCGGCCAGCGCATTCACCGCTTCGAAGTCGCGAATCCCCATGTGGGGCGCTTGTGCGCGCAGCATTGCATCGAATTGCGCATTGCTTGGACTGCTGAACCGGCCGCAGTAGTTGAACGGGCCGTAAATGCAGACCAGGCCGCCGGACGGCAGGAGGCGGCCGATGCCGGCAAACATCGCTTCGATTTCCTGCCACGCCATGATGTGGCAAGTATTGGCGCTGAAGACCGCATCGAACGGCCCGCTCGGCCAATCCGGCTGGCTGACTGAGAGCGTTAGGGGTGCCACGACATTGGGCAACTGCGCTTGTTGCTGCCAGGCGATGATGCTGGGATGATTGTGCGGCAAGTCGCTGCTGTGCCAGACCAGATGCGGCATGGCGGCGCCGAAATACACCGCATGCTGGCCGGTGCCGCTACCGATTTCAAGCACCTGCGCGCTGTTTTTTAGAATTTGTTGCAGAAGGGCGCAGATAGGTGCGCTGTTGCGTTCGCAGGCGGTGGAAAATTGCTTGGGCATGGCGGCTGACGTATAAAGTGCGGCCGATCAGTGTAACTGTGAAGTGCGAGGGTGTCGCAAAGTGGCCGGAAATGAAAAAAGAGCTGTCAAAGACAGCTCTTTTTTAAACTTGGTCGGAGTACAAGGATTCGAACCTTGGACCCCCTGGTCCCAAACCAGGTGCGCTACCGGACTGCGCCACACTCCGAAGAGATCGAATCATACCTAGCTATTCGCAGCAGGTCAATCACCGAATTGCTGCGTAGCGCAAATATTCTGGAATAAGGCATCATTTCCCGCCGTCCGGATGGAAGATGGCGGCGGCCGTTGGGTAGAGCGAGATCAGCAAGTCTGCCGCGCAAATGGCGAGCAGGGCCTCGATCTGTTGTGTGATGCGGTCGATGTCATCGGTTGATTTGCCGAGCCCCCAAATGGCATGAATCTCGGTGCGATGGGTGCTGACGATATCGGCTACGGCTTTTTGCCAGAAGATCGGGTGTTCGCTTTGCGCAAAATCGCCGCGCCCACGGCCGAAATGCGCCACCGCCAAATAGCGCAGCAGGGCAGAGCGCACCAAGCCTTCATAAAACTCGGCGGACCAGCGGATCGACGGCGTTTTTCCTTTGACCAGGTTGTAACCATGCGCCAGACCGCTGGCGCCTAATGCGCCGGTGATGCTGCCGGCGACCATGCCGCCGCCGAAAGTCAGGCCGCCGGCGGCGATATCGGCAGCCAGGCCGCCCAATGCCCCGGACAGCAAGCCGCCGAAGATTGCTGCGGCGTTGGTATTGAACGGCATATTGGCGCTGTAATCGTCCTGCAGGCGACGCAATACCTCTTGTGTTGCATGGCCCTGCAGTCCGTGTCGCTGGATCAGCCGGTCTGTGGTGTGGTGGATATCGGCATCGAGTCGCTCTGCCATCCTTTGCATCGCTGCATCCTTGTCCGATGGGGCGTTATGGCCGAAGGATTTGATGAGTCCGCCAATCTTGCTGGCCCAGGTCGGATTGCTAACGGTTTCGCGGTCGCACGCGGTGCGCGCCAGCTGCGCGGCGAGGATCGCCATTGCGTCATGAAAACTGGATAGGTTTTGCGCGCGCCAGACGCTGCGCAGCGTGTTGAAAACGCTTTGTTTGTTAGCCGGCAGCAGGCTGACCACGGTGTCCAGCAAAACCCCTTCCTGCACCCAGCAGCGGGCGAAGGCGTCCAGCGTCAGCACTGCGCGCAGAATCGGAAAGCGCTGCAGATGGACGCGCCATTTTTGTTCTTCCTGCGCTTCCAGGTCGCCTCTCTGTGGCGGGCCGATCTGGTTAAGTAGCAGCACTACCGGCTTGCCGATCCAGCTCAGGATTTGCATCTCCATATCGACATACGCAGCGTCTTGCGGGTCTTCGCAGGCATTGACCAGATACAGGATCACGTCAGCCTGTTCGCGCGCGTTGCGCATCGCTTGCTGACTGCACCACAGCGGACGGTCGGCAAACCGGTCCCATACCTGGGTCATGATCCAGCCAATCGGATTGCCGGACATTTTCAGCCGGTGCAGCAGGCGCGCGGTATCGCCAAAGCCGGGCGTATCCCACAGCATCAAGGCGTCGCCCTGTTTGGTGCTCAGCATCGGATAGGCCTGGGCCAGATCAGTGACATGGGCGGCGTCGCGCACTTCGCCGACGTCGCGTCCCAGCAGCGTGCGCGCCAGCGTGGTTTTGCCGGCATTGGTGTGCGAGATCAGGCTGAGGTTGATGGGGCTGCGCGTGTCGTTTAGAGGTCCGTCGGTCATGCTGTCATCCCTATTCCTGAACCATGTTTTGTAATTGCAGCTGCGCGTTGCTGCACTCACTATCTTCGCAGCCGAGGTCGAGCGCCAGCATTTTTACTTGATGTTGCTGCAGAATATGTTGCCAGCCGCGGCGTCGCTCGGCGAGCCGTTCTGCCGCGCCGGCCTGGCCCGTCAATCGTTGCCGATAAGCCGATTCATCCAGTATCGCCAGCAATGGGCAATGCTCTTTACGCTGCGCCAGCTTGCGTTGAATTTGTTCCATCAATGTGCCCTGAATTTCATGTTCCGGCGTGGCTGCAGCGCTAAACAGCACGATATTCAGGCTGGCCGGGTTTTTTGCCTCGTCTGCGGTATCGCCCAGCCGGTCGAGATACTCTTGCTCGCTGCCGTATGGCACGGTCGGTGCAAATTCGATCCGGCTGGCCGGGCCCAGCGCATTGCGCAACATATTAAGCAAGCGCTGCCGGGCCGCTGCAGTGGGGTGGTAACTGTAGGGCGTTATGTTTACCCGCCTTTTGTTATCGTCCGGACTGGCCAGCAGGCGGCGCAGGTACGATTCGCCCGGATCGGCCAGCGGGAAGCGCTGTTGCAGCCGGTTGGCGCGGCTGGCGGCATAAGCGGCCAGCAACAGGCGCGGCAGGATGATGAAGAGGACGACGGTGGCGGCGTACAGATGAATCCAGCGCGCGGCATTTTCGCCTGCTTGCAAACCGTTCCATTCGATCGCGGCGAGTTGCGCGGCGCTGGCGACCGGAATCCCGGTCAGTTGCGATGCCGGGCCGAGTATCAGGTGCAGCAAGCTTTCCAGCATGCCGGCATTGAGGAACGTGCTTTGCCAGCCCGCCAGATATTCCAGCCCGAGGCCGCGCACATACATGCCGGCCAAGGTGCCGGCAGCCAGCAGTGCGGCACTCAGATGCAGAATGCAAGCGGCGCGCTGCGCCATCTGCGGGCCGCAGAAAGCTAGCCAGTCGCGGCCAAAGCGCGCCAGGCTGGCATTCAGCGGCGACCCTTTCGGCAACTGCGTTTGGTCTGATGCGGTAAAACTTACTGTGCGCGCCAGGCGGAGCAACAGTTGCGCCAGCGTGGCCGACCTGGTGCGCATGCCGAGCAAGTTACCCAGCGTACCCAGCATCAGCAGCAGATACACCAGTCCATTCCAGGCCAGCATCGTCAGCAACGGAAGCGACAGGATATTGATGCGTTGGCCGGCAGTCATTTCATTGGCTAGCGCACCGAGCAGGAATGCCCCCAGCGGCAGCGCCCATAGCAGCCAACGCGGCCAGCGCGGCCAGCGCGCCAGCAGATCGAACGGGCGCAATTCCACCTGATTGTTGCTCAGCCGGGCGCGCAACAGCTCGGCGCGCCTGGCAAGGAAATCTTGCTGGGCAAGGCTGGGAGCCTGCCTGTGGAAATCCTGATTTTCACCCGGCGGGGCGGCGGGATTTGCGCGCGCGGTCGCGCTGGCCCATTGCCGATCCTCGCGCGGCAGAATGGCGCCGCCGGTGTCGCTCAGTTCGATGGCGCGCACCAGTAATACATTGCGTGCCTGGGCTTCTTTCAACGGTGCATTCCTTTGATCTCGGTTCAAATCAGGGCCGGGTGTGCATGTTTCCGGCGCTCGGGCTAGTCGCGCCGCTCTGCAGCGTCATCTTCTATAATTGCTCTCGGGTCCATCTGCAGTACCACCGGCGAGCTGCTACTCATCACCACATAGTCTGCTTTGGCGGACGCTGGCACTGCAGGAAAAAGCTTAATGCGGTGAGATATGAAAATGGCGAACAAGCCCAGCACCAGGGCAAAAAACAGCATCAGACTTGCAGCGCCAAAGGCATCCATTAAAGCACCCGCGAGAGTAGGGCCAATCGCCGAGCCAACGCCGTGCACCAGCAATAAACCGCTGGTGACTTCAAGCAATATGGAGGAGTCGATCAAGTCGTTGACATACGCCACGTTGAGTCCGTAAAGTGTAAAAACCAGGCCGCCATATAAAGCGCCAAGTCCAATCAGAGAATTTTCCGATGCTCTGGAAAGCAAAAAACCCACGCTCGCCAAGACTGCACTGCCGATGCAGATCCATAGCATGACGAGTCTGCGATCATGACGATCGGAAAAATTCCCCACCGGCCACTGGAATATGGCCCCGCCTAAAATTGTCACCGCCATGAAGGTGGCAACGCCAGCCGTCGTGAAACCCACGCCCTGCGCGTAGGCAGCGCCCATTCCGTAAAACGCACCATTCAGCAAGCCGGAACACACCGCGCCAGCAACGCCTAACGGCGAGATTTTATACAGTTCGCGCAGTCCCATCCGTGGCGTATCTACCGGCTTGGGCTCTGCTATGCGAATCAGCGTTATAGGCAGCAAGGCAAAAGAGAACAGCACGGACACCATGGCAAAGGAAAAAAAACCTAGCCTGTCGCCGACTAAAATCAACCATTGTCCCAAGGCCAATGCCACAAAACACACCGACATGTAGATGGCAAACACTTTGCCGCGTTGATGGTTGGGCGCCAATACATTGAGCCAACTCTCAATTACGATATACAGCCCTACCAGACACACCCCCGTGAGCAAACGCAGCAATCCCCAGAACCAGGGATCAACCCAGAGCGCGTGCAGGATGGGCATGGTCGAAGCAATCGATGCCATCGCAGCAAATGCCCGAATGTGGCCCACCCGTCGAATGACCGCAGGACAAATGAAAGTACCCAGCACAAAACCGGCAAAATACGCCGACATGATCAAACCGGTGACCACGCCGGAAAAATCGGCTAATCCTGAACGTAAACCTAATATCGAAAAAAGTAGACCAACGCCCACGATCAGCATGCTTACCCCGCTGAGCAACGAGGCTAGCGGGATCAGTAATCCTTGCATTTATTGGTCTCTTTTGATGAAATCAGCTTGAACATTTAATCGGTTTTAATTTCGGCTTTGTTGATTGACTTGCCACGGTTTATTGCGTCGCATTGGCGCAATGGATCTATCCCGATAGCCTGCAAAACATTGAAGTATATAGTGGATTGCGATCGCTACCAGCGCTGCTCTTGCTTCGTTATGGCGCCTGCGCAGGTGCGGTAAAGCGGTGCTTGTATAATCAGGAACTTTAATGCATGACGATCTGCAGGAGCCGACCCTGTCCGTGCAAAATGAATCTCCGAATATCCCAATATCACAATCTCCCACGCTCCTTTACGCGCTTGAAACCATGACAAATACAACCCATTTCGGTTTTCAGACCGTCGACGAAGAAGAAAAGGCCCACAAGGTTGCCGAAGTTTTTCATTCAGTCGCCGCCAAGTACGACGTGATGAACGACGTCATGTCGGTCGGCCTGCATCGGCTCTGGAAAATGTTCACTATCGCGCAGGCTGGCGTGCGGCCCGGTTTCAAGGTGCTCGATATTGCCGGCGGCACCGGCGATCTGGCCAAGGCGTTCGCCCGCCAGGCCGGGGCTAGCGGCGAAGTCTGGCTCACCGACATCAATGAATCGATGCTGCGTGTCGGCCGCGATCGGCTGCTCAACCAGGGCTTGAATACGCCGACCCTGTTGTGCGACGCTGAAAAACTGCCTTTCCCGGATAATTATTTCGACCGCGTCAGTGTCGCCTTCGGACTGCGCAACATGACGCACAAGGATGTGGCGCTAGCCGAAATGCAGCGCGTGCTGAAGCCGGGCGGCAAACTGCTGGTGCTGGAGTTTTCCAAAGTCTGGCAGCCATTGCAAAAGCCGTACGATCTGTATTCGTTCAAAATCCTGCCATGGATGGGGCAAAAAATCGCCAACGATGCCGAAAGCTACCGCTACCTGGCCGAGTCGATCCGCATGCATCCGGATCAGGAAACTCTGAAAACCATGCTGGAGGAAGCCGGTCTGGAGCGCGTCAATTACTTCAACCTGAGCGCCGGCGTGGCAGCGCTGCATACCGGCGTTAAGCTTTAAGCACGGTTTTCTCCTCCCTTTTAATGATGAGTCCGGATGTTTTGCTCCTCCCCTTTCAAGGGGGAGGCCGGGTGGGGGATGGGTTTTTTGTACTGCGAAAACCCTCCCTCTCCCCAACCCTCTCCCTGAAGGAGAGGGAGCTAAAGTGGCCAACCGTCCCCTTGAAAGGGAGGAAATTTCTCCTTCTATTCGTACAATGATCCCTTCCGCAATGTTTCCAACCATTTTTCCAACCATCCTGCCCGCAGCCATCAATCACTTGCTGGCCCAGGAACCTTGGGCGCGTGACAAGCTCGCTGCGCATGCCGGCAAGATTGCCTGCTTCGACGCCGGCCCGCTTTGCATCCGGCTCAAGGTCGCGCCCGGCGGCATGCTGGAGTCTGCCGCGCCCGAAATGCCCGCTACCGTCACCATCCGCGCCCAAGCTGCGGATTTGCCGCTGATGTTGCAAAACCGCGAACGCGCATTTTCGTATGTGCAGATCGAAGGCGATGCCGATTTCGCCAATACGATCTCGCAACTCAGCCAGACATTGCGCTGGGAAGCGGAACACGACCTCAGCAAACTGGTAGGCGATATCGCCGCTGTTCGCATCGTCGGCGGCGTCAGGTCGGCAGCGCGAAGCGCGCAGTCAGCCACGCAATCGCTGGCGGAAAATGTCGCCGAATATTTTCTGGAAGAAAATCCGACTCTGCTAAGACCGCAAGCGGTAAGCGATTTCGGACGGGAAGTCGCACGCATGCGCGATGATGTCGAGCGCCTCGCCAAGCGCATTGAAAAACTACAAAGGCGCAAGTAAATGATTCTGATCCGGAAGTTTTTACGTTTGTTCAAGATCGCACGCGTGGCAATCCGCTACGGATTGGACGAGATCGCGATTTCCGGTCTGGCCGTGCCGCGCACTGCAAAGCTGATCGATACGCTGATTTTCTGGCGCGATATTTCCGCCCCGCGCGGCGAACGCCTGCGCCGGGCGCTGGAAGATCTGGGCCCGATCTTTGTCAAATTCGGTCAGGTATTGTCGACCCGGCGCGACCTGATGCCGCCCGATATTGCCGATGAACTGGCTCGGCTGCAGGATCGGGTGCCGCCATTCAGCAGCGCACTGGCGATTGCGCAAATCGAAAAATCGCTCGGCGCTCACCCCGATACGCTGTTTGCTAGTTTCGAGCGGACGCCTGTAGCTTCCGCCTCAATCGCTCAGGTGCATTTCGCCACGCTCAAAGACGGCACGGAAGTCGCGGTCAAGGTGCTGCGCCCTGGCATGAAAAAATCGATCGACGAAGATGTCGCTTTGATGCACATCGCTGCCGATCTGGTCGAGCGGCTATGGGCCGACGGCAAGCGCCTGAAGCCAAGGGAAGTGGTCGGCGAGTTCGATAAATACCTGCACGACGAACTCGATCTGATGCGCGAAGCCGCCAATGGCAGCCAGTTGCGCCGTAATTTTGCCGATTCTAAACTGCTGGTGGTGCCCGAGATGTACTGGGACTATTGCTCGTCCGCAGTGATCGTGATGGAGCGCATGAATGGCATCCCGATTTCACAGCTGGACCGGCTGCAAGCGGCCGGCGTCGATCTGAAAAAATTGTCGCGCGATGGGGTGGAAATTTTCTTCACCCAGGTTTTTCGCGACGGGTTCTTTCATGCCGACATGCACCCCGGCAATATTCTGGTATCGATGGACCCGGCCACCTTTGGCCGCTATATCGCGCTCGATTTCGGCATCGTCGGCACCCTCAACGATTATGACAAGGATTACCTGTCGCAAAATTTCCTGGCTTTCTTCCGGCGCGATTACAAGCGGGTCGCCGAAGCGCACATCGAATCCGGCTGGGCCCCGAAGGAAACCCGGGTCGACGAGCTGGAGTCAGCGGTGCGGGCCTGCTGCGAGCCGATCTTCGACCGGCCGTTGAAGGACATTTCGTTCGGGCAAATCCTGTTGCGGCTGTTCCAGACTTCGCGCCGCTTCAATGTCGAGGTGCAGCCGCAACTGGTGTTGTTGCAAAAGACCTTGCTCAATATCGAAGGACTGGGCCGACAACTCGACCCTGAACTCGATTTGTGGAAGACCGCCAAACCGTATCTGGAACGCTGGATGAGCGACCAGATCGGCTGGCGCGGCTTGATTGACCGGCTCAAGGCAGAGGCACCGCGCTATAGCCAGTTGATGCCGCAGTTGCCGCGCCTGGTGCATCAGGCGTTGACGGTCGCCGGCCAGCCGCAGCCGCAAAACACCGATCTGCTGAAACATTTGCTGGTCGAGCAAAAACGCACCAATCGCCTGTTGAGCACCGTCATCTATTTCGGTAGCGGTCTGGTGGCCGGCATCATTCTGATCCAAGTGCTGATGCGGATTTATTATTACTAGGAATCGTAATTGTTCATTCGGTAAGCCACTGTCTTGCTCCCCTCTCCCACTCGTGGGAGAGGGGCTGGGGGAGAGGGTGTTAGCAGATATCCCGGCCATCATATTATGTGGCAAGGCCATCAAGTTTTTACCTTGTTTTGGTCTACCTTGGTCATTGCACGCACCCTCTCCCCAACCCTCTCCCGCAAGCGGGAGAGGGAGCTTTTCATAGGGGAGCGAGCAGCCGCAATATATTTAATTTATATGGAGTATGCTTATAAAGCACACTTTCTCCGCATATAAACAAAGCGGATCGTTAAAATACGTCCAGTAGTATAAAAAATAGAAGCGCGTTTCACTTCTGCCCTGAATCCCATCCTCCCCAAAAAGACCACTCCATGACGACCTTCGAGACCCGCGATCCGACCGACCAGGCGTTCTGGAATGAGCGCTTCGACCGCAATTTCATGCCGTGGGACAAGGGCGGCGTGCCGGCCGCTTTGCGGGATTTTGTTGCGGAAGCGGCGCAAGTGTCACCTAATGCGGCGGTGCTGATTCCAGGCTGTGGCAGCGCTTACGAAGTTGCTTATTTGTCCGAGGCCGGCTGGGACGTGACTGCCATCGATTTTTCTGCGGCTGCGGTTGACGCTGCGCGCGCGCTGTTAGGTCAGTGGGCGGCGCGGGTGGAGCAGGCGGATTTCTTTACCTTCACACCCCAAAAACCGCCTGACATTATTTACGAACGGGCATTTCTGTGCGCGCTGCCGCCGCGTATGCGTGCCGCAATCGCAGCGCGCTGGGCCGCTTTGCTGCCGCCCGGTGGATTGCTGGCCGGCTTTTTCTACTTCGACGACACTCCCAAAGGCCCGCCATTCGGCATCGCCGCTGCACAGCTGGATGCCTTGCTCAAGCCTTATTTCGAGCGCATCGACGATAGGCCGGTGATCGATTCGATTGCAGCCTTCGCCGGCCGTGAACGCTGGCAGGTATGGCAGCGACTGGCGTGACATTTGCCGGCTTCGGGATACGTTACACTCGGCACACGATTTTTTGGAACCTGATCCCATGTTGAGAATGACAAAAAACAAATCCATTCTGTCGTTGCGCGGCTTGCTTGGAATTGTCATGGCGTGCTGCTGCGCGTTGGCTGCTGCGGCAGATTTGCAATTGGAACCGGTGCGGGTCGCTCCCGGCGTGTATGTCGTGTATGGCGACCTCAAACCGGCCAGTTACGGCAACGATGCGCTGACGGTCAACCTCGGCTTTGTCGCCACTTCGGCCGGGGTGGTCGTCATCGACAGCGGCCCCTCTTATCGCGTGGCCCAGATGCTGCATCGGGCAATCGAGAAAGTCAGCAGCTACCCGATCAGATACGTTATCAACACAGGTTCCGACCCGGCGCGCTGGCTCGGCAACAGCTACTTCAAAAAACTCGGTGTGCCCCTGATTGCCCATGAGGAAGCCCGCAAACTGATGGAGATGCGCGGTGCCGATCAACTCAAGGCGATGCAGGCGTTGCTCCAGGAAAAGGCTTACGGTACCGAAATCGCCCTGCCACGCGGTTTTTCTGGCGACATGGAAGAGGTCCGCTTCAGCGACAGCCTGCTGCAATTATCGTATTTCGGTCCATCTCAAAGTTCCGGCAACATCGCGGTCTGGCTGCCACGGCAGGAAATCGCGTTCGCTGGCGCCATCATGCAATCCGACGTCTTGCTCACGCTCACTCCCGACAGCCGCATCGCCAGCTGGATCGCTGCTTACGATAGTCTTGCCGGCTTGCGTCCGCGCCAGATTGTTCCCGGCCGCGGCACACTCGTTGAACTGGCGCGGCTGGACGCTGACACCCGCGCCTATCTCATAACATTGCAAGCCGAAATCGGCCAGGCGGTGCAGCGTGGCGCAACCAAAGCCGAGATTATTTCTCAGGCTGAAAAATCGAAAAAACTTACTGCGTTCAAGCGTCTGGCAGGCTACGCCGCGTTGGCCCCAGCAAACGTTTTGCAGGCTTTACGTGAGAAGGATGCGTCGCATTGACACCAACCAATGTGGCCTTCCTGATCTGAAAATCATGCTTTTCAATCACCGCCGGTTTGCCGACTGCCTTTGCCGGCGCTCCCAAGTGCTTCCAGGCAATTTTGTTGAAGCCCTGCCAGCGCGATGATAGTGCCAGCGAAAACCTTTATAATGCCGGGTTTTGGATGATTTTTCCGGGATTACCATGCCAATCTATGCTTACCGCTGCGAAGTCTGTGGCTTTGCCAAAGATGTGCTGCAAAAGATGTCTGATGCGCAGTTGACTGAATGCCCTTCTTGCGGCAAATCCAGCTTTAAAAAGCAAGTCACTGCTGCCGCTTTTCAGTTGAAGGGGTCGGGTTGGTATGCGACCGATTTTCGCGGCGGTTCTGGCGGCGCTAATACTGGCGCTAGCGCCAACGCCAACGGGGGCGGTGAAACTTCGACTGCCGGCGCGTCGTCTGACAGCAGCGCTGCAACAACGACAGCAACTGCAGCTGCAACGCCAGCGCCAGCGGCGCCGTCCGGCGTCTCTGCCGGCAGCAAAGCAAGTGCTTCTGCCGAGAAATAATCGCCATCTATAGATCCGGAATGAATAATATTGGAACTGGGTTCCCTCACTTGCAGTGCGCGTCTCCGCTTGCAAGCGGAGACCGTTACGCAGGCGGATGGCATGCCATCCGAAACACCTGCTTCACCCCCCAGCCCCTCTCCCGCTCGCGGGAGAGGGGAGCGAAGTGAGTCGCTACGCGACTTTCGCGTTTAACTGAACTACCTGCTGTCAGCCCTGACGGTTGGCAATAAAGAAAGCCATGCGCAAATATTTCATCACGGGTTTGTTGGTTCTGGTGCCGCTGGTCATTACCTTGTGGGTGTTGAGCCTGATTATCGGCACCATGGATCAATCCTTGCTGCTGTTGCCGGAGCGCTGGCAACCGAAGACGCTGTTTGGTTTCAACTTGCCTGGGCTGGGAACGATTCTCACATTGCTGTCGATCTTCCTGGTCGGCTTGCTGGCGCAGAACTTCATTGGCAACTATGTGGTGGTCGCCTGGGAGGGTGTGCTCAGGCGCATTCCGGTGGTCAATTCGATTTATTCCGGCGTCAAACAGGTTTCCGATACGCTCTTTTCGCCGAACGGCAATGCCTTTCGCAAGGCCTTGCTGGTGCAATATCCGCGTGAAGGCTCGTGGACTATCGCCTTCATGACGGGTACCCCGGGCGGCGATGTCAAAAACCATTTGCTGGGCGATTACGTCAGCGTCTACGTACCGACCACGCCAAATCCGACTTCAGGCTTTTTTCTGATGATGCCCAGGGCAGATGTGATCGAGCTGAACATGAGCGTCGATGCAGCGCTGCGTTATATTGTCTCGATGGGCGTGGTGGCGCCGGAAAATACCGCTGCGCCACGCCCCAAAAAAACTGCGCCATAACGATTTGCTAAATAACCGAACAACCGAACACTGAATTTTGATATAGACAGGGTAAGACAATGTCCTCCATGCGAACCAACTACTGCGGCCTCACCACCGAGGCACTGCTCGGCCAAACCGTTAGCCTGTGCGGCTGGGTGCATCGTCGCCGCGATCACGGCGGCGTCATTTTCATCGACTTGCGCGACCGTGAGGGCTTGGTGCAGATCGTCTGCAATCCGGAGCAAGCCGAGGTATTCAAGGCGGCCGAGCAAGTGCGCAACGAATTCTGCCTGCGCGCCATCGGCACCGTGCGCCACCGCCCGGACGGCACCGTTAACAACAACCTGAAATCCGGCAAGATCGAAGTAGTGTGCGAGACCTTGGAAGTGCTCAATCCATCGGTTACGCCGCCGTTCCAGCTCGATGACGATAATCTGTCGGAAACCACGCGCCTGACGCACCGGGTGCTGGATTTGCGCCGCCCGCAAATGCAAAACAATTTGCGGCTGCGCTACAAGGTGACGATGGAAGTGCGCAAGTTCCTCGATGAACTCGGCTTCATCGATATCGAAACCCCGATGCTGACCAAATCCACGCCCGAAGGCGCGCGCGATTATCTGGTGCCGTCACGCGTGAATGCCGGCGCATTCTTCGCGCTGCCGCAATCGCCGCAATTGTTCAAGCAATTGCTGATGGTCGCCAACTTCGACCGTTATTATCAGATTACCAAATGCTTCCGCGATGAAGACTTGCGCGCCGACCGCCAGCCTGAATTCACCCAGATCGATTGCGAAACTTCATTTTTGAACGAGCAGGAAATCCGCGACATGTTCGAAGACATGATCCGCCTGGTGTTCAAGAACTGTCTGAGCGTCGAACTGCCCAACCCGTTCCCGGTGATGGATTACGCCACCGCGATGGGCGTGTACGGCTCCGACAAACCGGACATGCGCGTCAAACTGGAATTCACCGACCTGACCGAGGTCATGAAAGATGTCGATTTCAAGGTATTCAGTGGCGCAGCCAACATGGAAGGCGGTCGTGTGGTCGGCTTGCGGGTGCCGGGCGGTGCGGCGATGCCGCGCTCCGAGATCGACGCCTACACCCAGTTCGTCGCGATCTACGGCGCCAAGGGTCTGGCCTACATCAAGGTCAATGAAATCGCCTTGGGCCGCGAAGGCTTGCAATCGCCGATCGTCAAGAACCTGCACGATGCTGCGCTGGCGCAAATCGTGCTGCAAACCGGCGCACAAGACGGCGATCTGATTTTCTTCGGCGCCGACAAGACCAAGGTCGTCAATGATGCGATCGGCGCCTTGCGCGTGAAGATCGGTCATTCCGACTTCGGCAAGAGCCACGATTTGTTCGACGATGCATGGCGTCCGCTGTGGGTGGTGGATTTCCCGATGTTCGAATTCGATGAAGATGGTCAGCGCTGGAACGCTTGCCACCATCCGTTCACTGCGCCGAAAGACGGCCACGAAGATTATCTCGAAACCGATCCCGGCAAGTGCATTGCCAAGGCGTACGACATGGTCTTGAACGGCTGGGAACTGGGCGGCGGTTCGATCCGTATCCACCGCGCCGAAGTGCAGAGCAAAGTGTTCCGCGCGTTGAATATCGATGCCGAGGAAGCCCAGCTCAAATTCGGCTTCCTGCTTGATGCGCTGCAATACGGCGCGCCGCCGCACGGCGGCCTGGCGTTCGGCCTGGATCGCCTGGTGACGATGATGACCGGTTCCGACTCGATTCGCGACGTTATCGCCTTCCCTAAAACCCAGCGCGCCCAGTGCCTGTTGACACAGGCACCGTCGGCAGTGGACGAGAAGCAATTGCAGGAATTGCATATCCGCTTGCGCAATGTGGAACCAGTGGCGAAGGCTTGATGTCAGACGGTTTCAAGGCATAAGTTGCAAGCATAATCATAATAAAAAAGGGCGCGGATTTCCGCGCTTTTTTTTCGACATAACATTGCATTGATATAACGATGACTCCTAAAATCCCCGAATCCGTGCTGGTCGTGATCCATGCCGCCAATCTCGATGTGCTGCTGATAGAGCGCGCCGATCATCCGGGCTATTGGCAGTCGGTGACCGGTTCGAAGGATTTTCCGGAGGAGCCGTTGGCGCGCACTGCAGCGCGCGAAGTGGCGGAAGAGACTGGAATTCTGGTGGCGGATTGCGCACAGCCGGGCGGGTCTGCGGTGCCGCTGCATCATCTGCGTGACTGGCAGCTATCGAATATCTATGAAATCTATCCGATCTGGCGCCATCGTTATGCGCCCGAGGTGACGCAGAATACCGAACATGTGTTTGGGCTTCTGGTGCCGCGCGAGATCCCGATTGTGCTGGCTCCGCGTGAGCATGTCCGGTATCGCTGGCTGCCTTACCGCGAAGCGGCGGATCAGTGTTTTTCGCCTTCGAATGCGGAAGCGATTTTGCAGTTGCCGGCACATCTGGAATAACTCTGTCCCTCTTGAAAAGGGGGGGGGCGTAGGTTGGGTTAGCGGCTTCATCGCGTAACCCGACATTTGCGGCTGGGAATGTCGGGTTACGCTATCGCTTACCCAACCTACTACGGGGCTGATTGCATTTAACCAGCGCGGTTTTCGATAAAGCAGCATACATGATAAATGTATTTTTTATACCGCACTGTTTTATTGCGGAAAAGGCATAGTTATTAACCATACTCCCATGTTTATTGTTATTTATGGGGGCTGCGCAGTGCGTAGGTCGGGTTAGCGGCTTCATCGCGTAACCCGACATTTGCGGCTGGGAATGTCGGGTTACGCTATCGCTTACCCAACCTACTACGGGGCTGATTGCGTTTAACCAGCACGGTTTTCGATAAGCAGCATACTGATAAATGTATTTTTTATACCGCACTGTTTTATTGCGGAAAAGGCATGGTTATTAATCATACTCCCATGTTTATTGTTATTCATGGGGGCTGCGCAGTAAGAATACAGTGGTTGTAATCTGATCAGCAGACGGTAGAATATTCACATGAAACTAAGCATCGCAACTTATAACATCCACAAGGGCATGTCTTCCTTTGGCAGCCATCCGCGCATTCTGGCGATGAAGAAGGCTATCGATGCACTCGATGCAGATTTGGTGTTTCTGCAGGAAGTGCAGGGACGGCATGATTTGCATGCGGCGCGCTATCCGCTGTGGCCAAGTCAGGCGCAGGCGGCCTTTCTGGCTGGCGCCTCACGCCATTCGGCATATGGGATGAATGCGGTGTATAGCCACGGCCATCACGGCAATGCGCTGCTGAGTCAGTTCGAGATTGCTTCTTCGAGCAATCGGGATATCTCTGACCATGCATTCGAGCAACGCGGAATTCTGCATTGCGTGGTGCGCACGCCAGCCGTCGAGGTGCATTGCTATGTGATACATCTGGGGTTGTTTGCGGCTGGGCGGCGACGCCAGACCGAGGGCTTGATCGAAACTATCGAGGCCTCCGCAACGCCGGGCGCGCCGATTATCATTGCCGGCGATTTCAACGACTGGGGCAATCGCCTGAGCGCGGCGCTGCAGTCGCGCCTGGGCGTGACGGAAGTATTCGACGATGGAATGCCCAAGCTGCGCCTGCGCGATTATTTGCACCGCAAGAGCCGCCGTGTGCCGACGGCAATGCCGGCGCGCACCTTTCCCGCCGGTTTGCCGCTGTTGCGGCTGGACCGGATTTATGTGCGCGGTTTTACGATCGAGTCGGCCGAGGTGCTGCACGGCGCGCTGTGGGCCGGGCTGTCGGATCATGCACCGATTATCGCGACGCTGCGTCTTTGCTAGTCGCGGCCCATGCGACAAGTCAACTTCACTTCTCAAAACACCGTCACGTTGCTGTATTGCGGCACCGAATTTTTCCCGGCCCTGATTGCGGCGATGGATTCGGCGGCGTCCGAGGTGTACCTGGAAACCTATATTTTTGCCGACGACATCACCGGCCAGGCCGTCAGGGCGGCGCTCAAGCGGGCGGCGGCGCGCGGCGTGGCGGTCAATGTGATCAGCGATTGGCACGGCACCGGGCGCGTTCCGGTTGGCCTGCTCGACGCCGAACTGCAGGCAGCCGGCGTGCATCATCGCATCTTCAATCCCTGGTTTCGTCGCGGCGTGGCGCGTTTGCACCGCAAGATCTGCGTGGTGGACCGGAAATGCGCGTTCGTCGGCGGCCTGAATATCAATAACGACTTGCAGGATGACAGCAATGCATCGGTGCTGCTGCCTGCGCCGCGCTGGGATTTTGCGGTGCAGGTGCACGGCCCGCTGGTCGACGTGATTTATGACGAGGCGCGGGCGCAGTGGGCGCGCTTGGGCAAGATGCCGCTGATAGCGCGGCTGGAACTGTTCCAGGAATTGCGCACCAAGCGGCCGACGCGATCGAACCAGCCGGCGCTGGCCGGGCTGGTGGTGCGCGACAATCTGCGCAATCGCCGCACCATCCAGCGCGCTTACCTGCAGGCGCTGGGCGGTGCGCGCAAGAGCGCATTGCTGGCCAATCCCTATTTTGCCCCGGGCCACAAGTTTCGCCGGGCGCTGGCGGCTGCCGCAGCGCGCGGGGTGGAGGTGACGTTGCTGATCGGGGTCGGCCAGTTCCGATTGCAGGATTCAGTGGCGCATGCGTTTTATCCGAAGCTGCTGAAAAGCGGCGTCAAGGTGGTCGAATACCGCAAGACCCAGTTGCACGGCAAGGTTGCGGTGGTGGATGACGATTGGGCCACGGTCGGCTCCAGCAATTGCGATGGCCTGAGCCTGTTCATCAATCAGGAGGCGAATGTAGTGGTGAAGGATGCCGCATTTGCCGGCACGCTGCGGCGTCATATCGAGGATGGCATTGCCGCTGGCGTGATGATCCAGCTGGAGGATTTCGCCAATATTCCGTGGTACAAGCGGGTCTGGTATGGCTTCACGTATCTGGTTTATCGGGGTGTGATGCGCATCGTTACCCTGGGTAGTTATTCCTAAGCCTCAAAATAGTCACTATAGCCACCGTATCAGAGACCCAAATCGCGGCGCTGACTTTGTCAAAATTGTTGCTGGCTGTACACTTGCCAAAGATAAATAAGTAGATTGGCCGCCATCGCTGCGGCCATGTATATTTTCAGGGGGGAATGATGAACCAGCCAAATTTTCTTGCGCGTGTTTTTCTGCTTTTTTTCGGGCTGGCATGCAGTTCGGCCCAAGTTTGCGCCACCGAGGTCGCCTCGGCACCCACCTACACCTATTTCGGCGTACTGAATCAGCGCTCCATCACAATGACCGCAGAATTGTGGAATCCGATTTTGCGCTATGTCAGCGCCAGAAGCGGCGTGCCATTACGCTTGAAGATGGGCAAGACTGCTCAGGAAACCACGCAGATGACGCTGCGCGGCGAGTTTGACTTTGTGTATACCAACCATCTCTTCACGCCCGAGCGCGACCAGCTCGGTTATCAGGTCATCGCTCGCTTCAATACGCCGGGGATTCGTGGTCAGATCGTGGTGCCGGACCATTCCCCGATGAAGACACTGAGCGATTTGCAGGGCAAGGAAGTCGCTTTTCCCTCGCTTGGCGCGTTTGCCGGTTACTCGCTGCCAATGGATGGCTTGCTGCGGGCCGGCGTGCGGGTCAAGCCCTTGTTTACCGGCAATCAGGAGTCGGGTATGGCGCGTCTGGAGCTGGGCACGGTGGCCGCTGCCGGGGTGAATAGTCAGGTGATGGAGAATTATGCGCAGCGCGAGGGATTCAAGTATCGCGTGCTGTACAGTTCCGAGCCGTATCTCGATCTGCCGGTGCTGGCGCATCCTCGTGTTGCCTTGGATAAAGTTGCGCGGGTACAGAAAGCGTTGCTGGGAATGGGAGCAGATACCGAGGGACGGCAGGTTCTGCAGGCGGCCGCCGATCTTCTCCAGAGTCGGCAATTGCGGGAATTCATCGTCGCAGACAAAGCGGACTATGAAAATTATCGGCGGTTTTACCGCACTACCAAGGTAGGAAACTAGTGCGGTATCTGATTGAAAAAATAATGCAGGTATGGCGCAATACCGGGCTGTATGCGCGTTTGTCACTGCCAATTCTCTTGCTGATCCTATTGGTGAATGTGGTCCAGGGATACTGGCTGCTGTCGGATGCAAAATCCGATGCGCAGATAAGCTACCGGGAAGAATTGCACGAAATACAACGTTATCTGGCGCCGACATTGGCCGAGCAAGTAGTGACTTGGGACCTCGGCGCGATCAGGCAATTGCTGCAATTGCAAGTCAGGGAGCGCGCTGATCTTGAATGGGTTCAGTGGCAGTACCAATTGAATCTGCTACAAGTGATGGATATGGATGACAGCGCCGCGCTGGTTGCGCCGGCCTGGTTTGTGCGCCTGCTTTCGATCCCTGCATTAGAAATTGCGGGGCCGGTCATGCTCGGCGGCGAGCACTACGGTGTCCTACGCTTGCGGATCACGCCGGTCCCGGTCATCAACAAGATTTGGTACCGATTTCTGGATTGGGGCAAGCTTTTCAGCGCATTTATTCTGGCGATATTCGTACTGGTCAATCTGATCCTGCGCAGCAATCTTGCTGCACTTGGGCAACTCTCAGTTGCGGTCAAGCGCTTCAAGTCGGGCAATTACAGCGTGCGCGTGCCGACCAGTGGCGGCACCGAGACCCGCGCGGTGGCCAGCGCGTTCAATGACATGGCAGCCGAACTGGAAGCCTTGTTGCAGTCGTTGAAAGAAAGTCACGGCATGCAAAGCCAGCAACTGCATTTCAACCAGCAGTTGCTGGCGGCGTTGCCGATCCCTATCTATTTTAAGGATGCCGATGGGCTGTGCCTCGGTGTAAATGCAGCCTGGGAAAAATTGTATGGATTCTCTGCGGCCGAAGTTATCGACCGTACTGTGCAGGATGTATTTTCCAGTGTGCCGGAGATTGTTTCATATCACTTGAAAATGGATGCCGAGCTATTCCAACACCCGGGTTGGCAAAACTACGAAATCACCATCCTGGCCCAAGGCGTCTTGCGGGATGTCATTTATTGCAAGGCCACCTACACCAATGTTGACGGCAGCGTGGCCGGTTTGATCGGTGCGATTGTCGACATTACCGAGCGCAAACAGGCGCAAATCGCACTGCAAGCGGAAAAAGAGTGGGTTGAAGTGACGCTTGCGTCGATTGGCGACGCGGTGATTACCATCGACCTGGCGGGCCGGGTAGAGACGCTTAACGGCGTGGCGCAGCAGCTGACCGGGTGTACTTTCGATGCGGTGCAAGGGCATTCGCTGGAGGCGGTTTTCAAGGTGTTGGATGAAACGACCAGGCAGCCTGCCAAGGATTTCATCTCGTCCGTCACCTCGGGAGAACCCGGTACGGCGCTTACCAACTTGATATTGCTGGGCAAGGAGGGCAAAGAGTGTTCGATCGAATGTTCGGTAGCGCCCATCCGCAATCCTGAAGGCACGCTATTCGGCTGCGTGCTGGTGTTTCGCGATGTCAGCGAGAAGCGCCATCTGCTCAACCAGATCACCTGGCAGGCCAATCATGACGCGTTGACCAGGCTGCCCAATCGGGTCTTGCTGGCAGATCGCTTCAAGCAGGCCATCGCCGGCGCGCAGCGCCACCAGCAGTTGCTGGTGGTTTGCCTGCTTGATTTGGATGGTTTCAAGCCGGTCAACGATTATTACGGCCATGAACTGGGCGATCGTTTGCTCATAGAGTTGGCCGGCCGCTTGTCATGCGCGCTCCGAGGCGAGGATACCGTGGCCCGTCTGGGCGGAGATGAGTTCGTCCTGCTGCTCAGTGGCTTGAACGATACCAATGAAATTGGGCGGGCGATGAGCCGGATTCTGGCGAAAGTGGCCGAGCCTTATCTGCTCGATGGCCAGCCGGTCCAGGTTACTGCCAGCATCGGCGTGGCGGTGTATTCGCAGGACGATGTCGATCCGGATACCCTGCTGCGGCATGCCGATCAGGCCATGTATCAAGCCAAGCAGGCCGGGCGCAGTCGCTATCATCTGTTTGACACCAATCAGGATCATCAGGCGCAAAGCCAGCAGCATCAGCTGAATCGTATTCGCCGGGCGTTATTGCAGGGCGAGTTGCGTTTGTACTATCAGCCCAAGGTCGATATGCGGCGCGGGCAGGTGGTCGGGATGGAAGCGCTGTTGCGCTGGCACCATCCTGAAAGAGGCGTGATCGGGCCGCTGGATTTCCTGCCCCTGGTCGAGCAGACCGACCTGATCGTCGATATCGGCGAGTGGGTGCTGCACGAAGCCCTGCGGCAAATGGCGTTGTGGGCGGAGTTGGGGGCGAGCTGGGTTGTCAGCGTCAATATTGCCGCACGTCACTGTGAACGTCCTGATTTCCTGGCGCGACTCAAAGAGATCCTGGCCGCCCATCCTGCAGTATCGCCGCGCCTGCTGGAGCTGGAAATCCTGGAGTCGGCCGCGCTGGGCGATATCATTTACGTGCGCAATCTGATTACAGCCTGCCATGCGCTGGGCGTGACTTTCGCACTGGATGATTTTGGCACCGGCTATTCATCGTTGACCTACCTCAAACGCTTGCCCGCCGATGTGTTGAAAATCGATCAAAGCTTTGTGCGGGACATGCTCGATGATCAAGCGGATTTGGCACTGGTCAAGGCGGTCATCAGCCTGGCAGCGGTATTTAATCGCACCGTCATTGCGGAAGGGGTGGAAACTGCCGAGCATGGGATGTTGCTGATGCAGCTGGGATGCGATCTCGCGCAAGGTTACGGCATTGCCCGCCCGATGCCGGCAGCGCAGGTGGTGGCCTGGTCACGGCAATACCGTCCTGCACCACTGTGGGCTGAATGGGCCGATACCAAATTGGATGACAATGATTTTCCGCTGCTGGTGGCGCAATATGATCTTCGGAAGTGGGTCAGGCAAGTGATGGATTCGAGCGATGGCCAAAGTGCATTGAATTTTTCGCAGCCCAATGACCATCATTGCTGTCGTTTCGGCCTATGGTATGACGGCCATGGCAGTACGCATTATGGCCATTTGCCGGAATTTTCCGCGCTGGAAGCGCTGCATGTCAGGGTGCATGATATCGGGCCGGAAATTGTGAGTTTGAATAACGCCGGTCAATTTGCCGCCGCCAAGGCATTGGAGCCGGGCTTGCTGCTGATGCAGGAAGAGATGCTGCTGCAATTGGCAAGCTTGCAGCAGGCAGTGGCCAAGCAGCGCTCTGGAATGCACAATGGGAGTGATGATGTCTGACCATGTTCGTATCGATAAATGGCTGTGGGCCGCGCGCTTTTTCAAGACGCGTTCGCTTGCCACGGATGCGGTCGATAACGGCAAGGTGCGCTGCAACGATGAGCGCGTAAAACCGGCGCGCAACCTCAAGCTCGGCGACATGCTAACCATCAACAATGGCGCGACCGAATGGGAAGTCGAGGTGGTCGGCTTGTCGGACCTGCGCGGTTCCGCCCCGCAAGCGCAACTGCTGTATGCAGAAACCCCTAAAAGCAGTTCGAAACGCCAGAACGAGACCGAACAACGGCGTCTGTTCCATGAACCTACCAGCGAGATCAAGGGCCGCCCAACCAAGCGCGACCGGCGGCTGCTGGATAAATCAAATACATAAGACGCACGCAATTGTGTAGGTTGGATGAGCGGCTTCATCGCGTAATCCGACATTCTCAACCGCAAATGTCGGGTTACGCACTCGCTAACCCAACGCAATTCTTCAATAATCCCCCGCACCACCAAATAGAACGTCAGCTCTAAACTTCCGGTTTGACATTTGTAGCGTGCAGCATAAAATAGAACGGCCGTTCCTATTTGATTTGTGCCAGACTTCTGCAAATCGATTAAACACCATTTGGATACCCTTGAACATTATTAATACGCCATTAAAATCCATGAGAAAAGGCGAGCTTACCCGCGCCGCCATTCTCGATGTGGCCCTGAATCTTGCTAGCCGGAACGGCTTGGAAGGTCTGACGATTGGTTTGCTTGCAGAAAAGATGCACATGAGTAAATCCGGCGTGTTTGCGCATTTCGGCTCACGCGAAGATTTGCAAATCGAAGTGCTGAAGTTGTATCACAGCCATTTCGAGCAGGAAGTGTTTTATCCAAGTACAAAGGCGCCGCGTGGATTGCCGCGGCTGGAAGAGATGTTTGCGCGCTGGGTCAAGCGCGTGACGGTTGAGATCGCTTCCGGCTGCATCTACATCAGCGGTGCTGCCGAATACGATGACCGACCGGGCCAGATTCGCGATGCCTTAGTCGGCATGGTGCGCACTTGGCAGGAAGCCTTGCTGCGTTGCGCACAGCAAGCGGTCGAAATGGGCCATTTACGCACTGAGACCAATCCGCAGCAAATGGTCTTCGAGATTTACGGGCTGATTCTTGCCTTGCATCATGATGCCCGGTTCTTGCAGGTGCCTGGCAGTGTGGAGCGGGCACAAATCGGTTTTGAACGCTTGATTAAAAGCTATCGCATGCCGGCACCAGATGCGAATGGCCGAAATAGTAAATCCACCACCACATAAGTTTTTTAATTTGAATGTTATCAGGAGAAAATAATGGGTCAATACGTCGCTCCCTTGCGTGATATGCAATTCGTACTGCATGAATTGCTGCATGTTGAAGATGCACTGAAGCAATTGCCGAAACATGCGGATATCGATGCCGATATCATCAATCAGGTACTGGAAGAGGGCGGCAAATTCACCTCGGAAGTATTGTTCCCGTTAAACCACTCCGGTGACCGCGAAGGCTGTCATCACGACAAGGCCGCGCACAGCGTGACCACGCCAAAGGGCTACAAGGAAGCGTACCAGCAATATGTCGATGCCGGCTGGCCGGCATTATCGTGCGACCCGGAATACGGCGGCCAGGGTTTGCCGCTGGTGCTCAACAATTCGTTCTACGAGATGATGAATTCGGCCAACCAGGCCTGGACCATGTACCCCGGCCTGTCGCACGGCGCGTATGAATGTCTGCACGAACACGGCACGCCGGAGCAAAAAGCGCTGTACCTGCCAAAGCTGATCTCCGGCGAATGGACCGGCACCATGTGCCTGACCGAGTCACATTGCGGCACCGATCTGGGCCTGCTGCGCTCGAAGGCAGAGCCACAGGCGGACGGCTCCTACAAGATCAGCGGCAGCAAAATTTTCATCTCGGCCGGCGAACACGACGTGGCGCCGAACATCCTGCATCTGGTGCTGGCACGTCTGCCAGGCGCACCGGAAGGCTCGAAAGGCATTTCGCTGTTCCTGGTACCGAAGTTCCTGCCGAACGCCGACGGCACGCTGGGCGCGCGCAACCCGATTACCTGCGGTGCGATCGAAGAAAAAATGGGTATCCACGGCAACTCGACTTGTCAGATGAACCTGGACGGCGCCACCGGTTGGCTGATCGGCGAACCGCACAAAGGCTTGAATGCGATGTTCGTGTTCATGAATGCGGCGCGTCTGGGCGTGGGCATGCAAGGCCTGGGCCTGACCGAAGTGGCTTACCAGAATGCCGTGGTATACGCCAAAGACCGAATCCAGATGCGCAGCCTGTCAGGCGTGAAAGCACCGGACAAGCCAGCCGACCCGATCATCGTGCATGCCGACGTGCGGCGCATGCTGCTGACCGCCAAAGCCTATGCGGAAGGTGGCCGCGCTTTCTGCTCGTACGTCGCGCTGCAGATCGACCGCGAACTGAATCATCCGGATGCAGATGTGCGCAAGGAAGCCGCCGATCAGGTCGCGTTGCTGACGCCAGTCGTGAAAGCCTTCATCACCGACAACGCCTGGATCGCGACTTCCGAGTGCATGCAGGTGTACGGCGGCCACGGTTTCATCGCCGAGTGGGGCATGGAGCAGTATGTGCGCGACGCCCGCATCAACATGATTTACGAAGGCACCAACACGATCCAGTCGCTGGATTTGCTGGGCCGCAAGATCCTGATGGACAACGGCGCCAAATTGCGCAAATTCGGCGCGCAGATTCAAGCCTTCGTGGAAGCAAACGGCACCAACGAAGCGCTGTCCGAATTCATCACTCCGCTGGCCGATATCGGCGCCAAAGTGACCAAGCTGACGATGGAAATCGGCATGAAGGCGCTGCAGAATCCAGACGAGGTCGGGGCTGCCGCGGTACCGTATCTGCGCGTGGTCGGGCACCTGGTGTATGCGTATTTCTTTGCGCAAATGGCCAAGGTCGCACTGGAAAAACAGGACTCCGGCGATACTTTCTACACTGCCAAACTGGCCACCGCGCGCTTCTATTTCGCCCGCCTGCTGCCGGAAACCGCGATGCTGATCCGTCAGGTGCGCTCCGGTTCGTCCAGTCTGATGGCGCTCGACGCAGATTTGTTCTGAAAATATACAGGCTAGTGTATTTTTAAAGTCGTAATGAATGTATGCGGTAATTGCATGTATTTATTGCATACTCCATAGTAATGTATTGCAATTCGTAGGGTGCGCGATGCGCACCACAACCTGTCGGAACCGAATTGTTGAATGGTGCGCATCGCGCACCCACCCCACAAAGGATTAAATGATGTCAAATTTCATCGTCAAAAAAGTTGCGGTACTCGGTGCCGGCGTCATGGGGGCGCAAATCGCCGCCCATTGCATCAATGCCAAAGTACAGGTCGTATTGTTCGATCTGCCTGCCAAGGAGGGGCCGAAAAACGGCATCGTCCTGCGCGCCATCGAGAACCTGAAAAAACTCAACCCGGCGCCGTTCGGCAACAAGGATGACGCCGCTTACATCGAAGTCGCCAATTACGAAGACAACCTGGAGCTGCTCAAGGGCTGCGACCTGATCATCGAAGCGATTGCCGAACGGATGGACTGGAAGCACGACCTGTATCAGAAGGTCGCCCCATTCATCGCGCCGAACGCGATTTTCGCTTCCAACACGTCCGGCCTGTCGATCACCGGATTGTCCGAAGGCTTCAGTGCGGAACTGAAAGAACGCTTCTGCGGCGTGCATTTCTTCAATCCGCCGCGCTATATGCATCTGGTGGAACTGATCCCGACCGTTGCGACCCGTCCCGAAATCATCGACCAGCTCGAAGGCTTCCTGACCACTACGCTGGGCAAAGGCGTGGTGCGCGCCAAGGATACGCCGAACTTCATCGCCAACCGCGTGGGCGTATTCGGCATGATGGCAACCATGTTTGAGGCGGAAAAATTCGGCTTGACGGTAGACGTGGTTGATGACCTGACCGGCAAGAAACTGGGTCGCGCCTCTTCCGGCACGTTCCGCACTGCCGACGTGGTCGGGCTCGACACCATGGGTCACGTCATCAAGACCATGCAGGACAATCTGGCCGATGACCCGTTCTTTGCGATCTACAAGACGCCGGATGTGCTGGCGACGCTGGTGGCTGCCGGCGCACTCGGTCAGAAGAGCGGCGCCGGTTTCTACAAGAAAGTCGGCAAGGAAATCCAGCGTCTGGATTTTGCCACGGGCAGCTATGTTGCCGGCGGCGCCAAGGCGGCCGATATCGTGGCCCGCATCCTGAAAGAAAAAGATCCGGTCAAGCGCATGCAAGCGCTGCGCGAATCGAGCAACCCGCAAGCGCAATTCCTGTGGGCGATTTTCCGCGATGTGTTCCATTACATCGCGATCCATCTGGATACCGTGGCCGACAATGCACGCGATATCGATTTCGCGATGCGCTGGGGTTTCGGCTGGAACGTCGGCCCGTTTGAAACCTGGCAAGCATCCGGCTGGCAGCAAGTTGCCAGCTGGGTCAAGCAAGACATCGACGCCGGCCAAGCGCTGTGCAATGCGCCGCTGCCGGCCTGGGTGTTCGACGGCCAGGTTGCTGATAATTCGGGGGTGCATAGCGCTGACGGTTCGTATTCTGTCATCAGCAACAGTTATGTACCGCGTTCCACTTTGCCGGTTTATGCGCGCCAGATATTCCGCGCGCCGGTCTTTGGCGACGGCGCGGCCGATGGCCGCACTGCCGGCGTAACCGTGCATGAAGACGATTCGGTACGGATCTGGCATCAGAACGACGATGTGCTGATCCTGTCGTTCAAGACCAAGATGCACGTGATTGGCGACGGCGTGGTCAACGGCATGAAAATGGCGCTGGCGGAAGCTGAAAAGAATTTCAAGGGTCTGGTGATCTGGCAGGCCGATGCAGCCGAAGGCGGCGCTTTCTCCGCTGGCGCCGATTTGCAATCGATGCTGCCGCTGTTCATGTCCGGTGGCGTCAAAGCGATCGAGCCGGAAGTCTTCAAGCTGCAAAACGTCCATCAGGCGCTGAAATATGCAAATGTGCCGGTAGTTGCCGCAGTCGCCGGCCTGGCGCTGGGCGGCGGTTGCGAAATTATGCTGCACGCGGCCAAGCGGGTGGCCTCGATTGAGTCCTACATTGGCCTGGTGGAAGTCGGCGTCGGCCTGATCCCTGCCGGCGGCGGCTTGAAAGAAGCTGCCGTGCGCGCCGCGGCCAGCGCCAAAGGCAACGACTTGCTGCAATTTCTGAAAGTCTCTTTCACCAATGCCGCCACGGCGAATGTGTCGAAATCGGCATTGGAAGCGCAGAAAATGGGTTACCTGTCGGCTGACGACGTGATCGTATTCAACACTTATGAGTTGCTGCATGTAGCCAAAGTCGAAGCGCGCGCGATGTTCGACGCCGGTTATCGCGCTCCGCTGCCGGTGCAAGTGCCGGTGGCTGGCCGCTATGGCATGGCAACCATCATGGCGCAACTGGTCAATATGCGCGACGGCGGCTTCATCTCGGCCCATGACTACAAGTTGGGCGCGATGATCGCCGAAATCGTCTCCGGCGGTGAAGTCGAACAGGGCAGCATCGTGAATGAGCAATGGCTGCTCGATCTGGAACGCAAAGCCTTCATGGAACTGCTGAATCATCCCAAAACGCAAGAACGGATCATGGGCATGATGCAGACCGGCAAACCGGTTCGCAACTAATAATTAATAACTAATATCATCACTCCGATTCAATCAGGAGTGACCGATTTTGCTCCCTGCGCCTGAAGCGCAGGGAGTTAAAACAAGGAGCACCACAATGACCAAACAACTTCAAGAAGCCTACATCGTTGCTGCAACCCGTGCCCCGATCGGCAAGGCGCCGCGCGGCATGTTCAAAAACACCCGTCCGGACGACCTGCTGGTGCGCGTGCTGCAAAGCGTGCTGCTGCAGGTGCCGAACCTCGACCCGGCGCTGATCGAAGACGCGATCGTCGGCTGTTCTTTTCCGGAAGCGGAGCAGGGCGGCAACATGGCGCGCATGGCGATATTGCTGGCCGGATTGCCCAATACCATCGGCGGCGTCACCGTCAACCGTTTCTGCGCCTCCAGCATCACCACGATTGCGATGGCGGCAGACCGCATCCGGGTCGGTGAGTCCGATGTGATGATTGCCGCCGGTGCCGAATCGATGTCGATGGTGCCGATGATGGGCCACCATCCGTCGATGAACATGAATCTCTTCAAGGATGAAAATATCGGCATGGCCTACGGCATGGGCCTGACTGCCGAAAAAGTCGCGCAGCAATGGAAAATCTCGCGTGAAGCGCAAGATCAGTTCGCAGTCGATTCGCACCGCAAGGCGATTGCCGCCCAGCAGGCCGGTTACTTCAACGATGAAATGACTTCGGTCGACATCATCGAACGGGTACCGAACCTGGCCAGCGGCCAAATCGACATCAAGACCCGTACCGTCAGCCAGGATGAGGGCGCACGCGCCGACTCGACGCTGGAATCGCTGGGCCGGCTCAAGCCGGTGTTCAATCCCAGGGGCACGGTGACTGCGGCCAACAGCTCGCAAATGTCGGATGGCGCCGGTGCGCTGATCCTGGTCAGCGAGAAAATCCTGAAGCAGTTCAACCTGACCCCGCTGGCACGTTTCGCCTCGTTTGCAGTCAGAGGTGTGCCGCCGGAAATCATGGGAATAGGTCCGAAGTTTGCGATTCCTGCCGCCTGCAAGGCCGCCGGCATCACGCAAGACCAGATCGACTGGTTCGAGCTGAATGAAGCGTTTGCTGCGCAATCGCTGGCAGTGATTCAGGACCTCGGCCTCGATCCCTCCAAAGTCAACCCGATGGGCGGCGCGATTGCGCTGGGCCATCCGCTGGGTGCAACCGGCGCGATCCGCTCCGCCACCACCATCCACGCATTGCGCCGCAACAACCTGAAATACGGTATGGTGACCATGTGCGTCGGTACCGGCATGGGTGCGGCAGGGATTTTCGAACGCATGTAATTGCTGGCCTGGATGGTGACGTAGGGGCGGGTTCCAAACCCGCCCTTTGTTCATCCATCAAGGGCGGGTTTGGAACCCGCCCCTACAAGGGGAAAGAGCGTCCATGACGGGCTGAATAAATACATTTTTGGGAGAGACAATGGATATTTTGACTAGCAAGAACGCAGGCATCCTGACGATAGAATTCAATCGTCCAGACAAGAAAAATGCGATCACCGCCGCGATGTATCAAAGCATGGCCGATGCCTTGCGGGAGGCAGAAACAGACGGCGCGGTACGTGCCATCCTGTTCGTCGGCAAGCCGGAAATTTTTACCGCCGGCAACGACCTGGCAGATTTCATGGGAAATCCGCCCAGCACTGAAACCAGCCCGGTATTCCAGTTCCTGCAGCAGATCAGTCATGCCAGCAAACCGATTGTGGCCGCGGTATCCGGCGCAGCGGTCGGCATCGGCACCACCATGCTGATGCATTGCGACCTGGTGTATGCGGCCGATAATGCCCGCTTCTCGATGCCGTTCGCGCAACTCGGCCTGTGCCCGGAAGCTGCGTCGAGCCTGCTGTTTCCGCAGATTGTCGGTTATCAGCGCGCAGCGGAGAAGTTGCTGTTGGGTGAAGCATTTTTCGCCCAGGAAGCTTTCGACATGGGTTTGGTGAACCGGGTTTTGCCAGCCGATCAACTGCTGGAGTTTGCGCGCCAGCAGACCGCTAAATTGGTGGCTTTGCCAGCTTCTTCGATTCGCACCACCAAGCGTTTGATGAAGAGCAGTCAGCGGGCAGCGATTGAAGCCAAAATCGCGGAAGAGGGGCAACATTTCCGCGCAATGCTGTCTGCGGCGGAAGCGAAAGAAGCTATCAGCGCATTTTTGGAGAAACGCAAACCGGATTTCACGCAGTTTTCCTGATCAATTGACGCTGCCAAAAGATGCCGGTGGTTCGCCGGCGTCAGCAGGGAAGTCCGAGAACCCCATCACCTGGCGCACCTCGATGATTTCATTGTCCGAAGCGGGGCAGCGGGAGGCCCATTCGAGCGCCTCTCGCTTCGACTTCACCTGAATCATCCAGTAGCCGCCGAGCGTCTCCTTCGCCTCAGAGAAGGGGCTGTCGGCCACCATCGGCTTACCCCCGGAAAACGTGACGCGCGCGCCCATCGAGGGTGGGTGCAGGCCAGCGAGCGCGAGCAGCACGCCGGCCTTCTGCAGGGATTCGTTGTACTGCATCATCGCTTCAACCGCCTTGGGGTCCGGCATGGTGCCCGGCGCTGCATTTTCATACCCTTTGGGGATCATCAGCATCATGAATAGCATTGCGGTAACTCCTTCTGGTTGGCGTTGGAGCGTTGGGGGCAGGGCTTCCGGACCGGCTCAGGGCGCGACGATGACCATCCAGCTGACGCCGAAACGGTCGGCAACCATGCCGAAGCGCGAGGAATAGAAAGTCTTGGCCAATGGCATCTGCACCTGCCCGCCATCGGCCAGAGCCGCGAACCGCCTTTCGGCCTCGGCATCGTCAGGCACTGTGAGCGAGAGCGCAAAGCCCTGGAAGTTCGGCTGCCCCAGGCAGCGGCCATCTGAAGCCATCACCGTTGTATCGCCGATGCGCAAGCTCGCATGCATCACCTTGTTCTCCGAACCGGGCGGACACATCCCAGGCTCATGCGGCTCCGGGCTGTCCTGGAAGCGCATCAGCATCATCACTTCGGCGCCGAGCGCGCTGCGGTAGAACTCGATGGCCTCTTCGCAACGGCCATCAAAGAACAGATAGGGTTGGACTTGCATAGGAATCCTTTCGGGTTGGGTTAACAGCCGGGCTTGCGGACGGACCCGGCCGGTTGGTGAATACGCGCTTTAACTCTACGACGAACGAGGCTGCGCACAGTCGACTTTGCACAAACTTTTTTCATCCGGATCGTAGCCCTCCCGACGCCCGGAGCACGTCACTTCCTTGGCGAACCCGCAACTACCAAGCCAGGGTTCGCCCGGGATTCCTTAGCGCGGTGGCGGCACAATCACGATGGTTTCGCCGTTTGTGGTTCTTGTGCCCGGGTTTCCTCTTGCGCCAGTCCTGCCGGTGGCGCCGGTGCCTCCGGTTGCACCGGTGTATCCAGTCGCGCCGGTATCCCCAGTTGCACCGGTGTATCCAGTCGCGCCGGTTTCCCCAGTCGCACCAGTGTATCCGGTGGCGCCAGTTTCCCCGGTGGCGCCGGCGCCGCCAGCCCTGCCGGTTGCACCGGTATATCCAGTCGCGCCGGTGTCACCGGTTGCCCCTGTGTATCCAGGCTCTCCTTGCGGTCCGGCCGGACCTGCAGGAAGCGAAATACATCCACCCAGCGCCAGAGCAGCCAATATTGCAACAAACAGTTTTGAGTATTTCATGATGATTTCCTTTATTTGGCAAACGAGAACTACGCACGTTATTGTGAGCAGCCACCCGGATTCGATCAGTTTCCGACGACAAGGTTCAGTGCCGGCAGATCAGACCATCGCTACTGCAAGGTCGCATCCGCAGCCGACACGCACCGATAACCCCGGCGCATATCCTGTCGATGCGTTGCGATTGTTGATGATGCTACGCGAACTGCCCGGCTGATTCTGTACGCTAGCGCGCATAGTAAAATTTGTCTGCAGGGTCCATCCGCGTGCTCGTGCAACAGAGATTGGCGAACAAGTGCAACGACCGCGTGCGCCTTAAATTACCAACAGGAATACGATGCCCTTATTTATCATTAACAAATTTGCCAGATTGGCCGCCGGGAGTTGCTTGCTGGTATGGGCAGCGGCTGGCTGGGCTCAGACGCTGCCGCCCACAGTGGATGACGCTCTGCAGCGTGCCGGTATTTCCATGGCCGGGGTCGGGATTTATGTACAGGAGGTGTCGGCTGGCGCGGCGCTGCTGGAGGTCAATGCAGCGGCCGCGTTCAATCCGGCATCGGTGATGAAGCTGGTGACTACCGATGCGGCGCTGGAACTGCTGGGTCCCACTTACGCCTGGAAAACCCGGGCTTATGGCGCCGGGCCGCAGCGCGGCGATGTGCTGCAAGGCGATTTGATCATCCAGGGCAGCGGCGATCCGAAACTGGTGCTGGAAAATTTCTGGCTGTTCCTGCGCCGGATTCGGGCCCAGGGAATCCGTGAAATCAGCGGCAATCTGGTGCTCGACCGCAGCGCGTTCGAGGACAACCCGCACGATGCGGCCGCCTTCGATGACGAGCCCGGCAAGCCTTACAACGTCGGGCCGGACGCCTTGCTGCTGAACTACAAGACGATAGGCGTGCGCTTCTTGCCGGATGCGGCTGGTGCTGCCGTGCAGGTCTCGGTGGATTTGCCGTTTGCCGGCTTCAAGGTTGCCGCGCCGCTGCTCTCAAACGGCGATTGCGGTAATTGGCAGGATAAGCTGGGTGCTGAATTTACCGCCGACGGCCTCGTTTTTAACGGCGCGTTTCCGGTCGCATGCGGCGACAAGACTTGGTATATGAACCCTTACCGAATCAGCCATGTGGAGTTTTTCGGCAAGATGTTTCGCCAGATGTGGCTGGATCTGGGCGGGACTTTCAATGGCGCTGTCATCGACGGCCACCTGCCGAACGACGCCAGCCTGATTGCCGAATGGTCATCCCAGGCGCTGCCGGAAATCATTCGCGATATCAACAAATACAGCAACAATGTGATGGCGCGTCAGGTCTTTCTGAGCCTGTCACCCGCAATCCCGCTGCTGCCGGCCAGCACCCGGCGCGGCGCCGATGCGGTCAAGTTCTGGCTGGCGGGCAAGGGTATCGATGCGCCGGAACTGGTGATCGAAAACGGTTCCGGTTTGTCGCGCACCGAGCGTATTTCACCCGGCACTCTGGGGCGCATGCTGGTGGCGGCATTCCATGCGCCGACCATGCCGGAATTCATCGGGTCGCTGCCGCTGGTGGGGCTGGATGGCACGATGCGCAAGCGGCTGCGGGATGACGATATCGCCGGTCATGCCCATATCAAGACCGGTTCGCTGGACCAGGTGCGTTCGATTGCCGGCTTTGTACTGGCCGCGTCCGGCCGGCGCTATGTGGTGGTGTGCCTGATTAACGATCGCAACGCCGCATCGGGACGTGCGGCGCAAGATGCGCTGCTGCAGTGGATTTATCAGTGGGGATAAGTAACTGTTAAGCAGGCATGCCAATCAAGAGCGAAGTGGTGTGGTTCCTGTAGGAGCGGACTTGGCCGCGACAGACGGCGGCAGTCTGGCGACTGCTTTCGCGCCCGGGTGCGCTCCTACAAAAATTTGCTTCGATTTGGAAGTTTCTCATAGCAGACAAAATAATTACATTTTAATAATTATACGGGAGTATGTCAGTTTTCCGCATATACATAATGCGTAAAACGATGTCACCTATTGGAGTATATTGCTCACGCAGAGCATTGCATCACAGCAGCACTGGCCGGTTGTCGAGTTGATTGCTGCTCGCGCCCTGTGCCGGGTAATGCTTCTGCAACAGTGCATTGATTTTTTGCAGCGCCGTAACGACGCTATGGTGAAACTCGCCGCGGGCAAAGCCGTGCGTCATGGCGTGACAAATTGCTTGCCAGTCGCTGCTGTCAACCTGTCGGCCTACGCCCCGGTCGGTCACGATTTCGACCTTGCGGTCGGCCAGATTGACGTAAACCAGTACCCCGCAATTCTCTTCGGTATCCCAGATGCGATGCAGTGCGAACAATTCGCGCGCGCGGTCGCGGGCCGAAACCTGCTGCAGCACTTCGGTTAGGGTCAGCGATGACTCGATGATCAGGCAAACTTCGGCCCGGTGCAGCACTTCGCCTGCGGCGATGGTGGCTTCAATCGCTTTCAGGGTGGCGGGTGGAAAAGCGCGGCGGCCGGTGCCGGAAGTCGTCAGCAGATGCCGTTTCAGGCGTGAAAATAAATCCATCATTACCAATCTCCCGACGCGCCACCGCCATCAAAACCACCACCGCCACCACCAAAACCACCGCCGCCACCGCCACCGCCACCAAAACCACCACCACGGGATGAGCCACCGGAATGTCTGCCGAATTCGCCGCCTAGTAAGCCGCCCAGTCCGGCGCTGCCCAGAATCACGCCGGCGTTGCGGCCCTTGGCTCCGTATTTGAAGGAACTGCGCGAGCGCTGATAGATGATGGCGATGAACATGAATAGCAGAAACAGGATCGGCAGCCAGCCTGAGAGCCCATCGTCCGTCGCCTGTTGTTTACTCTTGCCGCTGGGCGCTGGCAGATGCTCCTGATCCATCAGTGTGGTCAGTGCGGTGATGGCGGCCGCCAGCCCGCCGTGATAATCGTTCTGACGGAAATACGGCGCGATCACGTCTTGCAGGATGCGTTTCGATTGGGCATCGGTGACGGTGCCCTGAATTCCGCGCCCGGCCTCGATGCGCAAGCGGCGCAAGGCTTTATCGTTGTCTTTTGCGACCACCAGGATGACGCCGTCATCGACGCCTTTGCGCCCCAGCTTCCAGGCGTCCGCGACCCGGATGCTGTATTGCTCGATGGCTTCCGGCGCGGTGCTATTGACCAGTAAAATCGCAATCTGGCTGCCGCTGCGGGTTTCATATTCCTTCAGCACCTGGTCCAGATTGCTGCGCTGCTTGGGGTCCAGCATGCCGGCCTGATCGATCACGTGGGCCGACAGCGGCGGCACCGCTACAAGACCTTGTACCTGCGCTTGCGCGCCAGTCATCGACAGCCATAGCGCCAGGGTGCAGGCGAGCAGAATACGGAAGGTGTGCATGCTTGTGTATGAAAATTATTTGCCGAAATTCACTGTGGGTGCGTTCGAGATTGCTTTTTCATTCTCAACCGTAAACGAGGGCTTGACCTTGTAGCTGAAGACCATCGCGGTCAGATTGGTCGGGAAGCTGCGTGCCAGCACGTTGTATTCTTGCACTGCAACAATGTAACGCTGACGCGCCACCGTGATTCGGTTTTCGGTGCCTTCCAGTTGCGATTGCAAGTCGCGGAAGCTGGTGTCGGCTTTCAGGTTCGGATAATTCTCCGACACCGCCATCAGGCGCGACAGCGCGCCGGACAATTCGCCCTGTACTTGCTGGAACTTGTTGAAGGCTTCCGGATTGTTCAATACTTCCGGCGTGATCTGGAAACTGGTGGCGGCAGAGCGTGCCTTGATCACTGCTTCCAGCGTCGCACTCTCGTGCGAGGCATAACCCTTGACCGTATTGACCAGGTTCGGAATCAGATCGGCGCGGCGCTGGTATTGGTTGACCACTTCGCCCCAAGCCCCTTTGATGCCCTCGTCCTTGGCCTGGAAATCGTTATAGCCGCAGGCCGACAGGGTGACGCTCAGTACCGCGATTGCAATCAGTTTCAGCCATTTGTTCATTCTGGTTCTTTCGAAGATATTTGATAGGCAATGCAGCAAGCACCATGTTACCGCTCAAAGCGTTATTTTGGGGGCTGCGCCGGGATTTCAATTGCCTGCCGCCCACGGCCATGGAGAAAATGCCATGGCCGCCCTCTCCCCCAACCCCTCTCCCGCTCGCGGGAGAGGGGCGCGTAGTGAGTCGCTACGCGACTTCCATGTTAAACAGCATGATCGGTGGAGTTACAATGCACGGGTTTGCCTCATTCAAGATATGTCATGACATTCATCGAAAAGTTATCCGCCGCCTGGGCCGCGCACGATTCTCTGTTGTGCGTCGGACTGGACCCCGACATCAGCAAATTCCCGCCCCATCTGCAAGGGCAACCGGACGCGATCTTCACTTTCTGCAAGGCGATTATCGATGCGACTGCCGATACCGCGTGTGCGTTCAAGCCGCAAATCGCCTATTTTGCTGCGATGCGGGCCGAAGATCAGCTGGAAGCGCTATGCAGTTACATGCGCGTCAATTATCCACAACTGCCAGTGATTCTGGACGCCAAGCGCGGCGATATCGGCGCCACCGCCACACAATATGCGCGCGAAGCGTTCGAGCGCTACGGTGCCGATGCGGTGACGGTGAACCCATACATGGGCTCCGATTCGGTCGCCCCGTATCTGGAATGGCAGGATCGCGGCACCATCGTGCTGTGCCGCACCTCGAACCCGGGCGGCTCCGACCTGCAATTCCTGAACGCCAACGGCCGTCCGGTGTACCAGCATGTGGCGCAACTGGTGGCCGAGAAATGGAACACCAACGGCCAGTGCGCGCTGGTGGTCGGCGCCACCTTTCCCAACGAACTGGCGCAAGTGCGTGCGATTGTGGGCGAGATGCCGCTGCTGGTGCCCGGCATCGGCGCTCAGGGCGGCGACGTTGCCGCCACCGTGGCGGCCGGCAAGACCACCGATGGCTGCGGGATGATGATCAATTCATCCCGCGCGATCTTATATGCGGGGCAGGGCGAAGATTTTGCCGCTGCCGCACGGACGGTTGCACTGGCGACGCGGGATGCGATTAATCGCTGCCGCAGATAGGTTCGGCAAATAGTAACTATTCAGACTCGCTAAGCGAGGACAGTTTGATCCCCCTCCCCCTTGCGGGAGAGGGTTAGGGAGAGGGCCTTAGCAAGCATTCCGGCAGCATTATGTGGCAATGCAATTAAGGTTGAGCCTTGTTTTGACCACCTTGGCCATTGCGCGCTCCCTCTCCCCGGCCCTCTCCCGCAAGCGGGAGAGGGGGCAATCCATAGCGGACTGAATAGAACGGCAAATAAGCCAATTTCGCACTTCAAGAGAAATAAGCAAAAAATGATTTCGAAAGACTCCCATTCCCTCGACCCGGATGACTGGCAAGCGCTGCGTGCGCAAGGTCACCTGATGCTGGACGACATCATCGATTACATGGCAAACCTGCGCCAGCGTCCAGTCTGGCAACCGATTCCGCAGCACAAGCGTGACATCTTCACCGAACCCTTGCCGGCCGCGCCGACTGATCTGGCGACGGTGCATGACAGCTTCATGCAGGACATTCTGCCGTATGCAGCCGGGAATACGCATCCCGGCTTCATGGGTTGGGTGCAGGGCGGCGGCAATCCGGTCGGCATGCTGGCTGAGATGCTGGCGGCTGGTTTGAATGCCAATCTCGGCGCGCGCGATCAGATGCCGCTGGAAGTGGAACGGCAAGTGCTGCGCTGGGTGCGCGAACTGTTCGGCTTTCCGGATACGGCCACTGGCTTGTTCGTCACTGGCAGTTCGATGGCGAACCTGATGAGCGTGCTGGTGGCGCGCACTGCGGCGCTCGGGCTGGAAGTGCGGCAGCAAGGGCTGGCCGCTGACGGCCGCCGGCTGACCGCCTACACTTCGGCCGGTGCGCACGGATGCATTGCACAAGCGGTCGATTTGTCGGGGCTGGGTTTTGACGCGTTGCGGGTGATTCCAATGAATGCGCAACATCAGATGGATCTGGCGGCGCTGCAGCGCGCGATTGCTGCCGATCGAGAGCAGGGTTTCACGCCATTTTTCATTGCCGGCTCGGCCGGTACCGTCAACCACGGCGCGATTGATGACTTGACCGCGCTGGCCGACATCGCGGCCAGCGAACGGCTGTGGTTTCATATCGATGGCGCTTACGGGGCGCTGGGGATGTTGTCGACCGAGATCGCCCCGCGTCTGAAAGGCATCGAGCGCGCTGATAGCATCGCCTTCGATTTCCACAAATGGATGCAGGTGCCTTACGACGCGGGCTTTTTTCTGGTGCGGGACGGCAGCTTGCATCACGACGTTTTTGCTTCGCCGGCGGCCTATCTGCGGCGCGAGACCCGCGGCCTGGCGGCTAGTTCGCCCTGGCCTTGCGATTTCGGCCCCGACCTGTCGCGCGGTTTCCGGGCCTTGAAAACCTGGTTTACGATTAAAGTCTACGGCACTGAAAAGCTCGGCCAGGTGATTGCCGGCACCTGTGCACTGGCGCAATACCTGCAGCAAAAAATCGAGGCCGAACCGAAGCTGGAACTGCTGTCACCGGCCTCGCTCAATATCGTTTGTTTTCGCTATCGCAGCACCGAGTGTGATCGCGTCAATGCCGAACTGATAGCCGATCTGCACGAATCCGGCATCGCCGCGCCATCCGCCACCACGGTCAACGGCTGCCTGGCGATACGGGTGGCGATCGTCAACCATCGCACCGAGAAGCGCGATATCGACGCCCTGTTCGACGCAGTGATCAAGCTGGGCGATGCAGCGGGCAAGTAAAAAAGATGCGATAGATATTGAGACAGCTTGATAGCCAGCATGACGCGGACTTCATTCATGGCGGCTGGCTGGGCAATATCTCCGGGACGGAATTGCTGGTTGTATTGGGATTATGCTGAAAACAGCATGAAAGCAGGATAAGTAGAATAAGCAGGCAGCCACAACAGAAAACACCGGGACACTCAGTGTCCCGTGTGGCTGGGTTTATGCTAAGTCGCACCGTAGAGGTATCAGAAGCTGGTTTACCTCTATCGTATAAGCAGCGACAAATATTATGGTTTTTTCATCATTTCATCATTCTTCATCATGCACTCTTTCATCATCATTTCATCTTTCTCCATTTTGCAGTCCTTCATCATCATGTCGTGCTGCATCTTCATGTCCTGCTTATCCATCATGCGGTCTTTATGCATCTTGTCGGGTCCAGGTTGCGCGCATCCTGCCAGTACACCCAAGGATATGCTCAGCACTGCAATAAGCTTATTCATATTGTTTTTCCTCAAATATAAGTTGCATAAGTCGCGCGATATTGCGCAATTTAGTTTAATTAAATTTAGTGATTACTTTGTTGTCGCGGCTCAAAAAGGTGCTAATTGAAGTGGTCAAAGCCATGCAAATCCGTTGCTGGGAATGGTTTGGCATACTCGTAACCGGACCGGTTGCCAGAACCAGGCACGTATGCGGGTGAGCATGTGGCGTGCCAGTTGGTTCATGCCCTGCAATAGGGTGAGGTTGAGATGGAATCGGAAAATTGCCGTTTTTAGGATGCAGCAGGCGTTTTCAGGAAGCGCAATATCCCGTTCAAGCTATGTACCACGGTCTGTTCACGCACCGCGTGCCGGTCGCCGACGAACACTTTGCGTTCGGTTGTGATCCGCCCGCCCATGGCCCAGCTGAAGCAGACGGTGCCGACTGGCTTGCCCGGCACTGCGCCGGTGGGGCCGGCAATTCCTGTGGTGGCGATGGCGATGTGCGCATTGCTGTTGGCCAGTGCGCCTTGCGCCATTGCAGCGGCGATTTCTTCGCTGACCGCGCCGTGTTGCGCAATCAGCACTGCCGATACACCCAGCATTTCAGTCTTCGAGTCGTTTGAATAGGGGATGTAGCCGCAGTCGAACCATTCCGAGGAACCGGCAATTTCAGTGATCGCTTGCGCCACCCCGCCGCCGGTGCAGGATTCTGCGGTGGCTAGCAGCAAGTCTTTTTGTTGCAGTGCTTGGCCGACTTCTGCGGCTAATTTGATGATGTCTTCCATTTCAGTCCCCTCTGGTTTGTCACTGTTGTAAATCTAAACTTAGTCCTAAATCTTTATATTGCGCGCCACAACGCGAACACCAGCAAGGTGTAAAACGCTGCCATGATGTCGTCCCACATTACGCCAAAGCCTCCCTTGAGGTGTTGGTCGAAATAGCGAATTGGTGGCGGCTTAACCATATCAAAAAAACGGAACCAGACAAAGGCCCAGAATTGGGTCGCGAGATCGGCCGGTGTAATGAAGAGCAGCACCAGCCAGAACGCGATGATTTCATCCCATACCATGCTGCCGTGGTCAGGCGCACCCAGATTGCGGCCGGTGATGGCGCAGACCCAGACCCCGAGCGCGAAGCCGAGCACTATGATGATGGCCCAGTTGGCCGGGGTGAAGAGTTCCGGCCAGCGCAAGCTCAAAACTGCAAACGACAGCCAAGCGTACAACGTGCCAGAGGTGCCTGGCATGATCGGCGACAAGCCGCTGCCGAAGCCCTGGGCGATCAGATGCGCCGGATGGGCCAGCATGAAGCGGGCAGTGGCTTTGATCGGGTGGGCGCTACGGCTGGGTTCAGGTGTATTCATGGGGACGTGAAGTGGTCGAAGGAAGAGTACTGCAGGTCGAGCGTCGCGCCGCTGGCGTCAACCAAACGCAGGCCGGTGGCCGGCTCGATGCTGCCGATGCGCGTGACGGCGGTGCCGGCAGCGTGCGCCGCAGCCAGAACTGCGGCCCGTTGCGCGGTGGCGGCGGTGAAGCAGAGTTCGTAATCGTCGCCGCCGGCTAGTGCAAATTGGCGCTGTAGCGCTTGCGGCTGTCGCGTTAGTACCGGGCCCAGCGGCAGTGCATCGAGGTTGATCCGCGCGCCACAACCGGAGCGCTGCAAGATATGTCCGAGGTCGCCGCTCAGACCGTCCGAGATATCGATGGCGGCATGGGCGACGCCGCGCAAGGCCAATCCGAGCGCCACACGCGGGGTCGGCGCATCCAGTCGCAGTGCGGCAGCGGCTTGGCTTGCTTGGTCGAGCGCGACTTCCTGCCGCAAGCCGGCCAGCGCCAGGCGCGCGTCGCCCAGCGTGCCGGAGACCCAGATATCGTCGCCTGCCTGCGCGGCGTCGCGCCGTAGCGCTTGCCCGGGCGGGATTTCGCCGAAGATGGTGATGCAAATATTCAACGGCCCGCGGGTGGTGTCGCCGCCGATCAGTGCGCAATCGTGGGCATCGGCCAGCGCGAACAAGCCGTCGGCAAATCCGGTCAGCCACGCGCAATCGGACTGCGGCAAGGAAAACGCCAGCGTAAAGCCGAGCGGTCGAGCGCCCATTGCTGCCAGGTCGGACAGGTTTACGGCCAGGCATTTATGGCCGAGTTTTTTCGGGTCGGCAGCGGGCAAGAAGTGCCGCCCCTCGACCAGCATGTCGCTTGAGACCGCCATTTCCATGCCTGGCGTCGGACGCAGCAGTGCGCAATCGTCGCCGATTCCCAAGGTAATTTGGGAACGGCTCCGATTGGGACGGGTGAAGAAGCGAGCAATCAGGTCAAATTCGGAAATTGTGCTTTTGTGGATTGTTGATGCCATATTTTTTCAGTCATGGTTCTTTTTAAAGAGCGCAGTAGGATGGGTGCAACCCATCACATATCGCACTTACAAGATGGGTTGCACCTATCCTACGGCACTATCGGGTGGTAGGGGCGGGTTTGGAACCCGCCCCTACGTGCACTCCGACTTAAAAGCCCAGCCGCGCACCTGCGCCAAACAAAGTGGCAGCGCCCAGAATGGCGAAGATTGCCGCTGCAATTCTGTGCACCAGGAGCACCGGCATTTTTTCGGCAATCCGGTTTCCCAGGAAAACCGCCGGCACGTTGGCGATCATCATGCCCAGCGTGGTGCCGGCTACGACGGTAAACAGCGCCTGATACTGTGCCGCCAGCGCAATCGTGGCGACCTGTGTCTTGTCGCCCATTTCTGCCAGAAAAAAGGCTACTAGCGTAGTGCCGAACACGCCGAAGCGGGCGAATTTTGCATCGCCTTCATCAAATTTGTCTGGAATCAGGGTCCAGATTGCCATGCCGATAAACGAGATGCCGAGCACCCAGCGCAGGGTTTGCGGCCCCATCAGCGTGGTAATCCAGGCTCCGAGCGCGCCGGCGAAGCCGTGATTGGCAAGGGTGGCTACCAATATGCCGAGCACGATGGGAACCGGTTTTTTGTATTTTGCGGCGAGGATAAAGGCGAGAATTTGTGTTTTGTCGCCGACTTCGGCCAGGGCTACGATCCCGGTCGAGATGAGAAATGCTTCCAATTGATGCTCCCAGGCCGGATATAGAACCAATGACTATGCCGCTCCCCGGCCAGTCCAGGGCAGCATAGTCATAGGTCTTGCCAAGCGTCAGGAGCCTGCCGGACTTGGGAGGAATCGGTTTGATTTCCCGATCTCCCAAGTCCGGCAGGCTCCTGGCACCGCTTGCACCATGGCCGAAAGGCCAAGCATGTTGACGCAAGCCCCGGCAATCCAGATTCTGTAACAACTGGATTGTCGGGCGGCTACTCCCCCGTGACTGCGCGCATTTTATGACATTAACGGGCGCGCGGGGGCGGTTTTATGCGCAGCGCTGCGCAATATACGCCAGTGCTTCTTCGACCTGATCGATCAGAATCAGACATAAGTCGCCGGCTGCAAGGCTGGCCAGTGCGGTATCGATGGCCAGGAATTCGCCATGCACTTCCTTTACCGACTTAGTGCGCTTTGCTTGTTTCAGGCCATCGCGCAGCAGTGCCATGACTTCGCCGTCGGCACGGCCGCGCTGGCACTGGTCTTCATACAGGATGGCTGCGTCGAAGGCGTCTCCGAGGATCTCGGTTTGGCGGCGAATGTCGTGGTCGCGCCGGTCGCCGGCAGCACTGATGACGACCGAGCGGCGCTGCGCCGGCATGTTCTCGATTGCGGCCACCAGCGCCGCAATCGCATCCGGATTGTGGCCGTAGTCGGCAATGATGGTGGCATCGTTAAAGGAGAACAGGTTGAATCTTCCCGGCGCCGTGTGGGCGTCGTTGATGAAGGTATTCAAGCCGGCATGAATGGTTTCCCAGCCGAGGCCCAAACCCCATGCGGCGCCAATCGCCGCCATCGCGTTTTCAACCTGAAAGCCGATAGCGCCGTTGCGGGTCAGCGGGATCTGTGCCAGCTCAATCCGATGCGTGTTCCGGCCTTGTGCGGCGACAATTGCGCCCTGTTCCAGATACACCACGCGTAGTCCTTGAGCGCGGTGAGTCGCAATCACCGGATGGCGGTGATTCATGGCGAAATAGGTAACCGAGCCGGGACAGCCGATTGCCATCTCGGCCACCAGCGGGTCGGCTGCGTTGAGCACCGCTACCCCGTTGGCTGCCACGTTTTCGACTATCACCCGCTTGACTACAGCGAGGTCTTCCACGGTACTGATGAAGCTCAAGCCGAGGTGGTCGCCGACACCGATATTGGTCACCACGGCGACGTTGCAGCGATCGAACCCGAGCCCTTCGCGCAAGATTCCGCCGCGTGCGGTTTCGAAAACCGCGGCGTCCACATCAGGGTGCATCAATACGTTGCGCGCACTGCGCGGACCGCTGCAATCGCCGCTGTCGATGCGCTTGTCTTCGATATAAATACCATCGGTGCTGGTCAGGCCAACCCGGTATTTGTTGGTTTTCAAGATGTGCGCAATCAATCTCGCAGTGGTGGTTTTGCCATTGGTGCCAGCCACGGCGACTACCGGGATACGGCCATCGTCGCCCTCGCGATACATGGTGGCAATGATCGCTTCGCCGACCGGACGGCCTTTGCCGTATGAAGGGTGCAGATGCATGCGCAAACCGGGTGCTGCATTGACTTCGACAATCCCGCCGCCTTGCTCTTGCAATGGCTTGCGCACGGTTTCGCACACCACGTCGACGCCGCAAATGTCGAGTCCGATCATCTGTGCTGCTTCCACCGCGCACGCTGCCAGCTCCGGATGCACGTTGTTGGTGACGTCGGTCGCGGTGCCGCCGGTGGAGAGGTTGGCATTGTTGCGCAGCGCCACCGGCTCGCCTTTGGGAGGAATGCTCTGGATCGTGTAGCCGTGCTTGGCTAAGGTTGTCAGGGTAATGCTGTCGACTCTGATTTTGGTCAGGGAGGTAGCGTGGCCGTCGCTGCGCAGCGGGTCAAGGTTGATGTTTTCGATCAGTTCGCCGATGCTGTGAATGCCGTCGCCGATGACTTGCGGCGGGGCGCGGCGGGCTGCGGCGATGAGTTGATTGCCGATCACCAGCAAGCGGAAATCATGACCGGGCAGATAGCGTTCAACGATCACGTCAGAGCTGATTGCCGACGCTACAGCGAAGGCCTCCAATACTTCTTCGCGGGTCTTGATGTTGACCGCGACGCCTTTGCCTTGGTTGCCGTCACGCGGCTTGAGCACCACCGGGCCGCCAATTTCAATGGCAGCTTTCCAGGCATCTTCCGGATTCGATACCGATCGGCCTTGCGGTACCGGCACCCCTGCTGCGTGCAGCAATATTTTGGTCAGTTCCTTGTCTTGCGCAATCGCTTCGCCAATGGCGCTGGTGCGGCCGGTTTCTGCGGCTTGAATGCGGTGCTGCCGGCTGCCCCAGCCGAATTGCACCATGCTGCCTTCGGTCAGGCGTCGGTACGGAATGCCACGCACGGCTGCCGCATGCACAATGGCACCGGTGCTAGGCCCGAGCCGCACGTCTTCATCGAGTTCGCGCAGGCTGGCCAGCGCTTGCGCCAGATCGAACGGCGTGTCTGCCACTGCGGCGCGGCACAGATTTTGCGCCAACTCGAAGGCAAGCCGGCCGACTGCTTCTTCGCTGTACTCGACTACCACCTGATAGGTTCCTAGGTCGATTGTTTGCACTGAGCGGCTGAAAGTGACCGGGCATCCGGCCTGTGCCTGCAGGCCGAGCGCCGCGGCTTCCAGCGCGTGCGCCATGGAGCAGGGGGCTTTGTGGCGCACCTGATCGAGAAATTTTATTTCAGGAAAGCGTGCGCGCAGTCTGGCTTCGAAGCCAGGGATGTCGGTAATTGAACGTTCTGTGTCGAGGCAAGACACGATCGCTTCGATCGAGGTATGACGGCTCCAGAGGTTGGGGCCGCGCAATGCTCGAATACGTGATATTTCCATGAATATTTCCTTGTGTGCATTCAGCACGCTGAACGTGCATTGATGCAGCGAATAGTCTTAATGTGCGACGTTCTTATTATCAAAATCGAAGGTTTGAATGCCGGCGCGGATCAGATCGTCGGCAATACCCAGCGCCCAGGCCGCAGCCACGGCGGCCTGAATGTTTTGTGTAATCAAGGGCCGCTGGGCGGGGTCCGGAAAGGATATGGTGCCGAGATCGAGGACGGCGGTCTGGTTCATGCCGGTGGCCAGCACGACGTGGCCATTGTCCACAAATACGCAGCGCCCGCCCTTGGCGCGGTGCTTGGCTACGGCAGGGATTTCCCAGGAGGTGCTAAAGAAAATCACGCTGCCATCGCACAAGGCCGCCATCTCGGCCACCAGCGGATCGGCCGCATTGAGTACCGCCACCCCTTCCGGCAGCACCAGGTCGACCTGAGTGCGTGCAACATTGACCATTTGTTCGGCGTTATTGATATGCAGTTCCGGCAAGCACTCCTGGGGATCGATGTTGGTCACGACGCCGACCTGGCAGCGGTCATAAGCCAGTCCCTCGCTCAGAATGGTGCGCCAGCTATTTTCAAAAACGGCGGCCTCTACCGACCGGTTCAGCAGAACCCGGTGCGCCGCCTGCCAATCGGCGCAGTCGCTTGATTCGACGGGCTTTTCCCGTAAATACAAACCGTCGCTGCAGGCCAGCCCGACATACGCACCGTGCAGGTGTAGCAGTCGGGCGATCAGGCGCGCCACCATGGTTTTGCCCGCGCTGCCGGTCACGCCAACAATCGGAATCCGGCCGCAGCCGTTGCTGTTCTGTGTAGCCGGGAACAGGTGATCGACGATCGCTTGCCCAATCGGACGGGCCGGGCCATCGGCCGGTTTCAGGTGCATCAGCAATCCGGGGCCGGCGTTGACTTCGACAATCGCGCCGCCTTGCTCTTCCAGCGGACGGGAAATGTCAGCAGCGACCAGATCGACCCCGGCGATATCTAGTCCGATGATGCGCGCCGCCAGCGCGGCGGCAGCCGCCACTTCCGGATGGACCAGATCGGTGACGTCAAAGGCGACATTGCCATTGCGCTGGATCAGTACCGTGGCGCCGGCCGGCGGCACCGCATCAGGGCTAAAGCCCTGGCGCGACAACTCCAGCAGTACCGCAGGGTCTTCATCGATCAAGACCAGATTGAGCGGGTGATCTTCGGTGGTGCCGCGGCGCGGGTCGGTATTGATTTGATCGTCTATCAGTTGCGTGATGCTGGCTTTGCCATCGCCGATGACCGATGCGGTTTCGCCGCGTGCGGCTGCCACCACCCGGCCGCCGACAACCAGCAGCCGGTGTTCGTTGCCGGCCACGAAGCGCTCGACTATGACTGCGCTGCCTTCCTGGGCTGCCAGTTCGAAAGCCGCTTCGATATCGCTGCGCGTTTTCAGGTCGGTGGAGACGCCGCGGCCGTGGTTGCCGTCCGAAGGCTTGAGCACTACCGGAAGGCCGATATCTTGCGCGGCTTCCCACGCATCTTCGAAGTTTTCGACAATCCGTCCTTCGGGAATCGGCACGCCGCAGGATTGCAGCAGATTTTTGGTCAAGTCCTTGTCGCGCGATATGCTTTCGGCAATTGCGCTGGTGGCATCGGTTTCTGCAGTCCAGATGCGCCGTTGTCGGGCGCCATATCCCAGTTGCACCAGATTGCCTTCGCTGAGTCGTATCGAAGGGATGCGCCGTTCGTTTGCGGCATCGACGATGCAGGCGGTGCTGGGGCCCATAGCTACTGAATCGCGTATTGCATGCAGCTCTGCAACGGTCGCTGCAACATCGAACGGTTGATCTTCGATTGCCGCCATGACCAGATCGCGTGCCGCTACCAGCGCCGCCCGACTGACCTGCTCGTGTCTGGCGCGCACTGCGATCTTGTAGACGCCGCGCTGCTGGGTCTGGCGGGCTTTGCCGAAACCGCTTTGCATGCCGGCCAGGTTTTGCAACTCGATCATCACGTGTTCCATGATGTGCGCCGGCCAGGTGCCGTCGCGCAGGCGTTCCAAAAAGCCGCCGCGCTCGCCGATCCCGCAGCGATGCTCAATGAGTCCCGGCAGCCATGCTGTCAGGCGCTCGTAAAAGCCGGGAATGGTATTGGAGGGTGCATCTTCCAGGTCATTGATATCGACCCAGGCTTCCAGGACCGGGCGATAAGTCCAGATGTTCGGCCCGCGCAAAGACAACACATTGATGATGTCGATAGTTTTTTTATTCATATGAATAGTGAGGCGGTTAGATGAAAAGCAAAAAATGTATACACAAAGTAACTTTAGAGCGCCTGGCGAGATTTGGTTTGGATTAGCGGAGGGAAATTTTGTGCGGATGTGAAATACTAGCAAACAACTGCAATGCCTTTGGATATACTTGGCGCAAAATAGCGATTAAACCTAAGTTAAAAGATAATTTCAAGCGTAGTTTACGCTCATAAACCCACTTACCGCACGCCCCCTGCCGCTTTAATGAAAACTGTCTCGCCAATATTGTTATCGAAAAAGTATGAAATGCCTGCCGCCTGGCATCACGACTTACATTCTCAACTGGTCAAAAATGAAACTGTGCTGGCGCATTGCGAGATTGATCTCGATGCGCAGTTGCACTTTGTGCCGGGTATCGTGGTTGTCAGCAATTTCAGGCTGCTTTTCAAAACCCGTGATGATGCCATCTGGCAGCAGTGGTCGTATCGACCGGATCTGACCCTGGTGCATCAGGATCATGCCGGCGTAGGCAGCCTCGAACTGCACGATGCCAGCGCCCGCCTGGCTTGCTGGCGCTATACACTAAGCCATAACCCGGATGCGTTGCGTCTGATGGTCCAGTTCGAGCAGCAATGCCATGCTGCCGTATCGGGCCAGCCGGTGGCCGAACCCGAACAGGCCGTGTGCCCGAGCTGCAACGCGATTCTGGAGCCTGGGCAGGAAGAATGCCCGACCTGTACTCCGGACGCCGCCACTGCGCCGTCGACCTGGACGCTGTTTCGGCTGTGGCGCTTTGCCCGGCCCTACAACGGCCAATTGCTGCTGGGATTCATCCTGACCCTGGCCGCCACCGCAGCGACCTTGGTGCCGCCTTACCTGACCATGCCGCTGATGGACAATGTGCTGATTCCATATCAGAACGGAGCGCCGATTGACGTTAGTCTGGTCACGCTGTATCTGGGCGGCCTGTTCGGCTCGGCCTTGCTGGCCTGGCTGTTGAGCTGGGCTCGCACGTACATTCTGGCCCTGGTGAGCGAACGCATCGGCGCCGACTTGCGCACCAGCACCTATGAACATTTGCTGCGGCTGTCGCTCGAATATTTCGGCGGCAAGCGCACCGGCGACCTGATGACGCGCATCGGCTCCGAGACCGACCGCATCTGCGTGTTCCTGTCGCTGCATCTGCTGGATTTCGCCACCGATGTGCTGATGATCGTGATGACGGCGGCAATTCTGATCTCGATCAATCCCTGGCTGGCGTTGGTGACGCTGGTGCCTTTGCCGTTCATTGCCTGGATGATCCATGTGGTGCGCAATAAATTGCGCTTCGGCTTTGAAAAAATCGATCGCATCTGGTCGCAAGTCACCAATGTGCTGGCAGATACCATCCCCGGCATCCGCGTAGTGAAAGCGTTCGCTCAGGAAAAACGCGAAGCGGCGCGTTTTCGCGAAGCCAACAACCACAATCTTGCAATCAATGATCGGGTCAACAAAATCTGGTCGCTGTTTTCGCCAACCGTGGGATTTTTGACCGAAATCGGCTTGCTGATAGTGTGGGCGGTCGGCATCTGGCAAGTCTCGCACGGCATGATCACGGTCGGTGTGCTGACCGCGTTTCTGGCTTATATCAGCCGTTTTTACACCCGGCTCGACTCGATGAGCCGGATCGTCTCGGTGACGCAGAAAGCCGCCGCCGGCGCCAAACGCATCTTCGATATTCTGGACCACGTGTCGAGCGTGCCGGAAGCCGCCAATCCGGTCCATCTGGCGCAGATCGAAGGCCGTATCGAGATCAGGAATATCGGCTTTCGCTACGGCAACCGGGCGGTAATCCGCGACCTCGATCTGACTATCCAGCCGGGCGAGATGATCGGCCTGGTCGGCCATAGCGGCTCCGGAAAAAGTACGCTGGTCAACCTGATCTGTCGCTTTTACGATGTTTCCGCAGGTGCGATTTTGATCGATGGCGTCGATATCCGTTCGCTGCCGATTTCGGAATACCGCAGCAATATCGGCCTGGTGCTGCAGGAACCGTTCCTGTTCTTTGGCACCATTGCCGAAAACGTCGCCTACGGCAAGCCGGATGCCAGCCGCGAGCAGATCATTGCCGCCGCCCGCGCCGCCAATGCGCATGAATTCATCCTGCGCCTGCCGCATGGCTACGATTCAATGGTGGGCGAGCGCGGCCAGACCCTGTCTGGCGGCGAGCGGCAGCGGATCTCGATTGCGCGCGCGCTGCTGATCGATCCGCATATCCTGATCATGGATGAAGCCACCTCGTCGGTCGACACCACCACCGAGCGCGAGATTCAAAAGGCGCTGGATAACCTGGTGCGCGGCCGCACCACAATCGCGATTGCGCATCGGCTTTCTACGCTGCGCCAAGCCGACCGGTTGGTGGTGATGGATCGGGGCCAGATCGTCGAAGTGGGCAAACACGATGAATTGCTGGCGCGCGAAGGCGCTTACTATCGGCTGTATCAAGCCCAGGCGCGTCAGGCCGAGCAGGATAGGTTGGAACAAGGCGTGGAGCACAGCGCAGAACTTGACGAAACTGAAAGTGTTGCATGAGTGATTTGAACGATTTTAAGGTAGAGCGCAATGCTTTCGGCAAACTGGTATTTAGCGCCGCCGGGGAGTCTGAGAGTCACGTCGGCGTAGTGCCGGTACGCGCATTTCCCATCGCAGCGCCAGACAGTGGAATCGCCATCGTCAGCGCCGAGGGAAGCGAACTGGCCTGGATCGAGCGCTTATCCGATCTGCCTGATGGCGTGCGGATATTGCTGGAACAGGAACTGGCCAGTCGCGAATTTTTACCGCAGATTTTGCAAATTTTGCGGGTGTCGGCATTCGCCACGCCCAGCACCTGGCAGGTCGATACCGACCGCGGCGACACCAGCTTTGTGCTCAAGGGAGAAGAAGACATTCGCCGCGTCGGGCCAGAGGGACTCATTATTGCCGACAGCCACGGCGTCCAGTATCTGGTGCGCGACATGCAAACGCTGAACCAGGCCAGCCGCAAGTTGCTGGACCGGTTTTTGTAGTAGTGCAGGCCTCCGTGCCTGCATCTGGTTGCGTCTGCCGTAACTATTCAGCCCGCACCAAGAAACTTCCAAACCGAAGTGTTTTTTGTAGGAGCGCACCCGGGCGCGAAAGCAGTCGCCAGACTGCAGCCGTTGATCGCGCCCGGGTGCGCTCCTACAACATCGTGCCATTTCTCTCTTAATTGTCTTGCCGGCTGAATAGTTACCACACGCACTATTTTATAGGGAGTATGGCTAAATATAGGCATATTTCCGCATATATTTAAACGATAATTAAATAATACACAGTCATGTATGTTAATGCTGGAATTTGTGAGCGGGTTGCATCAAGCCGCCGCCAGCAATTTATCCAGCTGGTCCCAACTCTGCGTTAAAGCCCCAAAGCCGCTGCTGCCGGCCTGGCTTTCGAATATTACGGTGTACGTTAATTCCTCGGGCGACAGCGGCTGTTGGACGCTTGTGAGTTTTTCCAGCACTGCGAGGTTGGCGTCCGAAGGATCGGTACCAAGCGCGCTGCGGTGCAGGATGCGGCTGCGCAGAGTCGCTGCCTCGGCCTGCGCGGAGGCGATTGCGAACGGAATCGCCATCTGCTGCGCCAACTGCCGGAACATTGCCCGCTCCTCTTGCCGCAGAAAGGCGGCATCGACAATTACCGTGTAACCGGCTTCGATCAACTGTCGTGCCGTTTGCTGCAGCCGGTTATAGGTCTGCCGGGTTGCTGCAGCGCTATAGATGTCCTGATCGGTGTTGCCGTGGTCGAGGGCTTTGATGCCGAACAGGCGCTTGCGCTCGACGTCGGAGCGCAGCCGGATCGCATGCTGACGTTCCAGCGCTTCCAGCGCGAGCGTACTTTTTCCGGAACCGGGCAAGCCGTGGGTGATGATCAGCGCCGGTTGGCGGTTGCGCAGCAGCGTGCTGGCCAGATTCAGATAGCTGCGTCCGCTAGCCAGCGCTTCTGCTGCGTCAGCCTGTGATATTCCGGGCTGGCTGATGCGGATCGCGCTTATTTTGGCGCGCACCGTGGCCCGGCCAGCAAGGTAAAAGCGCAGCAACGCCACGCCGGCGTAGTCGCCGCTGATTTCCAGATAAGCATTGAGCAGGCGAAAGGCGAGTCCGCTGTGCTGATGGTGCATCAAGTCCATCATCGGGAAAGCGAGTTCGTTGATGACGTCGATCCAGCGCAATCCGGGATCGAATTCGAGACAATCGAACGGCACCGGTTGATCGTCGATCAACACGATATTGCTCAAATGCAGATCGCCGTGGCATTCGCGCACGAAACCGTCGCAGCGGCGTTGTTCGAAGATCGGCTTGCAGGCAGCAAATTCCGCTTCCGTAGCGTGCCGTAAATCTTGCAAATTTTGGTGGTCTTCAGCGTTATTCAACAGCGCATCGAGTTGTTTGAAATTCTGCTGGCTGACAGCATGAATAGCTGCAGCAGTGCCGAACGTGCTGGCCGGATTGACCGGGTTGGCCGGCTGCAAATCGGCGTGAAAGCGCGCCAGGATGGCGGCCAGGCGGTCGATATGCGCGGCGCGCAACTGGCCGGCTGCCAGCACCGTGTCCATTTGTTTGGAACCATCGAAACGGCGCATCCTGACCGCATATTCAATCGCCGGCAAATGGCCCAGCAGCGGTGCCTCGAAACTGCCGCCGATGGGAATCACATCGCGATAAATATCCGGCGCCAGCCGCCGGTTGAGCCGGATTTCTTCTGCGCAATAGAATTCCCGTCCGGCCAGCGTGCTGAAGTCGAGAAAGCCCAGATCGAGCGCCTTCTTGATCTTGTAGGCAGTGTCTGCGCTCAGCAAAACCCATGAAATATGGGTTTCGATCAGCGCCATGTGCTGCCCTTGCAGCGCGTGGATCAGTTGTAATTGCTGTTGCACAGTGGTTGACGGATTATTCGGCATCGCTTATTTCCAGTAGTGCAGGCCTCCGTGCCTGCATGCAGGCTTATCAATGTTTCATGCCGGCCATACTATTGAGCGGTCGTGCTGGCACTTGCAGTTCGATGGTTTGGCGTTTTTTGTCCTTGCCTTCGACTACCAGCGTCACCGGCACCATGTCGCCATCCTTGATTTGCTGTTTCAAGTTGATCAGCATGATGTGATAGCCGCCCGGTTTCAGATCGACGGCTTTGCCGGCCGGCAAATCCACGCCGGGCACCGCGCGCATTTTCATGATGTTGTTTTCCATCGACATTTCATGGACTTCAACCACGCTGGCTGCCGGCGAGCGCACTTCGACTAAGCGGGCATCCTGTTTGGCGGTCAGTTGCATGAAAGCGCCGGTGGTTTTTTGCTGCTGGACAGTGGCGCGCACCCAAGGGTCTTTAACTTCGACCTGGGCTAAAGCGGCAGTGGCGGAGAGTGCGAGCAGAGAGGCAAGAATTACATTTTTCACGGATTTCCTTTAATTTTTAATCGGGCGTAGACGTGTACGCAGACGCAGACGCGCAGTGCAACCGGTGCTGGTTATTGGGCGCGCAGCGCCACGTTCAGATGATCGATGATCTCGGCCCAATCGGCGTCTTCCAGAATTTCTTCGCGTAAAAACGCGGCCTGGGCCGGAGTCCAGAACGGCGCATCGGCCAGTGCAACATCGGCCGCCAGCGGCGTATGGGTGGCGATGAAGCGGTCGATTGCCTCGATTTCTGCAGGCAAGCCCAATTGCTTGAACAGTTCTGCGAGCATATGTACGGGTTGTTCCATGACGGTCTCCTGGTGATGTGTTTCAGATGCGTTTCAATGTGTGCTGCGGCGCTTGAGTTGGGTTTTCAGTGCGGCGATTTCATCCAGCAGATCCAGCGCCAGCGCGACTCCGGCCGGATTGATTTCAAGGTCGCGGGTGAGCCGCACAGCCAGTCGTGCGCGCTGCAGTGCGGCACCGCTAAAGCGCCACTCCTGAGGTTGCGGCTGCGGACCGTATGGTTCCAGCATGCCTTCCAGCACCCAGATCGTGATCTGTTCCTGTGGCGCACCGCACGCCTGGCACAGCTCAATCAAGGTCAGTTCGATTTCTTCCTCGACCACCTGGCCTTGAAGATAGCTTGTAATTGTTTGGTTCATCAGATGTTCTCCGAATTATCCCAGCAGATGGGCGCGCGGGTTGAAATCGAAAGCTTGCGCCATCGCACGGTAGGCTTCCTTGGCGCGCTCGTCGTTGGCGGGCGGCAGCGCGATCACCAGCACCGCGTACAGATTGCCGGCCGGGTTGCCTGGAATGCCCTGGCCTTTCAGGCGCAGCTTGCGCCCGGCGCTGGAGCCGGGCGGGATGGTCAGATGCACCGAGCCTTCGGGCGTTGGTGCGGTGACGCTGCCGCCGAGCGCGGCTTCCCACGGTGCCAGCGGCAAATCGAAATAGACATCGCGCCCATCGACCCGATAATGCGGGTGCGGGCGGAATACGATTTCCAGATACAAATCGCCGGCCGGCCCTTGGCCCAATCCTGGCCCACCTTGGCCGCTAAGGCGCAAATGCTGACCCTCGCGAATCCCTTTCGGAATAGTGATGTCGAGCGTGCGGTCCTGGGTGCTGACGTGACCTTGGGCGTCCATGGTCGGCAGGCGCAGCGAGATGCTGCGCTGCGCCCCGTGGTAAGCATCTTGCAGATCGATTTGCACCTTGGCATGATGATCCTGGCCCTGCGCTTGCCTGGCTTGACGCGGTGCATGACCGGCTCCTGCTGCGGCTCCAGCCCTGCGGCCGAACAGTGATTCGAAAAAATCGCTGTAATCGGCACCGTCGCTGCCAGCATTGGCATCGCCTCCCTTGAATTCGAAACCGGCATCCCAGTTCGGCGGCGGTTGGAATTCCTGCCCGTTCTGATGCTGGCTGCCGACCTGGTCGTAGGTGGCACGCGTTTCCGGGTCCTTGAGCACTTTGTACGCTTCGCCCATTTCCTTGAAGCGTGTTTCCGCGTTCGGTTCCTTGCTGACATCGGGATGGTATTTGCGCGCCAGTTTGCGATAAGCGCCCTTGATTTCATCCTGGGTTGCCGTGCGCGGCACGCCAAGGCTTTCGTAATAATCTTTGAATTTCATGGATCGATGCTTCCGCGTGCGGGGTTAGGAAAACGCAATAAGTCGTATTGAATCGTATTGAAATTAGTGCATGTTGCATTCGTACCGTTTGTGCTAAATCAACTCCATCAACTACATCACCGCACCAAACAATTTGCCGGCGCCGGCCGTGGCCGCCATCGCCAGCGCGCCCCAAAAAGTCACGCGCAGCGCCGCCTGGAATACCGGCGCGCCACCAGTGTAAGCGCCCAGCGCGCCTAGTGCGCTCAGGCACACCAGCGACGTGCCGGCTACCAGCGGCACCAGTTGCGGCAGCGGAGCCAGCAGGGTCGTCAATAGCGGCAAGGCGGCACCTGCGGCGAAGGTGACGGCCGAGGTCAGCGCGGCTTGCACCGGCCGCGCGCTGGCGGATTCGGAAATGCCGAGTTCGTCGCGTGCATGGGCACCCAGCGCGTCATGCTGCATCAATTGGCGCGCCACTTGCGCCGCCAGTTCATGCGTCAGCCCGCGATGCATGTAGATGGCGGTCAACTCTTGCTGTTCGTGCTCCGGTTGCTCGGCCAGTTCGATTCGTTCGCGCTCCAGGTCGGCTTGCTCGGTGTCGGATTGCGAGCTGACAGAGACGTATTCGCCGGCCGCCATCGACATCGCTCCCGCCACCAGTCCCGCCACGCCGGCCACCAGCAGTTCGCTGCGCCCGCCACTGGCTGCAGCAATGCCCACCATCAAGCTGGCGGTGGAGACGATGCCGTCATTTGCTCCCAGCACGGCGGCGCGCAGCCAGCCAATACGTTCGGTACGGTGCAGTTCTGGGTGTCTTGGACGGGCCATGTTGATCTTTCTTATTCTTAAGGTGCGGGGAGAGCGGATATCAGTATCGCTAACCGCAGCTGCAATTAATGAGAATGGGAATGGCTATGCGGCAAATTCAGCTCAGTCGGGCCATCGCACGACGGCATCAGGGACGCCGTTGCGACTTGCAGCGTGGCATGGTCGATGTCGAAGCGCTCGTGCAGCCCGCTGCTGGCCTGGCACAGAAAAGCGTCGCCCGGATGCCCGGCAGACATGATCAGGTGCGCAGTAAGCGCCACCTGCGAGGTGCCCATCGCCCACACATGCAGGTCATGCACGCGGCTCACGCCGGGCAACGATTCCAAGTAGGCGCGCACCTCGGGCAAATCAATTGCTTCCGGCACGCCATCGAACAACAGGTGCAGCGATTGTCGGAACAGGCTCCAGGTACTGACCACAATCACGGCGGCAATCAGCAGACTGGCCACCGGGTCCAGCCAGTTCCAGCCGAACCACAGCGCCAGCGCGCCGGCACACACTACGCCGGCCGAGACCAGCGTGTCGGCCGCCATGTGCAGGAATGCGCCGTGGATATTCAAGTCATTCTTGCTGCCGTGCATGAACAGCAGCGCAGTGGCGCCATTGACTACAATGCCGATTCCCGCCACCAGCATGATGGCCACTCCCTGCACCGGCCCCGGCGCACCGAGCCGTCCGATGGCCTCCCACGCCAGTGAACCCATCGCCACCAGCAGCAATAATGCATTGGCAAAGGCCGCCAGAATGGAGGCGCGTTTCCAGCCATAGGTATGGCGCGCGTCCGGCCGCAGCCTGCCGGCCAGCGCGCCGCCCCAGGCCAGCACCAGTCCGGCCACGTCGGATAAATTGTGGCCGGCGTCGGCCAGCAGCGCCAGCGAGTTGACCTGCCAGCCGTAAAAGGCTTCGAGTGCGACAAAAACGGTATTAAGCGCGATGCCAATCCCAAACGCCCGGTTGAAGCTGGCAGGCGCGTGATCGTGATTGTGTCCGGCACTCATGTGCGCGCCTCATCGATCAATCTGAAAGCCTGATGCAAACTTGTCATGAACAATATTCCGCCTGTTTTTAATTTTAAAGAGTCGAGGTGAATTCCCACGGCCCCGGCCGCGCTTGCTGCGGTTTGCGCTTGCTGGCGGTGCCGATATTGATGAAGCATACCGGATGCTCGCCGGCGGCCAGCGCAAATAATTGTTGCATGTGCACCGAGCACATCGCCTGTCCGCTGGTCAGACCGGCACCGAAACCCATTGCATTCGCCAATAGCAGCATGTTCTGCAGCGCGCAGCCAAACGAGACCATGCGTTCCAGCGCCGGAATATCCGGCTCGGCCGGCCCCAGTTGGGCCACCGCCAGGAGCAGCAGCGGCGCACGCTGCGCTTTTTCGCGTGCGCTGGCAATCTGTTCGGGCGTGGCGTCGGCATCGCGCTCGATTAACGCTTGCGCGAACACTTCGCCCAGCAGCGCACGCTTGTCCTGCGGGATGATGACGAAGCGCCACGGATGCAATTGACCGTGGTCCGGCGCTGCCGCGGCTGCGCCCAGCAATTGTTCGAGTTGGGCCGGTGTCGGGCCGGGTGCGGCCAGCCGTTTGGGTGAAATGTTCTGGCGCGAGTGAATCAGTGCCTGCGCGACCTCGCATAACTCTTCTGCCGACCCCGCTGCCGGCGCGGCTGCGCTGTGTGTCTGTGGCGCTATCGGTAATTCCGACATGGATGATCCTTTCCCGGTAATCCGGCAAATCTGAAGCCCAGATTTTGCATTATCGCCCCGGCCCGCGCAATGTCTGCAGCGCACGGATACACGATAGGTAGAGGTTTCGCCGGCAGGCATTGCAATGCATGGTAAATTATTGCTTGCAAGAATGTTATCAACCATTTCAGGAGAACTTACTGTGACTATTGTGCGCTGCCAGACTCATCTTGTTGCACAGAGCGACTGCGTTTGCGCGTTGCGGGGCATCCGATGAAGCTGCCTCCGATGAAGTTGCCACCAATACGGCGCTTGCTCGCGTTGCTGTTGCTGGGCGGCGTGCTGCATTCCGGGCCGATGGCGCATGCAGCTGCAGCCGAAAATATTACCGACGATGCAGCGCCGCCGGTATTACTGGCGCAAAATTTTAATGAGGCCATCGACCCCGGCGCTTACCTGGTGAGCGAAAAACTCGACGGCGTGCGGGCATTGTGGGATGGCAAAACGCTGCACTTTCGCAGCGGCAGAATAATCCATGCGCCGGACTGGTTTATTGCCGGTTTTCCGGCGCATCCGCTGGATGGCGAATTGTGGATGGGGCGGCGCAAATTCGACCTGTTGTCGGCAGCGGTGCGGCGCGACAGCCCGAGCGATGCCGAGTGGCGTCAAATCAGCTATCAGGTATTCGAGTGGCCGCAAGCACCCGGCACTTTCAGCGAACGGGTAGCGGCGTTGCAGGTCAGTGTGGCGCACGCCAATCTGCGCTGGCTGCAGTTGGTGCCGCAAGTGCGCATCGCCAATCGTCAGGCGCTGCAAGCCAGATTGCAGCAAGTGGTGCGCGGCGGCGGCGAGGGTTTGATGCTGCACCGCGCCGATGCGCTCTGGCAAACCGGACGCACCGATGCGCTGCTGAAACTGAAGCCACAGCATGACGCCGAGGCCAAAGTCATCGCCCACCTGCCGGGAAAAGGAAAATATCAGGGCATGTGCGGCGCTTTGCTGGTGGAAAGTCCCGATGGGCAGCGCTTCCGCCTGGGCAGCGGCATCAGCGATGCACAGCGCCGTGCGCCGCCGCCGGTAGGCAGCATCGTGACCTACCGCTACCGCGAACGCACGCCGAACGGCTTGCCGCGCTTCGCCAGTTTCATGCGGGTGCGCGCACCGGAATAATTGCTGCGCCTTTGGAATGGCAATAAAAAAACCAGCATTCAGCTGGTTTTTTTGCGCTCGGAAATCGGCAGGCCCGATGCCGCTGTCATTCGACGGTCACAATTTCGCGGTACATTTCGCATGCTGCGTTGCACAAGGGCAATTTTTGCCCGCACCCGCAATCCGCATTGCGACGGCGTCAAAAGCACCGTTGCTTATTCTTATACAGCGCATTTTTGTACCCATTATGGAGTTTCCAACATGCACAATATTACTGGCAGCTTATGAACCTGCACAATTTCAGTATCAGTACCCGCTTGAGCGCCGGCTTTGCCGCTGTGCTGATCTTGATGCTGGCGATTGCCGGACTGGGTATCGCCAGATTGCAGGCAGTTGGCGAAGTGGTCCACACGATGTCATCTGAAACCATGGCAATCGAGCGGCTCGGCGCCGAATGGTTTACCGAGATCAGCGTCAATAGTGCGCGCACCGTAGCGGTTGCCAGAACCGATGAGCCGGAATCCCAGGAATATTTCAAAGAGCAAATCAGAATCACCGCCAACAGAATCAGCACGATTCAAAAAAGCCTGGAGCCGATGATAGCCTCGGCCGCAGGCAAAGCGCTGCTGCTGCATATCGCTGAAAAACGTAAATTGTATGCAACTGTCGGCGACGCCGTTCTCGAACTCAAAAGGACCGGCAGGAATGCGGTTGCCGACCAGATGATCGACGAAAAATTCCTGCCGGCAGTCGACGCTTATCTGCGCAGCGCCCGCCAGCTGATTGTCTACCAGCAAAATCTGTCGCTGGCACTGGCTAGCCAGGCTGACCATCATTTTCAGAACGGCCGCATCCTGATGGTGTCGCTGAGTGTGGCAGCACTGTTGCTCGGGCTGGCGTGCGCATGGCTAATCAGCCGCTCCATTTCAGGGCCGTTACATGCAGCGGTGCGGATTGCGCAGCGCGTTGCTGCCGGCGATTTATCGGCGCAGATCGTGGTTACCGGCAAGGATGAAACCGGCCAGTTGCTCACCGCGCTACGCGACATGAATACCGCGCTGCATCAAGTGATCGGCAACGTCCGCTCTGGGGTTGACACCATCGCGCTGGCTTCCGGTGAAATCGCCACCGGCAACGCCGACCTGTCGTCGCGCACCGAACAACAGGCCAGTGCGCTGGAAGAAACCGCCAGTTCGATGGAAGAACTGACCGGTGCTGTGCGCCGCAATGCCGACAATGCACACCAGGCCAATCAGTTGGCGGTGTCGGCCTCCAGCGTGGCGGTAAAGGGCGGCCAAGTGGTGTCGCAGGTGGTTGACACCATGGGCTCGATCAAGGCCAGTTCGAGCAAGATTGCCGACATCATCAGCGTCATCGACGGCATCGCTTTCCAGACCAATATCCTGGCGCTGAATGCAGCAGTCGAAGCGGCGCACGCTGGCGCACAAGGGCGCGGCTTTGCAGTAGTCGCAGCCGAAGTGCGCAATCTGGCGCAACGCAGCGCTTCTGCCGCGAAGGAAATCAAGGCGCTGATCGACGATTCAGTACGACAAGTCGATCAGGGCAGTAAGTTGGTGGATGACGCCGGCCAGACCATGATTGAGATCGTCAGCTCGGTCCAGCGGGTAGCCGACATCATGCGCGAGATCACCGCCGCCAGCCAGGAGCAAAGCGCCGGCATCGAACAGGTCAATCAAGCCATCGGCCAAATGGATGAAATGACGCAACAGAATGCAGCGCTGGTGGAACAAGCCGCTGTTGCCGCCGAAAGTCTGCAGGATCAGGCGGTTTCGCTGACGCAAGCGGTGAGTGTGTTTAAGTTAGGCCGCGAAATTGAAGCGGCACCCATAGTCGCAGCCTTTATGTCGCAACGACCACAACGCGCTACGCTGCAAATGGGTGGCCGCAGGCTGGCGATTGACTACTCTGGCAATGGATCGGAAAATCGATTTTCAGCAGCCCTGTGCAATTGAATATACCTAAGCATGTATATTTACAATCCGCAATGAAACAATGCGGAAATATGGGTGTTTTTACCTATACTCCCACGATAAAAGTTAAGGCGTAGGGCGTCAATAAGCGTAGCGCATTGCGCCGTTAGTGGCGTGCAACCAAGTGCGGCCAACAGCTACAGTGTTGCGACTCTGTCGCGCCGCTTCGCAGCAATAGCGGTCTGTCACCGTATCTGCCTGACCGGCAGAATCCGGCCAGGAGCGGTCGGTCGAGTTCCGTCTCCGAAGCCGACATTCGCACAAATCAAATTTACTTATTTAGCGAATATTACGACGAGAAAAAAAATTGATATTATGGAAATAAATAGCAGTGATGCTTTTCACAGAATATTTAATACCGTATGAATGTACGGTATATCGCTTGAGAGTCAAGCCGCACAAGGGTTTCACGGGATTTTCCGAGAAACGTTATACGACAACAGTCCGTTTATGCGACGTACGCGTTCGGACATATCTAGTTAGCCACTTACCACTATGAGCGCAGGATTCGTTTACATCATGATCAACCCGGCAATGCGAGGGTTAGTGAAGATTGGGCTGACTGAGCGTACCCCCAAAGAGCGAGCCAAAGACTTGCGAGGCACAGGGGTTCCGGACGACTTCATCATCGTCTATGACGAACTTGTAACGGACTGCAAGTTCGTTGAAAAGCGCCTCCATGCACGTTTTGATGATTACCGTTATCAGCCGAATCGAGAGTTCTTTCAAATTCCGATCCGAGAAGCGGTTCGCGGTTTGATGGAAGAATCCGTTGGATTCCTAGTTCCTCGTATCGGGGCCAATAGCGGTGTGGAAATTCTTCCCGATCTAAAGAAGAAATATCCGGGCTACCTTATGTCGGACTTCCATTCGATCAAGATCACACACAGTGATGGAATCGTGTATCTCGAGTCAGTGCGTTACCGTCACTCAGGCTTAAGAGACGAAATAATCGAGCGAACTGATCTTGGTTTTATTACTGACCGAACAGGCGAGATGTTTTTGGCATCGAGAAATCCGGAAGACAATGCTCGTCTATTCGTGCACCAGCTTGACGAGTATTCAATGATTCACTGCACCGATTTATTTACTCACGAGGCGTGTGTAGAAATTGATCGAAGGCACGAATGTGGCTAACCCATCATTCCACCGGACCTGCGCGAAAAGCCGCGCAGGCCGATGAGTTCAGACGTTGAGCGTCCGCTTCCGCTAATTGCGACTGACGGCAAGGGGTCGGGAGCCGCCCTTCACCTGAAAAACTTGAATGACTGGAATTACTCGTCATCCGTCCCTCAAAACCACTCATCTGAAACAGCACGCTCTTTGTCTTAACAGGGCATTCAGACAGAATGGTTTGAACGCATGGATATCTATCCGTTAAACACTTAGCCGCGCTCGTACCAAGTTTTGGAGTTGTTGACGACCTTGACCACCAGCAGCATCACCGGCACTTCGATCAGCACGCCGACCACGGTGGCCAACGCCGCGCCAGATTCGAAGCCGAACAAGCTGATCGCTGCCGCCACCGCCAGTTCGAAGAAGTTGGAAGCGCCGATCAGCGCCGACGGGCCGGCTACCGAATGCTTTTCGCCGACCTTCTTGTTAAGCCAGTAAGCCAATCCCGCATTGAAGAAAACCTGGATCAGAATCGGCACCGCCAGCAGCGCAATCACCAGCGGTTGCCGCAGGATGGCGTCGCCCTGGAATGCGAACAGCAATACCAGCGTGGCCAATAAAGCGGCAATCGACCACGGCTGAATTTTGTGCAGCACCGCATCGAACCTGGCCGTGCCTTTGGCCAGCAGCGCGCGCCGGATTATCTGGGCGATGATTACCGGCAGCACGATATACAACACTACCGAAGTCAGCAGCGTGTCCCACGGCACGATGATGCTCGATACCCCCAGCAGCAAAGCGACCAGCGGCGCGAACGCAAACACCATGATCAAGTCATTGATCGCCACCTGCGACAGCGTGAAATACGGGTCGCCGCCGGTCAGCCGGCTCCAGACAAACACCATCGCGGTGCAGGGCGCGGCTGCCAGCAGGATCAGGCCGGCGATGTAGGAATCGATCTGCGCGCTGGGCAAATACGGTGCAAACCAGACCCGGATGAAGAGCCAGGCCAGGAACGCCATCGAAAACGGTTTCACCGCCCAGTTGACGAATAGCGTGACAGCGATGCCTTTGCTGTGCTGCCTGACTTGATGCAGCGCGCCGAAATCGATTTTCAGCAGCATCGGGATGATCATCACCCAGATCAGCAAGCCGACCGGCAGGTTGACCTTGGCGATTTCCATCGCGCCAATCGCCTTGAACATATTCGGCAAGCCCTGGCCGAGCGTGATTCCGACCACGATGCAGATCGCAACCCACGCGGTCAGGTAGCGTTCAAAAAAACTCAGCGGAGCGCCAGCCGCTTTTTTGGCGGTAACTTCACATTGTGCAGACATAACAATTCCAGTAGGGATGCAGGGATAACTTAGGCGCTCTGGCTTTGGCCGATTTCGCGCAAATGCTTTTGGAGCGACAGGCGATCAAGCTTGTCGATCGGCAGGCTCAGGAGCAGCCGGATGCGGTTGGTGATTTCCATGTGGGTGTGTGCAAAAGCCCTGCGTTTGATTGCGTCGTCGCCTTCCACATGCGACGGGTCAGCGAAGCCCCAATGTGCGGTGACCGGTTGTCCCGGCCAAAACGGGCAGGCTTCGCCGGCCGCCTGATCGCAGACGGTGAAAACGAAATCCATCTGCGGCGCGTCGGGCTCGGCAAACTCGTCCCAGCTTTTGCTGCGCAGCGTGCTGACGTCATAACTGTGGCTTTGCAACAAATCCAGTGTCAACGGATGCACTGCGCCGCGCGGGTGACTGCCTGCGCTGTAGGCATGAAAGCGTCCTGCGCCAAGCTGATTCAGGATGGACTCGGCAATGATGCTGCGCGCCGAGTTGCCGGTGCAGAGGAACAGCACGTTGTAGATTTTGTCGCTCATAGCGAACTCCGTTTGGCAATGGTTGGTGATGCTTGAAGAGGTGTATCCGTAAGCGCCAATAAGCGCGCCACACCGACCGGTTCCTCGGTCAGCAGCGGCACTACTGCATAACGCTGCGCATGTTGCGTTGCTACCAAGTCGATCTGCGCCAGCTCATTGGCGGCGCGCTGGCGCAGAAGGCGGGACTGCGGTTGGGCCGCCACCAGACTGTTGTTGACGATCCAGGCCCACGGTTCGATGCCGGCGCGGCGCAGATCGGCTTGTAAATTTGCCGCCTCCAGCACCGGCGTAGTTTCGGCCAGCGTCACCAGCAGCACCTTGGTTTGGGCCGGGTCTTGCAACTGCATCATTGGCGTAGTGAAATGCAGATGGGGATCGGTCAATTGGCGCGCCACTTCGCGGTGATAAGCGCCGGTGGCGTCCAGCAACAGCAGCGTGTGGCCGGTCGGCGCGGTATCCATCACCACGAACTTTTTGCCGGCCTCGCGGATGGCGCGTGAAAACGCCTGAAACACCGCGATTTCTTCGGTGCAGGGCGAACGCAAATCTTCTTCCAGCAGCGCACGGCCAGCCGCATCCAGATTCTTGCCCTTGGTGTCGAGCACGTTTTGTCGATAGCGCGCAGTTTCCGCCTGCGGATCGATACGGCTCACGGTCAGATGTTCCAGCGTGCGGTCTGATGTTGCAGCGAGCGTTTCCGCTAAATGCGCGGCCGGGTCAGAAGTGGTCAGATGTACCGGAAAGCCGCGCCCGGCCAAAGCCACCGCGACCGCAGCGGCCAGCGTGGTCTTGCCGACGCCGCCTTTGCCCATCAGCATGATCAGCCCGTGACCGTCGGCCGCGATGTCGTCGATCAGCGTACCCATGTTCAACGCAGGCGCAACCAGGATTGGCACTGGTGCAGAGTCGGTGCCGGATGCCGGTTCGTCTGCCGTCAGCAATCGGCGCAGTGCATCCAGCCCGACCAGATTGAATGACTTCAGCGCTACCTGGTCCGTCGGCAGCGCTTGCAAGGCCGCCGGCATGTCGGCCAGCGCCTGCTGTTCGCGCTTGAATACCGCCGCAGCCAAAGGATCATGCGCAGCTTCGCGCTGCGGCAGGATGCCGTTGATCACCAGATATTGCTGCTTGAGGCCAATCGCCGCCAGTTCTTCATGGGTGCGCGCCGCTTCGCGCAGCGTTGCACGCTGGGCCCGCGCGACTAAAACCAGGCGGGTGCGCGCCGGATCGGACAGCGCCTCGACGGCCGCGTGATACTGATCGCGCTGCTTTTCCAGCCCGGACAGCGGTCCCAGACAAGATGCATCGCCCTTGGCATCTTGCAAAAAAGTATCCCACGCGCCGGGCAATTGCAGCAGGCGGATGGTGTGGCCGGTGGGCGCAGTGTCGAACACGATATGGTCATAACCCTGCACCAGCGCCGGATCGGTCAGCAGCGCGGTGAACTCGTCAAAGGCGGCGATCTCAGTAGTGCAAGCGCCGGATAATTGTTCCTCGATGCTCTTGACTACCGCATCCGGCAACACGCCGCGCACCGGGCCGACGATTTTGTCGCGGTACATTTGGGCCGCCGCTTGCGGATCGATTTCCAGCGCCGACAGCCCCGGCACCGCATCCACCACCGTGACGTGATTGCCGATGCTGATGCCGAATACTTGGCCGACGTTGGATGCCGGATCGGTGGAAACCAGCAACACGCGCTTGCCCTGATCGACCAAAGACACCGCATGGGCGCAGGCTAGTGAAGTCTTGCCGACGCCGCCTTTGCCGGTGAAAAACAGGAAGGGTGGCGGATTATTGAGAAATTGCAAATTCATGATCGGCGTTCCCATCAGCAGCAACGGTTGCCGCTGCAGCAGCTACCCGCCGTTTTTTCTTCAGTCGCCGTAGTGATCGTGATACCGGCCCAGCGCGCCAACTCGGCGCGCAGTGGATAACGCCCGGCCAGCGCGACTTCGCCATCGACCAGAATCAGCGGCAAAGCTTCGGCCCCGGAGCGCTGCAAAAAGCCTTTGACCACTGCATTTTCGGCAAACGCCAGCGGTTGTTGCGCCAGATTGAAGCGCTCGACCTGCGCGCCATTTTTCATCGCCCAGTCGATGTCGGATGAAAAATTCACCAGCGCCTGATCGATGTCAGTGCCGCATACGCCGCTGCTGCAGCATAGGGCGGGATCAAAAATTTGAATTGTGGTCATGGAAAGCCTCTTTTGAAAAACAGGGAGCAGGACTTGCGTACAAAAAATTCAGTCCATGAAAAACACGAAAGACACGAACAAACCTCTTTGTAACCTCCGAAAGGAGGTTTGATGCTTCCTTTCGTGCTTTTCGTGTCTTTCGTGGACAATGCTTTTCATGTCTTACATGTGCGGTGCGTATCATCGGTTACGTAATCGGGTTTGATGCAGCCGGAACCGCGTCACACTCGGCGCACAGCGGCGTATCGCACCCGACCGCGCACTGTTCCGGATGTCCGGCGCAGCATTCCTCGGTCAGATAAGTGATCAGTTCCTGCATCAGCGGCATATTTGCGCGGTAGCGCTGGAAGCGGCCTTCCTGGGTCGAACTCAGTAAATTGGCCTGCGTCAGCGCCTTCAGGTGAAACGACAAATTGGTCGGCGCAATATCCAGCGCGCTGGCGATTTCGCCGGCGACCAGACCCGCCGGGCCGACGCGCACCAGCAGCCGGTACACATCGAGCCGGATGCCGGAAGCCAGAGATTCGAAGACGGTGGTTGCAGTGTTTTTATCCATGCGGCGATTATACGACGACTATTCAACAATAGTTGAAGTATAAAAACAATGGGTCGGATTGCGGCCAGGGCAGGGCCCGTCGGCGGTTAGATGCGCCGTCAGTTTGGTACAATTTAACTGGGAGTATCAGTAAAAAATAATGCTTTACCGCATTGTTTAATTGGTCTTTTAAAAATACAGTTGGTTGTATATTTTTTAGTGTGGCAGACGGCTGCCAGCAGTTGTTGAGCGGTTCGACAAGGCCAAAATCATGCAGCCGAGTGTGATGCAGCTGATTCGCCATGCATCACGGCGGGTGGGACGTGCAGTGGCCGGGGTTTGATCAGGCTAGGTGATTGACTGCAATCGACCCAATGCTGCCGGTCATGTTTTTCCAAAGCGGCCGATAATGCAGAACAAAAGCAAACATAGCGTTACTTATTCCACCATTCTTTGTGAGCTTTAGGACCTTTTGAGTTAGCGACTCTTTTTCTCTTAGTCCAATGCGGTTTAGGTTTATATACATCTAAAATATTTTTGGTCCGAGTTAACTTTGTACATCCAGTTTCAATTAGCCTTATAAAGTCTCGAGCGTCAGAAAAGTAATTTTTAAATGCCAGGCGGACTTCGGTACTCGATTCTGCGCGTACTAGTACGATATCCCAATCAGGGTGTTCGTTCTCAAGCATAAAGAGCTCTCGCAAGGCATCTGGCGCGTCGCGGAAGGACTTAAGTTCTAAAGGCTCGCCATCTTTGAAAATTAGGATTGTATTCTTATTCTTAGTTTCAGCCTCGTTTTCCGGATTGAGCCCACGAAGCATCCTTAACAGTCCGATATCCTTTTCAGCTGTAAGAAATTTTTCGACCAATATGCGGTCGTCAAGATTTGGAAGATATCCTTTCGAAGCCTCATGCGCTCTAGCCAAGATTTCACTGGCAAGCGTCATTGCGGTTGTTATTCTTTCGTCGCCTCTTTGAAATTTTGGCTGACTCTCTGTAATAAATCCTAACACCTCATTTGCAGTCGCCCATGCATGCTGGACGAGTGTTCGGTATTGGATTTCGACATAGAGGCCTGTTAATCGCTTCCCAACATCGGAATTGACGTCGTATTCATAGACGTCATGGATTCCGCGATATCCAGTCGACTTCGGCGATTTTATATAGTCATATTTATCAGCGTCATTGCGACGTTTATGTCTAAAACGGGCTTTGTGAACGTCTTCTCGAAATTCGTAAAGCTCTCGAGTGTTCTTGAAAATTAGGCGGCAACCAGCTACATCATCCATTCGCGACAAGTTCATTCTTGGTTGCCGCATTAACTTATCGAATACGGTCTTTTTTCGCTTATGTCTCTGCGCGACTGTAATGTTTTTATTTCGAGCACGTTGGTGAAGAATCGCCTGAAAGGTATTTAGGACGGCACGATGTGCCGCGCGCCATTCTTCAATAACGAGGAGATCATCTTCAGTGGCGATGTTGGCGCGGACGTTTTTGCCGGCTTTGTTCACTCGAGACTTTGAGCCTCCCGGAAAATCTGGGAGTTCTTTAATTATCTGTGGATTTTGCATTCCGAGGTCCGAAAATTTATGTGCTGATAGCGCCCTTATGGTCCATTTTTATGCCTTGACGTGCAGTATAGTGATACTGCACGAAAGTAACAAATTAACAACCATTCATATACATTCGCTAATATATGCTCAGCGATCAATCTAGCGCATGCTGTCACGAAAAAACTATCAAAGCAATATTGTTTTCACGGGAATGCCGAATGGCCGCTTCTGGCCGAGGCTGTGTCAAAACGCATGAAATATTATTAAAAATACTCCGATTGCAGCGTCCTACGTGTAAACAAAACCAGTCTTCAAACGTTATATGAATATCGCATTCAACGTTGGGGTATCTACATGGGGCGTTTTGTTCAAGGTGAAGATCGAACCCAGGGCACACTCCTGCCCGAGCTACTGGATGATTACGTCACAGAGAATAATGCGGTGCGCGTGATTGACGTCTTCGTTGATCAACTTGATCTCGGCAAGCTTGGTTTCGGCGGGGTTGAACCAGAGGTCACAGGCCGACCTTCTTATCATCCATCCACGCTCCTCAAAATCTATATTTACGGCTACCTTAATCGCATTCAATCAACGCGACGCCTTGAGTTGGAAACACAACGCAATGTCGAGTTGATGTGGTTGATCTCCCGGTTGATGCCGGACTTCAAAACGATTGCCCGATTTCGCAAGGACAATGGCAAAGCGATTCGCAGCGTGTGCCGTCAGTTTGTTGACCTGTGCCGCCAGCTCGATTTGTTCTCACAGGCGACCGTCGCCATCGACGGCAGCAAGTTCAAAGCGGTCAACAATCGAGATAAGAACTTTACCTCTGCAAAGATGGAACGTCGTATGCAGCAGATCGAGGACAGCATCAATCGCTACCTCGCTGTGCTCGACACCGCAGACCGGGAAGAACCTGCGCTCGTCCTTGCCAAGACAGTCCGGTTGAACGAGAAGATTGCTGCACTGAAGGAAAAAATGCAGCAACTCAAAGAACTCGAAATGCAGATGAATGCGGCGCCGGACAAACAAATCTCGCTGACTGATCCCGATGCGCGATCAATGAAGACCAGAGGCACCGGCATTGTCGGTTACAACGTTCAGACAGCGGTTGACACCGAACACCATCTTATCGTCGCACACGAAGTGACCAATGTTGGCAGCGACCGCAGCCAACTGTCAACGATGGCCAAGCAAGCGCGTATAGCGATGGGCACCAAAGAACTCACCGCCCTGGCAGACCGCGGTTACTACAAAGGCGAAGAAATTCTGGCCTGTCATGAGGCCGGCATTACGGCACTCGTTCCCAAATCGCTCACTTCCAACAATAAAGCGAAAGGGCTATTCGACAAGAAAGAATTCATTTATCTGGCCGACAAGGATGAATATCGGTGCCCTGCGGGACAGCAGTTAATCCACCGTTATGCGTCTATCGAACAAGGCAGGAAACTCAACACGTACTGGAGTTCAGGATGCCAAACATGTCCATTGAAAGCGAAGTGCACACCAAGCACGGAACGGCGCGTCAAGCGCTGGGAGCATGAAGCGGTACTCGATGCCATGCAAGTGCGCCTGGAAAATGCGCCCGACACGATGGTGGTGCGTAAGCAAACCGTCGAGCATACGTTTGGTACGCTCAAAGCTTGGATGGGGGCGACGCATTTCCTGACAAAGACACTGGAGCACGTCAGTACCGAGATGAGTTTGCATGTGCTAGCGTACAACATGAAGCGCATGATGAAAATCGTGGGTATTGGCCCATTGATGCAGGCGATGCGGGCCTGAAGGCCTTTTTTACTTCACAAACCCCGTTCAATTGAACGAATGGCAGCCATTCTTTGCTTGAATTTCGAAAAACCATTTCCAACGATATTTGCCAAATTGATTACCAGGCGTGGCTGTTGTGGCGTTGGTCAAGATACAAATGCATTCTGCGCAGCCTTTTGCGCGTATCTTGCGTTTTGACACAGCCTCGGCCGGTAACAGCCATTCATCACAAATCCAATAACAAGTTGATCAACACGTCTGCATGAGTTGCACTTGCGTGCTGTGCCAGATTTCGATGCCCGGCAGCCGATCAGCCGGTCGTCGTTGCAAGAGCCGCGACGTAGGGGCTTATCGCGCAGCCGGAACGGCTCCTGGAGCAATTAACCGTCTTGGAAATTCATGCAATTTAAGATGGAGTATCGTTAATAAAAACCACTCTACCGCATATTTTAATTGGTATTTAAAAAATACAATGGTGGAGTATGTTTTAATCCTGGTAGCGTGCCGGAGCGGGCAGGGTTGCCGCCAATAGCATATGCCAGCATTTCAGGACTGCGCTTGCCGGTGGACGCAATCAAGCTTCGGCCTTCCTCGCTTTGCGCTGTCTTTTTACAGGCGCACTATGATTAAAAGCAGTTTCCTGAATGGCAGGCTGGCGCAATGGTCACCGCAACATTCCGCTTCTATCAAGAATTGAACGACTTCCTGGCTCCCGAGCGGCGCCGGCAGACATTCGATTGTCCGTGTGCGCAGTCGGCAACGGTCAAGCACATGATCGAAGCACTCGGCGTCCCGCACACCGAAGTCGAGCTGGTGCTGGTCAACGGCGAGTCGGTCGGTTTTGAGCGGATGCTGGAGGAGGGCGACCGGGTGGCGGTTTATCCCAAGTTCGAGACGTTCGACGTCAGCCCTTTGCTGCGGGTGCGCGACACTCCGCTGCGCATCATGCGCTTCGTCGCCGATGCCCATCTGGGCGGGCTGGCGCGTCTGCTGCGGATGGCCGGTTTCGACACGCTCTATGACAACAGCTTTGACGACAGCGAAATTGAAACCATCGCCGCCCGGGAAGGCCGCATCGTGCTCAGCCGCGATCGCGATCTGCTCAAGCGCCGCTCGATCACGCACGGCTGCTACCTGCATACGCTAAAGCCGGTGCAGCAATTGCGCGAACTGTTCGAACGCCTGGACCTGGGGCGCAGCGCGCGGCCGTTCACGCTATGCCTGCATTGCAACACGCGATTGCATGCGATCGACAAGGCGCTGGTGCTGCAGCGGATTCCGCCGAACACGCGCGCATTTTATGACCATTTCAGCACCTGCGATGCTTGCCAGCGCATATTTTGGCAAGGTTCGCACTGGCAGCGCATGCACGCGTTGCTGGATGACATCGCGCTGCCACGCTGATCAAGGCGTCCTGCGGAACTCCTCAACTCCTCATGCAGGCAGCTATTCAAATCATGGTCTCAAGTGCAGTGGTATGCAGGATATTGAACGGAGTGTTTCCATGCAGCAGCCTTTACATCCGCGACGCCGCGACGCCGCGACAGGCGATATTCACCCGGCCGATCCGCCCCTGCGGCGAAGTCTTGCCGGTGATCGGACTGGGAAGCTGGATCACTTTCAATGTGGGCAACGACGAAAATCACTCGTTCTTCACGCTGCAAGCGGTCGAATGCAATATTGCGCGTGATCCGGAACAGCCAGGTCTTGAACAGCGCATCGGGACGCCAGCGCGCCAGATTTTGATAAGCCCGCAAAAAAGTGTCCTGTGCCAAATCCAACGCAGCATCCGGCGCGCACGTCAGGCGCACCAGAAAGCGATAAATACGATCCTGATAATGCGCAACAAGCTCCGAAAACGCCTTGCCATCCCCATTGTCGGCCAGTGTCACGTATTGATGATTGTTGATGTTAGAAAAAATTCGTCCAATCATGGGCTGGGGAACTCGATATTGCAGACTGAGTATCGAAGCGGTTTCGGTTTTGATGCAAGCCGTGACCATGGAGAGCATCCCTATTGTTTTGCATCGGCGAAGAATCCGAGTAGTTTTTCTTTTGCCATCGGCTCTTGAAACCAGTCAGCGAGATGCCAACTACTACGCTACAATACAAGTTCTGTATTGGGGGCGACCTGGTTTCGACAGGGGTTGCAAAGCAGCGCAGGGCATACCGAGGACTGGTTACCTCGTAAATACATCCAGAAAAAACACAACTGCAAACGATAACTCGTACGCACTAGCCGCTTAATAACCGGTTAGCTCTACACCACCTCTTCCTTGGGGTGGGCTGGCAACAGCAGTAGAGTCATTCACAAGGAATCGCAATCGGCCGGGTCGCTTGGCCAGTTGCTAAATAATAGGCGACTCGTCTTTACGCAGCGTGTGCGTCCGCGGCGTACGGATTAAATCAAATGGCAGCACTAAGTATGTAGAACTGTCTGTAGAGTACTTCTGGACGCGGGTTCGATTCCCGCCGCCTCCACCAAATATTCGTTTCAAGAAGTCCATAGAAATCCAAAAGCCCGCATTTCTCTCCAGAGAATGTGGGCTTTTTATTGGTCAACTACCTGTCATGTCCAGGTTGTCGCCCGTCTGGGCTATTTTGCTGTTTTCTTGTGCCTGCTGTTTTGAATATAGTAAAGCTGATGGCAAGTAAGGACCTCGCGTCTACAAAAAATGGGACGAGGACAAAGCAACAGGTCCGGCGGCGTCATCTTTGCAGGTTTAAAAATCATGAAAAAACTGACCAAGCTCACTAGCTAATAATTGAGCCAATAGTTGTTTGCGGTATTTTTTTATTGCCTATTTGCCTCATCATGGTCATGCGCCTTTTACCCAAAATGGGACATTACTGCTTAACGCAAACAAACCCAATAAAAATTGGGTGCATCTTAATTAACGCCTGTTATAATCTAAGGCTTGCTTTGATTCTGATGGTAATATCAAAAACAAGCGGCAATTCCCTGATAGCTCAGTTGGTAGAGCGACGGACTGTTAATCCGCAGGTCCCAGGTTCGAGTCCTGGTCGGGGAGCCAGAATAAACAAAGGGTCGGGCTATGATGCTCGGCCCTTATCAGTTTACAGTTTTGCACCATTGGGTTTCCAACCAGTAGGCTGCAATTTCACAAATCCGCAAGCGCGGTTCATTCCAATATCAAGCACAATTTTCAGACTCCAAGGTTATGCGTGGCTCACGACACCATGCATTGAACGCTTCGCCTATTAGTCCGTAGGTTTCTTGCAGAGCAAGTAGTTGTTCTTCAGCACGCCAGTCCCGGGACGCTTGTCTTTGACCACCATTACGCTGCGCCTGCCGATCGATTATTTCAAAATGGCGCACTCACTGCCATTCACGTGGATCAACGCAGTAATACTCTCTGAGCGCAGCAAACAGGGCCGGGTGCTCTTGGCCCAGCGCCACGGATTTTTCAAAAAAAGCCTCGGTCGCCACCGCAAAAAATTCTGCCGGATTGGTCGCGCCATAGTGATCGATGACGCTCGCTGAATGATGCTGCGCAGACTTTTGCAACAGAGCAAACTCTTGCAAAAAAATCGTTGACCAGCGCGCATAACGCGCCTTGCTGACCAAATACGGCGCGCCATTCGTGCTGCCGGATTCGCTGTCGAGTTGATGCGCGAACTCATGCAGCACCACATCGTGGCCCGGCTCACGTTCAGCGTTACTGCGCTGGATGTGATCCCATGCCAGGATCACGCGATCATCGCTCCAGGATTCGCCCAGCAAGGTTTGATTGCGATGCGTGACCAGTCCGCCGGCAGCGAGCTCGGCATGCTGCACCACGAAAGCCGATGGATACACCAGCACAAAAGAGAGCGCGGGATACAGCAGCGTGGGGCGATTGAGCAGCAGCAGACATGCCTTGCCGGCAATCGTGAGTTTGATTTCGTTGGTGATGGTCAAGCCATCGCATCCGACAAACTTTTTCTGGTGCAAAAATTGTTGTATCAGGCGCTTTAACTGTAACTGCAGATCGGCCGGCATGCGGTTATAGACTGGTATATTCTCGCGCAGAATTTTTGCGTAACGACGCGGAAAAGGGCGCGCAAGTGCAAGTTGCAAGCGATATTTCGGCAGCCAGAACAGCAGCCCGATCCCGACTATCAACAGCACCATCAGCAGAATGAACGCCATTACACGGCCCGATTTTCTGTGTCGTTTATTGTCGTATTCATGGATTTCCTCTTGATCTGCTGAACCAATGATAGATGGGACAGGCAAAGCGAAAAGCAAGAGTCGGCGCGAAGCTGCATTTTCAATGAGGCGATTCTGTTTTAATCTATTAAAAATAGGGGGGTATAACTTAAAATATGTATATTTCCGCATATAAATAAAGCACATACTAAAAATACACGTTTATGTATATGTTAAAACGTTGCACTTTGCGGGCAATAATGTACGTACGGTCCAACGTGCATATCGACGATGTAGTCGAACTGTATTTGCTGGCGCTCCAGAAAGCGCCGGCCGGATCGTTCTATTACGTTGAAAACGGCCAGGCTTCGTATGCCGAGATCACTGCCGAGAAAATTTATTCGCGAAAAAAATACAGCCCAGCACACAGACCGACGCCAATCAGATACAGCAGCCAAGTCTGCGATACCGCATATGGATAAAGCATCAGGCCGATTCCGATCCATTTCGGAGTGCTGTTATAAGTTTTTTTGCCATAGCGATAGGCGGCAATGCCGATGATGCCAAAGACGATTGCGCCCAGCAGGTATGCCGGGCTGGGCAGTGTCAGCCCAAGAGATCCAAGAGTATTCAAGTCATCCATGGTGTGTGTGCAATCCAGTGGTAATGGTGAATGCTGTGGACTTTTATCGATCCCCTGAAATGGCAGCATTGGACTGCATATTGCACGATATCAAGCCTCAGGCGTCAATCCCAGCACTATATCAAAGCGTGCGGCAAGTTCGCCCGGATGTGCCGGGTTGGGTAAAAACGGTACCAGCACTGCAGCGCGTTGTTTGGAGTCGCGGATGGTGCGCAATACGCCGTCGCGCTCGTTTAAAGTGTGGCCTTGCACATATAACTGGGTGGTCAGCAATTCGCGGCCGCCCCTGTGCAACTTGACGTGGATATGCGGCGTGCGCCCCGGATACGGCACCGGCTTGATGGTGCGGAAGCGGTATTCGCCGCTGCGGCCGGTCTCAAAGCGGCCAAAACCCTGGAAGTTGGCATCGTTTCTGGCGCTGGCGTCGGCCGAATGGATGTAATGACCGTTGTGGTCGACCTGCCAGATTTCAATCATCACCCCGCGCAGGGGATTGCCTTGCAGATCCAGAATGCGCCCGGTCAATTCGGTAATCTCGCCCTTAGCCGGCGTCTTGCGCCCTGCAATGATGGTCAAGTCGTTATCCTGATCGAGCGGCAGCCGGTCGGGATAAAACGGTCCTTCCGTCTGCGCCGGTGTCATGCTCAGGCCTTGTGCCCATGACTGCGGCGCACTGCAAGCCAGCGCGCCGAGCAACAAACGGTGCAACATGATGCGGCGTTTATTCTTGCCCGCATCACCATCGCGCGGCAGGCCTGGTTCGGATCGTGCGGTTTCGGCGTCGGGCATCGCAGCTTCTCCTTGATTGTTCACGCAATGTGTGGGAGTCGGAAAGGCCATTGAAGTTGCAGCCATGTCGAGACACTGGATGCCAGGGCCACTATTCACTAATAACAAGGGAAACTGCAATGAACAAACTGTTCGCGCGCCGGGTTTCCTGCTGAAAGCATCAACCCGGCGCTAGCTGCAACCTGCTCACAAGGATTTCAGATACTGCGCCAGATCGGATGCTTCAGCCGGTGTCAGGCCCAGCGCTTTTTTCGTGTCGTAGGTCTGGACCACCGCCTCCAGCGTTGCGGCAGTGCCATTGTGGAAATACGGGGCATGCTGCCACACCCCACGCAACGGTGCGGTGCGGTACTGTTTGGTTGCGCTGCGTGAAGCGTAGCTCGGCGCACCGTTTGGTTCCGGCTCACTCACCACATCGCTAATAGGATGGAGCCGGAAATTGGCATCGGTGAACTCGGTCCCACGATGGCAAGTCGCGCATTTCCCAGCCGCGTTGAAGACAAGCTTGCCGCGGGCTGCAGCAGTCGCATCAAAACTGTTGGCCGGTGCCGGCGGCGCAGTCAATGTCAGCTGATACGCCTGCAATGCGGGCAACTTCGAACTGATCAGATCGTCGCTGCCATTGGTTACATTGACGCCTTTGACGCCAATGCGCGCATCGGAGAATGTGCCGTGTCCACCCATTTGCGTGACGCCTACATAACGGTTCCAATAGGCCAAATCTTCGCCATCGCCGGTGGATGTGATGCGATGAATGCCTTTTAATCCATATGCGGGAGGAATCACCTGCGGGCCATTAAAGCCATCCTGATTGAAGCGCGGATCGTACTTGCCCTTGCCCCAGGAGAGATAGACTGCTTTCTTGGCGATATCGAGCGCCGGTGACGAGGCAATAATGGCGCCTGGATCGAGATCCCGATTGGGCCATCCATCCAGCCGTTTTCCGATACCGGGCGCGAACGAATTGTCGACGGTTGAATGGCATAGCGCGCAGGTGACGCCTACCCGGGTCAGCGTGTCCTTGCCATTGATGGTTTCGACCTTGCCCTGGACTCCAACCACTGCGTTCAGCTTCAGCAAAGCAACCGTGGTGGCCGGGCTATTCAGGTCAACAGTACCGTTCTGTATTCCCCGTACCAGGGTTGGCGGCAAGACCTCCGAATCCACTTTCAAGCCAAATACGGTCAGCGCAGTCACGGGACTGACCGCTGTGCGGATCACTTCATGCAGGCGCAGCGTATCGGTCCATTGCGTTTCGTCGCCAAAGGTGTCGAAGCGGAAGATGGTCTTGCCCTGTGCCACCACCGCAGGATCTGGTGTCGTACTCGTACTCTCGGCTCTGTCGTGGTCACCGCCACAGCCGCTTAGCACGGCAGAAGCGAGGCTGGCGGCACCGATCAGCAGCAGTTTGTACTGACGATCTGCGGGAACTAAGCGTTTGATGCGACTCACTCTGGATCTGCTGGAATATTCCATAACCATTCTCCTGATTGGCGATCTGGTGCAAACCGGCTGCAACTGACAGATCCGCTTGCACGATGATGCATCACCACACCATTTTTAGCGGAACGCGGTTGCTCTTGGACATTGACCCCCCGCTCGAACCATCCATGCAAAGCCGGATGGTTGTCTGCGTCTCCAGTATCCCAGCGCCAGATGATGAAACGCGACGACACGCACGTCGCTTTTGCAGTGGCTGGCACACTAGCGGCCTTTTAAATAAAGCAGGGGGCTGTTTTCCAGAATAGTTGACACAAATGGTTTTGTATAGGTTGATTGTGTATTAGGCATGTTTGCCGGAAAGGGAGGCATTTTCATTTCCGGCAGATGCGAGATCGCACCGACCTTGCGGCCCAGCGATTGCAGGCCGCCGAGCGCGTCCATTGCGATGCGCAAGTAATGCGCCGGGCAACCGGCCGGGCAGCAAAATGCACAAGATGCGATGCTGTTGTTTTGTAACTGTTCACCCCGCTATGAATACCCCCTCGCCCGCTTGCGGGAGAGGGTTGGGGAGAGGGTGATTGCAAAGTCGACGACTTAATTAATCGCTGTACTCTTCGTGGATGCTTTGTCGGGGGTAGCCCGACAGCTACTCACTTTTCTTTGCTTCGCCAAAGAAAAGTAAGCAAAAGAAAGGCGACCGCAGACTTGCCCTTCGGGTACCCGTTTGTGTGCTGCAGAAAATGGGAAATGAAGGAACTCGCTACGCTCAAACAGCCTTCATTTCTGATCCATTTTCTGCAGCACACAAACGGCTGCGTCCCAAGCGGCCTAACATCAAAAACAGTGGGTATAAGCTAAAACAGCTAGTTTTACGCACGTTTTTGTTGCGTCTTTAAAAATACACTTTGATGTATGTATAAGAACATGGGGGCGCAATACGCTGCGCTATTGACGCCTTACGGTCTTACCTGACCGCAAAACAATACAGCAAGCCCGCGCCGCCGGTGCTGCGCAGCGCATCGAGGCTGCAGCCGCCCCTGGACGGGTGGGATGCGTTCCACGATTTGGAGGCATCGTCGTCCTTCAGGCCGATGCGGTCATGATGGCCGAGCATGGCCACGCCTTCGCCGCCGCTCTTGGTCCAGTTGCCGCAGGTCATGTCTGCATCGCCCGCAAAAGCCTGTCCGTCGGGCTGGGACCCGGTCAGGATGTCGTGCATGTTGGGCGTATCGCCCCGGCCATTGATCACCTCGCCTGTTTCAGTCAGAGCCGTCTGCTTGTTAATTTTATTGTTGCTGTGCAGCGCATCAACGCTGCCGGCAATCACCACACCCTTGGCGTTTTGCCACGGCCCGGTGCCGATGCGGTCGCGCGCATTGACTGCGGGCGCAGCGGCAGTGGCGCTGGTGCTGAGGTAGGCATGCCAGCTATGGCTGCCGGCACCTGCTGCTTTGGCCAGCGTCTGGCAATGCCGATCGGCACCCGCCAGGCCGCCCAGATCGGCACCGTTGCCGGGGTTGCTGCTGCTGACGAAGAACGTCATCGGGCTTTGGTCCGGGCCTCTTGCCGAGCTTTGCATCTGCGAGCAAGCTGTTAAAAGGCCGACAGCGAGGCCGGCAGCGGCGCAGGCAAGTAGCGATAATCTGATTGGAGTGCGCATGGTTGGTCTCCTGTTATTTTTCGGGATTATGCTGTGCCGGCAGCGCCTGCACAGGTTTTCAGTCTAGGCGATGTGGTTTTAATTGCAAGCCGAAAGCCAGCGACGCGCGCCTTGGAGTGCTGGCGCAAGCGTCGGGTCTTGCAGCTTTCTGTCGGGCTACGAATTGCGCCTTCCAGCCCTGATCCCTGCGTCGCACATTATTTGATGCCAAGCGCCCATTGAATGATGTATTTGGCTACAAATCCCACCATCCCAAACGCCAGGCCGAGGAATAGCACAAAAGCACCAAAGCGTCCGGCCTTGGCTTGCCATGCAAGCTGGCCGATGATGAACAGCATGTAGAGCATAAAAGCGCCCACGCCAAAGGTCAGGCCAAAATTGGCGATCTGGGCTTCCGTGAAGCCGAATACTGTACCGGTCAAGAGTGCTCTCCATTGTTGATATCAGGGGCGGCAGCTTGCACCAGGTCGCGATAAGCATGCCAACTGGCGTGGCCGAGCAGGGGAATGAGCAGAATCAGGCCCAGCAGCAGCGATGCCAGTCCGAGCAAGGTAAAACCCATGATCAGCCCGGCCCATAACGCCATCGGCGCCGGGTTGGCCAGAATCACTCTCCAGCTGGTCAGAACCGCATCCATCACGCTGATTTTCCGGTCCAGCAGCAATGGCATGGTCACCACGCTGGAGGCGAAAACCGGCGCCGCCATGACGCCGCCAAGTAGCAGCCATAATTCAAATAAATAATTGTCGGGCGCCAGCACCACCAAATGCACAAAATCCATCGGGCTGGCGATGGGCTGCGGCGCAAACGAAATCACCAATGCCGCCGAAGTCATGACCCAGCCGGTTCCCGCCAGCGCCAGCAACAAACCGAAACGCACCAGCCGGGTATCGCGCACACCCTCGCGCGCACCGTCAGGCGTGCGCCATTGCAGCCAAATACGCAGCACACACTGGGCATTGGCCGGTGCGCCGCGCTCCAGCGCACGACTCAGCGCATACAGCCCGGTCGCCAGCACCGGCGCCACCAGCAAAAAACCGGAAAAGGCACCGGCCAGCAACCAGAAGCGGTCGTGTGCAATTGCCGTCAACAGCGCACCGAACAGCGCAACTGCCAAGCCATGCGTGATGCTCAACAGCGGGCAACGCGCAATATCGCGCCAGGCCAGGATCAGCCATTGCAAAGGCCGCAACAGCGGTATGGTGCGCACGGCAGGAGCTTGGGTCGGGAAGGTGATTGGCATGATGGTTTTGTGTTTTAGAGGGAAGTAGGCATGTACAGAACACTTGATCCAAGGCAAGTCGCCTATGGTATACGGATTGATAGCGATACTGATAGCGCGCCGTGTCTGCGATCCTGATTCGTTATCCAAGGATGCATCAATTTTACTTTGCCAGCCGGAAATTCAAACATTGCACTGCCACTTTATGAAGGCAGATTGGTGTAAAGCGAAAACAGCGAATATAGGTAAAATCATGACTTATTGATCACCTCAGTGAAAAGTCATGACCTTGAAAAATATCTGGATACTGATTAAAGCCGCCGCCTCGTCCTGGGTCGACGACTATGCGCAAAGCATGGGAGCGGCCCTGGCTTACTACACCATGTTCTCGATCGCACCGTTATTGCTGATTGTGATTTCGATTGCCGGACTTATCTTCGGCGTCGAAGCCGCGCGCGGCGAAATTGTCGGGCAGTTGCAGGGCCTGATGGGACAGCAGGGCGCGCAGGCAGTGCAGGGTTTGCTTGAAAGCGTGAACAAGCCGGCAGAAAGCGTCGTTGCCACTCTGGCTGGGGGAATTCTGCTGTTGATCGGTGCCACAACGGTGTTCGGTGAACTGCAGGATGCGCTGGATCGGATATGGCGCGCGCCCAAAAGAAACAAAGGCGGAATCTGGAGCTTGCTTCGCGCGCGCCTGCTGTCTTTCGGCATGATCATGGGCATCGGCTTCTTATTGATGGTGTCATTAGTGGCCAGTGCGGCGCTGGCCGCACTGGGAAAATTGTGGGGACCACTGTTCACAGACTGGGAAATTCTTGCGAACGTGATTAATTTCCTGGTCAGCTTCGCATTCACCACCACAGTATTTGCCATGATCTACAAAATCATGCCGCGCGCGCGAGTTGACTGGATGGACGTATGGATCGGCGCCGCCGTGACCGCTCTGCTGTTTTCGATCGGCAAATTCCTGATCGGGCTCTACATCGGCAAAAGCGGCATCACTTCGGGATTTGGCGCCGCCGGTTCGCTGGTCGTGGTGCTGGTGTGGGTCTACTACTCGGCCCAAATATTTCTGATGGGCGCGGAATTTACCTGGGCTTATGCGCTGACATTTGGATCGCGCAAGAAGCAGCCGGTGCCCGCCGCTGCGCCCGAAGTTCCCAGCCAGGCGACAAAAAACCAGCCTGATGAAAACATGATCGAGGCCAAGCAAGCGGCGATACAGGAGGACCGTATTAAGAAAAATGAAAGCGGCGCGCCGTAAGTTAAAAATTAAAGCTTAACGACCGTTTGTCGTCACGCTGATTTGTTCTTCTGCTCTCTTGCACCGCGGCACAGCTTTCGCACTTATCCCACCGGGCTATTGGCTAACGCGCGGGGCTGGCCAAATTTGCATAGGATTGAAGCGTTATTCTTGCAATTTCTCGCCGCTTCGGCTGTCATATAGGCGGGTGCTGCAAAAGCAGCGCCCTTTTCTCTCAACACCAAGGAGCTATCATGATCAAGAAAGCATGGGCGGTCTGGAAGGGCGGCATCAAGGAGGGCGGCGGGACAATTTCCACCGAAACCGGGGTTCTCAACGAAGCGCCTTATGGTTTCAAGTCGCGGTTTGAAAACGGCAAGGGTACTAATCCGGAGGAGTTGATCGGGGCTGCGCATGCCGGTTGTTTTTCGATGGCGCTGTCCTTAATGCTCGGAGAGGCCGGCTTAACGCCGGAAAAGATCGAAACGCATGCTGATGTGACTCTCGAAAAGGTAGGAGATGGCTTTGAAATCACTGCCAGCCATCTTACTGTGGTGGCAAAAATCCCCGGCGCCGATCAGGCCAAGTTCGAGGAAATTGCAAACAAGGCCAAGACCGGTTGTCCTGTATCCAAGCTGTTGAAGGCAAACATTACGATGGATGCACGATTGGAGCCTTGAACAAACCGCGTGCGTCGGGCTATCGGGCAATCGGTAGATTGGCGCTGCGCTTGCGAAGCCCAACATGGTTAGCGATATCTGCATGTTCCAAATGTGGGCTTTACAGCCAACCTACCGTGCCGGGACGATAAATAAGGAATAATAGAGGGCAGCGCACAATGTAGTGCTGAAAACCTGATCTGTCCCTATCATTCGTGCCTGCATCAATAACCCAACCAACAACACCGAAAGAGAAAAAATGACTACATTAAAAGCCATCATGGAAACCAGCAAGGGCACCATCAACATCACCCTTTTTGCCGATCAGGCACCGGTTACGGTTGCCAACTTCGTCAACCTCATTGGCCGCGGATACTACGACGGACTCAAGTTTCATCGCGTCATCGACAATTTCATGATCCAGGGCGGTTGCCCGCAAGGAAGCGGCATGGGCGGCCCCGGCTATGATTTTGAAGATGAATTTTCCAAGGACCTGCGTCATGACAAAGCCGGAATATTGTCGATGGCAAACTCCGGCCCAGCCTCCAACGGCAGCCAGTTCTTCATCACCCACGGCCCGACACCGCATCTGGACGGCAAACATACCGTGTTCGGCGTCGTGGTCGGCAGCGAAGACCAGAAAGTGGTCAACAGCATCGCCAAGGATGACATCATCAAAAAAGTCACCATCGAAGGCGATGCTTCCGCGTTGCTGAAACAGGTTGAAGAGAAGCTGACAAAGTGGAATCAAGTCATCGACAAAAGATTCCCCAGCCTCAAAGCCAGCGCTGCTTAAGGTGTCAAAAGCGTGTCAATAAGGCGTTAATAACGCGTCAATAACGAGGGCAAATCATTGCCTTCGTGTAGCGTAGCGTGGGCACACTTCTGTGCCCACGCAGCAGGTAATACGTCGGCACATGCCTGACTTGCGCGACTTACCTGATGCAAGCCACTATCCTCAAGCGAACGGCGTCACTCCCGGAACCTGCGGTGCAATATGCGTCGCTATCGCCACATGAAGTGCGCGTTGCCGCTTTGATTTTAAAAAATAGGGTGTATAGGTAAAAATAAGCATTTTTACGCATGTATTCATTGCGTATATTAAAAATACATACCAGATGTATAAATACAGAAGGCGTAAATCGTAGGGCGCAATAAGCGCAGCGCATTGCGCCGCATGCTGACGGCGTGCGGCATACAAATTGCGCCGTCCCATCTTCAGGATTCTATAAAAAATGTGGAGTATCAGTTAAAACAGGCATGTTCCCGCAGGTATCATTTGCGGTATTAAAAAATACACTTGTGGGTATGTGTAGGTACATGCGGCGCAATGGTGTAGCAGGGGTTTCGTGGGGCATTGCCCCACGCCTGCGAAACGGTATCCGCTTGCAAGCGGATATGCGCCCTGCAAGGGCTACGCTTATTGCGCCCTACGCATTGCGGTTTACGGGCTTGCTCCTATGCATATCGATTCAACGCAAGGCCCCGAAAACCTTGCTGATGATCTTGCTGCCACTGCCGATTGGGTCTTGGCGAATCGCTTTTTCTTCTTCTCCGATCATCGTATACAGGCCATCCAGCGCGCGTTGCGTTACATAGCTTTCAACGGTGGCTTGCTGTTGCCCCAGGCCCAGCTTCGATACCTGACCCATCACGCCGTTGTACTGGGCAGACAGGCCGGAGCGGTCGGTGATCTTCTTCACCACAGGCAAAAACGTGACACTGAGCTGGTCGGCAGTCTTTTCACGAAAAAATTGGGTGACCGAAGTGTCGCCGCCAGTCAGAATATTTTTTGCATCGGTCACCGACATCGACTTCACTGCCTTGAGCAGCAGCGGTTTAGCCATCGGCACCGCCGCCTCGGCCGCGCGATTCATCGACACCACCAAGTCATCGAGTTGCTGGCCGCGGCCGGTCATCTTCAACAACGGCCGCGCCTGTTCCAGTATTCCCGGCAACTGGATCTTCACCTTGTCGTTATTCAGAAAGCCATTTTCGACCCCGAGTTTGGCAACCGCCGCAACTGAACCCTTTTCCAAGGCTGCCTTCAGGCCGCTGCTGGCATCCTGATTCGACAGATCCGCCAGCGAAAGCGCCAGCGCGCCCGAGGCAACCAGACACAGCGGCAACAACAGTGATTTTGCGAAAAGACGGTTTGACATGGCGGACTCCAGTGGGTTGGCATGGCACGGTATGCGCGCTGAATAACATTGGAAAATATACCCGATGCCCGCGGATCGCGTGCGGCTTACGCATTGCGCCGGCCGGCCTTCATAGTTTTATAAAACAGGAGGAGTATCAGTTAAAACATGCATTTTTCCGCATGTATCAATGCGGTATTTTGAAATACAGTTATAGGTATGTGTGGAAACATGCGGCGCTACGAATTGCGCCTACGGCATTGGCACCGGGATAGTCCGCTTGCAGTTGCCTGACAGGCGGGCTGGAGCAGTGGCCGATTAATTGTAATCGCGCTGGTCGTGCTTGCTGGAAATCAGCTCGTTTCTGGACAGCGACATCATCAGGACGGCGATCAGTTCGTGCATGATGATCGTATGGTGGTTGCCGCTCTGCTGAAAATGATTGCGCAACTCCTCGCGCACCTTCGCCACGCCGGTCACATCGATCAGGATGTCGACGCCGTTGCCTAGCCGCGCAATTTCCATAAAGTCAGTGGTGGTCACGATGCCGTACTCGCGCGCCAGCTTGATACCCGGCATTTCCTGGTTCAGGTCAGCCACGCCGACCACTTCGACAAAGCTGGAATCGAGCAGTTGCTTCAAGAGCGGGGTGCCGGTTTCGCCGGCGCCGATTACGCCAATACGGATTTTTTTCATGGTATTTCGCCTTTGCTTTGCAATGTAAAAAATCGAGTTTTGTTTCGCTGACATTATAGTCCGGCAACAGATGACAAAATGCAACTAAATGAAGCTGCCGCAAACTCGTCGTCCACCCGCTCCAGAAGTTCCGATTTCTTATTTTTTGCACAGCTGTGGATTATGGTTCCAGGCAGGCGCGCTATGCGCAATATGCCAATCGAATCTACCGACTCCGGTACGCATTACGGTTTTCTATTCTGGCGCGGACCGCACGCAGTTGCGCCCCGACTGCTTGGCGTGGTACATCGCGGTGTCGGCTAGTCGCAGCAGATCCTCGGGGACCTGCTGCTGTGAAGGCAGCAGGCTGGCCACGCCCATGCTGAAGCTGACGATGCCTGTCGGTATTTCCGCATGGGGCAGGGCCAGCGACCCGACTTCCTGCTGGATGCGACTGGCGGCTTCCAGCGCATCTATTCCGTTTGTATCCGGCAACAGCACGGTGAATTCCTCGCCACCGTAGCGTGCCACCAGCTCGCCCGCGCGGTGTCCCGCCTTCACCATCGCCTGGGTCAGCGCCCGCAGACAGTCGTCGCCGGCCAAGTGTCCATAGAAGTCGTTGTAATGTTTGAAGTTGTCAACGTCGAGCATGATCAGCGACAGCGGCGTACCGGCGCGTTGCGCGCGCGTCCATTCCTTCGCAAGCATGTGGTCGAAGCTGCGGCGGTTGGCGATGCCGGTCAGGCCGTCCGTATCGCTCAACATTTGCAGCTGGTTATTCGCGTCTTCCAGTTCGCGGGTGCGCACCTCGATCAGAGCCTCGAGATCGTTGTTGCGTATCAGCAAGCTCTTGATCGGATAGACCTCGCCCTCATGAATCGTGCTATAGGGGATCGAGATGCCACTGTGCACAATCTTCCAGTCCTCGCCCTCCAAGCGGAACACCAGCCCCAGCCGCGCCGCCTTGCTCGACAGGATGCACTCGGGGATTGGCAGGTGAATGTGGAACAGCGCGGTGACGGCCACGACCGTGTCGCTCAGGTCTTGTATCGACAGGTCCAGCATCTCGATGCGGATACGGCCGCTCACCTGCGCGAAATCCTGTCTGGTGATCGCCACCCACTTGCCCCTGTCCTTGACCAGAAAATCGCCGCCGCCGGTGTAACCGCTGAAATTTTCGCTGAAGTGCGTAGTCAGGCGATCATCGCGCGCGGCGTACATCTCGATGTACTCCTCGAACAGTGAACGGATCAGGTGCTGGCGTTCTGCTTGCATGGTGCTGGCGATCATGGCGAGTTAGAGAAGTGGTTTTTGGAAAAAATATTGCAAAGAAATGCCGGCTTGCCGACGCGATTTTGTTGCCGATACAGATGTAACTTTACCATCGGATGTTGCTATTCGGTACCTTTTATGGCCTTGAATAATTGCGTCTTTTAATCTTCATGGATTTATGAAAATTAGGTGGGTATCAGCTAAAACAGGTATTTTTACGCACGTATCGCCTATGCTTTTGAAAATACACTCGCGCGTATGTTTAGGAGCATGCGGCGCTATGAATTGCGGCTTACAGCCTTGAATAACATTGGAAAATATACCCGATGCCCGCGGGGCGCGGTGTAATCGCTTACGCCTTCGATGTAGACGCCTTTTCAATTAAAACAATGTCAGTAGGGCGTAATAAGCGCAGCGCATTACGCCGCATGCTGACGGAGTGCGGCTATAGAGAATAGGGCGTAATGGCATGCCAATCGAAACCCCTGCTACACCATTACGCCGCATGCCTACTCCGTATAACCCGATTCCTCCTCATCGCCGCCAGCCCAATCTGCAGGATAAACACCGTGACCTACCAGCAGGTGAAACGTCGAATACGGCCAATCAATCACCTTGCGAATCAAACCATGCTTGAGCGGATTGATATGGACGTAATCCATGTGCGCAGCAAAATCACGGTCATCGCGAATCAAATGTTCCCAATAACGCCGCTGCCAAATACCCCGTTCGCCGCGACGCACACGGATCGCGGGGCGCCATTCCGTTTTCGGAAGTGATTTGGAAAAGCGGATTTTAATCAAGCGCCAACGTACCGCAAAATCCGCATCGCCAATCGGAAGTTCGATCACGCAATGCAAATGATCCGGCAACACGACCCAGGCGTGGATGGTGAAAGGATGTGTAACCCGAACCACCCGCACAGCGTCGCGCAGAAGATCAATATGCCGCACCAGCAGATCGTTGCCGAATCGCTGCAGCAGATTCACAGTAAAGAAATAAGTGCCGCCCGGATGCCAGGCGCGTCGGTAATTGGGCATTGTTGGAATTTAGCATATGCAACATGCGCGAAGCGCGCCAAGACGTAACGTCCAACCGTTGCCCAACCGTAGGGCAACAGTAGGGCGCAATAAGCGCAGCGCATTGCGCCGCATGCTGACGGCGCATGGATGATGGGTTGCGCAGTCCAGCCTTCTTGGTTTTATGAAACAGGTGGAGTATCAGTTAAAACAGGCACATTACCGCCCGTATCAATTGTGGTATTTAAAAATACACTTGTAGGTATGCGCAGGAACATACGGCGCAATGCGCTTCGCTTATTGACGCCCTACGAATTGCGCCTTACGGCCTTACGCATTGCGGCTTGCGGCCTTATATTTATTTCCTAACTTTCGTAGATTCCATAACTAATTTAGACCATTGGGAAGTTCTATCGAGACGGCGTTCACCTGGAGTGGCTTTATCGGAACCGTATTTTTTGTTTAATGCCTGCATTGATGGATGTTCGCCACGGTAAACCGTTCCGCCGAATTTTGAATTATCAATAGCAAGTTGCGCGTTATCTCCGAGAGCAATAACATTTTCAGCATTTGCTAGAACATTATTGATTCTTTGTATATTTTTTGGATCTTTGATTTCGGTATCATTACCTTGGGTTCGATTGTTTTTTTTCATATAATAAACTTCTTCAGTCGCGTTTACTATAGTGTAATCGGCTAGTTTTGTAGATGGAAATTTAACTGGGTCGTGCAAATGGAAATACTTAATCATGGTCTCTAGCGTGTTTCCTGTTTCTCCCGCTGCTGGTCTTCCTGCTTTTTCTTCACATTGGCCTGGCGCAGATAATAATATTACGGTTTTTATGTCCGATCGATCACCAACACGAAATGCAGGAGTAGTTTTTTGAGTATCGGAAATTAATCCTATTTTTTTCGTAAAATGAATTTTATTTGGTAACTGCCCATGAGACTTGTTATTCTCTATCTGCGAAATTGGAGTGTTTTTTAGATACGTCTTTTGTACTTCGATTTTTGCATGCTTGATCATAACTAATCGCTGCTGTTCTGTAATACCAATCTGCTTGAGATCAGATTTTTTCTGTATTTTTTCTTTTTCGATACGTTTGGTCACAATTAATCGTTGTCGTTCCATAGTTGCAGCTTGTGTGATGTCGTTTAGGCGCTTACGTTCTTCGTTTGCTGCTTGCTTGGTGACGTATTGCTGTTGACGATTTTCGTATTCCGCTTGCTTAATTGCTCGTTGCCGTTGACGCTCTTCGTAATCCGCTTGCTTAATTGCCTGTTGCCGTTGACGCTCTTCGTAATCCGCTTGATTTATGGCTTTAATTTTTTTTCGTACCTCATATTCAAGTTTTTTTATTATGGATTGCCTTTTTCTCTCTTCCCATTCTGCTTTTTTTGTTGCATTTTTCCTCTGGCGATCATTGTATTCAGATTGCGTTTCTTTCTCTTGCCATGAAGTCGGTAAGCTATTAGAAATTTTTTTTGACGATAGATATAAGCTGATATAAATGATGAAATTATTTCTGAATAATTCATTATGTGTAGACCGTAAAAAATAATTTAAAAATTAAAACAATCATTTAAAAGATAAAATAATAAGGGGTCAGACCACGATTTTATTTATGTTCATGTCTTTGTTCCGCTGGAAACTATAAGTGATCTGGTTGTAACTGGGGTAATTATTTTTAAAAAAGCAATCCTCTTACCCAATCCCCACCAAACTCCTCCCTCCCGCCGTCTTCTGCACCAATATCCTGGTCGCAATCCGTTCCGTCATTTCCTGCACATGCGAGATCACGCCGACCTTGCGGCCCATCGATTGCAGGCCGTCTAGCGCGTCCATTGCGACGCGCAAGGTGTCTGCATCCAAACTGCCGAAACCTTCATCAATGAACAGCGATTCGACGCGCACCCGGTTGCTTGACAGCGATGCGAGGCCGAGCGCTAACGCTAGCGAAACCAGGAAAGATTCGCCGCCGGATAGCGAGTGGACTGAGCGCAATTCATCCCCCATGTCCTGATCCACCACCATCAGCGCCAGCGTGTCGCTGATGCGTTGCAGCCGGTAGCGGCGCGAGAGTTCGTTCAGGTGGCGGTTGGCGTAGCCGAGCAGTACGTCGAGCGTGGTTTGCTGCGCGTAATTGCGGAATTTTTTGCCGTCGGCGGCACCGATCAGGTCATTGAGTTTCGCCCACAGCCGGTAGGTGGTTTCCTGCTTGGCGATGGTGGTGAGCATGTCGGCCGCATGCACACGGCGCGCTTGGTCTTGGGCTAATGACAGTTGCAATCCGGTGGCTTGGGCGTGGGCGCTCTGGCGCTCGGCGGCCAAGGTGTGCAGCGCTTGCTGCAGCGTGTCTATCGGGTTGGCACTGATGTCGGTTGCAAGCTCGGGCGCAATCGCGTTGGCTTCTGTTTCGTTCAGCGTGTTTTCTATAGGTGCTGTGTCTGTTTCGGCTGGATTGGCAGCTTGCGGTGGGCGCTGTTGCTGGTGCGCTTGCCGTTGGCTGGTGCGCTCTTGCAATACGGTGGTGGCTTGTTGGGCTGCGGCGTCGATTGCGTGTAATTGCTTGCGCTCAAAGGCGATCCAGTCGGCGGGGTGGGCTAGCAGCGCGTGCAGTTGGGCGGTGTCGAATGTGGCCGGTTCGTTGTCGGCACAATTATTTGCAACATTATTTGCAACATTATTTTCAACAGTAAAGCGGCTGATCCAGTCGGCCACTTGCTCGGCGGCGGTTTGGGCTTCGCTGTTGTGGCTGGCGAGGCGCGCTTTGGCTTGTTCCAGCGCTTCGATAAAACGGGTTTGGGCTTGCTTGCTGTCGTTGCTGGCTTGGGTGCGTTGGAGCAACAGGGTTTTGGCGGCGACAATCGCGTTGGCAAATTGCGATTCGATTCTCTGTACCGGCTGGCCGTTGAATAGCGCGTGGCGTAGGGCTTGCATGGCTTTCAATGCGGCGTCGCTGGCGGCGAAGGCGCTGTTGGCGCGCAATTGATCGGTAGTTGCCTTGCTGTGCGCATCGAACAATCCGCTGTGTTCCAGCGTCAGGGTGGCGTTGCGTTGCAGGCCTTGGTCGCGGGCGTTGCGCTGGGTTTGCCATTGTTCTGCGTTGTGCTTGGATTGATTGTAGAAGGCATCCGGTTCTTGTTGCCAGTCGATTCTCCAGCTGAATTTTCCATCGATTTTCCAATTTTCAGCATCAAGTGGATCGCTGAAGGCGGCGTCGAGTTGGTCCAGACATTGGGTTAAGCGTTGCTGGCTTTGGTGCTTTTGTTCGGCGCTGGCGTGTTGTCTGGATTGGGTCTCAAACAGCGCGATTTGCATCGCGCTGGCGGCTTCTTTCTTTGCGTTGTGTTCTGTCGCGGCGCGCTCGAATGCAGCTTGGGCGGTGTCTTTGGCTTGGGCGGCGTTGCGCCAATCGGTTTCTAGCTGGTTGATGCTGCGCAGTCGCGTTTGCACGGTGGCGCGCTGGCTGGCGAACCAGTCGGCTTGTTGTGCGGTATCAATCTCGCTTAATTCGATGGCAATCGGGTGCGCTTGCCAGTCTTGGCGGTGGCGCTCTAGCGCGGTGTGCAATTGCTGCTGCTCTTTTTCGATGGTGGCCAGTTGGCGGCGGTGGCTGGCGGCGTCCGCGCTGTGGGTGGCGTGCTGTTGGTGCGCGTGCTGAGATTGCTGGCGGCAGTGTGCAACTTCGGTTTGCAGGCTGGCCAGCATCGCGTGCAGTTGCGGATTGTCTACAGAATACGGATGCGCGGTCGCGCCGCAGACCGGGCAGGGCGCGTCCGGTTCCAGCGCGGCGCGCAAGGTTTCGACGTTTTCACCGCAGGCGGCTTCGGCGCTTTTCAGCGAGCGTTCGGCTTGCGCCAATGCAGCGGTGTACGCAGGGATCTGTGCGCTGACTTGGGCCAATGCAGTATCGGCTTGGGTTGTGGCTTGCTGGCTGTTTTGGCTTTGCGTGTGCAGCGCTTGTTGGCGGGTTTGGTGTTCAGCCAGTGCGCGCCAGATTTGCTCGGCGCTGCCGAGTTGGTCGCGGTGGATTTCTGCGTTGTGCTTGCGTGCTTGTAGCGCGGCGATGTCGATGCTGGCGTGTCGCAGTGCGGCGTGCTGGCGCTGCTGGTCGGCCTGATTCAGTGCGACGCCGGCGGCAGTGAGTGCTGCAGTCGTTGTTTTAAGCAGTGCGTCCTGCTTTTCTATGTTCCGTAAAAATGTTGCCAGTATACCTTCAATTTGCACTGTTTCATTGCGGTAAGTGCATGCCTGCTTCAGGAGTATGTCCCAGCGCGGCCAGTTTTCCGCCAGCGTTTGCAGCGGCGCGTGTTGCGCCAGCCAATGTTCGGTGGCTTGCTGCTTTTGTTGCGCGGCGTTGATTTCTGTTTGCTTGGTGTGCAGGTTTTTCTGGGCCAGCGCGGCGGTTTGGTCGGCGTCGATTTGCGCTTGCTGCGCTTGACGATGCGCGGGCAGCGATGTGTCGATGCGGGCGTCGAGCGCCTTGGCCTGATCCAGCGTGGGGGCGGCGTTGCTTTGCGCTTGCTCGGCGTCCGTCAGCGTGCGTTGCGCGATTTCCAGCGCGGCGTCGGCTTGCTGGCGGGTTTGCTCGGTGTTGGTCAGCTTGGTCTGGCAATCGGCAATTGCGCTGTGATCCTGGGCGATGGTGCGCGTCAGTCGGTCTACTTCGGCCACTAGCGGGCGGGCGGCTTGAACCGATTCGACACGGTGCAGATCGGTGCGACGTTCGGCGGCGGCTTCTTGTTGCGCTTGCCTTTGCTGCAATTGCGCCTGCGCTAGTTGTTCGTTCTGGTGGAATTTGTCGTCGTCCTGATGCCAGCGCAGCTGGGTGTCGAGTTCGGTTTTGTGCAGATCGAGCGCGGTGACGGCGGCGTTGGCGGCGCTGCTGTCTTGTTCCAGTTGGCTGCGGGTGTCGTCGGGGAGCGGTCGCTGATCGGCCAGTTGGTCATTGATGCGCTGCAATTTAAGCTGTTCTTCCTTGGCGCGGGCATAGGCGCGCTGCGACAGCGCGCTGTAGATGGCGCTGCCGGTCAGGGTTTCGAGCAATTCGCCGCGCTCGTTGTCGTCGGCTTTCAGGAAGGCGGAAAACTCGTTTTGCGCCAACAACACTGCGCGGGTGAATTGGTCGAACGAGAGGCCGATGCGTTGCACGATCTCATGCAGGACTTCTTTATTGGTGCCGCCGATGGGATGCAAGTCGGGCAATTGTTTCAGGCTCATGTCGGTTTTTTGCAAGCCGCCGCCCGCTTTGCCACGCGCCCGCCGCACGCTCCAGCGGGCGCGGTAGGCAAGCCCGTCGTTGCCGACGAAATCGACTTCGGCATAGCCTTCTGCAGTGCCGCGCCGCAACAGGTTGCGGGCGTCTTGCTGGCTGATGGTGTTGTCGCCGACGTCGGGCAAACCGATGCCGCCGGCTTTCAACAAGCGCGGCGTTTTTTCATACAGCGCCATGCACAGCGCATCCAGCAGCGTGCTTTTGCCGGCGCCGGTCGGGCCGGAAATGGCGAACAGGCCGGCTGATTTCAGCGGTTCCTGTTCGAAATCGACTTCAAATTCGCCCGCCAGCGAAGCCAGGTTTTTGCCACGGATTGCGAGGATTTTCATATCTTATTTATTTACTTTTCATTTCGCTCCCGTCTCCCGCAAGCGGGAGAAGGGTCGGGGATGAGGGTGGTCGTCGGAGCCGTATTGCGGATATTTACCGACGCCGCAGCTTGCAATACCTGATAAATCGACTCCAAGACACCTTCCGTTTCCGTCAGCATCTGGTTATTCCAGAAGCGCATTATTTGGATGCCTTGCCCGTGCAACCATTGATCCCGTACTTGATCGTACGCCGCCGCCTCGCCATGCTGCCCGCCATCAAGCTCAATGCCGAGCTTACGTTCATCGCAGTAAAAATCCAGAATGTAGCGTCCGACTGGATGCTGTCGTCTGAATTTTGCACCAGCGAGGCGGCGATTGCGCAATAGCTTCCACAGCAATGCTTCGGCGTCGGTCATGCTGCTCCGCATTTCTCTGGCCCAAGTGCGGATATCGTCGGGGAGTCTGGCAGGGTGGTGGGGTGAATGGATTTCCATTGAGCAGGTTTATTGGGTTGTTTTCAGGGGAGTGATTGTGCGGAGTCCCTCCCTTGCAGGGCATAGGTATCTACACATCTAGTAATCCACTGTTTGCCCCTCTCTCCCGCTCGCGGGAGAGAGGGGGCCCGCAAACATTCCGGCCGCATCAATATGGCAATGCAATCCAGGTTGCGCCTTGTTTTGACACTTGACATATTGCGACCTCCCTCATCCCCGGCCCTTCTCCCGCAAGCGGGAGAAGGGAGTAAATGCAGGATTGCAGGATTTCAATGGATATCTTCGGCTGGCGTCAGCATCAATTCGGCAAAAGCGGCGCGCAGTTCGAGCGGCGCGTCGGTTTTATATTTAGTGCTGTAGAGCCGGTTGAAGATGTCGTCCGGTTGCAGCCGTTCCAGCTGATCCAGCGATGCGGCGGCCTCATTCGCGCCGGCCGCGATTTTGGGCGTGAAGCTGGTTTCGATCTTGGCGAGGCGCACTTGTTTGCCTTCCAGCGCGGTTTCAATTTGGGCGCGCAGGCCGGGTTCGGGCGCGTCGAGACGGATGCGCACTTCCAGATACGGCTGTCGTTGTAAATCTGCATGGTCAGGTAATACAAGCGCTGCCAGCGCAGTGAGTACTTCTTCCAGTGGCGCAGGCTGTTTCGGTACGCGCAATAATTCGACTGCACGCGGCACCGGCAGGGCGGTAATATCCGCCACCGTTTCGCCGTTCAGATCGACGCGCAGCACTTGATGCGGATAGTTTACTTCGGCAAACGACATCGGCAGCGGGCTGCCGCAATAACGCAGGTGCGCTTGCTTGCCGACGCTTTGCGCCAGGTGCAAATGGCCCAGCGCGGCATAGGCGATTGCCGGGTCGAAGATACCAGCAGGCAACGCTTCGGTGCCGCCGATGACGATGCGACGCTCGGAGTCTTGTGAGATTTCGCCGCCCACCATGTGGCAATGGCCCAGCGCGATAATTGCCTGGCCGGGCTGGCGCAAGGTCAGCGCATATTCCAGCGCCTGACGGTACAGCAGCGCGATGCCTTCCATGTAAGGATCGTTCGTGGTTTCTGTGTTTGTCTCCACCCCTTTTTCAACACGCGGCACGTCTCCGGGGCGCAGGAAGGGGATCACCAAGCACCAGGCGGCGATGTCGCCCAGTCGATTTTTGAGCGGCACCACCAGCCGCGCAAGGTCGATTGTGCCGTCCGGCAAGCGTGGAACAAAACCGATCACAGTTGCGTCCAATGTTTCCAGCAGCGGTCCCGGTGCTTCCAGCCGGCCCGGCGAATCATGGTTGCCGGCGATGATGACGATGTTCAGATGCGGCACCCGCGTTTTGGCTTGCTGCAAAAAGCGGTATAGCTGCTTTTGCGAAACGGCGGACGGGTTTGCATTGTCGAAGATGTCGCCGGAGATCAGTAAGCCTTCCGCCTGTTCGGCGACGAGCGTATCGAGTAGCCAGTCCAGAAAGTGTTGATGTTCGAAGCTGCGTTCGAAAGTGTGCAAGGTCTGGCCCAGATGCCAGTCCGAGGTATGGATGAAGCGCACGATGATGTCCTTTGGTCCGCGTTTGGATGACGGGAGGTAGTGATATATTGGCCGTTAATATAACTGATAGCACTTGAATAATTATGCTTTTCAGCAGGTAGGATGGGTGAAACCCATCATGTGCTGTGGTAATTACAGTGATGGGTTTCACCCATCCTACAAAACTGTTCAAGCCAAAGGAATAACCATGTTGCCAAAAAAGCCGGACAGCGCCAAGCTGGACAAGATCGTCGCCGATGCGCGCCGTAACGCAGATCAGCGCGAGGTGGGATACCGCGAACGGGCGCTGAAAATCTACCCGTGGATTTGCGGCCGCTGCATGCGGGAATTTACCCTCACCAATCTGTCGCAACTGACCGTACATCACCGCAACCATAATCACAGCGACAATCCGCCCGACGGCAGCAACTGGGAATTGCTCTGCTTGTATTGCCACGATAACGAACACTCGCGCTATCTGGAAGCCGATCAACAAGGCACCTCCGCGCAGGGTAGCGGCGGGGTGCAAGCGGCAACCCATAATCCTTTTGCCGCCTTGTCTTCGCTGATCAAGAAGAAGTCTTGATGCATACAATCAAGCAACAACATCAAAGGTGCAATCGCTTTGTGGCCTGAGATAATGCAGCTCTTAATATTAGTCAGAAAGAATGCGCCGTGTTCGACAAACCGATTGTGATGCTGGATTTTGAGACGACCGGCTTGTCCCCGGATAGGGGCGACCGTATTACCGAGGTTGCGGCGCTGCGGATTGTGGATGGCAAAATTACGGATCGTTACGTGTCGCTGGTGAATTGCGGCGTGCGGATTCCCTCTTTTATTACCGGCCTGACCGGCATCTCGCAAGCGATGGTGAATGCCGCGCCACGCGCTTCTGTGGTGGTGCCGGAGTTGCTGGATTTTATCGGTAGTGATGCGTTGTCGGCGCATAACGCCAGCTTCGATTTGCGGTTTTTATTGGCTGAAAGTGGAATGCAAGGCTTGCGTCCGGCGCATCAGGGTTTGATCTGCTCGCTCAAATTGTCGCGGCGGGTGTTTCCCGGCATGGCCAGTTACAAGCTGGCGGCACTGGCGTCGGCGTTGCGCATCCGCTTCAACAGCGCAGCACACAGGGCCGAAGCCGATGCCGAAGTGTCGGCCAAGTTGCTGCTGCATATCGGCGATCATCTGGGATGCCATTACGGCCTGCGCAAGATTGATCCGCTGTGGCTGGAATCGGTCAACCGCCAAAGCGCGGCCAAGGTGCCGGACTTCCTCAAAAAACGCTGTGCAATGCAGGCGTAGCAGTGGTGCATTGGGATTTTGCGGTTTTAGTCTGGAAGCAGCAGCTGATCGCTGAGGGTTTGGTTTGCTGATGCTTCAGTCACCCATGCAAGAGTAATAAGAGTCATGTAGCTTCCTGAATAACTAGATGGCTCAACATTGTTATAAAACAAGGCAATATTGCTGAGAGTTATCTGTTTCTCTATTGAATAGTGGAAACCTCTTCATATAATGATCTGTAGCAATTAGTGCAGCAACGAGTTGCAGTAATAAGCTGCAGTAATAAGTTGCAGCAAATAAGCGAGGACGCGATGGAAAATGTATTGCAAAAGACCATTGAAATTCCACCAGAGCAGAAAAAAATTGGCTTCAATTTTAATAAATTTCAAGCAATCGTTTGCATGGCAGCGTCGGCAGTCGTCAGCATTGGCTTGATTGTCTGGGCGGTTAAGGCGATTTTCTAAAATTGCATATGTGATTATTTAGGCCAGCGCCTTTGTCATCATCCCGGCGGCAACTATCACGCATATCAGGGCGAATCCTTTTTGAAGCTGCGGCCCGGCCAGACGCGACGCAATGATGCGCCCGGCAATCACTCCAGCAAGCGCGCCCCCGGAAAAAGGGATGGCGATAGCGAAGTTCAGATGACCCGCCGAAGCGCTGGTTGCGACGCCAGTAAGAGATATCAGAGCAATCACCGCCAACGAGGTTGCTACGACAGACTGCATCGTCAGGTCTGTATAGCGTTGCAATGCCGGCACCATGACAAATCCACCACCTACGCCCAGTAGACCTGACAACAGCCCGGCAATAGTGCCGGACAGCGCCAAAGCACGGGCGCATCGTGTCGTCCAGATGAACCGGCCGCTCGCGGCGTCCCGAATGCATGGCAAGTCTATGGTTGGGATTTGGTCCTGGCCCCGCATTCCCATTTGCGCCTGGCGATATGTTCTGAATGCGACGAACAGCAGGATGAGACCAAACAGGATACCCAACGAACGGTTATCCAGCCGCTGGGCTAGCCAGAAGCCCGCTGGCGACAACAGCATGCCTGCGCTCGCAATCAGTAGCGCAGCGCGGTAACGCAGTGTTCCTGCTTTCAAGCCAAAACCGGCACCCAGAGCCGCCGCCAACCCAACGGCTAGCAAGCCAATTGGCCCAGCCTGCGCAACATCCAGATGGGCGCCGAACACCAGCAGCGGGACGGCGAGTATTCCACCGCCGGCACCAGTCAAAGCCATGATGGTGCCGACCAAGAGCCCCAATCCGATACTAGTTATCATGCAGACCTTTTCCCGTAATGCGTTAAATTTTAATTTAAACAGAAGAGTATATTTGCAATCTTGCACATGCTATTCATCACCGATTTGAACAAGGATTGTTAATGATATTGCGCCAAATGTTTGAGCCGGGTAAGCGTCAAATAAATGGCAGAATTACATAATTGCCACAACAGAAGACAACAAGGGGACGCATCAATGAATCCACAAAACGCGATTATCAATTGCTGCGCGTATAGAAACGGTAAAAAGCTAAAAGACATCACGATTGAAGCCATCAGTGACGTGTTACAGGAAAACGATACTTTCGTCTGGGTCGGGCTGCTCGAACCGGACCCAGAACTGATGGGCAAAATCCAAGAGGAATTCGGTCTGCACGAACTGGCAGTGGAAGATGCACATAAGGCGCATCAGCGGACAAAACTGGAAGAATATGGCGACACGCTATTTTTGGTTCTCCACACCGCGATGTTAGCTAATGAAGAGATTCAGTTTGGCGAAACGCATATTTTCCTGGGACCACGCTTCGTTGTCACCATACGGCATGGGCAATCAATGGGCTACGCCAAAGTTCGGGAACGCACCGAGAGCCTGCCAGACAGGCTGGCAAACGGCCCCGGCTATGTGCTGTATTCGATTGTCGATTTCGTGGTCGACCAGTATCAACCGTGTATCGACAATCTGCAGGCAAGGTTCAAAAGCTTTGAGAACCAGCTGTTCAAACCTAGTTCTCAAGCAGATAACTTACAGGATTTTTACAGCCTGAAAAATGAACTGCTGACACTGCACGCGGCAGCGGTGCCATTAATCGAGATTTGTACGCAATTACTGCGCTTTCATAGCGACATAATTCCTAAGGAAAACCGCATTTATTACCGGGACATCATCGACCATGTCGCCCGGGTCACCCATGCCGCCGACCGGATGCGCGAAATGATTAATGCCGCGATGCAGGTCGCCCTGGCGCAGGTGACTATTCGCCAGAACGAAGTGGTCAAGCGGCTCGCCGGCTGGGGCGCTATTTTGGCGGTGCCCACCATGGTATTTAGTTTGTATGGGATGAATTTCGAGTACATGCCAGAACTGAAATGGAAATGGAGTTACCCGATAATTTTGGGCGGCATTATTGTTGGCTGTATTTTGCTGCACCGCCGGCTGAAGCGTGCCGGTTGGTTATAAAAACATCAAATGAAAAAACTGTTTCCTTTTCATAAGGAAAAATTCAATTGGATGCTTAGGTATTTTAGGTATTGATCCCGACTCCTGTTCGTTTACGGGCGTTCAGATGGGGAGCGGTATTTGTCGCGAGTATGTCGATGAACTTGTTTGTTGTGAAATAGATATCTATATAAAGTGTGAACAAGATGCACCTGCTCACCTTAGCGAACGCTATTTCAGACAAGCTCAAAAACAATGAATCGCATGCTATGTAAGCATCATCTTCTTGAGCAATATCACTACACAATTATTCTGAAATGATATTTTCTCCTGGCTGTATTTTGTTATAAAAAAAGGAGAGAGACATGACAGAAAACAAAACAAAACAAATATGCCCGAACTGCAGGCAGGCCAGCGGTGTAGAGATAATCTATGGCAGCGTTGATACGTTAAGCGAAATCCTTCGCAGCGCTGTGAAAGATGGCGATGTTGTGCTCGGGGGCGCTTATCGCAAGTGGGACTGGGAGGAAGAATTAATCAATACCAAGTGCTTGCAATGCAAACATGAGTGGCACGGGCATCACAAAAACTTGTGGCATAAGCATAACTTAATTCACGCCTAGACAATTCCAGTCGCAGCAATGATGTCCTGATAATGTCATAATTTCGTGGTCAGATTTTATTGCAATACGTTAATAAAGGCTTGCCCTCTCTGGCCGCTATGAGAGGGTTGGTTACTTAGTAGCGAATTAGCGAGCTCTTTTCTCATCACCCCATCTGTGCTGTTTCCACGCTAAAAAACAGTACGAGAGCAGGACGTTTTGCACCCTGCTCGGGTGGTTCAATCCTGATTCATTTTCAATAGGCGACCGTGAAGCGTTGGCGGACGTGCTGCGGGCGCTCAAGTTCGTCGATCATGGCCACCGCGTAGTCTTCCATCGAGATGCGGCTTTGGCCGCTTTCATCTGACAGCAGCTGGTCGGTGCCAACGCGGTATTTGCCGGTGCGCTCGCCCGGCGCAAACATTGCGGGTGGGGACAGGAAGGTCCAATCCAGCTCCGTTTCAGCATGCAGGTCATCGAGGAATTGCTTGCCCGGGATGGCTTCCACCTTGTACTCCTCGGGGAACGTCGGGCTGTCGAGTAGCAGCGTTCCCGGAGCGACTTCCAGGCTGGCGGCACCTCCCACGACCAGCAGGCGTTTCACGCCGGATGCCTTGACCGCCTGAAGTAGTGGGGCCGCCTTCAGCACTTGAAAAGTGGCCGCGCTGATAACAGCGTCGTGACCGCGCAAGCGTGGAGTCAGCTGTTCCGGTTGCGTTGCATCACTTTTTTGTACGGTCACGCCTTCGGGCACATCCGCTTTTTCTGGCGAACGGACAATGCCCGTGACAATGTGGCCACGGCGAAGCGCTTCTGCGGCAATGCGGGAGCCGGCGCGGCCGGTGACTCCAATAATCGCAATTTTCATGAGTACTTTCTCTTCTGTAGTGATACACGTCATGCGAATTCAGGGCAAGAAATTGATGCACTATTGGTCCCCTATTTGACAACCAAATTTCCTTTCATCGTCGGATGAAACGTACAAACATACGGGAAGACGCCTTTACTACGTACCTTGAATTTCCATGAACGATTCTGCGCGATCTCGCCGGAGTTGAAACTGCGATTTTGTGCGGTAGCGGTATGCGCAACGAGGTCTTTGTTGATCCACACAACGGTATCGCCAGCGTTTGCCTCAATAACCTGCGGGGAAAACTGCATTGCCTCGATGATGACGGTATGCATCTTCGGTTTCGCAACCGCATGGGACCCGTGACTTGCGCTAAACAATGCAACAGCCAATAACAGTGCACCCCCGGTGTAACGCGGTAGTTTATCGCCCCGGGGTGTTAAAGCGAGCACAACTTATTTCAGCGACGTCTGTATCTTCATCGCATGCTGCAAATGCGCGTCAAATGCCGGACGAGTTTTTGTCAGCAAATCTTTTAATTCAGCATTTTTCGCGTTTGGCAGGAGGGTCTTGTCGATGGCATCCAGCACAGCTTGGTGATAAGTAACTTCATTATCGACATATGCTTTGTCGAATTCAGCGCCCTTGAGTCCTTTAAGTTTTTTCAGGTTCGCGGCGCCGTCGTCGTTGAGACTCTTGCTGGTCGGGCTTTCCTCAGGTTTTACCTTAAGTTTCTTAACCAGCGCCGACGCCGACTTGTTGACGCCGGTATGGTCAGTAATCATGAGCTGCGCAAAGGTCTTAACTTCTTTGTTCTTTGACTTGGACTTGGCAAGCTTTCCGGCGTTGATATCAACCGTGTTCGCAGCAACAACGATACCTGCGATTTGGGCATCGTTCGGCGCTTCCGTTTGCGCAAAAGAGACTGTTGCAACAAAGCTCAGCAAAGCCGCTGCAAGACCGCCAAATGTTTTTTTCATGAGATGCCTCCAAAATAAGGTTATTTTGCCAAAGGTTGTAAACAAGTTCCAGCAAGCGGACAATTCTTCTTTGTGGTGGTAAATCGCGCGCCACCAAGATGCCGTATTGCCTGTTGTGGAGTATTTGTACTGCAGCAAATTATGGATTAAGAAATGAATATTAATTTGCGTTTTGTCAATGCCCGTGGCTTCGATGGATTTGGTATTGTCAAAATTTATGGCGCGTCAAGACAGGGCTGGTAGAGCAGCCTCAGGACGCCACGAGTTTTTTAAAAAAACAAGGAGTATTGCCATATTTATGGTAATACACGCATATATTTATTGCGGTAATAAAATATACTCCAGTCAATGAAGAATAGGCGTCGAACCCTCGCCCGGCAATCTGGGCCGCTGTTCCGACGCACTCCACTACGTTCCTTTTTTCGCGGGCAAGTTGCGTAGCATCAGTGAGGTAATGGCCCCAACCCAAGCGGTGCAGGTGTGATGTTCACAATCAGTGAAAACAGCTGGTCGAAGCTCTCCTGGTATACCGCACCGGCAAGTGGGTCCTGATTGGCAGCAAACTGCGCATCGATGACGGCCCAGTCATCCGGCGTCAGGAACTTAATGGCGGCGGGAAGAACTGCATCTTCTTCCAATTTCATATGATCAAAATAGAATTTGGAATAGGTTTCCACCATGTCAAAAAATGACTGGAATGCTGCGGCGCCCTCAAGTTCATAGTGCGTCAGTGCGCGTTCCAGTGCGCGCACCTGTGACTCGCCTTGCATGTGCTGGGACGCCAGTTCATCCAGAGTCTGATTGACTTGATTGGTGCGCTCGCGTAATCGTGCAAACAGGTATTGATCTTCTTTCGGATGGTGCACCTGCTCCGGGTACTCGCTAATGTAAAGCAGCATTGCCCGAAACACCTTGGGGTCCGGTGCCTTCTCAGCGTTGTGGATAGCACGCACGAAATGCTGCATGCCATGGATTACGGCCGACAATCGATCATGCTCATCCTGGATGACACGTATCGCAATATGATTTGATAGCACACGCATAAAAGATCCTCTTAAAATCAGCTTGCCCGGGTTGCTCCGACAAATAGTTGACGCTCGAAAATGGGCGTCTATACGCCAAGATAGCGTGACAGCTTATCGGGGGAATTCAATAGCGTTGCCGATTCGCCCGCCAGCGCGATTTTTCCTTTTTCCATGATGACCGCCACATCGGTATGGGACAGAACAGAGTGATAGTTGCGGTCCACGATCAGCGTGCTGATGCCGGTTTGACTTATTTGTCTGATCACGCGCCAGATTTCCAGGACGATCAGCGGCGCTAATCCTTCGGTGGCTTCGTCAAGTATCAGCAGATCGGGGTTCGTCATCAACGCCCGTCCAATGGATAGCATTTGTTGTTCGCCGCCAGACAGCTGTTGGCCGCCGTGGTCGAGTCGCTCGGTTAGCCTGGGAAAGGTTTCCAGCACCCGATCGTAGGTCCAGTCGCATCGGCCTGCAGCCCCGGGCCGCGCACTCATCACCAGATTTTCTCTGATTGAAAGATTGGGGAATATCCCCCGACCTTCCGGAACATAGCCGATGCCCAGGCGCGCCATGCGTTCGGGTGTGTAGCCGGTGACATCTTTGCCGCGCCATGCTATTTGGCCTGATGCCGCCGGCACGAAGCCCATCAAGCTGCGGATCAGTGTGGTCTTGCCCATGCCGTTGCGGCCCAGCAGTCCGACTGCTTTTCCTGCCGGAATCTCAAGATCGACGCCGTGCAAAATATGACTGTCACCGTAGTAGGTATTGAGAGATTTAATTTTTAGCATGGTTGCCTTAAGCTGAATGCGTTTCGCCCAGGTAGGCCACTTTGACGTCGTTGTTGCTGCGGATATTGTCCGGCACGTCAGTAGCAATGACTTGCCCGTTGACCATCACAGTAATGCGGTCGGCCACGCGAAACACTGCATCCATGTCGTGTTCGACCAGCAAAATCGCATGCGCAGTTTTCAGCCTCTCAAGCATCGATAACATGCGATCAGTTTCTTCCGCGCCCATGCCCGCGAGCGGCTCATCGAGCAGCAATACCTTGGGATTGGTAGCCAGGCACATGGCGATTTCCAGCTGGCGCTGCTGACCGTGGCTGATGGTGCCGGCGATAAGATGTGCGAAATCGTGCAAGCCGGCAGACTCAAGCGCATGCCATGCAGCCTCCACGCTATGCGCACAGGTTGCAGCCGCCTCCCATAACATCCAGGGCCGTTGCGCTGCCGCTTGCGCGGCCAGGCGGCAGTTCTCAAGCACAGTGAACTTTGGAAATATGGTGGTGCGCTGATAGCTGCGACCGATGCCGGAACGCGCACGGCGCGCTTGCGACCACCCGGTAATATCGATTCCACTCAATTTAATTGCGCCGCTAGAGGCCGCAATCTCGCCGGACAACATGTTGATCAGGGTGGATTTGCCGGCACCATTAGTGCCAATGACCGCATGCACTTCACCGATATGCAAATCTACCGACACACCGTTGACAGCAGCGAGGCCGCCAAAGCGACGGGTGAGTGCCGCCGCTTGCAACAGCGGCGGTGCTGCAGCCAGTACTTGAGCGCGCGCAGGATTAATCATGACGTGCCTCCTTGTCGTCGGGGCGGTGGGGCGTTGAAAGTGAAAGGCGCTTGCCGGCTCTGCTGCGCTGCCATTGCGCGGCCAGGCCGATCAGACCATTTGGCATGACGGCGACAAAAAATATCATCGTCAACCCCAGCGTCATTTGCCAGCTATGCGCGATCTGGCCGAAGATCGCTTCGGAGGAATAAAATTCTTTCAGCAAGATGAACGCCACTGCGCCAATGATGGCGCCGCGCAAGCTGCCCAAACCACCCAGAATAATCATCAGCAGCACCGCGCCGGATTCATGCCATGACAACAGCTCCGGATTGACAATGCCATTTTTTGCAACGATCAAGAACCCAGCCAGCCCTGCCAGCATGGCAGCGATGACAAACGCTGCCAGTTTGTAGTTATACGTGTTGTAACCGGTGGCACGCATGCGCTGCTCGTTGGCGCGGATGCCGGCGAGCGTATGGCCGAAGCGAGAGCGCTGCATCATCGCCAGCAACGCGTAGCTTGCCGCTAGGCAGCCGACCGCAAAAAAATACATGTGCAGCGGCTGTTCCAGGTCAAGCAGAGTGAAGTCGCCGATGCGCAACGCCGGCCGGAGCAGCAGGAAAATGCCATCGCTGCCGCCGCCGATGGCGGTATCGTGGAATACGAAATAAGCCATCTGCGCAAACGCCAGCGTCACCATGATGAAATACACGCCTTTGGTGCGCAAACTGAGCGCGCCGACGAAAAGTGCATAAGCGCCGGCGCCCAGCATTGCCAGCGGCAGCAACCAGAAGATCGAAGAAGCCGATGAATCGGACGATGCCAGCACCGTGATGTAAGCGGCAATGCCAAAGAACGCGGCATGCCCAAGACTGATCAGGCCGGTGGTGCCGACCAGCAGTTCCAGGCTCAGCGCGAAGATTGCGTAAATCACGATCTTCAGCACCAGATCATGCAGATAGGACGACAAAAACATCGGCAGCGCGGCGAGCACGACGGCGCCAGCCACCGGTAGCAACCAATGCCGGATACTGCTGTGGGAATGCGCGATGGCCGGACTTGAGAGCGACGATATGGCCATGATTTTAGTATCCTTTGCTTTTCAAACCTTCGGGACGCCAGATCAGAATCAGTGCCATCAGCAAGTACACGCTAAGGCCGCTGAACTGGGCGAAAAATACCTTGCCGAAGATATCGACGAAACCCACCAGCAATGACGCGATCAGGGCGCCAGAAATGGAACCGATGCCGCCGATGACGACCACCACGAAACAGATAATCAGGATCTGTCCGCCCATGCCCGGATAGACCGAAGTCATGGGCGCGGCAATCATGCCGGCCAGTGCCGCCAGCGCCACGCCGGCGGCAAACACAATCCGATACAACAGCTTGATATTGATGCCTAGGCCGCGCACCATGTCGCGGTTGCTGGCGCCGGCCCGGATCATCATGCCCAGCCGGGTGCGGTTGACCACAAAATACAGTCCGATTGCCACCACCAGACAGGCCGCCGACGCGAACAGGCTGTATACCGGGTAACTCATCAAATCGCCGAACTGGATGCTGCCGGATAACCACTCGGGCGCTTTGACGCCGTGCACTTCGTTGCCGACCAGCAGGCTGCGCGCTTCCTCGAACACCAGGATCAGCGAATACGTCATCAGCACCTGCTGCAGGTGGTCCCGCTGATACAGGTAGCTGAAAAACAGCCATTCCAGTACGAAGCCGAACAAGGCGGCCAGCACGACACCGGCCAGCAGTTGCAGCAAAAACTGATCGCCGAAAAAAGGCGCCAGCCCGAATGCCATGTACGCGCCTATCATGTAAAAGCTGCCATGGGCCAGATTGATCACGCCCATGATGCCGAAAATCAGGGTCAGTCCGCTTGCCACCAAAAAAAGCAGCAAGCCATATTGCACAGCGTTCAAACACTGCGCCAGAAACGTAGAGATATCCATGGTGATTCCAGGTAGCAAATGGGGCGATCCGAACAGTAGTGCGCGATCGCGCAATGGGCATTGGTAGCATTGGCAGCGTGGGTGGCAATGGTGCCGCTGCCACCCATGTCCATGCTGCCAAAACGCTACATTCTGCAGCCCTTGGCCGGATCAGCCAGTGCCTTGATCGCGACGTTTTTGAGTTCGTTATTATTGGCTTTTACCTGGCGCAGATAGATATCCTGAACCGGGTTATGCGCAGCCGACATGGTGAATTTGCCGCGTGGGCTATCGATCTGCGCCGCCGTCATGCCGGCGATGACCTTGTCCTGTTTCTTGATATCGCCGCCAGCCGCTTTCAGGCCAGCTGCCAGCATTTGCGCGGCATCGTAACCCTGTACTGCATACACATCGGCATTGACCTTGTAGGCTTTTGCAAAGCTGAGGCGAAATGCGTTGTCGCGCGGCGTATTCAAATTGTCCGCATAGTGCAGGGTGGTAAACATTCCCTGCGCCGCATCTCCTTGCGCTTCCAGCGTGCCATCTGTCAGGAAGCCGGGGCCGTACAACGGAATCGATTTGTTCAAGCCGGCCGCAGCATAATCCTTGACGAATTTGACCGCGCCGCCACCGGCAAAAAATGCATAGACTGCGTCCGGCTTCTGCGCTGCTATCTGCGTCAACAATGCCTGGAATTCCACATTCGGAAACGGCAGCGTCATGTTTTGCGTCACTTTGCCGCCGGCCTTCTCGAATCCCTCGGTGAAGGCTTCCACCGACTCATTGCCGAACGCGTAGTTCCAGGTAATCGTCATGATTTTTTTGTGTCCACGCTCGGCGGCAACCTTGCCCATTGCAAAACCGGACTGCCAGCTGGAGAACGAGCTACGGAAGATATTTTTCGCGCACATGGCGCCGGTGATCGCATTGGCGCCGGCATTCGGCACAATCAGCAGCGTTCCTGTTTCCTTGGCAACCTTGGCCATGCCAAGCGCCACGCCAGAATGCACGGTGCCGACCAGCACATCGACCTGATCGCGCTTGATCAGCTTGTTGACGTTATCGATGGCTTTTGCCGGGGCGGATTCATCGTCAACCTTGAAATACTGTATTTCCCGTCCGGCTAGTTTGCCGCCCTGTTCGGACACATACAGCTTGAAGCCATTTTCGATCATTGTGCCGAGGTTGGCGTAGGTGCCGGTCGCCGGCAGCATCAGGCCGACTTTCACTGGCGCAGTTTGCGCATGAACCTGGCTGGCCAGAAATAATGTTGCGGCTACAACGGCGAATTGGGTAGGTTTGAAACTAAGTTTGAAATTGAGTTGCATGTTGTCTCCTGCTTATATGGTTTTTTAAACTCTGTGGGTGATGAAATGCGCAACTTCCTGGCTGAGTGCTTCTGGCTGATCGCGATGCGGTGAGTGGCCGCATTGCGGTAGTACGACGATCTGTGCAGCCGGAATTTTTCTTTGAATTCCGTAGACTTGTTCGAGGGTGCCGTATTCGTCGTCTTCACCCTGGATCGCAAGCACCGGGCAGGTGATGCTGGCGAGATCGTTTTCGATATTCCATGCGCGGAATGCGGGGTCAAGCCAGATATCGTTCCAGCCCCAGAAGGCCGAATCGACGTCGGCATGGTATTGCGCCAGTCTGGCGCGCAAATTTTTCGTCAGATAGACGTCCCGAGCAACGCGGATGCTGGCGATGCTGATATCTTCGACAAAAATATGCGGGGCGGCGACGACAATTCCGCTCAGATTTTCAGAAAAACGCGCTGCATACAGCAGCGCGATCGAGGCGCCGTCGCTATGACCGAACAGCCAGGGATTTGTAATTCCCAGGTGTGAGAAAAAAGCAGGCAACACCTGATGCGCCTGCTCGTGCATGAAGCTGACTGGCCACTTTTCTGCTGCCGGTCTTGGAGTGGATTGACCGTAGCCGTAGCGTGAAAATACCAGTCCGCTAAAACCGTGCGTCCGGCAAAAAGTCTCGGGAAAATCTTTCCAAAGCGCGATCGAACCAAGGCCCTCATGCAGAAACACGATTACCGGGTAGTCGGAATGCCTGGCGCCTATCCATTGATACTCCAGCCTGAGCGGGCTATTGCGCCATTGAATATCGGCAAATTGGATGCTGTGCATATCTGAACGCATCGCAGATGGTTCCTTTCTGTGCTCCATGCATTGTTGTTACCAGGCGCTGTAGCGGTTGGTGGCGAAAGCGGCGCCGATGATTTTCCAGTCTGCTTCCGTCAGGACCTTTTCAGCGTGCGGGATAACGATATTTTCTTCCTTGCTCATGTGATCCCAGTTGAACTCGGCATACGCGGTAAGGGCCAGATCGAAAGGCGCGAGCGTGCCGCCGTCGCGATAGGCGGCGAGCTTCTTGCGCAGATCTTCAAGCAACTCGCCACCGGCTTCATGCTGGGCTTCGAGCAGATCGAGAATCGGCGCCGACTCGGGATCGCGTATGCGCAGAAAGCGGAACAAATATTCGTTTTCCTTCGGATGATGAACCCGCTCCGGGATCACTTCGATGTAGTCGAACATCGCCCCGAACAGCGCGAAGTCGGGCGCTTCGGCGCCGTCTTTGACCCGTGTAACGTGGTCCAGCAGCCCCTTGAGAACTGCTGCGATGGAACGATGTTCATCACAGAGGATGGCAATTGCAGTATTCATTGTCTCGGTACCAGGTTAGTTGTGGGATCTCGGGCTGCAGAGGCGATTGCGCTCATGCGGCGCTGGCGCGCAATTTGAAACGCTGTATCTTTCCGGTTGCGGTCTTTGGCAGCTCGTCGACGAACTTCATCCAGCGCGGGTATTTGTAGGGCGCCAGGCAGCCTTTTACATGCGCCTTTAATTCCGCCTCCAGTTCAGGCGAAGGCACAACGCCCGGTTTCAGCACGATATAAGCGATCGGCTTGATGAGCTTGTCGTCGTCTTCCTTGCCTACCACGGCGGCTTCGAGCACGGCAGCGTGACCGATCAATGCCGATTCGACTTCAATCGGCGAGACGTAAATGCCGCTGACCTTGAGCATGTCATCGCTGCGGCCGGCATAGACGAAATACCCATCTTCGTCTTCATGGTATTTATCGCCGCTGCGGGTCCAGCCGCCGAGAAAGGTATGACGCGATTTTTCACGGTTGTTCCAGTAAAGGGTGGCGCTGGTCGGACCGGAAATATGCAGTTCGCCCGCTTCGCCACGCACCACCGGCTTGTCCTCTTCGTCGACCAAGCGCACCGCATAGCCGGGAACCGGCTTGCCAGTGGTGCCGTAACGGACTGCTCCAACGCGGTTGGAAAGAAAGATGTGCAGCATTTCGGTGGAGCCGATGCCATCCAGAATATCCAGGCCGAAGTGCCTCGACCAGCGTTTGCCGATTTCTTCGGGAAGCGCTTCGCCGGCAGAGATGCAACGGCGCAGCGTGAGTTCGTCGCGGGCAGGCAGTTCCGGATTGGCCAGCATGGAGGCATACAAAGTAGGCACGCCGCAGAAGATGCTGGGCTGATGCTGGCGCATGCGCGTGAAGACTGCTGCGGGCGTCGGACGTTCCGCCATCAGCACCGCCGTGGCGCCGACTGACATTGGAAACGTCAGGCCGTTGCCGAGTCCGTAGGCAAAGAACAGCTTGGCGGCCGAGAAGATGACATCGTTCTGGTTGATGCCGAGGATAGGTCGTGCATACAGTTCTGCGGTCTGGATCAGGCTGGAATGGATATGCACGGTGCCTTTGGGCGCACCGGTGGAACCGGATGAATATAACCAGAAGCAGGGCGTGTCGCTGGAAGTGGCTACGACCGCAAAGTCGCCGCTGGCCTGTTCCAGCAGCGGGGTGAGTCCATCCGGGGCCTGTCTGCTGCCGGCGACCAGAATGCGCTCCAGCGTCGGCACTTTACCGAGCAAGGGCTGGAACAGCGGCAGCAGTGCTTCTGAAACCACTGCAATTTTGGCTGCGCTGTCGGTCAGCATGTATTCGTAATCGCCCTGGGTCAGCAAGGTATTGACCGCGATCGGCACCACGCCAGCCTTGATCGCGCCCAGGAAAACCGTTGGAAAATCGATCGTGTCATGGATGCACAGCAGAATGCGCTGCTCGGCCGCCACGCCCAGTTGACCGAGCACATTCGCGAAGGCGGAGCTTCTATGCGCAACTTCGCCGTAGGTGTATACGCCGTTGTCGTCGATGAATGCAGGCTTGTCTTTGCGGCCTGCCTGCAGATTGCGTTCGATCAGGTCGTGCGCCGCGTTGTAGCAACGCGGAATATCGATGACTGGCGGGCTCACCCGATGGTCAGCTGTAGATAAATCCGGCATTTCATCTCCTATTGTTGCGCATCACATGGCACATGCCGCGCGCTAAAATTTAGTCATTGAACAATGCAATTTCTGCAAAGTTCGGTCTCTGCACTGTCAGTTGTTTTTCAAGCGTTCCAGTGTGTTGCGGTGGGCGCCAGTTGCTGCAGCGTGACGGACGATCCCTGTAGTGCCGCGCGGCGGTGGTAAAAGCCCAGTGCGCGCATACCGCCCAGTTCCTCGCCGCCGCCGGCGCGGCCGGGGCCGCCGTGGATCGATGCCGGCATCACGTTGCCGTGACCTGTGTGGGTCTTGCCGACATCGGGGCTCACCATGTGAACCCGACCATGGGTGCCGGCCAGTTCGCGTCCGACCTGCGCCATCCATCCACTGTCTGCGCTGAATACGGAAGCCACCAGCGACCCCAGGCCGCGATGCGCCAGCGCCAGCGCATGGCCGGTATCGCGATAGCCAAGCAAGGTCGATACCGGCCCGAATACTTCATGGTCATGCACCAGCGCGGCTTGATCCGCATCACGCACCCCCAGCAAGGTGGGCGCAGCGCATGCGGCGATTGACGGGTCGGCATCGATCAGCTGCTGCGCACTGCCGTCGTACAGGACGGCGGCTTCGCTTGCCAGCCTGGCAATGCCGGCCTGCACGTTGTCATACTGTTCGCGGCCAACCAGCGAGCCCATCCGCACTTCGGGATTGCGCGGATTGCCGACGCTGACCTGCGCCAGTTTGGCGCCGACTGCTTCGGCCACCGCCTCGAAGAATTGTTGGGGAACCAGCGCGCGGCGAATCGCGGTGCAGCGTTGCCCGCTCTTGGTGGTCATTTCGCGCACCAGTTCATTGACGTAAAGCTCGAACGCGGCGGTTCCCGGTGCCGCGTCGATACCGAGAATCGACGAATTCAAGCTGTCAGCCTCGATATTGGCGCGCACCGAATGACGTGAGATGGCAGCGTGCGAACGAATCAGCGCAGCGGTATCGGCCGAGCCGGTAAATGACACTACATCGAATGGCTGCAGTGCGTCGAGCAAGCCGGCGGAACTGCCGCAGACGATGGACAGCGCACCCGCAGGCAAAATGCCGGCGGCGATCACGTCGGCCACCATGCGGTGGGTCAGCCAGGCGGTGACCGTGGCCGGCTTGATGATCACCGGCACCCCTGACAGCAAGGCGGGCGCCGCTTTTTCCCATAAGCCCCAGGCCGGGAAATTGAATGCATTGATAAACAGCGCGACACCGCGTACTGGCGTCAGGATGTGTTGCGACTGGAATAGCTGATCTTTCGACAGCATCGCCGCAGCGCCGTCGAGCAGCGTGCGGGCATCGCCCAAGGCAGCGCCCATCTTTGCGTAATAGCCCAGCGTAAATGACGCGCCTTCGATATCGACTGCGGAATCGGCTTTGGTGGTGCCTGAATTGGCCAGCGAGATCTCGTAGTAGGCGTCGCGGTTGGCTTGCAGCACTTTCAATATCTCGCCCAGCATGCCGGCACGCTGACCGTAAGACATTGCTTGCAGTCCGGGTGCGCCTTGTGTGCGGGCGAAAGCAAATCCGGCGTCCAGTCCTGCTGCCGGTCCACCTGCAGTAGCCAGCGACTGGCCAGTGACCGGATCAAGCAAGATAGCGCTGCGCCCTGATTCAGCTTGCCAGACGCCGCTCAAATAGTTGGGAAGATGGGGAAGATGGATCATGTGAATGCAATCAAAAAATGGGGAATCGGCCGGCAGGATCGAATGGTGCGATTACGCCGCTTCAGGCGTAAAGTCGATTGCGCCTTGCGGCAACAGATACAGCACCAGAGCGCGCCCTTTGGCGACAGTCGGGCGATGTCCGCTGCCGGGTTCATAGACGCACCAGCCGGCCGGGTTTTCATCGAAACAGGCGCCCGGCGTCAGCGGCATGATCAAATCTATCTCGCCGTTGGGATGGACATGGTAGGGACCGGCCACATTCTCCATCTCGACCACGTCGACGCTGAAACCGTGGGTCGCCTCGGTCGGCTTCAGCACCCGGCCGTAACGTACGCCGCCGCCTTCCCGATTGCACATCCAGCCTTCCTTGACGCCCATCTTGCAGGCAGCGAAAATCGCTTCGAACATATCGCTCTTGGGGCCGTGCTCCGCATTGAGGTGCGCTTCCAGCGACGACCCCAGCGGAACTCCGGCAATCTCTTCGGTCAGACGGGCAATCAGCGACTGAAATCCGCTTATCTTCACTTTTATATCCACTTTTATATCCACGTTAATCTCCATGAAATCAAGCTTGCGACTTAGTATGCTTGTGACTTATAGTGCATCAAATACTTGCTTTTTTATGTCTTATAATGCATCTTGAAATAAGTATATGTGCAATATGTTGCGTACGTCAAGCGCTTATACATGCATTGTGAATTTAATTTATTGCTCTTTTAATGCATGTCACTATCTAATCAGCGCGGCACGATAAATAATTTTTTACAGCTCCAATAGTCATGACAAATAATTCAGAACAACATAAAGATCCCTTCCTGATTGCACTCGGCGAGCGCTTGAAAGTCCTGCGGGCGCGGCGCGGCTTGACGCGCAAAGCGCTGGCGCGCATGGCCGATGTGTCCGAGCGCCATCTTGCCAATCTGGAATCCGGCGTGGGCAATGTCACGGTGCAGTTTCTGCGCCAGCTCACCTCGGTGCTCAATTGCACGCTGGCCGAAGCGATCGGCGATGAAACTGCGTCGTCGCCGGAATGGCTGATGATTCGCGAAATTCTCCGTGGCCGCTCAGAGACCGAGCTGGCCAAGGGCCGGGCCGCGCTGGCGGGCGTTTTTGATGCGCCGACCAGCGAATCGGCACGCCGTCAGCGGGTGGCAATGATCGGTTTGCGCGGTGCAGGCAAATCGACGCTGGGACAGATGTTGGCAGATAACTGGGTGGTGCCGTTCATCGAACTGAGCCGGCAGATCGAAACGCTGGCGGGTTGCAGCATTTCAGAAATTTATAGTTTGTATGGCCCAAGCGCGTACCGGCGCTATGAATATCGCGCGCTGGAAGATGTGATACGGCGCTTTCCACGCGCGGTGATTGCCACGCCGGGCGGCATCGTTTCGGAGCCTGCGACCTTCAACTTGCTGCTTTCGCATACATACACAGTCTGGATGCAGGCATCCCCGGAAGATCATATGGCGCGCGTGCTGGCCCAGGGCGACACCCGACCGACCTCCGGCAACCGTGAAGCGATGGAGGATTTGAAACGCATCATGGAAAGCCGCGCAGAGTTTTATTCCAAGGCCGATGCCGTGTTCAATACCAGTGACATCACGCAGGAAGCGGCTTTTATGGGTCTGGTGGATCAACTGCGCGGTTCCGTCCTGGTGCAGGACAAGGTTTTCTATTAAGTGTTGCACGGTGACTGATCAGCACAATGTCGGGCTGCGATGGTGGCTAATAAAGCTTTAGCCCAACTCACGCATTCAGTATCTATTCAGCCCGCTATGGGTAGCCCCCTCTCCCGCGTGCGGGAGAGGGCTGGGGAGAGGGTGCTCGCAATAAGTAAGGTGGGCCAAAACAAGGCTCAACCTTGATTGCATTGCCACATAATGCGGCCGGAGTGTTTGCTAAGACCCTCTCCCTAACCCTCTCCCACAAGTGGGAGAGGGGATCAAACAGTCCTCGCCTAGCGGGTTGAATAGTTGCCGAATTCAAGAAATATGCAGGAGTATAGGCAAAAATATGCCACTTTCCGCATACATATAATGTGTATCTATAAATACATACCGTAGTTAATATCTTGGTGCTGCGCTTGCGAAGCCCGGCATTCTGCTTGCGCACGATTCAAACTAAAGTCAAAAAATCCCCCTGATACTTTAAAAGGTGGCGGCGGCCATTGCGTAGCTGTCCCTTACTTACATTACTTGCCGGCTTGCACGGCGCCATTCCCATCACCGCGGCCAAAATCTTATTTTTTTATAGAACATGCAAAAAAATGCATCTTGATGCTTGACTATGAAATTTATATGCAATATATTGCGTATATAGATTTTACCAACGCATTATAAATCCTATGTGGAGTGCCATGAATACCTCGCCGCAAATCAACTATCAAACTGCACCCGAGCATTACAAGCATTGGTCCATTGCCTGCGACGGTCCGATTGCCACGCTGACCATGAACATCAATGAGGATGGCGGCATAAAGGAAGGTTACAAGCTCAAGCTCAATTCCTATGATCTCGGGGTCGACATCGAACTCAATGACGCGGTGCAGCGGATTCGTTTTGAACATCCGGAAGTGCGCACGGTGATCCTCACCAGCAGCAAGGACCGGATTTTCTGTTCGGGCGCCAACATCTTCATGCTGGGCAAATCGACCCATTCGTGGAAAGTCAATTTTTGCAAGTTCACCAATGAAACGCGCAATGGGCTGGAAGATTCCAGCCGCCATTCGGGATTGAAATTCATCGCCGCGGTCAATGGCGCTTGCGCCGGCGGCGGCTACGAGCTGGCTGCCGCCTGCGACGAAATCATTCTGGTCGATGACCGCGCTTCTTCCGTCAGCTTGCCGGAAGTGCCGCTGCTGGGCGTGTTGCCAGGCACCGGCGGCCTGACGCGTCTGACCGACAAGCGCCACGTGCGCCACGATCTTGCCGATATCTTTTGCACCACCTCCGAAGGCGTGCGCGGACAGCGCGCCAAGGACTGGCGTCTGGTGGATGAAGTCGCAACGCCCACACATTTCCAGCAAACCGTACGCGACCATGCGCTGGCGCTGGCGGCACAGAGCGACCGGCCGGCAGACGGCAAGGGCGTCAAGCTGACGCCCTTGCACCGGACCCAGACCGACACCACGATCGATTATGCATTTGTCAGCATCGTGATCGATCGCGCCGCGCGCAATGCGACGCTGACCGTCAAGGCGCCCACTGCGCCGCAGCCAACCGATATCGCCGGCATCGAAGCCGCAGGCGTGCAATGGTGGCCATTGCAGATGGCGCGGGAACTGGACGACGCGATTTTGCACCTGCGCACCAATGAACTTGAGATCGGCACCTGGATACTGAAGACCCGTGGCGATGCGCAGGCCGTGTTGGCCAGCGACGCCACGTTGCTGGCACATAAATCGCACTGGCTGGTGCGCGAAACCATCGGCTTTTTGCGCCGCACGCTGGCCCGGCTCGATGTGTCGTCGCGCTCGCTGTTTGCGTTCATCGACGAAGGCTCCTGCTTTGTCGGCAGCTTGCTTGAAATCGCATTGGCGGCCGACCGCAGCTACATGCTTGCTCTGCCATCGACGCCGGAGCGCGCACCGCGGATCGCGGTATCCGAGCTCAATTTCGGCACCTTACCGATGGTCACCGCGCAATCGCGCATCGCCCGCCGCTTCTATGAAGACGAGGCTGAAGTAGCCGCGGTACGCAACAGCATCGGGCAATCGCTCGATGCCGGCCAGGCTCTGGCGCTGGGCATGATTACCGCCGATCCGGATGACCTGGATTGGGCCGATGAAACCCGCATGGCGTTGGAAGAGCGCGCCAGCATGTCGCCCGACGCCCTGACCGGACTGGAAGCCAACCTGCGCTTCAATGGCAAGGAAACCATGGAAACACGCATTTTCGGCCGTTTGACCGCCTGGCAAAACTGGATTTTTATCCGCCCGAATGCGGTAGGTGAATTGGGTGCGCTAAAGGTGTATGGCAGCGGCAACCAGGCCAAATTCGACATGAACCGCGTTTGAAAATTATCAATTTTTATTATCAACTCCTGCAATAAACCTGATCAAAGGAATTTACCGTGAGCACAATTGATTACAGTGAAACAATTCCAAACAACGTCAATCTGTCCGAAGACAAGACATTGCAGCGTGCGCTGGAACATTGGCAGCCAAACTACCTGAACTGGTGGCGCGACATGGGCCCGGACAATTCGAGCGGCCATGACGTGTATTTGCGCACCGCCATCAATGTCACGCCGGAAGGCTGGGCCAGTTTCGGCCATGTGAAGATGCCGGACTATCGCTGGGGCATCTTCCTGGCGCAAGCCGAGGAAGGACGCAAAGTCAATTTCGGCGAGAACAAAGGCATGGATGCCTGGCAGGACGTTCCCGGCGAGCACCGCGCCAATCTGCGCCGCATGATCGTCACGCAAGGCGATACCGAACCGGCGTCAGTCGAACAACAGCGCCATCTGGGCCTGACCGCGCCATCGCAATACGATCTGCGCAATTTGTTTCAAGTCAACGTGGAAGAAGGCCGCCATTTATGGGCAATGGTGTACCTGCTGCACAAGCATTTTGGCCGCGACGGCCGCGAAGAAGCGGAAGCATTGCTGCAGCGCAATTCCGGCGACGCAGAGAAACCGCGCATTCTCGCCGCATTCAATGAAGAGACGCCGGACTGGCTGGCGTTCTACATGTTTACCTATTTCACCGACCGTGACGGCAAGTTCCAGTTGTGCGCATTGGCGGAATCTGGCTTCGATCCGTTGGCGCGCACCTGCCGCTTCATGCTGACCGAAGAAGCGCATCACATGTTCGTCGGCGAATCCGGGATTTCACGCGTGGTTGCCCGTACTTGCGCTGTCATGAAAGAGTTCGGCATCGAAGATCCGGCGCAAGTGCGCGCCAAGGGCGTGATCGATCTGCCGACCATCCAGCGTTACCTGAACTTCCATTTCAGCGTCACGATTGATTTGTTCGGCGCAGACCAGTCCTCGAATGCGGCGACTTTCTACAGCGCGGGCCTGAAAGGCCGCTACGAAGAAACCAAGCGCGATGACGACCATCTGTTGAAGGACGGCCATTACCACATTCTTGAAATTGCCAACGGCGCACTGGTGGAGCGCGAAGTCCCGCTGCTGAATGCGCTCAATGAAGTGCTGCGCGACGATTACATCCGGGACGCAGTGGCCGGCATCGGACGCTGGAATCGGGTGATCGAGAAGGCAGGATTGAGTTTCCGGCTGACAGCGCCGCACAAGGCGTTCAACCGTCATATCGGTGCGTTCGCTGGAATTCGCATTTCGCCGGACGGCAGGGTGATTTCCGAGGCGGAATGGCAAGCCAATGTGCGCAACTGGCTGCCTAGTGAAGAAGACCGTGCGTATGTGGCATCGCTGATGGGGCGCGTGATTGAGCCGGGTAAATTTGCCAACTGGATCGCGCCACCGCCGGTGGGCATCAATCGCCAGCCGATCGACTTCGAGTACGTCCGCTTCAACTAGGCAGTAAAAAGCTGTAAAAGGTCGGCTGCGCGTTTTCCAGCCGACCGCATTTTCACCTTGTTCGCCCCCTATGGATGACCCGCCATGAACGCTCCCGAACCGATCATATTGATACGGCAACACTTGATTGATCCCGAGGTTTGCATTCGCTGCAATACCTGCGAAGAAACCTGCCCGGTCGATGCAATCACGCACGATAGCCGCAATTACGTGGTGAATGTGGATATCTGCAACGCCTGCATGGCGTGCATTTCACCGTGCCCGACCGGTTCGATTGATCACTGGCGCACCGTACCGAAAAATGCCGGGTATGCGCTGGCAGAACAATTCGGCTGGGACGAGTTGCCAGCGCAACAGAAAATGCCGGACGATGCGCTGATCGGTTCTGCCCAGGATGTTGCCGCAGGAGAGGAAGCGATAGAGGGGATGCAAGTCAATGCAGCCACTTCACCATCATCCACCATGGCGCCGTGGTCGGCGGCGCATCCATACATTAATTTGTACACGCTGAAAAATCCGGTGACGGCAACGGTGGCGGGCAATTACCGCCTCACCGCAGCGGATATGGAAAGCGATATTCACCATATCGTGCTGGACTTCGGCACCCAGTTTTTCCCGATTCTGGAAGGGCAGTCGATCGGCATCATTCCGCCCGGCGTCGATGCCGGCGGCAAGCCGCATTACCTGCGCATGTATTCGGTTGCCAGCCCGCGCGAGGGCGAGCGCGATGGTTACAACAACCTGGCGCTGACCGTCAAACGCGTGGTGGAAAACCATGAAGGTCATCCGGTGCGCGGGGTCGGCTCCAATTATCTGTGCGATCTGCAAAAAGGCGATAGCGTGCAGGTGACTGGACCGTTCGGCGCCAATTACCTGATGCCGAATCAACCCGGCTCGAATATCCTGATGATTTGCACCGGCACCGGCTCGGCCCCGATGCGCGCCATGACCGAGCACCGGCGTCGCCTGATGGTAAAAGGCCAATCGAAGGGTGGCAAGCTGATGTTGTTTTTCGGTGCGCGCCGGCCGGAAGAGTTGCCCTATTTCGGCCCTCTGCTGAAACTGCCGACCAGCTTCATCGACATGCATCTGGCTTTTTCCCGGGTGGAAAATCAGCCGCGCGCGTATGTGCAGGACAAGATACGCGAAGCCGGCAGCACAGTGACCGATTTGCTCAATGGCGACAGCTACATCTATATCTGCGGCCTGAAAGGCATGGAGACCGGCGTCATGGAGGCACTGCGTGAAAGTTGCAGCGCGGTCGGCATGGATTGGCCGTCGTTGCACGGCAAGATGGTCAGGGACGGGCGTTTCCACGTCGAGACTTACTGATGAAAAGCATTGTCCACGAAAGACACGAAAAGCGCGAAAGGAAGCATCAAACCTTTCTTTCGGATATCGCAAAAAGGGTTTGTTCGTGTCTTTCGTGCTTTTCGTGGACTGAATTTTTTGTGCGTAACTTCAGTTACATTAATCGTTAGAAGGAGTCATGTTGGCTGATTCAAATTACACAACGCTCAAACTGGCGACCGACGGGCGCGGCGTCTCGCATGTCACGCTCACCAAACCGGAAACACTGAATGCGTTCGACGAAACAATGATCGCCGAGTTGAGCGCTGTATTCGACGCACTCAGCAATGCGCACGCTACCCGGGTGGTCGTGCTGGCCGCCGAAGGCCGCGCCTTCAGCGCCGGCGCGGACCTGCGCTGGATGGAGCGCGCCAGCAATAATTCGCAGCAGGCCAATCTGGCCGATGCGCGGCGCTTTGCCCGCATGATGCAGTTGATCCAGTCTTGCGCCAAGCCGGTCATCGCACGGGTTCAGGGCGCAGCCTATGGCGGCGGTGTCGGCCTGTGCTGCGCCTGCGACATCGTGTTCGCGGTGCCGCAGGCGCGCTTTGCGGTGAGCGAGGCAAAGTTCGGCATCCTGCCGTCCGTGATCGGCCCTTATCTGAACAATGCAGTGGGCAAGCGTCAGGCGCTGCGGCTGGCATTGACGGCAGAACTGATCGATGCCGCACGCGCCGCCGAGATCGGGCTGGTGCACGAAGTCGTGGCGGCGGATCAGCTGGACGCCGCGATTGAAAAGACCGTCGTGCAATTGCTGGCCAATGGGCCCGAGGCATTGGGCGAGATCAAGCTGCTATACGGTCAGCTCGCGGTAGCCGAAGTGGATGCAGCGGTGCGTGAACTGACCGCGCAAACGATTGCACGGGTACGCTCGACGCCGGAAGCACGCGAAGGATTTGCGGCGTTTCTGGCCAAACGTCCGGCCGCCTGGGTGAAGTCATGACAGAGACGAAAGAGCCGATTCCTATGACAACAGAATATCCAATCAATACGCAACCGGCAATGCAGCAATTGGTGGGCGTAATCGGTGCCGGCACCATGGGCGCGGGTATCGCGCAAGTCGCTGCGGCGGCCGGGCATCCGGTGCGCTTGATGGATGCGCGCCCGGATGCGGCCCGCGCAGCCCATGACAATATTGCTGCAGCACTGTCCGGCCTGGTCGGCAAGGGACGCCTGTCCGGGCTCGAGCGGGAAACGATTCTGGCGCGCATTGTGCCGGTCGATACGCTGGCCGAACTGGCCGAGGCAGCACTGGTGGTGGAAGTGATCGTCGAGCAATTGCAAGCCAAGCAAACCTTGCTGCGCGAACTGGAAACGCACGTCGGCCGCCATACCATCCTGGCGTCGAATACCTCGTCCCTGTCGATTACCGCACTCGCCAATGGCATGCGGCATCCCGAGCGGGTGGTCGGCATGCATTTTTTTAATCCGGTGCCCTTGATGAAACTGGTCGAAGTGGTTTCCGGCGCGGAGACTGCTACTGCTGTGGCCGATGCGATCGTCGATTTGTCGCGTCGCTGGGGCAAGACGCCGGTGCATGCAAAATCGACGCCGGGCTTCATCGTCAACCGGATTGCGCGCCCGTTCTATGCGGAAGCGCTGGCCTTGCTGCAGGAACAAGCCGCAACGCCGGCCCAACTCGATCGGGCGGCACGCAGCGCCGGGTTCCGGATGGGGCCGTGCGAACTGATGGATCTGATCGGGCATGACATCAACTACGCGGTGACGGTCTCGGTGTTCGATGCCAATTACGGTGACCGCCGCTATCTACCGTCGCTGGTGCAGAAAGCACTGGTTGACGGCGGCCGTCTGGGGCGCAAAGTGGGCAAGGGTTTCTACGAGGGAGCGCCAGCCCTGGTGCCGAATTTACCAGCCAGCAATCCAGGATTGCCGATTGAAGTGATGGGAAATACGGCAATCATCCAAAAGTTGGCGAACTGGCTGAATAGCAGGCAACTGGCGTTTTCCCATGCCGTTGACAGCGACTGGAATGGCTTGCGGATCGGCGACGCGGAATTGCATCTGACCGATGGCCGCAGCGCCGCCCAACTTGCCTGCGAACGCAGCATTAGCCAACTGGCAGTCATCGATCTGCCGCTGCTGTCCGAACGCAGCGACGCAATCGGGATTGCATTTGCTCCAGATGTGTCGTCTGAAGCGCAGGCCGGCATCGCGGCCACGCTGGCCGCCTGCGGCCTGCAAGCGATCGTGATGCGCGATGTGCCGGGTCTGTTGATCGCACGCACGGTTGCGATGCTGATCAATGAAGGCGCCGATGCGGTGCATCAAGGCGTCTGCGACGCAGCGAGCGCCGATCTGGCGATGAAACTCGGCACCAATTATCCGGCCGGACCGTTTGAATGGCTGCAGCAGATTGGCGTTGATTACACCGTCCATCTGCTCAACAATTTATTTGCCGCGTACCGCAGCGAACGCTACCGTATCAGCCCCTTGCTGCAACAGCGCTTCTGGACCGAAAGGCACGCAACATGAACATTTCCATTCCCGTCAACACCATCAATTTTCGCGTCGAGATCGATCATGACGGCATTGCGCATCTGATATTTCAACCGGCAGGCGGCATGCCGGTGACCGATGCGCAAGGCCACGGCGCGCTGGCTTCCGTCTGGCGCACACTGAATGCGCATCCGCAGGTGAAGGTTGTCCTGGTGCGCAGTGAAGGCAAGGCATTTTGTGCCGGCGGTGCGCTGGACATGGTGGAAGACATGCTGCACTCCGAGCAGTCACGCATGCGCGTGATGCGCGAGGCGCGCGAACTGGTGCAGGGCATCATCAATTGCGACAAGCCGATTGTTTCTGCCATTAATGGCGCGGCAGTCGGGGCCGGATTGGCGGTGGCATTGCTGGCCGATATCTCGGTGGCCTCGCGCAGCGCCAAACTGATCGACGGACACACAAAATTAGGGGTGGCCGCCGGCGACCATGCGGCGTTGATCTGGCCGCTGTTGTGCAGCATGGCCAAGGCAAAATATTATTTATTGCTGTGTGAAACGGTCAGCGGCGAGGAAGCGGAACGGATCGGCCTGGTTAGCCTCGCAGTCGATGCCGAACAATTGCAAGCCGAAGCATTGCAGATTGCGCAAAGGCTGGCGGCAGGCAGCCAGAGCGCACTGGCCCACACCAAGCGTTCGCTCAATCACTGGTTGCGCGCCGCCTGGCCGGCTTTTGAAGCATCCCTGAATGCCGAGATCATGGGTTTCGGCCAGGCGGATGCGCGCGAAGGACTGGCCGCCATCAAGGATAAACGCGCCCCTCAATTCAATCAGGTCGCCTCATGAAATTCGCAGATCTGAGCAGCGGCCAGCGCTTCACGCTAGGCCCGGTGGAAGTCGATGCCGAAGAAGTCCTTGCCTTTGCCCGCAAGTACGATGCGCAGTGGTTTCATACCGATCCGGTGCAGGCGGAACAAGGGCCGTGGGGTGGCTTGATCGCCAGCGGCTGGCATACCTGTGCAATGGCGATGGGGCTGGTCAGCAATGGCATTTTGAACGGCTCTGAATCGTATGCATCACCCGGCCTGAACTATGTAAAGTGGCCGCATCCGGTGCGCCCCGGCGATTTGCTGACATTAAACGTGCTGGTCCATGAGTCGCGGAGATCCGCGGCAAAACCCTGGCTGGGGATCATTCGCTGGCAGTGGATCATGCAGAACCAGCGTGGCGCGGAGGTGCTCGACCTTGAGGCTACCAGCCTGTTTCGACTTACGGAAGAAGCAATGCCGCCAAGCGCTGATCTGCCCGCCGGTACGCCCCGGCCGTAATGCATACTGGATTGCGTATATATTTAAATGTATTTAAATATATGCGGAGAGTTATGTGTTTTTATGCATACTCCCTATTTATTTAACTTCAGAAGCTATTCGGCCGGCAAGGCAATTAAGAGCGAAATGCTGCGATTTTGTAGGAGCGCACCCGGGCGCGAAAGCAGTCGCCAGACTGCAGCCGTTGATCGCGCCCAGGTGCGCTCCTACAAAAAACTGCATTCTGTGGCTAAGTAAGCCCTCTAAGTAAGCCCTATTAATGTCGCTTGCGCGCCCCATCCATTTTCTTATTTGGACATCTGATGAACCAAGCCTATATTTGCGACGCACTGCGGACCCCGATCGGCCGCTATGCCGGTGCCTTGAAAGATATCCGTGCCGACGACCTTGGCGCAATCCCGCTGCGCGCATTGATTGCCCGTCATCCCAAGCTGGATTGGGCCGCGCTGCAGGATGTGATTTACGGCTGCGCCAATCAGTCGGGTGAAGACAATCGCAACGTGGCGCGCATGTCTGCGTTGCTGGCGGGTCTGCCGCAGGAAGTGCCGGGCTCCACCATCAATCGTCTGTGCGGCTCGGGCATGGATGCGGTTGGCACTGCCGCGCGTGCGATCCGCTGCGGCGACACCGACCTGATGATCGCCGGCGGCGTCGAATCGATGACGCGTGCGCCGTTCGTGATGGGCAAAGCCGATAGCGCCTTTGCGCGAAAGGCAGAAATCTTCGACAGCACGATGGGCTGGCGTTTCGTCAATCCGCTGATGCAGGCGCAGTACGGCGTCGAGGCGATGCCGCAGACGGCCGAAAACGTCGCCACCGAGTTCCGCATCAGTCGCGAAGATCAGGATTTGTTTGCCGTCGCCAGTCAGAACAAGGCTGCGGCCGCGCAACACAACGGCATCTTCGCGCAAGAAATTACGCCGGTCATCATTCCGCAGAAAAAGGGCGAGCCCATTACGGTCATGCATGACGAACACCCGCGCGCAACCAGCATGGAAACGCTGGCGAAATTGAAAGGCGTGGTGCGCCCGGACGGCAGCGTGACCGCAGGCAATGCCTCGGGTCTCAATGATGGCGCGTGTGCGCTGTTGCTGGCCAGTGAAGCCGCTGCCAGACGGCACGGCCTGACGCCGCAAGCGCGCATTGTCGGCATGGCAACCGCAGGCGTCGCACCGCGCGTGATGGGCATCGGCCCGGCGCCCGCAACCCAAAAGCTGCTGCAGCAATTGGGCATGACGCTGGATCAGATGGATGTGATCGAATTGAATGAGGCATTCGCCGCGCAAGGGCTGGCGGTGCTGCGCATGTTGGGCTTGCAGGACAACGATCCGCGTGTGAATCCGAACGGCGGCGCGATAGCATTGGGGCATCCGCTCGGCATGAGTGGCGCGCGGCTGGTGACAACCGCGATGTATCAATTGCATCGTAGCGGTGGGCGCTACGCTTTGTGCACCATGTGCATCGGCGTCGGCCAGGGAATTGCAATAGTGATCGAGCGGGTCTGATGTGCTTACAATGCTAAACAAGCAATCATGAAACGGGCCACTCAGGCATGAACCAGACAATTATCCCCATCATTGCAACCGGAGGCGACAGGCAGCGCAAGCGCCAGGCACCGAAGGGCCGTCGCGTCGACCCTGCTGCGCTGGCCGAGGTGCAGGCGCTGCTCGGCACCGCGTCGCGTCAGCCTGATCTGCTGATCGAGCATCTGCACAAAATCCAGGACCGCTTCGGCTGTTTGTCAGCCGCACATCTGGCGGCTCTGGCGCAAGAGATGCTTTTGTCCCAGGCCGAAGTGTATGAAGTCGCGACCTTTTATCATCATTTCGATGTCGTCAAGGAAGGCGAGAGCGCACCCGCGGCATTGACGGTGCGGGTCTGCGACAGCTTGTCATGCGAAATGGCCGGCGCGCGCGAGTTGCTGGCAAAACTCCCACAAATATTAGGCAAAGAGGTGCGCGTGATCGGCACGCCCTGCGTCGGCCGTTGCGAGCAGGCGCCGGTTGCCATCGTTGGGCAAACCCCGGTGCCGCACGCCAGCTGCGAGGCGGTTGCTATCAACGTTTCAGCCCAGGTTGCGGCCCAAGTTGCGGCCAAGGCAGTGCAACCTATTCCGGACGGCTGCATCGACTATGCCGCTTATCAAGCGCAAGGCGGTTATGCGTTGTTGCAGGACTGCATTTCCGGCGTGCGCGAGGTCGAATCGGTGATGCGGACAATGGAAGGCTCCGGCTTGCGCGGCTTGGGCGGCGCGGGCTTTCCGGCCGGGCGCAAATGGCGCATCGTGCGCGCGGAAGCCGGGCCGCGCCTGCTGGCCGTGAATATCGATGAAGGCGAGCCGGGCACCTTCAAGGATCGGGTCTATCTGGAACGCGACCCGCATCGCTTTCTGGAAGGCATGCTGATTGCTGCATGGGCGGTCGGCATCGATGCAATTTATATCTATTTGCGCGACGAATACCACGGTTGCCGCACCATGCTGGAAGCCGAACTGGACAAGTTGCGCGCCAACCCACCGATGGCTGCAATGCCGCAAATTTTCCTGCGGCGCGGCGCCGGCGCTTACATCTGCGGCGAAGAATCGGCGATGATCGAATCGATCGAAGGCAAGCGCGGCATGCCGCGTCTGCGCCCGCCCTATGTGGCGCAAGTCGGCTTGTTCGGCCGGCCGACGCTGGTGCACAATTTTGAAACCCTATTCTGGGTGCGCGAGATATTGGAAAAAGGCGAAGACTGGTTCGCCTCCCACGGCAGAAACGGCCGCAAGGGCTTGCGTTCGTTTTCCGTTTCCGGGCGCGTCAGGGAGCCGGGCGTCAAGCTGGCACCCGCCGGCATCACGGTCCAGGAACTGATCGACGAATATTGCGGCGGCATGCAGGACGGCCATACCTTCTATGCGTATCTGCCGGGCGGCGCATCGGGCGGCATTCTGCCGGCGACGATGAACGCGATTCCGCTTGATTTCGATACGCTGCAAGCCTACGGCTGCTTCATCGGTTCGGCCGCGGTGATTGTGCTGTCGGATCAGGATACGGCGGTCGGCGCGGCGCGCAACCTGATGCAGTTTTTCAAGCACGAATCCTGCGGCCAATGCACGCCGTGCCGGGTCGGCACCGCCAAGGCTGCCAGTTTGATCGAACGGCCGAAGTGGGCGCAGTTGGACATCGCGTTGCTGGCAGAGTTGTCGAATGTGATGCGGGACGCCTCGATTTGCGGCCTGGGCCACGCGGCGCCGAATCCGATCGATTGCGTGGTCAAATATTTTTCGCACGAACTGGCCTGACAGCCTGAAGACATTGAGAACCATCATGAACGTGATTGCCCGAAATGAAATGGCGCAACTTGCAGCGCCGCACGTTACCTTCACGTTGAATGGACGCGAAGTGCATGGCAAGGCGACTGAAACCCTGCTGCAGATCGCCAGCCGCGAAGGTATCGAGATACCGCATCTTTGCTACAAGGAAGGATTGGAAGCGGTCGGCAATTGCCGCTCCTGCGTGGTCGAGATCAATGGCGAGCGGGTGCTGGCAGCGTCCTGCTGCCGCAATCCAAGCAACGGCATGGAAGTCACCTCCAATAGCCAGCGCGCCGTTGCGTCGCAAAAAATGGTGCTGGAACTGCTGCTGTCGGACATGCCGGAAACCAGCTACACGCGCAACAATGAAGTCGATTTCTGGAGCCGTGCGCTGGGCGTGGGCAAACCGCGCGGCTTTAACACTCGTGCCAGCGCCCGTGCCCGCGCCAAAGTCCAGTCCGATGTTTCGCATCCGGCCATCACCGTCAACCTGGACGCCTGCATCCAGTGCACCCGCTGCGTGCGCGCCTGCCGCGACGAGCAGGCCAACGACGTGATCGGCCTGGCTTTTCGCGGCGATCAGGCGAAAATCGTGTTCGACATGGATGATCCGATGGGCGCATCCACCTGCGTCGGTTGCGGCGAATGCGTGCAGGCTTGCCCGACCGGCGCGCTGATGCCGGCGCGCGATGCGGCGCTGGCGAAGCCCGACAAGAGCGTTGCTTCGGTCTGCCCGTATTGCGGGGTCGGCTGCCAGCTGACGTATCACGTCAGGGACAACAAGATCGCCTTCGTCGAAGGGCGCGACGGCCCGGCCAACCACGGTCGCCTGTGCGTAAAAGGACGCTACGGCTTCGATTATGCGCATCATCCGCAGCGCCTGACAGTGCCGCTGATCCGGCGCGCCGATGCGCCGAAACGTGGCGACTTCACGATGGACCCGGAGCGCGTGATGGATGTATTCCGCGAAGCCAGCTGGGAAGAAGCGCTGGCGTTTGCCGGCGGCACGCTGGCAAAAATCCGCGACACGCATGGCAAAAAATCACTGGCCGGCTTCGGCTCGGCCAAGGGCAGCAACGAAGAAGCGTACCTGTTCCAGAAACTGGTGCGGATCGGCTTCGGCAGCAATAACGTCGACCATTGCACCCGCCTGTGCCATGCATCGTCGGTGGTTGCGCTGCTGGAAGGCATCGGCTCAGGTGCGGTATCCAATCCGGTGATGGATGTGACCAAGGCGGAAGTGGTGGTGATTATCGGCGCCAATCCGACCGTCAATCATCCGGTAGCCGCAACCTGGATCAAGAATGCGGTGAAGAACGGCACCAAACTGGTGGTGTGCGATCCGCGCCGCTCGGAACTGGCGCGCATCGCGCACCGCTTCCTGCAGTTCAAACCGGACACCGACGTTGCCATGCTGAACGCGATGATGCACGTGATCGTGCACGAGAACCTGGTCGATCAGGAATTCATCGACAGCCGCACCATAGGCTATGCGGAGTTGAGAAAGAACGTCGAGGGCTACAGCCCCGAACTGATGGCCCCGATCTGCGGCATCGATGCCGACACCATCAAATATGTGGCGCGGCTATACGCCAGCTCCAGGGCCTCGATGATCCTGTGGGGCATGGGCGTATCGCAGCATATCCACGGCACCGACAATGCGCGCTGCCTGATCGCGTTAGCCTTGATGACCGGGCAAATCGGCCGGCCCGGCACCGGTCTGCATCCGCTGCGCGGACAAAACAATGTGCAGGGCGCGTCCGATGCCGGCCTGATTCCGATGATGTATCCGGACTACCAGCATGTGACAGATCTGCAAGTGCAAGCCAGTTTCGAACAAAGCTGGAAGCTGCCACCCGGCACGCTGGACGACAAGCCCGGCCTGACGGTAGTGGAAGTGATGCACGCGATCAAAAAAGGCGAAATTCGAGGCATGTACATCATGGGAGAGAATCCGGCTATGTCGGACCCGGATGCCAACCATGCCCGCGAATCGCTGGCCGCACTGGATCATCTGGTGGTGCAGGATATCTTTCTGACCGAGACCGCGTATCTGGCCGATGTAATCTTGCCAGCTTCCGCCTTCCCCGAAAAAACCGGCAGCTTCACCAACACCGATCGTCTGGTGCAGATGGGCCGCCAGGCCATCGATCCACCGGGCGACGCCAGACAGGATTTGTGGATCATCCAGCAGATCGCGCAGCAGCTTGGGCTCGATTGGCATTACGGGCATGTCTCGGAAGTATTCGACGAAATGCGGCATACGATGCCGAGCATCGCCGGCATCACCTGGGACCGGCTGGAACGCGAGCATGCAGTGACTTACCCGTGCCGCAATGAAGGCGATCCAGGCCAATCAGTTGTATTTACTGAAGAATTCCCCAGCGAAACAGGCCGTGCGCGTTTTGTGCCGGCCGACATCATCCCGGCTGCCGAACGCCCGGATGCCGAGTATCCGATGGTGTTGATCACCGGGCGCCAGCTGGAACACTGGCACACCGGCAGCATGACGCGCCGTGCGACCGTGCTGGATGCGATTGAACCCGATCCGGTGGCGCTGGTGCATCCGCTCGACCTGGATGCGCTGGGCGGCAAACCGGGCGATATCGTGACCATCGAATCGCGGCGCGGCACGGTATCGCTGTATGCGCGGGCCGATGACAGTTCGCCGCGCGGGGCGGTTTTTGTACCGTTCTGTTATTACGAAGCTGCGATTAACAAGCTGACCAATGCGGCACTGGACCCATACGCAAAAATTCCCGAATTCAAGTATTGCGCGATTCGTGTTTTCCTGGGCGGCGCGGTGCCGCTACAAGGCAGTTATGGCGGCGGACAAGCGCTGGATAAGTTAGGTAATAAGTTGGGTAAGCTGGCGAGGTAACCGAAGTTGCCATCGACATCAAAAAAGCCGCCTTGCGCGGCTTTTTTTCGACCTTCGTATTTTCCGCCTATTTTTTGTGCATTTCTTCCATTGTCGCCGCTGGCGTGTAACCATCACCCACCGCGCCTGCAGCCAAATATAAATCACATCTGACCTCGTTATAGGCTGCTCGAAATTTTTTGACACAGATTGGCACAGCAAGTCGGGTAATTGATGCAGGTCTGGTGGCAGGCTAAAGCTGCCAGCGCTCGATGTGCCTTTGATTGATCCGGCCATGAAAAAAAGGAGTGCATTTTTATGTTCTCCCTTAAATCCAAGTTCCAAAAATAAAAAATGGCTACCAGCCGAAGCGTGTAACCATTTTGTTGATATTAGCCAGAGGAAATTAGCTGTGCGGCAACGATAAAACTTTGTGCTGCCGGTTGGTGTTAGCAGTGAGATCTTGGCCCTTGCGTGCGATTTCCCACGGCCTCGCAAATACTAATTGAAACTACTGTCCATCATTAATGGCCACTGGTAGAGGCTACGCCTTGTAGGGCTTCGGCAAACGATGCCGTTAAATTCTGCCATTCAATGGGAATGGTGTTGACCACAGGCTTGAAATCTTGCTCGTTTCCAAGAGGAGAGAATTCGATTGGCAATTTTGCTGTTACTGAGCATAGCAAGCGCATGTTTAGCGGAGCGTCTGAATTAACGCATTTTACGCGCACTTCGAGCGCGTTTTTTTGATCAGCCAACAGCGTACCTAGATCTTTTCCGTAATACTTTGGACAGTACCCTGCGAAAAAAGATGGGGACTCAGTGCGCAGGGCCAGTGCGAACGGATCGAAAGCGTTTTGACTATCCCTCATCAAAAATAGTCGAGCACCAGGCTTTAATACCCCGATAAGATCTATCATTTCTTTTGGAAGGTGCGACAGGCTACGCGCAAAAAATTCCAAATTGTAGCGTCCATCATCTGTCACTGCCGGTGGCTGGAAGAGCTCAATCGAGTCTGTTCCTCGAATTCCTCCAGTCAGCGCCAAGATAGCCATCGGATCATCAGCCATGTTTGGTAGACCTAGCCACCGGAGATATTCTTTGAACTCCGGACGTGATTTGTTGATCAGACGGTTGGAGAATAACGGAAAGAGCACGGTCGATTCATATACTGCGTCGAGCCGATTCATTCCGTTAAATGTCTGAAATCCTTTAGATCTAAATACGCCCTGTGTATATGAAAACCGATAGATATCATCCGCTCGCTCTAAGCGGGCTACAGGAATCCATTCTCCTGAGTCGGGTTGTTGCCATGCTACAAAAAGAGTGTTCATTATGAAATTTTTAGTGCGATCAATCGTTCAGAATTTAACTGAAGCAAGCGTGCGGTAAATTCGCGAGTCACATCAGACATGTGTTCTTTCGGGACTTGATTGATTACGTCCCGTATGTTGGCCAAGCTTATGCCTGCTAACCTTTTACGCCATACATCACCCACATCTGGCCGTAATTTCCATGCATATTCAAATGCTTCAGTAGTTAGATAAGATTTGACCTTCGCATCGCCCGCAGCGTTTGGATACAGTGCGGATCGTGCTCGCCTAACGTAGGATTCTATCGATCCGCCCTTGTCGCGAGTCGTCATCATTTGTTTCCGACGCTCGTCAGTTTCGTGTCTGGCCAAACTCGAGCCGTGGTCATAAGAAGGGGCAAGATACAATGCTTTTTCCGTTTTCACGACACCCCAGTTCTCAGAGTGACGGTCTTGATTAGCAATCCAAGCGTCAAACAGTAGATAACCTACGAATATATCTATTGATAAGTTTATACCCTGAATTGGCACATATGATTGTGGCGGATTAAGAAAGTCAGCATTTACCCTTAAGTATGTCAGTACGCGAGATGCTGTGTGGCTTCGTTGAGCATAGAATCGCAACTGCTTATCGTCCTGTGCGACGGTAACCTTCCCCCCCACTAATTCATTGCCGTGAATTAAACGGCCGCCTTCTTGCACAAACGAAGGGGACATGACGCCAAACTTCCCTTGCCATTGGGCTAATTCATATACTGCGTGTGGAATTCCCAGCAATTGCGCCAACTCGCCCGCTAGCTTTTCTGCCCAGTTCTCTCCTGTGCCGGGGCGACCTTCTTTGAAGAGGCATAAACCGCGTAGCGGATCAGTGTACCAAAACTTGAATTTGGTTCCCATCTGTTCGGAGAATTCAGCGGCATCAGGTGGGAGGGCGATTATAGGAAACATTGTTTAAGTGACAATATTACAACAAGATATAATCTCGTCGCCATTTTGTAGAGCAGCCTTTGAAAACACGCTAACACGCATTTAGTGCCCGAAGTAAATGCTCTATTCGAATTGGCTCGTCCAAGGTGTGGTTGCTAAGGATAACTGATTCGCGCCCCAAATATTGAGTCGGCTCGCTGTTGCCTGCTCGAAAATTAAAAAAGGGAACACGTTTTTACGTGTTCCCTTAAATCCAAGTTCCAAAAATTGGAATTCACGTTCCAAAAATTAGTACTTGCTATCGGCTAAAGCCTTGAATTCTTGGGGTGGCTGATGGGGCTCGAACCCACGACAACAGGAATCACAATCCTGGACTCTACCAACTGAGCTACAGCCACCACTGTTTTTTGCTTTTCTACGTTGATTTGCAGAAGACGACGATTATATAAATTTGTGCCTTGCTTGTAAATCAAAATATGCACTAGTTCATTTGTTTTCTAGCTGACTGCCACCATTGCGATGCTTGGCTGCAGGTGCAACAGATTGCTTAAAGCGACTTTTAGCGCTGTTTCGTTGCCGGTGGTGAATGTCTGTAGCTGGCCCGGGTTGCTGGATGTGTTCAGCAACTCATGATTTTTGAGGAGTCGCTCCAGTTGCAAGGCAATTGGCAGGCCGGTGTCGATGATGGTCACTGGCTGAGACGTGGCGCGGCGGGTTGCATCCTGGAGCAGCGGCAGCACGAAAGGGTAATGCGTGCAGCCGAGCACCAAGGTATCGGCTCCCTGTGCAATCAATGGTGCGACATAGCGTTGCACCAGCAAGGCGGTTGCCGCGGATTGCAGTTCGCCTTTTTCGATCTGGTCGGCCAGTCCGGCACAGGCTTGTGTGAATATCCGTACGCCAGTGCTGGTAGCAATGTGTTCGCTCAGTTGCCTGAATTTGCTGCTAGCCAGCGTGCGTTCAGTGGCGAGTACGCCGATAGCATTGTTTTTGGTCAACGCTGCAGCCGGTTTGAGCCCGGGTTCGACGCCGACTAGCGGCAACTGCGGGTAACGCGCTCGCAGTGCCTTGATGGCAGCGGCGGTGGCAGTATTGCAGGCCACTACGATGGTTTTGGCACCGTTTAGCAGCAGGAAGTCTGTAATTGCCAGCGTACGGTTGACGATGAATTGCTCGGTTTTTTCACCGTAGGGGGCAAAGCCAGAGTCAGCAAAATACAGCAAATTTTCTTGTGGTAATTGGGCCTGGATATGGCGCAATACCGACAGGCCGCCGATGCCGGAATCAAAAATGCCGACGGGTGCATCTGCTGCCGTAAAAACGCTGGCGCGCACGGAGGAATTGGTCAAGGGACGGTGCGAAAAAGTGTATGGGGTGATTGGATTGCCGGGCGAAGTAGCCGAAAACAATATTCGGTACTTCGCCCGGCGAGGGCAGATCCGTATTTACTTGGTGGTGACTGCGATATCGCCCACGGAGGTTGCGGCAATCCGGGCTTGCCATTCTTTCGGCCCGGTATCGTGGACTGAGGTGCCGTTAGCATCGACCGCTACCGTAACCGGCATGTCTTTCACGTCAAACTCGTAAATTGCTTCCATGCCGAGGTCGGCAAAGCCAACCACTTTTGCGCTCTTGATGGCTTTCGAGACCAGATAGGCTGCGCCGCCGACCGCCATCAGGTAAGCCGATTGGTGCCGCTTGATCGATTCGATCGCAACCGGGCCGCGCTCCGCTTTGCCGACCATGGAAATCAGACCGGTTTTTTCCAGCATCATGTCGGTATATTTGTCCATCCGTGTCGCGGTGGTTGGGCCGGCCGGGCCGACTGCTTCGTCGCCAACCGGGTCAACCGGGCCGACATAGTAAATTACGCGATTGGTGAAATCGACCGGCAATGGCTCGCCCTTGGCCAGCATGTCCTGGATGCGCTGGTGAGCGGCGTCGCGGCCGGTCAGCATCTTGCCGTTCAATAGCAGCGTCTGGCCCGGCTTCCAGGATGCAACTTCGGCCTTGGTCAAGGTATTGAGGTCGATGCGTTTGGATTTTTCAGTGTCCGGTGCCCATTGCACTTCCGGCCAGTCTGACAGCGACGGCGGCTCCATGAAGACCGGGCCGGAACCGTCGAGCACGAAATGTCCGTGGCGCGTTGCCGCACAGTTCGGGATCATTGCCACCGGTTTGGAAGCGGCGTGGGTCGGATACATCATGATTTTCACGTCGAGCACCGTGGTCAGGCCGCCCAAGCCCTGAGCGCCGATGCCGAGCGCATTGACTTTCTGGAACAGTTCGATCCGCAGTTCTTCAGTCTTGTTCTGCGGGCCGCGTTTAAGCAGGTCGTACATGTTGATGTCTTCCATCAGCACTTCTTTTGCCATCAGCATGGCTTTTTCAGCAGTGCCGCCGATGCCGATCCCTAGCATGCCCGGCGGGCACCAGCCGGCGCCCATGGTCGGCACGGTCTTCATGACCCAGTCCACCACTGAGTCGGATGGATTGAGCATCACGAACTTGCTCTTGTTCTCCGAGCCGCCGCCTTTAGCTGCAATCTGGACCTCGACTGTATTGCCCGGTACCAACTCCATGTGGATCACGGCCGGTGTGTTGTCGCGGGTATTTTTGCGCTCGAAAAGCGGGTCAGCCACGATCGAAGCACGCAACTTGTTTTCCGGATTATTGTAGCCGCGTCGCACGCCTTCGTTGATGGCGTCGGCGATGGAGCCTTTGAAACCTTCAAACCGGACTTCCATGCCGATTTTCAGAAACACATTGACGATGCCGGTGTCCTGGCAGATCGGGCGATGGCCTTCGGCGCACATCCGGGAATTGGTCAGAATCTGCGCAATCGCATCCTTGGCTGCCGGGCTTTGCTCTGCCGCATAAGCGCGCCCCAGATGCGCAATGTAGTCGGCCGGATGGTAATAGCTGATGTATTGCAGCGCGCCGGCAACGGATTCAATAAGGTCGTCCTGCTTGATGATGGTCATGATGGTTCTCGCTTGGCTAAAATTAAGGATTGCTATTCTTTTGGCGTATGCAGGCCGGAATGGGGTTGCAGTCGACAATCATCGGTAGACAGTTGAGCCCAGGAGCTGTCGTGCTGGTGTATGAATGAAGGGTGAATTGGGCTCGGTCTGTGGTAATAATTGCAATGAACGGATTTGCAAAAAAATGGATTTTGGAAATTTTTTAACGCGTCGCATGCTAAGCGGACATTTTTCATGGGTTTCCATGCAAAAAATATACTGGCATTTGTATTTTTTAAGTAGCCCTAAAACAATGCGGTAATATCAGTATTTTTATCTATACTCCAACATTAAATTCATTATTTAAGGGCGTTCTGCGCTTGTTTTATGGCTCTCCAAGCATCCTTCTATTGTTTCTGAACCAGACGGGATTTTACACTTGCTGGCCATGAAGTCGACACACGGGCGATTCTTGACCCGATAAAACCCATGCCGGCGCCGCTCGGCGTGAAAACCTAATCCGGGATTACGCTCAAGTTTTGAGGCGATAAAATCGTCACAACAATGACGAAACGCAATAACGCAGACGGCAAAGCTGGCATAACCAAGAATGTGTTTTGGCGAAATTCAGCGGAAAGAAAGAAATAAGCAGAATTTCTCGACTTTATGACACATGCAACGCCAGGTTTTCAAGTACGCATGTTTGTGCTGCAGCGTATTGATCGTATGCCCGGTTCCGGATGTGTAAGACTTTAGTAAGAGTAAAAGTCTATGTTATCAACTAAATCATCATCACATGGAGAAGACAAATGGCAGGCATTGAATCCACAAATCAAGAGAGTCGTGTTTTTCTGCCGCCGGCAGAGTTCGTCAAGAACGCCACCATATCCGGCATGGATGCCTACAATGCGATGTGCGCCGAGGCAGAGCAGGATTACGAAGGTTTCTGGGCTAAGTTGGCACGCGAAAACATCCTCTGGCAAAAACCTTTCAGCAAGACCCTCGACGAATCCAATGCGCCGTTCTACAAATGGTTCGAAGACGGCCATCTGAACGCCTCTTACAATTGTCTCGACCGTAATCTGGAAAACGGCAACGCCGACAAGACTGCCATCATTTTTGAGGCCGACGACGGCAGTTCCACCAAAGTCAGCTACCGCGAATTGCACCGCACCGTCTGTAAATTCGCCAATGGCTTGAAATCGCTCGGCGTCAAGAAAGGCGACCGCGTCGTCATCTACATGTCGATGTCGGTCGAAGGCGTAGCCGCGATGCAAGCCTGCGCACGCATCGGCGCCACCCATTCGGTCGTGTTCGGCGGCTTCTCCGCCAAGTCCCTGCAGGAACGCATCATCGATGCCGGCGCCGTTGCCGTTATCACCGCAGATGAACAGTTCCGCGGCGGCAAGCATCTGCCTCTGAAAGCCATCGTCGATGAAGCGCTCGCACTGGGCGGTTGCAGCACGATTCGCAACGTCATCGTCTATAAGCGCACCGGCGGCAACATCAGCATGGTCGAAGGACGCGATCTGTGGCTGCACGATCTGCTACAAGATCAGGCCGAAAGCTGCGAGCCGGAATGGGTCAGCGCCGAGCATCCATTGTTCGTCTTGTACACGTCCGGTTCCACCGGCACTCCTAAAGGCGTGCAGCACTCCACTGGCGGTTTCCTGCTATGGGCGATGCTGACCATGAAGTGGACCTTCGACATCAAGCCTGACGATGTATTCTGGTGCACCGCCGACATCGGCTGGGTCACCGGCCATACCTACATTGCCTACGGCCCGCTGGCAGTCGGCGCCACCGAAATCATCTTCGAAGGCATTCCAACCTACCCGAACGCCGGCCGCTTCTGGGACACGATTGCCAAACACAAGGTCAGCATCTTCTACACCGCGCCGACCGCGATTCGTTCATTGATCAAGGCCGCCGATGTAGACCCGAGTGTCGCCCCGGCAAAATACGATCTGTCCAGCCTGCGCTTGTTGGGCTCGGTAGGCGAGCCGATCAATCCGGAAGCCTGGATGTGGTACTACAAGAATATCGGCAATGAACGTTGCCCGGTAGTCGACACCTTCTGGCAAACCGAAACCGGCGGCCACATGATCACCCCGCTGCCGGGTGCTACGCCGATGGTGCCAGGCTCTTGCACACTGCCATTGCCAGGCATCATGACGGCGATTGTCGACGAATCAGGGCAAGACATGCCGAACGGCCAGGGCGGGCTGCTGGTGGTCAAGCGCCCTTGGCCGGCCATGATCCGCACCATCTGGAACGATCCGGAACGCTTCAAGGCAAGCTATTTCCCAGCCGAGCTCGGTGGCAAGACTTATCTGGCCGGTGACGGTGCAATCCGCAATCCGGATACCGGTTATTTCACCATCACTGGGCGCATCGACGATGTGCTCAACGTTTCCGGTCACCGCATGGGTACGATGGAGATCGAATCGGCACTGGTGGCTAACCCGCTGGTGGCCGAAGCCGCGGTGGTCGGTAAGCCGGACGACACCACGGGCGAATCGATTTGCGCCTTTGTGGTGTTGAAACAGACGCGTCCAATGGGCGATGACGCCAAACGGATCGCTACCGAGTTGCGCAATTGGGTCGCCAAGGAAATCGGCCCGATTGCCAAGCCGAAGGAAATCCGCTTCGGTGACAACCTGCCGAAAACCCGTTCCGGCAAGATCATGCGCCGCTTGCTGCGTGTGCTGGCCAAGGGCGAGGACATCACGCAGGACATCTCGACACTGGAAAATCCAGCCATTCTGGAGCAGCTGAAGCAGGCACAGTAATTTCAGTAGATGTGCCAGAACGGTGCATTGGTCAGATGCACCGTTTTTAAATTTTAAGATCCCGTAATTAGTTAACACTGGCAATATTTACATATTGTTTGTTATAATCTGCGGCTTCGCGAAAGCGAAGATGCAGGAGAGATGGATGAGTGGTTGAAGTCGCACGCCTGGAAAGCGTGTATAGGTTCATAGCCTATCGGGGGTTCGAATCCCCCTCTCTCCGCCACAGTGTTTATAAGGCCTCCCAAGTGGGAGGCCTTTTCATCAGAGGCGGACATGCCGTTACTTGTATTGTAGGAATCTCCGTTCTATAGACCGGGGAAGACGTCAAGTGCTCTGTGGTAGCAAATATAAAATTTTTGATTTGCAGTAAGTGTAAACAACTTGTAAAGCTTTTCAGACCGGTTACAATTCGGCCTACTCCTACAGGATCACAAAGCTTTATTTCTAGGTAAGTTGTTTTAAATGGTTGCATGCCCGGGTGGTGAAACTGGTAGACACATCGGACTTAAAATCCGCCGCTTACCTGAAAAGGAGCGTGCCGGTTCGATTCCGGCTCCGGGCACCAAGAACATGTATTAAGAAGTCCAAGTTAGTCCAATAACCCGCATCAAGCCCAGTGCTGATGCGGGTTTTTTGTTGTCTTACGCCATTTCAAGTAGTAAATAACTTGATTAACCCAATTTAATAATTCTGGTTTAATTTTTAGATTGTTATTCCATGCGAGCGCCATTTTCGCTCAATGTACAGGTTATGAAATGCGCTCTGTTTTAACTCCCAATTTCAAATCGCAGATATCGTATTTCGACATTTTTGTGCCGGAAATCGTAAGCTCACGAAAATTGCATGTGCGATCGCATTTTCATCACTGGGGCAAGAGGTTCGCATCTTTACGCTTAAAAATGAATTGTGAGTAGCTAGCAGCTAGTTATTTTTTAGTCAAGAAGTTCCGTCATAGTTATTGCGCCATCTCAAAATCTCGTTATCACGCGCCTTTTATAATTTGGCTTGTGTATGCTTTTATGTATATCGATCGATTCAATTTAGTCGCTCGCTGCCCACAACGGCAGCCGATGGCTGAGGATCTACTATGTTGACGACTACTTATTCGCTCATCGTGTTTTCTGCTGAAGAAAACGGCACTCGTACAAAATTAGCGTCATTGCACGATCATATCCAGCAGAGAATGACGGGTATTTCTGTGATGGATAGCGCCATGATAGATGGCGTATTAGCGCAATTAAACCATTTTCATGAATGCGCTCAGTGCCGCAAGATAGATATCTACCTGATAAGCAGAATGCGCAAAATGAGTCTGTATGCAGGTTCACTGTTGGCAGAGCTGGAATCATTGGGCTTGCTGAGCCTAAACATATTGCGTTCGATAAGGGGGAAGCTGACGCAGGCGATCGAACAGGGAGGCTTGCGTGTGCTTGAATTGCGGGAAGCCGTCGAACTGTACTGCACCACAGTGTTGAAGAAAGTTGACAAGGAAGAAAACGCGTTATTCCCAATGGCAAGCCGAATTTTGACGGCAGAAGATTGGTTTCAGATTGCCAGACAATTACTGTCTCACAATGCCAAGATAAGCACTTCCGCTGCGGTGCCTGTTGCGTCCCAAAAGGTTGGTGTGCGATTGGATTAACACGGTCTTATTCGATAACAATACCAACGGTTAAAGCATCGACCCGCGCGCTATTGCAATTGCGCCAGGCAGTACGCGTAAAAATTTGGTACATGTCGCCATAGAAAGATGATGCATCGACATGCCATCGCTGTAAAAACATCTCGATTCTGTAAGACAGACAAGCTGTCAGTTGACAAAAACGACTGCAGGAAGGCAGCGGCTTGTTATTATGTGCGCCTTGTTCAACCTTCCTCGTCCTCGTCATGTTTTCTTTCCTTTTCAGGCGTTCTGCCAAGAAGTCCTTATCCGTACCGCCAGTGGCGCGGTCTGCGTCGGCTGAAGCTAAAGTGCAGCAAGAGAATGCCCGGCAAGCGGCTCTGGCCCAGGCCGGCGCTCTGGACGGCCAGGAAACAGCCGCAGTCGAATTTATCCTGCAATGCGGGTTTGCCGATGCGCGCCTGATAGCGGCCGCCCACATCAGTTCGCAACCGCTGCAGGAACAGGTGCGCAGTGCGATGCGCAATACCGATCGCCGCGTTGCCCGATTGATGCAAGGCAAAATCGAGTCCAGCCTGCAACTTGCCCAGTGCGAACAGCGTGCGCAAGAAAGTTTGGAACAGGCCCATCGACTTGTTGTCGATCCCCAATTGATGCCGAATCAGGTCGCCGATCTGGACCGGGTTTGGACTGCAATCAATGTGCCGGTAGGGCAAACCCGGCAAACATTCGAGACCGTTCGTGCCACTTTGCACAGTCGCCTGACGTGTCAGGTGGAATTGCAGCGTGCGTTAATCGATGCGCTGGCCCGGTTGCGCGAGGTCACGAACGCACTTGACGATGCGCCGTCCGACGTCAGCGTTAGCGCCAGCATGCTCGATGAACTGGCGCTGGCGGTGGAGCAGCATGCCGCTGCCACTGAAGTGCCGGCGTTGCCGAAGCACTTGCTGCCGGCTTGCCTGAAAGAACTGGAGATGGCGCGTCAGAAACTGGCAGTGCAGCAGCGCCAAAGCGCACTGTTGGCCAGTGCAGTATTACTTACCGCAAATGAAACAGAGACGCCACCGGCACCGGAGGCATCATCTGCGGCTGGACCAGCAGGCAGTGACGAGGCCGACCTGGATGCGCATTTTCAAGATGCTGCGCCAGCGACGTTGACTGCGGAGCCGGTTATGTTGGAAGCAGAACCCGCAGCGCCCCAGCCAACTGCGACACCGCAATCAGCAATAGATCCTGTAGCGGTCGCCCAGTTGCAGGAACTCAAGCAGCGCTTTGCCGAAGCACTGGATGGCATGGAAAAAGCGCTGGAGCAAGGCTTGTTGCAAGTGGCTTGCGAGCACGACAAGGCGTTGCGCGCAATCGATGCCAAATTATGCAAGCCGTCGGCCGCACAAGCGCCGCACTTGGCCAAGGCCAGGGTCGAACTGGCGCACCTGATGAGTTGGGCGCGATGGGGCGGCAATGTTTCACGCGAAGAATTGCTCAAGACTGCCGAAGAATTGCCGCTGCAGAAATTGCCGCTGGCAGAACTGGGTAAAAAAATCGGTAGCCTGCGCGAGCGCTGGAAGTCGCTCGACGTTTCGGCCGGCGCGTCATCGCGCGAACTGTGGCATCGCTTCGACGCCGCCTGCAACAGTGCCTATGAACCGGTTGCCGCCCATTACCGGGAACTGGCCGAGGAGCGCCAGCAAAATGCAGTCAAGGCGCAGGCATTGCTGGAACAATTGCGCAGTTTAAGCGCAGAAACGCAGGATGCATCTGAGGTCGACTGGAAGAATGTCGCGCAACAATGCCAGCGCATGCAGTTGGCATGGCAGCGGCAGGGCATCATCGAGCGCAAGGAGAAAAAACGTCTGGACGCCGAATTTGCCGCTGCCCTGTCCGTACTGGCCGATCCTTTGGCGCGCGAGCGCGCCGCCGCCATCGAGCGTCGCGAACGCCTGATCACTGACGCCAGCGAGATTCGCGCCGATGACCGTACTGCGCCCGAGGCGTTGCGTGCCTTGCAGGCACGTTGGCAAGAGCAATCGCTATCCCTGCCGTTGGAGCGGCGTGACGAACAGGCGTTATGGGTGCGTTTTCGTGAGGCTTGCGACGCGGTTTTTGCCAAGCGCAAGGAAACGGCACAGGTCGCCGATGCTGATCGGTTACAGAATTTGCAGCAAAAAGAAGTGATATGTGCCGGACTGGAAGCCGCCGCGAAGGAATCTCCCGCTGCGCTGGGCAAGATTTTGCGCGAGTTGCAAAATGAATGGAGCCAGACCGGCTATGTGCCGCGTGCCGCCGAGCAGCAACTGACGCAGCGTTTTGATACCGCGGTGGCTGTTTTGCAGCAACGCATGAATACGATCAAACGCGCCGCGCAAACTAGCGAACTCGATGCGTTGCATCGCAAACTATCCCTGTGTCAGGCGGGCGAGGCGGCAATTGCGCAGGTGCCGCAGCCAGATAGAGACTGGTCCGCCGAATGGTCGCAGCAAGCGCCGCTGGCAGCACATCTTGAGCGTGCGTTGCAGATGCGCTTTTCCGCGGCGTTGACGGCTTTGGCAGCCAATGACAGCGGGTATGCGGCAACGTTGGCCGATAACAGCGCGCAACTGGGACAGGAATTGTTGCGGCTGGAAATCCTGCTGGGCTGCGATAGTCCGGCAGAATTGTCGCGTGAGCGTCTGAAGATGCAGGTGGAAGTTTTGCAATCCTCGCTGCGAGCGGGACAAAAGCAGATCACGCAACAGGAGCAACTCGTCACCTTGTGTGCATTGCCTGCCGCAACCGACGCCCAAAGTGCGCAGCGCATCGCGGATTTGCTGCAGAAAATGAAAAGCGGTGACTGATGAGATTCAGTGCGGGAATGCACTGATACCAAGCATGTGCATCATGGCGGAAAACAATGTCCACGAAAAACACGAAAGGCACAAATCTAAACAGCAAGACAGTACTGGAGACCGGTAATAGGTGTCCAGGTTCACGCGAGCGCTTGACGCATTTCCCGTATTAATTGATTTTCATGGAGTATATTTTATGTTCGCATATGATATATGCGGGAAATGCCATGAAAATGACGATACTCCTTATTTTTTAAAAATCGTTTTGTTGCGAGTCCGGTTCGTGCTTTTCGTGTCTTTCGTGGAGCAATGCAATGCTCAATGTCAGCTAATTCGTGACTGCAGTGTGTTCCAGTTCCGGTTCGCTCAGAAACGTCACCACATGATCGGCGCATAGCCGAATCCCGATTTTCTCGCCGACCGCATGATCGTGATGCGATGGCACCAGGGCCAGCAATGGCTGACCGCTCGGCAGTTTCAGGGTGTACAGAAAATCCGCGCCACGGAATGCCTTGCGCACCACCTCGGCCTTGAGCACGCTTTCGTCGTCATGCACCACGTCGTCGGCGCGCAGCAGCACATCGACCTGCCGGGCATTTTTTGCATTGGTGGCGCACATGTCCATCCCCTGCCACAAGGGCAAACGCCCGAGTTCTATGTTCACCATTTCGCCGGGGATGTCCATGACGCCCGGCACGAACACGCCGTGGCCAATGAAATCGGCCACAAAGCGCGAGGCCGGACGATGATACAAGTTGTAAGCGCTGTCCCACTGCACAATTTCCCCGGCCTGCATGACCCCGATCTGGTCCGCAATCGCAAACGCTTCATGCTGGTCATGCGTGACCAGCACCGCAGTGGTGCCGCTGGCCTTGAGGATATCGCGCACTTCGGCCGCCAATCGTTCGCGCAGATCGACATCCAGATTGGAAAACGGTTCATCCAGCAGCAACAGATCCGGCTCGGGCGCCAAGGCGCGTGCCAGAGCAACCCGTTGCTGCTGACCGCCGGAGAGTTCGTGCGGATATTTGTCGCTCTGCACCGACAGCCCGACCAGGCTCAGCAAGGTCTGGACCCGCTGCATGCGCTGTGGTTTGGCTAGTTTGCGCAGACCGAAGGCGATATTTTCCGCCACGTTTAAATGCGGGAATAGTGCGTAATCCTGAAATACCACGCCGACCTGGCGGCTTTCAGGCGGTGCGGTGACACCGGGGCGGCTGATTTCCCTGCCGCCCAAGGCGATCCGCCCGGCCAGCAACGGTTCAAACCCGGCTATCGCGCGCAGCACGGTGGTTTTGCCGCAGCCGGAAGGGCCAAGCAGGCAGCCGATTTCTCCGCGCTCTAATGAAAACGACAACGCATGCACGATCTCATGCATATTGCGCCCGAGCCGATAGCCGACCCGGATCGATTCAACGCAAAGGTGTGCGGTGCCAGGAGATGGATTGTCCATAATAGTAAGTTCAGTTTGCTGGTTGGTTAATAATGTCCCTGCACCATATTCCAATTGATTATAATTCTCATTTAGCCAGACGTGCAGTTAATCACACTTTATGCCTTTCTCGAATAACCATTCCCCACGCCAGGCTGGCGGTTTTCATCCCATGCTATTGGCGTCGCTGGCAGTGGCTTTTCTGGTGGGCGTGCCGATTTTCGGTGTGCTGTCGAATCTGCTGGTCGGCGGCGCGGATGGCGCGGGCGAATCCGGTGCATCCACATTGGCGCATTTGTGGAGCACGGTATTGCCGGAATACCTGTTCAACAGCTTTGCGATTGCCGCCATCGTGGCGGTGCTGGGCGCGACTATCGGCATCGGTTGCGCGTGGCTGGTGGCGGCTTTCGATTTTCCCGGCAAGCGGATGTTCGAATGGGCGCTGGTCTTGCCGTTGGCGATGCCGGCCTATGTCGTGGCTTACGCGTACACCGATTTCCTGCAATTTTCCGGCCCGGTACAAAGCGGCCTGCGCGCACTGTTCGGCTGGCAGCCGCACGAATACTGGTTTCCGCAGATACGCAGCGTGGGCGGTGCCGGCGTGCTGTTTGCGCTGGTGCTGTATCCGTATATTTATCTGCTGGCGCGCAATGCCTTTCTGGAGCGCAGTCCGCGCATGCTGGATGCGGCGCGCACGCTGGGCGTTGGCCCGTGGCGCGCATTCTTTACCATCAGCCTGCCGCTGGCGCGTCCCGCCGCCGCCGCCGGCATTGCGCTGGCATTGATGGAAACCTTGGCTGACTATGGAGCGGTGGCTTATTTTGGCGTGCCGACCCTGACTACCGGCATCTATAAATCCTGGTACGCCTTTTCCGACCGCACCGCCGCCGCGCAGATCGCTGCGGTATTGCTTATTACCGTCACGGTATTGATGTTGCTGGAACAGAAAAGTCGCGGCCGGGCGCGCTATTACGCGGCCGGCGGGCGCACCAGCGGCCAGTTGACGCGGCCTTTGCCGGGCAGATCGGGCTGGCTGGCGACCTTATGTTGCGCGCTGCCGGTATTAACCGGATTTTTGCTGCCATTGCTGATTTTGGTGCGGCTGATCATGCGCGAGGATGCTGTGGCGATGGGTGCGCGCTACCTTGGTCTGGTGAAAAACAGCGTCACGCTGGGTGGCGTGACTGCGTTGCTGGCAGTGCTGCTCTGCGTCTTGCTGGCGTATGCGGCACGCGTGAGCCAGAGCCGGGTGCAAGCTGCCTGCAATCGCGTCGTGACCATGGGTTATGCGGTGCCGGGCGCAGTGATCGCTGTGGGTATTCTGATTCCGTTGTCGCGTCTGGATAGCTGGGCCGCTGGATACGGGGCAACTTTTTTATTGGCCGGCAGCGTGGTGGCGTTGATCTATGCGTATCTGGTGCGTTTTCTGGCAGTGGCTTATCACGGGGTGCAAGCCGGGCTGGCGCGAATCACGCCAGCGATGGATGCCAGCGCCCGCAGCTTGGGCCATGGGCTGGGTTCGATGTTGCTGCGGGTGCATGCGCCGTTGCTGTGGCGCAGCGTGCTGACCGGCGGCTTGCTGGTGTTCGTCGATGTCATCAAGGAATTGCCGGCAACCCTGACTATCCGCCCGTTCAATTTCGATACGCTGGCCGTGATCGCGTTCCAGCTCGCATCCGACGAGCGATTGGGCGAGGCGGCGCTGCCCGCGCTCACCATTGTGCTGATCACCACCATTCCGGTGATCATCCTGGCCCGCGCAATCGCCAAGGGCGATAGCTGATGCTTCTCTTTATATCTGTAAAAATTAAGGAGTATGCATAAAAATAATGCTATTTCCACATATAATATATGCGGCCTTTAAAAATACAGTATTGTGTATAACCATGATGGTTGGCCGAAGTTTTTGTAGGTCGGGTTAGCGGTTTCATCGCGTAACCCGACGTTTGCGGCCTGGGAATGTCGGGTTACACACTCGCTAACCTGACCTACGATGCGTTCCCGCTCGCCACTAATAAGATCCGGGGAAAAACCCGGCAGCTTGCTCAAATCATCTCCTTACCTTACAATTTGCGGACCATTTCATCTCACGTGACTGGCGAAAAGTCGGAAGGACACACTTCCGGCGACAAGGTGGGCATCCACCGGGGAACGTGAGAATTCTTTAGCCGTTCGCCTGGGCAGCCCAAAATGGAGTGCACGACTGAGGCTGTCCGTCATTTACATCTTGCATTAGATGCATCAGATGACTCCTCAATCGATCCCAGTAAAAATCTAGTTGCACTTAATTTGCACACTTTTGCATACTTATCGATAGGAATCCGCATGTTCTCCAAAGACCACACCATCGCCAATATCGACCCTGAATTGTGGGCCGTGATCCAGCAAGAAAACGTTCGCCAGCAAGATCATATCGAACTGATCGCGTCCGAAAACTACACTTCGCCAGCCGTCATGGAAGCGCAAGGCTCGCAACTGACCAATAAATACGCGGAAGGCTATCCAGGCAAGCGCTATTACGGCGGCTGCGAATTCGTCGATGTCGCCGAACAATTGGCGATCGATCGCATCAAGCAATTGTTCGGTGCCGAAGCCGCCAACGTGCAGCCGAATTCCGGCTCGCAAGCCAACCAGGGCGTGTTCTTCGCCGTGCTGAAACCGGGCGACACCATCATGGGCATGTCGCTGGCTGAAGGCGGCCACCTGACGCACGGCATGAAGCTCAACATGTCGGGCAAATGGTTCAATGCCGTTTCCTACGGTCTGGACGCCAATGAAGAAATCGATTACGACGCCATGGAACGTCTGGCGCGCGAACACAAGCCGAAGCTGATCATCGCCGGCGCGTCCGCCTATGCGTTGCGCATCGATTTTGAGCGTTTCTCCAAAATCGCCAAGGAAGTCGGCGCTTATTTCATGGTCGACATGGCGCATTACGCCGGCCTGATCGCCGCCGGTGAATATCCGAACCCAGTGCCATTCGCCGATTTCGTCACCTCCACCACGCACAAATCGTTGCGCGGCCCACGCGGCGGCTTCATCCTGATGAAAGCCGAGCATGAAAAAGCGATCAACTCCGCGATTTTCCCCGGCATCCAGGGCGGCCCGCTGATGCACGTCATCGCCGGCAAGGCAGTCGCTTTCAAGGAAGCGCTGGCGCCGGAATTCAAGACTTACCAGCAGCAAGTCGTCAAAAACGCCAATGCGCTGGCACAAGCGCTGATCGCGCGCGGTTTGCGCATCGTCTCCGGCCGCACCGAAAGCCATCTGATGCTGGTCGACCTGCGCGCCAAGAACATCACCGGTAAAGCCGCCGAAGCATTGCTCGGTTCCGCTCACATCACCTGCAACAAGAATGCGATTCCGAACGATCCGGAAAAACCTTTCGTGACCTCCGGCATCCGGCTCGGCAGCCCAGCCATGACCACCCGCGGTTTCGGCGAAGCGGAAGCGACCAAAGTCGGCCACCTGATCGCCGACATGCTCGACAATCCGAACGACGCAGCCACCATCGACCGCGTCAAAGCCGAAGTCAAGAAACTGACCGACGCCTTTCCGGTATATGGCTCTTAGGTTTAGTCAAATAAGCACGCAGTCATCCTGAAAAGGATGTGCTGCTGAGAAGCACAGACAGCACAGACGACTTCCCTGAAGCTTTCACGGAAGTCGTTTGCACATCGTCGGCACATCCGGACACATGGACACAAAATGCATACAGCAGCCTCCTCCGATCCAAAACCATTGATGCCGCACGGCATCCAAGCGGTACTCTCGATCCATTTACCATCATGAAATGTCCGTTCTGCCACCACGAAGACACCCAAGTCCTCGACACCCGCGCCTCGGAAGAGGGCGATTCGATCCGCCGCCGCCGCCGCTGCATCAAATGCGAAAAACGCTTCACCACCTATGAACGCATCGAACTCTCGATGCCGGTCATCGTCAAGAAAAACGGCAGCCGGGTCGAATTCGCCGCCGCCAAATTGCGCGCCAGCCTGATGCTGGCACTGCGCAAACGGCCAGTTTCTGCCGAACTGGTAGACGCCACCATCAGCCGCATCGAACAGAAAATCCTTTCGCTGGGCGAACGTGAAATCAGCTCGCAGCGCATCGGCGAATGCATCATGGAAGAGTTGAAGCTGCTCGACAAAATCGCTTACATCCGCTTCGCCTCGGTCTATCGCAGCTTCGAGGATGTCGCCGAGTTCCAGAATGTGATTGCAGAAATCGCCAGCGGCAACGATAAAAAATAAGTTTTCCTAATCCGTCCAGGTTTCCGTTCGTCTACTCCAACCGACTGCTTGTCCGGTTGTATTTCGTTGTCTGAGCGGAAGCAATTACGATGAAGTAATAATATTTTCTTGTGATCCTGTATAGCTCCAAAGCCACTTCAGCGCCGGGTTACACGCTTTGAATACTTTTTGGCTGGATATATACCTGATATTGTATTTTTCATGCAACATAGAATACATGCGGTAATGGCGGTGTTTTCATGCATACCCCTGATTTTTTGAATAATTTGCAAACATTGGATTGCACTATGCAGATATGGAGCCAGTTCTGCCCGTACCTCCTAAGCCCCGAAATAATTGCGATTGAACATCCATGCACAAGTCAAAACAAAGCGGCTTTACCCTGATCGAAGTGTTGATATCGGTATTTGTACTGGCGCTCGGGGTCATCGGCGCCGCCGGCATGCAGTTGGTCGCCATGCGCACCGGTCAGCAATCCGGCCTGCAGACGGTGGCAGTCCAACTGGCCACCGAAATGGCAGACAACATGCGGCAAAATGCCACGGAAATGAATAAAGCTGACAGTGACAATCCTTATCTGTTTACTTACAACTCCGCTACCGATACAGCGCCTGCTGCACCTGGCAACATGTGTTACGGCGCAACTTGCACAAGTACGCAACTGGCAGCTGCGGATATTTACGAATGGGAAACGCGTTTAAAAGCAGGACTGCCGGGCGGGCGGGTAGTCATTTGTCGCGATGAAACGCCATGGGACACCAGCAGTGCCAAGCTGACGTGGGCCTGTGCCAGCACCGTTGCGACCACCAATAGTGTTCCCTATGTCATCAAGGTCGGATGGCAAGGAAAAGATGTCGATAAGGACACGAAAGCACTGCTTACAAATCAGCCGCCCAGCGTGGCAATTACAGTTCAGCCGTACATCAAATGATGGGCCTGCGATCAATGGACAGTAAATTCACATTCAAGCCGCTGGCAAGCGCGAGACAGTCCGGCTTGACACTGGTCGAGTTGATGATTTCGATTGCGCTCGGTTTATTGGTTGTACTGGCAGCAACGGCGCTGTTGCTGTCCAGTAAATCTGCTTATATGTCGCAGAGCGACAGTGCCAACTTTCAGGACACCGCGCGTTACGCGATGGAAAATATCGTGCGTTCAGTCCGGCAGGCCGGTTATGAGAATTGGGATAAGGAAACGCAGGATGCACCCATCACTGCAACCCCGGAGATGAGCGCCAATCTTGCTGGTTTGGACGGCAATAGTGTGGGAGGTGATACCTCGAGTCCTGGCATCGATTCCCTGACAGGTACTTCGGTCAACGGCAGCGATGTATTGGCGGTGCGTTTTTTTGGCATCAATAAGATGGGAACCGCCAAGCCGGATGAGTCGGTATTTAATTGTGGCGGTTTTGGTGTCGCAGCGCCGACCTCGCAAAATACGGCGGATGAAGATCGGGGCTGGAGTATTTATTATGTGGACAAAGACGCAGCCGGCGAGCCGGAACTGCGCTGCAAGTATCGTAATGATGACAATAGCACTTGGGGTTCGGACGCCATTGCGCGTGGCATCGAATCATTTCAGGTGCTGTATGGCGTCGATACCGATTATGTCCCCAGTACCGGTAAGAGCGCCGACCGGATACCGAATCAGTTCTTGACCGCAACGCAAATCAATGCGAAGGACGATGCACTCATTTTGGTGGGCGCGGATGCTGCGGCCAAAGCCCTGGATAAAAATAGAAAAACCTGGTGGAAGCGCGTGTCGGTCATCAAGGTGGCAATGCTGGTGCGGGGTTCTAACAATGTACGCACCGATACAACAACCACGACCTACGATTTGTTCGGCAAGGAATACAGCACGGCCAATGCTGCCGCCGATTCAGGCACGCAGATCAAGGAGGCCGACTTGGCTGCGGATACCCAGAACAAGGGCCGTAAAGTATTTATGTCAACCATTCAGTTTCGCAACCAGCCGGAAGGCAGCGGATCATGAAATCCTGCCGCTTCCATAATATTTCCAATCTGCGACAACAGCAGGGTGCATCGCTGGTGGTGTCATTGTTGATGCTGGTGGCGGTTTTGCTGTTGGGAATATCAACCGCCCAAATAGCGCTGCAGGGAGAAAAATCGTCCCGTAACGACAGGGATCGCCAAATCGCTTTCCAGGCAGCAGAAGCCGCCCTGATGGACGCCGAAATGGATATCGAAAAGTCACCGGACACGACCAAGTCGCGCAGCGCCTTGTTTTCCGAAAACCCTGTTTTAGCCAATTTTGCTGCCGGTTGCGGTGCCGGCGAGTCGAATAACAACCTGGGACTCTGCGCAACAGCTAGCCCGGGAGCGCAACCCATCTGGAAGCTGGTGGACTTTACGGATACCGGTAGCACTACAACAAAAACAGTTCCCTTCGGTAAATTCACCGGGCAAATCCTGCAGACCGGGAAGGGCGCTTTGCCCAGCAAGCCGCCCAGATACATTATCGAAGCAATCAATTACAGGGCCGCCGGCGAGGATGCCAGCGCACAAAGCACCTATTTTTATCGGATAACCGCGATGGGCTTCGGCGCGCGCGAAACGACCCAATCCGTTTTGCAGACCTTTTACCGCAAGATAGACCAGTGATGCTGTCCAGAGAGATGACGATGAATAATTTTGCCAAGCGAATTGCGGCCTCCATCGGCCTGGCCGCTGCATTGATATTGGGAAGTCTTGGTGTACTGGCCGCAACGCCGGAAGTGAATATTGCAAGCGGACCTTTGTTTAGTGGTCGCGGCAATGTGCATCCCAACATGCTGCTGAATTTGTCGGTCGAATATCCGACGGTCGGTGCTGCCTATCGCGCCACAAATGACTATAGCAAGACGACTGAATACCTGGGCTATTTCAATCCGAAGCAGTGTTATATCTATCCAACGACGACGACGAGCAACACAACAACCGGGGCTACAACCGGGACGACTACCAATAATTCCACTTCAACCGCCAGCGCTGGGACGACCACGACGACGACTAATGGTGTGACGACCACAACGACGACGACCACGGATACTGTTACGACGGTTCCCGGCACGGCTGCAGTCTATACTCCCACCTACGCATCAAATAATAAGACTATAAAACCAACTGCCGACAACAATTCCACTCCCTTATACCTTGCCTCTAACTTTAATTCGGCGACGGGGGCTACCGGAGCTGTCGTGGGATATCTGAGCGGACAGGGTACGTCATCCGGTACAACGGGCAACAATACACATATCATCAGAGTTGCAACAACTCCGGCCACCAGTACCTCATACAACCATACGCCCAATACTTCCACATCCACCACGACTGCCATTCCGTATCCTGACCTGACCGACGCCATCGGTTATTTCTCGATTTTCAAGGCTGCTGATGCCAATCACGAGTGCGGCGGTGATTCGTTCAGCGGCAATTTCATGAATTGGGCATCATCTTCAGCCATCGACATGTTGCGCTTGGCAATGACGGGTGGCGATAGAACTACCGATACAACGACTTTGACCGTTTTGCAGCGTGCGTATCTTAGGGATGTCGGTGGCACGTTTTATGCCGATGGCACCTATTTCCCGCGCAAAAAAGTTACGGCCAGCACAACGATGAGCGCCCCCAACCAGGTTACGCCGTTCAGCACGACAGATTTGTATGTGGTGTCTTGCCGCAATCGCATCCTGTTTAGTGGCACTAGTAGCGGAAATGTAGGAAATTGCGATACCCCGCGCACCAGCGGCAGCCCTGCGGTACTGCAGACGACGGACAAATATTTGGGGGAATATCTGGCCAGGGTCAAGGTATGCGATGCAACAGAAGGCCCGACCCGCACCGATCTCTGCCAGAAATATGGCAGCAACTACAAGCCCGTTGGCGAATTGCAAAGAAACTCGGATAAATTGCGTGTCGGCGCATTGGGGTACCTGACCGAGCACGATACCGGCAATAACAACGTGTATGGTGGTGTGGTGCGCGGTCCAGTCAAATACGTCGGACCGAAAAAATTCGATTCCCCGTCGTTTACTGAAACGACCAACGACAAGCCAGAATGGGATGCGACCACCGGCGTGTTTTACAACAACCCGGAAGATCCCGCCAACCGCACCAGCACTACCAATAGTGGGGTTATCAACTATCTGAATAAATTCGGTCGTACCAATGCCGGCAGGCTCGGGGCTTACAAGACCTGGGACCCCGTCGACGAGCTTTATTATGAAGCGATCAGTTATTTACAAGGGAAGCAGCCGACTTCAGGCTCAACTAACGGTACCAGTGCCACTCGTGCGATGGGAACGGATACTACAGATGACAACTTTCCAGTTCTGAAAACCTGGGTTGACCCGGTCACAGCATCTTGCCAAAACAATTACATAGTCACTATCGGTGATGTAAACACGCACCAGGATGCTTATATACCGGGCTCGCCTGCCCGTAATGCGGATGTTGCACGTGCCGCTGAAACGGCGACTACAACAACCCCTGCGTTTAATGCACTGACCTGGACCAAGCTGGTCAGCGACATGGAGGTAGATGCAGCCGGCACTTACGGCAATCTGGCCAAACGTAGTAATTTAACCTCTTTAGATACTGTTAACACCGGAGCTGGCACTGGCACTTACTACATGGCAGGAGTTGCGTATTGGGCCAATACCAACGATATCCGTATCGACAAGCCGGTTCGTGTGAAGACTTTCTCGATTGACGTGGATGAAGGTGGCAATGGCTTAATGGAAGATAGCAATCCACGCGGCACCAAGCCGAGAAATAGCCAGTTCTATCTGGCAGCCAAGTACGGCGGCTTTCTGGACAAAAACAAGGACGGCAATCCATTCAAGACATTCGCAGCTGATGGCGCTACTGTCGTGATTAACAATAATGAATGGGCCAGCAATGGGACTGATCCGGATAATTATTTCCTTGCCAGTAACCCGAAAAAAATGATCGATTCGATCAAGAACATTTTTCAAATTGTCTCAAGCAACAGCGGCACTATTTCGGGCGTCACTTTAACTTCAACAAAAATATCGACGGACAGCGCTTTTGTATATCAGCCAGGCTTTGATCCATCGAAATGGAGCGGCAATTTACTCAAACTCAAGCTTCAGCTGGTTAATGATGTGGTCACCATACAGGATGCAAAATTTCCTACCTGGGACGCCGGCCTCATGTTGACAGGTATGGCAGCCACAACCACACCGGTTGCGGCTGCCATACCAGCCAATCCGGCACCAGCTTCCCGCGCAATTTATACCGCACAAATCAATGCAGACAAGTCGCTGACGACCATTCCATTTCAATGGACTAGTTTGACTGCTGCGCAGCAAGCTTTGCTTGATCAATCGCCAGTCTCACCTAACGCAGCCGATGGTTTGGGTGAGAACAGGGTAAATTATTTGCGCGGTTCCCGCACCGATGAAATCGGTCAGACCAACGGTATCTTCCGGCAGCGCGACCGGGTGCTGGGCGACATCATCAACAGCAATCCAACCTACGTCGGCGCGCCCGCAGCGAATATCCAGGGGAATGGCTATCAGACATTTTACGACGCTAAAAAAGACCGGACCAAAACCGTATATGTCGGAGCCAATGACGGCATGCTGCATGCTTTCAACGCAGCCGATGGCGTGGAATTATTCGCGTATGTTCCTAATGCAGTGATACCGGGTTTGAATAAGCTGACTAATCCTAACTATGTGCATCAGCCTTATGTCGATGGCACGCTAACAGTTAGAGAGGCAAGGGTTGATGGCAGTTGGAAAACGATTCTGGCTTCCGGCATGGGCGGCGGCGCTCAGGGTGTATTTGTTCTGGATGTGACCGATCCGGCTGATTTTGCCGGCGGTACCGGGGCTATTTGGGAGTTTACCGACAAAGACGATGTTGATATGGGTAATCTGGCCAGCCCGCCCCAAGTTACAAAGTTCAGGATGGGCGTGGATGCCACTACCAAGGCTCCTATTTATAAATATTTTGTGGTTGTCCCGAGCGGGTTGAATAATTACAAGGACGATGGCTATAGCAATTTCGGGACGACAGATCAAGCAGTCGGCGCACTATTTCTGTTGTCGCTCGATAAAAAACCAGCGGATGCCTGGGCTTTGGGAACCAATTACTTTAAATTGAAAACCGTGGTTAAAGATTCCACCAAACAAAATGGCCTGAGTTCACCCGCCTTGGTGCTTGGCAACGACGGTGCAGTAAATTACTCTTATGCAGGTGATTTGCAGGGCAATATGTGGCGGTTCGATTTTACGCTTGGCGCACCTGCCAGCAAGACTCTCAGTACACCCCTGTTTACCGCATTGGACAGCGCTAATGTCCGCCAACCGATCAGCGGCCAGCCGGCGGTGATTACTGCTCCCGGAGGTGGCTATGTGGTTTTGTTCGGCACCGGGAAGTATGTGGAAGATGCCGACGCTGCAGCAGGCAATTTCAAGACGCAATCCTTTTATGGAATTCTCGACACGACGTCTGATAATGTGTCGGGGCGCAGTAAACTGGAAGCAAGGACGCTTACCAAAGATACGGCCGTCGGTAGCGATGCAATGATTGTTGCAGGTAACAATTTTACTTATGGAACATCCACCGGCCAAAAAATGGGCTGGTATTTTGATTTCAAGGATTCCGGCGGTATTACGGGGACCGGCGAGAGAAGTGTGACCAATCCATTGCTCGCTTACGGCCGGTTATTCTTCAATAGCCTGGTCACGGGGAGCGATCCTTGTGCGACTGGCGGTGGTAGAACCTACAGTCTAAGCGCACAGACCGGCCTGCCGCTGAGTTCGGACGGCGTGTCAACCAGTGGCGCTATTACTGGGCAGACATCAATCGTCGGCATGCTGAGTTCTCCTGTCTTGTTTGAGACTGGCACCACTGTTGGCGACAGGGATTCGATTGGCAAAAGAATAGCAAAGAAAAAATTCTCGGTTTTTAATTTTGGTACCGGCGGTAAGGCAGGTACTGCCGCCCCGGCCGCCAATGGCACTGGCACATTCCAGCCGCCAGCCGGACGTATGAGTTGGCGCGAGATATTGAACTGGCAAGAGTTGCACAACGCTGCAAAATAATAAAAAGGATGCACTGTGAAGATAAATTTGCAAAAAGGTTTTACCCTGATCGAATTGATGATCGTGGTGGCAATTATGGGGATACTTGCAGCGGTTGTTTATCCGTCCTATCAGGATTCGATTATCAAAACCAAGCGCACCGAGGGGCGTGCTGCGTTAATGGAAATCATGCAGCAGCAGGAGCGTTATTACACACAAAACAATACTTATTTTGCTTATACCTCTACCACTGCCGACAATAAGTTCAAATGGTTTTCCGGCGATAGCGCTGCTGGCAGTTCCTATGAAATCAAGGCTGCGGCATGTACCGGCGATGTCATCGAAAATTGTGTGATGCTGACCGCCTCGCCTGGAACCACAAATGTAAATTCTGCATATAAGGACCCCAAGTGTAGTGATTTGACGCTTACCAGTACCGGTGTCAAGGATCGATCCGGCACGGCAACGAATTGTTGGTAATCCCATGAAAATGCATGCACCGGTTTTCATCAGAGCAGGGTTCAAGGGGTTTTCCCTGATTGAATTGATGGTTGTGCTGAGTATTGCAGCGATCCTGCTCGGTATTGGTGTACCGAGTTTTCGTACAATGATTCAGAACCAACGGATGACGACAACGGTCAACGATTTTTTTGCCGCCATCAATTTGACTCGTTCAGAAGCGTTGCAACGCGGTGTGCGCGTGGATATGGTGCCGGCGGATGCGACGAGTGCCGATTGGACCAAAGGCTGGACAGTGTTTGTGGATGCCAACAGCGATCAAGCGCTGGATTCTTCGGAAAAAATTGTCTATACGCATGGCCCGATGCCGGAGGGCATGACCATAGACACGTCATCTATGGGAACTGCACCACTGTATATAGCTTACAGGGCTACTGGCGGTAATTTAACGGGAACCAAGATCAATAATCAAAAAGGCGGCACTGTAAAATTCACTATGGATGGTCAGGAAAGGTGGGTCATCCTCAATTTCTTGGGACGTCCAAGGGTATGCGATCCGATCAAGCAACCAACCACTTGTAAGTAAGGTGGACATAGCATGTCGTTGCGACATGGTGTACTGCTATCTTGTTACATATTTTATTAAATTTCATGGGGTATGTGAAAAAATTCTGCAATTTCCGCATTATTTAAGTGGTCTTTAAAAAATACATTAAGTAGTATATTTTTATTGCAGCGTATCGCGACGCAACGTTTCGAGTCCTTTTGGGTATCCCTTGTAATTGCTCCTGGTCGGGTTTGTGTCCGACTCTATCTTTTAAATAATATCGTGGAAATTCTCAATCATCTGCAAGGCATGACGCTCGCCCTAAAATGGGCTGAGCGCGGGCTGCTTACGACGGCCCCCAATCCCCGTGTGGGCTGCGTCATCGTCAAAGACAATCGCATCATCGGTGCAGGCTTTACCGAGCCGCCCGGCGGCAATCATGCCGAAATCGAAGCGCTGCACGACGCCGCCGCCAAAGGGTTTGATGTACGCGGTGCAACCGTGTATGTGACGCTGGAACCGTGTAGCCATTTCGGCCGCACGCCGCCTTGCTGTGACGCGCTGATACGCGCTGGCGTGGCGAAAGTGGTGGCGGCGATTGAAGACCCGAATCCCTTGGTTGCAGGGCAGGGCTTGGCGCGCCTTAAGGCAGCCGGAATCGAAGTCGTTTGTGATGTGCTGGCCGACGCAGCGCGGGAAATGAATATCGGTTTCTTTTCCCACATGCAGCGCGGCAAGCCTTGGGTGCGGATGAAGGTGGCGGCGAGTCTGGATGGCAAGACCGCGCTGGCCGATGGGCAAAGCCAGTGGATTACCTCGCCGGCGGCGCGCGACGATGGTCACGCCTGGCGCGCACGGGCCGGTGCGATCCTGACCGGGATCGGCACAGTAAATGCAGATGATCCGCAAATGACGGTGCGCGCACTGACAGTGACGCGTCAACCGCTGCGTATCGTGATCGACAGCAGGCTGGCGATCAGCCCGAATGCGCGTGTGCTGGCGGGCGCTGGCAGCTTGGTGGTGGCGGCGCAAGCCAATCCTGGAAAAGAAGCGCTGTTGCGCGACATGGGGTGCGAAGTCATTTTTCTGCCCAACGCCGCCGGCAAGGTGGATTTGCCGGCGCTGATGCAGGAACTGGGGCGGCGACAAATCAACGAGTTGCATGTCGAGGCCGGTTGCAAGCTCAATGGTTCATTGATCCGCGCCGGTTGCGTCGATGAATTGCTGCTGTATCTGGCGCCCAGCCTGATTGGTGAGGGCATGCCGATGTTTGCGCTGGGCGCGCTGGAGTCGCTGCAGCACAAGCGCTTGTTGCGCTTTCACGAAATCCGGCAAATCGGCGAGGATGTGCGTATCCTTGCCCGGTTCAATTAATTTCTTGGTGGGATAGTAGGATGGGTGAAACCCATCGGATTGTGCGGTCGATCATGATGGGTTTCACCCATCCTACTGGCTGCAGTATGCTTTCACGAAATCCGGCAAATCGGCGAGGATGTGCGTATCTTCGCCCGGCTCAATTCACTTTTTGGTGCGATATGTTTACAGGAATTGTAGGTGCAGTAGGGAAGATTACTTCGGTGCAGATATCAGGTGCTGGTGCGGACGTTGGCGTGCGTTTGACCATTGATGCCGGCGGCATGCCGATGCAGGACGTGGCCCTGGGCGACTCGATTGCCATCAATGGTGCCTGCATGACGGTGGTCGATAAGACGCCGCAGGGTTTTGTGGTGGACGTCTCGCGCGAGAGCCTGAACCATACGGTCGGGCTGGATGCGGTGGGTGAAGTCAATCTGGAGAAGGCGCTGACGCTGGCTGACCGGCTCGGCGGTCACTTGGTCAGCGGTCATGTGGATGGCTTGGGCACCGTCTGCAAGTTCGAGCCGATTGGCGAATCGTGGGAGCTGGTGATCGAAGCCCCGCTCGCTCTGGCCAAATATCTGGCGTACAAGGGCTCGATCGTGGTCAATGGCGTCTCGCTGACCGTGAACCGGGTCGAAGATGTGGCCGCAGGCTGCCGTTTCTCGATCAACCTGATTCCGCACACGATTGAAGTGACCGGGCTGAAACATTTGAAGGTGGGCGCAAAGGTCAATCTCGAAATCGATTTGATTGCGCGCTACGTCGAGCGGATGCTGTCAGTGCAGTAATGTTATTGGTTTTTTCGGCATGAAAAGCAGTCTTCCGGCTGCTTTTTCGGTTTACGCAACAGCGTTAGGTATGAATTCCAGCATAGTTGGCCGTTTTGAGATTGCTCCAGCTTAAATCCATTAAAATAGCGGTCTATTCAGGATAAAAAAAAGTCATGTCTATTTCAACTACGCAAGAAATTGTTACCGAACTTCGCGCCGGACGTATGGTAATCCTCGTCGATGAGGAAGATCGTGAAAATGAAGGCGATCTGGTACTTGCCGCAGACTTTGTAACGGCTGAGGCAATCAACTTCATGGCCAAATTCGGTCGTGGACTGGTGTGCCTGACGTTGACGGAAGAGCGTTGTGCGCAACTCGATTTGCCCATGATGACCGCCAATAACGGCACTTTTTACGGCACCAACTTTACGATGTCGATCGAGGCTGCCGAGGGCGTCACCACCGGTATTTCCGCGGCTGACCGTGCCAAGACCATTCAGGTCGCAGTCAGCAAGGGCGTCAAGCCGTCCGATATCGTGCAACCGGGGCATATTTTCCCGCTCAAGGCGCAAAAAGGCGGCGTATTGATGCGCGCCGGTCACACTGAGGCTGGCTGTGATTTCGCCGAGTTGGCGGGTTTGACGCCTGCCGCGGTGATTTGTGAAATCATGAATGACGATGGCACCATGGCGCGCTTGCCCGATTTGATCGAGTTTGCCCGCTTGCATGGATTGAAGATCGGCACGATTGCAGATCTGATTCACTACCGCAACCAGCACGAAAGCGTGATTGAACGGATTGCAGAGCGTTCGATGCAGACCATCCACGGCGAATTCAAGGCGATCGCTTACCGCGACAAACCCAGCGGCGCTGCCCATCTGGCTTTGGTGCACGGCAATATCACGCCGGACAGCGAAGCTTTAGTGCGGGTCCATCAGCCGGTTTCAGTCCTCGATTTTCTGGAAGTGCAAGTGACTACCCATTCGTGGAATCTGGCATCGGCAATGACTGCCATCCAAGCTTCCGAGTGCGGCGTGGTGGTATTGCTCAATTGCGAAGAATCGGCCGAGCAAATGTTTAGGCAGTTTGCGGCGCTGAATTCGCCCGAGGCCAGTCCGCGTCCGCGTGGCGCCAGTGTAGATTTGCGCAACTACGGCATCGGCGCACAGATATTGAAAGACGTCGGCGTGCGCAAGATGCGGCTCTTGTCGAGCCCGCGAAAAATGCCTTCAATGACTGGATTTGACCTGGAAGTAACCGGCTATCAGAATCACCCGTTGGATTAAGCACGCAGTCACGTTTTGCGAAGTTTCAATAATGCCATTAGTTAAAACGTAAATTAAAGCGTACTTGCGCACAAAGGAAAATCATGACTGTAGGAAAATTCGAATCGAATATGAATGGTGAAGGCTTGCGCATTGGTATCGTGCAGGCGCGCTTCAATCCGGATGTGTGCCATGGCTTGCTGTCGGCGTGCGTTTCAGAACTGCAACATCTCGGCGTGGCTCCTGAAGATATCCTGCATGTGAGTGTGCCGGGCGCGCTGGAAATTCCACTGGCCTTGCAAAAGATGGCGGACAGCCAGCAATTCGATGCGCTGGTGGCACTGGGCGCAGTCATTCGTGGCGAAACGTATCATTTTGAACTGGTTTCGAACGAGTCTGGCGCTGGCATCACCCGCGTCGGTCTGGATGCCGGCATCCCGATTGCCAATGCAGTGCTGACCACCGAAAACGACGAGCAAGCCGAAGTGCGCATGGCCGAAAAAGGCGTCGATGCGGCACGGGTTGCCGTCGAGATGGCGAATCTGGTGTTGGCATTGGAAGAATTAGCTGATTTGACCGATCTGCCCGAGCAGTAATGTTGGCGTGACAAACGAATGCATCCCGAGCCAGGTTCCAGCGAACTGTCGGGCTGCGGTATCTGTACTGCAACAAAATACGCACATGGCGCTGGCCATGGCGCGAGATAGACCTGAAATTTATGACCAACAAGACCCTCCATGCCAATCCGAGCAAAAGTCGCTCACCCCGTCACCGGGCGCGCGAATTCGCGTTGCAAGGCCTGTACCAATGGCTGCTCAATAACGAGGATGTCAACGCCATCGAAGCCCATATCCGCGAAGCGCATGGCTTCGACAAGGCGGACAAGGACCATTTCGACGCCTTGTTGTACGGCGCTATCAATGCCGCAGTGCCGTTGCGGGCCGAAATAGCCCCGTTGATTGACCGCACCATCAGTGAATTGTCGCCGATTGAACACGCGGTTTTGCTGATAGGCGCTTATGAATTGAAAAACCATCTTGAAATACCGTATCGCGTCGTCATCAACGAAGCGGTCGAGATAGCCAAATCTTTCGGCGGCATAGATGGTCACAAATATGTCAATGGCGTGCTAGATAAGTTGGCTGGCAAGATGCGCGAAGCCGAAGTCCAGGCTGGCCGCAAATAAGACAATATCGCTCTTTTCCTCCGGGAAAGAGTACAAAAAAACCGCCATATCGTGATGCGTTCTCGGTGCCAAAGTGCCGATGGCCGATCACCATGGCGGTTTTTCTTTTGGAAAGAATACCCATGTCATCGATTAACACCGCTGCGCGCTTGCAAAACATTGCACCATTTCACGTGATGGAAATCGCCAAAATGGCCGCCGCACTGGAGCGGGAAGGGCGTCACATCATCCATATGGGCATTGGCGAGCCGGATTTTACCGCACCGCCGGCAGTGATCGAAGCTGCTGCCCGGGCCATGCAGGACGGCCGGATGCAATACACCGCAGCCACCGGCTTGCCGCAACTGCGGGTTGCAATCTCGGATCATTATCGCCAGGTATATGGGCTGGAAGTGGCGCCGACACGCATCATCGTCACCGCCGGCGCATCGGCGGCGTTGTTGCTGGCTTGCGCCGCGCTGGTGGACAAGGGCGCGGAAATCCTGATGCCGGACCCATCCTATCCATGCAACCGCCATTTTGTCGCCGCCTTCGACGGTTGCCCGGTGATGATCCCGAGCAGTCCGGCGGAGCGTTTCCAGCTGTCGGACGCCATGGTGCAGATGCATTGGAACGATGCGACCCGCGGCGTGCTGCTGGCTTCGCCATCGAACCCGACCGGCACTTCGATTGCGCCGGAGGAATTGCAAAAGATTGTCGCAACCGTGCGCAGCAAGGGCGGCTTTACCATCGTGGACGAAATTTATCAGGGCTTGAGTTACGATGCCGCGCCGTTTTCGGCATTGTCGCTGGGCGACGATGTAATCGTGATCAACAGTTTTTCCAAGTATTTCAACATGACCGGCTGGCGTCTGGGCTGGCTGGTGGTGCCTGAGGCGCTGGTACCGCCGCTCGAAAAACTGGCGCAAAACCTGTTCATTTGTCCATCCACCATCGCGCAGCATGCGGCGCTGGCATGCTTTACGCCGGAATCGATTGCGATTTACGAGCAGCGCAAAGCCGAGTTCAAACGCCGCCGCGACTATATTGTGCCGGCCTTGCGCGCCCTGGGTTTTGTGGTGCCGGTGATGCCGGATGGGGCGTTTTATGTGTATGCAAATTGTTCGGCGTTGACTGACGACGCCGACCAGTTGACGATTGATATGCTGAATCAGGCCGGCGTGGTGCTGGTGCCCGGACTGGATTTTGGCGCGCATACGGCGCGCAGCTATATCCGTCTGTCGTACGCTACATCGATGGAGAATTTGCAGGAAGCAGTGCGCCGTCTGTCTGTATTTCTGGCTGGCAGAAAATGATATACTAGATATTGTATTTTTAATATACGCATGTATATATTGATGTAAGCCTATGTTTTTTAACTATACTCCTTGTTTTTGTGCGATATTTTAACGCCATAAAAATCTTGGCGGCAATAAAAAAGAGCCTCTCGTTACAGGGCTCTTTTTAATTGCGTTGGTCACGCTCTAGTTGGTTACGCTCTATAAAGCGGCAACCTGATCAGATGGGTTTTTCTGATTGTGCTTTGGCAAGTCATCTCTGGCGGTCGGCGGCAGTTCGGCAGGCTCGGCCTTTCTAACCATTATTGGCCGCGCGTGCGGTCTTGTTCTGGCCGTTACGTGTGATGAGACTTTCTTGCCCGTCGCAACTTCCTGCAGGTAGCGGTATTCGGACAGAACTTTGCTGCCGTAACCGGAATCAGTGGCGAATGCGGCCGCGCCGACATATTTCTTCAGGCCAGCTTCGACTGAGCCGCCCTGGACCACATATTCCTTCAGAATGCGCGAACCTACCTTGATGTTGGCTACCGGATTCAAGGCTGCTTCAACGCCGCCGTGTTTCTGGAATTTATCCTGATGAATCTTCGACATCACCTGCATCAGGCCTTGCGCGCCAACCGGACTTTCTGAGAGCGGATTGAAACGCGATTCAATAGCAATCACGGAAAGAATCAGCAAAGGGTCCAGCTTGAGCTCGTGCGCTACCTGATAAGAGGTCAATACCAGCTTGTGAATGGCGTCCCCGGCAACCCGGTAACGCTTGGAGAGCCAGTAGGTAACCCATTTTTGCTGCGTCGAAGTGGCGCCAGCAGCTTGCTGTTGCCGCTCGGCCTGGGTCGTTTCCTGTTGGGCCGCGCGAATTTCCGGGGCAGTGGCGGCTGCAGCGGTGTTTAGCACAATCGGCGTTTGCGGCGCTTCCGCATTTGCGTCATTTGCCGCATATTCTTCGGCGAATGGGGACAGCTCCTTGAGTTGGTCGGCTAACTCCGGCTTGACGAATATCAGGCTAACCAGGCCGATCGCAAGCAGGCCTAAAATCAATACTGCGCGGTGCGCGGTTACGACATAATTTTTAGCCGCTTCACGGGCAAAATTTGTCCATAAGGCAGACTGGCCCGCCGTTTTTTGGGCATAACTGTACATTGCCCTGTTAATCTGGGTAAACATGGAACCTCCTGAGCTGTCACGGCACGCACAGAATCTCGTTAATAGCGCATCAGATGCACAATCGCGAGAGACTTGTTACAAATATCGTGATTCAGAGACATCGTCTGTCGTCGCATGGTGCGCACGACAAACGCCGGAGTTGTTTGCTGCAGCTGGCTGCTCTGTGTGTCGGCAGGGTGTGGCAAACAACTTTTATCGGGGGCAAGGCAGACGCCTTTTGAAAACACTCCTTAAAATGTCATATGGGGCCCCGAACCCCGTGAAAATGAAAAAAGTTTTTTTTACGCAAGTTTTTTATGCTAGTAAAGAACGCTTTCTCATCAAGTTGGCGCATTGTAGAAGCGCGAATATATCAAGTCAATACTATAAAATTTAATTTCTATTACTTTTAAGTCTTAGTTTTATGCTGCTATGCAGCATAAACCCATTAAATCAACTACTTGGCAGTACTTTCTAAGACAATGAGATCACTTTTGAAAACACTGTAAAAAAATGAAATATTCAGATTTGCGGGATTTTATTTCTAAATTGCAACAAATTGACGAGTTAAAGCGTATTTCCACGCCGATTTCGCCGTATTTGGAGATGACCGAGGTGTGCGATCGCACTTTGCGTGCCGGTGGACCGGCGTTATTGTTCGAGCGGCCGGTCGGGCATAGCATGCCGGTGCTGGGGAATCTGTTCGGCACGCCGCGTCGCGTTGCGCTCGGCATGGGAGCCGACGATGTCAGCCAATTGCGCAAGATCGGCCATGTATTGGCGAGCCTGAAAGAGCCGGAACCGCCGAAAGGCTTCAAGGATATTCTGGGCCTGGGTTCGCTGGTCAAAGCGGTCTGGGATATGGCACCGAAAGAATTGCGCGGCGCGCCTTGCCATGACATCGTGTGGGAAGGTAATGATGTCGATCTGGCCAGGCTGCCGATTCAATACTGCTGGCCGGGCGATGCAGCGCCATTGATTACCTGGGGTCTGGTGATTACCAAGGGGCCGCACAAGAAGCGCCAGAATCTCGGCATTTACCGCCAGCAGGTGATCGGCCGCAACAAGGTGATCATGCGCTGGCTCGCGCATCGGGGCGGCGCGCTGGATTTTCGCGAACATGCGATTGCCAGCAAGGGTCAGCCGTATCCGATTGCAGTCGCGCTCGGCGCCGACCCGGCCACCATACTGGGCGCAGTCACGCCGGTTCCGGACAGTTTGTCCGAATACCAGTTCGCCGGTTTGCTGCGCGGCAGCCGCACCGAGTTGGTAAAAGCCATCGGCAGCGAATTGCGGGTGCCGGCCTCGGCCGAAATCGTGCTGGAAGGGCATATCTACCCGGATGAGTCGCATCCAAGCGGTTACGAACATGCGCTGGAAGGACCGTTTGGCGACCATACCGGTTATTACAACGAACAGGATTCGTTTCCGGTATTTACCATTGACCGCATCACGATGCGGCGCGATCCGATTTACCACTCGACTTATACCGGCAAGCCGCCGGACGAACCGGCGGTGCTGGGCGTGGCGTTGAATGAGGTATTCATTCCGTTGTTGCAAAAGCAGTTTGGCGAAATCACCGATTTTTATTTGCCGCCTGAAGGGTGCAGCTACCGGATGGCGATAGTGCAAATGAAGAAGTCGTATGCCGGCCATGCCAAGCGGGTGATGTTCGGGGTTTGGAGCTTCCTGCGCCAGTTCATGTATACCAAGTTCATCGTGGTGGTGGATGAGGATGTGAATATCCGCGACTGGAAGGAAGTGATCTGGGCTATCACGACCCGGGTTGATCCGTTGCGCGACACCACGTTGGTCGATAACACGCCGATCGATTATCTGGATTTCGCTTCGCCGGTCAGCGGTCTGGGTTCCAAGATGGGGATCGATGCCACCAATAAATGGCCGGGTGAGACCAGTCGCGAGTGGGGCACCACGATCCAGATGACGCCCGAGGTCAAGGCACGCATTGATACCCTCTGGCAAGAACTGGGAATCTAAAAACACAATGCTGTAGAGGCCGATAAGTCGAGTATAATTCGCCTCGGCGGGCCCCTGCGCATTGTGGCATGGCTAACCTGGTCAGGTCGGGAACGAAGCAGCCACGGCCATTACCTGCAAGTGCCGCAGATCAGGCTCGCCTTTGTTTTTCTCCAGATTTCCCCAGTTCTCCCCCATCTTCGGTATTCCCCAGTCATTTTTAAACCGGCCAGGCGCGCTCCAATATTGCTGTCTGCGGGCTGGCAGTTGCCAGCGTGCCATAGACTCGGCCGGATTCGGTATCGATTCTGCTGGCGATGAAGGCTTCGGCAATCGACGCTGGCGCATGGCGCAGCATCAATACGCCTTGCGCGATCAGCACCAGGCGCTGGGCAAAGCGGCGTGCCTGCGCTTCGCGTTGCTCCGGCGGCAGCATTAGGTCGCCGCGCAAGGCTTGCATCATGCGCTGCAGTCCGGGGTGGCCCGCAGCGGTTTCTTGCAAGTTGTCCAGCAGCAGCTGGAACCCTTCCGCTTCGCGTTCGATCGCGCGCAATACGTCCAGGCACATCACATTGCCGGAACCTTCCCAGATCGAATTGACCGGTGCTTCGCGATACATGCGCGCCATCGGCCCGCTTTCCACGTAGCCGTTGCCGCCCCAGACTTCCATGCATTCGCCGGTGAATTCCAGGGTGCGCTTGCAGATCCAGAACTTGGCGGCAGGCGTCATGATGCGCTGCCACGCGCGTTGCAACTGTGGCTGATCTTGAGACCGATCTTTAAACTGGTCGCAAGCGCCGGCCAATTGCAGCATCAGCAAGGTTGCGGCCTCGCTTTCCAGCGCCAGATCGGCCAGCACATTGCGCATCAGCGGCTGTGCTGCCAGTGGGCGACCGAATGCGCTGCGATAGCGGGCGTGGTGCGCGGCCTGCACGAACGCCTGGCGCATCAGTGCGGCGCTGCCGATCACGCAATCGAGCCGAGTGCTGTTGGCCATTTCGATGATGGTGGGAATGCCGCGTCCTTCTTCCCCGATCATGATGCCGTAGGCATCCTGGAACTCGACTTCGGCGCTGGAGTTGGAACGGTTGCCCAGCTTGTCTTTCAGGCGCTGGATCAGCACGGTGTTCTTGCTGCCGTCCGGCCGCCAGCGCGGCACGAAGAAACAGGACAGGCCCGGATCGGTGCGTGCCAGCACCAGATGGGCATCGCACATCGGCGCCGAGAAAAACCACTTGTGGCCGGTCAGCGCATAGTCGGCCCCGCGTCCAATGCCGGACAGCGGGCGCGCCAGCGTGGTGTTGCTGCGCACGTCCGAGCCGCCTTGCTTTTCGGTCATGCCCATGCCGATCAGAATCGAGTGCTTGTGCGCCAGCGGCAGATCGCGCGCATCGTGCTGACTGGAAAACAGCTTGGCCTGCAACGTGGCAAAAAGCGCGGCTTCGTTGCGGAGCACCGGGATCGCGGCAAAAGTCATGGTGGTCGGGCATAACGAGCCGGATTCAACTTGCGCATGCAGGAAATAACCGGCTGCGCGCGCTACCTGCGCTCCCGGCCGCGGTTGCATCCACGGCAGCGCATGCAGGTTTTCCTTGCGCAGCAGGGCCAGCAGTGCATGCCAGCTCGGGTGAAATTCAACCACATCGATGCGCTGTCCGTTGCGGTCATGCGTGTGCAATTCGGGCGCATGCCGGTTGGCCAGTTCGCCCAGTTCCAATATCGCCGGGCTACCCAGTTCAGCGCCGAACTGCGTCAGCGCCTGGGTGTGCCAGGCCGCCTGCTCGCGCTGTACGCCTTCAGCCAGTGCAATATCGGTCGCAAACAGGTTGTAGTCTTGCAGTTGCGGCACTTGATTGGTGATTTCGTGGGTTTGCCATTGCATGATGCACACCTTTTTTCATTTCGAGGTTAATCGTCAGAATAGATCTTTCATGCAGGATTTGCCAAGGTTTCGCTAAGGTCTGGCTAATACATTGCGATACATACCATCGGTTGACCGGCATTACTTTAAGTAAGTATTATCGACAGCTGCCTTTATAGATTGATTATTTCCTATGCGTTTGACTTTCAAGTATTTACTGATTACTGCCGGTGTCGTGGTGCTTGGCGCGGGCGCTGCCTATTACGTCATGGTTCCTGACAGGAAACCGGTCGTGCCCAAGGCGCGTAATGCGGCCCAGAGCGTGAAGACGGTGGTAGCCGAGCAGAAATCGATGCCGATCACGATCACGCTCAACGGCTATGTGGTGGCCATCAATACGGTCGATGTGCGTCCACAAATTCAGAATGTGGTGCGCGCGATTCACGTGGTTGAAGGACAGGAAGTGCGCGCCGGTCAGTTATTGCTGACTCTCGATGGGCGCAGCGATGCCTCCATTGTTGCCAAGGCGCAGGCGCAACTGGCCAAAGACCGCGCAGATCTGGTGGATGCGGAAAGCACGCTCCAGCGCAACCAGGATTTACTAGCCAAAAAATTTGTCTCGCAGGCGGTGGTCGATACCGTGCGCAGCCGGGTTGATGCGGCGCGCAGCGTGATGCGCGCCGATCAGGCCAGCATCGAATCCAGCAGCATCGCACTCGGTTATAACAAGATTGCCGCCAGCATTAGCGGGCGGATCGGCGCCATCAATGTACACGCGGGTAGCTTGGCGCAACCGAGCGCCACGCCGATGCTGACCATCTCGCAGCTTGATCCTATTGCTGTCAGCTTTTCTGTGCCGGAGCGCGAGCTAGCTAATATCATCACGACTTATCCCAAGCTGGATGCGCCGGTGCTGGTGCAACTGCCAGGCAACCAGACGATTGAAGGCAAGTTGTCTTTCGTCGACAATGCTGCGGATGCCGCCACCGGTACGATACGGATGAAGGCGCAGTTCGCCAATCCGCAAAAACGGCTGTGGCCGGGTTCGTTCGTGAATGTCCGGCTGATTTCGCGCACTTTGCCGGCAGCAGTGGTGGTGCCGGCGCAGGCAATCATCACCGGCCCCACTGAACAGTTTGTTTATGTGGTGCAGCCTGACCATACCGTGAAATCCCGCAAGGTCAGCATTGTGACTATCGAGGATGGGCAGGCGGCTGTGTCCGGCCTGGCAGCCGGACAGCGCGTGGTGCTGGAAGGCGCGCAAGACCTGCGTCCCGGCGCGACAGTCAAGGAAGTTCAGCCCGATATCCCGGCGCTCCCAGCGCCCCCGGCGGCGGACAATGCCAAGCCACAACAGAAAAATCCATCGTGAATATTTCGGAATTATGTATCCGCAGGCCGATCATGACGGTCTTGCTGTCGGTGGCGCTGGTGGTTGTCGGCTTGTTCTCCTACAACAAATTACCGATTGCAGCATTACCCAGCTATAACACGCCGATCATCAATGTCAGCGGCTCCTTGCCGGGGGCCAGTCCGGAAATCATGGCAGCATCGGTCGCGACGCCGCTGGAGAAACAGTTTTCCACCATCGCCGGCCTGGCTACCATCAGTTCCAGCAACACCCTGGGCAGCACCTCGATCACGCTGGAATTTACGCCCGACCGGGATATCGATGCCGCTGCCGTGGATGTGCAGGCTGCCTTGCTGCGCGCACAACGCGGCCTGCCGGCCGAAATGACTTCATTGCCCTCCTACCGCAAGGTCAATCCGGCCGACGCGCCTGTCCTCCTGTTGGCGCTGACATCGCCGTCCATTTCGCTGGCCGATCTGGATGATTATGCGGAAAACCTGATTTCTCCTACGCTGTCGACCATCGATGGCGTGGCGCAGGTGTCGGTGTATGGCCAGCGGCGTTACGCGGTGCGGGTGCAGGTCAAGCCGGACCAGTTGGCGGCGCGCAACATGACGATGGATGAACTCGCCACCGTCTTGCGCGCGGCCAATGCGAATAGTCCGGTTGGCGTGCTGGATGGAGCGCGCCAGAGCCTGACCCTGCAGGCGAATCCACAATTGCGCAATGCAGACGCCTTCGCCGACCTGGTCATCAGCAGCAAGGATGGGGCTACGGTAAGGCTCAAGGATGTCGCGGATGTGGTTGACAGTGTCGAATCGACCAAGAATGGAAGCTGGTCGAATGGGCAGCCGGCCATCGTGCTGGCGGTATTGCGCCAGCCGAATGCGAATACGGTGGCGGTGGTGGATGCGGTGAAGGCGACCTTGCCGAAATTCCAGTCGCAGATGCCGGCGTCTATCGATGTGCGGATACTGAACGACCGCGCGACTTCGATCCGGGAAGCGATTCACGACGTGAAATTCACCTTGTTGCTGACCATTTTCCTGGTCGTGATGGTGATTTTTCTGTTCCTCAAGCGTTTGTCGGCCACCATGATCCCGGTGGTTACGCTGCCGATTTCGCTGATTGGCTGTTTCGGCCTGATGTACTGGCTCGGATATAGCCTGGACAATATTTCGCTGCTTGGCATCACCATCGCCGTCGGTCTGGTGGTCGATGACGCGATCGTGATGCTGGAAAATATCGTGCGCTACGTGGAGCAAGGCATGGAACCGCTGCCGGCCGCCCTGAAAGGCTCGCGCGAGATGGTGTTTACGATTATCTCGATCTCGATTTCGCTGGTGGCCGTATTCATTCCGATTTTCTTCATGCCGGGCGTGATCGGCCAGATGTTCCACGAGTTTGCGGTGGTGGTGTCGCTGGCGGTGCTGGTGTCGGCGCTGGTGTCGCTGTCGCTGGTGCCGATGCTGTGCAGCCGTTTCCTGCGCCACGAGACGCATGAAAACGATAGCTGGCTCAGCCGCAACTTCGAACAAGGCTTCCAGACGGTGGTCCGAGGTTATACCCGTATTCTGGATTGGTGTCTGGGCCACAGCAGGACGGTGTTGCTGGCGGCGCTGTCCACCTTTGCCCTGACTGCGGTGTTGTTCATCGAGATACCGAAAGGCTTTTTCCCAAGCGAAGACATCGGCCAGATCAGCGCCTCGATTGAGGGACCGCAGGATATCTCTTATCCGGCGATGGCGGGGCTGGTCCAGCAGGTGGCGGCGATCGTTGGGAACGATTCGAACGTGGAGAGCGTCATGGCCCGCGCCAGAAGCGGCAACAGCGGCAACATGTTCATCGGCCTCAAACCAAAGGCGCAACGCCAGTCGATGGATGCGGTGCTGGAGCAACTGCGGCGCAAGACCAATAGCATTCCCGGCCTGTCGGTGTATTTGAGCCCGGTGCAGAATTTGCGCCTGGGCGGAAAATCCAGCAAGAGTCGCTATCAATATGTACTGCAAAGCGTGCGCGCCGATGAACTCAACGATTGGTCGGATCAGTTGCAAGCCAAAATGCGGGCCGATCCGATCTTCCGTGATGTCACCAGCGATTCCCAATTGAAGGGCTTGCAGGCGCAGCTGGATATCGACCGCGATCGCGCCAATACGGCCGGAGTCCAGGTCGAGGATATCCGCACCGCGCTCTACAGTGCCTATGGAGAACGCCAGGTCTCGACCATTTTTACCAGCAGCAACAGCTTTCAGGTGATCCTGCAGGGTGCCGATAGCGGCAGTCAGGACGAGACGGATTTGCATAAAATCCATGTGCGTAGTGCAAATGGCACTCTGGTGCCCTTGATGAGCATTGCCAGCGTGCGCCGCACGGTCGGGCCGGTGGAGGTGAATCACCAGGGACAGTTGCAGGCTATTACCATCTCGTTCAATCTGGCGGCCGATGTGCCCTTGGGCGACGCCAGCACAAAAATCGATCAGTTCAAGAGCGCATTGGGCATGCCGGCCAGCGTGATTACTTCGTATGCCGGCGATGCCGCCGCTTTCCAGTCGTCGCAGGGCAGCCAGGTCGCACTGTTGTTGCTGGCGGTGATCGTGATCTACATCCTGCTCGGCGTGCTGTACGAGAGTTATATCCATCCGCTGACGATCCTGGCCGGTCTGCCTTCGGCCGCGATTGGCGCGTTGCTCACCTTGCGTCTGTTCGGTTTCGAGCTGACATTGATCGCCACCATCGGCATCCTGATGCTGATCGGCATCGTCAAGAAGAACGCCATCATGATGATCGATTTCGCGCTGGCAGCGCAGCGCAACCAGGGCATGACGCCGTTTGATGCGATCCGTAGTGCTTGCCTGCTGCGTTTCCGGCCGATCATGATGACCACGCTGGCGGCTCTGATGGGCGCATTGCCGATTGCGCTTGGGTTGGGGGCAGGGGCCGAATTGCGCCAGCCGCTGGGCTTGGCAATCGTCGGCGGCTTGATCTTTTCGCAGGCGATCACGCTTTTCATTACGCCGGTGATTTACCTGTTCCTGGACCGTTTCAGCGGCAGCGGTCCTTTGCAAATCGCACCGGAACTGATGCCGGATGACGTTGTACATACCGCTTGAGCTTGGTGAATTATAATAATTGGCGGGGTATGCCGATAAATGCATGTATTACCGCAATATAAATTGCGGGATTTTAAAATACATAATGCAGTATATTTTGTGCTGTAGAGCGGCAATAATGCGGCTCCGGCTGCCTGCTACATCTTGTGTTGTAGGAGCGAGCACAATCCGGCTTGCGGCGGCGCTTATATTATTTGCTGCTCCATAAGGTAAAATCACGCCATGTCATATCAAGTCCTCGCCCGCAAATACCGCCCCAAAAACTTCGAAACCCTCGTCGGGCAAGAGCACGTGGTGCGCGCATTGACGCATGCGCTGGAACAAAAGCGCCTGCATCACGCGTATCTGTTTACCGGCACCCGCGGCGTGGGCAAGACCACGCTGTCGCGGATTCTGGCCAAAGCCCTGAATTGTATCGGTGCCGATGGCAAGGGCGACATCACCGCCCAGCCCTGCGGCGTGTGCGAAGCCTGCACCGCCATCGATGCCGGGCGCTTCATCGATTACATCGAGATGGACGCCGCGTCCAACCGCGGCGTCGACGAAATGGCGCAATTGCTGGAGCAGGCGGTGTACGCGCCGTCCAATGCGCGCTTCAAGGTCTACATGATCGATGAAGTCCACATGCTCACCAATACCGCCTTCAATTCGATGCTGAAGACGCTGGAAGAGCCGCCCGAGCACGTCAAGTTCATTCTTGCCACCACGGATCCGCAAAAAATCCCGGTCACGGTGTTGTCGCGCTGCCTGCAATTCAACCTCAAGCAAATGCCGCCGGGCCACATCGTCAGTCATCTGGAAAATATTCTGGGACAGGAACAGATTCCATTCGAGTTGCCCGCGCTGCGTCTGCTGGCGCAAGGCGCGCAAGGTTCGATGCGCGACGGCTTGTCGCTGACCGATCAGGCGATTGCCTACGCGGCCGGAAAAATTACGCTGGAAGCAGTGCAGGGCATGCTGGGCGCGCTCGACCAGTCGTTCCTGATTCGCCTGCTCGATGCGCTGGCGGTCGAGGATGGCGCGGGTTTGCTGGCAGTTGCCGATGAAATGGCAGCGCGCAGCTTGTCGTATAACGGCGCGCTGCAGGATTTGGGCACTTTGCTGCATCGCATTGCGCTGGCGCAAACCGTGCCGCAAGCGCTGCCGCACGATTTGCCGGAGCGCGACGACGTGCTGCGTCTGGCCGCCTTGTTCGACGCCGAAGAAGTGCAACTTTTCTACCAGATCGCCGTGCATGGCCGCAATGAACTGGGACTGGCACCGGATGAATATGCAGGATTTTCGATGACGCTGCTGCGCATGCTGGCGTTTCGTCCCGGCGTCGGCGTCGGCGGCACGCAAGCAGCAGCGCCAGTGTCAACACCGGTGCGGCAGCCTATCAGCAGAGCAGCATCAGGCGTGGCCGCCGCAGCAGCGAGTGCAGTCGCCAGTCCCGCTCCGGCGGTAGCACAGGTTCCAGTAAAAACCGGCATCAGCCCGGCAATGGCCGCCTTGCATGCGGCACGTGCCGGGAGCAAATCCACCTCCGCCGCAAACCGATCCAGGCCAAGCGCGCCTGCCAGCGCCAGCAACACCAGCAGCAGCATCAGTGCGCCACCACCTTGGGACGAGGACGAATCGTTGTCCCGAGTTGCACCATCCACATCCGGCTTTCCTGACGCGGCGGCTCAAAAAAAAACTGAATCGTTCGCGCAACCCGTATCTCCAGCCGTTGCCGTAACAGCGTTGGAGCCGCCACCGGCTGTGATTTTGGCACCCGTACCGGAGCCGGCACCGATACTGGAATTTCATCCATTGCCAGCCTTGGGCTGGGACGGCGACTGGCCTTTGCTGGCAGCAGCTTTACCGATTCGCGGCGTGGTGCAGCAATTGGCCTTGCAAAGCGAGTTGGGCCAGGCGGCAAGCGATGACGACGGTGCTGTATTGCATTTGCGGGTGCCGATGGCAACCCTGCTGTCTTCCGGCAGTGTCGATAAACTCACCGCTGCATTGAACGCCCATTTCGGTCAGTCGCTGCGTATCACAACCGAAATCGGCGCGGTGATCCATACCGCCAGCGCCCAGGCCAAAGCCGCACAAGCCCAGCGCCAGCGCGAAGCGGAAGCAACGATTCAGAACGATCCTTTCGTGCAAACCCTGATGCGCGAATTCGGCGCCACCGTCGTACCGGGATCGATCAAACCCCTTTTATTAAAAACGCAAGGAGAGTAACCATGATGAAGAACCAACTGGCAGGCTTGATGAAGCAAGCGCAGGCGATGCAGGACAACATGAAAAAAGCCCAGGACCAATTGGCCCTGATCGAAGTCGAAGGCCAATCCGGCGCTGGCCTGGTGAAAGTCGTGATGACTTGCAAGAATGACGTCAAACGCGTCACCATCGATCCATCCCTGTTGGGCGATGACAAAGACATGCTGGAAGACTTGGTGGCAGCTGCATTCAACGATGCGGCGCGCAAGGCCGAAGCCACTTCCGCAGAAAAAATGGGCGGACTGACCGCCGGCATGCAGATGCCTCCCGGCTTCCAATTGCCGTTCTGACGGCCATGGCGAAAATTCCACCTGACTGCATGAAAATGCTTTGGTTGCCCTCTCTCCCAACCCCTCTCCCGCAAGCGGGAGAGGGGAGCGAAGTGAGTCGCTGCGCGGCTTTTACGTTAAAGCGGTGAAAACACCTTCCAGCCTGAGTTTGCTGACTGAAGCGTTGCGCCGCTTGCCCGGCATCGGGCCGAAATCGGCGCAGCGCATGGCCTATCACTTGCTGCAACACGACCGCGACGGTGCGGCGATGCTGGGCCGGGCGCTGTTCCAGGCGGTGGAAAACATCCATCACTGCAGCCTGTGCAACACTTTCACCGAACACACTGTGTGCGAAATGTGTCTGGATGAAGCGCGCGACAAATCGCTGCTGTGCGTGGTCGAGACGCCCGCCGATCAACTGATGATCGAACAGACATTGACCTTCAAAGGCCGTTATTTCGTGCTAATGGGGCGGCTTTCGCCGCTGGACGGCATCGGCCCGAAAGACATCCACCTCGAAAAACTGATCACCCGCGCCACCGACGGCATCGTCACTGAAGTGGTGCTGGCCACCAATTTCACCAACGAGGGCGAAGCCACCGCGCATTACATCAGCGAAATGCTGAAAGCGCGCGGCCTGAAAGTCAGCCGCCTGGCGCGCGGCGTACCGGTCGGCGGCGAACTGGAATACGTCGATGCCGGCACCATCGCCCGCGCCATGCTGGACCGCCGCGCAACCTGAGCGTTGCGGCGTACTCAAGGAAATACACCTGTCTGAGACAGATGCTGTCTTCCCGTACTGCTGCAGCGCATCAAAAATATCGATACAAGCTGGGTTATGATTAGAGTGAAATTTTTCCATAAGGAAACGTTCACGCCACACAGGAGACGGCATTATGAGCAAGGTTTATTTCAAGAAATTGGGTAGCGCGCTGGGACTTTTTTTGTTCGGGCTGACCGCTGTTAATGGTTCACTATTGGCGCAGACGATTGAGAAGCCGAAGGTTTCAATCGCCGTCGGCGGCAAAAACCTGTTTTATTACCTGCCGCTGACCGTTGCCGAGCAACTCGGTTACTTCAAGGATGAAGGCTTGCAAGTCGAAATCAGCGATTTCGCCGGCGGCTCCAAAGCCTTGCAGGCGCTGGTAGGCGGCAGCGCCGATGTAGTTTCCGGCGCCTATGAACACACCATCAGCATGCAAGCCAAGGGACAGCCGATCACCGCATTCGTCCTGCAGGGACGCGCACCACAAATCGTGATGGTGGTCAGCAACAAGACCATGCCGAATTACCGCTCGGTGGCGGATTTGAAAGGCAAGAAAATCGGTGTTTCCGCACCCGGTTCATCGACCAACATGATGGCCAACTTCGTGCTGGCAAAAGGCGGCCTGAAGCCATCCGATGTGTCTTTCATCGGCGTCGGCACCTCGGCTGGCGCCTTGTCGGCGATGCGTTCCGGCCAGATCGATGCGATGGCCAATCTGGACCCGGTGATCACGATGCTGGAGCAGAAAAAAGAAGTCAGGGTAATCGCCGACACCCGCACCCTGAAGGACACCAATGCCGTTTTCGGCGGTCCGATGCCGGCCGCTACCCTGTATACATCGGAAGCCTTCCTGCAAAAATATCCGCATACCGCGCAAGCGCTGACCAATGCGATGGTGCGCTCACTGAAGTGGCTGCAAAAGGCCGCACCGTCTGACCTTATCAAGGTGGTGCCGGAAAGCTATCTGCTGGGCGACCGTGCGCTGTATATCGATGCTTTCACCAAGGTACGCGAGGCGCTATCGCCGGATGGCACTTTCCCGGCTGCCGGCCCGAAAACTGCGCTGGCTACCTTGCAAGCCTTCCAGCCTGAACTGGCTGGCAAAAAAATCGATCTTGCCAAGACCTACACCAATGAATTTGTAAAGAAGGCTAACGCCAAATACAAATGATCTTCGGCGCTTCCGGCGCAAGCCGGAAGCGCCAACCTCCCTCGCAATCCGTATGACAATGGATTCCGGCTTGCCGGAATGAACCTCCATGACACCAGCACTTTCCCTGGATAATATTTCCTGTACCTTCATCTCGAAACAGGACCGTTCGCAGCGCTATACGGCAGTGGCCGATACGCAACTCCATATCGCACCCGGCGAATTCGTGTCCGTGGTCGGCCCGACCGGCTGCGGCAAATCGACCTTGCTCAATGTCGGCGCCGGCTTGCTGGAGCCTTCCAGCGGCAGCGTCAAGGTTTTCGGCGAACCGCTGCACGGCATCAATCGCCGCGCCGGCTACATGTTTCAGGCCGATGCCCTGATGCCCTGGCGCAGTGCAATCGACAACGTGATTGCCGGACTGCAGTTTCGCGGCATGGAAGACCAAGCGGCCAAAGCACTGGGCGAAGAATGGCTGGTGCGGGTCGGCTTGCAAGGCTTTGGCGACCGTTATCCGCATCAGTTGTCGGGCGGCATGCGCAAGCGCGTCGCACTGGCACAAACCCTGATCCTCGACCCGGACATCATCCTGATGGACGAACCGTTCTCCGCACTGGATATCCAGACCCGCCAATTGATGGAAAACGAGGTGCTGGAACTCTGGAATGCCAAGAAAAAAGCGGTGCTGTTCATCACCCACGATCTGGACGAAGCGATTTCCATGTCGGACCGCGTGATCGTGCTATCGGCCGGCCCGGCCACCCATCCCATCGGTGAATTCATCATCGATCTGCCGCGCCCGCGCGACGTGGCGGAAATTCGCATGCATCCACGCTTTGTCGAACTGCATGCGCAAATCTGGTCGGTCTTGCGCGATGAAGTGCTCAAGGGCTATCAACAACAAAACAAGGCAGCCTGATCATGTGGCAATTATTGAAACCGAATCACAACAATCTGCGGGCCTGGCAAGTGCTGGTACTGGTCGTATTTCTGGCCGGCTGGCAGATTGCAACGCGCGACCCGCAAACCGCCTTCTTCTTCGGCGAACCGCTGATCGTCATGCAGCGCATCTGGCAGTGGTTTACCGTCGGCAGCGGCAGCCTGGAGGTCGGCATTGGCGACAGTACCTGGTTCACCCTGCATTTCCCGGCTGAAATCTATTCGCACCTGCTGGTGACGCTGACCGAAACCTTGCTGGCCTTTGGCATCGGCACCTTATTAGGGCTGGGCGCCGGCTTGTGGCTGGCCCTGTCCCCATTGACCTCCGCCATATTGGACCCGTACATCAAGGCCGCGAACTCGATGCCGCGCGTCATTTTGGCGCCGATCTTTGCGATGTGGTTCGGCCTGGGCATCTGGTCGAAGGTGGCGCTGGCGGTGACGCTGGTGTTTTTCATCGTGTTCTTCAATGTGTACCAGGGCGTCAAGGAAGTCAGCCCGATCATCCTGGCAAACGCGAAGATGCTGGGCGCCAACGGCAAGCAGTTGCTGCGCAGCGTGTATCTGCCGTCGGCAACCTCGTGGGTGTTTTCCAGTCTGCATACTTCGGTCGGGCTGGCGTTCGTCGGCGCGATTGTCGGCGAATACCTCGGCTCCGCGCGCGGCGTCGGCTATCTGATCCTACAGGCCGAAGGGAGTTTTGACATCAACACCGTATTTGCCGGGATCGTGGTGCTGACCGTGTTTGCGCTGATACTCGATACTGCGGTCGGCCTGATAGAAAAACGCCTGATGAAATGGCAGCCGAAAAGCGGCGAAACCGAAAAAATATGAGTCATTGACCAAGCACGAATTTTGCAGAACTTACCAAAAAAAGCGGCCGTTTGGCCGCTTTTTTGTCGCTGCAAGGTGAAACTTAGCGCAGCGCTTCGATCATCTGTTCCAGCTTGACCGAATCGGCGCAGAACTGGCGGATGCCTTCGGCCAGCTTTTCGGTCGCCATCGCATCGTCGTTGAGCATGTTGCGGAAGGTTTTTTGATCCAGCACCAGTTTTGCAATCTCAGCGTTTTTTGCTTGTTCCGGATGTAATGTGCGGCTGATTGGGCCGTCTGTGTCGGTCAGCTTTTGCAGCAATTCCGGGCTGATGGTGAGCAAGTCGCAACCGGCCAGCGCAAGTATCTGCGAAGTATTGCGAAAGCTCGCGCCCATGATTTCGGTGGCGTGGCCGAATTTGCGGTAATAGGTGTAGATGCGCTTGACCGATTGCACGCCGGGATCGAGTTCGCCGCTGTATTCCTGCCCGGTCGATTTCTTGTACCAGTCATAGATGCGGCCGACGAAGGGCGAGATCAGTTGTGCGCCGGCGTCGGCGCAGGCGACAGCTTGCGGCAATGCGAACAGCAGCGTCATGTTGCAACGGATGCCTTCCTGCTCCAGCACTTCGGCGGCGCGGATGCCTTCCCAGGTGGATGCGATCTTGATCAGGATGCGTTCGCGCGCAATTCCGGCTGCCTCGTATAGCGCAATCAGCGCGCGCCCTTTGGCGATCGAGCCCACGGTGTCGAACGACAGGCGGGCGTCGGTTTCAGTGGAAACGCGGCCTGGAATGATGTTCAGAATTTCAAGCCCGAACGAGACCAGCAGGCGGTCGATGATATCGGCAGTCGGTTTGCCGCGATGCTGCTGGACCGCCTGTTCCAGCAAATGCCGGTATTCTTCCTTTTGCACCGCTTTCAGGATCAGCGACGGATTGGTGGTGGCGTCACGCGGCGTGAATGCTTTCATGCTCTGAAAGTCGCCGGTATCGGCGACGACGGTGGTGTACTGTTTGAGTTGTTCCAGTTGATTCATGGTGAGCATGTCCGTGTGATGTAGTGCGATAAGTTAATCGGCTTATTGTAGCCGCATCGCTGCGCCGCACGCTTGGCCGATCCGCTAAAATACGTGCATTCCAACTGAAGACAACTGATATGGCAACTCCGATGACGCAAGATGAACTGAAGCAGGCAGTGGCGCGGGCCGCAATCGAATACGTGGTCGAGGGTGAAATCGTCGGAGTCGGCACTGGTTCCACCGCCAATTTCTTCATCGACGAACTGGCAAAAATCAAAAACAAAATCAAGGGCGCGGTCGCGTCTTCCGAAGCCACCGCCCAGCGTCTGCGTGCGCACGGAATAACCGTGCTGGACTTGAATCAGGTCGCATCGATGCCGGTGTATATCGACGGCGCCGATGAGATTACGCAGTTTGGCGCAATGATCAAGGGCGGCGGTGCGGCGCTGACGCGCGAGAAAATCGTCGCATCGGTGGCCGACAAGTTCATCTGCATCGCCGATGGTTCCAAGCTGGTCGATGTGCTGGGAAATTTCCCGCTGCCGGTCGAAGTGATTCCGATGGCGCAAGCGGTGGTGGCGCGCAAGCTGGCGCTACTTGGCGGCGAACCGCGCCTGCGCCTGAAGAATGGCGTGCCGCTTCACACCGATAATGGCAACGTGATCATCGACATGATTGGCCTGCAGATTTTGAACCCGGTTGAGATGGAAGCCGTTATCAATAACATCGTCGGCGTGGTAACGGTCGGCTTGTTCGCCAAACAAGGTGCGAATGTGTGTCTGCTCGGTACTTCCGAAGGCGTTAAGAGATTAGTTTTTTGACGGAGTATAGGTAAAAACAAGGCATTCTCCGCATATTTATATGCGGATGTAAAAAATACCAAACGTAGTATTTTAATTATTCAATGAGAGTGAAGAGTCGCCTCATTCTTTTTCGTCAGGACGCATCACCGTGCCACATGATCCCATCGCAATAAGCTGGACCAATCCTCGCAACATTCCTTTGGCGGAGGGAAAAATATTGCTTTTTCTCATTCGCGTGGTCGACGCTGCCGGGACGCAATATAGCTATATCGGGCAAACCAAACAAGGCGCGAAGGGATTGCAGGAATACGTCAAGGACGTCAAGAAAATTTTTGCCGCGAAGCCGCGCAAAGCCACGCTCGGCAAAGGGAAATACCGGGCGGTGCATCTGGCGCTGGCCAAGGCTTGCGAGCATGGCTGGCCGGTCGAGTTTTACCCATTGGAAAATGTCGGCATCGCACTGCTGGAAAAAGTCGAGCAGAAACGCATGGCCGAGCTGGAATGCAACCTGAACGCCGGTCGCAACTGGCTGGTCGAGGATTACAACAACTTGTCGATTGCAGATTTGTTGGCGTAATCCGGTAACCAGTCCGCACACATAAAAATAGCCCGCTGGTGCAAATCAGCGGGCTATTTTTATTGCGAAGCGGTAATTTTTACTCCGTCGGCGGTACATATCCGGCCGCTGCATCGGCACCTTCGCCAAAGAAATATTTTTCCATCTGCGTGGCCAGATATTTACGGGCCCGCAAATCGGCCAGGTTCAGGCGGTTTTCGTTGACCAGCATGGTCTGGTGCTTGAGCCAGCCGGCCCAGGATTCTTTCGATACGTTTTCGTAAATCTTTTTACCGAGTTCGCCCGGATACGGTGGAAAATCGAGTCCTTCGGCTTCCTTGTTCAGTTTGATGCAGTGAATCATGCGTGCCATTGTGTTCTCCTTGGGTGCCATTCTGGTGTGAATGGCGTTGTTTAACAGAAGTCGCGTAGCGGCTCATTTAGCTCCCCTCTCCCGCTTGCGGGAGAGGGGTTGGGGGAGAGGGTGGCCTTGGCCGTTAGAGATTCTTAATCAAAACCAGCGATTTGCGCTGCCAGTTATACATGTGTTGCCGGTCTTTTGGCAGTGCATCGACGCTGGCCCGGATAAAGCCGCGTTTCAGGAACCAGTGCGCGGTGCGCGTGGTGAGCACAAACAGTTTGCTGAAGCCGGCCAAGCGCGCGCGTTTTTCCATGTGTTTAAGAAGGCGTTCGCCGTCGCCCTGGGCTTGAACGTCCGGATTGACTGTCAGGCACGCCATTTCTGCCATTTTTTCCGAATGGAATGGATACAGCGCCGCGCAACCGAAAATCACGCCATCGTGTTCGATCACCGAGAAATAATCGATTTCGCGTTCGAGCAGTTCGCGTCCTCGTTTGACCAGGGTGCCGTCGGCTTCCAGCGGCTCGATCAACTTCAGGATGCCGCCGACGTCTTCAATCGTCGCTTCGCGCAGGCTTTCCAGGTTTTCATAACTGATCATGGTGCCCACGCCGTCATGCGTAAACAATTCCAGCAGGGCCGAGCCGTCCAGCTCGAACGGCACTATATGGACACGTGGAATGCCGCTTCGGGAGGCGCTGACGCAGTTTTTTAAATAAAACGCGGTATCGTCGTGCAAATATCCGGCGTTGAGTACGGAATCGGCCTGGGCCGAGGACAATTCGCGTATTGCGACTCCGGCACTGTCCAGCATCATCGGTGTTTCGGTAATGAAAATCAGCTTTTCGGCCCGCAACGCGATGGCGGCGGCAACGGCAACATCTTCCATCGTCAGGTTGAACGCTTCGCCGGTGGGCGAAAAACCCAGCGGCGACAACAGTACCAGACTGCCGGCATTGAGGATTTGGTCGATAGTTTCGTAAGCAATCTTGCGGGTTTGTCCGGTCAGTTGCAAGTCGATTCCATCGACGATGCCGAGTGGGCGCGCGGTGACGAAATTGCCCGAAATGATGGTGATCGCAGCGTGCGCCATCGGCGTATTCGGCAAACCCTGGCTAAATGCGGCTTCGATGTCGAGCCGCAATTCGCCTGCGGCTTCTTTCGCACATTCCAGCGCGGCCGTGTCGGTGATGCGCACACCGTTGTGAAAAAAGCCCTCGACATTGCGCAGCGCCAACTGTTCCGCCACTTGCGGGCGCGAGCCGTGCACGATCACGATTTTGATGCCGAGCGCATGCAGTAGCGACAAATCCTGCGCCAGCACCGGCAGCGCGCCAGCCTTGACCAGCTCGCCCGGGAAGGCGACCACAAAGGTCTTGCCACGAAACGCATGAATGTAGGGAGCGACAGAACGTAGCCACTGGACGAATTGAAGTGAATTTTCCATGGGCGCATTATAATTCGGCACGCTCTATTTCGTGCCTGTGTCTCTTAAAATCAATGTTAAATCCCCGCCGTTCGCAGCCAAAACCTTTGGTAATCCCATTTCGCAATCCGCTGCCACCGATTACTTTCCCGGAAGAATTGCCGGTGTCCGGCATGCGTGCCGACATTGCCGCAGCCCTGCAAGCGCATCAGGTCATCATCGTTTGCGGCGAAACCGGCTCCGGCAAGACCACGCAATTGCCGAAAATTTGCCTGGAGCTGGGCCGAGGGCAGCTGGGCTTGATCGGCCACACCCAGCCGCGCCGGATTGCCGCGTCTTCCACCGCCAAGCGCATCGCGCAAGAAATCGGCTCACCCTTGGGCGAACATGTCGGTTTCAAGGTGCGTTTTGCCGATACGCTGACCCGCGGCGCATCGGTCAAGCTGATGACGGACGGGATCTTGCTGGCCGAAACCCAGACCGATCCGCTGCTGAAACAATACGACACCATCATCATCGATGAAGCGCACGAACGCAGCCTGAACATCGATTTTCTGCTGGGTTATCTGAAGCAATTGTTGCCACGGCGGCCAGATTTGAAAGTGATCATCACTTCCGCCACCATCGATGCCAACCGTTTCGCGCGCCATTTCGGGACCGAAGAAAAACCTGCGCCGGTGATCGAAGTTTCGGGCCGGTTGTATCCGGTCGAACTGCGTTATCGCCCGGTGCAAGCCGACGCCAAGGATAAGGATCGCGATTTGATGGTGGCGATTACCGATGCAGTCGATGAACTGTGCCGCATCGGTTCCGGCGACGTGCTGGTGTTTTTGCCCGGCGAGCGCGAAATCCGCGACACCGCCGAAGCGTTGCGCAAGCATCATCTGTCGCCGGGTTTGCATCAACCTGAGATTTTGCCGCTGTTTGCGCGTCTGTCGGCGCAGGAGCAGGAGCGCGTCTTCAAGACGTCGAATGGACGTCGCATCGTGCTGGCCACCAATGTGGCTGAAACTTCGCTGACCGTGCCCGGCATTCGCTACGTGGTGGATGCTGGTCTGGCGCGGGTGAAGCGATACAGCTATCGCAACAAAGTCGAGCAATTGCAGATCGAGCCGATTGCGCAATCGGCGGCTAATCAGCGCGCCGGGCGTTGCGGCCGGGTTGCCGCCGGCGTGTGCATTCGTCTGTATGAAGAGCAGGATTATTTGCTGCGGCCGAAGTTCACCGAGCCGGAAATTCTGCGCTCGTCGCTGGCCGCGGTCATTCTGCGCATGAAGTCGCTGCATCTGGCCGATGTCGAAACCTTTCCCTTTATCGAGCCGCCGCCGGGGCGGGCGATTGCCGACGGTTATCAATTGCTGCAGGAGTTGGGCGCGGTTGATGACAACAATGCCCTGACGCCGCTAGGTAATAAGCTGGCAAAACTGCCGCTCGATCCGCGTGTCGGACGCATGATCCTGGCCGCGCTGGAAAATGTCTGCCTGACCGAAGTGTTGATCATCGCGTCGGCCTTGTCGGTGCAAGACCCGCGCGACCGGCCGATGGAAGCGCAAGCCGCCGCCGATGCTGCGCACAAGAAATTTGCCGATGAGAAATCGGAATTCCAGAGTTATCTGAAAATCTGGAAATGGTTCGAAGACGCGATTGAGCACAAGAAAACCAACCGCCAGTTGCAAGACAATTGCCGCGCCAATTTCCTGTCGCAAATGCGGCTGCGCGAATGGCGCGACGTCCACACCCAACTGCTGACTATCGTGCGCGAGCAGGGCTGGCGTCTGAACGAAGCGCCGGCTACTTATGAGAATCTGCACAGCGCGCTGCTGACCGGCTTGCTCGGCAACGTCGGCTTCAAGGCCGAAGACGAGCCCCATTTCCTGGGCGCACGCGGCATCAAGTTCCATATCTGGCCCGGTTCCAGCCTGCTCAAGAAACCGGGACGCTGGGTGATGGCGGCCGAACTGGTCGATACCACGCGGCTGTATGCACGCTGCATCGCGCAGCTTCAGCCGGAATGGCTGGAGCGCGTGGGCAGCCATCTGCTGAAGAAATCCTGGGGCGAACCGCGCTGGGAAAAGCGTTCGGCGCAAGTTTCCGCTTCCGAACGCGCCACTTTGTACGGGCTGGTGGTGTATAGCCAGCGCCGCATCAATTACGCGCTGATCAATCCCAAGGAAGCACGCGAAATCTTCATCCGCGACGCGCTGGTTGACGGCGAATTCGACACCCGCGCACCGTTTTTCGCTTTCAACCACAAGCTGGTGCGAGAAATTGAGAATTTGGAACACAAGTCGCGCCGGGTTGATGTGCTGGTCGATGAAGCGCTGATCGCCGCCTTCTACGACCAAATTATTCCGGCTGACGTGTGCAACGGCATCACGTTCGAAAAGTGGCACAAGGACGCCACCGCACAGAATCCCAAACTGCTGTACCTGAATCGCGACGATCTGATGCGACACGAGGCGGCCGGCATCACCACCGACTTGTTCCCGAAAAAGCTGATTGTGGCCGGTGCAGAAATGTTGCTGACCTATCATTTCGAGCCCGGCAGCCCACGCGACGGCGTCACCATGGCCGTGCCGCTGTATGCGCTGAATCAGATCAGCGCCGACCGTTGCGACTGGCTGGTGCCCGGCATGCTGAAGGAGAAAATCCATCTGCTGCTGAAATCGTTGCCGCAAAAACTGCGCCGCCATTGCGTGCCGCTGCCGAGTTATGCGGCAGATTTTTGCGAACGAGCCGAATTCGGCAAAGGCAATCTGCTCGATGCGCTGATCGCTGACATCCGCGAGCAAGTCGGTCTGGTGCCGCTGACTACCGATTTCAAGCAGGAAACCCTGCCAACCCATCACACCATGAACATCAAGGTCATCGACGAGCATGGCCGGCAGTTGGAAATGGGCCGCAATCTGGCCGCCTTGCGCGCCGAGTTCGGCGGTCAGGCACGGGAGAGTTTTCAAAAAATGGCAGTGCAGGCAGTGACTGCATCGGGCGATGGCGTACCGAATGTTGCGAATATTGCGTACATTGCGGGGCGCGGCGATAGCAATAAAGCGGCCACTGGAACTGCCACCGCCACTACCACAATTGTCGGCAAAGCCAGCAATGCGTCCCAGCAGGAAAGCCTGACCAGTTGGTCGTTCGGCGCGCTGCCGGAACTGTTGGAAGTGCAACAAGGCAAGCAAACGCTGATCGGCTTTCCTGCTCTGGTGGATCAAAAAACCTATTGCACGCTGGAAGTGTTCGACGATCCTGCCGTTGCGCAGCGCACCCACCGCATCGGTTTGCGCCGCCTGTTCGCCTTGCAGTTGAAGGAACAAGTCAAGTATCTGGAGAAAAACATTCCCGGAATGCAGCAAATGGGCATGCAATTCATGGCGCTCGGCACCCAGGAAGAATTGCGCGATCAGATCATCCATACCGCGCTCGATATCGCTTGCCTGCAGGAACCGTTGCCGACCGATGCCGCCGCATTCGACCAGCGGCGCGATCAGGGCAAGACCCGCTTGGGCTTGCTGGCCAACGAAATCGCGCGCCTGCTCAGTCAGATATTGACCGAATTCCACGGCTTGCCGAAGAAGCTGCAAGGCGCCAAAGCCCACGCGGGGGCGGCAGCCGACATGCAATCGCAATTGCAAGCCTTGATCGGCAAACGTTTTCTGGCGGATAACGCGTACGCGCAACTGGCGCATTTTCCACGCTACCTCAAGGCCATCAATGTCCGGCTGGACAAGTTGCGCGCCGATCCGGCACGCGACATCAAGCTGATGGCGGAATGGGCTGCCGTTGCAACACCCTGGCAGCGCGCGTTGAAAGACCGACACGACGATCCGAAAATGATCGAATTCCGCTGGCTGTTGGAGGAGTTGCGGGTCTCGCTGTACGCCCAGGAATTGCGCACGCCGATGCCGGTATCGGCCAAGCGGCTGCAGAAGGTGTGGGAATCAATGCAGCGATAAATAAAGGAGTATGTTGATATTTATCAATAAATATATGCGGGAATTGGCATGCATATATGGGAGTATGTTGTTGCTTCCAAGTTTGAAAAAACAACACGCTTGCATGCTACCCGTCATGTTAACCAGCATGTTGCCCATTAAGCCGGCAAATTAGCTGCTTTTACGGTCATCAACCTATCCAAAGCGGGGTTTCATCGTTATATTGTCTTCAATCGCAGCGCTGGAAACACGCTTCGTATTTGTCGATAAAATTCCCTGTGTATTGTGATGAATGTTCATGGTCCGATGTCCATGGGAATTTATTGCTTTAGTAGTAATAAATAGTAATAACATTTTCGTTTTTATGCAAAATAGCAAAAGCAAAAAGCCGATTGAAATCAAGATATCCACCGTGGTCGCGGTCTCCGTCATCCTGCATGTTGCAGAGTTGCCGCTGCTGCAGGCGGCACTGCTTGAAATGACCGGCGGTGCGCCGGATTTTTTTGATGATGAATTTGCCGTGATTGACGTCGGCACACTCGATCTGACTGGCGCGGCGATCGATTGGCCGGCCCTGATAGACTTGCTTAAATCGCATCACCTGAATCCGATGGCGGTGCGCAATGCCCCGGCCGAATTGCACGCCCAGATCAAGGCATATGGCTTGAGCATTGACGTGGTGACCAGACCGCGCGCTGAAGAAAGTGTGGCCGCAGCGCCAGCTATGATTATGCAGGCAGCATCGGTGGTGGCGGCTGCAGCGGCGATGATCATCGATACGCCGGTGCGCGCCGGACAGCGCATTTATGCGCGCGGTGTTGATCTGATCATCACCGCGGCGGTCAATAACGGCGCCGAAGTGATTGCCGATGGCAGCATCCATATTTATGCGCCGTTGCGCGGCCGCGCGCTGGCCGGCGCCAGCGGCAATGCCGATGCCAGGATTTTCGCCATGGTGATGGAACCCGAGCTGGTGTCGATTGCCGGCATGTATCGCACTTTTGAAGACGGCTTTCCCCAAGACAAGACGCCGCAGCCTGCGCAAGTCCGTCTGATCGGTGACAGGATCGAGATCGTCTCGCTCAATCCTGCGCCGCGTTCCTGATCTGCATTCCCTATTTCGTATTCTGAAGGAGTTTTTTTGTGGCAAAAATCATTGTTGTGACCTCCGGCAAAGGCGGTGTCGGCAAGACTACCTCCAGCGCCAGTTTTTCTACCGGTCTGGCCATGCGCGGTCACAAGACTGCGGTGCTGGATTTCGACGTCGGCCTGCGCAACCTCGACTTGATCATGGGCTGCGAGCGGCGCGTGGTGTATGACCTGATCAATGTCATCAAGGAAGAAGCAACGCTGAACCAGGCTCTGATCAAGGATAAACATTGCGACAACCTGTTTATCCTGCCCGCTTCCCAGACGCGCGACAAGGATGCGCTGTCGGAAGATGGGGTCGAAAGGGTGCTGCAGGATCTGGTTAAAATGGGCTTTGATTACATCATCTGCGATTCGCCAGCCGGTATCGAGCACGGCGCGCTGATGGCGCTGACCTTTGCCGATGAAGCCATTGTGGTGACCAATCCCGAAGTATCGTCGGTGCGCGATTCCGACCGGATTCTGGGCATCATCCAGGCCAAATCGCGCCGCGCACTGAATGGCGGCGAGCCGGTCAAGGAACATTTGCTGATCACGCGCTATTCTCCCAAGCGGGTCGAAGCCGGCGAAATGCTGTCGTACTCGGATGTGCAGGAAATTCTGCGCATTCCGTTGGTCGGCATCATCCCGGAATCGGAATCGGTGCTGCATGCATCGAACCAGGGCAATCCGGCGATTCACCTCAAAGGCAGCGACGTCTCCGAAGCCTATGAAGACCTGGTGTCGCGTTTTCTGGGTGAGGAAGTGCCGCTACGCTTCACGACTTACGCAAAGCCGGGAATATTCAAACGCATGTTTGGAGGCAAGTGATATGGCACTGCTCTCATTCTTGTTCAAGGACAAGCCTAAAAGCGCGTCTGCCGCCAAGGAACGGCTGCAAATCATCATCGCCCGCGAACGCAGCGGCCGCGATGGCTACGACTTTCTGCCGGCGCTGCACAAGGAGTTGATCGAAGTCATTTCCAAATACACCAAAGTGAATGCGGAAGACATCATGATTTCGCTCGACCGCAAGGGCAATTTGGAAGTGCTGGATGTGAATGTGGTGCTACCGGACCCGCAAATTAAACGTTAATTTTTGGTAGCGATTCAGTCCATAGAGTGGCATGGTTTTCTCCTCCGCTTTAAAGGGGGAGGCCGGCGATCCCATCAAGCCCGCACTACTTAATATTGCGTAAGTCCTTAACTCTTGATTACGCTCTCTCGCGATGGTAGCTGCCTATGCCTGCGGGATAACCAGCATAATTGAGTGCATCGCCATAATCGCTTGAATAATGACGGAGTATCATCGAAAAGAATGCGTTAGCCGCATGTAAAATAATGCTTGTGAAAAATACACGCAATAGTATATTTCATCGTCAGATTTCGCCAGAAATGCGCGGGCAGCATCACAGAACTCCCCCGAGCAGCATCCAGCTACCCCAGGCAATCAGCAACAGCCCACTGCTGCGTGCCAGCCACACGCCTATGCGCAACACTTTTTCGGCCAGCACGAACACACTGAGCGCGATAATCCACCACAAATTCATCACGCCGACCACAAACAGCAGCGCCATCAGCAGCCAGCAGCAGCCGGTGCAATAAGCGCCGTGCGTGAAGCCCATGCGCAACGCGCCCCAGGCACCGCTGCGCCATTCTGTCATCAGGTAGGCGAGCGGAGAGCGGCAATGCGCGAGGCAAGTCTGCTTGAGCGGAGTCCACTGGTAAATCCCGGCAGCCAGCAGCACCAAGCCGCCCACCAGCGAACTGGTCGTGACCATCATCTCGGTCAGCAGGGTAGCCGTATGCAAGCCCCACTGGCCCAGCGTGGCCAGCAGGCTGAAACCGATCCATACCGCCAGATAGCCTGACAGGAAAATCCCGGTCCTGAGCAAGGGTTGCTCCCGGGCGCGATTTTCCCGGGACTTGTTCTCGGCCAGCTTCCGGCTCACCGCCGCAAACAACAACACCATCGGCGTCACCGAAGGCAACATCATCGCCGCCATCATTACGCCCCACATCGCGAACAGCAGCAACAATTCTTGCGCATCCCACACGCCAGTGGCAGGCTCAGTCATTGCCGCCGCATCCATCTGGCTCATGCTCCAGTCCTGATAGAACAGGTAAGTCCACGCCAAGGCGGCCAGTACGCCCAAACCGATCAATACCCCTGCGCTCTGCGAACCGGGCAGGCGCGCCTGCACCGCGTCAAACGGGGTTATCGTCGCCATCTGCGTTCAGCCCGCCTGGTAAGCGAACGGCGAATAAAAACCATTCTTTTCCGATACATCCAGCCTGAGTCCGTAGTCCTGATAGTGCGCAGTTTTTGATTTTGCCACCACGGCGGGATAACACGGAACCGCAGTAAAAGGGTGATTGCTGATCGTGACTTCAGCGCCAGCCTGTCCTGCCAGCGCCTCTATTTCCAGCGCTGCCACAGCGGGAATGCGCATGCTGCGCCCACGCCCTTCGGCCTTGTATTCAATCGGCACGCTCTTGACGCCCAGCACCTCGCCGATCAACGGCACCAGGGCTGCCAGATGGCCGCCGGCCTGGCCGCTGAAAATTTTCCCCAGAGCGTCCTGCTGGGGTGCGCTGGCGCGTTCATCCAGATATAGTGCAACCTGCCATTTCCCATCCAGCATGTGGCCTGGGGCATACGCGGCCAAAGCCACGTTCAGGCCATCCAGCGGCACATCCGCATAGGCTCCGCTCTCGATATGCCAGGCCAGCAGTGCGGTGCAATCGCCTTCGGTTGGCGGGCTGGTAAATACGCAAGGGCATGCCACCGTACAATTGCAGGCCTCAAAATAGCTTCCCGCCACTTGCCATTGATAGCCCATGGTGCTGCTCCTTTACTTTCATTACCCAGTGTATTGCTACGCCACCAAGCTGGCCTGGTTGTGCTCCACATGGGCCACCGAACTGTGTGTGCTTAAAACTAATCGGGCCGGTTACTTCCGGCATGGTGGCCCTTGCACAAAGCGCATCAAGCCTGTTGCTTGCCCGGAGCCTCGACAGGCGGCGTGCCTTCCTTGAACAATTGTTGTAGCTGCGTGCGCAATTCCGGCGTGTCCTGATGCTGGTGGACCGACACCGCATGTTGTACTGCGGCATCCAGCAACTCTTTGTCTGTGTCGGCAGACAACGCTACCGTGCAATTCATGTCACTCGGAAATTCCCGGCAATCAATATATTTACGTGTCATTTCAACCTCCTCATCAAGTAAATGATGGCAAAGCTCGGGGTAGCGCATAGTTCCGAGTCCGCCCGGACGGATACAAATGCGGACTAGGCCGCACTTTTATTTATAGTTGAAAAACCCCCGCCCGCAAGACCCTCCCGGCGCCAAATTGACGGTGTTATAGACGCTGATCAAAGAAACCGCAGTTACGATCTTATTTTGGTAAAACCTGACACCGCCTTGGTCCGCAACTTCTGGTCGACGGTCAATGCCGCACGCGCCCGATGCCGGCCGCCGTGTCGTTTTCTTCACCGTAAAACAGATAAATACACATCGTAACGCACGCAATGCAGCGGTTTCACCAATAGCAATACGCGATGAAATGCAGATAAAAAAACTCCCGCGTGATGACCAGAACTGGACCATCTCGCGGGAGTTTAATTGTTACTGTAAAGCAGATTTACAGTCGTACGGTTATTCACCGTTCATTACACATCCTCGTGCATTCATTGCTTCCGTGCGTTCAAAATAAACCCTTTCACCTGCCGTACATCTCGTCGAAAGTTGGCTTAAAGTTTTTCATATACTCAATCGTTTCAGCTTTTACCTCTTCGCGTGTGCGACCGGAATAGCGTGAACCAGCGACACCGTGTGCGCCCGCCCATTCATTCAAGTTGTCACCGCGTTCGCTCTGCATCAACAAACCAGCGGCACGGGCTTGATCCAACTCAGCGCGCACTTCCGCACGGGATTTGGTCGATACTGCGATCGGCCCTTCAGAAGGTTCATCTGCGAAAGTTGAACCGACGGTAGCGACTGCAGATAACGCAATCACCACAGCAATTAATAATCTGGTTTTCATATAGCCTCCAACCAGTAAAAATGACACCTTGTCTGGCGGCTCTCTCAGAGGTGTGTCTTATGCACCTCATCATTCATAAAAAAGCCACCCCCACGCTTGCAATCATGAAACCACTTACTCTCGTTGCAAACCATCCTTCAAACATCTTTTTTAACGAAATAAAATCAAGACCATTTTCAAGAATCCGAACCAACTTTTCAATCATCAAATAGATTTTAAGCTGTCGCGTGAATGAATCTTAATTGGATTCTAGTTCGTAAAATGTGCAATGCAAGCTTTAATCAGTATTAAATTAGTGCTGTATTAAACCGGTTTAATACTGATATTAAACGCCAGGGATTGCAGGTGTTTGGCTGGAACCCGCTGCGCCGGGTTGCACCAATACCAGCGGTTGCGACTCAACCTTGACGAATTTGTGCTCACCGGTCTCGGGTGCGTCGAAATGAAACATTCGCATGGCAAGTCGGGTGAATTCCTGGTGCTCCGGGGGAGTCCTGCTGTGCCAACTGGCAAGGTGATCATAAAATCCCATTTTTTCCTGTGGCGCGCTGGGATTGAGGAAACCGACCGCCTGCCAGTCCTGGGTATGTTCGAGGATAGGCAGGAACAGATTGGCGACTAACTCATTCTTGCCGCGCAGATAAGGGTTTTCAAGCAGCAGCGGCCCATTTTCCCGGAACCATTGCGCCAGCGATGTGTTGGCAGGAAGCTGGCGACGCGGGTCGTTTAGCACCCGTCCCATAAACCGGTCTAAAGTCGGTGCGTATGAAGCCCATTCCGCGCGCGGCAGCGACTGCTCCCAAGTCGCGGACAGTCGTCTCAAGGTATACAACGAGACGGCTTCGCACAGGGTTTCCTCAAACCACAGGTGGGGTGCAATATTGGGTGGCGCGTGATTCTCGTAGTTGGCGAGGATATGAAATAGCTCGTGGGAAAACTCATAGACGAACTCTGCCCAATGCTTGCCCTTGGCAGCCAAATGAACCTGGTATTCGTTTGCCGGCCCCTTTTGATACAACACAATAGGGCCTTGGGTGGTGGGCGAGACGACGATCGGACCCAGTTGCCGATCTGGAAAATGTATCAGCAGTTGGTCCGCGATCGCATACAGCAAGGTTTCGATTTCCTGCGGTTTTGCATCGCCCCAATCGCCATCCATGACCCGGATCATGAGTTTTTGGCTCTTCTCGGCACCCTGGCTATTGCCGGTTTTTTTCTGCTGGTCGATTTTCAAGTCCGCAGCACGGACTCCATGCATCGTCAAAATCGACAGCATGATCGATGCACCCACAACAACCCGTCTCATGATTACCTCCCTAGCCAAGGAAACAGTGGCACAGAAAACGCGATCCAGCCATGCCCGTAGTTATTTAACCCCAGCTATTTAAAATTTATACGGTCAAAATTTATATTGAGTTTTGCAATTATTGAAACCGGTCAATGCTCGACTGGAATTTTCAATATCACATGTTCAATGTAGTCCATCATCAATACACTTTCAACAAGGAATGCTGCATCGGCAGTAGCTCCGGGCATAGTTCATGCGGCAGAAAGTTGGCGCCCAGTCCACAGTCGATGGAGGCGAAAAGCATTGTCCACGAAAGACACGAAAAGCACGAAAGAATGCAACACACCATCCTTTCTACTTCGGTAGAGAAGGTTTTTCGTGTCTTTCGTGGACTGCATTTTTTGTACGTAACGTCAGTGATTAACGTGTCTGTGTCCATCAGGAATCTATATGGAGCATCACGGTTTTAACCATTCTCTCGTAGGGGCGGGTTCCAAACCCGCCCTTTTGCCGTCAAAGTGCAAGGGCGGGTTTGGAACCCACCCCTACGAACGCTCCGACTCTCGCCATCTGGCAGGGAAAAGGATTGTTCATAGTGGACTGAATAATTACTCGGTATCCGATTATCCGTACGTACTGCCAGCATTCCTGCTGGCGGTGATATAGGTGTAGCAGGTCCGTGCATCTTCAGCGAGTTCAAGGAAACTAATGGTGCGGTGTTGCCATTCGTTGAATTCGGGTTCATCCGGCCTTGGTGTGAGATCGCGTAACGCCATGCTCCAGTCCACGAAAACGCGGTGCTTGGCCCGACCTTCAATGACCAGGCGCACATCGCAGTGGCGAGGATCGCCCTTGATCTTGTCCAGCAGGGCGAACAAGACTTCCCGCTTGCCTTCCAGCATTTGCATGAAGTAGCCGTCCTGATAGATCAGGCAGCCGGTGACGCCCACCGAACGATTGGAAGCCTGGGACTGTTTCAGCAGAGCATCGAGTGTCTGTCCGGCCATCGGCTCCACAGCTTGGCTGACATAGATCAGGAAGTGGAGGGAAGTCGCAGCGCCCGGCGAGCCGTCCCGGATTTCACGCTCCACGGTCTCGATAAAAGTCTTTTCCTCTAGTGGACGGTGAAAATGGTAGCCCTGGATGAAGTCGCAACCATAGGCGCAGAGTTCGATCTGCTGGGCATTGTTCTCGACCCCTTCCGCTACCAGTTTCAGCCCGAGCGCGCGGCCGAGGCCGATCACGGCACGAATAACGGTGCGGTTCTCGGGGCTCTTGTTGATGCCATCGACGAAGGTCCGGTCAATCTTCAGCACGTCGACTGGCAGCCGTGTCAACTGTGCCAGCGAGGAATAGCCAGTGCCGAAATCGTCTACGGCCACCCGCAGACCGAGATCGGTCAAGCGACGCAATATGCGCAGACTGGTTTCAACATCCGCCATCAGCGAGGTTTCAGTGATTTCCAGCACCAGGCGCGTCGGGTCGGCCCCGGTCGCGCGCAGCATGGTTGTAAAATCTTCGGCCAACGATTCTTCATTCAACTGCCGCGCCGAGACATTCACCGAGACGTAAGGGGCATTTCTACCCCAGCGATGGCGCCAGTCGGCTTCGGCCTGGCAGGCCTGGTGAAATACCCAGGCGCCGATTGGCACGATAACGCCCGTCATCTCTGCAATCGGGATGAAAACCTCCGGGGAGACCTCGCCCTCGGACGAGTTCCAGCGCAGCAGCAGTTCTGCGCCGACAATACGGCCACTCTCTGCCGCAACGATGGGTTGAAAGCGGGGCGACAACTCGTCACGTTCAATCGCCATGCGCAGACCATTGGTAATGACCATCCGCTGCTTTGCCTGTTCGTGAAGACTCTCGCTGAAAAACTGCCAGCCATCACGGCCCTTTTCCTTCACCGCATACATCGCCGTATCGGCATAATGCAGCATGTCGTCAGCGCAGTGCGTGCTGCCGTTGCCGATAGCGATACCCACGCTGGCCGTCACAAACAACGGCAGGCCCGCGAAATCGTATGGTTGGCGCAGGGCATTATTGATCCGCTCCGCCAGGACGGACAGAGTGGCCGGTTGTTCCACCTGATTGCACAGAACAACAAACTCGTCCCCGGCCAGGCGCGCCACGGTGTCGCCCGGCCGCACCTGCTCGATCAGTCGGCTCGCCACAGTCTTGAGCAGCATGTCACCGGCTTCATGGCCGTGGGTGTCGTTGATCGTCTTGAACCAATCGATGTCTACGAACAACAATGCCACGCTCAATCCATTGCGTCGCGATCGCTGCAAGGCAGTGACGATTCTTTCGCGGATCAGAGCACGGTTGGGCAGACGAGTCAGCGCGTCATGGGTTGCCCGCCACGTCAGTTCTTCCTCCACTTTCTTGCGCTCGGTGATGTCGCGCAGGGTAACAATCAGCATCCATCCGTGGTTATTGTGGAACTTGGTGATGGAGGCCTCAAGCGGAAAAAAACTGCCATCCTTGCGATATCCGGTTACCTCATTGCGCCCAGACATGCGACGCTCGGTTTCCTCGCCATCGACAAACCGTTTTAATAATTCGGCATACCGTTGACGGAAATGGGGCGGCAGCAGCAGGTGCACCGACAGACCGAGCAGTTCTTCCTCGCTGTAGCCGAACATCAGGCAGGCGCTACGCTTGGATTCGGTGATGATGCCATGGGCGTCCGTGGCCAGAATCGCCATGTTCGCTTTGGATAGGCTTTGTTGCATGGCGCCGATCTTTTGTCTTGCGACACTGACTTCTGCCGCCAATGTGGTCGTGACCTCGGGTGACGTTGGAGATGCGTTCAAGCGGGCCGCCTGCGCCTGCTTGAACTAACGCTAACGCTCGGGAATCCGCGGCGGGCTGGGGCAGGCATTTTCGACGATGCAAAATGTGCTGCTGACCTTGCAGCGCAATAAATAGACGCGGATTCAGATATTGATGATGGCATGATGAATTTTGGCATTTCTGTGGATAATTACAGTTAATTTCAACCGAAAAAGCCGTTGAATGCTGGTTGGCGCAGCTCCCAATGCAGGTCGTTGCAGAGAGGGATTTAGAGACTTGGCATACGCTGACAACTGATGCGGCTTGAGAGCCGAAAAAATTTCGTAAAATCTCGTAAGTCAATATTTACATAAAGAAATTTTGCAGATTTGATTTGTAACAATTCATGCGTAGATTCCCGCGTACGGCGCTTTCCGGCCTGGTTTTGGATTCGCTATCAGCCCTCTCCCCGTTTTTGCATGCTGAAGAATTAGACCTGCCGGAATATCATAGGTTGGTGCTGAATGTAATGAAGTCCAACATTCTGCGCATAATGTTAGGCTGCGATGTTGATCTGATTAAGCTTTAGCGCAACCTGCAAAATACGTCCCAATATGTGGCCACTGTGATTAACCAAAGGTAAAAAAATGCGCTGGAAAAAAGGCTTGTTGCAACCGGGCGTGGCGGCAGCGTTAGGCGCAGCTTTGTTGTTTGGCGCGGGAACGCCGCTGGCAAAGTCGCTGCTGGCAGGCGTTACTCCCTGGATGCTGGCCGGGTTGCTATATTTGGGTTCCGGCGTTGGCCTTGCGCTGTATCGTTTTCTGATCCATGCGCCGGCGGTGCGCCTTCCCAGCAATGAGCGCGCCTGGTTTGCCGGCGCTATTATTTTTGGCGGCATAATTGCGCCCGTGTTGTTGATGATTGGCCTGACCGGGATGCCAGCCTCCGGCGCATCTCTTTTGTTGAATGCCGAAGGCGTGTTTACGGCGCTGCTGGCATGGTTTGTGTTCAGAGAAAATTTCGACCGGCGCATCGCGCTCGGCATGCTCGCCATCGTGCTGGGCGCGGCCATTCTCAGCTGGCCGGGGGATTTCAGTTTCGCCGGGATGATGCCGGCGCTGGCTATCCTGGGTGCGTGCTTGGCCTGGAGTATCGATAACAATTTGACGCGCAAGGTGTCGCTCGCCGATGCGTCATGGATTGCATCAGTGAAAGGCTTGGTGTCCGGCTGCGTCAATCTGACTCTGGCTTTGATGCTGGGTGCGGCAATGCCGGGGCCGCTGATTATTGGGCAAGCGCTGCTGGTGGGTTTTCTGGCGTATGGAATCAGTCTGGCGCTGTTTGTGGTTGGGCTGCGGCACCTGGGCACCGCGCGCACCGGAGCGTATTTCTCGGTTGCGCCATTCTTCGGCGCCGTGCTTGCCTTGTGGATGGGAGAACCGATAACGCTGCCATTACTGGTTGCCGGCGCATGCATGGCGGTGGGCATATGGCTGCATCTGACCGAGCGTCATGCGCACCAGCATACGCATGAAAAAATCGAGCACGACCATCCGCATCTCCATGACGCGCACCATCTGCATGACCATGATCACATCGTCGCGCCCGGCACCAGGCACAGTCATCCGCATCGGCACGACGCGCTCGCGCACACGCATGGCCACTTTCCGGACGCGCACCATCGACACCTGCATTGACTAAATAATGTGCGGTCAAACCCATAACCTATTTTTTACAGATACCAACTTAGGTTGGCGTGGAGCGCAGCGCCAACCTGATGCCGACTCGTTCGGCCTTGTAAGTGTGTTCAGCCGGAGTAACAATTAAGAGCGAAGTAGTGCGGTTCTTTGGAGCGGCTTTAGCCGCGATTGCTTGCGCCTGATCGCGGCTAAAGCCGCTCCAGAAAGTACTTCAGTTTAGAAGTCTCTTATAGCAGACTGAATAATTACGTTTTTTTATTATTAGTTGGAGTATCGTTAAAAACACCGATTATTACGCATATAATTACTTGCTTTATAAAAAATACACATATCTAGTATATTTTTTCAGGCACGCCGCTGATGGTGATGGCCCAGATGGGATAGCGGAGCTTCGATCCAGTGTTCAAACAACACGGACAACCCCAGACAGGCAACCCAGCAGCACAGCAAAACCAGCACGGCGGGCCAAGTACCACTCAGCCCCAGCCGCATAAACAGCGCATTACCGATCATCAAGACTGGAAAATGCACCAGAAAAAGGGCGTATGAAGTTTGTCCCAACCCACCAACCGCATGCGATAGCGATGCAGGCAGGGCCAGCCGGATGGGGGTCGTGTTGTAACGCCATTTAAGAACCCCCAGTAACAAGGCTACAGCCAGTGCCACCGCGATGCGTCCCCGAAAATCCAGCGCCAGCGCGAGAAGCCCGACCCCTGCCAGCAACCCGAGCAGCCTGCCGGGACGGCGTGAATTGCCAGCCCAGAATGCGGCAGCCCCCATGCCATAGGCCCCGAAAAAGTACAGTGCCCAGTTGTCCCAGCCCTCATCCCGATTGAAAAAGAATAGCGACGCCAGCATCAGGCTCAGCAGCAGCGCCTGCGGCCAGTGCGGGCTGCGGCCCAGCCACAGCATCAGCGTCACGAGCGCAAAAAGCTGGAAGTCGATGGCCACATACCAGACCCCCGCTGACAGCGCGTCGTATCCGAGCACGCTGTGCAACAGTGCCGCGTGCGATAACATTTGACGCCAGGTGGGTACGTCAGGGATGAAATCGTCGCTGATCCATTGACGGGCCAGCGCCGCACTGGCGATGGCGAGGAGCAGGGCTGCCAGGAAAGGCAGGATCAGGCGCTGGTAGCGCTGGAGGATCGCGCGCCAAGGTGCGTTCACGCGGATTTGCCCTGTGGCGGTAAAACTCCGTACGGCCAGGTAGCCGCCGAGCACCAGAAACACCTGCACCGCCATGCGTGCGTATTCGTAAAACCAGTCGGTCAATGCGGGTGCGGCTTCGCTCATGGCATCGGACAGCGGTCCATAAGTCGCAAAGTGGTGTAGAACAATCAATTGCGAGGCGATCAACTTGAGGGCATCAATAGGCGCTTGCCTGCCCCGCATGACTGACTTCATTGGGCGGGCAACACCAGGTCTGTTGTGCCGGGGCGAACCCAGCGCGGGAATTTACGCGTGGTGTCGATGCAGCCGCCGGCTTCAACCATCACATGGGGCGCCAGATCCAGCCCGTCGAGCCGGCTTAGAACGGCATGGCATGTTTCCACTGCGTTGCTTGTTTCATTGCGCCGAATCAGAATGCCGCGTGTGGGTCTATCTTGATTGCCTGTAACGTTCATCGTGTTGTTTGTTTCCTGCCGGTAGCGCTTGATTTTTTTGGGCAGTATACCCCCAGGCCAACTGTGCGCTGGATTGCTCCGGCCAAGATGCGGCCAAGCTGGTGTCGCCTTTGCTGGCACTGCGTGGCAAGACTCCCCGTCCGGCTGCGCTGGATGCAATCCGGCTCAGCATATCCGGTAGATATCAGATTAGCTTTCAGCGTGCTTCGCTGCAGCATAAATCGCATTGTCGCGATGGTGGCCGGTCAGCAGGAAGTAGCCGTGCCGAGTATCAGGAAGGCCACGAACATCCTGAAAATTAAAGGATTGCAATAAATCATCGTGGCCATAGCAGTGCGAAGGCCGGAAACGGTGCGCGCCGGCATCTGCGGAAAGATTTAACCGGATGTCGGACGGTGCAGGAAGTTGCGGCAGATTGGGGATTTTGGCATTTCAGCCAGTTTTCCAGTGACTACCGGAAATTGTTTGGACAGACTCCGTCGGAGTCGTTGCGACAGCGCATGCTAGTGCATGCGCTGCTGCACGCAGCACGCCGTACGTTAGCGCATCTCGAATGCTTCCTGGTGGAAGCGGAGCCGGCTTCTCAGCGTGCTTTGCAAACCCTCTTTGATGCTGTCTGCAAGCCCCTGAGGGCCGCAGAACCAAACCTCCGTGCGTTTGGCGCCGGTCTGCGTGGCGCTCAGGTTGTCGGTGGTCAGTACTTCGCCCTGCCGGGCGCCGTGCACGTGCAGGCGCACGCTCGGGAGGGTTGCGCACAGCGACTCCAGTTTCGCAACCAGATTGTCGGTGTCGCGGTCGCGTGTGCAGTAGTGCAGATCGGCCACAGGCGCTTTGTCTGGCTTGCCTTGCAAGGATTCGAGCCAGGCGAAGAACGGCGTAATACCGATGCCGCCGGCAATCCATATCTGCTGCGCACGCGGGTTGCGGCGCGACAGGTCGAAGTGTCCGTACGGCCCTTCGACCTTGACCGTTTGCCCGGATGTTAGTCGCTGCGCCAGGCCGCGGGTGTAATCGCCCAGTCCCTTGATCTGCAAGGTAATGTTGCGGTCGCTCCGGTTTGCGCTGGCAATGGTGAACGGATGCGCGCCCTCGTTTGGATCAAAAGTGACGAAGGCAAATTGACCGGGGCGGTGGCCTTTCCAGCCTGCGTCGAGGCGGCAACATACTTCGGTGATGTCGGCCGCGCTGCTGCTGACGGAAACAATCGTTCCGCTCACCAATCGACGCTGCCCGATGCGTCCGGTGAGCGAGAGCACGCTGGAAATTGCGCCACCTGTGAGCAACAGCACAAGCAGTACGCCGACCGGTTGCAGCCAGTAGTCAAGCGGCGCCAGCATCGCGGTGTGAAAGGCGAGCACCAAATAGATGGCTGGCATGATCCGGTGCAAATGGCGCCAGAATTTATAAGGGAAGCGCTTCCAGAGTGTGAGCAGCAGCATCGCCAGCACTATGTAAATGGCCCATTCGCCCATGTCCTTGGAGAGATGGCGCAGGGTGTTGAACAATCCGGTGTAATGCTCTTTCGGCAAGCGGCCTGCGCTGCCGATCAATGTCTTGAGCACATCGCTCGACATCTTAATCAGCCAATGTGCTGCGGCGAAACCAATGGCGAGAATACCCGACCATTTGTGTAGACGATAAACGCGATCCATGCCGCCCAGCGGCCGTTCCAGCCAAGCCGGCCGGGTGGACAGGATCATGGACAGTGACATCAGCGCAATAGAAAAGAGGCCGGTCAGGTACAAGCCTTCCTGACGCATGGTCCATACAAGGGAGCCGCCGGACGGACCGGTGCTGGAGAGAATATCCCAACCCCAAGTAAGGGTGACGATGGCCAAAAGGCCAGTAAGAATTGTTTTCATGGTTTGAGCCTGAAAGTTGAGGAGCTGTCCGCTGCAAGGTAGCGGAGCGGTCGAATCTGTGACCGTGCAACCATTTTGCGCAATCACGCCTGAACCTGCGGTGAAGCGCTCGTTCATGCTGGGTTCAGGATTGCCCGGGGTGGTGAGGGTCGTTATCATTAATGGATATTCAGTCTCAAAGGATTTGCCATGCCCCGCTTTGCCGCCAATCTCACCATGATGTATACCGAACATGCTTTCATCGACCGCTTTGCAGCGGCGGCGCAGGATGGCTTCAAGGCGGTGGAATTCCTGTTTCCATACGAATATCAGGCCGAGACTTTGCGCCAATTGCTGGCGGATAACGGGCTTGAGCAAGTCTTGTTCAATGCGCCGCCCGGCGACTGGGAGAACGGCGAACGCGGCCTGGCGTCGCTGCCGGGGCGCGAGGATGAATTCAAGCGTTCGATCGACACTGCGCTGGAATATGCGCGCGTGTTGGGTAACAGCAAGCTGCATGTGATGGCCGGTTTGATACAGCCGCAGCAAGACCAAGGTCGCCAGCGTGCGGTGTATCTGGAAAATCTGTCGTATGCGGCGCACTTGGCGGCGGCGCAAGGCGTGACTGTCGTGATCGAGCCGATCAATACCCGCGATATCCCGGGCTTTTTCCTGAACCGACAGGATGCGGCGCAAGCCATCTGCGCCGAGGTGGCGGCCGATAACTTGCAGGTGCAGTTCGATCTATACCACTGCCAGATCGTGGAAGGCGATCTGGCAGTCAAGTTGCGACGCGATATGGCGCGTCAAGCGTGCGGCACTGGTGGCATCGGCCATATACAGATCGCCGGTGTGCCCGATCGGCACGAGCCGGATCTCGGCGAGATCAATTATCCTTACCTGTTCGAACTGATCGACAGCCTCGGTTATCAAGGCTGGATCGGTTGCGAGTACCGGCCGCGCGCCGGCACTTCGGCCGGGCTGGACTGGCTGAAGCCGTGGCTGTAAAGAGTATTGCAAGCGTCAGGATTTGTTGCTGCTGTGCAGCAATAGCCCGCAATGATCGGCTCTTTCATCATCGCCGGCGAAGCCGGCACCCGGTTGCGGTTGCAGGCCCGCAACCTGAAATTGCATTCGGCCTTGGCGCTTGAAAAACTCTGCAATGCGCGTGGTGTACTCGCAATGTGCCCCCGAAGTGCCCATATACGCCTGAATATCCTGACGAAGACGATAAAAAATACTACGGCGATCGATCCCGTGCTGCCGCGCCGGTACATCCCGCGTTGAATCGTATTATGTGTTTCATGAATAATACATATTTGAATAATAAATTAGGGGCATATGCTGCATTGCGATATAGTTTGCCTGTCTCCTCCAACTCCGTAAAAAGATTGGATTTAGCCCGCGCCGCAAGGTACGCGGGCATTTTTTTGTTTACGCGTCGTGCCGTCGCTAACGGCGACGCATATGGATGTGTGTGCAACCCATCCAGTCCAGCCACGATCACAACAATATTGCGCGAACAGTTGACCAATCGAATTGACAGATGCTGACTTCGGCAATATAAATTCTCTATGGCATTGCGACATGGCAGCCGGTGCCCGCGTACCTTGTCAGCGTAAGACACCTTTTCCAAAAGAAACTATCGTGACTCGCAAAACTCCCATCGAGCGTTATCGCAATATTGGCATCTGTGCCCATATCGACGCTGGCAAGACCACCATCACCGAGCGCATCCTGTTCTACACCGGCGTCAACCATAAGATGGGCGAAGTCCACGAAGGTCTGGCCACAATGGACTGGATGGAGCAGGAACAGGAACGCGGCATTACCATTACCTCTGCTGCCACCACCTGCTTCTGGAAAGGCATGGCCGGCAATTATCCGACGCACCGGATCAACATCATCGACACCCCGGGCCACGTCGATTTCACGATCGAAGTTGAACGCTCAATGCGGGTGCTGGACGGCGCCTGCATGGTGTACGACGCAGTCGGCGGGGTCCAGCCGCAGTCCGAAACGGTATGGCGCCAGGCCAATAAATACAAGGTGCCGCGCCTGGCCTTCGTCAACAAGATGGATCGGGTCGGGGCCGACTTCTTCCGGGTCCGGCAGCAGATCCGCGAGCGCCTGAAAGGCAACCCGGTGCCGTTGCAGATACCGGTCGGCGCCGAAGACGATTTCCATGGGGTGATCGACCTGATCAGGATGCAGGCCATCATCTGGGACGATGCCTCGCAAGGCGTGAAATTCGAATACCGCGAAATTCCGCCCGAACTGCTGGCCAGCGCCAGGCACTGGCAGGCCCAGATGCTGGAAGCGGCGGCCGAGGCCAGCGAGGAATTGCTGCAAAAATACCTGGACGGCGTGGCGCTGAGCGAAGCGGAGATCAAGGCTGGCTTGCGCACCCGCACCATCGCCGGCGAAATCGTGCCGATGCTGTGCGGCAGCGCCTTCAAGAATCGCGGCGTGCAGGCGCTGCTGGATGCGGTGATCGACTTTCTGCCGGCACCCAGCGACATCCCGCCGGTGACCGGCCACGACGAACGCGATCAAGTTATTCAACGCCGCGCCAGCGACGATGAAAAATTCGCGGCGCTGGCTTTCAAGATCATGACCGATCCGTTCGTCGGCCACCTGACCTATTTCCGCGTCTATTCCGGCGTGATGCACTCGGGCGACAGCGTCTACATCCCGCTCAAGGGCAAGAAGGAAAGGGTGGGCCGGGTGCTGCAGATGCATGCCAACCATCGCACCGAAATCAGCGAAGTCTATGCGGGCGACATCGCGGCAGTGGTCGGCCTGAAGGACGTGACCACCGGCGACACCCTGTGCGACCCGGCCGGCGTCATCACGCTGGAACGGATGGTGTTCCCGGAGCCGGTGATTTCGCAGGCAGTCGAACCAAAAACCAAGGCCGACCAGGAAAAAATGGGCATGGCGCTGAGCCGCCTGGCGCAGGAAGACCCGTCGTTCCGGGTTCGCACCGACGAGGAATCCGGCCAGACCATTATTTCCGGCATGGGCGAATTGCATCTGGAAGTGCTGGTCGAGCGGATGCGGCGCGAGTTCGGCGTGGCCGCCACGGTCGGCAAGCCGCAGGTGGCATTTCGCGAAACCATCCGCAAAGTCTGCGAATCCAGCGAGGGCAAGTTCATCAAGCAATCCGGCGGGCGCGGCCAGTACGGCCATGTGGTGCTGAAGATCGAACCGCAGCCCCACGGCAAGGGATTCGAATTCGTCGATGCGGTCAAAGGCGGCAGCGTGCCGCGCGAGTTCATTCCGGCAGTCGAGAAGGGCATCCTGGAAACGCTGCCTTCCGGCGTCCTGGCCGGCTACCCGGTGGTGGATGTGAAGGTGACGCTATTCTTCGGCTCTTCGCATGAGGTCGACTCCAACGAAAACGCGTACCGGATGGCAGCTTCGATGGCATTCAAGGACGGCTGCCGCAAGGCCAACCCGGTGCTGCTGGAGCCGATGATGGCAGTCGAAGTCGAGATCCCGGAAGAAAAAACCGGGGATGTGATCGGCGACCTGTCGGCGCGGCGCGGCATGATCCAGGGCATGGACGACATCCCTGGCGGAGCCGGCAAAACGATCCGCGCCGAAGTGCCGCTGACCGAGATGTTCGGCTACGCGACCGCGCTGCGCTCCCTGACCCAGGGCCGCGCCACTTTCAGCATGGAATTCAGGCATTACGCCGAGGTTCCGGCCGGCATTTCCGAAGCAGTGATTCATACGCACCGGGGGCAAGGGTAATGAAAAATTAAACCTAGAAACCTCAGTTGGACGGAGCCGAGTGTGCGTTTTTCCGGCTCTCTGGCTAGGCGCGACGACGAAGCAACCTTCATGTTGCTAGGAGAAGCAACGACGCCAGAGGGCCGGAGAAATGTGCAATCGGTCCCGTAGCGCTCTCACCCAAATGGTGAACGACTTAAATAGCATAATCCTAAATATATTCAATCACTTATCGAAGCTGATTAGCGGTCAACTGAGGTTTCTAGGTTATATGCGCTTGCGCGCCAGGGTAAGGCCGTCGCTTATGGGCAGCATGGAGAGGTCAATCCGCGCATCGTGGTACAGTTTGGTATTCAGCGCCTGCAGCGCAGCCGTGTCCGCGTCCTCGGCGACGCGCGCCACGCTGCCGCTCCACAGGACATTGTCGATAACGATCAGGCCGCCAGTGCGCAGCAGTTGCAGGCAGCGCTCGTAGTAGGCGTCGTAACCGGTTTTGTCGGCATCGATAAAGGCGAAGTCGTACTTGCCGGCCTCGCCCGCAGCCAAACGGGCATCGAGCGTTTCCAATGCCGGCGCCAGTTGCAGATCGATCTTGTGCGCAATCCCGGCCGCTTCCCAATGCGGGCGGGCAAGGCGCGTGTATTCCTCGCTGATATCGCAGGCCAGCAGCGTGCCATCCTCGGGCAGGGCCAGGGCGACAGCAAGCGCGCTGTAACCGGTAAACACGCCCACTTCAATGGTATGGCGCGCCCCCATCAGCTTCACCAGCAGCGCCATGAACTGGCCCTGCTCGGGCGAAATCTGCATGCGCGCATACGGATGTTCGCTGGTTTGCCGGCGCAGCGCGGTCTGCACCGGATGCTCGCGCAAGGAATGGGCAAGCAGGTAGTCGTAGAGCGTGTCGTCGAGATTCAGGGTGCGATTGGACATGGCCGTTTCCTCCGTTTCTTGATCAACTCCGCGCTTGTAGCCTTTGACGGCGCAGCCCGGATCATGGTTCCACTGACCGCCTGCGATTTCCTGCTTATTCCTGAGTATTCCTGCTTGTGCCTGCAGATTCCTGCAATTTCCCGGCACATTGGCTGTCTCACCGGCGGGTCCTGCAAACGCATCGACCTTTTCCCGCAAATACAAGGAGCTATCATGATCAAGAAAGCATGGGCAGTCTGGAAAGGCGGCATCAAGGATGGCGGTGGCACGCTTTCCACCGAAACCGGGATGTTCAACGAAGCGCCTATGGTTTCAAGGCAAGGTTCGAAGACGGCAAGGGCACGAATCCGGAGGAGTTGATCGGAGCCGCGCATGCCGGCTGTTTTTCGATGGCACTGTCATTGATGCTCGGAGAGTCCGGCTTGACGCCGGAAAAGATCGGGACCCATGCTGACGTGACTCTCGAGAAGGTGGGAGAAGGCTTCGAGATCACGGCCAGTCATCTTACTGTGGTGGCAAGAATCCCCGGTGCGGATCAGGCGAAGTTCGAGGAGATTGCAAACAAGGCCAAGACCGGTTGTCCTGTATCCAAGCTGTTGAAGGCAAAAATCACGATGGAAGCAAAGTTGGCATCTTGCGGTAACTATTCAGCCCGCTATGGATGCCCCCTCGCCCGCTTGCGGGAGAGGGTTGGGGAGAGGGTGACTGCAAAGTCGACGACTTAATTAATCGCTGCACTCTTCGTGGATGCTTTGTCGGGGGTAGCCCGACAACTAGCCTGACATGGAGGGCGCCAAAGAAAAGTAAGCAAAAGAAAGGCGACCGCAGACTTGCCCTTCGGGTACCCGTTTGTGTGCTGCAAAAAATGGGAAATGAAGGAACTCGCTACGCTCAGACAGCCTTCATTTCTGATCCATTTTCTGCAGCACACAAACGGCTGCGTCCCCAGCGGCCTAACCTCAAAAACAGCGTCAATACAACCGCCAATGACATAAAGCAGTCACTTGGATATCAATCGCATAGCAGGCTGAATAGATACATCTTGAGTAAAAATAGATGGTGTATCATAACTTTTATGTAATTTTCCGCATATTTTGTATAGGCTTCAAAATATACTCGCAATTGCATGCAATGCAAATCCAGCCACAAGCCGGCTTGCCCGAGATGCCTGCCTGCCAGTCTGGGTGAGTGTGTCCCGTTTGGCAGGCAAGCGCTGGACTTTGTGCTGCGTGATGCCGTGTTAGTTAATCTCCCGTTTGATGCTCACGCCGCCGCGCAACTGCCCCGGCGTGTAGCCGGTAGCTTGGTCATGCGGATAATCTGCACCAAGGCGCGCCCGCACGCCTTCCGAGATTTTATCCGCCTTGCCGTGGCAGGCGACACAACCCTGCTGCATCACGATCGGTTTCATGTAGCGGAAATATTTGCCGTTTGGCTCATTCACGATCTCGGCGCTTTCCAGTGTTTCCGGCTTTTCACCTTTGGCGATACGTTGTTCGTATTGCATCAGGGTCTTTTGCTCCCATTCATCGGGCGTGCCGAGCAGCGGGTTGCGCACCTTGAGACTGACGCGCGTGAGTTTCCAGCCGTTTTGACGCGAGATATCACCGGCCATCGCGGGCGCAATATCCTTGCACACCTTGATCGCGGATTCCGGGCCGCCTTCCTTGATGGCTTTCATGTTTGCCGCCATCAGCGCCTTTGCAAAAGGCATGACGGCAGCGCGGCTTTCTTCCGTGTACTTGCCCAAGTCGTCCGCCAGTGCGGGAAGTGCGGTCAACGCGATTAATGCGGAAAGAATGATGTGTTTTTGCATGGTTTTTTCACAGTAAAAAACGAGTATGGCCGCCCGTTCAGGCAGTTTTAAGCCGGGGGACATATCACTTGCAGCGGAACGGCGCTGCCCCGTTATTGCTTAATTTTTTGTCGCTGGTGCGGGCGAGAAACTTGGTGCGCGCTGCGCAACATAGCGAGTCAGGAATGCCGGCCCCTGGTGGCCGCTGCCTTCGTTCAGCAGCGCTTCGCCTTCCCACGCGATAAGCTGTTCCAGGCAAGGAGTGGCTGCCAGGTCTGAACGGAGCATGTCCAGCGTGTACAGCATGGCTGCGTCTTTCGGGCCGCCGCTTTGACGTCCGAGTTGCCGCGGGTGAAAGGCTTCGAGGATCAGCCACCCGCCCGGGCGCAACGCCTGGACCAGCCGCCGGTGCGCCTGTGCTCGCATGCTTGCCGGCAGATGCACGTAGGTCAGTACCAGTGCGTCGAAACTTGCGGCTGCCGGCGTCCAGTGTTCCAGATCGGCTTGCACGACTTCAATGCTGACGCCTTGTTCCGCCGCCAGTTCCAGTGCTTTTTGCAGGCCGACGCAAGAGTTGTCCATCGCCGTGACGTGATGCCCCTGTTGCGCCAGCCACACGCTATTGCGTCCCTCGCCGTCGCCCGGCAACAGCACTTTGCTGCCGGGGCGCAGGCGGAAAGCCTGTTCGCGCAGAAAGCGGTTGGGCTGTTTGCCGTATTTGAATTCATTTGAAGCAAACTGTTGATTCCAGAAATTCATGATGGGTCGCAATGCATAAAGAGTGATTCAGATAACTAAAATTCAGCTCAGCGCCAGGCCAAAAGCCCTTGCCAGCATCAATACCGCAATCGCCAATGTGAACCAGGCAAACGCTTGCTGCAGATGTGCGGGATGCAGCTTGCCGGCGACCAGTCGCCCCTTCGGCAAGGCCAGCATGGCGCCGCCGGCGCCGGTCAGCGCCATCACCAGTCCGACGAGCGCGCCCAGTCCGACGGCGAGTAGTGTTGCGTCCATGTCTCGGCTCAGAGCAGGTTGATGGGGATTTTCAGGTAGCGCACGCTGTCGATGATGCCGCCCTCAGCGTGACCGGATCGGACACGATATGGGTGACGGTGAAGGTGTCGGGATCAAAGAAAGACTGGATGGCGGGCGGTTGCATGATGTTTGTGGCTTCGGGTTGTTATTCGGTTTGTTAGCTGGCTTATTCGAAGGTCGGCAACGCCGGTTTCACAACCTGCTTGCCGGCACCGGCCCAGGCATCGAAGCCGCCTGCTATCGACTTCACCTGCAGGTAACCCATGTCGTGCAGCGCGCAGGCAGCCAGCGCAGCGCGCCCGCTGGTTTTGCAGTACAGCACGATTTTCAGATCGCGTGAGTTCAGTTCAGGAGTGTTGCTGAGTTTGAATTCGAGCATGCCGCGTGAGATATGCATGGCGCCGGGAAGGTGGCCGGCGGCGTATTCGTCCGCTTCGCGCACATCCAGCAAAACGTCGGCGTCGAGGATGGCTTGTTCAGTGTCATCCAGCGAAATTTCCTGGATGCGGGTCTTGGCGGCGGTGACGAGATCGTGAGCGGTTTTCATCGTAATCCTTTGTGATATGGGTTGAGTTGTTGCGCGCATGGCAGTCCGGCCGCTTTTAGGTGGCAATCGAGTGCGCCGGACCAGTTCCCCAGATTGCCATGCGAGAGTTCGATGTCAGCTTAATACTAACGTTAGTATATTTTTTTCCGCAATATATATATGCGGAAAATGCCATAAAATCGGCAATACTCCCTATTTTTTAAAAAACTGCTATCTACGCTGTTCTAAGCGTTGGTCGCTCCAAAGTTCTCCGGTATTTGCACTGCTACCACTTCACCGCGTGCCGTGGCTACGCCACCGGCCAGCACCGTGGTTTCCACCACCACTTTGCGGCCTTTGATCTCCTTGATGCGGCCGCGAATTTCCAGCGTACCCGTGAGCGGCGTTGGTTTCAGGTAATCCACATGCAGCGAGCCGGTGACGAAACGGAAAGCTGGCAGCGTGTCCATGTCCCGGCCTTCAGAACGGTACATGGCTGCGGCGGCGGTACCGGTGCTGTGGCAGTCGATCAGCGAAGCGATCAGGCCGCCATAGGTAAAGCCCGGCACGGCCATGTGGTAGGGCTCGGGCGTGAATCGCGTGACGGTCTCATCGCCATCCCAATAGGTCTTGATCTGGTGGCCGTGTGCATTAAGTCGGCCGCAGCCGTAGCAGTGCGACAGGTTTTCGGGGTAATAATCCTGAAAGGCTTTCATGGGTTCTCCAGAGTTGGGAATAATGTTTGGATAGGCTCAGTGTCAGTATGGATGGCCGGAACCAGAAATGCGAGGTCTGACGGCGCACGTCGTTCTGGTCGTCAAATCCTTCGTGCGTACCAGAAATATCCATTGTTTTTTCATGGCGCAAGAGCTGCATTGGAACAGGGTGCAGAACCCGCTTCGGTGTTGACCATGTGGTCAGCCATCTGGGCAAAGGTTTCGATCAGGCCGCTGCGCAGCACTTGATCCGTCACCTGCTCGGTCAGTGCTTGCGTCATGCACAGCATCCACTCGTCGCGCTCCACCGATCCGACCGCATAGGGCGCATGCCGCATGCGCAGGCGCGGGTGGCCATTTTTCTGGATATAGAGTGACGGTCCGCCGAACCAGCCCGAAAGAAATTCGAACAGGCTTTCGGCGCTGTCCTTGACGCTTTCAGGATGCATGCGGCGCACGGCGTAAGCCTCGGGAAGCTCGTCCATCAGCGTGTAGAAACGGACCACCAGTGCGCGTACGCCGGTCTCGCCGCCTAATGCTTCGTAGGGTGTCACAGCTGCTTGGGTATTCATCGGTATTTCCAAAGTGCACAACAAATCCGGATTAATCAAATACTGGGCTCTCGACACCGAGAATCTTGTGCAGCTTTGGTGAGGTGGTGGTGTACTGCATGTAAATTTTCTTTTCCGGGAATATGTACGGTGCTGCGCCGAACGCCGCAAGTGCGGCTTCATGGAAGCCGGACAAGATCAGTTTTTTCTTGCCGGGATAGGTGTTGATGTCGCCAACCGCAAAAATCCCCGGTATGTTGGTTTCAAATTTTTCGGTGTCGACTTTCAATTGCTTGCGCTCGATGTCGAGACCCCATTCGGCAATCGGCCCAAGTTTGGGAGACAGGCCGAAAAACACCAGCAGTTGGTCGAGTGGCAAGCGACGGGTAACGCCATCCGGCCCAATCACTCTGATCTCGGACAAGAGCGCATCCCGGGTTTCAAAACCGCTTACTTGACCAACCAGAAATTGCATCTCGTAGTTGTCGCATAACTCTTTCATCCTGGAGACAGACGCCGGGGCCGCCCGGAAATCCTCGCGCCTGTGCAGCAAAACTACCGATTCAGCCTTGCCGACAAAATGCAACGCCCAATCCAGCGCGGAATCTCCGCCGCCGATGATGACCAGATTCTTGCCTTCGTATTGACTGGGATTCTTGACCCGATAGGACAGTTGCGTGCCTTCAAAGCGCTCGATGCCGTCAACCTTGATGGTGCGCGGCTGGAATGAACCGACCCCGGCTGCGATAAAAATGGTTTTGGTGATAAAGCACGTACCGGTGGAGGTTTCAAGATTAAAACGCCCGTCCTTGCGTCGTTCCACCAATGTGACTTCCTGGTTCAAATGGAAGGTGGCGCCGAATGGCTCAATTTGTTTGAGCAAGTTGTCGGTCAGTTCCTGGCCGGTGCAAGAGGGCACCGCCGGAATGTCGTAAATCGGTTTATCGGGATAAAGTTCCACGCACTGCCCTCCCACTTTTGGCAGCGAATCGATGATGTGCGCTTTAATCTCAAGTAATCCAAGCTCAAATACCTGGAACAAGCCAACCGGTCCAGCGCCGACGATAACTGCATCGGTTTCGATAGGCACATGTTGGAGGCATAGGTTATGGGCAATGTCGTGGTTGATTCTGGTATCCATATGGCGGTCTAGTTCCTGTTTCATTTTGCGTTTGTAGATTCTTCGAATGCTGCCAATACATTGGCGAAATACATAAGAGAAGGCCCTTCTCACATATAGCGCTCAGGTTGTGGTGTCGGTGGCGACCGATGGCGCTGCTACGCGCGACAGAAACACGTCGCGGCTGGCACCGGCAAACCATGGATGCCAGCGGCGTTGCTCTAGCACGTTGCTAACCGACCTGGATCGATACGCATGGCCGCTGAACAGCAGCGTTTCAGCGGGTAGTGTGAAAACCTTTTGCGTGACGCTGTCCCACAGGGCTTCGGGCAGTGCCGGTCGCGGTTGATATGGGCAGGCGTCCACGGCGAGCAGGTCGCCGCAGAACAGCCGGTCACGCCACAGGAAGCTCAGGCAGCCCAGCGTGTGGCCGGGAGTGGCAATAACGCGCAGATGTTCATTGCCAAAAGCCAGCAGGCCAGCGTTGGCGGATGGGACTTGATGCTCTATGCAGGGCGCACCCAACGCCTGCAACGCTTCGGCTTCGCCGGGCAGCCGACTGTCGTGCTCGTGCGTGCGTAGCACCCACTGCAGACGCAGCCGGTGTTCATCGAGCATGGCATGGAGCACGGGAAGGTCGACACTGCGCGGGTCAATCAGCACCGCTGCGCCGGCGTCGAGGTCGGCTAGCAGGTAACTCATCGTGCCACTAACTTCGTCATGGAGAATGCGAAAATACATAGTGTTATCAATGCAAAAAGTTGCGCAAGCCAGCCAACGCGAATGCCACAACGCAGGCCCATTCCGGGAACAGCCAGCGCCAGACCAACGCACGCGGCACGAATCGGGCGCTCACGCGGGCATCACGCACGAACATCCGCCAAAGCACACTCAACACGACCAGCTTGATGAGCACGGCAATTATTAAGTGGCGAAGGAGGCCTTGTTGATTACGAGTCATGCTTCTAAGCACTGCACGTTTTGTGCCACATTGCGAATTTCAGTAAAAATGTTTAAAAACAATTACTTGGATATTTTTTGGAATGATTGTGTGCCACAATGGCATCATTTTTGACTGCCATTTTGGCAGTCAATGCCATAATGGCAGTCTTGTAATGGCGTTTTTTGCCCCGCTTGTGGAGAACTCCTGATGTCTCGTCCTTTGCCTGAGCTGGTGTCTTACCTGGAGGGATTGCCGGAGCCGCACATCCTGTTTGATCGCCAGTACCGCATCGTTGCCGCGAACGCGGCCTACCGGCGTCAGTTCAGCCCGCAAGCTTCCGTGATCGGACGCACTTGCTATGAGGTGTCGCACCACTTCAGCGCCCCGTGCGACCAATCCGGCGAAAATTGCCCTTTGGCACGCGCCCGTGAATCCGGCCAACGCGAGCGGGTGCTGCACTTGCACCACACACCGCGGGGCGAGGCCTACGTCAACATTGAGCTGGTACCGCTGCACGACGCGCAAGGCGATCAGACTTACTTTATCGAGAAGATGGAGCCGCTGCGGGTAGCCCAGGGGCAGCCGGCAGCGCAAGGGCTGATCGGCCGTGCGCCGACCTTTCAGCGGATGCTGGAGTTGGTGGCGCGTGTCGGGCCATCGGACGCCAGTGTGCTGCTGTTGGGCGAATCAGGCACCGGCAAGGAGCTAGTGGCGCGCGCGGTGCATGAAGCCAGCCCACGTGCCAGTGCACCGCTGGTAGTGGTGGACTGCGCCAGTCTGACGGAGACATTGTTCGAAAGCGAGCTTTTCGGGCACGAGCGCGGTGCCTTTACCGGCGCCAACGCCGCCAAGCCCGGACTGGTGGAATCGGCCAGCGGCGGAACGCTGTTCCTTGACGAGGTGGGAGATATCCCGCTGCCGATGCAGGTTAAGTTGTTGCGCCTGTTGGAAAGCGGCACCTATCGCCGCGTGGGCAGCACCGAGTTGCGCCGCACTGACGTACGCATTGTGTCCGCCACGCATCGCGACCTGCAATCCCTGGTTGCCGATGGGCGTTTCCGGGAAGATCTGTACTATCGCCTCAGCACTTTCCCGATTCGCTTGCCGGCACTGCGCGAGCGTGTCGAGGATATCCCGCTTCTGGCAATCGCGCTGCTGGTACGGGTGGCTCCGCAGCGGCAGCTTAGGCTGTCACGCGACGCGTTGCAGCGCTTAAGCGAGCACGCATTTCCGGGCAATGTGCGCGAACTGCGCAACGTGCTGGAGCGTGCGGCGCTGCTGTGCGACGGGCTGGTGATCGAGTTGGCGCATGTGGAGCGGGCGCTCGACTCCGATGCTCGCCCGGCAGCGCTTCTGAAGCCTGTCGCCGGGTTGCAGCCAGCGCACTCTCTGCAAGCAGCGATTCATGGACCCGGCCGGCCGCTGCGCGAGATTGAGCGAGACGCGTTGCGCGCCCAACTCCAGACCCATCGCGGTAGCCGCGCAGAACTGGCCGCGAAATTAGGCATTAGCGAGCGCTCGCTGTACCGCAAGCTACACAGGCTCGATCAGCCGGAATCGGAATAGGCAATCTTCAAAATTAAGCAATCTTCGAAATGTGCGCGCCGAAAGGCGGCAGTCAACTCTAGTCAGTCGCGACCAAATATTAGTGGCCGTGTGAAGCCTTCTGAGACTGCGCCATGCGACTGGTTTGCAATTAGCATCATTCACCCTCGGTATCGGCCCCCCCGACCTGCGCAACAACAGAGTAAACTGCGCACCACGTTCTTTCGCATAGTGCGATTCGAGCGAACTTGTGAGCGTCACCATGTCTGAAACACCTATTCCGTTATTTGCCGATTTAAACCTCAGTGCGCCGTTGTTGCGCGTTCTGCAGGATCTCGGCTATGAGTTGCCGTCGCCGATTCAGGCGGCCACGATTCCTATTTTGCTGGACAATCGCGACGTGATTGGCCAGGCGCAAACCGGCACCGGTAAAACGGCCGCTTTTGCGTTGCCGATTCTGGCCCGCATCGACCTCAAGCAGACCACACCGCAAGCGCTGGTGCTGGCGCCGACGCGCGAGCTTGCGATTCAGGTGGCAGAAGCATTCCAGAGTTACGCCGCGCATATTCCCGGCTTTCATGTGCTGCCGATTTACGGCGGCCAGAGTTATGGCGCGCAACTCTCCGCATTACGCCGCGGCGTGCATGTGGTGGTTGGTACGCCCGGTCGTGTGATTGATCACCTCGATAAGGGGGCGCTGGATCTGTCGAAACTGAAAACGCTGGTACTCGATGAAGCCGATGAGATGCTGCGCATGGGTTTCATCGATGATGTCGAGCGCATCTTGCAGGAAACACCGGAAACGCGCCAAACCGCGTTGTTCTCCGCCACCATGCCGTCGGCCATCAAGCGCATCGCCCAAACCTATTTGCGTAAGCCGACGGAAGTCACGATCGCCGCCAAAACAGGCACCGCCGACAATATTCGCCAGCGCTACTGGCTGGTCAGTGGCATGCATAAGCTCGACGCGCTGACGCGGATTCTGGAAGCTGAAACATTTGACGGCATGATCATTTTTTCGCGGACCAAACTGGGTACCGAAGAATTGGCCAGCAAATTGCAGGCGCGTGGTTTTTCTGCAGCGGCGATTAATGGCGATATTCAGCAGCAACAGCGCGAACGCACCATCGGGCAATTGAAGAGCGGCGAGATTGATATTCTGGTCGCCACCGATGTCGCCGCCCGCGGACTGGATGTGGAACGCATCAGTCACGTGATCAATTACGATGTGCCGCACGATCCGGAAAGCTATACCCACCGCATCGGCCGCACCGGCCGCGCCGGCCGCAGCGGCGAGGCGATTCTATTCATCACCCCGCGTGAACGGAATTTGCTGAAGGCGATTGAACGCGCGACCCGGCAACCGATTTCGCAATTGGAATTGCCGACCGTGCAAGTGGTCAACGACGTGCGCATTGCCAAGTTCAAGGATCAAATCAGCGAAACCCTGGACTTGGGCGAACTGGAAGTATTCACATCGCTGATTGAAGAGTATGAGCGCGAGCACAATGTGCCGGCGCTTGAAATCGCGGCGGCATTGGCGAAAATGGCACGCGGCAATGTGCCGCTATTGCTGGATAAAAAACAGCGCGAGCCACAAGCAGCGCCTGCCCGGTTCGATGAAAAACCTGCCCGTTTCAACAAGTTTGATCGTCCTGAACGGCAGGAGCGGTTTGATCGCCCTGAGCGCAAGGATCAAACCGAGCGTCCGGCTTTTCCAAGGAAAGAACGGAGCGAGCGCCCGACTGACGCCGGCATGCAGACTTTCCGCATCGAAGTCGGTCATGCGCACGGCGTCAAGCCCGGCAATATTGTCGGCGCGATTGCCAACGAAGCCGGGCTGGACTCCAAAAACATCGGTCGCATCGACATCCAGGATGATTACAGCATGCTGGATTTGCCAGCCGACATGCCAAAAGAGCTGCTCGATCATCTGAAAACCGTGTGGGTGGCTGGACAACAGTTGCGTATCAGCCGCGATGGCGAAGCACCGAATAACGCCGATAAACCCGCCGGCAAGAAAACGCCGTTTTCTGCTACCAAAACGGGCGGCGATAGACGCGTGGGCGAGAAAAAATTCGGTGACAAACCGCCGTTCAAAGCCAAAAGCGATTTTGCCAAGCCACATCGCAAAGGCCCCAAGCCGGCGTAATGTTGAGCAGTCAGTAGGTCGGGTTAGCGGCTTCATCGCGTAACCCGACATTTGCGGCGGGGAATGTCGGGTTACACACTCACTAACCCGACTACTGATTCCGACTCGTCCTGTTTGGCGAACGCGTAAGGTCAATACTTCATTGGATTTTTGCCAGATCGGTCTAAAAATTGAAAACTACACTGATCAAAGTGACTGGCATGGAGAACGCGCAATGCGTTCGCCTGGTCACCAATGCGATCCAGGATCTGCCCGGCATCGGCCACGTTGAGGTTTCTCTGGTCAACGCAGAAGCCAGCGTCGGGCATGGACCGATGGTGTCGCACGAAGATATTCGTCAGGTAATCCTGGATGCCGGCTTTGACGCTTCCTGAACCCGTTCCCTGGATGCACTTGCTGACGCCCTTTGAGGCCGAGGCCTGGATTGAAAATCTGAACCAGGCCCTGCAACAGTGCCTACCCGAAGTCAGCACAAGCGGTTACGGTGTCTGCTTTTCCCTGGCGGAAGGGGGCGATATTTTTTTGCATAGCACCTCGGAAGCTTATGTCTTGCTGGATGTGACGCCGGATGCGCAGTGGGCCGCGCCCGTGATTGCGGCCGCCGTCAATGTGGCGCAACCTGACTCTCAAATCTGGCATTTCCCCGATGACAACTTAGTGCAATTGGTGCTGGGGCTCAGCAGTTTGGTCGCGTCAACAACCCTGGTCTTGCGCCACGATTTCCATTTGAACAGAAAGCGCATTCCGCCGCATCGCTGAGTGGTCAATATCAGCCGGCTGCACCTCCCATTTCCACCACTGAGTAAATTCTCCATGAATCAGACAAAATTAATTCCACTACTGGGCGCGATGGCGTTCGCTATCGCAGGCAATGCAGCCGCCGCAGAACAAGTCGTCAAGATTGGTCACGTCGCACCGATTTCCGGCGGTATCGCCCACATTGGCAAGGACGTTGAAAACGGCGTGCGCATGGCGATCGAGGAACAGAACGCCAAAAACATCGTCATTGGCGGCAATAAAATCCAGTTCAAATTGCTGGCCGAAGATGATGCCGGCGATCCAAGACAAGCCACCACCGTGGCGCAAAAACTGGTGGATGCGAAAGTCAGTGGCGTCATTGGTCACCTCAATTCCGGCACCACGATCCCCGCTTCGCGCATTTATCACAACGCCGGCATTCCGCAGATTTCCCCTGCCGCGACCAATCCGAAATACACCCAACAAGGCTACAACACGACCTTTCGCGTAGTCGCCAACGACAGTCAGCTCGGCGGCGCGCTCGGCCGTTACGCCACCGATGTCCTGAAAGCCAAAAATATTGCGGTGATCGACGACCGTACCGCATACGGCCAGGGCCTTGCGTCCGAGTTTGCCAAGAGCGTCAAGAAGCAGTCGGCAAGCGCCAACATCGTATCAACGCAGTACACCACGGATAAAGCGACTGACTTCAACGCGATTCTGACCGCGATCAAGGGCAAAAATCCCGACGTGATCTTCTTCGGCGGGCTCGATTCGGTAGCTGGCCCGATGCTGCGCCAGATGAAGCAACTCGGCATTCATGCCAAGTTCATCGGTGGCGACGCCATTTGCACCGGCGAGCTTGGCAAGCTGGCCGGCGATGCGCTGGGCGAAGGCCAGGTGTATTGCGCGGAAGCGGGCGGTGTGATTGACGCCAACAAAAAATCGCTGGACAACTTCAAGACTGCCTACAAGAAGAAATTCAATACCGAAGTCCAGATCTATTCGCCGTATTCATTTGACGCCACCAACGCCATGATCGCTGCGATGCAGCAAGCCAATTCGGTCGCGCCGGCAAAATATCTGCCGTTTTTGGCCAAGATCAACTACAAGGGCGTGTCTGGCATCATCGCCTTCGACGCCAAAGGCGACATCAGGAATGGCGCGCTGACGATCTACACGTACAAGGACGGCAAGCGCACTCTGGTGACCGTGACCAAGTAAGCGAGGTGGGCGCTTTGTAGTTAAACCTGCATGCTGGCGCATGACAAAATGCCGGTGCAACCGAATAATGGTTGCGCCGGCATTTTTATTTGTTAGTTGATACGTACAAAAATTCTGTCCACGAAAAACACGAAAGGCACGAACAAACCTTTTCTGCGATATCCACAAGGAGGGTTTGATGCTGTCTTTCGTGCTTTTCGTGTCTTTCGTGGACAAAAGATTTTGATGTCTTGCATACGCCTTGCGTAAATACTAAAAATCCTCTACACCCAGCCGCAATCGTGCAATTCCTTCTTGATGTAGGCGTAAAACACCGGCGCTGCAACCACGCCGTGCAGGCCGAACAGCGTTTCCATTACCAGTATCGCGGTCAGCAATTCCCACGCGCGGGCGTTGACTTTGGCGCCGATGATTCTGGCATTCAAAAAATACTCCATCTTGTGAATCACGATCATGAAGATCAGTGAGGAAATCGCCGTATGCAAGCCGTGCGACAAGGCCACGATCACGATCACCGTGTTCGACACGATGTTGCCGACCACCGGTATCAGGCCGGCAATGAAGGTGATGGCAATCATGCTCTTGGTAAATGGCAGATGCACGCCTGCCAGCGGCAACACCACCATCAGGTAAAGCGCGGTGAAGGTGGTGTTGATGAGCGAAATCCGGACTTGGGCGAACACCACTTTCTGGAAAATTTCGCGCAAATTGACCACCCGTTGATGTAGCGCAGCGGCAAATGGCAGGTAGTGCGCATGCGCAGTGGCGTCCTGCAGCGCGACCATGCTGCCGATGATCATGCCGAGCAGCAGATGGACGATGATGCGCCCGGCTTCTTGCCCCAGCAATTTTGCCTCGCCCGCGTGTGCCCGCAGCCAGTCGGTCAGGAGTGCGCGCAGCGCATCGACGCCATCCGGCAAATGTTCGCGCACCCAGTCCGGCGTTTGATCCCGCGACGCTTCGATAATGTCGGCCAGCTTTTGCAGCAGCGCGGAAAGATTGCCGGTATCGCTGCGCGCAAATGCAAATATCGCCCAGATCAAGGCCGACAAGGCCGCCACAATCAGCCCGGACAGCAAGGCAACCGCGATCCAGCGCGCCTGGCTGTTGCTGAATTTTTTGGCAATCGTGGGCGCCACCAGATGCACCAGCGAATGCACCAGCAAACCCGAAAACAGCGCCAGCAGCAGGCCCGATTTGAGGACAACAAATAACACCACTGCCATCAGTGCGTAAGAGACTGCGACCGGCAAAGTGATCTGGTTTGGTTTGTTCATGGGGATGATGAATGGGAAGGTGAGCGTGATTAAGCCACTGCTTGTCAATAAACTCAATCGAAATAGGGTTGAGGCACCTGTGTCGAGAACAAAATGGTGCGGTGAATGGGTCGCTTAGATGCCAATAAAATAGGGGGTATGTTGATAAAGTAATGCCTTTGCGCAAGTATATAAAGCGGCTTTAAAAATACATTAATCAGTATGTGAAGTCGCCATCAGTTGCAAATAATCAAGCCATTTTCCAGCAAAAAAACGCCGCCGGCCCGGTTTTCATGCACCGGCCAGACTTGTTTGCCGATCCGCAGCTCCACGCCTTCATACAGGGTGTGGCTGACTTCTATTCTGGACTGCTCGGTAAGTTTTTGCTTGGCGGCAAGTTCTGCCTTTTCTGTGATCAATATCTGGATCTCCGCGGTTAACTGTTTGAATGTGGCGTGCGCTTTTTCGTCCAGGCCGCCTGCGCCTTTCTGGGGATTCTGCTTGAGATAGGCCAACAACTTGCAGATTTGCTCCAGTTCCGCCAGTTTGGCTTGCAGTCGATTTTCCTGCGCGGCGATTTCTATCCCAAGATACGGGTCGGAGCCGACCTGGACGCTGGTTTGCATGCCGGACGCGGAGCCCAGGATCGGCGTCCTGACCAGCAGGGTTGCCTGCACCACGCCGCCGGCTATATGGCTGTTTTTGGCGCCTGGTTTGCCGACCAAAACTGCATTGCCGGCGTACAGTTCGGATTGGCGGGCATGGCCGGCAATATGGATCGAATCGCCAGCCTCGATGTGCGCATGTTCGATGAACAAGGCTTGCACCGAACCCTGGCATTGAATGCGGGCAGTGCTGGCGGGCAGTGTTTTGGCACCCGGTGTCGGATTGCCATGGCCGATGATGCCGCCGTTGACCGCGACGTTGCCGCCGGCGATGATTTCGGCCGCTTCGACCGTGCCGAGTACGATGACGTCGCCGGTTACTTTGAGTTGCATGCCGGATTTGATATCGCCCTGAATCCGGATCGTGCCCTCGAAAACGATATTGCCGGTGTTCAGATTCAGCTCGGGCACTTCCAGTACGTTGTTGATGGTGACCCCATTGCGTTGCACTACCGGTTGTCCGGCACGCGCGGCCAGCAGCAGATCGGGATCAATCGGGTCGGTTGCCACGCCTTCAAGAGCGACTGCGAACGCGATCGTTGGAAGCGGGTTTGCCAATATCACCGCACCCTTGATGTTGATGCCGTTGCTGCCCGCAATTGGCGCGATGCGGCGCATCAAGGGTTGGCCCGGATGCACCAGCAACAAATGGCACAGGTCGTTGTAGCGGATCACCGCGTTGTCGGCGGCATCGGCATCGGAAAGCGGCTGCGACGGATCTGCCAGCAAGCTTTCGAAGCTGCCGGGTGTGCCTTGCACCGGCGCGTCACCCTTGGCAATACATAAATGTTCGCAGTGGCCGGCGCTCAGTGCAGCATCGATTGCCGGTTGCTGTAGCCCGTGGATAATGCCTTGTTCGCGCAGGCTTGCCAGCACCGCGCTGGCTTCTACCGGGCTTCCGCCGTGCGGCGGGTTCAGCGTCAGATGGGCGCTTAGCAAGTCATCCATCAGCGTCAGTTTGAATGCGCCATCGCAGCGCTTGCCGATCGGCATTTCGAACTTGCCAGCGAGATTGCCGCAGCGCGCAATGAAGTCGCGTAGCGCAGCTTGCGGGAGCAGAAAGTCGCCAAAGCCTTGCTCGCCCAGCAGGCGGGTCAGCAGTGCCAGGTCGGGCGGGCTGCCGCCAGCGGACGGATCGTAGCGGGCGACCAGTTCGCCGCTTTCCTGCTGCAGAATAAATGACAGGGCAATTACAGCTGGAGCTGGGTTTTCCATTACATCCTCACCGTGTTGTAAGAGGGAAACATTAAGTGGCCCCAAGATTACCATTCAAAACGTGCAGAGACCAGCAGACCTCGCGCTACGATTCCCGGAAGATTCCTGTGCATTCTGGACCGGCCAGCCAAAGCCGCCCGGCTTGGCAGTCAGCCTTGCAGGTTTACCCCGGATGACGGTTTTGTCGTACAAAATGCAGGCTATGTTGGCTAGCGCACAGAGAGGGATGATTTTTCGTAGTATTATTAAAATCGCAATAGTCCTACCGCATTCATACCGCATTGCATCGTAACTATTCCTCTCTAGCCCACTGAACACCACAACGAGCATCGTCATGAACCCATTATTCGCATCTACCGAATTTTCCATCTGCCTGATCCGGCGTTATCGCCTGCCGGAGATCTGCGCATGAGCACCGCAATCAGCCCGCTTGCCGGCAAGCCGGCGTCGCAGTCGCTGCTGATCGATGTGCCGAAACTGCTGGCGGCGTATGTCGATCTGCGGCCCGATCCTTCGGTGCCAGCCCAGCGCGTCGCTTTCGGCACCTCCGGTCATCGCGGCAGCTCGTTCGAGTGCAGTTTTAATGAATCGCATGTGCTGGCGATCAGTCAGGCGATTTGCGAATACCGCAAAACCCAGGGCATTGATGGCCCGCTGTACATCGGCATGGATACCCATGCGCTGTCGCAGCCGGCGTTCGAAAGCGCGCTGGAAGTGTTGGCCGCCAACGGCGTCGAAACGATGATTTCCAAGGGCGGCGAATTCACGCCCACGCCAGCGGTTTCGCATGCGATTCTGGTCTATAACCGCGGCCGCACAGCGGGGCTGGCTGACGGCATCGTCATCACGCCCTCGCACAACCCGCCCGCCGACGGTGGCTTCAAATACAACCCGCCGAACGGGGGCCCGGCCGATACCGGCGTTACCGGCTGGATTCAAGCCAGGGCCAACGCCCTGCTCGAAACCGGCTTGAAGCAAGTGCGCCGCATGCCGCTGGCGCAAGCGCGCCGCGCTGCTACCACGCATGAGTACGATTATCTGGAAGCCTACGTCGCCGACCTGGGCAGCGTGCTCGATCTCGATGTGATTCGAACTTCCGGCATCCGCATGGGGGTGGACCCGCTGGGCGGCGCCGGCGTGCATTACTGGGCCCGGATCGCCGAGCGCTACCGGCTCGATCTGAGCGTGGTCAGCGACGCAGTCGACCCGACTTTCAGCTTCATGTCGCTGGACTGGGACGGCAAGATTCGCATGGACCCATCTTCGTCCTATGCGATGCAGCGGCTGATCGGATTGAAGGATCGCTTTGAGGTCGGGTTCGCCTGCGACACCGATTACGACCGTCATGGCATCGTGACGCCAGGTGCCGGGCTGCTGCCGACCAACCATTACCTGAGCGTCGCGATCGATTATCTGTTCCGCAATCGTCCGCACTGGAACCCGCAAGCGGCAGTCGGCAAATCGGTGGTCAGCAGCGCGCTGATCGACCGCGTGACGCAGCGGCTGGGACGCAAGCTGTACGAGGTTCCGGTCGGCTTCAAGTGGTTCGTCGATGGCCTGTGCGACGGTTCGCTCGGTTTCGGTTGCGAGGAAAGCGCCGGCGCAACTTTCAGCCGCATCGACGGCACCGTCTGGACTACCGACAAGGACGGCATCGTGGCGTCGTTGCTGGCGGCGGAAATTACTGCGCGCAGCGGTCGCGATATCGGCGATCTGTATCGCGACCTGGTGCGTGATTTGGGCGAGCCGTTCACGGATCGGGTCGAAGCGCCGGCGACTGCCGAGCAAAAAAGCCGATTGGCGAAGCTGTCGCCCAGCCAGATACACAGCACCGAGATGGCGGGCGAGAAGATCGAAAGCGTGCTCGATCATGCGCCGGGCAACGACGCGCCGATTGGTGGCATCAAGGTGATCACCGCCAGTGGCTGGTTCGCGGCACGCCCGTCCGGCACCGAAGACATCTACAAGATTTACGCGGAAAGCTTCAAGAGCAAGGCGCACCTGAAATTGATGGTGCAGGAGGCGCAAAGCATCGTCGATGCCGCGCTCACAACGCGTTGATATCGTCAGTGGCACAGCGAAATGGCATCCTGAGCGCTGGCACGTCTGGCATGGAAGCCGCCGCCGGGCCAGGGCGCTGCTGCAGGCGGGATGTTTGGCGGGTGATCGGAGGCGTCTGTGAGCGAGTCGGCAAGTAATACTAATGCTAATGCGCTAACGGTCTGGACTATCGGCCATTCGACGCATGCGCTGGATGATTTTCTGGCGCTGCTGGCGCAGTACCGGATCGAGGCGGTGGCGGACGTGCGCAGTTTTCCTGGCTCGCGCCGCTATCCGCACTTTGGCCGGCTCGCGTTGCAAGCTAGCCTGACCCAACACCAGCTTGAATATCATTGGCTGCCGGCGCTCGGCGGACGCCGCCGGCCGGTTCCGGATTCGCCCAATACTGCCTGGCGCAATATTAGTTTCCGCAGCTACGCCGACTATATGCAGACGCCGGAATTCGGCGCGGGTCTCGATCAGTTTCTGGAACTTGCGCGGCGTTTGCGCACCACCCTGATGTGCGCGGAATCCCTGTGGTGGCGCTGTCACCGCTCGATGATCGCCGATGCCCTGCGCGCGCGCGGCATCGATGTGGTGCATATCCTCGATGCAAAACACAGCACGCTCCATCCATGGACTGGGCCGGCGCGCATTGTCGAAGGCAGGTTGACCTACGGTGCGGCAGAAAACGACGCACCGTTGCTGTGATTCTTCTGTCCGGTAAAAACGCAGATTGGCGCAAGTCTGCTGGCGCATTCCGGATCGGCAGGCAAAGCCGGTATGCCTTGAAAGACGGCCTAGTAGAATGTGATGCATCGTTGCAGCATTAGAAAAATTGATAATTTTATATGCGTCGGCGCACCCACCACCCATCAACTTACGCAATGGATTGATGATGAATGTACAACTTGCTCTCGTCGCTGGCAAATGCCTTGTTGCGTCTGGAGGAAGCGCTGCAAGCGCATGGCGCTGCGCCGGAGAATACTTTGTATCGGGATGCGACAATTCAACGCTTCGAATTTAGTTATGAGTTATCCCACAAGATGCTCAAGCGTTATCTGGAAATGGCATCGCCCAATCCGGCCAGCATCGACGAGATGGCTTTCCCCGATATGATCCGCACTGCCAGCGAACAGGGCTTGCTGCGCAGCGGCTGGGATCGCTGGAAGGACTACCGCAAGGCGCGCAGCATCACCAGCCACACTTATGAGGAAGAAAAAGCCAAACAGGTGATGACCATCATTCCCGACTTCCTGCAAGAAGCCCGTGCCCTGTTGGGCGAACTACAAAAAAGGAGTCGGGGCGCATGAGTTCCATGCCTGACATAGACATTACTCCGGCACAATGGGCCAGCATCTCGGCCATCCTGCAGCGTCATCTGGCGGGCCAACTGGTCTGGGCTTTCGGCTCCCGCGCCACCCGCAGCGCCAAACCCTACTCGGACCTCGATCTGGCGATCATTTGCGCGCAGCCTTTGCCAATCGCGCTACTGGCCGCACTGGAGCATGATTTCACCGAATCCGACTTGCCGTTCAAGGTGGATGTGATCGACTGGGCAACTACCGGCGAAGAATTTCGCCAGATCATTGCGCGGGATCGCGTGGTGTTGAAATGATGGATAGGTAAAGGTAAATAATTTTAAAATGAAGACGAAATTATGACTAAATTGGTTTATATCAGTTTAGTCAGGAGTGGCGTCATGAAATTTTCATCCCAAATTAAGCCCATCAGCTAGCTCAAGAGGAGCCACGCGGCCGAGATCGTCAGAGACCTTTCGGAAAGCCGTTAGCCCATGCTGATCACCCAAAACGGCGAGGCCAAGCTGATTGTCATGGATGTCAAGAGTTGCGAAGAGCAGGAAGAAACTCTGGTGCTGTTGAAGATTCTGGCACTTGGAAACCGCGAGATCGAGCAAGGCAGGTTTCGCGATGCGGAGGATGTGTTTGCTGAACTGGACGAGATGGATCGCTAATGAGTCTCAAAGTCGTCATCCGGGAGTCGGCTGAGCATGACTTGCAGAAGTAGGGGAGCAGACCACGATTTCCAGCTTTTTCAATCAAAAAAACCGTGGCTGTTCCCTATAGCCCTGTTGGAAAACCAGACCCCGTTAAAACGAGACCTGATTTTTGCAGGAAGCACAGCAATACGCAATTGCAGCATCAACTAAAATGCGTAATGTACACCTGCATCCAGACCGATGGCACTGGCATTGTTAAGCGGCCAGCGGTTGGAGCGCAGATGCAAGCGAAATGGACCGTGATCATATCCGACACCTAAGGTATTAAAGCGTGTCTCGTAACTGGTCGTGAATGCCCCCCATGAGGTCCGATACGTTAGCGCTACAGCCGGTATCGTTATTCCCTCAATACGGTCCAGTCCTACCTTCATTGTCCATTGATCCATCTGGTAGCTCAGGCTCAATGTACCGGATGCACCGATGGTGCCGGTCTTTTCTATCTGGCTGTTTTGGCCGGACAATAGTGGCTGATAATTGACATACCCATCCTTGTCGTAACTGGTGACATCGGAATTGATAGTCTTCCGGACCGCAGGGAGATTCGACCAGCGCATGCGGCTCCAGATGTCGTTCAGTGCCACATTGGCTTGGAGTCGCTCGCTCAGCGGCCATTGCAAGGCGAGCGAAACACTGGCCCCAGATGAGGTTTGCGACAGGTTTTGCATGAATGGGTACTGGTAACGCGTATCGGATTCCCGATACTGCGCATTGAATCGGTACACATCGCTTGGCTGGTAATTCACCTTGCCAGTCACATCGATATCGCGATTACGGGGATTCGCATACAGCGCGCCCGACACTATCAGTAACGGACTATTGCTGACAGCATCATCCAATGCAAAGGTACGTGCGACGCGCAAACCAGCCGCAGACCATGATCTGAACTGCGGATTCAGAGTGAAATCGCGCGCACTGCCGGGACGCAGGCGCTGCTGGTAGAGACGATAGAATTCCAGCGTATCGCGATTCGCTTCCAGCGAGCCCTCCAGCCGATATTCGATGCCGACCCGCCAGCCATCCTTCTCGACGCCGAACTCGGCACGGTTACGTTGCAAGAACAGGTTACGCCCGTCTCTGGGCGCATAGCCCACTGACCAGTCACCGTCAAATTTACTCACCGGGATCGCGTCATAGACTGCCCACAATTGGGTTTTGGCATAGGCTTGCCATGCCTTGTCAGGTTGATGCAGCGCGCCATTGTCAGTAGCAATAGACTGTTGCGCCACAGCGTTGGCCGAAACAAGAAAACTAATCAAAATAAGAAAATGTCGCATCAGATACCAAGAAAAAAGCCTGACGGCAAGCCGTCAGGCTAAAAACAATCACAAACCAGTGGGGATTATTTCAATGACTCGAAGCTGCCGTCAATGTAGTTAATCATCCCGGTGGCACGGTCAAAAGTAGCGATTTTGCTGCTGTTTTTCATCACGTCTACCGTATTGACACCGTTTTTAAGTTGCACGGAGACACCGTTTGCACTCGAAATATTGACCACTTTCGGGCTGGCATTGCTGCTGTCGATCAGTATCGTATTTGTCCCATCGTCGTACTGAGCGCTGAAGTTGGCTACATCGAGCGCAAGATTGCTGGCGCTCAGGGACAATTTCAGATCAGGGCGAGCTGGAATCCGTAAAATACCGACGAACGAGCCGGATGTCGGGGCGAAATTCGCTGTCGAACGAGGCAGGCTGTTATCGTAAGCGGCATAGTTGGAGGTCTTCGCTGTCAAGGTTCCATTAAAGAACTCGGAACTGGCATTGGTAAAGCTGCCGATGAATTTCAGGTCTGTCGGGATGTAGTTGCTACCATTTTTGTCGGCAGAGAATTTACTCAGAGACAGAGTTCCGGTTACTTTGCTTTTTCCAGCGGCAACAGCCAGTACTAGATTGACTTCACTATTAATCTCATAATTTCCAACCGGTGACACCGTACGAATGTACGAACCATCCTGTAAGGCGACCGAACTGACCGCAACGTCACCCTTGAGCGCCTTGATATCGCCGGAAAGCGCATATTTGTTCACGCCACCTGCTTCCGGAGTGCGAACGTAACGGACGTTCCATTCTTCCTGGTCCGTAATCGCTACACCCATGCCATCGGTACGGGCTGGCATGAAGCCGTTGATGGTTGCGCCTGTCTCGATATTGCCGCTCATCGTGTAGGAAACGGTGCCTTTGGCACGGGCGGTTGAACCTGGACCGTAAACGCCGATAGTCGCCTTACTGACTGTTACGACATCTCCCGACTGTACCGTTTCCATCCTCGCACGCGACTCGTAGCTGAAACTTGAGGTTGTGCCTGCGACCGGCGTCAGGAGGATGGTCTTGGTGAATTGCTTCCAAGTGGACCCTCCTGCATTCCGTTCATAAGTACCAGCTACCATAGTCGCGTTCAAACGACAAGAAACGCTCTTGGCATCAGACGATATTTTTGCCGGTGTATCAGCAGTAGTATCTGCATATACCTGACAATTACCAATATTAGATTGGAATACTGGGGAATAGGTTGGAGCAGAGTTTGGTACATAGGGTCCAACGTTAGCGTTTTTAAATTCATTAAATAACGTTATGCCACGACCGGAAAGCAGAATCCAGTCGGCAAGATCCTTGTCCAGAGGAGCGATTGCCGTATCAAAATCTGCCTTCAATGCATCCGACCGTACATCCAGTTCACCGGTTTTTTGCGCATTCGAAAATGCGTTCAGATTGGTACGCAGGCTGGCAAACATTGCTTTGGCAGCGGGGATCGGCTCAAGTACAGCAGTGGAAGTCGGCACCGTAACTGGCGAGAAATTCGATTGACCATCAGCCGAAGTGATTGCCGTTTTGTTGACTTTTAGATCATTGATTACTGCATTGCGCGCAGTACGAAGTTCTTGTTCCGCTGCCGTAGAGAGGCTTAGAATACCGTCTTTCAAGGTGGCCGATCCAGAAGTCTTCTTGACTATGCAATCAATTTTTTCGATGACTGATGTGCCGACGCAGTTCAAGGTGTTGGTGCTGTCGTTGGCAAGTTTGGAGAGAGCCGCCAAGTACAGGCTTTGTTTCTGCTCTGAATCAGTCATGGCAGCAGCAGCCACCGAATTTTCGACATTAATCGGCTTGGTTTCCAGTGGATCGAACCCCATCATTTTTGTGACGCCGGCCCGAGCAGATTCAAAATTATCTGATGTCAAACCACCAATGCTCTCAGTTGCTGTCACCAGCAAGTCGGTAATCGGTGTGACATAACCCTTGACTTCTGTGCTGGCAGCATTATCCAACTTGAACACACTACGCAAGGTCATGCCGACTGGCATAGCGATATCTTGATGACTAACCTCGTCAGCCATGGTTGTGCTTGCGTCGGCACTGACTTCTATCGTGAACAGGCCGATATTGCTGCCCAGGCTAATGGAATAACTGCCATCAGTCGTTGATGTCCGCGTTGGCGCAATTACGGTTGCCGATTTAGTCCCGTCTGCGTTATGTAAAAATACATTAACTATGCCATTCTTGATCAAACCTTTAGCGGCAACCCCAGCCAGTGTTCGCGTCGTCGGAGCCACTGTATTGCTACCGCCGCCACTCACTGCATCGCCACCGCCACCGCCACCACATGCAGCAAGTGCACTTGTCAATGCGCATGCCAAAGCCAATTTAGTCAACTTCATTTTCATTTCCCCTTAGACAACCCTGTATGCGAAATATTAGATTTAATTTTTTTCATGTAAGACTTTCGTCCCGCACAGGATAGTAGCCGGTTTCTTGTTAGAAATATATTCTATTATTTCCAGACGGTAATTTATCTACATCTATATCATGGTAACTGCGCGACGAGACATGAAGTCCCACCTGACAAGACGACTTCTGCGCGTTGTTTAATAGAAAAGCAAATCGATTCGCGATAGTTCTGAAACTGCATGATATGGAGTATGCTTAAAAACACTGAAATTTCCGCTTTATATACATGCAACTAAAAATATACTGGTGAAATTATCTATGGCCTTACGAGCTTTTTGGCGATGAAGGCCGGGCGCTGTTCCCACAGTAGGCTGGCCACGAAAGTTGCTGCTCCCAGCCACAATACGACCACCAGCGCATTGACGTTGATGCTTTCCATTAAGGCTCCGGTCAGCAGCGGCCCGCCGCTGCCGGAGACGCCCCAGGTGGCGTTGATGATGGCGGTGGCGGCGACCAGGCGCCGGCCGGAAAAGCGTTCGCCGCAGGCCACCAGCGACAGCACGTAGATGCCGCCGGCTGCGCCGCCCAGCACATACAGCAGGGTCCACCACAGCCATGGCAGCGTGACTGCAAATGGCATCAGCGGCAGCAGCAGACAGGCGATTAAGCCGCATCCCATGTGGACGCGAGCGCGGCCGACGTGGTCGGCCAGCCAGCCGAGCGGAAACTGCAAGGTGGTGTTGCCGATCAGTATCACGCTAGCAGACAGTAGCGCCTGTTCGACCGAAATGCCGTGACGCATGCCGAACAGCGGCAGCAGGCTTAACGCCAGCGCATCGAACAGCGCGAAGAATGCGGTGCCGAGGATGATGACAGGCATGCGCGGGGCGACGATTTTCCAGCTGGCAGCATGCTCGTCGCCGATGATGTGGCTGCGGTTGGACATCAGCACCAGGCCGGGAATCGATAGCAGAAACAGTGCGCCGCAAGCCAGGAAAGGCCAGTCAATCCGGCCTGCCAGCAGCGCCACCAGGGCTGGGCCGATCAACTGGAACAGGGTGAAAGTGGTGGCGTACAGCGCCACCACCCGCCCGCGTGAGCCATCCGGCGCCAGCTTGTTGAGCCAGGCTTCGCCGACGGTAAACAGTACGCCCAAGGCAGCGCCGAAAATGAAGCGCAACACGCTCCAGTAGATCAAGTTGGTGCTGGTTTGCATCAGCATGGTGGACAACGCGGCGACTGCCACCGCACAGATCATGCTGTTGCGCGGCCCGAAGCGCGCCACCCAGTGCGCCATGAACGGCACCACCGCCAGGATGCCGAGCGCGCCCAGCGCCGTCATCAGGCCGACCACATGGTTGCCCAGGCCGTGCTGATCGAGCGTTAAGGCGGTCAGCGGCAAGGTTGCGCCAAGGCCGAGGCCGACCACGGCCACGCTGACGGTGAGCGCCAGAAAATCCCGCCACGGCAGCGTCTTCATAGCCGCGCTCCTGTTCCGTGAGTGGCGCGTTGGCCGAGCGTGAAAAAGTCGGCAGGCGTCAGAGGTGCATCTGGCAATTCGGTAGTCGGGAAATTGTTTGTCACGGGATGTAGAGTGCTTCTGTCGATAGGGGGGAATGGTGTTGGCGGTTTTATGCAACCCGGCGTGGGGTGATTTTAACAGCGCTGGCCAGCTGCCCTTGCATGCTCCCTCTCTCCCGGCCTCTCTCCCACAAGCGAATCGCATGGCGATTCGGGCACCAGGAAAAGCCATGCCGGGAGAGAGGAGTAAAACAGTGGATTGCCAGTTGGTGCGCTGCAAAACGTTTTGTTGTGACAAATTTCTACCAGCCGCGTTATGCTGATTTTCCTGATACTTTTATGGACCGTGTTATGGATCGTGTTAAGCCCAGCCCACTCGTCATCGTTCCTGCTTGCACCATGCAGCAAGGCGCGCATCCTGGCTATGTCGCGCAAATGAAATATGTCGATGCGGTATTGACCGGCGCTGCTTGCCTGCCTTTGATTTTGCCTGCCTTGGGCGAGCGTATCGACTGGGATGCGTTGTTGTCCGCGGTCGATGGCGTGATGCTGACCGGGTCGCCTTCCAATGTGCATCCCAGCCATTTCGGCCAGAGTGTTTTTGATGCTGCATTGCCGCTTGATCCGGCGCGGGACGCGACCAATCTGCCCTTGATTCGTGCCGCGCTGGAGCGTGGGTTGCCGTTGTTTGCGATCTGTCGCGGCATGCAGGAAATTAATGTCGCGCTTGGCGGCACCCTGCATCAGGCGCTGCAGGAAAACGCCGGCTTCAGCGATCATCGCGAAGATAAGAACCTGCCGATCGAAGGGCAGTACGGCCCAGCCCATGCGGTCACGCTGATGCCGGGCGGTTTGATGGCGCAGGTGCTGGATGGCGTCACTCGGATTGCCGTCAATTCGCTGCATGGACAAGGCATCGACCGGCTGGCGCCGGGATTGCGCGTCGAAGCGGTTGCTGAAGACGGCTTGGTTGAGGCGTATAGCGTCGAGAGCGCGCCCGGCTTTGCGCTGGCAGTGCAGTGGCATCCGGAATGGCATTTGACTGAAAATCCGATTTCCATGAAGTTGTATGCAGCGTTCGGCGCAGCTTGCCGACAATATCAGTCGCAGAAAACAGCTGCGACCTAAGTAGTTAAGTAGTGCAGGCCTCCGTGCCTGCATGCAGGCACGGAGGCCTGCACTACTTGAAGTACGAAATACATAAAATAATCAAGCAACAATAGAGGAAACTATGTCGATACGTGAAAACTTTTCTTATACGGATATGGATCTGTGGCTCAACGAAAAACGGGTTACGGAAATCGAATGCCTGGTGCCGGATTTGACCGGTGTGGCGCGCGGCAAGATTCTGCCGCGTGGAAAATTTACCCAGGAGCGTGGCATGCGCATCCCGGAAGCGGTATTGGGGATGACGGTGACCGGCAACTATCCGGTGGACGATGGCCCGTATGATCGCGCCATTTCATCGACCGACCGCGACATGATCCTGAAGGCGGACCCGACTACCATCACGATGGTGCCGTGGGCGGTCGATCCAACTGCGCAGGTGATTCACGACTGTTTTTTTGCCGATGGCATGCTGGTTGATTTCGCGCCGCGCTCGGTGCTGCGCCGGGTCCTGAAGTTGTATGCGGACAAAGGCTGGAAGCCGGTGGTGGCACCCGAGCTGGAGTTTTATCTGACCGCCAAGAATACCGATCCCGATTTGCCATTGCGCCCGCCCGTCGGACGTAGCGGCCGTGCCGAAACCAGCCGCCAGGTCTACAGCATCGATGCAGTCAACGAGTTCGATCCATTGTTCGAAGATATTTACGATTACTGCGAATTAATGAATTTGGACGTCGATACGCTGATCCACGAGATCGGTGCCGGCCAGATGGAAATCAACTTCCTGCATGGGGACCCGCTGGGCCTGGCCGACAAGGTGTTCTTCTTCAAGCGCACCCTGCGCGAAGCGGCGCTCAAGCATGACATGTACGCTACTTTCATGGCCAAGCCGATGACGGGTGAACCGGGTTCGGCGATGCATGTGCATCAGAGCGTGGTGGATACCCAGACCGGCCTGAATATTTTCAGTAATCAGGACGGTTCGGCGGCACCCATCTTCAAGCATTACATCGGCGGCCTGCAGCGCTACATGCCGGCGGCGATGGCCATCGTCGCGCCGTATGTCAATTCCTATCGCCGCATCGTGCGGCATACCGCAGCGCCGATCAATATCCAGTGGGGTCAGGATAACCGTACCGTCGGTTTCCGCGTGCCGGAATCCGGGCCGCAGGATCGGCGCGTAGAGAACCGGATCATCGGTGCCGACGCCAATCCTTATCTGGCGCTGGCGGTGACACTGGCGTGCGGCTACCTGGGCATGACCGAGCAACTGGAACCGACTCCGATCACGGTCGGCAGCGCCTACGATCTGAAGTTCGAGCTGCCGCAAGGCTTGCCGGAGGCGCTGCAATTATTGCGCGCGGAAGACAAGCTGCGCGGCGTGCTGGGCGAACGCTTCATCGATGTCTACTCGGCCATCAAGGATCTGGAACACGCGGAATTCATGCGGGTAATCAGCCCTTGGGAACGCGAGCATTTGTTGCTACACGTTTAAGGTAAATATTCGCTACGCGAGGACCGCTTCGTCCCCTCTCCCGGCATGGCTTTTCCTGGTGCCCGAATCGCCATGCGATTCGCTTGTGGGAGAGGGTTAGGGAGAGGGTCTTAGCAAAAATTGCGGCCGCATTATGTGGCAATGCAATCAAGGTTAAGCCTTGTTTTGACCACCTTCGTTCTTGCGAGCACCCTCTCCCCAGCCCTCTCCCGCGCGCGGGAGGGGGCAGTCTAGTAACCATTTAAGACCCTATTGAAGCTATTACATCAAAAATTTCAGGCAAATCATGAACACAAAAACACAAGCCCCAACGGCCGCCGTCGCACCTGCTGCAACCCAGCAGCACGCGCAATACAACACCAAGGCTATCCAGCAGTTGGATTCCGCCCATTTTTTGCATCCATTTACCGACCACAAGGATCTGGCCAGCCGCGGCGCCCGCGTGATGGTCAAGGGCGAGGGCATTTACCTGTGGGATTCCGAAGGCAAGCGCAGCCTGGACGGCATGTCCGGCCTGTGGTGCGTCAATGTCGGCTACGGCCGCAACAGCATTGCGGACGCGGCCTATACCCAGATGCAGCAACTGCCTTTCTATAACAGCTTCTTCAACACCACCAATATCCCGGCGGTGGAACTGGCTAAGGTACTGGTCGAGATTTCTCCGCCGCAGTTCAATCATGTCTTTTTCACCAACTCCGGATCGGAAGCCAATGACACCAACGTGCGCATGGTGCGGCGTTACTGGGATTTGATGGGATGCAAAGACCGTCATGTGATCATCAGCCGCCACAACGCGTATCACGGCAGCACGATGGCAGGTGCTTCGCTCAGTGGCATGTCCGCCATGCACGAGCAGGGCGGTTTGCCGATTCCGGGCATAGTCCACATCGGCCAGCCGTACTATTTGGAAGGCGGCAAAGGCATGACGCCGGAAGAATTCGGCCTGAAAGCGGCTTCCTGGCTGGAACACAAGATTCTGGAAGTCGGCCCGGAAAAAGTGGCTGCTTTCATCGGCGAGCCGGTGCAGGGCGCCGGTGGCGTCATCATCCCGCCCTCGACGTACTGGCCGGAGATCCAGCGCATCTGCGACAAGTACGACATCTTGCTGATCGCCGACGAAGTCATTTGCGGTTTTGGCCGCCTGGGTCACTGGTTCGGCTCGGAATACTTCGGCATCAAGCCGGATTTGATGACCTTCGCCAAGGGTGTGACCTCCGGTTATATCCCGCTGGGCGGCGTGCTGGTGGGGGATCGCGTGGCCAATGTATTGATCGAGAAGGGCGGCGATTTCAACCATGGCTTCACCTACTCAGGCCATCCGGTCGCATGTGCCGCCGCACTGGAAAACATCCGTCTCATTCGCGCAGAAAAGCTGGTCGAAAAAGTCCGTGAAGAAACCGGACCTTATCTGAAGCAGCAATTTGAAGCGCTGGCGGATCATCCGCTGGTCGGCATGGCGGAGGCCTGCGGTTTCGTCGCCGGACTGGTGTTGGTCAAGGAAAAAGGCGCGACTATTTTTGACGCGGTTTCATTCCCGAAAGAAGTGGACGTCGGCATGGTGTGCCGCGGTCACATGTTCGACAACGGCATGATCATGCGCGCAGTCGGGGACCGCATGATTATTGCGCCACCGCTGGTGATGACAAAAGCACAGATCGACGAAATGGTCGCTTTGATCCGGTTCTGCCTGGATGCGACTTTGGCGGATTTGACTGCACGCGGTTTGCGCTGAAATTCGGGAAAACCTCTGTCCACGAAAGTCACGAAAGGCACGAAAAAAACGGCAATGCGTAATGTATGAGTATATTTAATATGCGCAATAAACATATGCGGTAAATGCCATAAAAATGGCTATACTCCATGTTTATTACATAATAAATTTATCTGGAATTTTTTCGTGCTTTTCGTGATTTTCGTGGACAATGTTTAAAAGTTGTTGATTTTCTTGTATTTTTTAACTTACACAGGGGTTATATGATGGCAATGACAGGGAAGCTGCAATTAAGTAAGCGGATCGGACACGGCCTGACAAAAATGGCCGGCATGACGGCGTTGGTGGCAGCGGCAGCAGCGCTGGCAGCTTTTCCGGCAATGGCTGAGGAAGAAAAAGTTCTCAATATCTACAACTGGTCAGATTACATCGCTGACGACACCATCAAGAATTTCGAGAAAGAGACCGGCATCAAGGTTCGTTACGATAATTACGACAACAATGAAATCCTGCATGCCAAACTGGTCGCAGGAAAGACCGGTTACGACATCGTGGTGCCTTCCTCGCACTGGGCCAAGGTGCAGATTGAAGCCGGACTATTGCGCCCGATCGACAAGAGCAAATTGCCGAATCTGGTCAATCTCGAACCCACTCTGCAAGCCCAACTCGCCAAGATAGATCCGAATAACGCACATCTGGTGACGTGGGCCTGGGGTTTTTCCACCCTCGGCATCAATCTTGACAAGGTTAAAAAAGCACTGGGCGATATGCCGATGCCGGCAAATTCCTGGGACCTGTTGTTTGACACCAAGTATGTTTCCAAGCTGAAATCCTGCGGCGTATCGGTTTTCGATTCGGCCTCGGAAGTCATCCCGCCGGCGCTGCATTATCTGGGCAAACCAGCCTACTCGAAAGACCCGGCCGATTACGCAGAGGCGGGCAAGCTGCTGAAGAAAATCCGCCCGTACGTCACCTTGTTCAGTTCCTCCGGCTATATCAACGACATGGCCAACGGCTCGATCTGTCTGGTCTTCGGATATTCGGGCGACATCAATATCGCCAGGCAGCGCGCCATCGAGGCCAGGAAAGGCGTCAAGATCGAAGCCTTGATTCCGAAGACCGGCAGCACCTTGTTTGTCGATACCATGGCGATTCCGAAAGATGCAAAACATCCTGAGAACGCGCACAAGTTCATGAATTACGTGATGCGCCCGGAGGTTGCCGCCGCATTGACCAACAAGCTGTCGTATGCCAACCCGAATCTGGCCAGCCTGAAGTTCGTCAAGAAGGAAATCGCCGACAACAAGACGGTATTCCTGAGTGCCGACGACATGAAAAAAATGATCGCGCCGGATGCAGTCAGCAACGATATCCGCCGAGTGACTACGCGTACTTTCACGCAGTTCAAGTCAGGCCGCTGAAGGCTCCGATGTCCGACGCCGCACGCCGCCGGTATTTGCCGGTGTGCGGCATTTTTCTGAAAAATCACCTGGACAATTTATCTTCTTATGACGACAGAAGCGACTGCCAAGATTGCGCCTGCGGTATCTGCCGACGGCCAGCCTTTTTTGCTGATACAAAATCTGGTCAAGGAGTTCGACGGCGTCCGTGCGGTGGACAGCGTTTCGGTCAGCATCAACAAGGGCGAGATTTTTGCATTGCTGGGCAGCTCCGGCTGCGGCAAATCGACGTTATTGCGCATGCTGGGCGGTTTCGAGACGCCCACCTCGGGCAAGATTGTGCTCGATGGCCAAGATCTGGCACTGGTGCCGCCTTACCAGCGCCCGATCAACATGATGTTTCAGTCGTATGCATTGTTTCCGCACTTGAGCGTATGGGATAACGTCGCATTCGGCCTGCGGCGCGATCGCATGCCGAAACACCAGATTGCCGAACGGGTCGAAAAAATGTTGAATCTGGTGCAGTTGATGGCGTATGCCAAACGCAAGCCGCATCAGTTGTCCGGCGGCCAGCAGCAGCGGGTTGCCTTGGCGCGCAGCTTGGCCAAACGGCCCCAATTGTTGTTGCTGGATGAGCCGCTGGGTGCGCTTGACAAAAAGCTGCGCGAGCAAACCCAGTTGGAACTGGTCAACATCATCGAACAAGTCGGTGTGACTTGCGTGATGGTCACGCACGATCAGGAAGAGGCGATGACCATGGCCTCGCGCATCGCCGTCATGAGCGAAGGCAAGATCCTGCAGATCGGCAAGCCCAGCGATATCTACGAGACGCCGAATTGCCGCTTCGTGGCGGATTTCATCGGCAGCGTCAATCTGTTCGGCGGCACGGTGATCGAGGATGAGCCGGATCATGTCGTGATCCTGTCGCCCGAGTGCAAACATTACGTCGGCCACGGCATCAGCGGCACCATCGGGATGGCGATTTCGGTCGGCATCCGCCCGGAAAAAATCACCATCAGCCCGACCGCGCCGCCGGGCGATCCCGCCGCGCAGACCAATTACGTGCGCGGCGAACTGGTCGACTGGGCTTATCTGGGCAGCATCACCGTGTATCACCTGAAGCTGGCCAGTGGTGCGCGGCTCAAGGCCGAGGTCGCCAACCGCCAGCGCCACGCCGAATACCAGCCGCAATTCAAGGATATGGTGTATGCCAGCTGGGACCAGGACGACATCATCGTGCTGACTTCTTGAAGCTGCAGGAAAAATCATGAAAAAATTTTCGGGCTGGTTCAGCGGACGCCGCTTCGTCATCGGCATTCCTTATCTGTGGCTGCTGCTGGTATTTCTGGTGCCGTTCCTGATCGTGTTTCGCATCAGCGTGGCCGATGTCCAGAGCGCTGCCGATCCGTTCGGCAGCCTGTTTTCGTACACCGATGGCAGTGCGACGCTAAAAATAAAGCTCGCCAATTATCTGTTCATCGCGCAGGACAGCCTGTACGCGCTGACGTACCTGAGTTCGCTGAAATACGCTGCGGTGACCACGCTGCTGTGCCTGCTGATCGGTTATCCGTTCGCCTATTTCCTGGCGCGCTCCCGGCCGACCATCAGAACCACCTTGCTGATGCTGGTGATGCTGCCGTTCTGGACCTCGTTCCTGCTGCGCATTTATGCGTGGAAAGGGATACTGGCCTCGAACGGACTGCTCAATAATTTTCTTCTCTGGCTCGGCGTAATTGATGTGCCGCTGACTTTGCTGCACACGCCGTTTTCGCTGGTGATCGGCATGGTGTATGCGTATCTGCCGTTCATGATCCTGCCGCTGTATGCGACTCTGGTGAAGATGGATGTGCGCTTTCTGGAAGCGGCCGCCGATCTCGGCTCGACTCCATGGAAAACTTTCTGGCTGGTGACGGTGCCGCTGTCGAAGTCGGGCATCATCGCCGGCTCGATGCTGGTATTGATCCCGTGCGTGGGCGAATTCGTGATTCCTGAATTGTTGGGCGGGCCGGAAACTCTGATGATCGGCCGCGTGCTGTGGGATGAATTTTTCAGCAATAACGACTGGCCGATGGCTTCTGCGGTGACCGTCATCATGATTTTGCTGATTCTGTTGCCGATGGCGATCTTCAACAAATACCAAGCCAGACAACAGGAGGGCGACGGCGCATGAATGGGTTTAAGAATAACACCGGCTGGTTTGGACGCAGCTGGCTGTCGGCCACCTACCTGTTTCTGTATATCCCGATCGTGGTCCTGATCGTGTTTTCCTTCAACAGTTCGCGCCAGTCGATGCAGTGGAGCGGATTTTCGCTGCAGTGGTACGCCGGCCTGATGGACGATGCTGAAATCATCGCCGGCTTCGTGCTGTCACTGAAAATCGCGGTGTTGAGCGCCTTTGCCTCCGTCATCCTCGGTACTTTCGCCGCCTTTGTGCTGAACCGCTACCGCCAGTTTGCCGGCCGCACGCTGTTTGGCAGCATGGTCAGCGCACCGCTGGTGATGCCGGAAGTCATCATCGGGCTATCGCTGCTGCTGCTGATGGTATCGATGCAGCGCATGCTGGGTTTTCCGGAGCGTGGCATGTTTACGATCTGGATTGCGCACTCGCTGCTTGGCATGGCGTACGCGACCGTGGTGGTGCAATCGCGCCTGCGCGACATGGACAAATCGCTGGAAGAGGCGGCCATGGACCTGGGCTGCAAACCGCATCAGGTATTTTTTCTGGTGACCTTGCCGAACATCACGCCGGCTTTGATGTCGGCCTGGCTGCTGACGTTTACCTTGTCGCTCGACGATGTGGTGCTGTCGGCATTTTTGTCGGGGCCGGGTTCATCGACCATGCCAATCGTGATTTTTTCGCGTGCGCGTCTCGGGCTCGATCCGCGGGTCAACGCGATCGCCACCCTGACCATCCTGGCAGTCGGCATCGGCGTATTGGCGTCTAGCCTGTATATCGCCCGCGCCGAACGGCAGCGCCAGAAACAGATTTCGGCAGCGACACGCGGTGTGTCGCAGTAATTTTCATATCAAGGAGCAGCATCATGCAAAAGCAAAAAACAGATTGGCACGCACAAGCAGCCGCCACGCAATTCGACGGCCGTGCTTTCATCAATGGCGAGCGGGTGGCGGCGCAATCGGGCGCTACCTTCGAATGCCTGTCGCCGGTGGATGGCCGCAAGCTTACCGACGCGGCGCGTTGCGATGCGGCCGATGTCGATGCCGCGGTGCTTGCGGCCCGTGCGGCTTTTGACGATCGGCGCTGGGCCGGTCTGGCGCCTGCTGCGCGCAAACGCATCCTGATCAAGTTTGCCGATCTGATGCTGCAGCACCGCGACGAACTGGCGCTGCTGGAGACGCTCGACATGGGCAAGCCGATCAAGTACAGCCGCAGCGTGGATGTGCCTGCCGCCGCCAACTGCATCCGCTGGTACGGCGAAGCGATAGACAAGATTTATGATGAAATCGCCCCTACCGCCGATACCGCATTGGCGCTGATTACGCGTGAACCGGTCGGCGTGGTGGCCGCCATCGTGCCGTGGAATTACCCGATGATGATGGCGTCGTGGAAGATCGCCCCGGCACTGGCCGCAGGCAACAGCGTGGTGCTCAAACCTTCCGAGAAATCGCCACTGAGCGCTTTGCGGCTGGCTGAAATCGCACTGGAAGCGGGCATTCCGGCCGGCGTTTTCAACGTCGTGCCGGGTTACGGCCATGAAGCTGGCAGCGCGCTGGCGTTGCACATGGATGTCGATTGCATCGGCTTCACCGGCTCCACCAAAGTCGGCAAGCTGATTTTGCAATACGCCGGCCAATCCAATTTGAAACGGGCCTGGACCGAGTTGGGCGGCAAGTCGGCCAATATCGTCTGCGCCGATTGCCCCGATCTGGATGCGGCGGTGAAAGCATCGATCGGTTCGATCTACTTCAATCAGGGCGAAAGTTGCAACGCGCCTTCGCGCCTGTTCGTGGAAGAATCGATCAAGGCGGAATTTCTGGCCCGCGCACTGGTCATGCTGCCGAATTTTCAGTCCGGCGATCCGCTCGATGAAGCCACCGTGATGGGCGCAATCGTCGACAGTATCCAGCTTAAAACCGTGCTCGGTTATATCGCATCCGGCCAGGCCGAAGGCGCCAAACTGGTGTCCGGCGGCACGCAGCAGCGCACCGAATCCGGCGGCTATTACGTCGCGCCAACCTTGTTCGACGAGGTGAACAGCAGCATGAAAATCGCCCGCGAAGAAATCTTCGGGCCGGTGCTGTCGGTGATCGGCTTCACGGATTTGAATGACGCTATCCGTCAAGCCAATTCCACCGCGTATGGCTTGCAGGCGGCGGTTTGGACCGCGGATATTACCAAGGCGATCCAGACTGCACGCGCGTTGCGCGCCGGCACCGTGCATGTGAATTCCTATGATGAAGATGACATCACGGTGCCGTTCGGCGGTGTCAAGCAATCCGGCAACGGGCGCGACAAATCGCTGCACGCGCTGGAAAAATACACGGAACTGAAGACCACCTGGATTCGCATCGGCTAATGCCCATTGGCGCATTGCGCGCCAGACTTTTGGCCGCGTAGATAAAACCTGCAGCGCAAGAATGTTGCAGGTTTTATGCCAGTATTTTTATAGATGGTTTATCCACATGCGAGAAATGCAATGTTTTTGCATATACTCCATAGTTGTATTTGACGCTGAAACCGGCGCTAATTTAAACGTAAATACCAAATTTTTTAAACCACTGCACAGGAGCGTCCCATGTTGCGTCGTCACGTTTTACGTTTTTGCATAGCACTTGCCATTGCTCCGTTATCGGCCGGATTCGCCGCAGCGCAGGAAGTCATCAAATTGTCCACCACCACCAGCACGGAAAATTCCGGCTTGCTGACCTACCTGCTGCCGCAATTCGAGGCCAGCACCCATACCAAAGTGCATGTGATCTCGGTCGGCACCGGCAAAGCGCTGGAGCTGGCAAAAAACGGCGATGTCGATGTGACGCTGGTGCATGCGCGGCCTTCCGAAGACAAGTTCATTACCGCGGGATATGGCGTGGACCGGCGTGACGTGATGTACAACGATTTCATCATCGTCGGACCGGAAAACGACCCGGCCGGCATCCGGGGCAGCAAAGACGTGATCGGCGCAATGCAGAAAATTGTCGATAGCGAGGCCAAGTTCATCTCGCGCGGCGACAACTCCGGCACCGATCAAATGGAAAAAGTGTACTGGAAAGATGTCGGCGTCAAGCCGCAAGCGCCATCGTACATTTCTGCCGGTCTCGGCATGGGGGAAGTCCTGACCATGGCGGCGCAATTGCAAGCGTATACCCTGACCGACCGCGCAACTTATGGTGCCTATCGGGCCAAAACCGGTTTGGCGGTGGCGGTGCAGGGCGATCCGAAAATGTTCAATCCCTACGGCATCATCGCAGTCAATCCTGCCCGATACAAAAACATCAATTACAAAGGAGCAATGCTGCTGATTAACTGGATCACGTCAGCCGAAGGGCAAAAGAAAATTGCCGATTTCAAGGTTGATGGACAACAGCTGTTTTACCCTTCGGCAACTAAATAATTGCCAGGCAAATTTCCTGGTAGTGCGGTCCGATTGTCATCAAATCGTCATACGGTGCGACTACAGTCAATAGTGTGGGCGATAGTCTCGGCTATCGCTGTATATTGACGCTTTATTTCATAAAAAACACCGCCGAAATCCCGTTTCATCCAAAGTACGGCTGCTGCATTTGCAGCCTGTTTGACTTTGGCCGGGGTTCGGTACGCGATTGAATACGAGAGGGTTGCATGTTTGCTGCAGTGGATTTGGGTTCGAATAGTTTTCGTCTGCATATCGGTGTGCATGACGGCGAGACGATACGCATAGTCAAGAGTTCGCGCGAGCCGATTCGCTTCGCCGCTAGCCTGGATCAGAATGGCTTTTTGACCGCGCAAGCGATGCAGGGCGCGATAGAAACCCTGCGCCGTTTTAACGCCGTATTGGCAGCCTTTCCGCTGCATGCGATCAGGGTGGTGGCAACCAATACTTTTCGGATCGCCAAAAATGCGGCCGACTTTTTACCGCTGGCGGAACAGGCTATCGGATATCCGATAGAGATCATTTCCGGCGAAGAAGAAGGGCGGCTGATTTACATGGGCGTCGCGTGTTCGGTGGCGGTCGCCAGCGAGCGACGGCTGGTGCTCGACATCGGCGGCGGCTCCACCGAGCTGATTCTGGGGCGCGGCCCCGACATCGAGCATGTCGAGTCATTCGGCATCGGCACTGCCAAGCAAAGTCTGGTATTTTTTCCTAGCGGCCGCATCGATGCTGTGACTTTCGATGCTGCAATACTTTCCGCCCGCAGCCATTTCGAAGATGCAGCGCCGCCCTATCACCCCGACAACTGGACGATTGCCTACGGCTCTTCCGGCACCATGCGGGCGATTTCGGATGCGATTCTGAAGAACGGTCTCGGCGATGGTGCGCTGTCGCATGCCAATCTGGATGCTCTGCGGCAGCGCCTGATTGCCTTTGGCAGCGTCGATAAGATTGATTTGATCGGCTTGAAACCGGAGCGTGCGGCAGTGCTGGTGGGTGGATTGTCGATTTTGATCGGCGTGATTCAGGAGCTTGGCATCTCCAGCCTGCGGCCGATTGCAGCCGGATTGCGCATGGGCGTCATGTGGGATTTGTATTTGCGCTCCACCCGGCGCGATCGGCGCGAGCAAACGGTGCGCGATTGCCTGCAACGTTTTCATGTGGTGGAAAAGCGCGCCAACAGCGTCGCCGCCATCGCCGTCGCCCTGTACCGGCAACTGAAACCGGCATCAGATGCCCTCGGCAAGCAGCTCTACTGGAGTGCGCTGCTGCACGAGATCGGCCTGGCGGTGTCGCAGACCGATTATCACAAGCACGGCGCTTACCTGATCGAGCATGCCGATTTGCCCGGCTTTACGACCCGCGAGCAAAAGCTGATGAGTCGCCTGATCCTGGCGCAAAAGGGCAACCTGCGTAAAGTCAGTGAGGTTTTATCCAATCCGGATTCGGCTAAGGCGGTATTGGCGTTACGTCTGGCGGTCATATTCATGCATTCGCGCATCGATTTGGACGTCAGCAGCTTGCGCCTGAAGATGAAAAACCGGATCGAACTGGATCTGAGCCGTGACTGGATCGCGAGCCATCCGACCATTTCTTACTGGATGGAAAAGGAAATCGATTGCTGGGAAGATGTCGACATCGATTTCGTTATCAAGCGCACTGCGTGACACCTAACCTCTAGCCCTCTAGCCCTCTAGCCTTTAATCCCGCGGGCGTTCCAATGCGGCGTCCGGGGAGTAATTTAATACTTGCATAATCCTATTTAATTTTATATATTATTTATACTATTTATTGGAGTATGAAAATGAACAAAAATCCTGTGCCAAAATCAGAGAACTCTGTCCACCCTGTTGCAGACAAATCGGCGCCAGTCGTAGTCAAGGCAGCGACTGCAGCGACTGCCGCAGCGCCGTCCAAGACGGATGCGGCGGTCAAAGTTACGCGCGTTGGCAGGCCGCCTGCCGCTAAAAAAACAGCTGTAAAAACGGCTGTAAAACAGACGGTGGTTCCCAAGGCCGTCAGAAACACGGTGGCGAAGGTTGCCGCACTCGCAGTCAAACGGCCAGCAGCAGCCAAGCCAGTGGCAGCCGTCAAGGAAAAAGCCAAAAAAGCCAAACTGGTCAGGGATAGCTTCACCATGCCGGAAGATGAGTTCTCCGTTCTGGGGAAAGTCAAAAAAGCAGCGCTCAAAGCCGGTTTCAATGTCAAGAAAAGCGAATTGTTGCGCATCGGCGTGGCGCTGGTCGATCAGTTGAGCGTGGCCCAATTGCAGAGCGCATTGGCTGGCCTGATGCCATTGAAGGCAGGGCGGCCGAAGAAAGACAAGTAATTCAACTTTGCAGCAAGGCGGGCAAGTATTGCTTGAAGTATTGCTTGCCGCCTGCCAGTGACCTTATCCTGCAACCGCACCATACAGTTGTTGCAGGATCTCGCGTCCAATCGCGCTCAAGGGGACGGTTTTTTCGACCGCGCCGCGTTTGACCGCTTCCTTCGGCATGCCGTACACCACGCAGCTTTCCTCATCCTGGGCAATGGTGCGGGCGCCGGTTTTGCGCATCTCCAGCAAGCCGGCGGCGCCGTCGTCGCCCATCCCGGTCATGATTACGCCCAGCGCGTTGGCGCCGGCGCATTTCGCCACCGAGCGGAACAGCACATCGACCGACGGCCGGTGCCGGTTGACTAACGGCCCGTCGATGACTTCGACAAAATACTGGGCGCCGTTGCGCCGCAATAGCATGTGCTTGCCGCCCGGTGCGATCAGCGCCTGACCCTGAATCACGCGATCATTGTGCTGCGCTTCCTTGACGGCGATCTGGCACAGTGCATTGAGCCTGGCGGCAAACTCGGCGGTGAATTTTTCCGGCATGTGCTGCACGATGACAATCCCGGGCGACACCCGGGGCAGCGTCACCAGCACTTTTTCGAGCGCCTGGGTGCCGCCGGTCGACGTGCCGATGGCCACCACCCGCTCGGTGGTCTGGATCATCGCTCCGTGGCTGCCGGCCGGCAGCAAAATGACGTCTGCACTGTATTTTTCGATGACCATCAGCCGTTTCACATTGGCGCGCGCTGCCGTTTTGACTGCCGTGATCAAGTCATTCGAGCTATCGTTCAGGAACTGCTTGAGCCCGAGCTTGGGCTTGGTGATGATTGCGACCGCGCCGGCGGCGAGCGCCTCAATCGAGGTTTTTGCGCCGGCCTCGGCCAGCGTGGAACAGATCACGACCGGCGTCGGCCGTTCATGCATAATTTTTTTCAGGAAGGTGATGCCATCCATGCGCGGCATCTCGATGTCGAGCACAATCACGTCCGGCCACTGGTTTTGCATGCGCACCATCGCCAGTAGCGGGTCTGCTACCGCGCAGATGACTTCAATCTCCGGGTCTGCTGCGAGCAGGCCGCTGACTACCTGGCGCACTACCGCCGAATCGTCCACCACCATTACTTTTATACGGTTCATGCCGTCTGCTCCTCTGGTGCCAGGCGCGAATCGGCCAGCTTGACCTGGCGCGCCCAGACGTCGCCATTGCTGACATCAAAGATAATCTGCCGGTGGCCGATTCCGAACAGGCTTTCGGAAACAATCGGTATCCGGTGCGAATGCAGCAGCGCACGTGCTGCTTCGCCATTTTTTTTGCCGACGTTGCGGGCATCGGCCCGGGTTTGCCCTGGAAACATGTTGCCGCCGCCAAAAATCTTGCCGACGCATTCGGCAGGCTTGACGTTAACATGGGCCAGTTCCTGCAACATCAGCAACATGACATCCTCGCCATAGCGCCCATCCAGTTCGCGGCCGGAAACGGTGCCGCGGCTGGGCAGCAGGAAATGGGACATCGCTCCGATCCGGTGCCTTGGATGCCAGAGTGTGATCGACACGCAAGAACCGAGCAGCGTGCGAATCCTGTAGCTGGCATCACCGACGAAATGCTCGCCGGGCTGCAAGAAAACTTCGGTCAGGTTATTAGTGGTGGTCCGCTGCATGAGTCTATGGCTTGCGATAGATGGAAGGCGACAACATCTGCACTGCATTGGTAATCTCGTTCAAACTTTCCGAATGGCCGATGCAGAAATGTCCGCCCGGCTTCAGCAGCGACAGCACCCGCGTCACGACCTGGCGCTTGGTTTCGTCATTGAAATAAATCATCACGTTGCGCAGAAAAATCACATCGAACAAGCCCAGTTCGGGCAGTGCCGCATTCAGGTTGACCTGGATGAAGCGCACTTTGTTACGCAAGCTGCGCTCGATCAGCAGCGTGTCTTGTTGCGCGCCGATACCTTTCAGGCAAAACCGCCGCAGGTAGGAAGGCGGAATATCCCGGGTCCGTTGTAGCGAATAGTGGCCGGAACACGCTCCCTGCAGCACGCGGCTGCTGATGTCGGAGCCGATCACTTCCCAAGGCCTGCTTTCCAGACAATCGGCCAGCACCATCGCGATGCTGTAGGCCTCTTCGCCGGTCGAGCTGGCGGCACTCCATACGCGAAAGGATTGTGAGCGCTTGGCGGCGGCCAGTGCCTGTTCCCGCAAAAAATCAAAATGGGTAGCCTCACGAAAAAAATAGGTTTCGTTGGTGGTCAGCAAATCGACCGCAGTCTGTACTTCATCCGGTGCGTGTCCGCTCGTCAGCAGCTTGAAATAGGCGCCGTAACTGCCGAGCTGGCAATATTGCAAGCGCTTGGCCAAGCGCCCGCTGACCAGCGCTTTTTTCGATGACGAAAGTGTGATGCCGGCGGCTTCAAAAATGAAATGCTGGAACTGGGTAAATTCCTGATCGGTAATAGAAAGCATGTCCATCGGGTTAGATTGGCAACAGCTGCGTCACGTCATCGACCTGAGCCAGTGCGCCGATCTCAGCGATCGACAACACGTGATTGACGTTGAGCAAAATCACGAACTTGCCGTTGACCTTGCCCATACCTTCAATAAAATCGGTGCGGATTCTGGCGCCGAACGCCGGTGCCGGCTCGATCTCGGAAGATGAAATTTCCAGCACCGCATTGACGGCGTCGACTACCACGCCCATATCCGTACCCATACTCTGCCGTTCGTCTTCGGTCTCGCCTTCGACCTCGACGATGACGATGCAGGTGCGCTTGGTGATAACGCGGGCCGGTTTGCCAAAGCGGACCGACAAATCCATCACCGGTACCACCGCGCCGCGCAGGTTGATAACGCCGCAGATGCATTTTGGCATCATCGGCACCTCGGTCAGCCCGGCGTACTGGATGATTTCCTTGATCCCCAAAATGCTGATCGCGAACATCTCGCCGCCGAGCATGAAAGTCAGGTACTGTTTTTGCTCGGCCACCGCTACCGAACCGGCAAGCAGCCTGCCTGCTGTCTGAACCAGTGCATGCATGACGGGCTCCTTCAGAACTTGGTGAACTGGGTTTCGTCAAGCGCGGCGTTTGACGCCAGTGCCAGATTGCCGCCCACTTTGAAAGCAGCCTGCTTAGTTGAGGCCGGATTCGGGGCAATCTTGCGAACTGGGGTGTGTGGAACGGGTGTGTGTGCCGAGCCGTCCAGCTTGAAAAAGGACATGGTCTGCTGCAACTGTTCGGCCTGGCTGCTCATTTCTTCGGCGGTGGCAGCCAGTTCTTCGGAACTGGAGGCGTTCTGCTGCGTGGTCTGGCTCAGCTGGATCACGGCCGAATTGATCTGGCCGACGCCGGACGATTGTTCGTTCGACGCGGCGGCGATTTCCTGCACCAGGTCGGACGTCTTGCGGATGCTCGGGACTATCTCGCCCAGCAGCTTGCCGGCTTTTTCCGCCAGTTCCACGCTGCTGCTGGCTACTTCGCCGATTTCTTGCGCTGCCACCTGGCTGCGTTCGGCCAGTTTGCGTACTTCGGCTGCCACCACCGCAAAGCCCTTGCCGTGCTCACCGGCACGCGCCGCTTCGATGGCTGCATTCAGTGCCAGCAGGTTGGTTTGGTAGGCAATATCGTCGATGATGCCGATTTTCTTGGCGATCTGTTTCATTGCCGCCACCGTGGCGTTGACCGATTCGCCACCTTCGGCAGCTTCGTTGGCCGCTTTGCTCGCCATGCTATCGGTGACTTTGGCGTTTTCAGCGTTTTGCGCAATCGACGCACTCATCTGCTCGATCGAGGCACTGGTTTCTTCGATACTGGCGGCCTGCTCGCTGGTGGCCTGCGACAGCGATTGCGAGGTGGCGCTGACTTGTGCCGATGCGCTGGCCAGCGCCTGGGCGCCGGCGTTGACATCAGAGACCACTTGCGAGAGTTTGTGCACCGTGTTGTTGGTGTATTCCTTGAGAATGCCGAAAGCACCTTCATACGGCTTATCGATTTTTTGAGTCAGATCGCCTTCCGATATGGCACCCATGACGCGCACCACATCGTTTATGCTGGCGCCGGTGATCGTTACCAGCTGGTTCAGATCCTCGCCCATTTTCTCCTGGAATCCCTGTAACCCGTTAAGGTCAATGTGCGCCTCAAAATTGCCGTGGTTGGCCGCTTCCACCAGGCGCTTCTGGCCTTCGATGACTTGGGTTAATTTGACGACCATGTTGCGCATCGCTTGCAACATTTGCCCGGTTTCATCCTTGGCAGTCGATTCTATTTTGCAAGTCAGATCGCCTTCGGACAGGCGGTTGGCAACCTCTACCGCCTGGCTTAACGGATGTGTGATGCTCCGTGTCAGGAACCAGGCAATCAGTGCGCCCAGCACAATCGCGGCAGTGGACATCGACAGCATCAGCTTGTGTGCCGTCGCGTATACCCGTTCGGCATCGATATAATCCTGCTTGGCATCGGCATCTTCAAAAGCTAATAACTCTTCGATTGCGTCTTCCCATTTCTGAGCCGCGGGCCCAGCTTCCGCCATCAGGAATTTGAAAGCTTCCTCGTCATTGCCTGCTGCATCAAGTTCAAGCACCTTGTTATTCATTGGTCGCGTTATATCGGCATAACTTTTAATTTTGGAATGAATTGCTTTGCCTTTTTCATTCGTGGCGGTCTGGTTCAGGCTATCGAACGATTGGTTGTATTTCTGACGAGCCTGATCAAATATTTTGCGTTCTGCTGCAATCGCAGTCGGGTCCTTTAATAGCACGATCGAGCGGATGACGCGGGTGGCAATATGCACAGAATCGGACATCTCGTTTGCAAGCTTGTTCTTGTACATGTTATTTGCAACCAGGTCTTCCACTTGCCCATTCAGGGTCGACATACTGTTGATGCCAATGGCAGAAATCGCCGCCATTAACAGCAGTACTGCGACAAACCCGGCGGTCATCCGAATTCCAATTTTCATATTCGCTAGCATGATTGTTGTTCCCTAATCGTTGACACTAAAAATGAAGTTCTTATCCAGCAAAAATAGCAACTTTTGTCGCTAAGAGTCCTGGTGGTTTGCTACGGCCGTACCCGACCGCACAGGTTGGTGTAGTTGGACTCGGGTTCGGCCGAATGAAACAAATTAGGCTGGCAACAGCTGCGTTGCATTTGCGTTATCGATCTGAGCTAGTGCGCCGATTTCTTCGATCGATAGCACTTGATTGACGTTGAGCAAAATCACGAACTTGCCGTTGACCTTGCCCATGCCTTCAATGAAATCGGTGCGGATTCTGGCGCCGAACGCTGGTGCCGGCTCGATCTCGGAAGATGGAATTTCCAGCACCGCATTGACGGCGTCGACTACCACACCCATATCCTGCCGTTCGTCTTCGGCCTCGACCTCGACGATGACAATACAGGTGCGCTTGGTGATAACGCGGGCCGGTTTGCCAAAGCGGACCGACAAATCCATTACCGGTACCACCGCGCCGCGCAGGTTGATCACGCCGCAGATGCATTTTGGCATCATCGGCACCTCGGTCAGTCCGGCGTACTGGATGATTTCCTTGATCCCCAAAATGCTGATCGCGAACATCTCGCCGCCGAGCATAAAAGTCAGATACTGCTTTTGCTCGGCCACCGCTACCACTTGCGCCGCTGCCGAACCGGGTATCGGTCTATTTTCTGTCTGAACCAGTGCATGCATGACGGGCTCCTTCAGAACCTGGTGAACTGCGTTTCGTCAAGCTCGGCGTTGGATGCCAGCGCCAGTTTACCGGCTGCAACCTTGACACTGCCTTTTTTGCCTGTCTTGCCGCCGGCAGCGCTCTTGTGCGTCGAAGAATCGAGGGTTTTTGCGTTTGCCGTGTTATCGAGCTTGAAGAATGCCATCGTCTGTTGCAATTGCTCGGCCTGGCTGCTCATTTCTTCGGCGGTGGCCGCCAGTTCTTCAGAACTGGATGCGTTCTGTTGCGTGGTCTGGCTCAGCTGGATCACTGCCGAATTGATCTGGCCGACGCCGGACGATTGCTCGTTCGACGCGGCGGCAATTTCTTGCACCAGGTCGGATGTCTTGCGGATGCTCGGCACTATCTCGCCCAGCAGCTTGCCGGCTTTTTCTGCCAGTTCCACGCTGCTGCTAGCCACTTCGCCGATTTCTTGCGCCGCTATCTGGCTACGTTCGGCCAGTTTGCGTACTTCGGCTGCCACCACCGCAAAGCCCTTGCCGTGCTCACCGGCACGCGCTGCTTCAATCGCTGCATTCAGTGCCAGCAGATTGGTCTGGTAGGCGATGTCGTCGATGATGCCGATTTTCTTGGCGATCTGCTTCATTGCCGCTACTGTGGCGTTGACCGATTCGCGGCCTTCGGCAGCTTCGTTGGCCGCCTTGCTGGCCATGCCGTCGGTGACCTTCGCATTCTCGGTATTTTGCGCAATCGACGCGGTCATCTGTTCGATCGAGGCACTGGTTTCTTCGACGCTGGCGGCCTGCTCGCTAGACGCCTGCGACAGCGATTGCGAGGTGGCGCTGACTTGTGCCGATGCGCTGGCCAGCGCCTGGGCGCCGGCGTTGACGTCGGTCACTACCTGCGACAGCTTGCTGATCATTGTCTGCATCGACTGCAGCATCTGACCGGTCTCATCCTTCGTCTTGCTCTCGATTCGTACCGTCAGGTCTCCTTCTGCCAGACGGTTCGCCGCTTCCTTCGCTTTGTTCAGTGGCACTGTGACGCTGCGGCTGGTGATGAAGCCGAGGCCGATACCGAGCAAAACACCAAGCGTAACGGTTGCAATCATCACGGTGCGGCTTTGCTCGTAGAGTGCTGTGGTTTCAGCCGATGTCGCTTTGGCCCGTTCTTCTTTTATCTTGGTCAGGCCGGTTAGCAGATCATCTAGTTGATTGGCTTTTTCGCGCACGCGGCCAAGCCCCTGGGTCAGCGCTTCGCTGTGCTGCCCCAGTTTTTCGTTGGCAGCAAGGCTTAATGAATTCTGCAGTTCCTTTTCGTACTCCTCCCATACCTTGGAGAACGTGACAAAGTTTTCCTTTGCCTTGGCTGTGACAAACAACGGCTTGGCCTTCTCAAGGTAATCCTTCAGCGTGGTACTGCTTTTGTTGATCGAGGCCAGATGCTTCTGCCGTTCTTCCTGCGAAGTGGCGAGCAGGTAATTCAAGCGAGCACGCCCGATATAGATCAGGTTGATATTGGCTTCCTTGATGTAGGACAGCCCGATCAAGTCCCGCGCATACATCACGTCGGCCATGTCATTGATTTTGCTTGCATTCGAAATGCCAATTACGCCCACCACAATGCTGATCGCGGCCACCAGCATGAACCCGGCCATCAGCCTGGCTCCGATCTTGATATTTGAAAACATGATAATTTCTCTCCGGTTTATTAATCTGTCAGATGCGTTGTTATCCTGCGAATACGGTTTTTTCCTGTGCTTTTAATGCTGGCGATGCAGCTTGGCGCACCAGCGCCGGCACATCGAGAATCAATGCCACTTCGCCGTTGCCGAGGATGGTGGAGCCGCTGATGCATTTGACCTGGCTAAACATCTTGCCGAGCGGCTTGATGACGGTCTGGAATTCACCGAGCAGCGTATCTACCACCAGCCCCGCTTTTTGTCCGGCATGCTTGAGTACGACGATATTCTCGCGCCGGGTCGGCTCGCCTTCGACGTCGAAAAGTTCACGTAGGCGAATAAACGGCAGTACGTGGCCGCGCAGGTCCGTGTAGTTGTGTCCGGGTTCGGCGGAATAAGCGACGCATTCTTCAATCATGTCGAGCGGAATCACAAACACAGATTTGCCGATTTCGATCAGAAAACCGTCGATGATCGCCAGCGTCAGCGGCAGACGCACCGTCACGGTGGTGCCGACACCTTCCTCGCTGCTGACGCCGACACTGCCGCGCAGCGCGGTGATATTGCGCTTCACCACGTCCAAGCCGACCCCGCGCCCGGACAGGTTGGTGACCTGTTCGGCAGTGGAAAAACCGGGCTCGAATATCAGGCCGTAGATTTCACTATCGGAAAGGTTGTGGCCAGCTTCGAGCAGTCCCCGTTCGATCGCCTTGGACAATATCTTGTCGCGCTTGAGTCCGCCGCCGTCGTCGCTGACCGAGATCACGATGGAGCCGGAGTCATGGTAGGCATCGAGCGTGACGCTGCCCTTGACCGGCTTGCCGTGGGCGGCACGCACTTCGGCTGCTTCAATTCCGTGGTCGATCGCGTTTCTGACCAGATGCATCAGCGGGTCCCCGATTTTCTCAACCACGGTCTTGTCAAGCTCGGTATCTTCGCCATTGATCACCAGCCCGATGTCCTTGCCGATTTCGCGCGAGACATCGTGTACCACGCGCTGAAAGCGGCTGAAAGTGGCGCCGATCTTGACCATCCGCAGTTGCAGCGCGCTGTCGCGCACTTCTTCCACCAGGCTCGACAGTTTGGACGTGCTTTCCTGCAGTTCGCCGATCTGCGCCCGGCGCGCGATCAGATTGACGCCGGCGCCGGCGATGATCAGTTCGCCGACCAGGTTGATCAGTTGGTCGAGCTTGTCGGCATCGACCCGGATCGAGCGGCTTTCCTGCGCTCCCATATCCTTAACTTGTTTTTGCTTGGCCAGTGCGGCCTCTACCACTTCCGGCTGCACGGAATATTGTTCGACCAAAATGGCGCCGATCAGTTTGGACGGGGTATCCGATTGCACATTGAGCGCAGTATCGAGTTCCTGTGCGGTCAGGGTGCCGCAGCGCACCAATATCTCGCCAAGCCGGGCCGGTTGTTCAGGCAGTTCCTGGATCAGGCGAATAAATTCGGACATCAGACTGTGCGGCGGCAAGATACGGATGTGGCAATCGTCGCGCACGAATTCGAAGACGTTTTCGATCGTGAGCTTGTCGGCTTCGCTCTGGAAGGCGATCTCGAATCCGAGATAACAGGCTTCGGGGTCCATCGCGTCGGCAGCCGGGATCGCATCGGGCAGGGTGGTGATGCCGGTGATGCTGCCCAGCGTTTCCAGATAACGGATGAAGGACAGCGGGTCCATGCCGTTTTTCAGCACATCCGGGCCGAACCGCAGCGAGATGTGCCAGTGGTCGGTATGCACACTGCAGCCGTCGATGCGTTCGATTGGATCAGAGCCCAATTCCGCGACGGCCCGCGTGACCGGCGGGGCGGCTTGCGGCTGCGGTGGTGCGAGATAGCCGCGCAACTGTGTAATCAGCGGCTCCCCTTGCTGCAGCAGGACTGCATCGGTCTCGTTCTGGTCCTCTGCCACCGCCTCGACCAGCGCGCCAATGTGGTCGCAGCAAGACAGCAGTAGCACCACCAGTTGGTCCGTGATCTGCAGTTTGCCGGCGCGTACCTGGTCGAGTACGCTCTCGACCACATGGGTAAAGGCAACAATGTGATCAAGCCCGAACAGGCCGGATGATCCCTTGATGGTGTGGGCGGCGCGAAAGATCGCGTTCACCATTTCATCTTTTTGCTCGGTCTGCTCCACTACAAGCAGCGCATTTTCCATATCTTCCAGTAACTCTCGGCTTTCGGCGAAGAAAGTCTGTAGTGCCTGATCAAGATTCATTCGAGTGTCTCGCATCGGAAGGGGTTGACGCGTGCGCAGCCGCAGCACGAGAAGCAGAAGCAATGACCAGCGGGTCGCCGAAATACGCGGCCAGGTTCAGCAGTTCGAACACATCGGCCACTGCCGGGCTGTGTGCCACCAGGCGCAATTCGCGCTGCCTCGCCTGCGCAATTTTTTTAGCCAGCATCAGCAGTTGCACGCCTGCCGTATCGATCTCGGTAACGTCGGACAGGTCGACTTCGAGCGGAGACGGTTCGGCCAGTGCCGCCAGCAATGTTTGCTTGAGTTCTACTGCCCGATAAATGGTCAGCTCTCCCTGGATGCGTAGTACCTGGAAATCACTCTGGCTTTTTTTCTCTGATGTCATGCGGCTCTCCAGCAGGTCGTGAAGCAGGGCAAAAAACAGCGGATCATGGCAGGCACAGTTTCTGTACTGCGTTGAGTAATTGCTCCGGCTTGAATGGCTTGACGACCCAGGCTTTGGCGCCTGCGGCCTGGCCTTCGCTCTTTTTTGATTCTTCCGACTCGGTGGTGAGCATGATGATCGGCGTGAATTTGTAAGCCGGCAGCTGCTTTACTGCTTTCACGAAGCTGATGCCATCCATGTTCGGCATGTTGACGTCGCTGATGATCAGGTGCACCTTCTGGCCGGTGAGCTTGGTCAGCGCATCCTTGCCGTCGCGGCCTTCGAGTACGGTATAGCCGGCACCTTTCAGCGCAATCCCCACTACCTGCCGCATCGAGGCAGAATCGTCCACTATCATGATGGTCTTAGCCATGGCATCCTCTAGAAAAATGTGATTTCGGTATCATTTTTTTGCACTGCCTTGCCGCCACTGTGAATCACATGCTGGTCGGCCATTACGTAGGTTTCTTTCAGCTCGGCCAGCAATGCCTGCGGTTCGAGCAACTGCAATGCACCTGTTTGTGCATACTGCTGCCGGTGCTGCTGCAAAAATTCGGGAAGCCGTTCGATGTTGCCTTTGACATGGTTCATGATCTGGCTGACCCGATCCTGAAACTGCAGTTGCACCAACGCTTCACCGACTTCTGACTTGATGCCGATACTTTCATTCTTGAGCAGCGTGCTTGAGTGCAGCAACGCGTCGGTAATGTTTCTGAAGTCCGCCAGCACCGCTCCGATAGTGGCCTCCGCCGTATGCATCGCGCCATCTTCCTGTTTCACAGATTCGCGAACAGCACTGCAGGTGGCGATGATTGCGGCGCTGATTACGCCGACCTTTTCGGCGATGCGCATGCCGGTTTCGCCGGATTGGGTTGACAGCATCCGGAACTCCTTGGCCACCACTGCGAAGCCGCGCCCCATTTCGCCGGCACGCGCCGCTTCGATCGCGGCATTGAGCGCCAGCAGGTTGGTCTGCGCCGCGATTTTGGCGACATCCGCAGCCATTTCTTGCAATTCCTCGATGAAGCGGTCCAGTCCTTGCACTTTTTCGAGCATGCTCGCCATGCTGGTCATCGCCGTTTTTTGCGAAGCGACCACTGCACCGAGCTTCCGTTCGCTCTTGGCAAATACGGCGACCAACCCATTGCCGCTGCCTTCAATGGTTTCGGTGGCCAGGCCGGAGGCATGGACTGCCTCGTCGAGCTTGTCGACAATCCCGGAAAAGCGCTCTGACAGCGCCGCTATTGCGGTTTCCATCTGTTCACGGGACGATTCAATGTGTCCGCTCCAGACCGGGACTACTTTTTCGCCGAACTGCTGCTGGCTGGCGAGATAGGCGTCTAGCGACCGCAACAAGGCGGCCTGCCTTGCCGCCATCTGCAAACCGAGCCCTATTCCGGCCATGCCCAGGACGCTAGCCAGGATGGCAGCGGTCCAGTTCCAGCCGCCGGCGACTATGACGGCAATTGCCCCGGCCAGCCCCAGGGCGACCGGATATAACAGGTGTGGGTTAGGCCGATTAATGTTGTTCACTCAGGTTCTCCAGAATGCAAGTGGTGGCGGTTCATTGCGGTTCATTCGTGTGGATATCAAGCCAGATTAAATGCCACCGACAGGCTGTATCCTTCGCCGCAGGCTGTGCAACGGCAGTTCCTCGCCGAGGCCGGTTTTGACTTTCTTGCGCAACCAATGGTTTGGCTTTCTGAAAAAACAGGAATAAGCCTATTTGTAGAGATGCCCTTAATATTGCTGGGAGCAACATGCTGCAGTGCAATATTTTTGAATTGTATACGGCGGTTTGCTATACAAGAAGACATTTTTTTGCTACTGACGCGGGCGACGCGTTTTGGGCAGCAGCGAACTGGCTGCGGATATAAAAAACGCCGAAGCCATTTCGATTCGCTGCCACGGAGCCGCCATTCCGGCACCGCCGATTGCGCCGATTTATCGCGGCCGCGCAACCGCTGGCACATGCGGGAAATGATGTCGAAGCCGTAATCGTCCGGCAATTCAAGGTCGAGGATGGCGATATTGGCATACGGCAGATTGTCTTCAATAATGCGGAGGTGAGCCATCATGACTGGATCAAACAAGTAAATTGGACTGAGGCGTAACTGGCTTGTGCTTGCAACATTTTAAGGTTGCCGGATGATTGCATAAAGGAAACTTTACACTACGTCGGTATTCTAATCCATGTTGCTACAGTGAAAACTCCTTAATTCTCGCGTGATGCACTCCGCAGGCCGGAAATTGCCTGGAAAAAGGCGGCTAACCTCTTCATAACGCCTCTGCTGCCACTTTTGAGTGATGGATGCAGTCGTGTCATGTAGTCGTGTCATGCAATCGACATGCAATCGTCATGGCACGGAAATATTCCGCAGTTACGCTCTGCCTGTCTCCAATACAAGGGCGAACATGCGATTACTGACAATTCCTGCCGATGCGAACCCGCATTTTTCCAAGCTGACATTAAGTCTTGCCACCAGCCCGGCAGAGGTGCGCGAAGTGCAGCGTTTGCGCTACAAGATTTTCATCAAGGCCATGGGGCTGACGACTTTAGTCAATCCGGAAGGTCTGGATCAGGATGAATTCGATGCGTTCTGCGACCACCTGATCGTGCGCGATGGTAAAACTCTCAAGGTGGTCGGCACTTACCGCGTGCTGAGTGCCGATGCGGCACGCCGGATTGGGCGTTTCTATTCCGAGCAAGAGTTCGACCTCAGCCGGCTGGCGCATTTGCGCGGCCGTATGGCCGAAGCCGGGCGCGCCTGCATTCATTCCGATTACCGCAGCGGCGGCGTCATCATGTTGTTGTGGGCGGGGCTGGCGGCGTACATGCGCCGTGAACGTTGCGATTACCTGATTGGCTGCGCCAGCATTAGCCTGGCCGATGGCGGTCATAACGCCGCCGCGCTGTATCACGCGCTCACCGAACGCAATCTGGCGCCGCCCGAATACCGGGTAACGCCACACCTGGCGTTTCCGACCGAAGAGCGCGAGGCTGGTCACGCGCCGATTATTCCACCGCTATTGAAAGGCTATCTGCGCAGCGGCGCATGGGTCTGCGGCGAACCGGCCTGGGACCCGGATTTTCACTGCGCCGACCTGTTCCTGCTGTTGCCGCTGGATCGGCTCGATGGCCGTTATGCGCGCCATTATCTGAAGGAGACTGGGGCGTTGTGACATCTTTCCCTCTTGTCAGGCGGCAGGACGTAGGGGCGGGTTTCAAACCCGTCCTTTCGCCGCCAAAGTGCGAGGGCGGGTTTGGAACCCGCCCCTACGATACCAACACGTTCATGGTGCGCTAAAAGATTGCATTGATGTTAATAAATGCAGGAGTATATTAAATATTTACGCCATTGCCGCATATATATACTGGCACTTTAAAAATACACACTACTGTATATAATAATGTCAGGCAACGTTCATGATTATTTCAGCACCAGTTCCGGTGCCATTACAGCGCGCACATAAGTCTGGGTGAGGTCGTCCCGGATTCTTTGCGCAATCCACCAGACGCTGCCTTTGCGGATCGGCCAGTCTTGTTCGGTGCCGGTTATGAGCAGGGCTGCCAACTGGCCCAGGCTGGGCTGGTGGCCGATGATCAGGACCGGTTCGCGGCCTTGCGGCCAATTTGCTGCAGCCAGTATTTTTTTCGCAGTGGTGCCGGGCGCGAGTTCGGCGCTGAGTTTGAATGGGCGTCCCAGCACTTCGGCGGTCTGCCGGGTGCGAGCGGTTGGGCTGACCAGAATTTTGCAGCCGCTGGGCAGGGTGCTGTCGAGCCACTCGGCCATTTTCGCTGCCTGTTTGCGGCCTTTTCCGCTCAGAGCACGGTCTGCATCGGGTTCGCCCGGTTCAGCTTCTGCGTGGCGCCACAGGATCAGTTCCATCATTAACCCTCGTCAATTGCAGTGTGCGATCCCAGCGTCTGCATCAGGAATTGCTGGGCGCTAAAATGCGCTTGCTTGGGGCGCGGTTTCTTGCGGTGGTAGGCGCCGCTGGAACTCAGTTCCCAAGCATTTACATTATCTTTCAGGTAGGGACGCAAGCCTTCGGATATCACGCGTTTCTTGAGTGCCTTGTCATAGATCGGGAATGCGACCTCGATCCGGCGCAGCAGGTTGCGATTCATCCAGTCGGCACTGGCCAGATAGACGTTGTGCTCCAGATCATTGCGGAAATAATAAATCCGGCTGTGTTCCAGGAAGCGGCCGATGATCGAGCGCACCTTGATGTTGTCCGACAGGCCGGGCACGCCGGGTTTCAGCGCGCAGGCGCCGCGCACGATCAGGTCGATTTTGACGCCGTCGGTGGAGGCCGCATACAGCGCGCGGATTACCGGTTCATCGACCAGCCCATTCATCTTGGCGATGATGCGCGCCGGCCGGCCTTCGCGGGCAATTCTGGCTTCATTGCGAATCGCGCCGATGATGTTTTTTTGCAGTGAAAACGGCGCCAGCCATAGATGTTTCATGCGTTTCGGTACCGTCAGGCTGGTCAGGTGCATGAATACTTCGTTGACTTCGATGCCAATTTCAGGGTGCGCGGTCAACAGGCCGAAATCGGTATACAGCCGGGTGGTCTTCGAATGGTAATTGCCGGTGCCGAGATGGGTGTAAGTGCGCAGTACGCCTTTTTCGCGGCGGATCACGAGCGCCAGTTTGGCATGTGTTTTCAGCCCCACCACGCCATATACCACCTGTGCACCGGCTTGTTCCAGCTGATCGGCCCAGTTGATATTGGCTTCTTCATCGAAGCGCGCCATCAGTTCGACGATGACGGTAACTTCCTTGCCCAGTCGGGCCGCAGTAATCAGAGCCTGCATCAGATCGGAATCCATGCCGGTGCGATAGATGGTTTGCTTGATGGCCAGCACATCGGGGTCCTGCACCGCGCACCGGATGAAGTCGATCACGGTCTGAAAGGTCTGGAACGGATGGTGCAGCAGCACATCCTGCTTCTTGAGCAGGGTGAAAATGTCGCCGTTGGACGGCAGCGGCGACTGTCCCGGAAAAAAAGGCGGGAAGCGCAGGTTCGGCGCCTGGGCGTGATCAATCAATTCCGACAGGCGCACCATGTTGACCGGCCCATCCACTGCATACAAACGGCTGTGATGCAGCGAAAACTGGTTGAGCAAAAACTGCGACAGATATTCAGGACAGTTTTTCGCCACTTCGAGCCGGACCGCGGCCCCGAACTGGCGGCTTTGCAACTCGCCCTTCAGCGCTTGGCGCAGGTTTTTGACTTCTTCCTCGTCAACCCACAGATCACTGTCGCGCGTAACGCGAAATTGCGAGTAAGCCAGCACTTCGCGGCCGGTAAACAGATCCTCGATATGGGCATGAATAATGGAGGACAACAGACAGAAGGTGATGCCGCCGCCGGACAGCGCTTGCGGCAATTCGATCACGCGCGGCAATACTCGCGGCGCTTTCACGATGGCAACCGCGGTGCCGCGGCCAAACGCATCCTTGCCGGACAGGGAAATGATGAAATTCAGGCTCTTGTTGACAACTTGCGGGAATGGATGTGCCGGGTCAAGCCCGATGGGTGTCAGCAATGGCCGTACTTCGCGCTCGAAATACGCCTTTATCCAGGCCCGTTGCGCATCATTGCGCTCGTTATGGCGCAGCAGGCGGATGCCGTTTCTGGACAGTTCCGGCAACACCGCATCGTTGAGAATCGTATATTGATGTTGCACCAGTTGGTGGCATTCGGCACTGATGCGATCCAGTGAAGCCAGCAGGCTAGGATGTTCAGTGAGGACGCCATCAATGCTGTTTTGCGCCAGGATACTAGCCACCCGGACTTCAAAGAATTCATCCATGTTGCTGCTGACGATACACAGATAGCGCAGGCGCTCCAGTAGCGGCACGCTGTTGTCTTCGGCCTGGGCCAGCACGCGCCGGTTGAAGGCGAGCAAAGACAGTTCGCGGTCAAGATAGATGCTGCTATTGGCATAAGGGGCAATGACGGCAAGACTAGGCTTCATATTTTTTTTATTCATCGTTACAGGAAGCAATGGTAAAAAAATTGGATAAATGGATAGGATGAGATTCTGGCAGTGTAGAGAGCTAATATGACAAGTTAATGACGGATTGACTTGAATGTTAATGCCGCTTGGAAATATATCAAATAAATACTTTCGCGTCATAAAGATGTCATAAATGTTCGGTAGAGTTCGGCCTGTCACATTTTTTACACAACGGAGCTGTCATGAATCTGAACAAACTCATTAAATCAGTAGCGCTTACAGCAGTTACAGCAGTCTCGGCAATGACGTTCTCTACCGTAGTGGCAGCCGATATCACGGGCGCCGGTGCAACATTCCCATATCCGATTTATGCAAAATGGGCCGAGGCTTATAAAGCGGCAACCGGCACCGGCATGAACTACCAATCGATTGGTTCCGGTGGCGGCATCAAGCAGATCAAGGCAAAAACTGTCGACTTCGGCGCTTCCGACATGCCCCTCGATTTTAAAGACATGGAAGCAGAAGGATTGATGCAGTTTCCTGCCATCATGGGCGGCGTTGTGCCTATCGTCAACTTGCCAGGCGTCGCTCCCGGTCAGTTGAAAATGACTGCCGATGTTCTGGCGCAGATTTATCTCGGCAAGATTGTCAAATGGAACGCACCTGAAATCGTTGCGATCAACGCAGGCGTGAAACTTCCGGATCAAGATATTACTGTAGTGCATCGTTCGGATGGTTCCGGTACAACATTTGTATGGACTGATTTCCTATCCAAGACCAATGCCAACTTTAAAGCGGTGGTTGGTGCCGGAACTGCGGTTAAATGGCCTGCCGGTGTCGGTGGCAAAGGTAATGAAGGCGTTGCAGCCAACGTACAACGTATCAAGGGCACGATCGGCTACGTAGAATACGCGTACGCGAAAAAGAATAAGATTTCGCATACCCAGGTAAAGAATCGTGATGGTCAATTCGTGCAACCTGACGACACCAGTTTCAAGGCCGCAGCAGCGGGCGCTGACTGGGTGAAGACACCAGGTATGTCGGTTCTGCTGACTAATCAGCCTGGTAAAGCAAGTTGGCCTATCACTAGCGCGTCATTCATCATCATGCACAAGGCGCAAGCAGACGCGAGTCGTGCGAAAGAAGTGTTGAAATTTTTTGACTGGTCATACAAAAATGGCGGCGCGATGGCTACTGAACTTGACTATGTTCCGATGCCTGCTCCAGTTGTCAAACTGGTCAGTGAAGCTTGGAAGACACAATTGAAGGACGGTTCCGGCAAGGCAGTTTGGTAAGATAGCAATATTTGAATGGCTGCCGGCCGCCAGCTGTAAAGCATCCGGCGGCCATTCTATCCCTCCACTTCGGGATGTCATATGATTTCAGTCTCCTTTAAATATTGCACACCATGAGCGCAAACATGAACGCCTTTTCGGATCGAGTTTCGCAACAGAATGGTGAAGCCAGTGATGGTCACATATTCAGCAAGGCGCTGAAGGCCACGATGCGCAAGCAGCGGCTTCAGGACTTTTTCTTCCATAAATTGACACTCTTGTTTGCCCTGAGTGTCTTGCTCGTTTTAATGGGCATTATCATCTCGTTGATGATTGGCGCCTGGCCGGCTTTGAAAGAATTCGGGCTACCCTTCGTAACCAGCATCGAGTGGGACCCGGTAAATGATAAATACGGCGCTCTGATCGCCATCTCCGGCACCCTTATTACTTCATTGATCGCACTGTTGATCGCGTTTCCGGTCAGCTTCGGCATTGCCCTGTTCCTGACTGAAATCTGCCCCGCGTGGCTGAAGCGTCCATTGGGTACGGCAGTCGAGTTGTTGGCCGGGGTGCCCAGCATCATTTACGGCATGTGGGGTATGTTCGTATTTGCACCTATATTTGCCGATTATATTCAGCCGGCGCTGGCCAATACACTGGGGCAATTACCCGTTATCGGCGAGTTGTTTAAAGGCCCGATGATGGGGATCGGCATGCTGGCCGCGGGTTTGATTCTGGCGATCATGATCATTCCATTTATTGCCTCGGTCATGCGCGATGTATTTGAAACTGTGCCGCAGGTATTGAAAGAATCCGCCTATGCGCTCGGCTGCACCAAATGGGAAGTAGTGCGCAATGTTGTTTTGCCCTACACCAGGATCGGCGTGGTCGGCGCCGTGATGCTGGGCCTCGGCAGGGCGCTTGGCGAGACGATGGCGATTACCTTCGTGATCGGCAATGCGCACAAATTATCGTGGTCCCTGTTTGCTGCGGGCAACAGCATCGCTTCCACCCTGGCAAATGAATTCGCAGAAGCCGATTCGGTTTTGCATGTGTCATCGCTATACGCTCTGGGCCTGATTTTGTTTGTAATCACCTTCATCGTGTTGTCGGCCGCTAAATTAATGTTGATGGGCATGTCCCGAAAAGAGGGGGTGAAATGAAAAATCCCGAGATGAATCCGGTGTATCGCCGGCGCTTGTGGATTCACAGAGTCGGCATAGCGCTGTCGTTTTTCGCGATGGCGATCGGCCTGTTTTTCCTGATGTGGATCTTGTTGACCCTGGTTATTAAAGGCGTGGGTGGAATTGATCTGGCCATGTTCACGCGGACTACTCCCGCTCCGGGCAGCGAAGGCGGTGGTTTGATGAATGCGATTATCGGCAGCCTGTTGATGGTCGGCGCCGCCGTGTTCGTCAGTACTCCGGTCGGCATCCTGGCGGGCATTTATCTGGCCGAATATGGGGAAGTCAGCTGGTTCGCCCAAGTCACGCGCTTCGTCACTGACATCATGTTATCGGCGCCATCGATTGTGATCGGCCTGTTCATTTATGCAATTTATGTCGCCAATGTGCATCATTTCTCCGGTTGGGCTGGTAGTTTTGCGATGTCTCTGATTGCGGTTCCGGTGGTTGTGCGCACCACCGACAACATGCTTAATCTGGTGCCCACCAGCCTGCGCGAAGCAGCATTTGCTCTTGGTGCACCGCGCTGGAAGGTGGCGACATCGGTGCGCCTGCGCGCGGTAAAAGCGGGGGTTGTGACCGGTGTATTACTGTCAATTGCACGGATCTCCGGCGAAACTGCACCGTTGCTGTTTACTGCGCTGAACAACCAGTTCTACAGCGCGAACATGAACGCTCCGATGGCCAATTTGCCGGTCGTGATTTACCAGTTTGCCATGAGCCCGTACGATAACTGGCGCTCGTTGGCCTGGGGTGGCGCGCTACTGGTGACATTTAGTGTTCTGGGCTTGAATATCCTGTCGCGCACCTTGTTTAATCAGAAAATCCAGCATTAACTTTCCACCGTGATCGATATGCATAATCAAACGTCTGTGAGCATGAACCCAAAAACGACTATCGGAATTTCTGACCTGAACTTTTTTTATGGCGCTTTTCAAGGCTTGAAAAATATCAATCTGAATATTCACGAAAAAAAAGTGACTGCCTTTATCGGTCCTTCCGGCTGCGGCAAATCGACTTTGCTGCGTACGCTGAACCGCATGTACGACCTGTATCCAGGGCAGCGCGCTGAAGGCAAGATCATGTATCACGGCAGCAATATTCTGGATCAGGGACAGGATGTCAACATGCTGCGCGCCAAAGTCGGCATGGTGTTCCAGAAGCCGACGCCATTCCCGATGTCGGTCTATGACAACATTGCCTTCGGGGTGCGCCTGTATGAAAACCTGTCCAAAGGTGCGCTGGATGAACGGGTCGAATGGGCCCTGAAAAAAGGCGCAATCTGGGATGAGGTCAAGGACCAGCTGAACAAAAACGGTCTGAGCCTGTCGGGCGGCCAGCAACAGCGGCTGTGCATTGCGCGCGGAGTGGCGGTCAAGCCGGAGGTGCTGCTGCTGGATGAGCCGACCTCGGCGCTGGACCCGATTTCTACCGCCAAGATTGAAGAACTGATTAATGAACTGAAGCAGGATTACACGATTGCCATCGTCACTCACAACATGCAGCAGGCGGCCCGCATCTCTGACTACACTGCATACATGTACCTGGGCGAGTTGGTTGAATTCGGCGAAACGGATCAGATCTTCATGAATCCGGCGAAGACGGAAACACAAGATTACATTACCGGCCGTTTTGGCTAAGTCCAGCATCTCTTAAAACTACAAGGAGAAAATGATGCCAAGTGTGCATTCTTCCAAACAATATGATCTGGAGCTGGAAATGATGCAGTCCCAGGTGTTGGCAATGGGCGGTTTGGTCGAGAGCCAGTTCCACGATGCGATGGCATGTTTTCGCAGCGGCGATATAGCGCAGGCTGAACAGGTCATCAAGGGCGATGCTGCGGTCAACCAGCTTGAAGTTGCCCTGGATGATGCCTGTAGTCGTTTGATCGTGCGGCGTCAGCCGACTGCCAATGATCTGCGCATCGTCATGTCGACGGTCAATATCATTACCGATCTGGAGCGAATCGGCGACGAATCCAGCAAAATTGCCCGGGCCGCCAAGAGCATCAAGGAACGCGGTGCGGCGATTCTGAATCACTTTGAGACTGTGCGCGTAATCGCCGCCAGCACCAGCGCCATGTTGCATGATGCGCTTGATGCACTCGCACGGCTGGATGAGAAACAGGCGATTCAGATCATTGCGCAGGATGATGGCGTCGATTACGAGTTCCGTTCCATCATGCGCAATCTGGTTACCTTCATGATGGAAGATCCGCGTACGATTTCGATTGCGCTCGATACCCTGTGGGTTGCCAAGGCGATAGAGCGAATCGGCGATCACGCTAAAAATATTGCCGAATATGTCATTTACATCGTTGAAGGCAAGGATATCCGGCATACCGATTACGCTGCAGCCAATAAGGATAGCGCAGGGTAAGCATTATGGCGGTCGATAAAATATCAATTCTGGTGGTGGAAGACGAACCTGCAATTGCGGAACTACTGGTTTTCACTTTGCGCTCCGCTGGCTGGAACCCGGTAGTGGTGCGCAGTGTTGCGGATGCCTGGGAATTTCTGCAGAAAAACACGCCGCAAATGATCCTGCTGGACTGGATGCTGCCCGACCAGAGCGGCTTGCGGCTGCTTTCCCGGGTGCGCGCCGAGCGCCAGTGGAATGGCTTGCCGATCATCATGCTGACGGCCAAAACCATGGAAGAAGACAAGATCGCCGGACTCGATCACGGGGCCGATGATTACATCACGAAACCATTTTCTCCGCGCGAACTGACTGCGCGCATCAATGCCATGCTGCGGCGCAAAAGCCCTGAGCATGCGCAGAGCATGATGGCGATTGATAATGTGATGCTCGACCCGTTGAGTTGTAGCGTCAGCATCCTTGGGCAAAAAATCGAGATCGGGCATGCTGAATACAAGCTGCTGAAGTTTTTCATGGCGCACCCGGAGCGGGTTTTTTCCAGGAGTCAATTGCTTGACAAGGTGTGGGGTGACCATGCCGTCATTGAAGAGCGTACCGTCGATGTGCATGTGCTGCGGCTGCGCAAGGTTCTGAAAGGTGCAGAGCATTTGATCAAGACCGTGCGTAGCGTAGGTTATATGCTGACCGAGAAATGAGTATCCAGACATTATGAGAGCAGCGTTGTTGTTCTGGGTTCCGGCCGCCTTGCGGCTGATAATCCTCTTGCTTGGGGCCACAGTCTTAGGATATTTTTTCGGCCCGGTACCGGGTTTGATTGCCGCCCTGATCGCGGTCATCAGTCAGTTGGGCCTGCAACTATCCTATCTTTACCAGTTAAATTCCTGGCTGGATGAGCCCATCAGCGCGAAATTGCCCGATGGCTGGGGCGCCTGGACCGATGTTTTCTCCCGTCTGTATCGAACTCGCCGTATGGATGAAAAGAATCAGGTTGAGTTGACCGAGTGGCTGGCGCGCTTTCGACAGGCCATGCACTTGCTGCCTGACGGGGTGGTCATCATGGATGATGTGCTGTTTCTGGAATGGTGCAACCCGGCGGCAGAAAAGCATCTCGGTCTGACCCTGGATCGGGACAAGGGGATGCGGGTGACCAACCTGGTGCGCAGCCCGGACTTCATGGATTACATCATCCTGGGCCGCTATGAGCGGCCGCTGACGCTGTCGTTTAAAGAGCGCAAGCTAATCGTCCAGATTATCCCTTTCGAAAGTCGCCGCCAGATTCTGGTCACGCATGATGCGACCGATTCCGATCGGATTGACATGATGCGGCGCGACTTCATCGCCAATGCTTCGCATGAATTACGTACGCCGTTGACTGTCATTAACGGTTTTCTTGAAATTGCGCTCGGCCAGGGCAAGCTGGAGCCGCAAACCCGGACCGCGCACCTGAAGCTGATGTCAGAGCAGGGCAGACGCATGCAGAACCTAGTGGAAGACATGCTAACGCTGTCTCGCCTGGAGTCGGTCGATTACCCGATACGCTCGCAACATGTCAAGGTACAGGTGTTACTGGAAAGCATCCTGCGCGAGGCTAATGCCCTGTCATCCGGACGGCATACGGTAACGCTGGAAATCGATGGCCCCGACATCAAGGGCAATACGGAAGAACTCAGAAGCGCTTTTGGCAACCTGGTGTCAAATGCCGTGCGCTATACCGACGACGGAGGAAGCATCCGGATCGGCTGGCACATGGGTGCAAGTGGACCACAATTTTCAGTGCAGGACACCGGTATCGGAATTTTGCCGGAAAATATCGCGCGTCTGACCGAGCGCTTCTATCGGGTCGACAAAAGCCGCTCCCGGGAGACTCAAGGCACAGGCTTGGGTCTGGCTATCGTCAAGCATGTGCTGTTGCGGCATGGCGCGACTCTGTCGATCGAATCGGCGCCCTCCGCCGGCAGCACCTTCACCGTACAGTTTGCCCGCGGGTCTTTGTGTGAGCCGGCAGCGCTGCCGATGGCAAAATGATTCCATTTGTTTCGTTTGATCTATGCCATAGGATCGCCTGTTATTTGTTTCATGGTGGAATTTTGCGGGCAAAATAAGACCCTATATCTCCGAGTCTTTGCGTCTTTGAATTGCTCCGGGATACTTCCTGAATGGCTTGGTATCGTCGTCGTCCAGGTTTATCAAACGGTCAAACGGACACCATATGAGACTGATGCGGCGTTGCGATCTGAAAAAATGCTGTACCGCCGGCGTTTTTTTAATGCTATCCGGGTGCGCCAGTCTGTTGCCGCATTCCCGTGAAGATATGCGCACTCCATGGCACAGTTATTCTGATGCACAAGCCATGTTTGACAGCATCATTCCCTATACAACTTCGACAGCGGAACTGAAAGCGTTAGGCGTCGATCCGGAAAAAACGCCAAACGTCGCCATCTTGAGTCACGCCGACTTGCTGCGCAAGATTACCGCCGGCTCTTCCATCGATATCCGTTTGCTGGACCCTGAATTGCAAAGCTGCCTGATGGAAAGCAAGACTTGCGTCGCCTATGAGATAGAACAGACGCATCTTGAACGCAAACGTTTTGGCAATTTTTGGCTGGATTTTCTGAATTTCCAGCGCCGTGTGGATATAACCGGATGGCAGTTCGATGCAATCGTCGTGGTCAGGAATGCGCGCGTGATATACAAACTGTGGAGCGGCAAGCCGAATATCCGGCAATTGCAGGAAGAGCGCACTCCTTTGGGGCCGCTACAGGGCTTGGGCGGTTCTTTGGTGCGACGCTAGAGTCTGCTCCGATCCCTTTTCCGGTGCTGTCTTGCCTCTGAAGTACTGGATAATGTATTTTAATTTTACCAATTAAGTAATGCGCTAACAGGGTAGTTATTACTGATACTCCCAATAACTACCCTGTCGTGTGGAGATTCGCGATTTATTTGTAGCCGGCGCGATCAAGGATTTTTTGCGCCACAATCTGGTTCTTGCCGATGGTGGCGATGGAAAGTTTCTCGGCCTTGAATTTGCCGAGCGACTCCAGTGCGGCATTGTGCGTTGTGACAGTGGGCACCGCTGGCCATTCGTTGTTGCCATCAGAGAAATTATGCTGGGCGGAATCGCTGGCCAGATATTCTAAAAACTTGACTGCTGCTTTCGGGTGCGGAGCATTCGTGGCAACTCCGCCGCCGGCGACATTCACGTGTGCGCCAGAGGTTTTTTGATTGGGCCAGACAAAGCCGATCTTGCTCATTGCCTGGCGATCTTCCGGTTTGGTCGAGCGCATCATGCGCACGTAGTAATAGGTATTGGCTAGCGCTACCCCGCATTCGCCGGAGGCTACGCCATTGATCTGATCGGTATCGCCGCCGCGCGGAGGGCGGGCAAAATTGCTGACCATGCCGCGCGCCCAATCTTCCGTGGCCTTCTCGCCATCGCGCTCAACCAGAGAGCCGATCAGGGACAGCATGTAAGGATGCGAGCCGGAGCGGGTGCAGACTTTACCCTTGTTTTTCGGTTCAGCCAGCGCTTCATAAGTTGCTACATCTTCCGGTCTGACAGCCGCTTTGTTGTAGACGATGACGCGGGCGCGGGTCGAAAAGCCATACCACTGCGGTCCTTGGCCAGCGTCATTGCCTTGTAGGTGGGCCGGGATGCGCGCTGCTAGCACCTTCGATTTGACCGGTTGGAACAAACCCTCAATTTGCGCGCGCCACAGACGCGCGGCATCCACCATCAGGATGACATCGGCCGGACTGTTCTTGCCTTCAGTCTTCAAGCGTTCTAGCAGCGCATTATCGTCGGCTTCGATGCGGTTAATTTTGATCCCGGTTTTTTTGGTAAAGTCGCCATATAACGCATCATCGGTCTGGTAGTGGCGGGCCGAATAAATGTTTAACTCCTTGTCTTCTGCATGGACGCCAGCAACGACAGACAATGCAATAGCAGCGGACAGGATGTTGAGGGTAAATTTATGCATGCGGAATCCTTAAATGAGAATGATTTGCAACTTTTAAAGTATAACTGAAACAATTTTAAATGCAAATCATTCTCAATTAAAAAATTTTGCAACGCAATATAAACCCGCGTCATAAGCTACAATCCGCACGTTACAAAACAAGCCCAAGTCATAACTCGATGCCATCTCTACGTTGTTTGTTTCCCTGCCTGAGCGCGGTACTATTTCTGATAAGCGGTTGCAGCCTGATTGCTCCAGCCCCGGTTGCCGAACCTGTAGCCATTAAACCAGTGCGTAATATCAAGATTGGACTGGCTTTAGGTGGTGGTGCTGCCCGTGGTTTTGCCCATATCGGCGTGATCAAGGCCTTGGAGGCGCAAGGTATCGTGCCCGATATCGTGGTTGGAACCAGCGCCGGCAGCCTGGTCGGCGCCTTGTATGCGGCGGGCAACAACGGCTTCGCTTTGCAGAAAATGGCGATGGAGATGGACGAAGCCGCTATTTCGGACTGGTCGGTGCCGCTGTTTTCAAAATTCAGCGGAATCATCAAGGGCGAAGGTTTGCAGAATTACATCAACAAGACGATTCGTGACGTGCCGATCGAAAAGCTGAAAAAGTCGTTCGGCGCAGTGGCGACCGATTTGAACACCGGTCAGCCCATTTTGTTTCAACGGGGTAATACCGGCCTGGCAGTCAGAGCTTCATCGGCTGTGCCCAGCATTTTTCAACCGGTCAAAATCGGTAGCCATACTTATGTCGATGGAGGACTGGTATCGCCAGTTCCTGCGAAGTTCGCGCGCGATATGGGGGCCGATTTTGTGATTGCGGTAAATATCTCATCGCAAGCCGATGTACTGACGGCGTCGGGTTCGCTTGATGTTCTGCTACAAACTTTCACTATCATGGGGCAGCGCATCAATAAATATGAGTTGAGAGAGGCTGATATCGTCATCCAGCCTGGTTTGGGTGGCATGAGGGGTAATGACTTCAATGGCCGTAATGTGGCCATCATGGCCGGTGAAAAAGCAACCGTTGCCGCGATGAGTGAAATCAAGAGGAAATTAAAGGTAATGCAGCAGCAATAAAGCGCTTATTTATTGCACTGGTTCATTGATGCGGCGGGCGCCGTTGAAACGCTGTTTCCAGTATCCAATATCCATGCTTTCAATCCGCACCCGACCTCCGGCCGATGGGGAGTGGATGAACTTGTTATTGCCCAAATAAATTCCGACGTGCGAAAAGCTACGCTTAAGCGTGTTGTAGAACACTAAATCGCCTGGTTGCAGGTTTTGCGGCTCAATTGTCTCGCCAACTTGGCTAATTTCAGCCGAAGTGCGGGGTAGATTGGCGCCCCAAGCTTCTTTAAATACGTAACGCACTAAACCGCTGCAATCGAGCCCGCTTTCAGGTGTGCTGCCGCCGTATTTGTAGTGGATTCCGATCATCCCCATCGCTTGCATGGCCAATTCCGAGGCGCGATTGGAAAATTCAGCCGCACGATGACCCAAATTCTGCAGTTTTTCGAGCGCAATGTTGGTTTTTGGCGGCAGCGGTTCAGTGGCCCAAGTCTGACCGTAACAAAGCAGTACGCTAACAAACATACACGAACGCATAATTTTTCTGCTCTGGCTAAACGTGAGTTTTGTTGTCATTGTTGCAACTTTCTTCTATGAAGCTACAATGTAAATGAATGTCGCCAGCCTGTCAAAGTGTGGACCGAAATAAATTTTTGTTTGATGACCGGTTTCAGGATATCTGCCAGGAGCATTTCCCTTACTTAAACTGGCTTGCTGAAAGTAAAAACAGTTTTGATAGTGGGTATCTGACGCCTGTCGTACAATCCTGCAATATTCATATCAGGAGGCGTGATGCAATCCAAACAAATATTGACCCTTGCCGATGTTAAGAAAATTGCCGCAGCAGCAGAAGCGGAAGCCAATAAAAACAACTGGGCAGTCGTGATTTCAATTGTGGATGACGGTGGACATTTACTCTGGTTGCAACGACTGGATGGGGTGGCACCGATATCCGCCCATATTGCGCCCGCCAAGGCAAAAACCGCTGCAATGGGTTGTCGTGAATCCCGGATTTATGAGGAAATGATCAACAACGGTCGCGTTTCTTTCATGTCGGCACCATATATCGATGGCATGCTTGAAGGTGGGGTCCCCATCATGATCAATGGGCAATGCCTGGGAGCGGTCGGTGTTTCCGGAGTGAAATCTGCCGAGGATGCGCAAATTGCCAAGGCAGGTATCGCTGCATTAGCGTTGTAAGGACATAAAATCTTTCCCGGACGTCTGTGGGGCTTCTGCGTAAGCTTCCGGATTTACGGGAGAGGGCATTTTGCGTTATAATTGCCGGGTTTAACTAAACTTACACCCGCCGTAGCGCATACCGATTTCATCCCGTCAAAACGACTTGTCACAGACTCTGGCGCATTAGCCCGGGCGTTTGCGGTTGTTGTGGCGCGGCGCAGCGGCGGTAACAATATCAGGAGTTGCCCTTGCTGCCATTTTTTTCTGGCCACACCGTTCCGGCCATACTCGCGCTAGCAGATGGGTCGATTTTTCAAGGTTTCTCAATTGGCGCTGAAGGCCATACAACCGGTGAGGTGGTATTCAACACTTCGATGACCGGTTACCAGGAAATTCTTACCGATCCTAGCTATAGTCATCAGATCGTCACACTTACTTATCCCCATATCGGCAACACCGGCGTCAACCCCGAAGATGTGGAGTCCGGCAAAATACATGCGGCTGGACTGATCATCAAGGATTTGCCAATTGTCACATCCAGCTTTCGGGCCACGCAAACTTTATCGGATTATTTAAAAGCCGAAAACATCGTCGCCATTTCTGGTATCGATACCCGCAAACTGACCCGAATTCTGCGCGAAAAGGGTGCACAAGGCGGTGCCATCCTGGTGGGCAATGATGTCGATAAAGCATTGGCGCTGGCACGCACTTTTCCAGGACTTGGCGGCATGGATTTGGCCAAGGTGGTGTCTACTATCAAACCTTATTCGTGGTTCGAGACCGAATGGCGGCTGGGTAAGGGCTATGACCGACTAATTGCGCCAAAGTATCATGTTGTCGCTTTCGACTACGGCATCAAACGCAATATCCTGCGCATGTTGGCACAACGCGGTTGCAAGATTACTGTGCTGCCCGCGCAAGCCAGCGCTGCAGAAGCATTGGCCCTGAATCCGGATGGCATTTTCCTGTCCAACGGCCCGGGAGACCCGGAGCCTTGTGATTACGCCATCGCCGCCGTCGCAGAATTGATAGAGAACGGTATTCCGACCTTCGGCATCTGTCTCGGACATCAAATCATGGCACTGGCTTCCGGCGCAAAGACGCTGAAAATGAAATTTGGACACCACGGCACCAACCATCCGGTACAGGATTTGGACACCAGGAAAGTGCTGATTACTTCGCAAAACCATGGTTTTGCAGTGGATGCGGCAACTTTGCCGGCCAACTGCCGAGTGACCCACGTATCTCTTTTTGATGGCTCATTGCAGGGCTTTGTTCGCACCGACAAGCCTGCTTTCTGCTTTCAGGGACATCCTGAAGCGTCGGCCGGTCCGCACGATATCGCCCACCTGTTTGACCGCTTTGTAACGATGATGGAAACAAGCGTGACGGAGAAGAAAAAAAATGCCTAAGCGCAATGATATTAAAAGCATCCTGATTATCGGTGCCGGTCCGATCATTATCGGCCAAGCCTGCGAATTTGATTATTCCGGCGCACAAGCGTGCAAGGCCCTGCGTGAAGAGGGCTACAAAGTTATCCTGGTCAACAGTAATCCGGCGACCATCATGACCGATCCGGAAATGGCCGATGTGACTTATATTGAGCCGATCACTTGGCAGGTGGTCGAACGCATCATCGACAAGGAACGTCCAGATGCGATTCTGCCGACCATGGGCGGCCAGACCGCGCTGAACTGCGCGCTAGATTTACACAATAATGGTGTGCTGGCCAAGTACAACTGTGAATTGATCGGCGCCTCGCCGGAAGCAATCGACAAGGCCGAGGACCGCTCCAAGTTCAAGCAAGCGATGACCAGGATTGGCCTCGACTCTGCACGTTCCGGCGTGGCGCATACGATGGAGGAGTCCTGGACAGTACAAAAGGAACTCGGTTTCCCGACTATCATTCGCCCCTCATTCACCATGGGCGGCAGCGGCGGCGGAATTGCGTATAACGCAGAAGAGTTTGAAACTATCTGCAAGCGCGGTCTGGAAGCGTCCCCGACTTCCGAATTGCTGATCGAAGAATCACTGATCGGCTGGAAAGAGTATGAGATGGAAGTGGTGCGTGACAAGGCGGACAACTGCATCATCGTTTGCTCAATCGAAAATCTCGACCCGATGGGCGTGCATACAGGCGATTCGATCACGGTCGCGCCGGCGCAAACGCTCACTGACAAGGAATACCAGATCATGCGCAACGCCTCGCTGGCGGTTTTGCGCGAGATCGGTGTCGATACCGGTGGCTCGAACGTGCAGTTTTCAATCAATCCGGCAGACGGCCGCATGATTGTCATCGAGATGAATCCGCGTGTATCGCGTTCTTCTGCGCTGGCATCGAAAGCGACCGGCTTCCCCATCGCGAAAATCGCTGCCAAGTTGGCGGTCGGCTTCACGCTGGACGAGTTGCGTAACGAAATCACCGGTGGTGCAACCCCGGCTTCGTTCGAACCATCGATAGACTATGTTGTCACCAAAATTCCACGTTTTGCCTTCGAGAAATTCCCGCAGGCGGATTCCCATCTGACTACGCAAATGAAATCGGTGGGCGAAGTGATGGCGATCGGGCGCACTTTCCAGGAATCTTTCCAGAAAGCGTTGCGCGGTCTGGAAGTGGGCGTCGATGGCCTGAATGAAATGACCAAAGACCGCGAAATCATCGAAGAAGAACTCGGCGAGCCCGGCCCGGAACGTATCTGGTATGTCGGCGACGCATTTGCCCAGGGTTTTACACTCGAAGAAGTGCATCAGCTAACGCATATCGACATGTGGTTTCTGGTGCAGATCAAGGAAATTGTCGATATCGAATTGTGGCTGGAAACCCAGACCCTGGATGCGCTCGATAAACCGCTGTTGTACAAGTTGAAACAAAAAGGCTTTGCCGACCGTCGTCTGGCAAAGTTGCTTAAGACAACTGAAACTGTTGTACGTCAGAGGCGCCATGCGTTAAATATTCGCCCGGTCTACAAGCGGGTCGATACCTGCGCAGCGGAATTTTCGACCAAAACCGCGTACATGTACTCGACTTATGATGAAGAATGCGAAGCGCAGCCGACTGACCGGAAAAAAATCATGGTACTGGGCGGTGGTCCAAACCGTATCGGTCAGGGCATCGAATTCGATTACTGCTGCGTTCATGCAGCACTGGCGATGCGTGCGGATGGCTATGAAACCATTATGGTCAACTGCAACCCCGAAACGGTCTCGACCGATTACGACACCTCGGACCGGCTGTATTTCGAATCGCTGACGCTGGAAGACGTTCTTGAAATCGTTGCCATCGAAAAACCGTACGGCGTCATCGTCCAGTACGGCGGTCAGACGCCGCTGAAACTGGCACTCGAACTGGAAGCCAACGGTGTGTCCATCATCGGCACTTCGCCAGACATGATCGATGCAGCCGAGGATCGCGAGCGGTTCCAGCAATTATTGCAGGAATTAAACTTGCTGCAGCCGCCTAACCGGACTGCGCGCACTGAGCAGGAAGCGCTGGAAAAGGCAATGGAAATTGGTTATCCGCTGGTGGTGCGCCCATCGTATGTGCTGGGCGGTCGTGCGATGGAAATCGTGCACGAGCAACGTGATCTGGAACGCTATATGCGCGAAGCGGTCAAGGTGTCGCATGATTCGCCGGTATTGCTGGATCGTTTCCTCAACGACGCGATCGAGTGCGATGTCGATTGCATCAGGGATGGCACGCGCACCTTTATCGGCGGTGTGATGGAACATATTGAGCAGGCTGGCGTACATTCCGGCGATTCTGCGTGCTCGCTGCCGCCTTATTCACTGTCGCAGGAAACCATTGATGTAATGAAGCTTCAAACTGCACAGATGGCACAAGGCTTGAATGTGGTGGGTCTGATGAATGTGCAGTTTGCCATTCAGCAAAAGGACGGCAAGGATATCGTTTATGTGCTGGAAGTCAATCCGCGCGCCTCGCGCACGGTGCCTTTCGTTTCCAAGGCCACGGGTCTGCAACTGGCCAAGATTGCGGCGCGCTGCATGGTTGGACAGTCCCTGGATAGTCAGGGCATTCTGAACGAAGTAGTTCCGTCTTATTACAGTGTCAAGGAAGCGGTTTTCCCGTTCGTGAAATTCCCGGGCGTCGATACGATCCTCGGCCCGGAGATGAAATCGACCGGTGAAGTCATGGGAGTCGGCAAGACCTTCGGTGAGGCCTTTGTCAAATCGCAACTCGGTGCTGGCGTGAAGTTGCCCAAGTCCGGCAAGGTATTTATTAGCGTCAAAGCCAGCGACAAACCAATCGCAGTGCAAGTCGCCAAAGATCTGGCTCGGCTCGGATTTGCGATTGTTGCCACTAAAGGTACGGCAGCAGCCATCAGCGCCGCTGGGGTGCAGGTCACGATGGTCAACAAAAAGAGCGAAGGTCGCCCGCACGTGGTGGACATGATCAAGAATAACGAAATTGCCATGGTCATCAACACGGTCGAAGAAAAGCGTAGTGCGATCATCGATTCACGCGCCATCCGCACCTCTGCACTGGCAGCGCGTGTGACCACGTTTACCACTATTTTTGGCGCGGAAGCGGCGGTGCAGGGTATGGCGCATCTGGATAAGTTGCATGTCTATGATTTACAAGGACTGCATAAAACTCTACACTAAGACGATACTTAAATAGTTAAACCCTAACCTGCAGAGGTCATAAACGGTGTCGAGCTTGCTCGGTACCTTTTGTGGCCTCTGTAGCATTTATATAGTTGGAAATTATGAGCTCAGTACCTATTACCAAGCACGGCGCCGAACTTCTCAAGCAAGAGTTGCATCGTCTGAAAACAAAAGATCGCCATGAAGTTATTAGCGCAATCGCCGAAGCGCGCGCGCAGGGCGATTTATCTGAAAATGCCGAGTACGATGCGGCCAAAGAAAAGCAGAGTTTTATAGAGGGGCGTATTCAGAATCTGGAAGGTAAACTGGGCGCAGCCCAGATTATCGATCCATTGTTGCTGGAGGCCGAGGGACGCGTGGTGTTTGCTTCTACTGTCTACCTCGAAGATCTGGAGTCGGAGCAGAAAGTGACCTATCAAATCGTCGGTGAAGACGAGGCCGACATCAAGGAATTGAAAGTATCGGTGACGTCCCCAATTGCTCGCGCACTGATTGGCAAATCCGCCGGCGATGTGGTTGAAGTTATGGCTCCAGCAGGTATCCGCGAATACGAAATTCTGGAAGTGCGTTATATCTAAAGCGCATGCTCGGATGTGGTATCAGGGCTTTACGGGCTAAGTGGCCACGCCCGCCCTGTGTTCCGGATCGATTGCCAGTAATTGACTTTTGCAATGATTAACAGGCGTATATTAGAAAATGCACCGTTCTCCGCATATTAATAAAGCGAAAAAATTTATACTCCCGTTTTTCAGTGTTTTCGGTACTAGATGCTATTTGCTTCCGAGTGCGCTTTTTTTGGCACTGGTTTGACGGGGTTTGGCGCGTTTGATGGTGCCACCTTCGGTTACGCGCTCATTGCCTTTGAGCATCACCTTGCTCACTGAGGGGCGCTTTGTTCCGCTGGCGCTAGGTTTGACAATGGTCACCTCGCGCATGCCCCTGCCTTTTTTCTCGACGCGTCCTTTTGATGCTTCTTTTTGTGGACGGTAAACCACCAGAAGTTTGCCAATATGCTGCACTGGAGCAGCCTTGAGATTTTCGCAGATGGTGTCGTACATGGTAATCCGGGCTTCACGATCATCCCCGAAAACACGTACTTTGATTAATCCGTGCACATCCAGCCCCGCATCAATTTCTTTGAGCACGGCAGGCGTCAAGCCGGCTTCACCGATCAACACGATAGGATTGAGCGCATGCGCTTCTGAGCGGAGTGCGCTACGTTCTACGGGGGTAAGTTTCAACATGATTTCGGTAACCAACTAATATATTCTAAAGGCACTATTCTACGCGAATGGCTAAAAACAAATTAAACAAAAACTGGCTGCACGATCATATCAACGATCCCTATGTAAAGCTGGCGCAGAAAGAGGGTTATAGAGCCCGGGCTGCATATAAGCTCAAAGAGATTGATGAGGATGAAAAACTGGTCAAGCGCGGCCAGGTTATTGTTGATCTAGGCTCTACTCCAGGCAGTTGGTCGCAGTATGTGCGCAATAAACTCTCCGGCCAGGATGGAGGTGGCATTCATGGCACGATTATCGGTCTGGACCTGCTGCCCATGGAGCCAATTGCTGATGTGCACTTTATTCTGGGGGATTTTCGTGAGGACGGTCCCTTGCTTGCGCTGGAAAATGTGTTGGCTGGGCGCAAGGTAGATCTTGTGTTATCTGATATGGCTCCAAATTTATCCGGTATCGCTGTGACAGATGCGGCGCGCGTCGAATACCTGATCGACTTGGCAATAGATTTTTCCAAGGCACACATGAAGCCATCGGGCTGCTTATTGGTCAAATGTTTTAATGGCATGGGCTTCAATGATATTTTAGCAAAATTAAAACTGGAATTTAAAATTGTTGTACAGAAGAAACCAAAAGCGAGCAGGGACAAGTCTTCTGAGATATTTTTGCTGGGGAAAATTCTGAAAAATCCTGTGTAAATTACATTTCACACCTTGATTTTCATATTAGGCAGTCGCATATGCGCAATATCAAGCGCATGACATTGCGCGTAAAATAAGCACAGTGAGATAGGCAACAAATCGCGTTCGCGCTAAAGGAGTTCTTGTGAACAATATGTTTTCCAAAACAGCAATTTGGGTGGTGATTGCCCTTGTGCTATTTACCGTATTTAAACAGTTCGATAGCCGAGGAATGGCGGCTGGTGCTACACCTATTCAATATTCCGATTTTCTCGATGAGGTGAAGGCCCAGCGCATCAAGGAAGCGGTTATCGAGGATCGCAGCATCATTGCGACCACGAGCGACGGCAAGAAAGTTAAGACTTCAGTCACTTATCTAGACCGTGGTTTGATCGGCGACTTGGTCAACAATGGCGTTAAATTCGACATCAAGCAACCCGAAGAGCAGTCTTTCTTGTCGCAAATCTTCATTTCCTGGTTCCCGATGTTGTTGCTGATTGGGGTGTGGGTATTTTTCATGCGCCAAATGCAGGGTGGCGGCAAAGGCGGTGCCTTTTCTTTTGGCAAATCCAAGGCGCGCATGCTTGATGAAGCCAGTAATACGGTGACTTTCGGCGATGTGGCAGGTTGTGACGAGGCCAAGGAAGAAGTGCAGGAATTGGTCGATTTTCTGAAAGAGCCTGCCAGGTTCCAGAAATTGGGCGGCCGCATTCCGCGTGGTGTCCTGTTGGTCGGGCCTCCGGGCACAGGCAAAACTTTGTTGGCACGCGCCATTGCTGGTGAGGCGAAGGTGCCTTTCTTTACAATTTCAGGTTCCGATTTCGTTGAAATGTTCGTGGGCGTGGGTGCGTCGCGGGTACGTGACATGTTCGAGAATGCCAAAAAGAATGCGCCCTGTATTATCTTTATTGATGAAATTGATGCAGTAGGGCGTCATCGTGGTGCCGGCATGGGGGGCGGCAATGATGAGCGTGAACAAACGCTGAACCAGTTGCTGGTCGAGATGGATGGCTTCGAACCCAATGCCGGTGTCATTGTGATTGCCGCAACCAACCGTGCCGATGTTCTCGATAAGGCGCTGCTGCGCCCTGGGCGTTTTGACCGTCAGGTAGTGGTTGGTTTGCCTGACATACGCGGTCGTGAACAGATTCTGATGGTGCACATGCGCAAGGTGCCGGTTGCACCCGACGTCAAGGCGGATATTCTGGCCCGCGGCACTCCTGGTTTTTCTGGTGCTGACTTGGCCAATCTGGTCAATGAAGCCGCACTGTTTGCAGCCCGCCGCAATAAGCGACTCGTCGAAATGAAAGATTTCGAGGATGCCAAAGACAAAATCGTAATGGGCCCCGAGCGCAAGTCGGCGGTCATGCGCGAAGAAGAGCGCAGGAATACGGCTTTCCACGAATCCGGTCATGCGGTAGTAGCAAAGTTGCTGCCAAAAGCAGACCCAGTGCATAAAGTCACCATCATGCCGCGTGGTTTTGCGCTCGGCCTGACGTGGCAATTGCCGGAGCATGATCGCGTCAACATGTACAAGGACAAGATGCTGGAAGAAATTGCCATCCTGTTTGGTGGCCGTATCTCGGAAGAAATTTTCATGCATCAGATGTCGACCGGCGCCTCGAACGACTTTGAACGTGCTACTAAGCTGGCTCGCGCCATGGTCACTCGCTACGGCATGTCCGAGTCCCTCGGTACGATGGTGTATGAGGATACAGAACAAGATGCCTACTTTGGCCGCTCGTCTGCAAAGACAGTATCCGAGGCCACGCAACAAAAAGTTGACACCGAGATTCGACGCATTCTCGATGAACAGTACGCACTCTCACGTAAATTGCTGGAAGATAATCGTGAAAAAGTCGAGATGATGGCTAAAACCTTGCTGGATTGGGAAACCATCGATGCCGACCAGATCAACGACATTATGGAAGGCAACGCGCCACGTCCACCTAAAGATGGCATTCCGGTGAAGCGTTCTTCGTCCGATGACCATTCCGGTGATATATCGCCCACTGCAACTGCACCTGCTTAACAACGGAAAGTTGTACTCAGGCTGGACCCAGATGTAATTGCAAGGGTGAGACTATTCGGTCTCACCCTTTTTTCTATGGTTAATATGAAAAATTACTTTCAATGCGGGCGTTATCGCTTGCCGTTACACGAAGGTACGCGGCCACTCGTTATGGGTGTGCTGAATGTGACCCCGGATTCTTTTTCGGACGGGGGGCAATATCATGCGCTTGAGTCTGCGCTGTCGCATGCCGAACAGATGATTGCCGAGGGTGTTGATATCATCGACATTGGCGGTGAAACCACACGTCCCGGTGCCAAAGTGTTGCCTCTGGAAGAAGAATTGCAGCGCGTAATGCCGCTTGTCTACGCTTTACGCGATTGTGGCAAACCGATCTCGATCGATACCTACAAACCGCAGGTAATGCGCCAAGCCTTGGCAGCCGGCGCCGACATGATTAATGACATCAACGGTTTCCGTGCGGAAGGGGCGGTGGATGCTATTAAAGACAGTGATTGCGGATTGTGTGTGATGCACATGCAAAATCAGCCGCAAAATATGCAGAATTATCCGCAATATACAAACCCGGTGGATGAAGTGATTTGTTTTCTTCAGGAGCGCGTCGCGGTGCTGCAGGCAGCAAGTGTTTCCCGCTCACGCATTTGCATTGATCCCGGTTTTGGCTTTGGCAAAACTTTGCCGCACAACCTGGCTTTACTCAAGAGCATCGCCGCGATGCAGGAGACGCTGGACTTACCTTTGTTGGCTGGACTGTCGCGTAAATCCATGCTTGGTGCAATAACCGGGCAACCGGTTCAGAAGCGGCTTGCCGGCAGTCTTGCCGCTGCCTTGGCTGCGGCAGCAAATGGCGCCAAGATAGTGCGCGTGCATGATGTAGCAGAAACAATTGACGCTCTTGCCGTCTGGCAAGCGGCGACACGATAAATAGAATAATGAGGATCAATATGTCGAGGAAATATTTCGGTACTGACGGTGTGCGCGGTCGCGTGGGAGATGCGCCGATTACCCCTGATTTTGTCATGCGGCTCGGTTATGCAGCAGGAAAAGTGCTCACCCAGACCGGGCTGACCGATACCAAGCCAGCAGTATTGATCGGCAAGGACACCCGTATTTCCGGTTATATGCTGGAGGCGGCGCTGGAGGCAGGCTTTTCCGCCGCCGGCGTGGATGTAATGCTGGCAGGCCCGGTGCCGACGCCCGCAGTAGCCTACCTGACCCGCGCACTTCGTTTGTCTGCCGGTGTTGTTATTTCTGCTTCCCACAATCCTTACTACGACAATGGGATCAAGTTTTTTTCTGCCCAGGGCAACAAATTGCCGGATGCCGTCGAACTGGCAATCGAAGCTGCGCTGGAGACTCCCATGTCCTGCGTATCTTCTGAAAAATTAGGTAAAGCACGGCGTATTGATGATGCGCAGGGCCGATATGTCGAGTTTTGCAAATCGACTTTTCCAAATGAACTGGATTTGCGCGGGCTGAAAATTGTCCTCGACTGCGCTCATGGTGCCGCCTACCAGATTGCCCCGCTTGTATTTCACGAGCTGGGGGCTGATGTCGTGACTATTGGAAATCAGCCTAATGGCTTGAATATCAATGACGGCTTTGGAGCCACCTCGCCCGAGGCATTGATGGTTGCCGTGCGCGCCCATCAGGCTGATCTTGGCATCGCACTGGATGGCGATGCCGATCGCTTGCTGATGACCGACGCTAGCGGGTGCCTGTATAACGGTGATCAATTGTTATATTTGATGATCAAGGACCGATTAAAAAATGGGCCAGTGAACGGGGCGGTCGGCACGCTGATGACCAATATGGCACTGGAAGTTGCCTTGAAAAAAATGGGTGTCGGTTTTGCTCGTGCCCAGGTGGGTGATCGCTACGTGCTTGAAGTGCTGCAGGAACGTGGCTGGATTTTAGGCGGCGAGGGTTCTGGCCATCTATTATTTCTTGATAAACAGACGACAGGCGATGGCATCGTTTCAGCTTTGCAAGTTCTGTCTGCCCTGAAGCGCAGTGGTATGACGCTGGCCCAGTCGGTAGCTGATCTCCCGTTATTCCCGCAGACTTTAATCAATGTCAAAGTACCGGCCGGTTTCGATTGGCTGAAAAATGCTGGAATGGTGGCCGAGAAAGAAAAAGTGGAGCGTGAATTGGGTGACAACGGTCGTGTCCTGATCCGCGCGTCTGGCACCGAGCCACTGATACGTGTGATGGTTGAGGCTAAAAGCGCAGATTTGGCGCAACAGATGGCGCATCGTATTGCCGAGAAAATATGAACTCAAAATTATTATGGACTATTTGGCCATGGTATTACGGTGGAATAGGTACCTGCGGTTACGGGGCTTTCCTGAAAACCTAACCGTGCTCGGCTGCAAGCTTGATTTCTTCAAGAACCAGCGCTTGCACTACCGGGTGCAGCCCCAGTGCAACATGACCGATTTCAGACAATCCGATGTTTTTTGCGCCGGGCAGATGGCATGATCGTTGTGGCGCCACGATATTGTCGTGCAGCGAATAGATGGAGGTAATCAGCGCGCGACTGGCGGCATCTTCCGAGTTGGCCAAATTGCGCAGCCAGTCGGAGGGCTGGCCGTGCTCCGCATCGCCACACCATCGCATCTGCAGACTGTTGATACCAATGGAAAAATTCGCCAGCACAGTGCCATGATGCGGGGTGCCAACAGAGATGATTTTTGCTATCCTGCGGCCGCTGTACTGGCGCAGATATGCCCGTGCGACCAGCCCACCCATGCTGTGCGCCAGAATGATAATTTGCTCTTTCCCGGTTGCTTGGCAGAGGTATTTCACCGCTTTGTCAATGCCGGCAGCATAACCATCAATTCCACCCAATAGCGGCTCCAGGTCGATAGCTTTGTGACTGATGTGCGACTGCACCAGGCGCCGACGCATGCTGTGCCAATAGCCGCTATTGCAGCCATATCCATGTATGAGCAATACCGGCAACCCCGTTGCCTGCGGTGCAATAGCACCGGAAAATGATCGGAATGGCATATGCCACGAAGTCACCAGCATGCTAGCCCAGAATTCCTGCAGCAATAAGCGCATAGCCGTTTTCCAGCCAAGCCGCTGTTCGGCTGGTAGTGGGCTGCGGTGGCGGTAGGCAATGAAAAAGCTGTTGGCGATCAACATAAAGCGAGCGCCGACGACTGCGCTGAAACTCAAAATCCATGCCAAAGGAATGCTGGTAACAAGTAAAAAATCACGCAGCAGGATGTACAGACCAACGATTAGGACGATTTGTAAAACAATCAAAACATTTGTGAGGAGTGTAATCATGAAAAGCAAAGTGCGACCACATCGAGGCGGTGAGTGGTTAAATGCATTTTATTTTAAACGAATTTATGCGGGAGTATGCTATTAAACACCTTATTTTCCGCATAATAATAGGTGTATATAAATAATACATGTTTTGGTATTCATTTTGTGCTAACTGTTTTACTGGGTGCCAGACTGACCAATCTGGTGCCGGCAAGTTTGTCATGTAGAAACTGGCCGTCCTTATCCAGTTTTGCTGTCAGTGCCCACAAGCACATGCCGGCCGCTATAACGCTAATGCCTTCCCACCCTTTCACACCCAATGCAAAATTGAGTGCCATGGCCGGCAGAAACCACATCCATGCCAGAAGGTAACGTAGCGCCGCTTTGGCGAATGGGACGCTATCCAGACCAGGTGCTTCAAGTTTTATATGCCAGGTCTTCATCGCCAGTGTCTGGCCGCCGCGCATCCAGCTATACAGAAAATATGCACCCAAAACAATGAACAGCCAGAATTGTCGTGTGTGTCGCAATGTCAGAGCATGGCGGCTTTGCGTGAGGGTATCGAGCAGCAGCCCCGCAACGAAAACGACGCCAAAAACCAGCATGGCTTCGTACAGCATGCACACCAAACGACGTTTAAGCAGGGCAGGTGGTTTAAGCAAGGAGTTCTACTTTGTATTGAGTGGCGCGGAGGGCGTCAGTATACTGGAATCTTTGTCAGCTGTTTGATTGGGTTGCTGCGGTATTTTTTTGGGCTCGACAAGCAAAGTTTCATGGTTTTTGTGCGCCCTGGATAAGTTTGCTACTCTTTTTCTGCTGGCAGCGGCAGCAGCAAGACTTCTTTTCTGTTCAGCGGGAAGTTGTTGATACTTTTGCCAATGTGCGCTTTTTTGGCTTGGATTGATTTTTTTTGCACGCCAATAGTTCTCACGTGCAATGTGCCGTTGTTGTGGAGATAACTTGACCCATTCGCGCATCCGATTTTGTATTCGACGGCGCTCTTCCGGCTGCATCGAGGGAAATTTATTGCCGATTGCCAGCCATTTCGTTTTCTGGGCGGAGCCCATGCTGCCCCAATCGGCCGCCAATGGGGCAAGCGCCTGCTGTTGCGCTGCGGTTAATGTTGACCAGCCTGATTTGGCGTCGCTTTGGGATGCCGCGGCCGCTTTAGTTGTCGCGGCGGTTGTGCTTTGTGCCGCCGCTTCCGGGTTGGGGCCGCAGAGCGATAGTGCGATTGTTAAAGCAATAAGCGCGCATGCGCGAACTGTAGAGTGGAAAGTAATTTCATGCCCCATATTTACTCTCCGCGGTCAGTGAGATACGCGTTGAAACCATGATCGAGATAGGCGGCCGGCGGTAGTTCATCTGTCAGAATTGCGGTGTCGATATCTGCTGTGTCTGCAATACGCTGTTGCTGTTCAAATTGATAAATGCCGACTAGTCCGCCAATTAATACAAGCGCCGGCACGGCCAAGCCGATACGCCGCAACCAAGTGAATGGAGTATGCAAGCCTAATGTGCCGTGTGCGCCATATCCTGCAAGCCCTGCTGGTGTGACGGCTACGCGCAGCGGGGCATCTTTTTTCTTGCGCGACAATGCAATATTACGTGCCGTGGCCAATCTGGATACCGTGTCGTCTGGCAAGTTCGCCATGTTTTGATCCAGCGCGTGCCGAATTTTATAGGCGAATTCCAGTTCTTTGGCTTCTTTTGCGGTATTCATAATCGTATTCCTTTGGCGCGCAGAGAGATTGCGAGTGCATGCGTTGCCCTTGAACAATGCGTTTTTACACTTCCTTCAGAGCAACCCATTGCGTCGGCTGTTTCCGTTACATCCATGTCCTCCCAATAACGCATCAGGAATGCTTCTCGTTGACGGGCAGGTAGTTTTTGTACTTCCGCGTCAATCAAGGTCAGCACCTGCATGCGCTCTACCTTGTCCGCACTGGATTCGGTTGCCTGCGAATCTCCCTGCGCTTCATGGTGTTCGAGCAGATCGAAGTCTTCGCCTTCTTCAGTGTTGCCGCGCATTGCCGAAAAAAGCGTAACCCAAGTGTTGCGCACTTTTTCCCGACGGAAAAAATCCAGAATGGTGTTTTGTAGAATGCGCTGAAACAACATCGGTAGCTCAGCGGCTGGTTTATCGCCGTATTTTTCAGCGAGCTTGATCATCGCGTCCTGCACAATATCCAGTGCCGTTTCGTTTTTACGTACCGCATAGAGCGCGTGTTTGTAGGCGCGACGCTCAACATTTTCCAAAAAATCCGAGAGTTCTTTGTCAGTTGCCACGTGCAGAGATGATAATCGTACGTTAAATAAAGTAAATCCAGCCGGCGTCACAGTAAAACTGCAATTGAAGATACGGCATCGAACAGGCTGGGGGATTTGGCGCGGTTTTTAAATTACGGGGCAATCGTAGCAAATATGGGGAAATCCTGCCTGCTTTTTGTAAGGGATTCTTAATTTGCACAGGATTATGCTTGACCAAAATGGTGCTACGCATTAACGTTACATTCGCTTCGCAATCCCGGAGTTAATGGTCTTTTCGTGCGCCGCGCATGATGCAGTGCATCGATTAGACGTGCTTTTACTTAAGAAGCTGTTTGTTCTAACCCACGCCACAAGCGTGAGAAATCGTAGTGTCGCAACAAAACTCTGGCTGAACGAGTGGCGTTTAGCGCTCACTTTGAACCATGTCTACGGATATGCTACGAAGCGACGTGACCGCACAAGAAAGGGAAGCCTCGGATTGTTGTATTGCACAGCATGATTTCGTCAGGAAAGAACATCCGATCAATCTCCAATGGATCTTGAAAGGAATGTAGCATGAGTGCAGAAGAAATTTCAGGCGCAGAAATTGTCGTGCGTTGTCTGGCTGAAGAAGGTGTAGAACACGTTTTTGGCTATCCAGGTGGCTCGGTGCTTTACATATACGACGCCATTTTCAAACAGAATAAATTTCAGCATATTCTGGTGCGTCACGAGCAGGCTGCGGTGCATGCCGCCGATGCTTATTCGCGCAGTTCCAAAAAAATCGGTGTGGCCCTAGTCACGTCTGGTCCAGGCGTCACCAATGCGGTGACCGGTCTGGCTACTGCCTATATGGATTCGATTCCGATGGTGGTGATATCCGGTCAGGTGCCGTCGCACGCAATCGGGCAGGATGCGTTTCAGGAATGCGATACGGTGGGCATTACCCGTCCTTGCGTGAAACATAATTTTCTGGTCAAGGACGTCAAGGATCTGGCAACTACAATACGCAAGGCGTTTTTTATCGCTACTACCGGTCGTCCTGGCCCGGTTCTGGTCGATATCCCTAAAGATATCTCGATGCACAAGTGCGTCTATGAATATCCGCGCGAACTGGAAATGCGTTCTTACAAGCCGGTCGATAAAGGCCATTCGGGCCAAATTCGCAAGGCGGTGCAATTGTTGCAGCAGGCCGAGCGGCCGATGATCTATGCTGGTGGCGGCGTGATTTTGGCCAATGCTGCTCCCGAGTTGAATAAGCTGGTCGATAAACTGGGTTTTCCATGCACCAATACGCTCATGGGATTAGGTGCATGCAGAGCTTCCAGCGATAAATACGTGGGTATGCCCGGCATGCATGGTACCTATGAAGCGAACATGTCGATGCAGCATTGCGACGTATTGATCGCCATTGGCGCCCGTTTTGATGATCGCGTCATTGGCAATCCAAAACATTTTTGTTCGTCCCCGCGTAAAATTATTCACATCGATATCGATCCATCGTCGATTTCGAAGCGCGTCAAGGTGGATATTCCGATTGTTGGTAACGTCAAGGACGTGCTGCAGGAATTGCTGGCGCAACTGGATGCGTCCGAGCTCAAACCCAATGCAAACGCCCTGGCAAATTGGTGGAAACAGGTAAATGAATGGCGTAGTCGCGAGTGTCTGAAATACCCGACATCAACCGAGGTCATCAAGCCGCAATCGGTGGTGCAAAAATTGTGGGAAGTCACTAAAGGCGATGCCTTTATTACTTCCGATGTAGGCCAGCACCAAATGTGGGCAGCGCAATACTATCCATTCGACAAGCCACGGCGCTGGATCAATTCCGGCGGCTTGGGTACGATGGGTGTCGGTCTACCTTTTGCAATGGGCGTGCAGATGGCCAATCCGGATGCCACGGTCGCTTGCGTAACTGGTGAGGGTTCGATTCAGATGTGCATACAGGAACTGGCGACCTGCAAGCAGTATCACCTGACGCCTAAGATCATCATGCTCAATAACCGTTTTCTAGGCATGGTGCGTCAATGGCAGCAAATCGATTACGGCTCGCGCTATGCGGAGTCGTATATGGATTCGTTGCCGGATTTCACCAAGCTGGTCGAGTCTTACGGTCATGTCGGCATGAAGATCGAAAAACCGGGTGATGTCGATGGTGCAATGCGCGATGCGTTTGCGATGAAGGACAAGTTGGTATTCATGAATTTCATTACGGATCAAACCGAGAACGTCTGGCCGATGGTCAAGGCAGGCAAGGGTCTGACTGAAATGCTGTTGGGCTCGGAGGATCTGTAATATGCGACATATCATTTCTGTATTGCTGGAAAATGAGGCGGGGGCTTTATCGCGTGTAGTGGGCCTGTTTTCTGCACGTGGTTACAATATCGAGACTTTGACGGTCGCGCCAACGGAAGATGCAACCCTGTCCCGCATGACTATCGTCACAAGCGGGTCTGATGACGTCATCGAGCAAATTACCAAACACTTGAATCGCCTGATCGAGGTGGTCAAGGTGGTTGATTTGACCGAAGGTGCGCACATTGAGCGTGAATTAATGCTCATCAAAGTACGTGCAGTTGGTAAGGAAAGGGAAGAGATGAAACGCACCGCGGATATTTTCCGTGGCCGCGTCATTGATGTCACCGAGAAAACTTATACCATCGAACTTACTGGTAATAAGGGCAAGCTTGATGCATTTATCAATTCAATCGAGCGTACCGCCATCCTGGAAACGGTCCGCACTGGCGGTTCCGGCATCGGTCGCGGCGAACGCATCCTCAAAGTTTAATGTAATCATCACCTTCAACTGATTTAGGAATAATAATGAAAGTTTTCTACGATAAAGATTGCGACCTGTCGCTGATCAAAGGCAAAAATGTAGCGGTCATCGGCTACGGCTCGCAAGGCCATGCACACGCGCAAAATCTCAATGACTCAGGCTGCAAAGTTACGGTCGGCCTGCGCAAGGGCGGCGCTTCCTGGGACAAGGCTAAAAATGCAGGCCTGAATGTTGCCGAAGTCAATGACGCGGTCAAGGCTGCCGATGTCATCATGATCCTGTTGCCAGACGAGAATATCGCTCAGGTTTACAATGAAAACGTCGCGCCGCACGCCAAGCAAGGTGCCGTACTGGCTTTCGCGCACGGCTTCAATGTGCATTACGGCCAAGTCGTGCCACGCGCTGACCTCGACGTCATCATGATTGCACCGAAAGCGCCAGGTCACACTGTGCGTGGCACTTACACCCAAGGTGGTGGCGTACCGCACCTGATTGCCGTCCATCAAGACAAATCCGGCGTTGCCCGTGATATCGCGCTTTCCTACGCAATGGCCAATGGTGGTGGACGTGCTGGCATCATTGAAACTAATTTCCGCGAAGAAACTGAAACGGATTTGTTCGGTGAACAGGCTGTCTTGTGCGGCGGTACTGTTGAACTGGTCAAAGCCGGTTTTGAAACTCTGGTGGAAGCAGGTTATGCACCGGAAATGGCTTACTTCGAGTGCCTGCACGAGTTGAAATTGATCGTTGACCTGATTTATGAGGGCGGTATCGCCAACATGAACTACTCGATTTCGAACAACGCCGAGTATGGCGAATACGTAACCGGCCCGCGCATCGTGACGGAAGATACCAAGAACGCCATGCGCCAGTGCCTCAAAGACATCCAGACCGGCGAATACGCGAAGAGCTTCATCCTGGAAAACAAGGCCGGTGCACCGACCCTGATTTCTCGCCGTCGCCTGACTTCCGAGCATCAGATTGAGGAAGTTGGCAGCAAGCTGCGCGCGATGATGCCTTGGATCGCCAAGAACAAGCTGGTTGATCAAAGCAAGAACTAAGAAATAGTCGTATCCGTATTGTTGTTCATTTTTAAAAAAAGGGGTGTGCGGCGACGTACACTCCTTTTTGTCTGGGAAATGTCATGAAAAAAATCTGCACAGCAGTATCGTTATTGTTTGCAATCACCGGCGGGGCCATGGCTGCGCAAGTTGCAACTACCGGCACTCTGGTGAGCGTTTCTGCGGCCGGGGAAGTCCGGGCAGAAAACAATGAAGCGCGCGCCTTATTTTTTATCGAAGAGCAGGATAAGGACAAGGCAGCGGCCGCTTCGAGGGTTAACCAGAAAATGAAGCAGGGCGTAGATATTCTAAAGAAAGAAGATCCGCAAGCGAAACTGGCTTCGCGCAATTACTACACGTATCCGGTCTATGCAGAAGAACAACCGCAGAAAGGCAAAGGTGAGCCCAAGCGCTTGTTGACAGGCTGGCGGGTCGGGCAATATTTGGACATGAAAACCGAGAACTTGCAAAAATTGCCCACCACAGTAGCAGCAGCACAAAATATTCTGGCGCTCAACGGCGTCACATTCGGCCTGTCCGAAGCCTTGAGTAAGCGCCTTGATGCAGATCGCATTACCGACGCTTACCAGAATCTGATGGCGCGGGTGCAGGTGATTGCCAAGGCGATGGGGCGCAATGCAGCAGACGCCGTCATGGAGACGGTAGATTTTGACGGCGGCGATAATCCTGGACGGCCCTATATGGCGGCGTCAACGATGGGAAAATCGGCCAGAATGGATGGACAGGTTGCCGAAGCCAGTTTCGAGCCAGGAGAAAGTACGCTAGCCACGCGCGTGGTGGCGCACGTACGGTTCAAATGATGCGGTAGATTATGGACATTCTGTGCAAAGTTATCGGGTTGTTGCTGCTGTCCGGTTTGGCATCCTGTTCGAAGCCGGTGCCGCCGGAAAATAATCCGCTCATGGAGCCGGTGAAAGCGCTGGAACGAGCCAAGGCTGTGGAAAGCCAGATCATGCAGCAGGCCGAACTGCAAAAGCGCATGCTCGAAGCCGCAGAGAAATAGCGTGGTTTTCGTCGCAAGGAATTGACGTTATACTTGCCAGCCAAAATGTTTTTATGACATTTCCCTATTTTTCATGAGCATCGGAAGTGTAGGCAATTGGCGGGTAGGGCAGCGAAGCCGGCACCGCACCTACTGATTTAGAAATAGAATTACGCATTACAATTCGAGGCAAAAGCCTCTCTACTGGAGTTATTATTTGAATAATTACCCTCATCCGATCATTGCGCGCGAAGGTTGGCCGTTTTTGGCGATTGCCTTTGTAGTTGCCATTGTCGTTAGTACTTATTCAATCGCAATATCGATCCCATTCTGGATCATCGCCTTGTTTGTGCTGCAATTCTTTCGCGATCCTGCCCGGGTTATTCCACAACAGCCCAACGCAGTATTGTCTCCGGCCGACGGCCGAATCGTCGTGGTAGAAAAAGCGCACGATCCTTATGCCGGTCGCGAAGCGCTTAAAATCAGCGTCTTCATGAATGTGTTCAACGTCCATTCCAATCGGGCGCCGGTCGATGGCGAGATTGTGAATGTACAATATTTCCCCGGAAAATTCGTGAATGCCGACCTCGACAAGGCGTCGATAGAAAATGAGCGGAATGCGCTAACGATCACTGCATCGAATGGTCAAACCGTTACCTGTGTGCAGGTGGCAGGACTGATTGCCCGTCGTATCCTGTGCTATGTCAAAACAAGCGACAACTTGCGCCGTGGTCAGCGCTATGGATTCATCCGTTTCGGTTCGCGCGTGGATGTCTATCTGCCGCTGAGCGCAAAACCCAAAGTTGCGGTAGGCGACAAGGTATCGGCGACCGAAACGATTTTGGCCGAATTTTGATTCCTGCAACAATTGGGCATCACCAGAATGGAACTGCATGACAATCTTCAATCGTCGTAAAGCGAAAAGCAGCACCAACCTGTCGTCCAGGGCGCTTCGCGCAAAAAATAAATTATTGCACGGAGTGTCGCTGGATCAAGACGGGAATGCTGTTCGCCGGTTGCCGCGCCGCGGCATTTATCTGTTGCCCAATGCGGTGACTACCGCTGCACTGTTTTGCGGGTTCTATGCCATCGTGATGGCCATGAACCTGAAATTCGATCATGCGTCGATTGCCATTTTTGTCGCCATGGTGCTCGATAGCCTGGATGGCCGGATCGCCCGGCTGACGCATACCCAGAGCGAATTCGGCGCGCAATACGATAGTTTGTCCGACATGGTGTCATTTGGCGCCGCGCCCGCACTGGTGGTCTACGAGTGGTCCTTGCGCGGCATGGGCAAACTCGGCTGGCTTGCCGCTTTTGTTTATTGCGCTGGGGCTGCCTTGCGTTTGGCGCGCTTCAATACCAATATCACGGTGGTGGACAAACGCTATTTTCAGGGTTTGCCAAGTCCCGCCGCCGCCGCCCTGGTGGCGGGTTTTATCTGGCTGATGGACGACTTGCGTTTTGCCGGTGCCGATTTAAACTGGCTAGCCTGGTTCATTACACTCTCAGCTGGCCTGACGATGGTCACCAATGTCCCGTTTTACAGTTTCAAGGACATCAACTACCGAAAATCAGTCCCTTTCATCGCGCCTCTGCTGATTGTGCTGGCTTATGTTGCGGTATCGAGCGATCCACCCAAGGTTTTGTTTGGCTTATTTGTCTTGTATGGCTTGTCCGGGTATGTGCTGTATTTCTGGCGTTTGTTCAAGGGCAAGCCGGTCAGCATCATCCAGACCAAAACGGAATCGCACGACGATGATATCGATATCAAATAGAAATCTCGCGTCTTAATCAGGAGCACAGCATGGCCGCAGCAGAAAAACTCATCATATTCGACACAACTTTGCGCGATGGAGAGCAATCTCCAGGCGCTTCGATGACCCGGGACGAAAAAATCCGCATCGCCCGGCAACTTGAGCGTATGCGCGTCGATGTCATCGAGGCGGGTTTTGCTGCCGCATCCCAGGGTGATTTTGAATCGATCAAGGCGATTTCCGGCATCGTAAAAGATTCCATCGTGTGCTCGCTGTCGCGCGCCAATGACCGCGATATCGCACGTGCGGCGGAAGCGCTGGCACCAGCCGAGCGCTTTCGTATCCATACTTTCATCGCGACTTCACCGTTGCACATGGAAAAAAAGCTGCGCATGACGCCCGATCAGGTGTTTGAACAAGCCAAACAAGCGGTGCGATTTGCGCGAAAATTCACCGACGATGTCGAATTCAGCCCTGAAGATGCGAGTCGGTCCGACATGGATTTCCTGTGCCGGATACTGGAAGCGGTGATTGCCGAAGGTGCTACCACCATCAACTTCGCCGATACAGTCGGCTACGGTGTGCCGGAGTTGTACGGCAATATGCTGAAAAACGTGCGAGAACGGATTCCGAATTCGGACCAGGCAATCTGGTCGGTGCATTGCCATAACGACTTGGGCATGGCGGTCGCCAACTCGCTGGCCGGGGTCATGATCGGCGGTGCGCGGCAAATCGAGTGCACGATCAACGGCTTGGGTGAGCGCGCCGGCAATACGGCGCTGGAAGAAGTCGTGATGGCGCTGCGCACCCGCAAGGATTATTTCAATTTCGAAGTGGGTATTGACGCTACGCAAATCATGTCGGCTTCCAAATTGGTGTCGCAAATCACCGGTTTCGCGGTACAGCCGAACAAGGCCATCGTGGGCGCCAATGCGTTTGCCCACGCGTCAGGCATCCATCAGGACGGCGTCCTGAAGGCGCGCGATACCTATGAAATCATGCGGGCCGAAGATGTCGGCTTGTCGGCCAACAAAATTATTCTGGGAAAATTGTCCGGACGTAATGCATTCAAGCAGCGTCTGGACGATATGGGCATCGCTCTCGATTCCGAAGCGGAAGTCAATGCGGCATTCGCCCGCTTCAAGGAACTGGCCGACCGCAAATCGGATATTTTCGACGAAGACATCATTTCCCTGGTGTCCGACGAGCAGCAATCCCGCGAAAAAGAATGCTATCGATTCGTCGCACTATCGCAGCATTCCGAAACTGGCGAGCGGCCGGTTGCGAAAGTCGTATTTTCGATCGAGGGGAAAGAAACCTCCTGCGAAGGGCAGGGCAACGGTCCGGTTGACGCCACCGTCAATGCGATCGAGTCGATTACGCAAAGCGGCGCCGAACTGTTGCTGTTTTCAGTCAATGCCATTACCACCGGCACCCAGGCGCAGGGCGAAGTCACCATGCGCCTGTCCAAGGCCGGGCGTATCGTCAATGGCATAGGTGCAGACCCGGACATTGTGGTGGCATCTGCCAAAGCCTACCTGTCAGCATTGAACAAGCTGCAATCGAAGTCGGAAAAGCTCAATCCACAGTTGTAATGCCGGTGCTGGTTATGTACCGAGGAGCGCGCAGGCCTTGGCCGGCACGCTCAATATAGAAAATTATGGGGGGTATGCCCATAAAACATCACTTCCCGCATTAAATTTGTGCGCTGTTTAAAAACACAGCACGCAGTATGTTTTTATTCGTAAATGCTGCTTGTTCTACCGCATCCGATTGAAAAAATGTCTGCCTAGCAACTCTTCCCGCGGCTCCAGCCAGGTATCCGGCCCATTCATCATTTTTTGCACGATGCCATTGCGATCGAAATGAACGTGCATCATCGAATCCCACACGCCATTTTCCTTGTAGCGATAGGTCCACACCGTCAAGTCCGACAACGACAGATAAGAGGTTTCAGCCGGTTTGCCGAAAGTGTGCAAAATAGTTTCCTGGTTTGTCGCGCCGATCTTTACCGTTGCAAATTTTTGTGTGGTGAGCACTTGCTCATAAGATTTTAGACGTTTGCTGGCGTCCAGCCGCGCCATATAGGTTTGCTGTCCCCACGGGCCATGCACATACGCCAGGATGCTGTCGTCTCCTTCCTGGTAACGCGCGCTGGGTGCGCCCAGCTTGCTGATGATTTCGGCTTCGCTCTGGCCGGGCGTAACGGCCGCCACGCCAAGGTTGGCGCAACCTGCCAAACTTGCCAAGATGCAAGCCAGCAAAATTAGTTGGGCTGGTTTGGGGAATTTTTTCATCGGATTTTCTCGCTGTGACCAAGTGTTTGAATGGACTTTGCATTTCCGCTATAATGCGCGTCTGGTCTAAATTAAGACCAGATTTTTATTTATTTGTTCACGGTGTGTAGGGTTAATTACTCTGTGCATCGCATGTTAAAGGTTCATTATGACTATCGAAAAATCCGCAAAAGCTGCCATCGTTGCAGACAATGCCCGCGCCCAAAATGATACTGGGTCCCCAGAAGTGCAAGTTGCGTTGCTGACCGCGCGCATCAATGACCTCAATGGCCATTTCAAACAGCACGTTAAGGATCACCATTCCCGCCGTGGTTTGATCATGATGGTCAACCGTCGCAAAAGCCTGCTCTCTTACCTGAAGAGCAAGAACGTAAGCCGTTATCGCGACCTGATTCAAAAACTCGGTTTGCGCAAATAAGCAGATAACTAAGCAGTCAACGTTATTGCTCTCGGATCGTATAAGCCGAAATGCCTGCGCCAGTTCGCTGTCGCAGGCATTTTGCTATTTTGCGATTCTGCATCGCAATGTTTTTGGTGTAAAGCAAGAGGGTGGCACGTCAACATTGACTTGACACCTGCGGTGAGGTGAACGACAGCGCCTGAAATTCTGTCGGCAATTAGAAAGGAACTCTCCGTGTTTAATAAAGTCACTAAAACCTTCCAGTACGGCCAACACCAAGTCACGCTCGAAACCGGCGAAATCGCACGCCAAGCCTCTGGCGCAGTAATGGTATCGATTGAAGATACTGTTGTGCTCGCTACTGTTGTGGCACGCAAAGATGCCAAACCTGGTCAGGATTTTTTCCCCTTGACCGTTGATTATGTTGAGAAAACCTATGCTGCCGGTCGTATTCCCGGCGGTTTTTTCAAGCGTGAAGGCCGTCCTTCTGAAAAAGAGACATTGACTTCGCGCCTGATCGATCGTCCAATCCGCCCTCTGTTTCCAGAGGGTTACATGAATGAAGTGCAGATCATCATCCATGTGTTATCTGTCAATCCTGAAATCGACCCGGATATCGCAGCAATGATCGGTGCTTCTGCTGCGTTGAGCGTAGCCGGCCTGCCTTTCAACGGCCCGGTCGGTGCTGCTCGCGTCGGTTATGTCGATGGTCAGTATGTGCTGAACCCCACTACATCGCAGTTGGTGAACTCCCAGATGAATCTGGTGGTTGCGGGTACTGAACTGGCTGTATTGATGGTTGAATCCGAAGCACAGCAATTGTCAGAAGAAGTCATGCTGGGCGCTGTGATGTTCGGCCATGAACAAATGAAGGCAGTCATCGACGCGATCCACGATCTGGTGCGCGATGGTGGCAAGCCAGAAGTACAGTGGGCGCCGGCTGCCAAGAACGAGCCGTTGATTGCTGCTGTTGCCGCAGTCGCCGAGCCGCTGTTACGCGCTGCATATCAAATCAAGGAAAAGCAAGCTCGCACCGCCAAACTCAAAGAAGCGACCGCAAGCGTATCTGCTACCTTGGCCGAACAAGCTGCAGCACGCAGTGAAGCAGCTCCGGATGCGGCTGAAATTGGCAATATGCTGTTCGACCTCGAAGCCAAAATCGTGCGTTCCCAGATTCTGGACGGCGAACCGCGCATTGACGGTCGCGACACACGCACTGTACGGCCGATTTCGATCCGCACCGGTGTGTTGCCGCGCACCCACGGCTCCGCATTGTTCACCCGTGGCGAAACGCAGGCTTTGGTTGTTGCTACTCTCGGTACTGCACGCGACGAGCAAAAAATCGATGCCTTGATGGGCGAGTACGCTGATCGCTTCATGTTGCATTACAACATGCCTCCGTTCGCCACTGGCGAAACCGGTCGTGTCGGTACCCCGAAACGGCGTGAAATCGGCCATGGCCGTTTGGCCAAGCGCGCGCTTTTGGCAGCCTTGCCAGCGCCGGAAGATTTCAGCTATTCGGTCCGTCTGGTGTCGGAAATCACTGAATCGAATGGTTCTTCCTCGATGGCTTCGGTCTGCGGCGGCTGTCTGGCGCTGATGGATGCCGGCGTGCCGATGAAGGCGCACGTAGCCGGCATCGCGATGGGCTTGATCAAGGACGGCAGCAAGTTCGCCGTGTTGAGCGATATCCTGGGCGATGAAGATCACCTGGGCGATATGGACTTCAAGGTGGCCGGCACTGCAGAAGGCATCACTGCGCTGCAAATGGATATCAAAATCCAGGGTATCACCAAGGAAATCATGCAGGTCGCGCTGGCGCAAGCCAAGGAAGGCCGCATCCATATCCTGGGCAAGATGCAGGAAGCGGTACCGCACGGCAGCAAAACCGAGCTGTCCGACTTTGCACCGCGTCTGATCACGGTCAAGATCAATCCGGAAAAAATCCGTGACGTGATCGGCAAGGGCGGCGCAGTAATCCGCGCGCTGACCGAAGAAACCGGCACTCAGATCGACATCAGCGACGAAGGCATCGTGACCATCGCGTCGGTCGATGCCAGCGCCGGCCAGGAAGCCAAGCGCCGTATCATGGAATTGACGGCGGAAGTCGAAGTCGGCAAGATCTATGAAGGCACTGTCCTGAAATTACTCGATTTCGGCGCGATTGTCCAAGTCATGCCGGGCAAGGATGGCTTGCTGCACATCAGCCAGATCGCCAACGAACGCGTCAATGCGGTCGCTGACTATCTGAAAGAAGGCCAGCAAGTCAAGGTCAAGGTTCTGGAAACAGATGACCGTGGCCGCCTGAAGCTGTCGATGAAAGCTGCAGCCGCAGAATCCGGCGAAGCTGTGCCACAGTAGTAATCAGAGCGTGTCTGCATCAAACCGTCCGTACTGCAAAGCCGGGCGGTTTTTTGCATTTGCATCAGCTCGACTAAAATCAGGCCTGGAAATTTTCGAGCGATACCAGACCAGCTCCCGGCCTTTTATTCACTTTAGCTAAAATCGATCGTCCATTATGAGCATCAAATCCGATAACTGGATCCGCCGCATGGCACAACAGCACAGCATGATCGAGCCTTTCGAGCCCGGTCAGGTGCGTGAGAAAAACGGCCACAAAATCGTCTCCTACGGCACATCATCCTACGGTTACGACATCCGCTGTGCCAACGAATTCAAGATTTTCACCAACATCAACTCCACGGTAATCGACCCCAAGAACTTTGATGATGACTGCTTCGTGGACTTCACCGGCGACGTGTGCATCATCCCGCCCAACTCATTCGTGCTGGCGCGCACCATCGAGTATTTCCGCATTCCGCGTAGCGTGTTGACTATTTGCCTGGGAAAATCGACCTATGCGCGCTGCGGCATCATCGTCAATGTGACCCCGTTTGAGCCCGAGTGGGAAGGTTATGTGACGCTGGAATTTTCCAATACCACACCGTTGCCGGCCAAGATTTATGCCAACGAAGGTTGCGCGCAAGTGCTGTTCTTTGAAGGCGACGAGGTGTGCGAGACGTCTTACAAGGATCGCAATGGCAAATATCAGGGCCAGATGGGCGTGACACTACCCAAGGCTTGAGCCTTGATTTTTGTGAAGTAGGGAGTATCGTCTGTGAGTGCGTATTCCCGCACATATTCTATGCGTGTACGAAAATACGGATATGAGTATATTGATGCGCCGTAGCCTGGCGCCGGCATCTCGATTTAGGTGCTCTCATGCCGGTCGGCCTCAGCTTGGAATTCCAAGCAAGTCGAGAACGCCGCAAATAAATGTAAGCGGGTGCGGCGGGCAGCCTGGAATGTAGAGCGATGGTGTAAATCGATCCAGGAAACTGCGCTCGATTCCGGATGCTCCTTCAAATGGACTGCCGGAGATCGCGCATGCCCCGACGGCGATAACGAATTTCGGGTCTGGGATACCATCCCAGCATAGCTGTAGAGACTGCGCCATATTCTGGTTGAGCACACCCACCAACACCAAGCCGTCGGCATGCCGGGGTGAGGCCACGATGTCGATTCCGTATCTTCCAAAATCGAAATTAACATTCCACACCGCGTTGATCTCAAGTTCGCAGCCGCTGCATCCACCAGCAGAAACTACCCGAAGCTTGAGTGAACGACCGAACCTCTTGCGTAGCGCCGAGGACACCTTGATCGGGTCAATATCAGGTCGCGACTCGCTTACGACAAGTCCGGTACGTTCCGTGGACGCCAGCCTGAAATCGTTGACAAACGATATTTTGGCGGACGGACATGCCGGCTCGCAGTCACCGCACATCACGCAACGCCCCAAATCGATTTCGACCGGATTCAGGGTGATCGCATTAGTCGGACACGACGCCAGACAAGCGGTGCATCCTTCTTCACACGCGTTGGAGCCAACCACGGGCTTGCCACGAAAGCCTGCGGGATTTGCTTTCCGCGGGTCCTTGATATATTGGGTTCCTTGCGAAACCCTGACTGCGATTGATTTAAACATCATTTGTCCTAAAGATCATTTCCACAGTAGGAAAGATCAAAACTCTTATTGCAGATAGGGAAGTCCGATATCTCGTTATTTCTCACCGAAAGAGCTTCGCCAAACCAGTTCTGAAGTGACGGATCTTGCACTTTATAGTGAAGCAGACTTCCATCGTTTCCGGTCTCGATCACATGAACAACTTCTCCCCGGGAACCTTCGCGAACGGAAACGCAGAGCATGTCGGGGCGCAGCGCCTTAGTCACACGCGGCGCTGTGGCGCACAGATCGAGAGCTGGTTCTTTGAGAATCTGGGTGAGCCAACGGACCGACTCGTCGATCTCCCGCATGCGCAGCCGCAGGCGCGCCCAACAGTCGCCGCTTTCCTCGGTCACAACAGATATCGGGTAGGCGCCATGCAGGCGTCCAGGCATGCTCACTCGCGTATCAACCGTTACGCCACTGGCGCGCGTGGCAAGGCCGACCATCCCGATTTCTCTGGCAGCAGTTGTATTTATGACGCCAACATTCTGAAGCCGGGCCTGCACGCTACGTGCGCTAAGCATCAGCTCGTTGACTTGTGCAAAGTCCCGCGCAAACGCGGTGAGCGTAGCAAGCAGACCCTGCCGCAGCACGTCCGGCAGTCCAAACCGCACACCGCCCGGTCTGAGCCAACCGCGTCCAAAGCGACTGCCACAAATGAGCATCGACGCATTAATGATGGCAGTTCGCAGCCGCCCATAGGTCGCGGCACCTTGCAAAAAGGCAATGTCGCCGGACATCCCACCCAGTGCTCCAACGTGCATTGCCACCCGCTCCATCTCAAGAGCCACACCGCGAACCAGGTCTTGCTCAATGCTTACTTCCGTTTCCGACAACGCTTCCATCGCAGCGCAGTAGGCCCATGCATACGCAATGCTTGAGTCACCCACGATGGATTCAACGGTAGATGTCAGCAACAGCGGATTGCGGCGCAGCAATAGTTGTTCGACACCCCGATGCTGGTAGCCCAACTGAATTTCCAGATGGTGAACTTGCTCACCGAGGCACATGAAACGGAAATGTCCCGGCTCGATCACACTTGAATGAATGGGTCCTACCCCAACCTCGTGCACCTCGGCCCCGCGCACCTGGAAAAATGGGTAGTCCGTCATGTGCTGCTGGCGCGCACCTTCATGGCGAACCGGCTTGAGCCAGGGATGCCCGGCAGGAGTAATGTTCATTTGCTCCCATAGTTCGCGCTCGAACATGTGTACTGCCGGGTACCGGGGCGTGAGCGAATCGAAGCGATCGCCGCGCTTTGCATCGGCCCGCAATACTGAAAGTTGGCCGTCGGTTCCTTCGACCACGGCGGTCACGATAACGCTATCTGCGTCGTCGCCGACGTTGACATTGATCCGGCCGAAAAGCGTGAGTATCCTATCGCCGGAATCCAGGCGATCAGCGCACAAACGTGTAAATTCCTGCAGGCTGGTGCGCGGGATTTCGCGGGCAGGGAGGATGAGAATCGGTTCTGCGGGTTTCATTATTGTCCACCAATCGACTGAGCCACCAGCAGGAGAAGCTGGTTGACGGGTTCCGGTGTGTACACGCCTAGCAGGACCAGGGCGCCAACGAATCCTAGCTTTGGAATAGCGGTCACCAAGGGTTCATTGATAGTCGAACCCGTCCTGTTCGAGGGGCCCCAAAGCATCGGAAAGATCGAGCGGCCGGCCGCGACGAAAATGATAGTCAACATGGTGCACATCAGCGTGAAGGTGATCCAGTCGCTGGATTGCACGATGCCTGACAGGATCAGCATCTCCGCCATGAAGCTGCCGAATGGCGGGAATCCCAACAGGGCAAAAATACCCACCGCGAATAACAATCCCGAAAACGGCAGCACCCTGATCACGCCGCTCAACGCAGTGACATCGTTGGTTCCGTAGACCGCGCGTAGTCGGCCCGCCGTAAGGAACAACAGCGCTTTGACGAATGCACTGCTTACAACATATAAGACGACGCCGTAGGCCGCCACCTTGCCCACAGAAAGCCCGATAGCGATGACGCCCGACGAGCTAACACAGGCATAGGCGATCAGCCGCTTGTAGTTGCGTGCGGCCATGACCTGAATCGCTGCCACCGCCAACGAAAGGCATCCCATGATGAGTAACTCATGCGCGACGAAATTACTGTGGCTGCCGTGGAATACCTGCAAAATTCTGAATACAGCCAACACGCTGATGTTGAATTGCACGGCTGCCAGCAGTGCGCTGGTGCTGGTCGGGGCGGCTTCGTAGGTCTCAGGCATCCAGCCATACAGGGGCGCCAGGCCCAGCTTACCGCCGAGTCCGAACAGCATCAGCGCGAGCCCGAGGCGTTGCCAGTTATCGCCAGCCGAAGGCAGCGCCAATGCCAATTGGTCGAATGCGAAGTTGATCTCCAGGCCGTGCAGGTGCGCGGATCGGGTCAGACACATGAACCCGAGGAATGTTAGCGCCAGCGACATGCTCGAATACAGCATGTAGTGCCAGGCGACTCGCCGTGGCGTACTCGAACTGCCCTGCGCAACCAGCGGCACAGCGCACAGCGTGGTCACTTCGATGAGCGCCCATAACATGAGCAGGTTGTTCGACATTACTCCCAGGTTCATGGCTACCATGAACGCAAGTGAGAGGGCAGCTCTTGGCAGCATGTTTTCCGCCAGCACGCGAGAAGTTTGCACCCTCGAGTACATGTAGACGCTGATCCCGAGGAAGACTGTATTGATCAGCAACAGGAACAGCAATGAGGTTGGATCGAGCACGAAATAGCGCTGCACAAAGTACAGAGGCAAATTCGCGAGTGGAACCCGCACAAAGATCGCAAAACACACCAGAAAGTTGACTAAAGCCACCCCAACCAGCGCAGATCCCACCCAGCGGTGCCGCACCGAATTGATACTGGTGGCAGTGGGCTCGGTAGTGCGCTCGTTGGTTACCAACAATTCCGCGCCTTTCATAGAATTTCCTTTTGTTCTGCCTGAGCCACCGGTGCACCGGAAGCGAAGGGCGTTCCCAAGAGCCAGCATCCCACGCCGACAGTGAGGATATAGACCGCACCCAGAGCGGCATGCACCGGAAGGGGCCACGGTTCGGGTAGCAGTGACTCGAATAACGCCAGTGCATTTTCCATGAAGAGCAGGGCAACCAGTTGCGCCGGCGGGGAACTGTTGGTCGACAGAATAAGCAATGCGATCATCACCGTCGCAGCCACGACGCCGAGCGTGAGCGCACCGGGGTTAGTCATGGATACACCGCCGAATTCGAATGCCAGTACGATGAGTGCCGCACCGATTGCCCAGGCAAACAGGTTGGACGGCATCAGGTCCATGTTCGGCTCAGCCCGGCGGTGAATTGTGCGGCGCAGCAGAAACGGTGCCATGCAAACGCGCACGACTATGATCTCAAGCAACACCAGCAGCGCGTGGTTCGAGATCTCGGCGTGGTGAGCGATGCCGTTCCAGCCCAGCATGATCGCCTGCAAGCAGAGCCAAAAAGGCGCGGACCGGATTTTCCCAAAGAAGACCGGAATCACCGCGGCGAGAAGAAAGAAGATTAGTGGTAATGTCATTAGAGCCTTGCTCCCCAGCCTACGGCGGCCATACACAAGACGGCTGCAGCCGACGCCAGCAGCAGGTAGCGCGGAACCCATCGCATCGGCAAGCGAGCCATCAAGGACTCGACACATCCGACCGCCACCGCGACCGCGACCATGATGAACAAGGAGGTGAGAACACAAGCCACGGGCGCGACCAGCGGATCGAATGGATTGAGCAGGGCAGCAATCAAGCCCGCGTATATGCTCATCTTGAGCGCCGCCGCATAATGCATCGCCGCCAGATCAGGACCGCTGTGATCGAGGATCATCACTTCGTGAATCATGGTCAGTTCAAGGTGCGTATGCGGGTCGTCCACCGGCACGCGTGCCGCCTCGGTTTGCAGCAGGATGAACAGTGCCACGACAGCGGGAACCACCAGCCATCGGAAAGGTTCGGCTTGGTGAAGGTGACCAATCAGGCCGGCGAAGCTGGTGTATCCGGTGGCCACGCTGGCAGCGCCGATGAGCAGGAATAATGCCGGCTCGACGAAAGCGGAGAATGAGGCTTCGCGGGCGGCGCCCATGCCCTCGAACGCACTGCCGACGTCCATGGCAGACAGCATCATGAAAATGCGCGCCAGCCCGAGGGTGTATGCAAACAGAATGAAATCGAAATTGAACTGCACCAGCGATGCGCCGCCGAGGATAGGCGCGATCATTGCTGCCAGCAGGGACGCCATCAGCACCACATAGGCGCCGGCCCTGAACAGCGGTGTGGCCATGGTGCTATAGACCGGACGCTTTCCGAGCAAGCGGCGCAGATCCGACGCCAACTGTAGTATGCGGGGTCCCTTGCGGCCAGCCCACAACGACTTGATCCGGTTCACGATGCCGACCATCAGGATAGGCATTACTAGCGCAATGAGCACGTGAACGGTTGCGAGCAATGTTGTCATCGTAATGGCCCCCACAACAACAGCACCAGCCATCCGATTACGACGACGGCCACCAGACCCGCCGCAAAGGCGATCCGCGGATCGTCTTCGCGCAGTTTTTTGGATATGTCGGCGGCCGACGCGTCGCCGCGGCCGATGACGGAGAACAGGCGACGCTCAACCGCGTCGACGCAATTCGTGATCAAGTAACTATCGGACGGAAAGTATCCGACCGGGGATTTTTTGCGGCGCAGCAAGACCATCAGGCTGCGGAAGTGGGCTGCGAATTCCGAAGAGAAGCTGGCGCCGGTGTACTGCATCCGGGGACTCGGCGCAGCATAACCGCAAATCCAGGTCACATGGCTGGCTGCGGGCGCGGATGACAATTTTGATCGCAGCCACAGCACCAGAGCAATCGACGCGATGAGCCCTCCCGAAATCATGCCGATGTTAGTCAGCGAGTCGATGATAGGCGACAGTACCGCAGCTGCGGATACCGGCAACGGCCTCATTGCAAGCTCGGTGGGACCGCGTACCAGCATGAAGCCCAAGGCAGGTATGACGCCGAGCAAGATCACGCCTGCAGAGTGGAGGCCCATGGGCACCAGCATCCATCGACTCGCCTCGGTGGCGGCTGGGACACTGGCGTCGCGCGGCGCACCCAGAAAGACGACGCCAAAGGCGCGCGTGATACTTAATGCGGAGACCGCGCCTACGAACGCAAGCAATGCGGCTGCGACGCACAGTGCCAGCTTGGCCCAGACTCCCGCTGCGGCACCACTGAATAAGCCTGAATAGATCACGAACTCGCTGGCAAAACCGTTCAGAGGCGGTAGCGCAGAGATCGCGACGCCACCGATGATGAAGCTGGCCGCCGTTAAGGGCATGAGACGCGACAGTCCGCCGAGCCGTTCCATATCGACGGTGTGCATCACCTGATAAACCGCCCCCGCCGCGTAAAACAGCAGGCACTTGAAGAAAGCGTGATTCAGCAGGTGCAGCAAGCCGCCAGCGAAACCGAGGGCCGCCAGCGATGGGATGCCCCAGCTTAGGCCCAGGCAGCCGACGCCGAAGCCGATGCCGGCGATACCGACATTCTCGGTCGATGAATAGCCGAGCATTCGCTTCAGATCGCGTTGACCTACCGTGTACAAGCCCCCGATCAGCGCCGAACACGTCGAGAAGACGATCAGGAACCATCCCATCCACTCATCGGGCGTGCCGATCAGCAATATGAAGCGTATCAAAGCATACAAACCGGCCTTGTGAATGACCCCCGACATCAGAGCCGAGACATGGGCGGGCGCAGCAGCATGGGCACGCGGGAGCCAGGAGTGGAAGGGGAAGAAGGCAGACTTCAGGCCAAAGCTCGTAACCAACAGAAGGAACACGATGTTGCGTTCGGTGCCGCCGCTGTTGCTGAGCCAGTCGCCAAAGCTGGTCAGGAACCACGATCCGGAATGCGTGTACATGATCATGAAGGCGGCCACCAGGAAAATCAGGCCGATGTGCGTTGAGACCAGATAGTTGAATCCGGCAAAACGCACCTTCTGGTTGGTGTAGTCCCATATCACCAGTAGCCAGGCAGCGAGTGCTGCAATTTCCCATCCGAGCAGAAAGACCAGCGCGTGCTCGCCGGTATACACCAGCAAAAACGACACAGAAGTCAGATTGAGCAGAGCGAAATGCACTCCCAGATTGCGCTTGCCGTGGATGAACGGACGCATGTATCCAACCGCGTATATGCTTCCCAGCAACGTCATCGGTAATGACCAGGCCAAAAAAAACGCGCCAAGAGCGTCAAGCCTTACGCGCATTGTTCCTACCGGGTAAGCCCATGCCAGATCGCCAACGACTTGCTCCGCACCAAACAGGACCGGCAGTACCGTAATCAAAACTAATACCGTGGCAAGCAGTTGCGTAAGAACGCCGACACCGGCGCGGATGGTATTGCGCAAGGGAAGCAAACAAATGCCAGCTCCCAGAAGCAAAACAAGTACTGCAGCAATTAGTGCGGTAAGTGCGGTCATGATTCTTTCAAGTTAATGGCGGCCTGCGCTCGACTATTGGGTTGACGCAGGGCTTCGATCGATAAACGGTGTGTCTATCAAATTTCCCGCCTGGCAACATAGTCATGATTGGTTTTTACACCAACGAGTGGGTCACATGTTTCTGTGAGTTTTACAGTGCGTTCGTTGATACCGGAAAAAATAACTGGTAACAGAAATACATGTAATTTGTTCTTTGTTTCGTAGCCTGTTTTTTAGTTGCAGAGAACTTTTACAGGTGTACTCGCCAGCAACTGCTAGCGAGAGGTACATATTTCAGTTTTTGCCAGCGCATCTTGGCCATCACGGACTTGATTGGCGACTAGGTCAATCAAGTGCAAAACGGCACAAATTTGTTACTGCGAACGCTGACGAAAAGGGGGTTGATGTTAGCATATTTGGTGGCGGATATCCAATGTTTTCTTCCCGGGATGTGACCTTGGAGCCGTAATTCGGCATACACAAATCATGCATAAATACTTGGTCTTCCGTGTATGCGAAGCGCATCGCGCGGCAGCCGCAATTTTCCAGGCCGCTTTTCAAACATGATTCTCATCGACGCTGAGGCAATGCGACGCAGTAATCTTATTACTGCACCTTGTATTTTTGAAGTCGCTTTAATATATTGCGGTAACAGTGTATTTTTTGTATATACCCCACAATATAAAAAAGAGTGCTGGTGACTTTTCACTTCGTGGACATGAATGCGCCGGCCAGGCCGGCTGCATGCACTATTTTGATTTATACACCCGCCGCGGTGGCGGTTAGGAACTGTGAACTGTGCACTGTGATAAAGCGCCGATTTTTGAAATCAGCCACGGAGATGCGCCGTTAAAGCCTCTCCATGGCTAATATTCCGCACTGCATCAAATTATTGCTGAACGCAATCGACGTAGTAGCACAGCTTGCCGTCCACTTCGCCTTTCACCAGACCATGCACATCGGTCTCGAATCCCGGGAATTGTTCGTTGAAATCGCGGGCAAAGCGCAAGTAATCGACGATGATTTTGTTGAAGCGCTCGCCGGGGATCAGCAGCGGGATGCCGGGCGGGTAGGGCGTCAGCAGGATCGAGGTGACGCGGCCTTCCAACTCGTCAATCGGCACCCGATCGATGGTGCGGTGCGCCATCTTGGCGAAGGCGTCGCTCGGCTTCATGGCCGGCTGCATGTCGGACAAATACATCTCGGTGGTCAGGCGCGCCACGTCATAAGCCCGGTAGGTTTCGTGAATTTGCTGGCATAAATCGCGCAATCCCATTTGTTCGTAGCGCGCATTCTTGCCATTGTTGGCGGCGGCGAATTCGGGCAGGATGCGCCAGATCGGCTGGTTTTTATCGTAATCGTCCTTGAACTGCTGCAGCGCGGTCAGCAGCGTATTCCAGCGGCCTTTGGTGATGCCGATGGTAAACATGATGAAGAACGAATACAGTCCGCATTTCTCGATGATGACGCCGTGCTCGGCCAGATATTTGGTCACGATCGAGGCCGGGATGCCGGTTTCGCCGAATTTGCCGTCGATCGACAAGCCGGGCGTCACGATGGTGGCCTTGATCGGGTCCAGCATGTTGAAGCCCGGCGCCAGCTTGCCGAAGCCGTGCCAGGTATCTTCGGCCTTGATGACCCAGTCCTCGCGCGAGCCGATGCCTTCTGCGGCAAAGGTGTCCGGGCCCCAGACGTGGAACCACCAGTCCATACCGTATTCTTCATCGATCTTGCGCATCGCGCGGCGGAAATCCAGCGCTTCGAGGATCGATTCTTCCACCAGCGCAGTGCCGCCCGGCGCTTCCATCATCGCGGCGGCCACGTCCAGCGAGGCAATGATCGCGTATTGCGGCGAGGTCGAAGTGTGCATCAGATACGCTTCGTTGAAAGCATCCTTGTCGAGCTTGACCGACTCCGACTCGCGCACCAGGATCTGCGAGGCCTGCGACAGGCCGGCCAGCAATTTGTGGCTCGATTGGGTCGAGAAGATCATCGACTCCTTGGCGCGCGGCCTATCCTTGCCGATCGCGTGCATATCCTTGTAGAACTCGTGGAAGGTGGCGTGCGGCAGCCAGGCTTCGTCGAAATGCAGCGTGTCGATTTTGCCGTCCAGCATTTCTTTCAGCGTTTCGACGTTGTACACCACGCCATCGTAGGTCGATTGCGTGATGGTCAGGATGCGCGGTTTCTTGTTGGTCGCTTCACGGGCGAACGGGTTGGCTTCGATCTTCTTCTGGATGCTTTCCAGCGTGAATTCTTCCAGCGGGATCGGGCCGATGATGCCCAGATTATTGCGGGTCGGCATCAAAAATACCGGAATCGCGCCGGTCATGATGATCGCGTGCAAAATCGATTTGTGGCAGTTGCGGTCCACCACCACGATATCGCCCGACGCCACCGTCGAATGCCAGACCATCTTGTTGCTGGTGCTGGTGCCGTTGGTGACGAAATAGCAATGATCGGCATTGAAGATGCGCGCCGCGTTGCGCTCGGATGCGGCGACCGGGCCGGTATGGTCGAGCAATTGACCGAGTTCTTCGACGGCGTTGCAGACGTCGGCGCGCAGCATGTTTTCGCCGAAAAACTGGTGGAACATCTGGCCGATCGGCGACTTCAGGAAAGCCACGCCGCCCGAGTGACCGGGGCAGTGCCAGGAGTAGGAGCCGTCCTGCGCATAATGCACCAGCGCGCGGAAGAATGGCGGCGACAGGCCGTCCAGATAGGACTTGGCTTCGCGGATGATGTGGCGTGCGACGAACTCCGGCGTGTCTTCGAACATGTGGATGAAACCGTGCAGTTCGCGCAGGATATCGTTCGGGATGTGGCGTGAGGTGCGGGTTTCGCCATACAGATAAATCGGGATATCGGCGTTCTTGTAACGAATTTCCTGGACGAAGGCGCGCAGCGATTTGAGCGCGTGATTGGTTTCTTCCAGCGAGCCGCCGCCGAATTCTTCATCGTCAATCGACAGGATGAAGGCCGAAGCGCGGCTTTGCTGCTGCGCAAACTGGGACAGGTCGCCATAACTAGTGACGCCGACAACTTCCATGCCTTCCTGCTCCATCGCCTCGGCCAATGCGCGAATGCCCAGGCCGGAAGAGTTTTCTGAGCGGAAGTCTTCGTCAATGATGACGATCGGGAAGCGGAATTTCATGAGGTCTCCAATACAGTCGAATTACTTGGGAGACGCCTGGGCCAGTCGTGGCGAATGCCACTCCGCTTGCGCGCCGAAAAATTTAAGAACGGATTTTCCCAGATATGCGGGTCAATGGGGAAAAAAATAGCCCTGAATATCGTCAGAGCGCCGTCACAGCGGGAAAGCGTTATTTTAGAGCCACAAAACGGCGCTTGGAGGGAATATTCCGTTAACGTTTCTGATATGTCACGAACGCGTAATTAAAGTCGTTTTGTGCGCAATGATGCTGCTCTCTGGCAACTTCGCGCCAGTCTTGTGCGGAAATCGGCGGGAAAAAAACATCGCAATCAAAGTTTTTGTCGATTTCGGTCACGATCAAACGCTCTGCCAGCAGCAGTGTTTCGGCGAAAATCTGCGCGCCGCCGATGATGAAGGCTTCTGCCTCTCCAACCAGTTGCAGGGCAGCGGCGATGGAGGCCACAACTTCAACCCCGTCGTAGGATGTAGGGGCACGGCATGCCGTGCCCCTGCTGATGACGATATTGCGCCGGTTCGGCAGCGCCCGGCCGATCGAATCGAAGGTTTTGCGGCCCATGATGATCGGGTGTCCGGACGTGGTGCGCTTGAAGTGCGCCAAGTCTTCCGGCAAATGCCAGGGCAGGGTGTTATTGATGCCGATCCCGCGCAGGGCGTCGGTGGCGACGATGATGGTGAGTTTGCTCATGGAATGGCTGGCTTTTGGCTGAAACGGTTGAACAGCGAGGATACCAGAGGCAATCGGTGCAGGAACCTGTTTGGACTGACAGCTTTTTAAGGTTCGCGCTTGCGTCGCCAGAAAATATGCATCAAGGGCTTGACGCTGATGCCGTGCACCACGATGGACAGCGTGATCACAACTAGCGTCAATTGTATGAACTCCAGGGCCATCGGCTCTGGCAAGTCGTGCTGTATCGCATACATCAGGTAATACAAAGAGCCTATGCCGCGCACGCCGAACCAACCGGTCAGGTAGCGCATGCGCCATGGCGTGCCGCTACCCAGCATTCCCAGCATCACGCTCACGGGACGCGCCACCAGGAACAGGAAGAACGCAAAGCCCACCGCCCGCCAACTCCACGAATTAATAAACAGCATGCCGCCCACCAGCAGAATCAGCACCACTTCCGACAATCGCTCCAGATGTTCCTTGAACACCAGAGCGCCTTCGCTGACGGTTACCGGCGGTTCTGCATTGACCTCGGCATGGACATCAACACTGGAAGCGTCTTTTGATTCTGGCTGCGCCCGGCCAGACTGCTGGCCTTCGACGCCACTGGACAGCTTTAACTCGGTTTGATGCAGCGCGACGGCGGCGAAGAACACCGCCAGAAAGCCCCAGGCATCCATCAGCACGCTCAGGCCATACACGACTCCGATCAAGCCCAGCCCAAGAAAATCGTCCAGGAGTTTCCTGCTCTGCTGCGGGCCGCGTATCTTCCAGACCAGCCGTGCCAGGAATACGCCTGACGCCACGCCCAATGCGATGCCTGCCACCGTCGCCCATAGTACGTCCAGCAAGACCCAGCGGATTCCGGTTTCACCCACTTCATGCAAACCCAACATCCCCATGCCCAGCATCACAAACGGGAAGGCGCTGCCGTCGTTGATGCCTGCTTCACAGGTCAGGGTAAAACGCAGTTGGTCGTGGTCGCCAGGATGGCGGATTTGCACATCGGTTGCCAGCACCGGATCGGTGGGCGCGACGATGGCGCCCAGCAATATGCATGCGCCCAGCGGCAAATCCAACACATAGGTGCTAAAGACTGCGACCAGCGCGACGCTGGCCGTCATCGACACGGTGGCCAGTAGTACGGGGGTGCGCCATCGCTTGAAACTGATGGGCGCCGGCATTTTGACGCCGGCAGAAAATAGCGATATCAATACCGCGATTTCGGTCAGAATTTCCAGTAGTGCCGATTCATACAGCGGATTGAAGTGAAAGATATCCAGCACGGTAGGCCCTACCAGCAAGCCCGCCGCCAGATAAATAATGGCGGACGTGATGGGTAAATGCTTCAGTCTGGAAGAAGTCAGCCCCATGAAAAGCAGCAAACCGCCAACCAGTAAAAACCATAATGCAGTAGGAATCATGGTATCCGTTCAAACGATGACAAAGGCGGCAGGCAAGACGATTCGTCTATCGGATTCCGCACGGTGTTGCCATCTTGCATGGCGGGGTGAAGCTGAATGCGCTTGACAGCAGTTTACCCGTTTACGTCATCGCCGCAATGCGTTACGCGCTGCCGAGCGCTGGTGACCTCGGGTGACATTTGGTACTGCCGTATTGTTTTATACATAAGTGTTGAATCGAACCGCCGGCGCTTGTTATAGTCTTACCAAGAAAATAAGCGGGGATCGTTATGCCAAACCCAGATATGCACCTACCCATCGCCGCGTCGCATCCATGGTTGATTGAGCAGATTGCGTTTGACCGCATAGCGCATGAACGCATCGTCGCTGAGGACACGTGGTTTTATGTGCTTGCTGCGGCGTCCTTCGTCGAGAGTTTGGCGGATTTGTACGCAGACAACCTGTTGCGCCACATGGAGGACGATCCCGAAACCAGCCAATGGCTGCGCGAGCGCTGGGAACCGGAAGAGTTGCAGCACGGACGCGCGCTGCGTCGCTATGTGGAGACGGTGTGGCCCGCGTTCGATTGGCAAACCGCGTTTGACGGCTTTTGCGCAGACTATCGCCCGTATTGCAAACCCGAACTGCTGGAGCCCACGCGCACGCTGGAGATGGTGGCACGTTGTGTGGTGGAAGCAGGCACCGCAGGCCTGTATGCTCTGCTGCAGCAAATCAGCCCGGAACCGGTGCTCACCACGCTGGTGGGGCATATCCGTGACGATGAAGTGGGGCACTACAAATACTTCCACCACTTTTTCCTGCGTTATCGCGCGATAGAGCGTCCGTCACGCTGGCAAGTGGCGCGCGTATTGCGGCAGAGATTAGGCGTAATCGGTCAGGAGGATGCCTACCTGGCATTGAAAAATGCATTTGTAGTGCGCAACCCGGGGCAGACATTTAGTCCAGAAGATTTCCAGCGGTTTCAACACACAGCGGGTCACTGGGCACGCGCCGACTATCCTTACGAAATGACGGTGAAAATGCTGCTCAAGCCGCTGCGCCTGCCTGGCCTCATCAACCGCATGGCCTTGCCGCTGCTGGTGCACCATGCCCGGCGCGTGGTGGCGCCGTGAACGCCGGGGTTACCTTCGTCGGGGCGACCAAGGTAATCCCGGTCTTGAAAATAATTATTCCAGTTCAAATTCCGACGGATTAATCGCTAATTCCTTGGCGATTTTGACGGCTACCTTTTTCTCCGTATCATCAAAATTGCCATCGGAAGCGGCAATCGCAATAATCATGCGAATCAACAGGCGCGAAGCCTCGGCATTCGATTTCATCTTGCCCAATGCCTGATAAGCCTTGGCTTCACCAATGTCTTTATCGAATTCAATCTGCCCGACAAAATCCTGGAAAGCCTTGATGACATCACTGGTCGTAAAAATCGACAGTGCGTCATGGCTTTCAATGAATTTAATCATTTTTTGTTTTTCTTCTGAACTGATATTGCCATCAGCCATGGCAATCAATGCCGAACCAGCCATAGATGCATTCAGAAAATCCTTGTTTTTGTATTTCAAGGCTTCTGTCTTTAACTCACCGGCTTTTGTTTTTAGCTTACTCAGAAAATTATTGAAACTCATTATGGATTCCTTGGTTAAATATGTTGTTAGGTTTGACTGCGCACTTACTTTTTAATCTTACTTTTTATCTTACTTTTCAATCGCTTCCTTAAACTGCCATGGGCGCGGTTAAAGCGGGGTGGTGCTGATAGTTGCTCAATGAAAAATCGGACGGTTCTATTTTCTCAAGCCACTCTGGTTCGAACTTTCCTGTCGCAGCAAAATCCGGAATGCGCTCGGCAATGACTAACTCCGGCGCGGCGTATGGTGCGCGCTGCAATTGTTCCTGCAGCATATCGAGATGATTCTCGTAGATATGGGCGTCCCCGATGAAATACGTGAACCAGCGCGGTTTATACCCCGTCAGCCGGCCCACCAAGTGTAGCAGCGCTGCTGCTTCAGCCAGATTAAACGGCGTTCCTAAACCGATATCGTTGCTTCGGATATACAGGCAGAGCGAGATTTCCTTGCTCGCAGCATTCGGGATGAACTGGTACAAAAGATGGCATGCCGGCAGCGCAATGGAATCCAGATCGGCGCAATTCCAGCCGTGGAACAAAATGCGCCGGCTTCCAGGATTCGCGATAATCGTGCGCAGACAATCGCCCAGTTGATCGACTGCCTTATACAGAAGAATTTTGTTGGCGCCCTCGTCCTGCAGCGCCGATACCACCCGAAATCCTCTGCTTTGTGCGTCCGCAATTTGCAGCGTCTTGCTAGCGTCAAGCAGCTTGTAGGCCGGCCACGCGCGCCACTGGACGCCATACACCGGGCCCAGATCGTCTTCTTGCAGTCGATACGGGTTTGAAAGCCACTCGGCATTTTCGTTGGCGTTCTGGTCCCACACCTTGCAGCCCAGAGCGCGAAAATCGGCCGCACTGCGCGATGCTCGCAAAAATCCGACCAGTTCGCCCACCACTGATTTGAATGCAAGCCTCTTGGTTGTGATCGCCGGGAAACCGTCGTTTAACAAATCGAAGCGCAGCATGGCGCCAGGAATGCTGATCGTTCTTATCCCGGTGCGATTCTCTTGCCAACTCCCAGTGTCAATAATGGTTCGGACCAGATCGAGGTATTGCTTCATTGCATTTTTCCAATTCAGGTGCTGGATAGGTGGGGGCGCTTTTCGGTGGATTTTCTTGCGCGGGACCAGCGCAACGCAACACAACGCTATTTGCAGATTGACGCGCATCCGATGGCAGAATGTTGCGCGGGTGCCGGCACCGGTGCGATCTTTTTTTTCATGGGCATGATCATACACAGGGAGCATGAAGTTGCGTATTGGCGCAGGGTGATTCGGGTGAAAACGGAGTGTGAATTATATGGACTGATGTTGCGTGCTTTCCAAACGAAGCGCCGTAGGTGCGAATTTATTCGCATTCTTAACTATTCGATGCGAGCTGATGCGAATGAATTCGCACCTACGATCCAATCGCATTCCAATGGAGTTAATCGCCGATATTCTTCACCGGTCACTGTATCAACCTATTCTACTAATGAAATATAGTGGGGTATATATAAAAACATCATGTTTTACGCATATTTATAATGCGTATATAAATAATACATTGTGCAGTATATTTATTATTGCAAATCAGGCTTGGCGAGCGTAACCCGTCCATTTTTAATCTTCATGCGCTTGATGCATGCCGTCGGCATGGCGATAAAATCCTCCCTCGCCAACTTCGATTTCATCGATAGCCTTACTTACGGAGCCGGCTTTCCGGACAGCAATAACGGGTCTCTCAAACGAATGATGTGCTGTATGTCATCCTCATCGGTGACGCTAATACTGAGCAAGCCGGCAGCGCTCTCGTCCACAAATATCGTCTTTGGCTTATGAATCAGGTGGTCGAGCCCTTCCAGCCCGATTTCGAGCATGTCGCCCCTGGGGTTGTAGGTCACGCCGAACATCGGCACCCATTCTGCCGCGATATGGTCGCCGAGACTCAATCCCACCACCTCGATCTCGGCGCATTTCCGATCCAGGCCGCCAACTTTGGAAACGCCATCAAAAAACGTTTTCCATTCCGATTTTTCAATCTTGCGCGTAGTCATGATGCATTCTCCATCAAGTGAAATTACAGGCGTGTTGATTCGCGTGCCAAGCATGACAACAGAGTAGACCCGCATAAGCTGCATGTTTTGTCGAAAATCAAAAACCGCCTTGTTGGCATCCTCCAGATGCAATTGCGCGGTCTGCGACTCACTTGCGCGATTTTTCCACGTGGCAAAGAAATCGGCTGGCGTCGTGGTGTCATTTGAGCCACTATCAGTGTCGACGGGGAATTGCAACAATCAATCCCAGCGCGGAGACATAAATTATTTCGGCCTTGCGTTCAAGGACATTCCACCACCTCTTCATCAGGCATTTTGAAAAACCATGAAAATCATCCGAAGTCGTGAATTTGTCGCAGACCGCGCATGGGGCGCAATGGATGTCGCGAGCATGAATGGCATCACCACACGCGTGCACTGGACAGACCAGCCGTACGAATGGCACATCAACGACGGCAAGGAAGTATTTGCGGTACTCGATGGAACCGTCGAGATGTTCTACCGGGAAGATGGAATAGAGAAGTCGGTGGTGCTGCAGGCTGGCGATGTTTTCTTTGCCGACGTCGGCTGCGAGCACCTTGCACATCCTCGCGGCGAGGCACGCATTCTCGTTGTCGAGAAAGAGGGCAGTGTTTGAGGCAGTCGCTATTTTTTAATTATGCAATGAAAAGGAATTTACCCAATGAAAACAGCATTACTCATTATCGATATTCAAAACGATTATTTTCCCGGCGGGAAGATGACACTAGAAAACACCACGGAAGCAAGCAATAACGCGGCGGTCCTGTTATCGACTTTCCGTCGCATGCAACTTCCAGTGATACACATTCAACACATTGCAAAGCATGCCGGCGCGACTTTTTTCCTGCCCGATACCGAAGGTGCAAAAATCCACAAAAGTGTTGCGCCGTTAAGTAACGAGGCCGTCATCATAAAAAATTATCCGAACAGCTTCAGGGAAACTGCGTTGCTCGAATACTTAAAGGAGCATCAAATAACCAAGCTCGTGATCGCGGGCATGATGACCCACATGTGTATTGACTCGACTACCCGTGCCGCTTTCGATTTGGAATTTGATATCCAATTGGCACACGATGCCTGCGCGACAAAAGCGCTGTCATTCGGCGGCGTAGATATCCCCGCCAGCCATGTGCAGAATGCCTATATCGCCGCCTTGGATGGGAGTTTCGCCCAAGCTTTAAGCACGCAAGAGATCATTGCTGATTTAGGTTAGTTACGTTAAGGCTGTTTTTTGCTTAACTGTTTTTCAAACGCCACATCCAGCTTGCTGACGCGTCTGGTCACTTGCGGGCCGACGCTGTTGACGTACTTCACGAAGTCGTCCAGCGGTAGCGCCTGGCCCATTTTTTCCTGCACGCCCAGACCGGTGTTGAGTACCAGATAGAAAAGTTCGTCGCCGGTGCGCACCATCGAATAGGGCTTGTTGCCGTCGCGCGCTTTAAGGCGCTCGATGGCGGCGCTGGCTTTGGTTGATCGCATCTTGCTTGCTCCTCGGGAAAAATAGTTCGATGTGCAGTGTCGGTTTTCGCCGTGTGTGCTCGACTTGCAGATATTAATTTTTATAGGGAGTATGCCAAAAAACATCCACTATTGCGCATATTTTTAATGCGGTATATAAAAATACATAACATAGTATAAATTATTTCAATAAGACCGTAAGCCGCAATTCGTAGCGCCGCATGCACTGTGAAAATTTAGCATATTACCTACGGCGCAATGCGCTGCGCTTATTGACGCCCTACGAGAAAATGCTTGCCCGATGATTGAAAATTACAAATTATCCCGGCAACGTATGAAACTGCAGCGCCGCTAAATTCGCATACATTCCGCCCAGCGCAACCAGCGATGCGTGGGTGCCGGTTTCGACGATCTGCCCATCTTCCATCACGATGATGCGGTCGGCGCGCTGCACGGTTGCCAAACGGTGCGCGATGATGACGGTGGTGCGGCCGACCATCGCCGCTTCCAGTGCCTTTTGCACCAGCCGTTCGGATTCGGCGTCGAGCGCGCTGGTGGCTTCGTCCAGCAACAGCAGCGGCGGGTTCTTTAACAGTGCGCGGGCAATGGCGATGCGCTGGCGCTGGCCGCCAGACAGGCGCACGCCGCGCTCGCCCAAAAATGATTGATAACCTTCCGGCAGTTGTTCGATGAACTCGTGCGCGGCGGCCATTTTGGCGGCGGCAATCACTTCGTCGTCGCTGGCACCGGCCCGGCCGTAGCGGATATTTTCCAGCGCATTGGCGGAGAAGATGACGGTGTCTTGCGGCACGATGCCGATGGCGTCGCGCAATGTCTGTAAATCAAGCTGCTTGATATCGACGCCGTCGAGCGTGATCTGCCCTTGCTGCGGATCGTAAAAGCGCAGCAACAATTGGAACAGCGTGGTCTTGCCGGCACCGGATGGGCCGACCACGGCAACCGTTTCGCCCGGTTCGATTTCCAGCGTCAGTTGCGACACCGAGGCCGTCAGCGGGCGCGATGGGTAATGAAAGCTGACGTCTTTCAGCGCCAGCGCCGAGCCGACCGCAGCGCGCGGCGGTAACGGTTGCGGTTGGGCTGGCGATTGCACTTGCGAGTGTGCCGACAACAATTCCAGCAAGCGCTCGGTGGCGCCGGCAGCGCGTTGCGCCTCGCCCAGCACTTCCGACAGTGCGCCGATGGAGCCGGCCACCAGCACCGCGTACAGGATGAATTGCCCCAGTTCGCCGCCGCTCATGGTGCCTTGAATCACCGCATGGGCACCGAGCCACAGCACGAATACGATAGCCCCGAATACCAGCAGAATCGCCACCGCCGTCATCGTGGTACGGGTGCGGATGCGCTGCATCGCGGTATCGAACGCATCCTCGACCGATGCGCCAAAGCGCCGGCCTTCGATGGCTTCGTGGGTGAAAGCTTGTACGGTCGGCATCGCGTTGAGGATTTCGCCGGCCATCGCCGAGGCATCGGCAATCCGGTCTTGCGAGGCACGTGACAGTTTGCGCACCCGACGTCCGAAGAATACGATCGGCAGCACCACCGCCGCCAGCAAGACGATGATGATGGCGGTCAGTTTGATGCTGGTGACGAACAGCATGCCAAGCCCGCCGACGAACAGCAGCGCATTGCGCAGCGCCATCGAAATGCTGGTGCCGACCACGGCCTGGATCAAGGTGGTGTCGGCGGTCAGGCGCGACAACACTTCGCCGGTTTGTGTGGTTTCGAAAAACTGCGGACTCTGGGTAATAACGTGCCGGTACACCGCGCTGCGGATATCGGCGGTGACGCGCTCGCCCAACAACGACACCATATAAAAGCGGGCGGCGGTGGCGATTGCCAATATCGACGCGACGCCAAACAAGGCCAGAAAGTAAAAATCGACATTCTGAATGTTCTTGCTGCCGGCAGCGACGACAGCGCCGGCGTTGCCAAAGCCGAGATCGATCATCTGCCGGAACGCATACGGAATCGCCAGCGTGGCGCCCGCGGCGACCAGCAATGCAATCCCGGCCAGCAGGAATTCACGCTTGTAAGGCGCGAGAAAAGGCAGCAAGCCCTTGAGTGTGGACAAGCTGCTTTTCTGCGGCTTGAGCGCGATTGCGGTGCTGCTGGAAGTTGTACTGGTGCTGGAAGTTGTGCTGGTAGTAGTCATAATTTCTGTGGTTTGTCGTATCCGGTCATTTCAAGATAGCCGCGCCCGGCAGGTGCGCCGTCGCGGCTGATAGTCACAGCGCCTTCCCAATATACGGTGCCGGTGGAACGGCGCGCATCGAGTTCCTGATCATCCTGCAACGGGGTTATGTGCCAGCGATCGCCGCCGGTTTGTATCTGCATCGCCACCGGGTAAATCGCCTTGGTGCGCGGCGATTGCCAGCGCCGCTGCGGGGTAAATAGTACGGCGTCCGGCATGAATTGTGTCATCTTTCCGGCTGGATTGCGCAGCGCAGCATGGCTCCACAGTGTCGCGCCGGCTTTGCTTCTGATGCGAAACGCCATCAGCGCGCTGCCGTCATCCAGATTCGCGCCCAGCCAATCCCAGCCGGCTGCATCGGCGTCCAGCACGCTGCTCGACCATTCGTGATCGAGCCAGGCTGTGCCGGTTACGGTGAGCGGTTTACCCTGGCGGATCACAGTGCCGGCGACCGTCAATTGTGGCTCGCTGTAGTAATAACTGGCTTGTTGCGGCTTCGGCCCTTTGCGCGAGTAACCCTGTTCGCCTTGCAGCATCGGCGCTTGGTTTGGTTGCAGCGTCAGTTGTAACTCAAAATCGTGAGTACGGACCACCGCCTGATAGCGGCCATCGGCGCTGCGGGTAAGGTGCCAGTCGTCGAGCTTGACGTCGGTATCGCCTTGCGCCGCGTAAGCCAGGCCAAAACCCTGACGGGCGCTTTTTTCGCCATGCAGTAATTTTTTCTGGGCCGGATCGGACAAAGCCGCGTGCGCGATGATCAGTTGCTTCGGCGCAAAATTGCTCGGATTGGCGGCATCGTGCTCGGTGGCCGAGCGGAAGAAAGTGATCTGGAAACCGAGCGGCTTATGGTCCGGCGTTTGCAGCCAGCCGGTTGCGTACCACCATTCGGTGCGAAATTCAGGATGCGCGCCGAAATCGGATGGAAAAGTGAGCGGTTTGTCGGGCGTGACGGCGGCGAATTGCGGCGGCGCAGCCAAAGTATTTGGTAAGTATAAAATCTGCAAAAATAGAAGTACGCACAATAGTGCGGCTCTCCAGTAGTGCAGGCCTCCGTGCCTGCATGCAGGCACGGAGGCCTGCACTACTATTAAAAGACGCATCACCAATCCTCCTTCACCGCCCGAATCGCGCTGCCTGACAACGCTTGCCGTCCCGCCACCAGCGCCGTTAATGCGGCCGACGCCAGCAGCAAACCGGCAACCGTTGCCAGCAAGCCCCATGGCATGTGCAATTCCATGGTCCAGTGAAACGATTGCGGATTGACGATAAATACCAAAATCAAACTGATCAGCCAACCCAGCACGAAACCCACCGCAATCCCGATCGCCGTCAGCAAGCCGCCTTCTGCCGCCAATATCGCCAGAATCTGCCTGCGCGTCACGCCAATGTGACGCAACATCCCGAACTCCCGGGCGCGTGCCAGGGTTTGCGCGGAGAAGGTAGCGGCCACGCCGAACAGGCCGATCACGATTGCGATCAGCTCCAGCAAATAGGTCACGGCAAAGCTGCGATCGAAAATCTTCAGGCTGACAGCGCGGATCTGGCCCGGCTCAGAAAACTCCAGTGCGCTGCCGAACGGAAGCCGCTTCAGCGTGGCGCTGGCTTGTGCCGGATTGACGCCGGCTTGCAGCCATAGCGCAGCATCATTGACCGTCAAATCGCCGGTCAGGTTTTGATAATCCGATAGCCGGATTTGTATCGCTCCCGACTGCCGCGCATAGTCGCGCCAGATGCCGGCCACCACGAAGTCGTGAGGTTTGCCGCCAATCGGCAGACTAACGCGCTTGCCCACCGCATAGCCGTACAAATCGACCATTGCTTCCGAGACCCAGATCGGCATTGCATCGGAAGGGACGATGGTGGCGCCGATAACCGGCACCACCTTGCCCGGCGCGTTGACATCAATCGGGCGCGCCAGCAAAACCACATCGGCGCGGTCGGACGCCAGCGCCAGTTTCGACAGGCGCAAGAAATCGGCGCGATTGACGCCGTTGGCAGTGCGGATCGCTTGTTGTTCATTCGGCTGCAGGCCGCCAGTGTCGCCTGTCATCGCCGAGCGCACATAAAGTTGGGCCGGTAAAACCTGCGTCAACCAGTCATCGACCGAGACCCGGAAGCTGGCAACCATGATCGCCATCGCCACCATCAGCGCAAAACTCGACAGCACGCCGCCCAGCGCAATCGAAGCTTGATTCGGCGCATTCGCCAACCGCGCCAGTGTCAGGCTCAACACCACATTCGGTGTCTGTATCCGGCCCGTGAAAGAAAACAGGCCGGCTGCCAGACGCGGCATCAGCGCGATGCCGCCAATCAGCAGTAGCGCCACCGCCAGAAATCCGAATACCGGCAAGTCCGCCACCGGCGGCAATTGCGTGAATAGTGCACCCAATACCAGGCAAGCCAGCGCCGGCCAGGGCGATGCCAGTTTCGCCAGCGCAGCATCTTCGCTGCCGGATTTGAGCGCCAACGCAGGTTGGGCGCGGGCGGCTTCCCACGCCGGAGCCGCCGCGCCCAAAACAGCTACCGTCGTGCCGAGCACAAAGAACACCAACGCGGCAATAGGGCTGAAATGCACGCTCGGCTGCACGCCGGGGAAATAACCGCCGCCCAAATCGCCGCCGAAAAAATGCAGCGCGGCAGCCGCCATCCCGTATCCGGCTGCGATACCGCACGCGGCACCGAGTACACCCAGCGTTGCGCCTTCCAGCAATATTTGGCCCATCAAATGCCGGCGCGTCATGCCGACCACGCGCAATAACGCAAACTGGCTGCGGCGGCGCAACACCGACAACGCCTGGGTGGAAAACACCAGAAACGCCCCGGTAAACAAAGCCACCAGCGCCAGCACATTCAGATTGACGCGGTAAGCGCGCGACATATTGGCGGTGCGCGCTTCCTGATCGGCGGTTTCCGTCGCCAGCAAACGGCCTTGAAATTCGCGGTTGAGAGCAGCCTTGAAGGCAGCGCGATTGACGCCAGCGGCTAGTTTCAATTCGATGCGCGATAATTCACCGATGCGGCCGAAGCGCCATTGCGCCGCGCCTATGTCCATCACCGCAATGCGTTGTCCGGCGCGCGAGCGCAGCAAAGTGCCTGCCACCCGCAAGCGGATGGTGCGACTGCCTGAACGCAGTTGCAAAAACTCGCCTGACCGAATTTTCAGCCATTCCATGGCAGCCGGGGAGAGAAAAATCGCATCATCGGCGAGAGTGTCTAAAGGCTTATCGGCAGCGGGGACGCCGATCAGATCAGGCGCAATTTCGGCGGCGCGAAATACATCGATACCGAGAATTTTCAGCGCGCTGCGCTCACCCACAATGGCCGCGTCCAGTTCCAGCACCGGACTAGCCAGCGCCACGCCATCACGCTGCGCCAGCAGCGGGTAAAGCCGCTCGTCAAAGCGCGCCTGCACGCCGCGCACCTGCAAATCGGACAGGCCCGACAGGCTCTTGATCGCCGCCGAAAACTCATTAAAAGCCGCCGCATTGATCAGATGGATCGCAAACCCGAGCGCCACTCCCAGCGCAATCGCACCGATGGCGACCACCGCCCGCACCGGATGGGCGTGCCATTCGCCGAGCAACAGCCAGCGGGTCAGGAGTCGCAAACGGATCGGCATAGGCGCAGACATTGACGTAAGAAAATCAAGCCGGGCGCAAGCCGTTTTTGCTCAACACCAGCACGCGGTCGGCCAATTCCGCCGCCGCATACGAATGCGTTACCATGATCGCCGACGCGCCGCTAGCCTTGATTTCTGAGCGCAACAACAGCAACACGCTGTGCGCAGTGTCGGGATCGAGATTGCCGGTCGGCTCGTCGGCCAGCACCAGATTCGGCCGGTGCACCAGCGCCCGCGCAATCGCCACCCGCTGCATTTCGCCGCCGGACAATTGGCGTGGAAAATCCCCGCCGCGCCCCTGCAAACCCACCGCATCCAGCATTTCCTGCGCCCGATGCCGGCTTTCGCCATTCAGCAGCAAGGGCAGGGCGATGTTTTGTCGCAAGGTCAGATGCGGCAATACATGGAAAGCCTGAAACACGAAACCCATCTTCTTGCGCCGCAGCAAAGTCGCAGCGTCGTCATCCAGCGCCGACATGACGACGCCATCAATCACCACCTCGCCCGAGTCCGGCGTATCCAGCCCGGCAATCAAGTTCAACAGCGTCGATTTGCCCACGCCCGATTCGCCCATCACCGCAATGAATTCACCAGCAGCCAGCGTGTAAGACAAGTCATCCAGCACCGGTTGTGCATTGCGGTACGACTTGGTGATATGGCGCAGTTCCAGCATGGATGCTCCGGTGGGTGGCGGGTTTGGAGTTGCGGCGAATTGCTATTTATTTTTAATAATATAGGGAGTATCAATAAAAACTGCCATTCTCCCGCACATTTTTATTGGTTTTGATAAAAATACATTATTGAGTATATTTGTTAGTTAAATACGATTGATTGATGATTGGCGTTGCCGGCGAGTCGGATGCAAGCGCTGATTATCCTGCATACGGCGGTTGGACGGGCGCGAAGCAGCAGTGTTTAGGATAATCATCGCCCGAAAGAAGATTACACACAGTCCAAGTTGTAGGGCGTCAATAAGCGCAGCGCATTGCGCCGCATGATCCCGCCATGCAATCGGATTTCGGCAAAAGATTGACGATGAAAAATATGTGTTTCCAGGGTGCCTGGCATGACGATAATGCGACTTCGGTTGTATTGATCGCAGCATACGGCGCAATGCGCTGCGCTTATTGACGCCTTACGAATTGCGGCTTACGGCCTTGGAGTTGATCGGGCGGCGCAAGCGGTGACGCCGCGCATAGGTTAAGATTTTCCTTACCGCCCCAATTTCAGGAGATGTGTCATGAGTCCCAAATTGTGTTTTCCAGTCATTTTTACAGTCTTGCTATCCACTGCATGCGTGTCTCCAGTTGCTTGGACGCCTCGATCTGATCTTTTGGGTGATCCGGCACCAGTATCAGCCGCCGTGCGTGCGATTGTTATTACCCCGGACACTAAGTATGTAAACGTAACCGGCGGCGAAACCATCAAGTTCATTGTGGGTGACAAATCATTCGCCTGGGCTTTTGATGGCGCAAGAGACTCATTTTACTTAAACCAGATTGCACCACCAGGCGTGCTTGACCACAAAGTGTTCGCTTATGTCGCGCCCAATCCTCTATATACCGGCGGTAATGGCGATCGCGCGGGTGATGGCGGCGGTCATAAGTAACCCCCCGTGTCAGAACAGATGTCGCCTCGATAGGTTTTTAATCAACGGGGGGCGAACGCATGATTCGCGTGGAAGATCGCCGCAGTATTGCCTGCGACATTGAGCAAGCCTCTAACGACGGTGCGGTTACGAACCTGCTTGCCAACTCGCCGGCATCAGCTTGCGCTGAAGTCATGTAGGCCGGGTGCAACCCGCATAAAGAACACCAAGCACGAAGCCGCACATGGCTTATTTGTCATCCGGCACAACAAGTTCTCGCAACACGCCACCGTCACGCACGGTGCCGCTGGTCGTGCCTTCACCCTCTATGCGACGCTGACATGCATCACGGTCATTTGCCGGCAGTGCATTGCAACGTATCAAGGCATTTTGCTGATACGAACCTTTGCCGCTATCGAGCTGCCCTTTTTTTGACTCTTGGCGCGATGCCCCGGCCTCTTTCAGGCACGTTGCGCGATCCTGGTTTGACTGGCCGCTATTGCAAACTGCGCGATCTGCCTGGTAGCGTGCGTCCGCGTCTGACGCATTACTTGCCGCCATTGCTGTCGTTACGGCAAAAGCGGTGCTCAATACGAGTAGCGCCAGAGCCGACAGCCGAGTTGCTTTACGGTTGATATTAGTGGCTGCTGAAGCCCAATGAATTTGATTAATTGACATGATGATCTCCGATTTAGAACCTGAATCTATCGAAAAACGGTGCCTGCTGTATGTGCGCTACCCGACTTAGTGCGCGCTTAATTGTGCCCGCTAACGGAGCTCTGCGAGGCTTGCCTGGCGCAATCAAATTCCTTCCCACGGGCCTCGTAGAATGGATCTTTGCCGATGGGACCCAGACGCGCCTTATTGGCGCTTCTGTTCCTTTCTGTTAATAGCGCTCGCGGCGATCATCGCGCATCAACCGTTCCACCTCATCGCGCAACGCCGTCAACTCATTTCGTAATTGAAGCCGTTCTTGCCGGGTAACGATGCCATCAGACTTGAAACGGGCTTCTTGGCGTTCAATCTCGCGTTCCCTGCGCTCCAATCTGCGCGCTTCACCTTCCGTTATGCGACCGGAGCGAACCCCTTCTTCAATCCGATCGCCGATTCTGAATTCGCGACTGTCGATACCGGGCGTAGTGTCAGCCCGGTCAGACCGCTCATACTGCTCAGACTGTCGTGCATCAGCGCGAGGATTGGTGATTTTATATTCAACTTCAGCGCGAAGGGCATCCAGATCTTGCCTCAATTGCTGTCGTTCTTGCGGACTGGCAGAGCCATCAGACTTAAAGCGATTTTCCCGGATTTGAATGTCGCGTTCGCGGCGATACAGGTATTGCGCCTCAGAAGGGGTAATGTGCCCGGAGTCCAAACCTTGTTGAATTCGTGCGCTGATCTCTTGCTGGGCACGGTTGATATTGGGTGTATTCGTACTTTGCGCCATCACTGGGGAGATGCCTATGCCAGCAAACAAAGCAGAGGCTAATAAGGAGCGAGCTATCAATTTCGATTTCATATCGTTTTCCTCTTTTGTTTATGTTTTGACAAACAATGTATAGAACAATTTAGCGAAAGGCTTGAATAGCAACGTGTTTAATCGCGGTATGGGTTGTTCGGTCGGCGATCAAATCGATTTGGTACGCCGTCACCATCACCATCACGGTCACGGTCAAAGCGGTTTGGTACGCCGTCATAATCTCGATCATGCCGGGGGCGATGATCGCGATTCCAGCGACGTTGACGCCAGTCCTGCCTGTATGGCTGTTCCACATAGTAGGGTTGCGGCTGTACATAGTAGGGTTGTGGTTCCACATAGTAGGGTTGTGGTTCCACATAGTAGGGGCGCGGCTGCACATAGACCGGCGCTGGTTGCTCATAGAAACCCGGAACCCCGATACTGACTGAAACGTCAGCGCGCGCCATGGCAGGAGCGGCAGCTAACATCAGCATGGCGCCTGCCAATAATCCTGTGATAACTGCTAATCGGCTTTTCATCGTAAATCTCCTTGGAATATTTCCGGATTGATGTCCGTATTACATGCCAAACAACGATGCCCTGCAATACAGGATGAGTAACCGAGGTAACCAGATGTATCGGTACAGGGAAGCGGGAAGGGCAAGTCTGCTGATCAAATCAATTTCCAGTGCGCGCCAGCACCGGGCAGAAAAAATCTCGTGCCGTATTGATCCTCATCAGTTGTCTTTCTTGTAAGGTATGCTGGCAGTGCCTTATGATGATTTCTTGACAGACTGCCGGCTGCTATGAACGAAGCGTGCATTTTTGAACTGCTCTATTGGGGTGATATATGTCGATTACAGCGGGTGCCTCGGTGAAAGATTTTCCTATTGTTTGCGTCGGCGGTTCGGCCGGCGGTCTCGACGCCTATATTCGGCTATTGCAAAATCTTCCGGCTGACATGGGTGTCGCGATCGTCATCGTTAATCACATCACAATCATGCCTACTCATCTGCATGAAATTCTTCCTCGCTACACAACTATGCCGGTCGATCTCATCACGGAAAGTTTGCTAATCGAACCTAACCGTGTATTTATCATCCCTGAAAATCGGGATTTGCACGTTTGTGATGGAGAGTTCCGGCTAAAGCCAATCTCAAAGCCGCGGGGCTGGCCTGATGTCATCACGATTTTTCTACGGTCACTGACCCGTTATTGGGATGGCAAGCTTATCGCTGTTATCGTCTCTGGCTATGATGGCGACGGGGCCGCAGCGCTGTGCGGCATCCAACAAGTTGGCGGCATTACCATCGCCCAGAAACTGAGTACGGCGAGCCAGCCAGACATGCCGGAGAGCGCAATCGATAGCGGGTGCATCGATTTTGTGCTGTCGCCAGAAGATATCGCGCAAGAAATTGTGCGCATTGCGCGGCAGTCGAAGTCGAAGACGAAGTAACAAGAACTGCCGCTTGAGGGCGATATCACTGATCCAAATTGCCGATGTTAATCGATGTTAATAGCTGCTCAACTTGCAGATTGCAGAATCATTTCAGGAAGTAGGGTGCGCGGTGCGCACCGATTTGCGGCCAACCACGGCCAATCACGGCGTTTTCAGAATATTGCAGTTGTCCTTCAAGAAAGACAGGACTTCGACGAATTTTGTGTCCCAATCGTCCAGCAGGTATTTTTCTGCTTCCGCAAAAAAATCATCCCATAGCGCAACCAGGCCTTCGCGCATTTCGTATGGGGCAAATTGGTTGATGTATGCCGGCACCAATGCCGGATTAATGCCATCCTTGCGGATTTTTCGCACTATTTCCCGTGTTTTTTTCTCGTTGATACTGGTTTTTGGCGCGGCGCTTCCGGCCAGACAGAGGAATAGGGTCAGCAGGGAGTCCGAGTCCGATTTGCCTTCGGTGACACGGGTCCAATCTTTCGAGACGATGGCGTCGAAATTGCTCACATCGTCGGCGTCGTCGCTACGCAAGAAGTATTTTTGCTTGAGCTTGTCCAGCAACTCGGCCAGCGTGGTGGCTGGGTCGAGGATTTCCGGGATGTCGGTCTTGACGATTTTCTTGCGAATGCGCTCCACAATCACCTTGTACTTCTCCGGCATGTCGTCGGGGATCACGTGGGCACGTTTTCTGGCGTCGGCGGTAATGCCCTTGGTCCTGAGGGCGTCTATCAATTGTGCAAATTCGAATGCGTTCGGCATCGCGCCTGCCTTGCTCTGACTTTTGCTGGCGCTCAAACGCAGCAGTATTGCAGTGCGTATCACTAATTCGGCGGCTTCATCATCCAGTGCGTCAGCGGGCATTCCTGCTTGTTCGGCGAGCCAGATCGCTGCTGCAATTTCATCTTGGGCGCTTATGCGTTTCTTCTGTTCTTTCCGATAGGCAACTGGCGTCAGGCGCGACCATTTTTCCAGAAAATCCTTGACCTGCGTACTCTTGTGGCTGCCGATGATGGCGTCTTCCGGCAGGGCAAACAGTTTTTTGAGCAGCTCGGAACCGCCGCGCGAATGCGACAGGAAGGAATTGTCGCGCAACGATTGCGCTGCCTTTTCCACATCCCCAGCGGTTTTTTCTTCAAGGTACAGACTCACCAGATTGACCATGCGCGTCAGCGCAGTTTCCACATTCGGGCGCAGGTATTGGGAGCCAAAAAAGTCGGCAATCTGGATCATGCCTTTCGGCGCGTCATCCAGAATGGCGCGTACCTTGGTAGGATCAATGATGCCGTTTTGCACGCCGAAATGCAGCGCCTTTTCAAAAAACGGACGACCGTCGTACAGTGAAATCTTGTTGCTGTTATCGGGCATAGGAAATTGGAATTGGTTTAAAACGGTCTGATGCAGCACGGTGCAGGCAAGACATGAAAAGCATTGTCCACGAAAGACACGAAAAGCACGAACAGACTCAAGCGTAAATGCGCTTCGTAAATATAGGGTGTATAGCTATTTTTATGGCATTTACCGAATATATTTATTGGTAATAATGAATATACAATATCGTGTATATCTATTCCTACGCACCCCGTTACGATCTGTTTTCGTGCCTTTCGTGTTTTTCGTGGACAGTTGTACTGCATTATTTACAGCGCAGATTCCTCGCCCAATACAGCGGCAGGAGCTTCTTCCTGGACCTGTTCCTTGGCGTTCAAGGCCGCTTCTGCAAGCGCCTCAAGACGCATGCTGTCACGCCAGCGGGCGCGCAACATGAACAGAATTTCGCTGAACAGATCGGGGGTGACGTAGCGCAGCGTCCAGGTCAACTCCATCCAGTCGTGATCATTCACTTCTTCCAGGCTGAGGCGGGGGTGCTCGTCGGGGTCGGCTGCCAGGTCATAATCGACCAGAGCGGTTTTCGACTCATTGCCATACTTGAAAAGATCGAAGGTCGAGTATTGAAAGAAATGTTCAACCCGTTCGGCCTTGTCGGACAGATAGTCCACCAGCGCATCGCAGCCGCCATCGAGCGCGCCAATCGCACTCAGGAATTCGCCGGTATCGTGGTCTTCGCGAAAGATGACAGAGTTGATCATGCCGCGCAAATGCTCGTGGCTGACATCGTTGTAGCGCGTCTCCAGAACCACTGCGCGGGCGAATTGTTCCGGCGTGACCAGCATATTGACGATCGATTCCTTGGATACGTCATATTCCCGAATGATCGCCAGCAGGTCGGAGGGCGGCAGATCATCGAGGGCGACTACCAGTGCGTAATCGCCCTCGGTATCGGCCAGAGATACCAGCGCAAATTCCGCACCGATGATATCGCCGGCGCGGACCAGACTTTGTGCTTTCAGTAGTGCAGGAATGGTGTTCATGGGCTATCCAGTACGAAAAAGTGATTAGTTGTTACGGTCAAATCCCTGTTCGGCGAGCCAGTCTGATCCTGCTTCGGCAAGATCGGAATCTGCGTCATTCCTGTCATCATTTTCGTCGCCATAATCGTTGCCAGATTCGTCGCCATCCTCACTATCCGCGTCCTCTGCATCATCCGAACCGGCATGGAGCGGGATGCCGATATCGCCCCTGCAGTGCAGATATTCCAGGCCGGCTGTGACGATCAGGAATTGTTCGCCGTCCGGATGTGCAAGGATAGTTTTGGCAAGCTTGCTGGCCCATGCGGTTAATTCCAGCGACGGCAGCAGCGTTGTCCACAACGGGAAGTCTTCCGGCTCCTTGGTTACCAGCGCTTCCATTGCCTTGCCGCTGACAAAGTTGATGCCGTTATGGAAGGCGACTGCACCCATTTCCGGATAGTTCTTGATCATCGGCATCAGGGAAGGGATTTGGGCCCGCTTCGCTTCCAGTCGCGACGCCAGCACGTCATTGCCGGCAGAGTCGGTGCTCATGTCATCGAGTTCGGAATCGTAGGCGGATTTGAGGTCATGGAAAAATGGGGAAAGTCTCAATGCAGTACTCCTTGAATATAATTTGTCCAAATTTCTCTGGCTGTTTCAATCGGGTTGTCGAGCAGGTTGCGGCGGCGATTTTCATCATAGACAGACCGTTTTGCTGCGACCGACAGCGTGTCATACGCTTCCTTGATTTCCCGAAATTTGTCTGGTGCATCGTCCGATGCGTTCTTGTCCGGATGGAATAATGACGCTTTTTGCCGGAAGGCAGTTTTTACCTCCGCGAGTGAGGCGTCGCTTTCGATGCCTAATACAAGATAGTAATCTTTTATATTCTTCATTTAAGCTACTCTGGTATTTCGATGAGTATATTTAATAACAACAGTAAATATATGCGGAGAATGCCGCAAAAATAGTGATACTCCTTGTTTTTAAGAAATTGTCCGTAGGGGCAGGTTCCAAACCTGCCCTTGCATGATGGCCGCGAAAGGGCAGGTTTGGAACCTGCCCCTACCGGGTCATCACGCGCCGCAGCCAGAAACTGATTGCATCGACCACGCCGACCATCATCAGCATCGCAATGATGACGCTGGCGGCTTGCTGCATCTGGAATAGCGACAGGTGGTATTTCAGCATCTGGCCTAGCCCGCCGGCACCGACCACGCCCAGAATGGCGGCGGCGCGGATATTGTTTTCCCAGCGGTACAGTGTATACGACAGCATTTGCGGCAGCACTTGCGGCAGTGTGGCATAAAAGAAGGCCGCCATCGGCCGCGCGCCGTTAATGCGCAGCGTCGCCTCCGGTGCCGGCGGCAGGTTTTCCAGCGTGTCGGCGAACAGGCGTCCCAGTACGCCGGTGGTGTGCGCCGCCAGTGCCAGCGTGCCGGCGAACGGTCCCAGGCCGGCGGCAATCAGCAGGATCGAGGCCCAGACCAGTTCCGGTATCGAACGCAATATATTCAGTTTCAGACGGATCACCGCGCGCGCAGTGCGGCCAAAGCGGCCGCTGGCCGGCAGCGCCAACGCGATGCCGAGCACGACTGCGATGCCGGTGCCGAGCGCCGACATCGACAAAGTTTCCAGCGTGCCGATGGCGATTTTCAGCAGGAAAGGTCCGGCCAGCTCGGGCGGCGCGAAGCCATGCAAAAATTCCATGCTGGAGCGCAGCGCATCGGCACTGAACAATGCGCTCCATTGCAGCGGCAGCGATGCAAAACTGGCGACGATCAGTGCCAGCAGCGCAATGAGCATGGCAACAGCAGAAAAATCGGCTGCCGGCGGCGAGGGAACTTGACGGGTTTTCATGGCATTAACCCAAGCGCTTGCGCAAAAAGGTGCTGACCAGATCGGCGCCAGCCACCAGCAGCACGAAGATGATCAGCATGGTGGCGACTTCGCCGCCGGCCAGCATCTTCATCGATTCATCCATCCGTTGCCCGAGGCCGCCGGCACCGACGAAACCCATGATGACCGAGCCCCGGATCGCGCATTCCCAGCGATAGGTGGTGTAAGAAACCAATTCAGAGGCCGCTGCCGGCAAGGTGCCATACAGCAGCGCAGCCAGTCGGCTGCTGCCGTTTTTCAGCAGCGATTCTGTAGCATGGGCGTCGGTGGATTCGAGGATTTCGGCGTACACCTTGCCCAGCATGCCGCAGTAAGTCAGCGCGATCGCCAGCACGCCGGCAGTCGGCCCCAGCCCTACGATGCGCACGAACAGCAGCGCCCAGACCAGTTCCGGCACGCTGCGCAACAGCACCAGCAGCCAGCGGGAAATTTGCCGGATGATGAAGCCGGCCAGTCGCATGCGGCCGCTGCCGAGGCGGGAAATCGACAGCGACTGCGTCACCAGCAAGGTCAGCGGGATTGCTCCCAGCAATGCCAGAGTCAGGCCGGCGGTAGCCATGGCGACGGTTTGCCAGGTTGCTGCCAGCATCAGTTGCAGAAATTCGCCCGAATGGGCCGGCGGCACGAAATCGGCCAGGAAGCGCCCGGCAGCGCTCAGGCTTTGTGCATCGAGCAAAACCCAGGGTTTGAATTCGCTCGCCACCAGCATCGGCCACAGCAGCACCAGCGCGATGATGCTGCCCATCAGGCGGGCGCGCCAGGCTGGATCGGGGTGCTGCGAACGGGTTACAGGCATGGCGGTGTCAGCAGTGCCCAATGATGATTGCAGGTAGCGGCGGTGTACTGAAATTCGCCGGTTGCGACGTGCTGCCGGCATTCTGATACAGCGCCGCAATCATCGCGTCGGTCACTTGCGCACGCGCCGCATCGAATAGGATGCGGCCATCGCGCAAGCCGACGATGCGCGGGAAATGGCTGCGCGCCAGTTCCACCTGATGCAGGCTGCAGATCAGCGTCGCATTGCGGCTGGCAGACTCTTGTTGCAGCGCGGCCAGGGTTTGCAGCGCCAGTGTCGGGTCCAGCGCCGACAGCGGTTCATCGACCAGGAAAGCTTCGGCACTGGACACCAGCAGGCGCGCCATGCCGCAACGCTGGCGTTCGCCGCCGGACAAGCGATCGACCCGCGCATACAACTTGTCTTGCAAATTAAAGCGCGCCAACGCGTCATAGGCGGCTTGCGCGTTGAGTGCGCCTGGCTTGATCAGCGACGCCAGCGCCCGCCAAAATCCCCATTGTGGCAAGCGTCCGGCTAGTACTGCCGTCACCACGCGCTGGCGCGGCGGCAGCGGCGGCGTTTGCGGTGCCAGAAACAGCCGCGCGCGCAGCAGATGGCGCTCGGCGTGGGTCAAACTCCAAGGCGACATTCCGAAAGCGGAAAATTCGCCCGATTGGGCCCGATGGGCGCAGGCGAAAGTGTGCAGCAAGGTAGTCTTGCCGGCACCGGAAGGCCCGATCAGTGCGACCTGTTCGCCCTGGTCGATGGACAGGCTGACATCGGTCAGGGCGAAACCGGCGTTTGCCTGCGCGATCGAAGGATGGCGCACGCTGGCGCCATGTAGAACGAATGACATTGTTATTGCAGTCTTATTTCAACAAGCCGGCGTTGCGTGCTGCTGCTTCGATAGCTGCATAATTTTCAGCCTTGGTCGGGATGAATTTGCTGGCGCGTTGCAAGTCGAGGATTACCTTGTCGGCCGGATTCTTGGCGTCCAGCGCCAGGAAAGCGTCGGTCAGTTTCTTGCGCACTACCGGGTTCATGTCGGCGCGCACGGTCCAGTTGTAGTCGTAATAGCCGGGCGTGGTGTAGAACACATGCACCACTTTGGTGTCGACCTTGCCGCCAGCGACCAGTTTTTCCCAGACCGAAATATTCAGTGCGCCGGCATCGACCTTGCCGCCGGAAACTGCGGCAACGGTGGCGTCATGTGCGCCGGAGAAGGCGATGCGCTTCAGGTCGGTATCCGGATTGATCTTTGCAGCCAGCAGGTAGGAACGCGGCATCAGATGGCCGGAAGTGGACGATTCGGAACCGAAGGCAAAAGTTTTGCCTTTCAAATCTGCCAGTTTGGTGATGTCTTTGCTGGTAGTGATGAAGACCGATTTGAATTTCTCGTCTTCTGCGCGCTGCACCAGCGGCACCACCTGATTGTTGCTGCGTACTTTGGCCTGGATGAAAGTGAAGCCGCCGAACCAAACCATGTCGAGTTTGTTATTGATCAAGCTTTCGACCGAGGTTGCGTAGTCGGTTACCGGTGTGAATTCGACCTTCATCCCGAGTTTTTTCTCCAGGTAATCGCCCAGCGGCTTGAATTTGCGCTGCAATTCAGTCGGTGCTTCGTCGGGAATGGCCGACACGCGCAAAACCTGCTGTGCCTGTGACAGGCCGGATGACAGCAGCATGGCTGATGCGAGTGCGGTTGACAGCAGTGTTTTGAGCATTTTGGAGCACGAGAGATGCGACATGAAAAAACCTTTCTTAGTGTTTGCGAGAATTTTTGGCGCGATTTTGTGTCTATTTCAGGCGCGTATTATCCGCGAATTACCGGTTACGGGCATAATTGGTAAAAATTCAAGTCCAAGATGTCGCTCCTGGTGTTGCTGATTGTTGCTGGTTATTGCTGGTTTTTGCCGGTCTTTGCTTATTTCCGATCAACTTACCTGAATCCCTACTTATGCCACTACCACAGAGACTTTCCGCGTCGGGTGCGACTGCCGCAGATCTGCTGCACAACAGCGCGGCCAACGCAGAGGCGATACGCGCCGAACTGCAATCGGGCTTGCTGGCAGCGCCAGCCTTCGTTTCACCGAAATACCTGTACAACGCGCTCGGCTCCCGTTTGTTCGAGGCGATTTGTCTGGTGCCGGAATATTATCCGACGCGCACCGAGGCAGAGATTTTCGATGAAAACCTGGCGCAGATCGCACAGGCAGTCGGTGTCGGATCAACCTTGATCGACCTGGGTGCCGGCAATTGCGCCAAGGCGGCGCATTTGTTTCCTGCTTTGCAGCCGCGCCAGTATGTGCCGATCGATATCTCGGCCGATTTTCTGGCGCAGGCGCTGGCACCGATACGGCCGTGCTTTCCGGCTATCGAAATGATGGGAGTCGGGCTGGATTTTTCCAGCAGCCTGGAGTTGCCGGCTACCGTCAGGCACGAAAAACGGGTATTTTTTTACCCGGGCTCGTCGATCGGCAATTTCGCGCCGGCACAGGCGGCGGCCTTTCTGGGCCGGATACGCGCTGCTTGCGGCGCCGACGGCGCGCTGCTGATCGGGGTCGATTTGATCAAGGATCACGCCATCCTCGACGCCGCTTACGATGATGCGCTGGGAGTGACGGCGGCGTTCAACCTGAATCTGTTGCACCATCTGAACAGCTTGCTCGGCACCGATTTTGCGGTGCGCGATTGGCTGCATCGGGCGTTTTACAGCCCGCAGCAGAGCCGCGTCGAGATGCATCTGGAAGCGCGCCGACCGCTGACTGTGCGCTGGCCGGGTGGGCAGCGCCATTTTGCCGAATTTGATCGCATCCATACCGAAAACAGTTACAAGTACACCCCGCAATCGTTTGCTCAACTGCTTGGCGCAGCCGGTTTTGGCGCGATCCGGACCTGGACTGATGCGCGCGGCTGGTTTGCCGTCATGCATGCGCGGGCGGTATGACCGGACCAGGAGCCCGACATGCTCATTTCCCTGCTGGCTGAATACGACCTGACAAGACAGGCCACGTTGGCGCTGACTGAGCCATTGTCCGACGAGGATTGCTGCGTGCAATCGATGCCGGACGCCAGTCCGGTCAAGTGGCATCTGGCGCACACCACCTGGTTTTTCGAGACTTTTGTGCTGGAGCGGTTCGAGCTTAACTTCAAGCCGTATCATCCGGCTTTCCGTGTGCTGTTCAACTCGTATTACCACGGTATCGGCAACCGGCATCCGCGCGCCCAGCGCGGCCTGATCACGCGGCCATCCCTGGCCGAGGTGGAGGATTACCGCAGTAATGTCGATGCCCGCATGGCGGCGCTGATTCTGATCGCCGCTGCGTTGTCGCCGGCACGGTTGGCCGAACTGGTGCAACTGGTGACGCTGGGCTTGCAGCACGAACAGCAGCATCAGGAACTGTTGCTAACCGATATTCTGCATCTGCTTTCCTGCAATCCGATGCTGCCCGCTTATGCCAGCGGCGCGGTGCCGCCGCTGGCCTTGGTGTTGCCGCTGCATTGGCAACAGCATCAGGGCGGTTTGGTCGAGATCGGTCATGCCGGCGGCGGATTTTGCTTTGATAACGAGTTGCCGCGCCATCGGCAGTTTGTCGAACCGTTCGCGCTGGCGTCCCGGCTGGTGACGAATGGCGAATACCTGGCATTTATCGAGGATGACGGGTATCGGGAGCCCGCGTTGTGGCTGTCCGAAGGCTGGGATTGGCTGCAATCGCAGCAATCTCAACAACCGCTGTACTGGCGTCAGACCGACGGCGAGTGGCAGGAATTTACCCTGCACGGCCTGCAAACCCTGGATGTGGAGCGCGCGGCTACCCAACTGTCTTATTTCGAGGCCGATGCTTACGCCCGCTGGTTTGACGCGCGCCTGCCCAGCGAAGCCGAGTGGGAGTGTGCGGTGGATAGCCAAGCGCAGTCAGATGAACAAGCTTTATTGCAATTATTCGATACTGCATGGCAATGGACATCGAGCAGTTATGCGCCGTATCCGGGCTTTCGGGCCTCCTCAGACACGATCGGCGAATACAACGGCAAATTCATGGTCAATCAATATGTATTGCGCGGCGCATCCTGCGTCACGCCGGTGGATCATGTGCGCTCCAGCTACCGCAATTTTTTCCCGACCAGCGCGCGCTGGCAATTTACCGGCATCCGTCTGGCGCGGTCTCTGTGATTTTGTTGTATTGAAATTATAGGGGAGTATGCCTAAAAACAAGGTATCTTCCGCATATTTTAATTGGTTTCTAAAAAAATACTATTTATAGTATATTTAATAAAAATTGTGCGATATCAAGTCGGGTGTAGGGGCGGGTTCCAAACCCGCCCTTTCGTGGCCAAAGTGCAAGGGCGGGTTTGGAACCCGCCCCTACAATTCAACGCGCATATTAGCGAAATTCTGCACTTTTCCCGTAACGCCGAGTTCCGTGTCGTGATGCAACTTCCAATTCGCACGGGTATACGGTTCGTTATGGCCGGAGAGGGCGAGCGCCACTTTGATTAGCACGCTTTGCGACGGTACCGGTTCTACATACGACATGCCTATCAGGCCGATGAGGGTTGCGACCATCAGCGCACGGTTCAGCAGGGGCTTTTCCAGCTTGCAAGATAATGCGATGAAGCCCAGGCTGACCGCCGTGCCGAGCATCCCGCCCGATACCGCTTCCGCTACCGAATGGACTTGCACCGCAATGCGCGAGGTGCAAATCAGCGCCCCCAGCAGCAGCCCGACCAGCACTCCGGCGGTGCGGGTCGCAGTGCTGGCATTTTGCAGCACCAGGTAGAACAACACCGGCATCACTGCCATGGCCCGCATCGCGTGACCACTGAAGCCGGTAAAATCCAGCGCCGGGATGCCGATGCCCCAGCCGATAAAGGCGATTTTCGATGCAACCACAATCGTCAGGCCGGTGCCAAACAAGCCGCACCACCACAAAGACATGCGCCAAGCTCCTCCCAGCGCAAGCCAGGCGGCAAAAGCGGCAGCCGCAGGCATCATTACGGTACTGCCGCCATAGCTGGTAATCGTGGTCCAGTAATGCATGTAAAGAATTTCCTAAAAAAATAAATAACTGTTGCGCACGTTACATGTAAGACATGAAAAACATTGTCCACGAAATACACGAAAAGTACGAAAGAATACACAACCCTCCTTTCGACTGTGGCAGAGAAGGTTTGTTCGTGTCTTTCGTGGACCGCATTTTTTGTGCGTATCAGTGAATAAAAAAATCCCGTCCAGGCGCAAGCCCAGCTGCCGGATACGTGTTATTTAGCGTTCTCAGACGGGTACGCAATCGGGATGATGACGCTCAAAGCGGTGCCTTGGTTCTCGCGGCTGTCGATGATCAGTTCGCCGTGCAGCGTGTTGACGCGTTCCTTGATGCCGATCAGTCCATACGAATGTGTTTTCCTGTGGCTATTCGGGGGCAGGCCGATGCCGTCGTCGGCCACTTTCATCAATACGTTGCCGGCCTCTTGCGACAGGCTGATCGTGACCTGATTGGCCTGGGCGTGGCGGCTGACGTTAGCCAGCGATTCCTGCAGGATGCGAAACAGTGCGGTGGCTTGATCGTCATCGAGCTTGTACTGCGCATCGGCGCCGCTGATGTTCAGGGTGCAGGCAATGCCGCTGCGGCGCTGAAATTCCTTGACCTGCCACTCGAACGCCGCCGGCAGGCCCAAGTCCAGTACCGGCGGGCGCAGATTGTTGATGATGCCGCGCACCGATTTGATGGTGGTATCGATATCATTGAGCGCCGTCCTGACCCTCGCGTTGAGTCGCGGATGGCTGTGTGCGGTGCGTGCTGCCAGCATCGACGCATCGATGCGCAAGGCCATCAGATTCTGCCCCAGTTCGTCGTGAATTTCGCGTGCGATGCGCTTGCGTTCGCTTTCCTTGACGACTTCCTGATGCGCGGCCAGGCTGCGGATGGTTTCCTGCGATTGCAGCAAGGCATCTTCGGTTTGCTTGAATTCGGTGATGTCGAGCACAGAGCCGACCAGCGTTTGTGGCTTCTGGTTTTCGTTGTACAGGACGTTGCCCTGTAACCGGACGTGCCGTATCGTCCCGTCCGGGCGAACAATCCTGGTGATGCTGCTGAAGTTGTTATCGTGCTCGATTGCGTGCTGGATCATCAGATATGCCGCCTTGCCATCTTCCGGATGCATAACTTGCAACATATTTGCTATGCTGGGAGTAAATGCCTGAGGCGGCAGGCCACAAATCCGGAAAAATTCATCCGACCAGAGTGATACGCCGCTGACAATGTCGCGCTCCCAACTACCCACATGCGCCACTTGTTGCGCCTGATGCAAGATATATTGGGTGTGCTTCAGCGCTTCTTCAGTGCGCTGGTGTTGGGCAATTTCCGCGTTGAGTTGTTCATTGGTCTGGATAAGTTCCGCAGTGCGTTCCTGTACCTTTGCTTCCAGGTCGTCATGGGCGTTGTGCAGTGCTTGTTCGGCCGCCTTGCGCAGGCTGATGTCTTCCACCACCAGGCGGCAGGTGTGCTCGGCGGCATCGGCATTGGCTTCGATATGGGCGAAAAACGGGCGTTGCTCGGCATTCAGAAGCTGCACTTCGCACGACTGTTTTGTCTCGCTGGCAAATACCCGTATCAGAAAAGCATTGAAGGTCGGACGTGATTCGGGCGAGATGAAAGCGCCAAAGCGCCGTCCCACCAGTTTGGAGCGCGCCAGCCCGATCAAACTGGCGCCGGTCAGGTTGACTTCATGCAAGGTAGCGTCGCGGCCCAGCGTGAAATACCCGATCGGGGCAAACTCATAAAGATCGGTATAGCGCGCCAACAGCAATTCGATTTCCCGTCGGGCATCTTGCAGTTCCAGCAGTTCGCTATTTTGCAGCGCGAGTTCGATTTGATTGACTTGCAGTTCGTGCAGTTGCTTGCGTACATCCGTGTCACTGAGCAATGTTGCCGGATTGCGGCCGTCCTTGCGCAACACCTGCTCCGCTCTCAGACGCAGATGATCGGTGCCTGTGGAGTCATTAGAACTATTCATTTTTTGTTTGTTAGCAGTCATTAATATCTCCTTTCAGGTCTTTGCAGGTCATAGTGGTCAACACTTTAGCTGGCATACTGCGCAAGATGGAATGCATTGCTTATTTATACATAATTTAAGTTTAGACGCAATATGTTTGGTGCGATGAAAAGTGTGCTGAGTATGTTGCAATCAGCGGCCGCGCGCGTCATCTTATTTCTTGGCGGCGCTGATTTTCAGGCGCAGCTCTGCTTCCAGATGTTTGGCGACGGTGATGTCGGTGAAGGTCATTACCACACCGTCGATCACGTTTTCCAGCGTGCGGTAAGGCATGATGCGCGCTTTGAACCAGCGACCATCGCCGGTTGCAATCTGTTTTTGCGAAAACACCAGCGTGCGCAGCACTTCGCGGGCGTCCTGCTGCAGTTCCGGATAGCCTAAATCAGTGACAATGTCGCTCAACGGGCGTCCGATATCGCTGCCGATCAGTTTGAAAATCTGGGTCGCATGGGTGGTGAAGCGCCGTACATGCAGTGATTCGTCCAGAAATATGGTGGCAATGTCGGTGCTGTTGAGCAGGTTTTTCATGTCGTTGTTGAGCAGCGACAGATCGTCTACCTTCGATTGCAGTTCGGTATTGACGGTTTGCAACTCTTCGTTCAGGGATTGCATCTCTTCCTTGGAGGTGGTCAATTCCTCGTTGGTGGATTGCAGTTCTTCATTGGTCGACTGTAATTCTTCATTGGTGGCGGTAAGTTCTTCCTGCGAGGTCTGCATCTCTTCGCGGATGAGCAGGATCTCTTCGCGGGCGCGTTCCAAGTCGGCTTGCGGCACATGGTCGAGCAGGGCGGTGGTTGGAGCCGTCTTCACCAGTGGTGTGGCCACATCGGTAAATACGATCATGACCATGCCATGCAGCAGTTCCGGCTTTTCAATCAACTGCACCGTTATATTGACGGTTTGCACTGCGTCGCCGCTGCCTTCGAGCCGCAAATTTTCCAGCATGACGGCGCCAGTCTGGCGCACCACTTTTTTGAATGCGCTGCTCAACTGGTGGCGCAAGCTGTCGCGCGCCATCGCATAAATATTCCAGTTGGCTTTGCCTGCAGCCGGTTCCAGATATTTTCCGGTGCGCCCATTGATGTACAGGATGTCGCCCTCGGCGTTGACCAGAACTGCTGCCGGCGTGCATTGCTGCAATAAAAACTGATCGGCTTGAAACTGCAGGTTGGTGGCCGGGTTGACGACCTTGTTTTGCTCCTGCACGACGCTTAATCCGACCGGAAATTTGACTGGAAAATCGACCGCCGTAGTGCGCAAGGTATTGCTAAGACGCCGATACAGCCGCGCCTTGCTGTCCAACGACACGAATAGACTGGTAAAGCTGCCGGTGGTTTCGGCGCTTCCCAGCAGCAAAATGCCGTCGCGGTTGAGTGCGTAGTGAAACAGCGGTATCAGTCTGGCTTGCAGTTCCGGCCCGAGATAGATCATCAGATTACGGCAGGTCAGGATGTCGAGTTTGGTGAAAGGCGGGTCCATGATGATGTTTTGCGGGGCAAAAACCACCATTTCCCGGATTTCCTTGCCAATCCGGTAGCCTTTTTCCTCGGCTATGAAAAATCGACTCAGGCGCTCGGCAGAAACATCCGCAGCAATATTGGTGGGAAAGAGTCCCTGACGCGCACGGTCGATCGCATCATGATCCAGATCGGTGGCGAAAATCTGCAATGAATAGCGCGCTTTCGGCTTGATCCGTTCCAGCGTTTCCTTGAAAACAATGGCCAGCGAGTACGCCTCTTCGCCAGTCGAGCAGGCCGGCACCCACGCCCGCAGCACTTTGCCATTCGGATGCGCGGCCAATAGCGCAGGGAGTGTTTCATTTTGCAAATAATCCCAGACCTGCGGATCACGGAAGAAATTGGTGACGCCGATCAGCAATTCCTTGAACAGCAAGTCCTGCTCCTGCGGATTTTCGCGCAGATAGCGCACGTAATTGCTAATCGCGTCGATCTGGTGCAGGCTCATGCGGCGCTCGATGCGGCGGTATACGGTGTTTTTCTTGTAGAGCGAAAAATCGTTGCCGGTGCGCTCGCGCAGCAGGATGACGATTTTTTCCAATGCGCTCTGGGACTTGCTTTCCAGAATCGGTTCATGCCCGGTGTTCGGGCGCACTTGCCGCAGATAGGTTACGATTTTTCCCGGCAATTCCTCTGCAGGGGCGACGATGTCGGCCAGTCCGGCATTGATCGCGCTGTGCGGCATCGCATTGAATTTGGCGCTGGCCGGCTCCTGCACCAGGGCCAGTCCGGCTTTTTCCTTGATGGCGCGCAAGCCCAGCGTACCGTCCGAACCCATGCCAGACAGAATGACGCCGATCGCCATTTCACGCCGATCTTCGGCCAGCGCCCGAAAGAAGAAATCAATCGGTAAACGCAGCCCCCGCGGCGCTGCCGGTTCCAGCAGGTGCAGCAGGCCGTGCAGGATCGACATATCTTTGTTGGGCGGAATCACATAGACGCAGTTCGGCTTGACCTTCATGCGGTCGGTGGCTTGAAAAACAGCCATCGGGGTGACGCGCTGCAGTAGCTCGGGCAGCATGCCTTTGTAGGTCGGGTCCAGGTGCTGGATCACGACATACGCCAGCCCGCTTGCCAGCGGCACGTTTTCAAGGAATTGCGTCAGCGCTTCCAGTCCGCCGGCGGAGGTGCCGATGCCAACCACTGGCGGCATGCCGGTCTTCGGTTTTGCTTTGGAAGCGACGATTTTCTTCACTGAAGTTGATTGGTCCGGGTTGGCCATGCATTCTTTCTTGCCCGCCAAGCGCGGGATTTCGGGTGCTAGTTCACAATTGTATCAATGCTGGGCGCGTTCAATAATCAATCGATATTGCGACGGCGCAAAGTAGCCGCGGGATCAGAGGCGGGCAGGGTAACACTAACCCATGCCCCGCCACTGTTTGCGCAACTACCCGCTGATAATTACCTGAGCACTACTGACCGCCTGCTCCCGCTGGCGCAGCGCCAGTTGCCGGTTGACGGCGCTCAGTACCGCCTTGAATGAAGCGGTCACGATATTGCCATCGAGGCCGACGCCGAACAGGGTTGGGCCATTGTCGAGACGCAACTCGACGTAGCAAACCGCCTGCGCATTGGCGCCGGAACCGATCGCATGTTCGTGATAATCCATCAACTGAATATCCAGACCGAGCGCATTGACGAAGGCATCGATCGGCCCGTTGCCGCCGCCCGCCAGCGCCATTTGCTCGCCATTCTGGACGATGTCGATTTCAATCTGGACCGCTTCCGCCTTGGCAGAATCTTCTTCCATGCGGTGCGCCTGATAGGCGTAGGGCGTGGTGTGAGCGAGGTATTCCTGCTCGAAAATGGCGTAGATGTCTTGCGCCGCGACTTCGCCCCCGGTGCGGTCCGTGGTTGCCTGCACCGCGCGGCTGAATTCTATCTGCAGCCGGCGCGGCAGCGACAAACCGTATTCCTGTTCCAGCAAATACGCCATGCCGCCTTTGCCGGACTGGCTATTGATGCGGATCACCGCATCGTAGCTGCGCCCGAGATCGGCCGGATCAATCGGCAGATACGGCACGTCCCACTGTGCCTCCGCCTGCTGCTGGGCCAGACCTTTTTTGATCGCATCCTGATGCGAGCCGGAGAAGGCGGTAAACACCAGATCGCCGACATACGGATGGCGCGGATGCACCGGGATCTGGTTGCACTCTTCGACGCAGCGCCGCACGCTATCGATATCGGAAAAATCGAGTCCCGGATGCACGCCTTGGGTGTACAGATTCATTGCCAGCGTCACCAGATCGACGTTGCCGGTACGCTCGCCATTGCCGAACAAACAGCCTTCAACCCGATCCGCGCCGGCCATCATCGCCAATTCGGCTGCGGCCACCGCGCTGCCGCGGTCGTTGTGCGGGTGGACGCTGATGACGATCGCGTCGCGCCGTGCCAGATTGCGGTGCATCCACTCGATCTGGTCCGCATACACGTTCGGCGTGCTGGATTCGACGGTGGCCGGCAGGTTGAAGATCATCTTGTTATCCGATGTTGGCTGCCAGACTTCGGATACCGCATCGCATACTTCTTTGGAAAAATCCAGCTCGGTCTGGCTGAACGATTCCGGCGAGTATTCGAAACGCCAGGCGGTTTCCGGATGCATCGCAGTCAAGTCCTTGATGTGCCGGGTGCCGCTGATGGCGAGCGCCTTGATGTCAGCGCGCGACATTTTGAAGACGATGCGGCGAAAAGCCGGCGCCACCGAGTTGTACAGATGCACGATTGCGCGTTTGGCGCCGAGCATGGCTTCGATCGTGCGGTCGATCAGGACCTCGCGCGACTGGGTCAACGCAATGATGCTGACGTCGTCCGGAATCCGGTTTTCATCAATCAACATGCGCACGAAATCGAAATCGGTTTGCGAGGCGGAAGGAAAGCCGACTTCAATTTCCTTGAAGCCGATCTTGACCAGCATCTCGAAAAAACGCAGCTTCTTTTCCAGGCTCATCGGCTCGATCAATGCCTGATTGCCGTCGCGCAAGTCGCTGCTCATCCAGATCGGCGCTGTGGTGATGATCTGATCCGGCCAGCTGCGGTTGCTTATTTGGACAACGGGAGACGGGCGATATTTGGCTGCAGGGTTGGGCAACATCATGATGAATCCTTTGGGTTTTGAGAGGAAATGGTAACAACAAGTTTGAACAATTGATGTGGCAGCGAGGCTGCCTGACGGCCACTTAACGCAAGGCCAGGCAACCGATCGGTAGCGGTAGCAGCAGCAGACCCAGCAGACCCAGCAAACGCGCAACAACCATCATGGCGACAAAGGTGCCTTGCATGATGGTTACAGGATTCATTGTGGAATGCATGTTGAATATTGGATCAGCAGTATTGTTTTCTTGCCGGACTGCTGGCAGCGCGCTGCCAGCAGGGTAAAACAGAAGGCGGGCGTTTTACGCCAGCGGCAGTCGTAGCAAGCCTGCTAGCGGAGCGCCAGCAGGCTGTACAAAGTTCGGAAGGGGGAATTGAGCGAATGACATGGGCTCAATGTAGTTGGCGCCAGCGGGGTTTGTCAAGCCTCTTGCGGTATTTTCCGCATATTGGCGATGTTGCAATTACGCTGCGGTGACGACTATCCCGGTTGGTCCTTCGATCATTTCGCCAATCACCGCTGCGTCGGCAAAGCCTTCACGGGCGAATAATGCAAGGACTTCATCAACCGCGGCCGGATCGCACGAAACCAGCAGGCCGCCGGAAGTTTGCGGGTCGCATAGCAACGCTTGCTGGGTTGGCGTGATGGCGTTCGCCAGTGTCACATCGTGACCATAGGCTTCCCAATTGCGGCTCGACGCGCCGGTGATAAAGCCTTGTTCAGCCAGTTGCTGGACGTTCGGCAGCAGCGGAATCTGCGCCATGTCGAGCTTGGCGCTCAGCTTGGCACCACGCGCCAGTTCCAGCAAATGGCCGAGCAGGCCGAAGCCGGTGACGTCCGTCAGTGCATGGACGCCAGACAGTTCGGACAGGGCTATTCCCGGCTTGTTGAGCTTGGTGGTGTTGGCTATCATCGCCGCATAGCCGGCGGCGTCCAGCGCATCTTTCTTCAGCGCGGCCGACAGAATCCCGACGCCGATCGGTTTGCCGAGAATCAGCTTGTCGCCTGCTTTGGCGTCGGCATTGCGCTTGACCTTGGAAGGGTGGATCAAGCCCATCACGACCAGACCGTAGATCGGTTCGACCGAATCGATGGTGTGGCCGCCGGCAATCGGAATCCCGGCTTCGGCGCAGATAGCTTCGCCGCCGCGAATGATTTGTCCAATCACTTCAACCGGCAGTTTGTTGATCGGCATCCCGACCAGGGCCAGCGCCATGATCGGCGTGCCGCCCATCGCATACACGTCGGAGATTGCATTGGTGGCGGCGATCCGGCCGAAGTCAAACGGGTCATCGACGATCGGCATGAAAAAATCGGTGGTGGCAATCAGCGCCTGCTCGTCATTGAGCTTGTAGACCGCGGCGTCATCGGCGGTCTCGATGCCGACCATCAACTCTTTCGGCACCGGGAAGCCGGCTGAATTTTTCAGGATTTCAGACAGTACGCCGGGTGCAATCTTGCAGCCGCAGCCGCCGCCGTGGGAAAACGCGGTCAGTTTGATTTTCAAGTCGGTCGGTGTATTCATTGGGATTGCCTTAGTAATGTGATGGGTTGTCCAACGTGAAAGTCGCGTAGCGGCTCACTTTGCTCCCCTCTCCCGGCATGGCTTTTCCTGGTGCCCGAATCGCCATGCGATTCGCTAGCGGGAGAGGGGCTGGGGGAGAGGGGCTTTCAGCAGATTATCCATCAACTGCAGCAAAGCGGTTTTTTCCCGCTCTGGTGAAAATAGCGGTGCACGCGCCGCACATTGCCTTTGCAGCAGCGCGTAAAACGCCGGGTCGGCGATACTTTGGTCGATCAGGCGCGCCAGTTGCCGGCTGTCCCCCAGCGGAAAATACCCGGCGTAGTCGTCGCCCAGCATGCCGCGGTTGCCGGATATGTCGCTGGCCAATATTGGCACGCCGCTGGTAATGGCTTCGATAATCACATTGGCGCCGCCTTCCATCCTGGAACTGATGACCATCAGATGGCTGCGCTTCAAGCGCTGGCGGGTGGTCGCATGCGGCAGGTTGCCGAGCCAGCGGTAGCGCACTTCCTGTTGTTCGGTTTGTGCCGCCAGGCGACCCAGAGCAGGCTCCAGCGCGCCGCCGATATGGATCAGCCGCGCTTGCGGCGATTGCACCAAATGGGCGGCACGCATGAAGGTGGCCGGGTCCTTTTCGTCGCGCAGGTGGCCTATCATCGTTATATTCAGGTGCCGCCCTGTTGTCGGTGTTGTCCGCACGACGGCTTTCAGAGTGCGCGTCGATTGGTGGATGACTTGTGTTTTTGCGCGCAGATCGGCCGTCAATTCCTGCTGTCCCGACGCTTGCAATACCACCAGTTGCGTGGCAAGTTGCAGTGAGCGTTGCGCGCTGGCATCGGTTTGGATGTCGCGGTACAGATCGGTGCCGGTCAGCACCACCACCAATGGAGATTCTGGCTGGGTCGCGGCAAATGCCGCAATCGATTCCGCAGAGCGCCGTGCGTGCAATGCGATCATTGCATCAATTTTCTGGCCGTCCCACTCGGCGGCGATGCGTACTCGATAATGTTGGCGAAGAAATTGCGACCAGCGCCGGGCGGTTTGCCAGTTGCCGTTATTGGCTTTTGCCAGTGCGGGGCTGATAATGACAATCTGCGGTGGGGGCAAAGAATGCTCCTTGATAGCGCGAAAATTTTCCGAAAAATATGATAAATCCTTCGTTTCGAAACGCCTCTTCGGAAGAACTGGCAGCGGCCTTGCAGGATGCGAGGCATTATACGCTGCTGCTGTTCGATCGTTTTTCGGCCGCCAGCCTGGATGTATCAGCGCATGTGCCGTTTTTGCCCATCATCAATCCGCCGCTGTGGGAGTTGGGGCATATCGCCTGGTTCGCCGAATGGTTCGTGCTGCGCGAGGCCGAGTCGAGCAACCCCGCTGCGGCGCAGCGCCCATGTTTGCTGACACAGGGCGACGACTGGTTCGATTCGAATACCGTGTCGCACCGCACGCGCTGGCTGATCGATTTGCCCAACGCCGGCGCGCTCAAGATGTATTGCCGCGAGATATTGGATCGGGTGCTGGATAAGCTGGAGAAATCAGGCGCATCAGGCCGTGACCTGGCGCCTTACCAGCTGGTGCTGGCGCATGAAGATATGCACGGCGAGGCTTTCGCGATGACCTTGCAAACCCTGGGTCTGGAAGCACCGCCACGGATAAACCAAACGACGGCAGCGCCAGCGCCGCACATTGCGATCGATTTTCCCGGCGGCACGATGCTGCTCGGTAGCGCACCGGAGTCCGGCTTCGTGTTCGACAACGAAAAATGGGCACATCCGGTGCTGGTGCCTGCCTTCAGTATCGATGCAACATTGGTGTCGAATGCCCAGTACAGCGATTTCATTGCCGATGGCGGTTATCAGAAGTCGGATTTTTGGAGCACTGCCGGCCGCGCATGGCTGATGCAGCAGGAACGTTCGGCACCGCGTTACTGGCAGCGCGATGGTCTTGGGTGGTGCACTGAAAGTTTCGGCCGGCTGACCGCTTTGCCTGCCCATCAAGCGGTGCGCCATGTCAGCCTGTTCGAGGCGCAGGCTTACTGCCGCTGGGCCGGTCGCCGCTTGCCGAGTGAATCCGAGTGGGAGTACGCGGCCATCTCGGGTCATGCGGCTTTTCAATGGGGCAGCTTGTGGGAATGGACCTGTACGCCGTTCGAGCCTTATCCCGGCTTTGCGGCGGATGCCTATCGCGAGTATTCGGCACCCTGGTTTTGCACGCATCAAGTCTTGCGCGGCGCATCTTTTGTAACCCGGCCGCGGATGCGTTCGCCGAAATTCAGGAATTTCTATTTGCCGCAACGCGACGATATCTTCGTCGGCTTCCGGACTTGCGCTGCATGACGCTTGGCTGGATTCAGATTACATGTTGATACTCTTTCCGCAGGGCATGAAACAGGAATTGCTGTGGAGTAACCAAGTCGTTGAAACGATTCCATATCCATATCCATAGCCAACTCCTGATTGAAGTGTTATTTCAATATAGGTCATTGCTATCAACATGCAATCTGAATACAGCCTGTTTTTTGTACTGTGATGGTCAATCAACTTCCAATTTCCTCCGCCTGTCAGCGTTGATTAACCTCTGGCGTCAAATCAACGCTTTTCGTTAAAACGAAGGCCTACTTTCTATGGATAAACATAGGTTTGGCCGGGATGGAAGTGCCTTCATCTTGGACTTGTTGGTGAGCTTTGTGACTTTGCCTGTCGATAAGGAGCGCGAAACTCGCCCGCCGGACATGAGTTTGAACGCGTCCACCAGTTGCGATAGATTGTCCGCCTGATCTTTCATGGTCGCGGCGGCGGCGGCGGCCTGTTCCACCAGCGATGCATTCTGCTGGGTTATTGCATCCATCTGGGTTATCGCTAGGTGAACCTGTCCTATTCCGGCACTTTGTTCCCGGCTGGAAGTTGATATTTCGCCCATGATCGCCGCCGCCCGTTTGATCGAATCGACAATTTCATTCATGGTCTTGCCGGCGTCGTCCACCAGTCTGCTGCCGACATCGACTTTTTCTACCGAATCTCCGATCAGCGTCTTGATCTCCTTGGCGGCGCTTGCGCTGCGTTGGGCAAGATTGCGTACTTCCGCAGCTACCACTGCAAAGCCGCGTCCCTGTTCTCCTGCGCGGGCTGCTTCCACTGCCGCGTTCAGCGCGAGAATATTGGTTTGAAAAGCGATGCCGTCGATCACGCTAATGATATCGACAATCCTGCTTGAGCTTTCCTTAATCGAATTCATCGTATTCACCACATGACACACCGCTTCGCCGCCTTTGATTGCAATGTCGGACGTGGATATCACCAAGTTACTGGCTTGATGGGCATTGTCGGAATTTTGCTGCACGGTGGCCGTCAACTCTTCCATTGCCGAGGCAGTTTCTTCCAGGCTCGATGCCTGCGACTCGGTACGTGCCGACAAATCGAGAACGCCATCGGCGATTTCACCGGCACCGAAATTGACCAAATCAATTGATTGTGTAATCTGTCCAATCAGAAGTTTCACATTGATCTGCAAGACCTGTAGCGACTGCACGACTTTGGCTATTTCGTCTTCACCTTTTGCCGTGATCTTGCCAGTCAGATCGCCTGAGGTCATGCGCTCTATGTCTATCGAAACACTTTTCAGCGGAGCAACAATGCTCTTGAAAAGCATGAGTCCAAAAAACACGGTAAGAATCACGCTCAGTATCGCTACTGTGATCGCCCATCCGGCAAGGTTCAGGTTGGCGCCACCTTGCACGGACCAGGCAAAAACCGCATTAACTATGGACAAGAGAAAAAGCACGCCGAACGCCATAGACAGCTTGGCTGTGATTGAAAAGCCTTTGAGGACTTTCAAGAAGTCGAGTGGGGACCGCAAGAATGCGCTTCCTTCGTGGATTACGAGCCGTTTATTGCCGGACTTGATCGCGCGATACGCGTCATCTGCCGCCTTGACCTGGTCTCGTGTTGGCTTGCCCCTGATTGACGTATAGCCGACAATCTGATGGTTCTCCATGAGTGGCGCAACATTGGCTTCGACCCAGTAATAATCGCCATTTTTGCAACGGTTTTTCACCAGTCCAGTCCATGCCTTGCCACCTTTCAGCGTGCGCCACATGTCGTCAAAAGCTTCTTCCGGCATATCGGGATGCCGCACGATATTGTGCGGTTTCCCCAAAAGTTCCTCTTCACTAAATCCGCAGATGTGCAGAAAATCCTGGTTGATGTAGGTAATTCTGCCCTTCAAATCCGTCTTGGAAACAATCGTTTCTGAATCCTGCAAGATGTATTCATTATTTGTGACAGGCAAGTTCGTGCGCATTTTGTTTTAGTCCATTAATTGTTCTTGGCGGGTGTCGCGGAATGCATTGCTACTTCAATATTGAGGCTGGCAATCTGGCTTGATCCATCCCGAAGAATAGTGACGACTTTGAAATAACTTTCCGAATTTTGATATATTCATTTTGGCTGGCATATGTGCTTATTTGAAGTATGTGTTTTTGCGATTAATGCGACACTCGTTCGTCCTGTGTCGTGATGTGCAACGCGCTGCGGAGCGCTTCGTTTAGTCCAGCATGTTTTCGCTGAAACGCCGTTGCACTATCTCTACGTCTTCGCGAGCGGCGATCAAGGCCGCTACACAATCATGATCGAACTTGCTGCCGGCCATTTCCTGCAGGAATGCAAATGCTTTGTCGTTGCTCCACGCTTCTTTGTAAGGGCGACGGCTGGTCAGGGCGTCGAACACATCGGCGACTGCGGCGATTTTTGCCTCGATCGGAATTTCTATCCCTATCAAACCGCTGGGATAACCGCTGCCGTTCAATGCTTCGTGGTGGTGCAAGGCGATGTTGCGCAAGATTTCGACATGCGGCAAATCGTCCAATCCAAGATTTTCCAGCATCCGGTCGATGATTTCCGTCCCTTTCAGAGTGTGCGTCTTCATCAGGTCGAATTCTTCTTCTGTCAACTTGGCTGGCTTGAGCAGGATGCTGTCTGGAATGCCGATTTTTCCGATGTCGTGCAGCGGCGAAAACAGGAAAATATGTTCCACAAGATCGTCGTCGAGCTGATGTTTCTTCGCAACGTCCAGGGCGATCAGGCGCGCATAATTGGCCATGCGGTCGAGGTGCGCGCCAGTTTCAAAATCACGATGCTGCGCCATCTCTGCGGCCGTTTTGACGATCGCCGCCAGGTTGCTAATACTCGATATTTCGTGGATCACCAGCAGCGACAACAAGTGGCCGAACATATCCATATAGTGCAGTACCAGATCGTCGAAAACCTGTTTGGAATAGGAATTGAAGAACAGGAAGCCGAAAAATTCTCCATTGGAAAACATCGGCATGGTGTAGCTCGCGCCGTATTTTTGCGCGGCGATGCGACGGGCGTGCTCGGCGGGCACGCGGCGGAAAATATCGAGATCGTTCACCACCCGTGGCCGACCGACTTCCAGGATTTCCTGTAACGAGACGGAATCTGCCAGCTTTGCGTTGTACAGGCTCAACGACGGATCGCCACTACTGCTGTGTACAAATGTTTTGAGTAAATCCGTTTTTTTGTCGTAGATTGCCACCGCAATCCGGTCGATGAAAGGGAAGCGCTGTTTCAGCAAAAGATGAACGTATTCGACTTTGTCTGGCAGAGGTAATTTGTCGTTCAATACGGCAAATACATCCGTGTGACCAAACATGGCATTGAGATCAATTCTGTTTTTCGTCGGAGAGCTCATCTTGATTTTGTCTGCTTCCATCATATTGCGAGAATCTTCTTTAGCCGGGTCATGCGTCGGGAATTGATGTTCGATTTTCATGGTTCGTCCAGCCAGACCAACACGATGCATCATCTCTGATTTGAAAAAATTTGTACTGGGTAGCGGACGCTTTCGGCGACATCAAAATTCTTCCCGATTATCGCTACTGCCTGACTTGGCGTTGGCGACACGCTTGTGCTGAATTCGTTTGGTGACACGTTCTGGTCCGATTGCTGGATCGTGGTGGTGGCCAAAAACTGGGAGATACTGCCCCGCCGGCAACCACCTGTGTGCCGGCGGGGCCGCCTGCGCGAAGGCGGCGGTGTATCCTTTTCCCTGTACTATCGTTAATTAACGAGCATTAAATTTATAATTGAGCAATTATAATTAGCCTGTTTTCATGGACTTGACCGTACGTCTCAGTTTTTAAAAAATTTGCTGTTATCCAACACAATTCGTCAGTTCTCTACCCGCTGCGTTTGCATGATGGTGGGTGCGCCCCTGAAAAATATGTCCTTCATACCGTTTATTGCGCATTACCCAATTCATGACAACCGATGACGCTATCCTCTGAAACTGGAAATCACGCGGCTGGTGAGCAACCGGCAGATAACGCTGATCAGCGCATGGTTTGTGGCCGTCCTGCGCCTGCGCCCGGCATCATCCATAGTCATTTCAACGTGCAGGGCGAGGCGCCGCAGCGGCAGTTACTGGCTTGGCGCGATCGGGTCGGCCACATCATTGATGTGCTGCCTTCGTTGGCGCAGCTTGAAAATCCGTTCAGCGCATCGATTGACTGTTATGCGATTGGTGAACTGGCATTCACCGACTGTCGCACTGACCCGCTGTTGCTGGAGCGCTCAGTGGCACGCATCTCTACAGATAGCATCCGCGATTACGTTTTTCATGTGTTTATAGAGGGAGGAACCGAGTCCGTGACGGGTTTTTACCCGCAGCGCCGTAGCGTGTCATCCGTGGCGAGCATTGTTGCGCTGGATATGAACCAGCCGGTGCGCATGCAGCGCAATGCTTGCCGGGTGCTGACTTTCTTCGTGCCGCGGGCGCTGGTGGATGCGGCTTTTCCTGACGCGGAAACCTTGCATGGCCGTGTCATTAAAAACACGACGCCGCTGATGCGGCTGCTCATCGAGCATGTTGCGTCGCTGAATCAAAACATGGCGAGTATCAGCGCAAGCGAAGCAAGCCGCGCCTTGCGCGTCGGCGTCCAGCTCCTGGTCGCAGCTTTTGGCAAACAGGCGCGATTGAGCGGCACTACGCGCGCGGCAGTCCGCGCAGCCATGTTCGGCCAAGTGCGGCGCTATATTCAGGCCAACCTCCATCAAGCAGAGCTATCTCCTGAAAGCCTGCTTATTGCGTTGCAATTACCCCGCGCTACTTTGTATCGTTTGTTTGAGCATGAGGGCGGTCTTGGCGCTTATATTCGCAACTGCAGGCTGCGCGAGGCGGCAGATGAGCTGGTCAGATTTCCGGATCTGGCTGTGATGAATATTGCTTACGGGCTGGGCTTCAAGAGCGCTTCGGATTTTACCCGCGCATTTCGCCGGGCCTACGCCATGGCGCCGCAGGATTTGCGCGCCCATGCGTTTGAGCTGCGGCGTGTCAGAGGCAAATAAACGGATGCGAATGGCGGTAAGTAACACAACGATGCCTGCCTGTCAGCGAGCCTCAACCGTATCTGGAAACCGACTCAGGGCAAACAGGCTGATGCACAGCGCTGCCAGCAGATACCACGCGGGAGCCATCGGGTTTCCCGTCACTCCTATTAGCCAGGTCACAATGAATGGCGAAAAGCCACCGAAAATCGTTACACCGAAGCTGTAGATTATCGACATTCCGGCCGCGCGATGGTGACGCGGAAAAGCTTCGAGCATCATCACCGAGTTGGCGCCGCCATTGCTTAGCGCCACGGCGGCATATCCACAGATAATCAATAATGAAAGCAGTTCCTTCGCTTCATGCGTCAACGCTAGAAATGCCGGGAAAACTAGCACGAAGCTGCTGGTCAGCGTCAAGTACTGGATCGGCTTGCGGCGGCGTTGTCGGTCGGCGACGCGGGCCAGCGCTGGGTTGGCAAAAAAAATCACCGTACCGGCGAGACAGGCCGAAAGCAGGCTAAGGATGGGCGACAGATGCAGCGTCGTGACCAGATAGGTCGGTATGTAAAACACCATGATGTACATACTGGCAGAGGGTCCCGCCATCAACAATATTCCGAACCACAGCGTACGGGGATGTTGCGCGAAAACACTCTTCAAGGTAGGCCGGGCAGGCCAATATGTTGCTTCCATCGGAGCCTCCACCAACTGGCGACGGATATACCAGCCAACCGGCCCGATTAGCATCCCCAGGATGAAGGGAATACGCCATCCCCAGTCTTGCATAGATTCGCGCGTAAACACTGCCGTGGTGAATGCTGTGATCAGAGCTCCGGCAAGCGCGGCCGCGCCTTGGCTGGCTGACCGCCAGCTAACTAAATAACAGCGGCGATTTTTGCTGGCTAATTCCATCAATACGGCAGAAGCGGGACCGATTTCGCCCCCTGCCGCAAACCCCTGCAAGAGCCTTGCAAACACAATGAGCAGCGTTGCCGCCACGCCGATGGATGCGTAAGACGGCGTGAATGCGATGATCCCGGTGCCCAGCGTCATCAGTGTGATGGAGAAAGTAAGCCCCGCCTTGCGTCCCTTGCGGTCGGCCAAATTCCCGATGATCATGGCTCCCAGGGGGCGCATGAAGAAACCAGCGCCAAATGTCGCAAGTGCCATCAGCAGTGATGTGAAAGGATTGCTTGATGGGAAAAAAATTTTGCCGATATTCACAGCGGAAAAACTGTACACCGTAAAGTCATACATTATCAGGCCGTTGCCAATGGCCGCCGCCACGATGACGCGCCTTGTCTGCATCGCAGTGCGCGCAGCAGCTTCCGTAGCGGGTATTTGGATGGTCGGGGAAACGGTGGTCATTTTTGTATTTATTCTGCTTTAGCTATCTGTTCCGTTTTCTCGTGACCGAGCAAGTGCGTAACATCAGTTAATAAAAGGGCGCTTGGTGGCGCATTTTTATTGGATATATCAGGGCTTGTGCATGGATTCTATTTGGCATACAGCATAATGTATTTTCAAAGTTGTAATGAAAATATACGGGAATCGGCATGTTTTCTGGCATACCCAAGGTAAACGTAAAAATGGCCGCCGGATTGCTCCGGCGGCCATTTTCTATCTTGTGACTACTTGTTGCCGATTACCGATTGCCATCGCTGTAAGAGCGACGCGCACCACCGGTGTCGCCGGTGCGGCCTTTGTAGCCGCCGCCATTACCGTTGGCGCTACGCGGTGCAGCATTCGGATTGCTGAAAGTGCGCTGGCCTGGTTTGGCGCTGCCACGATTGTCGCCCGGCTTCCAGCCGCCTGCTTTAGATGGCGAACGTGAAGTAGACGCTGTCTTTTTAGGCTCAAAACCTTCAACCACATCGACTGGAATCAATTGCTTGGTGAAGCGTTCGATACGCTTGACGTTCATGCCTTCAGCATGATTCACCAATGACACGGCAACGCCGTTACGACCGGCACGGCCAGTACGACCGATACGGTGGACGTAATCTTCCGGGAATTTTGGCAAATCGTAGTTGAACACATGCGTGATCGCAGGGACGTCGATACCGCGGGCGGCAACGTCGGTGGCAACCAATACGCGAACTTGACCACGGCGCAGCGAATCCAGCGTGCGGTTGCGCGCACCCTGATGCATGTCGCCATGCAGCGCAGCAGCGGAGAAGCCGGCGATGTTCAAACGGTCGGCGATGGTGTCGGCGTCACGCTTGGTGGCGGTAAATACAACTGCCTGGTCCATCGTGGCGTCGCGCAACAGATGGTCGAGCAAGCGATTCTTGTGCGACAGATCGTCTACAAAGTGGACTTTCTGGGTAATGTTTTCATGCTTGGTGGCGGAGCCGGCAATTTTGATCACAACTGGATTGTTGGTGATTTGCTGTGCCATGCGGCCCACTGTGCCGTCCAGCGTAGCGGAGAACAACATGGTCTGGCGTACCGCAGGAGTGGCAGCAACGATTTTTTCGATGTCTTCGATGAAACCCATATCCAGCATGCGGTCGGCTTCGTCCAGTACCAGAATTTGCAGCTGGGAGAAGTCGATCTTGCCCGATTCCATATGATCAATCAGACGTCCAGGCGTGGCGACCAGAATTTCCGGATTTTTCGCCAGCAATTGCATCTGTTTTGGATAAGGCATGCCGCCCAGGATGGAAATAGTTTTCACACGCTTCATGTGCGAACCGTATTTTTCAGCGGCATTGGTAATTTGCAGCGCCAATTCACGCGTCGGCGTCAGTACCAGCATTTTTGGCTGTGCCGGCTGAAAACGTGGACGGTCGCCGCGGGCGCGGGCTGCCTGGCGTTCTTGATTGGAAGTTTTGTTTTGTCCCGCATCGGCTGGTTGCTCGATGGAGGCGAATTTGTGCAGTGCGGGCAACATGAACGCGGCAGTTTTGCCGGAACCTGTTTGCGACGAAACCATCAGGTCGCGGCCTTGCAATGCTGCCGGAATTGCTTGTTCCTGAACTGTAGTCGGCTTGGTGTAACCGGCCTCAGTCAATGCCTGGATTACGGACGCGTGTAGGCCTAGAGCTTCAAAAGTCATTCTTATCTTTCGTAAAAGTCAGCGTTCATGCAAATGCGAGAACGCAAAATAGCAACGCCAACCAACGAAATGACTTGAAATGAATACAAAGAAATTTCGGCACAAAAGCTTTGCGCCGGGACTGTGTCGGTGTGACACAAAAGGCGGGAAGGCTTTAAATGCTGCATTCTGATGAATGCGGCATAGGCTTGCGAAGCTGCTAATTTATTGCGGGTTTGTTGTCTTTACGCCTTGTATTGCAGCGCAAGGACGACATAATACATCAATTTTGCTGCACTTGCACCAACTACTTGATGTTACGCAGGGTGCATGCAAGACACGAAAAGCACGAAAGAATGCATGACACCATCCTTTCTACAGCGGCAGAGAAGGTTTTTTTTCGTGTCTTTCGTGCTTTTCGTGGACTGATTTTTTGTGCCTAAACATCAACTGCTTAATCTGCGTTAATTCCCATTACATGCGAGAAACCGCCATCGACGTATGTGATTTCGCCGGTGACGCCAGCCGCCAGATCCGACAGCAGGAAAGCGGCGACATTGCCGACATCTTCAATCGTTATGTTGCGGCGCAGCGGAGCATGTTCGGCGACAAAGCCGAGCAATTTGCCGAAATCCTTGATGCCGCTGGCAGCCAGAGTCTTGATCGGGCCGGCAGAGATGCCGTTGACGCGAATCCCTTTTTTGCCGACTGATTCCGCCAGATAACGCACGCTGGCTTCCAGCGAAGCCTTGGCCAGCCCCATCGTGTTGTAGTGCGGAATTGCGCGCACTGAACCGAGGTAAGTCAGCGTCAGCAATGCCGAATTGGCGCGCAGCAGCGGCATTGCGGCCTTGGCCAGCGCCGGAAAGCTGTAAGCCGAAATATCATGCGCCATCGCGAATGCTTCACGGGTGAAACCGTCAAGGAAATCGCCGGCAATCGATTCGCGCGGCGCGAAACCGATCGCATGCACCAGGCCGTCGAGCTGCTGCCAGGATTGGCCCAGATCGGTGAACAGGGCGTTGATTTGCGCGTCGCTGCTGACGTCGCAATCGTAAATCAGTGTGCTGTCGAATTCCTTGGCGAAATCGATGGTGCGTTCCTTGAAGCGTTCGCCGACATAGGTGAATGCCAGTTCGGCGCCTTCGCGTTTGCATGCCTTTGCGATACCGTATGCGATGGAGCGGTTTGACAACAAACCAGTGATCAGAATCTTTTTGTCTTGCAAGAATGCCATGTGTGTCTCCAGGTGCTATCGCAGGATAGAAGCGGCTTTCAGCGCCAAACTGGCGGGAAGCTGCTGCATATCTTATTCATTATTCGAATAGGGGTTGTTTCTTCGGTGCGGCCGAGTTTTTTATAAATAGCTCGGGATTGTAGGTTGTAGCCGACGGGACGGCAACTGTTCTTGCGATACTTCCTTGCGATACTGTTCCGGTCGAAGTATAAATGTTCGCGTTCGTGCCGGGTGCCTTTCGGTAAAATGGCATAAAAAAAGAGGGAGTTGTGATGCACGATATGCACTTTGGTTGCCGGCGCCTGCTCTGGTGCGCCGGATGAAAAAAAGTCTGAATGCCTTATTGCTGTGCGCCAGTTGCCTGGTGTGCGCCAGTGCCTTGGCCGCGCCTGCCTTTTCGCTCTACGACACGCCGCGCTATGGAGCCGATTTTACCCATTTCGATTACGTCAATCCGGCCGCGCCCAAGGGCGGCGAGCTGTTCCTGGCCAATCCCGACCGCCGCACCAGTTTCGACAAATTCAATCCTTTTTCGATGAAAGGCGTTGCCGCTGCCGGTGTCTCGACCCTGATGTTCGAGACGCTGACAGTCGGTTCCAGCGATGAAGTGGCAACCATGTACGGCTTGCTGGCCGACGACATGGTACTGGCGCCGGATCGCATGTCGATGACGTTCCGGCTCAATCCGTTGGCGCGCTTCAATAATGGCGATCCGGTGCTGGCAGCGGATGTCAAGCATTCATACGACATGCTGGTGACCAAGGGCGCGCCGCAATTCAAGTCGGTGTTTGCCGATGTCAAGCAATGCGTGGTGACCGGCGAGCGCAGCGTGCGTTTCGATTTCAAGACGTTAAACCATGAATTGCCGCTGATCGTCGGCAGCGTGCCGGTGTTTTCGCGCAAGTGGGGCGCGAAAACGGAATTCGACCGGATTCAGCTGGAGCCGCCGATCGCCTCCGGCCCGTATCTGATCGATAAATTTGATATTGGCCGCGCCATCAGCTTCCGGCGCAATCCGTCGTATTGGGGCACGAACGTGCCGTCGCGCAAGGGCATGTTCAATTTCAACCGGATCAATTATCGTTTTTACCAGGATGACGTGGCGCGGCTGGAAGCGTTCAAGGCGGGCGAGTTCGATGTCGTGGTGGAATACAGCGCAAAGAACTGGGCGCGCAGTTACAACGGCCCGAAATTCACCAGCGGCGAGATTGTCAAGCGTGCATTGACGCATTCCAACGGCGCCGGCATGCAAGGTTTCGTGATGAATTTGCGGCGGCCGCAATTTCAGGATATTCGGGTGCGCCGTGCATTGGCGCTGGCGCTGGATTTCGAATGGATGAACCGGCAACTGTTTTACAGCCAATACACGCGCATTTATTCGTTCTTCAACAATAGCGAGATGGCCGCGACCGGTTTGCCGTCGGAGGATGAGCTGAAGCTGCTGCAACCGTTGCGCGCCAAGCTCGACCCGGCGGTGTTCGGCCCGGCTCCGCTGCCGCCCAGCACCAATCCGCCGGCGTCGTTGCGCGCCAATCTGCTGCAAGCCCAGGCCTTGCTAAAACAAGCCGGATGGGAATACCGCGACGGCGCGCTGCGCAATGCCAAGGGCGAACCGTTCGCGTTCGAAATTATGGATGACCAATCGGCGCTGTCGCGCGTCATCAGCGTGTATGTGCGCAATTTGCAAAAGCTGGGTTTCCAGGTCAAGCAGCGCACTGCCGATTTTGCGCTGGTGCAAAAGCGCATGGAGGAATTCGATTTCGACATGACCAGCACCCGGTTCCCCGATGTCACCAGCCCGGGCAATGAAATGTTCGACATGTTCGGCTCCAAAGCGGCCGATCAGCCGGGTTCGAACAATGCCTGGGGATTGAAAGACGCTGCGGTGGACCGCTTGGTGGAATTGCTGGTGGCGGCAAAAACACGGCGCGATTTGGTGGCGGCGGCGCGAGCCTTGGATCGGGTCTTGCTGCACAAGCATATCGTCGTCACGCACTGGTTTTCATCGACGCATCGGGTCGCCTACCGCAATCGCTTCGGCATTCCCGCCAAGATGCCGCTGTATTACCAGGCCGATCCGTATGTGATTTCGAGTTGGTGGGAAGTAAAGCCTAAATAATAAAAATTAGGGAGTATGGTTAAAAATAGTGCCTTTGCCGCATATTTTATATGCGGAACATAAAAATACAATTGGTAGTATAAATAATTGTCAGAAGGCGTGTAAAAGCGTCATTTTCGATCCATTCAGATAAATGAGGCGACGATGAATCTGTGGGCTTACATAGCGAAACGCCTGTTGCTGATGCTGCCGACCTTAATCGGCGTGGTCAGCATCACCTTTGCGGTGATCCAGTTCGTGCCCGGCGGTCCGGTTGAACAAGCGTTGCTGGAGCTCAAGGGGCGCGGGGCGGCGGGCGAGGCATCCGGCGGCGGCGCGGCACAATATCGTGGCCGGCAAGGGATCGATGCCGAGCGCGTGGCGGAGATCAAGGCGCTGTATGGCTTCGACAAGCCGGCCCCGGAGCGTTTCTGGAAAATGCTGAAAGGCTTTGCCACCTTCGATCTGGGGCAGAGTTTTTACCATCACAAGGATGTCTGGGAACTGGTCAAATCCAAGCTGCCGGTGTCGATCACGCTGGGATTGTGGACTTTTTTCCTGACCTATTTCGTTTCGCTGCCGCTGGGGATTGCCAAGGCGATCCGCGAAGGCAGCCGTTTCGATGTGTTGTCGAGCATGCTGGTGTTGATCGGCTATTCGATTCCGGGTTTTGTGCTGGGCGTGTTTTTGCTGGTGATGTTCGGCGGCGGCAGTTTCGTACAGTGGTTTCCTTTGCGCGGCCTGACTTCGGACAATTGGGAATCCTTATCTGTGCTGGGCAAGGTGCTCGATTATCTGTGGCACATCACGCTGCCGGTGAGCGCTTCGGTGGCCGGTTCGTTTGCGGTGATGACGATGCTGACCAAAAACACTTTTCTGGAAGAAATCCGCAAGCAATATGTGCTGACCGCGCGCGCCAAGGGTTTGAGCGAAAACACGGTGCTGTACAAACACGTGTTTCGCAATGCGCTGATCCCGCTGGTGACCGGCTTTCCGGCGGCCTTTATCGGCGCCTTCTTTGCCGGCAGCTTGCTGATCGAAACCCTGTTTTCGCTCGACGGTCTGGGTTTGCTGTCGTATGAATCCGTGGTGCGGCGCGATTATCCGGTGGTGATGGGCACGCTGTATCTGTTTACCCTGATTGGCTTGGTGGTTAAATTGTTGGGCGACCTGTGTTACGTCTGGGCCGACCCGCGGGTGCAGTTTGAAAGTCTGAACAAATGACAACTTCCTCCATCTCACCCGGACGCCGCATCTGGCTGCGTTTCAAGCAAAACCGTCGCGGTTACTGGAGCCTGATCCTGTTTTCCGTTTTGTTCGGACTCAGCCTGATGGGCGAATTGCTGTCCAACGATAAGCCGCTGGTGGCCCGTTACAACGGCGAATTAGTGTTCCCGGTGCTGATAACGTATTCGGAAAAAAGCTTCGGCGGCGATTTCGATTCGCAGGCCGATTATCTCGACCCTTTCATCCGTGAGCAATTCAGCAAAAATGGCAACTGGGCGATTTATCCACCGAACACGTACAGCTTCGACACCCTGAATTATTTTGCCAAGTCGCCCAATCCAGCGCCGCCGTCCAGCGAAAACTGGCTCGGCACCGACGACCGCGGCCGCGATGTGAGCGCCCGCTTGCTGTACGGTTTCCGGGTATCGGTGCTGTTTGCGCTGGCGCTGACTTTTACCGGCGTGCTGCTGGGCATGATCACCGGCGCGGTGCAGGGCTACTTTGCCGGCAAGACCGATTTGCTATTCCAGCGCTTCATGGAAATCTGGAGTTCGATGCCGGAACTGTACTTGCTGATTATCTTTTCTTCGATCTTCGAGCCCAGCATCGGCCTGTTGTTGATATTGCTGTCGTTGTTCGGCTGGATGGGTTTGTCGGACTATGTGCGCGCCGATTTTCTGCGCAACCGCAATCTGGAATACGTGCAGGCGGCGCGTGCGCTGGGCTTGTCGCATGGGCAAATTATCTGGCGTCATGTGTTGCCGAATAGCCTGACGCCGGTGGTTACTTTTCTGCCGTTTCGCATGAGCGGCGCAATTCTGGCGCTGACCAGCCTGGATTTCCTCGGACTGGGCGTGCCGCCATCCACGCCCAGCCTGGGCGAACTGCTTGCCCAGGGCAAAAACAATCTGGATGCCTGGTGGATCGCGCTGTCGACCTTCGCGGTGCTGACTATCACTTTGCTGCTGCTGACCAATATTGGCGACGCCTTGCGCAATGCGCTGGATGTACGGAGGAAGGCATGAGCTTGCTGGAGATACACAACCTGAGCGTGGCCTTTGGTTCATCCACCGTGGTCAATGACGTCAGCTTCACGATTGCTGCCGGCGAAAAGCTGGCGATTGTCGGCGAATCCGGTTCCGGCAAGACCGTCACCGCCTTGTCGATATTGCGGCTGAATCAGGATGCGCGTTATGACGGGCGCATCGCGTTCGAAGGCAAGGATATCCTGAGCCGCTCGGAAGCGGCGATGCGCGCTGTGCGCGGCAAGGACGTGGCGATGATCTTTCAGGAGCCGATGACGGCCTTGAATCCGCTGTTTACCATCGGCAACCAGATTGCCGAAGTCCTGATGCAGCATGAAGGCATCAGCACCAAGGCGGCGGCGTTGCGCACCGTCGAGCTGCTGGACAAAACAGGCATTCCCGAGCCGGCGCGGCGGGCCTTGTCGTATCCGCATCAACTTTCCGGCGGCCAGCGCCAGCGTGCGATGATCGCCATGGCGCTGGCTTGCAAGCCCAAACTGCTGATCGCCGACGAGCCGACGACCGCGCTGGACGTGACGATTCAGGTGCAAATTTTGGAGTTGTTGAATCAATTGCAGCGCGAAGAGAACATGGCGGTGCTGATGATCTCGCACGACCTGAATCTGGTGCGTCATTTCGCCGACCGGGTGGGCGTGATGGAGCAAGGCCGTCTGGTTGAAATCGCGCCGACTGCAGAATTGTTTGCCCATCCGCGCCAAGCCTACACGCGCAAATTGCTGGCCAGTCGTCCGCAACGGCAGGTTAATCCGGTGGCGACCGATGCGCCGCTATTGCTGGCTGCGCAAAAGTTAAGTTGCACCTTCCAGATCAAACAGGGTTGGTTCAAAAAATCGCAATTTATCGCCGTCGATGACGTCACGCTGACGCTGCAACAAGGCGAAACGCTGGGCATCGTCGGCGAATCCGGCTCCGGTAAATCGACGCTGGGGATGGCTTTGCTGCGGCTGTCGTCGGCCAGCGTCGAAGGCCGGATTCAGTTTGACGAACAACCGGTGAGCGCAATGTCGAGCGCCGCGATCCGGCCCTTGCGCGCCAAGATGCAGGTGGTGTTCCAGGACCCATTCGCCTCGCTGTCGCCGCGCCGCACCATCGAGCAAATCGTCGGCGAAGGACTGGCTTTGCACCAGCCGCAACTGAACGCCGTCGCGCTGCGCGCTGCCGTGGTCAGTGGCTTGCTCGAAGTCGGCTTGAGCGCCGATATGCTGTCGCGCTATCCGCATGAATTTTCCGGCGGCCAGCGTCAGCGCATCGCGATTGCCCGCGTGCTGGTGCTGAAGCCGGCGCTGATCCTGCTGGACGAGCCGACTTCGTCGCTGGACGTTTCGGTGCAGCAGCAGGTGTTGTTGTTGCTGGCGGAATTGCAACGTAAATACGGCATGGCGTATTTGTTCATAAGCCACGATCTGGCCGTGATCCGCGCGATGGCGCACCGGGTCATGGTGCTGAAAGATGGCAAGGTACTGGAAACCGGCCTGACCGAGGCTGTCATGTCGCAGCCGAGCCATCCGTACACGCAACGGTTGCTGGCGGCTTCGGCGTATGCGCTGGATGGGCAAAGTTCGAAGGCGGGTTTGGAGCGTGGCCCAGCGAAAGAAGAATGATTGCAGGCGTAGGATGGGTGAAACCCATCATTTGCGTTGATAGCGATTGAAAAGTGATGGGTTTCACCAATCCTACTAAAAAACAGGGAGTATAGTCAATAATATGCTTATTCCCGCTTGTATTATTGCGGATACTAAAAATACAGTATTAAGTATAATTAATAGCGCAGAAACTGATCCGCTGCCCGCCAAGGAGGCACAAGATGAAAAAATCCCATGTTCGTATAATTTCCAGGCCGCTCGGTGCGCTGGCCGCTGCGCTGATTCTGGCATCCTGCAGCACGGTCCAGACTACCCAGGGCGGCGCTGTCGGCGTTGGCCGCACCCAAAGAATGTCCGTGTCGGAGCAACAGGTGGAACAGGCGGCGCGCCAGCAATATGCGGAAGTGCTGGAGGATGCGAGGAAGAAGGGCACGCTGAACCGGGATGCCGCGCAAATAAGCCGGATTCGCAGCATTTCGAGTCGCCTGATTGCGCAGACTGGCGTATTCCGTCCTGACGCGCGCAACTGGCAATGGGAACAGAACCTGATTGCCGCGCCCGAAGTCAACGCCTGGTGCATGCCCGGGGGCAAGATTGCGGTGTACACCGGTCTGATTGAAAAATTGCGCATCAGCGACGACGAATTGGCTGCGGTGCTCGGCCATGAAATCGCCCACGCGTTGCGCGAGCATGCGCGGGAGCGGGCTTCGCAACAGGTGGGAACCGATCTGGCCTCGGCCGGCGTAGAAATACTCGGGTCCATTTACGGCATCGGAGGGCTGGGCAAGGTCGCCAGCACCGGCTTGCAACTCGGCATCGGCTTGCCGAATTCGCGCTTGCACGAGACCGAGGCCGACCGCATCGGCGTTGAATTGGCCGCCCGCGCCGGTTTCGACCCGCGCGCTGCAATCAGCCTGTGGCAAAAAATGGCGCAAGTGAGCAATGGTTCGTCGCCGGAGTTCCTGTCGACGCACCCTTCGCGCGAAAGCCGCATCAGCGATTTGACCGAATATGCGCAGCGCGTGATGCCGCAGTTCGAGCAGGCCAGGAAAAAGCGCTGATACGGCGCTGATGCCGTGCGCACTGGACATGGGGGCGTGGGAGGGGCGCGCGATCTCGCCCGGTAAATTTGCCGCGCCCGTATTCGACTTCGAACTGCGTACAAATATGCCATAATCCAACGCTAATTCACGCATTTGCACGCGTATTTACACCCGAATTTACACCGAAATTTATACCGAAATTTACACTAAGCAGCTTAAAACATGGCCAAGACGCTCTACGACAAACTTTGGGATTCGCACGTTGTACATGCGGGCGAAGACGGTACCACGATACTGTATATCGACCGGCATCTACTGCACGAAGTCACCAGCCCGCAAGCTTTCGAGGGGCTGAAACTGGCCGGGCGCAAGCCGTGGCGGGTGGCCGCCAATCTGATGGTGGCGGACCACAATGTGCCCACTACCGACCGCATCCACGGCATTGCCGATCCAACTTCACGGCTGCAAGTCGAAACGCTGGATGCGAACGCCGATGAATTCGGCCTGACCTACTTCAACATGCGCGACAAACGCCAGGGCATCGTCCATGTGATCGGGCCTGAGCAGGGTGCAACGCTACCCGGCATGACGGTGGTCTGCGGCGATTCGCACACTTCCACCCATGGCGCATTCGGCTGCCTGGCGCACGGCATCGGCACTTCCGAAGTCGAACACGTGCTGGCGACGCAGACCTTGCTGGCGAAAAAATCCAAGGCAATGTTGGTGCAAGTTGACGGTGCACTGCCGTTCGGCGTCACCGCCAAGGATATCGTGCTGGCCATCATCGGCAAGATCGGCACCGCCGGCGGCACCGGTTACGCGATTGAATTCGCCGGTTCGACCATCCGCAGTCTGTCGATGGAAGGCCGCATGACTGTCTGCAACATGGCAATCGAAGCCGGTGCCCGCGCCGGCATGATCGGCGTCGATGAAACCACGATCAATTATGTCAAGGGACGGCCGTTGTCCCCGGTCGGCCCGCATTGGGACCGCGCAGTGGATTATTGGCGCACGCTGCATACCGATGCCGGTGCTCGCTTCGACCTGGTGGTGACCCTGAATGCAACCGAAGTCAAGCCGCAAGTAACCTGGGGTACTTCGCCCGAGATGGTGGTATCGATCGAGGATCGGGTGCCGGACCCGGATCAGGAAAAAGATGCAGTCAAGCGCGATGCAATGGAAAAAGCGCTGGCTTACATGGCTTTGAAACCGAACACTGCGATCTCCGACATCCGCATCGACAAGGTTTTCATCGGTTCTTGCACCAACTCGCGCATTGAGGATTTGCGCGCCGCCGCCGCGGTTGTACGCGGCAAGTACCGCGCTTCGAATGTGCGGCTGGCGATGGTGGTGCCAGGCTCCGGCCTGGTGAAAGATCAGGCCGAGCGTGAGGGACTGGACAAGATTTTCCGGGATGCCGGTTTTGAATGGCGCGATCCGGGTTGTTCGATGTGTCTGGCAATGAATGCCGATCGACTGGAACCTGGCGAGCGTTGTGCATCGACCTCGAACCGCAATTTCGAAGGACGCCAGGGGCAGGGCGGTCGCACCCATCTGGTGTCGCCCGAAATGGCCGCTGCCGCTGGTATCGCCGGACATTTCGTCGATGTGCGGCTGTTCCGTTAAACCACTTATCACTAAAAAATAAATATGAAAAAACTATTCGCCCTGAGTTGTATCGTTTTCTTCCTGAGCGCCTGCAACACCATGGAAGGGTTTGGCAAGGATGTCCAAAAAGTAGGCACCAAGGTTGAGGGTGCGGCGAGGAAATAAAGCACATCATGGAAAAATTTACCGTACTCGATGGTTTGGTAGCACCGCTGGATCGTGCGAATGTGGATACCGACGCCATCATCCCGAAGCAGTTCCTGAAATCCATCAAGCGCTCCGGTTTTGGGCCGAACCTGTTTGACGAATGGCGTTATCTCGACCATGGCGAGTCCGGGCAGGATAATACCCGGCGTCCGCTCAATCCCGATTTCGTCTTGAATCAGCCGCGTTATCAGGGTGCTGCGATTCTTTTGACGCGCAAGAATTTCGGTTGCGGCTCATCGCGCGAGCATGCGCCCTGGGCGCTGGAGCAATACGGTTTCCGGGCCGTGATTGCACCGAGCTTCGCCGATATTTTCTTCAATAACTGCTACAAGAACGGCTTGCTGCCGATTGCCCTGACCGAGTCGCAGGTGGATCACCTGTTTGACGAGGTCAAGGCGTTTCCGGGTTTCCGGCTTGTGATCGATCTGGAGAAACAGTTGGTGACGAGCACCAATGGCAGCGTAGCGTATCCATTCGATATCGATACCTTCAGGAAGTATTGCATGCTCAACGGACTGGATGACATCGGCCTGACATTGCGTCAATCTGACCTGATTCACGCGTTCGAAGAACGGCACATTGCCTCCCAACCTTGGTTGGCCAATACTATTTGATGCTTGCATCTTTACCGACTAATTAGTCAGTCAATCATTTAGTCATTTAATTGCAAAGAACAACAATGAAAATCGCAGTCTTGCCGGGCGACGGCATCGGCCCTGAAATTATCGAACAAGCGGTGTTGATACTTAACGCGCTGGGCGAATCTTTTGAGATGGAAACTGCGCCTGTCGGCGGTGCCGGTTATGCGGCGCACGGTCATCCACTGCCGGAAGGCACGCTGAAACTGGCGAAAGAGGCCGATGCCATTTTGTTCGGCGCGGTCGGCGACTGGAAATACGATACGCTGGAACGTTCGTTGCGCCCGGAACAGGCAATTCTCGGCTTGCGCAAGAACCTGAATCTGTTCGCCAATTTTCGGCCGGCTATTTTGTATCCGGAACTGGCTGGCGCATCCACTCTGAAGCCGGAAGTAGTTTCCGGGCTGGATATTTTGATCATCCGCGAACTGACCGGCGACGTTTATTTCGGCCAGCCACGCGGTGTGCGCGAATGTCCGGACGGCCCGTTCAAGGGCCAACGCGAAGGTTTCGACACCATGCGCTATGCGGAAGGTGAAATCCGCCGGATTGCCCATGTCGCATTTCAGGCGGCGCAAAAGCGCGACAAGCGCCTGACCAGCGTCGACAAGGCCAATGTGCTGGAAACCTTCCAGTTCTGGAGAGATATCGTCACCGACGTCCACCAGGAATATCCGGACGTGGCGCTGGACCACATGTATGTTGACAACGCCGCCATGCAGCTGGTGCGGGCACCGAAGAAATTCGACGTGATAGTGACCGGCAATCTGTTCGGCGACATCTTGTCGGATGCCGCGGCGATGCTGACCGGTTCGATCGGCATGTTGCCATCGGCTTCGCTGGACGCCAACAACAAGGGTTTGTATGAGCCGTCACATGGCTCCGCACCTGATATTGCCGGCAAAGGCGTGGCCAACCCGCTGGCCACGATTCTGTCGGCAGCAATGATGCTGCGGTTCTCGCTGAACAAGGCGCAGCAGGCGGATCGGATTGAAGCCGCCGTCAAGAAAGTGCTGGCGCAGGGTTTGCGTACACCGGATATCTTTGAGGCGGGCACGCGCAAGGTCGGCACCCAGGAAATGGGCGCGGCGGTGTTGCAAGCACTGGCTTGATTTAACGTGAAAGTCGCATAGCGACTCACTTCGCTCCTCTCTCCCGCATGCGGGAGAGAGGTTGGGAGAGAGGGCTGCTTTATTGAAATATTTTTGAAATTGCACGTGAGGAAATTATGAAATTAGTCGGTTTAGTCGGTTGGCGTGGCATGGTTGGTTCGGTCCTGATGCAGCGCATGCAGGAAGAGGGCGATTTCGCCCATATCGAACCGGTATTCTTTTCGACCTCGAACGCGGGCGGCACAGCGCCCACGATGGCGAAGAATGAAACGACGTTGAAAGACGCCAATGACCTTGATGCGCTCAAGAAATGCGACATCATCGTCACGTGCCAAGGCGGCGATTACACCACCGAAGTATTCCCAAAATTGCGTGCAGCAGGCTGGAACGGCTACTGGATCGATGCGGCATCGACCTTGCGGATGCAGGACGATGCGATTATCGTGCTCGATCCGGTCAATCTGGGCGTCATCAGAACTGCGCTGGACAATGGCGTGAAAACCTATGCGGGCGGCAATTGCACCGTGTCTTGCATGCTGATGGGTTTGGGCGGCTTGTTCCAGCACGATTTGGTGGACTGGATGACTGCGATGACGTATCAGGCTGCCTCCGGCGGCGGGGCCCAGCACATGCGCGAATTGCTGACTCAGTTCGGCACCATCAATTCTTCGGTGAAAGCGTTGCTGGACGACCCGGCTTCCGCCATCCTGGAAATCGACCGTCAGGTGCTCGCCACACAACATGGCATGGGCGCTGATGAAACCCAGCAATTCGGTGCTCCTCTGGCCGGCAACCTGATTCCGTGGATAGACAAGGACCTCGGCAACGGCATGTCGCGCGAAGAATGGAAGGCCGGCGCCGAAACCAACAAGATTCTCGGCAAGGGTGAAGGATTCGGTTCCAGGGCGATTCCGGTGGACGGCCTTTGCGTACGCGTCGGCGCGATGCGCTGCCATTCCCAGGCATTGACCATCAAGCTCAAAAAAGATGTGCCGCTCGATGAAATCAACGACATCATTGCGCAGAATAATCAATGGGTGAAAGTGGTGCCGAACAACCGCGAAGCATCGATGCGGGATTTGACGCCTGCTGCAGTTACTGGCAGCCTGACCATCCCAGTGGGGCGCATGCGCAAGATGCAGATGGGCAGTGAATATCTTTCCGCATTTACGGTTGGCGACCAACTGTTGTGGGGTGCAGCAGAACCCTTGCGAAGGATGCTAAGGATATTGCTGGAAGCATAATTTTTTGTTGTAAATATACAAATCCAACCCACTGAATTTTATTCGAGAGAATGTTTGGTGGGTTTTGCATATCAAGTGTGGGCTTAGTGAATGTGGTTCGCTTGCACGGCAAAGATTGTAATGATATGTTGATCGCTCTGAGAACAATATTGCCCGGAAGCAGTAACTGTGTTTCTTGTAAGGTAAGCTAACCGTAAGCATAAATATGCCAATCAACATGCATCCAAAAAGTCCGTCCAAATTCATTTCCTTTAGCCTGAGAACACTAGTCTTTGCTGTGGCTTCGACCGTATTGTGTTCTGCAGCGCATGCTGCCGGCTTGGGTAAATTGACGGTTTTGTCCTCGCTCGGACAGCCGCTCAGGGCGGAAATTGAACTATCTTCTACCTCTCAAGACGAGGCCGGATCTTTAGTGGCGAAACTGGCCCCAACCGATGCATATCGACAAGCTAAAATTGATTTCAATCCTGTCTTGCTGTCATTGCGTTTCGCTATTCTGCAGCGTGGAGGGCGGCAAGTCATTAGCATGACTTCAACGCAGCCAATCAATGAGCCGTTCGTTGATGTGCTGCTTGAACTGGGCGGGAACAAAGGCCGCCTGATTCGCGAATACACTTTCTTGCTGGACCCGGTTGACTTGCGCCTGAGTCAGAATGCCCAGGTAGTTACACCGGTGGCGGTGCCCGTTGCGCCAGCGCCGGCAACCGCAGCGTCCGCCCCGGGATTGCCCCTGCAAGAAAGGACCGCACGGGTCAACAATCCGGTGGTAAAAGAACGTTCCAAGGCAATCGAAGACAAAAAATCCGCCAGTTATAGAGTCAAGAGCGGGGATACGCTGACTGTTGTTGCATTGAAATTCAAGCCGGAAGGTATTTCGCTGGATCAAATGCTGGTTGCATTGTACCGGGCGAATCCGAATGGATTTGTCGGCAACAACATGAACCGGATGCGTGCCGGCACTGTTTTGTCGGTTCCCGACAGTAATACTACAAGCAACGTCGCGTCACCTGCCGCTTCTGCCGTCGTGATTGCTCAGGCTGCTGATTTCAACGCTTATCGTAACCAACTTGCCGGCAAGATTACCCGAGACGCAGCAAAATCTTCTGCAGCAACGAAACAAAATGCGCAAAGTGCGGCAGGCAAGATTGAGACCAAAGTCGAAGAAACGCAGGCAACTGTTTCTGAATCAAAAGATAAATTACAGTTATCCAAAGCGGTTGCCGGGGCCGGCAGCCCAGCCGGACTAGCTAACGGAGCTGCGCTTGGTGGCGAAAACACAATTGCAGCCGATAAAGCGCTAGAAGAGGCCGGTGCGCGCATCAAGATCCTGGAGAAAAATTTAAGCGATTTGCAACAACTTCTGGAGATCAAGAATAAATCGCTGACGGAACAACAACTTAATGCACAAACTGCTCAAACTTTGAAAGTGGCGCAGCCAGCAACGCCTGCTCCGGCTGCCACGTTGCCAGCGGCACCGAAAGCGAAATCGGTTGCTGCAGAGCCGCTCGCCAAAACAAGTTTCTTTGACGAATTACTGGATAATCCTTTATTGCTGCCTGGCGCCGGTATTCTGATCGCCATTCTGGGCGCCTTTGGTATCTACAGTAATCGCCGCAGAAAGAAACCGCACAATAAATTCGACGACAGCACGTTTGCCGCATCGAGTCTGCAAACGAATTCACTTTTTGGCTCGACCGGCGGCCAAAGCGTGGATACCAACAATAGCGTCTTCAATTCCAGTTTTGCACCGTCAGCCAGCCAACTCGACGCCAATGAAGTCGATCCGGTCGCTGAAGCAGATGTGTACATTGCCTATGGGCGCGATGCTCAGGCTGAAGAAATTTTGAAAGAGGCGTTGAGGACGCAACCGGACCGCCATCCGGTACGCCTGAAGTTGCTTGAAATTTATGCGAATCGCAAGGATTTACGCTCTTTTGAGATGCTTGCCAGCGAACTGTATGGAATGACAAAGGGGGAAACCGATGAGTGGCATCAGGCTGCCCGGCTTGGTGCGGCGCTGGACCCGAATAATCCTTTATATGCGGGTGGCGCGCTTCCTGAAGAAGTCGCTGCCAAGGCCGTTGCATTGGGTGCGCCAACCTTGCCCCTGGAAGAACTTGATCCTGAAGCTCTGCTGGGCAATTCGCAATCGCATGCCAACGTTGATTCGGCGGAGTTTGCATTCGAAGCTATCGAACCGGTACCGGTAATTGGACCCAAGCTTGATTCTGCCGCATCGATTGATCCGGTTCCTGATTATATTGCCGAGGCAGAGAATTCGATTTCCAATGGACTTGATTTTGATTTGGGCGAGATTGCCGACTCTACATCGGAATTCGATGCAGCCGCGACCAAGGATAACGAACCTGACGATAGCAGCATTGATTTTGTAACTGATTCCCTGGCTGAACCCGTCATGCCGGAAAAGGAAGTGGAGGCCGCACCTAATTCCACTTTTCCCAAGTTCGATTTGGATGAAGTCGATTTTGATTTCCTGGGAAGCACAGCAACTGACAAAGCAGATGCCGGGCAGGATTCGCAGCTACCATTGGCGGATGCGGCTCATGCCGCTTTGCCTGTAATGGATGCTGAAACTGAAACTGAAACTGAAACTGAAACTGAAACTGAAACTGAAACTGAAACTGAAACTGAAACTGAAACTAACGCCGAAATTGAAACTGAACCTGAAACGGAAGCTTCTGTCGAGCCGGCAACACCAGGGCTAGAGTTCGATTTATCTGGATTTGATCTGGATTTTGATCCAGTCGAGCAGCCAAGCGCGTCTACTCCAGGTGAATTAGATCAAGGGCTGCAATCCGATGTGGTTTTTGGAGATGTTGAAATGTCGACAAAACTCGACCTGGCAGTTGCTTACCAGGAAATTGGCGACAAGGAAGGTGCTCGCGAATTGCTCGATGAGGTGTTGATGGATGGCACAGCGGCGCAAATCGAGAAAGCCAAAATCATGCTGGCCGAACTGGTCTGATTACTTATGTTGCAAAGGGCGGGCGCAGCGTTTTGCTGACGCCCGTTTTATTTTTTTGATATTGAATGGATCTGAATTGAAGCGCATTGCCCTCGGTATTGAGTACGACGGTTCGCCCTGGTCTGGCTGGCAAACCCAGCCGGATGGCAGGACAGTTCAGGATGTGCTGGAATCCGGACTCGGTAAATTCACCCGGCGCGAGATGGCAACCGTGTGCGCCGGCCGCACCGATGCAGGTGTCCACGCAATAGAACAAGTAGTGCATTTTGATACCGATATAAGCCGGGAAACAGCTTCCTGGGTGCGCGGCGTAAATGCATTTTTACCGCCATCGATTGCAGTGCGCTGGGCCTGCGAAGTCAAGCACGATGACGATGCGGTTGATCATGCGGCTGACCACGCATCCGGCCACGTAGCTGATAAATTCCATGCGCGCTTTAGCGCGAGCGCGCGCACTTATCATTACGTCATCTATAACCATCCGGTCAGGTCGCCACTGCTGACCGGAAAAGTCGGCTGGGTATTTCGTGCGCTGGATGAAAACAACATGCGTATTGCAGCCCAAGCGCTGATTGGCGTACATGATTTCTCCGCGTTCCGGGCCTCGCAGTGCCAGGCAAAATCTCCGGTGCGGACGATGCATGCGATCGATATTGTGCGCAACGGCAATCTGATCGTAATTACCTTGCGTGCCAATGCCTTTTTACATCACATGGTTAGAAATATCGTCGGGTCGCTGATATTCATTGGTATCGGTAAAAAGCCATCCGACTGGCTAAAAGAAGTGCTGGAAGGGCGCGATCGGAAGTATGCAGCGCCAACCTTCATGCCCGATGGGCTGTATCTGGCGAAAATTGAATACGATCAAAAATGGCGATTGCCGCAGGCGGAACTGGATCTTTTGCCTTGGAGGTAAGTGGCTGGACCCGGAGGTTGGCGCTGCGCTTGCGAAGCCCAACACGCAGTCTGAAGGATTGCCAAGTTATTTAAATATTCTGGAGTATATGCAATATTGCATCAATATCCGCTTTATTTAATTGGCTCTTAAAAAATACAATAACCAGTATGTTTTCAACAGAAAATTACTGGATTGGGAATGGCGCCATCGTTGCTGCCATGGCAGCAACGATGGCATTGCAGATCAGGAACCCTTGCAGCCACAACCGCCGCCACCACCGCCGCATCCGCCCGCTTGCGGCGCATCATCGGCATTATGCGTATCAGACGCGGCTGCTGCCGGCTGTTTTGGGTGGATAGTGAAATCAATCACCACGGCATCCGGGCCATTTTGCACATATTCATGGCGAACCTGGCCATCGTAGCGCTGCTGAATCTGGCTCAACAATGGCAGCGGATCATGATCGTTGACAAAGCGCATCACATCGCCTTGCTCCAACGATTCCAGTGCACCAAAAATGGCCGCATGGCGCAAGCGTTTGGAAACGCCGCGTACATCGAATTGATAAACTTCAGGGCTTGCTTGGATTGACATAATAAATTCCGGAAAAGTAATACGTCATCCTATTTATTGCGCCGAGCGATTGCCTTAAGACCGATCAAGTTTTTGCAAAAGTGTTCAGCGTCGGCTCCGCCGTGTGCACCATACAACGGCTGGCGGCCTCCAGGCTCCTAGAATGCAAACCCGACACCGATCAGCAGCACGTCGGTGTCGCGGTGGTAGTCGGTAAGGACGCGGTTCCATGAAAATCGCAGCAGGAAGTCCTGACTCAAGCGGTAACGCGCGCCTATCGAGAGCAAGCCTGTCAATCGCTTGCGCTCGTCTTCGACGTTGCGCTGGTCCTGCCCCCGGTCGAAGGCGAGGTAAGGCCCGGCACCAACTCCCAGCGCAAGCCGTTCGTTCAGCGGGCGTACCAGCCAAAGTTGCGTGGCTACGCCTTGGCGGCGCAGCAGGTGAGCATCGTTTTCGTTCAGCCAGGTGAACGTCCAGTCCAGATTGCGGCCAAGTCCGCGCCGGTATTCCAGACTGGTGGCCGTCGCATCTTCAGAGTGGAAGCTGTTGACTATGGTTTGCCCCGCCGACAGCGTCAGTTCGTGGCCGATGGCCGACCGGTTTGACGACGACATGGCGCTCTGCGCATCCGGCACCGGCGAGTCATAGTCATCAAGACGGTAGCCGACACCGAGTAGCACGGAAGAAGTGTCGATGCCGGCGGGCACAATAACCCGGTTGGCGCGCAACTGCACGAACCAGCGCTGTTGCGTCTGCCAGGTCGCTGCCAGGCTGGCCAGCATGCCCCAGCCGTGCTCGTTGAGGTGATCGGCGCTGTTGATGGAAGTGGTGTCGAAGTAAAAATAAGGACCGATCCCGGCGGCAACCGAGAGCCCCGGCTGCAGCGCGTTGGTGCGCGCCCAAATCTGGGCGCCGAAACCGTCGCGGTGATGGTTGGCCGGGTGGCCCTCGTTCAGATAGGTCAGGCCCAGCGCCGCATGATTGCCGAGCCGGTGTTGGTAGTCCAGCGACCAGGCATAGGTATGTTCATCCGTATGCTGCTGTTTCAATCCCCCAGCCAGTACGGAAAGCTCCTGCGCATGCACAGAGTGCGCGGCCAGACTCAACAGCAGGCAAATGGCAAAAAGCGCATCACGCATCTTGATTGACTCCGTCAACTCGGATACCGGGGGCAGAACACGATTTATCCAGATAAAACCGATGCCGACAGCGGGCACCGAATCACGCGCCTTCGAAGCGGACACGCTTGATTATAAGATTATCGTATTTGCAATGTTGATGGCTAATGCAAGGTTTCTTGCTTGATGTCGAGTCAGCTGCAGTTATTCGCCTGCACTTGCTGTGAAACAACGCTAGCTACGCTTGTAGGATTTAAGAAATACATGGGGTATGCGATAAAAACATCGACTTGCCGCATGAATTCAATATGAGTTGAAAAATACCGTATTAAGTATATTGCAGGCGCAGAATGCGAAAGAAATGCAGATTATGCATGCTAGGGACGCTGTTTTTCTGTCCCGGATTGTGCCGGCGTGGGTAAAAATCCCAAGCGTTGGGCCTTGTCTACCGCCTCAAACACCGCTTGTTTGACGAATTTTTCCAGTGTGGCGGTGTCACGCAATTTCTCAGCAATAGGGTCGGGCTGCTGATTTAAATCGATTGAATCTTGTTCCATGATGCCTCCTCGTAAATTGTATCCGGCACGCCAATCGCACCTGCCGCAATTAACTGCGGGTTAGCAGGTTCAGAATTGTCGAATACGCTCCATTCGTCCGCAATCGGCAAATACAGCGAGCGAAAATTTTGCACGCTACGCGCATAGCGTCGTTCGATCACATCGGGCGGAATATCATGCCCGCCCATCCGCACGCGCAGCGCAACCCGTTCTTGCGCCAGCCTCACAGTATTGAGCCAGACATAGCAAAGATCAACCCGATAGCCTTGCGCTTTCAGTTTAGTCAGAAAGCCGAAAAGGTACGACTGGACAAGGTAGATTCAAACGCAAAACTCTTGCCCGAGCCAGCCAATTCATGCAAGCGACGCAACATGATGCGTCCCGCTTCAAACGCAGCGGCTTCCGGATTAAAAGCGGAAAGCCCGGCAGCGATTTGATCCGCATTCACAAAATCCGGAATCGCCAGATAGTCACGCAGGACCAGCGGTGCAATGGTGGATTTACCTGCACCGTTGGGACCGCCTATGACGATTACGTGAGGTTGGGACATCTTGATTTATTCAGTTATTGAAGTGGAGTTGATCTTGAGTGTTGGGCTGGTAACGATTTAATTTAGTAAGGTGCAATTGTAGGGCGTCAATAGCGAAGCGTATTGCGCCGTATGGCACGAATCATATGCGGCGCAATACGCTTCGCTATTGACGCCCTACGTGACGGTGTGCAACTTACGGCCTTTATGGCCTTACGTTTTATGCAGGCCTTCGTTCAGCTTTGATTCCCAGAAGGTATTTTTCGCCATAGGGCGTTAGCCTCCAGTATCTCGCGTTATCTGCAATCGCGCGTTTCTTCATCCCCGGCACGATAAGACCAAGCGCTTGTAGTTGCACTCTGATACGGTCTTCGAATACGTATGGCATAACCATACTTCTTAGCGAATTAAAGGGTTGAATCGCGGGAGGATTTATTTGGTGATTAAAGCACAGGCGAACACGGTTCATCAATTCTTCGTCAGTACATTCACTCATCATCGATGGGCCGCAGTACGAGAACAGAGTGTCCCAGGTAGACACTAGAGTCATTCGCTTCTTGGTACCTTTGTCGTCAGTACTCAGGTTCATCTGGACTTGCAGAGTATCGTTACCCTGCGCGAGTTGTTCTGATCCTTGCGGAGCAGTGCTTGTTCCAAGGAGTGCGTCGATTTGATTCTGTGCGAACTTTGCTCGTAGGTCTTGAAGTTCTTGAAGCATTGCGTCCGTTGCAGCGTATTTTCCTGGAATCCATCCAGATGACGGATGTCGCTTTCTAAGTTGGACAAGACTCCGAGAGACTTTTCCTCCAAGATCCTCCGGCGTGAGCCAGAACTTGCAGTGCTTTTCCTTCGCTTTCTCGCGAAAAGCATTTAACTTAACCTGCAGTGCTTCAGTTTTTTCAAAATTGGCTGCAGTAAGATTCTCTGGATTCTGATGAAGGAATGCGATTATAGGTTTGCTGATACTGACTGCATAATTGAACTCCATTTCAGTGTAGCCAACACCGTCCACGTTGGTAGATCCATACTTGCCAGCGAGGATCAAAACATAGTAATCGCAGCCGTCGATAACGTCTTTTATCAAAGTCCATGCATCTTCGTCTGTGGCGGGAAATAACTCCATGCCAGCTGGGATGCAATCAAGTTCCAATAACGCATGAATTACGGATTTTCGTTCCTCAACGAGATCTCGATATGTCGAAGATACGAAGACCTGATGCTTAACTTCCATTAAAATTTCCTTTGCAAAAAGTGGCGGGTCAGGTTTGATATTGCAATAAATCGGTAGGTTGGGCTACAAAGCCCAGCATTCAGAATCGATAGTAATCGTTAAAAAAGCTGGGCTTTGCAGCCCAAGCTTCTATGGGTTATATAAGTGAAGCAAGCAGCGAAACTTCTACTTCCCCCAACTATCCTTCAAAGTCACCACCCGATTAAACACCGGTTTCCCCGCCACCGAATCCACCCGATCCACCACAAAATAACCTTGCCGCTCGAACTGATAGCGGTCTTCCGGCATGGCGGCGGCCAGGCTGGGTTCCAGGTAGGCCAGCACCACTTCCTTGGCGTTTGGGTTCAGGGCCAGTTTGAAATCCTTGCCGCCGGCGTCGGGCTGTGGGTCGTTGAACAGGCGGTCGTACAGGCGCACTTCGGCTTGCAGCGCTTCGTGGCTGCTGACCCAGTGGATGTTGCCTTTGACTTTGTAATTGGCGCTGCCTTCAGTGCCGCTTTTACTGTCGGGGAAGTAGTTGCAATGCACCGCGATTACATTGCCGTCGGCGTCTTTGTCGCAACCGGTGCATTCGATTACATAGCCGTAGCGCAGCCGTACTTTGTTGCCGGCCTTGTCGCCGACCGGCGGATAGAGGCGGAAATAGCCTTTGCTCGGCTCTTGCATGAAGTCGTCCTGCTCGATCCAGAGTTCACGGCTGATGTTGAAGTGGCGCAGGCCGCGTTCCGGGTAGTGCGGGTGGATCGGGGAGGTGCAGGCGTCGCGCAATTGTTCGGGGAAATTGTCGATGATCAGTTTTAGCGGGCGCAATACGGCGGCGGCGCGCGGCGCTTTCGGGTCCAGGTCTTCGCGCAGGCAGCCTTCGAGCGTGCTCATGTCGATCCAGCCGTCGGATTTGGTGACGCCAATGCGTTCGCAGAACAGTTGGATCGATTCCGGCGTGTAGCCGCGGCGGCGGATGCCGACGATGGTCGGCATGCGTGGATCGTCCCAGCCATCGACGATGCCTTCTTCGACTAGTTGCAACAGTTTGCGTTTGCTGGTGATCGCATAAGTCAGGTTCAGGCGCGCAAATTCGTACTGGTGCGGCACCGGCTGCTGGAAGAAGCCGCCTTCGGCGCAGCGCTCTATGATCCAGTCGTAGAACGGGCGGTGATCCTGGAATTCCAGCGTGCAGACCGAATGCGTGATGTGTTCAATCGCATCCGACAACGGATGCGTGAAATCGTACATCGGGTAGATGCACCAGGTGTCGCCGGTGCGGTGATGGTGCGCGTGGCGGATGCGGTAGATGGCCGGGTCGCGCAGGTTCATGTTGGGCGAGGCCATGTCGATCTTGGCGCGCAGGATGTGTTCGCCATCCTTGAATTCGCCTGCCTTCATGCGGCGGAACAGGTCCAGCGATTCGGCGGCCGGGCGCGCGCGGAACGGCGAGTCGATGCCGGGCTGGTTGAAGTCGCCGCGATTGGCCGCCATGTCTTCGGCGCTTTGGCTGTCGACATAGGCGTGGCCGCTGTTGATCAGGTATTCGGCCATGTTGTAGAGCTGGTCGAAGTAGTCGCTGGCGTAGTGCAAATGTTCGATGCCGTCCTGTTCCCAGCTGAAGCCGAGCCACTTGACGCTGTCGATGATGGTGTCGACGTATTCCTGATCTTCCTTGGCCGGGTTGGTGTCGTCGAATCGCAGGTGGCAGCGCCCGTTGTAATCGCGCGCCAGGCCGAAATTCAGGCAGATCGATTTGGCATGGCCGATGTGCAGGTAACCGTTCGGCTCGGGCGGGAAACGGGTGATTACGTTCGGCAAACCGGGGCGCTCGTAGGTGCCGGCCTGGAGGTCGGCCTCGACGATGGCGCGCAGGAAGTTGGAGGTGGCTGGAAGTGTTGTGGCGGCTTGGCCATTGCCTTTTTTGATGTCGGTGCTCATGTGTGTTCTTTGATGAGGTGTTGGATTGATATTGGTTGAAAGCATTCTACCGTAGAGGCTGACAGGCAGGCGGCTAGTGTGGCTGATGCAATAGTGCAACAGGCGGCCGCGCCAGACGTTAGACTGATGGACTTTGATTGGCCCGGTTGCACCGAACCGCGCCGAATCGCCATTTTGCTTCCAAGCCTGCCATCCGATGACTGAAATACTATTGCTGTGCCTGTTCGCCTTTTTCGCCGGCCTGATCGATGCGGCAGTCGGCGGCGGCGGCTTGATCCAGATTCCTGCGCTGTTCAATTTCATGCCGACTACCGTGCCGGCGGCTTTGTTCGGCACCAATAAGGTGGCGGCGATTGCGGGTACTTTTTTCGCCGCGCGCTCGTATTTCAAGCGGGTGCGCATCGCCTGGACGCTGGTGTTGCCGGCTGCGGCCAGCGCGTTCGTGATGGCGTTCGCCGGAGCGGCGACGGTGTCGATGGTGCCGAAATCGTTGCTGAAACCGGTGGTGTTCTTGCTGCTGGTGGTGATCGCAATTTATACGCTGTGGAAGAAGGATTTCGGCGCCATTCACAAGCCGGTGCAGGTCGGCCGGCGCGAAAAGATTATTGCGGTGCTGATCGGCGGCGCGATCGGTTTTTACGACGGCTTGTTCGGCCCCGGCACCGGCAGTTTTTTGATCTTCCTGTTCATTCGCTTTTTTGCGTTCGATTTCCTGAATGCATCGGCTGCATCCAAATTCGTCAATCTGGCGACTAACGCCGCCGCGCTGGCTTTCTTCGTGCCGGCCGGTTATGTGTTGTGGCAGGTCGCGCTGCCGATGGCGGCAGCCAACATCTTCGGCGCGGTTTCCGGCACCTGGCTGGCGCTGCACAAGGGCGCCGGATTTGTACGGGTATTGTTCCTGGTGCTGGTGACGACGCTGATCATGAAGCTCGGCTACGAGATCTTCTTTTAACTGATTCAGCGCTGTTTCGATGGGATTATCGTGCGGGCGTTGCGCGTTTTTATGGCCGCCGCAAGTTTTTTGGCTGCGGCGCGCAATGATCATTAGTCATATTAGTCAATAACTAACGCGCGCTCGAAAAAGCCTTCTTCAGTGCGTCCGCCGCCATTTTTTCCGCTGCTTTTGCTTTCGGCACGACGGCTCCCATGCCAAAGAACTCGTGCGTCACGCCGGTATATTCTTTATACGTAACCTTTACGCCGTCTTTCTTCAATCGGTCGGCATAGCTCTTTCCCTCCGATCGTAGCGGGTCGATTTCAGCGGCAATCACCGTAGCCGAAGGCAGCCCTTTCAAGGATTTTGCTTTCATCGGCAATGCGTATGGATTGTCGCCGTCCTCCTCCTTGCTGGAGTAGTGCTTGAAGAACCACTGCATCGTGGCCTTATTGAGCGGTTTGGCTTCGGCATTTTCCTGATACGACGGGGTATTGAAGCCGTTATTAACGACTGGATAGACCAGCAATTGATGCACCGGCAAAGGCGCCTGTTTGTCCCGCGCCATCAGCGACACCACTGCCGCCAAGTTGCCGCCGGCGCTTTCGCCGCCTACCGCAACACGCTTTGGATCGCCATTGATTTCTTTTGCATGTTCCAGCACCCAGGTGTAGGCGGCGTAGGCATCGTTGGGCGCGGCTGGAAATTTATGCTCGGGCGCCAGGTGATAGTCCACCGCCACCATGATGGCTTGTGCGCCTTTGGCCAAGGCACGCGGCGAGGCATCATACGTTTTCGTGTCTGCGATGACAAAGCCGCCGCCGTGGTAGTACAGCATGACCGGAAACGGTCCTTTTCCTTGCGGGGTGTAGACGTGAATCGGAATTTCGCCGGCTGGCCCCGCAATCGTCATGTCTGTCACGCGCACGCCAGGTTCGGGGTCTGTGCTTTTTCCTTGATCCTGCAATACTTTCTTGACCGCATCCGCCGGCGTGGGCTGTTTGCGCGCTTCTTCGGGGGTTAAGGTTTCAAGCGGTTTTGCGCCAAGCGCTGCCAGCGCATCGAGCACTTTTTGCATATGGGGTTCGGCCTTTGCCTGCTTGCTGGCTGATTTTGCGTCATTTTTTACGTCATTTTTTGCATCATTTTCTTGTGCAAGAGAGAAGCCGGCAGCCAGGAGGAGTGCGGTGGGAACAATAAAATAGGTGCTTTTCATGCCAAGTTCTTTCTGATTGTTATTCAAAATTGATTGGGAGCATTCCTGGACATTGCAAATATGCAAATTTGGCTGATTTTGCCCACCCACTCGAATAGGCAGTGGATTGCCTGCTGAGCGGGGTGAGCTAGATTAGTCATGGTGTTCTTCTTGTTCGTTCCTGCTTGCGCAACAATTAGTTGAAATTAGTGCAAACCCGGATCGATTTCAAGCGGGGGATGATTGGTTTGTGCGTAACAACAAATTCATTGTGCTGGTTCAAATCAGCCCGCCATAGCATTGCTACGGATTAACGCGCGCTGTTTCAATCAACAGCGCTGGCGCCGGACTTAGTTCATACAGTTTTATTGGGAGTATGGCGATAAATGCAGCATTTCCTGCATGTATTCATTGCGGATATTAAAAATACGTAATCCAGTATTTTTTTAACGCCAAGTTAGTCCGGAACGCCTGTCACTGTGCTGCAAATGCGCTTCGAATTGTTTCCAGTCGCTTGCGGTTGACGCCGAAATCCTTGCGCCCCAAGCGCGATGCCGAGCGCATCTGGATCACGCCGGCTGGTTCGTCGAGTGCAAATTCGACATCGTCGATATATTTCATAAGCGGGGTCTGAAATTGTGCGTACAGATAGCCGGGTTCGGCGCTGATGACGGTGGCGCCGCGCATGCCGCGCACGATGGCGGTCAGCCTGGCGAAAGCCGCTTTGCCGTCGCCGCCATAAGCGAGCGGGGCGATCACGTGATAATCGGTGTGCGGATGCAGCGCGGCTTGGCTGGAAACGCTGTTCCAGGCGTCAGCCCGCGGCGCTTTTAGCTGTCCGTTGTGCAGTCCCAGATCGGCCGGCTGCTTGCCGCCAAGCAGTCCGGCCTGACCGACCGCCAGCACCAGCAGCGGAATGACGATGAACACGACGATGGAGATCACACGCAGAGTTTGGCTCATGATGGGCGGCTGGCTGGTATCAATGATTGGTATATTACCGTCATGCTTAAAACTCTGTGGCCCTATCCGAAAATCGTCGCCCATCGTGGCGGCGGCGCGCTGGCTCCCGAAAACACGCTGGCGGCGATGCGTTGCGGCCTGGCACACGGCTTTCATGCGGTCGAGTTCGATGTGATGTTGAGCCGGGACGGGATTCCGGTGCTGATGCATGATGAGCAATTCGGCCGCACCGTCAGCGGTGTCGGCAGCGTGCCGGAGTCTAGTGCGGCGGAACTGGCTGCGTTGGACGCCGGTAGCTGGTTTGGCAGCGCATTTGCCGGCGAACCGGTGCCGCGTTATGCGCAGGTGGCGGCGTTCTGCCGGGCGCATCGGATCTGGATGAATGTCGAACTCAAGCCGGCCGCTGGTTTCGAGGTCGCAACCGGGCGCGTGACGGCGGCGCTGACGCGGCAACTGTTTGCCGACGAAATCGCCGCTGAAATTGCGACTCCAAGTGTCGCTCCGCGCGCTTTGCCCTTGTTTTCTTCATTTTCTTTCGAGGCATTGATGGCGGCCCGGGCCGCTGCACCTGAAATTCCACGTGGCTATCTGGTGGATGTAATCCCGCCCGACTGGCGCGCACGATTGCTTGCGTTGGCGGCAGTGGCGCTGCACACCAATCATCAAAATCTGTCGCGCACACTGGCGCAGCAGGTAAAAGCGGCGGGTTATGGCCTTTTTTGTTATACCGTCAACGACCCGGCGCGGGCCACGGAAATTCTGTCCTGGGGCGTGGACGGATTTTGCACTGACCGCATCGACCTGATCGGCGCTGATTTTTCGCCGGGTGCGGCGGCGACGTAATTGCTGACAAATAGCCAATTTATAGCCAATTTATAGCCGCTTAATGGACGGTAAGTGGCGGGTAAATGCCATTTACCCATCACGTATAATCGTTTTTCTTGCAAAGCATTTTTTATAACGCATTCTTATTTTTAGCCAAAGCACATGAACTCGTCCGAAATCCGCGATAAATTTCTCCAGTTTTACGAATCCAAGGGCCATACGGTGGTGCGCTCATCGAGCCTGATTCCCGGCAACGACCCGACCTTGTTGTTTACCAACTCCGGCATGGTGCAATTCAAGGACGTGTTTCTGGGCCAGGACAAGCGCAATTACACCCGCGCCACGACTGCGCAGCGCAGCCTGCGTGCCGGCGGCAAGCACAACGATCTGGAAAACGTCGGCTACACCGCACGCCACCATACTTTTTTCGAGATGCTGGGCAATTTCTCGTTCGGCGATTACTTCAAGCGCGACGCGATCCATTACGCATGGGAATTGCTGACTTCGGTCTATAAGATGCCGAAAGAAAAGCTGTGGGTGACCGTCTATTTCGAGGACGACGAAGCGTATGCGATCTGGGAAAAGGAAATCGGCGTGCCAGCCGAGCGCATCATTCGCATCGGCGACAACAAGGGCGCACGCTACGCGTCGGACAACTTCTGGCAGATGGCGGAAACCGGCCCATGCGGGCCGTGCAGCGAGATTTTTTATGATCACGGCGCCGAAATCTGGGGCGGCCCTCCCGGCAGCGCCGAAGAAGATGGCGACCGTTACATCGAGATATGGAATCTGGTCTTCATGCAGTTCAACAAGGACGAGAAGGGCGTGCTGCATCCGTTGCCAAAACCTTGTATCGACACCGGCATGGGGCTGGAGCGCATCACCGCAGTGCTGCAACATGTGCATTCCAATTACGACATCGACAGCTTCCAGACGCTGATCATCGCTGCGGCGCGTGAAACCGGCTGCATGGACCTGACCGACAATTCGCTCAAAGTGATTGCCGATCATATCCGCGCCTGTTCCTTCCTGGTCGTCGATGGCATCATTCCCGGCAATGAGGGGCGCGGCTATGTGCTGCGCCGCATCGTGCGCCGCGCGTTGCGCCACGGTCACAAGCTGGGTCAGACCAAACCGTTCTTCTTCAAGCTGGTCAAGGATTTGGTGGGCGTGATGGGCAATGCCTATCCGGAACTGACCGAGGCCGCATCCCGCGTCGAGCAGGTATTGCAACAGGAAGAAGAACGCTTCGGCGAAACGCTGGAACACGGGATGAAACTGCTGGAAACCGCGCTGGCCAAGAACAGCAAGAAGCTCGATGGCGATACCGCCTTCGCCTTGTATGACACTTTCGGCTTCCCGCTCGACTTGACCGCCGACATCTGCCGCGAACGCAATATCACGCTCGACGAGGCAGGTTTCGATGCTGCGATGGCGCGCCAGAAGTCAACCGCGCGCGCCGCCGGCAAATTCAAGATGGCGGCTGGCATCGAATACAGCGGCGACAAGACCCAATTCGTCGGTTACGACCGTTTGACCCAGGCCGGAAAAGTCGTTGCGCTGTATGTGGACGGCACTGCAGTACTGTCGATTACGGCAGGCCAACATGCGATTGTGGTGCTCGATAGCACGCCGTTCTATGCGGAATCGGGTGGCCAGGCGGGCGACTCCGGCGTGCTGGAATCGGTCTATGGCGCGGATACGGCGAGCTTTGAAGTGGAAGATACTCAAAAGATTCAGGCTAACGTTTTTGGACATCATGGCATTCTGAGCAAAGGCGTGCTGGCTGTTGGCGATACGCTCAATGCGCAGGTCGATGCGGCTGTGCGCGCACACAGCATGCGCAACCATTCGGCCACGCATTTGATGCACAAGGCGTTGCGCGAAGTGCTGGGCAGCCATGTGGCGCAAAAAGGTTCGCTGGTCGACGCCGACAAGACCCGCTTCGATTTCAGCCATAACGCACCGATGACGGCTGACGAGATCGGTCGCGTCGAAGACATCGTCAATCGCGAAATTCTCGCCAATGTCGCGACCCAATCGCAAGTGATGTCGTATGACGACGCGGTCAAGCACGGCGCGATGGCGCTGTTCGGCGAGAAATACGGCGACGAAGTGCGGGTGCTGGACATCGGCTCCTCGCGTGAATTGTGCGGCGGCACCCATGTATCGCGCACCGGCGACATCGGCCTGTTCAAGATCGTCGCCGAAGGCGGCGTCGCGGCCGGTATCCGCCGCGTCGAAGCCGTCACCGGCGAAGGCGCGCTGGCGCTGGTGCAGACCCTGAGCCGCCGGGTGCAGGACGCTGCGGCCGCACTGAAAGCGCAACCGGAAGAATTGACGCAGCGCATTATGCAAGTGCAGGACACCATCAAGACGCTGGAAAAAGAAGTCGCCGCGCTGAAATCAAAACTCGCTTCCGGTCAGGGCGATGAATTGCTCAAGCAAGCGGTAGTTGTGAATGGCATCAAGGTGCTGGCTGCAACGCTCGATGGCGCCGATGTGGCGACGCTGCGCGAAACTATGGATAAGCTCAAAGACAAACTGAAAACCGCTGCCATCGTGCTGGCCGCCGTCAATGACGGCAAGGTCAGCCTGATCGCTGGCGTGACTGCCGACGCGACTGCAAAAGTCAAAGCCGGCGAACTGGTGAATTTTGTCGCGCAACAGGTCGGCGGCAAAGGCGGCGGTCGCGCCGACATGGCGCAAGCCGGCGGCACCGATCCGAGCGGTCTGGCGCAAGCGTTGGACGGCGTTGCGGCTTGGGTCGGCGAGCGCACCTGAGGATTGTTACGGCTAGCCGGCTTTGCCTGATTTGAGGTTTTGCCCGGTCTGTGGCGCTGCGCCGATCATCGATTTCATGCCGATCGGCGCAGCTGCGTTCATGCACCAGATTGAACGCAATGAGTTGTTTTTAATCGCATTAACATTAACTCTCCATGATTTTGCACCGGTTTATTGCAGGCAAAGATCACGATTGAAGATTATTTTGCTGCGACGCACCATGAAAATGCGTTTTTCGTGAAATTTGGCGTATTATTTAACGACTAAATTATCCACGGATAGAAATCATGCAATTTAATAAAGAGATAGATGCACGCGGTCTCAATTGCCCTCTGCCTATTCTGAAGACCAAAAAAGCGTTATCTGAAATGTTGAGCGGGCAAATATTGCACGTGCTGGCAACAGACCCTGGTTCGGTGCGGGATTTTCAGGCGTTTTCGAAACAGACCGGTAATGAATTGTTGTCGCATGAAGAACACGATAGGGAGTTTGAGTACTACGTCAAACGCAAGTAATTTATAAGTAAATCCCCCCCCCGCTGTACCGCCTCCGGCGTTTTGATTCGAAACGACCGGTGCGCTCATTTTCCCCTTGCACCATCCTGCCCTCTATTATTTCTGCACCGCAATATTAACGCCTGCTGTTTTTAGCGATAGTCCCAAAAATTAGCAAGAGATTGGACCTGCGTGGACCTGCGTGGACCCGTGTGGACCTGCCTGGACCGGCGTTCAGTGCCGGTGGCGGCGCATTCCCAAAAACTATTGCTGCCTGCATGGCGCCGCAATATCTGTGCGGAAATCCAGCCTCGGATTGCTTGCCTAGTGCGGAAAGCCAGAAAATTCCTGTTTTCCAAGCTTTGAAATTTTTATAAATATTCCTTTTTATTCATGGTGTTAGGCAAGTGTCCTGCAGTTTTTGGAAGCTGGCATGAAAGATGCTGTTACAGGTGGCAGGGTATTGCTGCCGTGCGCCCGAAATACAACGCATACGATAAATCCAAAACAGGAGAAGACAATGAATTCAAAACACCATATCAAGACATTCCTCGCCACACATACTCTGGCTGCACTGGTCGCGGTGGCCGGATTTCCGCTGGTAGCGAATGCCGCTGACCTGGTCCGTCTGGGCAATCTGAAATTCGCCCACTACGGTGCGGTCGCCTACATGAAAGAAATTGCACCCAAGTACAACCTGAAAATTGAAGAACGGGTATTTTCCAAGGGGCTCGATATCGTCCCAGCGATCATCGCGGGTGAAATCGATGTATCGGCCAGTGCGCTGGAAGCGGCAATATCAGGCCGGGCCAGCGGGGTCAAGGTGTATCTGGTAGGCGGGTTTGCGAAAGGCGGTGTACGCATCGTCGGACGCCCGGACCTGAATATCCGCAGTATTGCCGAACTTAAAGGCAAAAAAGTCGGTGTCACCAGAGGTGGTCCGCAGGAAATTCTGCTGTTTACCGAGCTGGCAAAAAACCATCTGACATGGTCGGATAAGCCGGGCAAGGATGTTCAGATCATGTACATGGGATATCCGGACCTGAACCAGGCCCTGATGACGAAAAACATCGATGCGATGAGCCAGTCCGAGCCCTATTCGACCCAGGCGCTGAATAAAAAATATGGCGCGGAAATCATGCGTCCGTATGACACTCCGCTGGGCGAGCCGGTGCGGGCGCTGGTGATGACGGAAAAAATGTACAAGGAACGACCTGACGTGGCAGCACGTTTCATGCAGTGCTTTGTGGCGGCCACACGCCATTTCATCAGCGATCCGATAGCGGCCGAGACGTATGTCCGTGCATCGATGTTCAGGAATCAGGTCAGCAGCGAGGATTATCGCGACGCGATGGAGAATGCCTCGTTTACTGAAGATATTTCCATCAATCACGTGCAACTGACCACCGATTACATGGTGAAATACGGCATCGGCAAGATGTCAAGCCCTCCGGCAGCGCTCGATTGGGTCAAGCTCGATTTGCTGGGCAGCGCCAAGAAAACAGTTAAAAACTGAGTCGGGAGCCGGCATGAATCTCTCTTTCCTCAAGAAGTTGCTGCACGGCGCGATCGTGCCGCTGATTGCGCTGGCGCTGTGGCAGGCGCTGTCGTTTTTCGGATTGATCAATCCCCAGATCGTGCCGTCGCCGCTGGCGGTGGTGCGCAAGTGGGGCGAATATCTGGCGCCAACAGAAGCCTACGCCCCGGAACTGGGGAATTACGCGCTGTGGCTGCTGTCCGGCGAATTGCTGCACGACGCTTATGCCAGCATGTCGCGCGTGATTGGCGGATTCCTGATCGGCGCGGTGCTGGCGCTGCCGCTCGGGCTGTTGATGGGGACCAATAAAACGATCTACAAATTGTTCGATCCGCTGATTCAGGTGCTGCGTCCGATTCCGCCGATTGCGTACATTCCTTTGGCGATTTTATGGTTTGGCTTGGGTAATCCTCCCGCGTTCTTTCTAATCAGCATCGGCTCTTTCTTCCCGATCCTGATGAACACTATTGCCGGTGTGCGTCATGTCGATGGCATTTATATCCGGGCAGCGCGCAATCTTGGCGCCGGGCAAATGACCATGTTCCGGCGCGTGATTCTGCCGGCCGCCACGCCGTATATTTTGACTGGCGCCCGGATTGGCATGGGAACCGCATTCATCGTGGTGATCGTGGCGGAAATGATCGCCGTCAACAATGGCCTTGGATTTCGGATTCTGGAAGCCCGCGAGTATTTCTGGTCGGACAAAATCATCGCCGGGATGTTTACCATCGGCTTCTTCGGCCTGGCGATCGACATGGCAATGAACGCGTTGAACAACCACTTGCTGAAGTGGCATCGCGGACTCGAACACAACTAATCTGGAGACAATATGACAACCATCAGAATTGAAGCGGTCAACAAGGTATTTTCTGGCGACGGCGGCGATGTGGTAGCGCTCAAGGATATCAATCTGACGATTGCCGGCGGCGAATTCATTTGCTTGCTCGGCCCATCGGGTTGCGGGAAATCGACGCTGCTCAACGCCATAGCCGGATTTTCACATCCGACCTCGGGTGGCATCTGGGCCGGTGACGTGCGCGTCGCCAAGCCTGGCCCGGATCGCGGCATGGTGTTTCAGGAATATGCGTTGTTTCCCTGGATGACGATTCAGCAAAACATTGCGTTCGGTCTCGAAATCGCCGGACGTCCGGCGTCTGCGATCCGGGAACGGGTCGAATTATTGCTGAACATGTTGAGCCTGCATGAATTCCGGGATCGTTTTCCGAAGGACTTGTCCGGCGGCATGCGGCAACGGGTCGCCATCGCACGGGTGCTGGCGCTCGATTCCCCGATCATGCTGATGGATGAACCGTTCGGCGCGCTCGATGCATTGACCCGCCGCAACCTGCAGGATGAGTTGCTGAAGATATGGAAAGAGTTCGGCACCACCATCGTTTTCGTGACTCACAGTATTGAAGAGTCGATCTATCTGGCCGACCGCACCATCGTCATGACGTATCGCCCCGGTACCATCAAGCGCGATGTGCGGATCGCGCTGCCGCGCCCGCGCGACCCGAGCGACCCCGAGTTCAACCGCTTGAAGCGGGAACTCGGTACGCTGGTGATGGAAGAGCAGCAACGCCATCGCCAGGATGAAATGCTGGCAACAACGGCGGATTGAGGCGTTCTATTGATCCGGAACGATGATGCTGCGGAAAGGATTTTCCAATAAACTAGCCTTTCCGCACCTTCAGTTCTACAATTTATGCAGGGGTATAGTAAAAAATACTGCTTCTTCCGCTTTATTTTATTGCCATTTGAAAAATACATTGGACAGTATATTTTCATTGACGAAACGGTGGAAAGCTCCGACTTTCGCGCTGCCGAGTCCCATTCGCCTGCCTGCCGCGGTGTATGATGGCGCGCCAGTCGATGCCGGGGGTGCATCGATGTTGTCACAAGGTGTGGTTTAAACGCGGAGTTCAGCCAGTGTTCGCTCATCGCAATCTCAAAAACTCGGTCATGGTAGTGCTGGCACTGGGCTTGCTGGTCGCGGTTGTGGTTTTTGCCTACTGGTTTGCGAAACGCCGCAGTCTGGATGATATGCATCGGATACTGGCGCCGCGTGCGGAGTTTTACGCGGCAACTCTCGACGGCATCCTGAGTAAATATGAATTCCTTCCCCTGGCGCTGGCGCAAAGCGCTGAAGTGGCCGATCTGCTGCAACACAAGGACGCGGCAAAGGTGGCGCGCGTCAATGGCTATCTCGAGAATATCAATACCCGTGTCGGTGCCTTCGCCGTCTACGTGCTGGACCCTCAGGGCGTCGTGTTCGCATCGAGCAACTGGCGAGAGCCGACTTCGTATGTTGGCCAGAACTATGCGTTCCGACCGTATTTTGAACAAGCCATTCGCGGCGGGATCGGACGTTTCTACGGTATCGGCGTATCGACCGGCGAGGCCGGATTGTTCATTTCCCAACCGATTCGACGTGGCGGACGCATCATCGGCGTCGCGGCGGCAAAAGTAAGTCTTGACTGGATCGAACGGTCATGGCGAGCGCCGGGCGCCACCGAGCGGATATGGGTGACCGATTCCAATGGCGTAATCATCCTGTCCTCATTTCCCGGTTTGAAATTTACCACCCTGGTGCCGTTGTCGGATGCGCGCAGAAAAACGATTAGCCAGCAGCGCCAATTCATGCATGAAGCCTTACCCTCGGTTGACCATCCGGTGCTGGAACAATTTGCAGATGGGGCGAAGGTCATTTCCCTGACTCACCCGGCGCATGACCGTGCAGCGCCTAGCGGCGAGTTTCTTGCCGTGGGGCGTCGCCTTGCACCTTTGGAATGGCAAATTACCGTGTTGTCCGATCTGGCTCCGGTGCGCGCGGTAGCCAGAAATGCGGCGCTCGCTGCGACGCTTGCCTGGGCGGTAGTATTGCTCGGCGTATTGTATGCAAGGCAACGCCGCAGGCGGATACATGAACGGCTGGCCGCGCAAGCAGCACTCAAGTGTGCCTACGATGAGCTGGAAATCAAGGTTGGACAACGGACTTCGGATTTGCTCGATGCCAATCAGCGTCTGCAAGCCGAAGTGGCCGAGCGCGAGCGCGCAGAACAAACGCTGCGCTGTGCCCAAGCCGAACTGGTGCAAAGCGGGAAACTGGCCGCGATCGGACAGATGGCGGCGGGCGTCACCCATGAACTGAACCAGCCGCTGGCCGCACTGCAAACTTTTTCTGACAATACCCGGGTATTCATTGCGCGGGGCCGCACCGAGGAAGCGCTGGAAAATCTTTCCATCATCTCCGATCTGGTTAAACGGCTTGGTTACATTACCTCGCAGCTGAAAGCATTTGCGCGGCGTAGCGACGATGCCAGAAGGCCAGCCCATGTGCAGAAAGCCTTCGCACAGACGATGCTGTTGCTGCATGCAAGAATTGCCGCAGAACGGATACAGCTGAGCGCCGCGTGGCCGCAGCAGCCACTCATAGTACTGTGTAGCGAGATCGGGCTGGAGCAGGTTTTTACCAACCTTCTGTCAAACGCGATCGATGCGATGGCCGAATCCGCTACCAAGCGAATCGAGCTCAAGATCGTGAAAAATGCCGATTGCCTGGAAATCTACATCTGCGATACAGGAACTGGAATTCCTGCGACTCTGATCGAGAAGATATTCGATCCGTTCTATACCACCAGGGAGCAAGGCTTGGGGCTGGGGCTTTCGATTAGCGCAGGGATCATTCGCACCGCCGGCGGGCTGCTATCGGTTCGAAACCGGCCAAGAGAAGAGGGCGGCGGTGCGGAATTTATCATCAGGCTGACATGCGTATCCGAGTGTGATGCCGAAAAGAGGGAAACATGATGCAGGAGCGAAGTTTTGACGGCATGCAGGTCTTGTTGGTGGAAGACGATGCGATTGTCAGGAAGGGGGCCAAGCAGGCGCTGGAATTGGCCGGTCTTTCCGTCATCCCGTGCGCCACTGCCGAGCAGGCGCTCGAATATTTATCACCTGAGTTTCCCGGCATTGTGATCAGCGACGTGAAGTTGCCCGGTATCGACGGCCTGGAATTGTTGCGCATGGCGGTCGCGCAAGATGCGTTGTTGCCTGTCATTCTGGTTACCGGCCATGGCGATGTCTCGATGGCGGTGAGCGCAATGCGGCAAGGCGCCTACGATTTCATCGAGAAACCATTTTCCTCCGATCTGCTGGTAGATGTGAGTTATCGCGCGCTGGATAAGCGGCGGCTGGTACTGGAAAACATCGATCTGCGCCGCCAACTGGAAAACCGCGAGGGCATCGAGGCGCGCATTGTCGGGCGCAGCAATGCCATTGCCAAGGTCAGGCAAACGGTATTGAATCTGGCGGCAAAGTCGGCAGACATCATGATCCTGGGCGAAACAGGCACGGGCAAGGAACTGATTGCACGCTGCCTGCATGACTTCAGCGATCGCAGAGACCATCACTTTGTCGCGATTAATTGCGGCGCCTTGCCGGAATCCATTTTTGAATCCGAGCTGTTCGGGCATGAAGAAGGGACATTTACCGGCGCCAACCGGCAACGCATCGGCAAGATTGAATACGCTAGCGGGGGTACGCTTTTTCTGGATGAAATTGAAAGCATGCCGCTCTCGCTGCAGGTCAAGCTGTTGCGCGTGTTGCAGGAAAGGCAGGTGGAGCGGCTGGGGTCGAACCAGGTGATTCCGATCGATTTGCGAGTGATTGCCGCGACCAAGGACGATCTGCGCATTCTGGCCGAGCAAAACAAATTCAGGGCCGACCTTTACTACCGCTTGAATGTTGCCAGCATGACCCTGCCCGCGCTGCGGGATCGGCGCGAGGATATCCCGCTGTTATTCGAATTTTTCGTTTTGCAGGGGGCGGTACGCTATGGCCAGACTGCGCCCTTGATCGGGATCGAATTATTGCGTGCATTGATGGCGCAGAAATGGTCCGGCAATGTGCGGGAACTGCGCAATATTGCCGATCGCTTTGTCCTGGGATTGCTCGACGACATGTTGATGCCATCCGGTGTGCGGCGCGAGGGTTCGCTTGCCGAGCAGGTCGACGCATTTGAAAAATCCATTATCGAGGATGGCCTGCGGCGTCTGGAGGGTAATGTGGTTGCAGCGGCCGAGAGCCTGAATATCCCGCGCAAAACGCTGTATGACAAGTTGAAGCGATTTGAGATATCGACAGAAAAATTCCGATCCAGATGAATGAAGCGTCTGGCAAGACTGGCTAAAGTGCGTTGGTCGGATTCAGGATTTTCTTGCGTTGATTAATCTGTAGTAATCACCCGTGTAAAATGCGCTGCTGCAGCATCGATGTGATAAAACCTTACAACTACTGCCAGCAGAACTGAATATAGGCAATTCTTGAAAACAAGCGGCATTCAGGCGCTGGAATAAATAGAACGACCGTCTTAAATTATGTCTCGGTGTTTATGATTCGCTTTATAATTCAATTTCATTTACGTTAACGTCAATTAAACTTCATTTGCAAAATTGCACAGTAAAGGCAGAACTATGAAAGTCTTGGTCCCGGTCAAACGCGTGGTGGATTACAACGTCAAGGTGCGTGTCAAGTCAGACAACACTGGCGTCGATATCGCCAACGTCAAAATGTCGATGAATCCATTCGATGAAATCGCACTGGAAGAAGCGATGCGCCTGAAAGAAGCAGGCAAAGTTACTGAAGTTGTCGCCATTTCGTGCGGCGTGACGCAATGCCAGGAAACCCTGCGCACTGCGATGGCCATCGGCGCCGATCGCGCCATCCTGGTCGAAACAGAATCCGACATCCAGCCGCTGGCTGTGGCCAAGCTGCTCAAGGCACTGGCCGACAAGGAACAACCGCAACTCATCATCCTCGGCAAACAAGCCATTGATGACGACTGCAACCAGACCGGTCAGATGCTGGCGGCCTTGCTGGGCTGGCCACAAGCCACTTTTGCCTCCAAAGTCGTGCTGGAAGATGGCAAAGTCACCGTCACCCGTGAAGTCGACGGCGGCCTGGAAACACTTGCTTTGACCTTGCCTGCGATCATCACCACCGACCTGCGCCTGAACGAACCGCGCTACGTCACGCTGCCGAATATCATGAAAGCCAAGAAAAAACCGCTCGACACAGTCAAGCCGGCCGATCTGGGTGTAGACGTCAGTTCGCGCCTGAAGACCCTGAAAGTCGTCGAGCCAGCCAAGCGCAGCGCCGGCATCATGGTGCCAGACGTCGCCACGCTGGTTGCCAAGCTCAGAAACGAAGCGAAAGTCATTTGATTCACTGAATGACGCATTGATCGATTTATTCATTGATTGATTTACGGACAATAGGCGCAGATTGTGGCGCTTCGTCCTTTTCACTTCATCCTGCTCATCCTGTTATTAGGAAAACATCATGGCTGTACTCGTCATTGCTGAACACGACAACGCTTCCTTAAAAGGAAGCACGCTCCACACCGTCACCGCTGCCGCCGCTTGCGGCAGCGATCTTCATATTCTGGTAGCGGGCCACAATTGCGGCGCTGCCGCCCAAGCCGCGGCCCAGATCGCCGGCGTCGCCAAGGTTTTGGTGGCCGATGCCGCCGCTTTTGCCGACGGCTTGGCCGAGAATGTGGCGGAACAAGTGTTGGCAATCGCCAACAACTATTCCCACATCCTCGCGCCTGCCACTGCCTACGGCAAAAACATCCTGCCTCGCGTGGCGGCCAAACTCGACGTTGCTCAGATCTCCGAAATCACCCGGGTTGATGCGCCCGACACCTTCGAGCGCCCAATCTACGCTGGTAACGCGATCGCTTACGTCCAGTCGAGCGATCCGATCAAGGTCATCACCGTGCGTTCAACCGGCTTCGATGCCGCTGCTGCCGGCGGCTCCGCTGCAGTTGAAAACATCGCAGCGGTAGCCGATTCCGGCAAATCCGCCTTCATCGGGCGGGCAGTCGCGAAATCGGACCGTCCTGAACTGACCGCCGCCAAGGTCATCGTATCCGGTGGGCGCGGCATGGGTTCCGGCGACAACTTTAAGATCCTCGAACCGCTGGCTGACAAGCTTGGCGCCGCAATGGGTGCCTCGCGCGCTGCAGTCGATGCCGGCTTCGTGCCGAACGACTGGCAAGTGGGGCAGACCGGCAAGATCGTCGCGCCGCAGCTGTATATCGCGGTCGGTATCTCGGGCGCGATCCAGCATCTGGCCGGGATGAAGGATTCGAAAGTCATCGTTGCCATCAACAAGGATGCGGAAGCGCCGATCTTCAGTGTGGCCGATTACGGTATCGTCGGCGATTTGTTCGATGTGGTGCCGGCACTCGTGGCGGAATTAGGTTAATTCGCCGATACCGTTATTAAAGCGACGGGACTTGTGGTCTTTGTCGCTGGATTGACAGGCACAAGCCTCTCAATCCTCAATAATTGCAGGGTCTGTTAGCAATGGGTTCTTGACCGAGCCTGTCGCTAACAGACCTATATTTTTGCCCATTTACTGGAGTTATACGATGAGTTATGTTGCACCTTTGAAAGATATGCTGTTTGCGATGAATGAACTCGCTGGTTTGGCTGCCGTGAACGGCTTGCCGGGTTGCGAAGACGCGACGCCGGAAACCGTTGAGGCGGTGCTGGAAGAAAATGCCAAGTTCTGTGGCGAGGTCATTGCCCCTCTGAATTGGGCGGGCGACCAGGCGCCGAGTACTTGGCGCGATGGTCAGGTCACTACTACCAAGGGTTTCAAGGAAGCGTTCAAGGCCTACGGCGAAGCCGGCTGGCAAGGCGTGCAACATCCAGTCGAATTTGGCGGCCAGGGTTTGCCAAAACTGGTGGCAACGCCGTGCATCGAAATGCTCAACTCTGCCAACCTGTCTTTCGCCCTGTGCCCATTGCTGACCGATGGCGCGATTGAGGCGCTGATGACTGCCGGTACAGACGAACAAAAGTCGATTTATCTGGAAAACCTGATTTCCGGCAAATGGACCGGCACCATGAACCTGACTGAGCCGCAAGCCGGCTCCGACCTGGCAGCGGTACGTACCCGTGCGGTGCCGCAGGGTGACGGCACTTACAAGGTATTCGGCACCAAGATATTCATTACCTACGGTGAACACGACATGGCCGAAAATATCGTCCATCTGGTGCTGGCCCGCACCCCCGACGCGCCTGAAGGCGTGAAAGGCATTTCACTGTTTGTGGTGCCGAAATTCATGGTCAATGCCGATGGTTCGCTCGGTGCGCGCAACGATGCGCATTGTGTCTCGATTGAGCACAAACTCGGCATCAAGGCCAGCCCGACCGCAGTATTGCAATTCGGCGACCACGGCGGCGCCATCGGTACTTTGGTCGGTGCAGAAAATCGTGGTCTGGAATACATGTTCATCATGATGAATGCGGCCCGTTTCGCAGTCGGCATGCAGGGCGTAGCTGTCGCCGAGCGCGCCTATCAGAAAGCCGTGCAGTTCGCCAAGGACCGCGTGCAGTCGCGCGACCTGGCCGGCTCCGCCGGGCCGGTAGCTATCATCCATCATCCGGACGTGCGCCGCATGTTGATGTCGATGCGCTCCCAGATTGAAGCATCGCGTGCGCTGGCTTACGTCGCCGCCGCCGCTTCCGACATCGCGCATCACCATGCCGATGATGCGACGCGCAAGACCAATCAGGCTTTTTACGAATATCTGGTGCCGATCATCAAGGGTTGGTCGACCGAGATGTCGCTGGATGTGACCTCCACCGGCGTGCAGGTGCATGGCGGAATGGGCTTCATCGAGGAAACCGGCGCAGCGCAGCATTATCGCGATGCCAGAATCCTGACCATTTACGAAGGCACCACTGCAATCCAGGCCAATGATCTGGTCGGCCGCAAGACGGTGCGCGATGGCGGTGCGACTGCCAAGGCGATCATTGCCCAGATACGTGCGACTGAAGCGGCGCTAGCGGCACACTGCGCACAACATGCGTCAGCCGATCTGGCCGCCATCGGCACGCAACTCGCTGCCGGCGCGACTGCGCTGGAAGAAGTTGTTACTTATGTGGCCGGCAACATGAAGTCCGACATCAAGGCTGTGTTCGCCGGTTCGGTGCCTTACCTGAAGCTGGCGGGCATCGTGCTTGGCGGCTGGCAAATGGCGCGTGCGGCATTGATTGCCGACCAAAAGCTGCAATCAGGCGAGGGCGATGCCAAGTTCTACCAAGCCAAGATCGGTACCGCGCGTTTCTTCGCAGATCACATCCTGTCGCAGGCGGCCGGCTACCGGACTGCAATTGTTGCGGGCAGCGCGGGCGTCTTGGCGCTGACCGAAGACCAGTTCTGATGTAGTTCCCGGTCTCCACGATGAAAGGGCAGCTGTCAGGCTGCCCTTTTTTGTTGCAACAATTGTTGAAGGAGAGCACGTCTGCGATTAATTATCAAACTAACCGGTAAACCTGGTTTGCACGTCAACGGATCAGTTCAAAAATGTCCGGGGGCGGCAGGATATTGAGTTTAATCTCAGGTTTAATCTATCTCAGTCCGGTTAAGCTATTGGTAGTGCTTGTAGATGCAGGTCTCAAGTTTTTGCATACCTGCGCACACCCAGATCCTCCGCTGCAATTTCCGGTGTCTTGCCCGACATCAAATCTGCCAGCAATTGTCCCGAACCGCACGACATGGTCCAGCCCAAGGTGCCGTGGCCTGTATTGAGCCATAAACCGGGGATGGCAGTTGGGCCGATAATCGGAGTGCTGTCTGGAGTCATTGGCCGCAGTCCGGTCCAGAAGGTAGCTTGCTTGACGTCGCCGCCGTGCGGGAACAGGTCGGTGACCACGTACTCCAATGTCTCACGCCTGCTGTCATGCAGTTCCAGGTCGTAGCCGACCAGATTGGCCATGCCGCCGACGCGGATGCGGTCATTGAAACGGGTCACTGCGACTTTGTAGGTTTCGTCCAGAATAGTCGAGACCGGAGCTGCCGCTGCATCGGTAATCGGCACCGTGATCGAGTAGCCCTTGACCGGATAGACGGGAACATCCACCATGCCGCGCAACAGGGCGGTCGAGAAACTGCCGAGCGCCACCACAGTTGCATCCGCTTCCACAGTTTCGCCTGCCGAGCGCACCCCTTTCACTTTGCCGCCTTCGATCACCAGACTGTCAATGCTGCGGTTGAACAGGAAACGTACACCGGCAGCTTGCGCCAGTGCGGCGAGTTTGGTGGTGAAGAGTTGGCAATCGCCAGTCTCGTCGTTGGGCAGGCGCAGGCCGCCGCTCAATTTATCTTTTATCTGCTCCAATGCAGGTTCGGCACGACTGAGTTCATTTCTGGTGAGTAACTCGAACGGCACGCCCATTTCTTGCAGGACCGCGATATCCTTGGCAGTGTCATCTACTTGCTTCTGGGTGCGAAATACTTGCAAGGTGCCCTGTTGACGTCCTTCGTAATCGATGCCGGTGTCGGACCTGATGGCCTTGAAGCAATCCCGACTATATTCGGCCAGCCGCACCATGCGCGCCTTGTTGACCGCATAGCGTTTCTCGGTGCAATTGGCTAGCATTTGGGTCAGCCATTGCAGTTGAAACAGCGAGCCATCCGGCTTGAGAGACAAGGGCGGATGTTTTTGCAGCAACCACTTGATCGCTTTCGCGGGTACGCCCGGACCAGCCCAGGGTGATGCGTAGCCAGGGGAGATTTGTCCGGCGTTGCCGAAGCTGGTCTCCAGTGCGACTTCGGGCTGGCGCTCGATTACAGTCACATCATGCCCGGCACGTGCCAGATACCAGGCGCTGGTGACGCCGACTACACCGGCTCCAAGAATCAGAATGCGCATTAGAATCTCCTGAAAAAATACATATATATTATTAAGTATTGCTATGGTAGTGATTACAATCTAGTAAATGTTCATGTATTTCAGTGTTTTAAAGGAAAAAATAATGCGTACTCAACGACAACCTGTGCGCACTCTGGATAAGCTCGATCGCAAGATACTGACGCTATTGCAGCAGGATGGCCGTATGGCGATGACTGAGTTGGCTAATGCGGTCGGCTTGACGATCACCCCTTGCATCGAGCGTGTCAAGCGCATGGAGCGTGACGGCATCATTACCGGTTATCACGCACGGGTTAATCCCTTGACGCTGGATGCGGGTTTGCTGGTGTTTGTTGAAATTACGCTGTCGGCCAAATCCGGGCGGACTTTTGATGATTTCCGACGCGAAGTGGTGCGGATTCCACAAGTACTGGAGTGTCATCTGGTCTCGGGCGACTTCGATTACATCATCAAGGCCCGCATCAAGGAGATCGGCCAATATCGAAAATTGCTGGGCGATATCCTGCTGCAGTTGCCGGGAGTAACACAATCAAAAAGTTTTGTCGTAATGGAGGAGGTCAAGGAAACATTGACGTTACCGACAGACGTATGACTCTCTGGGTCATCCGAAAGCGCCGCCGGTCAGTAATAGGTCCGAAATGCGCGCCATCGCAGCAATCAGAGCGGTCGCACCGGCGCCGACAGTCAGTACCAGCAATATTGCCAAAGGCCAGTCCGACATGGATTGTCGTCCTGAATTGGGATTGAAGCGCGCATCCCAAGCATCATCGGACGTGACGCCGATAGTCAGCGATTCGATGCATCCCGCCAGCACAGACAGGACGAACAGACTGCCTGTAAACATCCAGGGTTGATCAGGTGCCATCAGAGCGATCAGCACAGAGACCGGAAGACTGGCAAAGTGCAGCCACGCCCATTTGTCTTGCCAACCATGTAAATACACCCGATGCAGGCCCAGACCGCCCAGAAACGTGGCTAAAAAAGTGGCAACAGTCTTGTTTTTGTGGCGAGAGCACATAATTTCGTTAATCATGGTTAATTAATACAGGGAGTATGGCTTAAAACGCATAGTTTTCCGCATGTATATTAGATGTTATTTAAAATGCACTATAGAGTATGGTGCATGACCATACGGTATTTTTGAAATTCATAGCCTTTAACGATTCTGCTGAATTTGAACTATTATTCCGGACATTGTCTGGACGACTGTTAAGCCCATGTTGAATACCGGATAAATGGAAGTCTTGATAGCGCTGCGTGCAGATGGTTTTGCCATGGTTGACAACTGCGCGCAGCCGGCAATATGTTTCTTGTTGCAGGGGTAGTGGTAATCGAGCTATAATTTACGGCTTTTTCCGCATTCGAACACTTTTTTGGAAATAAATATGGTCGTCATTCGTTTAGCTCGTGGAGGCGCAAAAAAGCGTCCTTTTTTCAATATCGTAGCAACTGATTCACGCAATCGTCGCGACGGTCGTTTCATCGAACGCATCGGTTTTTATAACCCGATGGCTGCAGGCGGTGAGGAATCGATTCGCATTGTGCAGGATCGCCTGGCTTACTGGCAGGGCGTTGGCGCACAATTGTCGCCTACAGTGGCTCGCCTGGTTCAGGCTGGCAAAAAAGTAGCTGCTTAATTGTCGCTTAGCTTGTCGCTTAAAATTGCAGCAGGGGTGCAAATCCCTGCCGATTTAGTGTTGGTGGGTTACGTATCTGGTGCTTACGGAATTCACGGCTGGGTTCGCATCAGGCCTTATTCTGCTGATGCTGATGCGCTGCTGAACGCTAAAACATGGTGGTTTGACCAGCCTGATGTGCATCCTGTCGATGTGATTCAGGCAAAGTTGCATGTCGACGATGTCGTTGCGCAATTGGTCGGAGTCTCAGGTCGTGACGCGGCGGAAGCGCTGAAGGGCACCGCCATACAGATTCCTCGCAGCCATTTTCCTGCTCTGGCAGATGGTGAATTTTACTGGGTTGATTTGATCGGCCTGGATGTTAATGATCTGGAAGGTGCGCCTCTGGGCGTCGTCCAGGATTTGATGAGTACCGGTGCGCATCCGATTCTGCGTGTGGCGGTGGTGGATCTCCAAATCAAGAATAAGCCGGCACGGGAGTTATTGATTCCTTTTGTGGATCAGTTCGTCAAGACGGTTGATTTGCAAGCGCGAAAAATTACGGTTGACTGGGGTCTGGATTATTAGATTCCTGCGCACCATATTCTTGAGCTGGCTGACATTGTTGGGATAAGGAGGCGAAATGCAATTTGATGTCGTCACACTCTTTCCCGAAATGTTTGTTGCGCTGACGCAGTCCGGTGTTACACGACGTGCATTTGAACAAAAAAAATGTGATTTGACGTTATGGAATCCCCGTCAGTTCACATACGACAAGCATCGCACCGTGGATGATCGGCCATATGGCGGTGGACCAGGGATGGTGATGCTGGCGCAGCCTCTGGATGCAGCCATTGGCGCTGCCAAGCAGCGTCAGAGCGCGTTGGGGTTGCCTGTTCCGAAAGTGGTGTATTTGTCGCCACAAGGCAAGACGCTGAATCACCGGCGTGTAATGGAATTGACCAAGCAGCCCGGTCTTATACTGTTGTGCGGGCGTTACGAAGCGGTTGATCAGCGTTTGCTGGACGACTGCGTTGATGACGAAATCAGCCTCGGCGATTTTGTTCTGTCAGGTGGTGAATTGCCTGCGATGGCCTTGTTGGATGCGATCATCCGACAATTGCCTGGCGTACTACATGATGATTCATCTGCGATTGAAGATAGTTTTGTCAACGGTTTGCTCGATTGTCCGCACTACACAAGACCAGAAAACTATCATGAAGTGCTGGTGCCTCCGGTATTATTGGGTGGTAATCATGCGGATATCTGTAAATGGCGACGTCAGCAGGCGCTCGAAGCAACTGCCAGGAAGCGGCCTGATTTGCTAGCTAAAACGCGTGAGGAAGGTTTGCTGACAGTTGCAGATGAAAAATTTTTAAGGTGTTTGTAGTTGGTAATAAAGAGCGGCTAAAACCATTTGGTTTGCCGCATGTTTAATCCCATCCTCTACTGGGCAATGTTTGCTAGCTGTTCGCAAACTATGTGCGCCAGCAAGATGGTATATGGAGTTAAAAATGAATTTGATTCAACAACTTGAACAAGAAGAAATTGTTCGCTTGGGTAAAAATATTCCCGTATTTGCACCTGGCGATACCGTCATCGTCAATGTGAACGTCGTAGAAGGCACGCGCAAGCGCGCGCAGGCTTATGAAGGGGTAGTTATTTCTCGCCGTAATCGTGGCTTGAACTCCAACTTCATCGTTCGCAAGATTTCTTCCGGTGAAGGTGTCGAGCGTACATTCCAGTTGTATTCCCCATTGATTGCTTCAATTGAAGTCAAGCGTCATGGTGATGTGCGTCGTGCCAAACTGTATTATCTGCGTGAGCGCTCGGGTAAATCGGCGCGTATTAAAGAAAAATTGCCAAATCGTCGTACGGCGGCAAAAAAATCCGCATAACGTCTGGTATGTGTTTTGTGTGAAAAAAGGGTGCCCGACGGTGCCCTTTTTTTGTTGAAGCAGAGGTGACTTTTGTCCAAACTGATTTTTGACCCGAAAATTGCACCAGTGGTGTCGATTGCAGGCGAACTGGCTGTGCCATCGGAACACCTGGTGTCGTCGTGGCTGCGACAGCGCTTTGCCAGTCCGCCCGTGTGGCACCCCGAAATCACGGACGAACATGGCTTGAGATTGCAGCGATTGCCGCTACGCCCAGCATCGGTGCTAATTCCTCTAGTGGCTAGAGAGGGTGGGATGACTTTGCTTCTGACCCAGCGTACTGCACATTTGCATGATCATGCAGGGCAGGTCAGTTTTCCTGGCGGCCGTGCCGAAAAAATCGATGCGTCGGCCATTGAGACCGCCTTGCGGGAAACCGAAGAGGAAGTTGGTATTCATCGTAATCGTCTGGATGTATTGGGCACCTTGCCCAACTATTGCACCATTACCGGTTATCTTGTTACTCCGGTAGTTTCAATCGTCACGCCTCCGTTCGATTTCCAGCCAGACCCTTTTGAGGTCGCCGAGATTTTCGAGGTTCCGCTCTCATTCTTGATGGACGGTGCGCATCATCAGCGCCGCACAATCGAATTTCCGGCGGGACTTGGTCGCCGAACATTTTACGCCATGCCTTATGAGCGATTTTTCATATGGGGTGCGACTGCAGGCATGCTGCGTAACCTGTTCCATTTTCTGAGAGCTTAATTTATTGTTGCCGCGGTATGCGCTCAGGATGGAATGGCATCGCTTACTGTAAATTCCGATTATAAAATTACGTTTTTCCATATCATCGCCAGTACTCTGTTTTTTTCTGATCGTATAAAGCTGTTTGATTCTATTGATGCGCTAGGTTAAGGTAGAGCTTCACTGATTTTTAAGATGTTCCAATGACCTTTCTCTCCATACTTTGTGCTTTGTTGATTGAGCAACTCAAGCCGTTACGCGCGGACAATCCGATTTATACCGAAATCAAAGCTCTGGCAGTCCGTATGGAAGGCTGGTTCAACGCCGGTCAGGCACATCATGGACAGCGCGGCTGGATTTTCATGATGCTGGCGCTAATGCTGCCCACCATATTGATTTACTGGCTAAGCATCAAAATCAGCCCGATTGCTGCCTTTGCCTGGAATGTCTGCATAGTGTATCTGACGCTCGGTTTCAGGCATTACAGCCATTTTTTTACTTCTATTCAATTGGCACTGAATGCCGGCGACGATGTGACCGCTCGTAACTTGCTGGCAGAGTGGACTCGGCAGGATACAGTCGGTATGGAAGTTGCTGAAATATCGAGGATTGCAGTCGAAAAAGCCCTGATTTCCACACATCGGAATGTGTTTGGTGTTTTTTTCTGGTTCCTGATGCCATTGGGCCCTGCCTGCGCAGTCATGTATCGCGTTGCCGAATATCTGGCACGTGCTTGGAATGATCCAGATCGTGTGGGCAGCAAAACGTTCGGCCAGTTTTCTGCCCGCGCGTTTTATATCATCGACTGGATTCCGGTGCGTTTGACAGCAGTGGCATTTGCCATAGTGGGCAATTTTGAAGATGCCATTTATGCTTGGCGCAATTTTGCAGGTAACTGGAAGGATGAAGCGATTGGTATCATCCTTTCCTCTGGCGGCGGTGCCATGGGCTTTCGGCTTGGCACACCGTTTGAAAATGCGACCGACATATTGCCTGTGGATGCCGCTATAGTGGACTCGATTGCCATTGAAGTTGACAGCGCACCGGGAGATGAACCATCGATCCGTGCGCTGCAGAGTACGGTGGGTCTGGTGTGGCGCGCACTCTTGCTTTGGATGTTATTGCTCTTGCTATTGTCGATGGCAGTCTGGCTGGGTTAGTCTCTCAGAGGCTATTGGTTGCTGTCGATTTCATATTGTGGCTTGCTTTTTCGTGCGCAAGTCTTCTATAAGATATAATACGTAAGAATTTTAAAGGCTTGATGCTACATAATGGCGGCAAGCAAACCTGAATAGCAGATACTATAGAAATTAGCTGCAAACATGGCGCATAAAGATATAGACCCGATCATCAAAGAGTTTTTCATACTCGGCATTAACAGTAATGGAAAACAGTTTCGCCCAAGCGATTGGTCTGAACGTCTATGTGGGGCCATGTCTTGCTTTCAGCAGGGCGGAGGCAGAAACGCCCATCTCCAGTATTCGCACTACGTGCGTCCGATCCTGCTCAACGGCATTCGTTCAGTAGTGGTGAACGAAAAATTGCGCCTGATTGAGCCGCTGGCATACCATTTTGTTGTTGATTTTGCAAAAGATAATGATTTGCAAGTGGTCGATGCCTGTTTGCTGCCCGAACCCGATAAGAAAAAAATCTAAAAATGCCTTTCCAAGCTGCAATCGCAGTTGATTTTCTGGTCTGTGCTGCTTAAAAATAAGTTATTTGTTGAGAGTAAGCAATTAGGCGCGATGCGCCCAGACTACTTTACATTTGAAAATTGGTTAACAAAATAGCAATAATTTCTGGAATTACTTTTGGTAAGGCAATGTGTTTCTAACCATACTGCGATAATTAACGGTACTGAGGTGGGTTGTTGAGCGCCTTTAATGAAGTAGTTTCCCTTTGTATTTTCAAGTATTCAGGTGTGGTGTGCTTGATTTTTCCATCAGTATCGTGTTTGCTGCGTATTCCAAAAATGACTACCATAGTGAAGAATGTAAAAAAAGGAGAGCCAAGGCTCTCCTTTTTTACATATAAAATCTGGCTATTTTGTTGAAATAAAACAGTCCATCAGATTAACTGCGTGTTTCTACCTGTGATAATGGTTCCGTCGATAACGATGGTAATGGCTTGCGCTCGCGATGCACTTCCACGGGGGGAGCAATTTTGTCAGCAGCTTCCTGTGCTGCGCGCAATTTCTCTGGGTCCGTAGTGGCTTGCATAAGACCAGCCGAGGCAAGTACTTGCTGCAAATCGATGGCGGTGCTTGGCATCGAAACTGCAGAGATGGGGGTAGATGCAATCGGTGTTTCCTCCTCAACCGGAACAGCAACTGGCACAGTTACCTCAATCATCTCAACCGGAGCAACCACCTTACTCGGAGCAGCCATTTCATGCGGCGCAGTGGATTCACTTGATGTCGTTTCTACATCATTAATCTCGACAACAGGTATTGGAGCAATAGCGGTCGGTGCCGGGGTTATCTCGATGAACGCATTTACCGCGATTTCAGGCACTGTCTCGATCCGGGTTGTAGCAGGTGCTACGATGGACACGGCGTCAGATACTATTGGCGTCGAGTGAACCATATTGGCCCAAGTTGATTCAACAGTCGCTTCAGTTGCCTCTGTAACGGCATTATCATCGACGGATTCGAGTTCGTCGCCGGCCTCGCGATCGCGACGGTTGCGGTTGCGGCCACCGCGGCGGCGGCGGCGGCGCGGCTCATCGCCCTGCTCACTGGTTTCTGCGCTCGTTAGGGCGGCATCTTCCATAGTCGGTTCACTGCTATCCGTATTGTCGGGTAGAAGTATTGGTGCAGCAACAGCTACGGATGCAGTACTGGCGTCAGTGACCAATGGTAGCGATGCAAGCGGCAACGCTTCTTCAATTTTCAACTCTGCAGCATCGGAATCCTTATTTTCAACGCGGCTGCGTTGCTGCCGCTCTCCACTATTGCGACCACGACGACCTTCATTTCCTTCTTCAACTTCGCGTGGCGGCCTGGGTTGGCGCGGAGGGCGTGGCGTACGTATCTCCATAACCTCGCTTACGACGGGCTTGACTATTTCGTCACTGACATCAAGCCGTGCAGTGTCACGTTCTTCGCGGCTGCCACGGTCTTTGCCAGTGCGACCGCCTCGGCTGCGTGGGCCGCGGCTGTTGCGCTCATTGCGTTCGCGGCTTGTTTGTGGCTTTTCCTCGTTGATAATGACTGGAGTGGCAACGGTCGTGAGCGGTTTTTTGCCGAACAACAAGTCCATGAATTTGCTTAAGAAACCTTCCTTAATCGGCTTTTTCGCGGCCTCGGCAGAGGCGTTTGCCAAAGGAGCTACCGGTGTGCGATCTACCAGCGGGGCAGGTTGAGATGGCGTGATCCCTTTGACCATAGCTTCCTGGCGAGGCTTTATTTCCTCTTTTTGGCGTTTACCGTAACCGATGTCGGTTTCAGCCTCTTCCACCATGGTATAGCTGGCCTGGCTGTCTTCCAAACGCGGATCGTCCAGTTTAATGCGTTCGAGCTTGTAATGTGGAGTTTCCAGGTGTTTGTTCGGAATCAGGATTACGGTAACGCGATGGCGAGTCTCTATTTTTAGTATTTCGCCACGTTTCTCGTTAAGCAGGAAGGCTGCAACATCCACTGGAGCCTGTACGTGGATGGCGGCCGAATGTTCTTTCATTGCTTCTTCCTGGATGATGCGCAGGACTTGTAAAGCGGAAGATTCGGTGTCGCGGATATGGCCAGTGCCGTTGCAGCGAGGGCAGGTTACATGGCTGCCTTCCGATAACGAAGGGCGCAAACGCTGGCGTGACAATTCCATTAGGCCGAAACGGGAAATTTTGCCCATCTGGACCCGAGCACGATCGTAGTGCAGCGCATCTTTCAGGCGAGTTTCAACTTCACGCTGATTTTTTGCGTTCTCCATGTCGATGAAGTCGATCACGATCAAACCGCCCAGATCGCGCAGGCGCATTTGGCGGGCAACTTCTTCGGCCGCTTCAGCGTTGGTATTGAAAGCCGTGGCTTCGATATCTGAGCCGCGTGTTGCGCGCGCTGAATTGACGTCGACTGATACCAGTGCTTCAGTATGGTCAATCACAATCGCGCCGCCGGACGGCAATGGCACAGTCCGCGAATAAGCGGTTTCGATCTGATGCTCGATCTGGAAGCGGGAAAACAGTGGTACGTCATCGCTATAGCGCTTGACGCGATGCACCATGTCGGGCATCACATGGCTCATGAACTGGTGTGCCTGTTCGTAAATGCCATCAGTATCGATCAGGATTTCGCCGATGTCTGGCTGGAAATAATCGCGAATAGCGCGGATCACCAAAGAAGATTCCTGGTAAATCAGGAATGCGCCCGGCGCTGACTTGCCGGCGCCTTCAATCGCACGCCAGAGCTGCATCAGATAATTTAAATCCCATTGCAGTTCGTCCACATTGCGTCCAATTCCTGCCGTGCGGGCAATGACGGACATGCCGCTTGGTAAATCCAGCTTGTCCATGGTTTCGCGCAGCTCCTGGCGGTCTTCGCCTTCTACTCGGCGCGAAACACCGCCGCCGCGCGGATTGTTCGGCATCAGAACCAGATAGCGGCCCGCCAGCGAAACGAAGGTGGTCAAAGCGGCGCCTTTATTGCCGCGCTCCTCTTTTTCCGCCTGCACCATGATTTCCTGGCCTTCACGCAAGGCATCCTTGATCGAGGTATTGCGGACATCGACACCTTCTTTGAAGTAACCGCGCGCGACTTCCTTGAACGGTAGAAAACCGTGACGTTCTTCACCATAATTGACGAAGCAGGCTTCCAGAGAGGGTTCTATGCGGGTGATGACGCCCTTATAGATGTTCGACTTACGCTGTTCGCGTCCGGTCGCTTCGATATCGATATCGATGAGTTTTTGCCCATCGACAATAGCTACGCGCAATTCTTCTTGCTGCGTGGCATTAAACAACATGCGTTTCATGTATATGCTCCATGACCAAAAGGCCAACTTAAATGCTGTCTGATCTGTTTGTTAGCAGGCAGCAAATGTATAGGGATGCACGCGAAACGATAGCTTGGGGAGGGAATTGCCTTATTCTGAAGAAGACGGGCCATAGGCGCCGAATTCAACATGGGCGCGGATGGAGTCAATCTGGTTGCCGAGTGCGCACATCGTCAGTGGTGCTTCTGTCGTCGAATCTATCGATTCAGATGCGTGGCGGTGAGCAGTTAAAATGAGCTAAACAAATTACGGGTTTAGCGAAAGCGGCAATAGTAATCAACCACATCAACCAGCAAGCCTTCTTTTATGTTTAGTATGAAGGTGGGCTTACCGGCAATATATCCTTGTAATCCAAACAATCTTTTCCAACATCCTTTGCGTTATCCGATTACAACAACGGTGCAACCTTGATTCGCACAGGATGATGCGTACACATCTTTTCCACCGAATTTGCAAATTGGCGAGGCCAGTGGAGACGCCCCTGTGTAGAATGTCTTTATTATTCTTACACTTGCGACGGTTTTTAACTGAAGCGAAATGATTATATATTCAAAATGAAGGACTTAATGAGATTTTCTGGGAATGAGGCTCAAAAGCCGGTTCATCATCCGGAGCCGCAAAACCAGTCGCCCGCGCGATTCGTTAATATCGCTGAAGAAGACGCCGGGCAGCGGATCGATAATTTCCTGCTGCGCGTATGCAAGGGTGTGCCAAAAAGCCATATTTACCGGATTTTGCGTTCTGGGGAAGTTCGCGTCAACAAAGGGCGGATTGATCAAACATATCGGTTGCTGCCGGGTGATATGGTGCGTATCCCGCCGATTCGCGTGTCGGAAAAGAAAGCGCAATCGGTACCTGGCGCGGAATTTAAAATATTGTTGGAGGATAATCATCTTCTTGTGATTGATAAACCTGCAGGCGTAGCTGTACATGGAGGCTCTGGAGTAAGTTATGGTGTGATAGAACAGTTGCGTGCAGCCCGTCCTGATGCGAAATTCCTTGAACTGGTGCATCGACTGGACCGCGATACCTCAGGTATTTTATTGCTGGCGAAAAAACGCTCTGCCTTGGTGCACCTGCATGAACAGATCCGTGAAAGGCAACTGGACAAGCGTTATCTGGTTCTAGTGCATGGTGATTGGCAAAATCAGCGACAGCATGTCAAATTGCCTTTATTTAAATACACTACTTCCGAAGGAGAGCGCAGGGTGCGGGTGCAGGCGGATGGCTTGGCATCGCACACCGTATTTACATTATTAAAAAATTACGGCGCGTTTGCATTGCTTGAGGCGGAATTGAAAACAGGCCGCACCCACCAGATTAGGGTGCATCTGGCTTCGAGCGGATTTGCGATTGCAGGCGACGATAAGTATGGCGATTTTGCCCTCAACCGTGCGTTGTTGAAAGCGACTGACGCGCGTGGTGTACTAAAACGCATGTTTTTGCATGCGCATCAAATCACTTTTAATCATCCCGAAACGGGCAAGCCTGTGACTTTAAAAGCAGCACTGGCACCGGAATGTGAAAATTTCTTGAAAAGCATGGAACGTGTGCCTGCTTGAAAGCGCTGAGTTAAATTGATATAACAAGAGCATATTTAATGCTACTTTTAACACTTTACCAACATATTAATTAATGGAGTTGGCAGTATGTGCTGCCAAAAAAATGGCAAGAAAGCAATTTGATTTAATTGTGTTTGATTGGGACGGCACCTTGATGGATAGCACTGCGACTATCGCCAATTGTATTCAGGCATCGGCCAGGGATTTGGGCTTGCCGGTACCGGACGACAAGATGGCTTCGCACGTGATCGGTTTGGGTTTGCAAGAGGCTATGGAAGCAGTATTGCCAGGTGTCGATCCGAAATATTATTCGCGCATGATTGAGCGCTATCGTTACCATTATTTGACTAAAGATCACGCATTGACCTTATTCGAGGGCGTCCCTAAAATGCTGGCTGAGTTAGCGCAAGATGGGTATTTTCTTGCTGTCGCAACCGGCAAGAGCAGGGTTGGCTTGAACCGGGCTCTAGACGCTGTCAATTTGTTGTCTTTATTTGATGCGACACGTTGTGCGGACGAAACTTTTTCCAAGCCGCACCCAGCCATGCTGCAAGAATTAACCCGTGAACTTGGTCAGGATATAAAGCGCACAGTCATGATCGGCGATACCACACACGATCTGCAGATGGCTGCCAATGCAGGTGCCGCCGGCATTGCTGTAGAGTATGGCGCACATCCAGAGCATCAATTGCGAATAATGAATCCGTTGTTTTCAGCCAGTTCCGTGCCGTTGTTACATGACTGGTTGTGTCGGTACGCGTAAATGAGAATAGTCGATGTAATCATTCCAATCTGTGGTTCGGATGAAGTCCAGGAAGGTGGAAATGGGGTGCGTTTTCCCGTTACTGCGGGGGGAGAAGATGCCGTGGGCTTCGTCGTGCGTCATAAAGGTATCGTGCGTGGCTTTCTGAACCGATGCGCGCATGTCCCAATGGAATTGGATTGGAATCCAGGTGTTTTTTTTGAATCCAGTGGCTCGTATCTCATGTGTTCAACACATGGAGCACTTTATATTCCAAGTACAGGAAAGTGTGCCGGAGGACCTTGCCGTGGTGCAAACTTGCGGGTAATAACAGTCCTTGAGGTCGATAACGAGATTTTTTGGCAGACGGATGACTACATTCGCCCGGCAATGGCCTGATACAGTATCTCGATAGTTAAACGGCAGCAATTATTCCCGTCATTTTTTCGTAAATATTCTATCAATCGCTTTCGAAGCCGCGTTTGCATTTTGCGGCCATCAGGGCAAACGTAAATAGCTAAAACCATGAGTGATAATGACTTCGACAGTTTATCTAGGAAGAATTCAATGGACCAAATGAAATCCGACAATAAAAAAGATGGATGGGAGCGTGAGGTATTGGAGAAATTAGCTTTTTCCACAATCAGGGAGCAGCGAGCTAGCCGTCGTTGGGGAATATTTTTCAAGCTTTTAACGCTTTCTCTCCTTTTTTATGGCTTTTGGCTGATATTCAATCTGGGTGATGCCACTATGAGCACGCAGGGGCGCCATACCGCGCTGGTAGAGATTAATGGGACAATTGAGGCCGGAGGCAGTGGTGCGGCTGATGTGGTTGTTCCCGCGCTGAATAATGCATTTTCTGCAGATTCGTCCGTTGGCGTCATTTTGCGTATCAATAGTCCCGGTGGAAGTCCGGTCCAGGCCGGCATGATCAACGACGAAATTGTGCGGATGCGGAAAACGTATCCGGGCAAGCATCTTTATGTTGTCGTTGATGAAGTTTGCGCATCCGGCGGTTATTACATTGCTGCAGCCGCAGATAAAATTTATGTCAATAAAGCCAGTATCGTCGGTTCTATTGGAGTGCTGATGGATGGTTTCGGCGTAGCTGGTTTGATGGAAAAGCTCGGCGTTGAGCGTCGGTTGCTTACTGCAGGAAGTAATAAGGGTTTCATGGATCCATTTTCGCCGCAATCTGAAAAAGATAAAGTTTATGCTCAAACCATGCTGGATGAAATTCATACGCAATTTATCGATGCGGTACGCAAAGGCCGCGGAGCGCGCCTAAAAGAGTCGCCCGAGATATTTTCCGGTTTATTCTGGAGTGGGGCCAAGGCAATTGAGTTGGGCTTGGTTGACGGGTTGGGAACAGTTGATACAGTCGCTCGCGAAGTAATTAAAGCTGAAGATATTGTCGATTACACCGAGCATGAGGGCTTGCCTGACCGAGTCTTGAAAAAATTCGGAGCTGCGGTGGGGGCCGCAGCAGTCAAGTCGGCATGGCACGGCACTCTGCCGATTTTGCGATAAATGATGGCAAACTAAATCTGAGAAAAAGCATCCTTGGATGCAGTTTGAGGTTTTTTTTTGCCGTACTGTTACAAAGAACTGCAAGCTTAATAAATAGAGATATTCTTGCTTTTGTTTTTTAAACGCAAATATTTCCTTGTAACTTTTGAGTCACTGCCTATATTTAGAATGTGATCAGTTGGTTCCGCAAGGAGGTGAATATTCACACAATATTTGAGTTTTAGAAGTGATAAGTTTGGATACGAGAACACCACTCGCAACCGCATTCAATGCGGGTCGAGGAGTATGATGCTCCTTAAAAATGCTCCCTCAATACAAGGGGAATGAAAGCGGCGGCGCAATACCGCCGTTTTCGTTTTGATTCTGAGTTTTCTTTCTGCAGTCGAATAACGCCTGCTCGCAGGTGTAAAGAGTACATCTTGGCAGAGCCAGCCATCGTTCGACCAATCCAGTTTTCTGAAAAAAAAATAGCGCCCACCAGGATCAGGCTCTCCTCATCCATTCTTGATGCTTACCTGACGGATTTACTCAGGTTTGCTATACTTGACAAAATCGTTTGGGAATTAAATAAATTTTTAATGGTTTGCTGAATGTGTTTTTAGGACTGGGGTTTTGATGCGTCTGACAACAAAAGGCCGTTTTGCGGTGACTGCCATGATTGACTTGGCTTTGCGTCAGGATAATGGCCCTGTCAATCTGTCTGGCATCAGCCAGCGGCAGGAGATTTCACTTTCTTATCTCGAGCAACTGTTTGGCAAGTTGCGTCGCCATAAGATTGTGGAATCTGTGCGTGGTCCAGGAGGGGGTTACAGTTTGGCGCGCAAGGCCGAGGATGTAACGGTGGCAGACATTATAATTGCGGTTGATGAGCAGCTTGACGCGACCCAATGTGGTGGCAAGGAAAATTGTCAGCACTCGAAACCGGAAACCGGTGGCCGTTGTATGACGCATGACCTGTGGACAACCTTGAATGCAAAAATGGTCGAATATCTCGATTCCGTGTCGCTCAAGGATCTTGCCGATCAGCAAATACAAAAGAATAATGAACAAAACGTGATTGTCATGCAATCGCGCCGTACCCACGTCGTCGCCTGATGATATTTGGAGCTTGAGAATGAATGCACCGTTGGAAAAAAGCCTGATCGAGTCATTGAAGGCACCGCATTTCCCTATTTATATGGACTATTCTGCAACAACGCCGGTTGATCCGCGCGTCGCTGACAAGATGATCCCTTACCTGCGTGAGCAGTTTGGCAATCCTGCTTCGCGTAGCCACATGTACGGTTGGTCGGCTGAAAAAGCCGTGGAGGAGGCGCGTGCGCAAGTCGCCGCGCTGGTGAATGCTGATCCGCGCGAAATTATCTGGACTTCCGGCGCTACCGAAAGCAATAACCTCGCTATCAAGGGTGCAGCCCAGTTCTACAAGACCAAGGGCAAACACATCATTACCGTCAAGACCGAGCATAAGGCAGTGCTCGATACGGTACGCGAACTGGAGCGGCAAGGCTTTGATGCGACCTACCTGCAGCCGCAAGAAAATGGCTTGATTACGATTGACCAATTGAAGGAAGCGATCCGTCCCGACACGATCCTGGTATCGGTGATGCTGGTCAATAACGAAATCGGCGTAATTCAACCGATTGATGAGATTGGCGAGCTATGCCGCGCCAAAGGCATCATTTTTCATTGTGATGCAGCCCAGGCAACCGGCAAAGTCGAGATCGACCTGGAAAAGTCCAAGGTTGATCTGATGACCTTCACCGCACACAAGACTTATGGCCCGAAAGGTATTGGCGCTCTGTATGTGCGGCGCAAGCCACGGGTACGCATCGAGGCGCAAATGCATGGCGGCGGACACGAACGCGGCTTGCGTTCCGGCACTTTGCCAACGCACCAGATCGTCGGCATGGGTGAAGCTTTCCGTATCGCCAAAGAGGAAATGGCGACAGAAATGGTCCGTATCAAAGCATTGCGTGACCGTCTGGCCAAGGGTTTGCAGGATATTGAAGAGGTCTACATCAACGGCGACATGGAGCACCGTGTGCCGCACAATCTGAATGCAAGCTTCAATTTCGTCGAAGGCGAATCGCTGATTATGGCGATCAAGGATATCGCGGTATCGTCCGGCTCCGCCTGCACTTCGGCCAGTCTGGAACCTTCCTATGTATTGCGGGCGCTGGGCCGCAGCGATGAACTGGCGCATAGCTCGATTCGGTTCACCATCGGCCGTTTTACAACTGAAGAAGAAATTGATTTCACCATCGAACTGATGAAATCTAAAGTGGCTAAATTGCGCGAACTGTCACCGCTATGGGACATGCACAAAGAAGGAATCGACATTAGCTCAATCAAGTGGGCAGCCCACTAAGCTGGATTTTTTCGTATCGAAATGTGAAACGAATCAACGTATTGTTTTAAGGAGTATCAAAATGGCTTACTCGGAAAAAGTTCTTGATCACTACGAAAATCCTCGCAATGTCGGCACGTTCGACAAAGGTGACGATTCTATTGGTACTGGCATGGTTGGTGCGCCGGCTTGCGGCGATGTGATGAAGCTGCAAATCAAGGTCGGCGCAAATGGCGTGATCGAAGATGCCAAGTTCAAGACTTATGGTTGCGGCTCCGCCATTGCGTCCTCGTCGCTTGTGACCGAATGGGTCAAGGGCAAGACGCTGGATCAGGCACTGGATATCAAGAACACGCAAATTGCCGAAGAACTCGCGTTGCCGCCGGTGAAAATTCACTGCTCTATCCTGGCTGAAGATGCGATCAAGGCAGCGGTGCTGGACTATAAAACCAAGCACGGCGCGCAATCGCCAGCGGCATAAGTATTTGGTGCAAACAGCATTCCTTCTTCCAATAGGGGGAAGGGTATGGAGAAAATCATGGCAATCACTCTGACTGAAAAAGCAGCGAAACACATCAGTCGTTACATTGACCGGCGTGGTAACGGCATCGGTCTGCGTTTCGGGGTTCGTACCACCGGTTGTTCCGGGTTGGCCTACAAGCTCGAATATGTTGACCACATGGAAGCGGAAGATATCGTGTTCGAATCGTATGGCGTCAAGGTATTCGTCGATCCGAAGAGTCTGTCCTATATCGATGGCACCGAACTGGATTTCGCTCGCGAAGGCTTGAACGAAGGTTTTAAGTTCCATAACCCGAACGTCAAGGACGAATGCGGTTGCGGAGAATCGTTTACGATCTGAGGTATTTTGCAGAGTGCAGATTATCGCTTTCTATTTCCCCCCCATTCTCTGCTGAAAATGATGGGCATATTGCCCGAAAATGAGCCTGTTGATGTTTGGACAGGCTTTTGTTTTGATTATTGTGCAACTACAAAATGCAAAATCACTTCGACTTATTCCAGTTGCCGCAACAGTTCACGATCGATGCCAATGCTCTGGATGCCGCATATCACGAGGTCCAGAGTCGTGTTCACCCTGATAAGTTTGTCAGTGCCACCGACGCCGAAAAACGGGTTGCAATGCAATGGGCGACCCGTGCCAATGAAGCTTATCAAACCTTGAAAGATTCGCTCAAGCGTGCTGCTTATTTGTGCGAACTGCATGGCATCGACCTGCAGACGGAATCGAATACCTCGATGCCGACGGCATTTTTGATGCAGCAGATGGAATGGCGCGAAGCGCTCGATGATGCCCGGGCGGCCAAGGATGTGTCGGCGCTGGACCGGATTGATGCCGAATTGCGTACGGTACGCAAGGACCAAGTGGCGCGGATCGGCACTGCGCTCGATAGCGGAGATTTCACGCAAGCAGCACTGGGCGTGCGCCAATTGATGTTTCTGGAAAAATTCGGCCACGAGATCGGTGATACATTCGCCGCCCTGGAAGCTTGAGTTCCAAATGCACGAAAGTGACAACTAATGCCTGATATCTGGTTATTCCTGGCCGCTGCAGCGACTGTGACGCTGGCACCGGGGCCGGACAATATTTATGTGCTGACCCGCGGCATTACGCAGGGTAAAAAGGCCGGCTTGGTGTCCGCGCTGGGTTTTAGCTCCGGACTGATTTTTCATACCTTGCTGGCGGTACTTGGTTTTGCGGCAATGATCAAAGCTTCGCCGGTTGCTTATGACGTGATTCGCTATGCTGGAGCCGCCTATCTGATCTACCTCGGTGTGCGTACTTTACGCTCTGGTGCAATCGTCAACACGGGCGCATCTGCCACTCTGGTTGCGCCGATCAGAATTTATTGGCAGAGCGTGATCGCGAATATCCTCAATCCCAAAGTAACGTTGTTTTTCATCGCTTTCCTGCCGCAGTTCGTCAATCTACAGGCTGGACATGTCGCAGCACAAATGTTGCTGCTGGCAGCATTATTCATTCTGGTAACGCTATGCATATTCGGGAGCCTCGCCTTATTTTCCGGAATAGTCGGGGCCTACCTGCAGCGTAACGCTTCCGCTTCCCTTTATTTGAATCGTCTGGCAGGGTGCGCCTTTATCGGCCTCGGTATCCGCATCGCCTTGCCGGCATCACGGTAACTTCGCATGGCACTCTTACAAATCGCAGAACCCGGTATGTCCACCGCGCCGCACCAGCATCGGCTGGCGGTCGGGATTGATCTGGGCACCACCAATTCGCTGGTCGCCACCGTACGCAACAGCATCCCCGAAATCCTGATGGATGCAGAAGGGCGCTGCTTGCTGCCTTCCATCGTGCGCTATCTGCCAGGCGCTCAGGTGCATATCGGCCACAAGGCGCAAGCGGCGCAAACCACGGACCCGAAAAATACTATCGTGTCGGTCAAGCGTTTCATGGGGCGCGGCCTGAAGGATGTTCCGTATGTCGAGAACCTGCCATACGATTTCCAGGATGCGCCCGGCATGGTGCAGATCAATACCATTGCCGGCGTGAAAAGCCCGGTGGAAATTTCCGCTCAGATCCTTGCCACCCTGCGCCAGCAGGCGGAAGACGCGCTCGGCGCCGATCTGGTCGGCGCGGTCATTGCGGTGCCCGCGTATTTCGACGATGCGCAGCGCCAAGCCACCAAGGACGCTGCCAAGTTGGCTGGCTTGAACGTATTGCGCTTACTGAGCGAGCCGACTGCAGCGGCGATTGCTTACGGACTGGACAATGGCTCCGAAGGAATTTATGCGGTGTATGACCTTGGCGGTGGCACCTTCGATATTTCGATCCTGAAGCTGACCAAGGGCGTGTTCGAGGTCTTGTCCACTGGCGGCGATTCTGCCCTGGGCGGTGACGATTTCGATCATCGTCTGTTTTGCTGGATCATCGAACAGGCAAAGCTGGCTCCGCTGTCGGACCGGGATACTCGCCTGTTGATGGTCAAGGCCCGCGAAGCCAAAGAGCTGCTGTCCTCCAAATCCGAGACCCATATCGATGCAGTGCTGAATTCGGGCGAGAACGTGCATCTGGTATTAAGCGCCGCTAAATTCGTCGAGATTACCCAGCATTTGGTTGCCAAAACCCTGTCGCCTTGCCGCAAGGCGCTGCGCGATGCGGGCTTGTCGACGGAGGATATCGATGGTGTGGTGCTGGTTGGCGGCGCGACCCGGATGCCGCATGCCCGCAAGGCAGTCGGCGATTTCTTCCAGACCACGCCGCTGGCTAACATCGATCCGGACCAGGTAGTCGCACTGGGCGCGGCGATTCAAGCCAATTTGCTGGCGGGTAATCGTGCTGCAGGCGACGACTGGCTGTTGCTGGATGTAATTCCGCTGTCGCTCGGAATCGAAACCATGGGCGGTTTGGCGGAAAAAGTCATTCCGCGCAATGCCACCATTCCCTGCGCCAGGGCGCAAGAATTCACCACCTTCAAAGACGGTCAGACTGCGCTGGCGGTGCATGTGGTGCAGGGCGACCGGGAACTGGTCAGCGATTGCCGTTCGCTGGCGCGCTTCGAGTTGCGCGGCATCCCGCCGATGGCGGCCGGTACCGCACGCATTCGCATCACTTATCAGGTCGATGCGGACGGCTTGCTGTCGGTGTCGGCGCGTGAATTGCGTTCCGGCGTGGAAGCCTCGATCGTGGTCAAGCCATCGTACGGCTTGGGCGATGACGAGGTAGCCCGCATGTTGCAAGATTCGTTCGCGTCGGCGGATATCGACATGCAGTCGCGCGTCTTGCGCGAAGAGCAGGTCGAGGCCGAACGGATCATGCTGGCAACCCAGTCGGCGCTCGAAAGCGATGGCAACTTGTTGCTGTCCGATGACGAGCGCATCGCAATCGAGGTCTTGCTGCAAGGCGTGCGTGAGCAAGTGCAGGGCATTGATCATGTAGCCGTTCGCGCTGCGGTCAATGCGCTGGCGCACGGCACTGAACAATTCGCCGCCCGGCGCATGGATCGTAGCGTGCGTTCTGCGTTGGCAGGCAAGAAGCTCGATGAAATCGCCTAAGGCTAGAATAACGCTTTAACAATTTAATGCGTCGTTTCCTGCCAGAGACGACAGCTCATCCCATTATCGAGGTAAATATAGTGCCCCAAATCGTCATACTTCCCCACCCGCAACTGTGTCCGGAAGGCGCGGTCATTGATGCGCCGGTCGGCAAATCGCTGTGTGATGTTTTGCTCGACAGCGACATCGAGATCGAACACGCATGTGAAAAATCCTGCGCCTGCACCACTTGCCACGTCATCATCCGCGAAGGCTTTGCCTCGCTGGAAGACGCAACCGAAGCCGAGGAAGATTTGCTCGACAAGGCCTGGGGTCTGGAACCGGCTTCGCGCCTTTCCTGCCAGGCGCTTGTGGGCGAAGAAGATTTGGTAGTGGAAATTCCAAAATACACAATCAACCACGCCCGCGAAATGCATTAGTTGCATTATTCGCAGGCAGGTCAGACCGGAGAACCGCATGAAATGGACCGATACCCAGCGTATTGCGGAAGAGCTTTTCGATAAATTCCCGCAGATTGATCCGTTGACGGTGCGCTTTACGGATTTGCATCGTTGGGTATCTGAACTGGATGGTTTCGACGATCAGCCTGAACATTCGGGCGAGAAAATACTCGAAGCGATTCAGATGGCCTGGATCGCCGAAGCAGAATAGATTCAGTCTAAAATGGCAGCGAAATACACGCTGGTACGTGATCACAAGGCGTTTTAAACGCGTTCAGTGTGGATAATCATACTATGTTGTGTATTTTTTAACCCGCAATATAAATATGCGGTAATGGCAATGTTTTTAGTGATACTCCCTGTTTTTAAAATTACGTAGGAATTTTTCCGGCACTTTTTTCTGCGTTCAGAATGGATGGTTGTGCAATGACAGATGTAAAACCCGCAGGCCAGATGCATGAGATCCGGCCCGGCCAGTCGATTGAACTGCTCAAGGAATTGCATATCTTGACGCGTGACGGCAAGATGAATCAGGATAGCCGCCGCAAGCTCAAGCAGGTGTATCACCTGTATCAGTTCATCGAACCATTGATGCAGCAAGTGTTGCAGGAGCGCAGCGAAATCCGTTTGGTCGATCACGGGGCCGGGAAGTCGTACCTGGGCTTCATTCTGTACGATCTGTTTTTCAAGTCGCTGGCCGGCTCTTCGCGTATTTATGGTATCGAAACCCGGGATGAACTGGTCAGGAAGTCCGAAGAATTGGCAGCACGGCTGGATTTTCCCGGCATGTCTTTTCTTAATCTGTCGGTAGCCGAGTCTACATTGTCCGACTTGTTGCCAGCCGAGGTCGATATCGTCACCGCCCTGCATGCCTGCAACACGGCTACCGACGACGCGATTCATTTCGGCTTGAAAAAGAAGGCCCGTTTCATGGTGCTGGTACCCTGCTGTCAGGCTGAAGTCGCTTCGGTGCTGAAAAGGAACAAGGGCAAAACGTTGGCAAAAAGCGCGTTGACCGAAATCTGGCGTCATCCGCTGCATACGCGCGAATTTGGTAGTCAGGTCACCAATGTGTTGCGTTGCCTGCAACTCGAAGCGCATGGTTATCAGGTCAACGTGACCGAACTGGTCGGCTGGGAACATTCTATGAAGAATGAATTGATCATCGCCACTTACCAGGATTTGCCGCGCAAGCGTCCGTCTGAACGACTGGAGGAAGTCTTGGCAACGCTGGGGCTGGAAGAAATGACAGAGCGATTTTTTACCACATAGCGCTAATGCTCTGTAAACGTTAAAAACCCGCGCATCGTCTCCGATGCGCGGGTTTTTTTACTGACTAAGCTTTGGTAGTAACGACTCAGAGGCGTTCGATGACCGCTGCAATGCCTTGGCCGCCGCCAATGCACATGGTGACTAGGCCGTAGCGCTTGTTGGTGCGAATCAGTTCATATACGCACTTCACGGTCAGGATCGCACCGCTTGCGCCCAGTGGATGGCCCAGCGCAATTGCGCCGCCGTTCGGGTTTGTCCGTGCTGGATCGAGTTCCAGGCCGCGGCAAACACCCAACGACTGCACTGCGAAAGCCTCGTTCGATTCGATTACATCCAAGTCGTCCAGTGTCAGACCGGCGCGTTTGAGCGCAAGTTGCACAGCAGGAATCGGGCCGGTACCCATGATCGCGTTATTGACGCCACAAACCGCATACGAAACTATACGTGCCAGTGGTGTAAGGCCAGCGCGTTCCGCTGCAGATGCTTCCATTAATACGCAAGCAGCAGCGGCGTCATTCAGGCCGGAAGCGTTACCGGCAGTCACGGTACCGCCTTCTTTCTTGAATGCCGGCTTGAGCTTCGCCAGGCTTTCCAATGTCGTATCCGCTTTTGGATGCTCGTCGGTATCGAAAACGACTACGCCTTTGCGCGTTTTGATTTCGATTGGCACGATTTGCGATTTGAAGTGGCCGGCAGCGATCGCGGCAACCGCTTTCTTTTGGCTATTCACGGCAAAGGCGTCCTGCTCTTCGCGCGAGATGCTGTATTTGTCTGCCATGTTTTCAGCCGTGATGCCCATGTGGCCCACGCCAAACGGGTCGGACACAGCGCCAACCAGCATGTCGATCATCTTGGTATCGCCCAGGCGGGCGCCCCAACGGGCCGACGGAACGGCAAACGCGGCACGGCTCATGGTTTCAACGCCGGCGCCGACGGCAATGTCGGTGTCGCCCAACTGAATCGCATTGCTTGCGGTAATGATGGCTTGCAGGCCGGAGCCGCACAGGCGGTTCAGGGTCAGTGCCGCCGATTCCAGCGCCATGCCGGAATTGATGCCGACCACGCGCGAAACGTACATGTCGCGTGCTTCGGTGTGGATCACGTTGCCGCACACGATCTGACCGGCGCTCGCAGGATCTACCTTGGCGCGGGAAAAGGCTTCCTTGACTGCATACGCGCCAAGGTCGCAGGCTGCTATGTCTTTCAGGGTTCCGCCATAAGTGCCAATTGCAGTACGTGCTGCGCCGACGATCACTACTTGTCTTACGTTTGCCATGTCATTTCCTTGTGATTAAATTATCTGTAGTTAATTATCTGTAGTTAACGAATGATACGAAATATGCAGCGATGCCAAGCGCGCAAACTTGCATCCAAGTTAATTATAGCGCGCAACAACACATAAATTTCTTGCTATAAAGCGGAAACAAGCATGCTTGACAAGGGTAATATCGGGGGTGCTTAATTCGCTACGGTAGCACAGGTTGGGTGGCTACCATCTGCTTCAGAGAGATAGTATGCGCTGCATCAATTCATTGCTATTATTGCATCTATTAAATCGGTATGCGCCAAAAAAAGGAAAATAAAGATGACACGACCAACAATCGACCTGCGTAGCGATACGGTCACCCAACCTTGCGCCGCCATGCGCGCCGCAATGGCGCAGGCACCGGTGGGCGACGACGTTTATGGCGATGACCCCAGCGTCAATCGTTTGCAGGCACTGGCGGCAGAGCTTTTCGGTTTTGAAGCGGCGCTATTTGCGCCTTCCGGCACCCAGACTAATCTGATTGCCCTGCTAACGCACTGCGGACGCGGCGATGAATACATCGTAGGCCAGCAGGCGCACACCTATAAATATGAAGGCGGTGGCGCCGCCGTTCTTGGCAGCATCCAGCCGCAGCCGCTGGCGCATCAGGCCGATGGCAGCCTGGCGCTGGAAGATATTGCCGCTGCCATCAAACCGGACGACTTCCATTTCGCCCGCAGTCGTTTGCTGGCGCTGGAAAATACCATTGGCGGGCGTGTGCTAGGCGCCGATTATCTGCGGGCTGCTACCGATCTGGCCCATCAGCGCGGTTTGGCTACCCACCTCGACGGCGCACGGATCTGCAACGCGGCGGTGCAGCAGGGCATCAGCCTGAAAGACGCCGTCCAGGGTTTTGACAGCGTTTCGGTTTGCCTGTCGAAGGGGCTCGGCGCACCGGTCGGTTCGATACTGTGCGGTAGTCTCAGCTTTATCGGTCATGCCTTGCGCTGGCGCAAGATGCTGGGTGGCGGCATGCGTCAGGCTGGCATCCTGGCCGCTGCCGGCATCTATGCGCTGGAGCATAACGTTGTGCGCCTGGCCGAGGATCACGCCAATGCACTGTATCTGGCGCAAGGGTTGGCAGAGATAACTGGCTTGGCGGTGCAGGTGCCGCAAACCAATATCGTGTATGTGGATTTGCCGCCACAGTGCTTGCCGGATCTTGCGGCTGCGCTGCATGAAAGCGGCATCAACGTCAGCGTGAGTGCCCATATGCGGCTAGTGACACATAAGGATGTGTCGCGTCAGGACATGGCGTATGTAATTGAGGTATGTGCGCGCTGTATTGGGGCGAACTGACCTGCTCGCGGTTCAATCGATGTACCAATAGTGCCGTGTGAGACAGCAGTGCTGTTTGTTTTTGTTCTTTTATGCTGCGCTGCACAAATAATTCTGGACAATTTTTTTCTGCATGTGTAAAGTGTATTTGTGCAGTGCAGCATTACTTGGTTTAATCATCCATCTTTATCAGCAAGGAGAATGTTATGTCTACAATTCAAGAACAGTTTCTGGAAGCCAGCAAGTCGCATTTTGAAGCACAATTGGCAATGATCAATTCATTGACTGCCAAGGTGTTTGGCGAAGCTGAAAAAATCATCACACTGAACGTCAATGCCGCCAAAGCTACATTCGAAGATTCTGCAGCCGCAGGCCAAGAGTTGCTGGCTGCAAAAGACGCGCAAGATTTTATGAAGATTTCCGCTGCCCAGACACAGCCGAGCGCGGAAAAAGCAATGGCGTACAGCCGTGAACTGGCCAGCATTACTGCCGCCAGCCAAAAGGAACTGACCAAGGCTGCAGAGGCGCAGATCGCAGAAACTAGCGAAAAACTCACGAAGATGATCGCCGAACTGACCAAGAATGCTCCGGCCGGTTCCGAAAGCATGGTTGAGATGCTCAAGTCGGTGGTTGCCAATACCAATGCTGGCTACGATCAGATGCTGCAAACTACCAAAAAGGCAGCAGAAACATTGGAAGAAAATGTTGCCAAGGCATCTAAAAGCTTTTCCGAAGCAGCACAGAAGTCGACTGCCAAAACTGGTAAGAAGTAATTTGGTGACGACAATCTAAAAAAGGGTCGCAATGCGGCCCTTTTTTGCGTTTACCGGTTGCTGCCGATTATTTTATTGCGAGATGAAACTGCCCAAATGTTTTGATGGGATTAATAAAAAATATTGGAGTATGCTAATTAATACATGCTTTTCCGCATAATATGAATGGGCTTATTTAAAATACACAAGCATGTATAACTCAGGTGACGATTTTCTCGCGGACTGGAACGACAGACAACCTCACAGATTGTTTATCCTTGCGAAGTCAAGCTGCCGTTGACCACTTTGATCCGGTCACCGCTGCGCCATCCAGATTGCCCGGAATCAGCAAAACTGCGCATGCTGCCGTCTTCCATGCGGACCCGGATTTCATAATTGGTGGTGGTGCGGGTGCGTCTTTCAACTTCATTGCCGGCAAATCCACCGCCGACAGCACCGGCTACGGTTGCCAGTTTTCTACCGTTGCCGCCGCCGACCTGATTGCCCAATATGCCGCCGAGAACGGCACCGGCGACAGCGCCGATACCGTTCGGTTGCGCCGCTTGCTGGATCGCATTCACTGATTCAATCGTGCCGCAATTGCCACAGATTGCGGCCTGCACCGGTGGCACATAAGCGTTTTCACTATAGCTCGGAGCCTGTTTATAGACTGGCTTATGCACCGGCTTAAACACTTGTTTGTGCGTGGGTTGGCTTTGTACGTCCGAAGCGGAACTGGCATCTTTCGTGGCTGCGAACTGTTTTACTTCCGTGGTCGGCACCAGCGGCGCTACTTTATCGGCGGCGGGCATTGGCGCCGATGATGCAAGTACGGCTACCGGTGTCGTGCTGCTGTTTGAATTTGGTAGCAAGCCGGTCATGGCGGCCACGCCGACCAGACTGAGCAACATGACCGAGACAGCGGCACCTGCAACCAGCGGGTGGATTTTGCTTGATGGTTTTTGATTTTCCATTATCAGTCCCTAATGCCATTGATTATTTTGATGACGTGATTATCAATGCTAAAACGCAATGCAAAAAGCCGGATTGTGTGTCAGTTGTAAGGCTATGTAAGCGGAATATTCCTGGCTTCCTGGTGCAAATGCGATGGGGCCGCATTGCGCGGCCCATGAAACTACCTACTTACAGAAAAATCAGTCTTCGCGGCGCAAATGCGGAAACAGGATGACGTCGCGGATATTCGGCGAATCGGTGATCAGCATGATCAAACGGTCGATACCGATACCGCAGCCGCCGGTCGGAGGCAGACCGTATTCGAGCGCGCGGATGAAGTCGGCGTCGTAAAACATCGCTTCCTCGTCGCCGGCATCCTTGGCCGCGACTTGGGCCTGAAAGCGCGCAGCCTGGTCTTCCGCATCATTCAACTCGGAAAAGCCGTTGGCGATTTCGCGCCCGACGATGAACAGTTCGAAGCGCTCGGTGATGCCGGGCTGGGTATCGGAAGCGCGCGCCAGCGGCGATACTTCGACTGGGTAATCGATAATATAGGTTGGCTCCCATAGCTGCGCTTCGGCGGTTTCCTCGAACAAGGCCAGTTGCAGCGCACCCAGGCCGGCGCTGGCGAACGGCTGGACGCCGAATTTTTTCAGTTCGGCTTTGATGAATTCGGCATCGTGCAGTTGTTCGTTGGTGTAATGCGGCGCGTACTTGTTGATGGCGCCGACGATGGTCAGGCGATGGAACGGCTTGGTCAGATCCAGTTCATGGCCCTGGTACGTTAGCAGGGCAGTGCCGTGCGCATCGATGGCGGCCTGGCGGATCACCGCTTCGGTGAAATCCATCAGCCACAGGTAATCGACATACGCGGCATAAAATTCCATCATCGTGAATTCCGGATTGTGGCGCGGCGATACGCCTTCATTGCGGAAGTTGCGATTGACTTCGAATACGCGGTCGAAGCCGCCGACTACCAGGCGCTTCAGATACAGCTCGGGCGCGATGCGCAGGAACATTTGCATGTCCAGCGCGTTGTGATGGGTAATGAAAGGCTTGGCTGTCGCACCGCCGGGAATGGTGTGCAGCATCGGTGTTTCGACTTCCATGAAGTCGTTTTTTTCCATGAAACGGCGAATCGACGAGATTGCAGCGGTACGCGCCTTGAAAGTGCGGCGCGTTTCTTCGCTCATGATCAGGTCGACGTAACGCTGCCGGTATTTGGTTTCCTGGTCGGAAAGGCCGTGGAACTTGTCGGGCAGCGGACGCAGCGATTTGGTCAGCAGACGCAGCTTGGTGACCTTGATCGACAATTCGCCGGTCTTGGTCTCGAACAGCGTGCCTTCAGCGCCGAGGATATCGCCCAGGTCGTAGTGCTTGAACGCTGCATGTTCCGCTTCGCCGGTCACGTCGTTGGTGATGTAAAGCTGGATGCGGCCGTCGGCTTTGGGCCCGGAAGCGTCCTGGATGGTGGCGAAGGAAGCTTTGCCCATGACGCGCTTGAGCATCATGCGCCCGGCAACCACCACCGTCACCGGTTCGGTCAGGAGCGTTTCACGCGCGGTTGTGCCTTCGTATTGCGCCTGTAGTGCGGCGGCCTTGTGCTGTGGCCGAAAATCGTTCGGGAAGGCAATTCCCTGGGTGCGAAGTGCAGCAAGTTTGCTGCGCCGTTCGGCGATGATCGAATTTTCGTCTAGCGGCGTGGCCGCTGGTTCATTGTGCTTGGTCATATTATTTTAGGCAATGTGTGCAAAATGGCGAGATGGCGCGTGGGCGTATCGGGCCGGAGTGCGAAGTGAGTTTAGACGCCCTGTTTCAGCGAGGCAGCGATGAATTCATCCAGATCGCCGTCCAGTACCGCTTTGGTGTTGCCGGTCTCGAAACCGGTGCGCAAGTCCTTGATGCGCGACTGATCCAGCACGTAAGAGCGGATCTGGTGGCCCCAGCCGACATCGGTCTTGGAGTCTTCCAGCTTTTGCTGTTCGCTCATGCGGTTACGCATTTCCAATTCAAACAGTTTGGCTTTGAGCATGTCCCACGCTTCGGCGCGGTTGCGATGCTGGCTGCGGTCGTTCTGGCATTGCACCACGATACCTGTTGGTCCATGCGTCAGGCGCACTGCGGAATCGGTCTTGTTGATGTGCTGGCCACCGGCGCCGGAGGCGCGATAGGTATCGATTCGCACGTCGGCCGGATTGATGTCGATATCGATCGAATCATCGACTTCCGGGTATACGAACAGGCTGCAAAATGAGGTGTGGCGACCGTTGGCGGAGTCGAACGGCGATTTGCGCACCAGTCGATGCACGCCGGTTTCGGTGCGCAGGAAGCCGTAGGCATAATCGCCTTCGACTTTCAGGGTCGCGGTCTTGATGCCGGCCACTTCACCGTCGGACTGCTCCAAGATTTCGACCTTGAAATCCTTGCGTTCGCAATAGCGCAAGTATTGGCGCAAGATCATCGAGGCCCAGTCTTGCGCTTCGGTGCCGCCGGCACCGGACTGTATGTCGATGAAGCAGTTGTTTGGGTCCATCGGATTGCTGAACATGCGCCGGAATTCCATCGCGGCAACACGGGTTTCGATATCTTTGGTGTCGGCTTCTACCGCTTCAAGCGTGTCTTCATCCTGCTCTTCGCGCGCCATCTCGAACAGGTCGCGGGTATCGCGCAGATCAGCTTCGATCTTGATCAGGGAGTAGACGATGTTTTCCAGCGACTTTTTTTCCTTGCCCAAGTCCTGCGCCCGTTTCGGGTCATTCCAGACAGTGGGGTCTTCCAGTTCCGCGTTGACGGATTCGAGTTTCTCGGACTTCAGATCGAAGTCAAAGATACCCCCGAAGTTCGGTTTCACGGCTAGCCAGGTCGGCGAGCAAGGCGGAGAGGGCGTTTAAGCGTTCAGCTTCCATGATGTAATTATCTGCAATCAAACCGCAAATTATACCCGAGCAAGTAGCAAGAATTGTTATGCGCGTTCATTCCTGCATTGCCTAAAATGCACGCTATTGACGCCGCATTGCTTATCGATCCATGGCTATAGCGTTGCGCAGCACGCATCAGCAGCCGAAATTTCTTCAAAATGCCCAGATGGATATTGAAACAGCAGCGCTTCTTCAAAGCAATTTTTGCCATTATTTTTCATTTTGGTAATATCTGTACTTCTTTTGCGAGGCAAAAATTTTTTTCACAAATGCGTTATTCGTTAGAATGTGTCTGCGCAGGTCTCCAATAATCATGTTGTCCGATTAATTTCTTTAGCGGTGTGGAACAAGAATAATCGTCGTCGGACAAGCACTTTTCAGGCAGTTGCCCGTATTTCTTCGTGGTTTTCAATAGGTTCAATAGCGGTTTTTTGCCTACGATAATTACAGGCATGCATTTTTATCCATGCGCTACCTTACCTGCCATAGGAAACCCATATGTCATCATTCAGTTTTTTTCCAGACCTGCCAGGCAGCCTTAATGTTTTGACCGCTTTGGGGTTGATACTGATTGCGGGGATTTTTGGCGCGCGGCTGGTTCAGCATATTGCTCCGGTGCCGGCGATTACCGGTTATGTGCTGACCGGGTTGTTGATCGGCCCCGTTGGACTGAACCTGATCAGCGCCACCGCGCTCAATGAGCTGGAGCTGATTGTCGAGTTGGCGCTGGGTTTATTCGTCTTTGAATTGGGGCGGCGTCTTGATTACCGCTGGCTGTTGAAAGAACGGTGGCTGCTGATCACCGGCGTAGCCATCAGCATCAGCGTGTTTGTAGCCTTGTTTGCATTGTTGCTCAGTCTCGGGCTCGACACCCTGAGTGCGGCGCTGGCTGCGGCCATCGGGATGGCGAGCTCGCCGGCGGTGACGCTCAACGTGGTGCAGGAAGTCAGGGCCGAAGGTCAGGTCAGCGCCCGCATGCTCAATATCGTTGCCATCAACAATTCGCTGGCTTTTCTGTTGTTTATCCTGTGTCTGTCGGTGTTGCATTGGCAGTACGGCGCCAGCTGGAGCGTCGCCCTGCTGCATCCGTTGTATCTGATTTTCGGCTCCATCGTGTTCGGCTTACTGGCCGGCAGATTGCTGGTTTTTGCCAGCCGCCACCTGGGGCCGGAAAGTCACGCGCAGCGGATCGTGGTGTTTGCGCTGGTTGCAGCCACTATCGGAATTGCCGACATGTTCAAATTCCCGGCGCTGGTGTCGTTGCTGGTATTTGCCGTCAGCAGCCGCTATCGCGACCGTCAGCAAGTGGTGGTCGAATCCGAATTCAGCCAGATCAACAGTCTGCTGTGCGTCATCTTGTTCGTGTTTGCCGGCGCTCGTCTGGAACTGGCGCATCTGGGACAATTCTGGCTGATTGGCCTGGCGTACATTGCAGTGCGGTTGACCGTCATGACTGGGCTGGGCGCGGTGCTGGCGTCCAGGAACGGCTTGCATGCGCGCCAGGGGGCGCTGCTCGGCTTGGGTTTGTTGCCGATGTCCGGGGTTGCGATCCTGACCGCACAATATGTTTCCAGTATTCATCCCGAGTTCGGCGCGCAACTCTCGGCGCTGGTGCTATCGGTGGTGGTGGCGCTGGAAATCATCGGCCCGATTTCGACCCATTACGCACTGCTGGCGTCGGGCGAATCGAATATACCTAAACCCTGAGAGCTGAGGAGAAAATCATGCTGGAATTCACATCTTCCAAGCCGCTGACGATGGGTGTCGAGCTGGAGTTGCAAATTGTCAATCGGCGCGACTACAACCTGACCCGCGGCTGTCCTGATTTGCTGGCGCTACTGGACAAGACCGCGCACGGCTATGACATCAAGCCCGAAATTACCGAAAGCATGATCGAGATTGCCACTTCGGTGCACACCAATCATCGCGATATGCTCTCCGAGCTAACGGCGATGCGCACGCTGTTGGTTACTGCTGCAGACAAGGTCAATGTCGGCCTCGCAGGCGGTGGCGCGCATCCGTTTCAGCATTGGGACGAGCAACGCATTACGCCGGTTGCGCGCTACCATTTGGTGTCGGAACTGTATGGCTATCTTGCCAAACAATTCACCGTGTATGGCCAGCACATCCATATCGGCTGCGCCAATGGCGATGAGGCGGTGCGACTGGTGCATCTGCTGGCGCGCTACATTCCGCACTTCATCGCGCTGTCGGCTTCCTCGCCGTTTTATCAGGGCGTCGATACCGCATTCCAGTCTTCGCGCCTGACCAGCATCAACGCGTTTCCCTTGAGCGGCTGCATGCCGTTCGTGCTGGACTGGGCAGCGTTCGATGCGTATTACCAAAAAATGGCGAGTTTGAATATCGTTGCCAGCATGAAGGATTTTTATTGGGATATTCGGCCCAAACCGGAATACGGCACGGTGGAAATCCGGGTTTGCGATACTCCGCTCGGGATTGAAACGGCGGTGCAACTGGCTGCCTACGCGCAAACTCTGTGCAAATATTTCCTCGATCATCGTGCGCTGTGCCCGACCCAGGATACTTATCTGACGTATTCGTATAACCGTTTCCAGTCGTGCCGCTTCGGTCTGGCGGGCTTGGTGATCGACCCGGCCCAAAATACCCAGTTGCCGATCAAGGACGACATTCTGAACACGCTCGACATGCTAGGCGACACTGCGCGCGAACTCGGCACCACGGACGTGATCGCGGCAATCCGGGACAGCGCAAACAAGAGCAGTTCCGATTCGGACTGGTTGCGCGCCGCCTATGCCGAAACAGGTTCGTTGAACGAAGTGGTGCGGCGGCAAGCGGAAGTGTGGATGGGTAACGCTTGAAGCTTCTTCATTTATATTAATAGGGGAGTATGGCAAAAAACATGGCGTTTTCCGCATTATTTCATTGCGGATTATTAAAATACAATGGTATGTATTTTTGTATTGAAAAATCCTTGGAAAAACCGTATCGGCAATCCGCCCGTTTTGTGTTTGGTCGTGCGCACGCTTAAATCGGTGTCTGAATCAGGCACAATGGCAGCTGTGGCGACAACAAAGCAGAATCATGAGCATGTGCAATTCTTTCAATCCTTCGATTAAAAACGCCAGCGCGCAACGCTTGCTGCCCGGATAATGTTGCGCAAACTATTTTCCGCGCTGACCGCGATGCTCGCCAGATCGGCTGCCGCCAACCCGAAAATCGCATGCTTCCACTGCGGCGAACTGGTACGCCAGAAACGCGTGGTGCAAGTCGTGTTCGACGGTGTTGGCCGTGACGTCTGTTGCCACGGCTGCGCCGCCATCCTGTCCACGGTCGAACAACTGGGCCAGTCTGAACAATACCTGGCCCGCAAACAGCAATTAGAGATGGACGCCGATGCCTAATTCACACTCAGCCTCAACCTCCCCCGGCAGCCTTGCGCCGGCCACTGGCGACGACGCTACCCTGAAACACGAAAAATTGACGATTGGCGGCATCCGTTGCGCCGCCTGCGTGCAATTGATCGAGTTTCGCCTGCAACAACTGGCCGGCGTGACTGCCTTCAAGGTCAATAGCGCCAGCCATCGCGCCGAAATCACCTGGGATAATCGCAGCACATCGCTGCCGCGCATCGTGGCGGCTATTTCGGATTTGGGCTATAGCGCATTGCCGGCCGGTTCGCAAGGCTCGCTGGAAGAGCGCGAAAAGAAAATGGCTCTGTGGCGCTTGTTTGTGGCCGGGTTTGCGATGATGCAGGTGATGATGTATGCGTTTCCCGCATATCTGGTTCCAGTGGCTAGCGTGGGTGGCGATCTGACGCCCGATATCGACTTGCTGCTGAAACTGGCGAGTCTGGCGCTCACGGTGCCGGTGGTGGTGTTCTCCGCCTGGCCATTTTTCCGCGCCGCCTGGCGCGATCTGCGCAATCGGCATGTCGGCATGGATGTGCCGGTCTCGGTGGGCGTGCTGGTAACTTTTTTTGCCAGCATCTGGGCCACTTTTGCCGGCGGCCCGGTGTATTACGATTCGCTCATCATGTTCGTGTTTCTGCTGCTGGCGGCGCGCACCATCGAAGCCAAGGTGCACCGAAAAAGCACCTCGGCCTTGCGTGCGTTGATCCAACTGGTGCCGGCGCACGCTGAAAAACTGGCCGATTATCCGAACTCGCGCCAAGTCATTCAGGTTGCCGCAGAGTCGCTGCTAGCCGGCGACAACATCCTGGTGCCGGCCGGCGCACACATTCCGGTCGATGGCGTGGTTATCGAAGGCCAGAGCGAGTGCGACGAAGCCTTGATGACCGGCGAATCGCAGCCGGTGCTCAAATCCCCTGGCAGCAAGCTGATCGGTGGCGCACTCAACCTGATCGGACCGCTGGTAATGCAGGCCGAGCAGGTGGGCGACCAGACCCAGCTCTCGTCGCTGGTCAAGATGATGGAAGCCGCAGCCAATGAAAAACCGCCGCTGGTGGCGCTGGCCGACCGTCATGCCAGCCGCTTCCTGTTTTCGATCATGCTGTTGGCTATCGCGTCCGGCATCGTCTGGTGGCAAATCGATCCGGCCCGTGCGCTGTGGATTGCCGTGACTATCATCATAGTTACCTGCCCTTGCGCATTATCGCTGGCCACCCCGGGCGTGATGTCGGCGGCAGTCGGACGGCTGGCCAGGAATGGCGTGCTGATCGCGCGCGGCCGGGCGATTGAATCGCTGGCACGCACCACGCATGTGGTGTTCGACAAGACCGGCACGCTCACCCACGGCCAGCTACGCCTGCTCGATACGCTGTTGCTGCGACAGGATGCAATCTGGAACGGAGCTTCCGCGCAGGCGGCAGCGGCCAGCCTGGCCGCTGGCTCGCTGCACCCGGTGTCGCAGGCACTGGCAGCGTCACCAACTTCAGTAGTGGAGGACGAACGGCGCGCACAAGGTATTCCGGAGTTTGAACGCATCACGGAAATTGCCGGTCAGGGCTTGCAAGCCGGCGCTGGCAGCGGACAGACTTATCGTTTGGGAAGCGTGCATTTCGTCCAGCAACTGCACTCCCAGCCACTGGAAATTCCGCCGCAATATGCTGGCAAGACTCTGGCTGCATTCGGCGACGCAGACGGCTGGATTGCGCTGTTCGTGATGCAGGATGGCTTGCGTTACGACGCCAGGGATTTGATTGCTTTTCTGCTGCAGCAAGGTAAGAAAGTCATGCTGCTGTCAGGTGACAGAATGGATGTGGTGGCGCAAGTCGGGCAGGAACTCGGCATTGCAGAAGCGTTCGGGGAGTTGGGTCCGGCACAGAAATATGCGGCGATTAAAAAAATTCAACAACAAGGTGGGATGGTCGCCATGGTCGGCGACGGCATGAACGACGGGCCGGGGCTGTCGCTGGCTGATGTGTCGATCGCGATGGGGCAGGGCGCACCGATTTCACAGGCAAGAAGCGATGTGATTCTGATTTCAAACCATCTGGGCGACTTGCGGCACGCATTCCAGACCTCGGTCAAAGCCATGCTGCTGATCCGGCAGAACCTGGGCTGGGCCCTGCTGTATAACGCGATTGCCATTCCCGCTGCAATGTCGGGTGTGCTGGCGCCGTGGCATGCGGCAATCGGGATGTCCCTGAGTTCTCTGGTGGTGGTACTCAATTCGCTGCGCATATCATCTCAAAATACGCAATCGCAGCGCAATTTGAATGGCACAATAGCGGCTGTTGCGCAGTGAGCTTTGGCCTGCGTTTCGAATGTCGCGGGTGATTTTTGTCCGGACCAAGCATTTTTTGTCGATATGGGTAATTGCTTTCTATGGATATACTTTATTTACTGATTCCAATGAGCGTCGTGCTGGTATTTGCCATCGGCGCGGTTTTCTGGTGGGCAATAAATCATCGTCAGTTCGATGACCTCGATGAAGTATCCGAACGCATTCTGAATGATCCCGATTAATGTGTATGGTTCTCGGCGGAAACTGCGCCAGGAATGATAAAAAATATCGCAACAGAGACTGGCATATCCATTTTTTAGCCAGTCGCTTGCATATTTGTCGCTAACGCGAAAAACCAACTACAAGCCTTCCTATTTCACCGCAGCTGGTCGGCGTCTGCGGCGCCCTGCCGAATTTGATTTAGATCAACGTTTGATTTCCAGCCAGCACTTAAAGTGGCGTCAGAATTTAACAACCGAGCTTAATAACCGAGCTAAAACATGAGCCAATCAAAAGTAGATACCTACAATTATCGTGTGGTGCGCCAGTTTTCCATTATGGCGGTAGTCTGGGGCCTGGTAGGCATGACGGTGGGCGTGCTAATTGCCGCCCAACTGGCTTGGCCGGAGCTGAATTTGGGCATCCCCTGGCTGAGCTTTGGCCGATTGCGCCCATTGCATACCAACGCAGTGATTTTTGCGTTTGGGGGTTGCGGCCTGTTTGCCACCTCATACTATGTAGTGCAGCGCACCTCGAATGTGCGTTTGTTTTCCGATAAGCTGGCGGCATTCACTTTCTGGGGCTGGCAACTGGTGATTTTACTGGCGGCTATTTCGCTGCCTCTAGGCTATACCCAAGGCAAGGAATATGCCGAACTGGAATGGCCGATTGACATTCTGATTACCCTGGTCTGGGTAGCTTATGCAGTGGTGTTTTTCGGCACACTGGCTAAGCGTAAGGTTGCGCATATCTACGTGGCAAACTGGTTTTATGGCGCTTTCATTCTGGCTGTCGCCTTGTTGCATATCTTTAATTCTGCCGCCATCCCAGTATCTTTTACCAAATCGTATTCGGCCTATGCCGGCGTGCAAGATGCAATGGTGCAATGGTGGTATGGCCATAACGCGGTTGGTTTCTTCCTGACTGCAGGTTTCCTGGGAATGATGTATTACTTCATTCCTAAAGTCGTGGAACGTCCGATTTACTCGTACCGTCTCTCTATCGTCCACTTCTGGGCGCTGATTTTCACTTACATGTGGGCCGGTCCGCATCATTTGCATTACACAGCTTTGCCTGATTGGACACAATCGGTAGGCATGGTGTTTTCACTGATTTTATTGGCACCATCGTGGGGCGGCATGATTAACGGCGTAATGACATTGTCCGGCGCTTGGCACAAGTTGCGTAGTGACCCGATTCTGCGCTTTTTGATCGTGTCCCTGTCGTTTTACGGTATGTCCACCTTCGAAGGCCCGATGATGGCCATCAAGACAGTCAATGCGCTTTCGCACTACACCGACTGGACTATCGGTCACGTACATTCGGGTGCCTTGGGCTGGGTTGGGTTCGTTACCATCGGCAGTCTGTACTACATGATTCCGCGTCTGTTCGGGCGTACTTCGATGTACAGCAAATCGCTGATCGAGGTGCATTTCTGGGTGGCCACGATTGGCGTAGTGCTGTATATCGCATCGATGTGGATTGCCGGCGTGATGCAGGGCCTGATGTGGCGCGCTGTTAATGTCGACGGCACCCTGACCTACACTTTTGTTGAATCGGTCAAGGCTACCTATCCGTACTACATCATTCGATTGACCGGTGGAGTGCTCTATCTTGCCGGTATGTGCGTGATGGCTTACAACGTATTCAAAACCATTGCAGGAGTAGCGCCTTCGGAAGCGAAGATTCCGGTATTGGCACCAATGGCAGGTCATTCGACTGCCAAAGCCTGAATCAACAGACGCTATTAGGAGAGAATAATGCGTAAATTTACTCATGAAATGATTGAGAAGAATGTCGGCTTGTTACTGGTGCTGATTATTCTGGTGCTGAGTGTCGGCGGCCTGGTGGAAATTGTTCCATTGTTTTTTCAAAAATCCACCACGCAGCCGGTGGCTGGCTGGAAACCGTATTCGGCACTGCAATTGTCGGGCCGGGATATTTACTTGCGTGAGGGTTGCTATAACTGCCATTCACAGATGATTCGCCCGTTTCGGGCCGAGACCGAGCGTTACGGGCATTATTCGGTCGCAGGAGAATCTGTTTATGATCATCCATTTCAGTGGGGTAGTAAACGCACTGGACCGGACCTGGCCCGGGTCGGCGCGCGTTACAGTGATAACTGGCACCGCACTCACTTGAACAATCCACGCGATGTTGTGCCGGAATCGAACATGCCAGCTTATCCGTGGCTGTCTCAAAACACGCTCGATGCAAACGATGTCGCGCCCAAAATGCGTGCTTTGCGCAAGGTAGGCGTTCCATACACCGATGTCGAAATTACGCAAGCTGCAGCAGAAATTGACGGCAAAACAGAGCAGGATGCACTGATTGCCTATTTGCAGATACTCGGCACTGCAATCAAGAACAAGGATTAAGCGCTGGCCGGAGTGAATAATATCTAGGCAGGTCGAGATAGCGAGGGATGTATGAATTTCACATTGATAAGCAGCATTGTTACGGTACTGAGCTTTGTGGCTTTTGTCGGTATTTTATTTTGGGCTTACAGCCGAAATAATAAGGAGCACTTTGATGCGCTCGGCAAGTTACCTATTGATAACGATAATGAAACGACAGGAAACTGATCATGGCAGATTTTTTTAATCAGGGGTGGAGCATCGGGATCGCCATCGTGGTGGCGCTCAGTATCTTGGCGTGCGCATGGCTGTTATGGTCGCAATCAAAAGTACGGCTCAAGTTGGGTCAGGACGGCAAGCCTTTGCCAGCTGAAACCACCGGGCATGTCTGGGACGGTAATTTGTCTGAAAACAACAATCCATTGCCGCGCTGGTGGATGGGCCTGTTTTACATGACGATAGTATTCGGCGTTGTATACCTGGCGCTATATCCGGGCATGGGAAGCTGGCAGGGCGCATTCGGCTGGAGCCAGTTGAGTGAATACAAACAGGAAGTGGATGCAGGCGAGAAACAATACGGTCCATTATTCAACAAATTCCTTGCAATGGATATTCCGGCGGTAGCGAAAGATCCGCAAGCCAGAGAAATCGGCCAGCGACTCTTCCTCAATTCCTGTGCGCAGTGTCACGGATCTGACGCGCAGGGTACCAAGAGTTTTCCGAATCTGACTGATAAGGATTGGTTGTACGGTGGCGCACCGGAAACCATTAAAACCACTGTACTTGCGGGACGAAATGGTCAGATGCCGCCGATGGGTGCTGCCGTGGGAAATGAGGATGATGTACGCAATGTTGCCAACTACGTGCTGAGCTTGTCAAAATCAACGCACGATCCAATCAAGGCAGCACTGGGCAAACCCAAGTTTATGGTGTGTGCCGCTTGTCATGGAGCCGACGGCAAAGGCAACCAGGCGTTGGGAGCGCCCAATCTGACTGACAAGATATGGTTATACGGCGGCGACATTAATACCGTCATGGAAACCATTAATAAAGGACGCACTAACCTGATGCCCGCTCACAAGAGCATGTTGGGCGAAGCTAAAGTGCATCTGTTGGCAGCGTATGTATGGGGGCTTTCGAATAATCCATCTTCCGATGGGCAAATTTCTACCTCGGATGCCAAGACAGTCGGATTATTAGCAAATACCAAATAAAACAGGATATCTACCTTAGACAGGCAGTAACGATTTAAATGGAAATTAAGCCACTCAAGCAGTACAGCGCCAAGGAAGTTGACCAGTCGCTTTTCGAGACTGGCAAGAAGATTTATCCACGGGCGCTGACCGGCTGGTTCGCGACATGGCGCTGGACTATGGTTTGGTTCACCCAAATCATTTTTTACGGGACCACCTGGCTCACATGGAACGACCGCCAGGCGGTACTTTTTGATTTGGCTGCCCGTAAATTTTATATTTTCGGCATGGTTTTCTGGCCGCAGGATTTTATTTATCTGGCCGTCTTACTGGTCATTGCGGCTTTATCGCTATTCTTGTTTACGGCCGTGGCGGGCCGTGTTTTCTGCGGATACGCTTGCCCGCAAACCGTCTACACAGAAATTTTCATGTGGATCGAGAGCAAGATTGAGGGCGACCGCGCCAAGCGCATGCGCATGGATGATGCGCCGATGTCGCCACGCAAATTTATTCTTAAAACAGCCAAGCATGTCGCCTGGATCGCGGTTGCACTCTGGACCGGCTTTACGTTTGTCGGCTATTTCACGCCGATTCGCACCCTGGCCGCAGAAGTTGCCAGCTTTGATCTCGGCCCGTGGCAAATATTCTGGATACTGTTTTACGGTTTTGCCACCTACGGCAATGCCGGCTGGATGCGGGAGCAGGTTTGCAAGTACATGTGCCCTTATGCGCGTTTTCAAAGCGCGATGTTCGATAAAGACACCCTGACCGTGACTTACGATGGGCTGCGCGGCGAACCGCGCGGCTCACGCAGCAAGCAAGCCGACCTCTCGACACTCAATCTTGGCACCTGCATTAATTGCACTCTATGCGTGCAGGTATGTCCGACTGGCATTGACATTCGTAACGGCTTGCAATACGAGTGTATCGGTTGCGGCGCTTGTATTGACGTCTGCGATCAGGTCATGGACAAGATGCATTACCCACGAGGCTTGATTCGGTATACCACCGAGCATGCGCTAGCGGAAAATCTGAGCAAGCGCGGCATCTGGGGCCGCGTCCTGCGCCCGCGCACCTTGATTTATTCGGGGATTCTGGGCTTAATCATCTTGATTACCGCTCTATCACTGGCCACGCGCTTGCCACTGAAGGTGGATGTGATTCGGGACCGCGGCATGCCGCGCATCATGGAAGACGGATCGGTGCATAACGTGTATCGCCTGCAGGTAATGAATACCGAGGAAACTCCCCACCGATACACGATAGAAGTTGGCGGCATTCCGGGCGCGGAAATCATTTCCGATAACAACTTTGCCGTTCCGGCGGCGTCCACGACGGCAGTGCCGGTCAGGGTTCGGGTAGCATCGGGCCAGGCTGAGCCTGGCTCCAATAAAATCATCTTTACCGTGCAAGATCATGATGACAAGAGCGTGTCAGTGAGCGAAAAAGCGGTATTTCTGATCCCGCGTTAAGGAAACATTATGCAAGCAAATCTTCATCCCGAACTTCAGCCAGGCAAAGCTCAAGCTGTGCATTGGTACAAGGAACCTTGGGTCTGGTTAGTGATTGCAGGGCCGGCGATCGTTATGGTTGCTGGTTTTTATACCGCTTTTCTGGCTTTTAACGGTAGCGATAAAGTGGTTGCCGAGGATTATTACAAGCAGGGTTTGATGATCAATACGAATATCCAGCACGATGCCAATGCCCGTGCCCGCAACATGTCTGCGGATATGGATTTTGATCGGGTAACTGGCCGCATTGCAATCCATGTGAAAAGTGACGCCGCCCTCCCGGACTCCTTGCAGTTAAGCATTGCAGAATCCAGCCCGCGTTCTGCCGTCAATGAATTCATCCGTCGTGGCACTCTGAATCGGACCAGTCCGGGCACTTACCAGTTGATGTACTTGCCGCCATCTGCGCCTGCGCAGCAGGCTAACCTGCTTTGGCATGTCAAGATCGAAGCTCCCGATTGGCGGCTCACCGGCGACTGGTCCGATCCAATGCACGCCCAGTTACAACTCAAGGCAATCAATTGATTCATTACAGCAGAAGGGGTGGAATGTGAAGAGTACCGAAGCGGTGTACCCAGCGGTTGCCGTGCGCAGTATCCTGATGGTGATACTCTGGCCTTCATTCCTGACAGCATGTGTGGCAAGCGGACTGCTGTTCAGCCTGGTCGATCCGGAGCAGCTGATTCTTCTGGATAATAGAATTGAATTAAGCAATCTGGGTGTGTACACCATAGGTTTTTTTGTGTTCTGGTTATTGGGGACAATCTCCAGCGGCCTGACGGTTTTGTTGTCGACCGATTCCAAATAATCGGAAATAATCTGAAATTGCGCAGCGCGCTTTGCCCGCAGTCCTCGGGGATTTAATTCGACATGCTTTCCGTTCCATTAGTTATTGCAGCGCTATCCGCCGGCCTGCTTGGCGGTGCGCATTGTATTGGCATGTGCGGCGGTATTGCAAATCTACTCGGTTCTGCCGGATCTACAGGTTCTTCCGAGCGCAAAGTCATACCGATCAAACTGCAACAATCAGATGCGCCGGGTAGAGCATGGCGCATGCCAGCATTGCTGCATGCCGGCCGTATCTGTACCTATGGCGTGCTCGGCGGTATAGTCGGTGCGCTGGGTGCCGCCGGCTTGCTTTTCAAACCATATCTGCCGGTGCAGATGACCATGTTTATTGTCGGTAATTTGGCCTTGGTCTGGCTTGGGCTGCGTTTGGTCGGTTATGCGCCAGGATTGATGCTGCTCGATCGACTGGGGCAAAAAATCGCCTCTAGTGTAAAACTGCCGATCCGATTTTCATTGGCCGCACAGACGCGCCGCCATCCATTTCTGGTCGGTATGACCTGGGGTTGCATGCCCTGCGGTCTGGTTTATGCGGTCCTACCATTTTCACTGCTATCGGGCGGTGCTTTTTCCGGTGCGGTGCTGATGCTGATTTTTGGCCTGGGCGCCTTGCCATACCTGCTGTTCGCGCAGGGGATGGGCCAGTGGCTCAATCAGCGCGTTTTGCCTGTCATTTTGCGTGGCAGCGGTGCGGTAGTGTTGATCGGCATCGGCCTGTTCGGGTTGTGGCATTACGATATGACGGGCTTGCCGGCTATATTCTGCATCACGCCAATACATTAATCCTGGAGCCGAGGCCAAAGTTCAGAAACGCCTTATGCACTGTGCTGCAGAATCTACGGTTCAGGCACCGCTTAATCGGCTGAAATGGACGCCACAAATCCAATAAAAATGGTGGAGTATATGCATATTTATAGTGTCTCCCGCATGTATTAATTGCACATATAAATATACAGATATAGGTATATGTTTTCTTCCAAGTGCTAATAGTGGACCCGTGCGTAGGGCGTCAGTTGTGCGGCGTCGCGCGCTTGCTTGAGGGTGAAGATACCTTTTTCGGCCAGCAATGGAATCATCTTGAGCAGCACCTCAGCGGTGACAATGGCGTCCCCCAATGCGGTGTGGCGACCGACAATATCTACCCCCAGGCGAATTGCGATTGCTTCCAGCGAGTGCTGTTCCTGGTGCGGATGAATCACTTGTGACAGCAACAGGGTGTCGAGTACCGGTTGGCTGAAGTTGATACCGGTTCTTGCCTCCAGCATCTGTAAAAAACGCATGTCGAACGCTGCGTTGTGCGCCACCAGAATGGTGTCTTGGGCGAAGCGATGGAATTGCGGCAGCACTTTTTCTATCACCGGCTGACCGATCAGCATGGCGTCGCTGATGCCATGGATGGCGATCGATTCTGCGCTGAGCTTGCGGCCTGGTTGTATCAGTTGATCCAGGTTTTCATGTGACAGCAGGCGGCCATTGACGATATGCAGTGCGCCCAGCGAGATGATTTCATCGCCGGCCGCTGGTTCCAGCCCGGTGGTTTCGGTGTCGAATACGGTGTAGCTGAGTTGCGACAGCATTTGCTGATCGAGCGCTGCGGTCTGGCCCGATTGCTGGAACAGATTAAAGTCGTAAAATTCCGGCCGCGCGGATGTGCTGCGGCGGATATCGAGTGCTGCCCGCGCTGCCGCCAGCGGCAATAACAAGCGGTAGCACGAGGTCTGCCGCGCCAGGTCAAACCGGTAAACCGCTTCGCCGCCCTGACCGGCAATCACCGCGTTTAAGGTGAGTAATGGATTGGTAGCGCCCATCTGGAGCGGCGTGTTTTCCCATAATCGCAAGGTTTCTGCCGCCACCGGCGCACCGCGCCAAGTCAGATCCAGATGGGCCAGGCGTTCGGTACGCTGCAAATCTAAATGCAGCGTACTGACATTGCATTGGGTGGACAGGCGCTGCGCCAGATACGCCAGTGATTGTGTCAGTGCATAACTATCCACCTTCAGCCACAGCGCTGGATCGATGGTGTCGCTGCTGTTGATGCGCAGGCTTGGCGTAGCGATGCGCCGCTGCAACAGTGCAATCAGATCGACGCCACGCATCTGTTCAAGCTGCCAACCTTCGTTTTGACAATCAGCCTGGCCCTGTTCCACCTGGTTGATCTGGCGTGCCAGACGCTGCGATTCATCATCTATGACGGCGGTGAACTGGCTTCTTTTTTCGCTACTCATGTCGGGGAATTGCTGCATCGTTTCCAGCGCTGCGCGGATGTTGGCCAGCGCCGCGCGCGTGTCCTGGGTAAGCGACTGCAGCAATGTGTCGCGCTGGCTTTCTGCGGCAACGTTGCGGGTGATGTCTTCCAGCGTCAGCACAAAGCCGTCTAGCGCCTTGCTGCCGTCCAGCACCGCAGCCATGTGCGCGCGCACCAACTGGCCATTGGCCAGGGTGGCAACAAAGTCGGAGACTGCTCGCGCTGATGGTTCGGTCTCTTGTTGGCGCTGGTGCTGGATTTGTTCCAGTGCATGCACGATCAAGTCGCGCTCAATCACGCCAAAAATAGAGCGCCCCAGCCCAATCGTGGTGCCGGTCGCATCGTGCGCCTCCAGCAATTCGGTGGCGTGAGTGTTGTAGAGCAGGATGCGACCTTCGATATTGCAGACCAGCACACTTTGGGCCAATTCCGACATCAGCACTGCCAGCCGGTTTTTTTCTTCCGCCAGCGCGCGATTGGCCTGCGCAATTTTGGCTTGAACGTCAAGTTGCAGCGCCTGAAAAGTAGTTGCGAGAGTGTTGATTTTTCCTGCCAGCACGCGTACTTCTGCCGCCCCCTGCGGTGTTGCGCGATGTTCCGGGTTGGTGCTCAGCATTATTACCACATCTTCAGCCAGCAGCGCCAGCGGACGCACGTAGCGGTCCTGCAGCGCTGCAAGGCCGGTGCCCAATCCCAGCAGTAGCAGCAGCGCCAGTGGAATTAAAAGTGGCAGGCGCGAACCCAAGAGTTGGGCCAGCAACGCCTGTTCCCCAGCCTCCAGGCTCGATGACAAAATCAGAAACGGGAGGGCGAAAATCCCCAGCAGAACTGCATACAGCAGTGCCAACACCAGCCAAAAACGCATTTTCGCCATCATTCGTGCGCCAGCAGGCGCTGCACCTGTGCGATCAGATCCTTGGTGGAAAACGGTTTGGTGACATAAGCATCGGCTCCCAGCGCGATCCCTTTGCTCACTTCTATTTCGCGCCCCTTGGCCGAGAGCATGACGATCTTGATCCGGTTCCACTGGCTGTTTTCGCGCACCCTCTGGCAAACTTCGAAGCCATTGAGTTTTGGCAGCATGATGTCCAGCAGCACCAGGTCAGGCTGGAAAGAGGCAATTTTTTGCATCGCATCTTCACCGTCACGTGCGGTAGCGACTGCATAACCGCTTTGTTGCATCAGGAATTCAAGCGAGATGACTATGTTCGGTTCGTCATCGGCAATCAGGATTTTATGGGTCATGTTATGTCTCCGGCGTTGCTGCCAGTGGTAGCGTAAACGCAAAAGTTGCGCCTTCGCCCGGCCGGGATTGGACCCATAACCGGCCACCGAAATGATGAATGATTTCCCGGCTGATCGGCAAGCCGAGTCCGGTTCCTTGCGGTTTGCCGGTCAGCGTGTCGCCGCCCTGGCGGAATCTGTCGAAAATCAATTCCTGGTCTTGCTGCTGCACGCCGGGGCCATTGTCGTGGACCGCCACTTGCCACTGATCGCCAAGCGTATCCAGGCTGACGCGGATGCGGCCCTGGGTTTGATCGCAGAACTTGACTGCATTCGACAGCAGATTGAGCATCACTTGCATCAGACGGTCATGGTCCGCCACGATGGGTGCCGGCTGCGATGGCAATTCAAGCGTCAGGTGGATGCCATTCTCCTTCAGCAACTGGCTGATGGTGCTGAGCGAATCGGTAATTACATCCCTCAGATCGAGCGCTACAGCTTGCCATTCTGCCCTGCCGGAGCCGATCTTGGCAAGATCGAGTACATCGTTGATCAGCCGGGTCAGGCGTTCGCTTTCCTTGATCACTATATCCAGATACGCACTGCGCTGAGCGGCTGCCAGACTGGGATTGTCGCGCAGTATTTCCGAGAAGGCGCGAATCGATGTCAGCGGCGTGCGCAGCTCATGGGTTATGGTCGAAATGAAATTATCTTTTAAATGGTCCAGCTCGGTCAGTCTGGCATTGGCGGCCTTCAGCTCAGTCGAGGCTTGTTCCAATTCGTGCGATTTTTGCTCCAGTTCACGGCTGTAGGCGATTACTTGCGAAGTTTCATTCAATATCGCCATGACTTCTTCTAGCCCGAGCGGCTCTTCATCTACCACCGATGCGATCATGGCACGCGCCGAAGCCGCGCCAATGGTGCCGGCTAGCTGGATTTCAGCGAAATGCACCAGTTCGGCATCGGCCATCTTGAGATTTTTGGTACCGCGCTGCCGGCTGTGCTGGGCCAGCAATGCATCGGCTCGGGCGGCTCCCAGGAAGCGCCGCAACAAATCCGACAGTACCTCGACCGAGGCACTGCCGCGCCATACGCGGGTGCCAAGCGCGCGGGCGTCCACAAACAAAATCGCCTGGGCTTTTTCGGCGGCATTCTGACGCCCTGTGAGCGAAACCCCAACATACAAGCCCAGATTAGCCAGCAGGCTCCAGAACAGCGCGTGCGATACCTGATCCAGCCCGTTCAAGCCGAACAGTTGGCGCGGTTTCAGCCATTCGATGCCAAACGGCCCGAGTTCGATAAAACTTTCTGGCAGCCAGCCGGACTGTGCAAACGAGGGCAGCAGCAGGGTGTACAGCCAGAGCAGAAAGCCGGCGCATAAGCCGGTCAGCGCGCCGCCCAGGGTACCGTTTTTCCAGTAGATGCCACCCAGCATGGCCGGTGCGAACTGGGCCACCGCCGCAAATGAAATCAGGCCGATCGAGACCAGCGCATAGGTTTCTCCGGCCAGGCGAAAATACGCGTAGCCCAGCATCATCAGCAGCACGATCGCGCCGCGCCGGATATTGAGTAGAAACTTGCTCAGGTCGGCATGCCGGTTGCGCCGAAAGGACGCGCTGCGCAACAGCAGCGGCATTACCAGGTCGTTGCAGACCATGGTGCTCAGGGCGATGCTTTCGACGATGATCATGCCGGTTGCCGCGGACAGTCCGCCGATGAATACCAGCAGCGTCAAGCCTTGCTGCTGCGTTTGCATCGGCAGCGCGAGCACGAACATGTCAGCATCGACACTGCCATCGGGGAAGTGCATGATGCCGCCAAACGCAATCGGCAGCACAAAGATGTTGATGATCAACAGATACAGTGGCAACACCCAGATGGCGCGGTTGAGGTGGCTTTCATTGATGTTTTCAATCACTGCTATCTGAAACTGGCGCGGCAGAAACAGCAATGACAGCATCGACAGCAGGATCAGTGAAGCCCAGCTGCCGAAGGCGATGCTGCCAGTGTCGCTGCCGACGGTGAGCAATTTTTGCAATTGCGGAACCAGTTGGGCCTGCTGGAACAGGTCGCCAAAACCGTCGTACATGCTGAAGGTAACGAAGATGCCGACCGCCAGGAAGGCCACCAGCTTGACGATGGATTCGAATGCGATGGCGGCCACCATGCCTTCATGCCGTTCTGCGACATCCAGATGGCGGGTGCCGAACAGGATGGTGAAGGTTGCCAGCAGCAGCGCAATATACAGCGTGGTGTCGCTCCAAATCGGCCCCGCCTCGATACGCCCGGTCATGATGCTCGGATAGTGCAGCAGCACGGAAAAGCTGGCCGAGACGGCCTTCAGCTGGAGCGCGATGTAAGGCACGATACCGACTACCGCAATGATCGTCACCAGACCTCCCAACAAGGCACTTTTGCCATAACGTGAAGCGATGAAGTCGGCAATCGAAGTGATGCGGTTGGCTTTGCTGATGCGGATGATCTTGCGCAGCACCATCCACCACAGCGCGATCATCAGCGTCGGGCCTAGATAGATCGGTAGAAATCCGATGCCGCTTGCAGCGGCGCGCCCGACGCTGCCGAAGAAGGTCCACGAAGTCGCATACACCGCCAGTGATAGTGCATAAATCGTCGGATTGTTGATAATGCTGGCACCGGCGTCGGCCCGTTTGTCGCCGTAATACGCAATCGCAAACAGCACGCCCAGATAGGCGAATGACGCCAGTACGATGACCCAGCCCTGCAGCATGTCAGTCTTCCGCAGTCAGCGCCCGGGCGTTGCCGGCCGCATGGCTCTCGGGGTGCGACGATTTTTCCGCAATATACGCCAGCAGGCCGATAATCAGCGCCCAGACAATAAACAGATAAGCATACAAAATAGGGATGCCGAACCAAGTGTTTGCATCGTTGAAAAGTGCCAGCAGCGGGTAATTCAACAGGAGCCAACCGAGGACGAATATGGCGGCAAAACGCTGGCCGGTAAGGTTGTGTTGGAACATGGAATATCCTTTGCGGCCTGACTTTGGATGGGATCGATATTGCACTAAAAGTGCAGCGATAGTCAAACTTGCAGAGTCGAACCTGCATTAAAAAAGCCCCGGAAATTACTTGCCGGGGCTGTGTGCTTCACATCATGCGCTTAGTGACCGGAAGCGCCGACAGCACCGATACCGGTTTCCGAACGCACTTTCTGCGCTTCGTAACCGGCACGGTCGATACGGGCCCGATCGCTGTTGTCGAGAATCGAAAACAGCCAGATGCCGACGAAACCGGCAGTCATCGAGAATAATGCCGGCGAGGTGTACGGGAAGATCGCATCCGCGTGACCCAGCACGTCAACCCATACCGACTTCGATACCACCGTCAAGCCAACTGCGGTAATCAGGCCGAGGAAGCCGCCGATGGTGGCGCCGCGCGTGGTGCAATCTTTCCACAAGACCGACATGAACAGCACCGGGAAGTTGGCCGACGCGGCAATCGCGAACGCCAGCGACACCATAAAGGCGATGTTCTGTTTCTCGAACACGATACCCAGCACCACCGCAATGATGCCCAGGATTATGGTCGTAATGCGCGATACCCGTAGCTCGTTGGCGCTGGTCGCCTGGCCTTTTTTGAACACGGTTGCATACAGGTCATGCGACACCGCCGAGGCGCCGGACAGCGTCAAGCCTGCCACAACAGCCAGGATGGTTGCGAACGCTACTGCCGAGATGAAGCCGAGGAACACGTTGCCGCCTACTGCTTTGGCCAAATGGATAGCTGCCATGTTATTGCCGCCCAACAGCTTGCCGGCAGCATCCTTGAACTCAGGGTTGGTGCTTACCAGAACGATGGCGCCAAAACCGATGATGAAGGTCAGAATATAGAAGTAAGCGATCCAGGTGGTGGCCCAGAATACCGATTTGCGTGCTTCCTTGGCACTTGGTACCGTGAAGAAGCGCATCAGGATATGCGGTAAGCCGGCAGTACCGAACATCAGAGCCATACCGAACGAAATGGCTGAGATAGGGTCTTTGATGAAAGTACCCGGACCCATGATGGCGTCTTTCTTTTCATGAATTTCAACCGACTTGGCAAATAGGGCTTCAGGGCTGAAATTGAATTGCGACATGACGACAAAGGCCATGAATGTGGCGCCTGCCAGCAGCATGATGGCCTTGATGATCTGTACCCAGGTGGTTGCAGTCATGCCGCCGAACAATACATAGATCATCATCAGACTACCGACGATCACGACTGCGATCCAGTATTCAAGGCCGAACAGCAGCTTGATCAACTGGCCGGCACCCACCATCTGTGCGATCAGGTAAAAAGCGACTACCACCAGCGTACCCGACGCCGCAAAGATACGAATCGGCGTTTGCGAGAAGCGATAAGCTGCTACGTCGGCAAAGGTGAAGCGGCCGAGGTTGCGTAGCCGCTCCGCCATCAGGAAGGTAATGATAGGCCAGCCGACCAGGAATCCGATCGAATAGATCAAGCCGTCATAGCCATTCAGATAAACTGCAGCCGAAATGCCCAGAAAGGATGCTGCCGACATATAGTCGCCGGCAATCGCCAGACCATTCTGAAAGCCGGTGATGCCGCCGCCTGCGGTGTAAAAATCGGCTGCGGACTTGGTTTTGGCAGCGGCCCATTTGGTAATGAACAGGGTGAAGATGACAAACGCGGCAAACATGCTGATTGCCGTCCAGTTGGTCGGCTGCTTGACAGCCTGACCAAGATCGGCGCCGGCAGCATAAGCGGCGCCTGCCAGCGAAAACAGTGCCAGCGCACCAAAAATACGTTTTATATTCGACATTAAAGAACCTCTTTACGGATTTTAGCGGTTAGATCATCGAATTCGGTATTGGCGCGTCGAACGTAGATGCCTGTGATGATGACGGTAAATACAATCACGAAAAGCCCGATAGGCATGCCCCAGGTCATGACGCCTGCCCCCATTTTGGTGGAGAGTAATTCCTTGTCGAACGCGATCAGCATGATGAAGCCGTAATACACGATCATCATGAGCCAGGTCAGGGTCCAGCCATAACTTGAGCGGGTTGAAACCAGCTTTTGATAGTTAGGGTTGGATTTTATCTTTTGAGCAAGATCATCTTCCATTTTTGAAATCTCCTATAGTTAGATTGTCAGTACGCGAGGTCGAATTGATAGAGACGTTGGCGCAGGAAAATTATCGGTTCGCCTGGCGCCATTTGATGTAAAGAGATGTTTAAATCATCGTCACAATATGGCCTCAACAATCAGGCTATCTTCAATTACTTACTTCACACTTACTTTGTGCGCAATCCTTGAATAGGAAAATTAATGCGCTGGGGCAGCTAAGTGCAGATGCGCGGCGCAGCCGGGCCGGGATTTGGCGCTGATTTAATACTGTTCTGTGTAATTATTTATCGACATTAAATACGTGCGGTAAATGCACTATTATTGGCTATACTCCTATAGATTTCCTTATTCCATAAACGCTGCTCCTTTTTCTTTATTCATGTGCGGGCCGATCCTATGCGCCAGACCGAATCCTCCTTGACCGACAAGGAGCTTGCCAAGATGGCAGACTTAGAACCATTTTCCACCTTGGCGCAGCAACGGTTGCGGGAGCTATTCGAGGCAGCCCGGCCGGTTCGCTTTGCCGCCGGCGCACCGATCTTTGATTCCCAGCTTCAGCACGGACAGCGCGCCATCCTGATTATTCGCCAGGGACGGGTGTCGGTGCGCAGCACAGCCATAGAAAATGGTGCCGGCGAGCTGCTCGGTCCCGGCATGTTGCTGCCGTTCGATCTCGCTCTGCCGGGGCGGGAGTCGGACGAGACCTATACCGCCGCCGAGGATTGCGTGTGCTGGTCGCTGGCGGCGCCTGGCATTGCCGCGTTGCTGGCAGAGCCGGCGGTGCTGCGCTGGGCCATCGCCCAGTGCTGGCGCCATCACGAGCGGATGCTGCACGATATCGCGGCCGATATTGAATCCAACCGCATCGCCGCACAGATCAAGTTTCAGCCTTTGAGCAGCCTGATCAAGCACAGCCCATTGAGCGTCGACGCATCGGATAGCGTCAGCCAGGCGATTGCACTCATGACCCAGCACAAAATCGGATCGGTGATCGTGACCGCTGCCGGGCGCGTGGCCGGCATACTGACCGAGTCCGATACGCTGCGGCGGGTACTCGCGCCCGGCCTGGATCTGGCGCGCCCGGTCAGCACGGTAATGACGCCGGCGCCGGTATGTTTGCCGATGACCAGTTCGGTGGCGGAAGCGGCGCTTACCATGGCCAGCCGCTCGATTCGCCACCTGCCGGTGGTGTCGGAGGATGGCGCGCTGGTTGGCGTAATTTCGGAGCGTGACCTGTTCGTGCTGCAGCGTACCGGCTTCGGTCATCTGGAAGCCCCGATCGAGCGGGCAACTTCGGTGGCAGCGCTGCGCAATGCGGTCGATAGCATCCGCACCACCTGCAGCGGCCTGTTTCGTTACGGCATGAGCGCCGAGCAGATCACGGCCATGGTCTCTGCGCTCAATGACCGGGTGCTGGTTCAGCTAATCCACATCGTCGGCGAGCCGGTGATGCAGGAGGGGCAAGAGGGGCAAGGGGGGCAACCAGCGCGCTATTGCTGGCTGGCCTTTGGCTCGGAAGGGCGCCAGGAGCAGACCTTTTCCACCGATCAGGACAATGGCATCATTTTTGCGCCGCCGCCGGGCGCCGATGCGGCTGCAGTCACGGCGCTGCGCAATACATTGCTGCAGTTCGCGTCCAGCGTCAATCTGGGGCTGGATGCCTGCGGCTTCCCTCTGTGCGAGGGCGACATCATGGCGCGCAATCCCAAGTGGTGCCTTACTTTCGATGAATGGAAGAGCCGTTTTGCCACATGGATTTGCACGTCCGACCGGCAGGCGTTATTGCTTTCAAGTATCTTCTTCGATTTACGCCCGCTGTACGGGGATGCGGCACTGGCGGAAACCCTGCGCGACACTCTGTTTGCGCTGTGTCGGGATAATCCGCTGTTTCTGCATCTGATGGCCAAGAATGCGCTGGAAACCTCGGTTCCGCTGGGCGTGCTGTCGCGCTTCTCCACCGACGGCGGCAAGTTCGGAGGGACTATCGACCTGAAAAAACGTGCGGCCCGACTGTTTGTGGATATCGGCCGAATCTTTTCTCTGGCGCACGGTGTGCGCGCCACCAATACCGCCCAGCGCCTGCTGTTGGGCGGCGCCAGGGCGCGGCGAAAACCGGCGGCAATCGAGGCCGATGTCGCAGCCTTTCATTTCATCCAGACCATCCGCATCCGCGGTCAGCTCAACCGTTCCGCGGACAGTCACGACGATCCTAACCGGATCGATCCCTATGCCTTGAACGAAATCGATCAGCGGGTTTTGATCGAAGCATTACGGCAGGTAAAGCTGTTGCAGGCGCGCTTGCGGGTGGACTATCAGATATGAGCCGGCCGTAAGCAATGGGAAAGCCCAGCCCCGAACTTGGAAAGTCGGACGATGGGCATGAAGGTTGTTCAATTAATTAACTGAAAAGCATTGTCCACGAAAGACACGAAAAGCACGAAAAGGTTTTTTGTTCGTGTCTTTCGTGTCTTTCGTGCTTTTCGTGGATCAAGCCTGGCCGTTTGCCGGCCGATTCTAATGCGACATCAGCACCGGCACTGTCATGGATTGCATCATGGTGCGGGTGGCGCCTCCAAGTATGGTTTCACGGAAGCGCGAATGACCGTAACCGCCCATGACGATCAGGTCCACATGCATATCGCTGGCCAGTGATAACAGGCTGTTGCCAATATCGATGTTGCTAGCTTGTAGCGATACTTCCACCTTGACGCCGTGGCGGGCCAGGTACAGTGCGATATCGGCGCCGGGTTCGACGCCGTGGGTATCGGTCTTGGCGTCGTTGTTGAATATCACGACATGGACGATCTCGGCCCGTTGCAATAGCGGGATCGCATTGGTCACTGCGCGGGTGGCTTCCTTGCTGCCATCCCACGCGATCAGGATGCGTTTTCCGATTTTTTCAAAGTGTCCTGCATAAGGAATCACCAGCACCGGGCGGCCGCTATGGATCAACACATATTCCGGAAAATCCGACAGCACGGTGGGCGATGCTTGATCCGGGTCGATTTGTCCAATCACCACCAAATCGCTGTAGCGGGCCTGCAAGCAGATACCGCCGGCAGCCTCGTCATCGATCACCCGCTGCTCGAATGAACTGACGCCGATTTTCTGAACCAGCGGCGCGAATTGCTGCAGCGCCAGGCTGGCGCGCTCCCTGAGAAACGCCATGTGCGAGATCAAGCCCGGATCGTTGTCGCTGATGGTCTGGTCCCGATACAGGTAACGGGATACGCCGGTCATCGCTGCGCCTATCAGGTGGGCATTTTCAGTCAGTGCAATTTCACTTGCAATCCGGATGCAATCTGCTGCGTGTTTTGACTCGTCGACGTGCACGAGAATGGTCTTGAACGACATGGCGTACTCCTTGGTTGATGTACAACTAAAAACAGTAATGTGGGCCGCTCCCGACAGGTTTGATCAATATCAATATTTTTAGCCGCAACGGTGGAAGCGGTTAGTGAATCAACTTTTGATATTGCTCAAACCACGATTCCCTCCAAGTACAAGAATATTCTTTCATGCGGTGGCCGGATTCTTTGTTTGCCGCAGAATGCCACCCATGGTTTCTCATTAATTCTCCAGGAGCACCATTATGCAAAACCCCGAAAACGCTTTGTCCAATTCCTATAAAAATCAGTTGCATGCAACCCAGCAACTGGCAGAAACAGTATTAACCTGCACCGAAAAAATCGATCAGGTAGTTCTGAGTACAGCGCATGCGTTGTTCAATGAGCAAATGCAACTTGCGCAGGCGCTGTTGACTAGCCGTGATATGAATCAGATTGCCTTGCTGCAATCGAGTTTTCTTTCACGCACGCCGGATTACATTAGCAAATCCCAGAAAGAGATGTTGCAAATATGTCAGGAAATGCAAAATAAGGTCGGAAAAAGCATTGAGCAGTACTTTGAACATGCCAGTAACGCACAACTGATGCCTATGCCCATGATGCCGATGCCCATGACGGGGAGTAAGGGCAATGGTGACTTAATGAGGCCAATGAGCGATCTGTTTAATGTCTGGAGCATGGCCTTGAAGGAGGCGTCGACGCTTGCGACCCATAATATCGAGGTCGCTCGCACCAACTTTGAAAAAGTCAGCGACACCATCACGGAAGAAAAGAAAGCCGCAATCAAATCCGCAACCTTCCACGAAAAGCAGAAGTAAGAATTTTCCGGCGTCAGCGATGCGGGGTGTTAATAATGTTTTGCGCCACCGCATACTGCACCAGTTGCGCGAGCGAATCCATATGCATTTTGTGAAGCAAGTTGGTTTTGTGGGTGCTGATGGTTTTTACGCTTAAATGCAAGGATTTGGCAATTTCGGTAATCGATTTGCCATGCACCAGAAGATTGAAAACCTCGAATTCGCGGTTTGACAGCCGGTCGTGCGGCAATATCTCGTGCGGCTCCATGATTTCCAGCGCCAATTGCTCGGCGACTTCGGCGCTTATGTAGGGGCGACCGGCCGCCACTTTTTCAATTGCGCTGAGCAATTGCGTGCCGGCGCTTTCCTTGGTCAGGTAACCGCGCGCTCCCGCGCGTATCGTGCGCACTGCATATTGCTCTTCTTCATGCATGGTGAGCACCAGAATCGGCAGTTTTGGCGCTTCGCTCTTGATTTGCCGGATCAGTTCGACCCCGCTGCGCCCAGGCATCGAAAGATCCAGCAGCAGCAGGTCAAATCCGCCTTCCCTGACTTTTGCCAGAACTTCAAAGCCGTTAACGGCTTCGCCGACGACTTCGATATTTTCTGCGCCGTCCAGAATGCGTTTGAGGCCTTCACGCATGATGGTGTGATCGTCTGCAATGACTAAACGTATCATCGGTTTAACCATTCTTGAAAGGTAGGGTGATTCCTTGAGTGGGACAGCAGCATTGATCGCAAGCCCGGGCGGAACGATGTTGTGAATGTAGCACTTATTCGTTCCGGGCCTATGGTGTGTACGACTATCCTGCGATACAACGATTAGCAATCAATAATTACTCGCTCTAATCAAGTGGTGCTTGATTTCCCCACCCGATATACCAGCACCGGGATCTTGCATAAGGAAAGAACTTTCGAGGTAACGCTGCCCAGAATCAGTTGTCCCCAGCCGCCGCGTCCGTGCGACCCCATGAAAATCAAGTCGCACTGATTTTCCTGGGCTGCGTGGGCGATATTTTTCGCAGGAGTATCCGCAAATTCGATTAACCCGGTGAATTTCAGACCGGCGGCCTCTGCCGATTTCTGTATCGTCTGCAAGTAACTTTCCCCTGCCTGGCGCATTGATACCTTGTACTCTTCTTCAGACGGATAGCTGGGGGGGATGATTTCCACATAGATCGGATACTGGTAATCGGGGGCGACGTAAACCCCCACCACTTCAGCATTTAATTGCCGGGCAAATTCCACACCGGCTTGTGCGGCAGTGTTGGAGAAGTCGGAACCATCGGTTGGAATCAAAATCTTTTGATACATATGGCCTCCTTGAAGAAATATATTCCGAAGTGTTAAAGGTGACAGGCTGCTTGTGACTATGCTTTGCGAATGAACAAACTGCACTCCTGATAATTGCAAACAATTGCAAATTGGCAATCGGAGTATAGGGGATTGTGGCAATGGTGGCTAGATTTTCCGTATGGCTGTTGCTGCAAGACATGAAAAGCATTGTCCACGAAAGACACGAAAAGTACGAAAGAATGCAACACAGTTCTTTCGTCTGCGCCCGAGAGGTTTTTTCGTAACTATTCAGCCCGCACTGGATAACCCCTGGCCTCTCTCCCACTTGTGGGAGAGAGGCGTAAAAACCCCTTGTATGCTCTCCCGCTTGCGAGAAAAAGCGGGGGAGAGGGAATGCAAACGGTCGTTACCTGGCGACTAAGCAGGTACGCTTTTTCGTGTCTTTGGTGTTTTTCGTGGACTGAATTTTTTGTGCGGTAATCAGTCAGATTAGAAAATACGGCAACCAAGTGGCAAGTGATCAGGATCAGGCCGATCACTATGGATTCATTTATGCTGATGGGAACTGGTGGCGGCCGATTCTGGCGCTTGGCGGGACTGCATCTTGCGCCGCTGGGAGCAATTGCGTATGTTCAATGTCTGCCAGAAAATCATAAAAATGCGAGAGTATGCTTTCTTTCAATGCCTTTCCCGCATTAAAATAATGCGGCATTAAAAATACAACAAACAGTATGTTTTTATCTCAATACGAACTGCCAGTCGCATTCGATTGCTTGCCGGACTTTTCGACTGATCCTTTGAGCTTGTCGATCGCGGCGGTGAAAGATGTCTTCATGTCTTGCCAGGCGCTTGCGCTGGCGTTTTTGAGCGCGTTGAATTTGGTCTCAAGATCTTTGAGATCCTGGTTGAAACCCTGGATATCCGTTGCCAGCTTTTTCTTCAGAGCAGCACTGGCGTCTTGCGCCTTGACTTTCAAGGCATCGACTTGCGCTTTCAACTGATCGATTTGCTGGCGCGCCATCTGCAGCGTGGATTCGCGCTCGCTCGGGGTAGTCGCCGCTGCGCCGCTCGCTTGCGTTTGTGGTGCCGATGGTTCTGTCTTCCCCATTTTCGGCAACGGCGTTTCAGCCTTTTCGCACCCTGCCAGCACGCTCAGACTGGCCGTCAATGCAATTGCAATCACAGATAATCCGCTTCGTTTCATCTTGGGCCTCATCGGGAAAAAGAGAAAAGCGTGGGATGCCTGCAGCAAGGACGACGTACATCGCAGACCGGCCCAAGCTGCCGCATTTCACACATTTCCAGCCTAATGCAAGAGCCTGCAGTTTGTCTGATAAAAATCAAATCGCCGCCATAAAAGCCAGCCTTGCCCGTTAGGCCGCTTCCGCATGCTCCACCATCAGTTGCACCCGTGTTACGCCGTTGTATTCGTTGGCGTCGAGCCGGAAAGCAACGCGGGTGCGTTCCGGCAGCGCATCGGCGTGGCCGAACCAGATTGCGTCATAGCGCTGGCCGTTTTTTTCCAACTGCAGTTTCAGGTGCCGTTCCTTCAGCACGCGCTGACTGATGACGCGAAATTCGTCGCAAAACAGCGGCGGCGCGAAACCCTGGCCCCACACCTGACCATCCATGATTTCGATGAACTGGGTGGTGAAGTAAGCATCTTCCAGCGCGCCGTCGGTTTCGATGATGCGCTCCAGTTGATGCGCGCCGAGCCAGGATTGGCCGACGGCCTCGAACGCTTTTGAAAACGCCGGCAAGGCATCGGCGCGGATCGTCAAGCCAGCCGCCATCGCATGGCCGCCGAATTTTTCGATCAGGGTCGGGGCTTGTTTCGACACCAGATCAAGCGCATCGCGTAAATGAAAGCCCGGTATCGAACGCCCCGAACCTTTAATCAATCCTGCACCGCCGGGCGCGAAGGTGATGGTCGGGCGATAAAATTTATCTTTCAGGCGCGAGGCGACGATGCCGATCACGCCCTGATGCCAGCTTTCGTCGAACACGGTGATGGTGCTGCTGTCCTGCGGCGCGAAGTCGTCCAGATGCAGCAGCGCGGCGTCTTGCATGTCGGCTTCGATTGCGCGTCGTTCGATATTGATTTCATTGAGCTGTTGCGCAATCGCCCAAGCCCGGCCTTCATCGTCGGTGGTCAGGCATTCGATGCCGAGCGCCATGTCGGCCAGCCGTCCGGCCGCGTTCAGCCGAGGCCCGAGCGCAAAGCCGAGATCGAACGGCGTGGCGCGTCGAGCCTCGCGCCCGGCGGCACGAAACAGCGCCGCCACGCCGGCGTGCATGCGGCCGGCGCGCATGCGCTTCAATCCTTGCGCCACCAGAATGCGATTATTGGCATCGAGCTTGACCACGTCGGCCACGGTGCCGAGCGCAACCAGGTCGAGCAGCACGTCCAGTTTGGGCTGAGTCTGGGCATCGAATACGCCGCGCTGGCGCATTTCGGCCCGTAGCGCCAGCAGCACGTAAAACATCACGCCCACGCCGGCCAGGTTTTTGCTGGGAAAGCCGCATTCCGGCTGGTTCGGGTTGACGATCACGCGTGCATTCGGCAGCGTGTCGCCCGGCAAGTGGTGGTCGGTAACCACCACTTCGACACCGCGCCGGTTGGCTTCCGCCACGCCGTCGATGCTGGCGATGCCGTTATCGACGGTGACGATGATGTCGGGCGATTTTTCGCGGATGGTCAAATCGACGATTTCGGGCGTCAGTCCATAACCGTATTCGAACCGGTTCGGCACGATGAAGTCGACCTGCGCGCCCAATGCACGCAAGCCGCGCAAGCCCGCCGCGCAAGCAGTGGCGCCGTCGCAGTCGTAATCGGCGACGATCACCAGCTTTTTGTGGGCGGCAATCGCATCGGCCAGAAACGCCGCCGCCTCATTAATGTGCAGCAAGCCGCCGGGCGCCATCAATGCCTTCAACTCGCTGGACAATTCAGTCATTTCGGTCAGACCGCGCGCCGCATACACGCGCGCCAGAACCGGATGGACGCCGCTCTGGCGCAGCATTTCGGAGGCGCGGAAAGAATAGGGGCGGGTGGTGATTCGGGTCATGGTGTGGTCTTTTTAAACGGATGTTAGCTAGATATGCACGTCCCAAACAAGACGAGTCGGAATAAGTAGGTCGGGTTAGCGCAGCGTAACCCGACATTCCCAGCCGCAAATGTCGGGTTACGCTGCGCTAACCCGACCTACAGAAGCTTGTTCAGCGACGGCTGCAACCAGAACTGCCGCAACGCCATCCGGCTGGCGCGGTAACTGCGCAATTCTTTGTTATGGTTCAGGATCAGCCCAATGCTGCTGATTTTGCCAGCCTTCAAGGCGTCCAGCAGCGGCGCGAACCAGTGCAATTCCAGTTCCTGCACTTGCGCCAACCAGCGGCCCCAATCGCCGGCCAGAGCCGCTTCCAGCAGCGCGTCGAGCACCAGTAAACCCTGTTGCGGCGCAGCCGAAATCAGCTGCCTGGCAGTCATGCCGCGAGTTTGGCCCAGCGCGCCCATCCACTTGGGCAGGTTGATCGCGGTTGTGTAGGCGGTTTGTGCTGGAGTTTGGACCATGACGGTTGGCGTACCGCCCCACAGCCAGAGCGAATTAACCGGCTTTTGGCCGCGCATTTCACGCTCTTGATTGATCGCATGATCGTGCCAGTGCATCTGGACTTCATTTTGCAACTTGCGCCAGTCGCGCTCGCCATCGCCCTTGGGCATCCAGATATCGATGTTGTGGCCGCAGGCCGCATCCGGCGTAGAAGTGCGCAACGCATTCCAGGCATCGGCGCGCATGAACCAGGTGTGTGCATCGCCATAACGCAACTGCATCCCAACTTCCGTAAATAGCGGTTCGGCCAAGTCGAACAGGGTGCGGGACTCCTGCTCGGAAATCGCTAACTGCCGCTGATCCATCAGCACCAGATGGTCGCGCGTGACATGAATGTGGACCGGCTGCAGCATGAACCAGACGCCGTCGTCCGGCTCCAGATCAAACATTTTCATCGCCGCCGCCGCCACCGGCGGGCTGCCGTTCTGCGCCAAGTGCTCAGCCAGCCCGAATTGCTGCGCCAGCCAGGCTTCGTGCGGCAAGGCGTTGGCAAAACCGTCGAAGGTCTGCCATTGCGGCGCTTGCGACACGATTTTGGCGCGTCCCAGCAGGGTGGCCAAGGCCGGGGTTTTCAATTGCCTGATCAGGTCAGACGCCAGTTCGGGCGGCGGCAGGCCGAACGGCAGCAGGATTTCAATATGACTCATGCCGCGATTGTAGGACAAAAAGCGCATATTAATCCCGCAGCTTCTCAGCAAACAGCAAGCGTCATTTACCCGCATGATGTTGGTTTTTCATCGAACTTTCTTGTTGCTCGCGGAGAGTCGCAGTAATCTACCCGCACTAATAATTGCCATGCAGAGTCGATCATGCCGGAAGAATGTTTGTATAAAATTAAGAAAGTGGATTGAGCGCTATGATTGCTTCGATCATATCCATCGCTTTGGGCGCCTCGCTTGGCGCCTTGCTGCGCTGGCGGCTGGGGCTGGCATTGAATGCAATCTGGCCGAACTTGCCACTCGGCACTCTGGTGGCAAACCTGGTCGGCGGCTTGCTGATTGGTATTGCGAGCGAAGTTTTGATCAGCCGGAGCGCCATTCCGCCCGAGTGGCGGCTGGCCATCATTACCGGTTTTTTGGGCGGCTTAACCACGTTTTCAACCTTTTCGCTGGAAGTCAGCACGCAACTGCAGCAGGGCAGAATCGCCAATGCCGGGATTGAAATAATGGTCCATGTGGTGGGTTCGGTGCTGCTGACAATCGTCGGCATCGTGATTGCGCAACAAGTGTTGCGCGCCTGATTCAGTCTGATTTGAGGAGAATTGCATGACCGGTTATCAACTGACATTCTTTACCCAGCAAGACCGCCGTCATGGCCATTTGCCGCTTGCCGAATGGCTGATGGCGCTGGTGCAGTCGATGCAAATTCGAGGAGCAACCCTGCGCACCGCGCAGGAAGGCATCGACAGCCATCACCGGCTGCATTCCGCCCATTTTTTCGAGCTGGCCGATCAACCGGTCGAGGTCACCATGGTGGTTTCTGAAGAAGAGTCGGAAAAATTGTTTGCGCTTTTAAATGCGGAACCCGGGTTGCATCTTTTTTACGCTAAAACCGCGGTTGAATTCGGCACCATCGGAACGTAGGGGCACGGCATGCCTTTGGGTGTACTGGCACGGCATGCCGTGCCCCTACGGGGTATCACCCAACCAATTGGCCGGGCGCGGATTGAAACGATAAATACCACAAACGTTATAACGTATCATTCTGCATCGCCCGGCCAATTGGCTGGGCACGGACTGAAACAAACAAACGGGAATTGCACATTGAGTATCTTAAAAAACCTGCCGTTTGAATGGCTGGTCGGCTTGCGCTATACCCGCGCCGGACGACGCAGCGGGCGCAATAGTTTTATTTCCTTCATTTCACTGATTTCGATGGCCGGCATCGCGCTCGGCGTGGCGGCGCTGATTGTGGTGCTGTCGGTGATGAACGGCTTTCAAAAGGATGTGCGCGACCGGATGCTGTCGGTGCTGGCGCATATCGAAGTATTTGACGCTAGCGGCGCCATGACCGACTGGCAGGGCACCGCCAGGCAAGCGATGCAGGATAAGGAAGTCATCGGGGCCGCGCCGTATGTAGCCACGCAAGCTATGCTCACGCGCGACGAAATCCTGCGCGGGGTCGTCATCCGCGGCGTGTTGCCGCAACAGGAACGGGCGGTCTCGGATGTGGCCAACCAGGTGCGTCAGGGCAGTTTCGATGATTTAAAAGCGGGTGAATTCAACGTGGTGCTGGGCGGCGAACTGGCGCGCGCGCTGCATGTGGAAATTGGTGAAAAAGTGACAATGCTGGCGCCACAAGGACAGGTGACGCCGGCCGGCGTGCTGCCGCGGCTGAAACAATTCACCGTGACCGGCATCTTCGAGGCTGGGCATTTTGAATACGATTCGACGCTGGCTTTCATCCATCTGGAAGACGCGGAAAAGATGTTCCGGCTGGCAGCGCCGTCCGGCCTGCGTCTGAAAATCAGCGACATGCAGCGCGCACCGCAAGTGGCGCAGGATTTGTCGAAACTCCTTTCCGGCGACTTGATCATCAGCGACTGGTCGAAGCAAAACCGCAACTGGTTTGCCGCGGTGCAGACGGAAAAACGTATGATGTTCATCATCCTGACCCTGATCATCGCAGTGGCCGCCTTCAATCTGGTTTCGACCCTGGTGATGACGGTGACCGACAAGCAGGCCGATATTGCGATTTTGCGCACGCTGGGCGCATCGCCGGGTTCGATCATGAAAATATTCATGATCCAAGGCGCGCTGGTTGGCTTGCTCGGCACCGGAATCGGTGTCTTCCTGGGTATTCTGGTGGCGCTGAATGTCGATGTGATCGTGCCGGTTATCGAACATTTGCTGGGCGTGCAGTTCCTGCCCAAGGATATTTACCTGATTTCCTCGCTGCCGTCCGATTTGCGCTGGCCCGATGTCTACACCATAGGTTGCGTGGCGGTGGTGCTGGCTTTCCTCGCCACTTTATATCCGAGCTGGCGCGCCGCGCGCGTGCGGCCGGCGGAGGCGTTGCGCTATGAATGATCTCAACCACCATCTCAGGGAGCACTCGTTGCCGTCGCTGATCCAACCCGTCGTATTGTCGTGTCGTGGTCTGTCCAAAAAATTCGTCCAGGGAGCATATTCGGTCGATGTGCTGTCCGGCATCAACCTCGATGTGCACAAGGGCGAGCGGGTGGCGATTGTCGGCGCGTCCGGCTCCGGTAAATCGACCTTGCTGCATTTGTTGGGCGGCCTCGATACGCCGACCTCGGGTAGCGTATCCCTGCTGGGGCGCGACTTTGCCAGCCTGAACGAAAAAACGCGCGGCGATGTGCGCAATACCGCACTCGGTTTCGTGTACCAGTTCCACCATTTGCTGCCGGAATTCTCGGCGCTCGACAATGTCGCGATGCCGCTGCTGATCCGGCGTCTCAAGCGCAGCGATGCGCAGCAACAGGCGGCAGCGATCCTGACGCGGGTTGGATTGGGGCACCGCGTCACGCATGTGCCGGGCGAACTCTCCGGCGGCGAGCGGCAGCGGGTTGCGCTGGCGCGCGCGCTGGTGACGCAGCCGGCGTGCGTGCTGGCCGACGAGCCGACCGGCAACCTCGACCGCAAGACTGCACATCAGATTTTCGATCTGATGCTGGAATTGTCGAGTACGCTCGGCACCGCCTTCATCATCGTGACGCACGATATCGAACTGGCGCGGCGTTGCGACCGCGTGCTGCGTCTGGCTGAAAATGGCTTGCAGCCCTATGTTGAACAAGTTGAACAAGTTGGGCATATCGAGCATGTGGATTGACAGCCATTGCCACCTGGATGCGCACGAATTCGGCGACGACGGTGGCTTGGCGGGCGCATCAGTGGCGCAAAAGGCGGCGCAACTGGGCGTCGACTGGATTGTCATCCCGGCGGTGGAGTCCGCCAATTTCGCGGCGGTTGCCGCCTTAGCGCACAGCCAACCCAATTGCGCGTATGCGCTGGGGATTCATCCGATTTTCGTGCCGCAGGCGCAGCAAGCCGATTTAGACGCTTTGCGCCAGAGCGTGGCGGCTGCAATGCAGGACCCACGCTTGGTCGCAATCGGCGAAATCGGACTCGATTTCTTCCTGCCCGACCTGAAAACTGCGGCCATGGCTGAAAAGCAGACCTATTTCTACCGCGAACAATTGAAAATCGCCCGCGACTTCGGCTTGCCGGTGCTGTTGCATGTGCGGCGCTCGCAGGATTTGATACTCAAGCAGTTGCGCATAATTGCCGTCCCCGGCGGCATCGCGCATGCATTCAACGGCAGCATGCAGCAAGCGCAAGCTTTCATCGATCTCGGTTTCAAGCTGGGCTTTGGCGGCGCGATGACTTTCCCGCGTGCATTGCAGATTCGCCGTCTGGCCGTGGCGCTGCCGCTGGAATCTATCGTGCTGGAAACCGATGCGCCGGACATTTCGCCGGCGTGGCTGCACCCGGCGCGCAACAGCCCGGAACAGTTGCCGCAGATTGGTTTGCATCTGGCCGAGTTGCGCGGGCAAGCGGCCAGCCATGTCGCCAGCGTTACCTGCGCCAACGTTGCGGCGGTGCTGCCGAGATTGGCAGCGCTGGCTGCGCTGACTGCCGCCGGCTCTCCAGATGCCCGATGATATTAGTAATTGTTCAGTCGTATATCAATCAAAAGTCAGTAGCGTGGTTTTTGTAGGAGCGCACCCGGGCGCGACTGGATTGTGAATAGCTACCGGGGAATCGCGCCCGGGTGCGCTCCTACAGAAGCTGCTTCGATTTAGATGTCTCCCAAAGCGGACTGAATAGTTACTGGCATTATAAAAAATGGCAGGGTATGCCGATAAATGGCTTATTTACCGCATATATTCATTGCGGTATTTAAGAATACGCAATGCAGTATGTTAAACCCTTCAGTTCCCATATAAATACTCATGCGTAGCGCCATCATCGGTTTTGTGATCGGTATCGTCTGGCTGCAAAACCAGCCGGTGTTGCCGTCATTGACGCTTGCGTTGCTGTTGCTGGCTGCGGCAGCGATGCTCGGCGTGGCGGCGCGGCGCTGGCCGCGACCGGTTTTGCGACCGGCTTTGCTGCTAGCCTGCGGTGCCGCGCTGGGCTTTGTCTGGGCCGGGCTGCTGGCGCAGCAGCGTCTGGCGCATGCGTTGCCGGACGATTGGGAAGGGCGCGACGTGACGCTGATTGGCACCATTGACAGTCTGCCTTACCGCTTCGATCAGGGCGTGCGCTTCAATCTGGCGCTGGAGCAGATGCTGGTGTTGCAGCCGGACGGCAGCACCTTAGTGGCATCCGACTTGCCGCCCGATTTCCCCCCTAAAATCGCCTTGTCCTGGTATTCGATGCCGGCAGCGGATGTGGTGCCGGCAGTCGGGCCCGGCGAGCGCTGGCAACTCACGGTACGGCTGCAAAAGCCGCACGGCAATGCTAATCCCGACGGTTTCGATTATGAAGTCTGGCTACTGGAGCAAAATCTGCGCGCCACCGGTTATGTGCGCCCGGATGCGCAAGCGACGCTGAAGAACCGGCGCTTGTCCAGTTTTGTGTTCAGCGTCAGTAATCTGGTCGAATACTGCCGCGCCGGTTTGCGCGAACGCATTTATGCCGCATTGCCCGAGCATGAATATGCCTACGCCGGCGTAATTGTCGCGCTGGTGGTGGGCGACCAGCGCGCCATCGCGCAAAGCGACTGGAAAGTGTTCAACCGTAGCGGCATCGGTCACCTGATTTCGATTTCCGGCTTGCACATCACGATGGTGGCCGGCTTGTTTGCCGCATTGGCGCAATGGCTATGGCGGCGTTCATTGTTTACCAGCGCCGAGTTGCCCTTGCTGCTGCCGGCGCAAAAAGTCGCAGCCTTAAGCGGGGTCGTGATTGCGCTGCTGTATGTGCTGTTGGCCGGCTTCGGGGTGCCGGCGCAGCGGACCTTGTACATGTTGACGGTGGTGGCGGTCGCGCTCTGGTGCGGTCGCTTGACCAGCGTTTCGCATGTGCTGTGCACTGCATTGCTGGTGGTAGTTGTGCTCGACCCCTGGGCCGTGCTTTGGCCCGGATATTGGCTGTCATTCGGTGCGGTGGCGACCATCCTGTACGCCAGCGTCGGACGCGCCCAGCCGCAGCACCATCTGACCGAAACGCCCGACAGAATGACGCGCTGGCGTCAGATTCTGACATCCGCCGCCCATACCCAGTACGTAGTGACGCTGGGTCTGGTGCCGATGACGATGCTGCTGTTTGGCCAAGTGTCGCTGGTCAGTCCGGTGGCCAACGCGGTCGCGATTCCACTGGTCGGTTTGCTGGTGACGCCGCTGGCTTTATTGGGCAGCGTGCTGCCGGCACCATTATCGGGCTGGATTTTGGCCGTCGCGCATGCGCTGGTGGCGTGGCTGGCGGACGGGTTGCAGTGGCTGGCCGGTTTGCCGTGGGCAGTCTGGTCGGCGCCGCTGCCGTCCTGGTGGATTTTTCTGTTCGCCGCGCTGGGAACCTTGTGGTTGCTGGCGCCGCGCGGCTGGCCGCTGCGTTGGCTGGGTTTGGCAGGCTGGCTGCCGCTGGTGCTGAACAGTCCGACCCAGCCGCAGCCGGACCAGATGTGGGTGACGGCTTTCGATGTCGGCCAGGGCATGGCCTTGCTGATTGAGACAAAGCAACACCGGCTGCTGTACGACACCGGTGCGTATTATTCGCCGCAATCGAATGGCGGCAACAGGGTCATCCTGCCGTACCTGAAGGCGCGCGGTATCGCGACACTCGATGGATTGGTCGTGAGCCACAACGATAGCGATCACTCCGGCGGCGCGCTGTCGATTCTGGATGAAATCGAGGTCGGCCAGGTCTGGTCTTCGCTGGCGCTGACAAGCCCAATCGTCGCTGCCGCGCCGCGTCATCAGCATTGCGTGGCAGGGCAATCGTGGCAGTGGGATGGGGTCCGGTTCGAAATGCTGCACCCGCAAGCTTTGATCCTGGATAACCCGAAACAGAAGCCGAATGCGCTCAGTTGCACCCTGAAAATCAGCACCGGCAGCCTTTCGATCCTGCTGCCGGGCGATATCGAGGCGGCGCAAGAATCCGAGTTGCTTGGCAGTAATCGTGACGCATTGCGTGCTAATGTGCTGCTGGCGCCGCATCATGGCAGCGGCACTTCGTCGACCGTGGCTTTCCTGGACGCAGTGCGTCCGGATCTGGCGCTGTTTCAGGTCGGCTACCGCAACCGTTATCGGCATCCGAAGCTAGAAGTGTTCGAGCGTTATGGCGCAATGGGAATACAGCGCCTGCGCAACGATGCATCCGGCGCAATCACCTTACAATTCGATCAGGCAGTACACATTTCCGAATATCGCAGCAGCCATGCCCGCTACTGGTATGGACGCTGAAACAAAAAAAATATAATGACAAGCAAACCACTACTCCATTTCGCCCACGCCAACAGTTATCCGGCCGGCACTTATCGCGTATTTTTCCAGCATCTGCAACAGCATTACCGGGTTCAGGCGCTCGACATGCATGCTCACAACCCGAAATATCCAGTCAAAAACGGCTGGCGCGCGCTGAAACAGGAATTGATCGACGACATGGCGGCGCGCTATACCGAACCGGTGATCCTGGTCGGCCATTCACTGGGCGGCATGCTGAGTCTGATGGCGGCCAAGGATCGGCCCGATCTGGTGCGTTGCGTGGTGTTGCTGGATTCGCCGGTGGTGGCGGGATGGCGCGCATTGCTGTTGCGGGTCGCTAAATCGACCGGTCAGGATTTAAAATTCTCGCCGGCCAGGCTGTCGATCAAGCGCCGCAACGTGTGGCCCGATGCCGACGCCGCATTTGCGCATTTCGCCGCCAAGAAGATGTTTGCGATCTGGCCGCCGCAAGTGTTGCGCGACTACCTCGACAGTGGGCTGGTGCCGCATCCGGATGGCGTGACCCTGCGCTTTACGCGTGAGATCGAGACCTCCGTCTATCGCAGCCTGCCGCATCATCTCGGCATAATTGTGCGGACACCGTTCCCGGTGCCGGTCGGGTTTGTCGGCGGCACCGATTCAGTCGAGTGCCGGCAAGCCGGTATGGCTGCAACCCGGCGTCTGGTCGGACGGCATAACCGGAAAATTCCGGGCAGCCACCTGTTTCCGATGGAGTCGCCGGCGCTGGCCGCTAGCACCCTGCACGATATGATCCGGTCGCTGGTGCCGTCGCGGGAGTAGACCTTGCTACGCACTTGTCCACGAAAGACACAAAAAGCACGAAAGAACTGAATAAATATGGGAACGATTTTTGTAAGTTGGGTTAGCGGCTTCATCGCGTAACCCGACATTTGCGGCTGAGAATGTCGGGTTACGCTATCACTCACCCAATCTACTGATTCCGATTCATCCGTCCTGGACATGGGTATCTAACATCAGTGGGTAATTTCCCCTGAGCATCAATCCTTTTTTACGGCTTGCCGATCTGCCTGAATGGGCCAGATTGGGCTGGGATAGTGGCAAGTACGGTGCCGGTTTGCGGTATAATTTCAATTTCCCGCTCGTGCCGCTCGGCACCTTCTGCAATGACCAAGTTTGTATTCGTAACCGGTGGCGTCGTCTCTTCCCTTGGCAAAGGAATTGCAGCCGCCTCCCTCGCCGCGATTCTCGAATCCCGCGGCCTCAAAGTCACCCTTCTGAAGCTCGATCCGTATATCAACGTCGATCCCGGCACCATGAGCCCGTTCCAGCATGGTGAAGTGTTCGTAACCGACGATGGCGCCGAGACCGATCTCGACCTCGGTCATTACGAGCGTTTCATTTCGACCCGGATGAAGAAGGTCAATAATTTCACTACCGGCCAGATTTACGAATCGGTGATCCGCAAGGAGCGCCGTGGCGAGTACCTCGGCAAGACCGTGCAGGTGATTCCGCACATTACCAACGAAATCCAGGATTACATCCATCGCGGCGCTTACGGTTACGACGTCGCGTTGGTTGAAATCGGCGGCACCGTCGGCGATATCGAATCGCTGCCGTTTCTGGAGGCGGTGCGCCAGTTGAGCCTGCGCGCCGGCCGCAATGCTGCCGCATTCGTGCACCTGACGCTAGTGCCTTACCTGGCTTCCGCCGGCGAACTGAAGACCAAGCCAACCCAGCACAGCGTGCAAAAATTGCGTGAAATCGGCATTTCGCCGGACGCCTTGCTGTGCCGCGCCGACCGTCCGATTCCGGATGACGAACGGGCCAAGATTTCCCTGTTTTCCAATGTGGTCGAAGAAGCCGTGATCTCGGTCTGGGATGCCGACACGATTTACAAGATTCCGCAAATGCTGCACGACCAGGGCCTTGATGACATTGTCTGCGAAAAGCTCGGCCTGTCGCCGAAGCCCGCCGATCTGTCGATGTGGACCAAGCTTATATACGCGCTGGAACATCCGAAGACCGAAGTCACCATCGGCATAGTCGGCAAATACGTCGATCTGACCGAATCCTACAAATCCCTGACTGAAGCGTTGCGTCACGCCGGCATTCATACCGAAAGTCGCGTCAATATCGAGTACCTGGATTCCGAGGAAATCGAAGAAAAAGGTACCGCAGCACTCGCCAAGTACGATGCGATTCTGGTGCCGGGCGGCTTCGGCAAGCGCGGCGTGGAAGGCAAGATCGCCGCCGCCCAGTTCGCGCGCGAACACAAGATTCCTTATCTGGGAATCTGTCTCGGGATGCAGGTTGCCTTGATCGAATACGCGCGCAACATGGCCGGCCTCGCCAATGCCAATTCGACCGAATTCAACCCGGAAACCGATCAGCCGGTGGTGGCACTCATCAATGAGTGGCAAAACCATGACGGCCAGGTAGAACGGCGCGATATCAATTCCAACCTCGGCGGCACCATGCGTCTCGGTGCGCAAACCTGCACGGTCAAGCCGGGCACAATGGCAGCGGAAATCTATGGCACTACGGTGACTGAGCGCCATCGCCACCGCTACGAAGCGAATAACCATTATCTGGGTCGGGTCGAAGAAGCCGGCATGGTTGTGTCGGCCCGTACTCCAACCGAAAATCTGTGCGAAATCATGGAGTTGCCACGCTCCGGACCGAACGCGCATCCGTTCTATTTCGGCGTGCAATATCACCCGGAATTCAAATCGACCCCGCGCGATGGTCATCCGCTGTTCACCGCCTTTATCAAGGCAGCGCTGGCCTACAAGCAGGCCGCCCAAGTTACGGAGACTGCATGAGGCTTTGCGATTTTGAGGTCGGTCTCGACCATCCATTTTTCCTGATCGCCGGTCCGTGCGTAATCGAGTCGCGCCAGATGGCTCTTGACACCGCTGGTCAGTTGAAGGAAATCACCGCGGCGCTGGGAATTCCATTCATCTACAAATCATCCTTTGACAAGGCCAACCGTTCTTCCGGCACTTCTTTCCGCGGCCTCGGCATGGAAAAAGGGCTGGAAATTCTGGCTGATGTAAAGCAGCAGATCGGGGTGCCGGTCCTGACCGATATCCACGAGATCGACGAAGTCAAGCCGGTGTCCGCCGTGGTCGATGTGTTGCAAACGCCGGCTTTCCTGTGCCGTCAGACCGATTTCATCCATGCTTGCGCGCAGTCCGGCAAGCCGGTGAACATCAAGAAAGGCCAGTTCCTGTCGCCGCACGACATGAAGAACGTGATCGACAAGGCGCGTGCCGCCGCCAGGGAAGCCGGTTTGCCGGAAGATAATTTCATGGCGTGTGAACGTGGCGCATCGTTCGGTTACAACAACCTGGTGTCCGACATGCGTTCGCTGGCGATCATGCGCGAGACCGGTTGTCCGATCGTGTTCGACGCTACCCATTCGGTGCAATTGCCGGGCGGGCAGGGCGCGACTTCCGGTGGACAGCGCGAATTCGTGCCAGTGCTGGCGCGGGCTGCGGTAGCGGTGGGCATTTCCGGCATCTTCATGGAAACCCATCCGAACCCGGCAGAAGCAATGTCGGACGGCCCAAATGCAGTGCCGCTGGCGCGCATGCGCGAATTACTGGCGACCTTGATCGATCTGGACCGGATCGTAAAGAAAAACGGATTCCTCGAATCCAGCTTCTGATTCAAGCCGATTTCTGCTAATCCTCAAGCAATTCAGTACCAGATTACCAATCTACAAAATTCTTTTTTGGAGCTTTACATGAGCGCTATCGTTGACATCATCGGCCGTGAAATACTCGATTCACGCGGCAATCCTACTGTCGAATGCGACGTACTGCTGGAATCCGGCGTCATGGGCCGTGCTTCAGTGCCGTCCGGCGCATCGACCGGTTCGCGCGAAGCGATCGAACTGCGCGACGGCGACAACAGCCGTTACTTCGGCAAGGGCGTACTAAAAGCCTGCGAACACATCAACACCGAAATCTCCGAAGCGATCATGGGACTCGACGCCAATGAACAAGCGTTTCTGGACCGCACGCTGATCGACCTCGACGGCACCGAAAACAAATCCCGCCTGGGCGCCAACGCCATGCTGGCAGTCTCGCTGGCAGTTGCCAAAGCGGCTGCCGAAGAAGCCGGCCTGCCGCTGTACCGCTATTTCGGCGGTTCCGGCGCAATGCAGATGCCGGTGCCGATGATGAACATCATCAACGGCGGCGCCCACGCCGACAATAACCTGGACATCCAGGAATTCATGATCATCCCGGTTGGTGCACCGAGCTTTCGCGAAGCGATTCGCTATGGCGCCGAAGTATTCCACACCCTGAAAAAAATTCTGCAAAGCAAAGGCTTGACCACAGCAGTCGGCGACGAAGGCGGTTTTGCGCCATCGGTCGCCAACCACGAAGAAGCCATCAAGCTGATCATTCAGGCCATCGAAGAAGCCGGCTTTGAACCGGGCACCCAGATCGCATTGGGTCTGGATTGCGCCGCCAGCGAATTCTACAAGGATGGCAAATACCACCTGGCCGGCGAAGGCTTGACGTTGTCGGCAACCGATTTCACCAACTTGCTGGAAACCTGGTGCGACAAGTACCCGATCATCTCGATCGAAGATGCAATGGCTGAAAACGACTGGGAAGGCTGGGCAATTCTGACCAAAGCCCTGGGCCAGAAAGTCCAGCTGGTGGGCGACGACCTGTTCGTGACCAACACCAAGATTCTGAAGGAAGGCATCCAGAAGGGCATCGCCAACTCGATCCTGATCAAGATCAATCAGATCGGCACCCTGACCGAGACTTTCGCTGCGATTGAAATGGCCAAGCGCGCCGGTTATACCGCAGTGATTTCGCACCGCTCCGGCGAGACCGAAGATTCCACCATTGCCGATATTGCGGTCGGCACCAATGCACTGCAGATCAAGACCGGCTCGATGTCGCGCTCGGACCGCATGGCGAAATACAACCAGCTGCTGCGCATCGAGGAAGATCTGGGCGACATCGCCAGCTATCCTGGTCGTGATGCGTTCTACAACCTGAAATAAACTTGAATTTTCCGGTCGCAAAACTGAATTTTTGCGACTGGGCTCTTGATCCTGATTTTTCCCGATGCGCCTGATCACCATTTCCCTAGTGCTATTACTGGCGCTGATCCAACATCCACTCTGGTTAGGCAAGGGCGGTTGGTTGCGTGTGTGGGATCTGGATCATCAAGTCAATGAGGCGCTTGACAAGAATATTGCGCTCAAGGCGCGTAACGACAAGCTCGAATCCGAAGTCAAGGATTTGCAGAATGGCACCGGCGCCATTGAGGAGCGGGCCCGGTCTGAGCTGGGCATGATCAAGGAAGGCGAAATATTCGTTCAGTTGCTGGCGCCTAGCGCGAGTGGCGCGCCGCTTCAGATAGCGCCGCCGCCAGTGCCAAAGTTAGCACCGAAGTCAACACCTAGCCTCAAGACGCCTGCAGCTAAAAAACCTGCTCGGTAGCGCCGTCTGCCTTTTTGGAAGATTGAATCCAGGTTTATGCCAGCGATCCCAGCGCCACCCGTGCAGCGGCCAGATCCCAGGCGGCCTGCCCTACGGTTTTAAATACCGGCATTTTCGGCATTTGCGACAAGTGGACCGTGCCATCCAGTAGCTGCGATAGCGCAACTACCTGGCTCCAATCGACTTCAGCCTGCAGCAGGTCGCCTGCTTCATGCCGGGCGCCGTCCAGATCGTCCACTACTATTTGCCGCTGATGCAGTAACTGCGGCGGAAATTCCGCCATCTCTGGCTTGAACGCGCCCACTCCGATAGCCAGCGTAGTGGCGGCAATCTGCGTCGGAATGACCGGGGTTTTGGAAGTGGTTAAGGCGATCACGACATCGGTCGCGGGCAACTCCGATTCCAGTTGCGCTGCGCAAAGTGGCACAGCGGTAATCCCGGCATGGCGCTCGCGCAACGCAGCGCAAAATGCTTGCGCCTTGTGGGCCGTAGTGGCGGCGATCCAGAACCGCGACACGCCAAAAAAATCCACCAGCGCATCGACGTGCGCTGCAGCCTGAATTCCGGCGCCGATGATCAGCACTGATTCGGGCGTTTTCGGCAGCAAGGTCTGAATTCCCAGCAGCGTGACGGCCGCGGTGCGGCGCGCGGTAACGGTCGGGCCATCCAGCAACATCAGCCTGCGCCCGGTGGAAGTTTCAAAAACGATCACTTCGCCCTGAATTGCCGGCAAGTCGTGCTGCGCATTGCCGGTGTGCACGGTAATCAATTTGGTTACGCTAATGTCGCTGCCGATGGCTGGCATGCACAGCAAAACGCTGGCCGGATCAATCGGCACCACCAGACGCTCGGGAGCCTGGATGTGCCGCTGGGCTAACTCGCGCATCGCCTGCGCGATTGCTGGCACCAGTCTGGAATAAGGCAACGCCTGCGCAGTTTGAATCGAATCTAAAATTTTCATGGTAATAGCTTTATATTTTTTATAAGGAGTATATGCAAAAACACATACGTTCCCGCATGCTTTATGTGCGATGTTAAAAAATACCTAGGTGGGTATATTTTTTGCTAAAAACTGCGCTCAATGCTTGAATGCGCTGTTAGGCAGCAAGTGTTCGACCGGCACGTCGGTAACAAACAATTGCGCGCAATCGACTTTATCGAACGCGTAGTGCTGGCCGCAAAAGTCGCAATTAATCTCCAGCGCGCCTTGCTCCTGCAGCGCTTCGGTGATTTCGTCCTGACCCAGCATTTTCAGCATGTTGCCGACTTTTTCGCGGCTGCAGTTGCAATGAAAGCAAGGTTGCCGGGGTTCGAAGACGCGGATGGTTTCTTCCCAGAACAGGCGGTGCATCAGAGTGCTGATGTCGGTCGATAGCAACTCGTCGCGCTGCAAGGTAGTTCCCAGCGCCACTGCGCGGTGCCAGGTTTCCAGGTCATCTTCGATCGGGGCGTCGATGCCGCCGTTGTTGGGCAGTTTTTGCAGCAGCAAGCCGCGCGCTACCGCGCCGTTGGCGGCGAGCCAGAGCTTGGTGTCGAGTTGCTCGGAGCGCAGCATGTAATTCTCGATTACTTCCGCCACCGTTTCGCCGTCCAGCGGCACGATGCCTTGATAGGCTTGCTGGCCTGGCAGTTTGTCGTGCGGGTCGAGCGTGATCGCAAAGCGGCCTTTGCCGTGTGCATGTATCAGTTGCTGCAAGCCGGCCGCGTCGTCGATGACAACATCGGGCGCGAGTTTGGCGGTGGCGCGCAGTTGCAGGTCGGCGTCGCATTCGACCACCAGCAGCCGCACCGGGCCATCGCCGTGGATCTGCATGATGATCGCGCCATTGAATTTAAGATTGGCCGACAGCAGGGCGGCTGCCGCCAGCATTTCGCCCAGCAGCGTCTTGACTGCTGGCGGGTAATCGCTGTGCACCAGAATCTGCTGCCAGGTGTCGGATAGTTCCACCAGTTCGCCGCGCACTGCCGCGTTTTCGAACATGAATTTTTGCAGCGTATCTGCTGTGTCTGCGGTATTTTCTGTAACTGCCATCATTATCCGATCCGTTTGCATTCTGTTTTGAACAATTGACCGCGCGCGACGTAACTGGCGGCGCTGGCCTGGAGTTGCGCCACGTCCTGTTCGCTCAAGCTGCGCACGGCTTTGGCCGGCGCGCCGATGATCAGGCTATTGTCGGGAAATTCCTTGCCTTCGGTGATCAGCGCACCCGCGCCGACCAGACAATTTTTGCCGATTTTTGCGCCATTCATGATCACGGCCTGGATGCCAATCAGCGAACCGTCGCCGATGGTGCAGCCGTGCAGCATCGCCTGATGGCCGATCGTGACATTTTCGCCGATGGAAAGCGGATAACCGATGTCGGTATGCAGCACGCAGGATTCCTGCACATTGCTGTTTTTACCGACGCTGATAAGTTCATTGTCGCCGCGCATCGTGACTTCGAACCAGACGCTGGCGTTGGCTGCAATGTCGATTTTGCCGATCAGGTTGGCGCTGTCGGCGATAAAGGCGGAAGGATCAATCCGGGGCGCGTGTTCGCCCAATTGGTAAATGGCCATGTTGTTCCGTAAAATAAGGGGTTAAATTTTTTATGGCGTCATTTTAACGCTGCCCGCATGAATCCATCTTCCCCGCCCGATTTCTCCCCGCCGCCCGCAGAATTGCAAGAGTTGCGTGATTTGCGTGCCGCCGCGCTGTTCTGGCTGTGCGAGCCGGACCCGGTCACTAAAGCCGCAGGCGTGAGCGCGCTGGCGCAGGCTTGGCCGACGGGCGCGATGGCGCTCGATGTGGCGGCGACGCTGACGACGGATCGCACCATTCCGGGCCAGCCGGCCAAACCGGAACTGGTGTCGCCGCTGGCGGTAAAACGGCGCGCAATGCACACCGTCGAAGGCCGCGCAATCCTGATCCATGCGCTGGCGCACATCGAATTCAATGCGATCAATTTGGCGCTGGATGTGATCTGGCGCTTTCCGGATATGCCTGTTGCGTATTACGCCGATTGGTTGCAAGTGGCAGCCGAGGAAGCGCTGCATTTCTCGCTGCTGGCCGGGCATTTGCGCGCTCAGGGTTACGCTTATGGCGATTTCCCGGCGCATAACAGTTTGTGGGAAATGGCCGCCAGGACTTCCGACGATATTCTGGCGCGCATTGCGCTGGTGCCGCGCACCATGGAAGCGCGCGGGCTGGATGCCGCGCCGCCGGTGCGCGCCAAGCTGGCGCAGGCCGGCGACCTGGCGGCAGCGGCGATCCTTGACATCATTTTGCGCGATGAAATCGGCCACGTCGGCATCGGCAACCGCTGGTACGACTGGCTGTGCCGGCAGCGCGGCCTGGAACCGGTCGCAACTTACGCCCGGCTGGCGCAGGAATTCGCAGCGCCGGTGCAGCGCGGCCCGTTCAACCTGGAAGCGCGGCGGGCCGCCGGTTTCAGCGAGGCGGAACTGGCGGCGCTGGGGCAGTGAAGCGTTGCGCGCTTACACTCTGCCGGGACTTCTCAATTTTTATGATAGCTCCCTCTCCCACTTGTGGGAGAGGGCTGGGGAGAGGGTGCTCGCAATGAATAAAGTGGGCCAAAACAAGACTGAATCTTGATTGTATTGCCACATAATACGGCCGGAATATTTGCTAAATCCCTCTCCCTAACCCTCTCCCACAAGTGGGAGAGGGGACCAAGCAGTCCTCACCTAGTGAGGCTAAACAGTTACCAATTTTTACAGTATTTGGCAGTATATAAAGATGCAGCATGTTCTATATGCGGTAAATACCATGTTTATCAGCATACTCCATATCTACTAGCAGATTTAGAGGTCGCTGCCGGTGTGGCCGTCTAGCTAAAAAAGTATTTTCCTGTCCGTGCTGCGCTGCAGCAAAATTCGCTGTAGCATACGCAATAACAATCCCATTGCAGTTCCCAGTTCCTAATTTCGTTAACCCCTACTTTCGCATCGTTTTGAAGCGTTACTAGCCGGAGGAAACAGTGTGAAAAGAAAAATCGTGAGTTTGGCCTTGCAGGGCGGTGGCTCGCACGGGGCTTTTACCTGGGGCGTGCTGGATCGCTTGCTGGAAGACGGCAGGATTGATATCGATGGCATCAGCGGCGCCAGCGCGGGGGCGATGAATGCAATCGCGCTGGCTCATGGCTATACCTTGGGCGGGCGCGATGGGGCGCGGCAGGCGCTGAAGGATTTTTGGGATTGCGTGGCCGGCAAGTCGCCGTTCAGCCTGATGCCGGACGATGCCACTTCCGCGCTCGATATCGGCACGCAATCGAATCCACCGCCGATCTTCAAGGCGATGCTGTCGATGGCGCGCTTTTTCTCGCCTTACCAACTCAATCCTTTCGATATCAATCCCTTGCGCGACATTCTGACGGATCAGATCGACTTTGACCGGATCAGGGCCGAATGCAAGCTCAGGCTGTTCATCGCGGCCACGCATGTCAGCAGCGGGACGCTGAAACTGTTCCGCAACAAGCAACTCAGTGTGGATACCCTGCTGGCGTCGGCTTGTTTGCCGACCATTAATCGCGCCGTCGTGATCGACGGCGAATCGTACTGGGATGGCGGCCTGACTGCGAATCCGCCGCTATTTCCGTTGCTGCATCGCTGTTCTGCGCATGATGTGATGGTGATCCTGCTGCATCCGTATCCGCGTCCGGAAATCCCAACCAGCGCCGATGAAATCGCGCACCGCTTGACTGAAATGGGTTTTAGTTCGACCTTTTTTACCGAGTTGCAGGGCCTGGCGCTGGCCAAGCGGGAAGCGCAGCGTGGCTGGCTTTCGTTTGGCCGCCTGGAGCGCCGCCTGAAAAAACTGAATTTGCATTTGATCGACGCCCAGGAAATGATGAGCCAGCTGAATGTCCACAGCAAGCTCAATGCGCAGCCGGGCTTCATCCACGCACTGCGCGACGAAGGCAGAAGCCAGGCCGAGGCCTGGCTGGCGCAAAATTTCGACAGCATCGGCGCGCGTTCATCGTTCAATCTGGCGCGCCTGTTGCATGGCTGATCAGGTTTGATCGGCGGCGCGTTCCTGTTCCATCAGGCGCAGCACGCGGCGCTGGATTTTGCCGGTGGTGGTCATCGGCAATTGCGCGATGAATTCGATTTCCTTCGGATATTCATACGGCGCCAGTTTGCCGCGTACATGATTTTGTAATTCGGCAATCAAATGCTGGTCGCCGATGATGCCGTCGGTTAGCACCACGAAAGCTTTGACGATGTTGCCGCGTTCGCGGTCCGGCTTGGGCACCACGACCACGTTGGCCACTGCCGGATGCTTGAGCAGGCAGTTTTCGATTTCGGAGGGGCCGATGCGGTAGCCGGCGGCCTTGAACATGTCGTCGGCGCGGCCTTCATACCAGAGGTAGCCGTCGCCATCCATCCGCGCCAGATCGCCGGTGCGACACCATGCGCCGCTGTATTTGCTGCTGGTCGCTGCCGGATTCTTGAAGTAGCCGACAAAGATTACCGGGTCTGCATCGCCGTGGATGTCGGTGCGGTTGAGCGCCACTTCGCCAATCGTGCCGGCACCAACCGGATTGCCGTCGTCGTCGATCACCGCGACCCGGTGACCGGGGTAAGGGCGGCCCATGCTGCCGGCTTTGGCCGGCCATTGCAGATAGGAATTGCCGACGATGTAATTTACCTCGGTCTGACCAAACATTTCATTGACCGTAATCCCGAGCGCGCTGCGGCACCAGTCGAACACTGCATCGCCGACCGCTTCGCCGGCACTCATGATGGCGCGCAACTGCAGCGTGTGATGCTGTTTTGGAGCCGGCATCGCTTTCATCATCATTTTCAGCGCGGTGGGGAACAGGAAGGTATTGGTGATGCGGTATTTTTCCAGCAGCGTGAAAGCAGTTTCTGCGCTGAAGCGGCCGCGGTAACCCAGAATCGGCTTGCCGAAATACAGGGTCGGCAACAGTGCATCCATCAAGCCGCCGGTCCAGGCCCAGTCGGCTGGCGACCAGAATACGTCGTTGTCTTGCGGAAAGCCGTTTTGCGATGCAACAAATCCGCTCAGGTTGCCGATGATGGCCGAGTGCGGAATCAACGCGCCTTTCGCCGGGCCGGTGGTGCCGCTGGTATACACCAGAATCGCTGCATCGGAGGCCAGTGTTGCAACCGGCGTAAAGTCGGCGCTTGCCTGCGCCATTTTCTGCTGCCAGTCCAGCGCATCGGGCAAGCTGCATTCGAGCGCCAGCACATGTTTGAGATCCGGGCAAACGGCGCGTATCTGTTGCAGATGGGCCGCGCCGGCCTGATCGACGATAACTACCGACGCCGCGCTATCCTGCAAGCGATATTCCAGCGCATCGGGGCCAAACAGGGATGACAACGGCATCGCGATCGCGCCGAGTTGATGGCAAGCGATATGGGTAATAGCCGTTTCGGGACATTGCGGCAGAATGATCGCCACGCAATCGCCGCGTTGCACGCCGAGCTGGCGCAACAGGTTGGACAGCCGGTTGGCCTGTTCTTGCAGCGCAGCATAGGTGAGCGTTGCGGTGTGGCCGCTTTCATCTTCGTAATAAATCGCGATGCGCTTGCTGCTGTTGCTGTCCTTGGCCCAGCGCGTGCAACAGACTTCGGCAATATTGAGTTCGGTCGGCACCTGCCAGCGAAATGCCTGGTAGATCGCGGCGTAATTGTCTGCCCCATCTGTCGCCAGTGTGGAATTGGGTGAATTCATCGGGTCTCCAGTATAATTATTGAACGGTCGTGCTTTTTAATCGCTGGTTAAACAAATATTTATGGAAATCATCAAACAATCTCGCTCTGAATTTATCACGCTTCGCGGCCTGCAATACCATGTGCGCCATTGGGGTAATGATGATGCGCCAAAACTGTTCATGCTGCATGGCTGGATGGACGTGTCGGCCTCGTTCCAGTTCGTGGTCGATTGCCTGCAGCAGGATTGGCATGTGATTGCGCCGGACTGGCGCGGCTTTGGCCTGACACGATCAATCGGCGCTGACTGTTACTGGTTTCCGGATTATGTGGCCGACCTGGATGCAATATTGGATTGCTACGCGCCGGAGCAGGCGGTCAATCTGCTGGGGCACAGCATGGGCGGCAACGTGGCTGGCATTTACGCCGGCGTGCGGCCGCAGCGCGTCGGCAAGCTGATCAATCTGGAGGGTTTCGGCATGCCTGTGACACATGCGCAGCAAGCGCCCAAGCGTTACGCCCAGTGGCTCGATGAGTTGCGCCAAAAGCCGGTACTACGCACTTATCCGAGCCAGGCGGCGGTTGCCGCCCGGCTGCAAAAGACCAATCCGCGCCTGAACAATGCGCGGGCGGCTTTCCTTTCTGCACATTGGGCAATGGAAAATAGCGACGGTGCCTGGGAAATTCTAGGCGACCCGGCGCATAAAATGACCGGGCCGCTGCTGTATCAGGTCGAGGAAATAATGGCTTGCTGGCAGGCAATCACGGCGCCGGTGCTGTGGGTCGAAGCCAGCGATACCGATGTCTGGAAGTGGATGGGGCCGAAATCGGAGGCCAGAATCGAGATCGATCGCCGCATCGGTTTCATCCGCAATGTCACCACCGCAATGATCGACGACGCCGGCCACATGCTGCACCATGATCAACCGGAAGTTCTGGCGTACCTGGTGGAAGATTTTTTGCTAGAGTAAAAATTACACTGGTCCCGGTCGATGCACTGACGAAGCGAAAAATGTGCACTTGCAGCATTAGTCTTCCAAGGGGGGTACAATAAATCTCCCCCTGATGCGCAAGCCGCTACCATTTTTATGCTATTTCCATGTTAAATGCCGATCTACATTGCCATTCCAACGTCTCCGATGGCCTCCTGACGCCACAGGCGCTGGCTGCGCGCGCCAAACTTAACGGCGTTGAGCTGTGGGCTTTGACCGACCACGATGAAGTTGGCGGCATTGCCCGGGCCAGAGTGGCCGCGGCCGAGAACGGGCTGCGCTTTGTGGCAGGGGTTGAGGTTTCCGTCACTTGGGCGGCGCAGACGGTGCACATCGTCGGCTTGCAGGTTGATGAAACCAATAGTGCGTTGTTGCAAGGCTTGCAGGCGACGCGCGGCGGGCGCGAACACCGCGCACGCGCAATCGCTGCAGAACTGGCACAGCATGGCATTGCGGATGCTTACCAGGGCGCGCTCAAGTATGTGGGCAATCCGGATTTGATTTCCCGCACCCATTTTGCCCGCTACATCGTCGATCTGGGCCATCAACCGGACATCAGCGCGGTGTTCCGCCATTATTTGTCGGAAGGCAAGCCCGGTTACATACCGCACAGCTGGGCCACGCTGAAAGATGCCGTCGGCTGGATACGTAGCGCCGGCGGCACTGCAGTCGTGGCGCACCCGGGGCGCTATAAATACAGCGCGCTGGCGCTTGGCGCATTTTTGGATGAATTCAAGCAGCTCGGCGGCGCCGCTATCGAGGTTGTTACCGGCAGCCATACGACCGACCAGTATCCGATTTATGCCAAGGTGGCGCAGGATTACGGCTTCATGGCGTCACGCGGTTCGGATTTTCATGGACCGCACGAGTCGCGCGTCGATCTGGGCGGATTGCCGCCTTTGCCGGCTGGCGTTATACCGGTCTGGCATGACTGGGCTTGACTTGACCGTTCCACGACTGGGCTATCGTTCCGGCCGTTTTTATAGCAGCGCAAATAGTCGCGTAATACGTACATTCTGCCAGTCTTGCACTCTTGAAATTTCTTTGTGAACGCCTTATCTTCGGAATAACTTATTTCTGATCCAGTCGATAAAAGGCCTTAAATGAAACGCATTGTCCTGTTCCTCGCTACCAACCTTGCCGTGATGCTGGTTATGTCAGTCGTATTGTCGGCATTGGGCGTGAACCGCTACTTGACTGGCAGCGGCCTGAATCTGGGCAGCCTGATGGCGTTTTCGCTGGTGGTCGGTTTCACCGGCGCGATTTTTTCTCTGCTGATTAGCAAACCGATGGCGAAATGGTCCACCGGTGCGCGCGTCATCGATGCGCCTTCGTCGTCCACCGATCTGTGGCTGCTCGATACGGTGCGCCGCCTAGCCGAGAAAGCCGGCATCAGCATGCCGGAAGTTGCGGTATTCGATGGCGCGCCGAATGCCTTTGCCACCGGCGCATTTAAGAACTCTGCGCTGGTTGCGGTTTCCACCGGCTTGCTGGAAAGCATGACTAAGGAAGAAGTCGAAGCCGTCATCGGGCATGAAATTTCCCACGTTGCCAATGGCGACATGGTGACCATGGCCTTGATTCAGGGCGTGGTGAATACCTTCGTGGTCTTTTTGGCGCGGGTGGTGGCTTATGCGATCGACAAGGCCGTGTTCCGTGGTGGCAATAACGATCGCGGCCCCGGCATCGCCTACATGGCTACGGTGTTCGTCTGCGAGCTGGTGTTCGGCTTGCTGGCATCCATCATCGTGGCCTGGTTTTCGCGCCAGCGCGAATTTCGCGCGGACGCCGGATCAGTGCAGTTGCTGGGTCGCACCGAGCCGATGGTGCATGCGCTGGCCCGTCTGGGCGGCGTTGAACCGGGCGAGTTGCCGAAGTCGATGGCAGCGTCCGGGATTAGCGACAAGCCGGGCTTTTCAGCGCTGTTTTCGACCCATCCACCGATTGAGGCGCGTATTGCAGCTTTAACTGCGCTGCGTGGCGGCCAATAAATTTGTAATTATCCTTAATCCCATATTTAACTCACATTTAACCCACTACAGCGACGGTAGTCTTTACGCTACCGTCGTTTTCATTTTCCATCATGAGCCAATTTTTTCAGTTACATCCAGATAATCCGCAACCGCGCTTGCTCAAGCAGGCCGCGCAAATCATCCATGCCGGCGGCATCGTTGCATTGCCGACCGATTCCTGCTACGCGCTGATCTGCCATCTCGATGACAAACATGCGGTCGAACGCTTGCGCCGTATCCGCGGCATTGATGACAAGCATCTGTTGACCTTGCTGTGCCGCGATTTGAGTGACATCGCAGTTTATGCGCGGGTCGACAATACACAGTTCCGCATGCTCAAGGCCGCCACGCCCGGCCCGTATACCTTCATTCTGGAAGCCACCAAGGAAGTGCCGCGCCGTTTGAGCCATCCATCGCGCAAGACGATCGGCTTGCGGGTGCCGGAAAACCGCATCGCGCAAGCTTTGCTGGAAGAGTTGGGGCAGCCCTTGCTGGGTACGACCTTGATCTTGCCGGGACAGACAGATCCTTTGAATGATCCGGAGCAGATTCGCGAACTCCTGTCCAAGCAAATCGAACTGATTGTGGATGGCGGGACGCGTGGCCTGGGAGTGACTACCGTGATCGATTTGGTTGGAGATGAGCCGGTGCTGGTGCGCCTGGGGCGCGGCGACGCCGCATTATTCGGCTTGTAAAAAAACCCAGGAAGAATCCGCAGCTTATGGCATAGTCTGGCATGTATTTTTTGATATCCTCTATTTATATGCGGAAAGAGTACTATTTTTACATATACTCCATTGTATTTAAAATACAATGAGAATGTAAATAGCATTTGCTCCGGTTTTTATCGCGCTTGATGCGATATCTACAATCGCCGCAAACCGATTGCGGTCCATCCCCTCTGATAAAATCCAGCCATGAATGACATGATCCAAACCGTCGCGGTATATGCGCTCCCGGTATTATTCGCCATTACCCTGCATGAGGCGGCGCATGCCTATGCGGCCAAGTATTTCGGCGATTTGACTGCTTACCAGCAGGGGCGCATGAGCCTCAATCCGCTGAAGCACATCGATCCTTTCGGCACCATCCTGATCCCGATTATGATGTATTTCGCTACCAGCGGCGCTTTTCTGTTCGGTTATGCGAAGCCGGTCCCAGTAGATTTTTCACGTCTGCGTAATCCGAAGAAGCAAATGGCCTGGGTCGCTCTGGCGGGCCCGGCGGCGAATCTATTCATGGCGCTGCTGTGGATGATATTCGGCATTCTGCTGGCTGCGCTGCAGGTAGACGACGTGTTTTTCATGCGCATGGTGCAAGCCGGAGTGCTGGTCAATCTGGTGATCTTTGCTCTCAACCTGTTTCCGCTGCCGCCGCTGGACGGCGGACGCATCGTCACCAGCCTGCTGCCGGATAAATATGCGGTTCAGTTTGCCCGCATCGAACCTTACGGCTTCTTCATCCTGATTGGACTGATGTTGCTGCGTGTGCTGGAATATTGGCTGATACCGGTGATGGTGATTGCCAATACCGTATTGAAATTAATCGTTTCTCCTTTGAACTTACTTTTGAACTGACCGACTAACTATGTATCCTGATCGCGTTGTTTCCGGCATGCGCCCCACCGGCGCCTTGCACCTTGGCCATTATCATGGCGCCTTGAAAAACTGGATAAGGATGCAGACCGAAATGCCGTGCCTGTTCTTTGTTGCCGACTGGCATGCATTGACTACCAACTACGACGACCCTTCGCAGATAGAAGCCAGCACCTGGGACATGGTGATCGATTGGCTGGCGGCCGGCGTGGACCCGTCCGAAGCGACACTCTTCATTCAATCCCGGGTGCCGGAACATGCAGAATTGCACTTGCTGCTGTCGATGGCCACGCCGCTGGGTTGGCTGGAGCGGGTGCCGACCTACAAGGATCAAATCGAAAAGTTGTCGCACAAGGATCTCACCACCTACGGTTTTTTGGGTTATCCATTGCTGATGGCTGCCGATGTGCTGATTTATCGCGCCACCCAGGTGCCGGTAGGCGAAGACCAGGTGCCGCACGTCGAGATAACGCGCGAAATCGCCCGTCGTTTTAATCATTTATACGGCAAGGAAAAAGGCTTCGAGGAAAAAGCGCAGGACGCGGTCAAGAAACTCGGCAGCAAGCGCGCCAAGATGTATAACCAATTGCGCACCGAATTCCAGCAGCAAGGCAAGGAAGATGCTCTGGAGCAAGCCAAAGCCATGCTCGATGATGCGCAAAGCTTGTCGATGATCGACCGTGAACGGCTATTCGGCTATCTGGAAGGCAGCCGCAAGCTGATTTTGGTCGAACCGCAGGCGCGTCTGACTGAATCCTCGCGCTTGCCGGGGTTGGATGGGCAAAAAATGTCGAAGAGTTACGGCAATGCGATTGCGCTGCGCGAGGACAAAGAGTCGGTCACCAAGAAAATTCGCACCATGCCGACCGATCCGGCGCGGGTGCGTCGCACTGACCCGGGCGATCCGGAAAAATGCCCGGTGTGGCAGTTGCACCAGGTGTATTCCGATTCCACCACCAAGGAATGGGTGGTCAAGGGTTGCACCTCCGCCGGCATCGGCTGCATCGAATGCAAGCAACCGGTGATCGACGCGGTGCTGAAAGAGCAAGAACCGATGCGCGAACGGGCCCAACAATACCTCGACGATCCGTCGCTGGTGCGTGCAATCGTCGCCGATGGCTGCGACAAGGCACGCAAACTGGCGCAGGAAACCATGCGCGACGTGCGCGAGGCAATGGGTTTGAGCTATAGCTAGCCTAATAAGCATCAATAAGCCGATCCGGATGCGCCATCTTGCCACTTCGCCCACAGATCAGGGTGCGCCTTCCGCCTGGGTGCAGCGCTTTGCTGCGCTGATTCCGCCAGGACCAGTGCTGGATCTGGCTTGCGGCAGCGGTCGCCATGCGCGCCTGTTGGCGACATTGGGGCATCCGGTGTTGGCTGCGGATCGCGACCCGGCTGCGCTGGCGAGTGCGGCCGGGCAGGGCGTTGTCACCATGCAAGTCGATCTGGAAGCCGATGCTGCGGCATGGCCTTTCGAAGCCGGACATTTTGCTGCGATTATTGTTACAAACTATCTGCATCGGCCTTTGTTCCCGCATATTTTGGACAGCTTGGCAAACGGTGGCTTGCTGATATTTGAGACTTTCGCCAGCGGCAATGCGCTCTATGGCAAACCGTCCAATCCGGATTTTTTGTTGAACCGGGGCGAATTGCTCGAAGTGCTCAGGCAGCAACCTTCAGTTACCATGCATGTGCTCGCATTTGAAGACGGCTATACCGAGGCGCCGAAGCCTGCGATGGTGCAGAGGATTTGCGCCATCAAAAACGCGGCAGACTTTGCTCCTGGTCAGCCGCGATTGTTTTGAAACCCTATGCAAGCAAAAAAGCTAAACAGCAACACTGCACCACGGCCGCGGGCTATCCGCTACAATTAATCCTTTATATCCCAACGTATTAAAGACTCTCTATGATTAAGGGCAGCATAGTAGCAATCGTCACCCCCATGCACGCAGACGGCAGCCTCGATCTGCCTGGCTTGCGCAAACTAATCGACTGGCACATCGCAGAAGGCACCGACGGTATCGTGATCGTCGGCACCACCGGCGAATCGCCGACGGTCTCGGTGGAAGAGCACTGCGAACTGATCAAAGTCGCGGTCGAACATGTCAACAAGCGCATTCCGATCATCGCCGGCACCGGCGGCAATTCCACTTCCGAAGCAATCGCGCTGACGCGTTATGCCAAAGAAGCTGGCGCCGACGCATCCCTGCTAGTGGTGCCGTATTACAACCGGCCCACGCAGGAAGGCATGTATCAGCACTTTAAAAAAATCGCCGAATCGGTTGATTTGCCGGTGATTCTGTATAACGTTCCCGGCCGTACCGTGGCCGATATGCATAACGACACCATCCTGCGTCTGGCGCAAGTCCCGGGCATCATCGGGGTCAAGGATGCCACCGGCAACATCGGTCGCGGTACCGACCTGATCCGCCTGGCACCACAATCTTTCGCGGTATATTCGGGCGATGATCCGACCGCCATGGCTCTGATGTTGTGCGGCGGCAAAGGCAATATTTCGGTAACCGCCAACGTGGCTCCACGCGCGATGCATGCATTGTGCATGGCGGCAATGGAAGGCAATGTGGCGCGAGCAATTGAAATCAACAATCGATTACTGCCGCTGCACAACAAACTCTTCATCGAACCAAACCCGCTGCCGGTCAAGTGGGCGTTGACTGAAATGGGTTTGATTCCGCCGGGGATACGGCTGCCGCTGGTGCCGATGTCTGCGCAGTACCAGGATACGGTACGTGCAGCTTTGCGTGAGTCCGGTGTATTGCCGGGTGCATTACAGGGTATATCGCAGTAAGCGCCGACTTCTTTAACGGCCGGAGAGGTTGCATTGCTCCGGCTCCGAACATCGCTTTTTCATTCCGAAACGATATGACTATTCGCAAGAACACTCAGATGGATCAACGTAAGATCGCCCAGCGTGGCATTGTTTATGGCCTGGTTTTGGCTGGCCTGGCCGGTTGCAGTTCCATCGGTTCCATGCTTGAGTCAGACAAACTCGATTACAAAAGCGCGAGCAAGGCGTCCACATCTTCTCTGGAAATTCCACCGGATCTGACGCAGTTGCAGCGCGACAACCGCTATACAATTCCCGATATCAATAACCGTGGCACTGCAACCGCTTCTGGTTTTAACTTGCAACAAAATGTGCAGCGTCCAGCCGCAACAGCTGCAGCGGTTGCGCCCAAGACGGTGGCCGACATGCGCATCGAACGGGCTGGCGACCAACGCTGGCTGGTCATCAAGCAAGCGCCGGAAGTGTTGTGGCCGCAAATCAAGGAATTCTGGCAGGAATCCGGCTTTTTGATCAATATCGAATCTCCTGAAACCGGCGTGATGGAAACCGACTGGGCAGAAAATCGGGCAAAAATTCCGCAGGATATTATTCGCAAAACCCTGGGTAAGGTTCTGGATTCGTTGTATTCGACTGGCGAACGCGATAAATTCAGGACACGGCTGGAGCGTGGCGCTGATGGCACCACCGAAATTTTTATCAGTCACCGCGGCGCGCAAGAAGTGCTGACTGGCAGCGACAAGGAAACTACGGTATGGACGCCGCGCCCTGCAGATCCTGAGCTTGAGGCCGAATTTCTGGCACGTTTGATGGCGCGCTTTGGCGTCGAGACAGCGCAGGCCAAGGTGATGGTGGCGAACGCCGCGCCGGTGCAGGCACGGGCCAGGATCGTCAAGGCAGGCGGCGCCAACGGCACCTATGTCGAAGTTGATGAAAACTTTGATCGGGCCTGGCGTCGGGTAGGCCTTGCTCTGGACCGGGTCGGATTCACAGTGGAAGACCGCGATCGCAGCCAGGGCCTGTATTTTGTCCGTTACGTGGATCAAGACCTGGACGCCAATAACAAGCCTACTGCCGAGAAAGGCTTCCTGTCCCGCCTGTTTTCATCCAGCCCTTCGGACAAGGCCAAAAAAGCACAGCGTTATCGGGTTGTGGTCAAGGGTGTTGCCGCAACCAGCCAGATATCTGTCCTGGATGACAAGGGAAATTCTGAAACTTCATCGGCGGCCGGAAAAATCCTATCTTTGCTGAATGAGCAATTGAAATAAATTACGGGTGCTTAGGTTGCTTATGGCGTTTATGGTGTTCATAACGCTGAAGGTTCTGAGGGTGCCAATTATTGCTGTAGCTGTATTTTGAAGTTCTCCAGCCTGGGCAGCGGCAGCGATGGTAACGCGCTGCTGATCTGCGCCGCATCGGGTATCACGCGCACCACGGTGATGCTCGATTGCGGCTTTGGCATGCGTGAGGCCGAACGCAGATTACTCCGACTGGGCATGACGCCAGGAGATTTGTCCGGCATCGTGGTCACCCATGAGCACCAGGATCATGTCGGCGGCGTATTCACGCTGGCGCGCCGCCACCGCATTCCTGTCTGGCTCAGTTTCGGCACTTATCAGGCTGTAGTGCATAAATGCGATGGGGTCGAACTGCATTTTTGCCGCGATGGCGATAATTTGACCATTGGCGACTTGTCCTTGGCGCCTTACACGGTGCCGCATGATGCGCGCGAGCCGCTGCAATATATCGCAACCGATGGAAACTCCACACTTGGCGTGCTGACCGATGCAGGCCAATCAACGCCGCATCTGGTGCAGGCTCTGGACAGATGCGACGCCCTTTTGATGGAGTGCAATCACGATCGGGTGATGCTAGCCAATTCCAAATATCCGCATTCACTCAAAAAGCGTATCGGCGGCGGCTATGGACATCTTTCCAATGAAAGCGCGTCAGAGATTCTGCGTCAGATCGACAAGTCACGCCTGAAGCGGCTAGTCGGAGGCCATCTCAGCCTGCAAAACAATACACCTGAACTTGCTCTGACAGCTTTAATGCGGGGTTTGGATGGTCATCAGGCCGAGGTGACAGTGGCCTGTCAACAGGATGGATTCGACTGGATCGACTTGTCGCCGGCTTGATTTATTTTTGTGTCCACGGTATGGACAAGTTTTTTGCTGCAGCGCAATAAAATTTGTTTCGGATGCAAAAAAGCCAGCCGACTGGCTGGCTTTTTTAGGCAATCTTACGATTACTTGGCTGGTGCATCAGCAGCTGGTGCGGCAGGAGCAGCTTCAGCAGCTGGTGCAGCAGGAGCAGCTTCAGCAGCTGGTGCGGCAGGAGCAGCAGGAGCAGCTTCAGCAGCTGGTGCAGCAGGAGCAGTTTCAGCAGCTGGAGGAGTAACAATAACTTCTTCTTTTTTGCCGCAGCCAACCAAAACGATAGCCAACAGGGAAGCTAACAAGAGTGATTTTTTCATGGGTATTCCTTAGGTTGAATAAATTACAAATTTATGCGATGAATAATTACCGGTAATTATCGCTCAATAGGTTGGTCCTTGTTCGAATATGCACTTTTTGGTGCACTGCGATACTTATGACCCTACCAACCCGAGATTATAGTGATTTTTCAGAGTTCTGCTATAAGTGCTTAAATTATTTTTTGTAATATCGCAACATATGCCGGCTTAAATCCAGTAGCCCGAGATGAAGGCGCGCCATTCCGTAAATTTGATTAGGTATTATGTGTTGTCAATATAGAAATATTCAAGCCAGATTCAGCCAACCGTCCCTGTACCACAAATGCAGTGCCTCATGTACGTCAAGCGAAGCAGTGGCTACTTCCTTGCCGTCCAGTGCACGGCTATCTGCCAGCAAGTCAAGCGTGGCCTTGTCGGCGCGGGCGACAGCGAACGATTCTCCATTGATGAAGACATGTTTGCCGCGATACAGCATTTGGGTTTTGCGGGACAGCGTCAGGCCGCGCTTGATGGCCGCCTGGATGAATTTTTCGGCAGAGAGCGGGCGTGCTGGCGGCTTAAAAGTGACGCTAGCTTTCGGCTCCGACAGGTAGCCGCCCAGAAAGAGCGCCATATCGTCTTCGGTGAATTGCACCTTGATCAATTCAGCCGAGATGCGCGACAGCATGGCGCGACTGATTTCGGCCGGGTGCGCAGTCGGTTTCAGGTCCGGGTCGGCGTATTTTCCGGGCAAGTCGATCGAATCGGCCATGAATTGCAGAAATGCTTCGCCCAGTTCCTGGTAGGCCGGGGCCCGGAATCCGATCGAGTAGGTCATGCATTCGCCGAGCGCGACGCCGTCATGGGCATAATGGGGTGGCAGGTACAGCATGTCGCCCGGTTCCAGCACAAACTCTTGTTCCGGCTGAAAATCGCGCAGAATCTTGAGTGGCAAGCCTTCGATGATGCTCAGGTCTTTTTGCGCCCCGATACGCCAGTGACGCTGGCCGTGCGCCTGCAACAGAAACACGTCGTAGGAATCGAAATGCGGGCCGACGCCGCCGGTATCGGTGGCGTAGCTGATCATCAGGTCGTCCAGGCGCGCATCGGGCACGAAACGGAACTGCCGCAGCAGCGCATCGGCCGCGTCATTATGCAGATTGACGCTTTGCACCAATAGCGTCCAATTCTTTTGGTGGAGGTCGGGAACGGCTTCAATCGGACCGTTGTCCAGTTTGTATTCCTGATCGAAATGGCTCAGTAGCCGGGATTCGACATCCTCTTGCCGGGCCAGCGCAAACAGGGCCTGGCGCGATAGCAGCGGCTTGAAGTCGGGAATGGCTTGCCGGATCAGCAGCGGTTTTTTATGCCAGTAATCGCGGAAGAATTGTGCCGGCGTCAATCCGCCCAGGAGAGTGAGTTTTTTCATGTGCGCATTATAGTCAAGCTAGCTGGGCAGGTATAATCTGGCCATTAACCTCAGAAAGGATTGAACATGAAGATTGCCAAAAATACGGTAGTGACTGTGCAATACAAACTGTCAGATGCACAAGGTAATCTGATCGAAGAGGGTCGTGAGCCGATGGTGTATCTGCATGGCGGCTACGAGAATACCCTGCCTAAGATCGAGGAAGCGCTGGAGGGCAAGGAAGCCGGCTTTGAGACCACACTCCAGGTTGAGCCGGACGACGCCTTCGGTGAATACGATGCCGAGTTGGTCAAGGTCGAGTCACGCAAACATTTGCCGAACCCGCTGGAAGTCGGGATGCAGTTCGAAGGCACGCCGGAAGAAGAAGATGGAGACGACAGCGGGTTAATTTTTACCGTGACCGATATCACCGACGACAAGGTGGTGCTGGATGGCAATCATCCGCTGGCAGGCATGGCATTGCGGTTTTGGCTCAATGTCAAGGAAGTTCGCGCCGCCACCGAGGAAGAAATTGTGCATGAACACGTGCATGGTGCGCATGGCCACCATCATGGCGATGACGATGATCTTGATGAAGACTCGGGCGACGCATTTCGTTCCCATCCGCTGCACTAAATCGGCTGCTACTGGACGCAAAACTTGCAATAAAAAAACCGCAGACTGCGTTCTCTGCGGTTTTTTTACGTCTGGCGATTTTGAACACGGTTTCTGTGCGGAATATATACTGATAATAGTATTTTTAGTAATCGCTTAATATATAAGCGGCAAGCGGCATTTTTATACACATACTCCTTGCTTAATCTGCGGTCGATGATGCTGCGAGGCGAAACAGCGTGCGGCTTGCCGGTTGGACGCTGATCTTTGCCCAGCCGGTGCTCAGGCCCATGCTGCCGATGTTTGCCTGCCAGTTGATCGCATCCGGTTTTGCTTGCGCCTGGCCGTGCAGCAGCAGCACCTTGCCAGGGAATTTTTTTGCCAGTGCGGCGAGTTGCTTGCGCACTTCGATAAAGCCATCGCGCCGCCCTCTGAGCTTGGCCAGTTTCACCGCATCGGGCACGATTAACGGGTTGCCGTCGCAAAACAGCACGATCGCCCGATTTTTTCGCTGCGCCGCATGGATGAAGATCCGCTCCAGCCATTCGCGATTGGCGATTAGACGGTCTTCGAATTCGCTGTTGCGCCCGGCATCCGGCAGGTAATGGTTGTTGTCGGCGGGAAAATTGATGGTTGCAAACAGGACGTTGCCATATTCCCACCGGGCATTTTCCGCATAGCTGCGAAATTTGGCGCTGCTGCTCTGGCGAATCAGCGTGGTGCTGGTGCTGCCAAACGAAACATCGTCCGAAAAAAACAGTTCGCGTACGCGATTCAATTTTTGAATCGCGATCGATTTGCCGTTTTTGGCTTTGCAATTCACCCAGTCGCTGGCGGCAAGCGATACGATCAACGCGTTTTCAGATCTGCCGAAGATTTTTCGGCTGCGAGAATACACATTGTCGCTGCAGCTCTCGGTGTCGGATTTGATGCCATTGACAACCACGAACCCAAGGTTTTCTGCATTACTGGCATTGATTGCCTGCTGCAGCGGATTTTTATTGGCGTCAAGCTGGAAGGTATGCGCAATCACGCCAAAGTCGAAGCTATTCGGTTGCGCCCCTGCAGCCACGGATGGAGCCAGCAGCAAGCCGGCCAAAAGTGGTGATAAAAACGGCAATAAAAATGGAAATAAAGCCGGTCGATTCATCGCGGCGCGCATTCAGGCATTTGCCAATTGTTTGAGGCGATACAGCGCATCGAGCGCTTCACGCGGCGTCAGTGCATCCGGTTCGATTTCGGCCAGCGCGTCGGTGACGGCATTGCGTGCGGCTGGTTCTGGTTCGATTTCCGGCGGCTCAGACGGGATTGCGCTGGCCGCTGCAAACAGGTCCAGTTGCGGCGATGCTTGCACCGAATGCGCCTCCAGCGTAGCCAGATGCCGGCGCGCGGCGCGGATCACCGTCGGCGGCACTCCAGCCAGTTGCGCTACTTGCAAACCGTAACTTTGCGAGGCCGGGCCGGCTTCCACCGCATGCAGGAACACGATATTGTCCTTGTGTTCGACCGCCGACAAATGCACGTTGGCCGCGCTCGGATGCAGTTGCGGCAGTTGCGTCAGTTCAAAGTAATGGGTGGCGAACAGCGTCAAGCTTTTGGTGGTTTCGATCAGATGCCGGGCAATCGCCCAGGCCAGCGCCAGGCCATCGAAAGTGGAGGTGCCGCGCCCGACTTCGTCCATCAGCACCAGCGATTGCTGGGTGGCGCCGTGCAGGATGGCGGCCGATTCGGTCATTTCAACCATGAAGGTGGAACGCCCGCCCGCCAGATCGTCGGCCGCGCCGATGCGCGTGAAGATGCGGTCGATCGGGCCAATCGTGGCGCTGGCGGCCGGGACATAGCTGCCGACATACGCCAGCAGGGTAATCAACGCCACCTGGCGCATGAAAGTCGATTTGCCGCCCATATTGGGGCCGGTGATCAGTTGCAGCCGGCGCTCGGGGTTGAACAGACAATCGTTGGCGATGAAGCGTTCGATCTGGTTTTCCACCACCGGATGGCGGCCTTGCACGATGTCAATGCAGGGCTCGGCTACCAGCGTCGGTGCGCACCAGTTGTGGCGTGCAGCGTGGCTTGCCAGCGCCACCAGCACATCGAGTTGCGCTACTGCATGAGCGATGTTTTGTAATACGGCAATAAACGGCGCCAACGCAGTGAGCAATTCTTCATACAGGTATTTTTCGCGTGCCAGCGCCCGTTCCTGGGCCGACAAGGCCTTGTCCTCAAACGCCTTGAGTTCCGGCGTGATGTAGCGCTCGGCATTTTTCAGGGTTTGGCGGCGTCGATAATCGTCCGGCACCTTGTCGGTCTGGCCGTGCGTGACTTCAATGTAAAAGCCATGCACCTTGTTGTATTCGACCCGCAAATTGGCGATGCCGGTGCGCTGGCGCTCTCTGGTTTCCAAGTCGAGCAGAAATTGCCCGGCGTTTTCCGACAGGCCGCGCAATTCATCGAGTTCCGCGTCGCAACCGGTTGCGATCACGCCGCCGTCGCGCACCATGGCGGCCGGCTCCATCATCACGCTGCGCGTGAGCAGATCGAGGCAGTCTTGCGGCGTAGCTAATGCATCTTGCAGGTACGCCAGCAAGTCGGTGTCGGCGGCGCTATTGCAGCGCGTAACCTGGTCGCGCAATGCCGGCAATTGTTGCAAGCCGTCACGCAGGCTGGCCAAGTCGCGCGGACGGGCGGACACCAGCGCGATGCGGGTGGTGATGCGTTCGATATCCGGGATCGCAGCCAACAGTCGCGACAGCGCATCGTTAGCGTCGTACTGCTGTAGTGCGGCAATCGCGCCAATGCGTGCCTGGGCGATGGATTTGTCGCGGCTGGGATGGTGCAGCCAGTGACGCAGCAGGCGCGAGCCCATCGCGGTGCGGCAATGATCCAGCAAGGAAAATAACGTGGGCGCCGCCGATGAAGCATCCTGGCCGCGTATCGTTTCGCTGATTTCAAGATTGCGCCGGGTAGCCGCATCGAGCCCGATGAATTCGTTTTCGGACTCGACCGTCAGCGTGCGCACATGCTGCAAACTCTTGCCCTGAGTCGCTTGCGCATAGCGCAGCAGGGCGCCGGCCGCACCGATGGCGGCGCTCAAACCCTCTGCACCGAAACCGCTCAGGGTGGCGACATTGAGCTGTTCCAGCAAGGCTTTTTGGCTGCTGGAGAAATCGAAATGCCAGTCTGCCACCCGCACGGTTTTATCGGCGATATTCGCTGGCAGCGCGAAATCACCGCCATCGGCCAGCAGGATTTCGGCCGGTACGATGCGCTCCAGTTCTTGCTGCAGGCGCGTATCGGACGGTTTCGCCTGTTGTGTAAATTCCATCAATTTCAATGCGCCGCTGGCCATCGAGAGCCAAGCCAGGCCGATAGTGACGGTTTTGCGTTGCGTGACTTTGCATAGAGCCAGCAAAGGCTGCTCGGATTTTTCCGCCAGCAGATGCGGGTCGCTCAAGGTTCCAGGCGTGATGACGCGCTGGACCTTGCGCTCGACCGGGCCTTTACTGGTTGCCGGGTCGCCAATTTGCTCACAGATCGCAACCGACTCGCCCTGCTTGATGAGTTTGGCCAGATACTGGTCGGCGGCATGAAAAGGAACGCCCGCCATTTTGATCGGATTGCCGGCAGACGCGCCACGTTGGGTCAGCGTGATGCCCAATAAGCGTGCAGCTTTCTCCGCATCCTCGAAAAACAGCTCATAAAAATCGCCCATCCGATAAAACAGCAATGTGGATGGATAGTCCGCTTTAATGCGGAAATATTGCTGCATCATCGGAGTGTGCTTTTCCAGGGGCTTGATTGCTCTAGCTTCCTCCTGGATTTCATTGATTTCTACCGCCATTCAATCCTCTCGTGTGGTGTCAACTAAAGACACTTTTTTTCAAGTTTTTCGCTAAAAAGTAGCAGCTCGGTAGCATGGTTACTGACTTTGTCGATGCGCATCGAAAGTTGCGGTTTGCATCCTGAGCATTGCCCATTGCCTAAAGGCGATACGACCATTTGCGCCATAGCAGGATTTAAAAGCAAGCGCCGGAGTGCAGTGTACTGTAGTCGTTGCTAAACTTGGTTTCAACAAGTAGCTCGTTGAAAGGAATACACCATGAACATATCAGCGAAAAATGCACAACGCGCAGCCGTCACCCTCGGCGATCCGCGCTGGGCTGCGGTTGTCGCTCGTCAGCCCGAGGCTGATGGCGCGTTTTATTACTCGGTCAACAGCACCGGCGTGTATTGCCGTCCTTCCTGCGCAGCCAAGTTGGCGCGGCCGGAGAACGTGCGTTTCCACGCGAGTTGCGCGGACGCCGAACTGGCCGGATTTCGGCCCTGCAAGCGTTGCAAACCGGACCAGCCTTCGCTGCTTGAGCAATATGCAGTCAAAGTCACTGCAGCCTGTCGGATTATCGAAACATCGCAGAGCGTGCCGGGCCTGCAGGAACTGGCACAGCGCGTCGGCGTAAGCCCCTATCATTTTCATCGCCTGTTCAAGCAGGTCACCGGATTGACGCCAAGGGGATATGCGGCGGCGCAGCGCGAGCAGCGGGTGCGCAATGCACTTGATCGGTGTGACACGCGCATGGGCACCATCACGGCAGCCATTTTCGACGCCGGTTACAACGCCAACTCCCGTTTTTATGAAAAATCGAATGCAGTGCTGGGGATGACGCCGACCAAATATCGGGCCGGCGGCGTCAACACGGAAATCCGTTTCGCGATTGGCGAATGCACGCTCGGTGCGATTCTCGTGGCCCAAAGCGAGCGCGGCGTTTGCGCGATTCTGCTGGGCGACGATCCCGACGCGCTTGCGCGCGATCTGCAAGATCGCTTTCCTCGCGCCACGCTGATTGGCGGCGACAGTGCATTTGAGCAATTGGTGGCCACGGTGGTCGGTTTTGTCGAGGCGCCGGGTAAGGGGCTGGGTCTGGGCCTGAACTTGCCGCTGGATATACGCGGCACCGCATTTCAACAACGGGTCTGGCAAGCGCTACGCGAGATTCCGGCCGGCCAAACCGCAAGCTACACCGAGATCGCACACCGGATTGGCGCTCCGAAATCGGTGCGGGCGGTGGCTGGGGCGTGCGCCGCCAACACGCTGGCGGTGGCGATTCCATGCCACCGGGTGGTGCGCAGCGATGGCGGCCTGTCCGGCTATCGATGGGGCGTCGAACGCAAGCGCGCGCTGCTGGAGAATGAAGCGCGCGCATTGCTGCAACAGGATGTGCAGGGATAACAAGTCTGCAATGGCAATCTGACGTATTGCTCACGAAGGACATGAACAACACGAACATAACTCAGAACCCAACTAGTTCCATAAAAATAGGGAGTATCACTATTTTCATGGCATTTGCCGCTTATATTAATTGCTGGTATTAAATACACTGCAGATAGTACATGGCATGCGCCGAACCCTTGCCTGCGCGTAAACCATTTTTTATGCCTTTCGTGGAGATTGTTTTTCAGCATGATGAACCTGCAACATCAGAGGCGTAGCATCCGTGACAATGAATCTATTCGACGACACTGAGCAAGACCGCACCTGGAGCGAGGAGTTGTGTCCAGGTGCGGTAGTGCTGCGCGGTTTTGCGCTGGAATGTCAGACGACTATCTTGGCGGCCTTGCACGAAATCACAGCCAAAGCGCGGTTTCGCCAGATGGTCACGCCAGGCGGTTTTCGGATGTCGGTGGCGATGACCAACTGTGGCGCCTGCGGCTGGGTGTCTGATCGTAGCGGCTACCGCTATGACGCGCTGGACACCGACAGCGGCCAGCCTTGGCCGCGCATGCCGGAGGTGTTCCTGAATTTGTCCCAAGCGGCTGCGGCGAGCGCCGGTTTCCAGAACTTCGAACCGGACGCTTGCCTGATCAACTGCTACCAACCGGGCGCACGCCTGTCGCTGCATCAAGACAAGAACGAGCGCGACTTTGGGCAACCGATCGTCTCGGTCTCGCTCGGCATTCCGGCAGTCTTTTTGTTTGGCGGTTTCCGGCGCGACGACAAGCCGATGCGGGTGCCGCTGATGCATGGCGACGTGGTGGTGTGGGGCGGTCCGGCTAGGTTGCGCTATCACGGCGTGATGCCGCTAAAAGCGGGCCATCATGCGTTGTTGGGCGAACAGCGCATCAATCTGACATTTCGCAAAGCAGCCTGATTTTGAAATCGGATATTGAAAGCCGCGATGGGTGTTGATCACCCCTGGATATTTGAAAAAAAGTGAAGAAAATCCGTTCGCCCTGTATTGCCATTCAGTAAGTAAAGAAAAATCTGTTTGGCCTGAATAGCCCACAGGGCATATATATTCCCAATCCCTAATTTATCGCTTGAAGCGTGCTTCCGCCATTTCGTCCGCCACCACGCTGGTCGGTAATTCTTCACGGTCGGCGCGGGCGAAGACTTCAGCCAGGGTGTCGCTGATTTTACGCACCTGGGCTTCGACTTCGGCCTCCGGTTTGTGGAAATATTCGTAACAGACCTTGATGATGCCACCGGCGTTGAGTACGAAATCCGGTGCGTACAGCACGCCTTTTTGACGCAGCAGTTCGCCCACGTCGGCGGTGGCAAGCTGGTTATTGGCAGCGCCTGCCACGATCTTGGCTTTCAGGCGGGACAGAGTATCGGGGTTGAGCGTAGCACCCAGCGCGCATGGGGCGTAGATGTCGGCCTGGACGTCGTAAATGGCGTCGGTCGCTACGATTTCGGCGCCGAACTCTGCGCGCGCGCGTTCCAGAGCGGCGCGATCGATGTCGGCCACGATCAGTCTGGCGCCGGCGGCATGCAGGCGGCGGGCGTAGTCGTAACCGACGTGGCCCAGACCCTGCACCGCAACGGTCAAGCCTTCCATCGTGTCACGCTTGAGGTGGTGCTTGACGGCCGCCTGAGCGCCGACAAAGCAGCCCAGTGCGGTGTGGGGCGATGGATCGCCACTGGCCCCGAGGCCGGCGACATAGCGGGTTTTGGTGGCGACATGCGCCATGTCTTCCGGGCTGGTGCCAACGTCTTCGGCCGTGATGTAACGGCCGCCGAGGCGTTCCAGCGCTTCACCCAGGGCTTCGAACAGGGCCGGCGTCTTGTCGGTTTTGGGGTTGCCGATGATGACGCTTTTGCCGCCGCCGAGGGGCAGGCCGGCGACCGCGTTCTTGTAGGTCATGCCGCGCGACAGGCGCAGCACGTCGTTGATGGCCATCGCTTCGCTGGCGTAATTCCACATGCGGCAACCGCCCATGGCCGGGCCGAGGTTGGTGTTGTGGACCGCGATGATGGCTTTGAGGCCGGATTTTGGTTCGCAGGCGAATACCACTTGTTCGTGGTCGTCGAAATTGAGTTCATTGAAGATGAAAGCGGTCATGCTGATGGCTCCGCGCGGATGACAGACACTCGACCGGATAAGGGCGGGTGATGCTTTTCCACATTGTTTATGGTTAAAGGTCAGTAGGTAAAACGAGGCGTTTGCGGCGGGTTGGTGCCGACAAACGATACAAGCGGCGATTTTGTCGCCTCCGTATACTATAAATTACCGCTATAAATTATCGGTTCTCGAAACTCAGAAACGTAGTTACACGCGCCTCAACCCTCGCCCAGATACGCTTTGCGCACTGCATCGTTGGTCAACAAATTGGCGCCGGTATCGGCCAGCACCACGCAGCCGTTTTCCAGCACGTAACCGCGATCAGCCACATTCAGCGCCTTGTTGGCGTTCTGCTCGACTAAAAATACTGTTACGCCCTGCGCGCGAATGGTGCGGATGATCTCGAAAATCTGCGCGATGATCAGCGGCGCCAGGCCCAGCGTGGGCTCGTCCAGCAACAGCAGGCGCGGCCGGCTCATCAGGGCGCGACCAATCGACAGCATTTGCTGCTCGCCGCCCGACATGGTGGCGGCGCGTTGATTATTGCGCTCCATCAAGCGCGGAAACAGCTTGAAAACGTGTTCGATGCCGGCGTCGATTTCCCCACTGCTAGCGAAAAAGGCACCCATCTTCAGGTTTTCCAGCACGGTCAGGCTGGGGAACACGCGCCGTCCTTCCGGCGAAATCCCGATCCCCATGCGCATGATTTCATGCGTTGCGCACTGCGTGATATCGCGCCCTTCAAACAGGATCTTGCCGCTGGAGGCGCGCGGTTTGCCGCAGAGCGTCATCAGCAGCGTGGTTTTGCCGGCGCCGTTGGCGCCGATCAGGGTCACGATTTCGCCCTGTTTGACTTCGAGCGAGACACCGTGCAAGGCTTCGATGGCACCGTAGTGAGTGTGTACCTGCTCAAACTGCAACATCATTCTTCTCCCAGATAAGCTTTGATCACGCGCGCATCGTTGCGTACCTCGATTGGCGTTCCCGTTACGATCGGCTTGCCTTGCTCCATCACCAGAATGCGGTCGGAAATGCCCATGATCAGGCTCATGTCGTGCTCGATGAGCAGCACGGCCACGTCATGTTCGCGTCGCAGGCGGTCGATCAATTGCTGCAATTCCTGCTTTTCCTGCGGATTCAGGCCGGCTGCCGGCTCGTCCAGCAGCAGCAGGCGTGGCTTGGTGATCATGCAACGGGCGATTTCCACGCGGCGCTGAAGGCCGTACGACAGTGTGCCCGCTGCGCGGTTGGCCAGCGCCCGCAAGTTCAGCTGGTCGAGCCAGTAGGCGGCACGCTCCAGTGCCTCGCGCTCGGAGCGTCGATAGCCGGGTAGTTTGAGCAGGCCCGGCAACAGCCCCGTGCGGAGCTGGGTATGCTGCGCCACCAGCAGGTTTTCCAGCACGGTCATGCTCTTGAACAAGCGGATATTCTGGAACGTGCGCACCAATCCATGGCGCGCCACCAGATGGCTCGGCATGCCGCCGATAGCGGTGTTGTCGACCAGAATAGCGCCGTCGGTCGGCCGGTAAAATCCGCTGATGCAATTGAATACGGTGGTTTTGCCGGCGCCATTGGGGCCGATAATCGCAAAAATTTCTTTTTGCATCACAGAAAAATCGACGCCATCGACTGCCAGCAAGCCGCCGAAACGCATCGACAGCCCCGCAACTTTCAATAATACGGCGCTCATTGCGGCAACTCCACATGTGGGCGAGTGGCGGGCAGCAAGCCCTGCGGACGCCACATCATCATCAAGACCATCACCAGGCCGAAAAACAGCATCCGGTATTCGGCAAAGCCGCGCGCCAGTTCCGGCAATACAGTCAGCAAAATCGCTGCCAGAATCACGCCCAGTTGCGAGCCCATGCCACCCAGTACCACGATGGCCAGGATCAATGCTGACTCGATGAAGGTAAACGATTCCGGTGTGACCAGGCCCTGCCGGGCGGCAAAGAAGCTGCCGGCGAGTCCGGCAAAAGCCGCGCCCAGCGTAAAGGCGGACAGCTTGACCCGGGTCGGATTGATGCCGAGTGAGCGGCAGGCGATTTCATCTTCCCGTAACGCTTCCCAGGCCCGTCCCATCGGCATGCGGATCAGGCGACTGGTCACGAAGTAGGTAAACAGCACCAGCAGCAACGCCATGAAATACAGGAAGATCACCATGTGCCCACCCTCATAGGGCAGACCGAGCATTTGGTGGAAGGTGGTGCCGCCTTCCACGCTGGCGGTGCGCGTCATTTCGATCCCGAACACGGTGGGTTTGGGAATGCCGGACACGCCATCCGGGCCGCCGGTCAGGCTGGTCAGGTTGTTGAGCAGCAGGCGAATGATTTCGCCGAAGCCGAGCGTGACAATGGCCAGATAGTCGCCGCGCAAGCGCAATACCGGAAAGCCCAGCAGAAAGCCGAATAGCGCCGACATCCCGGCGGACAGCGGCAGGCATTCCCAGAACGTCAGGCCGAAATACTGGTTCAGCAGCGCATAGGTGTAACCGCCCACCGCATAGAACGCAACATAGCCCAGATCGAGCAGGCCGGCAAAACCGACCACGACATTCAAGCCCAGTCCGAGCACGATATAAATCAACGCCAGGGTGGCCACGTCTACCGCGCCGCGTGAGCCGAAGAAAGGCCAGAGCACGCCGATTACCAGCAGCAACAGCACGATAGCGCGTTGTTGCCCCGGCTGCATCCGGGGTAGCGCCGGCCAGCGCACACTGGCGCGTACGTCTGCCGTGGTGCGCGCCAGCCACGGTTTGGCGAGTTGAAACAGAAACACCAGCGCCACCGCAATCAGTACCGGTGTCCAGTTTGGATGCAACACGACCCGATAGCCTTCAAACTGCAATCGCAGCCCGAGGATAGGAATCGTCAGAATGGCGGTTACTACTGCCGCCGCCACGGCGTTCTTGAATGTATGTCCCATCGGGCGTCCGTTCTATTCTAATGTCTCGTGTTTGTGACTCAGGTCAGCCTGGTCAGCCTGCTATCGCTTGTTGGCGTGCATTGCTTCACACTTTTTCCACATCCGGTTTGCCCAGCAAGCCAGTCGGACGGAATAGCAGAATCAGCACCAGCAGGCCGAACGACACCACGTCTTTATATTCGGAAGGCATGTAGCCTGCGGCGAAGGTTTCCGCCAGGCCCAGCAGTACGCCGCCCAGCATCGCACCCGGAATGCTGCCGATGCCGCCCAGCACCGCCGCGGTGAAGGCCTTGATGCCGACAATGAAACCGATGTACGGATTGAGCTTGCCGACCGATAAGGCGATCAGCACTCCGCCCACCGCAGCCAGCATGGCGCCCAGAACGAAGGTGAAGGAGATCACGCGGTTGGTATCGATGCCCAGCAGATTGGCCATTCCCATGTCTTCGGCACAGGCACGACAGGCGCGCCCCATGCGTGAACGTCCGATAAACAGCGTCAGGGCCACCATCAGCAGCAGCGTTACGCCAACGATCAGCAGACGCGAATAGGGAATGGTGACAGTGAAGTCGCTACCCATTTGAAACTCGATGGCGCCCGAGATCAGCATTGGCACCGACATGTCGCGCGAACCCTGGCCCAGTTGCACGTAGTTTTGCAGGAAGATCGACATGCCGATGGCCGAGATTAGCGGCACCAGGCGCGGCCCTCCGCGTAGCGGCCGGTAGGCGACCCGCTCGACCGTCCAGCCGTATAAGCCCGTCACCAGCATCGATACCATCAGCGCCGCGCCCAGTATCAGCGGCAACGGATAGCCGGCTTGCACGCCGATGGCGGTGAGTGTGACCAGGCCGACATAAGCCCCGATCATGTAAATTTCGCCATGCGCGAAATTGATCATTCCGATAATGCCGTAGACCATGGTGTAGCCGATGGCGATCAGCGCGTAGATTGCGCCCAGACTTAGACCGTTGATAAGTTGCTGGGTAAATTGCGGAAGCAGCTCATTCATGGATATGTATGCATGGGAAAAAGAAATTATAGATGGCACGCGCCCCCATCCATATTGCGATGGGGGGCAGGTACAAGGTTGAGATCAAATTTGCCCGGATACCATGTGCAGGTACCGTGCCGCTACCGACTACTTGGCTTCGCTCTTGGTAGCGTCCTTGTGCCAGGTATACACAACGAACTTGAAGGATTTCAGATCGCCCTTGGCGTCATATGCCACGTTGCCGATCGGCGTTTTGAAAGGATGGCTGTGGATGTAGGCGGCAACCTTGGTCGGGTCGGTGCTCTTGGCGCCGGTCATGGCGTCGGCGATGACCTTCACGGCTGAGTAGGCAGACAATTGGAACGGCCCGCTCGCGTCACGTTTTTTGTCTTTGAAGGCTTTGACCAGGGCGGCGTTTGCCGGGTCGGCAGCAAAGTCGGCCGGCAGCGTCACCAGCATGCCTTCGGAGGCCGGGCCGGCGATCGCCGTAATGTCCTTGTTGCCAACACCTTCCGGCCCCATGAAGGCTGCTTTGATGCCTTGCTCGCGCGCCTGGCGCATCAGCATGCCCATTTCCGGGTGATAACCACCGAAATAGACAAAATCCACGCGTTGCGATTTCAGCTTGGTAATGACGGCTGAATAATCGCTGTCGCCTGCGTTGATGCCTTCAAACAGCACGACCGGAATCTTCGCTGCTTCCAGGCTCGCTTTGACTGAAGAGGCAACGCCCTGTCCATACGATTGCTTGTCATGCAGAATCGCCGTTTTTTTGGGTTTGAGCTTTTCGATCACATACTTGGCGGCGGCAGGGCCTTGCTGGTCATCGCGGCCGATGGTGCGGAAAATGAATTTGTGCGGTTTGTTTTCAGTCAGTTGCGGCGCGGTGGCCGAAGGCGTGATCATGACTACGCCTTCATTCTCGTAAATATCGGAAGCTGGAATGGTGGAACCCGAGCAGACGTGACCGATCACGTATTTGATGCCCTGGCTGACGATTTTGTTGGCCACCGCCACCGCCTGCTTCGGCTCGCAGCTGTCATCCATGATCACGGCTTCGAATTTATTGCTGCCGCCGGCAGCGTTGATCTGTTCGATGGCAGTCAGTGCGCCGGCCTTGACCATATCGCCATACTGCGTCACGGCGCCAGTCATCGGACCGGCGATGGCGATTTTTACGGTTTCCGCGTGGGCAACGCCTGCAAAGGAGACGGCAGCACTGACGGCCAGGGCAATTTGTGTAAGGCGATTCAACGATTTCATAAAAATTCTCCAATTTATTTTGTTATGGTTGCGGTACGTGTCGGTACGGCATGACAACGCCCGGGTTTCCTATTATATCTATAGGAATTTATAAAAAAGGCTGCCAGTTTCAGGTGCAGCCGATTTATTTTTTGCCGTAGAGTTAGATTAAGCCACGGCTTGAAATTTTAGATGTTCCAATTCTGGCAGGGAATTCGCCAGGCGAGAGGTCGTTAGACATGCAATGCATGTCCGAGCGCGCGCAGCGCCGCTTCCTGTACCGCTTCGCCGAGTGTCGGATGGGCGTGGATGGTACCCGCCACGTCCTCAAGCAGTGCGCCCATCTCAATCGAATGACAGAACGCTGCACTCAGTTCGGATACGTTGCGCCCCACCGCCTGCCAGCCGACAATCAGATGGTTGTCACGGCGAGCCACCACGCGCACAAAACCGTCCGTGGACTCAATGGTCATGGCGCGGCCGTTGGCGGCGAACGGAAATAGTGCATTGATGCAGTCAAGCCCTGCTTTCAGCGCGCTTTGTGGCGTCTGACCGACGACCACCACTTCGGGATCGGTGAAGCATACAGCGGGCATTGCGGCCGGCAAGAAATGACGGCGTTTGCCGGCAATGATCTCGGCCACCATTTCACCCTGTGCCATGGCGCGGTGCGCTAGCATCGGCTCGCCCGTCAGGTCGCCAATCGCCCAGACGTCGCGCATCGAGGTGCGGCATTGGTCGTCGATTTTCACCGCGTGGCCCGCCATGTCGAGCATCAAGCTTTCCAGGCCCCAGCCTTGCGTGCGAGGGCGACGGCCGACCGCCACCAGCACTTGGTCGGCCGGCAGTTCAGATTCTTCGCCCTGCGTGTTGCGTACACGTACCGCGTCGCTGCTCGCGTTCAATCCCTGCACTGTACAGCCCAGATGCAATTTCACTCCCAGCCGTTGCAGCGCGGCAGCTACCGGTTTGGTCAGATCTTCGTCGTAGGCAGGCAGTACGCGGTCGATCGCTTCGACCACGCTTACCTCGGCACCCAGCTTGCGATAGGCGATACCCAGCTCCAGTCCAATGTATCCGGCACCGACAACCACCAGACGCCGGGGCAGCGATGATGGCGACAAGGCTTCGGTAGAACTGATGACGGGGCCGCCGAACGGCATGTTGGGCAGCGCCACCGACTGCGAGCCGGTTGCCAGTAACAAGTGCTGGCAACCGATACGCAGCGGTGCAGATCCTGCCACCGCATCTGCACTTTCTGTGCCGTTCTGTTGCACCTCGACCGTTTTGCCGTCGATGATGCGGGCCCACCCTTTAATCACCTGCACACCGTTTTTCTTCAGCAGCGCCGCCACGCCAGAGGTCAGTTTGGTGACGATGCCATCCTTCCAGTGCACTGTTTGCGCCAGTTCGATACGCGGTGACTGGACATGGATGCCGAGCGCCGAGTCGGCAGCATAATGGCACGCCTTTTCAAACTCGTCGGCGGCGTGAATTAATGCCTTGGACGGGATGCAGCCGATGTTCAGACAGGTTCCGCCAAGCTGCTCGCCTTCGATGAGGGTAGTGGCAATACCCAGTTGTGCAGCACGAATTGCGGCGATATAACCGCCAGGGCCACCGCCGATTACCAGCAATGTAGTTGATTGTGTGTTCAATATTTACTCCACGAACAGGGTTGCCGGACATTCCAGATAGCCGCGCAGCGCTTGTATGAACTCGGCTGCGTGCATGCCATCGACTACCCGGTGATCGAATGACGACGATAAATTCATCATTTTTCGCGCCACCACCAGACCGCCACGCATCATCGGCCGTTCGACCATCTTGTTGACGCCAACGATGGCCACCTCGGGATGATTGATTACCGGCGTGGAGACGATGCCACCCAAAGCGCCCAGGCTGGTAATGGTGATGGTGGAACCGGAGAGTTCCTCGCGCGTCGCCTTGCCGCTGCGCGCAGCTTCGGCCAGACGTGCCATTTCTGCTGCGCACGACCACAGGTCACGCGTCTCCGCATGCCGCAACACCGGCACGACAAGGCCAGCGTCGGTTTGGGCGGCAATGCCGATGTGGACCGCACTGTAGCGCGTAACGATGCCGGCATCGTCGTCGAAACGTGCATTGATTTGCGGAAACTCGCGTACCCCGAGCACCACCGCGCGCATCAGCAGCGGAAGCAAGGTAAGCCGGCCACGTTCAGCGCCCCATTGATTGTTCAGACGCGTGCGCAACGCTTCGAGTTCGGTTACATCGATTTCTTCGACATAGGTAAAGTGCGGAATGCGCCGTTTGGCCTCCTGCATCTTCTGCGCTATCTTGCGGCGCAGTCCGATGATCGGCAGCGCTTCTTCGTCATTTCGCTCCTGGTAGCGCATTTCGTTCTTGGCTGCGCCTTGTGGATTTGCGCCGCGAGCGATATTAGCAACATAAGCATCAAGGTCTTGCTGCATGATCCGGCCCGCCGCACCGCTACCTTGCACGTATTGCAGTTCGACACCCAGATCCCAGGCGCGTTGACGCAAGGCGGGCGACGCGATGGGTTTTTCGCCGGCTTGCCGCGTTGCAGAGGCGGCATGTGCAGGTGCCGTCTTCGCAGTATTGTTCAGTGCCGGGATTTTCTTGGGTGCAGCCACAGCCACAGGCGGTGTGATTGGTGTGGATGCAGTCGCAGCCGTGGATGGCACATTCGGCACATTCGGTTCGGCTGGCGTCGCGATGGAGGCCGCCGCGTTGCTGGCACTGGCGTCAACGTTGCCTTTGCCCTCGATTTCAATCCGTATCAGTTCAGCGCCTACCGCTATCACTTGTCCGGCTTTCCCGCCCAAGGCCAGGACGGTGCCTACCACCGGTGACGGAATCTCGATGGTGGCTTTGTCGGTCATTACATCGGCCAGCACCTGATCCTCGGCCACGGCGTCGCCTGGTTGTACACGCCACACTACTAATTCGACTTCTGCAATGCCTTCGCCGATATCCGGCATCTTGATTACATGAATACCCATGTCATGCCTCCATCGTACGTTTGAATGCCGCAGCTACCCGCGCCGGTCCGGGGAAATAAGCCCATTCCTGCGCATGCGGATAAGGCGTGTCCCAGCCGGTCACGCGCTCGATCGGCGCTTCAAGCTGATAGAAGCAATGTTCTTGCACCAGCGCCGTCAATTCGGCACCAAATCCGCCGGTGCGCGTCGCCTCGTGCACGATCACGCAGCGGCCAGTCTTTTTAACCGAAGCAATAATGGTCGGCAAATCCAGTGGCCACAGGCTGCGTAAATCGATAATTTCAGCATCGATCCCGCTCTCCTTTGCTGCGGCTTCCGACACGAAAACCATGGTGCCGTAAGTGAGCACTGTCAGAGCAGTTCCAGCACGAAACACCGACGCTGTCTCCAGCGGTATCGTGTAATAGCCTTCCGGCACTTCGCCCAGCGGATGCTTGGACCACGGCACTACCGGTTGGTCGTGATGGCCATCAAACGGTCCGTTGTACAGGCGTTTTGGTTCGAGAAAAATTACCGGGTCGTCGTTTTCAATCGAGGCGATCAGCAAGCCCTTGGCGTCGTACGGATTGGACGGCATCACGGTGCGCAGTCCGCAGACATGGGCAAACATTGCTTCCGGGCTTTGGCTGTGGGTTTGCCCACCGTAAATGCCACCGCCGCAGGGGGTTCGAATCGTGATCGGCGCGGTGAAATCTCCGGCCGAGCGAAACCGCAGTCTTGCCGCCTCGGAAACAATCTGGTCGTAGGCTGGGTAGATGTAATCGGCGAACTGGATTTCGAGCACTGGCCGCAAGCCATACGCTCCCATGCCGACGGCCGCACCCACGATTCCGCCCTCGGAAATCGGGGTATCAAATACCCGCGATGTGCCGTATTTTTTCTGCAAGCCTTCGGTGCAGCGAAATACGCCGCCAAAATAACCCACATCCTGGCCGAACACGACCACGTTGTTATCGCGTTCAAGCATCACATCCATGGCCGAGCGCAAGGCCTGGATCATGGTCATGGGCGTCTTTTTTTCGTTCATGTTTTTATCTGCGCTCATGGTCAAATTCCTAGCTGCTGGCGTTGTACTCGCAAATGTTCCGGCATCTCTTTATAGATATCGTCAAACATCTCGGCAGGGCTGAAAACATTGCCGCTCGCCATCGTGCCGTATTGCTCGGCTTCTTTTTGCGCGGTAATAACTTGCAACTCCAACTCCTTCTGGGTTTCTTCATGCTCTTGTTCTGACCACGCGCCAATACCGATTAAATACTGTTTGAGTCGTGCAATCGGATCGCCGAGCGGGAAGTGCGCCCAGTCGTCGGCCGGACGGTACTTGGACGGATCGTCCGAGGTCGAGTGCGGACCGGCGCGATAGGTGACCCATTCGATCATGGTCGGACCCAGGTTGCGTCTAGCCCTTTCGGCAGCCCACTTCGAGGCCGCATAAACGGCGAGGAAATCGTTGCCATCAACCCGCAACGACGCGATGCCGCAGCCGACACCGCGTGCCGCGAAAGTGGTGTCCTCGCCGCCGGCGATAGCCTGGAATGTTGAGATGGCCCACTGGTTGTTGACCACATTGAGAATGACCGGCGCCCGATATACATGGGCAAAAGTCAGAGCGGTATCAAAATCGGCTTCGGCAGTAGCGCCATCGCCAATCCAGGCTGAAGCAATCTTGGTGTCGCCCTTGATGGCAGAGGCCATTCCCCAGCCCACTGCCTGAATGTACTGGGTCGCCAAGTTGCCGGAGATCGAGAAGAAGCCAGCCTCACGCACCGAATACATCACCGGCAACTGCCGTCCCTTGAGGGGATCGCGCTCGTTCGACATCAGCTGGCAAATCATATCCACCAGAGGCACGTCGCGTGCTATCAGGATGCTTTGCTGACGATAGGTGGGAAAGCACATGTCATCGATGTTGAGCGCCAGCGCTTGTGCCGTCCCGATGGCTTCTTCGCCCAGGCTCTGCATGTAAAAAGACATTTTTTTCTGGCGCTGTGCGATCAGCATGCGGGCATCGAAGATGCGCGTTTTCATCATGGCGCGCAGCCCGGCACGCACTGTTTCCAGTTCGATTTCCGGTACCCACGGCCCGACGGCGTGACCTTCATCGTCGATCACCCGCACCAGCGAGTAGGCAAGATCCAGGGTGTCAATCGGCGACGCTTCAACCGGAGGTCTGCGCACCTCGCCGGCTGGCGATAGCCGCAAATAAGAAAAATCAGTCGCATGACCCGGGCGCCCAGTAGGCTCCGGCACATGCAGACGAAGGGGTTCGTTCTGCCGCATTCGTATCTCCTCGCGCGATTGTGTCGTGCGTTTTGTCGTTATGTTCGGCCCGGTGCATGGTGGTGACCGGTACCGACCTTTTGTTGCTTTGAAGCTTGCGTGATTGCCGCTGGCTTCATTTTTCACTGATAGGAAATCCAATTGGATCGACCGAAGTATCCTCGTCGTCCATAAGCATGTCAACACGAAGTCGTCGTAATGTCAGGGCTGTCCCATCAAAATTATTTTGACATAAATCGTTGCAACAATCGGAATTTTTTTTTGTAAAAAAGGAGGGAAACAATGGAAAAAAGAATGGTAGAAAGATTTCAAGAACATTTTTGGAGATTGACGAATCCGTGAATAGAATGGGCAACGCTGCATCAATTGGAGAAATTTTTTTGTGATGTTGCGCGGATTCCGGATGCATTTCATATCTGAATCCGCGTGCTATACGCGAGAAAAATATTAGAGTGCCGGAGCATAATTTCCCCGATTGCAGCGAGGAAAAAATTGTTTCTCGCGCATTCCCGGCAAGATCTACAAAACAGACAAAAATGCCGCAGAACATTTAAAATTGACTCTGGGCATCATTGTCGCCCCATCCTGTTCTAATGGAACCACTGCGTTTTTCGACCGGCAGGCAATGAACTCCCGCAAATTTTTTAAACGCTCCCAGCTTTAAATTGATCCGGAAATTTCAGGGATGATCTTCATGGAATTTCAGAAACAATCCTAAAAGTTCACCAACATCCAGGTATCTTACAAAGGTTTTCACCATGTTTTCATCACTGCGCACACGGCTCATCGCCATCTGTGTTTCCGTCGTTATTCTCGCCATGCTGATCGTCGTTGCGGTCAATTACAACACCGCCAGGCAGCATACGCTGACAGCTTTGAATGGGCAGATGCAGCAGCTATCGCAGAGTCATGCAAGCGGCATTGCCGCGTGGGTACATTCAAAGCGCACGGTCGTGGAGTCGATCAAACTAAACATCGGCGCGCCAGATCCACTGCCGTTTTTGACGGCGGCGGATAAGGCCGGCACGTTTGACAATGCCTATATCGGCTTCGCGGATAAACACGCTGTTTTCTCCCGGCCGGAAGGCATTCCTGCCGACTACGATCCTACGGTTCGGCCGTGGTACATCAGGGCCGCGCAGACTGGCGGACCAATTCTGACGACGCCCTATGTCGATGCCGCCACCGGCAAGCTGGTGGTCACTTTCGCCGAGCCTGCCGGTTCGCAAGGCAATCTCCAGGGCGTGGTTGCAGCCGACGTTCTTCTGGATAACGTGGTGAAGACGGTGATCGCGATCAAGCCGACACCGAACAGTTTTGCCTTCCTGCTGGATGGGAACGGCATGATCATTGCCCATCCGAATAAACAGTTGACGATGAAGCCTGTGTCGGACCTGAGCCCAGACCTGACTCCTCAGAGGCTGGCAGAAATTGACCGTTCCCGGCAAAGCGATGCGGTGCATCTTAACGGTCGTGATGGCATGCTGCATGTGCGGCGCGTTGAAGGCACCGACTGGTTGCTCGCCGTCGTTCTCGACCAAACTGAAGCGACGCAAGCGCTGACCGCAATGCTGAGCACGTCCGCCATTACCGCGTTGCTGGTCATTGCACTGGCTGCGTTGCTGTTGACCGTGATGGTCGCAAAGGCATTGAAGCGGATGCAAATGGCGCGCGATGCAATGGAGGATATCGCTTCCGGTCATGGCGACCTGACCCGACGCCTTGATGATCGCGGCGCGGATGAATTGGCACAGATCGGCAGCGCCTTCAATCGCTTCATCGGAAAAATCGCTTCGATGCTGGTGGAAATTCGCATCGCCGGCGAGTCTGTCAAGGTGGCAGCCCAGGAAATCGCGATGGGTAACCTCGATCTGTCTTCCCGCACCGAAGAGCAAGCCAGTTCGCTGGAAGAAACGGCGTCGTCGATGGAGGAATTAACCACGACCGTAAAACAGAGCGCCGACAATGTGCATCAAGCAAACTTGTTGGCAGGCTCTGCATCCGAAGTGGCGCAAAAGGGCGGAGCCGTTGTGGCGCAAGTCATTGAAACGATGGGATCGATCAATGCATCCGCGAATAAAATTGTAGATATCATCAGCGTGATCAATGGCATTGCATTTCAGACCAATATTCTGGCGTTGAATGCCGCCGTGGAAGCGGCGCGTGCGGGAGAGCAGGGACGCGGCTTTGCGGTAGTCGCCACCGAAGTGCGCAGCCTCGCACAGCGCAGCGCCTCGGCCGCCAAGGAGATCAAGATTCTGATTGGCGACTCGGTCGACCAAGTCGAAGCGGGCAGTAAATTGGTGGGGCAGGCCGGCACCACGATGGACGATGTGGTGACAAGCATCAAACGGGTAACCGACATCATGAGCAAGATCACGGCTGCGGGCCGGGAGCAGAGTAGCGAGATCGAGCAAGTGAATCAAGCCATCGCGCAAATGGATCAAGTAACGCAACAGAATGCGGCCTTGGTGGAACAGGCGGCCGCAGCAGCCGAGAGCCTGCAGGATCAGGCCACTAGCCTGACGCACGTGATCAGCGTGTTCAAACTCGACGATCAGCCGAGGATGGCGGCACCGTCACCCCGGTCAAACCAAGCGCGCCATTTTCTGCCAGACGACGCGTCGAGTTGGGACGCATGAACACGAGGGCGATTGCATGAAGCGGGTGCCGGGGCCATGACCAAGAATCGAAAGTAGTGCTTGTAAACTGGTCCGGAAAGGCGTTTACTCTCGATACTTGGACGACGAGATGGCAAACGCACCGATATCACTGCTAGAAGCATTCGACGAATTGCTGCTGGCAGCCATTTGCGCATCCATCAGTGGAGCAAAGAGTTGGACGTCGGTTGTCGAATGGAGCGAGATGAAGCTGGACTGATTGCGTCAGCACCTTCCGTTTGCGAATGGTATTGCCTCGCACGATACCTCTGGGCGGGTCTTTTCGCTGCTCGGTGCGAAACAGCTTGACGCGTGTTTCATGCGCTGGGTCAGCGGGCTGTGCCCGTCACTGGCGGGCCAGCACATGGCCATCGATGGCAAATGTGTACGCGGCTCGCATGATGGCAAGCAGAGCGCGTTCATCTGTATCGACCTGGAGCAGCACGAGTGGTTTGACGCTTGGGCAGATCAAGACTGCCGACAAGAGCAACGAGTTCATCGCCATACCGGAATTGCTGCGTGCACTGGCATCAAAGGGAGCATCGATCACCATCGACGCGATGGGATGCCAGCACGACATTGCTGCCAAGATTGTGCAAAGCGGTGCGGACTACGTATTGGGTGTGAAGGACAACCAGCCCGGCTTGGCCGAAGCCGGATTGGCGAGGCGCACAAAACTTTGCCATTCTGCGCCGTATTGCACTCAACCTGCTCAAAAGCGACATCACCACGAAACTCGGCATCGCCAACAAGCAACTGAAAGTCGATTGGAACGTTGATTACCTAGGCAAGTTACTGGGTCTAAACAACTGACCATTCATGCAATCGCCTTGGTGGAAACTGCCATCGTTTCCAAGTCGTTTCACGACCATATGTCAATCCCTTAACCCCGCTCGCCCATGATGTAGTGTTCAAGCTGCTGGATAATAAATTGCTGTTCGGAAATTATGTCTTTCACCAGATCGCCGATAGAAATAAGGCCAACCAACTTGCCATTGTCCATGACGGGTAAGTGTCGCAATCGATTTTCAGTCATCAATGCCATGCATTGCTCATTGGTTTGGTCAGGGCTTACGTACATGACAGGGGAAGTCATGATGTCGCTGACCGGGGTATTGTCCGACGAGCGCCCCAAAATATGCACTTTCCGGGCGTAGTCACGTTCGGTAACAATGCCGACGACCCGTTCTCCCTCCATTACCAACAGCGCCCCGATACCTTTCTCTGCGAGTAACTTGATAGCATCCAACACCAATGCTGCAGGCGCGATGTTCCAGACCGTCTGATTGTGCTTTGAGTTGAGAATCTGTGCGACGGTTTGCATGGCTGATCTCCTTTAAAAGTTTCAATATAATAACTATATATTCGCTGATTTGGCCTATCCTGACAATCGTTTCTATTGTTGGTTTTGGGATGGATGCCGTAAAACTATTTCGCGGTACAACAAAATATATTTTCCTTTAAAACAATCTCAGTCTGCCATGAGCGTGAATTTTTTAGTGTCCTTTGGAGACATTCATGTGATGTCCTTGCTTGGGTATGCCGAATAGTTGACCTCGCTCAACACAGCGCCGTACCACTAGCCTTTTCATAGCCCGTTTTCAGCGGCAACAACCGACGCGTGGCAGGGTAATCGGGGACTGGCGTTATCTAAGCAAGAATATTGGAAGCGGCGGTCGCTATGGGTGATTTGCCGCTTACAAAGCGCTGGACTGCGACTCCTTCTCCAGTGCCGCGATATCGATTTGGTAGTGGCGGTCGCCACCATTGATGCGCCTGATTTTTCCCTCACGCAGCAGAGTGTTGATAATACGGCTGGCTGTTTCGATGGTCATGCCCAGCACCGATCCTATGTCTTCCAGCGAAAACAGCGACGACACATCGGAATCATCCGAGTCACGCATCTTCAACAGCAGGCGTGCCATTCGTACGCGCGCCAGCCCGTTGGTGAGCTCGCCAAACCATTGGTCGGCCTCGACCACGGTTTCGTGCCATTTCTTCATCAAATTGCGGTGCAAGCGGGGCGACTCGCGATCCAGGCGTGCAATGGCATCGCTCGGAACACGACAGGCAGTTACTGTATTGATGGCAATTGCGTCGTTCTCGTAATGTTGGCTGAGACTGGCTTCCAGGCCGATGATGTCGCCGATGCGCAGGATGCGCAGGATGCGCTGGGTGCCATCGGCATTCAGGCGATTCAATTTGACCATGCCGCTACGTATCGTATACAGCCCATTGACTTTATCACCCTGCTTATATATTACCGCTCCGGGAGTAAACCGGAAATCTTCGATGGGCGCTTGAATCAGACGAAAATCTTCATCGGTGAAATCAGAAAATAATGAGTTTTTACGCACTGCGCACCTACCGCAATCGGCAATATCTCGTATGACAGGATGAATTTGCGTAACTTTCATAATGGGTCTCTGGTTGCGAGAAAAATATAAGTACTCGGATAATACATGGATGCTTGACTAGGGAAAACCAAGTTTGTCTCTATTGTAAATCGAATCAATTGTTGCGACGCAATACAACTGCACCTCAAAATAAATCTTTCATGCCTTATTTTTGAATTGCTAACTAGATATTTTCCATGAAGTGGAATCATTTTTTCATATCGTGGGAGCTGCTCCGCTTCAGTAACGACGTTATCTTTCATTTTGAGAAATGATATGCCACATCGCGATAATTAGTTTATAAGATATTGATAAATATAGATAAAATTTTAGATATATGTCTTATATAAGACATTGTTGCTTTGCAAAAAGGAGCCTACTATTATTTACATCAACACAGATTTTATTTAATTCATCTACTTTTTGCCATCAGGAGAATGCAATGTCGACACGTGAACAGCAAGTAGCAGAGCTGCAAAAAGATTGGGACACCAACCCGCGCTGGAAAGGTATCAAGCGTAACTACAAAGCGGAAGACGTGATTCGTCTGCGTGGCTCGATCCAGGTTGAGCACACTTTGGCGAAAAACGGTTCCATCAAGTTGTGGGACCTGGTCAACAACGAGCCGTTCGTCAACGCACTCGGCGCATTGACTGGCAACCAGGCAATGCAACAGGTTAAAGCTGGCTTGAAAGCGGTCTACCTGTCCGGCTGGCAAGTTGCAGGCGACGCCAACGTTGCTGGTGAAATGTATCCTGACCAATCGCTGTACCCAGCCAACTCGGTACCGCTGGTGGTCAAGCGCATCAACAACTGTCTGACCCGCGCTGATCAGATTCAATGGTCCGAAGGCAAGGGCGATACCGATTTCTTCGCGCCGATAGTGGCCGATGCAGAAGCCGGTTTCGGCGGCGTGTTGAACGCATTCGAATTGATGAAGGCAATGATCGAAGCGGGCGCATCCGGCGTTCACTTTGAAGATCAATTGGCTTCGGTCAAAAAATGCGGCCACATGGGCGGCAAGGTTCTGGTTCCTACTCGTGAAGCGGTTGAAAAACTGAATGCTGCGCGTCTGGCAGCCGACGTGATGGGCACACCAACTGTATTGTTGGCTCGTACCGATGCAGAAGCAGCCGATTTGATCACCTCCGATGTGGATGACAATGACAAGCCATTCCTGACCGGCGAGCGCACGGTTGAAGGCTTTTACAAGACCAGACCAGGTCTGGAACAGGCAATCTCGCGCGGTTTGGCTTACGCTGAATACGCCGACATGATCTGGTGTGAAACCGGCAAACCTGATCTGGAATACGCCAAGGCATTCGCTGACGCGATCCACGCCAAGTTCCCAGGCAAGCTGTTGTCCTACAACTGCTCACCATCGTTCAACTGGAAAAAGAACCTGGACGATGCCACCATCGCCAATTTCCAGAAAGAACTCGGCCGCATGGGCTACAAGTTCCAGTTCATCACCCTGGCTGGTTTCCACGCACTGAACTACGGTATGTTCAACCTGGCGCACGGCTATGCCCGCAACCAGATGTCGGCTTTCGTTGAGTTGCAAGAATTGGAATTCGCAGCAGCGGAAAAAGGCTTTACTGCAGTCAAGCATCAGCGTGAAGTCGGTACTGGTTACTTCGATGCAGTAACCCAGGTAATTCAGCAAGGCCAGTCTTCCACCACTGCACTGCATGGCTCAACTGAAGATGCACAATTCTTCGATGACAAGAAAGTTGCATAAATCGCGTACATTGCACTGATGCTGCGTCGGGAAAATTTCCTCCGGCGCTGCTAATGCTGCGATGATGTTGCAATAAAAAGACCGCCATGGGCAACTCTGGCGGTTTTTTTATTGCAACATCATCGCGTTTTATTAAGTGGGTGAAATGCTTGCGTACTATTAATACTGGAGTGGAGGATATTTTATATCCGCAATTAATATATGCGGTAAATGCCATGATTTTTTGCATACTCCATATTTATATTTCAAAACCTGTTTATCTTGCGTGCTGCCGAGCGCTGGCCGGGTTGGCAATCCAGTGGATGGCATGTCCGCAGTGCAGACTTGTTAGAATGGCGGCATTGTTGTGGCGGCGCGCACCGCGTTTTTTCTGTCGACTTGAAAGGTGCGGTTTTTGATCAAGCGTCGAAAATTCTATCGGTCGTCGTTACGCCGCTTCTTATTAAATATACTTACTTACCACGATTGAACCCTTTTTTATGTTGAGCTACCGCCACGCCTTCCATGCAGGTAACCACGCCGATGTCTTAAAGCATGTCGTGACTATGCAGCTATTGCAATACCTCGGCCAGAAAGACACGCCTTACATGTATATCGACACCCACGCCGGTGCCGGGCTGTATGCGCTCGATAGCAGTTACGCGACCAAAAATGCCGAATTCGAAAGCGGCATCAGCCGTCTGTGGGAGCGCAAGGATATGCCTGCGCCGCTGGCCGAATACGTCAAGCTCATCAAGCAGCTCAATCCGAGCGGCAAAATGCGCTATTACCCCGGCTCGCCTTATGTGGCCGATAAAACCATGCGCGAGCAAGATCGCCTGCGCCTGTTCGAGCTGCATCCGAGCGATAGCAAGATTTTGGCCGATAACTTCCGCAAGCTCGCAGCGCATGCAGCAGAGCAGGGGATACGGCAGACGGGACGCGGCACGCGTGTGATGATTCAGCGCGCCGACGGTTTTGCCGGTTTGCGGGCGCTGTTGCCGCCACCGTCGCGGCGCGGCCTGGTACTGATCGACCCGCCCTACGAGGACAAAAGCGACTATCGCCACGTCAAAGATACTCTGGCAGACGCGTTGACCCGTTTTGCTACCGGCACTTACGCAGTCTGGTATCCGGTGCTGAACCGGATGGAGTCGCGCCAACTGCCTGAGAAACTGAAACAATTGCCCGCCAGTGGCTGGCTCAATGTCACGCTTTCCGTTTGTGCGCCGTCGCCTGATGGTTTCGGCCTGCATAGCAGCGGCATGTTCGTGATTAATCCGCCGTGGACGCTGGAGCCTATGCTCAAGGAACTGATGCCCTACCTGGTAAGCGCGTTGGGAACCGATGCCGATGCCGAATTTACATTGGAATCGGGCGCGACGTTGGCGAAGTTTACCGGTACGCGCCGGGTTTAACTGATAGGAATCAAAGCTGTTATCGGCTATTTGCCAGCCGCAACTGCCTACAGCGCGTTATTGCGTCAACAGCAGAAATACCGTCGGTTTTTTGTGGAAAGCAGGCATTTCGCCGGCACCGAGTTCCCGGCGCCACTTGCCAGCTGTTTGCGTGCGAATCGATTCGGTCGGCAAAGTCAGGTCTGTGGCGATGCAAATCAGGGTATCTGGCAGGCAAGCGCCAGCCAGTGCTTCGAGCATCGCACCGTTGCGGTACGGCGTTTCAATGAAAAGCTGGGTTTGCTTCTCGTGGCGCGAGCGTTCTTCGAGCGCCTTGATGCGCTTTATGCGCAATCCGGCATCGGTCGGCAAATACCCGTTAAAAGCAAAGCTCTGGCCGTTCAGGCCGCTCGCCATGACAGCTAGCAGCAGCGATGACGGCCCGACTAATGGGCGCACCTGAATGCCGTGCTGATGCGCCAAACGCACCAGATTGGCGCCTGGGTCGGCCACAGCCGGCACACCGGCTTCAGAAATCAAGCCCGCATCCTGGCCGGCCAAAATCGGCGCCAGTAATGCCGGGAGGGCGGCAGATGGAGTATTGACATTCAACTCAGCAATGCTGATTTCCTGCAAAGGTTTTGCCAGTGGATGTGTGGCAGAAAGCAGTTTCAGGAAAGCGCGCGTCGATTTGGCATTCTCTGCCACAAAATAATCGAGACCAGCGCTAATGGCCTGAACTTGTTGCGGAATGATGCGCGACAGCAAGTCGCCGGCCTCGCCATCGGTCTGGCCGAGCGTGTTGGGGATCAGATACAGAATGCCAGGCATAGTTTTATCGATAATATGGTGAGTATATTTTTATAGCCATAATTAATGTGCGGTAAAGTGGTAATAAAACACCATACCCATTACTGTATTTATATGGAAGTGTAAAATGACACGCCAACGCGGCGCAGCATCGTAGTCAGCGCAATGAGCGGCAAGCCGGTCAGGGCAGTGGGATCGGTGCTCTCGATTTTTTCAATGACCGTAATCCCCAGTCCTTCGTTTTTAGCACTACCAGCACAGTCGTAAGGCTGCTCAATATGTAAGTAAGCACTCAATTCATTGTCTGGTAAATCGCGGAAAGTGACGAAAGTCTGGACATTTTCGACTTGCACCTGATTTGCAGGCGTGTTCTGGCGGCCATCCCAAAGACATAAGGCGGTATGAAAAATCACGCGGCGGCCGCGCATTTTTTGCAATTGAAGCAATGCGTTTTCATAATTTCCCGGTTTGCCGATCTGGAGATCGTCGAGTGTGGCGACCTGATCCGAGCCTATCACCAGCGCGCCCGGTGCTAACGTTGCGATTGCTTGTGCTTTTGCACGGGCCAGACGCAGCGCGGTCATTGTCGGTGTTTCGCTGGCAAGTGGAGTTTCGTCGATATCAGGAATCAATACCTCGAACGGCAATTGCAATCGACTCAATAATTCATGCCTGTAACGTGAGCTTGATGCAAGAATTAGTCGGGGCGGTAGTTTGGGAATCAATGTGAATGACCTGGTTAGCTAGCGGATATAAATATACTTCGATAAAGTGCGCTAACACTTTGACGAATGATCGAAAAGCCTGTTATTATCGCAGGTTTTCCGGATTCAGCTTTGCCTATGAATGCTTTTGTAATCGACGCTTTCGAATTTTGTCGGCTTAAAGAACACCGTCAAGGCGAGATAGTTATCGCAGATTCTTCGCGGCTTTCAGGCGAATGTGTTGATAAATCAGCAGTTCTGTCCTGGTCGATTGATGGCGGAACCGGCGTTTTAGGGTTTGAGCAACTGACGTTGTCCGTATCCGGATCTGTATCACTGCTGTGTCAGCGCTGTTTGACTCCATGTACATTTGATATCGCATCCGAATCAAGCCTGATTCTTGCAAAAGATGATGTGCATGCGGATGAAATTGAAGCAATGCTGGACGACGATGCGATCGACGTTATCGTTGGAACAAAAGAGCTGGATGTTGTTGTGCTGATTGAAGACGAGGTGTTGCTGGCGATACCTCTTTCACCCAAGCATGAAGTATGTCCGGACCCGGCAGCGCTGAAGGCTTTGAATGGGGCAAAAAGAAGCTCGCCATTTGAGGTCTTGAAGCGGTTGAGTTAGGCTTGGAATTGATTTTAAGCAAGTGTTCCAGTTTGCCTGTGGGCTTGTAAACTGGATGTGTTACTATTTTAGATCTTGAGTATTAGGAGTTATCATGGCTGTTCAGCAAAATAAAAAATCTCCGTCGAAGCGCGGCATGCATCGTGCGCATTCTTTTCTGGTTACGCCACAATTGGGCATTGAACCGACCACTGGCGAAACGCACTTGCGTCACCATATCAGCCCAAATGGCTTTTATCGTGGTCGTAAAGTGCTAAAGACAAAGAACGACGATTAATCGCAGTTCCGGATTAAGAACGGCGTGACGAGTTTTAACTTGGCGCCGTTTTTTTGCGCCTAAAATTAATGGTTCCGTGATTTTGAATCGCGCCGATTCTGCCCCATAATGCGTGGCTTGCGTAAGGCACTGAATCAAAATAATGACAATTAAAATTTCTATTGACTGCATGGGCGGCGATCATGGTCCGTCTGTTACGGTACAAGCCGCCATTGCATTTCTCAATCGTCAACCCGATGCCGAGTTGGTGCTGGTTGGACTGGAAGACGTGATTCTCGCGGAGTTGAAAAAACATAAAGCGGTAGGACATACGCGTCTGTCCATAGTGCATGCATCCGAAGTTGTCACGATGGACGATCCCGTAGAAATTGCCTTGCGCCGCAAGAAGGATTCCTCCATGCGTGTGGCAATTGGTCTGGTGAAGGACGGACGGGTGCAAGCTTGCGTATCGGCTGGTAATACGGGTGCGCTCATGGCGGTATCGCGGTATGTGCTCAAAACGATAGCGGGTATTGAACGTCCGGCCATCTGCGGCATTCTTCCTAATCAGAAAAACGGCCCAACCTACATGCTTGACCTTGGCGCGAATGTGGATTGCAAGCCGCAGCATTTGCATCAGTTTGCTATCATGGGCTCGGCGCTGGTATCAGCGATCGAAGGCAAGCCCAGACCGACAATCGGCTTGCTGAATGTCGGTGAAGAAGCAATTAAGGGCAATGACGTCGTCAAGCAGGCGGGTGAATTACTGCGTGCCGACAGTGCCAAGGGTCTACTTAACTTCTATGGCAATGTTGAGGGCAATGATATTTTTGAAGGCACTACAGATATTGTCGTTTGCGACGGTTTTGTTGGCAATGTTACATTGAAAGCAGCTGAAGGCATGGGCCGCTTGGTAAAATCAGGATTGACAGCAGAATTCAAGAGTAATTTTTTGAGTATGTTGGGTGCATTACTGGCGCAGAAAGCGATTAAATCTTTTTCCGCTCGGATGAATCCGTCCCGCTACAATGGTGCCAGTTTGTTAGGATTACGCGGCCTGGTATTCAAGAGTCATGGCGGTGCAGACACCTATGCGTTTGAATGGGCAATCAGACGTGCTTTTGACGCAGCAAAGTATGATGTTTTGTCCCGTATTTCCAGGGCGATCGAAGACTTGATGCCGACTACAGCAAGCGAAATCTTGCCAGGTCCGGATGCAATCAAATCGACGCAATTAACTAAGTAATAATGAGCATAAAACGGCATGAATCCATACAGTAAAATCATTGGAACAGGCAGTTTCCTGCCTAAAAATCGTGTAACGAATCAGGATCTCGCCAAACGAATGGCTGAAAAAGGGATCGAAACTTCGGATGAATGGATTGTTTCGCGCAGCGGTATTTCTGCCCGTCACTATGCTGATCCAGGTACACAATCCAGCGATCTGGCTGTTGAAGCTGCAAAAAATGCACTTCAGATGGCTGGACTGGTTGCAAATGACATTGACCTGATCATTCTTGCCACATCAACACCAGACTACCTTGGCGGTTTTCCCAGCACCGCGACCGTGGTACAGCGCAAACTTGGCATTACCAATGATTGCGCCGCTGTGGATGTGCAGGCGGTATGCAGCGGATTTATCTATGCCGTTTCTATTGCTGATAGTTTCATCAAGTCTGGTGCACACAAGAACATACTTGTAATTGGCGCAGAGGTGTTTTCCCGCATCCTCAATTTTGACGATCGTGGAACCTGCGTATTGTTTGGCGATGGCGCCGGTGCCGCTATTCTGTCATCCTCTGAAGAGCCAGGGATTCTGGCCAGTAAATTGCATGCGGATGGACGGTATAACGAGATCCTTTATGTCTCTGGCAATGTTGGTGGCGGGGTACTGGAAGGTAGTGCTTTTCTGTATATGGACGGCCAGGCAGTATACAAGTTGGCGGTAAAATTACTGGATAAAGTCGCGCATGAAGTGCTTGATAAAGCTGGACTAAATGCATCGCAAGTAGATTGGATGGTTCCGCACCAAGCGAATATCCGAATCATGCAGGGCACAGCCAAGAAGCTCAGTTTGCCTATGGAAAAAATGATTGTCACGGTTGATCAGCATGGCAATACATCTGCAGCATCCATTCCATTGGCACTGGATGTCGGCATGCGCGATGGACGCATCAAGGCTGGGCAAACCGTGATGATGGAAGGCGTTGGTGGTGGTTTCACTTGGGGTGCGGTACTCGCACGGATGTAATTAATCGATTACCAATAACTAGCATGAAAAAATTTGCATTCGTATTCCCGGGCCAGGGCTCTCAAAGTATTGGGATGTTAAATGGCTTTACCGATAACGTAGTCGTGCGGCAAACCATTGCTGAAGCATCAGAGGCATTGCAGTGTGATCTTGCCAGGTTGATCGGGGAAGGTCCGAAAGAAGAGCTGGATCTGACGACGAATACACAGCCGATAATGTTGGCTACTGCCGTAGCGTTTTATCGGGCATGGATTGCCGTCGGTGGTGCGATACCATCACTTGTTGCAGGCCACAGTCTTGGTGAATATTCTGCCCTAGTCGCTTCTGGCGTCATACCGTTTTATGATGCTGTGCGTTTAGTGCGTTTTCGTGCGCAGGCAATGCAAGAAGCTGTGCCAGTCGGCAAAGGCGGTATGGCAGCGATCCTCGGTTTGTCGGACGATGCAGTGCTTGAAATATGTGCGGCGTCCGCACAAGGCGAGGTTGTGGAGGCGGTCAATTTTAATGCGCCAGCACAAGTGGTAATTGCAGGTCACAAAAATGCCGTCGAGCGCGCCTGTGAAGCAGCCAAGGCAAGAGGTGCAAAGCGTGCATTGTTACTTTCCGTATCTGCTCCATTTCATTGCTCTTTATTAAAGCCGGCATCAGACCGTTTGCGTGATTTTATGGCAGGCATGGCTTTTTCTACGCCACAGATCGCTATGATCAATAACGTCGACGTGGCAATCGAAAACGATCCATCGAGAATCAAGGATGCTTTGGTGCGACAAGCTGCTAACCCGGTCAGGTGGGTAGAAACGATGCAAAAAGTTGCAGCAGAAAGTGTTACCCATGTCGTAGAATGCGGGCCGGGCAAGGTATTGACCGGGCTGACAAAGCGTATCAATGCTGATTTGGCGGCGGAAGCACTTTTTGATCAGGTATCACTGGATAAAATTTTGGAGCTAATGAAGTGACGGTGCACAATTTAAATAATCAAGTGGCACTAGTTACCGGTGCTTCCCGTGGCATTGGCCGTGCAATTGCACTCGAATTTGCCAGGCAAGGAGCGATAGTCATCGGTACCGCAACTTCCGAAGCTGGAGCCGGTGTAATTACCGATTATCTAGCTGCCTTTGGCGGCCTCAGTAAGGGTGTGATACTTGATGTGAATGATGTCGCGGGGTGCAGCGCACTGGTTGATCATATTCAGAAGAATTACGATGGATTGTCGATTCTTGTCAATAATGCGGGCATTACGCAAGATCAGCTTGCTTTGCGTATGAAAGAAGAAGAGTGGGATGCTGTCATCGCAACTAATCTGACAGCAGTGGCACGTCTTTCCCGTGCTGTGCTACGTGGCATGATGAAGGCGAGAAGCGGGCGTATCATCAATATCACTTCAGTGGTGGGATCGACAGGCAACCCTGGGCAGATGAACTATGCGGCGGCAAAAGCCGGGGTGGCAGGTATGAGTAGAGCGCTGGCGCGGGAAATTGGCAGTCGCAATATCACTGTCAATTGTATTGCCCCCGGCTTCATCGATACGGATATGACAAAATCGTTGAACGATCAGCAAATGGCGGCATTATTAAGTCAGATACCATTAAATCGTTTTGGCATGCCTGAAGATATCGCTGCTGCTGCAGTATTCCTTGCCTCGCCACAGGCAAGTTATATCACCGGCACGACCTTGCACGTTAATGGCGGGATGTACATGGGATGACGTATCACTAATGGATGTTAATAGTTTTTAAGCTAAATTTAAACGAAGAAACTGAAATTTATTTTTTGCGTCGCAAACCTGATAAAATGCGCGCACTTTCCGTAACCAATACACTGGAGGCAATACATGTCTGATATTGAACAACGCGTAAAAAAAATCGTTGCAGAGCAACTGGGTGTCGCCGAAGCTGACATCAAAATCGAATCATCGTTTGTTGATGATTTAGGTGCGGATTCCCTCGATACAGTTGAACTCGTCATGGCATTGGAAGATGAGTTCGAAATGGAAATCCCGGATGAACAAGCCGAGAAAATAACTACTGTGCAACAGGCGATTGATTATGCCAAAGCACACGTTAAGGCTGCTTAAATTACTTTGATTGACTTCTGGAGAACTGTTTGAGCCGCTCACGTGAACGCCGTGTCGTCGTAACTGGTCTCGGTTGTGTTTCACCTATTGGCAACACGGTTGCCGATACGTGGAGCGCAGCGATCTCAGGCAAATCCGGTATTGCGACCATTACCAAGTTTGATGCTACATCTTTTTCGACGCATTTTGCAGGAGAGGTGAAGGGCTTCAATATTGAGGAATATATTCCTGCTAAGGAAGCACGTCACATGGATGCTTTTATCCATTTTGGCGTGGCAGCCGGAATTCAGGCAATGCAAGATAGTGGTCTGGTTGTAACAGAGGCTAATGCCGAGCGCATTGGCGTCATAATAGGATCTGGCATCGGTGGTTTGCCAATGATTGAGCAGACGCACACGGAATATGTCGCACGCGGACCGCGTCGGATTTCACCGTTTTTTGTGCCTGCATCCATCATTAACATGATTTCCGGTCACCTGTCGATCAAGTATGGGCTAAAAGGCCCTAACCTTGCCATTGTTAGTGCGTGTACTACTGGTTTGCACAGTATTGGTACAGCTGGGCGCATGATTGAATACGGCGATGCCGATGTGATGATCGCCGGTGGCTCAGAATCCACCTTATCGCCGCTCGGTCTGGGGGGGTTCGCTTCTGCCCGTGCACTTTCCTCGCGTAACGAAGATCCCCAGACAGCATCTCGACCATGGGATGCCGATCGTGACGGATTTGTGCTTGGAGAAGGCGCCGGTGTGATGGTTCTGGAAGAGTATGAGCATGCAAAAGCGCGAGGTGCCAGGATATATGCAGAACTCGTCGGTTTTGGCATGAGTGGCGATGCCTACCACGTTACCGCGCCAAATATGGATGGTCCGCGTCGCAGTATGGTGAATGCATTAAAAAACGCAGGCATTAATGTCGATGAAGTGCAATACCTTAATGCGCATGGCACATCAACGCCAATTGGTGACAAAAATGAAACTGATGCGGTCAAGGCTGCATTTGGTCAGCATGCCAAGAACTTGATCGTTAATTCGACAAAGTCAATGACCGGTCACTTACTGGGCGGTGCTGGGGGATTGGAATCTGTCTTTACAGTGTTGGCCTTGTATAACCAGGTATCGCCGCCGACTATCAATATTTTCAATCAGGATACTGAGTGTGATCTGGATTATTGTGCTAACACAGCACGAGATATTCCTATTCAATATGCAGTCAAAAACAACTTTGGTTTTGGCGGTACCAACGGTACGCTCATTTTCGGAAAAATCTAATTAATACAGCCCGTCCTCGTGTAGGGGCGGCTTTTTTTTCCTTTCAATTATGTCCATAGCGGTCACTACCGTTGTGCGTCCATCCCGATTGTTGCTGGTCATGGTGACCGCGGCTTGGCTATGCATCATTTTGATCGCAGGTCTGATAGGGTGTAATTATTTGAGCATTTTGTCATCGTGGGAGCGTCTATTCGTCGTGCTGGCCTATTTTTTTGTGGCAAGTTCATGTTGGAGTTTCTTTTTTTTTGCGCAAAAATATTATTTGATCACCATATCTTCTGCCGGGCAGATACGATTATTGGAGTTGGGCACATCGGCCAATAATGGATGGGGCGTATTGGATAACGACAGCACTGGTAAGTTTATTGTCAATTTGTTGGAAGATTCGACTTTATGGCCAAAATTGTTATTGTTGCGCCTGCGTTCTGATAGTGGACACCTTACTGTTTTACCCATATTGCCAGATAGTGTTTCACTTCAGTCATTCAGGTCATTGTCGGTAGCTTTACGATGGATCGCTGCACGGGTAAAACGAGATAATAATGAAATTTGATGAGGCTTTCAATCTCAAGAGTTGAACTTAATGCATTGCATGCAGTCAATAGTTTTAAGCCGCGTGCATGTTGCGAAATACAAGGGAATAAGGATTGACAACAGAACGCGACATTGATAAACGACTTGTCGAGCGTGTTCAGCATGGCGACAAAAAAGCGTTCGAGCTATTGTTTTCCAAGTATCAGCGGAAATTGATGCGGCTTGTGTCTCGACTCGTCCGTGATCAGGCAGAAGCAGAAGATGTGGTACAGGAAGCTTTTATTAAGGCTTATCGTGCATTGCCACAATTTCGTGGAGACTCAGCCTTTTATACATGGTTGTATCGGATTGGCATCAACACGGCAAAAAATTACTTAGTTACGCAAGGGCGGCGCGCACCAACTTCGACCGACGCAGACGTAGAAGAAGCGGAAACTTTTGACGATGGAGAGCACCTAAGGGATATCAATACACCGGAATCCATGCTTGCTACCAAGCAAATTGCGCAGACAGTAAATTTGGCAATGGAATCCCTTCCTGAAGAGTTGCGTACAGCGATTAGTCTGCGTGAAATTGAGGGCTTAAGTTATGACGAAATTGCGGATGTGATGGAGTGTCCGATCGGTACGGTGCGCAGCAGGATATTTCGTGCCAGGGAAGCGATAGCAGAAAAATTAAGACCACTGTTGGATACAGCGTATGACAAGCGCTGGTAAAACAGGATCAACCATTTGAGCTTAAGGGGATAACCAAGCTGCGGCAAGGTAATTTATGAACATGAAAAAAATGACCCAAGAACACATTTCGGCTTTTGCCGATTCTGAATTAGCAGATCAGGAGTTCGCTGCTGTGTTATCTGCTCTTCGCGTTCCAGAACGGCGCGAAGCTTGGGATGTTTACCATCGCATTGGTGATGTATTGCGTTCGGAAGATCTGGCATACGAGATGCGGCCTCAGGCACAGCAGCGGATGGCAGCTTTACTGGATGCAGAGCCGATTGTATTTGCGCCTGCCCAAACGAGTAATCAGTCTAAAAGGCTGTCTTCTGATTTTGAACGCTTGTCCGTTGAACAAAGCGGGCCGGCATCGATGAGGATTGGGAAGCATTTTTTCAGACCCGGGCTTGCAGTTGCGGCAGCAGCAGCGGTTGCGTTTTTCGCTGCACCCCCACTCATGGTTGCATTCAATGGCTGGGGCACTGATGTTCCTGGTTTTGCGTCATCTGGTTCGCCTGTGATGGCAGCGGTTGAAAAAGGTAATATCAAACTCAAGGCGGGAGCTGCCAGCAAAGACAGTGTTGCGTATGTGACTGATACGAGCTCTTCCAATGTGATGTTGCACGACTCCAATATGGATGAATATCTTTTTGCGCATCAACGTTTTTCTCGTTCTGGCTACAGTAATGCACAGTATGCAAGACCGGCGTCTTTTACAACAGAAATACAAAGTAATTAATTTATGCGCATAGCATTGGTTGGAATGAGGCTTGTCGTTCTTTTTTTTATTTTTTGTGCATTTTCTGCGCGAGCAGGCAATAGTAATTCTTCCGGAAATCTTCCTGAGCAGACAATGTTCAAGAAGATGAGGGTAGCTGCGCAAAAATATAATTATTCCGGCACATTCGTGTATCAGCAGGCCAATCAAATGCGCACATCACGCATTACGCATTTGCTGGAAGGGGAAAACGAGCTTGAAAAACTTGAGATACTCGATGGTAATTTGCGTGAATACATACGTCGTAACGAGGAAGTAACCTCTTACATCCCGGAAGAAAAAACGCTTCTGATTGAAAAGCGTGTGACTCAAGATGTCTTCCCCGCAATATTTTCCGCTAGCTTGGATGATGTTGCTATTTATTACCATTTCAGGAAAAGTAGTGATGGCCGAGTAGCTGGATTCTTTTGTCAGTCCATTCTGCTGGAGCCGAAAGACGATTTGCGTTATGGCTACAGGCTATGTGTTGAGAAATCCACCGGCTTGTTGTTGCGCGCACAAACGCTGGATAAGGATAATGCAGTAATCGAGCAAATCTTTTTTACCCAGATTGAAATCGGTAAAATTGATCGCAACCGCGTTAAATCTGGTTTTGGAAATGTTTCGGGCTGGCGCTTAGAGAGTGCTGCCATGAAACTCGTCAGCATTCATGACTGGGAAGTTAAATGGGTGCCACCCGGATTCAAGAAAATTCGTGAAATGAAACGCCTGGTTTCGGGCAATTCTGCTTCTGCTGTCGAACATGCTAACAAGCCAGTTGTTGCCAGACGGGAGATTGAACAAATTGTGTTTTCCGATGGACTTGCTGCGATTTCAGTATTTATCGAACCCAGTACGCAAAGCCGCACGGAGGGTGTGCGTCAGCAGGGTGCGATGAGCATTCTGGGTAAGCGGCAAGGTGATTTTTGGCTTACCATCGTCGGTGAAGTGCCTGCAAAATCGGTTATGCAACTGGCTAACTCCATTGAATACAACCCAAAATAACCATATGAAAATACCTATTTCTATTAACAAGACACTTTCTGTGATCATGTTGAGTGTGGTGAGCGTGTTTGTTTCGCCTGCAATACCCGGCTTGGGTGGTAGTGCGATTGCGGCTCCTGCTGCGGGGATACCTGCTGGCTTGCCAGATTTTGCCGCGTTGGTGGAAAGAACCGGCCCTGCAGTAGTCAATATACGTACGACGGAAAAAATGAAGGCCGAACCTGCTACTCGCAGTAATGATGAGCAGGAGATGCAGGAATTTTTTCGCCGCTATTTTGGTATTCCGATTCCGCAGCAGCCAGACCGTGCCCCACGTAACAACAAGCAGGCTCCGCAGCAAGAGGAAGAAGTGCCACGTGGCGTTGGTTCAGGATTCATCCTGTCGGCAGATGGTTTTGTGATGACCAATGCGCATGTCGTTGATGGTGCGGATGAAGTCTATGTCAAATTAACTGACAAGCGGGAGTTCAAGGCGAAAATCATTGGCGTCGACAAACGCACCGATGTTGCTTTGGTCAAGATTGAAGGCAGCAATCTGCCGCGCTTGACCATTGGCGACTCCAACAAGATCCGGGTGGGTGAGTGGGTTATTGCGATCGGCTCCCCCTTCGATCTGGACAATACTGTGACTGCCGGCATCATTTCTGCCAAAGCGCGTGAGACCGGGGATTATTTGCCTTTGATTCAGACTGATGTCGCAGTCAACCCAGGTAATTCGGGTGGTCCTTTGATCAATATGCGCGGCGAGGTAATTGGTATCAACTCCCAAATCTACAGTCGCTCCGGCGGTTACATGGGAATTTCGTTCGCCATTCCGATTGATGAGGCGATTCGCGTTTCCGAACAATTGAAAGCATCAGGCAAGGTTACCCGTGGTCGTATCGGGGTGCAGATCGGCGAAGTCACCAAGGATGTCGCAGAGTCGCTTGGCATGTCCAAGGCACAGGGAGCGCTGGTGCAGCGGGTCGAATCAGGCAGTCCGGCAGAAAAGGGGGGGCTGCAGGCTGGTGATATTATTCTTAAATTTAACGGCATTGCCATTGAGCGGCTCTCCGATTTGCCGCGCCTGGTGGGTAATACCAAGCCAGGCACCCGTACTTCGTTGACGATCTGGCGCAAAGGCGCTAGTCGCGAACTGGCTCTGGTGATCACGGAAATGGAATCCGAGAAAGTTGCTCAAAAAGAGGATAAGAAAGCCAAACCTGCTGCTGTAGCAAACGCTTTGGGCTTAGTGGTCAGCGACCTGGCAGCTGCGCAAAAGAAAGAACTCAAAGTCAGCAACGGTGTAATGGTTGACTCTGCCGAAGGATCAGCCGCTCGGGCTGGGCTGCGAGCCGGCGACCTGATTTTGCAATTTAACAATACGGATGTCAAAGATGCAAAGGAGTTCAACGCATTAGTGGCCAAAGCTGAACAGAAAAAAATGGTGGTACTGCTGGTGCGTCGCGGGGATTCTTCGCAGTTTGTCCCGCTAAAGCCAAATAGCCAATAAATCGGTTGCCGTTTGCAGGGGCTGCAAGCTAATCTGGCTTGCAGCCCTTTGTTTTAATAACGCTTACTGTGTGCACTCCATGATTAAATTTACGCTTTACTCGCGACTGTATTGCCATTTGTGCGATGACATGTTGCAAGCATTGGAGGCGCTGCGGGAGCTAGCTTCATTTGAAGTGGAAGTTCTGGATGTCGATAGGGATGAGGCCTTGTTGGCGCAGTATGACGAACTGGTGCCAGTGCTGGTCGGGTGTCGTGACGATGCGACCGCGCTGCAGTTATGCCACTATCATCTGGATGTAGCGAAGGTAAGTGCATTTTTGATGACCCAGCCGGATCATGCATGATCCCTATAATTACAGCTTCCTTGAAGCCGACGCTAATAAATGTACAGCTGTAAGTATTTTTTGAGACGCACTAATTACTTGCGGTAAGCACTATGTTTTTTCATATACCCCTTATACATTATATTTTTTAGAGAGTTATCACGAACCTGATAAGAGATCATTTTTGTGACGTGCTGACGTTCCGGATTGGTTTGGTGGGGAAATTTTTCTGCTTGATCTTTGCAGTTTGTTTTTGGGTTGGGGCAAGTCTACAGTCGATGGTCCCGATTACATGGGTATTCCACCCTAAAATCCGGTAAAATGCCGGCTTCGAATAACCTTCAGCAATAAGGCGCTCGCCGGGGAGATTGCCCGGCTTGGAGCGCCTTTTTTGTAACCGCGCTTGGCTCAATGAATAATATCCGCAACTTTTCCATCATCGCTCATATCGATCACGGCAAATCGACTCTGGCTGATCGCATCATCCAACTCTGCGGCGGCTTGTCGGATCGCGAAATGGAGGCGCAAGTTCTTGACTCCATGGATATCGAGCGTGAGCGTGGCATCACGATCAAGGCGCAAACGGCAGCGTTGAGTTACAAGGCCCGCGACGGCCAAATTTACAATCTGAACCTGATCGACACTCCCGGTCACGTCGATTTCAGTTACGAGGTCAGCCGGTCGTTGTCCGCTTGCGAGGGCGCGCTGCTGGTAGTGGACGCCTCGCAAGGGGTGGAGGCGCAAACCGTTGCCAACTGTTACACCGCAATTGAGTTGGGAGTGGAAGTGGTGCCGGTCTTGAACAAGATCGATTTACCCTCAGCAGACCCGGAAAACGCGATTGCGGAAATCGAGGAAGTCATCGGCATTGATGCTACCGATGCGGTCCATTGTTCCGCTAAAACTGGCTTCGGCGTGCAGGATGTACTGGAGTCGATGATTCGCAGGGTGCCGCCGCCGCAAGGCGACCCGGATGCGCCGTTGCAGGCCCTGATCGTCGATTCGTGGTTCGATAATTATGTCGGTGTGGTAATGCTGGTGCGCGTAAAAAACGGCACCCTTCGTCCCAAGGATAAGATTCTGTTCATGGCTACCGGGGCGCAACATCTGGTCGAAAGCGTTGGGGTGTTTACGCCCAAATCCGTGTCCAGAAGTTCCTTGTCGGCAGGGCAAGTCGGCTTCATCATCGCTGGCATCAAGGAATTGAAGTCGGCCAAGGTGGGCGACACAGTAACCTTGCTGGGCAAACCTGCGGCAGAAGCGTTACCCGGCTTCAAGGAAATCCAGCCGCAAGTCTTTGCCGGCCTGTTTCCGGTCGAAGCGAATCAGTATGATGCATTACGCGACTCGCTCGAGAAGCTGAAACTGAACGATGCGGCATTACAATATCAACCGGAAGTGTCGCAGGCGCTCGGTTTCGGTTTTCGCTGCGGATTCCTGGGCTTGCTGCACATGGAAATCGTCCAGGAGCGTCTGGAGCGCGAGTTCGATATGGACTTGATTACTACCGCGCCTACAGTGATTTACGAGGTTGTGTTGCGCGATGGCACCATTTTAATGGTCGATAATCCATCCAAGATGCCCGAGCCCTCCAAAATCGAAGAGATTCGCGAACCCATCGTCACCGTCAACCTCTACATGCCGCAGGAATATGTCGGCTCGGTGATCACGCTGTGCACCCAGAAGCGCGGCATTCAGATCGACATGAATTACCATGGCAAGCAAGTTCAATTGACCTACGAAATACCGATGGCGGAAATCGTGCTGGACTTTTTTGACCGTCTGAAATCGACTTCACGCGGCTACGCATCGATGGATTATGTGTTCAAAGAATACCGCACGGCCGATGTAGTCAAGGTAGACATGCTGATCAATAGCGAGAAAGTCGATGCGCTGGCGATCATTGTGCATCGCGCCAACAGTCTATATCGCGGCCGCGCAGTGGCTGCGAAAATGCGCGAACTGATTCCGCGTCAGATGTTTGACGTCGCAATCCAGGCTGCCATCGGCGCCAACATCATTTCACGCGAGAATGTCAAAGCCTTGCGCAAGAACGTGTTGGCCAAGTGTTACGGCGGCGATATCAGCCGCAAGCGCAAGCTGCTGGAAAAACAGAAGGCCGGTAAAAAACGCATGAAACAAGTCGGCTCAGTGGAAATTCCGCAAGAAGCGTTCCTGGCTATTTTACAAGTGGATGACAAATGAACCTGCAAGCTATTTTGGGAAATTTCGCATTAATTCTCTTCGTTCTGACGATTGTTACCGGGGTGGTCTGGTTTCTGGACAAGTTTTATTTGTCTAAGCAGCGGCGTGCTGCGGCAAATGCTGCTTTGGCTGCATTTGATGCACGCAATGCCAAGTTGCAAAGCGATGGCATCAAACTCGATGTCAGCGGACGTGCCGCGATGGAATCCAATATTCTCAGACAACCCACCTGGATTGAATATTCCGGGAGTTTTTTTCCTGTTATTGCGATGGTTTTTTTTCTGCGCTCATTTTTGTATGAACCTTTCAAGATACCGTCGAGTTCGATGGTGCCAACCCTGGTGATAGGGGATTTGATTCTGGTAAATAAATTCACTTACGGGATTCGTTTGCCTATCATTAACAAGAAAATAATCGAAGTCAACGATCCGCAGCGCGGTGATGTGATGGTATTCAAATACCCGAAGGATACGGCTCTGGATTACATCAAACGGGTGGTCGGTGTGCCTGGCGATAAAATAGTGTACAAAAACAAGCGCTTAACGGTAAATGGTGAAAAAATCAGCTACCAGCCACTACCGGATTATCTTGACGAAGAACATTTGAACTATTCCAAGCAATATATGGAGAACTTGACCGGGGCCGCGCACCAGATTCTCAACGATGAGCGGGCGCCATCGTTCGTGCAAAATCCCGATGCTTTTCCGCAGCATGAATTGTGTACTTATAATATCGAAGGATTCGCGTGTACCGTGCCGAAAGGGCATTACTTCATGATGGGCGACAATCGCGACAATAGTCTGGATAGCCGCTACTGGGGTTTTGTTCCGGATCAGAATATAGTCGGCAAAGCATTCTTCGTCTGGATGAATCTGGGCGATATCAAACGTATCGGCAGTTTCCATTAAATCAAAACGGGGGAGTGGATGTATGCGCACGGCAGTAAAAATCAGGCAACAGGGGCTTACTCTGGTAGGGTTGATTTTTGTATTGGCAATTGTCGCCGTGATCGCCATATTGGCGATGAAAGTGGTGCCAACTGCGATTGAATATAGCGCAATCCGCAAGGCTATCGTGTCGGCCAAAGCCGCTGGCACGACTGTGGCTGAAATCCGGGCTGCCTTCGACCGGCAAGCAAATGTCGGCTATATCGATGCGATTGCCGGCAAGGATCTGGACATCACTCAAGTTGATGGTGAAACGGCGGTAAGCTTTGCTTACCAGAAAAAAATTCCTCTGTTTGGCCCTGCTACCCTGTTGCTTGAATATGCCGGCACCACGGCCAAAATTTCTCCAACCAAAGTGTTAGATTGAGATAAATTGAAATAGATAGAGTTACGGACCAAAATGGATTTGATGTTATTGCAAAATCGGATGGGCCATACGTTCAAGAATATTGCCTTGATGGAACAGGCCTTGACGCATCGCAGCCACAGCAGCTTGCACAATGAGCGTGTCGAGTTCTTAGGGGACTCGATTCTGAATTGTGTGGTCGCTTCATTATTGTATAAGCGCTACCCCGGCATCAATGAAGGGGATTTGTCACGCGTGCGTGCCAACCTCGTCAAGCAGCAGGCATTGTTCGAGATAGCCCAAAGCCTGGGCTTGTCGCATTTTCTCCGTCTGGGCGAAGGAGAATTGAAATCCGGTGGTTTCCGGCGGCCATCCATATTGGCCGATACGCTCGAAGCCATGTTCGGCGCTATTTATCTGGACGCAGGTTTTAACGTTGCACACGATGTCATTTGCGCGCTATACAACCCGATTCTGGATTCGGTCAATCTGACTACTTTAGGTAAAGATGCCAAAACGCTATTGCAAGAATTTCTGCAAGGCAAAAAAATAGCTTTGCCACAATACAATGTGGTGGCCACGCACGGGGCGGCACACAATCAGGAGTTCGAAATTGAATGCCTGGTTCCCAAGCTCGATATCCAGGTATTCGGCACTGGCGGAAACCGGCGTGCAGGGGAACAGGAAGCGGCAAAACTGGCACTGGAGGCGGCAAAAGCTGCAGCCTTGAAGCCAGCTGCACACAAGATCAAGCCGCGTACTTCACAATTGAAACTGGCTGGAATAGCGACACACCAGCCTGATGCGCCAGTAAATTCAACTGCCGAGAATACTGAGCGAAACCCGGAGCGCTCCGGACTCGACAGCGCAAAAATAATATAATGTCAGTATGTTCGAATCCATAATCCGAACCCCACCATCCATTACAGCCACCGATACTCAAAAACGCATGACAGAATCCGTAACTTCCGTAACTTCCGTAACTTCCGAAGCTTCCGCAACGCCCCCAACCCCCGCTAATTTTCGCTGTGGGTACATCGCTATTGTCGGTCGCCCCAACGTCGGGAAGTCGACCTTGATGAACGCCTTGATTGGCGCCAAAGTCAGCATTACGTCGCGCAAGGCGCAAACCACGCGCCATCGCATCACCGGCATTCAGACGGTTGAGGATGCGCAATTCGTATATGTCGATACGCCAGGCTTCCAGACGCGCCATTCGAATGCGTTGAACAAGACGCTCAATCGCACGGTCACTGGTACGCTCGGTGCTTCCGACGTGATCCTGTTCATCATCGAAGCCGGCACGTTCGGCCCTGCGGATAGCCAGGTACTGGCGCTGATCCCCAAAGACGTGCCCTGCATTCTGGTCATCAATAAATCGGACCGCATCAAGGACAAGGCAGTGTTGCTGCCGTTTGCACAGAAAATTGCGGCGATGCATAATTTTTCTGCAGTAGTGCCGGTGTCGGCAAAATTGCGCTTTCAGCTCGATAACCTGCAAGGCGAAACCAAGCGTTTCCTGCCGGAAAATCAACCGGTGTTCGGTCCCGACGATATTACGGACCGCAGCGAAAAATTTCTTGCAGCCGAGATCGTGCGGGAAAAGCTATTCCGATTTGTCGGTGATGAGTTGCCGTATACCAGCACCGTGCTGATCGAGAAGTTTGAGCAGGAAGGCGATCTGCGGCGCGTTTTTGCTGCCATTCTGGTGGAACGCGACACGCACAAGTCGATGGTCATCGGCCAAAAAGGCGCGCGACTGAAAGATATCTCGACCCAGTCGCGGCTCGATATGGAAAAACTCTTCGGCGGCCCGGTCTATCTTGAAATCTGGATCAAAGTAAAATCCGGCTGGGCCGATAACGAAGCCGGATTGCGCGCCTACGGTTACGAGTAAGACCAGGAATCTGATGGACGTGATGGAAGTGACAAGCGCTGACGTCACGCAGCCGTCCGATGCTGCAACATCCGTGCTGCAGGACAGTATTCCTGAATCCAGCAAGCCAGTCGTCAAGCGCGGCCCACGGGCCCAGCGCGCGGCCAATTCCACTAGTGCGGTTGCAGAACAATCGCCCAAGCGGTTCCAGTCGCTGGAAAAAAATCATCGTATCCTGGCGCAACCCGGTTTCGTGCTGCACAGTTATCCGTACAAGGAAACCAGCCTGATCATCGATTTTTTTTCGCGTGATCATGGTCGCGTGGCGTTGGTTGCCAAAGGCGCCAAGCGTCCTCATTCTGCCCTGCGTGGCGCGCTGCAGACGTTTCAGCCGTTATCGGTGGGCTGGAGCGGCAAGGCGGAAATCCGTACCCTGATTAGCGCTGAATGGGTCGGCGGCTTGCTGCCGCTGGAGAAATCCGCGCTCTTGTGCGGCTTTTATCTGAATGAATTACTGGTCAAGTTGCTGGCGCGCGATGATCCGCATCCAGTTCTGTTTAATCATTACGTTTCGACGCTGAACCAGTTGGCGCATGGTGAAGCCGCACCGATTGTATTGCGCCGCTTTGAGCGTGCGTTGCTGAAAGAAACTGGAGTGGCGGCTGATCTGACGCTGTGCACCACTACGCGAGAGGTCGTAACAGCGGATGCAATATATGTCGTCGACCCGGAGCGCGGAGCGCGTCTGGCGCGGCCGAGCGATCCCTGGCCGCGGGTTAAAGGGCAGACTTTGCTGGATATGGAGTGCGGGAATTATGCCGCTGCAACCACTCTTGCCCAGAGTAAGCTCTTGATGCGCGCATTGCTGGCCCATCATTTGGGCGGTGCACCGCTGAATACGCGTCAAATTCTGATAGATTTAATGCAGTTATAAGTCAACCATAGTCACCACTCTCCATCACCCAAATGAGCTTCTTGCAACCGACCAGTCAAATCATCGATTTAGGCGTCAATATCGATCACGTAGCAACCTTGCGCAATGCGCGTGGCACTATTTATCCGGACCCCATCCGCGCTGCGTTGTGTGCAGAAGAGGCCGGCGCTGATTCCATTACCCTGCATTTGCGCGAGGATCGCCGGCACATCAAGGATGCCGACGTAATAGCGATCCGGCCCCAACTGCTGACCCGGATGAATCTTGAATCGGCAGTCACCCCCGAGATGGTCGATTTCGCCTGTCGCATCAAGCCGCAGGATGTGTGCCTGGTGCCCGAGCGGCGCGCAGAAGTGACCACTGAAGGCGGGCTCGATGTGGTGCGCTACTTTACGCAAATCAAAGCCGCAATTCTCCAGTTGCAAGCGGAAAATATTCGCGTGAGCCTGTTCATCGATCCTGACCCTGAGCAGATTGCAGCTGCCGCGCAAGTCGGCGCACCGGTGATTGAACTGCATACCGGCCGCTATGCCGATGCCCATACGCAGGAAGAGCAGAGCAAGGAATTGGCACGGGTAAAAGAAGGTGTGCTGGACGGCATCAGGCGCGGCATGCAAGTCAATGCCGGTCACGGCCTGCATTACACCAATGTGCAAGCGATCGCCGCCATCACCGGGATTGCCGAACTTAACATCGGTCATGCTATCGTGGCCCATGCGGTATTCGTCGGCTGGAAAGCAGCGGTTGGCGAAATGAAGGCGATCATGGTGCAAGCACGTCTGGCTGCGCTGCAAGCGTGCGAGTAGGTGAAATAACGGATGGGTGAAAAATGATTTTCGGCATCGGCACTGACATCATCCGCATCCAGCGCATCGAGGCTGCACTGGAGCGCAATGGCGAGCGTTTTGCAGAAAAAATTCTCGGACCGCTGGAGCTGGAAAAATATCATCGGCGCAAAGAGCAGGTCGCCGCACGCGGCATCCGTTTTCTGGCTACCCGTTTTGCGGCCAAGGAAGCGTTTTCCAAGGCAATCGGACTCGGCATGCGCATGCCAATGACCTGGCGTGCGATGCAAACGCTCAATGCCCCGAGCGGCAAGCCGATCGTCGTCGTCAGCGGTGCGCTCAAGGAATTCATGGACAACAATCGGTTAGCGGCCCAAGTCTCGATTACCGACGAGACCGAGTATGCGGTCGCCTTCGTGATGGTAGAAAAAACGTAAAAATAAACATAGAAAAAGCGTAGAGAAAACATGAGAACAATTCGTAAGGCAGATTTCATTACCCCATCCCTGGTCGCCACCCTCGGCCCGATCATGCTCGATGTGGTCGGGACTACGTTGGACGCCGAAGACATCCGTCGCATCCAGCATCCGCAGACTGGCGGCGTCATACTTTTTGCGCGCAATTACACTAGCCGCAAGCAATTGACCGCATTGACCGCCGCGATCCATGCGGCCCGTCCTGGCGTACTGATTGCGGTCGATCACGAAGGCGGGCGCGTGCAGCGCTTCAAAACCGGTGGCTTCACCAAATTGCCGGCGATGCGAACTTTAGGGGCTTTGTGGGAGCGCGATGTATTGCAGGCCACCAATGTCGCCACTGCGGTGGGCTATATTCTTGCTACTGAGTTGCGCGCCTGCGGCGTCGATATGTCCTTTACCCCGGTGCTGGATCTGGATCATGGCGCTTCCAGCGTGATCGGCGACCGCGCCTTCCATCGCGATGCGCGGGTGGTCACGCTGTTGGCGAAGAGCTTGAATCATGGCCTGCTGCTCGCTGGCATGGCTAATTGCGGCAAGCATTTCCCCGGCCATGGCTTTGTCCAGGCCGATTCGCATGTCGCCATTCCGGTCGACGAGCGCCCGCTGCAGGCTATTCTGGCGGAAGATGCTGCGCCTTACGACTGGCTCGGCATGAGTTTGTCGGCAGTGATGCCGGCACATGTAATCTACCCCAAGGTGGATAAGCATCCAGCCTGCTTTTCCAAAAAATGGTTGTCGATGCTGCGCAATAAGATGGGTTTCGAAGGCGTCATTTTCAGCGATGATCTGAGCATGGAAGGCGCCAGCGTGGCGGGCAGCGTACTCGACGGCGCCAAGGCAGCGCTGAAAGCAGGTTGCGACGTGGTGCTGATCTGCAACGCACCAGACAAGGCAGATCAGTTGCTGGCAGGGATCAAGCCTGGCACCAGCCTGGTAGCGCGTACCGCTGCTGCACGTTCGGCGGCGCGCCTCGCAGCCATGTTGCCGGCGGGGCCAGCGCTGGATTGGCAAAACTTGCAGCAGGATGCGCGTTACCAGGCAGCGCTTGTCCTGATGAAATCGCTATAAATGGTATTTATATAGAGTATATTTTTTACCGCACTAAATTAATGCGGTAATAGCCTTGTTTCTTGATATACATAGCTTAGTATGTTTTATTTTCTGGTGCCGCCTAAGCACTGCCCCTGACTGACACATTACGTATTGATGTCTTCGCGATGACCGAAAATGTTGTTCCACTTCCACGTGATCTCGTTTTGGAAACGGTTGCCAAACTGCCGCATTTGCCCGGTGTGTATCGCTATTTCGATCTGGAAGATAAGGTGTTGTATGTCGGCAAGGCGCGTGACCTGAAAAAACGCGTTTCGAGTTATTTTCTGAAAAACCTCGCCAGCCCACGCACCGCAATGATGGTCGAGCGTATCGTTCGACTGGAAACCACGGTGACTCGTAGCGAGGCCGAGGCCTTGATCCTCGAAAACAATCTGATCAAATCGCTGCAGCCGCGCTTCAATATTCTGTTTCGCGACGACAAGTCGTATCCTTATCTGAAGATCAGCGGGCAGAAAGTGCCGCGCATGGCGTATTACCGGGGCGCGGTCGACAAGAAAAGCCAGTATTTCGGGCCGTTCCCGAGCGCTTGGGCGGTCAGGGAATCGATGCAAATCCTGCAGAAGGTTTTCCTGCTGCGCACCTGCGAAGATAGCGTGTTTGCCAACCGCACCCGGCCCTGTCTATTGCATCAGATCCACCGCTGCAGCGCGCCTTGCGTAAATATTATTGCGCAGGAGGATTACCTGGTCGATGTCGAGAATGCAGCCAAATTCCTGCGTGGGCGGCAGTCTGAAGTGCTGCAGACGCTGGAAGTGAAGATGCATGCGTTTGCCGCTGAACTCAAGTTCGAGCAGGCTGCAGCCGTACGCAATCAGATGAATGCCTTGTCGCGCGTGTTGCACCAGCAAAGCATGGAGACCACCGACGATAGCGATATCGATATCATCGCGGTGCTGGTGCAGGGCGGGCGCGCCTGTGTCAATCTGGCCATGGTGCGGGGCGGACGCCATCTCGGCGACCGCGCTTATTTTCCGATCCAGCTCGACCACGCTGACGTAGGTGCCGGCACGCTGGAAGTTGAAGTTTTGAAGGCATTTCTGGCTCAGCATTATCTCGACAAATTTATTCCCGGCACGCTGATCCTGAGCATCGAATTTGATGAGCCGGCCCTGATGGTGGCGCTGATGGAGCAATGCGGTCATCGCATCAATCTGCTGTTTCAGCCGCATGGACAGCGCCATCAATGGCTGGAAATGGCCGCCAAGGGAGCTGAAATATCGCTTGCGCGCCTGCTCTCGGAGCAAGGCTCGCAGCAAACGCGCACCCGTATGCTGGTCGATGTGCTGGGCATTGATATTGCCGATATCGATGCATTGCGCATCGAATGCTTCGATATCAGTCACACCCAAGGCGAAGCTACTCAGGCATCGTGCGTGGTGTTCCAGCATCATGCGATGCAAAATGGCGAATACCGGCGCTACAACATCACCGACATTACGCCCGGCGACGATTACGCAGCAATGCGTCAGGTATTGAAGCGGCGTTACGAGAAAATCGCCAACGGCGACGGCATAATGCCGGACGTGGTGTTGATCGATGGCGGCAAAGGCCAAGTCGAGATGGCGCGGCAAGTGTTTAGCGAGCTGGGGCTCGATATCAGCCTGATTGTCGGCGTCGCCAAAGGGGAGGGCCGCAAAGTCGGGTTGGAGACGCTGGTGTTCGTTGACGGCCGTGCGCCGCAGGAACTGGGGCGCGAATCTGCCGCCCTGATGCTGGTGGCGCAGATCCGGGATGAAGCGCATCGTTTTGCGATCACCGGCATGCGCGCCAAGCGTGCTAAAACGCGCCAGACTTCGCGTCTGGAAGAGATTGAAGGAATTGGCGCTAAACGGCGTCAGAAACTTCTGATACGCTTCGGCGGTCTGCGCGGTGTGGCTGATGCCAGCGTGGATGATATCGCTTCGGTTGAGGGCATTTCGCGACAACTGGCAGAAGAGATCTACAAGCAACTGCACTGAATCAACTGTGCTGAATCCTTCGCTGGATTGCCTTATCAGCGATTCGCATATTAAGATAAGAATCAAAAGATAAACTTATGCCACTAAACATTCCTATTCTTCTTACCTGGTTGCGCGTCGCGCTGATTCCGCTGGTGGTCGGCGTATTTTATTTGCCCCACGGAATGTTGTCGCCCGACGCCCAAGGCTTGGCCTCAACGCTCATATTCATAGTGGCTGCCATAACGGATTGGTTGGACGGCTTTCTGGCCCGCCGCTGGAATGAGACTTCTGCATTTGGCGCTTTTCTGGACCCGGTGGCGGACAAGTTGATGGTAGCGGGCGCATTGCTGATACTGGTGCATCTGAACCGTGTCGATGCCGTGATTGCATTCATTATTATTGGGCGGGAAATCACTATCTCGGCGTTGCGCGAGTGGATGGCGCAGATCGGCGCTTCCAAATCGGTTGCAGTAAGCTCTTTGGGGAAAATCAAAACCGCGGCGCAAATGATTGCCATCCCGATGCTGCTTTACTATGATGACCTGTTTGGCGTAATCGACACGCGCCTGTATGGCGCCTGGCTGATGGCTGTGGCGGCGGTTCTTACCGTGTGGTCGATGTTTTATTATCTGCGCCGAGCATGGCCGCTTATCAAAGAAAACGCCGGTAGAGTGCTCTAAGTTCTTGACAAGCAATTTACGTATTATATAATGTGCGACTGTTGTGAACGCGGGAGTAGCTCAGTTGGTAGAGCGCAACCTTGCCAAGGTTGAGGTCGAGAGTTCGAGCCTCTTCTCCCGCTCCAGTTTTAGAAGTGGCAGTAAGGTTAGAAAATCAGTAAAGCAAGAAAATTGCGGGAGTAGCTCAGTTGGTAGAGCGCAACCTTGCCAAGGTTGAGGTCGAGAGTTCGAGCCTCTTCTCCCGCTCCAGTTTTAGAGGTAGCAGTAAGGTTAGAAAATCAGTAAAGCAAGAAAATTGCGGGAGTAGCTCAGTTGGTAGAGCGCAACCTTGCCAAGGTTGAGGTCGAGAGTTCGAGCCTCTTCTCCCGCTCCAGTTTATAAAAGGAAGCTATCAAGCTTCCTTTTTCTATTTCTGCCTGGCTTTTTCCCGTGTCTGCATATTGGACTGCGAATTGCGCCGTACGGCTTTGATGAAGTAACGATTCAAGCCTTCTTGGCCCACAGACTGCACCAGCCTTCGGGGCTGATCTGACCATCGACCAGCTTGCAGGTATTCGACTCGGCGATGAAATTCTGGCATCCGCTGCATTTCTGCTCGCCTTTCGGCTGAGTCTGGTACTGCACGCTTGCCTGTGGCACTTTCTTGGTCGCCGCCGGTGCGGCAGAATCTGCACTGGGGGTTGGAGCGCTGGCTGGAGCGGAACTGGTTGAGTTCGCGCCTTTCTTTGAATCACACCCAGAAAGTGCGGTCGGTAGCCACAGACTGCAACCAACCGCCAGTGCTCCACGCAATACAACCCTGCGTGGCGGGATTTCTTCTTGCATCATGCTTTCTCCTTTGGGGGATGCTTCCTGGATCTTGCCGCGCCTTGCTTTCACCTTGCCATTGAACTGCTTCCAGTTGCCTTCAACGATATTCCAGTTCATATCAAACTCCTTCCGTTCGGGACCTGACTGGCGGAATTGCCAATCGAGCATCCTTTGTCGCAGCCGGCCTCTCGCCACTTGTGCACCTCGCGCAGCGACCGGTTGCCGAGGGGCGGTGTGGCGACCGCCTGGACTGATTTCATGGAAACTCCGGATGCAAGTGCACGGCTAGTCGCATGATCAGCGGGTATCAGGACTCTCGCATTGCCCTTGGTGTGCGGCTAACGGTCTTCACCATCTCGAATTCACGTACTTCATGCAGGCTTAATGACACAGCGGGCGCACCGGCTTTTGGCTAACCAGTGCGCCAAAATCCCGGCTGGCATCCCAGGCGAAAAAACAGTATAGGTTCAGCAATGCACAGCACTTTGTTTGTTTTTTTGTCATCGCTGTCGTTATCTTGTTCGATTTCACAGCGGCCGGATTGAGAGAAATCAAGCAGATTGCAGTCAATTTAAGCCGCATCAACAAAACCTGCAGCGACGCCAACAACAGCGCGATGTCGTGTCATATCATCAAAAACATCATCCACGAAAGCCACGCGACCATGGAAACCGCCAACTTCGACCAGGTGGTATCGATTCCCGCCGCAGACGCGGTTATCGAAGGACGCCTGGTGCTGCCCGGCAAAGCCATCGGCATTGTGGTGTTTGCCCACGGCAGCGGCAGTTCACGTCATAGCCCGCGCAACAATTATGTGGCGAGCGTGCTGCATCAGGCACAGATCGGCACGCTGCTGCTGGACCTGTTGACGCCGCAGGAAGATGAAAAATACGCAAACCGGTTTGATATCGCACTGCTCACCCAGCGTCTGCTTGCCGCACTGGAATGGCTAAAGAGCGAAACGCGGAGCCGGGCATGCAAGCTGGGAATTTTCGGTGCCAGTACCGGCGCTGCCGCCGCACTGGAAGCTGCAGCGGTGCTGGGCGACGGCATTAGCGCGGTCGTGTCGCGCGGTGGACGCCCCGATCTGGCCAGCAGCAACGCGCTGCATAAGGTCCGGGCAGCGACCCTGTTGATCGTCGGCGCGCAAGACCAGCAAGTGCTGCAACTGAATCGACAGGCCTATGCCCAATTGCAATGCGAAAAATCTTTGCACATCATTCCTGGCGCGACCCATTTGTTTGAGGAAGCCGGCACCCTGGAACAGGTCGCCCATAGTGCGGCGGACTGGTTTGAAAAAATGTTTCGGAGTTAGAGTGACAGCCGACATGGATACGCAGCAAAACTGTCGCCCCATATCAAAGTTAGACCTATCCATTGACCCATCACAAGCCGGGAAAAAGCAATGACTGCGTTTGAGATAGTCGCACTTATAGGCGCTCTTGCGGGCCTTTCCATGGTTCTTGGGGGCATATGGTTGGTAGCAAAGGGAGTCATTACGATGGCCGCAACCCCCAAGGCGGATGCGCTGACAATTGAATGGAAGAAACAGTTTAGGCTGAATACTCAGGTTCCCGGCTTGGCATTCTTTCTAGTCGGCCTACTGTTTGTATCTGTCTCATTGGGGTTTCTGAAGCCCCCAGAAATAGTGCCGATCGAATTTGAAGGCCAAATCAAGGGAGTTGATGAGCCTGTTTCTGTCTTTGTACGGCCCGCGAATTGGGAGCTGCCCAGCAACACAACGGGACAAATAAACGGGAAGGTATATCCAGACTTCTCTTTTCTAGTGCTCATAATTAGTGCGCCAGGATACGAGCCGTTCACGAAGTCGATAAAGATAGGCGCCGACGGCCAGCGCCTGGCACGACTTGGTACCTTAGAATTGCGTCGCAAAATTCGCGAGAGTGACCTCGACAAAAAGATCGCCGACCTGCCGTTCAACTCGCCTGCACCCGCAGCGCCTAACGCCGCTGCCTTCGGAGTACCGCAATGAAAGACCGCAGATATTTTCTTTCAGCAATCGTTGCCGCCTCGGCATTGGCATTGGCATTGGCATCCTCAGCAATTGCGCAACCCATCTACGGACCGAGCGTTCCAGTTCAAGGTCAACTGCTGTCACGCAACCTCAACAGTCCAGTCCCAGGTGTAACCGTGTTTCTGATCCATCCAGTATTGGGGCGAAGCGGACCTTCGTTTACAGACGCATATGGCCGCTTTGGATGGTTCGCAATACCCATTCGACCGGAGCCCTACTTCATTGAGTTGTACTGGGGCCAGAATTTGATCTACCGCCAATTGATTTCGATAACCGCCCCAACGCAGCTTCCGCCAATCTATCTGTGACAAAGCAGTCTAACTTAATCCTGCGGCCGAGCGGGACGCCCCGATCTCCACGTTAGCAAGCTTGGCGTGCGTTGCACGCAGCGATTCAACAACTGGCGACATTTCTGTCGTGAGCGTACGCCCGCAGGCATGCGGCGCAATGGTGCAGCAGGGATTTCGAATGGTATGCCATTCGCCTGCGAAACGGTAATGGCTTGCAAGCCATTACGCGCCCTGCAAGGGCTGCGCTTATTGACGCCCTACGAATTCATCCTATACACCAGATATGTATTTTTATAATGCTAATGAGAACGTGCGGACAATGATGCATTATTGGCTATACTCCACTTATTCATGATTTAGCATGGTGCAATATCGCTGACAGTAAAGGTACCGCGGCATCGGCGATGCGGTCCAGGCTGTGTTCGCGCAACTGCCCCAGATCGACCGTGTTATCCGTTTCTAGACCGGCCCAGCGCAATAGCGCGGCGCAGGCTTCGGGGCTGTCGAACAGGCCATGCAAGTAGGTACCCATGATTTGATCGTCGGCTGAACGTGCGCCTTCCGGCCGCGTTTGGACGCCATCGTCGATGATGAAGACTGGGTGCGCTAATGCTGCGCCGTGCGAAATGCCCATGTGGATTTCGTAACCCGCCACCGGAATACATGCTTCGACATCGCCAAACGCGCAGTGGCCGGCGGCTTGCGATAGATGCTTGTCTTTTGTCAGCAGCGTGTCGATATCGAGCAAGCTCAGCGCGGGTGTGACGCCTGCCGCGCCTTCGACACCGTGCGGGTCGGTCACGCTTTGGCCCAGCATCTGGAAGCCGCCGCAGATGCCGATCAGCTTGCCGCCGTAGCGCAAATGCTTGACCAACGCATCCTGCCAGCCTTGCGCTTTCAGCCAGTCGAGGTCGGCGCGGGTGTTTTTGCTGCCGGGCAGAATGATCAGGTCGGCGCTCGGGATCGCGTGGCCGGGGCCGACGAAGATCAGGTCAACGTCGGGATGGGCGCGCAGCGCGTCGAAATCGGTGTGGTTGGAAATGCGCGGGAACACCGGCACCACGACGCGGAATTTTCCGCCGGCGGTCTGGCCCGGCTGGATCGCGTCTTCAGCGTCCAGGAACAGGCCGTGCAGATAGGGCAAGACCGCCAGCACAGGTTTTCCGGTTTGCTGTTCCAGCCAGTCCAGGCCGGGTTCGAGCAGGCTGATGTCGCCGCGAAAACGGTTGATCACGAAGCCGATGATGCGCGCGCGTTCGCTGTCCGACAGGCAGGCCAGGGTGCCGACGAAATGGGCGAACACACCGCCGCGATCAATATCGGCCACTAGAATTACCGGGCAATCGGCTGCTTCGGCAAAGCCCATGTTGGCGATGTCGCGGTCGCGCAGATTGATTTCGGCCGGACTGCCCGCGCCTTCGACCAGCACCACTTCATAGCCGGCCAGCAAGCGCTGGTGCGATTCCAGCACCGCTGCCATCGCGATCGTTTTGTACTGGTGGTAATCGCGTGCATTCATGTCGGCGCGCACCTGGCCATGGATGATGACTTGCGCGCCGGTGTCGCTGGAGGGTTTCAGCAGCACCGGGTTCATGTCGGTATGCGGTTCCAAACCGGCGGCCCGCGCCTGCAAGGCTTGGGCGCGGCCGATCTCGCCGCCGTCGGCTGTGACTGCACTGTTCAGTGCCATGTTCTGCGGTTTGAATGGCACTACCCGTATTTTTTCACGCGCCAGCAGGCGGCACAGCGCGGCAACCACGGTGGATTTGCCAGCGTCGGAGGTGGTGCCTTGCACCATCAAAGTACGGTAGGGGAAGTTTGTCATTGCTTAATCTTTCGGTGTTGACGCGCCAGTTCGAGTTTTTCGCACAGTGCAGCCGCACCGTCTATCATGCGCGGGCCGGCGCGGCTGAGAAGGTCGCCGTCGAGTGAAAACAAATTACCGCGCTGCACCGCCGTCATGGTGCTGTAGCGCTTCCATACATTGACGCCGCCGCTGGCTTGATTGCGCTGGTCGCCGCTGAAAATGGCTTCCGGATTTTCTTGCAGCACCGCTTCGATGCTGACATTGGGCGCAGTGACCTTCATGTTGGCAAAGATGTTTTCGCCGCCGCACAGGCGCATCGCGTCGCTCAGGATGTGCTGGCCGTTGAGCGTGTACAAGGGTTTGTCCCAGACTTGGTAAAACATCCGCACTGGCGGCCGGCTTTGGTATTGCGTTTTCAGCTTTGCCAGTTTCTGGCGCAGCACGGCGGCGGCTGCTTGTGCCGTCTTGTCGGTTCCCAGTAATTGGCCGATGCGCAGGATGTTGTCGGCAATGTCATCGAGCTTGTGCGGCTCGCTGTAAAACAGTGGGATGCCGAGTGCGCGCAATTGCGTGATCTGGCGTTCCGCATTGCCATGCAGCCAGACCACGATCAAGTCCGGCTTGAGCGCGATCACCCGTTCCATGTCGATCTGGCGATTGTCGCCGACTTGCGGGATGCTTTTGGCGGCGGGTGGAAAATCGCTGTAGCTGACGGTGCCGACGATGCGTTTGCCGCCACCGGCCGCGAATACCAGTTCGGTCACGTGCGGGGCCAGCGTCACGATCCGCAGCGCCGGTTTTTGCAGGGTCACTGTCTTGCCGGCGTCATCCTGCACGCTAATGGTCGCCATTGCCGGACCAGCTGCAACTTGGAATAAGCAGAGGATGAAAAATAGCCAAGGCAGTCGATTGTTCATAGTTTTTCTTTGTCCCAAGTCGTTAGCGCCGCGCTCAAGCGTTGCCATCCATCTTCATCCGGTGGCAATCCAAGCCGGATGCCACGGGCGGCATTCTCAAACAGGCGCACCCAGATGCCGTGCTGCGCCATGTGCTGCCAGAAGGCAGCGGCCTGCGGTTGCTGCTCCGGCCACCACTGGTACAGGTCGCTGCCACTGCTGGCAATGCCCACTTCGGCCAGCAGTTGCCGCAGGCGCGCGCCATCCATGTGCAATTCGGCGCGCATGGCACTCTGCCATGTCCTATCCATTAATGCGGCGCGGCCGATCTGTTGCGCCGGGCCGCTGACTGCCCACGGGCCGAGCATGTCAGCCAGCGCGCTCAACATCTGCTGCCCGGCGGCGACGAAGCCCAGCCGCAGACCTGCTAATCCGAAAAATTTGCCGACCGAGCGCAGTACGATCAAGCCCGGACGGTCGCTCCATTGCGCGATGCTGTTGTGCTGCGTCATGTCGCCAAAGGCTTCGTCCACCACCAGCCAGCCGCCGCGCAATGCCAGTCGTTCAGCCCAGGCTAGCAACAGTTCCGGCGCGATAGTGGCGCCGGTCGGGTTGTTCGGATTGCAGATCACCATCACGTCGCACGCATTCACCACGGCGTCCAGTTCAGCGTAAGGAACTTGCTGCATTTGATGCCCATGCTGCGCCCAGTGGTGTGCATGTTCCGCATACGAAGGTGCTGCCACCACCACCTTGGATACGCCATTTAACAAACAGCGCAATCGTGGCAAAGCCTGGATCGCGGCTTGGGTGCCGGCCACTGGCAGCATCAGCGGCGCGTTGTAATACGCAGCCGCTGCCAGAGCTAATTCAGGATCGTTTTCCGGTAGTCGATGCCAAGCGTCAAGCGTCAGTTGCGGCACGGGATAGGGATGTGGATTGATGCCGGTCGAGAGGTCGAGCCAATCCTGCAATGGCCGACCAAAACGGATTGCAGCGTCGCGCAGATTGCCGCCGTGTTCAAGCATGGATTATTGCCTCAATAATTTATTGTTATGGAGTATGCTTATAAAGCATGGCATCTACGCATATATTTTAAGCGGAATTAAAAAATACATAGCCGTAGTATGTTTAAAAAATACTGTTCACGCCGCAGGTAGAAGCAGTATCCCGAACAGAGCTAGCACGGCAAACCACAGTGTTGCCGTTGTCACCACCAGCCGCCAGGCGCGGCAGATGTCTGTCGCCACCGCAACCCGCCCCACGCCCAACGGCGGACGATGTTCAAGTTCGCCGTGATACACCGCTGGGCCACCCAGCGTCAGACCGAGCGCACCGGCGCCGCTTGCCATCACCGGCCCGGCGTTCGGGCTGGACCAGGCCGGCGCTTGCGTGCGCCAGCACTGCCAGGCGCGGCGTTTGTCGGCCAGAGTTTCGCCCAGCAACAGATACGAGAAAGCCGTCAATCTGGCCGGAATCCAGTTCAGCACATCATCGAAGCGCGCCGCAAAGCAGCCGAAGGCAAGCAGGCGGGGCGTGCGGTAACCCCACATTGCATCCAGCGTATTGGCCAGCCGGAACAGCAGCGCGCCCGGTCCGCCGGCAATGATGAACCAGAACAGGGTGCCGAATACCGCGTCGTTGCCGTTTTCCAGCAGCGATTCGACGGCGGCTTTGGCCAGATCGGTTTTCTGCGCGGCTTGGGTGTCGCGGCTGACGATGCGGGCGGTCAGTAAGCGCGCCTGCGCCAGATCGCCACGCGTCAAGGCTTCGGCAATCGGCAGCGCATGCTCGCGCAGGCTGCGCAAGCCGATGCAAAAATACAGCAGCAGCGCATGCAATACCAGTCCTGCAATACCAATATCGGTCAGCCACACCGCCAGCAGTGTGAGAGGCATGACCGCCAGCAGCCACGCCAGCGTCCCGCGCCAGAATCGATTGGTGCCGCAATTCATTTTGCGTTCGATCACATTCGCCCAGCGCCCGAAACCCACCAGCGGATGCCAGTGCCGCACTTCGCCCAGCAATGTATCGAGCGCGATGCCGGCCAGCGCCAGCAGCACCAGCAACGGCAAATCCAGCCCGATCAGCATCGGCCGCCTTTAAGCGCTAGCGGCAGACCGGCTGCAACCAATATCACCCGTTCGCAACGGGCCGCAACCGCCTGATTCAGGCGTCCAGCTTCGTCGGCGAACCAGCGCGAGACCGCACTGAGCGCCACTCCGCCCATGCCGACTTCGTTTGAGACCAGCACTACATCGCCTGTCACCGTCTCCAATGCGTGCAAAAACTGTGCGCGCTGGGTTTCAAAACAGGCCGGCGGCGTGATGCGGCCGACTTCGGAGAAATCCTGCGCTTCGGCAAACAGCAGATTCGATAGCCACAAGGTCAGGCAATCGACCAGCACCAGACGCCCGGGTGTGCTCCATTGCAACAGCGTGTCGCCCAGCGCCAGCGGTTCTTCCACCGTGGTCCAGACGGCAGGCCGTTGTTGCCGGTGATGTGCAATGCGTGCGGTCATTTCAGAGTCGCCGGCCTGGGCGGTGGCGAGATATACCACTTCGCGGCCGCTGGCAATCGCCACACTTTCGGCGTAGGCGCTCTTGCCGGAACGGGCGCCGCCCAGGATCAGGGTCGCCGTCACTGGATGCTCCTGTTTTGAAAATTATTAATAATTATTTTAGTTACACCATATTTCATGCGATTTCCTCTACGGGAATATAAATTGTCCGCTTGCCGTGTTGCACCGTTTCAATCGGATGCCCCAGGCAGCGGCTCAGAATCGGCGCTTGCATGACTTCGGCCACTGGCCCCGCCTGCCATCGGCCGTCGCCCATCAACAGCAGCGCATGACTGGCGACGCTATGGGCCAGATTCAGGTCGTGGCCGACCATCACTACGGTTTTAGCCTGCTCGCGGCACAGCCGTGCCAGCAAACGCATCACGCTGACCTGATGTGCCAGGTCCAGCGCATTAGCCGGTTCGTCCAGCAACAGCAGGGAAGTATCTTGCGCCAGCAGTGCGGCAATCGCGACCCGTTGCCGTTCGCCACCGGACAGCGTGCGCACATCGCGTGCAGCCAGCTGATCGACTTCCATCGCCTGCAGCGCTTGATGTGCGGCCAGATGGTCGTCGCTGGCTTCCCAATAGCGGTCGGCGTGATATGGATGACGCGCAGTCAGCACGGTTTCGATCACGCTATAGCCGAACGCGTCGCTGCGCGCTTGCGGCAGGAAAGCGCGTTCGCGTGCCAGCGCTTCCAGCGGCCAGTCGGATAGCGCTGTGCCGCCCAGTTCGATATGGCCGCCGTCCGGTTGACGCAAGCCGGCCAAAGTACGCAACAGCGTGCTTTTGCCCGCGCCGTTGCGGCCGATGATGCACCAGCATTGTCCGGCCTCGATTTGCCAGTCCAAGGCATCGATCAGCAGGCGTGCGCCGATCTGCAGTTTAAGATTAAAGGTATGCATCATTTGCGCCGGATATGGTGAAGTTGCAACAGGAATACCGGCACCCCGATCATCGCGGTCACCACGCCCACCGGCAATTGTTGCGGCGACAGCACGGTGCGCGCCAGCGTGTCGGCCAGCACCAGAAAAGTCCCGCCGACCAGCACCGATGCCGGCATTAACAATCGATGGTCCGGTCCTAGCGCAAAGCGACAGGCGTGCGGCACGATCAGGCCGACAAAGCCGATACTGCCGGCGCTGGTGACCGCGCTGGCAGTGAGCAGGGCAGCGCACAGGAATAGTCCTTGGCGCAGCAGGCCAACCCGTACACCCAAGGTTGCCGCCGCCTCCGCATGCAGCGCCATTACATTGATCGAACGTGCAACTCTTTGGGCAAACAACAAAGCCGCAACTAGCACCAGCCACGGCAGCCAGCGCACTTGGGTGCCGGACAGATCACCGATCATCCAGAACACCATGCCGCGCAAACGACTGTCCGGTGCAATCGACAGCATCAGAGTCACCAGCGCACCGCAACCCGAGGCCAGAATCACGCCGGTCAGCAGCAACAGCGAGGCTCCGCCTTCTGCCGCCAGGCCACCGCGCAGATCGCGCCGCGCCAGCAGATACAGCAGCAGAGCCACCGTTATCGCACCGCCGAAGGCCGCCGCATCAATCACCCAGGCCGACGCCATGAGCAGCATCGCCGCCAGCGCGCCGACTGCAGCACCGCCCGAGACGCCCAGCACATAAGGATCAGCCAGCGGATTGCGCAGCAAGGCTTGCATCATCACGCCGGCCAGCGCCAGCGCACCGCCGGTAACAAAGGCCGATAGCGCCCGCCCGAGGCGCAATTCAAGCAGAGTCGCAGCCAGGGTGGATGGTGCACCATGCAGGATTTCGCCCAGGGCAGCCACCAGATCAGCTACCGGCAACACGATCGAACCCACCATGCCGGCCAACAGCAGCGCGGCGGTGGAAAGTACTGCGAGTGAAATCAGTGTGACGACGCTACGATGACGCGCTGTGAACGATGCGACAGAATCAGGATTACAAGACACTCTTGTCCTTTGTCAGGGATAAAACGGTTACCCGCATAATGTGCGCCGACCTTCAGGCGCGGGATTTAAGCTTAGCGCCAACCTAAGCCGGATACGGTAGGTTGGTATTGAGCGGTTTCTGTAGGAGCGCACCCGGGCGCGAAAGCAGTCGCCAGACTGCAGCCGTTAATCGCGCCCGGGTGCGCTCCACCAAAATCGTAGCATTTCGCTCTTAATTGCCTTGCTGGCTAAACAGTTACTCAATTTTTAATAAACATGGGAGTATGCCAAAAAATACTGCATATTCCGCATATATTAATTATGTATTTAATAAATACAAGGAAGAGTAACAATAAGAAATCAAATTCCAGTCATCATCCAGGCACCGCTGGCTGCCACCATGGCGCCGGTAGCGCGCAGCACCAGACTTTGTTTATCCAAGCCCTTGCCCAGCGCCAGACCGAGGCCGTGCAATGCGGCGGTGGATGCGATAAAACCGATGCCGTACTGCCATGCCGAGCCCATTCCCAGCAGCGGCATTTCTGCGCCGTGCGCATGACCATGGAAAATCGCGAACAAAGCCACAATGCCGGCACCAATCGCAGGCGTCACGCGTACTGAAAAAGCGATCAGCAAACCCAATATCAGCACCGAAGCGGCAATGCCGATTTCGACCATTGGTAATCCGATACCGGCCATGCCGACGCCGCCCGCCACTGCCATCAGCGCCACGAAACTGGCCGGCACCAGCCATTTTGCGCGCCCGCCCAGTTGAAAAGCCCAGACCCCGACCGCAACCATTGCGAGCAAATGATCCAGACCAAACAGCGGATGGGCAATACCGGCCATCAAGCCGCCGCCATGACCCGGATGGGCATTGGCAATACCGCAGAAAACGACGGACATCAGGGCGATACACCAGCGGATAAATTTACTGTTCATTGGAGTTCCTTAAGATAAAAATGTGACGGACGATTCAGGTTTATTACGATTCTTTAGCAATTATTCAGCCCACAGACGACAGCGGTTTTCTCCTCCCTTTGAAAGCATAGGTATCTACACATCCAGCAATCCACTGTTTTGCTCCTCTCTCCCGCCTGCGGGAGAGAGGCCGGGAGAGAGGGAGACCGCAAACATTCCACCGCATCAATATGGCAATGCAATCAAGGTTGGGCCTTGTTTTGACACCTTGCATATTGCGAGCACCCTCCCTTGCAGGGCGCACATTCGCTTGCAAGCGAATGCCGTTCAGCAGGCGGGCAGCATGCTGCCCGAAACCCCTGCCTCACCCCCCGGCCCCTCTCCCACAAGCGAATCGCATCGCGATTCGGGCCCCAGGAAAAGCCATGCCGGGCGAGGGGAGCAATGCGCGCTCGCGGTTTAGAGTCGCAAGTTGTGTAGATACTTATGCCTTGAAAGGGAGGGAATTTCCCCTTCATCATTTCGGCGCTATCAGCCAGCTATTTTCATACACCATGTCTTGCAGATTTTGCCGCTGCGCCCAGCCTTCCAGCTCCAGCATCGGCTTCGGATAGAACGCTTCCACATGGCCCACGCACAATATGGCGACTGGTTTGGCGCCGTCAGGCATGCCCAGCAGCAGGCGCAGTTGTTCCGGGTCGAACAAGGAAACCCAGCCCACGCCGATCCCTTCGGCGCGTGCCGCCAGCCAGAGGTTCTGGATCGCACAGGCGACTGAGGCCAGATCCATCTCCGGCAGCGTGCGGCGTCCGAAGATATGCTCGTCGCGCCGGTCCATCAGCGCCACTACCAGCAGTTCGCCGCATTCGCGTATGCCTTCCACTTTGAGCCGCATGAATTCATCTTCGCGCGCATGCAAAGCTTGCGCGGTAGCGACGCGCTCTTGCTCAACCATCTGATGCATCGTGGCGCGCAGGGCGGGGTCGGAAATCCGGATGAAGCGCCACGGTTGCATGAAGCCGACGCTGGGCGCAAGGTGCGCGGCATGCAGTAGGCGGGCCAGCAATTCCGGCGCGATCGGGGCGGGCAGGAAATGGCGGATATCGCGCCGTTCGGCAATGGTCTTGTAGACCGCTGCGATTTCTTCGTTGCTGAATTGGTTCATGGCAAGCTCATGGAAAATTCATGGCAAAAACAGCGCGGCGGCCGCGACTGGGTTGGAGGGGAAGTAACAGTGCAGATAACTGGCTGTCAATCGCCCTGATTGGAATATTTTTTCACCGGGCGACGTATTGTGCAAGCGTGTTCCGCAAGCCAAAGGCACTAACGGCGACGCTATCATCGAATGGTGAAAGGTATGGCTGCGCAACACGCCGCCCGGCATTGCTGCCGATTGATAACCGAGGCCTTTCAGGCCCGGTTGCATCACCGCATGCCCTGGCAACAGGCCTGCCATCGCGCCGCGTTTTCCATTCTTGTCGGTCAGCGATTCGAACAGATACAGCATGCCGCCGCACTCCGCGTACATCGGCTTGCCCTGTTTGAAATGGCGCTGCAATGCTGCTTTCAGCGCCACGTTGTCTTGCAACTCTGCCAGATGCAGTTCCGGATACCCGCCCGGCAGGTACAGGCTGTCAACCTGCGGCAGCGCTTGGTCAAGCAGCGGAGAAAAGAACAGCAGTTCGGCCCCCATCGCCCGCAGCAGATCCAGATTGGCCGGATAAGTGAAGGAGAACGCCGTATCGCGTGCAATGCCGATGCGCACGCCTGCCAGAAGCTGTTGCGGCGCATTTTCAGCGCTGGCGTTGAATTCGACTGCGGCCGGCAATGCGGCAAGGCCGGTCAATCCAATTGAAGTGGCGGCGGCCGACAGGCGCAATTCAAGGTCGTCGATCTCGTCGGCCTGCACCAAGCCCATGTGCCGTTCCGGCAACGCAAAATGTGCGGCACGCGGCAGGCTGCCGAAATAATGCTGTTCCGGGCGCATGCCTTGCTGGATCATTTCCGCATGGCGTTCGCTGGCAACTCCGTTGGCGAATACGCCGGCAAACGGCAAGCCTGGGCGAAAATACGCCAGCCCATAGGCGATCGCTCCCAGCGTTTGCGCGACGCCCTTGGCATCAATCACCGCCAGCACCGGCACGCCCAATAGTTCGGCCAGATCGGCGCAGCAGGGCGTGCCGTCGAACAAACCCATCACGCCTTCGATCAGGATCAGATCTGCATCCAGCGCGGCTTCATATACCCGCCGCCGACATTCGGCCTCGCCGGCCAGCCACAGATCGAGCTGATACACCGGCTGACCGCTGGCACGTTCCAGAATCATCGGATCGAGGAAATCCGGCCCGGCCTTGAATACCCTGACTTTGCGTCCCTGATCCGTATGAAAGCGCGCCAGCGCCGCCGTCACGGTGGTTTTGCCGTGATTGGAAGCGGGCGCGCTGACGAATAGGGCAGGGCAGTTGCGCAGAGCGGGTGGCACGTTCAAAATTCGACGCCTTTTTGCGCCTTGATGCCCTGCGTCAGGTACGGGTGCTTGAGCGGACGAATCTCGCTGACCAGATCGGCCAGTTCTATCAATTGCTCCGGCGCATGTCGGCCGGTGACCACGATGTGCAGCATTTCGCGTCGCTTGCTGAATACATCGAGCACTTCAGCCAAGTCCAGGTATTGATACTTGAGCACGATATTGAGCTCATCGAGTATCACCATGTCGTAGGACGGATCATTGATCATCCGCACCGCTTCGGCCCAGCCCCGGGCGGCGGTTTCGATGTCGGCGTTGCGGTCCTGGGTGTTCCAGGTGTAACCGGCTCCGACTACTTGGAAGTCGCAGTTCGGATTGCTGCCCAGCACTTCGCGCTCGGCGCTGTGCAACGCGCCCTTGATGAATTGCACCACGCCCAGTTTCATCTGATGGCCGAGGATGCGCAGGCCCATGCCGAAGGCGGCAGTGGATTTGCCTTTGCCGGTGCCGGTGTAGACCATCAGCAAGCCTTTTTCCTTTTGTGCAGCGGCTTTCTTCTTTTCGAAGCCTTCTTTGTGACGCTCGGTCATCCGCTTATGGGCTGCTGTATCAGTTTTCATTCAGGATTACCTCCAGGTGGTTCCGCTCAGGTTGGATAAAAGCGCCGCTACTCGGGCGCGGCTTGGGTGGTAGCCGATAAAAACCAGCTCCGATTTATGCTGTGCCGGCTTGGCTTCGGTACTCATGACCAGCCGCGAACGCACTGCCTGCACCAGTACCGTGTTGGCGCTGTCATCGCTGCGAATGAAGCCCTTGATTCTTAATAGCGGTTCTTGCTTTGCAGCTTCGAGCAGTGCAGTTTTCAATTTTTTTGCCTGCTGCGGCGCGGTGCTGCGCAGCGTGAACGATAGCCAGCCCGGGTCTTGCTCGTGAAAGTGCTTGTGCGTTGCCAGTCCGTGCGTATGCGCATTCATGCCAGAGTGTGCATGGCCGTTCAAGCGGCTCTGGCTGGCGAGTACGGAGGTACCCGAACTCGGCATTGAGGCGATCGGCGTGTAGCTTTGATGCGCGACTAGCGTTGGCTGGTGCAGTCGCAGCCCCAGTGCCAGGCGGATATCGAGTTGCGCGTTGTACGCCAGTTCCAGGAAACGCACGTTCGGCGCACGTTCCCGTACCCGGGTTTCGGCCAGCAGCAAGGCGGCTTCGTCCAGCGCGTCGATCTTGTTGAGAACCACCACATCCGCATATTCGAGCTGCTGATCGAACAGGCTGGAGACTGAATTTGCGACGGCGGAATTGGCATCGGCGCTGCATTCGAACTGATCTGACAGCAGCAATGGCGTATCCACCACCGCCAGCGTCGCGTCCAGAATGAAATCGTTCGCCAGTTCAGGCCCTTGCAGCAGTTCCATGATCGCCGTTGGCAGCGCCAGTCCGGAGGTTTCGATCAATACATGATCGACATTCGCACGCCGCGCAGCGATCGCGCGCATGGTGGGGATAAACAGTTCGTCGTCGCCATAGGCAATCAAGCCGTATGGGAAATCATGAATCCGGATCTGCTCGTGACCGTCCGCACTGTCGCGGATTAGCGCGCCATCAATCGACACTTCACCGAACTCGTTGATCAATAACGCCAAGCGACGACTTTGCCGGCTTTTGATCAGGTTGCCGAGCAAGGTGGTTTTGCCGGAGCCGAGAAAGCCGGTCACGATGGTGACCGGGATTAACTGATTCATTTCCGGATATCCCATGCAGCCAATTGCTGCACCACCGCATCGAAGCTAGAGGCGGCAAGCGGGTATGCCAATTGCGGCCGTTTGATCACCAGCAGCGGAATATCCAGCGCTTGCGCCGCCGCCACTTTGGCCTGATAGCCGCCGGCATCGCCAGAATCCTTGGTGACCACGCAATCGATGTCCCAGTCCTGCCACAGCGCGCTGTTGAACGCTTGCGAGAACGGCCCCTGCATCGCGCAGATATGGCTGCGCGGCACTCCGGAATCGATTGCGCGCTGGATGAATTCGGGCTCCGGCGTGACCCGCACAAACCACTCGCGCCCGGCCGCACCCGGCGCCTGCAGAAAGGTCGCCAGATCCTTGGATCCTGTGGTCAGGAAAATCCGCTTGCCGGTCGCAATCGCGTGCTGGGCCGCCTGCTCCATGCTGGCAAACAACTTTTCGTGCAAATCATCGCATTCCGGTGCTATCGCACTGGGGCGCTCGTAACGGATATACGGAATTCCAAGCGTGTGCGACAGGCCGATCAATTGTTCCGACATGTGGTTCGCATACGGATGCGTTGCATCCAGCAACACGCTGGCCTGGGCGCGGGTCAACGCTTGCTTGCGCGCTTCCACTCCTTGTCGTCCGGCCCAGACTGTCACGCCCGGGCAATTGCCCATCGCCACTTCCGCGCCGTATTCAGTGGCGGCGGAAACCACAACTGGATAACCCAGTCGCGCCAATTCGGTAGCCAGCGCATTGCCATCGCTGGTGCCGGAAAACACCCATACCGCATGTTCCGGCATCGGTTTATCTTCCACTTGCTGCTTGGCTGAAGAGGCCCAGTCGTTGTAACCGCGTGGCGTAAAAATCCAGTCGCGCTTGCGTGCTGTAAAGCGGTTGCCGATCACGATGGTGGTGAGCATGTCGAACTTCAGGGCCGGCAACTCATCCAGCCGGTGAATGCTGATCTTTTGGTCAGGCCGATAGGCATTTCTGACCACGCCGCACAGCGTTTGCGGGTCCTTTGATTCGAGCATGATGTTCAGAATCCGATACACGCCTTGCTGGCGGCCAGCGCTCTGCACGTTGTAAAACACGCAAGCCAGATCGGCCTGCGCAATATGGCGTGCGCGGTTTTCGATCCAGTCCCACGGGCAGAGCAGATCGGACAGACTAAGTGTCGCGAAGTCATGCGACAGCGGCGAGCCCAGCAGCGATGCGCAGGCGTTCGCCGAGGTAATGCCCGGCACCACGTTGACCGCGAAGGTATCGTCTTCGCGGATTTCTTCGAACGCCAGTGCCGCCATCGCATAAATCCCGATGTCGCCGCTGGAAACCAAGGCAACTTTGGCACCGCTGCGCGCTTTCTCGATTGCCAGCAATGCGCGTTCGCGTTCCTGCGTCAGCGGCGGCGTGTGGATTTCCTTGCCGGCCAGCCAGGGTTCGATCCAGCGCAAATACAGCTCGTAGCCGACGATTATTTCGCTGTCGCGCAACGCCGCTTCGGCTCGCGGCACGACCATATCGGCAAATCCCGGCCCGACTGACACCAGATTCAGTATTCCACTCATGTTGCTATCCAATTCATATCCTGCACCACTGCCACGGCCACGCCGTCCAAAGTTGTTTTCGGCACCAGCAAACTGCCGCGCCCGCTGGCAATCAGCGCGCACGGCTCGCATACCCCATCAACGCCCACATTTTGCTGCACCCAAGCCGAAGGCTGCGTTACCCACGGCCGCGCTGCCACGGTTGCGCATGCAATCACGCGCAAGGGCAAGTCATGGCGCTCGCAGAAGTCGAGCAATCCCGGCTCCCGCGCTTTCAGATCGATCGTCGCTATCTCGCGGATTTCACTGATGTGGCGCTGCCCCAGTGTCAGCGCCTTGCTTACGGCCGCTTCGATCCGCTCGGCAGGCACGCCTTTGCGGCAGCCGATCCCGACCACCAGCGGCTTCAATGCCTCAGTCGCGGTGGTCACCACCGGCACCGCGCCGACCGCATTGGCAACCCGATATGCCAATCGATTGGCGCCACCTTCGTGGCCGGCCAGCAGCGACACCGCATAACGCCCGGCTTCATCCAGCACCACCAGCGCCGGATCGCTGTGCTTATCCAGAGCCAGACCATCGAGAAAACGTACTGCAATGCCGCTGGCCGCCAGCATCAGCCACTGCCTATGTTGTCGATAAGCTGCGGCAAATTGCTGCTTCTGCGTCACCTTGGGATTGAGCCAGGGGCGATAAATTTTGCCGCCTAGCCGTGCTTGCAGGGCAAGCGCAAGCGCTTCACCTTCGGCGCGCACCGGCCAGATGCCGAGCATCGTTTCTGATACAACACTCACGCAGCGACCTTTTCAATTTTTGGCTTGGTCTTTTTCACCGCACGGAACAGATGCTTGAAATCCTTCGAGTACAAGCTCGATTCCACTTGCGCGCCATGTCCGAGCGCCGCGCCCACCAGCATCATGGTGGTCAGGTTCCATTCGCCGCGCTTGGTCTCTTTCAGTATCGTGCCCAAGGTGCCCTGATAGATGCGCTGTTCCGGCCAACTGGCGCGATACACCAGAGTCACCGGCGTATCCTCCGGATAATGCAGTTGCAAGTCGGTGACGATTTTCTTCAGATGCGGTCCTGACAGGAAGATGCACATGGTGGCGCGATGCTCGGCCAATTTGGCAATCGCTTCCGCTTCCGGCACCGCAGACGCACGTCCGGAAACACGGGTCAGGATCACGGTCTGCGACACTTCCGGCTTGGTCAGTTCGGACTTGATGGCGGCTGCTGCAGCGGAAAACGACGACACGCCGGGCACCACTTCGTATTCGATGCCGAGCGCATCAAGCCTGCGCATCTGTTCGGCCGTCGCGCCATAGATCGCAGGGTCACCGGAATGCAGGCGCGCTACATCGCTGCCGGCCGCTTGTGCGCGCACATAGCAAGCCTCTTGCTGTTCCAGGTTCAGTGCAGCGGTATCGATCAACTCGGTCTCAGGACGACAATGCTGCAGCATTTCTTTCGGCACCAGCGAGCCGGCATACAGGACCATCGGCACTTGCCCCAGAACCTTGGCGCCACGTAATGTAATCAGATCGGATGCGCCGGGGCCAGCGCCTATGAAATACACTTTCATGAATGTCTCTTTTCTCTTGGTGTCTTGCGTATCAGTAGCGTGGCGAGATAACCCATCGCCTCGGTTGCACATAGGTTGCCGACATCGGCAGACAGCATTTCGCCCGGCAAACCGATGCGGCGCGCAAACGCGCAATGCTCGGCAATCCCCATTTCGCGCAGCAAATCCAGCACCCAGGGCAGACGCGCGCCGACTTTCATCAGCACGATGATGTCGTGGCTCTCGATGTCGCTGCGCAAGGCAGCAGGATCATCGGGGCAGGGCAGGATTAGCGTGCGCTCTTTGCCTTCGCCGAGCGGCCACCCCAGCGCCGACGCGGCTGCCGCGTAGCTGGTAATGCCGGGAAAGGTGCGATGCGGCATATTCGGCAGCCGATCACGCAATGCCGCCAGCACATAGCCGTAAGTGGAATAGGTGAGCGAATCGCCGATTGTCAGGTAAGCCACATTGCGCCCGGCGCACAGTTCGACCGCAATCGTCTCGGCCACGCCGGTGTAATGCGCGCTTAACACCGAGCGATCCGGGTCCATGTTGAACTCGACATCCCGTATCCGTTCCGGGGCGATGTCAATACCGGCCAGACATTGCAAGGCGACCGAGTCCTGCGTACCACGCGCCCGAGGCGCGAACACGACATCCGCTTGGAGCAAGGCCTCGACCGCTGCCAGAGGAATATAGCCGGCAGGGCCGGGGCCGACACCTATGCCCCAGAACATGCCTAGTTGCTTGGTCTCACTCATGCGTCTTCTCCAAGCGCATTGCCGTGCAGATCGAACAGGCGTACTTCAATCCGTATGACTGCCGGCACGCGCTCGTGCGCCAGCACGCCGATGCGGCGTTCGATTTCGATCCACAAGGCGTGCGCGCCGGGTTCACTTTTCATTCGTTCCATCGCTGCTTCCACTGTATTTGCATTCGTTATTTCCTGTACCAGATGTGGCGCAAATCCGCGTTCCGCCGCCACTCGTGCCACACATCCCATCGCCATTCCGCTCTTGCTGGAATGCGTGTCCCACACACCGTCCAGCACCTTGGCCAGCTTGCCAGGGTGCCCCACTAGCCACAGCACATCGAGCCCGCGCTTTTCTTCGATTAGCACTGTTTGCGTGAAGTCGAGCGCGTCGCCCAGGAAATTCGCAATCTGCACCGTGCACTTTTCCGGCAACAGCAGCACGTCCCTCGCGTAGTCGCGGCCAATCTTGCCCGGCAGGTAAGCGATGGTTTGCGCATCTCCGCCCAGTGCGACCCGGATGTAGACCTCAATCGAGGCAATCCAGGACGCCATCGACATCGGCTCGACGATGCCCGAAGTGCCGAGAATCGAAATGCCACCGAGAATGCCGAGGCGCGGGTTAAAGGTTTTCCGTGCAATCACTTCGCCGTTTTCGCAGCCGATATGCAGATCGAAACCTTGGCTCCGTTCTTTACCTGCGTCGGCTTGTTCCGCCAGCACTTCGGCCACCGTCTGCCGCATCATCTGGCGTGGTACCGGATTGATCGCCGGCTCTCCCACTGCCACCCGCAAACCGGGCTGGGTAGCGGTGCCGACACCTTTGCCGGCGAAAAACCGTATCTGTCCCGTAGCATTGCGAGACACTTCGGCGAAGATAGTCGCGCCGTGGGTATTGTCCGGATCATCGCCGCCATCTTTCAATACTTCGGCCCGTACCGTATTTGCATCCAGCCACTGCACATTCTGGATCGGCACCATCAGATAATGGGCGCGGTCCGGCAGCGTCACGCGTACCTGTTTGCGTTCCTCTCCATCCAATAGCAGGTACAGCGCGGCCCTGACCGCGGCTGTCGCACAACTGCCCGTTGTCCGTCCCCGGCGCAGGCCATTCAGCGCCAGTACACTCAGATCGAATTCCTCTTGTTCAGCCAGGCTCATACGCTGCGAGCTGATTTAATGCATCGATCATCATTGCGTTGACCACGGTTGCCGCCCACGGCGAACCGCCGCGTGTGCCGCTATTGGTGATGCGCGGCACTTGCATGCAGCGCCGCAAACTGTCCTTGCTTTCACGCGTGCCGACAAAGCCGACCGGCAATCCGATCACCAATTGCGGACGCCAACCGTGTTCGCGTATCAGGCGCGTCGCTTCTGTAATTGCGGTAGGCGCATCGCCTATTGCCAGAATGATGTCGTTGCCGAATTTTTCCCACGCACGCCGAATTCCGGCTGCAGAGCGGGTGATGCCTTGTGCCTGCGCCATCAGCGCGGTTTCCCGATCATGCACGCCGCACCAGGTTTCGATACCGAGTTGTTCCAGCAATGCGCGCTTCAAGCCGGTCTGCACCATGGTCACGTCAGTCACCACGCGCTTGCAACGCAATAGCGCGCGGATACCGGTCTCAATAGCGCCCGGAGAAAAATAGATGTCATCGACCGCATTAAAGTCGCCGCTGGTATGCACCAGCCGCTGCAGCGTCGTCAGATGCGCGGCAGGAAAAATCGACCAGTCGCGACCACTCGCAATAATGTGAAAGCTTTCGGCTTCGATCGGGTGCGGTTCGTAAGGCGTAAATTCGGGTTGGGTTGGTGCTGTGGTCAGTGCTGCGGTCAGTGCTGCGGTCAGCGCGCTTGCATTCTCTTTTTCCAGCAAGCCGCGCACTTGCAGATGATGCGCTTGCTGCGGCTCTCCGACTTGCTGTTCGAAGCCGACAATTTGCACACGATACTTGCACAGCGAACAGTTCATCGCTGCACGACCCTCAACCGCCTCCTGCGCACGATCGATCAACACATCGGCCACAAACGGATGCACCCCAAGATAACCTGGCTTGAGCACTTCCAGCTCCGGCTCACGCTGCTGCAATGCATCAGCGGCGGCGTAAATCCGCTTGACTAGCACACCGTCGAACAGGAAAAAAGGCAGCACGACCAGCCGCTTGAATCCCAGGCGGGCGGCAGCGCGCAGACCGTCATCTACCAATGGCTTGGCAGTGCCGGAAAAACAAACATAGACGCCGCCGAAACCCATGCCTTCTTCGAGCATGCGGGCGAGCTTGGCGATTTCTCCGTTGGCATCCGGATCTGTGGTGCCGCGTCCAACCAGCACCAGACAGGATTCATCGCGCCGCACTGTTTGCGCGGAAAACGCTTCGGCATCAACGATACGTTCCTGGGCCAGTTGCAGCAGTTGCGGATGCAAATTGAGCGGTGCGCCAAAATGGAAGTCGATCTCGGGATATTCTCGGGCCAGCGCCAGCACCTCGCTCGGCATGTCATTCTTGGCGTGGCGCGCACCCAGCAGCACGCCGGGCACCACCGCAATTTGCCGCACGCCTGCAGCCAGATTGGCTTTAACCGCTTGGTCTATCGTCGGATTGGCAAATTCCAGATAACCGTGACTGACTACATGCTGTGGCGCACGCGCACGGACCAGCTCAACCAGCGCCTCGAACTCGCGCACGCCATCCGGATCGCGGCTGCCATGACCGGCAACGACGATGCCGAACTGAGCAGGATTTTGCATCTGCGTCATTTCAACTCCGCTGCTTCGATCTGGCTGGACATCGGATTTCGCGTGCGGATCAGCATGATGCTCATATCGGAGACATCGCGTTGTGCGCATTCGGCCAGCGTACCGCGCCATTCCGCTTCGTCGCGTGTCAGGTTTTCCCATACTTCAGTCGGATGTTCTGGCGAAATGCCATTTTCAAGCAGGTAAGCTGCAATATGGCGTGGCATGAACGAGCGCGCTGCGTCCCACGGGCAGGGGATCACGATGGCATTGCGATTATCTTCAAGTACATGCACCAGATGACGTTTGAACGGAGTCAAATCGCCGCGCCGATGAAAAGTGATGAAGGTGGTTTCATCAAAGCAGACCTTGCCGCGTGAGGCCAGAATTTGCGCCGAGGAAATGCCGGGCAGGGTTTCCACCGGATGGCCGCAGGCGCGCTCGACCCGTTCCAGATATTGGAAGCCGCTGAAGTGGATGTCACCCATGAAGACCACCACGCAACGCTTGCCGGCGTGGTGTGCTGCGGCCACTTTTTCCAGTTGTGCCACTTGATCGCGATAATTCATCAGCACCACTTCGGCGCTGGCGGGAATGATGCTTTGCACGACGTTGACCACGGCGTCGAATCCGGCCACCACGTCGGCATCACGGATTAACTCTGCACCGCGTTGCGTCAAATAACCGATGTCGCCCGGGCCTGCTCCAATACAGATAATCATCTCTGCTCCTCAATAATCGTCAATGGGATTGATGCTTCCCATGGTCATTTGGACTTACTCAATATCCAGTAGCGCAGGCCTCCGTGCCTGCGGCTCGGTGCAGGCACGGAGGCCTGCACTACTGGTAATTCGCAATATTTTGCGTAAGTCATGTTGCTCATGTTGCTCATGTTGCGTTCATGCAGCCACGGATCGTCAGCGCCAGACTTTCCGCCGACAGTTCTTCCAATGTCAGACATTCGGCCCCTAAAGCCTGCGCCAGTTGTGCGGCCCGTCCCAGGCGCAGATAACCGGTTTCGGTATCGAGTACCAGCGCCGGAATACCGCGCCCGGCCAGCATCTCCGCCAGCGCCAGGGTTTCACGCCAAGGATCGCCGCCATCGCGCAATGCCACGTTGGCCTTGCCGTCACTGAGCAATACCAGCAATGGGGGCGCACCGTTGGCAGCGGCCTGTTCTAGAGTTTCCAGCGCCAGTTGCAGCGCGTGTGGCAACGGTGTACGGCCGCCGGTGGGCAACTCGCGCAAGCCCTGTTCGGCACGATCGATGCTGCGGGTAGGTGCCAGCAGCAGCGCCGCTGCGTCCCCGCGAAAGGAAATGACTGCCACTTCGTCACGCCGTTGGTAAGCATCGGTCAGTAGCGCCAGTACCGCACCCTTGACCGCTTCCATGCGACGCTGCGCAGCCATCGAACCGGACGCATCCACCACGAACAGGATCAGGTTGGCGCTCTTGCCGACGCGAATCTGCTGGTGCAGATCGCTCTTGCTTACTTTTAATTCCAGCGGATTACCTGGTGCGGCAGTACGCAACGCTGCGCTGCGCAATGTAGCTCCGACCGCAAGGCTGGTTGGATTCTGATCCGGCACTGCACGCACCACGCGACCACGCGGCGCATCCGCGACCGCGCTGCGGCGGCCGGCAATGGAACGCGCAGAAATCGCGTCCACTGCAATCCGCCGCACAGTGCCGCTGGCTGCGGCGGCGAATACCTGCTGCCCGGTTTCTTGTTCTGATTCTTGCTCTGGCTGCGGCCCGTCTTCCTCGGATGATGTATCGGCTTTCTGCTCCTCGGGCGGCTGGCTGGCTTGCTGCATTAATTCGTCAAGCCGATCCTCATCTAGCCCCGGTTGTTCGAAAGGCTTGCGCCGACGACGGTGCGGCAGCACCAGTTGCGCCGCACTGCGCACATCGTCGGGCGTTACCTGCAAGCGCCCGACGAGTGCCGCCAGCGCACGCGATGCCTTGTGCATCACGATATCGGCACGCAAGCTAGCGACATCGAATTCGCAGCACAGATGGCTGATCAGATCGAGCAGTGCATCATCCAGTATCACGCTCGGCAACAAGCGCTGTGCGGTGGCGAGTTGCGCCCGCAATGCATTTTGCTGTTGAGCCCAGGCGCTGACGTAGCCGGCCGGATCAGCTTCAAACGCAATGCGACGGCGCACCACCTCGGCGCGCAAGGTTTTCTCGCGTGGTGCCACCACTTCGACCATCAAGCCAAAACGATCCAGCAGTTGCGGGCGCAGATCGCCTTCTTCCAGATTCATGGTGCCGATCAGCGTGAAGCGCGCCGGGTGCGTGACCGACAGGCCTTCGCGCTGCACCGAATTGATGCCCATTGCCGCCACGTCCAGCAGCACATCGACCAGATGATCTGCCAGCAGGTTGACTTCATCGATATACAGAATGCCGCGGTGCGCTGCCGCCAGCAAGCCGGGTTGAAAGGTTCGTTTGGCACCCCGCAATGCACGTTCCAGATCAAGTGTGCCGAGCACCCGGTCTTCAGTTGCACCGAGCGGCAGCGTAATGAAAGGCACCGCACAAGGCTGCACCGTTGCATTCGCGTTACTGCAAATCTCGCAGTGAACGCAGGGTTTGCCCGGCAGGCAGTTAAATGCACAGCCAAGAATACGTTCAATCGGAGGCAGAATATCCGTCAGCGCCCTCGCTGCAGTGCTTTTGGCGGTGCCTTTATCGCCCCGGATCAGCACCCCGCCCAGAGTGGTATCGACTGCGCACAGCAGCAACGCCGTCTTCAACTGCGACTGTCCGACGATGGCGGAAAATGGAAAATGCATGTTTGTCATTTTTTTCTAAGTTTATATGCCGCGCGGAGTTTCGCCGCGTGCTTCCAGCAGAGTTTCACTTTGCAGATACAGTTCGCGCAGCGCTTCCAGCGTTTGCGGTTTCGGCTCGGCCCACATGCCGCGATGGGCGGCTTCCAGCAGGCGCTCGGCGATGGCGTTCTGCGCCCACGGATTGGCTTCCTGCAGGAAGCGCTGGATCTCGGGATCGAATGCATAACTGCTGGCCATCTGCTCGTACATCCAGTCATCCATCACCTGGGCCGTGGCGTCGTAACCGAACAGGTAATCGACTGTTGCAGTCAGTTCCAGCCCGCCCTTGTAACCATGCCGCTGAATGCTCGCCAGCCACTTCGGATTGACCACGCGTGAGCGAAAAACCCGCAGAGTCTCTTCCTTCAGATCACGGACCTGAGCCCGCGCCGGATCATGGCTGTCGCCGAAATAGCGGCGCGGCTGCTGGCCGGTTAGGGCGCGGATGGTGGCGATCATGCCGCCGTGAAATTGCAGGTAATCGTCGCTATCGAAAATGTCATGCTCCCGATTGTCCTGATTGTGCAGCGCTACCTGAACGCCGGACAGCCGGACCCGGAACGCATCGCGCTGGTCTGTCCCTTGCGTGCCACGCGCATACGCATAGCCGCCCCAGTTGACATAGGCTTCAGCGAAGTCGGCATCGGTTTGCCAGTTTTTTTCCTGAATCAGCGGCAAAATACCCGCGCCGTAGCTGCCGGGTTTAGCCCCAAAGACACGATAGCCAGCGCGTTGTGATGCCTCTTCTTGCGGCAAGCCCTTGCCAATCCACTGGCCCAATTCAGCCAGATAATGCTTGCGTACGAAATTCTGCGATGGCGGCTCGTCGAGCTTGATCACGGTATTAACCGCATCATCGATCAAGTCAATCAACTGTGGGAATGCGTCGCGGAAAAAACCGCTGATACGGGTTGTCACGTCGATGCGCGGACGTTTTAGCTCCGCCAGCGGCACCACTTCGACACCGATCAGCTGACGGTTCTCCGGCCGCCACACCGGGCGCACGCCGAGCAGCGCCAGTATTTGCGCCACGTCGTCGCCGTGGGTACGCATCGCGCTGGTGCCCCAGATGCTGATGGCGACACTTTCCGGATAATCCCCGGTTTCGCGCACATGGCGCGTCAGGACTTCGTGCGCCAGTTGCTGCCCGACGCGCCACGCTGATTGCGACGGCACGCTGCGCGGATCGACTGAATAGAAATTGCGTCCAGTCGGCAGGATGTGCGCCATGCCGCGCGTCGGCGAGCCACTCGGCCCTGCAGGAACATAAGCACCGGACAAACCGCCCAACAAATTGTCGATTTCGTCCGAAGCACGGGCCAGATTCGGTACCAGTTCGCGGCAGGCAAAACCCAGTACCCGACGCAAGGCGTCGTAGCGGGCGCTGTTATCTGTCACAGCATTTTTTTGCGCAATGCTGCGTGCTGCAGGTTCTTTTACTCGATGCTTGCTCACTTGCGAGAGAACACTGCTGCGCGAACGCAGTGCCGGTTGCAGCAGCGGCCGACTGACTGCGACGCTATCGGCATCCAGGCCGGCAAATATCTTGGTCAGCACTTCGTCAATGCGCGATGCAAGATAATCGTGCGCCTGCAATTCGATGAACAATTTGCGGCACAGCACATCGATTGCCTCCAGCGCATCGGCACGCGTGACGACAGGCCGTTCGGCCAGGTGACCCAGAGCGCTGACGACATTCAATCGACGTCCCTTGGAATCCAGCAGCATCTCGATTTGCAAGCCGAATAGCCGCGCCACTTCCGCCTGCAGGCCGGGAATATCCTGATTCGGCAGACGTGTCAGCGACACCAGCATGTCCACCAGTTGCTCGTCTTGCGGCGACTGCCCGAGGATATGCAGACCGTCGCGGATTTGTGCCATCCCCAACTCACACAGGTAACCGTCGAGGTCTTCAATCAGATGGGCGACATCGGCACCTTCCATATTTGTCAGCGCAGCCGGAAGTGCTTCGTCATGCTCATGTGGATGTTCGTGCCCATGTTCATGCTCATGATCGTGTTCGTGTTCGTGTTCGTGGTCATGATGCAGCAGTCTGGCCTGCAGATCCGCATCCAGATTAGTTTGCTTGACCAATTCCCATATCTGTTGCTGCAACAACGGCAGCTTGGCCGGATCAAGAACCTCGACTTGATAATACTCATCCACCAGTTGCGTCAACTGGGCCAGCGCGCCATAGGTGTCGGCGGTAGTCATCGGCGGCGTCAGGTGATCGACGATGACCGCATGGGCGCGGCGTTTGGCTTGCGCGCCTTCGCCCGGATCGTTGATGATGAAAGGATAAAACAGCGGAATATCCGCCAGCAGCGCATCCGGAAAACAATGCTCCGACAGGCCAACGCCCTTGCCGGGCAACCATTCGAGCGTGCCATGCTTGCCGACATGGACGATAGCATCGGCGCGCCACTCGTCGCGCAACCAGCGATATAGTGCGTAGTAATGGTGGGTCGGCGGCAAATCCGGCTGATGATAGATCGCGTCCGGGTCCATGCCGTAGCCGCGCGGCGGCTGCAGTGCCACGAAGGCATTGCCCAGTTCTATCCCCGCCAGCGCCAGATGATCATCATGCAGATAGGCAACACCCGGCGCTGCACCCCATTGCGCAGTCATTTTTTCCTGCATTTCGTGCGGCAAATCGGCAAACCAATCTGCGTATTGCGCTGATGACACGCGGCCAACTGCGTGCGTCAACTGCTCGCTGGTGAGATAGGTATTGTCGTAGGCGCAGCGATCAATCAGCGCGTGGATCAGTGCGGTGCCGCTCTCGGGCAACTGATCAATTTGGTAACCGGCGTCTTGCATTGCGCGCAGGATGTGCATCAGCGAGGCAGGCGAGTCGAGGCCAACCGCGTTACCGATTTGCGATGCCTTGCTATTGGAATTGGTGAAGATGAAAGCCACGCGCTTGTCCGCATTGGGCAAGCGTTTCAACTGTGCGAAGCGCGCCGCCAGCCCGGCTACACGCGCCACGCGATCTGGTACAGGTTCGTATTCGATCAGCTCTTTCGCATGGCCGGCAGCCCTGGCCTTGAACGACACCGGCACGCTGATAATGCGCCCGTCAAACTCCGGTAACACCACGTTCATCGCCGCATCGAGCGGGTTCAGACCACGCGCCGATTGCTGCCACTGATCTTGCGTCATGCCGCTGGTAATGGCTTGCAACACTGGCACATTCAACTGTTCCAGCGCGCTGACCGACCAGCCGGCCGGAGTTGGCCCGCCCGGCGTGATCTCGCCCATCGCAAACGAGGTGGTGTTGATCAGCACGTCGATATGCGAAACTGGCTGAGCGTTGATTGAACTCGTGAAATAAGCCAAGGCAGTCGGCAGCTGTGCGCCCCCATCGCTGCCGGCACGTAGCGATGAGGTGAATACTGGCAGCACATTCATGCCGTGCTTTTCCAGCGCATCGATTAACGCATCGACAAAGCGCGTATTGCCGCTGATCCAGTGCGCACGGTAGAAAATGATGCCGACGTTCGGCCGCTGCGATCCATGCACTAATTCGCGCTGCGCCAGCCAGTCATCGATGCCAGCACCCTGGGCTAAATCCGGATGGTAGATTCCATGCTCGGGCAAGGCAACCGCAGGCTCGTAAGCGAAGCCGCTCAGTAGAAAATGATCGGATACATAACGCAGGAACTGGCCCAGATTCACGCTGCCGCCAGCTTGGAAATACGCCAGCGCCTGCTGTAATACATCCGATGCAACAGTCGATACAGCCGCCAGCTCCAAGTCAGGTTCACCGGTGCCGCTGATTGCGATCAAATGCAGACCGCGATTCTGGACCTGTCGCAGCAGTTCGGCAAAACCTGGAACGCCGCCAAGACGCCCCAGTACCCGCAAGATAATGATTTGTGCGTCGGCGAGTTCATGCGTCAGCAGAGCCGCCATCTGCGTTTCGCTTTCCAATGCCTGTAAATTTACGCCGGCAACAGCGGGAAATTCTTGTGGCAGTTGCGCCAGCGCACTCTGCAGCACGGTCAGATCGTTCGGTGCATGCGTCAGCAATGCGATTTGGGCACGCGCCGCCATTGCTTCAGACATGTTGGTTTTCCTTTTCCAATGAGCAGGTATCGCCTTCAGCCAAACGATGAAAAATCAGATCGCTGACCTCGCGCCCACCTTCCAGATGCTCGACAACGATACGTTCCAGCGCTGCCTCGTTGGCGCATTGGTACCAAACGCCTTCCGGATACACGACGAGAATCGGCCCCTTATTCTGGCAGGCAACCATGCAGTGGGTTCTGGTACGTTTGATGCGCAGTTCCGGGTGGGCGTCAATCTTCTCCCCCATCAGTTCGAACATGGCTTGCGCCTGCACGCCATCTTCGGTGCAGCGCGGCCCGACGCACATGAATACATGTCTGGTGTGGGTTCTCATCAAATTTTCTACCGTCCGGGTTTGCAGCATGGAATTCGGTACCCGACTAATTTAAAAAAACAAGGAGTATGATAATTTTTAGTGCATTTACCGCATATATTTATTGCGGTAATGCAATATACTAATATCAGTATATATATCCGCTCATCCCCGTGAAAGTGGGGGTGAGCGGATTTTCAGGGGTTACTTCTTGCGTGCTGAATAGTTGCGAGCTTCTTATAAAACAAGCCCATCAAGCCACCCAGCGCCAGCCAGAACACGGCATTCGCAATCGTCGTGGCATGGATGAAAGCCTGCGCAAGTTCGGCGGGTGCTGCGCTTGCGTGAGTTTCCGGCTGTGGCGCACCAATCAGATGTGGAACAATCAGCAACAGTGCGCCGAACAGTTTGAGTTTCCAATTACGCGTAAAAATCAGCAACGATAATCCGCCCGCCGTCACAACCACAGTGGCGAGCCACCATAGTTGCCGATCTGCCAGCGGCGCTGCTGCGGTGCCGGGCACCTCCGGCGGCAAGCCCAAAGAAGGCGCAACGAAAAAAACCGCATAGCCAGCCAGACCCCACAACAAGCCGGAACGCCAGCCTCCGGCATCACCGCGCAAGCACAGGCCGCCGCCCAGCAACAGCCCGAAACCAACGGCCAGACTGATATTGGCCAGCGCAGTGAATATCGTCCGCTCCAAACCATCAGCCGGTTGCCATGCATCCGGCGCATGTTCGTGTTCGTGCGCTTGTTCAGGGGTATGGGTATGGGTATGCGTATTTTCAGCATGTGAAGGAGCAACAGCAGCATCGGATACTGCGGCCGCAGCCGCAGCTTCCTCATATACTTCGGCCTTCGATATGATCGGGCTAACCTGAATTTTCTGAACAACGGTCAATGTCAGACCCGCCAGCAGACCCGCCAATGCGGCAGCGGTAACGATGCGCTTGAATGCCGCCATGTTAATGATCCCCGACATTGGTATTGGCATATGCATCAGTGACAAGGAAAGCCGGCGGAATGACGGCCGTCATGCGCGGCATTATGCAAGGCTGAAGTCTCGGCGAAAGCCGCGCCATACAGCAGCACCAGTCCAAGGCTGCCGGCAAATAAAACGGGTATTACTTTGTCTTTCCAGACAGTTGAGCGGGACCGCGAGCCGACGTTATCGAGCAAACCAGGTATTGAAGACATGTGACACTCCATCTTAAGGAAAACACCCAAGCCATGACAATAATCAGCGCAGAGATAGATGACATCTCCATAGCCAATCAGCGCCATAAGCACATGAATGAGCCTGTATGTTAAGAAGGAAGTGATAGACGGAGGGCGCAAAAGGCCAGCCATCTGCATCGCCCTCCGCGATACAAACTCTACGATAGCTTCAGGCTGGTCTCCGGGCTTACGAGTGGAATTTCCTTGTTGGGTTTTCCTAGATTTGCGCCTTCCCATGCATTGCACAGTGGCTTACTGCAAATCTTTTTACTCGATTACCGTTGCGGGGGCAGCGTCGGATTTGTTCTTTGTTACAGAAAACTTACCGACTTCCCATTTCATTCTACAAACGACTGTTTGCGGAATACCTGAAGCAAAGAAAATTATTATATGCGCCGAAGTTGATACAGACAAGCCATTAAAACGCGCTGTTCAGTCAAAGCGGCATCGTTCATCAGGCTTGCAATTCGTGCATTTCCAACGGCAAACACAAACATCAAAATGGTTAAAAATCGTAGCGCGCAGAAAGCTTCAACTGGCGGCCGAACGACAGAATTAACCCGGTCAGTAGCAATATCCGTCTTACTTTTTACTTCATTGCATAACGTACGCCGACAAACAGGTTCGAGCCTGGTGTTGCATAATCTTTTGCTAACTCATAGCCCTTATTAAGCACATTATTCCAGCGGCCGAACAAAGACCAGTTGGGAGCAAAATCATAACTGGCGTAAAGGTTTAGCAGGCTGTAACCAGCCATCTTAACGTTTCCAAAATCAAGGCGATCACCGGAGAATACCGCTTCAGCACCGGCTTTGAGCGCACCGATACCATATTCGGCGGCCAAGCTACCGTGCCGTTTGGCTCGACGAAAAAGGAGGGTGTCGGTGGTCTCATCACGCGGGTTTTGCAGGTCTAGCGACCCGCGCAATGTGAAATTGCCCAGTCTGGTGCTTGCGCCCAGAGACAGACCTTCCAGCAGCGCCTGATCCACATTAAAGGCACAACCGAAAGGATGGGTCGCCTGCTGCACCGGACAAATATTGGTATTTACCAGCAAATCGGTAATCCGATTATGGTAATACACAGCACTCAACTGCGACTGTCCATCGTCGTAGTGGATACCGGCTTCAGCATTTTTGCCCTTTTCCGGTTTGTTAGTCGCGATCCCAAACTCTGGGAAAAACAATTCATTGAAAGTCGGCGCGCGGAAACTGGTGCCGACGCTGGCATTCACACGCAAGGCGCTGCTCAGGCGATAGCCATAGGCCAGGCTGCCGGTCGCATGCGAACCGAACACCGAATTATCGTCATTGCGCACGCTGACGCTGGCCAGATGCGCGCCGCGCTTGAGCTGGTAAGACGCGGCGAACGAATTGGTGGTGCGGTCGCCACTCAATGCTGCTGTACTGGCATCCACTTTTTCCTTGCGTTGTTCGACGAGCAGTTGCAGCAGATCGGTGCCCAAGGTCAGATCATTCTGCCAGCTGAGGTTGGTCTGTGTGGTGTCGAAAGTGGATTTCTCTTGCGGATTGAATGGGCCTATCGCGCTGAAGGAGTCCGATTTATCGGTCGATTGGGAGATCTGCACCCGGCTATTCCACCAAGGCAATAGCTGGTTTTTCGAATACAGTGCATAGCTTCCCAACTCGCTTACGCTACGATCATCGAATGCGCCAGAGCCATTGTCGAACTGCGCATCCAGTCTGCTTTGCAGGAAAGTCAGGCCGACCTCATACCCCTTGGCCAGATCCAGAGAAAACTGGCCGCTGGCGCTGTCTCTTTTATAGCCGTCCTTGTCCGGGTTGAAGGAAGAGTTACTCGGCTTGGTCGCCGAAAAACCGTCGGCCTTTTCATGCGAGGCGCTGATCGCATAGCGGAACCGGTGCTCGCCGTCGGTCGAGCCGGATACGCCGGCATCCAGCGTGCGCGTGTCATAGCTGCCGAAGCCAGCCGCGGCGTTCAGGCGCGGTGCTCCATCACCTTTTTTGGTGAAAACCTGGATCACGCCGCCCACCGCATCGGCACCGTAGATGCTGCTCAAAGGCCCATAGACAATTTCGACGTGGTCGATCTGCGACAGTGGTATCGCCTGCCATGATGCAGCACCCGTCGTGGCTGCGCCAGTTCGCACGCCGTCGATCAGCACTACGATCTGGTTACTGTTGGCACCGCGCAGAAAAACCGTGGAATTGCTTCCCGGCCCACCGTTGCTACTTATTTCAATCCCGCGTTTGCGTTGCAGCAGTTCAGCTAGCGAACTTTGACCGGAATTGGCGATTTCTTCCGAAGAAATGCGAATGTTGTCACTTAGTACCTCCGTCAGAGGCTGTTCAATTCGCGAAGCCGTCACCATAACCGGTGCCAGCGTTTTATCGTTATTGGTTTGGGCGGATGCAGGGGCGATGCAGCAGGCAGATAAGGCAGAAGCCAGCGCAAGCGGCTTCCAGGCCGGCGTACGGCTGGGGAGGGTGGAGAAAATCATGATGTCGTTTCAAATAAAAATCCCCCGACCTGCGTCCCCGCAAGCCGGAATCAACGAAAGTGCGGGTTCGCGCGCTTCCACCTATTTTGGCCGGTATCCGGGCTGACAAGTCAGACCGCCTCACCTTCCCGTGCGAGTTGCACAGTGGTCCTGAGAGGCGGTTTGTCACTGAAACTCATAGTGACGCTTGTTTTACCGTTGCGGGGGCAGCACACGTTGGCGGGTGAGGGTGTCATCTACGCCGTGTTTCCCGTTTAACTGCAGACATGGGGATGTCTGCGGGCACCAAAACGTGCGTATTGTATGTTGCAATGCCAGCTTGCGACAACCGCACTCTAAAAAATCTTGTGCTGGTTGGCAATACGCCTTTGGTCCGTATCAACCGCATGGCGCAGGGCGCGGTTGCCACCGTGCTTGCCAAACTGGAATTTTACAGTCCGGCGCACAGCGTCAAGGACCGGATCGGCGTGTCCATGATCGAGGCCGCAGAGCAGGCTGGCCTGATCAAACCCGACACCATCATTGTCGAGCCGACCAGCGGCAATACCGGCATCGCGCTGGCCATGGTGTGCGCGGCGCGCGGCTATCGCTGCATGTTGATCATGCCTGACACCATGAGCCGGGAACGGCGCATGCTGCTGCGCGCTTACGGTGCGGAATTGGTGCTTACTCCGGGCAGCGAAGGTATGCCGGGCGCCATCAGGAAGGCCGAGGCACTGGTGGCGTCAGATGCGCGCTACTTCCTGTCGCAACAATTCAAGAATGCGGCAAATCCCGAAGTGAATCGCCGCACTACGGCTGAAGAAATCTGGAACGATACCGACGGCCAGGCCGATATTCTGGTGGCCGGGGTCGGCACCGGTGGCATTATTACCGGCGTGGGTGAAGTATTGAAAGCACGCAAGCCCGGCTTTCAGGTGATTGCAGTGGAGCCGGATGTTGTCCTGCGGCACCAAAGGTAAGTAGGACGGATTATGTTGCGTTGCGGAATAATTCTTATACGGCAAGTCGCAGCCTATACGTAAATTATTTATTGGGTATTTTAAATTATGTGAATGCTGTTATTCCGCAGTTGCTGGTTTCTCTACTTTGAAGCGATTTCGCTTTGTTTTTTTTGGTTTTTACAAGAATTTTGCTTCGAAGTAAATTTTGTTACGGTAAATCGCTTACCTTAAGATATTCTTTTGATGAATAAAACGTATAGTAAAACATAATTTGATTTATATCTTTCTGTGCCTATACTTATACTGCATTGCAGCATTTTAGATTACACAGAAGGAGTAAATTATGTCCATCAATACGCACCCAGCAAGTAGTTCACCTAGACTCAACATTCTGCAGTTCATATATTCGCGAGTGGTTCCAGTTGCGGCTGACGTCGGCGCAGAACGCAAACCCATGGGATTTTTCAAGCGCTTGGGTCAAAGGATTGAGCGCAAGGATATGGAGCGGAAGGAAGCTTATTTGGCTGATGCGTCCGATATCTATGACCTGGAACATCGGATGAAACAATTTGAGAACATGCGTTCTAATAATTCCAGTCAATGGGGCAACAATTCAAGGTACTACTGATCTGGTCTGATGTGTTTTGTGGTTTTCATGCGCAATTCAGGCTCCATAGCCCATGTAATGTAATTGAAAAAAATCAAACTTCACTGAGCCCGATCCATAATCGTCAGGTTTGGTGCATCCAGCCAATAGCGGCTAAACATTAAAAATCAATTAACTGGCTGACGCAGTGCACGCGAACTGAAGTCGCGCTGCGCCGTTGGGAGGTTGGTAATGTGCCTGTTTTTGGTGCACTAGCGCGGCATGAAAACCAAAACCCATCCCTATGCCGAGATTGCCCCTGATACAGGAACGCTCACTCGCTGCATCATTTTCCTTGCAGGTTTGCCAGCCATTTTCGTGACAATATAAGGGCAATGTTCGCTGCAACATTCCCTTGAATACTTACTTGCCCTTCAAATATTGATTGCAACTAGGTTGCATGTTTCTGTTCGTCTCTGTCATACTGCTTGCAACCGAGTTGCATGTAGTGCGCTGCCTTTATGCGTTTGTTCCTTCAATATTTAAACGATTGACTTCAATCATGTCTTTTCGCACGCAATCTCCACGAAGCTTTGTTTTTGCCGTGCTGGCTTGGCCGGCTTGGTTACGTGTGTTGGCGATTTTGCCGGCTATTCTTGCCTTATGGTTAGGCGTGTTGTGGGCGCTGGCAGGAGAATCGCCGTGGTGAGGCTGGATGATCTTACGGTTGCCTTTCGGCGGCATCCGGCTCTGCACCACGTAAGCGGACAATTTGCCAAGGGCTCACTGACGGCCGTGACCGGCCCCAACGGAGCGGGGAAAAGCACATTACTGAAGAGTATTCTGGCCTTGTTGCCGGTCAATAGCGGGTGCGTCAAGGTTGCTCCGGATTTGCGGCGCACCGCTTATTTGCCGCAACAGTCGGAAATCGACCGTAGTTTTCCGATTCTGGTGCGCGATTGCGTATTGCTCGGTTACTGGCAGCGGGTAGGGCAATTCGGTGCGATTTCTTCCGCATTGATGGCGCAAGCAGAATCAGCATTAAGCGCAGTCGGCCTGGATGGATTTTCGCAACGCGCAATCGGGTCCTTGTCGGCCGGCCAGTTCCAGCGCGTGCTGTTTGCCCGCATGCTGTTGCAGGATGCCGATTTGATCTTGCTCGATGAACCATTCAATGCGGTCGATAGCAAGACCACTGCCGAATTGTTGCGCATTGTCGCATCCTGGCATCGGGAAGGCCGCACGGTGATTGCCGTGTTGCATGACCATGCGCAGGTGCGTAGCTATTTCCCGCAAACGCTGCTGCTGGCGCGCAACGTGATTGCCTGGGGCGATACTGCAACGGTCATGACGGATGATCATTTGCGCCAGGCCAAAGTGATGGCTGAGGCGTGGGACGAGAATGCGCCGCTGTGCGAAGTTGGCGTTAGGGCGGCATGATTAGTGATATTTATCAATTTGCCGTCGCTCCCTTTCAGGAGTTCGCCTTTATGCGCCGGGCGCTGGTGGCCACTATCGCTTTGGCGATGAGCGCCGCGCCGCTCGGTGTCTTGCTGACCTTGCGCCGGATGAGTTTGTTTGGCGATGCGTTAAGCCATGCGGTGTTGCCCGGCGTGGCGGCGGGTTTTTTACTATTTGGTTTGTCGCTCACGGCGATGACTATTGGTGGTTTTCTGGCTGGCATCATCGTGGTGGCGATTGCCGGGTTGATTAGTCGCTATACCGAATTGAAAGAGGATGCCAGTCTGGCGGCGATTTATCTGGTGGCGCTGGCGCTGGGCGTGATACTGATTTCGCGTCGGGGAACCCAGCTCGATTTATTGCATATTCTGTTTGGCAGTGTACTGGGAGTGGATGTCGGCGGTTTATTGTTGGTGGCCGGCGTTTCTACCTTCAGCTTATTGGCGTTGGCGATACTGTATCGCGGCTTGTTGCTGGAGAGTTTCGATCCATCCTATCTGGCGGCCAGCGGCAGCCGCGGCATCGTGCTGCAGCAGACATTTCTGATGCTGGTGGTATTGAATCTGGTGGCGGGTTTTCAGACGCTGGGGACGCTGATGGCGGTCGGCTTGATGATGTTGCCGGCCGTATCGGCACGGCTCTGGCATGACACTTTGCCAGCACAATTGCTGGGCAGCATGCTGCAAGCCGCCTGTGCCGGGTATTTCGGACTATTGCTGTCGTACCACATTGATACGCCCTCGGGGCCGACCATTATCGTCTGCGCCGGTGTGCTGTATTTGGCCTCGCTGCTGTTCGCGCCGCGCGGCTGGTTACCCAGGTTGCGGCGCTCCTCGCATTTGCAGGGCTGAATCTATCCAGTTTCCCACCTCACGAAAGAATACAAAATGCATCAATTTTGGAAAATCCCGTTTGCGGTCTTGGCGTTGCTGGCGTCGACTGCAGGTGCTGCCGCTGCCGCCGATAAATTGCCGGTAGTGGCGAGTTTCAGTATTTTGGGTGATTTGGTTTCGGTGATTGGCGGCGAGCGGGTTGCGGTTTCCACGCTAGTAGGTCCGGACCAGGATGCACACATGTTCTCACCGTCACCGGCGGACGCGAAAAAGGTGGTGCAATCGAAGCTGGTAGTGGTCAATGGCCTGGGTTTCGATCAATGGCTAAACCGTTTGTCGGGCGCTGCCGGCTATACGGGCGCAACGGTGGTGGCTTCCAGCGGCATCAAGGCGCGCGACATGTCCGATGAAGATCATGCCGACAAGATGCATGCCGATCCGCATGCATGGCAAGATCCGACCAATGTCATTACCTATGCGGGAAATATCGCCGCTGCGCTTGGCAAAATCGATCCAGCCGGAGCGCACTACTATCAGGACAATCGTGATCGATATGTGAAATCGCTCAAAGAACTCGACGGCTGGGCTACTCAGCAGTTTGCACAGATCCCGGCGGCCAAGCGCAAAGTCATCACTTCGCACGACGCTTTTGGCTATCTGGGGGCGCGTTACCGGATCACATTCCTGGCTCCGCAAGGAACCTCGACTGAGAGCGAGGCCAGCGCCAAGGATGTTGCCAAACTGATTAGCCAAATTCGGCGCGAGCGGATTAAGTCCGTGCATGTAGAGAACATGAGCAACCCCAAGTTGCTGCAACAACTCAGCCGCGAAGCAGGCGTCACCATGGGCGCCAAGCTCTACGCGGACGCTTTGTCCGGTCCGCAGGACGCTGCGCCCACTTACCTGAAAATGATGCGTTACAACATCGAGCAACTGATGCTGGGACTGAAGTTGAATTGAAGATTGCCTCAGATTTCGAGGTTATCGATCAAGCGTGTGACGCCTATCTTGGCGGCGCACAACGCTACTAACGGCACACCTTCTGCCAGATCGCCGGCAGAGGGCGGTTGGAGGTCGATGCGCTTGCGCACGGCTACGTAATCCGGCTTCCATCCGCGCTTTTCCAGTTGCGCCATCGCGTGCCGCTCCAGTTCGAACATGTCGAGATGGCCGGTCCGGACTTCTTGCGCCACCGCGTTCAAGGTCTGGAACAGGTGCGGCGCTTCGGCCCGCTCGTCGTCTGTTAAATAGCGATTGCGCGATGACAGCGCCAGGCCGTCGTCTGCCCGATAGGTTTCGGCTGCGATGATTTCAGTCGGTAGTGCAAATTGCCTGGACATGTTGCGCACGATCATCAACTGCTGGTAATCCTTCTTGCCGAATACCGCCACCTTGGGTTGCACGCACGAGAATAGTTTCAATACCACCGTGCTCACACCGGTGAAAAAACCGGGGCGAAACTCGCCTTCCAGGATATTGCCCAGATCGTTTGGCGGCTGCACGCGGTATTCCTGCGGTTCCGGGTAGAGGTCTTTTTCGGTTGGTGCGAACAATACGTAGACGCCTTCTTTTTCCAGTTTTTCGACATCGGCCTGGAACGTACGCGGGTACTTGTCAAAATCTTCGTTGGGACCGAACTGCAGGCGGTTGACGAAAATCGATGCCACCACAGGGTCGCCGTGCCGGCGCGCCAGGCGCATTAACGACAGGTGCCCCTCGTGCAGGTTGCCCATCGTGGGAACGAATGCGCTACGCAACTGGCCGCGTAACTGATCGCGCAACTCTTCAATCGATGTGACTATTTTCATGGAATTCTTTCAGGCTTATGTCAAGTGTGCGCCGGCATTTCGGCAAGGACGAATGCATTTTGATAATCAGGTCGGCGCGTAAGCCAGCCGTACGTAAATCGGAGCAAACGGCTCTGCCTGGGTAATTTCTATCAGGGTTTCTTTTGCCAGTTCGAGCAATGCGACGAAATTCACCACTAATACCGGGATTCCGCGCGTGCTATCGAATAGATCCGAAAACTCGACAAATTTGCAGCCTTGCAAGGCACGCAAGATGCCCGACATGTGTTCACGTACCGAGAGTTCTTCGCGGCTGATCTGGTGGTGCTGGACCAGCGTAGCCCGACGTAGCAGGTCGGCCCATGCCGATTCCAGTTCTATGACGCTAATATCGGCCCAGCGCACCACACTTTGATCAACCAGTACTTGTGGCAGCAGGAAATCGCGCCCTAGTTGCGGTAGTGCATTGATCTGCAGCGCAGCCAGCTTCATTTGTTCGTATTCCAGCAGGCGGCGTACCAGTTCGGCGCGCGGATCTGCGGCTTCGTCGCTGCTATCGTTTTTCCTGGCCGGCAGCAACATGCGCGATTTGATCTCGATCAGCATGGCCGCCATCAGCAGGTATTCGGCTGCCAGTTCGAGATTGTGGATGCGCACCTGCTCGACGTATTGCAGGTATTGCCGGGTTACCTGCGCCATCGGGATGTCGAGGATATTGAAGTTTTGCCTGCGAATCAGATATAGCAACAAATCCAGTGGCCCCTCGAACGCTTCCAGGAAGATTTCCAGCGCATCCGGCGGAATGTACAGGTCAGTGGGCATGCGCAACAGCGGCTCGCCATACAATTTGACCAGCGCCGGCGTTTCAACCGGACTATCGCTGGCATTCACGACTGCTTCATCAACTGCGGTTGCGGCGTTTTCCTGCATCGACGGTTGTGCCGGTTGTGCCAGCTGTACCCTGAGTTGCACTTTCTGCAACTGGCGCTCTTAAACTTTGTTTTGGTACACGTAAGCCTGTTGCTTCACCTGCGAATCCTTGTTGCGCTCTTGCGTATTCAGATCAACCGGTTCTCTGTCCCACAGCAGGGCGCGCCCTTCGCGTTGGCTTTTTTCGATGTTTGGATTTTGTTCCTTCAAATTCTTGAGGAACAGGGTTATTTCGGATTCGTAGCGCTGGAATTGTTTGGTGAGTTTCATTATGTTTTTGATTGCCTGGTAAGTTCAAGACATTATTCTACCTTGTCTCATGGCGATTTTAACCAAAGGAAAAAGTAGTTTGTGCAGCGATACACTTGCACAATTCGTTTTAAGCGCGTGCAGATACCGCTGTCAATATACCCCGCAAAATGTCGATTGGTTTTGGCGGGCATCCGGGCACGGTTACATCGACTGGGATTACATTGGAGACGCGCCCGCAACTTGCATAACTTTCGCCAAAAATCCCACCAGTGCAGGCGCATGCTCCAATTGCTACGACAAGTTTTGGATGCGGTATAGCGTCGTAGGCATACTGCAAAGCGGCTTCCATGTTTTTTGTCACCGGGCCGGTGACTAGCAGCATATCGGCATGGCGCGGACTGGCAACGAACTTAATGCCTAGTCCTTCCATGTTGTAGTAAGGGTTGCCCAACGCCTGTATCTCTAGTTCGCAGGCATTGCATGAGCCGGCATCTACTACGCGAATACATAAGGCGCGCCCAAGAGTATGCAGAATTTCCGTTTGAATTTGCCCATGTTCCGTGCGCCAGGCATCATGCGGCTCGGGTGCTGTTTCTGTCGGAATCCCAACATGCACGATTTGTTTAAATAGTTGCCACATCAGAGGTCATGTCCCGAATAGCTGAGGTTGAAGGATTTGTTGATCAGCGGAAAATCCGGAACAATATTGCCCATGATTGCATGTTGCAGAATAGGCCAGTTCTGCCAGGAAGGATCGTGGCAGTGACAACGAAGAATCTTTCCTTGCGCATCATTTTCTAACGCCACAAATACCGCGCCGCGCCAGCCTTCTATCCAGCCTACGCCTAAACCATCGGTACTGGGTTCGGGTAAGGAGACTGTGGTTGGTCCTGGCCGTAATTGATGCGCGATTTCCCGCAACAGACGAATGGATTCGAAAATTTCTTCGAACCGCACAAATACCCGCGCCGCGACATCGCCATTATTGTGCGTCGCCATGCGAACATTGAGTTGCTCATAGGAACTAATGGGTTGATCGGCCCGCACGTCCCATGCCTGCGCGCTGGCCCGTCCGGCCAAACCGCACAAGCCGAGCTCTGCCGCCAGTTTCGGCAACACACGGCCGGCGGTAATAAACCGGTCCTGCAAGCCCGCATGCCCTTCATAGATGCTGCGAAGCGTTTTGACTTCTGCCTCAATGAGTGCACACTGCGTCATCATCAGGTCTATGCCAGAGGCGTCAATATCGATTGCCGTGCCACCGGGGACAATACAATCCATCATGAAACGGTGGCCAAACAGTTGATCATTCAGTCGCACCCAATCTTCTTTCAGCAACATGAACTGCGCTAGTCCCACCGCAAAACCAGCATCATTTCCGATCCCGCCCAAGTCGCCCAAGTGATTGGCGATACGTTCACGTTCCAGCAGCATTGCGCGCAACCATTGCGCGCGCGGCGGTATTTGGCATGCGGTTGCGGCCTCAGCGGCCATGCAATAGGCCCAGGCAAAAGCGACCGTCGAATCTCCAGAGACGCGTCCCGCAAGCTTGTATCCATCAGCGATATGAAGCCGCGTAAAAAGCTTATCGGTACCTTTGTGGGTATAGCCGAATCTTTGTTCCAGACGCAAAACTTTCTCGCCCACTACCGAGAAACGGTAATGCCCAGGCTCGATAATGCCGGCATGAATCGGGCCTACGGCAATTTCGTGTACGCCGTCTCCCGCTACCGATACAAACGGATAGTTTTCCAGCTCGCTGTCAAATTTTTCCAGTCCTGAAACCTGTTGCCGTAGCGGGAAATAGTCTCTAGGCCACCTGCCGTGATTGAGCCAGGGACGCACATCCTCTGCTCTGTTCGCGCCAATGCCCAACAGATCGAAAATTGACCGTTGCATGCGCACTGCAGCGGGGAACACCCCGGACAGGTCCGGATATCCTTCCTGTTCGCTCACCACTAGCCGAAACCAAAGCAATCCCTCTGCCACACAATATGCTGCCGAGATAATGAATTGATCGGTCTCTGGCGTTCTGTGGGTACCCCAAAGAGAGATTAGGCGTCCTCCTTCAGTCTGGATTATTTGCGCAATGCGCACCCAGTCCTGCCTCCCGATCTCGGCAATCCATACCGGCGCGCTTCCCGGCAACGATCTGAGAGGAACCGCATATCTTTCGACCAAGTCATCAGTTTTCATACATTCCCCACGATGATATTGACCGCTTGCCGGAACCACGTATTCAGGTAGGGCGGGATATACAAGCCGAGCATCAGCGCCAGCCCAAGATGCATGAATACAGGTAACAATGCCGGCGAGTGCGCGAGCGGTTTCGCGGTGGTTTCGCCGAATACCATTGACTGCACGCGACTAAAAATCGAGGCGAACGCCACGCCCAGCGACAACAGCAGTATCGGTGTCGCCCAAGGCAAATCACGCATGGCGGTTGTAACGATCAAAAACTCGCTGGCGAATACGCCAAATGGCGGCAAGCCGAGGATCGCCAGCGATCCTATCAGCATGCCCCAGCCCACTGTCGGACTGACTTTTACCAAACCACGGATATCCGCAATAACCTGGGTGCCCGCTTTTTGGCACGCATGTCCCACAGTGAAAAAAATCGCGGATTTCACTAGCGAGTGCACGGTCATGTGCAGCAAGCCGGCATACGTTGCGATTGGCCCGCCGATGCCGAACGCAAAAGTCATCAGCCCCACATGTTCGATTGACGAGTAGGAAAACATGCGTTTGACATCTTTTTGCCGCGACAAGGAAAAGGTCGCCACTACCACCGAGATCAAACCAAAACCGACCAGCAACTTGCCCGGAATGCCATTTTGTAACGCACCGTCTGCGAGAACTTTGAAACGCAGCACCGCATACAGCGCAACATTAAGCAAAAGGCCCGACAGCACCGCAGAAATTGGCGTTGGCCCTTCGGCATGGGCGTCGGGCAACCAGTTATGCAGCGGCACCAGGCCCATCTTGGTGCCGTAGCCGACCAGTAAGAACACAAATGCGAGCGACATAATGGCTGGCTCAAGTTGTGTCTTGATGCCATTCAGGTTGGTCCACAACAGCGCATCACTGTCGCCGCCAAGCTGGCGGTCGGCGGCAAGATACAAAAGTATCGTTCCAAACAGTGCCAGTGCAATACCGACGCCGCACAAAATGAAATATTTCCAGGCCGCTTCCAGGCTGGTTGGAGTGCGATAAACGCTGACCAGCAGAACGGTAGCCAGCGTTGCGCCTTCCATCGCCACCCACAAGATGCCCATATTGTTGGTCAACAGTGCCAGCAACATGGTGAACATGAATAGCTGATACATGCTGTGATACAGACGCATGCGGCTCGACGTCATCTTGCCGTGATCGCGCTCGATGCGCATGTACGGACGGGAAAATAATGCGGTGGTCAAGCCGACAAAGGCTGTCAAAGTGACCAGAAATACATTCAGGGGGTCGACGAAAAATAATTTTCCGAAAGCGAAAATGGGACCGCTAGCGATGATCTTTGCAGTCAATACTACCGCCGCAATGAAAGTGGTCAAGCTGAACCCGACGTTGACTTCAGGTGCTACTTCATGTTGCCCAACCAGGCCCAGCACGATGCCGCCTAGCAGTGGGGTGATGAGAACCAGCAATAATGGATCCATGTCAGTCCTCTTTCAGCTTTTCCAGATTGTGGATATCGAGGTTATCGAACTGCTCGCGGATCTGAAACATGAATATACCGAGTATCAAAATGCCGACCAGAACATCAAGCGCTATTCCGAGTTCGACGATCATCGGCATCCCATTGGTGGCTGCAGTCGCCGCGAAAAACAATCCATTCTCCATGGCGAGAAATCCGATTACCTGCGGCACCGCTCTGGAGCGCGTGATCATCATCATGAAAGCAAGAAGGATACAAGCCAGCGCAATGCCCAGGGTGCCGCGGGCGATGGAGGAAGATAGTTTTGCTACCGGAAGAGCGAGATTGAAGGCGATGATCACCAGCACAATCCCGATCAACATGGTGGCGGGAACATTGATCAACGGTTCCACATCCCATTTGACATTCAAGCGCAGAATTAACTTGTGGAGTATCCAGGGAATCAACACCACTTTAAGCGCAAAGGTCAAGCCGGCAGAAAAATACAGATGGGGGGCATTTGTGACATACGCCACCACCAGAGCGGAAGCCACCAGTGTGGCGCCATGCAAGGTGAACAGGTAAATCAATGAAAGGATTCTGCGTTGGCTGAGCATGGCAAAAGTCAGCAGCAGCAGCGTGGCAGCCAGCAGATTCAATATTTGTATCGTGAAATTTGGCATCATTCTATGCGCCTAAAAGGAAATGCACGAGCATGCCGATGACTGCCAGAAGAAACGCGGTGGTAAGAAATTCAGGGACCCGGAAGATGCGCATCTTGGCGCTACTCATTTCGATCATGGCGAGCAATGCGCCACCAATGGCCAGTTTAATTAACAAAATAGGGAGTGCGGTGAGCAGCGCAAGCGGATGGCTCGCTTCCGCGATACCCCAAGGTATGAATAGTGCAATTCCTATGCAGGAATAGGCAAAAAGTTTCAGGCTGGCAGCCCATTCCATCAGCGCCAGATGGCGTCCTGAGTATTCCAGCAAAAGCGCTTCATGAATCATGGTCAGTTCGAGATGCGTGGTGGGATTATCGACTGGCACGCGGGCATTTTCTGCTAGCGATACCATCGTAAATGCCACCCCGGCAAAGGCCAGGCTGGGGTAGATCGCCAACTCGCGATGCACCAGGCTATCCACCATGCTGGTGAGTAAGGTCGATTGTGTAATCAGGGAAGCGGAAAACAATACCATCAGCAGTGCGGGTTCAGCCAGGAAGCCGACCAGCATTTCCCGCCGCGCACCCATGCTGCCAAAAGCAGTACCGACGTCCATCGCGGCCAGCGACATGAAAACGCGTGCCAGCGCCAGCAGGCCGACTAGCGCAATCGCATCGGCGGCAGGCGATAGCGGCAGATCGGTCGACAGGGTAGGGGTGATTGCACAAGCCAGCGTCAAGCAGCCAAACACGATATAAGGCGCGGTGCGAAACAGCGGACTGGCGTGTTCAGCCAATACGGATTCTTTATGGAATAGCTTGTGCAACATGCGGTATGGCTGAAACAGACTGGGAGCCTTTTTATTCTGCAGCCAGGCTCGACACTGATTGACCCATCCCGTCAACAATGGCGCTGCCGCCAGCGCCAGTATTATTTCCAGTAGTTGTACAAAAGAACCAATGAAAGTGATCATAAATTCACCGCCAGCAACAATATCAAAAGGGTCAGAAAGCTGTAGAGCAGATACACAGCAATCCGCCCTTGCTGCAGCAGGCTGATTACGCGCGCGATGCGATCGGTAATCGCCTCGATCGGACGATACAGCAAGCCCCAGAAAGGATCTTCAATCGTCACCTTGTAGCGGGGCACTTTATCGAAGGCTGAAGGCAGTTCGCGCGTCATCCGGAAAAAAGAGCCGAAAATTTCCCGGATCGGCTGACCAAAGCCTTCTGCGGTGTCTTGCATCCGGGCCGTTTGAAAAGGGAATCCGCAAGCCCATGGAATAGAGCGCCGGAAGCGGCCATGGTACAAACGTCGCACCAGCAGGTAAGCTGCACCGCAGCACGCCATCAATACCAGCACGAATGCCACCGGCATGTAACTGGCCCGATCTGGCGTGACTGGTGTAAGCAGCAGCCAGCCGCTTTGCGTGACGGCCGCACCGATGCCGCCGCCTACAAGCAGGTGCGTGACTTGATCTATCAGCACCACCACCTGCACCGGAAACAAGCCGAAGAATATGCAGGCTGCGACCAACCATGCGAAACCCGCGCGCTCCCAATTATCTGCATCGTGCGCAGCGTATAGTTTTTGCTCGCGCGGCTGACCAAGAAAAATAATGGCGAAAAATTTGACCATCACGTAACCCGCTAACGCGCCAACCAATGCGATGACCGCAGCCACAACAGGGATCAGCATATTCAGGAACGAGTTCGGCAACCCAGGAGTAAATAAGAAGCTTTGCAACAATAGCCATTCGGACACAAACCCACCGAACGGAGGCAGACCGGCAGCCGCCAGTGCGCCCACCAATGCCGCCCATCCGGTCCATGGCATAAAGCGCATCAGTCCGCCCAGATGACCGAGACTGCGCTCCTTAGTCGCATGCAACACGGTGCCGGTACCGAGGAAAAGCAAACTTTTGAACGCGCCATGACTTGCTACATGATAGAGCGCTGCAGTCAGCGACAGCGCGGCCAGGGCCGTCATGTCGTAGGCGCTAAACAGGATCGTCAGACCAATGCCGACAAATATCAATCCGATGTTTTCTATGGAAGAGTAGGCCAGCAGCCGTTTCATGTCAGTTTGGGCCGCACTCAGCACCACGCCGAACAAGGCTGTCGCAAGTCCGATTGCCAGCGTAATTCCGCCCCACCACCAAACCTGGGTATGCAGCAAATCGAACGTTACCCGTAAAACGCCATAGATACCGGTCTTCAGAACGAAGGCGCTCATCAAGGCCGAGATCGGCGATGGTGCCGCCGGGTGGGCTTCCGGAAGCCATATATGTAACGGCAATATGCCAGCCTTGGCGCCAAATCCGAATAGCGCGAGGAAAAAAGCGATCGCGGCCCAGAACATATCCAAATGCTGCAGGCGCATGTTGGCAAATGTGTAGTCGCCGGTATTCGCCTGTAGCAAGCCAAAACACAGCAATAGCGCGAGTGCGCCAACATGGGATATCAGAAAGTAAAGGAAGCCCGCGCGGCGCACTTCAGGCATCCGGTGATTCGCGGTAACCAGCAACGTTGCAGACAAGCTCATGGTTTCCCACGCCACCATAAATACATAGGCATCGTCGGCGATCAACAACAAAGCCATGCTGGCAAGGCAGATGTGATATTCAAGGCATAGCAGCCCCGGCGGGGTTCCTTCGCCTTTACGAAAATAGCCGGCAGAAAAAATGGAAACCCCGGTGGTGACGATGCCAAACACAAACAGGAAATAAGAAGACAGACTGTCGAGTCGCAGGTGAAACGGCAAATCCGGCAAGCCGATGGGCAAGACTGCGGTTTGCGTCGCCCCAAAGGCGCTGACCAGGCCGGTCGTGCCCATGATGATGCCCAGTACTGCACCCAACGGGAACAGCACATACGCAACCAACGCGGTTCTTTTTATGACGAGCAGGCCACAAACGCCAATAACCAGCCACCCTGCGATGACCAGTAGTATGTAGTCAATTGGAATCAAGTTTGGCACCGTCGCCTCTTATAGTTGTTCGCGAGGGTGGAAGTGACGTTAAGACGATTCATCCGGTAGTCCCCCCAGCATTGATCATGCCGGACATGTTTATAGGTTTTTTTGTATTGTGCACCTTGGAGTATGGATGCCTCAAGTTATTCATCAAGCATGCGCGCCTGGAAAGTGCTCAGCGCCTGCCGTACTCAGGACGAATCGGCCGCAAAAATGTGAGCACTAAATACCGCATTTATTGCCCGCGACAGACGCCGAACCCAAGCCAGAGCGGATAGTCGTCTATCAGACTTATGTATAAGAAAACATTGGGAGTATAAGCAAAAACATGGTGACTCCCGCTTATATTCAATGCGTGAAACAAAATACGGTATTGAGTATGTGCTATCGCCTGAGAAATCTGCGCATCACTGTCGGGGCTGGTTCTTCCGGGTTGGCGTGGGTGTGTTCGAGTTCCGGCGCGACTTCGAATCCGAGCGCCGCATAAAAATCCAGCAGACGCGGCTGATCGGCGCGCACTGCAAGTCGCAGTTCGGTGACATCGCAACCGAGTGCATGGTGGATTACCGCTTCGAGCAAATGTAGCGACAGGTTTTGCTCGCGGAAGGCGGGAATAATGCCCATGCGCAGTATTTCCCAGATGTTGTGCTCGGTATCCATCGGCAGCCAGCGCACCGAGCCGACCGTTTGCTGGCCGATTTGCAGGATAAAACCGCCACCGTGGTGCAAGTCCTGTTCGACTCTGGCGGCCGATTCGGTATGGCCGCTGGAGCTTGCCGCCACTTTTTCTGCCCACGCGGCGGTGGTGATCTCCGCGATGGTTTGGGCGTCTTCCAGATTTGCTTCTCGTATGATCATATCTTTGAAAAATCGACAGCTAGAGTAAAAGTCGGTTGGTGAAGAGGCATCATCGATATCGTCCGGTACTGGCCTTAATCCCGTTAGCCGACTCGCATCCCAGGCGTGGCGCCTGGCCACGGGTTGAGGATGTAAATTCCGGGATTGGCTTTTTCATCGGCGGCAGATGCGGCCAGCACCATGCCTTCGGACACGCCAAATTTCATCTTGCGCGGCGCCAGATTTGCCACCAGCACGGTCAGTTTTCCGATCAGTTCTTCCGGCTGGTAAGCCGATTTGATGCCGGAAAACACATTGCGCAAGCGGCCTTCGCCCGCGTCCAAGGTTAAGCGCAGCAGCTTGTCGGAACCTGCGACGTGTTCGCAATTGACGATCATGGCGATGCGCAAGTCGATCTTGGCGAAATCGTCAATTTTAATTTCCGGTGCAAGTGTTTCAATTTCATGATTGGCGGAGCCACCGTTCTCAGCCTCTCCCTCAGGGAGAGGGCCGGGGAGAAGGTGGGTTTCCTTCGCATCGGCCACCTGTTCCGGCATCTCAAACAACGCATCCAGCATTTTTGGATCGACGCGCTGCATCAGGTGTGTATAAGGTTTGATCCGATGTCCATGCAACATCGGCACATTTACGTCGGCCCACTGCAATGGCTGCAGATTGAGCATGGATTCAACCTGCATCACCAATTCAGGCAGAACAGGTTTCAGGTAAATGCTCAAGATGCGGAAGGCTTCCATCAGGCGGCTGCATACTTCGTGCAAGGTGGCACTGTTGGCCGAGTCTTTCGCCAGTTCCCACGGCTTGTTGGCGTCCACATAGGCGTTGACGATGTCGGCCTGGTCCATCACTGCACGCAAAGCCTTGCCAAATTCGCGGCCGTTGAAGAGTGCCTGAATCTCGGTTGCGGCAGTGCGCAGCGTCGACAAGAAAGGGTCAGAGTCCGTCGCCCATTCCATGCTGAGTGTGCCGTCGAATTTTTTGGCGATGAAACCGGCCGCGCGGCTGGCGATATTCACATACTTGCCGATCAAATCCGCATTCACCCGCGCCACGAAATCGTCCGGGTTGAAATCGACGTCTTCCACCTTGGCGTTGAGTTTGGCTGCAATGTAATAGCGCAGCCATTCCGGGTTCATGCCGATGTCGAGGTAGCGCAGCGGCGAAATGCCGGTGCCGCGCGATTTCGACATCTTCTCGCCGGAGACGGTGATGAAGCCGTGCGCGAACACGTTGTTCGGTATTTTTTGGCCGGAAAACTTCAGCATCGCAGGCCAGAACAGCGTGTGAAAGTAGGTGATGTCCTTGCCGATGAAATGGTATTGCTCGGTCGTCGGGTCAGCCATGAAGGCGTCGAAGTCGCGCCCGGTCTTGTCGAAATAGTTCTTCAGCGACGCCAGATAGCCGACCGGCGCATCCAGCCAGACGTAAAAGTATTTCCCCGGCGCATCGGGAATTTCGATGCCGAAGTAAGGCGCATCGCGGCTGATATCCCAGTCGCTCAGTCCGCCGTCATTTTCCAGCCATTCTCTGGCCTTGTTGGCAACTTCCGGTTGCAGGCGCGGTTTGCCATCCATGTTGCCTAACGCCCATTCGCGCAAGAAATCCACACATTGCTGGTCGGACAATTTGAAGAAGAAGTGTTCGGACGATTTCATTACCGGCGTGGCGCCGGTCAGCGTCGAGTACGGATTTTTCAGGTCAGTCGGCGCATAGACCGCGCTGCAGACTTCGCAGGAATCGCCATATTGGTCCTTGGCACCGCATTTCGGGCATTCGCCCTTGATGTAGCGGTCCGGCAGGAACATTTCCTTGACCGGGTCATAGAACTGTTCGATGGTTTTGGTGGTGATGAAGCCGGCGGCCTTGAGTTTGCGGTAGATGTCACGCGATAATGCGTGGTTTTCCGGGCCGTCGGTCGAATGCCAGTTGTCGAACGCGATATGGAAACCGTCCAGATATTGCTTGCGTCCGGCCGCGATGTTGGCGACGAATGCCTGCGGCGTGACGCCGGCCTTTTCGGCCGCGATCATGATCGGTGCGCCGTGCGCGTCGTCCGCGCCGACAAAGTGCACTTCGTGGCCTTGCATGCGCTGAAACCGGACCCAGATGTCGGCCTGGATGTATTCCATGATGTGACCGATATGAAATGCGCCATTGGCGTAAGGCAGGGCAGTAGTAACGAACAGCTTGCGGGTCATAATTGGTGCGCTTTTGATATGAAGTAAGCGCCATTTTAACAGTGCAATAGGCCTGTGGGGCATAGGGGCATGCTGTAGCGCCTGCGGTTTTGCGCTAGACTTGCCCATCAATCATGGAGATACGTATGCAGATTAGTGTAGAAGCGGTTAAGGAAGTCCTGTCGAGAGTAGTCGACCCAAACACGACGAATAAAGACTTCGTAGCCACCAAATCGGCGAAGAATATTGTGCTCGACGGTGCCGATGTGTCGCTCGATATCGAGCTCGGTTATCCGGCCAAAAGCCAGATCGATGCGATCCGCAAAAGCGTGATCGGCGCGCTGCGCGGCATTCCCGGCGTGGGCAATGTCAGCGTCAATGTGTATACCAAGATTCTTGCGCATTCGGTGCAGCGCGGCGTCAAGCTGATGCCGAATGTCAAGAACATCATTGCTGTAGCCTCCGGCAAGGGCGGCGTCGGCAAATCAACCACTGCCGTCAATCTGGCGCTGGCGCTGGCCGCCGAAGGCGCGTCGGTCGGCATTCTGGACGCCGATATCTACGGCCCTTCGCAACCGATGATGATGGGCATTTCCGGCCGTCCGGAGACAGTGGACGGCAAGACCATGGAGCCGCTGGAAAACTACGGCCTGCAAGTGTCTTCGATCGGTTTCATGATCGATCCCGACGAGCCGATGGTGTGGCGCGGCCCGATGGTTACGCAAGCGCTGCAGCAATTGTTGGAGCAGACCAACTGGCGCGACCTCGATTACCTGATCGTCGACATGCCACCAGGCACCGGCGATATCCAGTTGACGCTGTCGCAAAAAGTGCCGGTGACCGGCGCAGTGATCGTCACCACGCCGCAGGATATTGCGTTGCTGGATGCGCGCAAGGGGCTGAAAATGTTCGAGAAGGTCGGGATTCCGATTCTCGGCATCGTCGAAAACATGAGCACGCATATCTGCTCCAACTGCGGTCACGCCGAAGCGATATTCGGCTCCGGCGGCGGCGAGAAAATGTGTTCGGAATACGGCGTTGCGTTCCTCGGCGGGTTGCCGCTGACGATGTCGATTCGCGAGCAGACCGATTCCGGCAAGCCCACCGTGGTAGCCGATCCGGATGGCCCGGTGACCGCGATCTACAAGGAAATCGCCCGCAAGATCGCGGTCGGCGTGGCTGAAAGAGCGCGCGACATGAGCAGCAAGTTCCCTAGCATCGTGATCAAGAACGATTGAATTCCCTCTCCCGCAAGCGGAGAGGGAGTTTTTGCTCCTCTCTCCCGGCATGGCTTTTTCTGGTGCCCGAATCGCCATGCGATTCGCTTGTGGGAGAGAGGCTGGGAGAGAGGGTAGTGGTACTACCACAGCAGTTTGAATAGTTGCCGGCTTCTTAATAATATTTGGAGTATAGGTAAAAATACATTGCTTCCCGCACTATTTCTGTAATGTTTTAAAAATACATCGCTAAGTATGCTTTAATCTAAAAATCATCCGGCTGCAACCGCAGCTGGAATCGATTTGATCCATCGCACTGAAATGAGGCCTGAACATGGAGACGCAAGCAATCGATGTGAGTGTCATCATGCAGCGCAAGACGCTCGATAATCGCTGGCAGTCGCACCAGTGGCGTCCGCTGGAAGTACTCGACAGCGCCGCCTTGCCGCCCGGCAGCGCCCGCCGTCTGCTGGATGACGACAGCGATACGCGCTGGCTGTTTCCCGGTTTCGACATCAAGCTGTTCAGCGATGAAGGCGAGGGCTATTACCTCAATATCAGTTCCGCCACGCCATGCTGGTTCATCATGTGGCGCATCGAGCAGATCGACTCACAGGAAATTGCTGTGCCCAAAGCGGTCACGCTGTCCTACAACGAGGCGGCGCGCCTGATGGATGGCGGCGAACAGGTCGATACTTTGCCTGCATCGGCGGCGATCATCGAACGACTCAGCCGTTTCACGCAGGAACATTACCAGCCCGAAATCAAGCGTAAACGCAAAAAACCTTCATTCGAAGGCGGCGCTGGCGTTGACCTGATGGCGCAGGCGGAAGGGAAGGGCGATGGCGGCCGATGATTTTTTCGCACGCTGGAGCAAGCGCAAACTTGACGCGACGTCAGCGCCAGCCGCCATTGATCCTGCAGTCGGGCCCGATGCAGACAACTCGCCGGCGCTAACCGATGCGCCAGCGGTAGTCAAACCGTTGCCGACGCTGGCCGATGTCGAGGGCTTGACCGCAGAATCCGATTACACCGCATTTTTGGCTAAAGGCGTCGATGAGAGCGTCAAGCGCTCCGCGATGAAGAAACTGTTTGCGTTGCCGCAGTTCAACATCATGGATGGGCTCGATATTTACATCGGTGATTACAGTCAACCCGATCCACTGCCGCCCGGCATGCTGGAAGCGTTAAGTCACGCCAGGAGCGCACTCAATCCGGCGCAATTCTTTACAAAACCGGTGTCGCAATTGCTGGACAAAGCGGAAGAACAAGCGTCGGTTGCAGCAAATCCGCCCGAGGCGACTGAACTTGAGCAGGACGCAACGGAGTCAGAGTCCGCAGCGGACAATCCCGCGCCAGTCTTGCCACAAGAAAATATTCAAGCAGATCCGCAGCCGGCTTTGGCGCAGCAGCCGGATGCGCTGCCGGTTGCCGTCGAAACACTTAAAAACGAGACTGTATGACGACCGAATTCAAAATCTGTAACTGCAACCACAGCATGCCGCTGGACGTTGCGGCTGGCGCACAACTTGGCGCAGCGCTTGGCATCGGCGCGCTGCCGGTGGCGAGCCAGTTATGCCGGCGTGAAATCGGTGCATTTCTGGGTGTGTTGGACGGCGTGGACGGGGGGGATAAGGTTGTCGTCGCCTGCACCCAAGAGCGTGCGCTGTTTGCCGAACTGGCACAGCAAAAAAATACCGTGGCGTCGATTTGCTTCGTAAATATCCGTGAAACTGCCGGCTGGAGCGCGGAGTCGAAAACGGCATTGCCGAAAATGGCCGCATTGCTGGCCGCCGCCGCTTTGCCCGATCCGGAGCCGGTGCCGATTGTCAATTACGATTCGGCCGGACATACGCTGATTATCGGGCCAGCCGATCAAGCGCTGCCGTGGGCGCAGCGCCTCAGCGCGCAAGTCGATGTCAGCGTGTTGTTGACCTCCGGCAGCGATTCCCAAATGCTGGGCGAACGCAGCTTTCCCAGTTTTTCGGGCAAGCAAATCGCGATTTCCGGCTGGCTGGGCGCATTCAAAGTGCGCTGGCAACAAGACAATCCGATCGATCTGGAAACCTGCATTCGCTGCAATGCCTGCATCGAAGCGTGCCCGGAAAGCGCGATTGACCTGACCTATCAGATCGATCTCGACAAATGCCGCTCGCACGGCGATTGCATCAAAGCGTGCGGTTCCATTGGTGCAATCGACTTTGCCCGTGGCGACATCAAAGCGGGCAACGACCGTAGCGGCGAATTTGATCTGATATTCGACTTATCCAAAACGCCGCAAGTGCGCGCCCATCAGTTGCCGCAGGGATATTTCGCGCTAGGACAAGATGTCGCCCGCCAGTTTGAAGATGCGCTGAAACTGACGTCGATGATTGGTCAGTTCGAAAAGCCGAAATTTTTTACCTACAAGGAAAAGCTGTGCGCCCATAGCCGCAATAAAACAATCGGTTGCAACGCCTGTATCGATATTTGCTCGGCCGAAGCTATCAGCCACAACGGCAATCACGTCAAGGTCGATCCCAATCTGTGCGCCGGTTGCGGCGCTTGCACCACGGTTTGTCCGTCCGGCGCAATGGCATACGCCTATCCGCGTGCCACCGACATGGGACTGCGCCTGAAAACGTTGTTGACTACGTATGCCAAGGCCGGCGGCCGCCAAGCCGGACTGTTATTCCACAGCAAGGGGCAGGGCGCAACATTGGTCGAACAGGTGGGCCGTTTGGCGAAAGCCGGCGGGCGCGGCATTCCGGCGCGCATCATCCCGGTCGAATTGCACCACACTGCTGCCGTCGGCATTGATGTATGGCTGGCCGCGTTTGCTTACGGCGCAACCCATATCAGCGTGCTGGTGACGGAGGAAGAAGCGCCGCAATATCTGGAAGCGTTGCAGCAGCAGATGGAAATTGCCCAAACTATCCTGTCCGGTTTGGGATATGCGGGTATCCACTTGCAGTTAATCCGCGCTAAAACTGCCGCCGATCTTGAGATCGCCGTGAACGCGCAAGCACTGACGCCAGCCCAGACGTCGCAAACTTGCGCCACTTTCAATGTGGCCGCCGACAAGCGCACTACGCTGGAATTCGCGCTGGAGCATCTGCACCGGCATGCGCCCGCTAAAGTGGAACAGATCGCTTTGCCGGTCGGCGCGTTGTATGGCGCGGTAATGGTCAATAAGGATGTCTGCACCTTGTGCATGTCTTGCGTTGGCGCTTGCCCTGAATCTGCGCTGACGGATAACCCGAATTTGCCGCAACTGCGCTTTATCGAGAAAAATTGCGTACAGTGCGGCTTGTGCGAAAAAACCTGTCCCGAATCTGCAATTACGCTATCGCCGCGCTTGTTGTTTACCGACGCAGCCAAACAGGCAGTGGTATTGAACGAAGCGCAACCCTACCATTGCATTCGCTGCAATACCCCGTTCGGCACGCTGCAGATGATCGACAACATGCTGGCAAAATTGTCGGCGCACGGTGCCTTCGCCGGCAATCTGGATCGCATCAAAATGTGTTCCGAATGCCGCGTGATCGACATGATGGAAAATAAAAACGAGGCTTCAATAATTGCTTTGAAACGCCCGCATTAAGCCGGAGATTGCATGAACACCAGTGAATCATTGAAGTTGGAAACTCCGGATCAGAGCGAAGAAACCGCCCGCGCGGATTTGTATGGTTTGCTGGCTACGCTGTTTTATGCGCCGCCGCCACAAACTCTGATCGACACCATAGGTTCGGCGCAATCCGAGGGCGAGGGTGTGTTGGAGCAAACCTGGGCCGAGCTGGTGCTTGCGTGCAAAAGTGCAAAGGCAGAAGAAGTGCGGGAAGAATACGATCAACTGTTCATCAGCACCGGCAAGCCGGAAGTGATGTTGTACGGTTCGTATTACCTGTCCGGATTTTTGATGGAAAAGCCCTTGGCAGCGTTACGCACCGATCTGGCTGAACTGGGTTTGGAGCGCGTGGCTACAGTAAACGAGAGCGAAGATCACATTTCCAGCTTGTGCGAAGTGATGCGTTATTTGATCGCCTCAGACGATGTTCTGCACGCCAATATTCAAGCGCAAAAAACCTTTTTCACAACCCACATGCAAGCCTGGGTGCTGGATGCATGCGCCGCAATCAATGCCAGTCGTCACGTCCGGCTGTACGCGGCAGTAGCCAACCTGGCACGGACGTTTTTTGAAGTGGAGACGCAGGCCTTTGATATGGATTAAGTTTCCATCTGCAATTGGCGTTTCCTGATGGTATGCATATGGCCAACTTTTGCGTCGAGACGATTTTTGAAATTATGTATACTATTCTAGAGTATTTTTATTTACACAATAAAAACATGCGGTAAATGCACTATTTTTTATGATACTCCATCATTTTTTTAGTTTCGAAAAATGGCATGGCAGGCATGAGAACACTTACGTGAAGCAGTTTCTGCAAAATTTGATGCCGGTATGTCGAGACCATATTGCAATTGTCCGTTGAACTATTGTAATAATTTACATAAGATACAAGGCAATAAGCAGTCAAGCCATAATTCACGCTTGGCGCATAAAAAAAATCAGGATTCCCACCCTGTATTAAGGAGACAGTAATGGCGGATACAAACAAAATCGCACGCCGGACATTTTTTTCCGGGCTCGGCTTGGCTGTTGCGGCTGGTGTCGCGGCCAAGGTGGTAAGCACCGTTCCTGCTGGAAAAGCGCTGGATGTCGTCGTTGCCGAACCTGCTGGCACTGGTTATCGACTGACAGAGCACGTCAAAAAATACTACCGCACTACCACTATTTAATACTGAATACTGAGGTGACAACATGCTGTTGACTCGCAAAAGCGACGCCGGTCAGCGTTCGCGCAGCCGTTTTACATCAAGTCTTGCCGCGAGCTTGTCGCGTGCGCTACCGACAATGGATCGCCGGCTGTTCCTGAAACGTTCCGGCATCGGCGTCGGAGCCGGGATCGCCGCCGCGCAATTGGGCTTGATACAAAAAGCCAGGGCGGCTGTTGAAGGCAAAGCAACCGGTCCCAAGATCGAAGTAAAACGCACGGTATGCACGCATTGCTCGGTCGGTTGCGCAGTGGACGCGGTGGTGCAAAACGGCATCTGGATTCGCCAGGAACCAGTCTTCGACTCGCCGATCAATCTGGGCGCGCATTGTGCCAAAGGCGCTGCACTACGCGACCACGGTCGCGGCGAGTATCGGCTGAAATATCCGATGAAGCTGGTCAACGGCAAGTATCAACGCATCAGCTGGGATCAGGCGCTGGACGAAATTTCCGCCAAAATGCTGGATATCCGCAAAGTCAGCGGCCCGGATTCGGTGTTCTGGGTGGGATCGTCCAAACACAACAACGAACAGTCCGCCTTGCTGCGCAAATTCGTATCCTTCTTCGGTAGCAATAATTGCGATCACCAGGCGCGCATTTGCCATTCGACTACGGTCGCAGGTGTTGCCAACACCTGGGGTTATGGCGCGATGACGAATAGCTACAACGACATGCAGAATTCGAAGGCAGCGATGTATATCGGCTCCAATGCTGCCGAGGCGCATCCGGTATCGATGCTGCATTTGCTGCACGCGAAAGAAACCGGCTGCAAGGTGATCGTGGTCGATCCGCGTTTTACCCGTACTGCAGCCAAGGCACATCAATACGTACGGATTCGCTCCGGGTCCGATATCCCATTCTTGTATGGAATGCTGTATCACATCTTCCAGAACGGCTGGGAAGATCAGGAATACATTAACAATCGCGTCTACGGCATGGACAAGGTCAAGGAAGAAGCGCTGACCTGGACCCCTGAAAAAGTGGAAGAAGCGTGTGGCGCGACCGAAGCCGAAGTCTTCAAGGTCGCAGAAACCCTGGCCAAAAATCGTCCTTCAACCGTGGTCTGGTGCATGGGTCAAACCCAGCACACTATCGGCAATGCAATGGTGCGCCTGTCCTGTATCTTGCAACTAGCGCTGGGCAATGTCGGTAAATCGGGCGGCGGCACCAACATCTTTCGTGGTCACGATAATGTGCAGGGCGCAACTGACGTCGGGCCAAATCCTGACTCTTTGCCGGGCTACTATGGCCTGGCAACCGGTTCCTGGAAGCACTGGTGCGCAGTGTGGGGCGTGGATTACGAATGGGTTAAAAAGCAGTTTGCATCGCAGGAAATGATGGAGAAATCCGGCACTACCGTGTCGCGCTGGATCGATGCCGTGCTGGAAAAAAATGAGTTTATAGACCAGGAAAACAACGTCAAGGCGATGGTGTTCTGGGGCCATGCGCCGAACTCCCAAACCCGCGGCCTGGAGATGAAGACAGCATTCGATAAGCTGGACTTGCTGGTGGTAGTCGATCCTTATCCATCGGCAACAGCAGCCATGGCCGCCATGAAAGTGGATGGACAGGAACTCAATCCCAACCGCGCCGTGTATTTGCTGCCTGCGGCGACCCAGTTTGAAACCTCGGGTTCCGTCACCGCGTCCAATCGATCGCTGCAATGGCGCGAAAAAGTCATTGAACCTTTGTTCGAGTCGCGTACCGATCAGATGATCATGTACCAGTTGGCGCAAAAGCTCGGTTTCGGCAAAGAACTGGTCGCCAAGATCAAATTGGTCCCAGGCAAGGGCGGCATGATGGAACCGGAACCGGAGGACATGTTGCGCGAGATTAACCGCGGCAGTTGGACAATTGGCTACACCGGCCAGTCGCCGGAGCGGCTGAAAGCGCACATGCGTAACATGCATCTGTTCGATGTCAAAACCTTGAAATGCAGAGGCGGTAAGGATGCCGCCACCGGATATGACTTGACCGGAGATTATTTCGGTTTGCCGTGGCCTTGCTATGGCACGCCTGAACTCAAGCATCCGGGCACCTCCAACCTGTACGACACCTCGAAGCATGTGATGGATGGCGGCGGCAATTTCCGCGCCAATTTTGGCGTTGAAAAAGATGGCGTGAATTTGCTGGCTGAAGACGGCTCGTATTCGAAAGGTGCCGATATCACCACCGGATACCCGGAATTCGATCATGTGCTGCTGAAAAAACTGGGCTGGTGGAATGAATTGACTGATGCTGAGAAAACCGCTGCAGAAGGCAAGAACTGGAAGACTGATTTGTCCGGCGGGATTCAGCGCGTGGTGATGAAAAATCATGGCTGCCATCCATTTGGCAATGCCAAGGCGCGTGCAGTGGTGTGGAATTTTCCTGATCCGGTACCGAAACATCGCGAGCCGCTGTATGGAACACGGCCCGATCTGGTGGCGAAATATCCGACCCACGACGATAAAAAATCATTCTGGCGCTTACCGACACTTTACAAGTCGATCCAGGACAAGAATGTTGCGGAGAAGCTATACGAAAAATTCCCGATCATTCTTACTTCAGGCCGACTGGTCGAATATGAGGGCGGTGGCGAGGAAACCCGCTCCAACCCTTGGCTGGCAGAATTGCAACAAGACGCCTTTGTCGAATTGAATCCGAAGGCTGCTGCCGACCGGGGCATTCGCAACGGCGAATACGTGATCGTTTCAACGCCAACCGGGGCCCGCATCAAGGTCAAGGCGCAGGTCACGCCGCGCGTTAATGCCGAAACCGCGTTTATTCCATTTCATTTCTCGGGTTGGTGGCAAGGCAAGGATTTGAAAGAATATTACCCAGAAGGTGCAATGCCGATTGTGCGCGGCGAAGCTGTCAATACGGCGACCACATACGGCTACGACTCCGTCACGATGATGCAGGAAAGCAAGACAACCATCTGCAATATCGAAAAATTTGTTGCGTGAAGCCGGTAGAAACGATTGGGAGGAAAGTTAAATGGCACGAATGAAATTCATCTGCGACGCCGAACGTTGCATCGAGTGTAACGGCTGCGTCACTGCTTGTAAAAACGAGAATGAGGTGCCTTGGGGCGTGAATCGACGCCGGGTTGTCACCATTAATGATGGCGTGGTCGGTCAGGAAAAATCCATTTCTGTCGCGTGCATGCATTGCTCGGACGCTCCCTGCATGGCGGTGTGTCCGGTGGATTGTTTTTACCGCACCGATGAAGGCGTGGTGTTGCATGACAAGGATGTTTGCATCGGTTGCGGGTATTGCTCTTACGCTTGCCCGTTTGGTGCGCCGCAATTTCCTTCCAACGGGACTTTCGGTTTGCGCGGCAAGATGGATAAATGCACTTTCTGCGCCGGCGGCCCTGAGGAAGACGGCTCAGAGGCGGAGTTTGAAAAATACGGCCGCAATCGTTTGTCTGAAGGCAAGCTACCAGCCTGCGCAGAAATGTGTTCTACCAAAGCCTTGCTGGGTGGTGACGGCGATGTGATTGCCGATATTTTCCGTAATCGCGTAGTCCAGCGCGGCGCCGGCAGCGAAGTGTGGGGCTGGGGGACGGCCTACGGTCGCGCCCCGCATCCTGAAGCAAAAGCGCCGGTGGAGAATAAATCATGATCCGCTTTCTTTTGGTATCCCTGAGCGCTCTGGTATTAATAGCTTGCAGCGAAAGAGATCAATCGCTAACCGGGTCTACCGTCAAGTCTGACGGCAAGTCCTGGCAGGGCGCAAAGAATGGCTTTGTCGCCGGTGGCTGGACTCCCGGCGACAAGGAAAGCTGGGAAAAACAAATTCATACACGCGGTCAAAATCAAAACGAATACGTTCGAATGAATTGATGGCGCTGGCAAGCCGGCAAGTGGAGACAATATGAAAACGAAATTTGGTAGCTTGATATTGGGTTTTTACCTATTGTCCGGCTGGATCGGCGTGGCGGCACAGGGCGTGCCGCCAGTGGCTGCCAGCCAATCCAGTCAGGCAGCGCCGAATGTTGAGTCAATTGATATTCTGCAACAGAATCAGGCCGAACGCAGCCAAAGCCAGCCCGGCAATCTGGCGCCGACCTATCGCATCGTAAATTCTGGTACGCCAAATTATTCCAGCCTGCCCGCACTGGAGGCGAGCGTGCTGATACAGCCGAAGGCGCAGTTTCCGGGACAGGCCCGGGCTACTACGGCCGGCGAGGCATGGCGGCAATATCGCAATGGCCCGCTCACCAATATTGGCGGCTGGCTATTGATAGCCGTGCTGCTGGTGCTGGCTGCGATGTATCTGATCAAGGGGCAAATTAAGCTGAAAGGTAGCGCCACCGGACGATTGATAGAGCGCTTCACTTCGGTCGAGCGTTTGTCGCACTGGACCACGGCAATTAGTTTCGTGGTGCTGGCACTCACCGGCGGCACCATGTTGTTTGGCAAGTACGTGCTGTTGCCGGTGTTCGGGCTGACGCTGTTTGGCTGGCTGTCATTTGCCTTTAAAAATATCCACAATTTTGTGGGCCCGGTATTTACTTGCTCGATAGTCGTGTTTTTTGTCATTTACGTAAAAGACAATTTACCGGGGAAAGGCGATCTGAACTGGTTTGTACAGCTTGGCGGTTTGTTGAGCGGCAAGCACGTCAGCGCCGGTAAATTCAACGCGGGTGAAAAAGTCATGTTCTGGGGCGCTGTGGTGGTGTTCGGCTTGATTATGAGCGCCTCGGGTTTTGTGTTGGATATGCTGGTCCCCGGTTTGTTGTACACACGCGGAAATATGCAGATAGCCAGTATTGTTCATATTGTTGCAGCGGTATTAGCCATCAGCATGATTCTCGGCCATATTTACCTTGGCACCTTGGGGATGGACGGTGCCTATAAGGCAATGCGTACCGGTTATGTGGATGATGCATGGGCCAAGGAACATCATGATTTATGGTATGACGACATCCAGTCTGGAAAAGTGGCGCGGAATCGTTCACCCGAACCGCACACTGAAACAGCCAAAAAGGCCAATGTATAACGCACATGGTGGGGCAGGCATGAATAAATTTATTTGTATGATGTTGGGCTTGATGGCAACTGGCTTGGCTGCTGCCAAGTTGCCGCCAATAAGTGAAGATGCCGCCGCCAAGGCGGCAGAAGCCAAGGCCAAAGATGCCTGGACCTCCAAAGTGGCTGCGTATAAATTATGCTTATCACAAGATAAAGTTGTTGCCCGTTACCTGCAGGAAAAAAGCGCAACAGCGCAACCCGCTGAAGCGGTGCCAGCCTGTTCGGACCCCGGACCTTATGATGTTGCAAGTCCCGCTGTCGTAAGCCCAATGGCAGCAAGCCCAGCTGCCGCACCTGCAGGATTGCCAGTTGCAACCGATGCTGCGGCTGCAGTAAAAAAATAAGCATGGTGGCTTGTCATTAATACTGACCAAATATCGCCACCAGATGAGGATGTTTCCATGACTACAGGGCCAATTCTTTCCAATGCACACGCAGTGCTGACTTATCCGGTGGACGTACTGGATGAGCAGGGACGTGCTTCGACTATAGAAATTCCGGCCGAGCGGCCTTTGACGGTCTATCTGGACAATCGCGAGTTGGTGACTCTGATGACTTTGGGTGACGCGCCAGAGGCATTGATACTGGGTTATTTGCGCAATCAGCGCTTGGTAAAAACGATTGCAGAGATCGCAGCCGTGCAAGTGGACTGGGATGTGGATGCTGTGGCAGTTACCACGCACCACGGCGTCGATTACATCGAGGAGCGCACCGCCAAACGCGTCATTACCACCGGTTGTGGGCAAGGTTCCATGTTTGGCGGACTGATGGACGAAGTCGATACCATCACGCTGCCTGTGGATGCCAAGTTGAAGCAGTCAACGCTCTACAGGATCGTTGATCTGATCCGTACCCAGGCATCAATTTACAAACAGACGGGTTCGGTACACGGGTGCGCGTTATTTGATGCTACGGGTGAATTACTGTATTTCATCGAAGATGTCGGCCGCCATAACGCGGTGGATGCAATTGCGGGAAAAATGTGGCTGGACGGCATTAACGGTGATGATAAAGTTTTTTATACAACCGGCCGCCTGACTTCGGAAATGGTGATAAAAGGTGCCCAGATGGGCATTCCTTTCCTGCTGTCGCGTTCTGGCACTACGCAAATGGGGCATGCGGTAGCGCAACGTGTCGATATGACCTTGCTGGCGCGCTGTACCGGCAAGCACTTTATTTTACTAACAGGCAAGCAAAGATTCATTGCGGAACCACATTTGCTTGACGGCAGCGTTTCAAAATCACTCAGGGCCGCCTGAGTGCAAATTACAAAAAAGCACAAGTACCGCAGCGGTTATGCAACGCGGTAAAATAAGCCTTTAACGCCATCACGGCTTTGGTCAACCAAGGCCGTTTTTATTGCCATGATCGTTCGCACTCGTTTTGCTCCCAGCCCAACCGGTTATCTACACCTTGGCGGCGCCCGCACCGCGCTTTTTTCGTGGGCTTATGCCCGTCATTTTGGCGGCACTTTCATCTTGCGCATCGAAGATACCGATCTGGAGCGATCCACGCCAGAGGCAGTCGAAGCAATTTTGCAGGGCATGAACTGGCTGGGCTTGTCCCATGACGAAGGTCCTTTCTATCAGATGCAGAGGATGGATCGCTATCGTGCAGTCGTGGCGCAAATGCTTGCCGCAGGCACCGCATATTATTGCTATTCATCCCCGGAAGAAGTCGAAGCCATGCGTGAGCGCATGCGCGCTGCCGGTGAGAAGCCGCGTTACGACGGCACCTGGCGTCCTGAAGCAGGCAAGACATTGCCCGCTATTCCATCTGATCGCAAGCCCGTGGTGCGCTTCAAAAATCCGCAGGATGGCGATGTGAGTTGGGATGATGTCGTCAAAGGCACGATTACCATCTCCAACCGCGAAATGGACGATTTGGTGATTGCCCGCCCGGATGGCACGCCGACCTATAATTTTTGCGTAGTGATCGATGATTGGGATATGCAGATTACGCATGTCATCCGTGGCGATGATCATGTCAATAACACGCCGCGTCAGATTAATATTCTGAAAGCGCTAGGAGCAACCCTGCCACTGTATGGCCACGTACCGATGATTCTCGGTTCCGATGGCGAAAAGCTATCGAAGCGGCATGGTGCGGTCAGTGTGATGGATTATCCGGCACAAGGATATTTGCCCGAAGCGATGTTGAATTATCTGGCTCGCCTGGGCTGGAGTCATGGTGATGACGAGGTTTTCTCGATGGAGCAATTTTGTGCATGGTTTGACCTCGATCATCTATCCAAGTCGCCTGCGCAATTCAATCCGGAAAAATTGGCCTGGTTGAACAATCATTACATCAAGCTGGCAGACAATGCTCGCCTGGAAGGTTTGGTCAAACCTTTAATGGAAAAGGACGGAGCGGATTTCGTCAATGCGCCGGATCTGCAGGCGGTGATCGCATTGATGAAAGAGCGCGCCAATACCATCAATGAACTGGCCGCTGCAGCAATGCTGTTTTATCGAACACCTGAGCCCACTGCAGATTTGCTTGCACAGCATTTGAACGAATTATCCAAGCCTGCGCTGCAGGATTTTGCCATGCGCTGTCAAACCGTCGAGTGGAAAAAAGAAGCGCTGTCAGCCATGCTGAAAGAAGTGCTGGCTGCACACAAACTGAAAATGCCGCAGATGGCTATGCCTTTGCGCTTGTTGTTGACCGGGCAGTTGCACACGCCATCGATCGACGCTGTCATTGCATTGTTTGGCCGTGAAATAGTTTTGGCGCGCATGGCGAAATATATTTAGTATTTTCGAAAAGATGATTTACACGCGGTAACGAAGCTTGCTATAATTTCGTTCTTCGCAAGGGGGGTATAGCTCAGCTGGGAGAGCGCTTGCATGGCATGCAAGAGGTCAGCGGTTCGATCCCGCTTACCTCCACCAGCGGAAAAGCAGTGCAAGTTGCAACTTAGGGTCCCCATCGTCTAGAGGCCTAGGACATCACCCTTTCACGGTGAGTACAGGGGTTCGAATCCCCTTGGGGACGCCAGCATAAATAAATCTGACACGGCTCAGATTTAAATTTTAAATGCTAGGCATCAAGTAAGTTAAGTAAGCCAAGTATTATGGACAGGTCACTGTCCCCATCGTCTAGAGGCCTAGGACATCACCCTTTCACGGTGAGTACAGGGGTTCGAATCCCCTTGGGGACGCCAATATATCCCCCGGCTGATATGTTAAGTAGGTAAGCAGAACTGCTTAAAATCATATCAGTCGGGCATCGGATAACATTTTTTAAAATTCCATATAACTTCTGTTTGAAATGCGCGCGTGGTGTATTGCCACATTTTGCGTCCTGCCGCATAACATAATTACATCTCAATTCCGTTCGTGCTGGTATGGTAGCGATTGCCATGTGTTCACCCGTCTATTCTTTCCAGGTAAATGGGCCGGCAGCCTGCTATGCACACAAGTGGGAAATGTTTCCGGGCCGTGAGTCATTGCGGGCAGAATAAAGTTGTTTTTTTGCATACTTCGCTTGCGCCGGGATAACGCACCCTGGGAAAGTGACGCAGTGACTCAAGTAAAAGATATAATATATAAGAGTTGATTTACGGCTTGCCACAATTGATTGCTAAATCGACCAGAATTTATTATTTCCCGGCGCTCCAAGCACTTTGCGCCACAACTAACCAACCTGTGAGGATTTGCCATGCTAGAAGCCTATCGCCAACATGTCGCTGAACGCGCTGCCCTCGGTATTCCGCCCCTGCCGCTGTCGACACAGCAGACTGAAGAACTGATCGGCCTGCTCAAAAATCCGCCGCAGGGCGAAGCGGAAGCCTTGGTCGAACTTATTACCTACCGTGTTCCGGCTGGCGTGGATGATGCCGCCAAGGTCAAGGCTGCATTCCTGGAGCAAGTTGCAAAAGGCGAGGAAAGCTGTTCATTGATTTCGCGTGAAACCGCTACCGAATTACTGGGTACGATGCTGGGCGGCTTCAACATTACGCCGATGATTAATCTGCTGGCCGACCCTGTGGTCGGTAGTATCGCCGCCGAGGGTTTGAAAAAAACCTTGTTGATGTTCGACTATTTCCACGACGTCAAGGAACTGGCTGATCAGGGCAACGCCAATGCAAAGGCCGTATTGCAATCATGGGCTGATGCCGAATGGTTTACCTCCCGTCCAGAAGTGCCGCAAAGCCTGACCTTGACCGTGTTTAAGGTCACTGGCGAAACCAATACCGATGATTTGTCTCCTGCGCCAGACGCATGGAGCCGTCCGGATATCCCATTACATGCGTTGGCGATGCTGAAAAACGCACGCCCAGGTATCGTCGCTGACGAACCAGGCAAGGTCGGCTCGGTCAAACAGATCGAAGCGCTTAAGGCTAAGGGCAACATAGTCGCTTACGTGGGTGATGTAGTGGGTACCGGTTCCTCGCGCAAATCAGCGACCAATTCAGTACTCTGGTTTACTGGCAAAGACATTCCATTCGTACCGAACAAACGCTTCGGTGGTTTCTGCCTTGGTAATAAAATTGCACCGATTTTCTACAACACGATGGAAGATGCCGGCGCGCTGCCGATCGAACTCGACGTGTCTAAAATGGACATGGGCGATGTAATTGAACTGCGTCCGTTTGAAGGCAAAGCACTGAAAAACGGTGAAGTGATTTCTGAGTTCACCGTTAAATCCCCGGTAATTTTTGATGAAGTACGCGCCGGCGGCCGTATCCCGTTGATCATCGGTCGTGGCCTGACAGCGCGCGCACGTGAAGCGTTGGGCTTGGCGCCTAGCACTTTGTTCTGCCTGCCAACCAATCCTGCAGATTCCAGCAAAGGCTTCACGCTGGCGCAAAAAATGGTAGGGCGCGCTTGCGGCTTGCCAGAAGGCCGTGGCGTACGCCCAGGCACCTACTGCGAGCCAAAAATGACGACCGTCGGATCGCAAGATACGACCGGCCCGATGACACGCGACGAACTCAAAGACTTGGCCTGCCTCGGCTTCTCTGCCGACATGGTGATGCAGTCGTTCTGCCATACCGCAGCATATCCAAAGCCAGTTGACGTCAAGACCCATCATGAACTGCCGAAATTCATTTCCAACCGTGGCGGCGTGACGCTGCGTCCGGGCGACGGCATCATTCACTCGTGGCTCAATCGCTTGCTGTTGCCTGATACCGTCGGCACTGGCGGCGATTCGCATACCCGGTTTCCAATCGGTATCTCGTTCCCGGCCGGCTCAGGCTTGGTCGCATTTGCCGCAGCAACCGGCGTGATGCCGCTGGACATGCCGGAATCGGTATTGATCCGCTTCAAGGGCGTAATGCAGCCTGGCGTGACACTGCGCGATCTGGTCAATGCAATTCCGCTGTATGCAATCCGCAAGGGCCTGCTGACAGTTGAGAAGCAAGGCAAGCAAAACGTTTTCTCTGGTCGCATTCTGGAAATTGAAGGTTTGCCGAAATTGAAAATCGAGCAGGCATTCGAGTTGTCCGACGCTTCTGCCGAACGCTCTGCTGCCGGCTGCACGGTGCATCTGGATAAAGAGCCGATCATTGAATACATGACTTCCAACATCACGTTGATGAAATGGATGATCGCTAATAATTACCAGGACAAGCGCACGCTGGAACGCCGCATTCAGGCGATGGAAGCCTGGATTGCCAAGCCAGAATTGCTGGCGCCTGATGCTGATGCTGAATACGCTGCCGTCATCGAAATCGACTTGGCCGACATTCATGAGCCTGTGGTTGCCTGCCCGAACGATCCGGATGATGTCAAAATGTTGTCCGAAGTTTCCGGCAACAAAATCGACGAAGTGTTCATTGGTTCCTGCATGACCAACATCGGGCATTTCCGCGCTGCCTCCAAGCTGCTCGAAAACAAGTCCGATTTGCCAGTGCGCTTATGGATTGCTCCGCCAACCAAAATGGATCAGCAAGTACTGGTCTCCGAAGGCCATTATGGCGTTCTTGGCAGCACCGGCGCACGTATGGAAATGCCGGGTTGTTCACTGTGTATGGGCAACCAGGCGCAGGTGCGCAAGGGTTCGACTGCGATTTCGACTTCGACCCGCAACTTCCCGAACCGTCTCGGTATCGATAGCCAGGTTTATCTTGGTTCAGCTGAACTGGCGGCAGTCTGCGCCATGCTTGGCAAGATTCCGACCAAGGAAGAGTACATGGCAAATATCGGCGTGCTCGCCAAGAACGCAGCCGATATTTATCGCTACATGAATTTTGACAAGATTGCCGATTTCAGTGATGTTGCTGACACTGTGAATGTGCAGTAAGGCATTTAGTGCTTTAAATTTAGTGCCTTAAAAAAACCCGCTACGGCGGGTTTTTTTATGGATGGTTATGATTAATTGTTGGGGATGCACACAAAATTCGGAAGAATTGCCTATTTCATTCTACCAGTGAATTAATTATTTAATTAAATTTATACGGGAGTATATGTATAAAAACATATTTGCCGCATATTCTATATGCGTGTAATTAAAATACACATATTAGTATAATTTAACTTAATCCAATTTCATGATCAGTTCATTGACGCAGCGCGGCAACACACTCGCGCACCAGCGCCGGGCCGCGATAAATCAGGCCGCTGTATATCTGTACCAACGCGGCCCCAGCGTCTATTTTTTCCTGGGCATCCTGGCCCGAAAAAATACCGCCAACGCCGATGATCGGTAGCGCGTCACCCAATTCAGCCTTCAGCGCCCGGATCACATTGTTGGACAGCGCAAATACCGGTGCGCCGGACAGGCCGCCGGCTTCTTCGCCATGTTGCATGCCTTTGACTGCGTCGCGCGCGATGGTGGTGTTGGTGGCAATGACGCCATCGATCCGGTGCCGCAGCAATGCTTGCGCGATGGTTTTGATTTGTTCGCTATCGATATCGGGCGCAATTTTGAGTGCGATCGGGACGTAGCGCTGATGCTGGTCAGCCAAGCGCTGTTGCTCCTGTTTCAGTTGTGAGAGCAACGCGTCGAGTTCGCTGGCGTCTTGCAACTGGCGCAGGTTTTTGGTATTGGGCGAAGAAATGTTGACGGTGACATAACTGGCGTAGGGATAGACTTTTCGTAAGCAATACAGATAATCCTCGGCGGCGCGTTCGATTGGCGTATCGGCGTTTTTGCCGATGTTCAGCCCAAGCACGCCCTCCTTGTTTTGATAGAACTTCGATGCCTGTACATTCGAGACGAACGCATCCACGCCGCTATTATTGAAGCCCATGCGGTTGATGATGGCGCGCGCCGCCGGCAGGCGAAACATGCGCGGTTTCGGGTTGCCGTGCTGAGCGCGCGGCGTGACCGTGCCGATTTCGATTGAGCCGAAGCCCAGCGCCGCCAAGCCGTCGATACAGGCGCCGTCCTTATCCAATCCGGCTGCCAGGCCGACCGGATTGGCGAAAGTGATTCCCATCACGTTCTTTGGGGCAGACTGCGGCTTGGTGAGCATTTTGGTGATGCCGAGGGCGGCAGCGCGTTTCAGCCAGGATAGTGTCAGCTTGTGTGCGGTTTCGGGATCAAGCGAGAACAACAGCGGGCGGGCGAGGGCATACAGAATTTTGTCAGGCATGGGGCAGGAAGACTTGGATGGATTGGCGCGTATTTTAGCGCGGCCGTTGTTCAAACAGTTCCCATTTTCCCTGCTGCAGCGCTTCCAACGGTTGGAAATTGATCTTGTAAGCCATTTTTCGGCTTTCCTGAATCCAATAGCCTAAATAAATATATGCCAGCCCCAGTTGCCTGGCTTGCTCGATTTGCCATAGCACGTTGTAGGTGCCGTAAGAGGTGTCCCGCCGGTCCGGTTCATAGAAGGTATAGACCGAGGACAGGCCGTCGTCGAGCACGTCAATGATGCTGACCATGCATAGCGTGCCGTCTGCCTCGCGGAATTCGACCAGCCGGGTGTTGACCTTACTTTGCAGCAGGAATTGCGCATACTGGTCGCGACTGTCCTGGTCCATGCCGCCGCCAGCGTGTCGTGTCGTTTGGTAACGCAGATACAGGTCGTAGTGCTCGGGCGCGTATGCCAGATCGGTGATCCAGGCACTCAGATGTCGATGCTTGGCCCAAGCTCGTCGCTGGCTGCGTTTGGGGGTAAATTCCAGCGCCCGTATCCGTACCGGAATGCAAGCCCGGCAGCCGTCGCAATTGGGCCGATAGGTGAAAACCCCGCTGCGCCGAAAGCCATTTTTAACCAGTTGCGAATATACATCCGCGTTGATCAGATGCGAAGGCGTAGCGACCTGCGAACGGGCTTGACGATGCTCCAGATAACTGCATGGATAAGGCGCCGTTGCATAGAATTGCAAGGTAGAAAACGGCAACTCCTTAGGGTGTGTCATGCGTTTTCCAGCGTCGGTAAAGAGGGTGTCTGGTTGCTCTTTGCGGTATCAGGGGCGGCTGCGATATCAAGCAATCCGATCGGCGTCCATATTGCAATCGGCGGCTGCACGGTTAATTCCTTAAGTCGGGCGATGAATGCTGCTCTGGGTATCGGCGCTGCGCCAAGTGAAGCCAGATGCGCTGTTTCTTGCTGGCAGTCTATCATCGAGACGCCGTTTTTTCTCAGGAAATGCAGCAGGTAGGCGAGCGCGATCTTGGAGCCGTCGGTTACCCGCGCGAACATCGATTCGCCGTAAAACATACGTCCGATGCACACCCCATAAGCACCGCCGACTAGTTGACCGTCCAGCCATAATTCGGATGAGTGCGCATAACCCTGGCGGTGCAAGGCGCCATAACCGTAGATAATTTCCTCCGAAATCCAGGTGCCTGGCCCATCCTTGCGCGGTGCAGCACAGGCTCGCATGACTGCTTCAAAAGCGTGGTCGAAGCGAATCTCCCAGCGCCTGCCGGCTTGTATCTCACGGTCGATTTTTTTGAGCGTTTTTTGGAGGCTGCGGGAAATATTGAAACTTTCAGTCGCTAACACCATGCGCGGATCGGTACTCCACCATAGGATCGGTTGCCCCTCCGAAAACCACGGGAAGATCCCGCCCCGGTAAGCGTCCAGCAGACGTCGCGGCGACAAATCCGCGCCAGCCGCGAGCAGGCCGGCCGCACCTTCTTCTGCTGTAAGGGCAGTAGTTACGTCCGGAAATGGGTCATCTGGCTCAAGCCACGGAATCATTTTGGTGATTTTATCTGCACATTATCAGTGCATTATGTTGGTATAAAAATGTCTCTTATGATTATGCATCAACTTTAGTCGCGTTAAATCAATAGCTTATTCAATTTATAAAAATGGAATGTTTATTGCTTCATAGCTACATAAATATTTTTTTATGCACTTTAATGGGGAGTTTTTATATGGATGCTCATGCATATGGCGCCAACGCATTATTTGTCTTACTTGGGGCCATCATGATTTTGGCGATGCATGCTGGTTTTGCCTTTCTGGAACTGGGAACCGTTCGCAAGAAAAATCAGGTTAACGCGTTAGTGAAAATATTAGCTGATTTCGCGATTTCAACCATTGCTTATTTTTTCGTAGGTTACAGCGTCGCCTATGGCGTCAATTTTTTCAGTAGTGCAGAAGTGCTTTCGGCCAGGAACGGCTTTGATCTGGTTAAGTTTTTCTTTCTGTTGACCTTTGCTGCCGCAATTCCAGCGATTATTTCGGGCGGTATTGCAGAGCGTGCCAAATTTTATCCACAGCTGGTTGCCACTGCTTTGCTTGTCGGCTTGGTCTATCCGTTCTTTGAGGGCATTGTCTGGAATCATCGTTTCGGCATTCAGGCGTGGCTGAAGCTGATGTTTTCTTACGAATTCCATGATTTCGCTGGTTCAGTCGTAGTGCACGCGGTTGGCGGCTGGGTGGCGTTGCCGGCGGTCTTGTTGCTCGGCGCGCGCCGGGGGCGTTATGGGAAGGATGGTGCAATCTCTGCGCATCCGCCCTCCAGCATTCCGTTTCTGGCGCTGGGAGCCTGGATTTTGACTATCGGCTGGTTCGGTTTCAATGTGATGAGCGCGCAAACCCTGGACCAGATGAACGGACTGGTGGCAATCAATTCACTGATGGCGATGGTGGGCGGTACTTTGGTAACTTTGCTGCTGGGCAAAAACGATCCGGGTTTTGCATATAACGGTCCGTTGGCCGGACTGGTTGCCGTTTGCGCAGGTTCGGACTTGATGCATCCTTTGGGGGCGCTGGTGACTGGCGGCATCGCAGGCTGGATTTTTGTCTGGATGTTTACGTTGACCCAAAACAAATGGAAAATCGATGATGTGCTGGGCGTCTGGCCACTGCATGGTTTGTGCGGCGCATGGGGTGGTCTGGCCGCGGGTATTTTTGGATTGCAATCGCTGGGCGGGCGGGGCGGTGTCTCAATCCTGTCGCAACTGCTCGGCACCTTGATGGGAATTGGCATCGGTTTTGTCAGCGGGCTGGTTATTTACTGGGTGTTAAGGAAGGTCGTCGGCATCCGGCTTGATCCGGAGCAGGAATTCGATGGTGCCGACCTTGCCATCCACAAGATCAGTGCGACACCGGAGCGCGAATCTAGTTGGTAGGCTGGCGTACAACAGGTATTGAATAGCGCCACAAAAAGCGCTATCAGCTCCATTTTTATAAAAATTATAGGGGGTATGGTAAATTTATATGTCATCGCCGCAATATTTTATTGCGTAACTTAAAAATACCTATTGTAGTATATTTATTCCACTGCGCTTGCCACCGGCTGGTTGCATGACAGTCGTTCCCAAGCAAAATGGCCCTATAGCGCAGACAATCTTTGCGCTATAGGGCCATTCAAATCCAGCTTGAATAAACGGTAATCAGTCGAAAATCGGGCTTTCGACACCGAGGATTTTGTGCAACTTCGGCGATGTGGTGGTGTACTGCATGTGGATTTTCTTCTCGGGGAAGATGTACGGCGCAGCGCCGAACGCAGCGAGTGCGGCTTCGTGGAAGCCGGACAGGATCAATTTTTTCTTGCCCGGATAGGTATTGATATCGCCGACCGCAAAAATGCCGGGTACGTTGGTTTCGAATTTTTCAGTATCGACCACTTTGAGTTGCTTGCGCTCGATATCCAGACCCCATTCGGCAATCGGCCCGAGTTTCGGCGACAGGCCGAAAAACACCAATAAATCATCCAGCGGCAGGCGGCGGGTCACACCATCGGCACAGGTGACCTTGATTTCCGACAGCTTGTCGTCTTTGGTTTCCATGCCGGTGATTTGCCCTACCAAAAATTGCATTTCGTAGTCTTCGCATAGTTGCTTCATCTTTGCAACCGAGGCTGGCGCGGCGCGGAAGTCTTCGCGGCGATGAATCAAAACCACCGATTCGGCCTTGCCGATCAGATTCAACGCCCAGTCCAGCGCGGAGTCGCCGCCGCCGCAGATCACGATATTCTTGCCATGGAAACTCGCTGGGTTCTTGACGCGATAGAACAACTGCGTGCCTTCGAACTGTTCGATACCTTCCACTTTCAGGGTACGTGGCTGGAACGAACCGACGCCGGCCGCAATAAAGATGGTCTTGGTGATGAAGAGGGTGCCGGCGGAGGTTTCCAGATTAAAGCGGCCGTCTTCCCGTCTTTCGACACCGGTGACTTCCTGATTCAGGTGGAAAGTCGGTTCGAACGGTGCAATTTGCTTGAGCAAATTGTCAGTCAGTTCCTGACCGGTACACATAGGAACGGCCGGAATGTCGTAGATCGGTTTGTCGGGATAGAGTTCGACGCATTGACCGCCAACTACAGGCAGTGAATCGATCACATGCGCCTTGATTTCCAACAATCCGAGTTCGAATACCTGGAATAATCCGACCGGGCCGGCGCCGACGATGACGGCATCGGTTTCGATCGGAGTATTGCCGGAGATTGTTTGATTCGGTACGGAGGTCGAGGCAATGGTGCCGGCGCTGGTTTTCATACGGCTTTCTAATTCCTGTTTCATTTCAGTTGTCCAAAAACGCCACTCTGCGGCCCGAGCCAATCAGGCAGTCAAGCCTGGCGTAAATACAGGCGCATCTGTGTACATGCGCCATAGAATGAAGGCGTTTAGCGTTGCAGAAGCTGCAACTTATCCTTGACGTCTTTCCACTCATCGGCGATATCCAGTGGGCTTTTGGTCTTCGTGATGGAGGGCCAATTGCGGGCCAGTTCGACATTGATTTTAATGAATTGCTGCTGGTCGGCCGGAACATCTTCTTCTGCAAAAATCGCATTGACCGGGCATTCGGCAACGCATACCGCGCAGTCGATGCACTCATCCGGATCGATGGTGAGAAAATTCGGGCCTTCACGGAAACAATCTACCGGGCAAACATCCACGCAGTCCGTGTAACGGCACTGGATGCAGGATTCGGTGACAACGTGGGTCATAGCAGTCCTATCTGTAATTTTGCTGAAATCAGCCGCACGCCTGGGCGTCCTGTCGGGCTCCCAGCGGGACGCTACTATATGTATGCAATAACGGCCAGGCTGCGGTAAGCCCTGTATTTTAAGTTAATCAGGCAGTTATAACAAACTTCTCTTTTAGACTAAATACCTATAAGCAAATTCCAGAGCCTGTTAACGTGGGGAATACGTGAATTATTTGCTTTTGCGGTTTGAAATAAAATCACGTTGGTATCGGCGATATTGGAAGAATGATTCGGCTACACTGCCAGTTCTTACATTGGGGATGAAAGCATTATGGATACTTCGGCAGCGCGTCAGGCCATTTTTGGCCGCATCCGCAAAGCACAGCAACGATCAACCCAAGTCAGCCAAGGCGAACTCGATGCGGTGCAGGATTATCTGCGTCATCATCCGAGCGGGCCGCAGCCGCATACCGGGGATGACCTGATCGCGCATTTCACAGAGCAAGCCCTGCGCATGTCGGATACCGTGGCCGAAGTTGCCAGCATGGCCGAAGTGCCAGCGGCGGTTGCCGTTTATCTGGACGATTTAGGTATTGCCAAGCAGGCAATTGCCTGGAAGTCGCTGGATGCGCTGGCATGGGCGCAGGCTGGAATTCAGTTGGCGTTCCGCCCACCTGTCAACGAAGATCTGGTTGGCATCACAGGCGCTTTCTGTGCAGTCGCAGAAACCGGTTCGCTATTGCTGTTGTCCGGCCCCGATACCTACGCCTCCGCCAGTTTGCTGCCGGAAACGCATATTGCGGTCTTGCCGGCCTCGCGCATCGTGGCTTATATGGAAGAGGCTTTTGCTCTGGTGCGCGCTGAGCGCGGTGAGTTGCCGCGTGCGACCAATTTCATTTCCGGACCATCGCGCACCGGCGACATCGAGCAGACTATTGTCCTGGGAGCGCACGGTCCGTACCGCGTACATGTGATCGTGGTGATGGACGCCTGATTGCCGGATTCGCAACTGCAAAATAACCGTATTGTCGCGATCTTTTTTTGCTGCCCGTTCTCCATCGAACCAGAAATTGTCGATGGGAAACGGGATTTTCTCATTTGACGCGATAATAACGGGAGCAATAAATCATAAGGAGACTGCAATTGCGTATCAAAAATAACATCAGTGTTCTGATGTGCCTGCTTACGGTACTGCCGGGCTTGGCACATGCATCCACCATCGATGGCAGCCAATTATCGCTCTGGTGGGGCATCCCTTTCGCCGGCATGTTGTTGTCGATTGCGTTTGTGCCATTGCTGGCGCCCCAGTTCTGGCACCACCATTTCGGCAAAGTTGTGATCGGCTGGTCGCTGGCTTTCTTGCTGCCGTGTATCGTGTTTATCAGCCCGGCGACGGCGACGGCCGGGCTGATGCATGCACTGACCGATGAATATATTCCATTCATCATTTTGCTGACGGCGCTGTTCGTGGTGGCTGGCGGTATTTGTGTGCGCGGCAATCTGCATGGCACGCCGATGCTCAACACCGGATTGCTGTTGATGGGGACGTTGCTAGCCAGCATCATGGGGACTACTGGCGCCTCGATGTTGATGATTCGTCCATTGATTCGCGCCAACGATAACCGCAAGCATGTGATTCATGTCATCGTATTTTTCATTTTTCTGGTATCCAATGTGGGCGGTTCGCTTACGCCATTGGGCGACCCGCCGTTATTTTTGGGGTTCCTGAAAGGAATTGATTTTTTCTGGACCCTGAAGAATATTTTTCCGGAAACCCTGTTTGTTTGTGGCGTACTGCTGGTATTTTTTTACTTTTTGGACCGCCACTATTACCGCATCGGTCAAGAAGAATTGCCGCAATTGCAAGATTCCACTACGGATTCAGCCATCCGCTTGGAGGGTAAAGTCAATTTCTTACTGTTGCTAGCCATCATCGTTGCAGTGCTGATGAGCGGCTTCTGGAACTCGGGCGTGAGTTTCTCAGTATTTGGCGCGCATATCGAATTGCAAAATGCGCTGCGCGATGTGTTATTGGTGGCGGTTACCTTGGTTTCGCTGGGCATCACGCCGAAGACGGCGCGTACCGGCAATGATTTCAGCTGGGGGCCCATGCAGGAAGTGGCCAAGTTATTTGCCGGTATTTTCATCACCATCATTCCGGTAATCGCGATGCTCAAGGCCGGCGAGGCCGGCGTCTTTTCAGCCGTGGTGCGCGCTGTTACCGATACCAATGGGCAGCCGATCAATGCGATGTACTTCTGGGCTACCGGTTTCCTGTCGGCCTTTTTGGATAATGCACCGACCTATCTGGTGTTTTTTAATATTGCCGGCGGCGATGTCCATCAATTAATGACAACAATGGGATCTACCCTGGCCGCGATTTCCTGCGGCGCGGTGTTCATGGGCGCGGGCAGTTATATCGGCAATGCGCCGAACATGATGGTCAAGGCGATCGCCGAAGATCGCGGCATCAAGATGCCATCGTTCTTTGGATATATGGCGTGGTCGACGGCGATTCTGGTGCCGCTGTTCGCCCTGACCACCCTGATTTTTTTCCGTTGAGGCTATGATGAAACCGAAGATTCTTGTTACCCGCGCGGTGTTTCCAGAAGTGATCGATTTGCTGGCGCAGCATTTCGAGGTTGAATCGAATCAGCCCGACCAGATTTATACCGAAAGCGAACTGATCGGCAAGTTACACGGCAAGGAGGGCGTATTCACTACGCCGAGCGAACGCATCTCGGCCGAGGTTATCGCCGCCAATCGGCAGCTCAAGGCGATTTGCAATATGGCGGTTGGCTTCAATAACATCGATCTCGATGCGGCCACCCGCGCCGGCATCATGGTCACCAACACGCCGGAAGTGCTGAATCAAACCACCGCCGATTTCGCCTGGGCCCTGATGATGGCGACCGCGCGCCGCGTGACCGAGGCGGAACACTGGCTGCGCGCCGGGCAATGGAAAAAATGGCGCTTTGACACCTTCCTGGGAGCCGATGTGCATGGCAGCACGCTGGGCATTCTCGGCATGGGGCGGATCGGCCAAGCTATCGCCCGGCGCTCGCTCGGATTCGACATGCGGGTGCTGTATCACAATCGTTCCCGTTTGCCGGTTGCAAAAGAAGCGCACGCGAATAACGCCATGTTTGTCAGCAAGCAGGAATTGTTGCGCAGCGCCGATCACCTGATCCTGGTGCTGCCGTATTCGCCGCAAACGCATCACACCATCGGCGTAGCAGAACTGGCGTTGATGAAACCCGGCGCTACGCTGATCAATATCGCGCGTGGCGGCATCGTCGATGATGTGGCGCTGATCGCAGCCTTGCGGGAGCGGCGCATTGCTGCTGCCGGGCTGGATGTGTTCGAGAACGAACCTCGCTTCCACCCGGATTTTCTGAGCTTGCCGAATGTGGTGCTGACGCCCCATATCGCCAGTGCGTCAGAACCCACCCGCCGTGCAATGGCATACTGCGCGGCAGAAAACCTGATTGCCGCCTTAAGCGGCGCGCAACCGCAAAATATCTTGAACCCCGAAGTCAAAGGATAAGGCCATGGCCGACATCAGCATCACGCAGCAACACACGCTACCGCACGACCAGGCCAGGACCGCGGCGCAAAAAGTCGCCGACCAGATGGCCCAGGAATACGACATGAGCATCGCCTGGGAAGGCGATATTTTGACCTTCAAGCGCAGCGGCATCGCTGGCACGCTTGCAGTCCAGCCGAGCCAGGCCGTGCTCGATGTCACGCTCGGCGTCATGCTGAAGGGATTTGCGGCCCAGATTGAGGAAAAGCTGGGCCGGAATATGGCCCGGGTATTTGTCGCCTAACTTGCAATTTTAATGGAGTATATTAAATTACACATAACTTCCCGCAATATAATATGGCGATATAAAAAATACTATTAGATAGTATTATTTTTCGATGGAGGCTTTGAAAGGTGCTTGAATATCCCCTCTAGTTGTTTGCTTTGTATGCGCTTTCATCCGTGCTATTTTTGCTGCGATTGTTTTGATGCCCGCATCTGTCGCCTGTCGTCAGATGCATCACTTTCCACAAATGGAGCACCCATGACCCTGCAATCCCAATTTGAGCTAGCCGTAGCCGACTCCAAGAACCTGCCTGAACGCCCCGACAACATGACCCTGCTGAAGCTGTACGCATTGTACAAACAGGGCAGTGCAGGGGATGTGCAGGACGAACGTCCGGGCATGACCGATTTTGTTGCGCGCGCCAAATGGGATGCCTGGGCGGCGCTGAAAGGACTGTCGCAGGATCAGGGCATGCAGCAATACCTCGATCTGATTGCGGACTTGAAGGGATAAGCGCCGGCTGACTTAACTGCGCTTGTGCCAAAAGCGCAGACAATAAAAAACCCGCACTGAATTTCAGTGCGGGTTTTTTATTGTCTGCCAGCCACATGGCTGTTATTCGGCCACTGTTTCCACCGCGCCGGAGCCAATGTTGGCGACGCCCTTAACGGCAGAACCGGCAACGCTGAGCGCAGCGGAGCCGACCGTCACGCCCACGCTAACTACAGTGCTGGCGACCGAGACCGCGGCACCGGCGACCGTCACCACGACGCAACCGGTGCACAGCAACGCGGCACCTAGCAGAACAGTCAGCGGGAAGATTTTCATGACTATTCAGGCAGGCTTCAGACGCCTAGCAGTTCAACTTCAAAAATCAGCGTCGCGTGGGGAGGAATCGCGCCACCGGCGCCACGGGCACCATAGCCCAATGCGGCGGGAATGATCAATTTGCGTACGCCGCCGATTTTCATGCCCTGCACACCTTCATCCCAGCCCTTGATGACATGGCCGGCACCGAGCGGGAACTGGAACGGTTCGTTGCGATCCTTGCTGGAGTCGAATTTGCTGCCGGCACTGCCGTCGGCATTTTGCAGCCAACCGGTGTAATGCACGCTGACATGGACGCCAGCCTTGGCTTCTGCGCCAGTGCCGACGGTGATTTCTTCGTATTGCAGTCCTGATGCGGTCATGATTGCTGACATGATTTTCCTTTTAAAATTGGTTCACAAAGTTGCCAGATTGTAGACCAAATCAGGCCGTTCGTAACATTCAGGCCCATCCATATTGGATAAGGTTCATTGGAGGGTTCTCACCGTGGTAAAATGCGACGCTTTCGAAAAAAGGTGAAAACAGTGAAGCATTTGGTTTTACCTTTTAACCATAAAACAACAATAGCGGATGATTTCCTTTTTGTTGGCATTTTTTGAATCAAGTTTAGCGAAACACAGCATTCATGCGGGTTTAAGACCAAATCCGGCTCCGGCACCATATATCGTTTAAGTTGCTTGAGATTATGCGGGGTCTGTGAATTCAATTGCCATGCCAACTTATCCGTTGGTGTAAGCGTGCTTAATAAGTAATAAGTGCCTGGTTCATTTTTCGGTCAAGTTACTTTCTACAAAAATGTAGGGCGTCTTTCGATTGCGCTCGTTGTAAATCTGTGGCAGTAGCTCAGTTGGATAGTGCAACGGCTCTTCTAAGTTGTAGGTCGTGGGTGCTTATTGCAGGTGTTTGTAGTTGCATATCATACTGAACAGGTACGTCTACCTGCCCTTAGCTCAACTGGATAGAGCAATGCCCTTCTAAGGCATAGGTTACTGGTTCGATTCCAGTAGGGCAGACCAAAATTAAGCATTAAAATCAATGACTTAACAAAAATTCATGTTTTGGATTTGTTGTTACTGTCCCTCTCGCCATCTCCATGTGCCCGCTGTGTAACCTACTTTAGGTAATGCTGCCATTTTTCGGCTGGCGCACCATTCGTCATTCGTAGTGGCAGAGAGCGGGGCTCAATATGCATAAGTCCAGCTACTGTTACAAATCACAGTATTTGATGCATTTATTGCGCATTATCAATTCGCTAAAATCGCTATTTATCCATACTCTCTTGTCACATACATAAAGGAGAACATGATGCAAAAAGCGGCTAACTTGGATAAGTTGATTGGAAACGGGTTATTTGTTACCGCTCTTTTACTAGCAGTGTGTATGACCGTTATCTCTCTCTAATTGCCGTATTAAGGCTGCCCGCATCGTGCGGGAAAAGCGAGGCTGTAGCCAGCAATTCTCATTTCGCGGATTCAGTTACGCAGTGCAGCCGGGAAGCCGGATGCACTGCGTAACTGAATCCGCCTGATTTTTACCGTGTTTTCCTCTGAACTGTCATAAATTTCTCAAACCAGTAAAGCATGATTGCTTATAGATCCTTTATGTCGGGCTAAACGATTTCTCGTGCCAGTGTCATTTGCGAAATTTTATCTCCCACAAACCACTGCAAGCGTTTGTGCAACGTGACAACTTGGCCAACGATGATAAGGCAAGGGGATTTCAGGCCCAGTGTACGTACCAGATCTGGCAGCGTTTCCAGTGTGCCGGTAAATACCTTTTGATTACTGGTAGTGCCTTTTTCAATAATCGCAGCAGGCATGCTGGCTGGCATTCCATGAGCAATCAATTGCTGCGCTATTTCAGCTAATGCACCTAAGCCCATATAGATCACCACTGTTTGGTTTTTCCGCGTAAGTGATTGCCAGTCCAGGTCAAGTGAGCCGTCTTTCAGATGGCCAGTGGCAAACAGGCAGGATTGCGCATAATCCCGATGCGTAAGTGGGATGCCGGAATAACATGAAACACCATTTGCAGCTGTAATGCCGGGGACGACCTCAAACGGAATAGCGTGCTCCACCAGCACTTCCAATTCCTCGCCGCCGCGCCCAAATATAAATGGATCACCGCCTTTCAAGCGTACGACTTTTTTCCCTTCCTTCGCCAGTGTGACTAGAAGTTGGTTGATTTTCTCCTGTGGCATGGTATGCCGATTTTTTTCCTTGCCTACGTAAATCCTTTGAGCACCATGACGGGCGAAATTGACGACGTCTTCACTGACCAGATTGTCGTATACAACCACATCTGCCTGCTCCAGCAGTTTCACAGCGCGTAGCGTTAGTAAGTCGGGATCACCCGGGCCAGCACCCACCAGATACACAACGCCTGTCTGCGATTCACGCTGAGGTGTATCAGGTCGTTTTTTAGATATTGATAAGTTATTCAACGATTTTCCTCACTCATTATTATTGGTTGTCTCGCCAAGACGCTGCAACGTGGTTTATTGCCGTCAATTTAACGCTACATTGCCTAAATAAAATTGATATCCATTAAGGAGGTATGGGTTTTTTTGTAGCACTCTACGCACGACAGAAGTGAAAAGTCTAATTTCGCTGGTAATGACTGATCAATACAACAAATCCGTTTGTAGAGCCTGAATTTTTTTGTGTGAGCTTGCAGTAATCAGATCAATTTTATCAACAGGAAGGGAAATAAAAATGACCACAGCGTTAAGAAAACCTTTAATCCGCCCTATCGTAGCTTTGCTTGCGGCATTGCCGCTGGCGCTGGGTGTTGCCTACGCCGAGGATGCAAAACCGCACGCTAATGCAGAGCTGAAGTATCAGGCTGGTGGGTCGCCGCTGGCTAATGAAGAGATGCATCAAAACATCAATCCAAAAGCGCCGCCGATGACCAAGGCTGAGTTTGACGCAGGTAAGCAGATTTATTTCCAGCGCTGCGCCGGTTGCCACGGAGTGTTGCGCAAAGGCGCCACAGGTAAAGCCCTGACTCCAGACATCACGCTTGGAAAAGGAACGGATTACCTGAAGGTATTCATTAACTATGGTTCTCCGGCGGGCATGCCGAACTGGGGTACTTCTGGCGATCTGACCGATAAAGAAGTTGATCTGATGGCGCGCTATATCCAGCAAGAGCCACCGGTGCCGCCTGAATTCAGCTTGAAAGACATGGAAGCAACCTGGAAAGAAATTATTCCAGTTGCCAAGCGTCCTACCAAGAAAATGAATAACTTCAATATCGCGAACATTTTCTCCACCACGCTGCGCGATGCAGGTGAAGTGGCATTGATTGACGGCGATACCAAGAAAATCATCAATATTGTCAAAACCGGTTATGCAGTGCATATTTCCCGCACTTCGGCATCCGGTCGCTATCTGTATGTGATTGGCCGCGATGCGCGTGTCAACCTGATTGATCTGTGGATGGAGAAGCCAGACAGCGTAGCCGAAATGAAAGTAGGCCTTGAAGCGCGTTCGATTGAAACTTCCAAGTTCAAGGGTTATGAAGACAAATACGCGATTGCCGGCGATTACTGGCCACCGCAATTCGTGATCATGGAAGGCGATACCCTGAAACCACTGAAGATCGTATCGACACGCGGCATGACGGTTGATAACGAATATCATCCTGAACCACGGGTTGCTTCTATCGTCGGATCACAGTATCGTCCGGAATTCGTGGTCAATGCCAAGGAAACCGGCAAGATCATGCTGGTCGATTATAAGGATATTAAAAATCTGAAAATCACCACGCTCGATGCCGCCAAATTTCTGCACGATGGCGGTCTCGATTCAACCGGCCGTTACTTCATGGTTGCTGCCAATGCATCGAACAAAATTGCTGTGGTCGATACCAAGGAAGGCAAGATGACCGCAATTGTCGATGTGGGCAAAACTCCGCATCCAGGGCGCGGCGCTAACTTCGTTCATCCAAAATTCGGTCCGGTCTGGGCAACTAGCCATCTGGGCGACGATTCCATCTCGATGATCGGTACCGATCCGGTCAAGCATAAAGCACAAGCCTGGAAAGTGGTCGCAACCGTAAAAGGACAGGGCGGTGGTTCCCTCTTCATCAAAACACATCCGAAATCGAAAAACCTGTGGATTGATACGCCGTTGAATCCGGACGCCAAGTTAAGCCAGTCGATTGCCGTGTATGACATCAATGCGCTGGATAAGGGTTTTGTCGTGTTGCCAATCGCTGAATGGGCAAATCTTGGTGAGGGTGCCAAACGTGTAGTGCAACCCGAATACAACAAGGCTGGCGATGAAGTCTGGTTCTCGGTATGGAGCGCCAAGGACAAGCAATCAGCGATTGTTGTTGTTGATGACAAGACCCGCAAACTGAAAACCGTTATCAAAGATCCGAAACTGATTACCCCAACCGGTAAATTCAACATCAACAATACGCAACACGACATTTACTAAGAAAGCATGTGATGAAAAATCGTCTCATTCCGATTCTGGCTGCTGGCGCAGGAGTTGTTGCGCTTTTGATTGGCAGTAACTCAGCATTTGCAGCAAGTGGCGCTGACTTGGCGCAAAAAAATGGCTGCATGGCTTGCCATGGTATTGACAAGAAAATACTTGGACCTGCATACAAGGATGTTGCACAGAAATACAAAGGCAATGCGGATGCGGTAGCACTGCTTTCTAAAAAAATCAAGGATGGCAGTAGCGGTGTGTGGGGCCCAATTCCGATGCCGCCGAATGGTCCTAAGGTGAGCGATGCAGACATTAAGATATTGGCTGAGTGGGTTTTAGCCACCAAGTAAGTAATTGCTTGATTAATTAAGTATCTGAGCCGACACACAGGCTTTCGGGTCTGTGTGTTTCTCTTGCTCCAATATAATGTGTCTGAATACAAAAAATGTTGAAGGGTCTGGAAGTGTCTGTAAAACCGTGTGTTACCAAACAATGCACCCAATGTGTCATTGCCGGCATTGCGGGCCTTAGTCTGATCTTCTCTACCGCCGTTTTTGCCACCGATTATGTTGCAGAATCCAGCACCGCAATTAGTGCTGCACGGCGGGTCGAACTTATCTCTCTGGTGCGACAGGATTGTGGCTCTTGCCATGGATTGACGCTCAAAGGCGGCCTGGGTCCTGCATTGCTGCCTGAAGCCTTAAAAGATAAATCTGCTGATTACCTCAAGTCCATCATCCTGCATGGCCGCCCAGATACGGCAATGCCGCCTTGGCGGCGCTTCCTGAGTGAAGCAGAGGCCGAATGGATTGTGTTTAATTTGCAGAAGGGTTTCCCAAGTGAACATTAAAAAATTCCAAACAGTGCTGCTTGCTACGGCGTTGTTCATGCTGGCCGGTTGCGCCGGCCCGGTCCTGCGCGGCACTGGCGATTTGGGTGTCGTCATCGAGCGCGCCAGTGGCAGTGTCCAAATTGTTGATACCAGCAAGCGCGTAGCCCTGGCTACAGTGAAAGGCTTGGGTGATCTCTCCCATGCTTCACTCGTTTATTCGCGGGATGGTCGCTACGCTTATGTGTTTGGACGCGACGGCGGCTTGAGCAAGGTTGATTTGTTGCGTGGCGTCATCGAGCGCCGCGTGATACAGGCGGGTAACAGTATTGGCGGCGCGATTTCACAAGATGGCACATTGGTAGCGGTGCAGAATTATGTGCCGGGCGGCGTGAAAGTGTTTTCAGCGGATACCCTGGAGCTGATTGCGGACGTTCCATCGACTTATGGAGCGGCTGGCTTGCGCTCTAAAGTGGTCGGCTTGGCAGATGCGCCAGGCAACCGTTTTGTCTGGAGTCTCTTTGATGCAGGTGAAATCTGGGTCGGAGATTTTTCCAATCCAGGCAAGCCGCGCATAAACAAATTCAAGGATATAGGACTCCAGCCTTATGACGGTTTGATTACGCCGAATGGACGGTACTATTTGGCTGGCCTGTTTGGGGAAGATGGCATGGCGTTACTGGATTTGTGGCATCCGGAGCAGGGCGTGCGTCGCATTCTCGATGGCTACGGCCGCGGACAGGAAAAACTGCCGGTGTATAAAATGCCACATCTGCGCGGCTGGGCTGTGGCTGGGCGCTATGCGTATCTGCCTGCTGTAGGCCATCACGAAGTGTTGGTGGTGGATATGGAAACATGGCTAGAAGTTGGCCGCATCAAGGTTTCCAGTCAGCCGGTCTTTGTTATTGCGCGGCCTGACGGCCGGCAGGTTTGGGTTATTTATGCATTCCCCGACAACGGCAAGGTTGATGTGATCGACACCGAAACTCGCAGCATTATCAAACAATTGGCACCCGGAAAAACCGTATTGCATATGGAGTTCACTCCGCGCGGTGAATCCGTCTGGATTTCGGCGCGCGACGACAATCGTGTGGTGGTGTACGACACTGAGAATTTTGCCCAACGTAGCGTGCTTTCGGCTGAATCGCCGAGTGGCATTTTCTTCACCCATCGTGCGGCGCGCATCGGGTTTTAAGGCGGATACAGAACATATGCGCGCGATAAATCTGAAGCAAGAGGGAATTCTGGAAGCGTTGGAATTCAAATTGTTGAATGATTTTCAGCGGGATTTCCCGCTGGTGGCGCAGCCCTTTGCTGCACTGGCAAAACGTCTGGACGTTGATGAGTTGACTGTTATTGAAATTTTGCAATCCATATGTAAGCGTGGTCTGGTCAGTCGGGTCGGTGCTGTATTCAGGCCGAACGTGGTCGGAGTCAGTGTCCTGGCGGCGCTGGCCGTACCTGTCGAGCGTTTGGAAGCGGTTGCTCTCCAGGTTAACGCATTCGCCGAAGTCAACCATAACTATGAGCGCGAACATCGTTTCAATCTATGGTTCGTGGCAACTGCTTCTTCGGCCGAACATCTGCGAGCGCTGTTGCACAAAATTGAAACCGTATGCGCATCCGGACCAGTGTTGAGGCTGCCGTTGTTGGAACAGTTTCACATCGATCTGGGGTTCGATCTGGGGTCCGTTTGTAGGTCAGATTCAGCATTAACTAAGTCGCAAATTTTTCAGCAGAACAAGCAAGCGCCGGCAGAGGTCGCTGCGATTACATTGAGTCAGAACGAGCAGGCTTTCATGGCTGCCTTGCAGCGTGGATTGCCGCTGGTGGCGCGGCCATTTGCACAATTGGGCTGTGCCGAGTCGGATGCGCTTGCGACGCTCGCGCGCTGGTGCATAGATGGCGTAATCAAGCGTTTCGGCGTTGTAGTGCGTCACCATGAACTGGGGTTTACTGCCAACGCGATGGTGGTGTGGGATGTGCCTGATGCGCTGGTTACAACCGTTGGTAAGCGCATTGCCGATTCCGGGCGGGTCAGTTTGTGTTATCGCCGGCCGCGATGTTTGCCGCATTGGCCTTACAATCTATTCTGCATGATCCATGGCAAAGACCGCAGCGAAGTCGAACGGAGCGTCGCTGACTTGACGCAGATATGCGGGCTGGACGAGTACCCGCGCGCTATCCTGTTTAGCTGCCGCCGTTTCAAGCAATGCGGTGCCCAGTATGTGACGAACGTGACGGATGTAACCCCTCTAACTTTGCCGGAGCTTGCTTATGGACCCGATTGATCGTGCCATCATCAACGGCCTGCAAGAAGGGCTGGCGGTATGTGAACGTCCTTATCTGGAGGCGGCGCAGCGCCTCGGCTTGACTGAAGAAGATCTGATTGCGCGGCTGACTCGCATGCTGGCCGAAGGCGTATTGACGCGGATTGGGCCGCTGTACCAGATTGAACGCATCGGCGGCGCTTTTACCCTGGCCGCGCTACATGCCCCGCTTGCAGACTTTGAGCGCGTGGCGCAACAGGTCAATGCCTTGCCGCAGGTCGCGCACAACTATGCGCGCGATCATGATCTGAATATGTGGTTCGTCATAGCCACTGAAACCCCGGCAGAAATTGCCAGTGTGATCGATACGATCGAGCAGCAAACCGGCTGCAGCGTATTCAACTTCCCCAAATCTCGCGAGTATTTTGTCGAGCTGAAATTGAAAGCATAACGTAGCGCATGCCCATTACACCCGCCACTGCACCACAAGCGATTGATGCCATCGACCGCGCCATCATCGTAGCGACTCAGGGCGGGCTGCCGCTGGTAGCACGCCCTTACCACGCCATCGCCGCAAGCCTGCAACTGGAGCCGCAGGAAGTGATGGCACGGATGCTGCGGATGCAGCAGGCTGGCGTGATTCGTCGCGTAGGCGTGGTGCCGAACCATTATGCAATCGGTTACCGGGCCAACGGTATGTCGGTGTGGGATGTGCCTGATGCGCTGGTGGATCAGTTAGGGGTATCGGTGGGCAGCTTTGAATTCGTCAGCCACTGCTACCGCCGTCCGCGTCGCCTGCCAGAATGGCCCTATAACCTATTTGCGATGGTGCATGGCAAGAGTCGCGATGAGGTCGAACTTAAAGTGGCGCAAATCGCTGCATTGCTAGGCGAGCATGTGCGCAGCCATACCATCTTGTATAGCACCCGCATATTGAAAAAAACCGGCTTGCGGCTGAACCAACAAACCAAGGCAACGCAATAAATTGCCAGTTGAAAAACGAGGAAAAGGAAAAGGAAAATCATGTTTAGAGTTACCCAATACATGCGAGAAGTCGCCCATCCGACGCCACTACAACCCAAACGCAATCCGCCCGGCCCGGTAGTAATCTGGAACCTGATTCGGCGTTGCAACCTGACCTGCAAGCATTGCTATTCAATCTCGGCAGACAAAGATTTTGCCGGCGAATTGAGTACCGCAGAAGTGCATGGTGTGATGGACGATTTACGCGGTTTTGGCGTACCGGTGTTGATTTTGTCGGGTGGCGAACCGTTGCTGCGCGAAGATATTTATGATCTTGCACGCCGCGCCAAAGAGTTGGGATTTTATGTCGGCCTATCGACCAATGGCACGTTAATAGACGAATCGAATATCGAACGTATCGCCGCTATCGGCTTTGATTATGTCGGCATCAGCCTGGATGGCCTGCGCGAAACGCACGATATATTTCGCCGCAAGCAAGGTGCATTCGACGCTTCGCTGTATGGCGTCAAATTGTGCCGTGACGCCGGCATCAAGATCGGCGTGCGCTTCACACTGACGCAGGACAATGCGAAGGATTTGCCGGCGTTGCTCAAGCTGGTGGACGACGAAGGCATCGACAAATTTTATCTGTCGCATCTGAATTATGCCGGGCGCGGCAACAAGAATCGTGGTCATGATGCATTCCTGGAAACCACCCGCAATGCGATGGATTTGATGTTTGATACCTGCTGGGCAAATATCCAGAATGGCGTCGATAAGGAATTCGTCACCGGCAATAACGATGCTGACGGCGTGTATTTGCTGCACTGGGTGCGTCGTCATTTCCCTGAAAGGGAAGCGGCTTTGCGCGCCAAACTGGCGCAATGGGGCGGTAATTCATCGGGCGTCAACGTGGCCAATATCGACAATCTCGGCAATGTCCACCCCGACACATTCTGGTGGCACCACAACTTGGGCAATGTGCGCGACCGACCATTCTCCGAAATCTGGAGCGACACTTCCGACCCATTGATGGCGGGCTTGAAAGCCGTGCCGCGTGTGATTAAAGGCCGTTGCGGCGAATGCAGTTATTTCGATGTCTGTGGCGGCAATACCCGGGTACGTGCGTTGCAATTGACCGACGACCCGTGGCAAGAAGATCCTGCATGCTACATGTCGGATGCGGAAATCGGGCTCGGCGGCGAGCGTGAGCGGGTCAAAATGGCACCCTATATTCCGGTGCGGCGCGCGAGGGTTGGCGAATGAGGCCGGCATTAGCAAACAAGTTGCTATCCAGTTTGACGGTGGTGCTGGCCGGCACCGCGTTTTCGGCCGGAGCGGCATCTAACCCTCCACCGGCTGCGCCCGCTACACCGACTACGTCAGCAGCACATACGGGCGTAATCGCTGATGTGAATGCCACCTATCAAGCCAATTGCGCCTCCTGTCACGGCGCTGATCGTTTGGGCGCTGTCGGACCGGCTTTATTGCCGGGCAATCTGGATCGCTTGCGTCGCCCGGCCGCCATCAAGACCATCACCGAAGGCCGCATCGCGACCCAGATGCCGGCTTTTGGCGCCACCTTGACTGCGCAAGAAATCACCGCGCTTGCCGACTTGATCTATGCGCCGCTGGCAAAGACGCCGGTCTGGGGCATGGATGAAATTCGCGCATCGCGGATTGAATACGCGAAAGAAGGCAGTCTGCCCGACAAGCCGGTATTCAAGGCCGATCCGCTGAATCTTTTCGTGGTGGTGGAAATTGGCGACCATCACGCGACGATTCTGGATGGCGACAAATTCGAACCGATTGCCCGTTTTCCAACCCGTTACGCGTTGCATGGAGGCCCGAAATTTTCCCCCGATGGGCGCTATGTGTATTTTGCGTCGCGTGACGGCTGGATTGCCAAATACGATATCTGGAATCTGAAAATGGTGGCGGAAGTGCGTGCCGGCATCAATTCCCGCAATCTGGCGGTATCCAGCGATGGGCGCTTTGCGATGGTCGCTAATTATTTCCCGAATACGCTGGTGGCATTCGATACCCGCGACTTGTCGCCGATCCGTGTAATTGATGTCAAGGATGACAATGGCAAATCGTCGCGTGTGTCCGCCGTGTACGACGCTGCGCCGCGCAAAAGCTTCATTGCCGCTCTAAAAGATATTCCCGAAGTATGGGAAATGAGTTACGACGAAAAAGCGCCGCCCGTTTATGGCGGCTTGGTACACGATTACAAGATGGCTGAAGGGCTAGCCATCAAGGGTCCGTTTCCACCGCGCCGCATTAAGCTCGATGACTTTCTGGACGATTTCTTTTTCGACCCTGCTTATGACCACGTGATCGGATCTTCTCGCGGCGGCCACGGTCAAGTGGTAAATCTGAATATCGGGCGCAAGATTGCCGATGTCGATTTACCTGGTTTGCCGCATCTGGGTTCCGGCATCACTTGGGATTATCAGGGCCGGCCCGTGATGGCGTCGCCCAATCTAAAAGATGGCGTAGTGTCGGTGATCGACATGAAAACCTGGAAAACCATCAAGCAGATACCGACGCTGGGGCCGGGTTTCTTCATGCGCAGCCATGAGAAGACACCATATGCCTGGGTCGATGTATTCAATGACCCAAAACACCATGATGTGATCCAGATCATCGACAAGAAGACGCTGGAAGTCGTCAAAGAATTGAAGCCCAGCCAGGGCAAAATTGCCGCGCATACCGAATTCACGCGCAACGGCAAATATGCAGTGGTGAGCATCTGGGAAAATGATGGCGAACTGGTCATCTACGATGCGAAAACGCTCCAGATAGTCAAGCGCATCCCGATGAACAAGCCTTCCGGAAAATACAATGTGTACAACAAAATCACGCGCTCGGAGGGGACCAGCCATTGAGTCACCGGCGTTAAGCAACAGTCTGCGTGGTTGAGAACAGTGGACAAGGAAACAGCCCGCCAGGGTTGAATCCTACACACTGTTTTAGCCTTGACCGATACGCTTGGCCACGCGGCATAAATGGATAAAGTCGAGCCAGGATGGGCTTTTAGCGTGGACAGTCAAAGCGGTAATTGCCTACTTCTTGTTCACCCTCGCGCAAGGCCACTTCAATCCGGCATTCGCCCTCCTTGCCCGGTGCAATTACGACGCGCGATAGCGGCGTAGCACTTGCCGCGCTCACTTTTATCATGCCGCCCTGGCTGATGCGTGACGAACCGCTCCGGCCGGCTTGAATTACGATCAGTCGGTAATTCAGTTGCCTGTCTTTGATACTTTTGACGTAAGGAATCACGACTGTTTGTGCCGCGCTGGGCTGGCTGTCGAGCCATACCTGTAAATCTGTATCGGCAATCATGCTGGTTTCCTTGTTTCATTTGCTGCAGTTGTATGTCTTTGCTTATAGACATCAATAAATCCGCCGCATTATTGCTAAAACTTGAAAATTATTTCACGTGCGAAAAGTCAGAAGTCTGGCTTGCCAGTGAGCGATTTGTTATTTGCTGTACTGATGTACGGAACTGTTTTCTGTTTAAAAATCGTGCCTGTCCAGGGAGACAGGCACGTCAATCCTAGCGGTATATTAATGCTGCGTAATGGTTGCGCTATGGCCGTTGCCGGTTTGGGTGATATTGCCTATTGAAGCTACGCCTGCCGTTTGATTAACCGTTGCGGTGTTCCGCGCTACATGCCCGCCTGATTGATAAATATCTGCAGTGTGGCCATAACCTGATTGGACCACGTATGCATCGTTTTCTCCAAACTGCGTAACGAGCGCCGTTTGGTAATATCCATCTTGAATGACATCAGCCTTATTTGCGCCGGTCTGGTTTACCGTGGCCTCATTGTAGGAACCGGATTGATTAATAATGGCGTCGTTGCCGACCGCAGAGCCATAAGAATCTTGATTGATAGTAGCCACATGGTTGCTGCCAATTTGATATGCACTAGCATTGTTATAGTCGGATTGCTGTTTTATTGTCACGCTAGAATCACTTCCGTCTTCTTGTCGCACATTGGCATAATTGCCGTTGCCGCGTTGAAGAACGTCCGCGCTCGTCGTGCCGCCAGTGTTTGACTGCAGAATATAACCTTCATTGTAGGTTCCGCCGCCCTGTTTAATCTTGGCATACGTATCGCCATCTACTCCGGATTGGTCAATGGTCGCGAGTTGCGATTCATTACGTTGCACGATTTCCGCTGTTGGGGCTGCAAATGCGGGGAAAGCGGCATAGGACAATGTAACTGCCAGAGAGATTGTGGAAAGTGTATGTTTCATGGTTATAGCTCCTTAGGATAGAGGCATTTAAGAACATATTGATCCAGTTGCCTTAGTACTGGATCACTCTAGCTACGTTGTAATTCCCGTATTGGCGAACCACAGCATTAGATGCGGTTGAAGACTGTGTAACGTCGGCGCGGTTACCGTTGCCGAACTGTTCGATGAATGCCATGTTGCCAGCGCCGCTTTGCGTGACGTTGGCCGTATTGGCAGCGCCTTGCTGATGTAAATCGATTGCGTTGAAGCTGCCGGATTGCGTGATCCAAGCCAGATTGTCACTGCCGCCCTGGATCGCTTGAAGGAGGTTGGCCTGGCCGGACTGGAAAGCCTGCAGCTGATTGTTCGAACCGCTCTGGCCAATCTGCGCGAATTGCGACATTTCTCGTTGTTCAAGCGCCGCCTGATTGAATTGGCCATCCTGGAATACGATCGCTCTATGGCCTGGGTTGCCAGCCAGCGAAAGCTCTGCTGCAGCCAGGTCGGCGGCGATCGCCGAGGTCGCCGGCAGCAGCGCGAAGATTGCGGCAATTGCCAGTACACCAGCTCGAATCGGTGTCATGGCTGACGAGCTTCCACTGTAAGTCGATACTGCATACAGGCCGTTATGCCGCCGCATCGATTTGTTTTCGCTTTCAATCATCAAGAGCTTTCGTTATTGGTAATGAAACAGCGTGATATACCGTGAAGGACGATGCCGGCGTGCTTCACGCACCCGCTACTACAGATCAAACTTTTTGTTCGGTAGTAGATGGTCTTGGCAGCAGCGACATAAGAAAACGTAAGCAAACAAAAGCAATCTAAGTGGGTACCTTCTGCACCGGGTTGTCTTTCAATGACGCCGGCAAGTCGGGTTCCACCTGGCCGTATGAGCTGGCTTCGCGCAGATACGTCTGGATCAATGGGTTGTACCAGTCTTGCCCGTCTTTCAATTCCCAAATCTGATCCTTCAGTCCCTGCACGACAAGGTGCACTACTGCCGACTCGATCGCTTCTTTGACGCACAATTGCGTCGGTTCGTTGCGCGTCATGCCGGCTTCGAATTGAACCAGATCCTTGAAGTTGACAAACTTGAATACGCTTGGACGCACTTCGTAGGAAAAGATCGTCTTGGTGGTCGACACGCTGTTCATTACCTGGCCGCTACGGATATCGACGCTGCGCAGGTTGATGGTGACCTGGTCTACCCGGTACTGGGTAGAAAGCCCGATGCCCAGGAAGTTGGCTCCGACGCCGCCAGTGCGCACGTTGCTTTCATACGCGATGACGCCGCCCTCGACGATGATCGACGCGGGCACCAACTGTTGAATCTGAATCGGAGGATTATTCTTATCCTGCGGGAGTTCCAGCGCGCGCACGATCTTGCGTTCAGTGAGCAGGTTCTGAAGATTCTCGCGTTCCACCGGCGTGAACCAGCCGGAATCTTTCAGCGCCTTGACCAGCATCGAAGCAGCGCCTTGAGTCACCGAGGTCGAAAAGGAACTGTCAGGCGAGGACTTGTATTGGCCGGTCTGGTCGCGGAAACCGTACACGGCGACAGCGACCTTGCCCTTGGGCTTGGGAAGCTGCAGCAGGTCGTGCGTGATCTTGGTTGCCGGCGTCAGTTGCGCATTTGCCGCAACGTCGGACGGTATCTGCTGTGTTGCGCAACCGGCGAGCAGTAAGGCTGCAATCAGCAACGGTCCGGTCAGGCAGCGCGGCAATGGCGTGCTGGCCGATGTCTGGCATATCCGGCGCCAGGCTAACGTTCGGGCGGCGCTCATTTTCCCACCTGAAATGAAGTCGAGCCGCCGGTGACCTTGTCGGTGGTCGTGATCTGCAACAGGCCGCTGCCCAAATCGACGATTTTGATACTGAAGTTGCCGGTCTCGACAGTGCCCGGAGTCAGTTGGCCGCTCGCCCCCATAACGCCGGATGTCGCTGCAGAAGACAATTGACTCAGGATTGATCGCTCCAGCATATCGTTGAACTGTTGCAGCGGAGTTTTCTGTAAAAACGGAGAAACGGTCTTGGCGTCCGGGTCCTTGTGCTTGTTCGTCACTTGCGCCGAATTCAGCAGGCCAGGTGCGTTTAACGGGTTGCCGCCGAAGTTTGGGTTGATCGGCACATAAACCATTTCGCTCGCAGCAACGTTCGTTGTTGACAGTCCAATCAGCAGAGCTGGAACAGCCAATGCGAGAAGGCGCATTATTTTGTTATTCAGCTTCATTTTTCTCTCCCTATTCTCATATCTCTTATCGATTTACATTTCATCCGGGCCAATGTCCTGGTCACGAAAGAACAGGCGCTGCGTTTCTGTATCTACTACGTTCTTGTATGCAATCTCGACGGCCTGCTCGCTAATGGCTTTGATATTGCTGCGGTTTGCTGGCAGTACTGCTTCGAACACCCTGTGATGCGCATATTCGACCGAGACCTTGTTGCCCCAGCGAGCAGAGGGACGCTCGCGAATCGCGATGGCGAAGCGTTCGTTCAGTGGCTGGTCCCGCCACAATGTGACGAAATACTGATAGAAGTCCTGGCCCGCCACAGTGATGGTCTGATCCGTGACAATGCCGCCGTACTGTTCTTGTAATGTTCCCCCGTTGATTTTCTTGCCACTGGTTTCCAGTCCGTTTTTGGTATCCGTGAGTTTGTCGTTGGTGACTTCGTTTTGATCCGGCGCAGCAAACGCCAGCGTCATCCATGTCATCAGTGCAGCTGCTACAGTTATCAGACGAGACATATCGATTCATTTCCTTCCTTCTTCTGGCTATTGCCATCACCTTTTTACTAACATCACGTTGCGATTGGAGTGGTGGACATCAAACACTGGAATCTCACTAACGCAAGTGCTTCCCTATACTGCTGCCTTGCAATTGAAACAAGTATTTCGTTAAAAATTTGTCATGTGTTCTTTATACAAGATTTTTTTATGCAATTTTTCAAGACAACAATATGTTTGTTTTATGTCAATAAAATTTCTTGAGTAAAATATTGTCAAGTGAAATTATTAAAATTTCTGCGAGAGATTAATGACGCCCGCCGGATAGGGCATAGGCGGGGCCTGATGGTCGGCAGTAAATGCAATGCAGATGGAGTTTTGCGCGGCTTTTAGAAGAAATCTGAGTCGCCTTGCTACTGATATTTGTGTCGCTTTGCGCTCGCTGCGGTCGGATTTCAGTAAAGCGGCAATCAGGGCTTTTTACATCAATCAGATACGGGTGCAACCTCACACGTCCCAATATCATGCCGGAAGACGTGGTTTTACAATCGAGGGGTGCGGATAAGCCGCTTACTTTTTGCCGGTATGATGGCGCATTCAGTAATGCCAAAACACTTACGCCAATCGGGAAAACCTCATGATGAACAACACCTTGCGTAATATTGTGCAAAAAATGCCGAAGGCTGAACTGCATATCCACATAGAAGGATCGCTGGAGCCGGAACTGATTTTTGCGCTTGCCAAGCGTAATCAGATTGCGCTGGCGTATCCCTCGGTCGAGGCGTTACGCAGCGCCTATGCATTTACCGACTTGCAATCCTTCCTCGATATTTACTATGCAGGCGCCAGCGTATTGCAAACTGAGCAAGACTTTTATGACATGACCGCCGCTTATCTGGCGCGGGCGTGGGCTGACAATGTGCGCCACGCCGAGATTTTCTTCGATCCGCAAACCCACACTGCGCGCGGGGTGCCGATCGACGTGGTGATCAACGGCATCCACCGCGCCTGTGCCGAGGCGCAGCAACAGTTTGATATCAGTGCCACGCTGATCCTGTGCTTCTTGCGCCACTTGTCCGAGGAAGACGCGTTCGAGACGCTGGAGCAAGCGTTGCCCTGGCGTGAAAAGTTCATCGGCATCGGTCTGGATTCCTCCGAGCGCGGCCATCCGCCGGAGAAATTTGCCCGCGTGTTCGCCCGCTGCAAGGAACTGGGCTTGCATCTGGTGGCCCACGCCGGCGAAGAAGGGCCGCCGGCCTACATCTGGACCGCGCTCGACGTGCTGAAGGTGGAGCGCATCGATCACGGCGTGCGCTGCCTGGAAGATGCTGCGTTGACGCAGCGTTTGGCCAGGGACAAGGTGCCGCTGACGGTGTGCCCGTTATCCAACCTCAAGCTGCGCGTGGTTGACAACATGGCCGCGCATAACTTGCTGCAACTGCTGGAGGCGGGGCTGGTGGCAACCGTCAATTCGGACGATCCGGCGTATTTTGGCGGCACTATAAATGACAATTTCATCGCCATCTTCGAGGCACTGCCGTTGACGCTGCAGCATGCACAGCAACTGGCGCGCAACAGCTTTCAGGCCGCATTTCTGGATGACGCAATAAGGGCGCGTTATCTGGAAGAAGTGGATGTTTATTTCTGCGAGGCGGATTGGGGCGGATGAGTTCCTTGTGAGGCGTTCCTTGTCGGGCGGGTACAACCCGCGCTTTGCGTGCGGTCAAAAATGTGGGTTGCACCAACCCTACTTTATAGGGGGTATTTTTACTTGCCGCATATTTAATATGCGGCAAGTGCATCGTTTTTTGGCATACAAAGGTATGTATATAAATACTACAGCGGCGTGTTGCTAGCCGTTTCCCTTGTGTGCCCTGTTAATATTTGAAAGGCTGACGAATTGATTTTCAAGCAATCCTTGCGCATGACGTTGCGCGACTGGCGTGCGGGTGAGTTGCGCTTTCTGCTGATTGCACTGGTGGTGGCCGTTGCCGCCTTGTCTTCGGTCGGTTTTTTTGTCGACCGCATGCGTACCGGGCTGGAGCGTGATGCGCTGCAATTGATCGGTGCCGATTTGCTGATCCGGGCCGATCAACCGATCGATGCGGGCTGGCGTGCCGAGGCGCAGCGGCGTGGCCTTAAATTGGCCGATACCGTAACTTTTCCCAGCATGGCAACGGCAGGGCTGGGGAACGATTCAGTATCACAGTTGGCCGCGCTCAAGGCGGTGTCGACCGGCTATCCATTGCGCGGCAGCATGAAGGTTTTTGATCAATTCGATGGGCCGGAAAACGTCACGCGCGCGATTCCGGCAGCCGGCACGGTGTGGGTTGATCCGGTGCTGCTGACCAGCTTGCACCTTGCGGTCGGTAGCCCGCTGCGGCTAGGCGACAAGGTGTTTGAAATTGCCAAGCTGATTGCCGCAGAGCCGGATCGCGGCTCGGGCTTCATGAGCTTTTCGCCCCGCGTGATGATCGCTGCCACGGATTTGGCGGCAACCAATCTGGTGCAACTCGGCTCGCGCGTGACCTACCGCTTGCAGGTGGCGGGCGAGCCGCTGGCGGTCACCGCCTTCCAAAGCTGGATACAGCAGCGCATCAAGACCGATGACCGCAAAGGCGTCTCGCTGGAATCGCTGGAATCCGGTCGCCCCGAAATGCGTACCACGCTGGATCGCGCCGGCCAGTTCCTGTCGCTGGTCGGGCTGCTGTCGGCGATGCTGGCGGCGGTGGCAATCGCGATGGCGGCGCGGCGTTTCATGGTGCGCCACCTGGACGCCTGCGCGATGCTGCGCTGCCTGGGTTTGACCCAGAACGAAGTCACGCTGCTGTATCTGAATGAATTCCTGCTGATCGGCTTGGCAGGCAGTTTGCTGGGCGTACTGACCGGCTTTGCCGCCCATTTTGTGCTGCTGGAGTGGCTCGGGCAACTGGTATCGCAATCATTGCCGCCGGCGTCGATTTTGCCGGCGCTGCAGGGTGTCGCGATCGGCCTGTTGTTACTGGTCGGTTTTGCATTGCCGCCGATTTTGCAGCTGCGCAATGTGCCGCACAATCGCGTGATCCGGCGCGAACAGGAAGCGCCCAAACCGATGGCGCTGGCTACTTACGGCTTGGGCGGCGCGGTGTTTGTCGCACTGCTGTTGTGGCAGGCAGGGGATGTCAAGCTGGGTTTGATTACCGCAGCGGCATTTTTGCTCGGGCTTGCTGGCTTCGCCCTGATCGGCTGGCTCGCTCTGAAATCGCTGCGCAGCCTGCGCGGCGCCATCAATAGCCAGAGCTGGCGCTTCGCGGTGACTTCCCTGCAACGCCGCCCCGCGGCCACCGTGGTGCAGATCGTCGCCCTGGCACTGGGTTTGATGGCATTGCTGTTATTGACCGTAGTCCGCGGCGACTTGCTCGGCGCCTGGCGCAATGCGACGCCGCCGGATGCCCCGAATCATTTTGTGATTAACATTCAGCCTGAACAGAAAGCGCTGATCGATGCCCGTTTCGCGCAGCAAGGCATCAAGGGTGCAACCCTGTATCCGATGATTCGCGGCCGGCTAATCGAAGTCAACGACAAAGCCATTGATGGCGCAGGTTATGAAGATGAGCGCGCCAAACGATTGGTGGAACGCGAATTCAATCTGTCCACCATGGCAGGCTTGCCGCCCTTGAATAAAATCGTCAGCGGGGGCTGGTACGACGACAGCAAACCCGAAGCGTCCGTCGAGCAAGGGCTGGCCAAGACCCTGAACCTGCAACTGGGCGACACGCTCGCTTTCGAGATCGCCGGCCAAAGAGTGGCAGCGCCGGTGACCAGCATCCGCAAGCTGGACTGGAGTTCGATGCGGGTCAATTTCTTCGTGATCCTGAACCCGAAGCTGATGGCCGATATGCCGCAGAGCTGGATAACGGCCTTTCATCTGCCGCCGGCAGCGGGCAATTTCGTCAATGACTTGACGCGCGATTTCCCGAATTTGACGGTGGTCGATCTGGGCAGCGTGCTGCGGCAGATTCAGACGGTGCTGGATCAGGTGATTACTGCAGTCGAATTCCTGTTCCTGTTCACGCTGGCGTCCGGCGTGCTGGTGTTGTATGCGGCGCTGGTCGGCACCCAGGACCAGCGTATGCAAGAGTCCAGCCTGTTGCGCGCGTTGGGTGCGACGCGCAAGCAGTTATCGCGGGCGCAATGGATTGAATTCTTGCTGGTCGGCAGTTTGGCCGGTTTGCTGGCTGCCAGCGGCGCGGCGGCAGTCGGCTGGGCACTGGCTACCTTCGTGTTCGATTTCGAATGGAGCTTCAATCCGGTAGTCTGGCTGGCCGGCATCTTCGTCGGTGCGCTGTGCGCCTTCATTGGCGGCTGGTTCGGACTGCGCAATGTGCTGAACCGGCCGCCGCTGGAAACCTTGCGTGACGCCTGAGGAAATGTTGGAGCGCATTACGGAATCACTTGTCGTATCCGGCAAGAACGCAATGCGGTTTTAATCCAACCGTACACAATTGGGACTTACGCAAAATACGGCTGTATAAATTGTGTAGACCTCGTAGTGCAGGCCTCCGTGCCTGCGCCCTGTAACCCAATGCAGGCACGGAGGCCTGCACTACTGGGTATTGCGTGAGTTATGACAATAAAAATCCTATGCCGCCATCGACATCTCGGCGCAAACTGGCGCACGTTTTAATCTAAGCACAACAGGAACATACAGTGGACTTATTTCCCCAGCATTGGCTCACCAATACATTGCTCGATGATGGCTTCATTGCCAAAAAAATGAGTGAATTACGGGAAAAGCCGATTCCTTACGATTTGCAAGCATGGCTGGAGGAAAATTTCGATGTCTCCAGATTGTCGGCCCGTAGCGAGGCGCAGCTGGAAGAAAAATTTATCGGCCCCTTGCTCGCCCAGTTAAGCTGGACCAAAGTCTCGCAAGAAACCATCACAGTACAAGGCAAACTTGCCAAGCCCGACTGGTGTTTGCTGGTGCATCCCGAACAAGACAACGTGCTCATCGCTAGCAAGGACCATACCCTCATTACGGCGATTTGCGAATCCAAAGCGTGGGATAAAACCCTCGACACCGGCAAAGCAGATCGTGATAAAAATCCCCATCACCAGCTTCAGGATTACCTCAGCACTTTGCGAGTGCGATTTGGGTTTTTAACCAATGGCCACATCTGGCGGGTGTATGACACCGATAAAATCACTGCCAAAAAAACTTTTATCGAGTTCGATTTAGAACGTCTGTGGGCGGTCGAGAATGTCGAGGAAAAAGCGCAAGGTTTAGCATTATTCGCTTTTTTCTTTGGCCGAGATACGTATCTTCAACCGACAGAAGCCGGTCAAGTCAGCGCCATTGAACAAGCCATTTCCGCTTCCAGCGACTTCACGCTAGAGGTTGAAGAAAACCTCAAGGCTGTAATTTACGGCTATGCGGGAGAGAATTCACTGTTTGAAATCATGGGTCGGGCGATCCAGAAAGCCAATCCCAAAACCAGTCTTGCCAGTGTCTATGAAAACAGTGTGGTGCTGCTATTTCGCCTGCTATTCGTGGTGTACTTCGAGGACAAAAACAACGATCTGCTGCACAAGCATCTGTTCTACCAGCGTTACAGCCTGGCCCATATTTTTGAAACCTTGCGTGCCCAGTCACCGGATCGCGGCGATCTGCATGACGGCGTGTACGCTCTTAAACAACTCTTTGAAATGCTGGATGAAGGTGCCGAGGATATCGACATTCCACTTTTCAACGGTGGCTTGTTTGATCCGGCGCGTGCGCCCTTGCTACTCAAGCCTAAAATTTTCGACAACGCGACCTTGCACCAATTGCTTGAAAAATTGCTCTTCAAGACCAACCGCGGCACCACCCTTTTTGATACCCGGCGCGATTTCAAAAACATGAGCGTGACCCACTTAGGCCGCATTTACGAAGGCTTGTTGGAGTTCCGCTTTGAACGCGCCACCGAGACGGCTGTTTACCTCGAATTTGAAAGTAGCGCCACCAAAGGCAAAACCGTTGAGGCTTACTATGATGCCTACGACTTAGCTAATATCCGAAAAGAAAAAGGGTATCGCGCATGGCGTGAGATCAGCGTCCTAAAAGGCGATGTTTTTCTCAAGAGTGCCAGCAATTCACGTAAAACAACGGCCAGCTATTACACGCCGGCCGTCTTGTCGCAGCCGCTGGTGAAAGCCAGCATCGACCACGCTATTGCATCCGCTGCCGCTGGTGGCAAAGCGTTCATGGATCTCAAGATTCTCGACAACGCCTGCGGTAGCGGCCACTTTTTGGTAGAGGCGCTGGGCTACTTGACCGATTTGGCGCTGGCGCGATTAGACACGGACGCCGACTTGCAGCAACTCGTGGCGGGCGAACGCACCAAAATCGCCGGGCAACTGCGCTTTCTTAATCTGGATTATGTGCCCGATGACGCACAAATACTCAAGCGCGCCTTGCTCAAACGTTGCATCTTCGGTGTTGATTTAAATCCTTTTGCCGTCGAGTTGGCGCGTCTGTCTTTATGGATGGATAGCTTTATCTTTGGCACGCCGCTGTCGTTCATTGAACATCACGTTCGGCATGGCAATGCATTGATGGGTGCCAGCGTGCAAGACTTCATTCAATACAACGCCACCGAAGTCAAGCAAGACGATATGTTTGTCGAAAAACTCGGCTCCCGCTTTGACGAACTGCGTAGCGTAATGCACGAGCTCGATGCCATGCGCGACACCACGGCGGAAGAAGTAGGGCATTCCAAGGAACTCTGGAAAAATACCATTGCTCCTAAACTCAATTTGCTGTCGCGGGCGTTGAGCTTTATTTGCACCCGTCGCGCCATGCTGGCCGAAGGCGATAGCAAAGCGTGCCAGGCACTCGATAAAACTCCAGACCTGCTTACCCAGTTATTCGACGAAACCAAAAACAAAAGCCTCGCACTCAAGCAAGTGGAAGATTATGCGCGGCGCTATCACTTTTTTCACTATGAAGTCGCTTTTCCCGAAGCCTTTGCACGGGAGAAAAAAGGCTTTGACATCATTATTGGCAATCCGCCGTGGGATAAAACCAAGTTTTCCGACACCGACTTTTTTCCGCAGTATCACAGCAATTACCGCAGCCTGAAAAACGCTGATAAAGCTGCTGTGCAAAAGCGGCTGCTGGAGAGCGAGCACATCGCCGCCGCCTATCAAGCCACCCAGCGCAATATGGAAGTGACCAACGGCTATTACAAAGCCGCTTTCCCGCTCAACAAAGGAGCTGGCGACGGCAATTTGTTCCGTTTCTTTGTTGAGCGCAACCTTAGCTTGCTCGCCTCAGGGGGAAGTCTCAATTACGTGTTGCCCAGCGCACTGATGTTTGAAGAAGGCTCCGCAGCCTTGCGTCGGCACATCTTTACGCAGTGCCATATGCCGTTTTTCTATAGCTTTGAAAATCGAAATGGTATTTTTCCAGATGTAGATTCGCGCTATAAATTCGCTCTGATGCAGGTCGTCAACAGCGGGCCCATTGATGTGCAAGACAAGGTTATCGACACGGCCTTTTATGTGCTTGATCCTGCTGAGTTGAACAATAAAGAGCGCCATATTTCCTATTCTTTAGAAACGCTGAAAGCGCTTTCTCCACAGCAATGGGCGTTGATGGAGCTGCGCGACGGCGCAGATTTGTCTATTCTGCAAAAGTGCTATGGGGCGTTCGAGCCACTATCCAGCGACTGGCTGGATTTTCGGCGCGAGTTAGATATGACCAACGACAAAGACCTGTTCATTGAAAAAGAGGCCGCAGGCATGCTGCCGCTGTATCAAGGAAGAATGATTTGGCAATACAGTCATGTGTACGATACGCCGCAATACTGGCTCGACGCCGCTGCATTTGACGAACGCTTGACAAGCAAAGAGCTGCACCGTATGGCGCAAGACTTGGACTTGCCGAAGGCCGAGGCGGCCAAGCACGATCACGCGGTGCGTTACGACCGAGAATTTTTGCGACTGGGGTTTCGTGACATTGCCCGCGACACCGATGAGCGCACGTTGATTTTTTCACTTCTATCCAAAAACATTGGTGTCGGGAACAAAATTAACGTCAGTATTCCGAAAACCTATGTGCGCAGTGTGGACGAGGGTGTAACGACGCAAGTAGTTTCGCCGCTGCGCCTGTTGTTTGCTTTGGCGTGGTTCAACAGTTTGGCTATGGACTGGATGGCGCGCTTCATGATTCAGATTACTGTCAATAAAACCTATCTCTACCGCTTGCCTATGCCGCAACCGAGCGACGACGAAATTCGCGGCAACGCTGATTACGCCTTGCTTGCCAAAAATGCGCTGCTGCTGAGTTTGGCTGCAAGTTGGGATGATTTTTCCGAACTTGCCGTGCTGTTTGATATTCACAGCAAAGATCTGCCGCAAAGCGTCAAGGCGCAAGATATCCTGCGTGCGCAAAACGATAAACTGGTCGCCCAGCTTTACGGCATTACAGATGCCGAATTCGCCCATTTGCTGCGCAGCTTTAAGGTGATGGCGGGTAAGCGCCCAGAGTATTTGACGCTACTACACTAAAGAACATGCATAACCAATATCTATGACAACTGAAGAATCCCCAACAACCTCCGCGTTCGAACTGATTGGCGGCGCTACCAAGTTGCGCGAATTGGTAGACCGTTTTTATGATCTGATGGAGTTGGAGCCGGAATTTTCCGGCATCCGCAAGCTGCACCCGACCCAGCTCGATGACACGCGCGACAAGCTGTACTGGTTTTTATCAGGCTGGATGGGCGGCCCAGATTTATACGTCGAGCGTATCGGCCATCCGCGTTTGCGCGCCCGCCATTTGCCGTTTCCGATTGCGTCAGACGAGCGTGACCAGTGGTTACGCTGCATGGCGTGGGCGATGCAAGACAGGGACGTGGAGGATGCGCTGCAATTGCGTTTGATGGAATCGTTCTTTAGAACCGCTGATTGGATGCGCAACAAGGCAGAATGCCCGGTGCATGGTGCGTAGGGGCACGACACGGTAGGGGCACGGCATGCCGTGCCCCTACATGATGACGCAGCAAATGTCGGGTTACGCGATAAAGCCGCTAACCCGACCTACTTATTCTCTCCCACTTTTACGTGTACCCATCTCATGATCCAGACCGAATTCATCACTTTGCTGCTGGCCGCAGTCATCGTCATTTTGCAAATTCTCCTGTTGTTGCGCGGGCGCGCAGCGGACATCGGGCCGGAGATCGCACAACTGCAGCACAATTTACAGCAACATCAACAAAACACCAGCGAGCGCACCGAGCGCGAATTGCGCACCCAGGTGCAGCTAACCGCCCAGGGTACGCGGGAAGAATTGACGCATAATTTTGCGCAGTTCCACCAGACTTTCGCCGCCCAGCTCACCAGCGTGGCGACGGTGCAGAATAAGCAGATCGACGCTTTCGGCCAGCAACTCGAAGCGATGCGCCAAGCCATGCTGTTGCAGGCGCAAGCCGGACGCGAGGAGCAGTCCGGCTCGCTGCAGCGTTTCGGCGACACGATTCATCAGTCGCTGACGACCCTGACAGAATCCAACGCCCAGCGCATGGCCGAAGTGCGCGCCACGCTGGAAGCCAGGATCAAGGATTTGCAAACTGATAATGCCAGCCGGTTGGAAGAGATGCGCAAAACGGTGGATGAAAAGCTGCACGCCACTTTGGAACAACGCCTGGGCGAATCTTTCAAGCTGGTGTCCGACCGTCTGGAAAAAGTGCATCAAGGGCTGGGCGAGATGCAAACGCTGGCCATCGGCGTGGGCGACTTGAAGCGCGTTCTGACCAACGTCAAATCGCGCGGTACCTGGGGCGAAGTGCAACTGGGCATGCTGCTGGAGCAAATGCTGACTTCCGAGCAGTACGCGAAGAACGTGGAAACCATTCCCGGTACCGGCGCGCGGGTTGAATTTGCCATCAAGCTGCCCGGTAATGATGATCGTGGCACGCCGGTCTGGATGCCAATCGATGCCAAATTTCCAAAGGAACAATACGAGCGTTTAAGCGAAGCCGCCGAGCGGGCCGACGCCGAGGGCGTGGCCACGGCCGGGCGCGAACTGGAGCGGGCGATATTGGGCGAAGCCAAAACCATCGCCGAGAAATATCTGTCGCCGCCGTTGACCACCGACTTCGCGATCCTGTTTTTGCCGACCGAAGGTTTGTATGCCGAAGTCATGCGCCGCCCCGGTCTGGCCGATACATTGCAACGCCTGCACCGCGTCACCATAGCCGGCCCCTCGACCTTGTCGGCATTGCTGAATAGCTTGCAAATGGGCTTTCGCACGCTGGCGCTGGAGAAGCGTTCGTCCGAGGTGTGGCAAGTATTGGGCGCGGTGAAGACCGAGTTCGGCAAGTTCGGCGAAGTTCTGGCCGCCACTAAAGCGACGCTGGAACGCGCAGCAAAAAATATCGAAAGCGCCGAAACCCGCACCCGCCAGATGACCCGCAAGCTCAAATCGGTAGAAGCCTTGCCGACCGATCTGGCACAGCAATTATTAGCAGGCGAGAGCGACAACCTTTCAGCATCCGCAGAATAATTCGATCAGAAATTTCTTGATAGGTATCAATGGAGGATTACTTCTCCCACATTTACCATTGCAAGTGTGATACGGCCAGTACCTGTCCGTGCCATGCTGCAAAATTTTGATTAAAAAAAGCTTCACAGCGATCGATGCATAACTCAAACCTTGGCCTTACTGCGGGCATCATTAAATTAATCGCACTAAAAATTCATATGCCTTGTTCGAAAAAATTTATTATTGATCGCATTTAATACATGTATTATGTGTACTTCTTAAAAAATCATGGCCAGGTCAGCATCACGCTGCCGTCACACAAACAACTGCAGACAAGTTTTTTTTGCGGATCACTATGAAAGGACTTTACACAAAATGAGCTCAGCATTCACAAAATCGACTGCCAGGAATATCTTTTATGGCGGCTCGGTATTTTTCTTTTTGCTATTTCTGGCATTAACTTTCGACACGATGACTACGTTGCCAAAACGTGATAATCGCGCAAATTTGACTGATTCTGCAGTGCGCGGCAAGCATATTTGGGAGACGCGCAACTGTATTGGCTGCCACACGCTGTTGGGTGAAGGTGCGTATTTTGCACCGGAGCTGGGAAATGTGTATAAACGCCGCGGCCCCGAATTCATCAAGGCCTGGATCAAGACTCAGCCGACTGGTGCGCCAGGACGCCGACAAATGCCGAATTTTCATCTGACCGATGCGGAACTGGATGACATGACGAATTTTCTGAAATATACGTCCGAAATTAATACTAACAATTGGCCGCCGAATATCGAGGGTTGATTACGGTATCAAGACAAGATGAAGCAAGCGGAGAAAAATAATGCAATATAAATCACAGGCAGTCGCGAAGCCTTATTTCATAGCGGCGATTGCTCTTTTCACAGGACAGATCCTTTTTGGTCTGGTCATGGGACTGCAGTATGTCATTGGGGATTTCCTGTTTCCGGCAATCCCGTTCAACGTGGCGCGGATGGTGCATACCAATCTGCTGATCGTCTGGTTGTTGTTTGGATTTATGGGATCTGCGTATTACCTGATTCCCGAAGAGTCCGAGCGAGAATTGCATAGCCCGAAACTGGCGATATTCATGTTTTGGGTGTTTCTTGCGGCCGGGGCGCTGACGGTCGTCGGTTATCTGGCGGTGCCGTACGCCACACTGGCCGAGATGACCGGTAACAATCTGCTGGCAACAATGGGGCGTGAGTTCCTGGAGCAGCCGTTGCCGACCAAGGTTGGGATCGTGATCGTCGCTTTGGCCATGTTGTACAACCTGTCGATGACAATCCTGCGTGGTCGCAAGACCAGCATCAACTTGGTGATGATCGTTGGTTTGTGGGGGCTGGCGCTGTTCTTCCTGTTCTCGTTCTACAACCCAAGCAATCTGGTCATGGACAAGTTTTTCTGGTGGTGGGTTGTTCATATGTGGGTGGAAGGCGTCTGGGAGCTGATTCTCGGTGCGATGCTGGCCTTCGTACTGATCAAGGTAACCGGGGTTGATCGTGAAGTCATCGAGAAGTGGCTGTATGTGATTATCGCTATGTCGTTAATCTCGGGCATCATCGGCACCGGTCATCACTTCTACTGGATTGGTGCACCTGGATACTGGCAATGGTGGGGTGGTGTATTTTCCGCTCTGGAACCAATTCCATTCTTCATGATGACTTTATTCGCGTTCAATATGGTTAGCCGCCGACGCCGCGATCATCCAAACAAGGTTGCTGTGTTGTGGGCGTTGGGTACCGGTGTGACGGCATTCCTGGGCGCTGGCGTATGGGGTTTCCTGCACACGCTGGCTCCGGTGAATTTCTACACGCATGGCACCCAGCTTACTGCAGCGCATGGCCACTTATCTTTCTATGGCGCTTATGTAATGGTGGTTCTGACCATGATCAGCTATGCGATGCCATTGATGCGCGGTCGCCAAGCCAACAGCCAACGTGCTCAGGTTGTGGAAAAGTGGGCATTCTGGTTGATGACGGTGTCGATGGTATTCATCACCCTGTGCCTGACCGCTGCCGGCGTTATGCAGATAAAGCTGCAGCGTATGGCGGCCGAGCCACTGTCGTTTATGGCGGCACAAGACCAGCTGACGCTGTTCTATTGGTTGCGTGAAATTTCTGGGGTGGTATTTTTGATCGGTCTGGTGCTGTATATCATCAGTTTCTTCATGAAGCCTGCCACAGTTACTGTCAATGTCCCTGTAGGTGCCGCTGTAGCCTAAGCCTGAATCTCCGCCCGGTTAGGTGAATTGGCCCCGGGCGGTTCTGGATATTAATTTTGAATACGATTGTGCAAACAATGCCACGCAAGATCGGTCGCGAATTATCAGGCGATCTTGCTATGTGGTTCTTCATATTTGCCGAACTGCTAGTGTTCGGCATCCTTTTTTTGGCTTACGCTTTTGCGCGTACCAGCGATGTTGCATTGTTCAATGCCTCCCAGTTGCAACTGGACCGGGTTAGCGGCGCAATCAATACTGTTTTACTGATCAGCAGCAGCTATTTCGTCGTCAGAGCCGTCGAGTGCATCCGGCATGACCAAGGCAAGAGCAGCGCGCGCTGGCTGGTCGCAGCCATAGTATTGGGCAGCTTTTTCGTGGTGCTCAAACTGTTCGAATTCGGCGCCAAGTACGAGGCCGGCATCACGATGTCGACCAATACCTTCTTTATGTTTTACCTGTTTCTTGCGTTTTTTCATTTCATGCACGTCATTCTCGGCATGGTGATTCTGGGCGCGGTTGCCCTCAAGGCGTGGCGCGGCGGTTACAGCGCGACTGACCATGCCGGGGCCGAAACCGGCGCAGCCTATTGGCACATGGTCGATCTGGTCTGGATCATATTGTTTCCGTTGATTTACGTATTGCACTGAATTTTTCTATTGCATTAATTATGTCGAACTTATGTTGAACTTATGTCGAATATAAAAATAGCCACCTTGCAATGGGCCGCCTTGTTGCTGCTGACCGGAATTACTTTTAGCCTGTCCGAGTCCGGCTTGTCCGGCCGCGCCATGATTATTCCCATATTGCTGGTTACCTTGCTCAAGGGCCGCCTCGTGATTGATCGCTTCATGGCGCTGCAAGGTGTGGCCGGTCCGTGGCGCTGGATTGTGCTGGGCTGGCTGGCGCTGGTGCTGAGCCTGATTGGCGTTGCCTTCCGCGCCTAAAAATTTAACCGGAGATGTAAATGAACGACAGGACTGCACCTGGTCTCTTGGCCAAGATTGCTATTCCGTTTTACCAGCCGGTCGGCAATGAGTGCACGTTGTTCGAATATGCATTTCAGAATCGCCTGCCGCTGCTGATCAAGGGCCCAACCGGTTGCGGCAAGACGCGTTTTGTCGCCCACATGGCTGCCAAACTGGCGCGGCCGCTGATTACGGTTGCCTGTCATGACGATCTGACCGCAGCCGACCTGGTCGGACGGCATCTGATCGGCGATGGTCAAACCATCTGGTCCGACGGCCCGCTCACCCGTGCAGTGCGCGAAGGCGGCATCTGTTATCTGGATGAAGTGGTGGAAGCGCGCAAGGACACCACGGTGGTGCTGCATCCTTTGACCGATGACCGGCGCATTCTGCCGATCGAACGTACCGGCGAAGAATTGCATGCGCCGGATGATTTCATGCTGGTGGTTTCGTACAATCCCGGCTACCAGAATTTGCTGAAAAGCTTGAAACCATCGACACGCCAGCGTTTTATCGCGATCAGTTTCGACTTTCCACCGGCCGAGTTGGAGCAGCAGATTATTGTCAGTGAAACCGGCATTGACTCTTTGCTGGCGCAACGTCTGGTGTCGCTGGTTGGGCATTTCCGGCAGTTGAAGGATCACGATCTGGAAGAGGCCGCCTCGACCCGTTTGCTGGTGTATGCAGCGACCCTGATCAAGGCCGGTTGCGATCCGGTGACGGCTTGCGAAGCCGCGCTGATCGAACCGCTGACCGATGATGCCGACACTGCTACGGCTTTACTGGAAGTGGTCAAGGCAACCTTCGGGCGATGAACGCTGCGCGCTCCGCGACCGGTCTGCCGGTGCAGCGTTGGCGTCAGTTTACGCAGGCCGGGTTTTTTATCCTGTTCATTCTGGCGCCGGTATTTGATATTTTTCGGCTGGACCTGAACCTCAAACATTTCATTCTGTTCGGCTTCAACTGGACGCTCGGGCTCGACGCTTTCGTCGCGGGGCAGATTTCATCAAATCAGGCGGCGGCCAATATCGTATTGCGCGGTTTTTTACCACTGGTGGCGATTGGCGGCACGCTGATTTTCGTCAGCTGGAAGTGGGGCCGCCTGTACTGCGGCTGGCTCTGCCCCCATTTTTCAGTAGTCGAAACCATCAACCAGACTTTGCGACGGGCCATCGGCAAGCAAAGCCTGTGGGACCGAGAACCGCTGCCAGCGCGCAATCCGGATGGTAGCGAAACGCGCAAAGATGCGATCTGGTGGTGTGCGGTGATACCGCTGGTGATTGGATTTTCGCTGCTGTGGGCGGTGGTTTTACTGACGTATTTGCTGCCGCCATTCGAGATTTACAGCAATCTGTGGTATCGCACGCTCACGCGTAACCAGAGCATTTTTCTGATTGCCGGCAGCCTGGCTTTTTTTGTCGAATTCATGTTTGCGCGCCACCTTTTTTGCCGCTACGGTTGCGCTGTGGGCTTGTTTCAAAGTCTGGCGTGGATGGGCAACAAAAAAGCCATGGTGGTAGGTTTCGAACGCGACCGTGGCAAGGATTGCGCCAGTTGTTATTCCGCCTGCGATCACGTATGCCCGATGCGGCTCAATCCGCGCAACGTCAAGCGCTTGATGTTTGCCTGCGTGCAGTGCGGCCAGTGCGTCGATGCGTGCGAACAAACCCAGACCGATAATCCGGGCGGCACGCTGCTGCACTGGGTGCATGAAGCCCGGGCCGAATCGGAGGCGGCATTGAATGGCAGCACCGCACGGGCGGGCACAATACAAATAGCGCTCCTGCCGAAGACCCCGCACACTCCGACAGCCGGAAAGGCACAGAAAGGGTAGTAAATGGAACAATTCATTGGTGGCCTGTGGGACAAGCTGATCACGCGCACCGCTTATCAGGGCTTTCCCAAAGCGCGGGTTGATCTGAAAGAAATCGAACGCATCGCACCGATTTTTTTCCGGGCGCTGGGCGGCGATGCCGGGCTGACAATCAGTGCCGGCACCGCTACCGCGCACGGCGCCAAACGCAAATGGCTGGAGCGGGTTGCCGGCGTCGGCCAGAAAGTGGAGTTGGCCTGGCTCGACGAGACCACCTTGTACCTGCCGGCCTGGATCGACACCTTTCCCGAACGGGCCCAAAACCGCGAGTTGTACCTGTGGTTGATCGCGTTGGCGGCCCATGATGTCGCGCCCGAGGCGGGCTGGATTGTGCGCAATCAAAAGGCGGTCCAAGCCACGTTGCAAGCGCTGCCCGGCATGCAAACGCGCTACCGAAATCTGTGCGATGCAGTATTGGCGGCTCGTCCCGATCCAGCCAGCTTGCCGCCGCTGGATGCCGCCGCAGAGGTGGCGATTCGGGCTGCCTTATCCCAGCCGGGTTCCATCGCAGACTTTACGCCCGGTAAAAATCCGCCGGCTCCGGTGCCGCTGTGGTTGCATCCGGAGCCGCCGGTGGCCTTGGGTGCGCAGCCCAAACCGCAGCAAGACGCGCCGAAGCAGCCGGAAGGCAGCAAGGTCAGCACCGATGCCGAAGCGCGCAAACGTCGCGCCGAAGCGGTCGACATGCCGGAAAATGACAGCCCTTTCATGTTGATGTTTCGCGCCGAGAGCCTGTTTTCGTGGGCTGAATATGTGAAGGTCAACCGGCCGCTGGATGAGGATGAAAACGATAACGCTGCCAAGGCCGCCAACGATCTTGATGTTCTCAGCGTCGCCAACGACGGCAAGACCACTGCCAGCCGGATTCGTTTTGACCTAGATCTGCCGGCCGAAGCGGATGACGATTTTGTGCTGGTGGACGGCATCCTGCTGCCGGAATGGCATTACCGCAAACAGCAATTGCAACCGGCCCATTGCCGCCTGCAAATGATGCTGGCCCGCGATGCCGAACCATGCCCGCTGCCGCTCGCCTTGCGCGCCACCGCACGACGTTTGCGCAACCAGTTTCAATCCTTGAACACGGCGCCGGCCCGGCTCAAGGGCCAGGTTTCCGGCAGTGACCTCGATCTGGATGCCTGCGTGCGCTACGCGGCAGAAAAGGCTAGCGGCGCGCCGATTGCCGAGCCGGGGCTGTACATCGACAACCGCAAGCAGTTGCGCGATTTGTCTTGTTTGTTGCTGGCGGATCTGTCGCTATCGACCGATGCCTGGATCAATAATTCGGCGCGGGTGATCGATGTAATTCGCGACAGCCTGCTGTTGTTTGGTGAATCGCTGGCGGCCACCGGCGACCGTTTCGCGCTGTATGGCTTTTCTTCGGTGCGGCGTCAGAACATCCGTTTTCATTTGCTCAAAGGTTTTGACGAGCGCTACAACGACACCATTCGCGGCCGGCTGGCGGCCCTGAAGCCCGGTTTTTATACCCGCATGGGAGCGGCAATCCGGCACTCCGCAGCGATTCTGTCAAAGCAGAAATCGACCCGTCGCCTGTTGCTGATCCTGACCGACGGCAAGCCCAACGATCTCGATAAATACGAAGGCCGCTACGGCATCGAAGACACGCGGGTGGCGATTCAGGAAGCGCGCCGCCTCGGCCTGACGCCGTTTTGCGTGACCATCGATGAAAAAGCCGGCGATTATCTACCGCATCTGTTTGGCGCCAACGGCTATGTCATGGTCAAAAATGCAGCTGAACTGCCGCAAGTGTTGCCGCGTTTGTATGTGCAATTGACGGGTGCGAATTGAATTAGAGATTTTCGAACCGAAGTAGTTCTTGGTGGAGCGCACCTGGGCGCGAAAGCAGTCGCAAGACTGCAGCCGTTGGTCGCGCCCAGGTGCGCTCCACCAAAATCGCGCCATTTCATTTTTAATTCCCATGCCGGCTGAATAACAACGACTATACAAATAAAGCAGGGGGTATTTTTACTTACCGCATTATTTATATGCGGTAAGTATGGTGTTTTTAGGCATACGTGCTGGTGTATATTTTTTCTAAAACCTGTTACAGCAAACCTTCGAACAGCAATACATCGACCGCATCTCCTGCCGCCACATTGCCTTGTTCATGATGCAGCACCACCATGCAATTGGCTTCCGACATCGAACGCAGAATCCCGGAACCCTGGCTGCCGGTGATGCGAACCTGCTGTTGCCCGCTGGCGTCGGTTGACAGAATGCCGCGCTGATATTCGGTGCGGCCGGGTTTTTTGCGAATCGCTGATTGCGCACTGGCGCGCAGCAGTGGCAGCGCTGCTGCAGATGGGTTCGCACCCATCATGTGCAACAGCGCGTCTCGCACCAAAAAGTAGAACGTCACCATGACGGCTACTGGATTTCCGGGTAGGCCGAACAGGATCGCGCTTTTGCCATCCGAATTGATGCGGCCGAAAGCCATCGGCCGACCGGGGCGCATGCCGATTTTCCAGAATGTAACGTCGCCCAGCTGCGCCATTATTTGCTTGGTGTAGTCAGCCGCGCCGACCGAGACGCCGCCCGAGGTGATGACGGCGTCGGCGTTTTCGCACGCGTTGCGAAAGGCGGCTTCGAGCGCGGCCGGGTCATCTTTGACCACGCCCATGTCGATCAAATCGCAGCCGAGTCGGGTCAACATGCCAAACAGTGTGTAGCGGTTGCTGTCATAGACGCAACCTGCATCCAGCGCTTCGCCAATTGAGCGCAGTTCGTCGCCGGTGGAAAAGAACGCCACCCGCAAACGGCGCTGCACCGGCGCTTCGGCAACCCCGAGCGAGGCCAGCAAACCTAAATCAGCGGGACGCAGAATTTTTCCTTGCTGCAGCGCGGCTTGGCCGGCCGCCAAATCTTCGCCCTTCAGGCGGCGATTGTCGCCTGTCCTGACCACGCCGGCGGGCAGGGTGACACTGTTTTCTGTTGCATCTTGGGTAAATTCCTGCGGCACCACGGTGTCGCAGCCGTCCGGCATCACGCCACCGGTCATGATGCGCACGCATTCGCCGCTGCCAACCATGCGGTCGAATAGGCGGCCGGCGTAGGCGGTGCCGATCACGCGCAAGGTCAGGTCCGTATCGACAATCAGATCGCTGCCGCGCAACGCATAGCCATCCATCGCAGAATTGTCATGCGCCGGCACATTGATGGACGACACGATGTCGGCCGCCAGCACACGGTCCAGCGCGGCGCGGATGGCGACTTTTTCGATCGCATTTACCGGCTGGATGAAACTGCGGATGATCTGTTGCGCCTGCGCTACCGGCAGCGCGTTGGGATCGTAAGCGGACAGGCAGCTGACAATGTCGGACAGGGCTCGGTGGGTTTCGGTCATGGCAGGTGGCGGGAGGTAAAAGTGGTCGGAAAGAATAGGCGGATAGGTGACAGCAGACCGCAGACCGCCTATTGTGAACGGAGGCCGGACTAAAGTGCTTCGAATTGGCGCAATTCTTCCAGCGTATTTATGTTGCGGAAGGCCGCTTCATCCTCGAATTGCACTTCGACGGCTTTCAGATTGGCATACCAGCCATCGACTTTGCGACCGCCGCCTTGCAGATAGTCGGTCAGTTGCAGCAGCAGCGATGTCTTCAACAGGCAAAATACCGGATGCGGCTGGCGTGTCGGACCTGCGCCGGTAACCGCAACCGCCAAGTCGGCATCTGCGGCTTCCAGCGCGGCCGACAGGCGCGCCACCAGATCGGCCGGCAAAAAAGGGGTATCGCAGGGCGCGGTAACCAGATAAGGCGTAGTGCAATGGTTCAAACCGGTCTGCAGGCCGGCCAGCGGCCCGGCAAAAGAGCCGAATTCATCCGGCCATACTGGCACCCCGAAACTTTCATACGGCGCCAGGTTCTGGTTTGCATTAATCATCAGGTCACCCACTTGCGGGGACAGGCGCAGCATCACATGCAGCGCCATCGGCGCATCGCGAAACGGTTGCAAGCCTTTATCCACATGGCCCATGCGAGAGCCGCGGCCACCGGCCAGAATCAGGCCGGTGATGTATTCCTGGTTAATCATTGGAGTCCAATTTTGTAAGTTGACATGTATGACACGGTCATCCGTACTTTAGCGGGAAGGGCGGCTTGCACCCGCCCTACTGGTGACTAGAGTATATTTAACAAGCGCAATGAATATATGCGGGAAATACCATGAAAATTGCCATACTACCTATTTTCCGCAGGGTACGCCGTGCGCATCATTCAGCAGTGACTCACCCTGCCGCCTACGGAATCCGCCGCATTACCATCAAGCTTCGCGCAGTAATTCGTTGATGCCGGTCTTGGCCCGTGTTTTGGCGTCAACGCGCTTGACGATGACGGCGCAGTACAAGCTGTATTTGCCGTCGGCGGAAGGCAGGTTGCCTGACACCACAACCGAGCCGGCAGGGATGCGGCCATACGTGACTTCGCCGGTGGCGCGATCGTAAATCTTGGTCGATTGACCGATATACACGCCCATCGAAATTACCGAGTTTTCCTCGACGATCACGCCTTCGACGATTTCCGAGCGGGCGCCGATGAAGCAGTTGTCTTCGATGATGGTCGGATTGGCCTGCATCGGTTCCAGCACGCCGCCGATGCCGACGCCGCCGGACAGGTGGACGTTTTTGCCGATCTGGGCGCAGGAGCCGACGGTGGCCCAGGCATCGACCATCGTGCCTTCATCGACATACGCGCCGATATTCACGAAAGAGGGCATCAGCACCACATTCTTGCCCAGGAAGCAGCCGCGGCGCGCAACGGCCGGCGGCACCACGCGAAAGCCGCCCTTGGCGAAGTCCTCCGCGCTGTAGTTGGCGAATTTGGTCGGCACCTTGTCGTAAAACTGCATGTGCGCACCGGATGGCATCGCAATATTGTCTTCCAGTCGGAACGACAGCAATACTGCCTTCTTGATCCACTGGTTGACCACCCATGCGCCATTGTCTTTTTGCGCAACCCGCAGGCTGCCGTCGTTGAGTTGTTCAATGACGTGCGCAACGCCATCGCGGACCTCTGCCGGAGCTGAGGACGGAGAGAAGTCGGCGCGGTTTTCCCACGCGGCATCGATAATTTGCTGGAGTTGCTGGGTCATTGGATTGCTCTTGTAGGTTAGGGGTTAATCAATTGATTAATCTATGCTGCGCAGTTTTTGGGTGAATGCGACGATGCGGCGCGCCGCTTCCAGGCATTCGGCCACTTCGGCCACCAGGGCCATGCGGATGCGGTTGCGACCCGGGTTGACGCCGTGCGCCTCGCGGGCCAGATAGCTGCCTGGCAAAACCGTCACATTATATTCGGCATACAGTTGCCGCGCGAATTCGACGTCCGACAGTGCAGTGTGCCGGCTGACATCGGCCCACAGGTAAAAACCGGCATCGGGCAAGTCGACATCCAGCACCGTTTGCAGCAGCGGTGTGACTTGCCGGAATTTTTGCTGATACAGCACGCGGTTTTCCACCACATGGGCTTCGTCGTTCCAGGCTGCGACCGAGGCGGCCTGGACCGACGGGCTCATTGCGCCGCCCTGATAGGTGCGGTACAGCAAAAATTTCCGCATCAATTCGGCGTCGCCGGCCACAAAGCCGGAACGCATGCCGGGCACATTCGAGCGTTTCGACAGGCTGGAAAATACGATCAGGCGCGGGTAATCGCTGCGCCCCAGCTGCTGCGCGGCTTCCAGTGCGCCTAGCGGCGCTTCCGCCTTGAAGTAAATTTCGGAATAACACTCGTCAGCCGCAATCACGAAATCATAGCGGTCGGACAAATCGAACAATTCCTTCCAGTCGTCCAGCGTCAGCACTGCGCCAGTCGGGTTGCCCGGCGAGCAGACATACAGCAGTTGTACGCGCTGCCAGATGGCAGCCGGAACGCTTGCGTAATCAGGGGCAAAATTGCGCGCCGGGTCGGAATTGACGAAGTAGGGCTGGGCGCCGGACAGATAAGCTGCACCTTCATAAATCTGGTAAAACGGGTTCGGGCACACCACCAGCGCATCGTGCCGGGACGGGTCGACCACGGTTTGCGCCAGCGCGAACAAGGCTTCGCGCGAACCATTGACCGGCAATATCTGGCTGGTAGGGTCGAGTTTTGGCAAGCGGTAGCGGCGTTCCAGCCAGCCAGCGATGGCGCTGCGCAATGCGTTGCTGCCGGCGGTGCTGGGGTAACTCGCCAGGCCCGCCAGATTGTCCGTCAGCGCTTGCTGGATGAAAGCCGGCGTGGCATGTTTGGGTTCGCCAATGCCGAGGCTGATCGGATTGAACGCAGGATTCGGCGTGATGCCTGCAAATAGCTGCCGCAGTTTCTCGAAAGGGTACGGCTGGAGATTTTGTAGGAGTGGATTCACGGGGGTAACGGATAAGGGGCAGCGATTGACGAAAATGGAACGCAATGGAACGATTGGCGCCTGTAAAGGCCAAAACGGGATCGCAACATTATACCGGTCTGCGCTTTGTTTGCGCTGCAGCAAGCCAAGCCGAAAATGCGCCTGAAAGTGTCATGCGAATTGTCTGAACTGCTATCATTGCGGCCTTTTGCGGCATATTTTCTCGTATTATTAAGAAAAAATTATCCGCCGGTATTTTTAAACCGCTTTTTAACGATCAAGAGAAGAACTGCTCCCAACGTGCGCCTATCTTCCATTAAATTATCAGGATTCAAGTCTTTTGTAGATCCGACACATTTTCAAGTGCCGGGGCAGTTGGTCGGCGTGGTGGGACCGAACGGCTGCGGCAAATCCAACATCATCGACGCGGTGCGCTGGGTCCTGGGCGAATCCAAGGCTTCCGAGTTGCGCGGCGAATCGATGCAGGATGTCATTTTCAACGGCTCGACCCACCGCAAACCGGCTGGGCGCGCCTCGGTTGAACTGTTATTCGACAATGCCAACGGGCGCGCATCCGGCGCTTGGGGTCAGTATGCGGAAATCGCGGTCAAGCGCACGCTCACCCGCGACGGCAACTCCAACTATTACATCAATAACCAGGTAGTGCGACGGCGCGATATCCAGGATATTTTCATGGGCACCGGCCTGGGGCCGCGTGCTTACGCCATCATCGGCCAGGGCATGATTTCGCGCATCATCGAGGCGCGCCCGGAAGAGTTGCGGATTTTCCTCGAAGAAGCCGCCGGCGTATCCAAATACAAGGAGCGCCGCCGCGAAACCGAAAACCGCCTGAAGGACACGCGTGAAAACCTGCTCCGGCTGGAAGATATCCTGCGCGAACTGAATACCAACCTGGAAAAGCTGGAAGCCCAGGCGGCAGTGGCGCAAAAATTTCGCCAAATGCAGACCGATCAGGATGAGAAGCAGAAATTACTCTGGCTGTTGCGCAAGAACGAAGCCCACATCGAGCAGCAAAAGTATTTTCGCGACATCGAACAGGCGCAAACCGATCTGGAGCAGCACACCGCCCAGTTGCGCCACAGCGAACTTGAACTGGAGCAGATGCGCCAGACCCATTATTCGATGGGCGACCACATGCATCAGGCGCAAGGCGCGCTGTACCAGACCAATGCCGAGATCGGCAGCCTGGAAGCGCAAATCAAGTTTGTCATCGAGTCGCGCAACCGCTTGCAGAACCAGCTGGCCGCATTGACTGCACAGCGCGATCAATGGCAGCGTCAAAGCCAGCAGAACCAGGATCAGTTTGCCGAGGCTGAATTCAGCCTGGAAGAGCAGGGCGCTCTGGTCGAACACGCAGAGCAAACGTTGCAGCTGGCTAGCGACAAGCTGCCCCAACTGGAACAGGCTTGGCGCGCAGCGCAAGACAGCACCACCGAATCGCGCGGCAAGATCATGCAGGCGCAACAACAAATCGAGCTGGAATCGGCACATCAGCGCAATGCGTCGAATATCTTGAACGGCCTGACAGTGCGCCGCGAACGGCTGTCGCAAGAGAAAAACGGTTTGCAGATGCCGGACAACACGCATCTTGCCAACCTGAAATTCCAGCTGGAACAGCAGCAGGCGACGCTGGAAGAAGCTGCGCTGCAGCTGGAAATTGCCCAAGAGCAGCAGCCGGCGCTGGAGCAGGAGCGCAGCAACGCGCAGCAGCAAGTCAATCTTGAGGCGGCCAGCAACGCGCAACTGGAAGCGCGCCTGCAGGCGCTCAAGCAATTGCAGGAAAACGTCCAGAATCAAGGCAAAGTACAGCCCTGGCTCGACAAGCACGAATTAGGCAATTTGCCGCGCCTGTGGCAAAAAATGCAGATCGAGCAGGGCTGGGAAACTGCGCTGGAGTCGATCTTGCGCGAGCGTACTTCTGCCCTGGAAGTGTCGAACCTGGACTGGGCCAAGGCTTTCTTTGGCGATGTACCGCCGGCCAAGCTGGCGCTGTTTTCGCTTAATGCAGTCGCTGCAACAATCGCCGCGCCGCAGAACCAAGATGCGCCGGCCGGATTGAAGCCGCTCATTAACTTATTGAAACTCAATGACCCGGGTTTGCGCTCGCTGCTGCAGGATTGGCTGCATGGGGTTTTTGTGGCCGACGATGCCGCCAGTGCTTTCTTGCAGCGCAACAATTTGCCGTTGGGCGGCTGTTTAGTGACCCGCCAAGGACATGTGATCGGTCGCGCCGGAGTGCGGTTTTATGCCGCCGACTCCGAGCAGGACGGCATGCTGGCGCGTCAGCAAGAGATAGAAAACCTCGGCAAGCAAGTGCGTGCGCAACAATTGTTGGCGGAACAGGCCAGGTCGCGTTCGGTGCGGGCCGAGGCGGCGCTGTCGCAAGCGGCCAGACAATTGCAGGACAGCCGCCAGAGCGTCGGTAGTCTGACGCAAGCGGTACACGGCTTGCAGATGGAAGTCGTTAAATTGTCCGAAGTGCAGGAACGCTTCAATCAGCGTAGCGGGCAAATTGTCAGCGACTTGGCTGAGATTGCCGAGCAGGAAGCCGAGCAGCAACAGATCCGGGTCGAGTCCGAAGCCCGTTTTGAAGAATTGGATGCCGCGCTGGCAGAATTGCAAGGCGCGCACGAGGATGGGCAGACCGCGTATCTGGAAAAAGAGTTGCAACTGGCTGACGCCCGGCAGCGCTTGCGTGAGCTGGAACGGGCCGCGCAGGATGCGGTATTTGCCGAAAAATCGCAGCGCAGCAAGATGGATGAGCTAAAACGCAATATCGCCACCGCACTGGAGCAATCGTCGCAACTGGCGGTGACGATGCAGCAAGGCACGCTGGAACTGGAAAACCTGAACGATCAGACCGCCGACGCCGGCTTGCAAACCCTGCTGGAACAACGCAGCGAGCAGGAACGCGCGTTGTCGGATGCGCGCCATGAACTCGACCAGATCACCCAAAAGCTGCGGCATCTGGAAGATGGGCGCGCACAAACCGAGCGCAATCTGCAGCCGCAACGCGACAAAATCATGGAGTTGCAATTGAAAGAACAGGCTGCGCGCCTGAATCAGGAGCAATTCGCCCAGCAATTGCAGGAAGCCGATGCCGATGAGGTCGCCTTGAGCGAAAAATTGCATTTGGACCTGCGGCCGTCCTACCTGCAAGGCGAAGTTACGCGGCTAGCCAATGCCATCGCCGCTCTGGGCGCGGTCAATCTGGCCGCACTGGACGAACTGTCGCAGGCCGCTGAACGCAAGAATTTCCTGGATGCGCAGAATGCCGACCTGACCGAGGCCATCGATACGCTGGAAGACGCAATTCGCCGTATCGACAAGGAAACCCGCGAGCTGTTGCAGGAGACGTTCAACCAGGTCAATACCCATTTTGCCGAACTGTTCCCGATCCTGTTTGGCGGCGGCCAGGCCAGGCTGATGATGACCGGCGATGAAATCCTGGATTCCGGGGTAATGGTGATGGCACAACCGCCCGGCAAGAAAAATGCAACAATTCACCTTCTTTCCGGCGGAGAGAAGGCTTTAACCGCAACGGCGCTGGTGTTTTCGATGTTCCAGCTCAATCCCGCCCCATTTTGTCTGCTGGATGAAGTCGATGCGCCGCTGGATGATTCGAATACCGAGCGTTTTTGCAACATGGTCAAGCGCATGTCTTCGAAAACCCAGTTTCTGTTCATTTCGCATAACAAGATCGCGATGGAAATAGCACAACAATTGATCGGCGTTACCATGCAGGAACAAGGGGTATCCCGTATTGTGGCGGTGGACATGCAGTCCGCAGCCAATTTCGCTTTAGAGGGCCAAGCCGCATGACCGACTTACAAATAAGCTTAATCGCCATCGGCGGCACCATCGTAGTCGGTGTCATCTCCTATAACAAATGGCAGGAATACAAGGCCAAGAAAAGCGTGGAACGCGTCTTTTCAAACGATCACGACGACGTCCTGATGCAGCCTTCGGGTGCTGCTGAGGCCGACGACGTTGTGGACGTACGGCATGAGCCCAGCTTTGCCGTTCGCGGCGACGATACTGCTGTAACGGATGAATTGAATCAAGCGCCAGGCGCGCCGGACGCTATTGCTGCGGATGCTGCCGCGCACATGGAAGCGCAGATACCAGTGCCGGCGCAGGAGTTGCCGGTCGATCCGCTGATCGATTGCAATATTCCGCTGATGCTGGAAGGCACAGTGCACGGCGCACAAATATTGCCGGCGCTGCAAACCTTGACGCACATTGGCAGCAAGCCGATTCATTTCATCGGCCAGCGCGAGGATCAGATTTGGGAAGCGGTGTGCAGCGACGGCATCTACACCGCGCTGCAAGCCGGTGTGCAATTGGCTAATCGCAGCAGCGCATTGACTGAACTTGAATATTCCGAACTGGTAATGCGACTGCGCGAGGTGGCCGATAAGATGAGCGCCGAACCCGACGTGCCCGATATGGCGGAAGTAATCTATATTGCGCGTGAGTTGCATCGCTTTATCGCCGAGCATGACGTACAGTTAGGCATCAATATCCACACCAACGGCGCACCGTGGGCGCTCAACAGCTTGCGCCCGATGTTGAAAAAAATTGGCTTCGAGCATCGCCCTGACGGCCGTTACAGCATGCCGGACGGCGACGGCGGCAATCTGTTCCTGCTGTCAGTCAATACCAAGCCGACAGCTACCACCGCCACCGCCGCCGCCACGGTCACGACCACGCCCACCACGGCCCGCCTCACCTTGTTGCTGGAAGTGCCTAGCGTGGCGCCGCTGCGCGACGGTTACGGTGCGATGACGGCCTGTGCCAAGCTGCTGGCCGTCAAATTGGGCGGATCTGTGGTGGATGACGATAGCCAGATTCTGACCGATGAAGCGCTGGCCGAAATCGCGTCCCAGGTCGCTGCCTTTTATGATGACATGGAGGCATCGGAAATCCCGGCAGGTTCCAACCGGGCGCAGCGCTTATTTCAATGATGTCTTCTGATTTATTTTCAGTACCAAATGGCGGCAGCAGCGGCAGCACCGGCAACGACGCACCTGTTCCCATTCCCGCTCCGGCAGATTGGCAGGCACGCGTGGTTTGGCTACGCGCTGAGTTGAGCCGGCACAACATTGCTTATTATGTTTTCGATCAGCCGACCATCCCGGACGCGGAATACGACAAGCTGTTTGGCGAACTGCAGGCGCTCGAAACCGCGCATCCCGAACTGATAAGCGCCGATTCGCCCACCCAGCGCGTCGGTGCGGCTCCGCTGGGCCAGTTTTCGCAAGTCACGCATTCGGTGCCGATGCTGTCGCTCAACAACGGCTTCAACGAAGCCGACATCATCGCCTTTGACCGCCGCGCCAAAGAAGCGCTGGCACAGAATCCTAGTCATAGCCAGCAGGAAATCGAATATGCGACGGAACTCAAGTTCGATGGCCTGGCGATCAACTTGCGCTATGAACACGGCGTCTTCACCCAGGCGGCCACGCGTGGCGATGGCGCTACCGGCGAGGATGTCACTAAAAACATTCGCACCGTGCGCGCCATTCCGCTGCGGCTCCATACCAGTACGCCACCGGCGCTGATTGATATTCGCGGCGAGGTATTGATGTACAAGGCGGATTTTGCCCGCCTCAATGCACGCCAGCGCGCCGCCGGGCAAAAGGAATTCGCCAATCCGCGCAATGCCGCCGCCGGTAGTTTGCGCCAACTCGATTCGCGCATCACGGCCCAGCGGGCGCTGCGTTTTTTTGCCTATGGCATCGGCGCACTGGAAGGCGTCGCGTTGCCGCCGTCCCATTCCGCCTTGCTCGATTGGTATAGCAACATGGGAGTACCGGTCTGTAACGAGCGAAATATATGCGGCGGTGCGGCGGGCTTGCTGGAGTATTTTAAGGTTATCGGGCAAAAGCGTGCGGAATTGCCGTATGACATCGACGGTGTCGTGTACAAGGTCAACGCGCTTGCCGAGCAACAAAAACTGGGCTTTGTTTCGCGTGCACCGCGTTTTGCGCTGGCGCACAAGTTCCCGGCCGAAGAAGCATTGACTGTGGTGCAGGAGATCGAAGTCCAGGTCGGGCGCACCGGCGCGATCACGCCGGTGGCGCGGTTGGCGCCGGTATTCGTCGGCGGCGTCACGGTGACCAATGCAACGCTGCATAACGAGGATGAAGTCAACCGCAAGGATATCCGCATCGGCGACACCGTCATCGTGCGCCGCGCCGGCGATGTGATACCCGAGGTGGTGGCGTATGTGCCGGAGCAGCGGCCGCTGGATGCGCGCCGTTTCGTGATGCCCGGCAGTTGCCCGGTGTGTGGCTCAGTCATCGTGCGGCTGGAAGATGAAGCGATAGCGCGCTGTTCCGGCGGCTGGATCAAGTGCGCCGCCCAGCGCAAAGGCGGTTTGCAGCATTTTGCATCGCGCAAGGCGATGGATATCGAGGGACTGGGCGATCAGTTGATCGACCAGTTGGTCGACCGGCATGTCATTACCACCGCAGCCGATCTGTACAAACTCGGCCTGACTGCGCTGGCCGAGCTCGACCGCATGGCTGACAAGTCGGCCCAGAACGTGCTGGCTGCGCTGGAAAAATCCAAGTCGACCACTCTCGGACGCTTCGTTTATGCATTGGGCATCCGGCATGTCGGCGAAGCCACGGCCAAGGCGCTGGCTAGTCATTTCGGCACACTCGACGCATTGTCGCAGGCGTCCGAGGCGCAATTGCTGGAAGTGGCCGACGTCGGCCCGGTGGTGGCCAAATCCATCACCCAGTTTTTTGCCGATCCGCTGAATATCGAACTGATAGCGCAATTGCGCGCAGCCGGTGTCCACTGGGCAGAAAACAGCGTTGCCGAAACCCGTCCGCGGCCTTTGCTGGGCCAGACTTTCGTCCTCACCGGCAGCATGCCGATGCTGACCCGCGATGTCGCCGCAGCGATGATCGAGGCGGCGGGCGGCAAAGTCGCCGGTTCCGTCTCTAAAAAAACCAGCGTGGTGGTGGCTGGTGCAGAAGCTGGCAGCAAGCTGGTCAAGGCGCAGGAATTGGGCATTACCGTCATTGATGAAGCCGGTCTTTTGCATCTATTAGAACAATCATAAAAAAAGAATCATGAAAAAAATCACAAAAGCTGTTTTTCCGGTAGCCGGCTTGGGTAGCCGTTTTTTGCCAGCGACCAAGGCCCAACCGAAAGAAATGTTGCCGATTGTCGACAAGCCCTTGATCCAGTACGCAGTCGAGGAAGCGGTGGCAGCCGGCATTACCGACATGGTTTTTGTCACCGGACGCAACAAGCGCGCGATCGAAGACCATTTCGACAAGGCCTATGAAATGGAGGCCGAACTGGAGGCTGCCGGCAAGGTGGAATTGCTGGCATTGGTGCGCGGCGTGATTCCGCCCCATATCAATTGCATCTTCATACGCCAGTCGGCGCCGCTGGGGCTGGGGCACGCGGTGCTGTGCGCCCGCCCGGTGATCGGCGACGAACCGTTTGCGGTTTTACTGGCTGATGATCTGATGGACGCCGATAGCGGCCAGCCGTCCGTGATGGCGCAAATGACCCAGCTGTATGAAGCCGAGCAAGCCAGCATCGTTGCGGTGCAAGACGTGCCGCGCGCATTGACGCGGCAATACGGCATCGTCAGCAGCACGCCGCACAAAGAGCGCCTGGAGCGCATGCGTGGCATCATTGAAAAGCCGTCGCCAGAAAATGCGCCATCGACGCTTGCCGTCAGCGGCCGCTATGTATTATCGAACCGGATTTTCGATTACCTGGAACGCCAGGGCAAAGGGCTCGGCGGCGAGATTCAATTGACCGATGCAATCGCCCAATTGTTGCAAAACGAGCCGGTATATGCGTATCGCTACGCCGCCACTCGCTATGATTGCGGTTCCAAATTAGGCTACCTGCAAGCCAGCGTCGCATTGGGTTTGAAGCATCCGGAAACCGGTGCGGCGTTTGCCGACTATTTGCGCAGTCTTTCATTTTGATGGAGATAAAATCAGCATGATCCGGCCAATTTTAAAAATGGGCGACCCAAGGTTGTTGCGTAAAGCGGAGCCGGTGACGGACTTTGCCAGCGCCGCACTGGATGAATTGATCAAAGACATGTTCGACACCATGCATGCGGTCAAAGGCGTGGGACTCGCCGCGCCGCAGATCGGGATCAACCTGCAACTGGCCATCTTCGGCTTCGGGAAAAATACCCGCTATCCGGATGCACCGGCAGTGCCGGAAACGGTTTTGATCAATCCGCAATTGACGCCGCTGTCGCAGGAAACCGAGGATGGCTGGGAAGGCTGTCTGTCGGTGCCGGGTCTGCGCGGTATGGTGCCGCGCTGGAAGATGCTGCATTACGAAGGCATGGACCAGTTCGGCAATATCATCAGCCGCGATGTGGAAGATTTCCATGCCCGCGTGGTGCAGCATGAATACGATCACCTGGAAGGCATCCTGTACCCGATGCGCATCAGGGACATGACGCAGTTCGGTTATGTGGACGTGCTGTTTCCCGAGTTGGAAGCGGATAGCGACGAATGAGAATATTTGAGCGCGGCTGCCGGCGATTGCAGCAGATTTTCTGGTCGCGTTTGATGTGATATCTATACTGCTATTGGTATTTGTATATGCTGCATATAAAATATGCGGGAAGCCGGGTGTTTTTGATGATACTCCCAGTTAATTTATATCGATAACTAATCGGTACGCATGTACGTAGGTGCGAATTTATTCGCACAAGCTCGCATGAAAGAGTAAAGAGTGCGAATAAATTCGCACCTACAGGGCGCGTAACGAGCTCTCAGAAGCGCTCGTCAGCCCGCAAATAACGCCATTCGCCGGTTGGCAAGTCGCCCAGTTTGACATTGCCAATCCGTACCCGCTTCAGACCGAGCACCTCCAACCCAACGATGTCGCACATGCGGCGAATCTGTCTTTTTTTGCCTTCGCGCAGAGTAAAGCTGAGTTGATCCTCGTTTTGCCATTTTACTTTTGCGGGCAGCAGCGACTTGCCGTCGAGCATCAGGCCGTGATTCAGGCGTTTTAGCTGGTCCTCGGGCAACGTCCCCGCTTTGCCGTATTTCACCCTGACCAGGTATTCCTTCTCGACGCTGGTGTCGGAACCGATCAAATGCTTGGCGACGCGGCCATCCTGCGTCAAGACCAGCAGGCCGACCGAATCGATATCCAGTCGCCCGGCGGCCACCAGGCTGCGCAATTGGGTCGGGTGGAATTTTTCCGGTGCCGCGTCTTCCTGCCATCGGGTTTCGGCTTTCACCAGCGCAATCGCAGGTATGTAGCCGTCTTCAGCCTGACCGCTGACATAGCCCATCGGTTTATTGATCAGTATCGTGACGCGTTTGGATTGTTCGGCACTGGCTTGACGTTCGACCGTGATTTTCTGGCTAGGCAAGACTTTGCTGCCCAGCACTGACACCACCGCGCCATCGACGCGGACCCAGCCGCGTTCGATCCATTCGTCGGCTTCGCGCCGCGAGCAAAGACCTAGTTCAGACATGCGTTTGGATAAGCGAAGGGGTTCAGACATGGCGATAAGTATCAATTTTAGTGTGAGTGCGAGGTCGCGGCCTGCGAAAGCCCCGATTGGAGGGGCGCAATTATACGCCCATGGTTATACCCGCAGCGCTTCCAGTAAATCGGTTTCGAGCTTGATTTGGGTTTTGGCGTTATTCAGTATCGGGCCGTCGATCAGGAAAACGTCTTCGACCCGCTCGCCCAGCGTCATGATTTTTGCCATGTGCAGATTCACCTTGTATTTCGCCAGCACATTCGCAATCGCATACAGCAAACCGTTGCGATCGTTGGCGGCAACCGATAGCAGATAATATTGGCCGCGTTCGTCCGGGCGCAAATCGACGGTCGGCTTGATCGGGAAAGTGCGCGACAGGCGCGACAGGCGACCTTGGCTCGGCGCCGTCAATGGTGCCGAGCTCCGCAGCAGTTCGGTCAACTCGTGTTCTATCAGGTTGATGATGTCGCGATAGTTATTGGCGAAAGTCGATTCCGTGACGAAAAAGGTATCGAGTGCATAACCGTGTTTGGTGGTGTGGATCTTGGCATCGAGAATGCTGAAATTCTTGCGGTCGAAGTAACTGCAGATACGGGCAAACAGATCGGGCTGGTCGCGGGTGTAGACCGTTACCTGCAAGCCTTCGCCGATCGGCGCCAGCCGGCTCTTGACGATCGGCACCTGGCTGTCGATCTTGTCATACAGCGAGCGGGTTTGCCAGGCGACATCGGCAGCATCGCTGCGCAAAAAGTAGGCGACATCGAGTTGTTTCCAGAGCGCTTCGTGGGCGTTTGACGGCAAGCCGTACAGGCGCAGCATCTTGAGCGCCTTTTCCTGCCGGTTCCGGAATTCGCGGTCGGTGGAAGGCGATTCGCCGCCCAGCACCCGCAACGTCAGTTGGTACAGGTCTTCCAGCAGTTTGCCTTTCCAGGCATTCCAGACTCTGGGGCTGGTGCCACGAATGTCGGCTACAGTCAGCAAATACAGTGCAGTCAGATGGCGTTCGTCCTTTACCATTTGGGCAAAATTGAGGATCACATCGGGGTCCGACAAATCTTTTTTTTGCGCGACTTGCGACATGGTCAGATGGTTTTCGACCAGGAAAACGATCAGCTCGGTGTCCACTTTGCTTAAGCCGTGATCCTTGCAGAATTTACTGGCATCGACCATTCCCAGCCTGGAATGGTCGCCGCCGCGGCCTTTTGCAATATCGTGAAACAAGGCTGCGATATACAGCAACCAAGGCTGGGCGAAGTTACCCATCAACTGGCTGCAGAATGGATATTCGTGCGCATGCTCGGTCATCGTGAAGCGCCGCACATTGCGCACCACCATCAAGATATGCTGGTCTACCGTGTATGCATGGAATAAATCGTGCTGCATCTGGCCTACGATGCGCCTGAAATTGGGCAGATAGCGGCCCAAAATGCTGGTCTGGTTCATCCCCCTGAGCGCATGCGTGATTCCTTGCGGCGCCTTCAGGATGGCAAGAAATAATGCCCGATTGGCTGGTGCGCGCCGGAAACTGTCATCGATTTCGAAGCGGGCATGCCATAAGGCGCGAAAGGTGCGCGCCGTCATGCCTTCCAGGTCGGAATGCTGCGCCAGCAGCAGGAATACTTCCAGCATTGCGGAAGGACTGGTCACAAAAGTGTCGTTCTGCGCGATATCGATGAAACCGTTGACTTCATTGAAGCGCTCGTTGATCGCGCGCGAATTGATCGGTAGCGGAAACAGCTGCACTTCGATGTTTTGCAGCAGAATTGTATTCAATTGGGTCACAATTTTTGCGGCCCGATAATAGCGTTTCATCAGGAATTCGCTGGCCCGGCAGGCATCGGTGGTGACGAAGCCGAAGGTTTCGGCGATCGGCGTTTGCACATCGAACAGCAAACGGTCTTCGCGCCGGCCGGCATGGATGTGCAGACGTATGCGGATATCCGTGAAGGCCCGTTCTTTCTGCGTCAACTGGCGCGCTTCGGTGGCCGTGATCAAGCCTCTTTCGGCCAGTTCGCGCCAGGAATTGCCCAGTCCGGCCGCTTTTGCGACCCACAGAATGACTTGCAGATCCCTTAATCCGCCAGGACTTTCCTTGCAGTTCGGCTCCAGGCTGTACGGGGTGTCTTCATATTTCGCATGGCGCTGACGCAGTTCCAGCATTTTGGCTTGAAAAAAAGTCTGCGGATTCATCGCCGCCATGTACCGGGCCTGGAGAAACTGGAACAACTTTTTGTTGCCAGTCACCAGCCGGGCTTCCAGCAGGCCGGTTTTAACCGTAATGTCGGCCTCGGACTCGCTCAGGCACTCGTCGATAGTGCGAATGCTGTGACCGATTTCCAGCCCGATATCCCACAGTAGCTGCACCAGTTGTTCCAGTTTTGACTGGAGCTGTGCATCCGGACTGGATGGCAACAGCACGAGCAAATCCACATCCGAACAAGGGAATAACTCGCCGCGGCCATAGCCGCCAACGCCAACCAAAGCCACCGAAGCAGGCAACGCCAGCGCTTGCCAGGCTTGTATCAGTGCGACATCGACATTCTTGCGCAAGGTCTTCAGGAGCTTGTCAGGCTTGCTATCCGCCTGGAATGCCAGGATGGCAGTTTGCCGTTCCGACTTCAGTTGTTCCTTCAGTGCCAGTGCCAGTGCTAGCGATGCCATCTTCAGAATGTGACTATGCTGGCTGGCGTATTGGTAATAAATGCCGGTGGTTGCGGCATGCCGGGAGATAGGGTCAGCACTTCATAGCCTGTTTCAGTCACCAAAATCATGTGTTCCCATTGCGCGGAAAGGCTGCGATCCTTGGTTTTGATGGTCCAGCCATCACCCATTTCGCGCAGTTCGCGCCGTCCGGCATTGATCATCGGCTCCACCGTGAAAATCATGCCCGGTGCCAGCTCTTCGAGCGTGCCAGGACGGCCGTAGTGGAGTACTTGCGGCTCTTCATGAAATACCTTGCCAATGCCGTGGCCGCAGAATTCGCGCACGACGCTGTAACCCGCCTTTTCGGCGTGCTGCTGGATAACGAAACCGATATCGCCCAGATGCGCACCGGGCTTGATTTTCGAAATGCCCAGCCACATGCATTCATAGGTAATCAAGCTCAAGCGCCGGGCTAGAATCGATGGCTCGCCCACAAAGAACATGCGGCTGGTGTCGCCGTGATAGCCGTTCTTGATGATCGTAATGTCAAGATTAATAACGTCGCCATTCTTGAGTACTTTGTCGCCCGGAATCCCGTGACATATAACGTCGTTGACAGAGGTGCAAATGGCTTTCGGAAAAGGAGTGTAGCCGGGCGGGCAATAATTCAGCGGTGCCGGAATAGTGTCTTGCACGTCGGTCATGTATTCATGACACAGGCGGTCGAGCTCGCCCGTAGTCACGCCGACCTTGACATAGGGCGCAATGAAATCCAGGACGTCCGCGCCGAGTTTGCCGGCGATCCGCATACCAACGATATCGTCAGGAGTTTTAATTGAAATAGAAGACATAATGAGTAGCAGTAAGCGTAAATAGCTTAAGAATCGGTTAAAGAAGAATTATAAACGAGCTGACAATTATTTTCTTAGAGGGTGGCTTGTTAGCGCAGCGAAATTGAAGCTGCCGGCAACCCGCTTTTGCCTGCCATGTTAATATTTATTTCAAATGCCTCTTAACCTGCAAATGGAAAAAACAATGCGCAAGATAGTCCTGCTGGAAAATATTCACCCGAATGCTGCGGCCCATCTGGCCGCGTTCGGCCTGACCGATGTGGTGCAGATATCGGCTGCATTATCGGGGCCGGAACTGATTGCCGCGTTGTTGGACGCGGATGCGGTCGGTATCCGTTCGCGCACCCACCTCACCGCCGAAGTCTTGGCGGCCTTGCCCAAGCTGAAAACCATCTGCTGCTTTTGCATCGGCACCAACCAGGTCGATCTCGCTGCGGCGGCGGCGCATGGCGTGCCGGTGTTCAATGCACCGTTTTCGAATACCCGTTCGGTGGCCGAGCTGGTGATTGCGCAAGCCATTCTGCTGTTGCGCCGCATCCCGGAGAAGAACGCCAACGCGCATCGCGGTGTCTGGGACAAGAATGCGCAGGGCGCGTTTGAAGTCCGGAACAAGGTGATCGGGATTATCGGATATGGCAATATCGGCGCCCAGGTCGGCATCCTGGCTGAAAGCGTCGGCATGCGGGTGGTCTACTTTGACCCTGAAAACAAGCTGCCGCTGGGCAATGCCACGCCGGTGCCATCGATGCAAGCATTGCTGGAACAGGCCGATATCGTCACTTTGCATGTGCCGGGCTTGCACAGCACTGAAAACATCATGAATGCCGAGTGCATCGCGCAGATGAAGCCGTCGGCGGTGCTGATCAATGCATCGCGCGGCAATGTGGTCGATATCGATGCGCTCGACCGCGCGTTGCGCGACAAGAAACTGGCGGGGGCGGCGATAGATGTGTTTCCGGTCGAGCCGAGCAACGAGAAAGAACCGTTCGTATCGCCTTTGCTCGATCTCGACAACGTGATCCTGACCCCGCATATCGGCGGCAGCACCGAAGAAGCGCAGGAAAATATCGGCTTCGAAGTGGCCGACAAGCTGGCGCGTTTTCTGCAGGCAGGCACTACCAAGTCGGCGGTCAACTTCCCGGAAGTGGCGCATCAGGACAAGGGCGATTTCAGTCGCATCCTGCATGTGCATCGTAACGAGCCTGGCGTGATCGCCCGCATGAACCTGCAGTTCGCGCAGTTCGGCCTGAATATCGTCGCCCAGCAACTGCAAACCCGCGGCGCGCTCGGCTATGCGGTCACCGACGTGGATGGACCGATTCCGCAGCCATTGATCGATGCCTTGCAAAAAGATGCGGCAACGATACAATGCCGCCGGGTATAACTTGGAAAAGTTGAACGGCCCGTTTTCGAGCGCAGGAAAGTAAAATGGCGTGTAAATATACAATGGTCTGTATATTTACACGCCGCAATGTAATTATGCGGGAAATACCATGTTATTTGGCATACTCCGACATAAATTCGTATTTATTCGCTTCCGTCAGGTATCACACCCGGTCTTCGCGTGTGTGCCATAGCCGCAACACGTAGATCGTGGATTCCTGGATTTCGTAGCGTATCTCATAATGCCCGACGAGAATCCGTCGGACCTCGCGCGGCTCGAACTCTTCCAGTTTTTCACCAATACGCGGATTCTTCAGCAGACTAGTTGACGCGGCAGTAACCGCCTGCACAGTACACGCAGCGGCCGGTTTGTTCACCGGAGCCAAGAAGTCATACAGCCGCGTCAGGTCAGAGAGCGCTTTGCTGGTCCACTTCAGTTCCATCAACGGGGCGCCGGTAGCGGCTGGGCAGTGCTGAGACTATCGGCCCACGCCTGCACGGCCTGGTGGTCGATGAAGCGCGCGGCGTCCACATCGGCCAACGCTTCGCGGGTCAAACGGCTGCGTTCTTCCTCCTGATCGATCCAGGCCGACAGCGCCTGCTTGACGATCCAGCCGCGCGAGCGTTCGAGGCGAACTGCCAACTGATCTACTTTTTCAGCCAGCGGCAGCGGTACGTGTGCGGTGAACACTTTGGTATCTGTCTGCGCCATTCCATTTCCTTTTACATTTTCGTCAGTTTTAATCATAGTGATTAGAAATGATTTATGCAAGATGATGCGTCCGATTGCAGGCACGGCGGCCAGCACTACTAAAGTTGAACGGTCTGTTTTCGGCCGCAGGAAAGTAAAACGGCGTGTAAATATACAATGGTCTGTATATTTACACGCCGCAATATAATTATGCGGGAAATGCCATTTTATTTGGCATACCCCCATCATTTAATTTATGTTTGCCGCCTAGACTGCAAGCGTTTCGGGACTTTCAAGCGGTTCGGACAACAAGCGAATCAGTTCGATTTCCGGCGCCGGATGGGTGCCCGGCGGCAGCATGGAACCGCTGTCGCGGTAGCGGGTGTGCCACGAAAATGCTTGTTCCAGCACGTGCGGCGTTTGTCCGCCGCCCTGATTTGCTTTTGCCACATACTCGTTGAGGAGTTGGCGGTAAGGCTCTGCCACGCACTGATTGATGATGACTTGGGCCCGTTCGCGTGGCGCTAGTCCGCGCAGGTCGGCCAGACCGATTTCGGTGACCAGAATATCGACATCGTGTTCGGTGTGGTCGACATGCGACACCATCGGCACGATGCTGGATATCTTGCCGCCCTTGGCGATCGATTTGGTGGCAAATACCGACAGATACGCGTTGCGCGCAAAATCGCCCGAGCCGCCGATGCCGTTCATCATGTGCGTGCCCAGCACATGGGTCGAATTCACATTGCCGTAGATGTCCGCTTCGAGCGCGGTATTGATGGCGATGATGCCAAGCCGGCGAATGACTTCAGGATGGTTGGTGACTTCCTGCGGACGCAATACCAGACGATCCTTGTAGCGGGCGATATCGCCAAAAACTTGCTTGCTCTTTTCTCTCGACAGGGTAATCGAGGAACCGGAAGCAAAATCGAGTTTGCCGGCGTCGAACAGGTCAAAGGTGGAGTCCTGCAGCACCTCGGAATACATCGTCAGGTGTTCGAACGGGCTATCGACAAAACCCATCATCACCGCGTTGGCGATGGTGCCGATGCCGGCTTGGATCGGCAACAGACTGTCGGTCAATCGTCCCAGTGCCACTTCCTGCTTGAAAAAATTGACCAGATGGCCGGCGATGGCGGCGGTTTCTGCATCGGCCGGCAGGATGGTCGAGGAACTGTCCTTCTCGTCGGTAATGACGATGGCGACGATTTTTTCGAATGGAATTTCAATTGCCGTAGTGCCAATCCGGTCATGCGGCGTCATCAGCGGAATCGGTTCGCGTTGCGGCCGGTGTTTAGGGATGAATATATCGTGCAGACCTTCCAGTTCCAGCGATTGGGTCAGGTTGATTTCGACAATCACTTTTTCGGCAAAAATCGCAAAGCTGGCAGTGTTACCCACCGAGGTGGAAGGAACGATGGCCCCGGTTTCGGTGATGGCGATGGCTTCAACGATGGCGATGTCAATCGGCGCGAGCTGTCTGGTGCGCAGCATTTCAACCGTTTCCGACAGATGTTGATCGATATACATCACTTCGCCGCGATTGATTGCAGCGCGCAGCACCGGGTCCGCCTGGAATGGCATCCGGCGCGCCAGCGCGCCGGCCTCGGTCAATATCTTGTCGACATCGTGGCCGAGCGAGGCGCCGGTTATCAGCGTGATTTTCAGTTTTTCATGGCGAGCCCGCTCGGCCAGTGCCAGCGGCACCTTTTTGACGTCGCCGGCGCGGGTAAAGCCGCTCATGCCGACAGTCATACCATCTTGCACCCACTCGGCGGCAGCTGCCGCAGTGGTCACCTTGCTATGTAATAGGGGCAAACGGATACGATCCAGATATTTTTCAAGCATTTTTCAATCCTCATTCATATTGCTCTGCAAGGCAGACGGCGCTGCCACGGGGGAAAATGATACATAAAAAAGCCCACTTCGTGAGCGGGCTGAAATCAATCTTGATTGGGGTCGAAGCAAAAACGATTCAATTAGTATGTAGCCTAAACAAATCGATCGCAAATGCTAAATCTAAATGTCAGTTATATATTTCATGAATGTTTGTGATGCCTAAAATCAACATTAATAATAGGAAGAAATAGTGCAGGCACTGAGGGCGACACACCTGCTTTATCGGTGAATCACCACCATCAGCGCCCTGGCTTCGGTTTTGCCGGTGTTGCGAATAGCGTGTTGCTGGTCGCCCGGGTAGCGGGCGGTGCTGCCGATTTTCAGTTTTTTCTTTTCGCTGCCGACTTCCAGTTCTATTGCACCGTTGAGCAAGCTCAGGTGTTCCACCGTGCCGGGGTCGTGCGGATTGGATGCCAATTCGCCATTCGGCGCCAGCGTTAACTCATACCATTCGAATTTGCCGGCCAGTTCCATCGGGCCGAGGATGCGCATCACATAGCCGGCATGATCGCCGGGCAGAGTCGGGGTTTCATGCGCTTCCAGGGTGCGTATGGTTGTCGCTTCCGGGGTTTGGCTGGTCAGCAATTCGCCAATGCCGACTCCCAATGCATTGACCAAACGCCAGGTGATGGCAATGGTCGGATTGGCTTTTTCGCGTTCGATCTGGGACAGCATCGACTTCGAAACGCCAGCCACACGCGATAAATCCTCCAGCGTCAAGCCACGTTCAAGTCGCATTTTTTGCAAAGTGGCACCGATTCTAGGCGGGGAATTAGCGGGTTGATTGCTTTTCATCATTGCAAAAATTTTCTTCTGTTAGTAATATCCATTATATCGAATATTAGTTCTGTATATTGGAATATTGTATATGAGTGAATTTTCGCACATCGTAACAGAGTGTTTTCACAAAATGCTGCAGTATCGATGTTCAGGTGCAAACCCCAACAACAACACGAGACCAACATGAGCGCACAACCTAACAATAAGCAATTATTTATCAACAACTTGAGCGAAAAACTCGATGCCTTGCGCGAACAAGGTTTGTACAAGCAAGAACGCGTGCTGGCATCGCGCCAAGGCGCAGAAGTGGTGTGCGACGATGGCCGCAGCCTGATCAATCTGTGCGCCAACAATTATCTGGGCTTGTCGGGCGACGAAGCCACCGTGCAAGCTGCCATCAAAGCTACCGAACAATACGGCTACGGCCTGTCTTCGGTGCGTTTCATCTGCGGAACGCAAACTGTCCACAAGCAACTGGAACGCGCGTTGTCGGATTTTCTCGGGATGGAAGACACGATTTTGTATGCGGCGGCCTTCGATGCCAACGGCGGCGTGTTCGAACCGCTGTTCGATGAGCAGGATGCAATTATCTCGGATGCGCTGAATCACGCCTCCATCATCGACGGCATCCGGCTGTGCAAGGCGGCGCGTTACCGTTACCAGCACAACGACATGGCGGATCTGGAGTTGCAATTGCAAGCCGCCGCCGCAGCCGGCAAGCGCCATACGCTGATTGCGACCGATGGCGTGTTTTCGATGGATGGCACGATTGCGCAGCTCGATAAGATTTGCGATCTGGCCGACCGTTATGGCGCATTGGTGATGATCGACGAATGTCACGCCTCCGGCTTCATGGGCGCGACCGGACGCGGCACGCACGAGCATCACGCCGTAATGGGGCGCGTCGATATCATCACCGGCACGCTGGGCAAAGCGTTGGGCGGCGCGATGGGCGGCTTCACTGCAGCCAAGCGCGAAGTGATCGATACCCTGCGCCAGAAATCGCGCCCGTATCTGTTTTCCAACACGCTGGCACCCTCGATCGCCGGCGCATCGCTATCAGTATTGCAGCGTCTGTCAGCATCGACGGAACTCCGCGACCGCTTGCATGCCAATACGGGTTATTTCCGGCGTGAAATCGCCACCTTGGGTTTCACCATCAAGCCCGGCACCCATCCTGTAGTGCCGGTGATGCTGTTCGACGCCAAAGTGGCGCAACAGTTTGCGCAACGCCTGTATGCACTCGGCGTGCTGGTGACCGGATTTTTTTATCCGGTAGTGCCGATGGGGCAGGCCAGAGTGCGGGTGCAATTGTCGGCCGCGCATAGCACTGAACAACTGGATGTGGCGCTGGCCGCTTTTGCGCAAGCCGGGCGCGAGCTTGGTTTGCTGAATCAATAAGGAATACCGCAATGGAACAAATTTTAGTTATTGGCGCGAATGGACAAATCGGCAGCGAGCTAGTGCTGGCGCTGTCGGCGCAACACAGTGCAGACCATGTGATTGCATCCGATATCGGCAGCAATCTGCATGGCGCGGCGCAATATGAACAGCTCGACGTGCTGGATGCGGCGCGCATGGCGCAACTGATCGACCACCATCACATCACGCAGGTATACCAACTGGCCGCATTGCTGTCCGTCACCGGCGAGCAAGCCCCTTTGCGCGCCTGGACCCTGAACATGGACGGCTTGCTGAATATCCTGGAAATCGCGCGCAAGCGCAGCCAGGCCGGCACGCCGTTGCGGGTATTCTGGCCGTCTTCGATTGCCGCCTTCGGCCCGAATACGCCAGTCGTGGCTACGCCGCAAACCACGATCATGGACCCGACCACCATTTACGGCATCAGCAAGTTGGCCGGCGAACGCCTGTGCGAATATTATTTCCATAAATTCGGCGTCGATGTGCGCAGCATTCGCTATCCCGGCATCATCAGCTACAAGTCGCCGCCCGGCGGCGGCACCACCGATTACGCGATTGCCATCTTCCATGCAGCGTTGCAAGGCGATTGTTATCAGTGCTATCTCGGCCCCGACACCACCTTGCCGATGATCTACATGCCCGACGCAATCCGCGCCACCATCGCGCTGATGGACGCGCCGGCAGCGCAAATCCGGGTGCGCTCTTCCTACAATGTGGCGGGCGTCAGCTTTAACCCGCAACAATTGGCGCAAGCGATTCAGCGCGTATTGCCACAATTCGAGATACGTTATGCGCCGGATGAACGCCAGGCGATTGCCGCCAGTTGGCCGCAAAGTCTGGACGACACCCAGGCCCGCGCCGATTGGGGTTGGCAAGTACAGGTCGATCTGGAGCAGATGGTGGACGATATGCTCAAAAACATTGCGCCGCTACAAACTAAACCTCTGAAATTAGAACGGCTTTTGTAGGTCGGGTGTGCGGCTTCATCGCGTAACCCGACTACGGCGCAGGAATTTTCAGGTTTTTAATCTTCAAAATTAAAATACAAAAGAGACAACCATGGACATGCGGGTATTCGACCTTTTTAAAATCGGCATTGGTCCCTCCAGTTCGCATACGGTTGGGCCGATGCTGGCGGCGCGCCGTTTCCTGATGGAATGCCCGGCGCTGGAGCAGGCGGTACAGGTGCAAGTGGCGCTGTATGGCTCGCTGGCCTTGACCGGCATCGGGCATGCGACCGATAGCGCGGTGCTGCTCGGCCTGATGGGCGAAACGCCGCAGGATATCGCGCCGGAATCGGTCGCCGGCAAGTTGGCTGCGATCAAGAGCAGCGGCCAGATCAGATTGCTCGGCCAGTATCCGGTCTCCTTCGATGCGGCGCGTGATCTGTTGTGGTGCAAGAAAGAAAGCTTGCCGGCGCATCCAAACGGCATGCGCTTTAGCTTGATCCGCAAGGACGGCAGCGCGACAGAAGCAGTGTTTTATTCGGTCGGCGGCGGCTTTATTTGCAGCGCCGAAGAGATGAATACCGCCAAAGCGCCAGTCGCAAACGCCTTGCCCTATCTATTCGACACCATGGCAGATTTATTGCAGCACGGGCGCGACAGCGGCTTGAGCATTGTTGCCATGATGCGTGCCAACGAACTAGTGCATTGCAGCGCGCAAGAACTCGATGCCGGACTGGACCGGATTTGGGACGTGATGCATGAATGCATTGCCAGCGGGCTGCTTGCCAAAGGCGAATTGCCCGGCGGCCTGCATGTCAAGCGCCGTGCGGCGGCGCTGTGGCAGGCGGCGCAAGAACCGGCCGACAGCTTGTTGCACGATAGGTTGTTACACGATGCATTGCCGCACGATGCGCTGCACCGGGTCAGCCTGTATGCGATGGCGGTCAACGAACAAAACGCCGCCGGCGGCCGCGTCGTTACCGCGCCCACCAATGGCGCAGCCGGCATCATTCCGGCAGTGTTGCGCTATTACACCGAAGATTGCCATCCCAGCGATCCAATCAGCGGAGTGCGCGCTTTCCTGCTGGCGGCGGCTGCAATCGGCATGCTGTGCAAACGCAATGCCTCGATTTCCGGTGCGGAAGTCGGTTGCCAGGGCGAAGTCGGCGTAGCCTGCGCGATGGCCGCCGCCGGCTTGGTCGCCGCACTCGGCGGCAGCAATGCGCAAATCGAAAACGCCGCTGAAATTGGCATCGAACATCACCTCGGCCTGACCTGCGACCCGATCGGCGGCCTGGTGCAAATCCCCTGCATCGAGCGCAACGGCCTGGGTGCAGTCAAAGCGATCACGGCCGCCTCGTTGGCGCTGAAAGGCGACGGCACCCATTACGTCAGCCTGGATCAAGTCATCGAAACCATGCGCCAGACCGGTGCCGACATGCAAGCCAAGTACAAGGAAACCTCGCTCGGCGGTTTGGCGGTGCATGTGGTGACGGTCAATCATGCTGCTTGCTGAGCTGAATGCTTCGGATCAGGCTCAGTCAATCCGAAACGCATTTAGCCGCGCATCAAAAGTAAACCCGGCAACATCGTCACCGCGTTTTCCATTGAATACCGCAGCGAAAAAATTTTTCACAATTTTATTGTTTACTTCTCCCCACAACTGGTGCTTGACGCCGACGCCCTTGCCGCTGGTAAAGTCAAAATAGCTAGCCTTGCTTGATGCCAGGTTCATCAAGGTTTTACCTAGCCGGGGTGGATTGACGGTCTCTGCCCAGCTCAATATTTTGTCGTTTTCGTTGATGGTCACAAAGATGCGCTGCCCCGCGACGATCTTGTCTACCCACTTCAGATGATCGATGCTATTGACATCGGCCTGGCTCAAAACGACATTGGTAAAGATGCGCGTCTCGACCTGATAGGCGTTGCTTAGTATGTAATTTTCAAACAGATAATTTCCCAGGCTGTGCGACATGAAATTGATGGTCACGCCGCAATTCAACAACGACGATTCATCCATCGGCGTCATCCAGTCATACAAATAGATGCTGAATTTTTCCAGCAATGCATCGAGTGCGCCGAACGACGCCTGTGCAATACGGCGCGCTTTTCTGTATTCGACCAGCTTGAAGCCGCCGGTGTTGGATGGCCACGAGAACAAAACCATCTCGACGCCGTAACTCTTCTGCAGCAGCCATGCCTGCTCCAGTGTTTCGGGAAAGGGCTTGTCGTAACCGTGGACATAAAACAGGCAATTCTTCTTGCTGGCGACGCAGCGCTTGGCAAGTTTTTGAAACTCCATGCGGGAGGGCAGTGTCTCCGGCGTCAGATTGGCCGGCTCCAGCGCCAGCTTTACAACCCATCGTTCGTTGACCCGCGTCACATTGGCCAGTCTCAACTCGTTGGGGCCTTTATCGTTGACTTGCTCGCCGAAGCCGGTTTCGTTACTGACACCGTTCTTAAAATTGCTTTCGATAATATTTCGATTAGTTACGACCAGCATGGCCCGCTCCTCTCGCTTCATTATTGATTATGCCCAGTGCTATTAGACGATGGCCTTTGCGCGCGCTTATTGCGGTAGGTCAGAGCGAAGTCTTTCTAAGCGGATTAGTTGTACCGCCGATGTGTGGCAGAGACGGCATAACTGTGCATGCTGGCCGGCTACTTTTTGCCTTTGATAATGTGTTTAACGCAATATCGCACAGTAGAGCGGGGCCGTTTTGGCATGCGCTAGCGCCGCTTCCTGATGATGTCGACCGGCACGCCCCAGATGCCGATCCCTCGGGATTGTGCAATCCTTTCCAGCGCAGAATATTGGAAAGGGGCGTCCGGCAACGCCACCGCCCATCCTTTCTGCAACAGCCATTCACTGAGATCCTCATTTCCCAGTGTGCAACTGGCTGTGATGCTGTCGTCAACATGACGCATCTGTTGCGTGCAGTGTACGAAGTCGCCCTCGATCTTGAAGTTAAGCGCCAGCGCTGCCCGGCTTCCGCATGGCACAGGCCGGACGAAGGTATAGCAGGTCTGTTCGGTCGGTGGAATATAGATGCCGTAGAGATGGATGCGGTAGCCGGATATCTTCAGTAAACCGTCATCCTGCATGGAGGCGAAGCCCGAGATCTCGCCATCGGCCATGGCTTGCAGCGGCGTCGTGGCGGCGACAAGAATTGCCAGCGCAAAGTTGCGTAGGGGGGTAAGGAAGTGAGTGAGGAAGTGCGCGGTAGTTTTCAACGTGGCTTCTCATCGGGTCAATGAACCGAGCATATTCAATTATGTTTGATCGGCTCTGATCCTGTTAGTACCGTGAACAGCCTGCAGCGGCGATTTGTCATTTGTTGAAACATACTCGGACAAGTTGCTAGTGCGCGCCGGCTAAGGCTTTGGACACTACCCGCGCTCTTATGACCCCGCGTTTTTAGCTGTATCTGTCTGATCCATTATTTTCATCAGTAATAGAGTTATTTTTTCTCCGCCAGCTTTTTCTCAAGCGATTTCTGTATAGCCGCAAACGACTGCCGCTTTGGTTCAAAAACCAGAGAAAGTGCCGCCAGCTCCACGGACACTCTTACGCTGTTTTTATCGATGCCGTCGACTGACTTGACGATTGATTCGAGTGACTTTCCCGTTGCCTCATTGGCGGGGAAATCCCCGTCGATCGCAAAAAATACAACTTGGCGTTTCTGCGCCAGCGCCTGCGTAATCAGCGCATGGTCGTAGACCGCAGCAATTTTATCTTCAACGCAATGGCCGCAGGCTAGAGCCACCGATCCTTGCAGGGCCAGGATCAGCCCTGCCATAAGAATAGTGGCACGCAGCATTAGTGTCCTGCCTCAGCGGGAACCGATGCTTCCGGATGGGAATCGATCCAGTGGAAATATTTCAGGTATTGCTCAATTTCCAGTGCGCCCAGATTCTGATTGGGCATTGGAATGCCGCCATACTCTTTCAGCATTGCCTTGGCATCTGCATCGCTTTCGAGCATTTTTTCAGGCGATTCCAGCCATTTTGTGAGCCACTCGTCGCTGCGGCGTTTGGTCACGCCTGCCAGATCAGGTCCGAGTTTTTTGCCTTGTCCTATCGAATGGCAGGCCAGGCATTTGCTCTCGAAATCAAGTTTTCCCTTGACCGCGGCCGGCTCTGTCGGCGTCGCAGTTGCTTCCATGTTGTGATGTTCGATGTCGTTCCTATCTTCTTTTTTGTCGCTGGCGTCGACCAGGCCGATGGCGCCTTGCGATGCGTTGGCAAAGTGGTGATCGACCATAATGTATTGACCCGCCTCGGGAACCATGAATTCCACAATGGCGCTACTGGACGACCCGAGCAGCACAGTTTGCATGCCGCGGAACTGGTTATCCGGATTGCCATCTACCCAGACCCGGTCGAAGATGGTCCCGACCACATGGAAGCTGGATGTTTTGCTGGGCCCCACATTGAGCACAAACAAGCGAACCCGTTCGCCTGGCTTTGCCAGCAGAGGTTTTCTTACAAGCCCGTTGTGTACGCCATTGAACACGGTATAACTTGAAATTGCTTTCTTCAAATTGTCGCCGTCAAGAACGTGAATGGGTTGGCCGTCAATCTTGCGGTCCTGTGGGTCAGGCTTGACGTAGAACTCGCTCTGAACCACAACGTATTCGCGGTCGGCCTTGGTTGGATAGCCTTCACGCGGTTCGACGATAAAGGCGCCATACATTCCTGAGGCGATATGTTCGAGGATCATAGGCGTGCCGCAGTGGAACATGAAGACGCCCGGATAGTTCGGCGTAAACTCGAATTCGATAGTTCGTCCGGGCGCGATGGAACGATATTTATCCTGCGGTGACAACATTGCTGCGTGAAAGTCCATCGAGTGCATCATCGGTGCGGCCGTAAACTGAGCGCCCGGCATAACCTCGTCGCTGCGGTTTGTCATGCTGAACTTGATTCTGTCGCCGACACGAGCGCGGATGGTCGGCCCCGGCACCTGATTGCCAAAGGTCCACGCGCTGAACTTCACGCCTGGTGCAATCTCAATGATTTTATGTGAAGTGTCGAGCCGAATCGTTTTGACCGGAGAAGGGTCCAACGGCTTGAGTTGGGCGTCCATGCTGAGAGCAGCGCCTTCGGCATAGGGACCTTTGTGGCGTTCTGACGTGATTTTCGCTGGGGGCGACTTAAAATCCATTTTGCTTTGATCGTAGGGATCGGATTTAGTCTTTTCCTGGCTACATGCGAACAGAATAACGGTCGCGGTTACCAAGCTGAGTAGGCGAGAAAACTGTTTTGCGATTTTCATGAAGCCCCCTTGAAAGGAGAATAATACGGTCACACCCGCGCTTCTAGCGTGAAATTTTGTACCTGTCTATTTTTTTATGCAAGTCTTTTTATTATCAAAATAGACATTCAAGCAGGCAACAGAAATGCGGCTTGTTCCGGCGTATTGGCAGGGTAATAAGGATTGAATGATGATAGCTGGAGGGCTGGTTGACGCCTATTTCCGCATCGCCCGCAACCAGGAGCGCCGAAGTTATAATAGTCGCCGACTCCCCATAACCAACCTTCAGCGCTCGCCCGGCACCAGACTGCGTCAGTTTGCGTGATTTTTGGCACCGTGCAGCCACGCCCGCCACTATGCAATACGTATCTACCCGCTCCGGCACTGTGCAATCCTCTGCACCGCAATCCTTTTCCGAGATTTTACTGGGCGGCCTGGCGCCTGATGGCGGCCTGTATTTGCCGGCGGAATATCCGCAGGTCACAGGCGAAGAATTGACTGCCTGGCGCAAGCTGTCTTACGCCGATCTGGCGTTCGAGGTCTTGAAAAAATTCGCCACCGACATCCCCGCCGCCGATCTCAAGGCCATCACACGGAAGACCTACACTGCCGCTGTTTACCGCAATGCACGCGCAGGCGATGACGCCAGCCAGATCACGCCGCTGCATGTGCTGGATGAACAACTCGGCCGTGGCGGCGCCAAGACGCTGATGCTGCAGGCGCTGTCGAACGGCCCGACGCTGGCCTTCAAGGACATGGCGATGCAGTTGCTGGGCAACCTGTTCGAATACACGCTGGCCAAGAATAATGCCGAACTGAATATTTTCGGCGCGACTTCCGGCGACACCGGCAGCGCGGCCGAATACGCGATGCGCGGCAAGAAGGGCATCCGCGTCTTCATGTTGTCGCCACACAAGAAGATGAGCGCGTTCCAGACCGCCCAGATGTTCAGCCTGCAAGACCCGAATATCTTCAATATCGCCATTGTTGGCGTGTTCGACGATTGTCAGGATATGGTCAAAGCGGTTTCCAACGATCTGGAATTCAAGGCGCGCCAGAAGATCGGCACCGTCAATTCGATCAACTGGGCCCGCGTGGTGGCGCAAGTGGTGTACTACTTCCGTGGCTATTTGCTGGCCACTACCAGCAATGATCAAAAGGTATCGTTCACCGTGCCGTCGGGCAATTTTGGCAACATTTGCGCCGGTCACATTGCCCGCATGATGGGCTTGCCGATCGACAAGTTGATCGCCGCCACCAACGAGAACGACGTGCTGGACGAATTTTTCCGCACCGGCGTCTACCGGGTGCGCAAATCGGCCGAGACGTATCACACCAGCAGCCCGTCGATGGATATTTCCAAGGCATCCAACTTCGAGCGTTTCATCTTCGATTTGCTGGATCGCGACGGCGACCGCGTGCGGGCGCTATTCCAGAAAGTCGAAACCCATGGCGGCTTCGATCTGTCCGGCAAGCCTGGCAGCGACGGCGACGAGTTCGTTAAAATCGCGCAATACGGTTTCCTGTCCGGAAAATCGACGCATCAAGACCGTCTCGATACCATCCGCGACGTGCAGGATGAATATGACATCACCATCGACACCCACACCGCCGACGGCGTCAAGGTTGCGCGCGAATACTTGGTGCCGGGCGTGCCGATGATCGTGCTGGAAACCGCACTCGCCGCCAAGTTCAATGAAACCATTTTGGAGGCGCTCGGCACCGACGCCGAGCGCCCGGCCGGTTTCGAGAATATCGAAGATTTGCCGCAGCATTTTGAGGTGATGCCGGCCGATGTCGAATTGGTGAAAGCGTTCATCGCTAAACATACGGGCCTGTAAATATCCTGAGCATTGCTCCTCTCTCCCACTTGTGGGAGAGAGGCCGGGAGAGAGGGTGCTCGCAATACCAAGGTGAGCTAAAACAAGGCTCAGTCCTGGTGGGATTTCCACATAATGCGGCCGGAATGTTTGCTAAATCCCTCTCCCTAACCCTCTCCCGCAAGCGGGCGAGGGGACTTGAACAGTCTTGATCTAGCGGACTGAACAATAACTGCATGTATAAAAACACAGGAGTATAAGAAAAAACAGTGCCTTTGCCGCATATATACATTGCGGTATTGTTTTTTACTGCCATAGGTATGATTAGGAAAACCATGACCGAGAAAAATCCCATGTTGAACGCTGCCGAAGCGCTGGGCTTGCTGCTCGCCGCCGCCAAACCGGTCACCGAGGTCGAACAGTTATCGACGCTGCAAGCCAATGGCCGCATCCTGGCTAGCGCCCAAACATCGCAACTCGACGTGCCACCCAAAGACAATACGCACATGGACGGCTATGCAGTGCGCGCCGCCGATTGCGCCAGCGGGGCGGCGACATTGATCGTGAGCCAGCGCATCCCGGCCGGTCATGTCGGACAAAAACTGCAAGCCGGCACTGCGGCGCGGATTTTCACCGGCGCGATGATTCCCGAAGGAGCGGATGCGGTCGTGATGCAGGAAATGTGTACGCTGGTCGGCGATAAAGTCACCATTAACCATGCGCCACCCGCAGGCGAATGGATACGCCGCGCCGGCGAAGACATCCGCGCCGGCAGCGTGATCCTGCCTGCAGGTACACGCTTGCGCGGGCAGGAACTCGGTTTGGCCGCGTCTGTCGGCTTGGCAACATTGCCAGTAGTGCGCAAGCTGCGCGTCGCGGTATTTTTCACCGGCGACGAATTGGCAATGCCGGGCGAGCCATTGAAGCCAGGCGCGATCTACAACTCGAATAAATTCACGCTGCGCGGCTTGCTGGAAAACCTCGGTTGCGCCATCACCGATTACGGCATCGTGCCCGACACGCTGCAAGCCACCCGCGACACGCTGCACCGCGCCGCACAGGAACACGATTTGATCGTGACTTCCGGCGGCGTCTCGGTCGGCGAAGAAGATCACATCAAACCGGCGGTCGAAGCAGAAGGGCGGCTCAACCTGTGGCAAATCGCGATCAAGCCCGGCAAACCGCTGGCGTTTGGCGAAGTCAACCGTGCGGCAGGCAAGGGCGGCGCTGCTTTTTTCATCGGCTTGCCGGGCAATCCGGTATCGAGTTTCGTCACTTTCCTGCTCTTCGTGCGGCCTTTCATCTTGCGCTTGCAAGGCGTGCAAGATGTTGCGCCCAGGACATACAAGCTGCGCGCCGATTTCACTCAGAGCAAAGGCGACCGCCGCAACGAATTCTTGCGCGCCAGAATCAACGCCCAGGGCGGGCTGGATATATTCCCGAATCAAAGCTCGGGCGTGCTCACTTCCACCGTCTGGGGCGACGGCTTGATCGACAATCCGCCCAGTTGCGCTATCGCCAGCGGCGACATGGTCAATTTCATTCCTTTTAGCGAACTCCTCCAATAATGAACATCCAGCTCCGATTTTTTGCCAGCATCCGCGAAACCCTTGGCACCAGCCAGGAATCCGTCGCCGTGCCGGCACAGGTGCGCACCGTTGGCGACGTGCGCCATTTTCTGATCGCACGCGGCGGCCCATGGGCCGAATGCCTGGCAGAAGACCGCACACTGCGCATGGCGTTTAACCAAGTGATGACCGAACCGGAAACGCTGATTAGCGAAGGCTGCGAGGTCGCGTTCTTTCCTCCGGTGACAGGCGGTTGAGAAAGTTGACCCGGAAAAGTGCAGACAGAGCCACTTTTTTGCGCTTTTTTTCGTTCGTAATGGTTCGTAACTAATGTCGAAGACCGAGTTCCAGAACAACGCAGAGCGCATCGACATTGTCTACTTGTGGGTCAACGGTGCCGATCCGGTCTGGCGGCACAAGCGTCAGCAAGCGCTGGTGCGCCGGGATGCCCAGCAACAAACCGATGATTTGGCGCGTTACGGTAATGTGGCGGGGCGCTATCGCGACAATGGCGAATTGCGCTTCAACCTGCGGGCGCTGGAAAAGTTTTACCCGAATCATGGCCATATTTATCTGGTCACCGACGCGCAGGTGCCGGATTGGCTGCAGCCCAGCGACAGTCTGACGCTAGTCGATCATCGCGATCTGATTCCGGCGGCGGCGCTGCCGGTGTTTGATTCCGGGCATATTGAATCCTATCTGCACCACATCCCCGGTCTGGCCGAGCGCTTCATTTACCTCAATGACGATGTGTTCTTCGGGGCCACGGTGGACCCGGATCAATGGTTTGGCGTTGATGGCGTGGCGCTGTTTACGGAAACCGCAGCGGTGCCGGATTACGATACTTTACAAACCGGCGAGACCGCACTGGTGAATGCATCGGTATTGTCCAAACACTGGCTGTCGCGGCGCTATCCGAAATACCGCCATGCGCCGCGCATTTTTGCGCACGCGCCGCGGCCGATGTTCAAAAGCGTGCTGCATGAACTGGAGCAGGCCGCGCCGGAACTGTTCCGGCAAGTACGCAAAACGGTTTTTCGCTCCTGGCGAGTGCCGCCGATCGTGCCGGATCTGGTGCCGCGCTGGATGCTGCATACCGGCCTGGCCGCAGTACAGGCACAGGCGCTGGAGCCGCTGTACATCAGCAGCGGCGCAGCGGATGCAGAACGGCAGTTTCAGGATTTGATAGCCGGGTTCGGCCGGATTCCGTTTTTTTGCATCAACGACACCAGCGACGATGCTGTTGACGATGCCCCGCAATTGCAGAGTATTGCCCAGACCCTGGGCAAATTGCTGCCCAATCCCTCCTCCTTCGAGCGCATCGATTAGCCTGCGTATTCAAGATGCCATGCTGCATCGCAAAAAAGAACGATAGTGCGATTTTTAGAGTGCTGCCACTACTAAAACGCACTTGCATGTCACTCTGTAATTGCTATAGTGGATCAATTAATTTCTTCATAGACACATTTTCCTTCCAAGTAATTTCGCCTGGGGACTCAAGGCTCGCACATAATGAATATTAAAAAATTGCGTATTGGACAACGACTTGCGCTCGGTTTCGGGGTCGTCATTGCTTTATTAATCATGCTGGCTAGCTTGGCTTATGTTCGCATTGCCAGCCTCAATAGTGAAATCAACCTGCTGGTCAAGGATCGTTATCCAAAAACCGTGATTGCCAACGCCATCAAGGCCGATCTGAACGAAATTACCCGCAATATGCTCAACGTTTTGATCATGACCGACCCGGGACAAATCAAAAAAGAGTTGATCAACATCGAAGACAAGAATAAAAGCACGCAATCAGCTATCGCCACCCTGAGCCAAATCATCGCCGATCCACAGGGCCGCGAGCATCTCAACGCAATCACCGCCTTGCGGGATAAATTTTTGCCGGTGCAGAGCAGTTTTGTGGCTCTCATCAATCAGGATGCAAAAGACGAAGCGATGCTGAAGCTGTTGTTTTCGGTACGGCCGCTGCAAACCAAATATTTCATCCAGCTCGACAATTTCATCACTTACCAAAACAGCCAGATGGAGCAGTCCGGCGCACAATCTACGCTGGCTGCCAATCGCACTGCGCTGTTAATCCTGATTCTTGCTGCCATTGCCAGCACCTTGAGCGTGCTGGTCGGTTTTTTCGTCTCGCGCAGCATTACCAGGCCGCTCAATGAAGCTGTTGATATCGCCAAACGGGTGGCCGATGGCGACCTGACCAGCACCATTGCAGTCAAAACCTTCGATGAAACCGGCATGCTGATGCAGGCGCTCAGGCACATGAATGAAAGCTTGTCGAAAATTGTCGGTGAAGTACGTTTTGGCACCGAGACTATTACCTCAGCATCGGGCCAGATTGCCAGTGGTAATCAAGATTTGTCGTCGCGTACCGAGCAGCAGGCCTGCTCGCTGCAACAAACCGCTGCCTCGATGCTCGCCTTGACCAGTACCGTGCGCGAAAATGCCAACAATGCGCACCAGGCCAATCAACTCGCGGCCTGCGCCTCGGAAGTCGCGGCCAAGGGCGGTGCTGTGGTGGCGCAAGTGATCGGCACCATGGGCTCGATCAATGACTCTTCCAGGAAAATCGTCGACATCATCAGCGTTATTGACGGCATTGCATTTCAAACCAACATCCTGGCGTTGAATGCGGCCGTGGAAGCGGCACGCGCCGGCGAGCAGGGGCGCGGTTTTGCGGTGGTGGCGTCCGAAGTCAGGAATCTGGCGCAACGCTCGGCTGCAGCGGCCAAGGAAATCAAATTACTGATCGGCGACTCGGTCGATAAAGTCGAAATCGGCAGCAAACTGGTGCGTCAGGCCGGCATCACGATGGACGACGTGGTGGCAAGTGTTGCGCGCGTGACCGACATCATGGCGCAGATCACTAGCGCCAGCCAGGAACAAAGTTCAGGCATCGAACAGGTTAATCGCGCCATCAGCCAGATGGACGAAGTTACCCAACAGAATGCGGCGCTGGTGGAAGAGGCAGCCGCTTCAGCCGAGTCGATGCAGAATCAGGCGGTCAATCTGGCCCAGGTGGTGAGTGTTTTCAAACTACCTGGCAGGAGTGCAGCAGTTGCTACGATTGTGGCGCGCGTCAAGCAGCGGGCCATGATAGATATCACTGCCCCCCGGATTGCTGCCGAATAATTTACGGCGTGGCATTAGCTGTTTTTTTAGTTTCGAAGAAGACGCGTTAGAGGTCTCTTCGTAAACAACTATTGATTATTTTTTGGAGAGACAACATGATTAAAAACTTGCGTATCACACGGTTATTGACTTTGGGCTGCCTCGTAATGGGCTTTTGCCAGAGCGCATCGGCAGTTGAAATCGCCGGTATGAAACTGGATGAAACCGTACGCGTGGCTAACACGGAACTGAAGCTCAATGGCGCGGGGATTCGCGTCAAGGCAATCTTCAAGGTGTATGTGGCGGGCTTGTATCTGCCAACCAAGAAAACCACAGTGCCTGAAATTCTGGATCTGGCCGGCCCACGGCGGCTGGTGCTGGTGATGCTGCGCGAAGTCAGCAGCGAAGAATTCGGGCAGAGTTTCATGACCGGCCTGAATGCCAATTCGGACAAGGCCGAAAAATCGAAAATCGTCAACCAGACCGTCAAGATGGGCGAAATCTTCGCTTCCATCCCTTCGACTAAAAAAGGCGACACGATTACCGCCGACTGGGTGCCTGGCTCCGGCATGCTGATTCATGTCAACGGCAAACAAGTAGGCGAAGTTATACCCGGCATTAATTTTTACAATGCGTATCTAAAAATCTGGCTGGGCGACAAGCCAGCTGACAGTTCGCTCAAGCAAAACTTATTGGGCGGCAAAGAATAATTTTGTAAGTGCTGTGCTTGGTTTGGGCGGGCTGAACAAAAGGCCGGCCCGTTTTTTTATCTGCTTTTTATCTACCGCAGCGTCTTCATGCGCAGGATTACCAGGCTGAGCGCGATCCCGATGGTAACCAGGATCAGCTTCACGACCACGGCCTCCATCTTGTAGATCGAGAACGACAGCGACGCCCAGATCAGCAGCAGTGACACAATCTTTGCGCGCAACGGGATTCCCCGTCCGCTCTGAAAATTGAGTATGTAAGTTCCCAGTATCCGGTTGCTTACCAGCCAGCGGTACATCCGTGGCGATCCCCTGAAATAACAAGCCGAAGCCAGCAGCAGGAAAGGCGTGGTCGGCAATAGCGGCAGAAATACGCCCAGAATGGCGAGCACCACGGCTATGCTGCCCACGATATTGAGAACAATTTTGGTCAACGGGTTTGTTTTCACGACATCCTTGCTGTATCACTTGTTGCATCACTTGTTACCCATTACCGGCGGGCTTCATTGTAATTCCGTTTCACAATCAATCGTGAACGCGAAGCGCTGCTTGCAAGGCATGACCTTGTACGGGCTAAAATACGCAACTGAGAGTAGTTAAAAAGAGAGCAACGCCATGCCTGTGCGTGTACAAACCGAAGATTTCGACCTGACGACTGAAGTCAGCCAGTTGCGTCTTACCAATCCGAAAGTGGGCGCGGTGGTCGCTTTCGTTGGCACCGTGCGCGATTTGAATGACGGCGTCGATATTGCCTCCATGGAGCTTGAACATTATCCCGGCATGACCGAAAAGGCGCTGGAAAATATCGTGCAGCAGGCGCGCACGCGCTGGGAGTTTTTTGATGCGTTGGTGATTCACCGGGTCGGACCCTTGATGCCGCTGGACCAGATCGTGCTGGTGGCGATTACCGCGTCGCATCGCGGCGAGGCGTTTGCCGCCTGTGAATTCATCATGGATTATCTAAAAACCGCAGCGCCGTTCTGGAAGAAAGAACAGACGCCCAGCGGTGCGCGCTGGGTGGATGCGCGCGAATCGGACGATCACGCACTGGCGAAGTGGGGCATATCATCCGGCAATGGCGCGCAGGGCGGGCCGGAGTTGTAATTTCACTTCCCCATCAACCGTGCACCTTGTTGGTTCCGCTGGCCGTATCCGCGTTCTGTTTGCGCTTCGCACTCATGTTCACGACGGCGGGTGAAACGGGACAATCCGGCGTCAGACCGGGGACATCATCCTGGCATTCGACCCGGTTGCGCCCTGCCTCTTTGGCCTTGTAGAGGGCTTTGTCAGCCAGATCAATCAGCGTATCGATGCTGGCGGCGTCCGTCGTATACATCGAGATGCCGGCTGAAAACGTTGCGCAAACAATATCATCTTCAAGCGGGATTTTGATGGCGGCGAATTTGGCGCACCAGTTATTGGCGCGAATGAATGCCTGTTCGCGGCTGGTATTGGGCAGCAAAACCAGGAATTCTTCCCCACCCATGCGAAACACATAATCGCTTTGCCGGATGCTGCTTTGCAAAAAATGGGCGATGGTGCGCAACACCTGGTCGCCCGCAGCATGGCCGTAGGTATCGTTAAAGCGCTTGAAGTGATCGATGTCGATCATGACTGCCGCCAGCGGTTTATTGCTGCGCACAAATTCAGCTTCCAGCCCGGTTTTCAATTCATCCAGAAAGCGCCGGTTGTGCAGGCCGGTCAAGACATCGCGAATAGCGTCTTCGTGCAATTGCCGCTGGAGCTGCAGATTGGTTTCGAGTTGATCCTCTAGTTCGGACATGGCATCGCGCAGCTTGATTTCACCCAGTTTGCGATGCGTGATATCGCGCAACATCAACAGCATTCCGACCTTCTTGCGCCAATGCGACAACGGCACTTTTTTCAGCTCGAAATGGCGTTCCGGCTGACCCAGAACGATATCGAACCGGTCTTTCGCACCTTGCGCCAGCAGTGGCTGCAGCACATCATGGAGCATTGGAAACTGCTGCAAATGGCAGCCGACGGATACTTCCGGCATGCCCGGCAAGTCGGCTGCGGCGCTGTTGCATTCCACAATACGGTGTTCCAGATCCAGTACCAGCACCACATCCGGCACTGCGTCGAGCAAGACGGTGCGCGCTACCGGCAGCAAGTCAAACAGTTGATTGCGGCTGATGAGCCAATAAAAAACCAGCGTCATCAGCAGAAAGCTGAACGGCGTCGGATCGAGTCCGAACAAGCGCACGGTATCGGTGACGTAGCCGATATTGGCGATCCAGGGGAATAGCATGGCCAGCGCAAAACCGAGGTAATGGCGGCGATAAACCGGGCTCGCACGCGGCAGGGCGTTGACGATTGCAACTATGCTGAGCAGCATGAAAACATATAAATAGACGGTGCTGAGATAAAACCACGGGCCGTGAACGTACAGCATCCGCAAACCGGTTTGGGAGATTTGCGCAGTGGTTTGCACATACATCAAGTGATGCATTGGGTTCGTGAGGGCGATGATGCAGGTCACCAGCGGCATTGCCAGCAGGATCAGTCGCCACCTGGTGCGCAAGGGCGTGGCGTTGCCGCTGACATAAGTCCAGATAAACAAGGCCCAGAATGTCGGGGCGGCGACGATGCCAGGCCAGGCCAGAGCGGCCCACATTATTTTGTTCGACGGCAGCACGGCGAAGTTTTCGAGCGCGGCTGCCGTGGCCCACCAGGCAGCGGCCAGCAACATCGCAATGAAATTGCCGCGCCCAGGAAACGGTGGCAGTTGTCTAGTGCGCAAGGCCACGAAGAGAGTGATGACGCCGACGGCCAGCAGCAGGATAGGCGCGATTAGAGTGGCTTCTGCCTTGAATGGTATTAAATCAAGCATCGTGTTTGTTGTTATTTTTTTGCATGTTGGAGTGTGTCTGTTGCATCGGTGCATGGTCAGACAGTGAAACTCTTGAATTACTCCCGGGAAAATAAATAAATTTTTATTTGCGATGTTAAATGTGTTGTTCGGAATGCAGTTAATCTTGACTGATGTTTCTTGAAATACATAAATAATCAGGAGTATATGAATATTTATTAATGTTTATATGCGCAAATAAGTATTTACTTCAGGAGTATGTGTTTTGCGCTGGGGCAATGATAGTCCTAATTTGTAACAAATTGCTTACAAAAAATATGCTGTCAGGCAGAACTCGGAGTGTGGATTTATGGCTTCGTCGCATTATTGTGCGTATTTTTCACTTCGATTCCGCAAGTCCGACAGGCTGCCAGGGTTCTCACGACTGCAGACAATCAGTGGGCATGTCCATGCTGCCGGTCATCATGAACCATTTCTACAGAAGGAATTGCTCCAACCCCAGTATCCGGTTGCCCTGTACAAGATTGCGTGAATGGCTGCTTCATCACCTGCAAAATCACATGCACGATCCCGAATCGATCATGCAACTGATCGATAGCGTGCTTTAGAAAAGTATCGTCAGGGTGCCCCTGCGGTGTATACAAGATGCGAAGATGCAAAGATGCGTGATTTCTGCGTTCTTGCAGCGCTCAGGCGTTAGCTGTGAACCACTGTTCGATCTTGTCGCGGCTAGGCACACCACCGGCATGCACCACCTTGCCATTGATCACTACGCCGGGCGTGCTCATGATGCCGTAGCTCATGATGTCGCGTAATTCCTCTATTTTTTCCAATGTGACAGTGACACTTTTGGCTTGTGCGACTTGGTCGATTAATGCGATGGTTGCCTTGCAATTGGCGCAGCCCGTACCTAGTACCTTGATATTCATAGGATTCCCCTGTGAGTTGAAATTTGAAATTTAGTTAAAAAGTGCGTGTTACAAAACTGCATTGAAAACAAAGCCCACCAGCAAAATGCCGGTCGCGACCACGCCGATGAAAGTAGCAATCAGCCGCACTTTCAACACCTTGCGCAGAATAATCATCTCGGGCAGCGATAAGGCGATCACACTCATCATGAATGCCAGCACGGTGCCCAGCGCAGCGCCTTTGGCCAGCAGCGCTTGCACGATTGGAATCACACCGGCTGCATTGGTGTACATCGGCACGCCGATGATTACCGCCAGCGGCACCGACCACCACGCATCCTTGCCCATGAAGGAGGCCATGAAATCTTCCGGCACGTAGCCATGGATCAATGCGCCCAAGGCAATGCCGCCCAGAATGTAAGGCCAGACTTTGCCGACAATTTCGCGCACTGCGTTGAAACCGCCCTGAACGCGATCCGCCAGTGTCATGCCCGTATCCGCAAACTGGGCCGTGGTCTTGGGCATGTCGCGCACCCAATCTTCCAGATACGCTTCCATCTTCATGCGTCCGATCAGCCAGCCTGCCACGATGGCAACTGACAAACCAAGAACCAGATATAACATGGCAACTTTCCAGCCGAACATGCCGAACAGCAGCGTCAACGCTACTTCATTGACCATCGGGGCCGAGATCAGGAAAGAGAATGTGACGCCCAGCGGCACGCCGGCCTGGACAAAGCCGATGAACAGCGGCACTGCGGAGCACGAACAGAACGGGGTGACGATACCCAGCGAGGCCGCCATCACGTTGGCCGCGCCTTCGCTGCGACCGGCCAGCAGCGCGCGGGTACGCTCGGGCGTGAAATAGCTGTTGATCATGCCCATGACGAAAACCACGCCGGCCAACAGCATCAGCACCTTCGGGGTGTCGTAAAAAAAGAACTGCAGCGCGCCGCCTAAATGGCTATTTCGATCCACCGGCAAGGTAGACACTAATGCTTCCGAGCCCGGAAGCAGCGTTTGATACAGTGCCAGCCAGACAATCGCGGCAAGGATCAGGAAAATGAGCGGCTGACGCGCCGGCCAGGTTTTTAGGGATGTGGTTATGGTATTCATATTAGTGAAGACGAATGACTTACTGAAAAGACGCGAAATAGTGAGTTTGAGATGGAAAAAATTTTCGACTTCACACACGTTCATCATGAATCGCCAGCCTGGCAACGCATGGTTTTACTTGCGCGGCACAAAGTCCGACACGTGGCCGACTGTATCAAGCTGGATCTGACAGGCTTGCGTCATGCATGCACGCAAGTGCAGGCGTGCACGCTGGATGCGCGATTTGGCAGCGCTCAGATTCAAACCCCTGGCGGCGGCGAATTCGGCTTGCGGCATGCCTTGCAAATCGCACAAAGTAATGACATCGCGGTCCTCGGTGCTTAACTCGGAGAGCACGCGTGACAGGCAGTCCGTGAGGGTGTCGACCGTATCAAATTCGTCTGCGGGCGCGGACAAATTCTCGGGCAACTCGACCGTCTCGCGTGCTACACGCAGTCGATCGGCCAGTGCGTTACGCGCCACCTCAAACAACCAGGCGCGGGCGTTTTGCAGCGAGCAGAACCGGTCGCCCTGGCGCAGGGCTTTCAGGAATAAATCCTGCAGCAGGTCTTCGGCTTCAGCAGGATTGTTCAGCCGATGGCGCAGCCAGCCGCGTAACTCAGGTGCATATTGCGACCATGCGGTTGTTAAGCAATTCATGGTTTTTTCATATTTTTCAAATGGTTTAAACGGCGCGGCAATTTTGGCTGCACTTTCCTCGCTGCGGCGCAAGGCTTTGGATGCATGTCTTCGCAAGACGTAATTCTAGCGTCTGAACACAATTTACTTTAGCTGCTGCATTGCAGCAGCTAAAGTAAAATCGAACGCTCCTCCTAAAAGCAAGACCTCAATCGGAGCACTACCCTTGTAAGCATATTTCCTCACTGCGAGTCAGATACATCCTTTTTAGCTACTCGCGCGAGGCTTCATATCGCTTATTTGCGTCACCTGTGTCCGGATCATCCGGGCTTCCTTTCCGATAATCCGGCCAGGAAAACTCAGCGGCGTGCGCACTTTTCACCAACCACTGCCGCCCTGGCTGCATCAACAACGGAACATAAAATTACATGAAATCCTTACGCCAGGACTGGCTCTCCAATGTCCCCAAAGATCTGCTCGCACGTGAGTTCGAAATCGGAAGATGCTGGCCGTGTGCGTGCTTACCGTGTGTTCGGCCAAGTGTTCTTTGCCTCGGCGGAACGCTTCGTTGGCTCCTTCGATTTCAAGGAAGTCATTGAAAAAGTCAGCATCGACGTCAGCCGTGCCCATTTCTGGGATATCACGGCCGTGGGTGCGCTCGATAAAGTAGTCATCAAATTCCGCCGCGAAGGCACCGCAGTCGACATCATTGGTCTCGATGCAGCCAGCGCCACGATGGTGGACAAGTTTGCCGTGCATGACAAGGACGGTGCCGAAGATATGCTGATGGGCCACTAGGAGAAAAAACATGAATACAGACAACAAAGTATTAGCCTGCGTCGATCAATCTCTGTACGCCGATTACGTGGCGGATTATGCGGCCTGGGCGGCGCGGCGCATGGATGCGCCGTTGGAATTCCTGCATATCATCGACCGTCATTCGGAAACCGCAACCGGCGGCGATTACAGCGGGGCTATTGGTATTGATGCGCAAGAATCGCTGTTGACGGAACTCTCCGATCAGGACGAATCCCGTAGCAAGGCAGCCCGCGAGCGGGGCCGCATTTTCCTCGACCGCTTGCGTGAACGGGCGGTTGCTGCCGGGGTTGCGTCGCCTGACGTGCGCCAGCGCCACGGCGTGCTGGAAGAAACCTTAGTCGAGCAACAAGAAGGCGTGCGCCTGATTGTGCTGGGGCGTCGCGGCGAATCGGCCGATACCACGCAACGCGATTTGGGACGTAATGTCGAGCGCGTGGTGCGTGCCTTGCAGCGCCCGATCTTGACTGTTACCGATGCATTCAGAGAACCGCGCCGGGCGATGATCGCCTTCGATGGCGGCATCGTCACCCGCAGAGGCGTGCAGATGGCGGAGTATGCAGTAAAAAATGCCATTTTCCGCATATTTTATATGCGGATTAAAATAATACGGCTTACAGTATATTTTTAATCAGCGGATTTGGTAGATTGGGCTGACGCTGTATCAGCCCAACATTCTGTGCACAATGTTGAGCTTCGCTGCGCGCAACGCCAACCTACAATGCCATTGCGTTTTGCATTGTAATGACAACTATCCGTTAATTCTTTTGCCAATATTCCGCCTGTGCATACACATGCCGTAAAAAATCAATAAAGGCCCGGATGCGCAGCGGCATGTGCTGGCGTTGCGCGAATACGGCGTAAATATCATTGCCCGCTGCGGCAAAATCGTCCAGCACCGTCACCAATTGACCGGATTCCAGCGCGCTGCGCACTTCCCACATTGAACGCCACGCCAAACCGCGGCCGGCCAGCGCCCAATCGTGCAATACCTCGCCGTCATTACAGACCATATTGCCCGCCACTTTGAGCGTGATATTTTTGCTGTTTTGGCGGAAAGTCCAGCCGCGCTGGCTGCCATCGCTGGGCAGGATCAGGCAATTGTGTTTGGCCAGATCATCCGGAATCAGCGGCGCACCGTTTTTTTTGAGGTAAGCCGGCGCCACCACCACCACGCGCTTATTGTCGGCCAGCTTGACGCCGACCAGATTCGAATCGGCCAAAGTAGCAATCCGGATCGCCACATCGATCCCTTCGCCGATCAAATCGACCAGGCGGTCATTCAGATTCAAGTTCAATGCGACGTCGCGATGTTCGGCCAGAAAGGAGGGCAATAATGGCGCCACATGCATCCGGCCAAAGCCCGCTGGCGCGGAAATGCTGAGGTGGCCGCTGGCGCGGGCGCTGCCTGCGGTGACGGCGGATTCGGCATCTTCCATGTCGGCCAGAATGCGCTGGCAATCTTCGAGAAAGGCTGCACCTTCGTCGGTGAGAGCGATTTTACGGGTGGTGCGCTGCAATAGCTTTACCCCAAGCCGTTTTTCCAGCGCATCGAGCCGCCGGCCTATCATTGCCGGGGCGATGCCTTCGGCTCGGGCCGCTGCAGACAGGCTGCCGCGGGTGGCCGCCTCGACGAAGGTGGAAATCTGTTTGAAATGATCCATGATGTATGAGGCTTGTTGCCGGTTCTCGGTTTTACTTGTGATTAAAACGCAATAATAAAGTGATAAATCATTTTGTTTGCACTGTTTTTATTTAATATACTGGATTCCAATCACATCGTAAAATCATCCATCCAACCCGTTTTAAACCATCTTGTCGTCAATCTCGACGCGCAACCGCAACCCACTACCAGGAGCACCACATGACGAAAATCACTTTGCCAGCCGGCATGGAAATCAAGGCCGAGATCGCATCCGGCTACGAACAAATTCTGACCACCGAAGCATTGGCGCTGGTAGCCAAGCTGACCCGCGCTTTCGAACCGCGTCGCCAGGAATTGCTGGCCGCGCGCGTGGTGCGGGCGCAAGAACTCGATAACGGCAAATTGCCGGATTTTCTGCCGGAAACCGCGCACATCCGCAACGGCGACTGGAAAATTGCGCCGATTCCAAAAGCACTCGAATGCCGCCGGGTTGAAATCACCGGCCCGGTAGAACGCAAGATGGTCATCAACGCGCTGAACTCCGGTGCTGACAGCTACATGACCGACTTCGAAGATTCGAACACGCCGAACTGGGAAAACCAGATCACCGGCCAGATCAACATGAAAGACGCGGTACGCAAGACCATCGCGCTGGAACAAAATGGCAAGAGCTACAAGCTCAACGATACCGTCGCCACGCTGGTGGTGCGCCCACGCGGCTGGCATCTGGACGAAAAGCATGTGCTGATTGACGGCAAGCGCATTTCCGGCGGCATTTTCGACTTCGCGATGTTCATGTTCCATAACGCCAAGGAACAACTGGCACGCGGCGCTGGCCCGTATTTCTACTTGCCGAAGCTGGAAAGCCACCTCGAAGCACGCCTGTGGAACGACATCTTCGTGATGACGCAAAACGAACTCGGCCTGCCACAAGGCACGATCAAAGCCACCGTATTGATCGAAACCATTCTGGCTGCATTCGAAATGGACGAAATCCTGTACGAATTGCGCGAACACTCCAGCGGCCTGAATGCCGGCCGTTGGGATTACATCTTTTCCTGCATCAAGAAGTTCAAGAACAACGCAGATTTCTGCCTGGCCGACCGCGCCAAGGTAACAATGACCGCGCCGTTCATGCGTTCCTACGCATTGTTGCTGCTGAAAACCTGCCACAAACGCAACGCGCCAGCGATTGGCGGCATGGCCGCACTGATCCCGATCAAAAACGATCCGGCAAAGAACGAAATCGCCATGGGCGGCGTGCGTGTGGACAAGGCGCGTGACGCCACCGATGGCTACGACGGCGGCTGGGTTGCCCATCCTGGCCTGGTTGAATTGTCGATGGCTGAATTCAAGAAGGTGCTGGGCGACAAGCTGAACCAGATCGAAAAACAGCGTCCAGACGTGAACATCACTGCCGCCGACTTGCTGAACTTCCAGCCGGAAGCGCCGATCACCGAAGCTGGCCTGCGCTACAACATCAACGTCGGCATCCATTATCTCGGTGCATGGTTGTCAGGCAATGGTTGCGTACCGATCCATAATTTGATGGAAGATGCCGCCACCGCAGAAATCAGCCGTTCGCAAGTCTGGCAATGGATTCGCTCCAGCAAGGGCGTGCTGGAAGACGGCCGTAAAGTCAGCGCCGACATGGTGCGCAAGATGATTCCGGAAGAATTGGTCAAAGTGAAAGAAATCGTAGGCAGCGGCGCAACTTACGACCGCGCTGCGCAAATTTTCGAAGAAATGTCGACTTCGGAAGACTTTGCGGAATTCCTGACCTTGCCGCTGTACGAAGAAATCTAACGGGTTTTGACCGCATTGCGCCGTAATTGGGCGTCATGCGGCTGAAACCTGCACTGCAAGAACAACCGGCTGCGGCCGGTTTTTGCATTATTGGGCGCACCATGCGCTGCGTGGATCGGCTTTTGCGCTACCATGCCAGTCTTGATTTCCCGACTATTTCCTGTAAGTAAGTGCGATAGGTTAAAAATGCATCTGGCAAAGGTCAACCCCGGCGTGCTGCACGGCAGCCACCGGACACTCAAACTGGCAATTCCGCTGATCCTGGCGCAAATGGCGATTGTCGCCATGGCGGTGGTCGATACCGTGACTTTCAGCCGGCTCGGCGTAACGATGCTGGCGGCAGGCGCGCTGGCGACTGCCGTATTTTCCCTGGTGCATATCATTTGCACCGGCGTCCTGATTGCGATCAGTAACCAAGTAGCATTTGAAAACGGCGCTAATAATCGGGAAAATATCGCTACGGCGGTCGAATCGGGAGTGATTCTGTCAGTCGTGATCGGGCTGGTGGCGATTCTGGCGATTTCCATGGCCGGTCCCTTGCTGCTGATGGCTGGGCAGGACAGGCAGATGGTGGCGAATGCAATGGCGTACCTACCGGCGGCGGCCATCGGCATTATTCCCAGCCTGCTGTTTACAACTCTGCGCGGCTTGACCGTGGGCCTCAAGCAGCCGGGACCGATCACATTCATTACCGCTTGCGCGGTGTTGTGCAAAATTGCGCTCAATGCCGGCCTGTTTTTCATGCTGCAAGCGGGCTGGATTACCACGACCGTGCCGCACATCTTGATGGCGCTGGGATCGATCAGCAGCTTGATATTCGGCTTGATGGCGTTAGCCTTGTGGCTGTATTGTCGCCGCTCCCTTGCCTGGTATTTGCGACGGCCGCGATTGTTGACCGTTAAAAGCCCGATTTTTCGGGAAACCCTATCGCTGGGCGTGCCTATCGGCATCAGTTATGGCGTGGAAGCGGGCATGTTCACGGGCGTGGCATTGCTCATCGGCCATTTTGGCCCGACTGCGCTGGCCGCACACCATATCGCCAACCAATTCGTATTTCTGACCTTCATGATGGCAGTCGGTTTGTCGCACGCCAGCTCGATTCAGGTGGGCGAAGCAGCCGGCAGCGGCAATCTGCGGGAAGCAAGACGGCTAGGCCGGCAAGGCATTTTGATCGGCCTGATTCCGATGACATTGACGGCGGGCTTGTACTTATTTTTTGGCGATGTGCTGGTGGGAATGCTGGTCGGGCAGGGCGCATCTTCGTCCAAGGCGGTGGCGGCCTTGGCGATTCAACTCTTGGCGGTGGCTGCGTGTTTTCAGTGGTTCGACAGCACCCAGGTGATTGCAGCGGGAGCCTTGCGCGGGCTCAAGGATGCGCGCTATACGATGATGGCGTCGATTCTGGGTTACTGGGGCGTCGGCATGACGACCGCGCTATTCCTGAGCCGCAGCATCCATGCCGGACCGAGCGGCGTCTGGTGGGGATTGGTGGTGGGACTGGGCACTACCGCGTTGATTCTGGTGCTGCGCTTTGAACAGTTGACCCGCATGCCGGCGATTAATCGAATGGCAGTGGACTATTAAGGTAATTCTTGGCTTCGCCGGTTTAGGGTGAAGCCTGATTTAATGGAAAAGAGGGCGATATGCATAGCATCACTTTATGTCAGGTCAATGGTGCAACCGGCTTGATCGTGCCGCAGGAAGTGCTGGATAAATTGCAATTGCGCGATGGCGACAAGGTCTATCTGACCGAGTCGCGGCTCGGCTTTCAGGTCAGTCGGGACGAGTTTGACGAGTTTGAGTGCACCCAGCAAATGGCATGTGCTTATACCGGAGACAAGCGCACATGAGCGGAGCGCCAGTTTGGATAAGTGTTTGTGTCTATCGATTGGTAAATCTTCAACAATAATTTATCGTAGTCAACAAGCGTTGAACGCAGTGCTACTCCAGATTTCTTGATCTACAAGCTATGGATTTTTATGGATTTTTTCTGTGGTTGTGAGGCTCTGGTTAAATATTTTGGAAATATAAATAAAACGAGTACAATTCCGCCTTCGGTAAAGGCATTAATGGCGGGGTAGCAAAGAGGTTATGCAGCGGCCTGCAAAGCCGTTTAGATGGGTTCGATTCCCGTCCCCGCCTCCAGTTTTATCGTTACGCATCAAATACTTAGCCCACTACTCAGTGGGTTTTTTATTGCCAGCATGAAACACAAGCTCTCTATAACGCCCTATAACCCACACAAAACACTCGTTACTAGCCTATCGTTGCACCGGACTGCTTCTGAGGCTCAAACGCTCCTTTTATGCGCCAGGACACATCTGGCGGTACGCAAAACCGCATCGAAATACTTATGAACGAGGATATCGCTATGACTACCGCAGTAAGAACATTTGCAGTTTCGGAGTTTGCTTGCCCATCTGATGGCGAGCCAATTCGGTCGGTGGTGCTTGAAACTGAAGAGTCCGTAATCGTCGTTTGGCATGTTCGCCCTGGGCAAGAAATTGCTGCTCACGTTCATCCGCACGGCCAAGATACCTGGACCGTCCTTTCGGGTTCTGCCGATTATTACCAGGGAAATGGCGTGGTTACCGAGCTTAAAGCGGGAGAAATTAGCGTCGCAAAACCTGGGCAGGTGCATGGTGCCATGAACACTGACGCGAAAGATCCCTTTGTCTTCGTTTCTGTCGTAGCGCCGGGTAATGCCGGTTATGCCTTGGCTAAGAAATAACCGTCAGCAGACAGCCGGCGGTAGCCGATAAATTCTGGCAACAGCTTAGTCGGCCAGAAGATGTTGATCGGGTTGTCAAAGTTGATAAAGATCATGCGTGTTGACTTCAGACAAGTTTAAGGTAAGCATTTTGAACGTCAAGGAGCTATCACTATGAAACTGCTGACCGACCTTTTTTCTACCAACTATGGCCTGATGAGTATTATCGGGATTGCATTCATGATCGGAATGGGCGTTTTTTTTATTCTTTACTTCAAGCGCAAGATGGCAGAAGACGGTCTTGCCGCTGATATTCAGCAAGCAAGCGACTTAGTCAAGCAGCGCAAACTGGAGCCTGTCGCGCCGCAATAACGAAAAGTGAAAAGCGACATTCTCTTTTTTAAATAAAAAAGCCACTTGCTCCGGCATCCCGGACACAAGTGGCTTTTTTTTGTTTAGTAGCAACAGAAAATCGTGTTAACACTGTCAAGCCATGGCCGGAACTTGTTCTCCAAATATCCGTCTGAAATGTTTGCCAAAGGCAGAGCGTTCGTATCCAGCTTTGTTTTCAATTAATTATCATATACTAATCAATGTATTTTTAAAGCCGCAATTAATATATGCGGTAATGTACATGTTTATGGCTATACTCCAATTTTTTATATTTTTTCACTAGATTGGTATCGAGGCGCGAAGATAGCGGCTGGCTGCATTTAATGCGTCCGCCAGCGTACAGATGGAATGTGACGCAGGTCTCCAGTTGCTCTGTGGCGGCGGCGCGCTATATTGATATCTAGGGACCCATCAGACTGTAGCTGAAGTTGGCCGAAGCGAGCCAAGCGAGAACGTCATGACACCAGCAAATTCCTATCCCTGTCTAGTAGCCGACATCGGTGCAACCAATGCGCGTTTTGCGCTGATGGAGAGGCATGCTGCCGAGCTCAGCCATTATCGGCAGTTGGCCAGCGCAGATTTTGCCGATCTGGCGGATGCGATCACGCAGTATTACCAGTTGGCCGGCATCTTCGCCGGTGGCGCGCCAAGACCGCGGCGGGCAGCGCTCGCGATTGCCACCTCCATCGTCGGCGATCGGGTCAGTATGACCAACCAGCGCTGGACGTTCTCGATTGAAGCGACGCGACAGCGCCTGGGGTTCGACCAGTTATTGGTGCTGAATGACTTTACCGCGCTGGCAATGGCGTTGCCGTTGCTCAAGCGCAGTGAATTGCATCAAGTCGGCGGCGGCGAGCCAGTGCCGCATACGCCGCTGGCGTTGATCGGTCCCGGCACCGGGCTCGGGGTGTCCGGACTGATCCCCTGCGGCAGCAATTGGGTGCCGCTGCGCGGGGAGGGCGGCCACACCACGTTCAGCCCGGCCAACCAGCGCGAGATGGATATTCTGGCTCTGGTGCGGCGCGAATTCAGCCATGTTTCCTGTGAGCGGCTGGTATCCGGCATGGGCCTGACCACTCTTTATCGCGCCATTGCGGCATTGCAAGGCGAAGGCGTCGAGCCGGAAATGCTTTCTAGCGCACAAATTAGTGCGCGAGCGCTCGACAATAGTTGCCCCGCGTGTGTGGAAACGCTCGCGACTTTTTGCGCGATGCTGGGGACCGCGGCCGGAAATCTGGCGCTGACCCTCGGTGCCCAAGGGGGCGTTTATATTGGTGGCGGGGTCGTGCCGCGACTCGGAAGTTATTTCGAAACATCGCCGTTCCGGCAGCGTTTCGAGGAAAAAGGCCGCTTATCCAGCTATCTGTCGGCCATCCCTTGTTACGTGATTCTTGATCCCTATGCCGCTTTGCGCGGTGCAGCCAGCGCACTTGCATAATCCTGGTAACGCCCCGTTTCAAGTTTCAACCACACAAAGCAACAAGGCATAGGGAAAACCGGCTAATAGCGCGGCGACTCCAAGCCGTCGTCCTTCCGGTTCCTGGCTGCAGATGGTTTCATTTGTAAACACGTTCCTCCACGTTTTACCGGCCAAGCCCTGCGGCAGGTCGATAGTGGTGTCAGCCCAGACCTCGGCTCCCGCAGGGACGCGATCGCCATCACCAACCAGCGCGTAAAAAAATCGGGGTGCGACAATAATGACCGCAGCCTCCTTGCAGCACCGCGCGAAAGCGCAAACATGCTCGCCCCGAATGCCTTCCGCCCGCAGCGGCAGATAATCTCCGTCACGAAATAGGATTTCGCATTGCCGGCGTAGCTCCAGCGTCCGCCAGGTCAGATATAGCTTGATGCGGCCATCTTCCATCGTATGCAACAGCGCGTTGGCGCGTTCTGCACACTGATCGGAATCGACTGCAAAGTGCGTTTGCAATGCATCCAGCATGGTGCGCCGTCGCCGGTAGTCCACAGGTCTTCGATTGTCCGGGTCGGCCAGACTGAAATCCCATAGTTCGTTACCTTGATAAATATCGGGCACGCCGGGAGAGGTCAATTTGAGCAAGGTCTGCGACAAACTGTTGAACATGCCGAGCCGGGAAACCAGCCTCTGGAATGGCAGGTGATCCGCAATGAATGGATTCAATGGATTCATGTTCGGCGGGTTCTGGCCCGGCGCGAGCAGAGCCTTGATGAATTTCGATATCGCGCTTTCATATTCCAGATTGGGATTGATCCAGCTGCTGTTTATCTTGGCTTCCCTGATCGCTTTTTGCATGTAGCTTTCGATGCGTTTGCAGAATCCGGCCAATGCCGCCTGGTCCAACGGTTCCAGCGGCCATGCGCCGATGAGCGTTTGATGCAGCAAGTATTCGTCGTTGCGCGTAGGTGCGGTTACGCCATCTTCGCCCAATTGCACTCTCTTGCTGCGGTTGAATCGGCTCCAGCGGCGCAAGCGCAGCTTCCACAGCGCCGGCATTTCCGACAGGACGTTGATGCGCGCCCGCACATCTTCGGAGCGCTTGCCGTCATGGGTCGAGGTGGCGAGCATGGTGTTCGGCCAGTTTTTGGCGCGATCCTGGCTTGCCGCGTGAAATGCCGCCAGCGTGATGCCGAAGGTGCGCGGGTCGCCGCCCACTTCGTTGAGCGAGCTCAGCCGGTGGTAGATATAAAAGCAGGTGTCCTCCATCCCTTTCGCCATCACCGGGCCCGTGAATTGCTGGAACTTCATCGCAAATTTTGTCACGGCGTCGCGATATGCTTGCCCTGTGTTCTCGGCGATGCTGGTCAGCAGCGCTGCGCGTACAAAATCGAAGATGCTGATGTCTGCGGCCTGACTCCTCTTTTTGGCGGCCGATACCGCCCAGCCGATAAAGTGCCTGTCATCTTCCGATACCGCATTGGCAGTGACGTAAGTGCGGTACACCGGAAAACAAGCAGTGATCTCGATCAAGGCATCGCGCAAGCTGTTGGCCGTGAAATCGCAGGTATGCCGGTCCAGCTGTGCGATGCGGTCCAGTTGGTTGGCCAGCACATTGAGTTCGCTGGCGAGAACGACTTTCATGATGAGTTTCTTGCTGCGGTACAGTTGCTCGCTGAAATCGATCCGTTCGCCGATAAAAGCCGCGTATATGCGATCCATGCGCTCTTCGTTCCCGGTATCGACAAACAGGCCGTTGACCACGTTGCCAAACCGATAACCGGTGGTTCCAAGCACCGGCCACTGTGTGGGCAGATGTTCGTAGCTGGCAATGATTTTCTCCACCACGATGTAGAGCCCGCTGTGGTTGGCTGAAACCTGGGCTGCAACCTCGATCAGGTCAGCATCCGGCTGGGTCGATGCGCGCCCGCAAACCTGCTGCAATCGACGCAGGTATTGCAAAGGATCGTACAGTCCGTCCGGATGGTCGATGCGCACGCCGTCCACTTTCCCTTTCGCAACCAGATCGAAGAGCAGGCGATGCGTGGCATCGAACACTTCTGCGCGTTCCATCCGCAGCCCGGCCAGGCTGTTGACATCGAAAAAGCGGCGGTAGTTGATTTCGTCGGCGGCCACGCGCCAATAGGCGAAGCGGTAAGCCTGTGCCTTGATCAATTGATGCAAGAGGTTGAAGCTTTCCGGGTTTCCCGGATCGCCGTTGAATGCGTCGATATTCTGTTGGACAAACAGGGCGATGTCGGCACACGCGGCGCATAGTGCAGCCAGATGGCGCTTGTGGATTTCCTTGTCGCGGCTGCGTTCCGCCCTTTGTTCGGGCGCCAGATCGGTGCGCTGCGGCAAATGACTGAAGGCGGTGATGAGGCTTTGAAACTCTAGCAGTTGGGGCTGATCCGCGCCGAGCTTTGTCGCCAATTGTTGCCACCGATGGCCGGCGATACGCGGATACTCCCGCGGGTCCAGCGGGAAGCGGTGCTCGTCATACCAGATGCTGAATTCGCCGCGTGGTTCATCGAAAACCAGTTTCAATTCCCCCAGTTCAAGCACGTTGCCATACTGGTCGCCCAGCACCGGCACCAGCACCTTGCTGCGCAACTCTTCTTTCTGCGGGGTCCAGTCGATATCGAAAAATTCCGCATGCAGCGAAGATTGCCCATTTTCCAGCACGTCCAGCCACCATCCATTGTCGCTGCCCATCACGCCCATGTGGTTGGGCACGATATCGATGATTTGTCCCATTCGGTGATGCTGCAATGCCGCGACATAACGATCGAACTCCAGGTCGCTGCCGATCTCGGGGTTGAGCGCATTGTGGTCGATGATGTCATAGCCGTGGGTGCTGCCCGGCCGCGCTTTGAAATAGGGCGAGGCGTAGCAATGGCTGACGCCGAGCGCATCCAGGTAGGGAATTAGCTGTTCGGCATGGACGAAGGTGAAGCCGCGGTTGAACTGCAGACGGTAAGTGGCGCGCGGAATCCGTATGGAATGCTGCACCGTGGCGGACTGGCGGGTCCCGGTGACGGCCGCAGGTACGCCACTTCCGCCACTTCCGCGTACCTGCCGCAACGCGGTCGTCAGTGTTTGCAGACGCGGGTCCGTCGCCCATTGCTCCAGATCGAGCGTCAATTTGCGTTGCCAGTTGGGGTACTTGCCTCCGCTGGCAGGAAAATTAACTTGCTCCACTTGTCCTAATACATCCTCCAGTTGCACCACCATGAATTTGGCTGGAGTGCGCGCCAGGTAGATGTGGAGCGCAAGCGATAATTCTTCTGTCATCTCGGGATATGCAACCGGATTCACGCTGGCGCCGGTGGGCAGCAACTCCGCTCGCTCCAGCGCCATCAGAAGCTGGGTTCGACTCTGAGACCGATCCAACAGCTGGGCGTCGCGCAACTGGATCGAAGGGAACAAGTCAAGCGCACAACGCAGATCAATGTCGTGCCCCAGCCAATAGCCGGCAAGGGTCGGCAAGTCATGGGTGCTTGCCGCCACCAGTGCCCGGGCAGGATAATCGGCCGGGGCCTTGAATCCTCCGTCCTGCTCCTTTTCAAAGTACAAGAGCCGGTAGGACAGCACCGCACTTTGCGCGAGTGCGTCGCGCACCTCCTCGGGGACAGTGCCCAGGTCTTCGCCGATCACCGTGCAACGATTGCGCTGACTCTCCAGCGCCACGATTCCTAGCAGATCGGAAAACGGGTAACGCACATAAGTGCCTGCGCTCGGGATGCCGCCGGCCGGCACCCAGAACAGCCGCATCAGCCCCATCACATGGTCGAGCCGCAGCGCACCGGAGTGTTGCATGTTTGCGCGCAATGTCTCGATGAATGGCGCATAGGCCGCTGCGCGCAGGCGTTGCGGAATCAGCGGCGGCAGCCCCCAATCCTGGCCCAAGGTGTTGTAATCGTCCGCGGGCGCTCCGATATAAGTGTGCCGGGCATACAGTGCCTGCTCGGCCCAGCACTCGGCTCCATCGGCGGCGACACCCACCGCAATATCCTGGTACAGGCCGACGCCCAGCCCGAGTTCTGTCGAACGCCGTCCCACCGCTGCCAATTGCAGTTCGGCGTTCCATTGCAGGTATGCATAGAATTCGATGCGCTCCACATGTGCAACTGCGAATGCGGCAACCGGGCTAGAAAATGGGTCCTGGTAATCCTGCGGCCACTGATGCCAGCCGTGCATGGCACTGTCGCTGCGGGAGAAATGCTCCTGCAACGCTTCGAACAGCGCCTGGCACCGCAACGCCTCTCCGACTTGCTCCTGGAAAACGCGAAAGGCGCGCGCACGCTGACTGTCCAAGTCCAGATGATGTGCGCGGAAGTGCTTGTACAACAGCTCCAATATTTGAAGCTTGAGCGCACTGACTTCTTGGTAATTCACCAGTTCGCTGGCGCGCAGTATGCGCAGATGCGCCTGAAACAAAGGTTCACGGACTGTGTTCCGGGCCGCCTCGCATTCGGTGAAGTCTGCGACGCCTTCCACGTCCAGGTACAGCACATTCAGAAAGCGCCGGCTGGACGGACTGTAGGGGCTGGCCTGGGCCGGATCGCACGGGAACAGCGCGTGCAGCGGACTTGAGCCGACGAAACCGGCCCCGGCTTGTGCGGCGAACTCCACCACGCTTCTGAGGTCGGCAAAGTCGCCGATGCCCCAGTTGCGTTGCGAGCGCAGCGCGTACAGCTGAACCGCAAATCCCCACACCCGGCCGTCTCCGTTTAGCGCAACCGGCAGGTAACAGGCGGCAGGAACCACGATCAGGCGCATCGCGGCGGAACAGCATTGCGATTTATCCGTTTCTGCGCCCGCTGCTAAAACATTATCTACCGCGTCAATTTCCAGCCGGTGGTAGCCGGTTGCCAGTGCAGCTGGCAATGGCAATCGCAAAACATAGCGCACAAACGATATGCCTGCGATATTTCGTTGTTCCAGCACGGCAAGATCGGCTGGCGTGAATCGTCCGCCGGTAGTTGCTCCTGATTCCAGCGTCAAGCTCCAGCCAAAAACGTTTTCTGCCATTGTCGCCGGCATCGTCAGCGTGATTTCGGGCGCGGCATCCGTTTCAAGAATTACCAGGACCGGCGCAAGCATGTTGCGCCAGGATTGCGCCTCGTATTCTTCAACAGCGTGTTCCAGATCAGCGGCACTTTCTGCATCGACTTTCATTGCTGCCAGCAGCGCCCGCTTGGTGTCCTCGGAAGTTGCATGCCGGTTACCCCAGATATCGGTGTACTCCGGTTCGATGCCGCACAAGGCACACAGCCGGTCCAGCATTGTTTGATGTGACGCATTAGTCATGGCAAGGTTTTTCCATGCTTTTGTCGAGGAACCACGCGACCGACCAGGGCGGCAAATGTTGTTGCAACTGCTCGCTGGCGAAGCTTGCCGCCACCGATTCATCGCTGGCATAAAAAAGCTCTCCGGGCGGACGCGTGAAGCCTGACAGCGCTTGCGCGCCAAGATTGGCCGCAACACTAAGAACGCTGTCGTTGCCCAGTCGCCAGCGCACCATCAGCCCGCAACCGCCGACAATTTCATACTGCGCCTGCCCACCGCGAGTGCCGATTAAGTTTGGCATGACAAAATCGCGACGGTGCGCGAGCAAGATCCGGTAGTGCGACAGCCCACTGTCATGCGGCGGCACGGCAGCAGCGCGTTTCCAGTCAAGCCTGGAACGCTTGAAAGTGGCCGGATCGCACGGGTCCGGCAGCGCTGCCAGATTCAGATGCGCCACCTGGCCCGCTTCAGTAAATCGGGTGAACCGGGTGAAGCCCGCAAATTCCCGCCGACGCCCTTGCGTGACCGCCGCCGCCAGGTCCGGCCCGAAGTTGCAGAAAAATTGAAACGGCTGGAGTGCGCCAAATTCTTCTCCCATGAAAATCAGGGGAGGCGAGGGTGCCAGCAACACGATTGCCGTCACGGCGCGCAAGGCCACCGTGTCGGCAAGCAAAGACAAACGTTCGCCGAAAGCGCGGTTGCCGATCTGATCGTGGTTCTGCAGGAATGTAACAAAGGCCGCCGGGGGCAAATGCGCGCTCGGCGTGCCGCGTGGTTTTCCATCGTGAAAACGCGATGTCTGGCCTTGATAAGCGAAGCCCTGCGTCAGGCAGCGGCCGAGGTGTTCCACAGGAGAGTCGGCATAGTCGGCGTAATAGCCATCCGTTTCGCCAGACACCAGCACATGCAGCGCGTGGTGGATATCGTCGTTCCATTGGGCCGTGTACCAGCGTGGCCGGCCGGCGTCGTCGCGCTCAAGATAACGGGCGTCATTGCTATCGTTCTCAAGGATCAGGTGGATAGCCCGCTGCCGCCCGGGCCCCGCCTCCGCCTGCACCGCTTGCGCCAGTTCAATCAAAATGTCGGGCTCGGAATCGTCGCAGATCGCATGCACCGCATCGAGCCGCAATCCGTCGAAATGAAATTCTTCCAGCCAGTACAGCGCGTTGTGGATGAAAAAATCACGTACCGTCCGGCTGCCGGGACCATCGAAATTAATCGCCGCGCCCCACGGCGTGTGATGATGTTCGGTATAGAACTGCGGCGCGTAGGCGTGCAGATAATTGCCTTCGGGGCCGAAATGGTTGTAGACCACATCGAGCAACACCATCAAACCCTTGTGATGGGCGCTTTCGATCAGTGACTTCAAATGCTCCGGCCGGCCGTAGCGGCTGTCCGGCGCGAACAGAAGGACGCCGTCATAACCCCAGTTGCGCGCGCCCGGAAAGTCTGCCACCGGCATCAGCTCGATCGCGGTGATGCCTAACGCAACCAGGTAATCGAGCCGTTTCTCGACGCCCAGAAACGTGCCTGCCAGGGTGAAGGTGCCGACGTGGAGTTCGTAGATCACCGCATCTTCCCAGCAGCGGCCGCGCCAATCGGTGTCATGCCAGTCAAACGCAGCGGGATCGACCACGCAGCTTGCGCCATGCACGTCATCCGGATTGCAGCGCGAGGCGGGGTCGGGCACCGTGAGCGTGCCGTCGATCCGGTAGCAATAGCGGCACCCGGCATGGGCGCGATCAGTCAGCAGTTCGAACCAGCCATCGGCCATGCACGTCATCGCGATGATGTGTTCAGCGCCGACCAGGGTCAGGCAAAGCGCGACGCTGTGTGCTGCCGGTGCCCATAAGCGAAAGCGCACGCCGCCATCGGCTAACTCCGCCCCGAACGGCATCCTATGCTGGCGTTTCATTCTGACTTTCGATCAAACTTGCAGGCTCCCGCGGCATTTCCATCAATAGCACCAGGGAGCGCGCTTCGAGCGGATAGTTATCGCCGGCCGCGAAGATGCTATCCGGTTTCAGTTCCATTCCGTAGTGGGTATCGATTAACGTGTGCCAGCGGGTGCCGGCAACGAAAGTCGGCATGGCAAAGTGGAGCATTTCATGGTGGGCATTTAACAGCAGCAGAAAGTTACTGTCTCGCAATGGACGGCCTCTTTCATCCTGCTCATCCAGCGCCTCGCCGGAGAGTGACAACCCAAGGCAACGGGCGAAGGAATGCTGCCACTCCTCATCGCTCATTTCTATGCCGTCGGGATTGAGCCAGAGAATGTCCCTGATTCCCGTACCTTTAATGCCGCGCCCCTGGAAAAAGTTATGCCGACGAAAAATCGGATGTGACTTGCGTAGCGCAACGAGGTGCTGCGTAAACGCGAGCAATTCTTTATCATCCTGCGTCAAATTCCAGTGCACCCAACTCGATTCATTGTCCTGGCAGTAGCCGTTATTGTTGCCCTTTTGCGTGTGGCCAATAGCGTCGCCTGCCACCATCATCGGCGCACCCTGAGACAGCAGCAAGGTGGCGAGAAAATTGCGCTTCTGGCGCGTCCGCAACGCATTGATCTCAGGATCATCGGATGGCCCCTCAACGCCGCAGTTCCAGCTGATATTGTTGTCGCTGCCATCGCGACTGTCTTCCTGGTTCGCTTCGTTATGCTTGTCGTCGTAACTCACCAGGTCGTGCAGCGTGAAACCGTCGTGGGCCGTGATGAAGTTGATGCTGGCGTAGGGGCGTCGTCCGCTCTGTTCATACAGATCGCTCGATCCGGTGAGCCGGTAGGCAAGGTCGCCGATCAGTCCGCCATCACCTTTCCAGTAGGCGCGCACCGTGTCGCGGTAACGGTCATTCCACTCGCCCCAGCCCACCGGGAAATTGCCCACCTGATAGCCGCCTTCGCCCAAATCCCAAGGCTCGGCGATCAGCTTGACTTGCGACAGCACCGGGTCCTGATGAATGATGTCGAAGAAAGCGCCAAGACGATCCACCTCGTGCAATTCACGGGCCAGGGTCGCTGCAAGATCGAAGCGAAAGCCGTCCACATGCATTTCCAGCACCCAGTAGCGCAGGCTATCCATGATCAGTTGCAACACGCGCGGATGCATCATGTTGAGGGTGTTGCCGGTGCCGGTGTAGTCGACGTGGTAACGCGGATCGTCTGGCTGCAGGCGGTAGTAAGCGACATTGTCGATACCGCGGAAACACAGCGTAGGGCCGAGCTGATTCCCTTCGGCCGTGTGGTTGTAGACCACATCGAGGATGACTTCGATGCCCGCCGAATGCAGCGTCTTGACCATGGTCTTGAACTCGTTCACGGCCCCGGCCCCGGTCGCAGAGTAGCGCTGTTCGGGCGCAAAAAAGCCAATCGAGTTATAGCCCCAATAATTGCGCAGGCCTTTTTGCACCAGTCGCCGGTCGTCGATGAAGGCATGTACCGGCAGCAGTTCCACGGCGGTAATGCCGAGCCGCAGCAGATGTTCGATTGCTGGGGTCGTGGCGAGTCCGGCATAAGTCCCGCGCAATTGCGCCGGCACTTCGGCATGCAGCGCGGTATAGCCCTTCACGTGCAGTTCATAGATCACGGTCTGATGCCAGCGGATGCGCGGCGGGCGGTCATCGCCCCAGGTGAAAGCGCTGTCAATCACCCGGCATTTCGGCATGCCGCGCGCGCTATCGCGCCGATCGAAGGATAGATCGGCATTGCGGCTACCGACCCGATAGCCGAAATGCGCATCGCTCCAGAGGATGTTGCCGACAATGTCCCGCGCATAAGGATCAAGCAGCAATTTATGCCGGTTGAAGCGATGACCGTGTTTGGGATCATAAGGGCCAGCCACCCGGTAGCCATAGAGCAGGCCGGGACGGGCTTCCGGCAGATAGCAGTGCCAGACCTGGTTGGTCCGCTCGCGCAGGGTTATGCGCTGAATTTCGTGGCGGCCCTTGTTGTCGAAAATGCATAGCTCGACTTTTTCGGCATGCTCCGAAAACAAGGCGAAATTCACGCCTTCCCCATCCCAAGTCGCTCCCAGCGGGTAAGGCTTGCCCGGCCAAGTGGCGGTGATGACTTTGTTCATGGCGCACTCCCGGCCAATAGTAAAGAAAATTTCACGCTGTAACTGGCGTTGTACTTTATTAATACTAATATGTGTATATTTTATTGCCGCAATTAATACATGCGGAAAATGCCATAAAAATAGATATACCCCTTATGTATTAAAAATTATGCAATTGTTCAGTCCGCTATAAAAGACATCGAGGCAGAAGTGGCTTTGGCATGCCATTTTCTTGTAGGTGCGAATTTATTCGCATCAGCTCACATGGAATCGTTAAAAGTGCGAGCTGATGCAAATAAGTTCGCACCTACGCCGTTGTTGTTTCAAACTAATCGCGGTCGCCCACATCACGTACATCCTTGTCCGCATTCGGCCACCATCGCTGCAGCAGCGCCGCTGCCCATTTTTGCCCTGCGATCCCGAACGCCAGGGCGAGCGCCAGCACCACACCGGCCAGAATAATCAGAAAACTCTGGCGCACGATGTCGCCGCCGATGTTCAACTGGTCGAGTGCGATCAGGACCACGAAGACAATAATTGCGTAGCGCGCCAACCGGCCCAGCAATTCTGCATCGGTCAAATCCACATTCCTGCCGTATGCGGTGACCAGGTTTTCGATGAAGTGGGCGAAGTAGGAGCCGAAGGCGAGAATCACCACCGCCAGGATGACGCGGGGAACGAACAGCATGATGCGCCCGAGCAGATCGGTTACATAGGCCAGTCCCAGGCTGTTGAAAGCCAGAACCAGCGCGGCCAAGATGACCAGCCAGTAGATCAGGCCTCCAAGAATATACGTCGTGTCAGTTTTAGTCCCGCCTTGCTGCAGGAAAGAATCCATCCCGGCGCGTTCGGTCAGCACATGGAAATTGACTGACTTTAAGCCCTTCACAACGGCGAGCCTGATGGCCTTCGCAATCAACCATCCGGCCACCGTGATAATGATCGCAACCACCAGCTTAGGCAGAAATTCGCCCACTTGGAGGAGAAAAACCCGTAGCGGCTCCAGCAACATATTCACATGTTCCATCACACCCCTTTCCGAATCGCGTTAGAGGTACAGGCCTGAAAGCCTGTATCTGCTAAACCCATGATTGCTTACTACAGGTAACTATTCAGCATGCTATAAATTGCTCCCTCTCCCGCCCGCGGGAGAGGGGATCAAACAATCCTCACCTAGCGTGCTCAATAGTAACTACGGCTCCCATCTTGCTCGACTATGACGCCGTAATATCCAATATGCCGCTCAGTGGAATGTGCACCCAGCTCGGCCGGCTAGCCAACTCATAACGCAACTCGTAAAACGCCTTTCCCAGCAGAAACAGCTCAAGCAAACCATCCATGCCTTCCCATGCAGCGTAAAGGCCGGATGTTTCTGCCGCTTCCCGGTACGCCTCCACGAACACTCGTGCTGTCTCGGCTTCCCAGGCATGACCGAGCGGTTCGAGCAAAATTATGTCCTCGGGCCGTTCGACAGTGCTGTGCAATAACGCTGCTTGCATCGCATAGTTAAAGGATCGCAGCATTCCGGCTACATCCACCAGGGGAGAATACTTCTGCCTGCGTTCAGCTAGTGCGCGCGCCGGCTCGCCCTCGAAATCGACAATCACGAAGTCATTCTGAGTCAGTAAAATTTGCCCCAGGTGATAGTCGCCGTGGTAACGGATTTTTACCGCCTGCACACGCTCCGGCAGGCAGCCCTCGATGCGCTGCAGGATCGCTTCGCGCCTTTCAAGCACAGCATCCGCCTGGGTCTGTGCAGATTCGGCAAGCATCTCGCGGCTGTGCGCTAGTTGGTCCAGCGTCGTATTGGCTTCCGCCCGTATGCGCTGCATCCAGTTCGCCAGATCAGATGGTTCGATCGGCTCCGGATCGAACGCTGGGTCGCCTGACTTCGTGGCAAGCGCCATGTGCAGCTCGGCCGTGCGTTGTCCGAGCACGCGAATCAGGGCGAGATAGCCGCCATGGACGTCCGGCATTGCGGGCGACTCCATCTGGGATTGCTCGAAAAATCGCGCAAGGTAATCCAGCGTGTAAGTCCAGCCGTCGCCCTGATTCTCGACATATCCCTGCAGCATCGCCAGCATCATGGTGCTGCCTTGGTCCGAGGTGTACTCCACTGTTCCGACTACCGGCACGCTGTGCGGAAAGTGCGCAACTTCGGTGAGAAAGCGTCCTACCTCAACTTCCGGGTTTATGCCAATCTGCAAATGCCGGTAGCCTTTCAGGAATAGGCCGCGCTTACCCAGTTCCACAATGGTATTGCTGGTCTGCGCGGCGCGCACATGCACTTCAAGTGGTTCCTGCGCTTGCTGCTTTTGCTGCGCTGGCCCGACAAGATCGGCGAAAGCGCCGGTGGGAGAAAAGCGAATGGTGCCGCCAGCGCAACGCAATTCCTGATTGGAACCGATTGCTTCCACCAGCGCCCGGCAAAATGATTCGTCGGCAAAAGCGTCGGCCAGGATGCCGATCTGCGCCTGCTGCCGCACCTTGGCCACCGTCATCGGCAGCAATTTGCGCAGTCGCGACTCTTCTTCGGCACGTTCCCAAAGCAGCGTCAGCGGTAAGAAATACACCTGCGGCGCAGTGCCAGCGGCATCGCCCTCCGTATGGAACAAAGCCACCAGTGTGTTGGTGTTCTTATTAACCCACTCGACGTAATCAAGCAGCGCCACCCGTCGTAGCGGTTCACCTTTCGCTGCGTACCAGCGCTGGGCGGTGACGAAGCGCGGCAACACTTCTTTTTCAAACTGCGCACGTACCTTCTCGGCCAAAACGATGCGCCATGGCACCACCCGATCACGGAACAAGCTGCTCCAACCATCGAATAGCACCAGCACCGGCAACTCCTCGTGCATCACATGCTCTTCGTGCCAGTCTGGCATTTCCTCGACCTTGGTGAGCCGAAACCAGTAAAAGCAGTGACCTGGCATAGTCAGCAAATAGGGTAGCTCGCCGATTGGCGGGAAGGCTGTGCGCCCCATGACTTCTATCGGTACGCAGTCGCGGTGGCGCATCAAATCAAGTTCCACCGGCTGCGCGGTGCGTGCAAGATTCGCTACGCAGAGGAAGATTTCCTCGTCATCTTCGCGCAGATAGGCGAGGACCTTGCGGTTACTGGCCCGCAGGAATTCAAGCTTGCCGCGCCCAAAGGCTTTATGCGCCTTGCGCACCGCCAACACCCGTCGCATCCAGTTGAGCAACGACGATGGATTGCGCAATTGTGCTTCCACATTGAGTGCTTGATATCCGTATTCCGGGTCCATGATCGGCGGCAATTTCAGGCGTTGCGGATCGGCATTGGAGAACCCGGCATTGCGGTCCGGGCTCCACTGCATCGGTGTGCGCACGCCGTCGCGGTCGCCGAGATAAATGTTGTCGCCCATTCCGATCTCGTCGCCATAATAGATAATCGGCGCGCCCGGCATGGACAGCAACAGGCTGTTCATCAGCTTGATCTTGTCGAGATCGTTGTCCATCAGCGGTGCGAGTCGCCGCCGGATACCCAGATTCAGACGAGCGCGCGGGTCTGCAGCGTACATCCGATACATGTAATCGCGTTCTTTATGGGTCACCATTTCCAGCGTGAGTTCGTCGTGGTTGCGCAGAAAAATCGCCCACTGGCAATTTTCCGGAATGTCCGGCGTTTGCTTCATGATCTCGACGATCGGGTGCCGATCCTCCTGCGCAATCGCCATGTAGATGCGCGGCATCAATGGAAAATGGTAAGCCATGTGGCATTCATCGCCATCGCCAAAGTAATCGCGCACATCCTCCGGCCACTGGTTGGCTTCGGCAAGCAGCATGCAATTTTTGTAATGCGCATCGATAACCGCCCGGATCTGTTTCAACACCGCGTGGGTTTCGGGTAAATTCTCGTTGCTGCTGCCTTCGCGTACGCAAAAATACGGAATCGCGTCCAGCCGCAAGCCATCCACCCCGAGGTCCAGCCAGAAACGCATCACGCGTATCACGGCCTTGAGCACGCTCGGATTATCGATATTCAGGTCCGGCTGGTGCGAAAAAAAGCGGTGCCAATAGTAGGCTTGCGCGACCTCGTCCCACGCCCAGTTGGATTTTTCGGCATCGGTAAAGATGATGCGGGTTCCGGCGTATTTATCCGGAGTGTCGCTCCAGACATAAAAATTGCGCTTGGACGAACCCGGCGGCGCACGTCGGGCAGCCTGAAACCAGGGATGCTGATCCGAGGTGTGATTGATGACCAGTTCCGTGATTACGCGTAGCCCGCAACGGTGCGCCTCCCGCACAAAAAAAGCAAAATCCTTGCGGGTGCCATAGTCCGGATGCACGTTGCGATAGTCGGCAATGTCGTAACCGTCATCCTTGAGCGGCGATGGATAAAACGGCAGTATCCAGATCGTATTGACGCCGAGGTCGCGGATGTAACCGAGTTTCTCGGTAAGTCCCTTGAAGTCGCCGATGCCATCGCCATTGGTGTCGAAAAATGCTTTTACATGGACTTCGTAAATGATGGCGTCCTTGTACCACAGCGGATCGTTGGCCCAGGCGACTTTCGCCGCAGCGGAGGCCGCCGCCGCCGCGGTCGCGGAGTCGATTTGCACTGTTGCCTGATTGAACGGCTTGCTCATTCGCCCTTCCTTACAAGAAGTAATCGAAGTCACGTTCGGTGCGCAAGTGCCGGCGTAACTGGAAAATATGCGCCGGCGTCACTGCAGGGTCCAGCATCACGAAGTTGCGCGGACCGTGCCAGAGATAGCATGCTCCGCTCAACAGATCGTGCATCTGGTATTGCGTATCGGCAGGGATATCGAATTGCACCGGATCAAGTTCGACCCAGCCCGACTGCTGATGGTGCGGGTCCAGATTAACCACCACTATTACAATGTTGGAAAGGTCCTCGGTCAGCTTGCCGTAACACAGCAACTGATCGTTATCTACCGTTAAAAAGCGCAGGTTCCAGTCATTCTGCAGCGCCGGGTTGGTGTGCCGAATACGGTTCACCCGTCCGATGAATTCACTAAGGCTGTCCGGATGGGCCAAATCCCATTGACGCAATTGATACTTATCCGAATCCCTATATTCTTCGCTTACCGCCGCTATCGGTTTGCGTTCAATCAATTCAAATGCGGGTCCGTAAATGCCGTAATTGCTGCAAAGAGTTGCCGCCAGCACCAGCCGCGTCATGAATGCAGGGCGGCCGCCGAATTGCAGATACGCTGGCAGAATATCCGGCGTGTTCGGCCAACAATTAGGCCGGAAGTATTCGCGGCTTTCACTTTGGGTGAGTTCGGTGAAATACGCGATCAGTTCCTGTTTGGTGTTGCGCCATGTGAAGTAGGTGTAAGACTGGCTGAAGCCGAGTTTGGCGAGCCGGTGCATGACTTTCGGGCGGGTAAACGCTTCGGCCAGGAAGAGTACTTCCGGATGATCGCGTTTGACTTCGCCAATCAGCCATTCCCAGAATGGAAACGGCTTGGTGTGCGGATTGTCGACCCGGAACAGGGCAACGCCCTGAGCGATCCAGAATTCCACGACGCTCTTTAACTCTTGCCACAGGCCCAGCCAGTCGGCGCTTTCAAAATCAAATGGATAAATATCCTGATATTTCTTGGGCGGATTTTCGGCGTACTGGATGCTGCCATCCGGCCGGTGCCGATACCATGCCGGATGTTGCTGCACATACGGGTGATCGGGCGCGCACTGGAAGGCAATGTCGAGTGCGATTTCGATGCCGAGTGCGCGCGCTTGCGCCAGCAGCGATTGGAAATCTTCAAACGTGCCAAGTTCGGAATGCAGCGCCTTGTGACCACCCTCGACGCTGCCTATCGCCCACACGCTTCCGACATCGTCCGGACTCGCTTGCAGCACGTTATTCGGACCCTTGCGGTTGACGACACCTACCGGATGCACCGGCGGAAGATACAACACGTCGAACCCCATCGACGCGATATACGGCAGCCGCGCCTCGCAATCCTTGAGGGTGCCATGCTGGTCTGCTTCCGGCGCGGCAGAGCGCGGGAACATTTCGTACCAGGTACTGAACTTGGCCCGCGCGCGGTCCACCACAACCACCAATTCCCGCCCAAGTTCACTGGCAAAGCGCCGATCCGGATAGCGCGCCATCAACAGGCCCAGTTCGTCGGACAAGGCAATACTGCGTTTTGCGGTGATGTCGTGTTCGCCTGACAGCGCATCATGCAGCGTGGTCAGGCGGGCGGCATCATCGCCATTCGCATAGTTGGCAGCAGCGGCGACCAATTCCGCTCCGGCCAGGAGCGCCAATGCAATATCGTCCGGATCGGTACGGCGCACAAAGTCATGACGCCAGGAAAGAAAATGATCGACCCAGGCGGTCAGCGTGTAGCGATAGCGGCCGATTTCGGTGACCGTGAATTCCCCACGCCAGCGGTCATTCGGCAGCGCCAGCATGTCCGTTTCGGACCAAGCCGCATCGTTTTCATTGCGGTAACGCAACAGGCAGCGCAACACATCATGGCCGTCGGCGAAGGCATCGACCTCAATGACGATCGGTTCACCCACAATCCGTTTGATGGGGAACCGACCTCCATCAACTTCCGGCTTTACGTTCTCAATGACGGCCCGTCTGCGGCCTTCGTCAAGTGGTATCACAGGCATGGTTTCGCTCATTGCTTCCTATCCCGTCTTGAAATAAGCAACTGCCAGCGGCGGCAGCGTCAGCATCAGCGAATGGCTGCGGCCATGCGCCGGGACCGGCGCCGCCTCGACGCCACCCATATTGCCCTGGCCGCTGCCGCCATACAGCGCAGCATCGCTGTTGAGCAGCTCGCGCCAAAACCCGCCGTGCGGTATGCCCACGCGATAGTTATGGCGCGGCACCGGCGTGCAATTGCACACCACCAGCACGATGTCCTCGGCAATCGGTCCCTTGCGCAGGAAAATCACCACGCTTTGCTGGGCATCGCTGCAATCGATCCATTCAAAACCATCAGGCGAAAAGTCGAGCGCATGGAATGCAGGTTCGCTGCGGTAAAAACGATTGAGATCCTGCACCCATCGTTGCAGGCCGTGATGTTCCGGGTACTGCAGCAGATGCCACTCCAGGCTTTCTTCATGCTGCCATTCACGATGCTGTCCGAACTCGCAACCCATGAACAGCAGCTTTTTGCCGGGATGCGCCCACATGTATCCGTACAGCAAACGCAGGTTGGCACATTGCTGCCAGCTGTCGCCGGGCATTTTGCTTATCAATGCGCCTTTGCCGTATACCACTTCGTCGTGCGACAGCGGCAGCACGAAGTTTTCCGTAAACGCGTACCAGATGCTGAATATCAGCTGATCCTGGTGATACTTGCGGTTGATCGGGTCGTTGGAAAAATACACCAGCGTGTCGTGCATCCACCCCATATTCCATTTCATCCCGAAACCCAGCCCGCCCAAGTAAAGTGGATGGGACACCAGCGGCCACGCGGTCGATTCTTCGGCGATGGTTTGTACGTCGGGATGGTCGCGGTAAATCGCGAGGTTGAGATCGCGCAGAAAGCTGACCGCTTCCAGATTTTCATGGCTTCCATGCACGTTCGGTATCCACTCACCCGGCTTACGGGCGTAATCGAGATACAGCATTGACGCCACTGCATCCACCCGCAGTCCGTCGAGATGGTATTTTTCCAGCCAGAACAGCGCACTGCTAGCCAGGAAATTACGCACTTCGTTGCGCCCGTAATTGAAAATGTAGCTGCTCCATTCTGGATGGAAGCCTTGCCTGGGGTCCGCATGTTCGTACAAATTGGTACCGTCGAAACAGGCGAGCCCGTATTCGTCGCCGGGAAAATGCGACGGCACCCAATCGAGAATCACTCCGATGCCATTCTGATGCAGGTGGTCCACCAGAAACATGAAATCTTCCGGCGCTCCGTAACGGGCGGTCGGCGCAAAGTAGCCGGTAGTTTGGTAGCCCCACGAGCCGTAAAACGGATGCTCGGTCACCGGCATTAATTCGACATGGGTGAAGCCCATTTCCTTCAGATAGGCGGCAAGGCGCGGTGCGATTTCGCGATAGCTGAGAAAGCGGTTGCCTTCTTCCGGCACCCGCATCCAGGAGCCGAGATGCATTTCATAGATGGACAATGGCGCATCAAGCGCGTTGGCCGTGTGGCGGCCATGCATCCATTCGGCATCACCCCAATCGTAGTTGAATTGCCAAATACGGGACGCATTGCTGGGCGATAGCTGCCAACAGAATGCAAACGGATCGCCCTTGTCCACCTGTAAGCCATTGTATTTCGACGCAATGTGATATTTGTACGTAGCGCCGTGACCAATGTCCGCGATGAAGCCTTGCCAGATGCCTGACCCGTCCTCGCGCAAGGCAAGCGGGTGCGCCTGTTTGTCCCAATTATTGAATTCACTGATGACGGAAACTTGCTCGGCATTGGGGGCCCACACGGCGAACCAGGTGCCAGCACTGCCATTTTGCTGAATCGGATGCGAGCCCAGCTTGTCGTATAAGCGGAAATGCGTACCTTGCTTGAATAAATAAATATCATGATCCGTAAGGTGTTCCGGCACCGGCTGGATCTTTAACTGCTTGATATTTTTATTTCTTGGCATTACTCGTGTCCGGTTAAAAACTGAATACATTCATAACTGTTCAGCGCGTTATGAATCGCCCCCTCTCCCGCAAGCGGGCGAGGGGATTCAAACAGTTCTGACCTGGCGAGCTGAATAGTCATATCAGGCCTCCAACAACAAATCCCGCCATTCCGCTATACAGTCGGCTCACATTCGTGCCACGGCCAAATCTAAATCCGGCCCCTCGCCGGATTTGGCAGACAGCGTGTTTATGAAGAGCGGTTTCGCAGTTGCCGACGCGATTTCGGAATACATTTCGATATATTTTCGTACCGGAACGTTCCAGGAAAAATCGCCGCTCATCGCATTGCGCTGCATGGTCAGCCAGTCGCCGGCATTGCCGAATATCGCAAACGCGCGGTCTACCGCGGCGATCATGTCCGCCGCTTGTTCGCCATCGAAAAGTATGCCGTTCGCGCCTTTGCATAAGGTGCTACCTGTGCTGCCTGCGTTGCCGGAACCCGGATCGACAATCGTATCGATCAAGCCGCCAACCCTGGACGCAATCGGAATCGTGCCGTAACGCATGGAATAAATCGGGGTCAAGCCATACGGCTCAAATCTGGTGCCGTGCAGCAACATGTCGGCGCCTGCATGCAGCGCATGTGCGCGTCGTTCATCGTAGCCAATATAAACACCTAGCCGGCCCGGATAGCGCCGGGCCAACTCCATGAATCCGTTTTCATAGACATGGTCTCCGCGCCCTAGCACCACGACTTGCACGCGCGGATATTTATCAAGGATGGCAGGGAGCGCCGCCAGCGCGACATCCGCCATTTTTTGATGCGTGATCCGGCTACCCAGCGCTAGCAGCGGCGCGAACGGGTCTACCGGCAGGTCAAACATTTTCAGCAAGTCCTGTTTGCAGAAGTTCTTGTTGCGCAGCGTGCGCCGTGAAAAATGTCGCACAATCAATGGATCTTTTGCCGGGTTCCAGAGGCTCATGTCAACCCCGTTGGAAATCGGAACGATTGCCTGCTTGCGATGATTCAGCACGCCGTCCAGGCCGTTGCCGAATTGCGGCGTCAGCACTTCCCTGGCATACGACTCGCTGACGATGGAAATGCGATCGGCATACTGGATGCCTGCTTTCAGGAAACTGAGCTTGCCCCAGAGCTCGATCCCATCCGGATTCAGCATGTCAGCTGGTATGCCGAGTGCAGGCCCGAGTTCGATCGGATAATTGCCTTGAAATGCCAGGTTATGGATCGTCAACACCGAGCCGACTTGCCTGATGTCGTTGGTGCGAAGCAGAAGGGGAACCAGGCCCGCGTGCCAATCGTTGACATGCACGACATGCGGTACGTCCAGCGGAGTGCGGCCGGCACAAATGCGCACGGCTGCATGGGCAAGCGCTGCAAAACTCGTTGCATTGTCTGCATAATCCTTGCCGTTCGCATCCACATACGGATTGCTGGACCTGGCGCGAAATCTCTCGGTTTCCAACAAAAAAACCGGAATATCGCTGTCGGGGATGAATCCCTGATGCAAGCATGCCGGCCCGCCTGGAAGATCGTCCAGAGCGGCAACTTTGGCCAATCCTGTCGCCCCATTGAGCGCAGACGGATAGCCAGGCATCAAAATACCGGCATCGACATTCTTTTCACGCAAAGCGGCGGTGAGTGCCGTAATGACATCGGCAAGACCGCCGGTTTTGACAAGTGGAATGGCTTCGGACGCAACTAATAGAACACGTGGGCGCAAAATAATGCTCCCTTCAAATAGGCTATGCTCCGGTTACATCTCGTGGTTGAATCCGCCATGTCTTGAAGAGACACGATTATCGATAGGCGGTTCGATACGCGATGACACGTTCTGTTACATCGTTATTTTTTGATTAACATACGGCTCAATAATAAGCATCCGCATAAAGTCATCTTTACGTAAGATCAAAGTTTTTGATGATCCTATAGCTGGTTACTTTGCCGCTTGATCAAAATCCGTTAGTCTTCTTTCGCTCCTGATAGTGTCGAGGCCGATGTGACCTTACAGCGTCAGGGAGGGGCGTTTGTGTGCGTGTTCTCCTGCCATGCCTAAAAACATACTGGATAATGTGTTTTTAAAGTCGCACCAGATATATGCGGAAATATACATATTTATGACCATACTCCTTTGTTTTTACTTGAAATGGATTTTTAACAGCAAATAACAAGAGCCATATTGCCTTGGGCATTTTGGTAAATTCAGAGCCGGTAAAATTTAAACGCTGCAACACTGCATCTACACAACGCGCATGTGCCGGCCAAGACAGAAAAGCCATTTTCAGATACTCCCGATGCGGCCGAATGGCGAATGTGGCGGGATCGTAAAAAGGCTATCGCCCAATAGACTTAAGCATCTTCTGCACGTATGCTCTAGCCCAAATAACGGATACATTCATGCAACTAAAGGCCTCGATGTTTCAATGCCACTTTCCTATACGGCGCCTGCCATGATGCAGGCCAGATCATGAAATCTCCCCTTGTTCGTGTGTCCCCGGAATATTCCCGCTTTCGTCGTCGTCTGGTGATGAGCTTGCTGGCGGTCGTCTGCCTGTCCATCGCGGCCGTGTCCTGGGAAATCTACTCATCCTTTCGCGAGCGGGAAAATGCGGCGCGCATCCAGGCCAAAACCTACGTGCAAACGATTGCAGCCCATGTGTCAGATTCGATCCAGCTCGTCGATTTTGCGCTGATAGGGGTTGCGAATGCCATCAAGGCGTTGCCCGCGGAGAAACGGAATTCCATAGCAACCATCCAACAATTGCTGGCACGCCATGATCCTGCTTCCAGTGATGATTTCTGGACGATATTTGTCGATGCTAACGGGGTTGGTGTCGTGGCATCTAAAAATGTAGCGGTTCAGGGAACGTCATATGCAGACCGCGGCTACTTTAAGGCGCACGCCGGGAGACAGGCTGATCAAGGCCTGTATGTTGGTGAACCGGTGATGGGAAAAATAACAAAGAAACGGATTTTCCCATTGAGCCGGCGCGTGGTAAGCGCGCAAGGCGAGTTCCTGGGCGTTATCGCCGCACCGATGGATGCTGCCCGTTTTGCCTCAATGTTCGAACTCGCGCGATTGAATAAGGATATCTCGATCGCTCTGGTCCATCAGAGTGGCAAAATAATTGCCCGTGTTCCACTGTTCGAGCAATCATTTGCAGCTAGCTTATTGCACTCTGATCTCTTTGGAAAAACGCAGGAAGCACCGATCAAGTCCTTCCAGACGAACAGTCCGGTTGATGACCATACGATGATCTACAGTTCCCGTGCTCTTGAAAACATGCCTTTGAATGTAATTGTAGGAATATCCGTCCAAGCGTTGAGCCAGGCTTTACAGGAAGATTTGTTGATTGGAGGCGCAGGCATTTTGTTGATGATGATGATGATGTTCCTGAGTGCTCATGTTGCGCTCCATTCGTACCGCCGTCTTGAAATCAGCAAACAAGCACTGCAGGAAAGTGAATTTCGCTGGAAATTCGCACTCGAAGGTGCGGGCGATGGCGTATGGGACTGGAATGTCGTGTCCAATGAAGTGCATTTTTCGATCCGCTGGAAGCAGATGCTGGGCTATGCCGAGGATGAAATCGAAAATAATTTTGATGCCTGGGAAAACCGTGTCCATCCGGACGATAAGTCACGTGTGATGGCAAAACTCCACGCGTGTTTAGAGGGTAAAACGCCGGTCTACCTTAGCGAATATCGGATGCAGAGCAAGGACGGCAGCTGGGAATGGAATCTAGCCCGCGGCATGGTGATCAGCCGTGATGCGGCCGGACAGGCGCTACGCATGATCGGCACTCAAGCAGACATCACCGATCGCAAACAGGCTGAACAGGCGCAGGTGCATAAAATAGTCGAAGCGGCACCTGAACCGATGTTGTTAATCGGTAATGACGGCATTATTACCTTTGCCAATGGCGCTGCCCAGGCAGCTTTCGGCTATGCGTTCAATGAATTGAAAGGCCTGAATGTCGACGACCTGGTGCCGTTCAGTAGTCGTAGCAGTCATGCGTATTACCGCAAAAAATTTGAAACCAGCAGGACTCAGCACCCGTCAAATTTAAACCGGCCATTGACTGCGGTGTATAAGGACGGCACCGAGTTTCCTGTTGAAATCAGCCTCAGCCCATTCCAGATGGACGGTCAACCGGTCGTCATCGCCAGCATCCGCGACATCACCGAAAGAAAACGGTCAGCGGAACTGCTGCAGCAATCCTTTACCCAATTGCGCCGGCTTTCCGATCATCAGGAAAACATCAAGGAAGGCGAACGAAAACGCATCGCGCAAGATATCCATGATGATCTGGGCCAAAATTTGTTGGCGCTGAAAATGGACGTGGACACGCTGTACGCGCGCACCGGAGACGCGCATCCAAAACTGAATCAACGGGTATCGGTAGTACTCAACAACATTAATGCCACCATTAAGTCCGTGAAATCAATCATGAATGATCTGCGCCCTGCTGCGCTGGAACTGGGCTTGTATCCAGCGGTGGAGTGGCAGCTAAAGCAATTTGAGCGGAGAAACGGGATCGCCTGCAAACTGGTGACGATCGCGCCAGAGGCAGAGTTTGGATTGGATGCGGACCAAACCTCGGCAGTATTTCGGATTTTGCAAGAGTCGCTGGCCAATGTTGTGCGCCATGCCAACGCCACGGCAGTCGAGATAGCTCTTAGCCAAGACGAGTGCGGCTTTTTGATGCAGGTAAAGGACAACGGGAAAGGACTTCAGCCAGGCGATAGAAGAAAGGCAAATTCGTTTGGACTGATGGGGATCAGGGAGCGCATTCATGCGCTCGGAGGCGAACTCATCATCGCAAGCAGCCTGGGAAATGGCACGGCCTTGTCGATCTCCATTCCTGTGCTTTCCACGCACCGGTTCGACAACATGCAACATTCTCTTTAATTGCATCAAAGGGACATTACTACTTTGGGCTAACAAAATTTTCACTTCAGACTTTTCTTGCTATCCCGCATGTGTTAACATGCGGGCTCTCTTTGAGATAGGAAGAAATTTAATACTATCAATAGCTCGGAGAAAAGGAAATATTTCGTCAATTTCCTCCGGCTTCAAAGGTATTGCGGCTGTAGCTCAGCTGGATAGAGTACTTGGCTACGAACCAAGGGGTCGTGGGTTCGATTCCTGCCAGCCGCACCAGCATTGGAAAATTGATTGGCGCCTGCCAATCAATTTTTATTTATTTTTGCAATGACGTGATCTTATTCTGCATGTTTTTGCTTTCAGAATAAACGGTAGCAGGATGTTTAAAGTTGAAAGTGTTCGCGAAACATAGTTCTTTCAATCGAAAATATCATGCTATAATTTATCTTTTCGCGGCTGTAGCTCAGCTGGATAGAGTACTTGGCTACGAACCAAGGGGTCGTGGGTTCGATTCCTGCCAGCCGCACCAGTATTTAAAGCCGTTAGTGATGCGAGTCACTAACGGCTTTTTTGCGTTCAACGTATAGAATGCTTTATCTGCTTCTACACGGTCCAAGTTGGTCCAGCGTAATCGATTATATTTCCTTCGGATGGAGGTAAGGCCGTATGTTGCATCGCTGGATTCGCACATGGATGCATATTCCTCTACGCACCAGGTTTAGGTGATGCGGGTGACCGGATACTTGGCACAAAATGATCGAGTACACCGGACTGTGTTTAAACAAAATTTGGCTGCTAGGTTTTTTTTAAACTTATAGGGTATAATTTCGCAATCGTTGAGATTCGAGCGAGTGGTGCAGTATTAGTCTGTCATTTCTTTCTTGCTTCAAACGATTTAACGGGCATATGCCCAACTTAACTGAAATAGGAATTGCAATGGCAACTGGTATCGTAAAATGGTTCAATGATTCTAAAGGCTTCGGCTTCATCACACCTGATGAAGGCGGAGAAGATTTGTTCGCTCACTTTTCAGCGATTCAATCGAACGGCTTCAAGTCTCTGCAAGAGAACCAACGTGTGTCTTTCGAAGTAACTGCTGGCCCTAAAGGCAAGCAAGCTTCGAACATTCAGCCTATCTAACGCTGAATACAGCGAGATAGAAAAAACCCCGGCATGCCGGGGTTTTTTTTCGTCCAGATAAACGCTACATTCGGTTAGTTTTGTATGGCTCTTGCGATTTGTCATATAACAATGCCAGCGGTACAACGGCGTCCTATCATCAAAGTCGATGAGAGAATAGGTGCACGTTATCGTGCTTGAAAATACATTTTTTAGCCTTATTTCACCTTATATACATGATTGGAGTACATATGCGTGCTGATAAATGGACGACAAAATTGCAAGAAGCCCTTGCAGACGCCCAAAGTCTGGCGGTGGGTAACGATAACCAATATATTGAACCGGTGCATTTGTTAACGGCCTTGTTGGATCAGGACGACGGCAGTGCGCGCTCCCTTATGCAGCGGGCTGGGGTGAATATCGGTAGACTTTCCGCCGCATTGAAAGGGTCAATCGACCGTTTGGCGAAAGTAAGCGGCACCGGGGGCGAAATGCAGGTCGGGCGCGAGCTTGGCTCTTTGCTGAACTTGGCTGATAAGGAAGCGCAAAAACGCGGCGATCAATTCATCGCAAGTGAAATGGTGCTGTTGGCAATGGCGGACGACAAATCGGATGCCGGTAAGTTGTCACGTGAAAATGGCCTGACACGCAAGGCCTTGGAAGCTGCGATTGTTGCGGTGCGCGGCGGGGCTAACGTGAACTCGCAGGAAGCCGAAGGGCAGCGCGAAGCACTCAAAAAATACACGGTGGATCTAACCGAGCGCGCCAAGATGGGCAAGCTTGATCCGGTGATCGGACGCGATGACGAAATCCGCCGCGCGATCCAGGTGCTGCAACGCCGCACCAAGAACAATCCTGTTTTGATTGGCGAGCCGGGTGTGGGTAAAACTGCGATTGTGGAAGGTTTGGCGCAGCGCATCGTCAATGGCGAAGTGCCCGATAGTCTGAAGAACAAACGCGTACTTTCACTTGATATGGCGGCCTTGGTCGCCGGCGCGAAATACCGCGGTGAATTTGAAGAACGGTTGAAGTCGGTCCTCAAGGAGTTGGCGCAGGACGAAGGCCAGACCATCGTGTTCATTGACGAACTGCACACGATGGTGGGTGCCGGCAAGGCCGAAGGCGCAATGGATGCCGGCAATATGCTGAAACCAGCTCTGGCGCGCGGCGAGTTGCATTGCGTTGGCGCCACTACTTTGGATGAGTACCGCAAGTATGTTGAAAAAGATGCCGCGCTGGAACGGCGTTTCCAGAAGGTTCTGGTGGATGAGCCCAGCGTGGAAGCGACCATCGCCATCTTGCGCGGCTTGAAAGGAAAGTACGAAGTGCATCATGGGGTCGAAATTACCGACCCGGCCATCGTCGCCGCAGCCGAGTTGTCGCATCGTTACATCACCGATCGCTTCCTGCCGGACAAGGCAATTGACTTGATCGACGAGGCCGCTTCCAAAATCAAGATCGAAGGCGATTCCAAGCCGGAAGTAATGGACAAGCTTGACCGCCGCATCATCCAGCTAAAAATCGAGCGTGAAGCGGTCAAGAAAGAAAAAGACGAAGCATCACTAAAGCGGCTGGGTCTGATCCAGGATGAAATTCTCAAGCTTGAACGGGAGTATGCTGATTTTGAAGAGATATTAAAAGCGGAAAAGGCTAGCGTACAGGGGAGTACCCATATCAAGGAAGAGATCGAAAAAACTCGCCTGCAGATGGAGGAGGCGACACGCCAGAGCGATTGGCAGACCGTGTCAGAGCTGCAGTACGGCAAACTGCCGGAACTGGGAAAAGCGCTGGAAGCGCAGACGCAGCAGGATGCGCAAGTCGATAAACTGGTTGCAGACAAGCCGAGATTGTTGCGCACCCAAGTTGGCGCGGAAGAAATCGCCGAAGTAGTGTCGCGTGCGACCGGCATTCCAGTCGCGAAAATGATGCAGGGCGAACGCGAAAAACTACTGCACATGGAAGATGCCTTGCATCAGCGCGTGGTGGGGCAGCATGAAGCAATTGTTGCCGTGTCGGATGCGATCCGGCGTTCGCGTGCTGGCCTGGGAGACCCGAATCGTCCCTACGGTTCGTTCATGTTTCTCGGCCCGACAGGTGTCGGCAAGACTGAGTTGTGCAAGGCGCTGGCTACATTTCTGTTCGATACCGAAGAATCGATGATTCGCATCGACATGAGCGAATTCATGGAAAAGCATTCGGTAGCGCGCCTGATCGGCGCGCCGCCAGGCTACGTCGGTTACGACGAAGGCGGTTATCTGACAGAAGCTGTACGGCGCAAACCGTATAGCGTGATCTTGCTCGATGAAATTGAAAAAGCGCATCACGACGTATTTAATGTGTTGTTGCAAGTGCTCGACGATGGCCGCATGACGGATGGTCATGGGCGTACCGTAGACTTCAAGAATACGGTAATCGTGATGACTTCCAACTTGGGTTCCCATAAAATTCAGGCGATGGAGGGCAACGATCCGGCATTGGTAAAAATGGAAGTAATGGCGGAAGTGAGAGCGCATTTCCGTCCGGAATTCATCAATCGTATCGATGAAATCGTGGTATTCCATGCGCTCGATGAGAAGAATATCGGCGCCATCGCCAAAATCCAGCTGAAAATTCTGGAGCAGCGGCTAGCGAGTATCGAAATGGCGCTCGACATCTCTGACGAAGCGTTGCAGAAAATTGCGGAAGCGGGCTTTGATCCGGTGTATGGCGCACGGCCACTGAAACGTGCCATCCAACATGAAATCGAGAATCCGCTCTCGAAACTGATATTGCAGGGGCAGTTTGGCCCTAAGGATGTAATCAAAGTCGGCGTGCATGAAGGGCGATTTACATTCATGCATTGACCAGTTGTGGCGAATAAAAACCGCTGACAGACTGGCGTTTGTCAGCGGTTTTTATTTTTGTATTTGTTGTTGCATCAGGCAGTTTGGAAATATCCATTATTGAGAGGGTGTAATGCGCATCATCGGTTCGCAGGAAGATTTGAAAGCATTGGTCGGTCAGAAAGTGGCGAGTTCCGGTTGGGTCGATATTACGCAGGAGCGCGTCGATCAGTTCGCACAAGCTACCGGCGACTGTCAATGGATTCATCTGGATGTTGAGCGCAGCCGGCGCGAGTCCCCTTTTGGCGGGACAGTGGCACATGGCTTCCTGACTTTGTCGCTGTTGCCGATATTTATGGAAGAGTCGATTGCCATGACAGGCGTGAAGATGGGCCTCAATTACGGCTTGAACAAAGTGCGCTTCCCGGCTCCGGTGCCGGTAGGCAGTCGTTTGCGCGCACACCTGACATTACTCGCCGTCGATGATATTGAGGGCGGCGTTCAGGCAAGTTGGGAAATCGTCATGGAACGGCAGGGAAGCGAGAAGCCGGTTTGTGTGGCCGAGATGCTGGTCCGGCAATATTATTGATGCGAAAACACGGCGTACATCGTCATAATTTCGAGCATCGCTCGTGTGTAACTTTCTGCAGCTTGTTCGGAGAGCTGCTTTTATCACGCCTTTTTTAGCGCGTGATAAAAGCACAAGCGTAGCCAAGCTACGCCACAATCGGTTTAACGGCCACGGCCGCCTGAACGGTGTTGCGCCGATGAGCGCACTGCTACGTTCCCATTGGCTTGCGCCGGGCCGGAGCGCGGTGCGCCGCTGCGTGGTTTGCCAGCGCCAGCACTTGCGCGCGGCTGTTGATTTCTGCCGCCACCGCCACCGCTACGCAGTTGAATCGGTTGCGCCTTGGCATGAGGATCTGGTTCAAAACCGTCGATGATTTCACGCGGCAATTCGCGCCTGATCAGTTTTTCGATGTCTTTCAGCAGGCTGAATTCATCGACACAGACCAGTGAAACCGCTTCGCCAGTGGCGCCGGCGCGGCCGGTACGGCCAATCCGGTGCACGTAATCTTCCGCCACGTTCGGCAGATCGTAATTGACCACGTGCGGCAACTGGTCGATATCGATGCCGCGCGCGGCGATGTCGGTTGCGACCAGCACTTGCAGATTGCCGCCCTTGAATTCCGTCAATGCCTTAGTGCGGGCAGACTGGCTCTTGTTGCCGTGGATCGCCATCGCGCTGATGGCATCTTTTTCCAGTTGCTCGACCAATTTGTTGGCGCCATGTTTGGTGCGGGTGAACACCAGCACTTGCGACCATTGATGGGTTTTGATCAAGTGGGTCAGCATCGGATGCTTTTTATCGCGGTCGACCGGATGTACTTTTTGCGCAATGATTTCGACGGTCGAATTGCGCCGTGCCACTTCGATCATCGCCGGTGCATTGAGCAAACCATCGGCCAGCGTCTTGATTTCCTCCGAGAACGTGGCGGAAAACAGCAGGTTCTGACGTTTTTTCGGCAATACAGCCAGGACGCGCTTGATATCCTTGATGAAGCCCATGTCGAGCATGCGGTCGGCTTCATCCAATACCAGAATTTCAACGTGATTCAGGTTGATCGTGCCTTGCTGCATGTGGTCCAGCAAACGCCCTGGCGTGGCGACCAGGATATCGACGCCGTGCTTGAGTACCTTGATTTGCGGGTTGATGCCGACGCCGCCGAAAATCACGGCAGAAGTCAGCTTCACGTATTTGCCGTATTGACGCACGCTTTCTTCGATCTGCGCTGCCAGTTCGCGGGTCGGCGTCAGGATCAAGGTGCGAATTGGCGTGCCTTGCGCATTCGGATTTTTTGCGGCGCTAGCGAGTCGGTGCAGAATTGGCAGCGTAAAAGCGGCCGTCTTGCCGGTGCCGGTCTGGGCGCCGGCCAGCAAGTCGCCGCCCGCCAGTACGGCAGGGATGGCTTGCGCTTGAATAGGGGTTGGGGTGGTGTAGCCTTTTTCGGTTACAGCACGAAGAATTGCATCGGACAGGCCGAGTTCAGTAAATAGCATGGATGATTTTAAAAAGATCGGCCTGTCGCCATTCAAGGCGCCAGTCGCAGGCAAACAGATCGGTATGCGGAAAAGTCATAATAGACAGCGACAAGGGGACTGGTAAGCTGTCGCGTGCCGCAGTATAGCAGCAGTACGGCACAAGGGGGATTTAACGCTTAAGTGCTGCTGTGGGCCTCGCAAAGCAAAAAAGCCATCGGCCGAATGGCCGATGGCTTTTTAATACTGAAAATTTATTTGCCCGCGAATGGCGTCAATACAGCCAGCATTTGCGCGAATATCTTTGGATTGCCGGCAATGATGTTGCCATGATTCAGGTAATCGGACTCACCGGAAAAATCGCCCATGATGCCACCCGCTTCAGTCAATAGCAGCGATCCTGCCGCGATATCCCAAGGTCGCAAACCCTTGATGAAATAACCGTCAATATATCCGCAGGCCAGATAGGCCAAGTCCAGTGCGGCTGAACCGCCTTGACGCACACCGTGTGATTTTTCCGACATGATGCGAAACATTTCGAGAAATTCATCCATGTTTTTGGCACTGGTCAGACCAGTCGCAAGCAAGGTGTCGCACAGTTTGTCATGCTTGGTCACGCGGATGCGTTTTTCGTTCAAGTAAGCGCCGGAGCCTTTGCTTGCGGTAAATAAATCGTTGCGACTTGGGTCGTAGACAACCGCTTGCGTGATGACGCCGCGCTGTTGCAGCGCAATCGATACGCAGTATTGCGGATAACTGTGGATGAAGTTGGTGGTGCCATCAAGCGGGTCGATGATCCAGACATTTTCATTTTCATCGTTCAGATTGGTGGATGCACCAGATTCTTCGGCCAGAATGGCATGGCTGGGGTAAGCGTTTTGCAGGATTTCAATGATCGCCTGTTCCGCTGCCTGGTCGACATCGGTCACGAAGTCGTTATATTGTTTTTCGGTGACCGTAACGCGGTCGGGGTCGAATGCGGCGCGATTGATGATCGCCGCACCGCGGCGAGCGGCCTTAACCGCCGTATTGAGCATTGGATGCATAGTGGTTCCGTTAAAATGGCGGCACTGTTTACGAGCAATAACGCTGCAAACAAAACCGCACAACATGAATTAAAGAGCGATGCGGTATATTTGTGGCCAGAATGTCTGTGCAAGACTCCTGATTTCCCAGTTTTAACCGCGCAATGGCGCTATTTTAAATGAACCTGCAGCAAACCAATACGTCTCTTTTTCAGCGCCTGCGTTTTATCCTGGTCGAAACCAGCCGTTCAGGCAACATCGGATCGGTTGCGCGCGCCATGAAAACCATGGGTTTCTCGGATCTGGTACTGGTCAATCCACGCTTTGCAAATATGACGCAACAGGACGAAGCGATTGCGTTTGCCAGCAGTGCGCAGGATATTCTTGCTGCCGCACGCGAAGTCGGCTCGATTGAAGAGGCGTTGGAAGGGTGTAATTTTGCCGCGGCCGTTAGTGCCAGATTGCGCGAATTTTCACCGCCCATCGTGTCGCCGCGCAATTTGGCGAGCCAGTTGGCCGCGGATGGCAGCCTGAATGCGGCGCTGATATTCGGCAACGAGCGCTTCGGCTTGCCCAACGGGATAGTTGAAAAATGCAATGTGCTGATCAATATTCCGGCCAACCCGTCTTATTCTTCCCTCAATCTGGCGCAGGCAGCGCAAGTGCTGGCCTACGAATGCCGCGTTGCTGCCATCGGCGATGGCGTGCCGGCCTCCGGGATCGGATTTCAGGGCGCTGCAGCCGGTATTGCAGAAATTGAAGGCATGTATGTACATCTGGAGCAGGCGCTAACCGCAATCGGATTTCTGAATCCCGAGCAGCCGAAGAAGCTGATGCCGCGTCTGAAACGCCTGTTCGCGCGCACCCAACTGGAAGTGGAGGAAGTCAATATCCTGCGCGGAATTGCTAAAAAAATTCTGAGAAAATAGTCTCGGTAAAGTTTCATGCGCTATTTTAATACCGTACGTAGTATTTTTATACTGCGCATTTTATATATGCGGTAATTGCCATATTATTTAATATACTCCTTGTTTTTAATTTAATTCGAGCAAGGCGGAACACTGTTGAAACGTATTCCTGCTCTGTATATGCGCAGCGGCACTTCGAAAAAGGTGTTTTTCAACCTTGTCGGCTTGTCTGCGGATGCGGCGCAACCAGACCAGATGCTATTTTGTCGTGCTTGATGGGCCGCACACTGACTACACGGCAAGCATTCTTAGGTCCAGGAGCGCAGCAGCCCAACTGCCAGGCCTTCAAGGGCGAAGCTGTCGTCGTCCGGCTTGACTTTTATCGGGGTGAAGTCAGGATTTTCCGGAAGTAGCTCGATCAGCGCGCCGGTTTTTCGGTAGCGCTTGACCGTCACATCGTCGCCTAGCCTGGCCACAATAATCTGGCCGTTTTTAACACTCTCGACTTTTTTGACAGCTAGCAAGTCGCCATCCAGAATGCCTGCATCGCGCATGGACATTCCCCGCACTTTCAACAGGAAGTCGGGCTTGCTGGAAAACAGGCTCGGGTCGACTTGATAGGTTGCCTCAATATGTTCCATTGCAAGGATCGGCGAACCGGCTGCCACGCGGCCAACCAGTGGCAGGCTTAACTGCATCAGTGTGGCGTGCGGCAAGGTCATTTCTGCATCGCGGCCATGATGGCTCTGCTCCTGATTGCGCATGTCACGCAAGCGAATTCCGCGCGATATGCCCGGCGTAATTTGGATTACGCCCTTGCGCGCCAGTGCTTGCAGATGTTCTTCGGCGGCGTTGACCGAGCGAAAGCCGAGTTCAGCCGCGATTTCTGCGCGCGTCGGCGGAAAACCTGTGTTCTCAATTGCATTTTTGATCAGGTTCAAAATTTGTTCTTGACGCGCAGTAAGCTTTAGCATGATTTTTTTGAGGCTGTTTATAAAAACAGTCTGTATTTTTGTACAGTGCATCACTGAATGCAAGTTTATTCGCTCTTATTTGCACATTATGGCCGGTTATTTTTTGCTTTCTAAGCTGCATGCTGTCGGTACTCTTGAGTTTTTGATGGTTTAGCAGTATAGTTCTGGGCTTTTCTCTTCCCACACTCGTCTTGACGCCGAGGTGGGCGATTTTTTAATCAGTCCATAAGGAGTTTACATGCGTCACTATGAAATAGTATTTATCGTTCATCCGGATCAAAGCGAGCAAGTGCCTGCAATGATCGAGCGCTACAAAGCCAGCGTTACTGCGCGTGGCGGTCAGATCCATCGCGTGGAAGACTGGGGTCGTCGCCAGATGGCTTACATGATCCAGAAGCTTGCCAAAGCACATTACGTCTGTATGAATATTGAATGCGACAACGAGACTTTGGTCGAAATTGAAACAGCATTCAAATTCAACGATGCCATCCTGCGCCACCTCACCATCAAGATGAAGAAAGCTGAAACAGCACCATCGCCGATGATGAAGAATGTGCAAAAGGAAGATGCTGCAAAGAGCCATCGCACTGAGGCGCCTGCGGCACCAGCCCCGGCACCAGTCGCGGCAGCTGCGTAATTGCGTATCAGGCAGTGAACCGAACAGTGTGAACCGGCTCCAATTTGTTGCCAGTATTGTTGAACGCGATGTTCTGCGTTACACCCCGGCAGGTATTCCGATGGTGGGGGCAAGATTGCTGCACAGTTCGCAACAGATGGAAGCAGGCACTGACAGATTGGCCGAGTTTGAAATCGCAGCACTAGCTGCGGGCGAAGTTTCAGGACAATTCAATCAGGCTGATTTAGGCGGTATGTTTCAGTTCACCGGATTCCTGGCACGCAAGAACCGCAACAGCAAAAGTCTCGTATTCCATATCGTGGATTTCGAGACACATTCGTTAGAAAATTGTTAGAAATACAGGAGCCAAAAATGGCATTCGGTAAAAAGTTCGATAAAAGCAAGCTCAAATTAAAACGTCAACAGCAAAATCCATTGTTCAAGCGCAAGAAATTCTGCCGTTTTGCCGCAGGACATGTAGCGCAGGTCGATTACAAAGACATGGATACGCTCAAGGATTTCATTCAGGAAAACGGCAAGATCATGCCTGCCCGCCTGACCGGTACCAAGGCTATCTATCAGCGCCAGGTTGATACGGCAATTAAACGCGCACGTTTCCTCGCGCTGATGCCGTACACCGATCTGCACACCGCGTAATTGACGACTGACTCAGTTACGAAAATTCGGAGAAAAATATGCAAGTTATTCTGTTAGATAAAGTCGTTAATCTCGGCAGCCTCGGCGAGGTAGTTCGCGTCAAAGACGGTTATGCACGCAATTTCCTGATCCCGCAACGCTTGGCACGTCGTGCGACAACACATGCCATCGCTGAATTTGAAGTCAAGCGTGCAGAACTGGAAACAGCTGCATTAGCTAAGTTGGTGATTGCACAGGCACTGGCCACAAAATTGACCGGCATGACGGTACAAATCACCCAAAAATCGGGTGTCGATGGCCGCTTGTTCGGCTCTGTTACCACTGCCGATATTGCTGAAGCGCTGAGCAAACAAGGCTTTGCAGTTGAAAAAGCACAGGTGCGTTTGGAGCAAGGGCAAATTAAGACTGTTGGCGATCATGCTATTTCGGTTGTGTTGCACACTGATGTACTAATTGATCTGACGGTTGCCGTTTTGGGCGAACACGTTTAATCGCGTTGCTGTCAATATTGCATCATAAGCCGGGCTTGCCCGGCTTTTTTTGCACCTGAATTTTGTTCAGCATTTTTCATTTTCGTAGATTAAAAACCTTTGCGGGCGCTACGTAATCTCGGTTGGAAATTTAAACAGTTGGTCGGCAAGCGTTTGCCCACGACAACATCAGGTGATTAATTTTAGTCCCGGTGGCAGGGACTCGCCCAGCATGCGCCGCTCGTCGGCCTGCTCCAGTTGCACGATCTGGCGCACCATGGCGACCCATGTGGGTGCGGCGTCGCTCGTCCGCAGTCGCAGGATGATCTGCTCGCGCAATGCGGGCGGGATGTCACGCGCGCGGTCGCCGGTCATGCGCGCCATATGGGCTGCGGCAAATGCTGCCGGTTCGACCCGCTTCCAGTCCAGAACCAGAATCGCATCGAGCCAGTCGGCCACGATATCTGGCGGCACAACATCGTGTGCGTTGCCGTAGAAAGGCTGGCGCGCGCCAATGCGCCCAAGGGCCCACAGATTCCGGGTTTGACTATCGGGTTTATGCGGCTCGGTGCTCGGCTTGCGAATGTTGTCGAGTAGCCATGTGCCGATTTCAACCTTGTAGTCCGGTGGGATGCGTTCTAGCGATGCTCCCAGGCGCAGCATGTCGTCAAAGCTGCCCTTGACGAGATCGGCTGGACGCGGCCCGGATTTTGCCTCGTCAGTTTGCAGATTGAAGGCAAAATCGGCTAGCAGGCGGTGTTGCGCCGGTGCGTCCAAGCCGCCGGCAACGCGCCGCCATAGTGTCCACCATTCCGTGCAGACCTGGCTGTCATTGCCATGCTGGACGCCATGCTCGAACAGTAGCCAGAGTTGCTCGACGCGCCAGCCATCGAGCGGGTATCCCAAGCCCGGGCGCAGGCAATAGCCGGCAAGATTGAGCCATGCCCGTTCATGCTCGGCCGAGCGCCGCCGGCCGCGTGCGCGGGGCAAAAGCACGTCGAACAATTGGCGCAACAGCGGCGTTTGCCAGCGCTCCCGGCTGCCGAGTAATTGCTCCAGTTGCAACCGGAGCTGCTTGACTTCTTTCGGTGCTACCTGCTGGGTGCGGGCTCCGAAAATGCGTTCAATTTTTTCGACCGCTTGCGTGAAATGGGGCGGCAACGGAGTTTCTTCCTGGACTTCTATAGCCTCGTTTCCACCCACGCCCCGCAACTGGAATTCCAGCAGCCAACGCTGGCTGGGTTGCTCATTACTTTGCGCCACCTCGACGCAGTGCATCTCCAGCGTGCCAAGTTCGGTAAGCGCCGTTGCCAGTTGCACCGGAATGTCTTGCTGGCTCGCTCCCACATCCGCTTGCAGCACCATGGCGATAGGCGGCAGGGGGACGAAGTTGCCATCGGCGAGATTGATCAGTTCGCCCGCGTGGGGCGGCGTCTGGTTGGCGGCGTCGGCAATCGACGACACCAGGTGAAAGCGCACCGGCTGGCCCACCCGCAAGGCAAAGATATTATTCTTGAGCAGGATTTCGCGGCCTGGTTCGCTGCCACGCGGCAGAATGCAGATTGCGCGCTGCGCCGTTGTAGCAGCACGTTTTTGTTCACCATTTCGGTTGCGATGATGTTTGTCGTCTTGGTCGAGAACCAGGAAATAGCTGCGCGGCGCACCGCCGCCGATTTGGGGCGCTCGCCCTTGGCCGGCCAGCGCGTAAGCGACCGCACCACGGGCGACCGCCAGGTCTGGATTTTCGTTGTGCAACAAATGTAGCGGTGCTCCACGCCAGCTTGCCAGCGTGTCTTGCAAGCGCTGGACCAGCGCGTCGGCGCGGAATACGCCGCCGTTGAGCAGCAAGGTGTCGGGCAGCGCCAGTTGGTTCGATGCATCAACAGCGTCAACACCGAGCGCCTCGCGCACCGCCGCCGCGTGCTGGTGCAGAAAGCTGGCGATGTGGCGGGTGATGGCCGGATCGCTGGCGTAAGGCAAGCCAAACTCCACGATGCCGCTGCGGCCGCGCTTGGCCTGCTCGGTCTTGGCTACCATCGGGAAAAATCCATCGACGATCAGCCGTTCGACCTCATCTCGCGAAAGGTCGACCGAACGCTTCTTTTTAATGAGCCCTGCGCCGGCTCCCAGTAGCGTCACCAGCGCTCGTTCCGGCGCTTGTGGCCCCAGCAGCACTTCCTTGGCTGCGCGGCAGCGCTCGACGAGTTGGGATAAATTACCCGCTGACAGGCGTGGTGCCGTCATCCCTGGCGCAGCTATCCCCGGCGCGGATTGCGCCATGCGTGCTTCGACCAGATGCGTCAAGGCCAGGTCCATGTTGTCGCCGCCGAGCATTAAATGATTGCCCACGCCGATTCGCGTCAGTTGCGGCTGACCATCGCGCAGTTCCACCTTGATCAGACTCAGGTCGGTGGTGCCGCCGCCGACATCGCATACCAGCACCAAACGCGTATGGTCCAGTTCCACCGCCAGGCTGTGCCGGTGGTGAAACAGCCAATCGTAGAAAACCGCCTGCGGTTCTTCCAGCAGGCGCAGCTTGGCGAGCCCGACCTGGCGCGCTGCTGCGATGGTCAAGGCGCGCGCGCCTTCGTCAAACGAAGCCGGTACGGTCAGCACCACTTCCTGCTGCTCAAGCGGGTTGTGCGGAAAACGCCAGTTCCATGCGGCTCGGATAGTGGCCAAATAACTGGCGCTTGCCGCCACCGGCGACACCTTGCCCACTGCAACGTCCGCGCCCCACGGCAGGATGGGCGCCAGGCGGTCGACGCCCGCGTGCGATAGCCAGCTCTTGGCGCTGACCACCAGCCGGCCGGGCACTTGCGCGCCCAGCGTGCGCGCCAGTTGGCCGATCACGATGGGCTGCGTGTGCTGCGTATCAGCCGCATCGCTCGCTGCCGCTTTGGCCCAGGGCAGTTGCAGTTCGCCCGCAGCCAGTTCGCCGGGCGCAGGATGGTAGCGCACCGATGGCAGCATCGCGCATGCCTTGCGTTCACCGGGGGCCACCAGTTGCTCAATCTCAAACAGCCGGATTTTCTCAGAATCAGGTTTAGCGCCCAACTCCGCGTAGGCTACGACCGTATTGGTGGTGCCAAGGTCGATGCCGACGAGGTATTTTTGCGCGACCGATTGCTGCATTAGTTACACACCATCATTACGCGCCATCAGGATGGGTTGTTGCCGCGCACATCGAACTCCATGTTCCAACGCTGGCCGCCGCTAGTGGAAACTGCCGTCAGTTCGAGGGTGCCAGCTTCGGTGGCTTTGGCGTGCAGTATCACTTGGACGATTTCGCCGGGTTGCCGGCCTTCTGTCGGCAGCGTGGCACGGATTTCATCGAGTTCTTGCAGTTCGCCTGGCTGCCAGAAGTCGAGCATGGCGCCGATCTGATCCTGACGCCGTACCGACGAGCCGAAGAACCGTAGAAACACCGGTTCGCCGACCACCAAGCCGAATTCCTGCGTCGACAGTTCTGCTTCCGTTCCTTCTTCCATGCCGAACTGCGCCACGCACAGCGCATGCACCGGTGGCGCCATGCCGGGTACCGCGGGCATGGCCGATTCCACCGCGACATAGTAGGCGCGAGCAGTGCCGCCGCGGATGCGTACGCCGGCTCCGCGCCGGACATAGCCGTAATAAGCCGCGCCAAGCGCCACCGCCAGATCGAGGTCGGCACCTGCCAACATGCGCGCTGCTGGTGCGCCTTCTGCGGCGAGCCAGTCATTAATCGTATTGAGCGTGCGCTCGGCCAGCAAGCTGGATTTGAATACGCCGCCGTTGAACAGCACGGCGGTCGGATGCAGGAAGCTGACGCTGGCATCGTCCGCATCGCCTGTATCTTCGTGGTCGGCAAAGCCTTCCAGATCGGCGGTCGCGGCCACTTGGCGTCCGAGAAATGCTGCCAGATGGGACGTGATGGCAGCATCCTGGGCATACGGCAGGCCGAGGCGGGTGAGGGCGGCACGGGCCCGAACGGTCGGGCGCGCTGCGGCGTCCACTTGCGGGAAAAAGCCTTCCAGAATGGTCGCGGTGACTTCTTGTCTTGTCAGTTCAGAGCGGATTGCGCCTTTGATCAGCTTCGCGCCGCGGCTGGGGACGACTAACGGCAGCGCCTCAAGCTCTGGATCGCTCAACAACGCTTCCTTGGCGGAGCGGCAGGCATAAGTCAGCGCACGCAATTGCCACGGATCAAGGCTGGTGCCATCGTCAGCCAGCTTTCTTGCCACGACATGGGCCAGCGCCAGATCCATATTGTCGCCGCCTAACAGGATATGGTCGCCCACGGCAACCCGGTTCAGCTCCAGATTTCCCTCTTGCGAGGTAACGGCAATCAAGGACAAGTCGCTGGTGCCGCCGCCGACGTCGATGACCAAAATGATATCGCCTGTCTTGACATCTTGGCGCCACTGTCCGGCGCTGGTTTGTATCCAGTTATACAGCGCGGCCTGCGGTTCTTCGAGCAAGGTCATTGCGCCATAACCGGCCGCTTTGGCCGCTTCGGCGGTCAGTTCCCGCGCTGCCGGATCGAATGAAGCGGGAATCGTGACGGTAATATCCTGCTGCTCGAACGGCGCTTCGGGATGGGCCTGATCCCATGCTGCGCGCAAATGCGACAAATAGCGGATGGAGGCTTCGAGCGGCGACACGCGTGCCACTTCCGGCGGCGCATCGTTGGGCAGAATCGCGGCCCGGCGATCCACTCCAGAATGACAAAGCCAGCTTTTTGCGCTCGACACCAGACGTATCGGCGTGGTTGCTCCCCGGCTGCGCGCCATTTCGCCCACCGCGTAGTCGACATCATTATCCGTGTTGCTCCAGGGCAGGCTCAGGTCGCCTGGGGCAAGTTCATCGGCGTGCGGCAAGTAGAGGAAAGAAGGGAGCAAGGACGGCTCTTCGACCGCGCCCGGTGCCGTGAGTTGCGGAATTGCGAGAACGCCGTGGCTGGTTTCTTCGCCGTCACAAGCGGCGATATCGACGAAAGCCAGCGCGCAGTGGGTCGTGCCGAGGTCGATGCCAATGGCAAAACGCGGTTCGCTCATAGTTCCACCTCCGCTTGCGCACAAATGCCTGCGTCGTGACTGTCAGCCAATTTCGGCAGCCGCACGTCGGTGGCGCGCCAGCCTCGATGGCTGATACTGCCGTGAAATGGCGGTTTGCCGACCACATTGCCGGTGAGCCGGATGGCGCGCGCGTCAAACCCTTCGTTCAGAGTGATGCGGCTGCCTTCCGCTTCTGGGCGCACCGGCTCGATGGTGAAATGCTCGCGCAGCACTTTGCGGCAACCTTCATGCACCACGCGGGCGGCGGCACCGATGTCGGCGTCGGAATAGTCGGTCAGGTTTTCTTCGGTGAAATCGATCAGACGCGCATCCCGCTGCAACAACCCTAGCAACTGTAGCGCTGCATCGGTGGGCGCTTCCCGCATTGGACGCGGCGCAGGTTTCGGCGCTTCATGGACTGGGGCCGAAGTTGGCGTGGTAGCCGGAGGCTGCACGCCATTCTGGCGCAAGCCATCGACCCGTGCGGCAAACTTGGCATCGGAAAGAATGGAGAAAAAGGCCCCGAATGCAATAGGAATTCTGCGGAAAAAGGATGGCGTCGGATTCTGCTGCGGTGATGTATTCGAGTTGCTCATTCGTTGCTCCTGAGTGCTTCGGCATTAAGGCCGAATAAAAGGGTGTTTGCCTGTAGCGCAAGCGTTATTTTGGGCTTGATACCAGTTTGGTCTTGCCTGAAGATAAAAACGGGCCGCAAATGCGGCCCGTTAAATCCTACCTTGACATCACTTTCGCTACGGCTTTGCTGGAGGTATTTTTTCTATAGCCTGCGATAACTGGTTCGTGTCTTTGACGGCATGAAATACGATTTGTGCAATGGCGTACTTGGTGCTAATTCATAGTGGTTTGTAACCGGCATTTACATGGCCGATGGCAGATGATCGGTTTCAGCATTGCAACACCTGAATGCGGAATTCTTCCGTACGCCCTATAAATGGTGCGTCGCAATAATTACTATTGTAGCCGAAGATTTAAACAGAATATTTTCTGGGGAAGAGAAACAGGAGTCCTATTGATTTATCTCTATAAGTTGGCTGGATTGGTCATGGCGTGCGGATAAAGCCGCTGCCGGCACTTGATTGACCTGGATGCAGCGTAAATCCCCTTCGTTCAGAGCGCCTCGGATAAATTTTCAACTGCAAATTTTGTCGCGTTGCAACCTTGTGGCTATAAGCTTCAAATTGATAACCGATGTTACGCATCGTCTATGAAAGATCCGAAAACACGAAAAAGGCGCGTACCGCGGATAATATTTTAAAAAATAGGGTGTATTACTATTTTCATGGCACTTTGCGCATATTTATATTGACTATATAAAATATACTCCAATAAATATGCGAAAAATAGATGAATCTGCCAGGACAATTCGCGAACAAACTGTCCGAGTTTTTTAGGTAAATTAGCCAGCAGCCGGGCCAAGACCGCCACGCGATTTTCGAACTGGCTGAACGCGCCAAAGCTGCAGATACCGATATTCGCCTGTCAACAATCAGGCGCAATTGTGATGTGTCCCGCAACAAGTCCGACGCCTTGTCTTCCTGTGTGTTTGGGTACAGCAAGATGGCGTGCTGTGGGCTGTGTAATATTGCAAGCAATTCCTAAACTCTATTCATTAGATTCTTATGTCAAACACGCATTCACCACTGGTAATAGTCATCGGCGCCGGAATTGCCGGTCTTACTGCCGCGCATTATCTTGCTAATGCCGGAATGCGCGTCAAAGTTCTGGAGGCATCCGAACGCGTGGGCGGCCGGATGACGACGGATGCGGTGAACGGTTTTTTGGTAGATCGCGGGGCTCAGTTCCTGTCGAGCGAATACAAGCTTTTGCTGGCTCTCGCTGCTGAATTTGGATTGGAAAACAACATCCGCGAGACTTCGCCCTGGAGCGCGATTGTGCGCAATGGAAAAATACGCCGAATGCGCGCCGACAACCCGTTTCATGCGTTGACAAGTGGCCTATTAGGTATGTCGGCGTGGCTCAAGCTGGGCTGGCGTAGCTGGCAATTGCGCCATTCTCTGAACTCTTTAGCGCTCAACGACTACAGCCAATGGTCATCTTTCGATACTGAATCCGTATCGTCCTGGACTAATCGGGAGATCGCCCAATCTGTAACAGAATATTTGTTCGAGCCAATGTTGCACGGGTTCTACTTCCAGGAGCCAGAAGAAGCTTCCCTGTCCTTGTCGTTAGCGCTGTTGGCGTTTGGGTTCAGGCGTGGACGCACCCTCGCGCTTTCCGGTGGAATCGGGACGTTGCCGGAGGCGATTGCATCGCGATTGGATGTAGTTCTTGACTCTCCCGTCATCTCGATAGAAAGCGGCACCGATTCGGTAACTATCACGACAGGCACTTCACGGATGAAAGCTGATTATGTGATTCTGGCAATCCCCGCTACAGATGCGCAGCGCCTTTATTCCAGTGGCGACCAGATTACCCGTCGTCTTATGGCAACCCGCTACAGCTCGAACATCAATGTTGCGGTCATGACGAATGATCGTTTTCGTTTGCCTGACGGCTTAAGGGCTGTTTATGGTTTGCTTATTCCGCGCATCGAACGCCGGAACATCGTCGCCATTGGCATTGAATCGAACAAGAACCGAGATTGCGTCCCGCAGGGGCAATTATTGAACATCATGCTGTCCGACACAGCATCCAAGTCCATGATGTCAATGACAGATGATGTCATCGCCAACGTCGTGATGCTGGAAGCGGAGAAATTTTTTCCCGGACTATCTACGCAAATTGCCATGACCCGGATATACCGTTGGAAACAGGCTGAACCTTATTCGCACGTAGGCAGAGCAAAGGATTTATTGCACTACAGGAAGAATTGCCATCCGTTCGATCAGCGTGTGCTGTTGGCGGGTGACTATATGAGCATGCCTTTTACCGAAGGCGCAGCTGAATCGGGAAAATGGGCCGCTGAACAAATTGGCAAGGCTGTAAGCCGCACACCGTAAGGCGTCAATAAGCGCAGCGCATTGCGCCCGAATGTTGTGTGCCAAATTCCTAAAATAACGACGGCCAGTTAAGCAATCTTCTGCTGGGCTGGATGACGCAACGCCAGCGAACTGACAGGATAATTTTTTCCGGATTATGACGGAGTTGGCTTGCTAAATTACGTACGCCTTGTTGAAAAATCTCAGTCGGCAATTGAGTTCTGGTTAATGCCAGGTTGGTCAGAACTATTGCAGAAATATGGAAGTAACGGCGTATGGCAAAAAACCAGGAAAGATTTCAATGCCGCGCTTGCACACCTCGAAAAGAGTGGTATACCTTTAGAATTAACTAGGCAATGTCAGGCTTTATCAACGCATGGTTTGGCATTGGAGTGGAGCATGAGGCGGTTTGGCTTCAAGCGTGAGGCAATGAGGATTGCTGCTAAGATCGATAACGACTCAAATCGAACCTGAATGCGAGAGCGGTATAATGCGCGCCATGAATAATCGTTCCGATCCTCAACTAGAATCTCTTCGCGTACCGCCGCACTCCATTGAAGCAGAACAATCAGTATTGGGTGGTTTGCTGCTTGATAATGCGGCCTGGGACAGGATTGCCGACTTTTTACATAATGACGATTTTTACCGCTTTGACCATCGCGTCATTTTTCAGCATATCGTTAAACTGATTAACGGCTCCAGACCAGCCGACGTGATTACCGTTTTTGAAGCCTTGACCAGTGTGGGTAAGGCTGAAGAAGTCGGCGGCTTGTCCTACCTGAATGCGCTGGCCCAAAACACACCGTCTGCCGCCAATATTCGCCGTTATGCAGAAATCGTGCGCGATCGGGGAGTGTTGCGCAAGTTGATTACGGTATCTGATGAAATTTCCGGCCAAGCCTTTAATCCGCAGGGCAAGGAAGTCAAGCAGATGCTGGATGAGGCTGAATCTAAAATCTTCGCAATCGCCGAAGAAGGCTCCCGTGGTGCGCAAGGCTTCCAGGAAATCCAGCCCCTGCTAACCCAGGTGGTCGAGCGTATCGATGAGCTTTACAACCGCGACAACCAGAACGACATCACAGGTGTTCCGACTGGATTTACCGATCTGGATCGAATGACGTCCGGCTTGCAGCCAGGCGACTTGGTTATCGTGGCTGGGCGACCATCCATGGGTAAAACCGCTTTTTCAATCAATATCGGAGAGCATGTCGCCATTGAAAGCGGTCTACCGGTAGCAGTGTTCTCGATGGAAATGGGGGGTACGCAACTGGCCATGCGGATGTTGGGCTCGGTCGGTCGTCTGGATCAGCACCGGTTACGCACCGGACGACTGGCCGATGAGGATTGGCCGCGCCTGACCCACGCGATCCAGAAGATGAATGATGCGCAGCTTTATATCGACGAGACGCCGGCGCTGAATTCGATCGAGCTGCGCGCTCGTTCCCGTCGCTTGTCGCGTCAGTGCGGCAAACTCGGCCTGATCATCGTCGATTACCTGCAATTGATGTCGGCCAATAGTTCAGGTGAAAATCGCGCTACCGAGATTTCAGAAATTTCGCGCAGTCTGAAGGGTTTAGCCAAGGAATTGAATTGCCCTGTGATCGCTTTGTCTCAGCTGAATCGTTCGCTTGAGCAGCGCCCCAACAAGCGGCCGGTGATGTCGGATTTACGGGAGTCCGGCGCGATTGAGCAAGATGCCGACGTAATCCTTTTCATTTATCGCGATGAAGTATACAACCCCGATTCGCCCGACAAAGGGACCGCTGAAATCATCATAGGCAAGCAGCGTAACGGACCGATTGGCAGCGTGCGGCTGACCTTTATGGGGCAATACACCAAATTTGATAACTATACCGGTGGGCAAAATTTCCAGGGCGGCGATTGAGCGACGTTTTATTTTTGAGTTTGTATCGGTAGTAGTGCCGATTTCCCAGTAAATTTTCATTTAGCGCTGCAGAACAAAAGAAAGAATAAATATGTTCGGACGTTTTATGCCTACCGAAGGCAAGTTTTTTGATTTGTTTTGCCAGCATGCCGATCTGTGCGTGCAGGGCGCGCAAGAAATGGTCGCGTTGATGACAAATTTCGATGACATTGATAAGCGTGCACATGCTATCGAGGTCCTTGAAAAACAGGCAGACAAGGTGACCCATGAAACTATTGATCTGCTTCATAAAACTTTCATTACGCCGCTTGATCGTGACGATATTCATCAATTGATCACGCGTATGGACGATATCCTCGACCTGCTCGAGGATGCAGCGCAGACAGTTTCACTGTATGACATCAAGGCCATTACGCCCGAGGCGAAACGGTTGGCAGAGCTATGCCTGGAGTGCACCGAGAAAGTTAAAGTTGCAGTTTCCCTGTTGCATAACATGGATAACTCGGAAAAAATGCTATCAATCTGCGAGGAAATCGATCGTCTGGAATCGGATGCGGATCATGTGATGCGTGCCGCCATGTCGAAACTGTTTCGTGATGAACCTGACGTGCGCAATCTGATCAAGTTAAAAGCTATTTACGAAATTCTCGAAACAGTCACAGACCGTTGTGAGGATGTTGCCAATATTATTGAGGGCATCATTGTAGAGAATGCGTAGCGTTCTTAAGCTAATTCCAAGTATGACAAGTCGGGTTTGGCATCTAGCCTGATTTTGGCGCTTGAGGGCCGCGCGGTGTCACAAATCCCCAACAATTATTTGCTCTCCCGATGCACTCTTTGTGCGTGCATCAAAATGTTAAACGGATTCCATGCATACACTTCAAATCAGCATGTATGTGCTCGCCTTACTGATCGCGCTGGCGTTGTTGTTCGACTTCATGAATGGTTTTCATGATGCTGCAAACGCCATTGCAACGGTCGTATCAACAGGAGTCCTGAAGCCGCAAACTGCGGTGGCAATGGCAGCCTTGTTCAACTTTGTCGCAATTCTCATCTTTCAGCTGAAAGTGGCGTCGACGGTTGGCAAGGGCACCATTGACCCGCAGGTGATTGATCATTATGTGGTTTTCGGCGCCCTGATCGGAGCAATTTGCTGGAATTTTCTGACCTGGTATTACGGCATTCCTTCATCATCGTCCCATGCCTTAATTGGCGGCCTGATTGGTGCCGCAGTGGCAAAATCGGGAACAGACTCGCTGATGATGGCCGGTTTGCTGAAAATCATAGCTTTCATCGTATTGTCACCCTTGCTGGGCTTCATTTTTGGTTCAATCATGATGCTACTGGTTTCATGGTTATTCGTACGATCGACGCCGCGCCGGGTGGATAAATGGTTTCGTCGCATGCAATTGTTTTCGGCATCGATGTACAGCCTAGGGCACGGTGGCAATGATGCGCAAAAAACCATGGGGGTCATCTGGATGCTGCTGATTGCTTCCGGATCTCTTGGAGCGCATGACCCTTTGCCGCTTTGGGTCATCATCTCCTGCTATAGCGCAATTAGTTTCGGTACCCTGTTCGGCGGCTGGCGCATCGTCAAAACGATGGGGCAGCGCATCACGAAACTCAAACCGGTTGGCGGTTTTTGCGCTGAAACCGGCGGCGCGATGACACTGTTCTTGGCAACGGCGCTGGGAGTTCCCGTCTCGACCACACATACCATTACCGGTGCGATTGTCGGGGTTGGTTCGGTGCAAAAAATGTCAGCCGTGCGCTGGGGCGTGGCCGGTAATATTGTGTGGGCATGGATTTTCACGATTCCCGCATCTGCTTTCGTTGCTGCCATTGCCTGGTGGATAGGCACGAAGATTCTATAAATTATTGCGCAAAAAAAACCACCGAATTAATTCGGTGGTTTTTTTTAGTATCCAAAAACGAATGCTATAACACCTCGCTTGCGTGATCTGCCAAACGTGAACGTTCGCCACGCGCCAGCGTTACATGACCGCTGTGGTCCCACCCCTTGAATCGATCAACAACATAGGTCAGACCGCTGGAGCCTTCAGTCAGGTAAGGGGTATCGATTTGCGCGATATTGCCCAGGCAGATGATCTTGGTGCCGGGGCCGGCGCGCGTAATCAGTGTTTTCAATTGCTTGGGCGTCAGATTTTGTGCTTCGTCGATGATCAGAAACTTGTTGACGAAAGTGCGGCCGCGCATGAAATTGAGCGATTTGATCTTGATGCGCGAGCGTATCAAATCCTGCGTCGCTGCCCGGCCCCAGTCGCCGGCATCGGTATCTGATTTGTTCAGGACTTCAAGATTGTCGTCGAATGCGCCCATCCATGGCGACATTTTTTCCTCTTCGGTACCCGGCAAGAATCCTATGTCTTCGCCTACCGGCACGGTCACCCGGGTCACGATGATTTCGTTGTAGAGCTTGGTTTCGAGTACTTGTGCCAATCCGGATGCAAGTGCTAGCAAGGTTTTCCCGGTGCCAGCCTGACCCAGCAGGGTGACGAAATCACATTCCGGGTCCATTAACAGATTGAGTGCAAAGTTCTGCTCGCGATTGCGTGATGTAATTCCCCATACGCTGTTTTTAACGTGCCCATAGTCGCGCAGAGTTTGCAGAACGGCTGTTTTTCCATTGATTTGCCGAACATGGGCATACAAAGGCGTTTCACCGTTTTGGGGTTCCAGATAAACAAATTGATTGAGAAGAAATGACGGCACTATTGGCCCGGTGATGCGGTAGAAAGTGGTGCCTGTGCCGTTCTTGTTCTCTTGCCATGACTCCATGTTCTTGCTGTGCTTGTCCCAAAAATCGTCGGGCAGCTGCAATATCCCTGAGTAGAGCAGGTCGGTATCTTCCATGACATGGTCATTGAAGTAGTCTTCTGCCGGCAACCCCATCGCACGCGCCTTGATACGCATGTTGATGTCTTTCGAGACCAGCACAATGGCGCGGCCAGGCTGTTGCGCTTCCAGCGCACGCACCACAGCGAGAATCTGGTTATCCGCCTTGCCGACCGGCAGTCCTTCCGGCAAGGTTGCGATTTGCAGTTTGGTCTGGAAGAACAGGCGACCTTTAGCTTCCTTGTTGCCAAGTTTGGCCAGTGGAATGCCATCTTCAATCGCATTGTCAGGAGTGTTCGCTACCAGCGCATCGAGTGAACGTGACACTTGGCGCGCGTTGCGGGCGACTTCTGACATGCCCTTTTTATGATCGTCCAGTTCTTCCAGCGTCATCATCGGCAGATAGACGTCATGTTCCTCGAAACGGAACAACGATGCCGGATCATGCATCAGGACATTGGTGTCCAGCACAAAGAGTTTATGCACGCCAGCTTTGTCGGCAGCACGGCTGGTACTCGATTTCAGGTGACGCTCGATCGGTTTTGCTTGCAACAAGGCTGCTTTTGCTGCGGGTGTGGTCTTGCTACGGAGGGTGCGTGCTTGCGGTGTTGCCGTCGCAGCTGCAGTTACAGTTGCCGTTTCAACTTTAGACCGGGCCTGCTTTGTCTGCTCTGGCGCAGCTTCAACCGGCGCCAGTATCACTTGCTTTATCAGTTGCGGCGCAGCTTCAACAGGTGCCAGTATCGGCTTGATGAATTTGCCTTTGGCCGCTTTCGGGTAGTCTGTCGGTGACAGTATTGTGGCGGGCTTGTTTGGCATTTTTGGCAGTGGCATCAGAACCTCAAATTAAAAATGTTTGAAAAGAATCCATACACCAGCTTGCAAGCGGTTGCGGGAAAAATGGTAGATTTGATGCTAAATCGTGAAGCAAAAAAGCCGTCTGGGATGGCGGCATGTCCGATCCACAAACGGCTTCCTGTAAAAATATATTGTGATTCAATGGTTGTTCTAATCAAGAAAGATTTTTCGTGAATTCCAGTACTTCATCAACGTGTCCAGCGACTTTTACTCCACGCCATTCTTTCACTAATTGACCGGTTGCGTCAATCAGGAAGGTACTGCGTTCGATGCCGCGGACGGTTTTGCCGTACATGCTTTTCATTTTCATTACACCGAAAAGCGTGCAAATCGCTTCATCCGGATCGGAGAGGAGTTCGAATGGCATATCCAGTTTAGCCTTGAAACCTTCATGCGAGCGAATGCTGTCTCTGCTCAGGCCGAAAATTTCGGTATTGGTTTGCTGGAATTCTGTGAAAAGATCGCGAAAGGCGATGCTTTCGGTGGTGCAACCCGGCGTGTTGTCTTTGGGATAAAAGAACAATACGACGTTCTTGCCTTTGTATTCGGAGAGTCTGAATGTTTTTTCACTGGTCATCGCTGCGGTAAGTTCCGGCAACTTCTGACCCATTTCGACGCAACTGTCTGCCAAGGTATGCTCCTGTATTGTTGTGTGATTATTGCCATTGCGCAAACCTGCTCATGTCTTCGCTTATTTGCGCTATGGCATGGCGCGCAACGGCCGGGGCGCATGTATCAAATAAATCTTACCGCCTGAATTAAATGCCTGGAACGATTAATTGGCCTGAGCGTCCTGGCAACTCAGCCCAGTTGAGCGGATGCGTTGGTAACCTCATGCCTTTAATTTTTCGATGCAATTGCGCCATCGATATGCATTTATAACCTTGCTTCTGCCAGCCCAGTAGCAATTGTTCCAAAATGGGGGCAAATTTCTGACCTTCAAGTTCGGCGTGCAAAGTGTAGACATGGTCACGCGGCGATTGCGTCAATTTGAGTAGTGTATCGGCAATATTTGACAGTGTAATGACTTCACCGTTTATGGTTCGCCCCAGCATTTCATCCAGCGTCGGCAGCGTGGTCGGCATCTGGATGCAGGACAGCGTTTTGCCAGAGACTTGCAGCTTGTATGGCCCTGCATTCGGGTCAATGAGCGCGCCGGATTCGCTCAACATGGCCCGAGTGTCAGACGCATAAGCGATGCCGAATGCATCGAGTTGCGCGAACGCACATTCGTTCATCTGCCAACCGGCTGCACCGTGAGTTTGCGGTTTCTGGCCGAAAATGGTCCTGAAGCGCTCGCATGACTGCAGCATCTGGCGTTGTGTCCAGGCGACATTTGCAGCGCGCACATTATCTTGCCAGAGCACATGATCCCAGGTGTGAATACCGCATTCGAAGCCGGCATCCTGCACTGCACGCATTTCTGCAGCGCACTCCAGACCAATGTCGGGTGCGGGCAGCAATACGCCGTACATCAGGGTTTTCAACCCGTAATGTTCGACCACTGAAGTGCGCGATACCTTCTTGAAGAAACCGGGCCGAAACGCCCGGCGCAACGCCCAACCGGTATGATCCGGGCCGAGCGAGAACAGGAAGGTTGCATTGGCATTGTGCTTTTTCAGCAGGCGCACCAAATGTGGTACGCCTTCCCGGGTGCCGCGGTAAGTGTCAACGTCGATTTTTAAGGTGATGGAAGGCAAGGCGGTCTGCAATCGATTAATCCATCAACGCGCGGGCTTGTGCGACCTGGCCGCGATATGCATCAAAGATGCTCCGCAGCGCATCGGCCATGGTGGTGGTCGGCTGCCAGTCCAGTTCTTCACAGGTATTGGTAATTTTCGGCACCCGGTTCTGTACGTCCTGGTAGCCTGCACCGTAATAGGCTCCGGCGGTGGTTTCGAGCAATTGCACCTGTTTGACGGATTCTGCGTATTCCGGATATTCGGTCGCCAGCGCCAACATCATGTTGGCCAGATCGCGAATTGAATAATTGTTCAGCGGATTGCCGATATTGTAAATTTTGCCGCTGGCGACGCCATTTTCATTGGCGATGATTTTCATCAGGGCATCGATACCGTCACCCACGTGCGTGAACGCGCGTTTCTGTGATCCGCCGTCTACCAGTGAAATATTTTCACCGCGCACGATGTGGCCAAAGAACTGGGTTACCACGCGCGACGAGCCTTCTTTCGGCGTATGAATCGAATCGAGGCCGGCGCCGATCCAGTTGAACGGACGAAACAGCGTGAAATTCAAGCCTTCCATGCCGTAGCCCCAGATCACGCGGTCCATCAATTGCTTGGAGCAGGAGTAAATCCAGCGCGGCTTGTTGATCGGGCCGCAAATTAGCTCTGAGTTTTCCGGATCGAATTCTTCGTCGTGGCACATTCCATACACTTCGGAAGTGGATGGAAACACCAGATGTTTGCCGTATTTTGCGGCAGATCGCACGATCGGCAGGTTTGCTTCGAAATCGAGTTCGAATACGCGCAGAGGTTGCTTGACGTAAGTCGCTGGCGTGGCGATGGCGACCAAAGGCAGGATCACATCGCATTTCTTGACGTGGTATTCGACCCATTCCTTGTTGATCGTGATATCGCCTTCAAAAAAATGCATGCGCGACTTGTATTCCGGATTTTCGATCAGATCCGCGATGCGGTCCGTCATCATATCCATGCCGTAGACGTGCCAGTCGGTGGTTTCCAGAATGCGCTTGGACAGATGGTGGCCAATAAAGCCGTTGACGCCGAGAATGAGAACTTTTTTCATTGTTTACTCTAATTTTTTATTGATTTACAAGGAATGCCTGGAGCTCTTGTGGTGAGATGGCTTTGCCTTCGCACAATAGCGCGTGGATGTTTAGCGTGCGGCCATCGCCGCAAACGCCCAGAATGGCATTATCCTCCACCGCCAAGCCTGGCGGCAAATCCGCTCGGGCCAGGGTGCCCAAGCGGGCGCTGCCGATAACAAAATTCTTGCCTTGGATTTCAGTGAAGGCGCCCGGGTAGGGCGGTGCGACTGCCCGGTGCAGGTTGTAGACCGCCTGTGCCGGTTGTGACCAGTCAATGCGGCCGTCTTCCGGTTTGCGTCCGCCGAAGTAGCTGCCTTGCGACAGGTCGTTTTGCAATTGTGGTGCATTGCCTGCCAAAAGCGCCGGCAATGCATTCCAAAGCGTTTGCTCGGCAGCGACCGTTAGCTTGCCGAACACGTCATACGCGGTGTCGTCCGGCAGAATGGGTACCGCAGTTTGCGCGATGATGCCGCCGGCATCCGGTTTTGCGGCCATTTGGTGCAAAGTGGCGCCGGTTTCGGTTTCGCCGTGCAGCACGGCCCAGTTGACTGGTACGCGACCGCGATATTTGGGCAGCAGCGAGCCGTGCATATTGTAGGCACCGTATCTGGCGAGTGCCAGCAGGGCGACCGGCAGCATATGGCGGTAATAAAAGCTGAAAATGAAATCGGGCTGCAGCGCCTGTATCCGTGCGAATAATGCAGGCGAATTCGGGTCGTCCGGCTTCACGCAGGCAATCCCATGTTCGCGGCAGAGCGCGGCGACCGATTCGAACCAAATGGTTTCAGCCGGATTATCTTCATGGCTGACTACCAGTGCTACATCCACTCCGCGCGCCAGCAATACTTTCAGGCAGCGCACGCCGACATTGTGATAGGCGAAAACCACCGCTTTCATGCTTGCTCCGGGATGCTGGCCGATTCTTTTTTCCCCTGGCGCCGCTCGATGAAAGGCGGTTCCTGCAGCACGGTTTTAACCACATATTGCGGTCTGCCGCGCACTTGCTGGAAGATGCGCCCGACATATTCGCCGAGCAAGCCGATGCCAAACAAGACCACCCCCAACATGAAAAATACGATGGCAAACAGGGTGAAGACACCTTCGGCTTCCGCGCCCAGCAAGAAGCGGCGCACCAGCAACAGCAGCACCAGCAGCCCCGAGGCGACGGACAGGATCATGCCGACCATCGAGAACAATTGCAAAGGCACCAGCGAAAATCCGGTCATCAGGTCAAAATTCAGACGGATCAGGCTGTACAGCGAATACTTTGATTCGCCGGCCACGCGCTCTTCGTGTTCGACTACGATTTCGGTCGGTTTGCGGGCAAAAGTGTAGGCCAGCGCCGGCACGAAGGTATTGACTTCGCTGCACTGGTTGATCAGGTCGATGACATTGCGGCCGTAGGCGCGCAGCATATTGCCCTGGTCGGTGATCTTGATATGGGTAATTTTTTCGCGCAGGCGGTTCATGGCCTTGGAGGCGTAGGTGCGCCACGCAGCGTCTTGCCGGATGCGGCGAATCGAACCGACGTAGTCATAGCCTTCGCGCATCTTGGCGACCAGGTTGCCGATTTCTTCCGGCGGATTTTGCAGGTCGGCGTCGAGCGTAACGGTGATTTCACCGCGGGATGCTTCGAAGCCGGCCAGAATCGCCATGTGCTGACCATAATTCCCGTTCAGCAGCACGACCCTGGTGACGTCGGGGCGCAGGCGGAACTGGTCGGCCAGCAGCGCCGGCGAATTGTCGCGGCTGCCATCGTTGACGAAAATGATTTCATAGCACAGACCCAGCGCATCCAGCGCCGGGTAAAGCCGCGCGTACAGCTTGGACAAGCCTGCTTCTTCGTTGTATATCGGGATGACGACGGAAAGTTCTGGTTTCATTTTTTTGCCTGCGCCCCAGCAGCCACAGGAAGCAAAAAGGAGTTGTGCCGTTTCCTTTGTGCCCTTTTGCGGCTGGTTATTATTTTTAGTGAATGAGTACGGATTTGACCGCTGCGACAGAGCGATCAACATCCGCTTCCGTTAGCGCGTAAAACATCGGCAACGATACAGTCTGGCGGCCGATCCGCTCTGCTACCGGGAACATGCCGGGGCCGAAGCCGCGTTCGCGGTAAAGCGTAAACAGATGGATCGGCGCGTAATGAAAGCCAATGCCGATATTGTGCAGCTTCATTTTTGCCATGAATTCGGCCCGGTTAACATGGTCGGGCAAGATGATCTGGAACAGGTGCCAGTTGGTATTGCTAAAGTCGGCCAGCGGCAATTGAGCGCCGGTTTTGGCTTCAAAATCGGGGCCGAAACTGGCGAAATACCGTTTCGCCAGCGTGTGGCGATGCGCGGTGATGGCATCCAACTGGGCAAACTGGCCCAGTCCAATGGCCGCCGCGATATCGGTCATATTGTATTTGCCGCCCAGCACATCGACATCGATGCCGTCCATGCCGCTGCGGGTGACGCCTTGCAATCGGTATTTTTCAGCCAACTGCGCTTCTTCGACATTGTTCAGCACCAGGCAGCCGCCTTCGGCGGTGGTGATGTTCTTGTTCGCCTGAAAACTGAACGACACCAAGTCGCCGAAGGAGCCAATCGGCTGACCTTTCCAGCGCGAACCGAGGGCTTGCGCGGCGTCTTCCACCACCCGTAAATTATATTTTTTGGCAATCGCGTACAAACGATCCATATCGACCGGCAAGCCGGACAGAAAGACCGGAATAATCGCTTTGGTACGAGGCGTGATGGCGGCTTCGAGTTTATCCAGATCGATGTTGCGGGTAATCGGATCGATATCGGCAAAGACCGGCGTGGCGCCGACTTCGATGATGACATTGGCGGTGGCGACCCAGGAAATCGGCGTCGTGATGACTTCGTCGCCAGGCCCTATACCGGCGACGCGCAGCGCGATTTCCATGGTGCAGGTGCCGGAGTTGAAAGTGCGCACCGGGCGGCCGCCAAAATAGGCCGACAGCGCGGCTTCGAACGCCTGGACTTTGGGTCCGCTAGTCAGCCAGCCGGAACGCAGCACGTCGCCGACCGCGGCAATCGTCGCTTCATCAATGCTGGGCCTGGAAAAAGGCAGGAAGGGCAGGGCAGTGTTATCGGTCATGTTGTCGGTATCTGAAAAGGGTGGCTCGCTCGTTTTACTTGGCTATTTACTTACCTACATTACGTGGAGGTAGGCTGGCGATATTAAAATACTACATTATGTATGATTTAGTGCCGCAATTAATATATGCGGAATACACGGTATTTTTTAGCATACTCCCATTATTTATCTATCAGCTGCGGGTCAGTAATATCACGCCGACGATGATGACGCCAATTGCCAGGATGCGCTGTGCCGATACCATTTCGCCCAGGAAATACCATGCACCGATGGCATTGATGATATAGCCCAGCGATAACAATGGATAGGCGATGGTGACATCCACCCGCGACAGGCCGATGATCCAGACCACCACCGAAATCACATAGCAGGTCAGTCCGGCAATGATGGGCAGTTGTGTGGCCAGCTTGATTGCGGTGGCAAACCAGTTTTCCGCCGTCAGGTGAATCGCGCCGACCGCATTGGTGCCCGCCTTGAGCAGCAGTTGCGCCACGGCGTTGAGGCAAATGCCGACGAAGATAAAACCGAAGGTAGGTAGATTCATAGTGGTAAGTTTATTTTTTTACGTCGCTTGCGATGACAATCCGGCGTCCATCCCGAGCGATGATGCGCATCGGCACCCCGCGCTTTTGCAGTTCGGCATAGGTCGTCGGTGAAGTAACGGCAATGGCTTTCGGGCCATTTGTCCATTGTTGGATAAATGCTGCGCGGGTGGGCAACCACAGCTGCGGCTGCTGCGCCAGCCCGAACTCCAGCTCGTCCGGATTTTCCACCATGACCATGGTGCGGCGCAGATAAAACAGCAGCGAATGGTCCAGTCGTCCGACCGTATACAGCGTCGTGGCAGGCGTACTTTCCGCGTTGATGGCAGCCACCAGCGGCCGCCCGGATGCGTAATTGCCGAACGGATCATGGCCGAGCATCAGTATTTGCCCACCGGCAAAGCCGCACATGGCCAGGATGGTTGCAGCCAATTCCCCACGTCCGCGCTGTGCCAGAAAGAATGCGCCGATGCCGCCGATCAGGGCCGCGATGGCAGCAGCAGTCACCCATGGCTGGTAAGCCAGATACAACGGGATTTCAAGCGGCGCATCCGACATTTTTCCAATGCGCTGCACAAAAAACAGGCCGGCCGCACCAATGCTTGCCATCAAACCGGCCGCCAGCATCCAGTGTCTGCGGCCGGCGGTATCCCAGTAAGCGGCAATCAGCAAAGCCAGTGCCGGAAAAATCGGCAGGATGTAGGACGGCAGTTTCGAGCCCGAAACACTGAAAAAGAAAAAGATGAAAGCGGCCCATATCAGCAGCAGTCGCTTCGGTTTGAAGGTTGTGCCTGCTGCAGTATGCCAACTACGGAATAAGCTTTGCAACAGAATTCCCAGCCATGGCACGATGCCGAGCAGCAGCAAGGGGATGAAGTAATACCAGCGGCCGGCGCGATGATGCACTTCACTGGTAAAACGCTGGAAGTGTTCATGGATGAAGAAAAACTGCGGAAACTCCGGATTCCGAATCGACACCAGTACAAACCAGGGCGTAGTAATGGCGAAAAATAGCAGCAGTCCCTTGCCAATATGAATACGTTTCCATATCCCGAGGTCATTTGCCACCAGCGAATAAATTACCAGCGCCGCGCCAGGCAAAACCAGCCCGATCAAACCTTTCGAGAGTACCGCCAGCGCCATGCCGGCCCAGCAGGCCAGCATCCAGTTGCGCCGTTCGCGCTCGCCGGCGCTGTCGCGTTGCGCGATCAACAAGCCGCACAGCGCAAGTGTCATCATGCCGGACAAGCCCATATCCAGCGTATTGATATGCCCCAGCGCCGCCCACAAAAAGCTCGATCCCAGCACTAGCGCCGCCAAATAGCCGACGCGTGGATTGAAAACGCTGCGCCCGGCCTGATACGTCAGCAGGATGCCGAGGAAGCCGCACAAGCCGGTCCAGAAACGCGCCTGCCATTCGCCCATGCCGAACAGCGTGAAAGTCAGCGCGTTCATCCAGGTTTGCAGCGGTGGTTTTTCAAAGTATTTGATGCCGTTCAAGCGGGTGGTGATCCAGTCGCCGCTAGCCACCATCTCGCGCGCCATCTCGGCATAGCGGCCTTCGTCGGTGGGCACCAGCGTGCGCAAGTCCAGTGCATAAAACCAGCACAGGGTGAAAATAAAAAATAGCGCCCAGACGAAAGGCTGGGATTTGTACAAATCGCGCATGTCACTCATGTCATTCAGTCAGGTTGGGCTGGAATGGTATTGTTGGTGTTGGTTGCGGCAGGCTCGATGATCAGCGCCAGCGCGACTTTGCGACCTTCTGACATCAGGATGTTGTAGGTGCGACAGGCCGCCTGGTTATCCATGCATTCGACCCCGGTGCGGTGCGCGGTCAGCACCGCTGTCAGCTTCGGATGCACGAAGCGTTGCCGCTGGCCAGTGCCCAGGATCACCACATCGGGATTCTGGGCGTCGATCTGCATGAAATGTTCGGCGGTAAGTGCCTCAAAACAATCGACCGGCCATGCAACCGGGGCGATTTCCGGCATCACTAACAGACTGTGCGTAAAGTACTTGGCGTTGATTTCTATGCCAGCGTCGTCGTACGCGGTGACGGTCTGGTATTGTTGCGTGGAAGTAATTTGGAGCTTCATGGTGTGATTGTCAGGTCAGTCAAATCAATGAGGACAGTGCGTCAGAGCAGGATATTTGTGCGCTTTGCAGGCGATGGGAGCGCAACAAAGTTGGCATTGTAGCTTTTTTCTTTACCAATCTCGGCTGCAATGGGTGTTTTTGATTGATAAAACACGATCCATTCGGCAGAATAGGCTTTTCGGCGCTGCAACAAAATGCGCCCTATCGTGTATCAAAACAACAAGGAAGTGTAGCTGTGCGACCGATTCAGAAATCGAAAAAATTAGCAGACGTCTGTTATGACATCCGCGGGCCCGTGCTGGAAAAAGCGCGCCAGATGGAAGACGAAGGCCACCGGATCATCAAGCTCAATATCGGCAATCTGGCCGTATTCGGCTTCGACCCGCCGGACGAGATCGTCCAGGACATGATTCGCAATCTGCATCAAGCCGCCGGCTATACCGACTCCAAAGGCATGTTTGCACCGCGCAAATCGATCATGCATTACACCCAGGAGAAAGAAATCGCCGGCGTCGCCATCGATGACATCTATCTCGGCAACGGTGCCTCCGAACTGATCGTGATGAGCATGAACGCCTTGCTCGATAGCGGCGACGAAGTGCTGGTGCCAGCGCCCGATTACCCGCTCTGGACTGCCGCGGTGAGCCTGTCCGGCGGCCGGCCGGTGCATTATATTTGCGATGAAGCTTCCGGTTGGCTGCCCGACATCGAAGACATCAAGAAAAAAATTACGCCGCACACCAAGGCGATTGTCGTCATCAATCCGAATAATCCGACCGGAGCGCTGTATCCGGTTGAAATATTGCAACAGCTGGTCGAAGTTGCTCGGCAGAATCAATTGATCGTGTTCGCTGACGAAATTTACGACAAGACCTTGTACGACGGCGAAACCCATATTTCCATTGCCTCGCTGGCCGACGATGTCTTGTTCATCACTTTCAACGGCTTGTCGAAAAATTATCGCTCCTGCGGCTACCGTGCCGGCTGGATGGCGGTGTCGGGCGAGAAGCGTCATGCCAGGGATTACATCGTAGGCCTGGACATGCTGGCTTCGATGCGACTGTGCTCGAATACGCCGGGCCAGTTTGCGATTCAGACCGCGCTGGGTGGTTATCAGAGCATCAACGATTTGGTCGCGCCCAATGGGCGTTTGACCAAACAGCGCGATCTGGCGCACCGTTTGTTGACTGACATTCCCGGCGTCACCTGCGTCAAGCCCAAGGCAGCGTTATATATGTTCCCGCGACTGGACCCGAAGATGTATCCGATTGCCGATGATCAAAACTTCGCCCAGGAATTGCTGGTCGAAGAGAAAGTCCTGATCGTGCAGGGCACCGGCTTCAATTGGATCGCGCCGGACCATTTCCGGGTTGTGTTCCTGCCCAATGCAGATGATCTGACCGATGCAATGGGCCGGATCGCCCGTTTTCTCGACGGTTATCGCAAGCGGCACGTTACGGCATAATCCCGTCAGTAATGCAGGCCTGCGTGCCTGCATTACTGACAAACTGACGTTACGCACGTTGCATGCAAGACAAGAAAAGCATTGTCCACGAAAGACACGAAAAGCACGAAAGAATGCACAACTACTCCTTTCGACTGCGGCAGAGAAGTTTTTTTCGTGTCTTTCGTGTCTTTCGTGCTTTTCGTGGACTGAATTTTTTGTGCATAACATCAGTGACAAAGTCTTAATACACAGCGGGCCAATCTAGATAATCTCGATTTTTTCTCCGCTTTTAGTCACACAATCACCAGTGAAATTATGAAACCAATCAAAGTAGGTTTATTGGGCATCGGCACCGTGGGTGCCGGCACATTCAACGTCTTGAAGCGCAACCAGGAAGAGATCATGCGCCGCGCCGGTCGCGCCATCGAGATCACGATGGTGGCTGACCTGAACACCGAACGCGCCAAAGAACTGACCGGCGGCGCATGTGAAGTGGTGAACGACGCCAACCTGGTCATCAATAACCCGGACATCGATATCGTCATCGAATTGATCGGCGGCTGCGGCATCGCCAAAGATTTGGTGTTGAAGGCAATTGCCAACGGCAAGCATGTGGTGACTGCCAACAAAGCCTTGCTGGCGCTGCATGGCGATGCAATTTTCCAGGCCGCGCAAGAGAAGGGCGTGATGGTCGCCTTCGAGGCTGCAGTGGCCGGCGGCATTCCGATTATCAAAGCGTTGCGCGAAGGCTTGACCGCCAACCGGATCGAATGGCTGGCCGGCATCATCAACGGCACCACCAACTTCATCCTGTCGGAGATGCGCGACAAAGGGCTGGACTTCGATGTGGCGCTGAAAGACGCACAGCGGCTGGGCTATGCGGAAGCCGATCCGACCTTCGATATCGAAGGCGTGGACGCGGCCCACAAGGTCACGCTGATGGCGTCGATTGCATTCGGCATCCCAGTCCAGTTCACCAAAGCGCATGTCGAAGGCATCACCACACTGCAAGGTATCGATATCCAGTACGCCGAACAACTCGGCTACCGCATCAAGTTGCTGGGGATTGCCAAGCGCATGCCGAACGGGATCGAATTGCGCGTGCACCCGACCCTGATCCCGGCCAAGTGCCTGATCGCCAACGTCGAAGGTGCGATGAACGCGGTAATGGTGCAGGGCGACGCGGTTGGCCCAACGCTGTATTACGGCAAGGGCGCCGGCGCCGAGCCGACTGCTTCTGCGGTGATTGCCGATCTGGTCGATATCACCCGTCTGGCTACTGCCGACCCTGGGCATCGGGTGCCGCATCTGGCGTTCCAGCCGGATGCGGTACACAACACGCCGATCCTGCCGGTGAGCGAAATCACGACTTCGTATTATTTGCGCATCCACGTCGCCGATGAAGCCGGCGTGCTGGCCAGCGTCACCAGCATCCTGGCACACTCCAGAATTTCTGTGGAAGCGATGCTGCAGAAGGAACCGGAGGAAGGCACAACGGAGACTGACATCATCATCCTGACGCACCAGACGCAAGAGAAGTATATCGACGCCGTCATCGCCAGCATCGAAGCCTTGTCGACAGTGCGCGGCAAAGTGGTCAGAATCCGTTCGGAAGAGTTGGCGTAATTATACTGGCAGTGGTATGTGTTAAAGCATACCATTTCCCGCATTGTTTTACTGCGGTAATAAAAATACCCCCGTTTTTTATCCAATGCAGAGCGTGGGAGCGTTTTTTCAACCTGCTGGCGCCATTGGCCGAAAGTCATGCCCCAGAGTCATGCCCATATCCCGCTCGGAAGCGTCGATGTGTTGCCGAGCGAAATCCTGACCGGAACCGCCGAAAACATCATCAGAATCTCCATGCTTCGGCTGGTGCTTGATAATTTCAGGCGAAATTATTGCAAGACAGCCTCTCAATTTAACGTCATGTTATGGGCTGGGATTGGTATTGCATCTGCAGCTTGCCGCAGGTTGAGAATTTTCCTTGCTTCGATCGGTGATGCCGGCCGCCTATTGTATTTGCTGCAGTCATCAATGATTTTTTTGACCAGTTCCGCATTGCTTGCGGCCAGCCGGGTCCGGTCAAAGCGCGTATTGTCTTCGAGCCCGGTGCGGCAATGGCCTCCTTCCTGCAAGCACCACTGGTTCACCTCCCATTGATGCCGTCCTATTCCAGCCGCGACCCAGGTCGCTTCAGGCAGCAGCGTCGCGAGTTCGGCCCGCAGGAAATCGAAAATCGAGCGGCGTGCCGGCATCGCATTCTCGATTCCCATGACGAACTGGACATGGGGCGCCGCTGACAGCAATCCTTTCCTGACGAGGTTTACAGCGTTATAAAGCATGGCAAGATCAAAGACTTCAACTTCCGCCTTGACTGCATTATCCAGCATCGTTTGCGCCAGGTTTTCGACAAAATCCGGCGGATTTTCGTATATGTTAGTCGGAAAATTAACGGACCCCGTGGCCAGCGAAGCCATGTCCGGCTTGAGAAAAAGCATCGCACCGCGCTCCGCTTGATCGCGCCCGCGCCCGCCGGTTGAAAATTGTATGATCATTCCCGGACAGTATTTTTGTACGCCCTCCTGTACCTGGGCAAACAGCGCGGGGTCCGAACCCGGCGATTCGTCGGGATTGCGCACGTGAATATGCACCAGCGACGCCCCAGCTTCATAGCACTCTTGCGTTGATTCGATTTGTTCGGATGGCGTCACCGGGACCGCAGGATTGTCCTTCTTGCGTGGTACCGAACCGGTGATCGCGACCGTGATGATGACTGGCGTTTCCATGTGAGTTCCCCTTTTATCGAATATCGCTATCCCAGCAATTCTTTCGACATCTGTTGATCCGAGGATGGCAGCAGCTCGATCCGGCGATCAGATCGCGACTCTGCTGCCTGCAGTGCTTCGAAAAGACTTGCGCAGAGCAACTCTAGTCGCGGAAATTCCATCATCGTAAAGTGGGTGCCGCCGATATGCACCATCGTGAGCGACTTGCATAGATCGCCCCAACCATAATCAGCCGGCATGTCCGGCAAACATTCATCCGATAGAAATAGCGTCGCCGGCACGTCACACCGCGTCGGACGCCACTTCTCTAGCGCATCCAGCCGTAGTTTCTCGATGAGGTGTTTATGGTAATTAAAGGCGAGTGTCGTTGGCCGCGACATGACTAGCTGAGTTATGGCGCGCAACGGCGTGAACCAGCGTCTGCGCATGAGCATTGCCAGGGTCGACCGCACCAAGGCGCCCGGCATCCGGCTCGGCTCGGCAAGCAGCGCCCTATAGCGTTGACTCGATGATCGCACCATGTCTCTGCGACGGCTGTCTAACAAACCGAGAAAACTGACACGCCGCCCGGACGCCATCAGGCGACGTGCCGTCTCATGGGCGATGAATCCGCCAAATGAGTGGCCAACGAAGCAATAGAATTCACAAGCAGGCTCGGCGCAAATTTGCGTATAGGTCGCATTGACAATAGCCTCGAAGCTGGCGCCGTCTTTCATCGTTTGACGCCAATCCGGATAGTCGATCATCTTGAAACGTACGCTCTTGCCGAAGGTGGCCCGGAACTGTACGAGCAAGGGCTCGTCACCCCCGATTCCAGGCATCAGAAAGACCACGGGCGCTTCATCAGTATCCGCAACTTCCACACGACGGCCAGCGAGTAGGTCGAGATGACGCGCAATGGCTGTGATCAGACTGCTCGGCGTCGCGCTGCTACCGAGAGAATCCATGGATATTTTCTGACCGAGCTTCTGTTCGATATGGAACCACAGATCCATCGCCTTGAGCGAGTCGCCTCCGGTATGATCCCAGCGCTGGTTTGCCTGAAATGACCGGGCACCCAGCACAGTCGTCCAGCCATGCTTCACGGCATCTCGGATGTGGGCATCTACGTAAAGGCCGTGCTCCTCTTTTACATCCGTATCAGCCATGTTTTCATCACCGGATTGCAACGTCGGGGTTCGCAGCGCCAACCCGATCCGGTCGAGCCTTGCCAGTGCGCCAATGTCGGGCTTGAAACCGGGCAACTGCGGGATCGCGTCGAGCAGGCGAATATCCTCCGGATGCATGTGTCGCGGTACGCGCGCTGCCAGCACGTTTTTGAGTGCCTCGGCGAGTCCGACATCGGCCGATGCGCTCGGCACGACATACGCCACCAGTGCAACGATCTCTTCGCCGCTGCGGCGCGCAATCACCGCTGCATCGCTGACATCGGCACAACTGCGCAACGCCGCCTCGACCTCGCCCGGATCAATGCGCTGGCCCCTAATTTTGATCTGGCGATCCTTGCGCCCAATCAATTCCCATAATCCGTCCGCGCGCAGTTTGATCATATCGCCGGTACGCAGAATGCGCATCGACGGATCGTTCGGGTCGCACAGGAACGAACCCGGTTGCAAACCGCCGTCCTGCCATTGGCCACTGGCGAGATAGCGGCTGCGCACGATAAGTTCTCCAGCCTCTCCGGGCACCACCGGCATGCCGTCTTCGTCCGCCACCATGAAACTGATGCCGGGCCGCGCATATCCTACCGGCACGCGAAGGCCGTCAGCTTGCCAGTCTGGCGGCACGAACCATTGAAAAGCTGCCGGCATTTCCGTCGAACTGAAGCTGACGAAAAAGTGACAGGAGGCAGGAACGATACTGCGGTACAGTGCAAAATCGCTTTCGAGCGTGATATCGCCCCCGACGCGCATGATCCTCATGTACGCAAACGATTCGTTGGCGCCTGGCGCACGCAACAACGTGCGCAGTAGCGCCGGAACCGTATAGCAAATAGTGATGCGTCCTTCCAGCAACGTTTTCAGCACGTCACGCACGCCACGCTCGTGAGGATCGGTAGCATAAAGCGTGGCCCCGTTAAGCAGCGCCGCAAACGTTTCTCGGACGCCGGCGATGGTGCCGGGCGAACTCAAGAGAATGATCCGGTCGCCAGCATGCACATGGCAGGAATTGGTGGACTCGGCCACGCGCTGCAAAATTGCGCGCTGGCTATTGCAAATGCCCTTGGGTTTGCCAGTGCTGCCAGAGGTATATAGGATGACGGCAGGAGCGTCCACCGACACGGCTGGCGCCACAACCGGCATCGCCGGTTCGTCATTGGTCGTCAATGCAGCGCCGATGTCGATCTGCAGCAAGGCAGCAGGAACGATCCGTGCAGTATCCGCATTTGCGTCCAGAATCACCGCAGCGGCGCCCGCCTCGCGCAGGACATCATGGATACGAGCAACAGGATATTTCAAATCGATCGGCACATAGGGCCGTCCTGCCGCCAGACAAGCCAGCGCGGCAAGCGAAAAAAACGCGTTGTGCGGCAGCAGAATGCCTACCGGGCGACCGGGCGGCACCAGGGCCGCGACATGCTGTGCGAGATAATGTACCGCGCGAAGCAATGCACGATAGGTCAGCCGCGTCGTGCCGTCATCGACAGCTATCCGATCGGCATGGCGCAGTGCGATCTGTTCGAAGCGCTCAATGATGGTGCGTTCGATCCAGGTATCTTCGAAGCGGTCGAAAATGATATCAACCGGGCCGGCGAAATCAAGCGGTATCGCGTCGCTGGCGCTGGACCATGGCCCCAACGCAGGCGCTCCGCAAAAAGCTTTCAGCTTCTCAGAATTTTTCAGCATAGCTGCCATATGAATTCCAATCTGCAAAAAAAATTGCATTATTGGTCAAACAAAGTGTTAGAACTACGCTGAACCAGCCACTTTTTTAAAAAGTCCAATTCGCGAAATATGCGTAATTATGCGTAATGCCGGAAAAGACAATTTCAACGCGTTTACTCTTGCTATTTCGGGGCTATTTTTTGGGCTTTTGGGCCGCCATTTGCCCACTATGGGCGCACCTGTGCCAATCGGCAGGCGACCATTTCCTCGCTTCGGGTAGTGCGGCCCGAGCACTGCACACTGTCTTACCCATGGCACGATGCGGTTCATTGTGTCCGGAAATTCAGCGCATCGTGTCGGTCTGCGGTGTTGTTCAAACCCCGCTCCTTGATCCGCCGCCATTGCCAGAGTCTGCTGTTTCATTCCCGCCTGCCGTATTTGTTTTCTATAACTTTTATAACGTATGCACTGTGGAATTGGTGGACTTAATCAGCTTTGCCTTAAACCCTTTTTTCAAGCTTTGATACGACTATGAACAGTTCAACAGACACCAATTTGTCAAAGCGCAATGAACATACAGAATCGTTGATAAAAAACTAAAAGTTGTCTTGCAATAGTCGTTGTGTAGAAATCAAGTTTTTAGATTTTTAGCATAACAAATGAACCAAAGCGACTTGAAGTCAGACGAGATGTCGAAATCCTGCCTGGGGCCACCGAAAACATCATCAGAATCTCCATCTTTCGGCTGGTGCTTGATAATTTCAGGTGAAATTATTGCAAGATAGCTTCTCCGTTCGCGCAGCAAGGCCGGGACTGCCAGCGCTTCACAATCGGCGTCCTTGAATGGGCGGGATCGGGATCGACGTAGAGTTGCGCAAGCGCACTTTCTCCAGCACCTGAATACCGTGCAACTTGCCAGGCGGAATCCAGATGGCCCGAAACGGCGGCACAATCCAGGTACTGTTGCCGACCGTGACCCGAATCACTCCTTCGATTGCATGCGTGACCTGACCCCGGGCGTGGCTATGCGGGATCAGCGATTCCGAGGTATTCTGGCGGGCTACCATGCGCAACGGGTACATCGTCGGCGTGGTGGTCGGCAATGGCGGTAGGGTGTGGTTCAGGATTTGTGGAATCATCGGCCGTTCTTTGTCATTAATTCGATAAAATCATGTCAATTTATCTGAAAATAGACTGGCTTTTTTTGTATGCACTAAGCAATTATTTAGCTGTGAGAGTGCCATGAATCAAGAACAGACTTTGCGACAAGATGCCCGGGTGATCGGCCTGGTCGGCACCGCCCATGCGGTGTCGCACTTTTCCCATTTATTGCTGGCTTCGCTGTTTCCCTGGCTGAAAGTGGCTTTCGATCTATCGTATGCGGAGCTGGGTTTTTTGATGACGGTGTTTTTCATCGTCTCCGGCGTTGGGCAGGCGCTGGCGGGTTTTGTGGTCGACAAGGTCGGCGCCCGCACGGTGCTGTTTGCCGGGATTGGCTGCATGGGTGGTGCCGCGCTGGTGATGTCGATAGCACCGAATTATGCGATTTTGCTGGCGGGTTCGATGCTGGCCGGGCTGGGCAATTGCGTATTCCATCCGGCTGACTTGACCATCCTCAATCAGCGGGTTTCGACGTCGCGCCTGGGACATGCTTTTTCGGTACATGGCATTTCCGGCAATCTCGGCTGGGCCGCAGCGCCGGTCTTCATGATCGCCATCGCCGGCATGAGCGGCTGGCGCATGGCCCTGCTTTTCGCTGCACTTGTTACTTTCGCGGTGCTGGCGCTGTTATGGATCAATCGGGCGGTGCTGGCGACACCGGTTGCAGTTGCTACATCTGCGGCATCTACCCAAGCGGCCCAAGCCCATCACGCAGATGCTAAAGAGGAAGAGGGTTCTCTTTTAGATTTTATGCGCGGGCCTTCGGTCTGGTTGTGTTTCGGATTTTTCTTCATGACTGCGATGGCCTTGAGCGGCATCCAGGGTTTTTCTTCTTCCAGCTTGCGTGCCTTGTATGGAATGTCGTTGCCGTTGGCGACGACCGCGTTCACCGCGTATATGCTGGCCTCGGCAGCGGGCATGTTGTGGGGCGGGTTTCTGACTACCAAAACCACGCACCATGACCGCACCATCGCGCTGGCATTTACCGCTGCCGGCGCGATGGCCTTGATTATTGCGCTCGGTGTGGTGCCGGCATGGATGGCCGTGGTGCTGATGGGGGCAGTGGGCTTTGGTGCCGGAATTGCCGGACCGTCGCGCGATTTGCTGATCCGTGCTTCTGCACCGAAGAATGCCACCGGACGCGTATATGGCGTCGTGTATTCCGGGCTGGATGCGGGTTCATCGGTGGCGCCGCTGCTATTTGGCGCACTGATGGACGCCGACCATCCGGCCTGGGTTTTCATCAGTATTGGCTTGTTTCAGATACTGTCGATTGTCACGGCCATCAGTGTCGGCAGCGATACCAGTAAACGCAGCACCAAGGTACAGACGGCGTAGTTTTCTGGTGCAATTCTGTAGCGCTGTAATGCTGCAACCCCATATTTTATAAACCTTGCTGGAGAATCGAATGACTTTTGCCACCTGCGATATGTGTGACGCGCACGAAGACCAACTCGCCAGCGGCGCGCTGGCGGTGTTGCCGCCGGTGTTCAAGGCTTACGGCCAGAATCTGATTTTTTCCGGCCCTGCCTATACGTTGAAAGTGTTTGAAGACAACGCGCTGGTGCGTACCGCGCTGGAGCAGCCGGGCAACGGCCAAGTGCTGGTAATCGACGGCGGCGGCAGTCTGCGCTGCGCGCTGGTCGGCGGCAATCTGGCCATGCTGGCAGTGAATAACGGCTGGAGTGGCATCGTCGTCAACGGCTGCATTCGCGATTCAGTCGAGATCAATGCCTGCGCCATCGGTGTGCGCGCGCTGGCAACGCATCCGCAAAAAAGCATCAAGAAAGGCGTGGGAGAAATACAGTTGCGCGTCATGATCAATGGCGTCGCAGTGCGGCCCGGCAACTGGATTTATGCCGATCAAGACGGCGTGCTGGTGGCGCAGGAAAAGCTGGTTTGATGTAGTAGCACAATGTGCTGAACATAAAAAATGTCGCGCCGCTCAATACAAAAGGGGTGCGACATTTTTACATTCAGGTCAGCCAAACAGAGGCGTCAGGCACATTCTTTGGTCTGATTCAGTGCCTTGTCCAAAGCCAGTGCGCGTGCATCCGGGCCCATCGCGATACCTTCGGCGCGGATCACCGCGATGTCGGTAATGCCGAAGAAGCCCAGCACGGCGCGCAGGAATGCTTCCTGATGATCCATTGCACCTTCATAAGCGGTGCCGGCATACATGCCGCCGCGCGACGATACGATCACGACTTTCTTGCCGCCGGCCAATCCTTCCGGGCCTTGTGCGGTGTAGCGGAAAGTACGGCCTGCTTGCGCAATGCGATCTATCCATGCCTTGAGCTGGGTCGGCACCGAGAAGTTGTACATCGGCGCGCCGATCACCACCACGTCGGCTGCCAGAAATTCTGTCAGCATGGTTTCCGTCAATGCCAATTCTGCGTGCAAACTCTCCGGCGCAACATAACCTTCTTGCGGACGCAATGCCGCCAGCAACTCGCCACCCAAGTGCGCTGGCGGTGTTGCGGCCAGGTCGCGGTAAGTGACGGTTGCATTCGGATTGGTTTCTTGCAGTTGATAGACGGTAGCGGCTGTCACTTCTCGTGAAACCGACATGGCACCGAGTGCGCTTGAATCAATATGCAGAATTTTCATACTGGAACTCCATTTAATAATTAAGAATTGGGTTATAAATCTTTTTCAATGACTAAGTTTAAAATAGAAATAATATTAGTTAAATAGCTAAATTCGATAATGATTATCCTGTATATAGAATAATTGGATCTGCAATGTACGATTTGAATGATATGTATTTGTTCGCCAAAGTGGTCGAGCAGGGCGGTTATAGCGCTGCTGCGCGGCACTTGGGGATGCAGGTTTCCAGACTCAGCCGGCGTATCAGCGATCTTGAATCCAGCCTGGGGGTGCGTCTTCTCAACCGGACCACCCGCAAAATTTCGATGACCGACGTTGGCAATACGTTTTATCAGCACTGTATTGCGCTCGTCGCCGAAGCGCAGGCGGCACGCGATACGATTGATCGTACCCGCGCCGAGCCGCAAGGATTGGTGCGCTTAAGTTGTCCGGTCGGATTGCTGCATAGCAATGTTGCCGCCATAGTGACGCGCTTTTTGCTGGCAAAACCGCTGGTGCGGGTTCATGTGGAAGCCACCAACCGCCGTGTGGATGTGGTGGAAGAAGGTTTCGATATTGCATTGCGGGTCAGGAGCCTGCCGTTGGAAGACTCCAATCTGGCCGTTCGCCTGCTGGCTAATACCGAACTCATTTTGCTCGGCAGCCCCGGCTTGTTTGCCCTGCACGGCAAACCGCAGCAAATTGCCGATTTGAGCCGCTTTCCCACCTTGAGCATGACGCGTCCTGGCGACAAATATCTGTGGCAGTTCACCAAGCCAGACGGCAGCGTCGAAGCCGTTTCACACTTGCCGCGTCTGGCTACCGACGATTTCGTTACCTTGCATCGCGCTGCACTGAACGGCGTCGGCATCACGTATTTGCCCAAATTCATGGCGCAAGAGGATCTCGCCAGCGGTGCGCTGGAACATGTGCTGCCGGAATTGACGATTCCGCAGGGCGTCGTGCATGCGCTCTTTCCATCGCGTCGCGGTTTGGTGCCGGCGGTACGGGATTTCATCGACGCGCTGGTGGAAGGCTTCGCCGCCGGAGAGCAAAGCTTGCTTGATTGAATTTTGGGTTTTTATAAATAAAGGGAGTATGCACATAAATGCTGTATCTTCCGCACGTATATATTGCGGAGCTATAAAATACATCAGTTAGTATAATTATGGTTGAAAAACCATGTGTAAATGTAAGTTCTATCGTTACCAGTCACCATCAAGAGAAAAAACATGATCAAAAGTGAAGCCATCAAGCGCGTTAATGGGGCTCTTGGCAGCCCGTTGCTCAATGAGAGCAATACGCATTGGGCAACCGTCGTCGCACATGCCGGCGATGAAGGTTGGTGGATTCATATCCCATTGCTGCAATTCAAAAAGGAAATTCACATCCTGCTCTGCAGTGAAAAGGCCAAGGTTTTCCGCCATCTGAAAATCAAGGCCAGCGAAATACTCAGCCCGGCAATGAAGTTCCGTTGCAAGGATCAGGTCGCCGACATTTTTATTTCCGCTGCCAGCCCCCGAAAGCTGGCTGATTTAGTGCCCGGCGGCACCAAGCACAATTTCAGCAAACATATCGTGTCCGAATACCGCTTCTGACTATGTCCATCCCATTTCAACACTCCAGCATCAGGATGCGCGTCGTCGCACTATGGGCGACTTTGCTACTTGCCACCGCTACCGCAGTTGCCCACGCCGCGCCATTGTTGCGCTGCCAGGTTACGTATGCCGGCACCACGCATATTGTGGTAGCTGTGCCCGGCTCGGACCCCTACAGCGTTCCATCGGTCGACATCGGCGGGCGATTTCGCTTCAAGGCCGTGGTGCTGGGTACGCAAGAACGGATCGACGTAATCAATCTGTACGCTTACCTTGATGCAAAACGCCAGCCGATACTTATCCATCAAGCCAAATATTTGCCGCCTTTCAAGGCGTCCGTGACGCCCATCGCACTGACTGGCAACAATTTTCTTTATGCCTCCAATGTGGAGCGCGAGCTTCAGTACAGTTGCACCTTGCAGGGAGTGCAGTGATGATCCATCTTGCCAAACAGATTAAGTACATTAAGCACGCGATCACTAGAGCGGTTTGTCTGGCGCTGTGCATATCCAGCGCCAGTGCCATCGCAGCAGAAGCGGAGCCAACGGTCAGCTTGTTATTTGCCGGCGACATCGTGCTGGACGGCAAGCCCGGCAAAGCCATTGAACAGGGCCGCGATCCATTCGCCCCGTTTGCTGCAATACTGCAAGCGGCCGACATTCGCATCGGCAACCTCGAATGCGTGGTTGCCACCAGCGGCGATCCGGCCGACAAGAACTTCACCTTTCGCGCCCACCCGCGCACGCTGGCTGTACTCAAGCGCCACTTCGATGCGGTCGCGCTGGCCAACAACCACTCGGGCGATTTTGGCCGCGTTGCCTTTGCTGAAATGCTCGGTTTACTTGATCAGGAGGGCATCCTGAAATTCGGCGGCGGCCACAATCTGCGCGAAGCGCACGCCCCGCTCATCATTGAGCGCAAAGGTATCCGCATTGCGCTGCTCAGTTATAACGAATTCATGCCGCGCAGTTTCGAAGCCGATTACAACGCTCCCGGTGTAGCGTGGAGCGAGGACGAACAAGTGGTGGCCGACATCAAGGCTGCGCGCAGCGTGCATAAAGCAGATTTGGTGATTCCGATCATGCACTGGGGCTGGGAAAACGAAACCCACTCCGGCGCGCGCCAGCGCCAGTTGGCACACTTGATGATCGACGCCGGGGCCGACGTCATCATCGGCGGCCACCCGCACGTCACGCAAGAAATCGAGCACTACAAGGGCAAGCTCATTGTCTATAGCGTGGGTAACTTCGTGATGGAAGAACTCGACAATGCCAATCAAGCCGTCGGCTGGGTATTGCGGCTGCAACTCGACCGCAACGGCGTGCAGCGTTTCAAGACCAGCGTCGCCCATATCGACCGCGAAGGTATTCCACATCCGGCGTCGGTGGCAAAAAGAGTGCGGTAAGCATCACCAGGACAGTACGAAAACAATCGCATCAAAGCGTCCCGGCCCTATTGGCCTGGGCGCTTTTTTTTGTGCCACGGTCAATTAATTTTTAGTCAAGTGTCATTTAATTGACGAGAGTCAAGATAAGCCGATAGTGCGTAGTTATCATAAAAAAATTGTATTTAGGAAACATGTTGACAGCCAATATTGGTGCCAATACTGCAATATTTAATGTGCAAGCAATCAGACGCAACCGGGAAAATAATATGCTCAAAAACCTCACCATCAAATCTCGGCTGATTTTTGTAATCAGCCTCATCTCGGCCATCATGGTGCTAATCGGTGTGATGGGATTAATCAGTTTAGGTAGTGTCAACGCGTCGCTCAAGACGGTTTATGAAGATCGCCTGATTGCGGTAGGGCAGCTTGATCAGGTGGTCAGATTGTTTGCTCGCAATCAACTGACGATCTACAAAGCCATTACTGGCGACCCGGCAAAAATCGGTATGCGCATGGATATAGTGGAAAAAGATGAGGTAGAAAGACACAATGTATGGACTCAATACCAGTCCACTTACTTGTTGTCGGAGGAAAAAACGCTTTCCGACAAGTTGAACAAAGCAAGCAAGGCATTCGAAGATGTAGTGCTAAAACCTGCAATCGTTGCGTTGCGCGCCAACGACATCAAACTGGCGACCGAACTTGTGGATAGCAAAATGGAGCTGTATTTCTTGCAAGCGCGTGACCCGATTGATGCGCTCATCCGGTTACAGCTGGATACCGGTGAGCGTGAATTTCAACAGTCGCAAGACGCCTACAGCACTTTCCGTATTTTGGCTATTTCTTTCATGACATTGGGTTTGCTAATGGGTTTTGGCATTGGCATTTGGCTAGTGCGTAGCATTTCACATCCCCTGAACTATGCCGTGAGGATTGCGCAAAACGTTGCCGCCGGTGATTTGAGCCAGAAAATAGAAGTCACCTCGACGAATGAGACCGGCAAGCTGCTGCAAGCGCTGAAAGACATGCGCGACAGCCTGATCGGGATAGTGGGCGAAGTGCGCATCGGCACCGATACCATCGCCACTGCTTCAAGCCAAATCGCGGCCGGTAATATGGATCTGTCGTCGCGCACCGAACAGCAGGCCAGTTCGCTGGAAGAAACCGCATCGTCGATGGAAGAGCTGACCAGCACCGTCAAGCAGAACGCCGACAACGCACGCCAAGCCAACACCCTTGCGACTTCGGCCTCGGATGTGGCGAGCAAAGGCAGCGCGGTGGTGTCGCAAGTGGTCGAGACCATGGGCTCAATCCATGCCTCGGCGAAGAAAATTGTCGATATCATCAGCGTCATCGACAGCATCGCGTTCCAGACCAACATCCTGGCTCTCAATGCGGCAGTGGAAGCGGCCCGCGCCGGCGAGCAAGGGCGTGGCTTCGCGGTGGTCGCAACTGAAGTGCGCAATCTGGCGCAACGTTCGGCCGCTGCAGCAAAGGAAATCAAGATCCTGATTGGCGATTCAGTCGAAAAAGTCGATGCAGGCACCCAGCTCGTCGATCTGGCCGGGAGCACGATGAATGAAGTCGTAGCGAGCGTCAAGCGCGTAACCGACATCATCAGCGAGATCACGGCAGCCAGCCGAGAACAAGCCGCCGGCATCGAGCAGATCAACCAGGCCATTACGGAAATGGATAACGTGACGCAGCAGAACGCCGCATTGGTAGAAGAAGCCGCCGCCGCTGCCGCATCGCTGCAAGATCAAGCCGGCAACCTGGTGCAAGTGGTCAGCGTGTTCAAGATCGACGGCACGCACGCGGTGGTTGCACCCATCGCGGCCGCAACCCGCGATATCAGGAGCCCAGCGTTGCATGTGAAGTTGCGCGAACGCGTGGCGAATACACCTGCCGCCAAAGGCGGTGAATGGGTAGAGTTTTGATGTCGCCGACCATCTCGTCACCGGCGATGTGCCGGCGGCGGGGGTAGTCAAGAATGGGCACGATTTGTGCCCACATTTATTTAGTTGTCGAATTTTAATTAATTTCTCATCAAGGGTCGTTTAGTTGATGCAGGACAAAATGATATGAGGACACGTAGCTATAATCGAAAAATTTTTCCGGTGGAATATGATGACGCCCAGTATCAATACTGCATCGTTGAATGCACAAGGTAATTTGGCTCGGCATACGGCGTCCATCACAGACGGCATGTCCTCCATCTCTTCCCTGGAATTTCTAGCCGTCACCTTGGGTCATGAAAAATACGGCATCGATATCCGGAAAGTCCAGGAGCTGCGCGGTTTTGGCATCGTCACCCGCAGCGGCAATAGCCCCGACTACATCAAAAGCGTAGTCAATCTGCGCGGCGTGATCGTGCCGATCATTGACATGCGCATCAAATTCAATCTCGGTACGCCCACTTACGACCAGTTCACGGTCGTCATCATCCTCAACATCGCCGGCCGCATCATCGGCATGGTGGCCGATATCGACAAGCTGATGTCGAGCGATGGCATGAGCCTAATTGAGAAGGCTGTGGCATGCATCAAGGCCCAATAGCTTCACACTCGAAGTCAATTCATTACGTCTAAATCCAACAGCGTAACAGTCGATTAAATTTTGGATCAAAGGGAATTTGCAAACATGAATATGAAGTTAAAGACAAAGATCATTTTGAACATGGGCCTGGTATTCCTGTTGTTCAGCGTTGCGATCGGCGTGGCACTAACGGGGATGCAGAGCAGCAAGAGTCAGTTCGAGAGATTTCTGGAGCATGATCTTGCGTACTCGAAAGCCGCAACTGACTTGTATGCACAAGGATTGCTCATTGGGCAGGCATTGCGCAACACTGTTATTGATCCGGCCAACAAAACAGCCTTCAAAAATCTGGAGATGGCGGGCCTTGAGTTCAAGGATATCAATCAAAGTGCCTTGTCCCTGGCAAAAAATGATCCGGTAGATTTGAAAGTTCTGCAAGAAGTTGCTGCATTGCGAGACCAGCAAATTCCAATTCAGGCAAAAATTCTTGCCCTTACTAGGGAGAGTCAGGCCGCAGCCTTTGAGTCGATCCGCAAGGAAGAGACCCCGGTGTGGCGCAATATCCGGATATTGTTACAGGATTACATCAAGGCCAAGAACGCCGCAGTTGAAAATACCAAAACGGAGATGGCCGCATTTGGCCAGCGCATGTTAGTTATCGCGCTGGCGCTGATGCTGGCAGCGATGGTGGCGGGCGCGGGAATAGTTTTCTGGTTGATTCGTCACATCATGCAGCAACTGGGTGGCGAACCTGTTTATGCCGTCGAAGTTGCACACGCGATATCTGGCGGGAACTTATCAATGGAAATTGTCTTTGCTAAAGATGACAGTACCAGCCTGCTATTTGCCTTGAACGCGATGCGTGAACACCTGAATGCGGCCATCGGCGACATCAGGCAGTCAACCGACACCATCGCCACCGCCTCCAGCCAGATCGCGGCCGGCAATCTTGATTTATCTTCCCGCACCGAAGAACAAGCCAGTTCGCTGGAAGAAACCGCGTCGTCGATGGAAGAACTCACGGCTACAGTCAAGCAGAATGCCGACAATGCGCGGCAAGCCAATCAACTGGCGCAATCCGCATCCGATGTCGCGTTCAAGGGCGGCGCGGTAGTCTCGCAAGTGGTAGACACCATGGTATCTATCAATGATTCCTCGAAAAAAATCGCCGACATCATCGGCGTGATCGACGGCATCGCGTTCCAGACCAACATCCTGGCGCTGAATGCTGCGGTGGAAGCGGCGCGCGCCGGCGAACAGGGCAGGGGCTTTGCGGTGGTCGCCAGTGAAGTGCGCAACCTGGCGCAACGTTCGGCCGCTGCGGCACGGGAAATCAAGACCCTGATCGGCGACTCGGTCGACAAGGTCGCAACCGGCACCAAGCTGGTCGAGCAGGCTGGCGCGACCATGCAGGAAATCGTCGAGAGCGTCACGCGCGTGACCGACGTCATGAGCGAGATCACTTCGGCCAGCGCCGAGCAGACCTCAGGCATAGACCAGATCAACCAGGCGATCATGCAGATGGATCAGGTCACTCAGCAGAATGCTGCGTTGGTGGAAGAAGCCGCCGCCGCTGCTGCATCGCTGCAGGATCAGGCCGGCAACCTGGTGCAAGTAGTCAGCGTGTTCAAGACCGGTGGCACGCACGTCGCCACAAGTGCGCCGTCCAAGGTGGTGAACCGTCCGGCTCTGTTAGCGGCAGTCGCCCGCAACGTCAAGCGTGCGAAGCCGGAAGCGAAGTCGCTCAAACACGTGGCGAATGCGCCTGCCGCCGGTGGCGGTGACTGGGAAGAATTCTGAGGCCGCCTGAGGAGTCCGCAATGCTGTGCGCGGGGTGTCCATAGTTTCCGCGCAACCGTCCTAACCTGAAAGCCGCTCATGCCGCAATGTTGAGTGGCTTTTATATTTTCGACCAGATGTGTCACTTTATGCGCGTCTGCGCCGCCTCCCGTCCAACTATCCATCAAGCTCCGCGTAGTGCCGAAAAATACCTTGCTGATTGAACGGCAAGCGCCGGTTTGACGCCAGATAGGCGGCGATGTGCGGGCGTGCCGCGACGCTTTGATGCAACGCGATCAAGCGTGGGTACGCAGGTGCCAGCGCCTTCATCGTATGCGGGAACGCGTAGCGCAAACCGGCGATGATCTGGAACATCGACAAATCGACGTAAGACAGCGCATCGCCTAGCAAATAAACGTCGCCGTTATCGTCGTTACCGCTGTTACATTCAAGGATGCGCTCGAAATAGCCGAGGAATTTCGGTAGCCGTGCGCAGGTAAAGTCTTGCGCACGCCGCAACGCTTCCGGTTTTTGGTCTTTGTAATAGAGACCGCTGGCGATCGGGTGGTGGGTATCGTGTATCTCGGTCAACAGGTCAGCAATCGTGAGTTGCAGTTGGTGCGCCCAGTGCTGGCTCGTTTCATCTTCCGGTACCAACCCGAGCCGCGGGCCCAGGAATAGCAATATGTTGGCGGTCTGTCCGATGATCTGGTCGCCGGCTTTCAGGAACGGCGGCGCGAATGGCGGCTGGGCAAGATCGTTGCTTTCCAGCAGCCGCATCAGCGCCGGCATGCCCATGCCGCTACGCTCGGAACCACGAGCAATATCATCGTAATCGGCGCCCGCATCTTCCAGGGCAAGTCGTATGAATTCTCCCCGGCCCTGTATGGTGGGCCAGTAATACAGTTCGTAGCGCATGGGCAGACTCTCCGCAGTTAGTGACGCAATAGGGCAGGCAAGTTGGTATTTGACGCAATGCGATTATCGCGCCAGATTTCGTGTCACGATAGCATTTTGACCATTTTAATTATGTAGTTCGCGCTAACTTGCCGCGGGTTTGGAATCTCTCCGTACGGCCACTACGACGCCATCTCTTGCAAGGAAAAGAACGTTCATGACAGGCTGAATAATTCCATTAATCCATAATTTACCCGGAGTATGCCTAAAAACACTGCAATTCCCGCATAATTTAATTGCGGTAATTAAAAATACATAATTGAGTATATTTTATTTCAAAAAATGCATGAAACTGCTAGCAGCAAATTGCCGCTATCGATAAAATCGTCGTCCATCGCATTTTTTACGCGCACCCAACCAGTAACCTTTCAACAATCCTTATCCATGCGTCAATCCGGCCAATTTTCCCTGCTCGCCCAGCGGCGTTTCGGACCATTCTTCTGGACCCAGTTTTTTGGTGCGTTTAACGATAACGTGTTCAAGACCGCATTGCTGACCATCATCACTTACGATGCCTTGCGCTGGACCACGATGGATGTGGGCTTGTTGAATAACCTGGTTCCGGGACTGTTCATTTTGCCATTCGTGCTGTTTTCCGCGCTGTCGGGACAATTTGCCGACAAGTTCGACAAGGCGCGCATCGCGCGTTTTGTGAAGCTGCTTGAAATCGGCATCATGCTGGTCGCCGCGTATGGCTGGATGACGCACAGCTTGTGGATTCTGGTGGCTGCGGTGGTCGGCATGGGGCTGCACTCGACGCTGTTTGGCCCGGTGAAATACGCGTATCTGCCGCAGCATTTGAAGCTTGAAGAGCTGATCGGCGGCAATGGCATGGTGGAAATGGGCACTTTCATCGGCATCCTGCTGGGCGAAGTGCTGGGTGCGGTGCTGGTGGTGCAAAAGCCGTGGGGGCTGGAAATCATTGCCGGCAGCACGATTGCGTTCGCACTGATCGGCTGGATAGCCAGTCGCGCCATCCCGCCGACGCCAGCGCCGGCGCCGGAGTTGCAGATCAACTGGAACCCGTGGCGCGAGACGTTGCGCAATCTGCATTTTTCGCGCCAGAACCGCACCGTGTTCCTGGCCATGCTGGGCAATTCGTGGTTCTGGTTTTACGGCGCGATCGTGCTGGCGCAGTTTCCGGTGTATACGCGCGATTACCTGCACGGCGACCATAGCGTGTTCGTGCTGCTGCTGACGATGTTTTCGTTCGGCATCGGCGCTGGCTCTTTATTGTGCGAACGCTTGTCAAGGGGCAGGGTGGAGATCGGGCTGGTGCCGCTGGGCGCGATTGGCTTGACTGTATTCGGCTTCGATTTGTTTCTTGCCAGTATCGGTTATGCCGACGTCGCTAATGTCACAATGGCCGCAATGGTCGGCATCGGTGGTTTTGTGGCGCTGCAGGGCAGTCTGCGGATTCTGTTCGATTGCCTGCTGATCGGCGTTTTTGGCGGCTTGTATATCGTGCCGCTGTTCGCACTGATCCAGACCCGCTGCGATCCGCAGCACGTGTCGCGCACCATCGCCGGCATGAATATCCTGAATGCGCTGTTCATGGTCGGCGCCGCGCTGGTGGCAATGATCTTGCTGAAAATGGGATGCAGCATCCCGCAGATTTTCATGGTGACGGCGGTGCTGAATGCGCTGGTGGCGGCAGCGATTTTTTCAGCCGTGCCGGAATTCTGGACCCGATTTGTGGCATGGCTGCCCGGACGCTAGATTGCCCCTGATCCGTAGCATGATTGCATACGGATAGGCTGGTAAAATCAGGCCTTTCCAGCTCAATTAACCTTATTAATCGGCCCACACTATGTCCGGCAATACTTTCGGCACGCTCTTCACCGTTACCACCTTTGGCGAATCACACGGCCCGGCCATCGGCTGCGTCATCGATGGCTGCCCGCCAGGCATGGCTTTGTCGGAAGCCGACATCCAGCCTGATCTGGATCGCCGCAAACCCGGCACCTCGCGTCACGTCACGCAACGGCAGGAGTCCGACACGGTGGAAATCCTGTCCGGCGTGTATCAGGGCCAGACCACCGGCACCCCGATTGCGCTCTTGATCCGCAACGAAGACCAGCGCAGCAAGGATTACGGCAACATCGCTGAGACCTTCCGCCCCGGCCATGCCGACTATACCTACTGGCAGAAATACGGCATCCGCGACCCGCGCGGCGGCGGCCGCTCGTCGGCCCGTCTGACCGCGCCGGTGGTGGGCGCGGCTGCCATCGCCAAGAAATGGCTGCTGCAGCAATACGGCACCACCTTCACCGGCTGCATGAGCCAGTTGGGCGAGATCGCGATTCCGTTTGAATCCTGGGAACATGTGCGCAACAACCCGTTCTTTGCGGCGACCGGCAACCTCGGCATTATTTTGCAGCTGGAGGAATACATGGATGCCTTGCGCCGGGCCGGCGACTCGATCGGCGCTCGCATTGATGTGGTGGCGCAAAACGTGCCAGTCGGCCTGGGCGAGCCGATTTACGACAAGCTCGATGCCGAAATTGCTTACGCGATGATGGGCATCAACGCGGTCAAAGGCGTGGAGATCGGCGCCGGCTTCAAATCCGTGGTGCAAAAAGGCTCGGAACACGGCGATGAACTCACGCCCGAAGGCTTCGTCGGCAATAACTCCGGCGGCATGCTGGGCGGCATTTCGACCGGGCAGGACATCACGGTGTCGATTGCCATCAAGCCGACTTCGTCGATTCGTGTGCCGCGTCGCTCGATTGATAAAGAAGGCACGCCCAGCACGGTAGAAACCTTCGGCCGACACGATCCATGCGTGGGCATTCGCGCCACGCCGATTGCCGAAGCGATGCTGGCCCTGGTATTGATGGATCACGCGCTGCGGCATCGGGCCCAGTGTGGCGATGTACGGGTGAACACGCCGAAGATTGCTGCGCACGATTAATTGGGAACGAAATGGCGGTAGTAGTGCAGGCACAGAGGCCTGCACTACTGAAAATGCGCAGCGGAATAGAAAAAATGGTGAACCGAAGTTCACCCTTTTCAAATATTGGCGGAGCGGACGGGACTCGAACCCGCGACCCCCGGCGTGACAGGCCGGTATTCTAACCAACTGAACTACCACTCCTAATTAACACTATTTGCAACCTGTCACAATTGCTGTTTGACTGATGGTGGGTGCTGACGGGGTCGAACCGCCGACCTACGCCTTGTAAGGGCGCCGCTCTACCAACTGAGCTAAGCACCCATATTCTTTGCTTAGTCAGTCAAACTATCGATGTTTATGTTGCAGCACCGAAGAAGCGAAACTATACATGGGGTTTCTGATTTTGACTAGGTCTTGTGAGGAATATTTTGATTTTTTTGCTCCGGTAGCGGTTCTTCCAACGCGCCGATGCGTGATGGTTGGAGTTAAACTTGCGCCTTGCAGTTCTGTTTCCAGCAAGTAATGCTGATGCAATACAAATCCAAATTGTGTATTTATTTTCCATAGGCCCCCAATGACTCGCCCTCGTTTTTTGCCGGATGATTTCACCCTGGCGTTGATTTTTGTCGTTATCGTCGCCAGTATTTTTCCTTGCGAGGGGCAGGTCGCGGTAGCTTTTGACTGGGTCACCAGCTTTGCCATCGGTTTGCTGTTCTTTTTGCATGGCGCCAAGCTGCCGCGTGACGCAGTGGTTGCCGGCATGCGTCACTGGCGCTTGCACTTGACTGTGATGGCATGCACTTTTCTGATGTTCCCTGTACTGGGGATACTCCTCAAGCCGCTCTTGTTGCCGCTGGTGACGCCTGAGTTATATCTGGGTATTCTGTTTTTGTGCGTACTGCCGTCCACTGTTCAGTCGTCGATTGTATTTACCGCGGTGGCCCGGGGTAATGTGGCGGCTGCCGTTGTCAGCGCTTCCGCGTCCAACCTGATCGGCATGTTTCTGACGCCGCTGTTGGTGGGTTTGCTGGTGGTCGCAGACAGCACCAACCACTCTTCAGCCGATTCCGTTATCCGCATTGCATTGCAATTGCTGCTGCCTTTCATCGCCGGCCAAATTGCCAGAAAATGGATAGGGCGCTGGGTTGATCGTCATAAATCAGGTCTGAAATTTATCGATCAGGGTTCCATCCTGCTGGTGGTATATACGGCGTTCAGCGCATCGGTCGGACAGGGTTTGTGGCAACAGTTGCCGCTGCGGGCGTTGGGTGGCTTGTTCATCGTCAGTGCAATATTGCTGGCGCTGGCCATAGGAATCACTACATTTGCTGCACGCCGTTTGGGCTTCAACAAGGAGGATGAAATCGCTATCGTGTTTTGCGGTTCCAAAAAAAGTTTGGCCAGTGGCGTGCCGATGGCCAATGTGTTATTCGCCAGCCATGCGGTCGGCGCCATCGTGTTGCCATTGATGCTGTTTCATCAGATCCAGTTGATGGTATGTGCGGTGCTGGCGCAGCGTTATGCAGCGCGCTTGCAAATTGATGAAAAGAAGGAAAGCGCGCTGCCATCCACATCCACATCTTCTTCGCACGAATCAAAGTGAGGGTGATTTTCTGCATGTAATCGGAGCATCGATCAAATCCAGTATTCCTGAAAATTATTGTCTGTTTGAGCATAGATACAAAAATCCTGTTTATAAGTAATCCGCTGTACAATTAATTTTGAACGGTCGTGCTTTTAATATAAATGGGGGAGACAGCATGGATTTGAATTACACCGCGCAAGACCTGGCGTTTCGCCAACAGGTGCGCGTTTATCTGGAAGCAAACCTGCCGCAAGATTTGCAGTCAAAGGTACTGAATCATCAGCGCCTATCCAAAGAGGATTACGTCCGGTGGCACAAGACGCTGGCAAAACAGGGCTGGGCCGCGCCGGCCTGGCCGCTCGAATCCGGCGGCACCGGCTGGAATGCTGTGCAGCGCCATATTTGGGAAGATGAGTGCGCCCGCGCCGGCACCCCGCCTATCCTGCCGTTCGGCGTGAATATGGTGGCGCCTGTGATCATGGCCTTCGGCAACGAGGCGCAGAAGCGTCATTACCTGCCGCGCATTTTGAATTGCGACGACTGGTGGTGTCAGGGATATTCCGAACCGGGTTCGGGCTCCGATCTGGCTTCCTTGAAAACTCGCGCTGAACGCGTTGGCGATCACTACATCGTCAATGGCCAGAAAACCTGGACCACGCTCGGCCAGCATGCCGACATGATGTTTTGCCTGGTGCGTACCGATGCCAGCGGACGCAAGCAGGAGGGCATTTCCTTTTTGTTGATTGACATGCACACGCCCGGCATCACGGTGCGCCCGATCATCACGTTGGACGAAGAGCACGAAGTCAACGAAGTGTTCCTCGATAACGTCAAGGTGCCGCTGGAAAATCTGATCGGCGAAGAGAACAAGGGCTGGACGTATGCCAAATACTTGCTTGGACACGAACGTACCGGCATCGCCGCAGTCGGCCGCTCCAAGCGCGAATTGCTGTTCCTCAAGCGGATTGCACTAGCGCAGCATAAAAACGGCAAGCCATTGCTGGATGATCCGGTGTTTGCCAACAAGGTGGCGACGCTGGAAATCGAATTGATGGCGCTGGAAATAACGGTGCTGCGCGTGGTGTCGCAAGAGGGCAGCAAGCGCGGTCCGGGGCCGGAGGCATCCCTGCTCAAGGTCAAGGGAACCGAAGTGCAGCAAATGCTGACCGAACTGATGCTGGAAGCGGTCGGCCCGTATGGCATGCCATTCGACCCGGCATTCCTGGAAGGGCAGCATCCGCACAGCGTGGCGCAAGACGACGATGCCGCGCCGCTGGCGTCGTATTACTTTAACTTCCGCAAGACTTCGATTTACGGCGGCTCGAATGAAATCCAGAAAAACATCATTACCCAGATGATTTTGGGGCTGTAAAACGATCAAAAAGATCTGCGCCACGTGTACACCACGATGCGTGCAAAAACACCAAGGAGACCAGAATGGATTTCAGTTTTACACAAGAACAACAGCAATTCTCGGATGCCGTGCGGCGCTGGGTGGACAAGGATTACACCTTTGCGCAACGCCAGGCCATCGTCAATTCCGAGCCGGGCATATCCAGCGCTGCCTGGAGCGCCATGACCGAACTCGGTTTGACCGCATTGCCGATCCCGGAAGCGCAAGGCGGCTTTAACGGCAGCGCCATCGACATGCTGGTGGTGATGCAGGAACTGGGACGCGGCCTGGTTATCGAACCGTATCTGGCCACCGTGCTGGGCGCAGAATTTCTGAAACGCGCCGGCGGTCATGACGACTTGCTGCGGCAGGTCGCCGCTGGCGAGCTGAAGCTGGCCTGTGCGCTGGGCGAGAAGCAATCGCGCCACGACCAGTCTGACATCAGGGCCAGCGCCCAGGCGCAGGGCGATGGTTTTGTGCTCAATGGCGTCAAGACGGTGGTGCTGCACGGTGCCCAGGCCGGCGCATTGATCGTCTCGGCGCGCAGCCGTGGCGCACAGAATGATACCGACGGCATCTCGTTGTTTGTGGTGCCGGCTGACACGACCGGCGTGACCCGCACCGATTACCGCACCATCGACTGCCAGCGCGCGGCCGACATCACGTTCAACGATGTGCAGTTGCCTGCTTCCGCGCTGTTGGGCAAGCTTGGTGCGGGCTGGGATCTGCTGGATGCGGTTGCCGATTACGGCGCGGCTTTATTGTGCGCCGAAGCCATCGGCGCGCTGGACGCGATCAACGCCGCGACGCTGGAATATGTCAAAACCCGCCAGCAGTTTGGCGTCCCGATCGGCAAGTTCCAGTCGCTGCAACACCGGATGGCGGAGATGTTCATGCAACTGGAACAGGCCCGTTCGATGGCGATGCTGGCGGCGGTAAAGGTTGCTTCTGCCGATGTGGAAGAGCGCCGTCGTACGGTTTCGGCCGCCAAGGCGCGGGTCGGGCAGGCGCTGAAGTTCATCGGCCAGCAAGCGATACAACTGCATGGCGGCATGGGCGTCACCAACGAACTGCCGGCAGCCCACTACTTCAAACGGTTGACGATGATCGAACTGACTTTGGGCGATACCGACCACCATCTGGCGCGCTTCATTGCGCAACCGGGATTCAAGACGGTAACTGAGGTGGGCTGATTTCACCAGGCAAATTGGTGCGCATAAAAACATGGAGTATAGGCAAAAAAGATGGTACTACCGCATATATTATATGCGGTAGTAAAAAATACACTGGACCAGTATTGTATTATTGCAACTATTCAGCCCGCACCAAGAAACTTCCAAACCGAAGTGGTTTTTTGTAGGAGCGCACCCGTGCGCGAAAGCAGTCGCCAGACTGCAGCCGTTGATCGCGCCCGGGTGCGCTCCTACAACATCGCACCATTCCGCTCTTAATTGTCTTGCCGCTGCATAGTTACGTATTATTCAGATACCATCTAAATGGTATTGCGTGTCATCTGCGCCGGTTGCACCCAGCGGTCGAAATCTTCTTCCGTCACATGGCCCAAAGCCAGCGCAGCCAGCTTCAGCGTGCTGCCGTCCTGATGCGCTTTTTTGGCTATCTGGGCGGCGCGGTCGTAGCCGATATGGGGTGCCAGGGCAGTTACCAGCATCAGCGAGCGCTCCATCAGTTCCGCGATGCGCCCCCGGTTGGCTTCGATGCCGCACACGCAATAGCGATTAAAACTGCTGATGCCGTCGCTTAACAGGCGCAGGCTTTGCAGCAAGTTGTGGACAATCAGCGGCTTGAAGACATTTAGTTCGAAATTGCCGGAAGCGCCGCCAAAACCGATCGCAACATCATTGCCGAACACCTGGCAACACAGCATGGTCAGCGCTTCACATTGGGTCGGATTGACCTTGCCCGGCATGATGGAACTACCGGGCTCGTTTTCCGGAATGCTGATTTCTCCCAGGCCCGAGCGCGGCCCGGAAGCCAGCCAGCGGATATCGTTGGCGATTTTCATCAATGCCACGGCCAGCGTCTTGAACGCGCCGTGGGTGGACACCAGCGGGTCGTGGCTTGCCAGCGCAGCGAACTTGTTGGGTGCTGACGTGAACGGCAAGCCGGTAGTTCGCGCCAGTTTCTCCGCCACCCGCTGGCCGAATTCGGGGTGCGTGTTGAGTCCGGTGCCGACCGCCGTGCCGCCTACAGCCAGCGCATACAATGCCGGCAGCGTCGCGGTGATGCAGGATTCTGCATGTTCCAACTGGCTGCCATAGGCGGAAAATTCCTGGCCCAGCGTCAATGGCGTTGCATCCTGCAGATGGGTGCGGCCGATCTTGACGATGTCATCGAATGCCAGCGATTTTTCGATCAGCGTCATGCGTAATTTTCGTATTGCCGGCAGCAAGGTTTTTACAATCCCGACCGCAGCGGAGACATGCATTGCGGTCGGAAAAATATCGTTCGAAGACTGACCTAAATTGACTTCGTCATTGGGGTGTACCAGCCGTGCTTCGCCGCGCGTTCCACCCAGCAGTTCTGAGGCCGCATTTGCCAGCACTTCATTCATGTTCATGTTGGTTTGGGTACCGGACCCGGTCTGCCAGATCGCCAGTGGAAACTCAGCCTGATGCTGGCCGGTACTAACCGCTGCTGCCGCTTTGATGATGGCATCGGCCTTGGCCGCCGGCAGCAAGCCCAGATCCAGATTAACGCAGGCGCAGGCGCCTTTGATGGTCGCTAACGCTTTGACCAATGCATCCGGCATGCGCTCGCTGGAAATGGCGAAGTGCTCAAGCGCGCGCTGTGTTTGCGCCCCCCAAAGCCGATTGGCCGGGACTTCTATGGTGCCAAAGGTGTCGCGTTCCGTGCGGTTCTGCTTCATGCTGCTCTCCAATGGGTTAGCAAACGGGTTAGCAATAAAGCGCAAACCTATTCTGCGTTTTTTTATTAATCCATTGGATGCAGTAGTGATCAGGAAGTTCGGGTTTTCAACTTCATGATGCCGCTTCCAATAATTTGCGCAGATTGCAATCACACTGCCAGGCACGGTGCTCGGCGCTACTTTGCGCTTCTGCATGCAAGGCAGCATTGCTTTTCTCCAGTTGCGACCGGATCAACCGGTCGGCCAGACGCATATCCGGCAATATGGTGCCGAAAAAAGCCACCGTATCGCCGTGCTGGATCAATAGGGTAGGGAAATTGTCGATGTCGAGATCGCCGACAACTTCGGCCTGATCCTCGATATCGATCCAGACCAGTTGCTTGTCCGGATGGCGTGCAGCCAGTTCTTCAAAATTGCTCCGAAAATCATTGCAAGTGCCGCACCAGGCGGCACAAAGGCAGGCAATGAGCCAGCGGCCATCGTTCAGTGCAGCACAAACTTGGCTGCGATTATCGTTTTCTAGAGTCAGGCTGAGCATAGGCGTGTGTGGGGCTGCAAGCATGCGGTTATACGCAGAACATTGATAGTTTGATACTTATCAAATTTAATTTGTGCAACTTAATTATATTGAACTTCATCGCCGGCCTCAAAATTTATGCGGTGAGCAACATAAGGCTCGTGATGGTAATCAGGGATTACAGGTGGCGCTAAATACTTTAATTGCATCGCGAATAAATTATCACAGCGCATCAATCTTGAACAGTTTGCTAAATTTAATTGGATATTCCATGCGCACATTTTCAAAAGCATCACTCAAAAAAATGAGCTTGCTGGCATTAGTGCCATGGCTTGCTGCATGCACTACAGTTTATCCGGGCTTGCAAAGTAACGCCAAATCCAATGCCGAGGAAAATCCTGCTGGAACTGTACCCATTATCAAAACCATTACTGCGAAATTGCTAAAATTTGAGAAAGAGCAATACGAACAACAATCCAGTCAGAATATTAGCCAGCTTCAGGTTACTGATCTGACGCCCAAGCCTTATACCATTGGCGCCAGCGACATCCTGTCTATTGTTGTATGGGACCATCCTGAACTAGCCAGTGCAGTCATGGTGGGAAAAGCACCTGCGGGCATAGATGGAATCAGTGACGCGCTAAGGCCGTTACCTGCCGGTTTTGTCGTAGATCATGAAGGCATGGTGCAATTCCCATATGCCGGCAGCCTCAAGTTGGCTGGCTTGACAGAGGAACAGGCGCGCAGCCTCCTGAATTCCAAGCTTGCGCGCTATATCAAAGATCCCAAGATTACATTAAGTGTGCAGGCTTACCGCAGCAAGCGTGTGTACATTGATGGTGAAGTCAAAACCCCGGGCCTTCAAGCAATCAACGATGTTCCGATGACACTGGTCGAAGCGCTAAACCGCGCTGGTGGTTTATTGCCAACTGCAGACCAAAGTCGGATTGTTATCACCCGCACGGAAATAAGCTATCCCATCAACCTCTTGCAACTGGTTCAAAAGGGCGTCAACCCGGCTAGCATCATGCTCGCAAATGGCGATGTTGTTCGCGTGCTATCGCGTGATGAAAGCAAGGTTTTTGTATCGGGTGAAGTGGTCGTGCCGAGATCGCTCACCATGCACAATGGCCGTCTGACGCTCAATGAAGCCCTTGGCGAGTCTGGCGGCATCAATCCAATCACAGGCGATGGCCGACAAGTCTATGTAGTGCGCAAATCTGCCAAGGAGCCGATTGTGTACCAGCTGGATGCGAGTGTGCCTGGAGCAATGGCGATGGCGGAGGGTTTCGAGCTTTATCCCAGGGATGTCATCTATGTTGCTGCCTCGCCGCTTGCCAACTGGAATCGTGCGATCAGCCTGCTTATCCCAGGATCGTTAACGTCAGCTGTCGGGGTCAGCAAGTGATTAACAACATCTTATTTATTTGTATCGGCAACATCTGTCGCAGCCCAGTGGCAGAAGGTTTGTTCAAAAAGGCGCTACCTGAAAAACAAGTTTTTTCAGCAGGAATCAATGCACCTATAGGCGAACCTGCTGATCCTTTGTCCGTTCAGTTAATGGCAGAACGCGGTATCGATATCAGCGAGCATCGAGCACGTAAGCTCGCTTTCTGGATGGTGTATGAGGCCGATGTGATCGTGACAATGGATCGATACCAAAAGCATTTTCTTGAAATTAATTATCCAGGGTTTAAAAACAAGGTTTGCAGATTAGGCGAATTCGGCAATTACGATATTCCAGATCCTTACCTGCAAGGTTTGACTGCGTTCAGGCAGACATGCAATCTGATTGATGAAGGTGTCGGCGAACTAATAACGCGCATTAGTCACATTGGCAAAAAAAATAATCTAAATGATATGGCGATTATTCGTGATCTATCCTAAGCCCTTCCGCTACGCAGAGGGACATGGTGGGAATGCAGGAAAGTAATTGTGATGTTCAGGGAACACGCTAACTGTACGGCGCACGACAACAATGCATTGGCTTTTGCGGGCGCGGCAAAGGTGGCGGTTATATATTTAACTTGGCGTCATTTTTATGTGCGCCCTTAATTATTCAAATAATCATCATGATGAATCAACTTATTTCGCAGCCGGCCCTGATCCCTATTCAGCAGTCAGTTCCTAACAGTATGCAAGATGATGATAATGAAATCGGGATCGTAACCTATCTCAACATCCTTTTTGACCATCGCTGGCTGATTGTCAAAATTGCCCTGGCAGTCACGCTGCTGGGCATCGCCTATGCATTCATAGCAAAACCGCTCTACGAAGCAAATTTGCTGATTCATGTGGAAGAAGAGCGACGCAATGAATCGAAAAATATAATGGGCGAAATGGCTGCGATGGTCGATGTAAAAACGGCCGCGACGTCTGAAATGGAGCTTCTTCACTCACGCTTAGTGGTTTCCCGTGCAGTTGATAATTTGCGGCTCTACATTGATGCACATCCAAAATACTTTCCGATAATCGGCGAATTTTTTGCCAACCATAATAAGCATCTTTCCACTCCTGGATTATTTGATTATGGAGGTTATGTTTGGGGTTCTGAGAAAATTGATGTTTCTATCTTCAATGTACCGGACTCCATGTTGAATCGTGATTTCATAGTCACTGCAGAAAACAATGGTCAATTTCGGCTAAACGAAAGTGAACAAAATCTTGAGTGGAAAGGCAGGGTAGGGACCACGCTCAATATAGCAACGGATAAGGGCAACATAGAGTTACGGGTAGAGCAGCTCGCGGCCAAACCTGGCGCGCAATTCTTGCTGAGTCGCACTTCCAGACTGAGTACGATCGAGAATGTGCAAAAGGCTATGACGATCGCGGAACAGGGTAAGACATCAGGAATAATTAAAGTAACACTTCAAGGCAGTGATCCAAAAATTGTCAACCTCACTCTGAACGAGATTGGACGGGAATACATGCGTCAGAATCTCGCGCGTAAAACGGAAGAGGCAGAAAAATCGCAAAGTTTTCTGAGCAAGCAGTTGCCGGAACTTAAGCAGCAATTGCAACAAGCAGAAGCAAAATATAACCAGTTCCGTAACGTCCATGGCACGATCGATTTGAATGAAGAAGCCAAGATAAGTTTGCAACAATCCGCCGCTGCAAAAACCAAATTATTGGATCTGCAGCAAAGAAAAGCAGAATTACTGACACAGTTTACGGAACAACATCCTCTCGTAATGGGACTTAACAATCAGATCAGAGCGATGAGTAGTGAAATCAGTACAGTGGCTGCTCACATCAAACAGCTTCCCATGCTGGAACAGGAAGTGTTGAGTCTTAACCGTGATATCAAGGTCAATACTGACTTGTACACAGCATTGTTGAACACCTCGCAGCAATTACGCCTTATTACTGTTGGCACAGTGAGCAATGTGCGGCTGGTAGATGCTCCCATGATGCCGGAAAAACCGATAAGTCCTAATCGTCCCATGATCATCGCTCTGGCTGTGTTAATTGGGTTATTTCTTGGAGTGCTTAGCGCCTTTATCAAGAAGGTCTTTCGTGGCGCGATCGACGATCCGCAGGAAATCGAAAAAATGCTTGGAGTACCGGTCTATGCATCTATTCCGCACAGTGCGATGCAAAAAGAATTACAGGGAGACGCTACTGGGAAGACCAATAAATTACCACTGTTGGCAAGAGTTTCATCAACTGATATTGCAATTGAAGGTTTGCGAAATTTCCGTGCCGCCTTGCAGTTTTCGCTGTCACGGTCAAAGAACAACATCGTGGTAATTGCAGGACCAACCTCCGGCTTGGGCAAAACATTCGTATCGGTGAACCTGGCCGCAATCATGGCGGCGAGTGGCAAGAAAGTGTTGTTGATAGATGCAGATTTTCGTAATGGACATCTCCATCGGTACTTTGATCTGGGGCGGCAAAATGGTCTTTCGGATTATATTTCCGGAACCAATCGTCTGGACAGTGTCATCCATCGCGACGTGATCGAGAATATGGATTTCATTTCCACAGGCAATTTGCCACCTAATCCATCGGAACTGCTATTGCATCCAAGTTTCGGTAGCCTGCTGCAATCGTTGTCATCGATGTACGACATGGTCTTAATTGATGCGACGCCTATCCTTCCGGTCGCGGATACATTGATCATTGGCGCGCATGCCAACTCGATCTATCTCATCACACGTGCCGGCGTCACCACGCAGGGTGAAATATCGGAGTCTGTCAAGCGCCTGAACCAGGCGGGGCTGGCGCCAAAAGGTGTCGTGTTTAATGATATGGCGGTTAAGCCCGGTCGTTATGGTTACGGTTATACGTATGGTAAATATCGGCACACCCAATACCTGCTCGGAGAACATCCACTGATCGAGACTGCGAAGCAGGCTTGATGTCACTCGTGCATCGCCAAAGGGCCCTTCGTTAATTTTTTTCTGTGCTGGGAAGAGGGCTGTCAGCGACAGTTATATTTTTTAATAAATCATTAACGCAACGCTAAATTTTGGCATGCCCGAGGAGCGGTGGCAGACGCATCGGCGCGCTGTCATACCCAAAAATATTGCAGGCTTTGAGGAGGTCCATGATATGAAACGGATGGATGTAGCCGCAAGGTGTGTACTGATATGTGACCCGATTGGCGATCACATTACGAATCGGTCGACCGAACCCGAAGGTATCACGATTTCATGTTACGAAAATGACGTACCAGCCTTTATTGAAGCAGAAATGGATCGGATATATGGCAGCCTTTATTCATCGCTTGCCCAGTTTCGTGTCTACAGTGACGGCAGAGATACAAGCACCTATATCGTCCGCAAGGGAGGCAGGACCATCACGGTTTTTTTGTTTCAACATCATGACGGCGACGTACGGGTTATCAATGAAGTGATCAAAGTTAATGAAGAAGATATATCTCGCTTTGCGGTCTATATTTTTACCAACTTCATATCGGCTAGGGTCATCTCGTTTACGTCAATTCAGACGAATCTCCACACACTTCAATTCCCCTATCAGCGTGTCAAAAACCTGGCGGATATCGTACTGACTTTGCCTAAAACAGGTGAGGAATATCTGGCCATTTTAGGTAAGAGCATGGGCAGGAATATCCAGCGTTACACGAAAAATCTGCTTGAAACATTTCCGTCTTATCATTTTGAGGTTCTCTCAAAAGATGAAATAGACGATCAAACGATTCGAGCCATCATTGACCTCAATCGGAACAAGGTGGGGGACAAGCGCACGGCATTTGCCATGGATGAAGAAGAGATTGAAAAGATAATCCGTCTGGCAAAAAAATGTGGCTTGGTCGGAGTAGCAAGAATCGATGGCCGGGTGTGCGCTGGCAGCATCAGTTTTTGTGCTGGATCGAATTATTTTTTCAGAGTCATCGCCCATGATCCAATTTATGACGCTTACTGGCTCGGAGTTTTGTGCTGTTACCTCATTTTTTGCGAGTGCATTGCGCGCGAAGGCAAAGAGCTGCACTTTCTGTGGGGAGAATGCGAATACAAGCACACCTTGCTGGGAGAGAAGCGCGATCTCGACAAGGTCGCGGTATACCGTTCAATCTGGCAGATGTTGCGCAATGGTGATATGGCACTGAACATCGCATTCCGAGGCTACCTGCGTCAGCTGACGATGTGTTTGCAACGCTAAAAGCCGGAGCGGATTTGTGTCGCAATTGGTAACCATATCGCTAAAGCGCTTGGGAAATAAGAAGCAGTGTAGCTAGGATATTTGGGGGAAGCGCAAGTAAATATTTCCACTTTGCGCTAATCCAATTCTAAAATTTTTTCTAAAAAAGGCATTACAGATGAATCATCCTATTCCAGTACTTTTATATCATCGTATAGGCGGTCCAATCAGTAAGATGTCAACTTCTCCCGCAGTATTTCGGCAGCATATGAAAATGCTTAGCGAGCTTGGATGGAAGTCTCTTTCCGCCGATGAATTTACTTCCGCCTTAACCACTGGTCGGAGCATGCCGCACCGGTCATTTTTAATTACATTTGACGATGGTTTCGAATCTGTCCGAAGTATTGCGCTGGAAGTTTTACAGGAATTTAATTTCAAAGCCATTTGTTTTTTATCGACAGACTTCCTACTAAATTCGGAACAAAATAAAACTTTACAAGTAGCTGTAGCGGATCAGACATTTCTATCGTGGGACCAAGTCCGGGAGTTACAGTCTAGCGGCATCGTTGATTGCCAGTCGCACAGCCACACACATAATAGATTTGCAAATTTGTCTCTGACTGAAATTCAGCAGGATCTGGGAACTTCGGTGGATCTGCTCTCCCATGAATTGCACTTGCCAAGAAATCATTTTACGCATCTTGCCTGGCCTTGGGGCCTTGCATACCCAGAATGGAGATCGATGGCATCCCGTTCTGGTTTTAAGTACCAATACACTGTCGCACGTCAATCATTAAGGCCAGCTTCGCACTTAGATCAAATACCTCGAACTTGTTTTGATGCACATACATTGTCACAATTCAAAAGACTACTTTGGCTGCAAACCGGTCTGATTTCGCCTGTATGGGATTATGTATATCCACATCGAACAAAAGTACGCCGGATAATGAATTATTTAAATGGGTAAACATTTTCAATCAACGTAATCATTAAATATTATATGGATTTTGCCAGCATAACGGGCAGAAATATTACGAAAATAACTGCTCCGACGATTGTTGTGACCACATTTCGGTCGCCATGACAACTGCGACAAATGATTCGGATGAAGCTTTGTTTTAGATCGAATGTGGTTGGCCGAACTGCATTTATTATTTATTGATGCTGCGCACTTCACAAGAAAAACGAGTCGAAATCGGTAGGTTGGCGCTGAGCAAAGCGAAGCCCAACATTGTGCATGGAATGTTGGGCTACGATGGTGGCTAATAAGGCGTTAGCCCAACCTACCAAAGCCGCCCTGATATTCGTTCAGTTTTCTTGCGACAGGATAAGTGCGTATCAGTTATTTATATAAAAATAGGGCTGCAGTTAATTAATTGCCACACTTTACGACCTCAGGACCCGTGGTCGCTGTAAATTAATCCAGTCGATATCTAACTCGATTTTGGCGTGTGCCAGATGCGCTGTGGGAGTGATAATAATGTTTGTTGATACTCGACGAATTGAAAATGGCACCCTGGTCCAAACAGCGGTCTGTATTATTGGCGGTGGTGTTGCCGGCATCACGCTGGCGCTGGAACTGGAAAAGCAAGGCATTGATGCGTGCCTGCTGGAAAGTGGCGGATTCAAGGCGGACGACGAGACGCGGGATCTCTACCGTGGAGAGGATATTGGTTTGCCATACCATTTTTCTGACGGTTGCCGCGGCCGTTTTCTAGGCGGCAGCAGCAACTGCTGGGGGGGGTGGTGCCGGCCGCTGGATTCTTGGGATTTCGAGAAGCGGGATTGGATTGCCCACAGCGGCTGGCCCTTCGGCTTGAAGGAATTGGCACCCTATTATGAGCGCACTCACGCCTTGTTAAAGCTCGGTCCGAACAACTTTGAACCGGCGTTTTGGGAGGCTGCGATCGGTAGACGCGACGTGCGCAGAATACCCCTTGTAAGCGGCAAGGTCAGGGATACCATATCGCAATTCAGTCCTCCGGCGCGCTTCGGAACACTTTATAGAAATGATCTGGCGCGTTCGCAACGCATCCGTACTTTTCTTTACGCTAATGTGTTGAATATCGAGACTGCCGGATCGGCGCGAACCGTTTCCCGGGTCCAGGTAGTGACGCTCAGCGGCCGTACCATGTATGTGTCGGCAAAGCTGTTCGTGTTGGCAACGGGCGGGATCGAGAACGCGCGCTTGCTTCTTGCCTCGAACAAGGATCAGTCTGCCGGTCTTGGCAACGCGAACGATCTCGTAGGGCGCTTCTTCATGGATCATCCGCGATTACAGTCCGGCAGCATCCGCTTCACAAAAGAATGGGCGCGCAACAAGTTGTACGACGTTAAGTACCACTATATGAACGCGGCAGTGGCCGCGCATGGCACATGTATTGCATCGCAGTTTGCGCTTATGCCAGAGGTGCTCAAGCAAGAACGTCTGCTCAACGCCAGGGTGTGGTTCGCGTCAGTGTTCCCCGGTGAAGGCAGCGAAGGGGCGCAAGCGCTGTATAGATGCAAACAAGCGCTGTTACATAAAGAGCAGGCAGGGTGGAAACTTAGTCGTGACCTTTTCACGATGATCTCCGATCCTGCGAATACCGTAGGTTATGGGTACACCCGAATTTTCCAGCCTCGCTCGTTGGTACGGGACGTGAAATTTCAAGCCATCGTCGAACCGGAGCCAGATCCAGACAGCCGAGTCACGCTGTCTTCCTCGCAAAAGGATCGACTCGGCATGAATCGGGTAGAGATCGATTGGCGGCCCGGCAAACTGGCACAACGAACGTTCGACAGAACCTTCGCGATCCTTGCTGAGGAAATGCAGCGCACTGGTATTGCCCAAGTAGTGCTTGATCCCCCGATTGAGGGTGGGGAATGGCCATCGAGCTTGGAAAAAGAGGGAACGTGGCACCATATGGGAACGACCCGAATGCATGACTCACCAAAACATGGAGTGGTAGATCGGGATTGCAGAGTGCATGACATGACGAATCTGTATGTCGCCGGCAGTTCTGTTTTTCCGACGGCGGGAGCAAATTTTCCGACGATAACAATTGCTGCTCTTACGCTCAGGCTGTCGGAACATATCGCTGAGGAATTGAGAAGCGCAAGCGCCTGCTTTTCAAAGGGAACTCTGAGCGGTGCGGATTCCCAGCGCTCCACTGCGCCGGTTGATGAGCAACCCGTTTCTGCGAAGACACCAACTACCACGCGACCGAATTTTTTTGTTCGTGCCAACGGTAAATAATATGGTGCATTGGGCGCAATATCTCCATAGTTGCGCCACTAAATTGGTTTGCGCCACACCCATATTTGTTTCATAAAAAACCAACTTATCGTCAGAATCATGCTAGCCAAATCAAGTAATTATGAGATCGAAAGCCTATGGGGACTTATTGCCTGCGAGTCATTAAGCCGCGAATCTGGCTTACCCTACCTGATGTTGCCTTCAAGACGTAATCTAAAATGGCTCATACCTTTAGCGAATTCGGACGTGGCCTGGCATGGTCTGGACTTATATGCCCCCGCTAACATTTCCGGGAAGTTTTTCAAATTTTTTTTACGCTGTTTGACGCAAATTAGCCCCGTTCTCAATCATCAAATTATCTTTTTGGATAAAGACCATAAAACTAGCCTGTCAAGATACATTGATTCAATGGAGGGATGCTGCGACCAGAAATATATTGCCATCTCACGCGGTACGGTTTCAGCCAGGCAAAAATTCACATTGCAAATAATGGATGATGCAGGTAATCCCACTGCATATCTCAAGGTAGCGAAAAATCACCTGGCTCGTGGCGCCATTCAAAGGGAAGCAAATATTCTAAGCGAACTAGCGAAAAAATCTATTGTCGATGTCGTACCACGATTACTAGGAATATTTGAGACTGATAGTAATCTTGTACTTGCTCAAACAGCAGGGCCACCTTTTCTCTCTGGAAACAGCTTGGACAAGCAGCATTGGGATTTTTTTCGTGTCCTACTTGAAGAAGAAGAAATACTTTTTCCCCAGGACTTCATTATTCAGCGGAACTGGATAAGACGCGTGCAGGAAATTAAGGGAAACGTGCCTGCGGCGCAGTTTAATGTACTCCATGAAACGCTTGCCATTTTGATGGCATCTCCCATAAAACCTATTCATCAATGCACTGTGCATGGTGATTTTGTTCCATGGAATATTCGTCATTACACAAGAGATAGTAAAAACGGTTTATTCGTTTACGATTGGGAGAAAGGTTTTATCCATGGAATCCCTCTTTTCGATGCATGTCATTTTATTGTGCAACTCGCTATTCTGGTTTATGAGTGGGAGCCAACTAGAATTTTAAGTCAGCTTAAATTATTATGGAGCAGTAGATATAGTAAAGATTATTTAAGAATGGCACATGTCGATAATGATCAACTGCCATTGTTAACGTCCGCATATTTTTTAGAAGTGCTACTGGACGGAATTGAAATTGGAGAGTATTCGGAAAATTCCGTATTGCAAAAAAAACGCACATTATGTCTTGAATTGTTATTACTTATGTTGACCCTGCGCTGACACAGGTAGTGTCTAAAGTGGATTTCGAAATCCGGACAAAAATTTTAGATATACCCAGTTATGAAAAGAAGAAGCTGGCAGTGAGCGAAGCAAGCGGAAAATTTTTACAGGCGACCTAAAGCCGGTCATGCGCAGAGCGACCCGAACCGGCTATACGTCGAGATTGGACAACGCAATCTGGCACGCGGCTTGGTGTATCTGATAAAAATTTATCTGGACAGAGGGATCTACTATACAAAGCACACGCATTAAAAATATACCCGCCCGGTTCTCCAACAACATTCTTGCCCACCTTCTTCATGAAAATTCTATTCGCGCATAATGGTTACCAGCATCGGGGCGGAGAAGATACCGTTGTTGATGCAGAGATCGCGCTGCTACGTGCGTACGGTCATACAGTCGAACTTTATCGACGGCACAACGATGAGCTCGCGCACATGTCGCGGGCGGTAGCGGCTGTATCAACCATCTGGTCGCAACGATCCGTAGGCCAGATGAAGAGTGCATGCGAAATTTTTCGACCGGATCTGATTCATGCACACAATACCTTTCCGTTGATTTCACCAGCGCTGTACTGGATGGCGGATCGCAAGCAGATTCCCGTGGTGCAGACTTTGCATAACTTCCGTCTCATCTGTCCGCAGGCGATGTTCTTACGTGAAGGCAAAGTGTGCGAAGACTGCCTCGGCAGATTGCCTTGGCGCGCGGTCACACGAAAGTGCTATCGCGAATCTGTCATTCAGTCGGTAGTCGCTGCCGGCATGTTAAGCGCCCATCGGCTAATCGGAACGTACAGTGAAAAAGTAACGCGCTATATCGCGTTAAACACCTTCTGCCGGGACAAATTTATCGAGGGTGGACTATCTGCCGAACGGATTCGTATCAAGCCTAACTTCGTTGCATCTGGCGCGCTTCCTAACTGGAATTCTCGTCGTGGCGGGCTATTCGTTGGGAGGCTCTCCACCGAGAAAGGACTCGACGTGCTAGCGGAGGCTGTGAATATTTTAAGTACCACCCGCATTGAAGTCATAGGTAACGGCCCATTGGTGGCGCTGGCAGCAGAATCTTTTGGTGAACAGTATTTGGGCTTCATATCTCTTGAAGACATCATGGACCGGATGCGTTCGGCGCTATTCTTAGTTGTATCGAGTATCTGCTATGAGAATTCGCCGCGGACTATTGTTGAGGCGTTCTCGTGCGGCCTGCCCGTTATCGCCAGCCGACTTGGCGCGCTTGTTGATATCATCCAAGATGGTGTCACAGGTTTATTGTTCAACCCCGGTGATGCGACTGACCTTGCTGCAAAGATTGCATGGGCGGAGTTACATCCCGACGAAATGCTGAGGATGGGGCAAGCGGCGCACGCTGAATACGAGGCGAAATATACGCCAGAGCGCAACTACCAAATGCTCATCGAAATATATGAAGATGCAATTGCGACAGCACAGGGAGATCGTCATGTTGCGTAAAGGCCCGGCCGTTCTTGGCGCCAGTATTGATGCCTTGTCCTGGAACGATGCAATCACACAAATCGTTACATGGGGTGCAGCGCACGAGTCTCGTTATGTCTGCGTTTGCAATGTCCATTCGGTGGTTACAACAACGCTAGACACTGAGTTCAAAATGGTGGTGAATGACGCTGATATGTCTACGCCAGACGGCGCTCCTGTCGCTTGGGCTTTGCGCCGGTTGGGCTTTCCAGTGCAAGAGCGGATTAATGGGCCGGATTTGATGTGGCGCTATCTGGGGGAGGCAGAGCGACTTGGTCAGACCGTGTTCTTCTACGGTAGTACGGAGGAGACTTTGGCAAAGTTGCGTGCATCTATTTCCAAGCATTTCGAACGCCTGGATGTGGGCGGCATGTACTCCCCGCCTTTTCGACCTCTTTCCCAGTTGGAGGATGAGTCGGAAGTGGAGATGATCAATCGCTCTGGCGCGCATGTTGTATTCATAGGGCTGGGGTGTCCAACGCAAGAAAAATGGATGGCGACACATCGCGGCCGGATAAATGCTGTAATGATTGGGGTAGGGGCCGCTTTCGATTACCATTCCGGGGCAATAAAACGGGCGCCATTGTGGATGCAGCGTAAGGGTTTGGAATGGCTTTATCGCCTCTTGACCGAGCCACGCCGGTTATATAAGCGCTATTTGATCTGCAATACACTTTTCACTATAGGCATTGCCAAGCAATTGATCGTCAGGATGTTAGCGCGCAATTGACGAAGATATTTATATGTCTTAGCTTCTTCTTTAGTCTGACAATACTGCTTTCTTTGTCAGTCTACGCTTCAGAGCCGTTGTGCTATGCCTATCCAGGTTAACGGCAACAAATACATTCCTACAATATCCGGGCCAATTACTTTTGCAGTCGCATTCATGGTGGACTCCCTCTCCCGATAGGTACGCGTCAGCCTGTCTGACACGCGTGGTACTTTATGATGCCGTCTTTGTGAGGGGAGTCCATTTTATTAACATCAGTTAATTAGCCGTTTCTTATAATCGTGGTTGGTGATTATAGTTAGGCGCCGCACTGGGGAAACGTTTCGTTCCAAATACTGGATCCGATAGTGGAATCTCCAAATACGTTATTGCTCATGGCGATCGGGCCGGAATTACCTGCATCCCACCAGTTGTTCGCCTCCCCATTGCTGTTCATCCAATTTATGCGATTGCCAGTCACTACTTGGCCGTAAGATGCAGGTCCGCTTTGATTCCAAATGTACGTACCGACATTTGTCCATGCATGAGCGGATGAGTAGACTTTGTTGTTGATAAGCTTGTTGTCGTGTCCTCCGCCAATTGCAATGCCATACTGTCCCGGATCGACAAGGATGTTTGTATCGAAGGTGACATACGAACCACCGTTGTCTCCAGCCATCAAACCGCCGCCTGAGGTGCTTGGGCCACCACCGCGCAACTTGTTATATTGGATGAGTAATGGACTCGCTGCCGTACCGGATGACTGAAACATGTTGACATGATCTTCTGTGCCGGCCTTGTAGCCAGGTGTCGTCTGATCACTCGCATTGCAAGAGACTCGGTTGCCGCTCCCGTTGACATTATTAAACTGTACCATCTGACCACGCGGCATAGGCCCGCGAACACGAGTTGCATAGTTATGGTCGAAGACGATGTTGTTTGTACTCGAGGCGATATAGAGGCCACTCGCCACATCATCAAAAGAGTTGTGGTCAACGCTGATGTCATGCGCATTCTCGATACTGATGCCAACACCGTCCGACCCTGGACCACATGGGCCGATCTTGTTGTTGTAAATATGCACATTAGACACCCCGCTTCCTTGGATACATGGACCATTTGGGTTTGTGATCTGCAGACCTGTGATTGTCTGACCGGAGGTGATGGTAATCGGGCCGGAAGGAGTAAATGTAGTGCTCGTTGGTCCGGCAACTGTTGCTGTGGTTGGTGTTGTAGTCGTGGTGGGACTTGCTGCTGTGGTTGCTGTCGGACTTGTGGATGCTACCTGACTTGGGGGTGCTGCGTATTCACAAGTTTTCTCGACGGTCACGAGTGGATCTCCGAACACTGCATTGGAGCACTGTATTGAACTGGTTGCAGTCTTGTAGAAGTAAGTCCCATTTAAACCATAACGTACCTGTTGTGAGCCGGAGAATGAGCACAAAGCCCCCTCCGATGCGCAAGGCGTCCAGCTTGTGGTTGAAGACGTGGGTGTTATGGACTGGGTGCTCCCTGCCAAGGTTTTAGCATCGCTTTGGGCAGTATCCCCGCCTGAGCCTCCGCCACAGGCTGCAAGCAAAACGGTTAGGCTTGTACATAACATGGCGCGAGGTGATTTGAATGGAAAAACTATCATATTTATCATTAAAAGTTCTTTAACTCACTAATTTAATCGAACTTTATTGATAAACATCACTTAGCTTAGTTCAGCCATTTTTGAAAAAAAATTCTAAATTGCAATATAATCAATTGACATATTATAATTTTTTTATTTAAAAATATATAATATGTCAATATTTTTCTCATTGAAAATTGATCCGGAAAACAACTGAATCGCCATTTATTATTGATCCCAAAAATCAGTAAAATCACGGATGCATGTGCACAATAAGACACAAAAATCCCACGATTTCTAAGGTGTTTATCTATGGCGTGGTTTGCTTTATTAGTGAATCTCCCTGGTCGTCTTAGGGAGTAGGGAATCTGTAATTTATATTATTATTTCTACATTTATTACTCTAAAAAAATATTAAAATAACATGTTAAATTTGCTTTTAAAATTATATTAATTTATTGCCAAATAATAAATTGAATATTTGGCAGTCAATTCATGATATGAAATTAAAGAAAGGGTTTTCATATAAAAAATGCAGCGCTAGGCTGCAAAAATGCGGTGCTATATCCGCTATATCCGAACACATTCACTTGCGCATACAAGCACGGACAGTCACATCAATTTAATGGCGTGGTAACGCGTTATGTTGATTAGCACAGGATAATTGATCGCTTAGATCAAAGCATCAATTCTGGTATGCATTGGCTCTCAGCTAATGAAAGAAAACGCCATTACCAATAGATTAATACGACATCCCATAACTTTCTATTTGCCCGGATTCAGCGATAGTAAAAAAGTCATGGATGTGTCGATTGAAGAGTGGCACACGATGCCGTAATCCTCTTCATGATCCCCACTCTGCTGGTCGTCAAATAGTGGGGCTGTCAACTTCGGCCGTTTCGTCCGCCGATAGGGCAAAGTGGCAAGCAGCCAGGAGTCCTGAAGCCGCTTTGTCAAATGTGTATTCACTTACCAAAAAACGACTGCGTTCAGAAAACCTCTGATAAACGTCAGGATGCGTCAAAAGCAACGCTGCACGTTCTGCCCACAGGCTCACATTGAGATCGCAAACGTATCCATTTTCACCATCCAGTACAAGCTGGCCAGCTACGCCCGCATGGGGCGAAACAATGACAGGTAGTCCAGCGGCACATGCTTCATTGGCAACCACACCCCAAACATCTCCAAGAGTCGGAAATAGAAATATGCGAGCGGATCGGTACAACGATGGCAGTTCATTTTGCGTCGCAAAGCCGTTAAATTCAGCTTCCACAAGGTCCTGTTGCAGTGGCGCCGCTCTCTTGACGTTTTCTTCTTGGCTGCCTGCTCCGACAAACAAAATTCTGATTTTTCGGTTTAGCGTTTTGGCGACTTCCAGCGCCACATTCAGCGCAAAGAGAGGACCCTTGCCTTGCTCAATTCGCCCACAAAAGATGAAATCAAATAATTTTTCCTCTTGCTTCGGTTCTGGAGAAAACGCTGCATTATCGATACAAAGGCAAGATTTAAAGCAATGTTCCGCCGCGATGCCATAGCTCTCGTATAACTTTTGTCCTCCGAAACTTGCTGAAATGAAAGCCTTGGATCTCGCGAACACAAAACGCCGAATGACCCTATGCCAGTAGCTCAATTTTTGTTCTGAGATATCTGTGCCGTCTGTCATGGGTATGTGAGGCAATCCTTTCGCCAATGCGTAACCACAAGTGTAGAGGTCAGTCGGATTGAAACCAGTCGTGACAATCACGTCCGGAGAAAACTTGGTCAGGCTTGAGATCACATCATAATTATTATGAATGCAACGTCCGTCCCACTTCACAAAACGCTCACGGAGAAAAATGTGATTAAAATTCAAAGGTGGCAAGTCCCACTTTCTATGCGGCTCCCGCTCGCAACAGAAGATAACTTGAAGACAGATGCCAGATGCCTGACTAATTCTCTGGTAAATGGGTACTCGGTAGGGCGGGGGGCTGTTGGTGACAATTGCAATTTTTAGCATTTTGCGTCTCCCCGGATTACGTAAGTGTAATTAATAATGTGGTCCATAAGTGTTATCTCCAATTCGGATCGTTTTAGCGTCGACGGTGGCCGCCAAAAATCAAGCTGATATAGGGCCATGTGAAGTACAGCAACCACAAGGGACCAGCGTGACGGCGGGTCAGCACGAGCCAAGATCGCCAAGGCAAGCCCTTGCGGCTCATCATCAGTCGCCAGCGGCGCGAAAGGGGTTGGCTCCCGTCGAAGTAGGTTCCTGTGTTCGGGTTGTTGCCGCAGGTGCCAAATACGCCAGGCCCAACCCACACCTCGAAACCTAGTTGGCGTGCCCGTAAAGCGTAATCGGTGTCACCCATGGCATGCTCGAACACGGGATCCAGGTTGCCCACGACCTGGGCGACTTTCGACGGAATTAAAACAATGTTGCCAGTCATGGAATCGCAGCGTTGTGGCACACTGCCAGGCACAACCCGCTGGAACGTAGTAGGCCTGAACCTAGAGTTCCGAACCACCCCGCCGTAGGTAAGCTCCCCGGTTTTGGCGTCTACCGTACTGCCGACCACGATCACCGGCTTCCTTTGTCCCTGTGCGTCCTCACACTCAAGCAAACGCAACAGCGCATCCGGACGCAGCAACGTGTCATCGTTCAACCAGAGGTAATAGTCGTAGTTGCCCTGCAGGGCAATTTCGAAGGCCTTATGCATGCCTCGGCACCAGAAAAGATTGCTGTCGCCGCACAGCACATGAACACAGGGGAATAACGCGCGCACAGCGTCAGCAGTGCCATCTGTGCTGCCGTCGTCGACAAGAAATACCTTAAGAATATTTCCATCAGGCAGCGAGTTTTTGAATAAAGCCTCAAGGCAAGCAAGGGTTGTTGCTTTGCGGTTGTGGCAGGTAATTAAAACGGAAAGTTTCATGCTTTAACCAGTGACGGACGCTGATGAGGGACAAGATAATTTTTTTGTCCTGCCTGTTTCGCTGTTTATCTACGCTGTTTATCTAATTAATGCGCACAAGTACAAGATGACAAATACATTAATAAAAAATCACTTTTTTAAAAAGGATCAACCGTCATAACTGCTTCAGACATCGAAAAATCTAATAACAAAAGAACCAATAAAAGCGACAATGATCGATTTACTGAGGTGCTCTCTTAGAGCAACGGAAAAAAGTGCAAATATGCAGCCAATTAACCCGAACAAACCTGCATTAGATATAGATTGGAAAATGATATTGTGCACATGGACGTAACCGGCATTGCCAGCCGAAAAATTTTGAGCCAGATGCAGGCAATCAATTACATGACTTACTCCCCTCAATCTGCTGCCGATATACATTTTCATAGGCCGCCGTCACCATCTCAGGTGAAAACCGTGCCTGTGAAGTTTGGTGTGCTACCACTCTAAATTTCCGCCAATGATCTTGATTGGACAAAAGGGCTTTAAGAGCATCGGCGATTTCAGTCGGGTTAGACACGTCTACCAGCGCGCCGCCATCACCTATCACCCAGGGCACAGCGCCACTTGTTTTGCCGCCCACTACAGGCAGACCCAGCGCCATTGCTTCTGCGACCACCATGCCAAACGATTCTTCTAACGACGGGTGTAATAAAACATCACCCTTAGCGATTTCCTCCAAAAGATTTTCGTAACGCAACCTGCCGACGAACTCCATTCCCTTTGCGATACCTTGCGCCTGTGCCCAACGATGGGCGACCTCACTTTGCCCAAAGTCAGCGCCAAACAATCTCAAGCGCGCGCCCCCATGAGTGGCGCGTAATTTTGCAAAAGCGAGCAATCCGGCCTGGGGATTTTTTAGCCTACCCCAACCATTCGCCACCATCACCACAACGGGCGCAGTGAGTGACAATTGCCTTGCTGGATCAAGTGTTCGATGCGCAATCATCGGAGGTATCGAGTTAGGAATGACTTCGATGTTTTTACGTGTCAATGGAAAAAGTGCCTTGCACATGTAAGGCGATACCGTGGTTAATTTTTGCGCCGCACGCATCGCCTTGAGCGCCATGAAAAAATGCCCTAAACGGTATAGATTAGACATATATTTTAAAACTTCTTGCGGCGCGTCGTGGCACGTCACCACATGAGGCTTGCCGGATGCGATGGCCGCTAAAGCGAATTCATAAGCCCAGTGCGCATGCACTATATCGGGGTTATCGATCTGTATCGCTTGTGCTAAATAGCGTCTTTCCAAGCCGTAAAAATCAACGATTCTTCCGAGGTGCCAACCATTCATACGCATGGAATGTTTGCGCATTGGGCAATAGTAAATCTTGAACCGCTCTCCCTGCGCCATGATTGGCTGTGGCAGATCCAGCGGCAAGTTCGACGAAAGGGTATAGGCGGATACGTGATGTCCACGATCCAACAACGCCCCGATGAGCGTCCCCAATAGCGGTGCGCCGCTATACCCCTTGGGTAACGTAGCGATATCATCTTTGATAAAACCAGCCACGCTTTCAGTTGCGATAGGGCCGGATATCCCTATATGGAGCGGGCCGGGCATAGTTACAGTTGGCATCATGACTCGGTGGTTCCTTTTGGATCAGGTTAAAAGGGCGATACCACAATTTCACCAGCTTCCGGTCGTATGCTCTGTTTCGAAAATCATGAACTGTACTGCGCACAATATGTATTCATGGAAATCTCTGAAAGACCCACTCGGTAGTGCTGTCAATGCGCCAGTTATCTATAAGCACAGCTATCAAACTTACGCCCCAGTTGTAACAGCGGATTCAAGTTGTTCTAGACATTGGAATGTCGAAGTACGCCGGTCATGACACGTTAGGATTGTAGTAATGCTCACTGCGTTCATCTTGTAACGGTTGCCGTATTTTTTGAATAGGCGACACACTGAATGCCAGATTTAATGCGAGACCAAAAATTATGCTTTGCTCATAAGTTGCGCCATAGGGGATAAAGTAAATGATTTCGGCAACGAGTAACGCTAGAAATATTCCCGAGTACGCAGCGGCAGGAGTGCGGTAACGTCCTCTCTTCCATAAGCCATAAACAGCCCATATACAAATGAGCAAAAATGTAGCCAGGCCGATCACCCCAGTCCGAAGTAGCGTTTCCAAGTAATAATTATGCGGAGCGTATTCCACAGCTTGTGTAGAAAGATCGCTCTCGTAGCGAGAATGTATAGTTCCGAATGGGAACCCAATGAGCTGAGTTTTCACTCCGCCCCCATCCCACTGCTTCAGTAATTGTGTCCAGCTATATGTCCGCGCAGCTACGGTGCCTTCTCCATGCGCTGCGGAAGTGCCCGAGTCCTCAATTGACGCTATTGCTTTTTTCCCAAAATCAGTCGTTGTCATGAATACGCCAACTACAACTAGAATTGTAAAAATACCGGCCACTGGAGCGATTTTTTTGACAATTTTCTCGTGAGTAACAAAATAGAGCACACCAACGCCTGCCACGACGGAAAGCCATACTGATCTATGTTGCAACAATAAAATTACAATAATAAACAACGGTAGCAATAGACGTGATGACTTTAATTGCATACCATTTAGAGATATTCCCATTAGGATAATCAGCCCATAGGCCATAAACAACGCCTCACGTGCTGTCATCACCCGGAACGGAGTACCTGCCCCAATTACCGTCCAGTCTGATAACCCCGCCGCATCTGTACCCCAGCGGAATATTGCTATAGCTGAAAACAGTATGGCGACTTTAACCCAGTGCCGTCCTATGGCGATAAACGGGAGTTTATGGAGTTGGAAACTCATAAAATAGAGACTGCCACTCCAAAAATAAAAATATTCTCTAAAATCCACACCTGCGGCTTTTCCATTGACATTCAATCCGATAATAAAATTAACAAACAGAAGACCTCCAAAAAAAAGCCATGCAAGCGTCAAAGGTCTAAAAAATTCCTTTCTGAAAATTCTTAAAATAGCTGCCACTGCGATTGGCGCGAAAATCAAGTCGGGTAGAAAAAGGTTCATGCCCCCGACGTTCAATGAAGCTGACGAGCCCATAAGGGTTTCAACAAAGAAGATCGTAAGGATTAAACCTATCGCGAGCATAGGCGCACGGTAGAGAGACCAAATTAGCCAGCTGCCGAATATTGCAACAGCCCCTGCGATAAATAATGAAATTACTAGATTCATCAAAATCTCTCTCTACACAAACAGGTTGAATATAGAATGTCCTAATATGCCAAGAACTTAGATCATTAACAATTCTTCTCTAGGTTAGTCGACTGGCTTTCCTTTGCATAATGCTGACCTGCAGTAAGCGACATTATGGTATTCAACCATCTGGCTGCTAACATGTCAGGATGGAATCGAGCTTGGAAAGTCAGCCTTGCACGTTCCGACATGCGCTGCCACTGCATCGGGTTATCGAGTAAATTTATAAGAATTTCAGCAGCTCCCTCGGGATCAGACAAATTCCAGAAATGACCTTCTTCACCATCTGCGAATATTTCTGGGATACCACCGACAGCTGCAGCTAGTATTGGTCGGCCATATGACAAAGACTCAATCAATGTAAGTGGCATATTCTCCATTTCCGCAGCATGTACAACTATCCGATGATTCGCTATCAAACGTGCTGCATTTGGCATGAACTCAAGAAAATTTACTTGTGCGCCCACACCTAAGCTTGCAGCCAACTGTGCCAGCCACTCGCGATCTGGCCCGCTACCAACCAATGTAAGCAGATATATTTTTTTATGCTTGTTACATGCAGCCAACACTTGCAACAAGTAGCCTTGATTTTTACGCGGCTCCAATGTACCAATGGAGATTAGATCGCCGGTAAGCACCGCATCGACAAGATTAGCCTCGACCGGCTTTGATGAAAAATTAGGGATGACAGCTTGGGGCACTTGGGATAATTGAGGCAGCCTTTGGTTAACCACCTGACTCATAAATTTTGAAACAAAGATCAGTTGATCGACCCTGGGCAGGCTGCTACGTTCTAAACGCATGAGCTCCCGCCACAACGCGCTGCCTTCAGTGGTCAACCCTTTTACAACCACCTCACTTGCTTCGGAAAGATTAAAGTGAGACACAGCAACAACACGGCAATTGCTGCTTTTCCGTGTATCCAGGGCCGCGGCGGTACTCAATGGGTCTTGCGCATACAACGTGATAACGCGACCTGCATTGTTAGCCAGCACAAACCGTAACTTACTTTTAAGCCTCCGATATGAAACCATACGGTTCCATATCGTCGAATACTCAGGGTTAAACAATTTCAGCAGTCGACCAATCCCATTTGCGGGTTTTCTCAATAGCCAATGCGTGTCATGCGGCATTACCAATATAGTCTCAATACCTTTACTGGCTGCGTATTCCATGATTAGGTTGAAATGCGTTTCAACCCCGGTAGGACCTCTACCCGTAAGGCAGCTCACGACTATCAGCATGGATTGAGATTTTTTTTCCATGTTAAACACCTAGCAAACGATGAAACATGACTGGCAACCTGCCAGAGGCGAGGAGATAATCACCGTGCGGCCCCCGCAATATTCTCTTGCCGAATAGTCCCATCAATACAAACAGAGTTACTGCAGCGGTTGCGATGTCGGCAATGAGTCTTGGAAAAGGCGATATGCCTTGCAATACCTGATCAGCAGAAAATGTCAGTAATGCCAAAATCACCGCGCACACAAACGGCCACTGTAGTATTTTTAACATATCAGTCCAGCCTGTATTTAAACTGCCCAGGATGGCGTTGGCTAACAATGTCCAGCGCAAAAAATAAATACACATCACACTCCAGGCAATGGCTTGGAGCGATTGTTGCGCCGTGAAATACAGTACAGGAACCATTACCAACGTAGTAATAAGTTGGGCACGCAACTCCAGGCTAACTTTGTTTTTTGCCATCAAAACTGGGCCAACAATTGCGAGCAAGGCATTCAGAGCCATTGCCAATGCTAGTGGAGGTAATATCGGAATGACAGCAACCCATTTCACTCCGTATATCGCAATGACGATTGTTTCAGGGACACTCGCCACCGTAAAAGCTATTGGCAAGCACATTAATCCAATCACAGCTGTTGCAGCAAAGTAACCTTTTTTGAGTTGCACGTTATTGGACTGGGCGCGCGAACTTGCAGCGAATAACACACCCTGCAAACTGGTTGTGAGCGTATTTATTGGAGTCGCCACCAACACCATGGTTCGGTTATAAATCCCCAAGCTTACAACCCCGAGCATACGACCAATCACAAGACTATCGAGATTGCTGATGCTCCAACTAGCGAGATTGGCGCCGATTACTTTGCCACCAAAAGCCAACATGCCAGGTGAAGTTGGTTTTAATGTTGGACGCATGGGTAGCTTTGTCTGCCACATCGCCGCTAGTGAAAAAATTAACGACTGAACTAGTTGCGCTGCCACCAAACTCCAAGCGCCTAAGCCGTAATATGCGCAAGGTATGCCTATCAGAAGATAACCGATCAAATAGGAAGCAATATTGGTTCCTTGATAGACCTTGAAATTGAGCGATCTACGCAGTAATGCCCCTGCCGTCTGACCAAACGATTGCAGCAGAAATAGAAACGCCATGGCTTGTATAACTGGGCCGGCATCAGCATGGTGAAAGAAAATGGCGATTGTATTTGCCGATAAAAACCCGATCAGCGTAAGTAGCGCGCCCAATAACACTTGTGTAGTAAATGCAAATCGAATGTCTTTATCGGCAATGGTTTTACATTGGATCAGTGCGGCGCTCAAACCAAAATCTGCCACCAAATTTCCAATGCCCACCATCAACCATCCGATAGCCACAGTCCCGAAAGCTTCCGGACCAAGTAGTCGAGCGAGGACTATCCCAATTAGAAACTGAGAGGACATGCGAACAGCCGACCCAATATAATTCCAAATAAGGGCGTTGTAGCTGCGCTGCGCTATTCCTCCTGATCCGCTTTCTTTTATCATTTTTCGTAACCTGTCAATTCTTATCTGGTGTACTGCACAAGATTCAAACTCTCATTACTTATCCCCGCTTCCGTATTTTTACGCCTCGCCAATGGCGTATTTCCAATTATCAGATTGCGTCGCACAACGTTGTATTTCGTCTTACCCGGTTCGTTTTCCAAAATGCTGGCGCAAATGCAGCTTGCGCTTTTTGTGGGACGACTGGTTATAGGGCAAAAAATCACGTATGGTGACCTTCACGTTTTTGCTCCAATCAGGAAGTCTTCATAGGTTTGTTTGAGTCCTGCTGGCAGGCCGACATGTGCGGCCCATCCCATACCGGCCAGATTGGCGGCATCCAGCAGCTTGCGGGGTGTGCCGTCCGGTTTGCCGGCGTCGAATTCAACGGTGCCTTGGAAACCGACCGTATGCATGATCGTTTCTGCCAACTCCCGAATGGTAATTTCTTCCCCGGTTCCGACATTGATATGGCTTGAGGTCGGCGTGGTATGGGCATCATAGGTGGCGCGTTCCAACTCCATCACATGCACACTCGCTTCAGCCATGTCTTCTACATATAAAAATTCGCGGCGCGGCGTGCCGGTGCCCCAGACCACCACTTTTTTTGCGCCGGTGCTTTTGGCTTCGTGGAAGCGGCGAAGCAATGCGGGAATGACGTGGCTGTTCTCCGGATGGTAATTGTCGCCGGGGCCGTACAGGTTGGTGGGCATGACGCTGCGGTAGTCAGTGCCGTACTGGCGGTTGTAGCTTTCGCACAGCTTGATGCCGGCGATTTTGGCAATCGCGTAGGGTTCATTGGTGGGTTCGAGCGGGCCAGTCAGCAGAAATTCCTCCCTGATCGGTTGCTCGGCCAGGCGGGGGTAGATGCAGGAGGAACCTAAAAACAACAGCTTTTGCACGCCCGTGCGCCAGGCTTCGTTGATGACGTTGGCTTCCATCATCATGTTCTGATAAATGAATTCCGCAGGATAGGTATTGTTGGCATGGATGCCGCCGACGTGCGCAGCGGCCACGTAGACTTCATCGATCTTTTCCGAGTTAAAAAAAGCACGCACTTGCGCCTGGTCGGTCAGATCGAGTTCCGCATGGGTTCGCGTGACAATGTTGTTGTAGTCGCGCTGCCGCAGCGTACGGACAATGGCGGAGCCGACCATGCCGCGGTGGCCTGCTACGTAGATGCACTTTTTCGTATTGGGCATTTTGATAAGTCCTTATTCGCCATGCGCGTAAGCGGCAAAACCGTTCTGCCTGATCAGCGCGTACTTGCGATTGGCGTCCAGGTCTGCCTGCACCATCTCTTTGACCAGTTGCCCGAATGTGGTGGCGGGCCTCCAGCCTAATTTGGCGTGGGCTTTGCTGGCGTCACCGAGCAGGGTTTCCACTTCGGTGGGGCGGAAATAGCGTGGATCAACACGCACGATGACCTGGCCGGGCTTGGTGCCGGTATGCGGCCCGGCATTTAATACACTGGCGGTTTCTTCCTGCCCTTCACCTTGCCAATCTAGCGTCATGCCTAGCGCAACGGCTGCTGCGTTGACGAAGTCGCGTACGCTGTACTGGAAACCCGTGGCGATGACAAAGTCTTCCGGTTGCTCCTGCTGCAGCATCAGCCATTGCATTTCAACATAGTCGCGTGCATGACCCCAGTCGCGCTTGGCACTCATGTTGCCCAAATACAGACAATCCTGCAGACCGAGCGCAATACGCGACAGTGCGCGGGTGATCTTGCGGGTGACAAAGGTTTCCCCGCGCAACGGCGATTCATGGTTGAAAAGGATGCCGTTGCAGGCATACATGCCATACGCTTCGCGGTAGTTGATGGTGATCCAGTAGGCGTACAGCTTGGCCACAGCATAAGGACTGCGCGGGTAGAAAGGCGTTGTTTCGCGTTGTGGGGTTTCCTGCACCTGGCCATATAGTTCTGAGGTGGAAGCTTGGTAGAACCGTGTTTTTTTCTCCAGGCCGAGGATGCGGATGGCTTCGAGCATGCGCAGTGGCCCGAGCCCATCGGAATTGGCGGTGTATTCGGGCTCTTCGAACGAGACGGCGACATGGCTTTGGGCGGCGAGGTTGTATATCTCGTCCGGTTGGGTCTGCTGGATGATGCGGATCAGGGATGAGCTGTCGGTCATGTCGCCGTGATGCAGGGTGAAGCGATGCGGCGTCTCGTGCGGGTCCTGGTATAAATGGTCTATGCGCCCGGTGTTGAGCAATGATGTGCGGCGTTTGATGCCGTGCACTACATAGCCTTTTTGGAGCAGCAGTTCTGCCAGATACGCGCCGTCCTGGCCGGTCACCCCTGTAATCAGTGCCACTTTAGGGGTGGTTTTATGATGGGGCGTGATGAGATTGGAGGGGGCGTACGGTTCGGTCGTCATGGCTATTCTCCCTCTATGTGCTGGTGTTTTTTATTATTCTGACATCGGGTGTCCATGCTGGCTTGACCTGCGTCATGCTTGCGCAACACATAGGAATAATTTGTTTGGTCTGTCGATGACTCAATAACCGTGCGGATTCATCTTTTGCCAAATCCCGCCAAGGCAACTGCACCGCCGGCCTTGGCGACGGGTAAAAGTAATTTAGGATAATTCCGCTAGCAGGGATCTGGGCGATGGGCGGAGGTAACCCCCGCTCCTATCGCGACCAATTACTTTTACAGAATTACCTACCTGTATCGCTGTCAACTTAGCAACAACGGCCCAGATTGCGAAGGTCTGCGATGAACATCTGCTGGCCTTGGCGTATGCACGCGGTCTCCGTCAAGGCGGACTTGGGATTTATCAGAAATTAAGCACCGCAATCCGTGCAATGACTGCCATTTACATCACTGAAAAAATCACGCCGCGTTAAATACCGGGCGTGCGTTCGCGCTGCTCAAAGCTGCTTCCGGAAGAATCGAAGAACTGCAAGTCACACTCGGAATCGTATTCATGCAAGCGGTTGTAGAGCGTTTTCAAGCTGATTCCCAAGATGTCTGCCGCCTTTTCCTTGGCACCCTGGCACTGCTCCAATGTCGCCAGAATGAGCCGGCGCTCCACTTCCGCGACTGTACTGCCGACGCGCACCTGTAGAAAGGGACCGGCGGCATCATTTGCCATATTTAACCTCACCGGCTGCAGCGAAAAGCTTTTGGCATCGACCAACTCGTCAGCCAGGATGTAGGCCCGATGTATCGAATTTTTTAGCTCCCGCACATTGCCCGGCCAATGGTACTTTTTCAGTAGGTCAAGCGCATCCGAGGAAAAGGTCTTGGTGGAACGTTCAGCCTGATTGAGTTCGTTCAGATAAGCATTGGCGAGCAGTCCAACGTCTTGCTCCCGCTCGCGCAACGGCGGCAGAGACAGTGGAAATACTTGCAGACGATATAACAAATCTTCCCGTAATTTACCGTCGGCAACTGCCTCTTCAGGAATGCGGTTGGTAGCGGCAATCACCCGCACATCCATTTCAATGTCTCGACCGGAACCGACCCGCATGAAAGTGCGCGCCTCCAGGACCCGTAACAATTTGACCTGCAATTCAGGCGGCATTTCAGTGATTTCATCGAGAAACAAGGTGCCGCCGCTGGCGCGCTCGAAATATCCCTTGTGTTCGCGCAGGGCGCCGGTAAAGCTGCCTTTTTCATGGCCGAACAGTTCGCTTTCAATTAACTGCGGCGAGATGGCGCCACAATTAACCGCAACAAATGGATGCGTATGCCGGCGGCTCAGATCATGCAGCGTCTGCGCTACCAGTTCCTTGCCGGTACCGCTTTCTCCGGTGATAAATACAGTTGCCGAGGTAGGGGCGACGCGCTCAATCTGGAGATATATTTCTTGCATTGCGGGAGAAATTCCCAGCAGTCGTCCGAAATATCCCGCATTGCGCAATCGTCCCGGCAATGCACCGAGGCCATTTTTGAGAGCCGACGGATGGGGCACGCGCGACAGGATGGCTTTTAAGTGCTGGATGTTAATCGGCCTCATCAGGCAGCCGACAGCGCCTAGGCGCAATGCCTGGGCCGAGGTTTCGACGCTGGAAAGGCCGGTAATGATAATGACCTGGTTGGTAACATGCTCGACAATGTGGCGCAACAACTGCATTCCGCCTCCATCGCCATCAGGCAACAAGACATTGAGCAACACAACATTCGGGCGCTGTTCCGCCATGCGTTCCCGCGCTTGTTGCAGATTGGTTGCGATAGCTGTCGTGAAGCCCTCACCAGAGGCCGCTTCGGCGAGCACATTCAAAGTAGTTTGGTCATCATCTACAAAAAGTGCATGCATCATCCGGTTTAACCTGCAGGAATGATTTTACAAACACGAAACAGGGTCTGGAACCTAAGGCCTGAAACGCAAAGTATCGTGATTTTTGATATCGAGGTGATGAGATTGTTCCCGACTGGCCGCCTACAGCGCCAGCGCATCCTGCCGCTTATGGCAACTATCATCCGGCTTGTGGCGGATATGGGGATAAAGCTCAATGCCGCAGTATTCCGGATTCCACAAGCGAATTGTGCAGGGACTGATCATAGCTTATAGGTTAGTGAGAAGGATCGACAGATCAAGGCTGCATCGGGTACGCATTTGCGTTATATCAAGGAACGCACACTCCACCATCGACAACACATGGGACATGGGAAAGCAATTGCTTATACCTTCATTATCATTCTTGCGATGACCAAACCACCAATCCATTCCTACCAAAATGTATTGTTTCAAGCGCATTCTTAGCTGGAAATACAAGTACCGTTCAGGCTTATACTTTCTTGAATAAGTATCCGGCTTTTCATGCGGCATCCTGGCGGGTACACTCTAGCCGGATTGCTGTCTTGCACCATATTTTATAAGTCGGGAATCAGCGTAAATACTGTTTTTTGCCTGCACTGCTTAATTATTTAATTACTTAATATTAATTGCGTAGCCCTATACCTGATTGGACCCGATGCGCCAGCGAACCCGAATTAAAATTTGCGGACTGACCCGCAGCGAAGATGTGCAGGCAGCGGTGGCTGCCGGTGCCGATGCGATCGGCTTCGTGTTTTATCCCGGTAGTCCGCGTTATATCGCGCCCGAAGCGGCGGCACGTTTGATTGCCGCAATGCCGCCGTTTGTCACTGCGGTAGGCTTGTTCGTCAATGCCACCGAGCAACAAGTGGCGCAAGTGCTCGCACAAGCGCCGATTGCGCTGTTGCAATTCCATGGCGACGAAACTCCGGCCCAGTGCACGGCCATTGCCAAGGCGGTCGGACGGCCGTTTATCCGCGCGCTGCGGGTACGCCAGGATATGGGCGCCGCTGATTTGCTAGAATGCGCACAGGATTATTGTGATGCCGCCGGATTGTTGCTCGACACCTTTGTAGACAGCTATGGCGGCGCTGGAAAGGTATTCGATTGGTCTGTCATTCCAAAAGAACTCGCGCTTCGGGTCGTTTTAAGTGGTGGCTTGCGCGCACAAAACGCGACTGACGCAGTGCAGCGCGTGCGCCCTTACGCGGTCGACGTCAGTAGCGGCGTCGAACACAGCAAGGGCATCAAGGACGCCGACAAGATTCGCGCCTTCATCGACGCGGTACGTCAGGCCGATGCCATCCCGGACACTTCCGACTAATTGAGAAAAACCATGAGTGAACACGACACCACCCCTCTTTTCCATGCGGAAAATTATCCTTTTCCGGACGCCAACGGCCATTTCGGCCCGTATGGCGGTACTTTCGTTTCCGAGACGCTGACCCATGCGCTCACGGAATTGAAGGAAGCCTATGCAAATTACAGTAGCGATCCCGAATTTCTGGCGGAATACCGCTACGAACTGAAGCATTTCGTCGGCCGTCCAAGCCCGATTTATCACGCCAAGCGCTGGTCCGAACTGCAGGGCGGGGCGCAGATATTTCTCAAGCGCGAAGACCTGAATCATACCGGCGCGCACAAAATCAACAACACCATCGGCCAGGCGTTGCTGGCGCGGCGCATGGGCAAGCCACGGGTGATCGCCGAAACTGGCGCCGGCCAGCATGGCGTGGCAACCGCCACCATCTGCGCCCGTTTCGGCCTTGAATGTGTGGTCTACATGGGTTCGGAAGACGTCAGACGCCAGGCCCAGAATGTCTACCGGATGAAGTTGCTGGGCGCTACCGTGGTGCCGGTCGAATCCGGTTCCAGGACGCTCAAGGATGCGCTGAATGAAGCGATGCGCGATTGGGTCACTAACGTCGAAAATACGTTTTACATCATCGGCACCGCCGCCGGTCCGCATCCTTATCCAATGATGGTGCGCGATTTCCAGTCGGTAATCGGCGAGGAGTGTCTGACTCAGATGCCGGAAATGACCGGCCGCCAGCCCGATCATGTGGTGGCTTGCGTTGGCGGCGGCTCGAATGCGATGGGGATTTTCTACCCGTACATCGACCACCAGGACGTCAAGCTGATCGGGGTCGAGGCGGCCGGCGAGGGCATGGAGAGCGGCAAGCATTCGGCTTCGCTGACTGCCGGCACACCGGGCGTGCTGCACGGCAACCGCACTTATCTGCTGCAGGATGAAAACGGCCAGATCATCGAAACCCATTCGGTTTCGGCCGGTCTGGATTATCCCGGCGTCGGTCCGGAACATGCATGGCTGAAAGATTCCGGCCGTGCCCAATATGTGACTATTACCGATGAAGAAGCGCTGCAAGCATTTCACCGCTGTTGTCGCATCGAAGGCATCATCCCGGCGCTGGAATCGAGTCACGCGCTGGCCTACGCCGCCAAGCTGGCCGCCACGCTACCGAAAGAGCAGACGATACTGGTCAACTTGTCGGGGCGCGGCGACAAAGACATACATACGGTAGCCGAACGGATGGGCGATTTTTATTGATTTTGCAGCAATTTTAAAAATTGCAACTATCCTGCGATGCGTACTATACGGATTTCTCTTCTGAATGCATACTGCGCATCGTATTTTTTAAAGTTATTTAAAATATTGCGGAATAGTGGCTATTTTTTGCCATACTCCCCTATAAATATTTTTACAGAAATCGGCTGGCAAATTTGGCATAAGCCGTTTATGCACCGCATTCCTGCCGGATAACGAACACATTACTGCGAGTCCAACCATGTCCAGAATCCAGCCCACTCTATCCGCTTTGGCGGCGCACAACAAAAAAGGCTTGATCCCCTTCATCACCGCCGGCGACCCGGACCCGTCGCTGACCGTGCCGCTGATGCACGCGCTGGTCGCAGGCGGGGCCGATATTATCGAATTGGGCGTACCCTTTTCCGATCCGATGGCCGACGGCCCGGTGATCCAGCGTGCTTCGGAACGCGCATTACTGAAAGGCGTCGGCTTGCGCGACGTATTGGGTTATGTCAGCGATTTCCGCACTACCAACCAGAAAACGCCCGTGGTTTTGATGGGCTATGCGAATCCGATCGAGCGCATGGGTACCGATGCGTTCATTCTGGCGGCCAAAGCGGCTGGCGTAGATGGCGTGCTGGTGGTGGATTACCCGCCGGAAGAGTGCGAACAGTTCGCCGCTGCCATGCGAGCCCAGGAACTCGATACCATCTTCCTGCTGGCGCCCACTTCGACCGATGAACGGATCGCAAAAGTCGGCAAAATCGCCAGCGGGTATGTCTATTACGTGTCCCTGAAAGGCGTCACCGGCTCCGGCAGCCTCGATCTGGACGCGGTGGCAGCCATGATTCCGCGCATCAAGCGCCATGTCCAGGTGCCGGTTGGGGTCGGTTTCGGCATCCGCGACGCCGCGACGGCGAAGGCGATAGCATCGGTGTCGGATGCGGTTGTGATCGGCAGTCGCATCATCGAAGAGTTGGAAAATACGCCGCCAGATCATTGCACTGAGGCAGTACAAACCTTCATTTCCAGCGTGCGTCAGGCATTAGACGCGTAAAATTGCACAAAATTATGCGGCAAAGTCGCAGTATTCCACCAAGGAGTTCACTATGAGTTGGCTAGAAAAGCTGCTTCCCCCGCGCATTCAGCGCTCCGATTCCGCGAATCGCAAGTCGATGCCGGAAGGCCTATGGGTCAAATGCGCATCTTGCGAGGCGGTGTTGTACCGTTCAGACCTGGAGTCCAATCTCCACGTCTGTCCCAAGTGCAACCATCACATGCGAATTCGCGCCCGTGAGCGGCTTGATGCCTTGCTCGATGCCGGCGGCCGTTATGAAATCGGTCAGGAATTGCTGCCGGTCGATACTCTGAAATTCAAGGACAGCAAAAAATATTCGGATCGCCTCAAAGCCGGCGTCGATGTCACCGGCGAAACCGATGCGATGGTGGTTCTGGGCGGCGCCATCATGACGGTGCCGGTGGTGGTGGCCTGTTTCGAGTTCGATTTCATGGGTGGTTCGATGGGCTCGGTCGTAGGCGAGCGTTTTGTGCGCGGCGCGAAAACCGCAATCGAACAAAAAGTGCCTTTTATTTGCATTACCGCAACCGGCGGTGCGCGTATGCAGGAAGGCTTGTTGTCGCTATTTCAGATGGCTAAAACCACCGCTATGCTGACCAAGCTGTCAGAAAAGAAAATACCGTTTATTACCGTCCTGACCGACCCGACCATGGGCGGCGTGTCGGCATCTTTTGCATTCATGGGCGACGTTGTGATTGCCGAGCCGAAAGCACTGATCGGTTTTGCCGGTCCGCGTGTGATCGAAAATACCGTGCGCGAAATACTTCCGGAAGGCTTTCAGCGCGCCGAATTTCTGGTCAAGAAAGGCGCAGTCGACATGATCGTCGACCGTCGCAAGATGCGTGAAGAAATCGCTCGTATCCTGGCGTTGTTGCAAAATCAGGCCGCAGACGCGGTGGCCTAAGTCGTCTGGACGCACCGCATAACTCCAGCCAGCAGCCGGAGCGGAATGTCACGCAAGCGATTACAATTGCACGTTTCCTCTTTCCTACAAGTTTTGCATGTCGATCCAAACACTACACACACTGCCGCAATGGCTCGAAACCATCTCCCATTTGCATAGCCACACCATCGACATGGGGCTGGACCGGGTGGCAGAGGTGTATGCCCGTCTGGATATTGGTTTTGACGCCGCCGTCATCACGGTCGCCGGCACCAATGGCAAGGGATCGACTTGCGCATTGCTGGAATCGATCCTGCTGCAGGGCGGCTACCGGGTCGGCTTGTACACTTCGCCGCATTTGCTGGTTTTCAACGAGCGGGTGCGCATCGGTGGCGAAATGGTGACCGATGCAGCGCTGATGGCTGCCTTTACACTGGTCGAAGCAGCCCGCGGCGAGATCACCCTGTCTTATTTTGAATTCACCACGTTGGCGGCACTGAAGCTGTTTGCCGACGCCGGGCTGGACGCCGTGATTCTGGAAGTCGGTCTGGGCGGCCGCCTGGATGCGGTCAACGTGATCGATTCGGATGTGGCTATCGTTACCAGCATCGATATCGATCATACCGATTACCTGGGCGACACCCGCGAGAAAATCGGCTTTGAGAAAGCAGGGATTTTCAGGACCGGCAAGGCGGCGATCTGCAGCGACCCTGTACCGCCGCAGTCGCTAATTGATTATGCGACGGAAATTGGCGCCGATCTGTGGCTATTCGGCCGCGATTTCAATTATTCCGGCGACCAGTTGCAATGGAATTTCGGTGGTCGTAACCAGCGCCGCAACTCGCTTGCTTACCCTAGTCTGCGCGGCGCCAACCAGTTATTGAACGCCTCGGCGGCACTGGCAGCGCTGGAAGTATTGCGTTTGCGCTTGCCGCTGGGCGCGCAAGAAATCCGTAAAGGCATCGTGCTGGTGGATTTGCCGGGCCGCTTCCAAGTCTTGCCGGGACAACCGACCGTGGTGCTGGATGTGGGGCATAATCCGCACGCGGCAGCGACATTAGCCCAAAATTTGGGCAACATGGGTTATAGCCCCTACACTTACGCAGTATTCGGCGCAATGCAGGACAAGGATATCGATGGCATCATCGCGCATCTGAAGCCTTGCGTTGATCACTGGTGCGTAACGGACCTGCCGTTGCCGCGTGCAGCTTCCGCTGCCGCATTGCAACAAAAGCTCTTGCAGGCGGGCGTTCATGATCAGGCAGGGGCGGCGGCAGATTCGAGCATCAATACTTTTTCGTCTCCGGCAGAAGCTTTTGCAAATGCACAAAGCAGGGCAGGTGTGAATGATAGAATCGTGGTCTTCGGCTCTTTCTTGACCGTCGCCGGCGTGTTAACTGCACGAAAATCCGAATCTCACTAACTCACTAACGAATTTAGCATCTACCGTATGGGCTTGTTCTCGTTTCTTGGTACAAAAAAGCAGAAATCCACTAGCGGCAAGCCAGAATTTAACTCTCGCTCCGAAGAAAATTCTCATGCTTCTAGCAACCGAAGCACCCGCAGCAAAAAGCAGCCGGACGGTGCTACTCAAGCATCTTCTGACACCGCACTGCCTGAAAAAAAACGGGCCCGGAGACGCCTGATCGGCGCCATCGCTCTGGTACTGGCAGCCATTATCGGATTGCCAATGCTGTTCGATTCCGAGCAGAAATCGGTGCCAAGCGATATCGCCATCCAAATCCCTTCTGTGGATACCCCACCAGCACCAGCCGCACCAGTCTCCCCGGCCATGCCGGCGCCACCGGCCGCAGCAGCAGGCGCATCGTCTTCCGGGGCAGTGTCTGCTTCCACCGCATTGAGCCAGCAAGAGGAAATTATCGAATTGGCGCCAGCACCGACACCAGCACCAGCACCAGCACCAGCAATTGCGCCAGCTCCCGTAACTAGCAGTGCCGCTGCGCAGCAAGCGCCGGTGGTGGATGGCGCGCTGCACAAGCCCGTTCCGGAAACCAAGCCCGTCCCAAAATCGGAACCGAAGCAGGAGCCAAAACCAGAACCCAAGCCGGTGCCTAAACCAGAGCCTAAGCCGGAACCCAAGCCGGAACCCAAGCCGGAACCCAAGCCAGAACCCAAGCAAGCTAAAAAACCAGATGAGGCAGCGCGCGCTCGGGCCATTCTGGAAGGGCGGACCGTTACCGTTGTAGCGGAAAAAGTATCGTCCAAATTCACGCTGCAGATCGCTGCATTGGCAAGCCAGGAAAAGGTTGACGAATTGCAGGGAAAGTTAAAAGGTGCCGGTATTAAATCGTATACGCAAAAAGTCGCGACCAAATCCGGCTCGCCTATTCGTGTCAGGGTAGGACCATTTGCCAGTAAGGAAGAGGCCGAGAAAATGCGCGCCAAGCTGGTTAGTCTGGGTTTCGGCGGCACTCTGGTGCCGATTAACTAGCAGCCGCTGGCAACGAATGGCAGCGGATGGTGACTAACTTGTGACGATCTTCGATTATCTGGTTTTGTTCGTGTTGCTGTGCTCCATTGTCATCAGTACGATGCGAGGTTTGCTCAAGGAAGTACTGTCATTGCTTGGCTGGATAGCGGCGTTCGTTGTCGCCAATGCGTATGGCGCAAAACTGGCTTTATTGTTGCCGGAGATCATTCCCGGCGGCACATTGCGTTTGATTGTGGGCTTTATCGTGCTGTTTATTGGCACCCGTTTGTTAATGTCGTTACTGACGATGGCGGTCGATTCTGTGGTTACTGCCAGCGGTCTGAAGGTGATTGATCGCGGCTTGGGTGGTTTGTTCGGCCTCGGGCGTGGGGTTGTGATTGTGCTCGCCGTGGCTTTGCTGTGCGGCATGACCTCGATTCCGCAACAGCCGTTCTGGGCCGATGCACTATTGAGTCCGCTGGTGGAAAGCGCTGCGCGCACCGTCCAGCAGTTTTTGCCGGGCGATATCGTGCGGCATGTAAAATTTTGAATCATTTGTTAGGAGTCCTCCATGTGTGGCATTGTCGGTGTTGTTTCTCATGGTCCCGCTAATCAGCTGATTTATGACGCTTTGCTCTTGTTGCAGCATCGAGGCCAGGATGCTGCGGGTATTGCAACCAATCACGGAAATAAATTCATCATGCACAAGGCCAATGGCCTGGTGCGTGACGTATTTCGCACGCGCAACATGCGTTCGCTGCTGGGCAATACCGGCATCGGTCAGGTGCGCTATCCGACCGCCGGTTCTGCTAGCGAAGAAGAGGCGCAACCGTTTTATGTCAATGCGCCGTTCGGCATCATTCTTGCGCACAACGGCAACCTGACCAATAGCGGACAACTAAAGATCGAACTGTTCAAAAACGATCGGCGTCACATCAATACCGATTCCGATTCGGAAGTGCTGCTCAACGTGCTGGCGCACGAAATTCAGGAAGCCACCACCGGTTATTCGCTCGATCCATCTACGTTGTTCAAAGCGGTTGCAACCGTGCACAAACGGGTCCGCGGCTCGTACGCAGTGGTGGCGCAAATCGCCGGCCACGGCTTACTGGCCTTTCGCGACCCGTACGGCATCCGGCCACTGTGCATCGGCGTCAATGAGACAGCCAAAGGCAATGAATACGTAGTTGCCAGCGAATCGGTGGCGCTTGAAGGCTTGGGTTTCCGGTTTTTGCGCGATGTCACGCCTGGCGAAGCCATCTTCATCGATCAGGATAGTGTGATGCATAGCCACCAATGCGCGGACAATCCGACGCTCAATCCTTGCGCGTTCGAGTTTGTATATTTTGCACGTCCGGACTCCATCATCGACGGCGCATCGGTGTATGCCAGCCGCCTGAAAATGGGCGAGTATCTGGCAGAAAAAGTGCGGCAACAATTTCCGCAGGGCGACATCGATGTCGTGATGCCGATTCCAGACTCGGCGCGCCCGGCAACCATGGAACTGGCTCTGAAGCTGAATATCCAGTATCGCGAAGGTTTTATCAAAAATCGTTACGTGGGTCGTACTTTCCTGATGCCAGGACAGGCAATCCGGCAAAAATCGGTGCGCCAGAAACTCAATGCGATAGCCTCCGAATTCAAGGGAAAATCCGTGTTGCTGGTGGATGACTCGATTGTGCGCGGCACCACCAGCCGTGAAATCGTGCAGATGGCGCGCGATTCCGGTGCCAAACGGGTGATTTTCGCTTCTGCAGCGCCACCGGTGAAGTTCCCGAACGTGTACGGCATCGATATGCCCACCCGTAACGAACTGATTGCTTTCGGGCGTTCCGATGAAGAAGTCTGCCGCGAGATTACCGCCGATGCACTGGTGTATCAGGATCTTGATGCGTTAAAACGCTCCATCTCGGATGTCAATCCGGCCCTGAAGAGATTCGAGGCATCCTGCTTTGATGGCGTCTATGTGACAGGCGACATCACGCGCGATTATCTGGACTGCATCGAGGCGGCGCGCAACAATCCGCGGCCCTTGCTCGAAGATGCGGTGCGCTCGCAATTGAACCTGAATCTGGCGCACGCAGATTGATCACTGCACCTGCGACGATGTCCCGGTTATCCGGGGCAGGAGTGCTTGTTACTATTAAAATTGGTTAATATGGCCGACCTCAAAAACACCGGATTTACCACCAGCATCCTGCATAGCGATCGGCAAAAACCGATTGAGCATGGTTCGCTGCACAAGCCGATTCATACCTCGGTCGCGTTCGGCTATAAGGATGCGCGTGAACTGGCCGCCGTATTCCAGGGCAAGCAGCCCGGTTACCGATACGGCCGGCAAGGAAACCCGACTGTGTCGGCGCTGGAAGACAAGATTACCAGGATGGAAAGTGCCTATGCGACGGTTTGTTTTGCTACCGGCATGGCTGCTATCGGCGCTATTTTCCAGAGCTTGCTGCGCCAGGGCGACCATGTTGTATCGTCTTCCTTTTTGTTCGGCAATACCAACAGTCTCTGGCAAACGGTGAATGGTCAGGGCGTCGACGTATCGTTTGCTGACGCTACCGATGTCCGGCAGATCGAAGCGGCGTTGACGCCGGCTACCCGCATCGTGTTTGTCGAAACCATCGCCAATCCGCGCACCCAAGTAGCCGACCTGAAGCACATCGGCCGTCTGTGCCATGATCGCGGCATTCTGTATGTAGTCGATAATACGATGACGTCACCTTACCTGTTTCAGGCGAAATCGGTCGGGGCCGGGCTGGTCGTCAATGCCTTGACAAAATCGATAGCCGGGCATGGCAATGTACTGGGCGGCAGCCTGACCGATACCGGCCTGTTTGACTGGACTGCATTTCCGAATATCGCACCGGGTTACAAGCGCTTCATACCCACTCAGTGGGGCATGGCGCAGGTGCGCGCCAAGGCCTTGCGCGACTTCGGCGCTACATTGGGCCCGGAAGCCGCGCATCACATTGCGATGGGAGCCGAAACCCTGGCGCTGCGTCTGGAGCGCGCATGCGCCAGTGCTCTGGCGATTACCAGCATGCTGGAAGCCGATCCGCGGGTCGCAGCTGTCTACTATCCGGGCCTGCCATCGCATCCGCAGCATGCCATTGCTACCGAGTTATTCCGCCATTGCGGCAGCCTGTTCAGCTTCGAATTGGCAGAGGGTATCGATTGTTTTGATTACCTGAACCAGCTCAGACTGGGGATTCCGGCCAGCAACTTGGGCGATACGCGCACCCTGGTGATCCCGGTTGCCCACACGATTTTCTTCGAGATGGGCGCCGAGCGTCGCGCCAGCATGGGAATTGCCGATTCGCTGATCCGGGTCTCAGTCGGGATTGAAGATACGGCCGACCTGGTTGAGGATTTCCGGCAGGCTTTAGAGGCTTGATGCGCTGTCTGTAGGGGCGGGTTTGGAACCCGCCCTTTTGTGGCCAAAATACGAGGGCGGGTTTGGAACCCGCCCCTACCAGAGTTTCGGCATTTTTAATGGAGTATTATTTTTCTCGCTTATAAAAAATGCGTAAATTGCATGTTTTATTGATATACACGTCAGGGGTATATATTGCGATCCGGAGGCAGCGTCCATTTATTCAGATCGCCCGGCTGATAAGACTTGAATTTTGTCACCAGCGCAGCGGGCGTCGTTTCCGCCAGCAACAGGGATGCCTGTTCCGAGCGCAGGAAGCGCTCGGTGACGATGTGCTGCATGAAACTAAGCAGGCCGTCAAAGAAACCGCCCACATTCAGCAGTCCAATAGGCTTGTTGTGCAGTCCCAGTTGCGACCAGGTAAACACTTCGAATAGTTCCTCCAGCGTACCAATCCCGCCCGGCATCGCAATGAAGCCGTCTGACAAGCTCGCCATCATGGCTTTGCGCTCATGCATATCCTTGACGATGTGCAGGCGCGTCAGGCCAGGATGCCCGATTTCCTTGTCTCGCAGAGCGCTCGGGATGACGCCTGTGGCTTCGCCACCGAGCCGCAAAACTTCGTCGGCGATGATACCCATCAGGCCGACGCTGGCGCCGCCATAGACCAGGGCGATATTGTCAGCGACCATTTCCTGGGCCAGCGCACGCGCCGCTTGTGCATACATCGGCGAGGCTCCGGCAGAAGAGCCGCAATAGACGCAAATTGATTTCATTTTCATTGTTGAAATTAATTGTTGAAATTGAGCTTTGAAATTCAGACAAGTCTATTTGGATTTTTGCAGATATTCGGACGACAGCTTGTCGAACAGGGAGTGCGTATCGCCGCGCAAGAATGGTTCAATTACCGACAGTACCTGATAACAGCCGCGCGCCAGCGCTTCCGACATTACTTTTTGTTCGGAATAATTGCGCGGATTGCGCACGTATTCGTATGACAGCCAGTAAGTCGCCACCACCACCATATTTGTGGCCAGCGCATCGATTGCTGCATCGCTGGCTTCGAGCGCCTTTTCAGTGCGCAATTCTTCACACAAATGCTTCGCAACTTTGACCTTCTGCGCCAGAATCTGCTTGAAATGCAGTTCCAGTTTGCGATTGCGCGACAGCAAATCATTCATGTCGCGATAAAAGAAACGGTAGCGCCACACCAGCTCAAACATCCAGTGCAGATACAGCCAGACGTCTTCGATGCTGGGCCGGCGTTCGGCGGGAATCGCCAGACGACGGTTGATTTCTTCTTCGAACTGGACAAAGATCGAGTTGACGATGTCATCCTTGTTGCGGAAGTGGTAGTACAGGTTGCCCGGTGAAATATTCATTTCTTCCGAGATCACCGTGGTCGTGATGTTCGGTTCGCCGAATTCATTGAACAAGCGCAATGATAATTCCAGAATTCGTTCGCGCGTGCGGCGGGGGGCTTTTTGTTGCATATATAGCAATCTTTCTGTATAAAATCAGTTTCTGCGCAAGCTTAACATCATTGAAATTTTACGCAAACGCCCTGAACAGTGCCAGTGGTCAATGATTAAGTCCGCACCTTGAAATGGCATTTTGTAGCGCCATGTAAAAGACATGGCAAAAGAGGGCAAGATACAACCGGCATTGCTGTCCTCGTAAAAATTGCCGGACCCGGCTTTGGCGCCGGGAAGATCGATTCATCCACCCGTATCAGGAGTAGGCAACCATGCAAATTCAAGTCAATACCGATAGCAACATCGAAAACAATGAAGGACTGACTAGCCACATTGAAACCGTAGTTCGCGGCGCTCTGAGCCATTTCAAAGAACAGGTGACAAGGGTGGAAGTCCACTTGAGTGACGCCAATGGCCCAAAATCAGGCGCTGCCGATAACCGTTGCCTGATGGAAGTGCGGCTGCAAAACCATCAGCCAATCGCCGTAACCGAGCAAGCAGCGACGGTGCATCAGGCGGTTCAGGGTGCGGCAGAGAAATTGAAGCGTACAGTGGAAAACACATTGGGCCGGCTGGATGCGAATGCAAAAGCGCGGCCGGAGTCGGTGGATGCGGCAGAAATCGATGAGGATGCATAAGCGATAAACATCGCGTTTTTTCATTATTTTTACTGGCAGCCGGATGGTGTCTTTGATGTCTGGTTTTCTTCAGGCATCAAGAGCGTCATCCGGCTGCCGCTTTTTGTACGGCGGATTGGATCGCCTGAATTCGGATAAAATGCGCAGCGCGCGCAAATCCTGCAATTTGACACACGTAATTCGACAACGCTGACAACGTCAACTTTGGCCGCCTCCATCATGGCAAATACGCGTCATGTTTGAAAAAATTTTATCATCCAAGGAACTCAAGCATGGCCGGATCCAGCCTTTTAGCCCTCATCGATGACATTGCCAGCATCCTCGATGACGTTAGCCTGATGACCAAGGTTGCCGCCAAGAAAACGGCTGGAGTGCTGGGCGATGACCTGGCATTGAATGCCCAGCAAGTCACCGGCGTGAAGGTCGAGCGCGAACTTCCGGTGGTCTGGGCGGTGGCAAAAGGCTCTTTCCTCAACAAGCTGATTTTGGTGCCGTCGGCGCTTGCCATTAGTTTTTTTGCGCCGTGGGCGGTAACGCCGCTTTTGATGCTGGGCGGCGCATTTCTTTGCTATGAGGGCTTTGAAAAACTGGCGCACAGCTTCATGCGCGGCAAGGAGCAACACGACGCCCATCAGACCGAATTGCTGCAAGCCTTGTCGGACCCGGTGGTCGATATGGTCGCGCTGGAGAAGGACAAAATAAAAGGCGCGGTGCGCACCGACTTTATCCTGTCGGCTGAAATCATCGCCATTACCCTGGGCACGGTGGCCGCAGCGTCGTTCGGCGAGCAAATCGTCGTGCTGTCGGTGATTGCGGTCATCATGACCATTGGCGTCTATGGTCTGGTGGCCGGCATCGTCAAGCTTGACGATGCCGGACTGTACTTGAGCCAAAAAGATGGCGACAGTTTGTTGCTGAGAATGCAGCGCAGTCTCGGCAGGGGCATCCTGATATTTGCGCCGTACATGATGAAGAGCCTGTCGGTGATCGGCACGGCTGCGATGTTCATGGTGGGCGGCGGCATCCTTGCCCATGGCGTACCCGCCGCAACTGGATTGATCCACGATCTGGCGCTCAGTTCAGGCACACTCCCGATGGTTGGCGGCGTGCTGGAAACGCTGGCCCCGACACTGCTGAACGCGGTGTTGGGAATCGTGGCTGGCGCAATAGTGATGATTGCCGTGAGTGGTGCACAGAAAATCTATCGCCTGTTCCCGTAGGGGCGAATTTATTCGCACGCATCAAATTGTGATTTATTATTTTCCGCAAGCGAGGGTATATTTCTCAGCGGCGCGGCGCGCTTTACTTTTGGCGTTTTCCATCGACTTCCTGGACGCAGTTGCAGCATCCTCTTTAGCCCATTGCTGGCGCTGTTCCAGCACCGCGCATTGTTTGCGCCTGGTGGCAGCGGCGCGGGCGAATTTTTCATGGGCGCGATCTTCGCTGGCCTCGTTTTTATTGCGCTCGCGCGTCAATCGATTCAGTTCGGCCTTGTCCGTTGCCAGGCGCTGGCGCGCGTCTACGGCAGCTTGTGCGGAAAACGTATCGTCGGTCTTGATAGCTGTTCCGTTGGCGCATTCGGTATCGCTATAAGTGATTTGCGTACCCGCTTTACATTTGTAAATAGCCGATGCGGGTACCGATACCGCGCACAGGGCGGCTAACAATAGCAATCTGTTCATAGTATTTTCTCTGGACGATGCTACAGAACGAGGTTACAAAACTTTACCCGGATTCATCAGGTTCAATGGGTCGAACGCTTGCTTCAGCGTTTGCATCATCTGCATTTCCACTGCCGACTTGTAACGCCGGATTTCATCGCGTTTCAGCGCACCCAGACCATGCTCGGCGGAAATCGAGCCGCCGCAGCTGTGCACGCTGTCATGTACCACCAGGTTGATCGCCGCTTGTTGCGCGATGAAAGCCGCGTCGCTGATACCTTCCGGCGGCGATACGTTGTAATGCAGGTTGCCGTCGCCGAGGTGGCCGAAAGTGACCATCCGGCAGCCGGGCGCTGCCTGCTGCAGCAGCACATCGGTGGCCAGGATAAAGTCGGCGATGCGTGAGATCGGCACCGAGATGTCGTGTTTGACGTTCTTGCCTTCGGCTGCCTGCGCCAGCGAGATGTGTTCGCGCAGGTTCCATAGCGATTTGGATTGGGCGATCGAGGCCGCGACGATGGCGTCTGTAATGACATCCTGTTCCAGCGCCGCGCCTATCAGGCTTTCCAGCATCGCGTTGGCATGTTGTTCTGATTCGCTATCGGATAATTCCAGCAGCACATATTGCGGATGATTTTCCGCAAAAGGCAGGCGCATCTGCGGAAAATGCTTGGTCACCAGCTGCAGGCAGAAATCCGACATTAATTCGAAGCCGGTCAGCGCCGCGCCGCAATGCGCCTGCGCCAGTGTTAACAGTCGCAGCGCATCGGCTGGCGTTGACATTGCAGCCAGCGCGGTGATCTGCGCCCTAGGCTGCGGAAACAGCTTCATCACGGCAGCGGTGATGATGCCGAGCGTGCCTTCGGCGCCGATGAACAGGTCGCGCAGATCGTAACCGGTATTGTCTTTGCGCAACCCGCGCAAGCCATCCCAGATTTCGCCCTGGGCAGTCACGACTTCGAGGCCGAGACAGAGTTCACGCGTATTGCCGTACCGCAGCACGGCGGTGCCGCCCGCGTTGCTTGAAAGATTGCCGCCGATGGTGCAACTGCCTTCGGACGCCAGCGAGAGCGGGAACAAACGTTCGGCATTGCTGGCGGCTTGTTGCAGATTTTCCAGGATGCAGCCGGCTTCTGCCGTAATGGTGTTGTTGAGCGTGTCAATCGCGCGGATCTGGTTCAGGCGCGTCAGCGACAACACGATGGCGGCACCGCTGTCGTCCGGCACGCTGCCCAGCACCAGCCCGGTATTGCCACCCTGCGGCACTAGCGGGATGCGAAACTGATTGCAGAGTTTGACGACAGCAGCGACTTCGGCAGTGGAACCGGGTTTGACCACGGCAATGGCGCGGCCGGTAAAACGTCCGCGCCAGTCAGTCAAATAGGCGGCGGTGTCAGTCGCCTCGGTCAAGACATAATTGGCCCCAATTGCAGCGCGGCAGTGAGTGAGGAAATCGTTCATTTTGCAGCCTTCTCGATGGTTTCGCGCGCCAGTTTTTTGGCGGCCCGCTTGAGCGGTCGCAGATACAAAATCGCGCAAAAGAAATAAATCACGGACAGTGCTACTTCAGCCCAGCCCAGTGTGGCCGACAGCCCTTGGTCGCTGGTGGCGCGCACCAGACCTTCCATCAAATACAGCAGGATCAACATCGACGACCATTGCAGCGTGTAATTGTCGCGCTTTAAAACCCCGCGCAGCGGCAGCAGCAGCGGCACCACTTTGAGCACCATCCATGAGCCGCCCGGGCGCAGCGGCGCCAGCACCAGTTCCCAGGCAACGCACAAGGCAATCAGTGCGATCAGACTGAGGCTGGCGCCGAGGTGATAATTTTTTTGGAGGTTGTTTTGCATCATTTTTGTAATTTAGTGGCGGTGCTGGCGAGCCGTTGTCCGAGGGCGATGGCGAGGTGCCGGGTGTCGTTCGAAATCGTCTTGTTGCCGTCGGCGCCGGCCCAGTGCGTGGCGCCATAGGGGCCGCCGCCGCTGGCAGTAGTCATCAATTCCGGATGCGTGTAGGGCAAGCCCTGGATCAGCATGCCGTGATGCAGTAGCGGCAGCATCATCGACAGCAAGGTCGATTCCTGGCCGCCATGCAGGCTGCCGGTCGAGGTGAAGACGCAGGCCGGCTTGCCGCACAGGGCGCCGGACAGCCATTGCGCTGCAGTGCTGTCCCAGAAATATTTCATCGCGGCTGCCATGTTGCCAAAGCGCGTCGGCGAGCCCAGCGCCAGACCGGCACACTGTTCCAGATCGGCCAGTTCGACATAGGGCGCGCCTGCAGCCGGAATAGCCGGTGCGGTGGCTTCCGCCACGGTCGAGACTTCCGGCACGGTGCGCAGCCGGGCATCGCAGCCGGGCACGCTTTCAATGCCTTGGGCGATGCATTCTGCCAGTGTGCGGGTGGAGCCATGCCGGGAGTAGTACAAAACGAGCAGAGTAATGTTGGATGGATTCATGCTTGATATTATATTGTGGTTTATCAGTATCTGATGTTACGCACGTTGCATGCAAGACATGAAAGGCATTGTCCACGAAATACACGAAAAGCACGAAAGAATGTAAAGAAGTTTTTTTCGTGGACCGAATTTTTTTGTGCGTAACATCAGTAACCACTTTATTACACCGAATTATCGCAGCCAATGTCCCTGAAAAACCTATCGATTCTGCGTGGAATGTCCTGGGCCGACTTGCGCGACCTGTTCCTGTTCGCGCGCAACCGTTTGCATGAAGAACGCCTGTCGCAAGTGGCGGGCAGCTTGACCTATACGACCGTACTGGCGCTGGTGCCGATCCTGACGATTGCGCTGGCGATCTTTACTACTTTCCCGCTATTCAATACCTTTCGCGCAGCGCTCGAATCATACCTGGCCGGCAGTCTGATGCCGAGTTCGATTTCCAATACCATCCTGGGCTATCTGACCCAGTTTGCGACCAAGGCCAAGAGTCTGTCGGCGGTCGGCGCAGTGCTGCTGATCGTGACCGCAGTGCTAATGATGATGACGGTCGACCGCACCTTAAACGACATCTGGCGCGTCAAGACGCAGCGCCCGTTTGCGCAGCGGGTGACCGTGTATTGGGCCGTCGTGACGCTGGGCCCGCTGCTGATCGGGGTGTCGATGACGCTGACTTCGTATTTATTTACCGCCACCAGCGATGTGGTGGCAAGCGTGCCTTTCATCGGCGCGGTGTTTTATACGCTGGTTTCGATCCTGATTACCGCCGGCGCGTTCACCCTGCTGTATGTGATGGTGCCGAACCGGCCGGTCGATTGGCGCGACGCCGCTTGGGGCGGCCTGGTCGCCGCGATTGCATTCGAGCTCGTCAAGCGCTTGTTTGCCGGCTTCGTCAGCCAGTCGCCGACCTACACTCTGGTGTATGGCGCAGTGGCTGCGATACCGATATTTTTGTTGTGGATTTATCTTTGCTGGCTCATCACCTTGTTCGGCGCGGTGCTTGCCGCATCCTTGCCGATTGTGAAGTACGAACGCTGGTGGCATGTCGCCGCGCCCGGCAGTGCTTTTGTGGATGCGATGTCGGTAATCGAAGTGCTCTATCGTGCGCGCGTTTCAGACACGACTGCCGTGGTCGACACCCTGACGATCCGGCGCAAGACGCGGCTTGGTTTTGAAGAGATAGAACGCCTGCTGCAAAACATGCACGACGTCAATTGGGTCGGGCGCGTCAAGCCGGAGCAAGCCGGAACAAGCCGGGCACGCTGGGGCCGGCGCATTGAAAAAGGATTCGATAGCTGGGTGCTGGTCGCCAATCCGGAACAATTGACGCTGGCAGATGTCTATCGGATGTTCGTATTCGATCCTGCCGGCGATGCGGGACTGGCCAGACAGGTGGAAGCGGCGATCGAGCAGGGCTTAAAAGAGACGCTGGCAGAACATTTTTCCAATGCCTGATATATCTTTGAAGCGAAAACATACTGCATCCTCTATTTTTATAAAGTCTTAAAAAATATGCGGGTAAGCACATGTTTTTGTCTATACTCCGCCAAAAATGGCGATGGCATGACGCGGTGGCAGGCTCGAAATACGACGTATGGATGATGATATGCGCGGTAATGCGCTTAAAAAATGCCTGATATGCGAGCCAAGTATTGGAAATTATTGTCATAAAGCGGCATAATGCCAACTTTTCGTCATTATCTTTTTTGGAATGAATTCCCAGCTCGCTTTTATCAGCGGGCTTTTTTGCTTTCCAAACAAACCAATAGAAATTTTGCATCTTATAAATCGATCCGGCCTATCCAGCAGGCACAAGGGGACGTTAATCTTCACCCATCCAATGAATAATTCTGGAGCGCGGATTGTCGGTGCGTGTTTGGTGGCAAGTGGTTGAGCGGTAACACAGTGATCTTCAACGGTACACATATTACAAGCTCTACCTATTCCCCATTAGCCGGATTGGGTCGAGTCATTCACCTCGTACATGAAAGTAACCAAGTTCGTCTTGACTTGGTGTTAAAGCAATGAAAAATACTTCAAAAACACTGAAACTCGCCACCAAAACTGAGCGCACGGATTCGACGCCATTGACGCTGCCAAAAGGCACGCTGAGCCATGTACTTGAACTTGATAATGCCGAAACGCCAAACAAGGTGAAAGTCGTCACCAAACGTTCCAGGCTGGCCGTGTCCGTTGTGGCGGAACCGGTTGCAGCGCCTGAAGAAATCCTGACCGAGAGCGCGCCCATAGAGCTGGCGGCAGATCCGGATTCTGCTCTTGCAGTGGTCAAGGCTCCTGTAGTCGCCAAGAAAGCCAAGGCAAAGACAGTCATTGTGCCTGCCAAAATTGCCGCCCAAGCTGAAACCATGCCGGACGCGACTCCAATGGTAGGGCAGGTGGTCAAACAAACCACCGATGCCGCAACGCTGGCGGCGATCGACACCTCCGGCTATTTCCTGCCTTCGGTCAAAGTGCCGGGCCGTCGCGGGCGCAAGCCGAAGGAATTCCAGCCTGAGAACGATGAAGTTGCCGCACTAAACGCGGTCGAGCGCTCCGAACTGAAATCGGTAGCCAAGGCCAAAAGCCGTAGTGCGAAAGAAAAAGCCCTGCTCAAAGATGCGCTTTCGGCCGATAGCGAAGCGACCCCGGAGGACCTGGAGCAGCGTCGCAGCAAATTGCTGGCCTTGATCAAGTTCGGCAAGGAACGCGGCTTCCTGACCAACGCGGAAATCAACGATCATCTGCCGGAAAACATTTTCGAGCCGGAAGCCATCGAGGCGATCATCAGTACCTTCAACGATATGGGCATCGCAGTCTACGAACAGGCTCCGGATGCCGAGTCATTGTTGTTGACGGACAATGTTGCGACCGTCACCAGCGATGACGAGGTCGAGGCAGGCGCCGAGGTGGCACTGTTGACTGTCAATGCGGATTTTGGCCGCACTACCGACCCGGTGCGCATGTACATGCGCGAAATGGGTGCGCGCGATCTGCTGACACGAGCCGGCGAAATCGAGATTGCCAAGCGCATTGAAGGCGGCCAAAACGATATGATTCAGGCAATTTCTGCCTGCCCAACCACGATTGCCGAAATTATTGCCACTGCAGAAAAAATCGCGAATGATGAAATCAAGATTGATGAAATCGTCGATGGTTTAGTCGATCCGGATAAGTCCGACGAACAAGCTGCTACGGCAAGCACGGACGAAGACGATGAAGACGATAGCGACGACGAAGCCGAGGCCAATGAAGACGAACCGGGCAGTGGCGGCATTGCCGGCATTGGTGGCGCAGCCGGCTTTAGCGCCGAGCAGATCGCGCAACTGAAGCAAGCCGCGCTGGCGAAATTCGCCATCATTTCAGTCCAGTTCGACAAGATGCGCAAGGCCAACGACAGCGGTGCTTACAAATCTGACGCTTACAACCAGGCACAGGCAGTCATTTCATACGAACTGCTGGGTATCCGCTTTACCGCCAAAGTGGTCGAGAAACTGTGCAACACGTTGCGCGGGCAAGTCGACGAAGTGCGCCACATTGAAAAGCAATTGCTCGGGATTGTGGTCGACAAGTGCGGCATGCCGCGCACCCACTTCATCAAAGTGTTTCCTGGCAACGAAACCAACCTGGATTGGGTCGATGGCGAAGTCGACGCCAGGCATCCATACAGCCTCGTGCTGAGCCGGAATGTGCCGGCAGTCAAAGAGTTGCAGAAAAAACTGATAGCCTTGCAGTCGCGTGTCGCATTGCCGCTGCCTGACGTGCGCAGCATCAACAGGCAAATGTCGGCCGGCGAAATGCGTACCCGCAAGGCCAAGCGCGAGATGACGGAAGCCAACTTGCGGCTGGTGATCTCAATTGCCAAAAAATACGTCAACCGCGGCCTGCAATTTCTCGATCTGATTCAGGAAGGCAACATCGGTCTGCTGAAAGCCGTCGACAAGTTCGAATACCGTCGCGGCTACAAGTTCTCGACCTATGCGACATGGTGGATTCGCCAAGCGATCACCCGTTCGATCGCCGATCTGGCGCGCACCATCCGCGTTCCGGTACACATGATCGAAACCATCAACAAGATGAACCGGATCTCGCGCCAGGTGCTGCAATCCACCGGTGCCGAGCCGGATGCGGCGACCCTGGCATCGAGGATGGAGATGCCGGAAAACAAGATCCGCGAAATCATGAAGATCGCCAGAGAGCCGATTTCAATGGAAACCCCGATGGGCGAAGACAGCGATTCGCAACTGGGCGACTTCATCGAGGATAGCCACACCGTGGCGCCGGCCGATGCCGCGCTGTATTCATCGATGCGCCGGGTGGTCAAGGATGTACTGGACTCGCTCACGCCACGCGAAGCCAAGGTGCTGCGCATGCGCTATGGCCTTGAAATGTCGTCCGACCATACGCTGGAAGAAGTCGGCAAGCAGTTCGATGTGACCCGCGAACGGATACGCCAGATCGAAGCCAAAGCGATGAACAAGCTGCGCCAACCGTCGCGCTCGGACAAACTCAAGAGCTTCATGGGAGCTAATTAAGCAAGCAGTGGATTACTTGTATTGAAAATATACTATTGGCTGTATTTTTAATAAGCGCAATGAATACATGCGGTAAATACGGTGTTTTTGTCTATACCCATTGATAAATCGTGAGTGCTGAACGGCTCAGTGCGCTGAAGCATTTTTTGGTGGAGCGCACTTGAGTGCGCTCCACCAAAACCGCAGCACTGCGCTCTTGGTTGGTATGTTGGCTAATAATTACGAATTATTAACGGTCCTGCAGCGCTAAAACCCCCGCGCCCCTTGTAATCCGCCCGTATGCACCGCGACGATGCGTTCCTCCGGGTGGAAAGCGCCCGATTGCGCCATCTGCCGGAGCGCATAAAACAGTTTGCCGGTATACACCGGTTCAATCGGGATTCCAGTTTCCTGCACAAAATCAGCGCAAAACTGCCTTAACGCCGGCGGCGCCTTGGCGTAGCCGCCGTGATGGCAATCGGTCAGCAAAGTGTAATTGTCATAAGCCGGATAATCAGCCTGGCGCAACAGTCGCGCAATTTCCCGATGCAGATATTCGGCATTCTTGAACACCGCAATCCCGATCACGCGACCGCGCCCCTGCAAGCCGGCCAGCAAACCCGCCAGCGTCGCGCCCGTCCCGCAAGCCACCATCATCGTATCGGGAATGAAAGGCAATTCGTCCACCAGTTCCGCCACGCCGCGCAGCGCTGCCGGCGCGCTGCCGCCTTCCGGCAGCCAGACATGGCTATCGTCTGTGTTCGCGTCCAGAGCCGTCACATGTCGCCGCCGCTGTTCAGGGCATTCGCGCAGCGCCCGATAATCCTCACGTGACACAAATATAATCTGCATCCCGAGCCGCCGGCAATCATCCAGCGTGGCAGTATTCACGCCTTCCGCGCCGCGCACCAGACCCATCGTCGGCCAGCCCAACAGCGCGCCAGCGTGCGCCAGCGCATGCAAATGATTCGACCACGGCCCGCCCATCGTCACCAAAGTCGCGCGACGATCGCGCAATGCCAGCAGCGGATATTTGAGCTTGCGAAATTTATTCCCGGACACCTCGGAATGCAGCAAATCATCGCGCTTCACCCACACCTTGCAGCCGGCAAACAACGGGCTGAACGGGTTGATGAGAGGAGTGCAGGGTGATGGATGGTGGGGAAATGGCATCGATGTGTTTGCTGAATAGGAGAAAGAAAGATTCTAGCGTTGAACCGTCCGATGGGAGGCCCGCAGCGGCCAAGCGCGCGACAGCATTTTTGAACTTAGGCGTCATCACTGCATCGGAAAACGCTTTGGTTGTCTCAAAATGATTGTCTCAAAATGGTTAATACATTCCGAGTCAGCCAAGCTCCTGAACAAAGGTGAAATCATTCTTAAAACTGACGCTGCGCCATCGCCGGTGGAGTCCATTGATATAACCAGGTCTCGCACAAGGTCTGGCCTTCCGCAACCAGATACACCCGCAAATCAATCGGCACGACGCTGGCATCCGTCGGTTTCAGATCGAACATCACCCGGTAGCCTTGAATATTATCTAACGGCCGCGCCGAGCTCACTTCGACCTTGCCACGCGAAGCAGTGATGACCGGCGTCACCTTAGCGTCCTTGCCTAGCAACTTCAGATCGCCACCGGCGAAATCGACCACGAAGCGCCAAGAATAATAAGTGCGTTTCTGGCCAACCACACCGCCCATGCCAGTGCGCGTGGCCACTACAGTTGCCAGCGGCGGCACGATCGGCATCTTGCTGCCCCAGTGCAAACGATATGTGAACAAATGTTCCTGGCCGGCTTGCGGCTTCTCAGCCGGATTCCAGAAGCAGACAATATTATCGAAAGTTTCGTCGACGGTCGGGATTTCCACCAGTTGCACCGCACCTTTTCCCCAACCGGACTTCGGTTCGACCCACACGCTCGGACGCCGGTCATAGAACACGCCGTCATCCTGATAGTGGTCGAAATTGCGGTCGCGTTGCAGCAAGCCGAAGCCACGCGGATTCTCATCCTGATAACTATTGAAGCGCAACTGCGCGGGATTGGTAAGCGGCCGCCAGACCCATTCGCCATTTCCGCGCAACAACGAGAGGCCATCGGAATCATGAATCTCCCGACGCCAGTCATTGGCCGCAGCAATGCGACGGTCATTTTCGCCATACTGGAACATGCTGGTGAGCGGGGCTATGCCCATACGTTCGATGGTTTTGCGCGGGTACAACGCAACCTCGACATCCATGGACATGGTTGCCGCAGGTTGAATTTCGAATCGATATGCACCCGCCACGCTGGGCGAATCCAGCAGCGCATACACCACTAATTTGCTTGAATCCTTGCTCGGACGTTCCAGCCAAAAACTGATGAAATTCGGAAATTCTTCCGGTCGCTGCATGCCGCAATCGATCGCCAAACCGCGCGCCGACAATCCATATTGCCAGTCGGAACCTACAGCACGGAAATAACTCGCGCCCAGGAACGCTGCGACGTCGCGTTCAAGATCGGTATGAAAATTTACCCTGAAACCGGCAAAACCCAAATCTTTCGGCATCTTGCCGCCATGCAAACCGCTTTTGCCATATTCGAACATGGCAGAGTCGTACGCCAGTTCCTGGGCCTGACCATTTTTCAATTCAAAGATGTGCACCGGCGATTTGAAATAAAGACCCAGGTGGAAAAATTTGGCCTGGAAACGCAATTGATCTTTGGCCCACAAAGCGTGATCGGCGCGGTAATTAATGGCTTGATATTGATCCCAATCCAGTTTCTTGACCTCATCCGGAATATGGTTTTCTGGAGCACGGTACGGTTGCCCGGCCAGTTGTCGGGCGTACCCTTTGAGCCAGGCGGTATCAAAGGCCTGCGCTTTGCCAAGGAATTTCAATGGGCTGGGCGCGGCTGCGGCAGCAAATAATGACTGGGCTGGAAAGCCGGCAGCAGCAAGCGCGGCCGACGCTTTCAAAAAATCTCGTCGTTGCATGGTATTCCCTGTTTCAGTAAATCAAAATGAGTGACCCGCTGGGTTGGCGGCAACCAACTCCTGCCACGGGCAATTTACTTTTGACAAGCTCCGAACCTAAAAGTGCAATTCGAACAGCATCAGCGGATCGTCCGCCATGGTATTTTCTGGCGTTGCGACAAATCATCAGGTCCATCTTTCAATGCAGTTCGTAGCCATCTATTGACTTCGCAGTTTTAGCATCGATTATGCTGATAGCGGGAAATCAATTATTTGCCATCTTCCTTCTGGGACGTCATCGTTCCAACCAGCAGTACTAGCTTGAGCCATCCTTTTTTAAATGGAAATTTTTATGAATTTGACAAACCGTGCAGTTGAATCGGATGGAGTCCGGGACGTGCTCGAAGTGTCGGCTGCGGCGCCAGTCGGCGCGCTCTTCGCACCCTTCACACCCTTCGAGACAGATGTGATTACCGACGATCCGGGAGCACCTGATGACGTGATATCGAGCGTCTGCGGACTCAACAAAGTCATTGTCATCAATTCCTACGTCAAGCATAAAGCGCGCATTCAGCACATCGACAACCACACCCATATTTCCGGGCGCAATGGGCGCGGCAAGACCACGTTGCTGCGCTTGATCCCCTTGTTCTATGGCGAGCAGCCTTCCAAGATGGTCAAGCCGTCCGGCGAAGTGCTGCGCCCAATCCGGGAATATATTTTCGACTCCAATTCATCCTATCTGATCTTCGAATACCGCAATCATGACGGCGTCAAGCTCGCCATCATGTATTACAGCCCAAGCAACAATAGCCCTTCTTATGTTTTATGCGATGGGCCTTATGCCGGCGAATTGTTCAAGGAAAATGGGCGCTTCGTCGAAAGTGGCCATCTGAACGGGCGTCTAAAGACCTTGCGTCGCAATCCGACCAGTTCCATCGGCGTGATGGAGTATCAATCCATCATTCAGGCCCGTAACGACCGGGTGCGCACCAGCGGCGACATGCGCAGTTATATCCGACGTTTTGGGCTGGTTGAAAAAGGAAATCTGAACGGGATTGAAAAGATCGCCAGCGCCATGTTCTTCAAGGACATCACATTTATGGCTCTGAAGCGCATGGCGTATTCGGTCATGAACGACTCGGACGAAACGGCCATCAGGACATCGATCACTGACAAGGAACTAAAGCCGTTCTTCGCCAATTTCCGCGCCTATCAGGATGTGATGAAGCAGAGCCAGGCATTTCTCGATGGCAGCACGGCCCATATCGCGATCGGCCATGCCCGCACCAGCCTCACCAATGTTGCCATCAAGGCCAATCTGCTGAGCCGGCATCAAGGAATCGAAATTGAATCGGCACAAGCAGAGATCGATCAGCTTTATGCCACCATCAATAATACAAGCGAGCGATATAGTCTGGACGCAGCGGCGACAAGCAAGCGCATCGCCGAACTGAAAGGGCAGATCGGGCGCGCTGATGCACTGATTCTGCAGATCAATCGGGAGCAATCGGAATTTGAACGCCAGGATATCGACGCCCTGCGCGAGTTGGTGGCGTCGATTCAGCTGATCAAAGGGCGTATTTTTACTGTAACAAAAACACTGAATGCGCTCAAGGAGGCTTCAGGGAACATCAATCAGAAATACGACAGCGAAATTACCAAGGTGCATGAGCAGTCGGAAGCGCGCGCCGTGCCATTACGCGCCGAACAGCGCCTGATTACCGACGATGCCACGTTGCGGCAGGCGAAGATTCAATCCGATCTGGCCGCAGCCCAGAATCAGCTTAATGAGGATATCGATCAGGCAACAGGATTGCTCAACCTGAATCTTCAGGAAGCCAATGAAAAGCTGACCGCGCTGAAAGAACAGCGGGCAAGCATTGGAATTTCGCCGGAATTTGAGCAAAGGATAAGCGACCTCACGGATAAAAAAACAGGATTGCAAGCCGAGATCAATGCCATGCAGACGTCGCTGCAGGCGCTGGTGGATCAGCACGCGGCCAGCAGATCCCAGCACCTGCAAGTCGATCTACAACTCACGGCGGCAAAAAAGCACCTGCAAACAAAAGAGCAGCGCTATGAACATTTGCTGAAACTAAATTCGCCGGCGCCTGGCACGCTGCTGCACTACTTGCGCGCGAATGTGCCTGGCTGGCTCGACAATATCGGCAAGATCGTGCGCGACGACGTCCTGCTCAATACCGATCTGGCCCCGGTGAGCGCCGTTGATGGTGCAGGCGACAGCTTGTATGGCATTGATATCGACCTGGCAAAGATCGATTCCTCCCTGGCCGCACGCGAGCATGTCTTAGCCGAAGAAATCGGCGCGGTGCGCGTCGCGATCGGGGACGACAAGCTGCGGGTGCAGCAGCTTGAAATAGACCTTTCCAAAGTGACCGATCAATTGGGGGCGGTGCAAAAGAGGCGCAATCTGACCGAAAGCCAGCTGGGCGCGAAAAAACGCACTCTGGCCGAGATGGATGCACCGATTGCCGCAGCCCAACGGGCGGCACAAGAAGAAAAATTGATGCGCAGCAAAGAAGTCGAGCTGCAGGTAAGCAGCGCAGCCGTTCATTTGCAAGCGGCATCCGAAGCGATCCGCAAGCGTCCCGCCGAAAACAACATTCGCCGCCGCTCGCTGAGCGCGACCTTTGATGCGAAGTCGGGCGAGCTGCAAGCCTGGGCCGTGCGCGAAAAGACGCGCGTAGAGCGAATGCTGGCGGATGAACAGCATAACAAGAAAGAAACGCTCATTGGTATCAATGCGGCACGCGCGGCCGAACTGAAAAAGGGCGGCGTGGACATGGACGCGCTGCAAATGTTGCAAACCGGAATAGCGAAGGACGAGACACTGCACGAGAAGGCGCTTCTGTCGCAGGCGCAAGTGGATAAATACACGCGCTGGCTTGAAACGCGTCCGCTTGAAAGGCAAAACGGGATGGAGGCGATGACGGCGGATATGGAATTGCTATCCACTGAAGAGGCGGTTCATCAAAAGACGATGGAGGCCTTCAACAGCATCGTCGTCTCCCTGACGCAGCGCAAGGAACAGCGGGAAGCGAGGCTGGTTAGTGCGAAGGTGGCGTTGCGACGCCTGGACGAGTTCCGCAGCAATAAGGCAACCGAAGAAGCGGGCACCACACTGGTTCAGCCTGTGGATGTCCGTGGCATGACACTGGAGGCACTGGCAAACGAACATGCCAGTTCATCGACTGAGATGAGGAGGGCGCTAGTGGTTCGCAACCAAAAGATCGCGCCGATTCATGCGTTGTTCAACCGCCCGGGAGAGCAAACGCATGTTGCCAAATTCGGCATGAGTCTGCCGTCCGTGTATTCCGATTCGACCGGCAGCAGCACGGTCGAAGCAACCATCAACGTGCTCAAAAGCTGGTATGCCGGCGGCTCCGAGCAATCGCGCGACATGATCAATGGAGAATGCCAGTCGGCATGTGGGCTGTTTCAGACCTATCTGGACAAGCTGAAGGATTTCCAGGAAACGATCGGGCGTCTTTCACGCCAGTTGCAGAACAGCCTGAACTCCGACATGGTGTTCGACGCGATCCGCAAGGTGTCAATCAGCCTGTCCGGCCGCGTCGAGCGGGTGGCGTACTGGGCCGAACTGAACAACGTGGTGTCCGACTTCGGCAGATGGAAAGAGATCGACTGCGAAGGGATGCCGTCTGCCAACCTGATCAACAATCTATCCGCGTTGACCAACAAGATCTCCGGCGGCAAGCTTGAGGAGTCGCCCGAGTCATTAATCGACATGGAAATCATGGTTGACGACGGCGCCGAAAAACGTGTCAGCAACGAGGCTGAACTGAAGAATGTTTCAAGCAATGGCTTGAGCTACATGATCATGTGTCTGATCTTCGTTGCCTTTGTCAACCGGGTCAGAAAAGACGCGGATGTCTGGCTGACCTGGGCACTCGACGAGATCGGCACCATTGACCCAGGCAACTCGCGGGCGCTGTTGAAGATGCTCGCGCACCACAAGATTCGGCTAATCTCGGCCAGCCCTGTCGGCGAGGAAAGTGTGATGGGGCTATTCCAGAACCATTATGAAATTTTGCCAGACTTTGAAATACAGCGCTGCAGCCCGGCGAAAAGGAGAAACCAGCATGTCGGCTAACACCATCCAGAAATTGATGTTCCTGTTCATCGAGGGGAAGTTCGTCAACGCCGACACCGAAACCCCTTTGTTCGAGTTCCTGGAGGATGACCCGGTCAACATCGAAAAAATCAATACTTTGCTGGCTGGACTGGGCGTGCATATCGTTCGAACCTCCAATGGCCGCACCTGGTTTCCGGCGTATAAGGACATGAACGACGAAGTGCGCAAGCGCGTCGAGGAGACCGTGACGGAGCACAAAAAGAAACTACGGCATCTGATCAGTTTTTTTCGCTTGAGTCTGGGCGCCATCGGCGGCATGGCGCCGCAGGGTGGTGTGCTATTTCGCGCCTCCACACTGTCGGAATCGATTCACTCCAACACCAACCTGAACGATGCGCTCAAGCTGTTGTGCAGTCGATTAAGCATCAGCAACGATTCGGTTCAATCCATGACAGCTGCCATGCTCAAGTGGGCCGAAAAACAGGATCTGATCAAGTCGACCGATGCCAGTCGTGGCGAATACCGGTTCACAGGCAAGACGGATTGGGCCAACGACATGATCGAGTCGTTCGATGAATGTATCGAACAACCCATGCTGGAAAACCTGCCGGAAACAGTCCAGCTCAACTTTTAAGGCATGCCATGAACGACCAGATACCTGCGCTCATCAATGCACTTCAGCTGTGCCGACACGAGATTGACCAGATTTATGCCAATCCGCAGGGCGTGCATTTCGACGCTGAGGGTCCCAGCCACCACATCGCCAAACTGGTCGCCGCCAAGGCGATCCGGGTGGCCCACGATGGCTCATACCGGCTCGATTCCAGGCTGAAAAAATTCTTCGACTGGGCGATCAACCGCCGCAGCATTTACGGCAACTCAACGCATTACCAGGACATCCTGTCCAATCTTGAAGTCGCCGTGATCGGCTACCTTGAGGCGCTGACGCGCGCGGAGTCGGTCGAGCTCGCTGAAAAAATCGGTGCCGTGTTCGAACTGTGCGATGATTTTTCCTCCGGCATGACCGAGGACATCGAGCGCTTCCGGTTCTTCATCGAGGTGCAACAGGGATTCACCGGAGGCAGCCTGGACGAAAAAATTCTGTATAACCGCAATCGTCTCAAGCGCGCGCGGGAACTGGTTGAAAACGTCAGCAATGTGCGTGAACTCAATCTGCTGGAAATAGCCGGTCAGGCCGAAGAACTGACGCGCGTGTTGCGCAAGGAACTGTATAACCGGCACGACGAAATCCAAAGCCGCCTGTACCAGGTGCAGACCCGTCTGTCAGCGACTCTGTTCGAGCTGGAAAGCATCGATCCGAAGGCGCTTCGCCTGATCAACCTGGACAATTACTTGGTCAAGCACCCCGATCTGGCGGTACCTGCATGGGACGCGATGCCAAAGCCGCCGGCATGGGCAACGGTATTTCCCGGAATTAAACTGGTCGCCTATCCCGACCCTTGCTCAGAGGCCTATGGCGCGTCGCTGCAGGCGATGATCAGCGCCATCAAGGACGAGGTGCCGGCACTGGCGCCGCAAAAAGAAAAACGGTCGAACGATATCGTCGACCAAGGCGAGCCGGAGATAAAGGACATTCCGATGTCAACTTATCTGACGTCGTTGTATCGTTTCTCCGACCAGGCCGAGAGAGAGGGTGGATTAAGCGCGCTGGACTGGCTTGCCAGCAACCGGGATGTATTCGCGTTCGACGCCGTCATCTGGCTCCAGATGCTGTCCAATAGCCATGCGAATGGCAACCTCGATATTCCGCCGACATTATTTGGCGAGCCGCAGAAAGCGGAAGTTGGTGACGAATACCTGCTGACCGATTTTCTGCTGAAGCTGAAAGTGCCGGAGTCCGTCGATGGCTGACACGCGGCAGGGTGATCTAACGGTGCTGGTGCGTGTGTACCAGTCGGGGACCGACAAGACATCGGTCACGCAGGCTGCGCGATTTTTCGTCCGGGAATGCGGCTTCGGCAAGATTATCGGATCGAACTGGTTGCTGGACGCAGACGTCCGCCGTCGCATCCGCGATTATCTGGTGTCGTACCACCATATCGCCAATCCTGACCAAGTCAACTTCGACTTTTCCGGATTGTCGAGAATCGAGGCTGCCGGGATATCGCCGGCCGAGAAGTTCGCCGGACGCGGGCCACGCGAGGGCAGAGTCCTTCTGCGCGGGCTGCACGGTACTACCCGTATCAACGATCAGTGCTTTCCATCGATCGGCAACTCCGCCATCGATCTGCACGACAGCGACATCCTGAGTCTCGATCACGACTGTTTGATCGTCATCGAAAATTTCGAAGCGTTCACGGGATTTGAACGCCTGCTGCTATCTTCGTTTCCCTATAAGAATCCGATTCTGGCGTTCCGGGGCGATGCGACCAACCCGGCCGGCGGAGCCAGGCGGCTGGCGGCAAAAACGTCGCTGTCGGTGGTCGCGTTCACGGATTTTGATCCGCAGGGACTCAATATCGCCGCCAGCACCCCGTGCGTCGCCGGCGCCATCTTTCCGGTCGAATTTGGGCAGCTGAAGAGGGCTGATCTGTTCGATAAGCAGCGCCACCTGTTGAAAGAAACGGCGGGCTATCCCGAGGCGTGGCGCCACATCGTGTCCGCGATGAAAAGCGCCAAGAAGGGGATTACACAGGAAGAGATGATCGCAGGACAGATTTCGTGTTCGTATATCCCAACCATTCTGGCGGTGTGATCATGCGTCGTGTACACGGCCGCAGCAGTGGGCTTTGTTTATACAACACCATCGGTACGGCCCGGCATCAGGACTGTTTCTAACCTCCGCAGCCAGCGTAGAGTCGGAAGTTATCTCTTGGATCAGGATGCGCTATCCGCCAGCTAGGTTGTGTCAATGGATGATACCTATTCTGCATGTGTGAGCGGCATCCTAAAAGTGCCTTTTCTTCGCTTTTTTCACTTTTATGTTGGCGCTGATGCACTTTTCACCCAATTCTGCCAGAATTCATTGACCCACCTACATACTTAACAAATGATGGCTTCCTGTGGAGTTTCAAAGGTTTGAAATGGGCCATTCAAAATCGGCAGCCAGGGTCCAAATCGAGTTGGCGGCAACATGCATTGATGCCAACGCTATGTTGTCCATGGGCCGACAGTTCAATGACCTACCCGCAGTTCAGTGCATTTAAATCCAATTGTGCTATAAAGCATATTCGATTATTTTAATTATTAATCGTTTCATAAATTGTTTCGTTTAATTCGGATTCCTGCCGTAATTTAAATCTTATTCATGTTTAAAAAAATCGTTTCATATAATATTCTATGAATGTTCCTTCAGCTGTCCTGCGGGCACTCCGCCTTTGGCACAAAATGTCTGCCGGAGAGCTGCTTAATCGTCTCCAAGTAAGTCGCGCAACCATGATGCGGGCAATTCAGGCACTCGGACCTGAAGTGGTTGCCCGCGGCAAAGCACGCCGAACAGCGTATGCGGCGCGCCGTTCTGTCAGAGGGAGTAACGAGTCAATTCCATTATTTCGCATTGACCGCGCAGGATGTGGTGTCGAGGTGGCTTCAATAGACCCAATTTACCCTCTAGGCTGCGCGGCACTGTTCCAGGAACCGTTCGGCTGGCCTCTGCTAGAGGGTATGCGCGATGGGTGGTTCGAGGGTATTCCCTACCCGCTGGACGACATGCGCCCGCAAGGCTTTCTAGGGCGCCATTTCGCGCGCCAACATGCCGGCTTGCTGCAGGTTCCGGAAAACCCAATCGACTGGTCGGAAGATGATGTGCTCTACGCGCTATCAGTGCTGGGCGCAGATCAGCCGGGGAACTACATCCTTGGTGAACCCGCTTATCGCCGGTTTCTGAATGACGCGAAAGAGGGCGCCCATTTTCTGAATGACGCCGAAACTGAAGCTGCGTACTCGGTTCAAGCTCAGGACGCGCTGAACCTTGGTGTTGTCGGTTCCTCTGCCGGTGGTGAATTTCCGAAGTTCACGGAGAAGCGGCTCATCGACGGCGTGCAGGTTCACGTTATCGTGAAGTTTTCGGGGGCCGATATATCGCCGGGAACCCAGCGGTGGGCTGACTTACTGATCTGTGAGCACCTAGCCCTTTGTACAGTGTCAGAGTGTTTGAAAGTCGACGCGGCTTTCAGCCGTATCTACCAGGCCGGAGGCCGAACGTTTCTTGAGGTTCAACGGTTCGACCGGCACGGCGCCTTTGGCCGCTCAGCGGTCTGCTCCTGGGCAGCCTTGAACGCCGCTCTGTTCGGACTGGCAGGAAAACCGTGGGTGGCCGGTGCTGCTGCATTACGCAAGCAGGGTCTTATCCAAGAGGCCACCGAGCAGGACATCCAGCGCGTCTGGCATTTTGGTCAACTCATCGCCAATACAGACATGCATGATGGGAATCTGGCGTTCAGGCCGGGATTGCTGCTGGCACCGGTGTACGACATGTTGCCGATGTACTACGCACCAGTGCGCGGGGTGGAGCTGCCGGTACGGCAATTTGCGCCCCAGCTGCCGATGCCGTCCGAGCAGGCGGTATGGCAAGAGGCAGCGCAAGCAGCCATCGAGTTCTGGCACCGCGCCGCCGGCGACACGCGTATCACCGCGTCATTTCGACAGACCTGCTGGGAAAACGCGGAAAAGGTGCAGCTGCTGGTTCGCAGCCCGGTACTTACAGCACAGAATGAGTGGACTGCAGCACCAGCTCCCCCAGTCTAAGAAGGGGACGTCTCAGAAAACGGAAAAAATCGTACGTTAAGGATTCGTGTAGGCTGGAATCCAGCGGTAAGCGTCGCGTTCATCCTCGCACTGGCGGCCACTGCCTGGCCGTATGAATCAGTACCAGCACCCACACTGTTTCCCGCTCGATTTCATACACCAGACGATAACTTTCATGTGGTATCAGTTCGCGGGTGCCGGGAATCTTCCCTGTCCGCCCAAGCTTGGGATGTTCTGACAGCCTGGCTGCCGCGTCGCTGAAAAGCTCATCCATTCGAACTGCGGCGCGCGGGTTGTCGGCTGCGATGGTGTCCCACACGTCGGCGCGGTCTTGCTGCGCCTCTGGCGTCCAAATAACCCTCACACGTGGTTCGTCGTGCTTGCACGACGTGCAGCGAACTCGACTTCAACCTCATCATTCGACCGGCCAAGGCCGGCACGCATCGAGGATCGGGCGATATCGACCTTGCGGCGCAGGAACTCGTCATATTCCCTTGCTTCGCGTTGGCGTTGGACAAACTCGCGCATCAACTCGCGCATGACCTGAGACGCTGGTCGATGGACGGCCTCGGTCTCAGCCATGAAGTCGGCGCGCAGTTCGGGTTCCAGCTTCATTGTGAAAACAGCTTCTTTCGACATGGCGCAATCTCCTTCAATGGTGTGCTTACTAAGTATATACGTTATCACTACTTTGTACTAAGCCGTTTTGCTCACAAAGGAAGGTTTCTGAGAAGTCGCAATGAGAAAGCTGGCCTAGCACCTGCCGTTCTCGCAAAGCGCTCTCGTATCGAGTGGTTCAAACTGTCGATTTCCAAGAAGACTGGCCTCAGATTGTCCAGAAACCAGAAAATCTTGCGACCTCAATCCTTGATCGGTGCTTCCAAAAACGCAATGATCCGATCTGCATCAAAGTAATGACTATATCTGTAATGCCCATTTTTGTTTTTTCATGGCAACGATGAACTGCGCCGTAATAGCGTGGAGGATGTGGTTTATGGGAAACAAATTTATTATTCTGGAGGGCAATAATGCTAAAATCCGGCGTTGATTAAAGTCAATACAATGTTTTTTTTGTAACTATTTATGGTCGTCATCGATGTTTTCATTCTTGCTACTTCCACAAGGCTGGCCTCGAATTCCGGTGCAATCACAATAAATACAGTTGCATAAAAATTTGTGTCGAGAAGGCAATGCATCTCCTCAGTTTTTGCTTTAAGACACTTCGTTGTCTTTTTTTATTGCTGGATTTTCCAGTGCTGAGTTAAACCTCAGGGCTTTCTTTTGGGCTGTTGAATTTGTTAACCGTACTGCGAAAATCAATCAAATATACTTGGTGCGGCTGCCTGGTCTTTGGGTTCACCCAAGACATCGGCGCCACGCCAGCTATTAATGGACAGTCCGGTTATGTCAACATGCCCAGTGCGTCAGTTGAGGCCGACGGCACCTTCAGTATGGGCTATGGCTATGACAGTCCTTATGGCGAGTTATGGGTAACGTCCACTGTGCTGCCATTCTTGCAAGTGACCGGCCGCTATGTATCGATATCTGGCATTCCGGGATTTACCAATGCTAGCAACAGTTTCGGCAGTGGTTACGGGCGCTATAAAGACAAGGTGGTTGATGCCAAGCTCAAGCTATGGGACGAAACTGCCTTGCTGCCTACGGTAGCAGTAGGGGCAACTGATCTGCTGGGCACTGCGCTGTTCAAGGGGCAGTACGTAGTTGCGACAAAAACTTTTGGTCGTAGTAAGAATCTGGAAGCAAGCATAGGCTATGGCCACAAAAGGCCCGATGGCCTGTTTGCCGGCGCGCGTTGGCGGCCCGACAATCTGCCCAATTGGGCGTTGGTCGCAGAATACGATGCAAATGATTACGCCAAGGATTTCCGCGCTTCAGAGACATACGCCGGGCAACGTAGCAAAGGCCCATCGGTAGGTGTCGAATATCGCTGGGGTTGGCTGGGTGTTCAGGCGGCACGGCATCGGGATCATTCCAGCATCAATGCCTTTGTCAGCATTCCGTTTTCCGACAGGGAATTCATCCCTAAAATTTTCGAGCCGGCGTATTACCAGGAGAAAGGTACTCGCTCGCGTCCTTCGATCGCTGAATGGAAAAATGATGCCGGCCACGGTGCCGCCCTGGTGCAGGCACTGGTCAAGCAGGACTACAAGAATATCCGCATCGCGCTTGAGGGTAATGCGCTCAATCTCACGCTGACCAATAACCGCATTTCCAACCTGGGGCGTGCAGTGGGGCGTGCCACCCGCACCGCGTTGGCTTTTGCTCCGATGGGAATCAGCACCATACGCATCACCTATACCAAGCTCGAACAGCCCGTCGCCACCTATGAGTTTTTTGACATGAAAAAGCTCAGCGACTATCTGGACATGAAGATAGACCGTCGGGCATTTCTGGAAGCAGTGCTGGTGCGCTATCCCAACCGGGATGACATCATTCACGACGAACAGGCAGGCATGCTGGCCGGCATAAAAGATGATTCAGGTTTAGACGTACTGCTGGGCCAGGATGGGAATATCGTTCAGGTCAGTTCGGAAGATCGCGAGGCCAACCGATTCAAGGTGGTGCCAAAGCTGGGTTTTTTCTTCAACGATCCCAGCGGCGCATTACGCTATGAACTGTCGGCAGCTACCAATTACGACAAGCGCCTGGGCGAAGGGCTGTATCTTAATGGCGCACTGGGCTTGACGCTTGCCGAAAGCGTCAGCGGTGTCACGCAAGCTTCCAACAGCCTGTTGCCGCATGTACGCAGCGATGTGGCCGAATACAAGCGCGGCAATCGCCTCAAGCTGCACCGACTACTTCTCAATAAGTATGTGACGCCTAGTGAACGCTGGTACGCGCGCGTTTCAGGTGGAATTTATGAAGAAATGTTCCGCGGTGTCGGCAGTCAGATACTTTATTTGCCAAAAAACAGTCGCTGGGCTGCGGATGTATCTGTCGATGCACTGCAGCAGCGGGATTTTAAAGGCTGGTTCGGCAAACAGGATTACCAGACCGTCACCGCGCTAGGTGCGCTGCACTATCGTCTGCCCTATGACATCACCGCCACCGCTAGAGTCGGGCGCTTTTTAGCCAAGGATGTAGGCGTGCGGGCCGAGTTCAAGCGGCGTTTCCGTTCCGGTATAGAAGTTGGCGCATGGTATACCCGCACCAACGGCAAAGACACCACATCGCCGGGCACGGTTGCTTCGCCCTACAACGACAAGGGCATTTTCCTTTCAATCCCGTTGGGCACCATGCTGGCGTCCGACTCGCAAGCGAATGCCGGATTCGCTATCTCGCCATGGACGCGTGATGTGGGACAGATGGTTTCCTCACCGGGCGATCTGTACGAAATGTTGGAAAATCCCCGCCTCGACATGGCCACGTTTGACGGCCTGGGCAACTTTGCCGAACGTACGGACGAGCAAAATCATCCCGCTGTCAACCCGCCGGAAAGAACCTTCGGCAATCCATGGCCTGCCATGCGGATGCGTTTGGACCAGTCATCCTCCGCGTTGCCCGCACCCACTGATTGGGTGAAAGGAGCGGGGCTTGCTGCCGGTGCGGTACTGGTTGCATCGCTCAGCGATAAAAAAATAGACCAATTCGTGAAAAATCATGTCGGCTCACGTGTCATGCGCGGCTGGGGTAACTTCGGCAATGCCTTGCCGTTTGCGTTGGTCGGCGCAGCAGGTGCTGCGGTCGCCCTGGGCGATGATCGCATGCAAAACACGGGGCTAATATCGCTGCAGTCTGTCGCCGCAGCGACGGGCGTGGCTCTTGGCACAAAATACATCGTTGGCCGTGCTCGCCCGGAAGAGGAGACAGGCCCTTGGTCGCGGGTGGGCAATGGCCAGTCCCGCTCGAATGCATCGTTTCCGTCCGGTCATGCCACAGTCGCTTTTGCCGCCGTCACGCCTTTTGCAAAGGAATACGATGCGCCCTGGTTGTACGGAGTGGCTGCAGTCGGTTCGATGGGCCGCGTGGCGGGCAGGGAGCATTGGGTATCCGACGTCGTGGCCGGCGGCATATTGGGTTATGCCGTGGGCAGTTGGCTCTGGCACGCCCAGCGGGATGAAAAAAAATCCGCCATCTCCATTAACACAGGGCCGGGAGAAGTTGGCGTTACCTGGCAAAAATCATATTAATAACGGAGGTTACGCACTTCCCAAGCAAAACGAGTCGGAATCAGTAGGTTGGTGCTGAGTTTGCGAAGCCCAACACTCTGCGCAGAATGTTGGGCTGATAAAGCGTCAGCCCAACCTACAAAGGCCGCTCCAATATTTGTTCAGTTTTCTCGTGACGGGACAAGTGCGGAACATCGGATAACAGAGTTAACGTGCGTAGTGCATTGAACGAATCAACCTAATCAAACCAAGTAAAGATAAGCATGAAAAAGCAATATTTCGTAGCCAAGCCGATCATGAAACAGCTTATATTTTCTGCATGTCTGTTGGGGATGGTGTCTCCGCAGGTATGGGCACAGAGTGTTGGTGGACAGAGCATTCCAACTGGCGTGGAAATGTCTGCTGGAAAAGGTTTGCCGTCCATTAGCCCGTCCATTACCAACATGCGGCCTGAAACACGCCAGCAACAGAATCCATTGACGACCCGTCCGGCCAAGGCCGCCAGCAAGGATAAAGACACATTCGAGTCCTACGTGGAAACGGTAACGGGCAGAAACCTGAATATCTTCGGTAGAGATCTGTTCAGCGATGTTCCGTCCACCTTCGCACCGTTCGATGGCGCACAAGTCAATCAGGACTACGTGATCGGCACCGGCGACGAATTGCAGATTCGCGGCTGGGGCATGGTCGATATCGATATCAGCGCCACCGTAGACAGAAGCGGCGCAATCTACATTCCACGCGTCGGCTCGGTCAAGGTCGCGGGTGTCAAATACCGCGACTTGCAGGGTTATCTTAAAAAAGCCGTCAGCAAAATATTCAATAACTTTGAACTGACTGCCAGCATTGCGCAGACCCGTGCGGTGCAAATTTATGTGGTCGGCCATGCGGTGCGTCCCGGCACCTACACGCTCAGCGCCATGAGTACGCTACTCAATGCGTTGTTCACCTCCGGCGGTCCGGATGCCACTGGCTCCATGCGCAACATCCAGGTAAAGCGCGGCACGGAAACAGTTACCTCGTTCGATCTTTACGACATGCTGATCAGTGGCGATAAAAGTCGCGATGTCGCTTTGCGCGATGGCGATGTAATTTACATCCCGGAAGTGGGGCCGCTTGTGGCGCTCACCGGCAACGTAAAGAACCCTGCGATATTTGAATTGAAAGGGCCTTCATCCCTGGCCGACATCGTCAATTGGGCGGGTGGTTTTGATTCGGCGGCAGAGTCGAAACAGATCATCGTTGAAAAGAACGTCGATAACAATTATCAGACCGTGGTGGAACTAGTTGCCGACAAATCCGCGATCACCAGCCAGCTAGCCAGCATACCGGTGCAGCCGACCGATATCCTGCGCGTATTTGCCCCTGGTGCAGTCCCGGTACAAGTACAGATCCAGAATGAATACGTGCGCGTCGCCGGCGAGGTCAAGCAAAGCGGTGTATTTCAGCTCAGAAAAGGCGAAACACTCAGGGAACTCGTCGCCCGGCTCGGTGGCGCCACTGATAACGGCTATATTTATGCAACTCAGCTCAATCGCGAATCCGTCAGGCGTACCCAGCAAGCAAAATTAAATGAAGTCGCGGACCGCTTCGAGCACGATATGGAGACCAGTGCAACGCAGCGCGTGGCGGGTTCTACCGATAAAGACATCATCGCTACGGCGGCCGCTGAAGTCGAGAGCCAGCGCCGTATCGCACAGAAACTGCGCGCCATCAAGGCCGAGGGCCGCATCGTGCTGGAGTTGCCGGATGGCGAAGCGCAAGTCAAACATTTACCCGATTTGGCATTGCAGGATGGCGATAGCGTGTATATCCCACGCAAGCCCGGCACGGTAGATGTTCTGGGCGCCGTATTCCAGCAAAATGCCTTCATCTACCGGCCGCGCCGCACGGTAAATGACTATCTGGCGCTGGCGGGCGGGCCGACCGTTACCGCGGATAAGTCTGAGATGTATCTGATTCGGGCCGATGGCACCGCACAAAGCGGGCGCAGCACCGGCTGGTTCAGCGGCATAAGCGGCGCGCAAGTCAACCCCGGCGACACCGTGGTGGTGCCGGAACAAATCGTGCGCAGCTCCTGGACCCAGAACTTAAAGGAATGGACAACGATCCTGTACCAGTTTGGCTTGGGTGCGGCTGGCATCAAAGTGCTGCAAAACTAAAAATTCTTCCAGAAATCCGGGCTGCAAGCCCGGTATCGACTTGAAAGTAAAAGATGTCTGAACAACTGGAAAACAATGTGCAAGCGAACCATGATGCTAATGCGGATGACGAAATTCATCTGCTGGATCTGTTAATCGCATTGGCACACCACAAAAAACTGGTGATCGGCATGCCTATCGTCACCGGCGCATTGGCGATGGCTATCAGTCTGTTAATGACGCCGGTGTTTACCGGTACCGCCAAGATGATGCCGCCGCAACAGCAGAGCTCCGGTGCTGCGGCTATCCTGGGTCAGCTCGGTGGATTGGCTGGTGCAGTAGGCGGCATGGCCGGCATTAAAAATCCCAATGATTTATATGTGGGAATCCTGGAAAGCCGTACCGTTGCAGACAATCTGATCAAGCGCTTCAAGTTGAAAGAACGATATAAAGCGGAAACGATGGATGCCGCCCGCAGTAGCCTGAATGCCGCAAGTGAGATCGTCAGCGGCAAGGATGGATTGATTTCCGTTGACGTGGTTGATAAAGACCCCAAATTTGCAGCCGATTTGGCAAATGCTTATGTCGATGAGCTGGACAAACTGACACAGACCATGGCGATCACCGAAGCATCGCAGCGCCGCCTCTTTTTTGAAAAGCAGTTAAAAGAGACCAAAGACCAGTTGGCAAATGCCGAAGTCGCCCTGCGCCGCACCCAGGAAAAAACCGGCATGATCCAGCCGGACGCGCAAGTGCAGGCGATTATCAGCAGCGTTGCGCAGCTAAAGGGCACCATTGCAGCCAAAGAAGTGCAGTTGACTGCAATGCGCACCTTCGCTGCCGGCCAAAATCCGGATCTGCTGCGTACCCAGGAAGAGCTGCGCGGACTGCAGGCGCAACTGGCCAAGCTGGAAAAAAACCGGCCATCCAAAGAAGGCGACTTCATGGTCCCCACCGGCAAGATCCCTGAAGTCGGGGTCGAGTATGTACGTAGTATGCGCAACGTAAAATATTACGAAACCATATTTGAATTACTCGCGAAACAATTCGAATTAGCCAAAATTGATGAAGCCAAAGACTCGTCCACCATCCAGTTACTGGATAAAGCAGTTCCTGCGGAACTCAAATCCAAGCCGAAGCGTGCATTGATCACGCTGGTAGGTGCGCTCGGAGGGGGAATATTCGGAATTATTCTGGCATTCATGCATGCGGCTTATAGCGGTTCCCGCCAAGATCCGGAAACCAACAACCGTTGGCAACAACTATCGATGGCATGGAGGAGATCGCCGCGTTAAACGACACTCTAATATTTTCTTTTGATAAGTGGATGGGGCGAATGGTTGCAACATCAATGGAGATGATCAACCTCTCTGCCAACGCCATTGTGTCTGTCCAGGTGGGCAAAAGTGCCCACCCACATCAGGACTCGCCAAGTACAAGAATTCCGTAGGAGTGCCTTCAACCGCAAACGCCGGACAGCAACAGTAATTCTTGTAGGAGCGCACCCGGGCGCGAAAGCAGTCGCCAGACTGCAGCCGTTGGTCGCGCCCGGGTGCGTGCCAAGACCGCATACCGCACGCCCTACGCGTTGCGGCTTTCGGCCTTATGACCAGTGCAAAATATCGGCGATTATCCCCATGGGGATGCCATGTTGTTGTAGGTGCGAATTCATTCGCACAAGCTCGTACAGAATAGTTGAAAGTGCGAATAAATTCGCACCTACGGCTTTACGCACTGCGGCATACGCCTGGATGACCGTGCAGCTTGCGGTCTTGAATAAATATTAACAAACAAAATTAATGGCAGTATATTTTAAAGTCTCAATAAACATATGCGGGAAATGCCATGAAAATTGTGATACTCCATGTTTTTACGAATATCAACAAGTGTTCGGTTCATACAGGAGAAATCCAAGCCGAAGCGGTTTCTGTAGAGCGCATCCGGGCGCGAAAGCAGTCGCCAGACTGCAGCCGTTGATCGCGCCAGGGTGCGCTCCACCAAAACCACGTCACTGCATTTTTGATAGATCAAACATTAAATCAAGCAACAAATAGTCACCGAGCACTTAAAATGAAAATCCAATCAACAAGCAATAAAGCCGACCCAATGCGAGCAAAGCTTTGAAAGTCACCATCGTAGGCACCGGCTACGTCGGCCTAGTCAGTGGCGCATGCCTGGCCGAAGTCGGTAACAAAGTCCTCTGCCTCGACCTCGACCCTGAAAAAATCCGCATCCTCGACAATGGCGACATCCCCATCCACGAGCCGGCCTTGCTCGAAATGGTCCGTCGCAACGTCGCAGCGGGCCGGCTGCAATTCACCACCGACATCGACCGTGCTGTCGCCCATGGCGCGATCCAATTCATCGCAGTCGGCACGCCACCGGACGAAGACGGCTCGGCCGATCTCAAATATGTACTAGCAGCAGCCCAAAACATCGGCAGCCGCATGACCGAATACAAAGTCATCGTCGATAAAAGCACCGTCCCTGTCGGCACCGCCGACAAAGTCAATGCTGCAATCGCAGCAGAACTGCGCAAGCGCGACATTAACAACATCCAATACAGCGTTGTCTCCAACCCAGAATTCCTTAAAGAAGGCGCAGCCGTAGAAGACTTCATGCGACCCGACCGCATCGTCATCGGTGCCGACGACGAACAAGCCATTGACTTGATGCGTAAACTCTACGCACCTTTCAATCGCAATCACGACCGCCTCATCGCGATGGATGTCAAAAGCGCCGAGCTCACCAAATACGCCGCCAATGCCATGCTCGCCACGCGTATCAGCTTCATGAACGAACTGGCCAACCTCTCGGAAAAGCTGGGTGCCGACATTGAAATGGTGCGCCAGGGCATTGGCTCCGACGTTCGCATCGGTTACCACTTCCTCTATCCAGGCTGTGGCTACGGCGGCTCCTGCTTCCCTAAAGACGTCAAAGCCCTGATCAAAACTGCAGCAGAAGATGGCGGCATCACGCTCAAGGTACTCAGCGCAGTCGAAGAAGCCAACGACGCGCAAAAGCACGTCCTCACCAACAAGATCAAAGCCCAATTCGGCAATGACCTCAGCGGCAAAAAATTTGCCCTCTGGGGCCTGGCCTTCAAGCCCAACACCGACGACATGCGCGACGCCCCTAGCCGCAAACTCATCGCCGATCTGTTCGCGGCAGGCGCCACCGTCACCGCCTACGACCCGGTAGCCATGTCGGAAGCAAAGCGTATTTTTGGAAAGGAAACCAGACTCGCCTACGCTGAAGATCCGCTCAGCGCCTGCGAAGGTGCCGATGCGCTAGTCATCGTCACCGAATGGAAAGAATTCCGCAGCCCCGACTTTGATGTGATTAAAGCCAAGCTCAAAAATCCGGTGATTTTCGATGGACGCAATCTTTATGATCCGAAGGCTGTGCGCAGTGCTGGAATTGAGTATTTTGCGATTGGGCGATGAGCAGCAGTTTGCACTCAGCAAAACAACCATTTTTTCCACAAATACCAAACTTTATGCAACAACCTACCAACACACCCTACGCTATGGTCAAGATCTCCGGCATCAAGCATTGCGGAAGATGCCAGTACGGTACTGGCGACAGCGCTAGGTTTGTAGCTGAAAGGTTTGAGTATTCTCAGATTGGTGAGAGATGAACTCTAGAATTCTTCATATCATTACATTAGACAAATTCATACCGCCCTTTATAGATTTTGTGGGTGCAAACTTTGATATCTCTAAACATCATTTTTTGATCATCGGCAAAAAAAAATATGAATATGGGTTGGCACAAGATCATCCCGTGACCTGGATAGACAAAATATCGAAAATTTTTACTCTTCTGATCGCAATGTACAAAGCGGAAAAGATCATTCTCCACGGTCTTTGGAATAAGCAAATTATTCAACTACTTTTTCTCCAGCCGTGGTTGCTCAAAAAATGTTACTGGTGCATCTGGGGTGGTGATCTTTACTACTATCAAAACCGACCAAAAAAATTTCTGGCAGATCAATTTGAAAAAATTCGGACGTCAGTAATTGGCAAAATCGGGCATTTCGTTACCTACATCGAAGGTGACTATGAGTTAGCGAAAAAGTGGTACGGCGCAAAGGGGCGTTACCATGAATGTTTTGGATATATTAGCAACCTTTATAAAGATTACGACATTACATCCAAAGCTCACGAAATTATAAATATACAAGTGGGTAACTCTGCTGATCCAACTAATAACCATTTCGAAGTTTTGGACAGCCTTATTAGGTATAAGGGAGAGAATATAAAAATATTCTTGCCATTGTCTTATGGAAACCAGTCATATGCTCAAAAAGTTATTGAGTATGGAAAAAATAAATTCGGCGAAAAACTTGTTCCAATGACGAACTTTATGCCATTCGAGGAATACCTTGCTTTTCTTTCAACTGTTGATATTGCCATTTTCAATCACAATCGACAGCAGGCTCTTGGAAATACAATCACCTTGCTTGGTCTTGGAAAAAAAGTATTTGTTAGGAGCAGCAATACAACGTGGTCTCTGTTTGAAAAAGAAAATATTAAGATATTCGATATAAATGACCTTGAACTTAGTGTTTTGGATGAGGAAACAAAGAGTATAAACACGGCTGCAGTAAAAAAATATTTCTCTTATGGAAACTTGGTTAGGCAGTGGCGAGAGATTTTCGAGCAGTAATTTGTGCATTTCTCAAAATTGACGTGGACTCAACTTTAGTAGAGGTAAGGTGTGCAGATGAATGTTGTTATTTTTGGCGCTGGCGAGTTTGCGAAATTGATGCACTACTACCTTTCGGTGGAGAGTAAAGGTGTATTCAATGTTGTTGGTTTTGCGGTGGACGATGCTTACGTACAAGATAAAAAATTTTGTGGATTACCAATTGTTGGCATGAGCCAAGTCGAGGCTAAGTTTCCATCACCGACTCACAATATGTTACTCGCTATAGGTTACAGTCAAATGCGAGCCAGAAAAAAAGTGTATGAAGCGATTAGGGGAAATGGCTATCGCCTGATTAACTATATACACCCGAGTGTGGATAAGAAAAATTTAGTATGTGGTGAAGGCAACATTATCTTAACGAATGTAACGATTGAGCCTTTCGTGACAATAGGGAACAATAATATTTTTTGGTCAGATACATTACTGGGTCATGATTTAATCGTTGGGTCGCACAATTATGTGTCTGCGAAATGTTTGTTGGCTGGAAAATGCCGTATTGAGGATATGTGCTTTATTGGTAACGGCATCATTATGATTAACTCGCTGACTATAGCAAATGAAACATATTTGGTAGCAGGAACAAACATAAGGAAAAGCACAAAGCAATATGGAATGTATGCGGGCAATCCTGCAAAGCTCATCAAGTTTAATGATGCTAAAGGCATTGTAATTAAATGAAAAAAATCGCGATCCTTCAGTCCAACTACATTCCGTGGAAGGGCTATTTTGACATGATTGCTGCCGTGGATGAGTTCATTCTCTACGACGATATGCAGTTCACCAAAAATGACTGGCGAAATCGCAATAAGATTAAAACCCCTAATGGGGTTGAATGGTTAAGTGTTCCTACAGGGCAAGACATCAGTCGACGCATCCGCGATGTTGAAATATCTAACCCTATCTGGCAAAAAAAACACTGGCGTACGCTCGAGGCTAATTATCGCCGTGCACCGTATTTTAAAGAGATAGCTGCTTGGCTTGAACCCATTTACCTTGAGCAGTCCTATGCGTACCTCTCAGTGCTTAACCGTGCGTTGATTGAAGCAGTGTGTGGCTACCTCGGCATCAACACTAAGATTAGTAATTCTTGGGATTATCAACTTATCGAAGGTAAAACCGAAAGGTTAGTGGATCTCTGTATGAAGGCAGGGGGTACCGAATACATTTCGGGGCCTGCAGCTAAGGATTACATTGAAGAACATCTCTTTGAAGAGCGTGACATAAAACTCACATGGTTCGATTACGCAGATTACCCAGAGTATCCCCAACTATGGGGTGAATTTATCCACGGCGTGACCATTCTTGACCCACTATTTAATGTAGGCAAGAATGCACCGAATTTTATGAACTACGTAGGAAAGAAATGATTTCATTTAACCACCCTCCCTATACCGGCAACGAAGATCAATATGTATTGGCCGCCATGCGTAGCACCAAAATTTCCGGCGATGGTGAATATGGTCAAAAATGTCAGCAATGGTTTGAACAACTGCTCGGATGCAAGAAAGCATTTCTAACACCGTCCTGCACCCAGGCATTGGAAATGGCAGCGTTGTTAATCGACATTCAGCCTGACGATGAAGTCATCATGCCGAGTTACACTTTTGTCAGTACTGCTAACGCCTTTGTATTGCGCGGGGCAAAAATTGTATTTGTGGATATTCGCCCGGATACCATGAATATTGATGAGTCTTTGATCGAAGCGGCTATCACTTTGAAAACCAAGGCGATTGTTCCGGTGCATTACGCCGGTGTTGCATGCGAGATGGACACAATCATGGACATTGCCAATCGCCATAAGTTGTTTGTTATTGAAGATGCAGCGCAGGGCATGATGTCCACTTACAAAGGCCGCGCTTTGGGTACGATTGGACACATGGCCGCTTACAGCTTCCATGAGACAAAAAACTTTACCAGTGGCGGCGAAGGCGGATTGCTTATCATCAACGACGACCAATTTACGCGGCGTGCTGAAATCATTCGTGAAAAAGGTACAAATCGCAGTCAGTTCTTCCGGGGTATGGTGGATAAATACTCGTGGGTAGATATTGGCAGTAGTTATTTGCCTAGCGAGATTCAGGCTGCGTACCTTTGGGGACAATTGGAGTGTGCTGAAAAAATTACTCAGAACAGATTGGCAATTTGGAATGACTATCATGCAGCCTTAAGCATCTTGGCAAGAGACTGTGTTATTGAATTGCCTACGATTCCGCAAGAGTGCACGCACAACGGCCACATGTTCTATCTCAAGACTAAAAATTTGGATGAACGCACGGCATTGTTAGCGCATTTAAAAACCGATGGTATTTACGCGGTGTTTCATTATGTGCCTTTACACAGCGCACAAGCGGGCAGCAGATTTTCGCGGTTCCATGGAGATGATGAATTTACTACTAAAGACAGTGAATGTTTAATTCGTTTGCCTATTTTTTATGGCATGGACAAGCAGACGGGTGAACATATTGTGCAAAGTATTCTAAAGTTTTTTAAAATAAAATGATTCGTGCATATAACAAACTGAAATATCAAATATACACTGATGACGTAAGAAATTACGGCAGAATAGTTGGATTTAGATTTCGACTCAAAAGTAGTCGTGGTCAACTACTTCTACTTTTAAGAATTTGTAATTTCATGAGTTCAAATGAACCAAAATATATTTTTAGATTGCCTTACAAGTTATTCAGTCACATCGCCACTGCTAGACTATATAAATTGCAAAATAAACTACTTGTAGAAATAAGTCATAGAACAAAAATTGGCTACGGGTTATTTCTGCCACATCCCAACGGGATTATTATTCATCCATATGTAGTTATTGGAGATGATTGTACAATATTGCAGCAAGTTACTATTGGTAATAATATTAATAAAGGAAAAGATAACCTCGCCATTATTGGAAATAATGTTTCAATCGGTGCAGGTGCTAGAATTATTGGCCCAGTAAAAATAGGAAATAATGTAATAGTTGGTGCAAATGCAGTTGTTACTAAGGACGTGCCTGATAATTGTGTTATCGCTGGTGTACCCGCCAAAATAATCAGTAATATAGTGGCAGCGCCTCACAACGGTGACTATGCACCTTATGTAGAAAGATGATGTTGATTGATAAACATAATTGTCGTTTTTTCACAAATTTCAAACTTACTTCTCTGTGACCCTTAAACGTAAAACCTTTTCCGCCGTGCGCTGGACGGCTACTGCAGCGGTATCTCGCGCAGTGCTGCAACTTATCCAAGTTGCGTTACTCGCACGCATACTGCTGCCTGCAGATTACGGTCTCATGGCAATGGTTAGTGTGGTGCTCGGATTTGCCGGTATGTTTGCCGACCTTGGTGTCAATAGCGCTTTTGTGCAGCGCCAGGATGTAACCCAGGAACAGCGCTCTAGCCTGTTTTGGCTAAATATCGCTTTGAGTGCCACGCTAACTTTGCTGGTGGTTGCTGTCAGCCCACTATTGGCATGGTTATTTGGGGATACCCGTTTAACGCCATTGTTGATGTTGAGTGCCACCACTTTTGTGATTGGCGCGCTGGGCTTGCAAGTGCGTATGGCGGCAGAAAAAGAACTCGATTTTCGACCAGTGGTGGTTTTGGAAATCGCTTCTGCTGCTTTGGGATTTGTTGCGGCACTACTTGCGGCCAATTTGGGATGGGGAGTGTATTCGTTGGTACTGGGCAGCATTGTTTCGGCAGTGGTCGGAACTGCGTTTGCGTGGATGTTTGTCGCCCGCGGCTGGCGGCCTATGTGGCGCTTGCGCATGGCAGATGTGCGCCCGTATTTAAGCTTTGGTGGTGCCATGGTGGCAAACAACATCGTCAACCAGATCAATATGTCAATCGATCTGTTTCTCGGTGGGCGCTTGCTGGGTGCTGCGCAACTGGGTTTGTACAGCGTGCCACGCAATCTTGTTTTGCAACTGCAGTTCATGATTAACCCGATCATCACTCGCGTGGGTTTTCCGCTAATTGCCCAAGTTCAAAACGATGTGGTACGGGTTAGAGCTATTTATCTCAAAACCTTAAATATGACGGCATCGATTAATGCCCCGCTTTATATGGGGGTAGCAGCTTTTGCGCCAGAAGTCGTTGCAATACTGCTTGGTGATAAGTGGCAAGATGCTGCACCTTTGTTGCGCGCATTGGCAGCATGGGGGTTTTTCCGTTCAATCGGAAATCCCGCTGGTAGTTTATTGTTTGGTATGGGGCGTGCTGCTTTGGCTTTGAAATGGAATTTCGGATTGCTATTTATTGTTCCTCCAGTCGTCTGGCTAGGCTCGCAATATAGCGCTATTGGCATGACATGGGCGCTTTTTGGTTTTGCGGTTTTAATGTTTATACCAGGCTGGTATTTTCTGGTACACCCATTGTGCAAGGCGGGCCTTCTTGAATACACCGTTGCCGCCCTTCGTCCATTAGCATTGGCTCTGATAAGCATAGCGCCATCGTATTTTGTAGCGACTCAATTTAATGGATCAGTTTTACGTTTTATTTTGGCCATAGTTATTTCGGTGCCGCTTTATTTAGTGATTAGTTACAAGGTTAACCAAGAGTGGTTTTCTGCGATGGCAGGGTTATTTGGACGACGGCGCGCTCTTGGGTAGCTAAGTGAGTGTGAATTTCGACATCGCAGCCCCTTACAGCAAAGGGTTTTGCACTTTTACTTTGAGACTGCCCTATTTGTGGGTTAATGCGCTAAATGTAGCGAGTCAACTGCGTGCTAAAGATGCAACTTAATTATTTCCTTTGCATGAAAAGCCTCTTTCTAGCGATTGCATTAACTATCAGAAAACATCTTGGCCCAAGCAATGACAATCCTCCTTCCTTTTCTCAATCAGCTCCATGCACTGCGCGCTTATGCGTTCAGTCGGCGATTTATGCCTTTCGCCATAGTCTGTCTGGTTGCGATGGTTGGCGGTGCTATCGGCCTTACTGAAACAGTCTATGGTCCCGGCAACAAACTTATTATGTCGCTGGTTACTCTTGGCATGGCAGGTGCTTTATGGATTAGTAGCACTGAAATGCTGCCGCATGAAAAGCGCTGGTTACGACGGCTGACGCGGCAAATCGATGATTGCTGCTACGAGGATGCCGAGCACAAGTTCGCTTCACCACTGTGGCTTTCAGGATTTGCTGTCCGCATCAGGCGGTTGGAAATACAAGCCCGCTTGAAGATCGAAACCGGTGATCTGGCTGCCGCCTATGCGGTGTTGGCAACCGCAGAGCAAGGGGTTTTGCTACCGGAAGAGCGAGTTTCCATTCGACTGGCGAAGACGAGCGTGCTGTTCCAGGCTGGCAATTATGTTGCTTTTCGCAAGGAGCTTGGCGAACTTGCTTCCAGTGTGCAGCAATCAAAATTGCATCACTCCAGGTATCTGTTCTTGAAAAATTACGAGCACGAACTGGACGGTCAATACGGGCCTGCGAAATCCCTGCTTGAAGACGTCATCGAGAGAACGCCCGAACCCTGTCTGGTCGTGGCCGCATACAACAACCTGGCTCGCCTGGAAGATATGCAAGGTAACCACACCAATGCCCAGAGCTACTACGAGCAGGCTTGGCATGCCTTGCAAAAAGAACCGTTGCGGCGGCTGTACCCGGTTGTTATACACAATCTGCTGATCAAATACGCGCGGCACGGGCAGCCTGAAAAGGCTATCAATTTGCTCGAAGCTTATCGTGCTGCGGTCATGCCTGAAAATATCCATCAAGTCGCCCAACTCATCAACAATCAACTGATTTTAGCGCGCCAACTGGGCAACCGGCCCTTGCTACTGGATTCTTACGCGCGCGCCGAGCGTGCGCTGAAACCGCATCTCGACAAGCGCCAACGGCTTGCATGCGCTGTTGCCGAACTGCGCATGCGCTTGAACGATGGCGTCGGATTTGCCAAACACCTAGTCCAGACATTAACCCTGCTCGATGCACACAAGGATTTGCCGGTGCCAGAGCGATTTGCGGCCCTGAGCGAACTGCTTGCCGTGCTCGATCAATGCGGCGAAGCACAAGCAGAAGGTCTGGACCTGCGCGTACCGAGGCAGAGTACAGTTGCAGCCTTGCTGGCGATGCAAGACGATATTGACCTGCAACTCCGCGACGCTCCAGCGAGTTTGCCGTTGGTCAGGGATATCTGGCTACGCCACAAAATTCAGCTGTGCAAACTCAAATTGCAACAGCCGACAGGTGGAATATCCTATTTAGCAGCACAAGAGCTGTTCCGGCTACAGCAGGAACGGCGGCACGTGTGGGCTGATAAAGGTAATTCAGAATGCGAAATCGACGCCCTGATTGTTCTCTGCGATGAGTACGTCGCCTACGCACGGCAGCTCGATTCCAGGTTCGCAAAGGATTACCACCCGGTAGCGCAACAAGCGCTGACCGACGCCGGCCACATCCTCGAAAGCCGCTGGCCCCACCCGTCCATGCACCAATATGCACTGGGAATTGCATATTTCTACTGGCAGATCGGCAATGACCGAGAAAGCGCGGCTTACTGGTTATCCAGATTCGATGGATTGAATCTCAACGTGGCGCATTACGCCCAGTGGCTGCGGGGGCACTATGCGGAGGTTAAAGGATGGGTTGGTGGATTGCATGAATAACTAATGTTACGCATCTTCAATATTATGGAAAACAATGTCCACGAAAAACCCGAAAGGCACGAAACAAGACTTAAGGATGGTAATGGAGTGTGTGGCAGTTGCACAAATTCAAGCTATGGCTAAACGCATCTCTAATACTTGGTTGTGTATATTTTATACGCGCAATAAAAATATGCGGGAAATGCCATAAAAAATACGATACTCTTTCTTTTAAATAAATTTTTGGGTTGGGAGACCTGTTTGTTCTTTTCGTATATTTCGCGGAAAATACGCAACATCAGTCAATAAAAAGATAGCGAAGTGGCGGGGGGAAGTCAAATGATTCACTTGCACGGTCAGTTTGGTTCTCAGCGAAACAATTGAAGACTGTCATCAATTCGCGGTGATGGGCAAGGTCTTACTCCGATTCATGAAAGAAACGCCATTAATCGTCGTTATTTGATGATGCTTTTGTGGAAAGTCACTGAAAGAAAATAAATTTTCAGACGTTGAGGAGCGCTTCAAAACCCCATTGAAAATCAGTCGTTCAGACGCTGTCTGCGTATCAAGAGTATTACTTGTTATCTTATGCCCCAATTTTTTTATAAATATATGCAATCAAAACCATTAATAAGTATTTATATACCGACACATAATAGGATTGAAAAATTAGAGCGGGCCTTAAATTCAGTTTTTTGTCAAACATACAAAAATTATGAAATATTGATTTGTGACGATGGTTCTACCGACGGGACCCAAGATAGAATGAGAAAATTAGCGGAAAGTAATAATCAGGTGCGCTACTTTAGAAATCCCGTACCACTCGGAGCCTGTAGCGCCAGAAATCTAGGTATATTTGCCGCGCACGGAGAATTCATTACAGGTCTGGATGATGATGATGAATTTACTCAAGATAGGCTTGAAACATTTATTTTTGCATGGAAAGATGAATATGCATTTGTATGTAGCAATTTTACAAACAAGTACAAAAATGGTGGGCTGGTATCGCACTATAAAAACAAAAAATTAAATTTTACAATAAAAGATTTACTCGTTAATAACGAAGCCTCGAATCAGATTTTTACCAAGACAGAACGGCTTAAAGCCATCGGTGGATTTAGAGTGGATATTAAACGATTACAGGATTGGGATACATGGATAAGACTCTGTGCCAAATATGGCGATTTTTTTCGATTTACCACTCCTCTTTATATAATGCATCACGATCACGGTGTAGATGAGTCTAGAGTTTCTAACGATATGCCATTGCATACCGCCATGGATGAATTGTGCAACAGGAATAAAGAAATATATGATCAAAGATCCGAGCTTATAATTCGCTCTCGCTCGCGTTTTCTGCAACATAAATTTACATCTCTTGATATGGTAAAAAATATTATTTACAAAAAAAGTGTTAAGCCAATATTTTGTTTTTTGTTTCAAGCATTTAAATAGATTAATAGAGATTTTTAATTTTTCATCTATTTTATAATTTATTTATATTTTTAGAATTATATAAAATATTTATATAATAAATATACTTTTGTTATAATATAAATATAGGTCCCATATTATGGATAATAAAAATTATAAAGGCGTCATTTTTTTTATTTACTCCTATTGCGTAATTTTAATTTCAGCACTGCCAACAGGAGCTATTTTTGGTTTTCCAGTAAAAATAATTTTTCTTATAATATTTTTTTTAATTATATTTTTTATTCTACTAAAAAAACCATTGCCAACTATTTTTTGGAATAATTTTTTATGTATTTCTTCATTTTTAATTTTTTATTTTATTGTTGGGTTAATTGATTATAAATTAGAAGCATTAAAAGAATTTCAGTTAATTTTTACAACAATTATATTATCTGTCTTTATTTGGATTTTGCATTGTAAAGTTTTTTCTTTTAGGGATTTTTTTAATATTTATATATTATCTTTATTAGCTTCTTTATTTGTTAAAATTTTATTGATTTTATATGGAATAAAATTCGGTGCTTTTGCCATGGTTCAAGCTTTCTATGATATTTTTGGGAGCCGAATTATAACCATGGTGTTGCCGTTTAACTTATTCAGGATATATATACAAACTGATATTGTTCTTGCTTTCTTCCCGTTTGTTTATATTTGGGCTACTAGAGATGGAATAATAAAACCAAGTAATTTATTAAGAATTATTTTAATAATTTCTTTTTTTGCAGTACTGGTTAGTTTTTCGCGTTATTTGATAATTATTAATTTAATTGGCTTATTACTCCTATTGAAGTTTAATAGGCATTGGATTATTGGAATCGCATCTTTATTTATTTTTATATTTCTATTTTTATTTTTTAATTTTAATTATTTTTATGAATTTTTTGAATTGAGATTTTTGTCAGATGCTAATACTGAATCTGACAAAATAAGAAAAGAGCAGTTCGATATACTAGTTAATTTATTTAATAAAAATCCTATTATTGGAAGTGGTATTGGTGCATATGACCCCAGCCATATCCGTTCCGCCCTTAATCCATTTTCTTACGAGCAGCAGATCTTATCACTTTTACCTAAATTTGGAATTTTAGGAGGAGTTGTGATTGTTATGACTATAATCTCCATTAGTTATATTTTTTTAAATCGTAAAAACTGGTTTGGATTTTTTGTTTTTGTTTTATTTCTCATGTCAGGTATATTTAATCCATATCTATTTTCATCAAATGTTATTCTTATTTATTCTTTTATATTTATAATGATTTCTTCTAAATTATCAATTCGAAACAATCGTTTTGAGCGGAAATTTCCACGCTCAATTCATCCGATAATTATTTTCAATAAATCTTTTCTAAATTAGATGAGAAAATTAATCTGTGAAACTTATTTAGAGTATAGCCAAGACATCCGAATTATCTAATTTATATGAAGTATATTTTGAAAACTTGCGCAGTAATTGTCACATACAATCCAGTAACTCATATTCTTGAAAAAACAATAAATGATCTTAATGATATTGATATAGATTGTTGCGTAGTAGACAATACTAAAGGTAGCTACATAAATAATATCTTTGAAAATAATAATCTTATTCGTCTCGAAGAAAACTATGGCATCGCAAAAGCACAAAATTTAGGTATTACATTTGCCATTAAAAATAGCTATAATTTTATTATATTTTTAGATCAGGACAGCATAATAAATAAAGAATGCATCTTTAAACTAATAAATACACTTGATAATCCTGACGTAATGATTGCAGCTCCTGTATTTAGGGATAAAGAAAAGGGTTTTTTCTACAAAATTGTTGATGTTTCTAAATATGGTTTTCGAAAAATAATAAAACCAGAAAATATGCAAGAAAGCCATATTGTTTCAACGGCAATATCTTCTGGTACTATTGTTAAATCATTAGTTTTTGAGTCTATTGGACTGATGGATGAAGATTTTTTTATTGATTACGTAGATACTGAATGGTGTTTACGGTGCGCCAAAAATAAAATTTTTATTAAAGTTAACCCAAATGCTCAGATGATTCATTCTATTGGGGAAAAAAGTTTGAATTTTTATTTTTTTCGCGTTCCAGTTCATACCCCAGTAAGACGATATTATAGAGTTAGAAACTCTTTTTTGTTATTAAGGAAAAAAAGCATCCCTAAATTTCTAGCTTTGCGTGAGATATTTTTTGCAATAGTGCATCAAGTTATAATAATCATATTTTGTAAAAATAAAATCCAGTACTGCAAATACATGATTCGCGCATTTATTGATGCTATAAGATTCAAGACAGGGAAAATCAGTTAATTTATACATATGATTCTATATTTATAAGGCCTATTGTTTATGTTCTACTCTGTTTTTTTACGGGATTGTGTTTTTGTAATTTTTACAGATAAACAGTTTAATTTTTTGAGAAATTTTTCTGGAGAGGTTTTTTAAATGGGCAGAGTGGTGATTTCAGTTGATAGATCCCAAACTCGCATAGCTTGCATTGTGCCCACCTATAACGGTAGAGACGATCTCGAGCGTCTTTTGGATTCGTTGGATAAGCAGCGCGCGCAGTTCGATCTGTTCGTGGTTGATTCCAGTTCCAGGGACGGCACCGGTGAACTGGCTGTTTCTCGTGGCAAGAATGTGGTGACCATTCCGAGCAGCCAGTTCAACCATGGAGGTACCCGGCAGATGATGGTCAGCGAAAATACTGGATATGACCTTTATATATTTCTGACGCAGGACGCCTATCTGGAAGAAGCGGACGCGATCGAGCGCCTGATAGTGCCTTTCGCTGATGTTAAGGTCGGTGCGGTTTGTGGTCGGCAGTTGCCGCATTTGGATGCCTCGCCTTTGGCGCAACATGCGCGCCTGTTCAATTACCCGGATACTTCGCAAACCAAGTCGTTCTTGGATGCGCCCGTTTTGGGGCTGAAGGCGGCCTTTATGTCGAATTCCTTTGCCGCGTATCGCGGTAGTGCCTTGCTAGAAGTGGGTGGTTTCCCTGAGCATGTCATCTTCGCCGAGGACATGTATGTGGCGGCCAAGATGCTGCTTGGTGGTTGGAAGGTCGCCTATGCGAGTGATGCTAGTTGTCGGCATTCCCATAACTACACGCTTCTGGAAGAGTTTCGCCGATATTTCGACATGGGCGTGTTCCATGCGCGTGAGCCGTGGATTCGCCAGCGCTTTAGTGGAGCCGGTGGGGAAGGGATGCGCTATGTGAAGTCGGAGTTGCAGTTTCTTGGCCTTGCACGCCTTTATCTCTGGCCTACGGCTATCTTGCGCAATGCTTGCAAGCTGCTGGCTTACAAATTGGGCCAGAACGAGCAGCGCATGCCTATCGGCCTGAAGAAAAAAATCGGTATGTATAAAGGCTATTGGGCTAGCTCTTACGCGAAGAAGCATTGAGACGAATGCTTTTTACCTACGCCGACTTTATCGGTTTGACCGTGGTTCGCTGCTACGTGCGGCAGGCTCTGGCGAATGGTGCTGGCGTGTTCATGAATCTATAACTTTTTTTAATTTCCTTTTTCCATGCCTAAAAAAATTCTGGTCACCGGCGCGTCCGGCTATATCGGTTCGCATACCTGCGTCGAATTGTTGCAGGCGGGTTTTTCTGTTATCGCGCTGGACAATCTTTGCAACAGTTCGCGTGAGGCGATTGCACGGGTGGAGCGCATTACAGAAAAATCATTGCCGTTTTATGAAGCCGACGTGCGTGACCGCTCCGCGCTGGATCGCGTCTTGCGCGAACATGCGTTTGATGCGGTGATTCATTTTGCCGGACTGAAGGCGGTTGGGGAATCGGTCGCCAAGCCGCTTTTGTATTTCGATAACAATGTGTCGGGCACGGTGACATTGTTGCAGGCATTGTCGGATGCGAACGTCAAGCGCTTCGTGTTCAGTTCGTCAGCGACTGTCTATGGAGACCCGGAAGCATTGCCCATCCTGGAGACGGCGCGGCTGTCCGTGACCAATCCTTACGGTCGTTCCAAGCTGATGGTGGAGCAGTTGCTCGGTGATGTGGTGCAAGCCGACCCGGATTGGCGCATCGGTGTTCTGCGTTACTTCAACCCAGTGGGTGCGCATCCGAGCGGATTGATCGGGGAAGATCCGTTGGGTATTCCCAATAACTTGATGCCTTTTGTCGCCCAGGTCGCCGTCGGGCGCCGCCCTAAGCTGGCAGTGTTTGGCAATGATTACCCGACACCGGACGGCACCGGGGTGCGCGACTATATTCATGTGGTAGATCTGGCACGCGGCCATGTTGCGGCGCTGAACCGCTTGTTTGCCGAGCAGGGCGGATTTACAGTCAATCTCGGGACCGGGCAGGGCTACAGTGTATTGGAGACGGTACGTGCCTTCGAGAGCGCGAGTGGTTGCGCTGTGCCGTATGAGATTGTGCCGCGCCGTGCGGGTGATATTGCCAGCTGTTATGCGTCTTCAATCAGGGCGCAGCAATTACTGGGCTGGCATGCAGAAAAGAATTTGGAAGATATGTGTGCGGATCACTGGCGCTGGCAACGGATGAATCCGCAGGGTTATGCCGTCTAATACTCTCTTCGGACGCGATTCGTATCGCGCGGCCGGGATTATTCAAGCTGCAAATCGTTTTTTGATCATGGGTTGCATAGTGCGGTTGATGTCGCGGCTCCTTCTACAAGACAGCATACCGCACGCCCTACGCCATGCGGCTTACGACCTTGTGACCAGTGAAAAATATCGTCCATGATCCCCATTGGGATGTCATTTGCTTGTAGGTGCGAATTTATTCGCATCAGTTCGCACAGTTAAAAGTGCGAATAAATTCGCACCTACAGCGCTGCTGTCTCTACGTGAAAAGGCTTGATGTTGAACAGAGTAATAGGTAGTGTTCTAAAGAAATATGATGGAGTATGGGCAATAACATGCCAATTTCCGCATATATATAATGAATATTTATAAATACATACCATAGTTCATTGGTACTGAGCTTGCGAAGCCCAACATTGTGCGTACAAAGTTGGGCTGATAAGGCGTTAGCCCAACCGCGTTCAAGAAATAGGAAGGAGCGATTGCGCGGGTAGGGCGTATTACAGAAAAATCATTGCTGCTTTATGACGGTGCGTAAGCGCTCTGCGCTGGATATCAGCTTGCGCGAGCATACGTTTGATCGAATGGCATATTCTGCAAGAAGGCGCGAAATGCCTCTTTCACTTCCGGGTGTTTGAGTGCAAATTGCACTGTTGCCTGTAAGTAACCTAGCTTGCTGCCACAGTCATAGCGGATGCCTTCAAACTGGTAGCCCAGCACCGTTTCTTGCGCGAGCAGAGCGGCAATGGCATCGGTCAGTTGCAGCTCACCGCCGGCACCCGGCTGCAAGTTGCGCAGATGCTTGAAAATCGACGGCGTCAAAATGTAGCGGCCAACTACACCCAGGTTGGAGGGGGCATTTTCGGGCGCTGGTTTTTCTACGATGCCGTGCAGTTTGAGTAAGCGCTCGTCAAACAAGGTGCCTGCTATGACGCCATAGGATCGGCTCTGCTCGGGAGCAATGGCTTCCACGCCGATGATGCTGTTACCACACTGCGCATGCAGTGTGGTCATTTGTCGCATGACAGGAACCGTGCCGTCCAGCAGATCATCTGCCAGGATTACAGCAAATGGCTCGTCATGCACCAGGCGTTCCGCGCACAGTACTGCATGACCCAAGCCCAGCGCTTCCGCTTGCCGTACGTAGATGCACTGGACGTTGTGAGGCTTGATGTCGCGCAGTACATCGAGTAACGCATGCTTATTGTGGGCTGCCAGTTCGGTTTCCAGTTCATAGGCTTTGTCGAAGTGATCTTCGATTGCGCGCTTGTTGCGCCCAGTGACAAAAATCATTTCAGTGATGCCTGCTGCTGCGGCTTCTTCTACAGCGTATTGGATCAAGGGTTTGTCGACAATCGGCAGCATTTCCTTGGGGCTGGCCTTGGTGGCGGGTAAAAAACGCGTACCAAGTCCGGCAACAGGAAAGACAGCTTTGGTAATTTTTTTGTGCATAACGGAAGCTCTTTTTTGCAGAATATTATTGATGGAACTTGGCTACTATTCAGTCCCCTATAAGATACCTCCAAGCCGAAGTTGTTCTTGTAGGAGCGCACCTGGGCGCGACCAACGGCTGCAGTCTGGCGACTGCTTTCGCGCCCGGGTGCGCTCCTACAAAAAAACCAAGTTTAGGGATGACGGGCTAGCCATCTCATAGACGGCTGAATAGTAACTGGAACTTAGTCAAAACAAGGTAGGTGGTTTTTCGGGTGTTGGCCACACTTACAATTTTTTTCAGATGTTTTATGTCACAACCTATTCAATACGCGCCATCTCTTTTCAAGATCACTTTTAGCGTTTTAAGCATAATAACGAGATCGTTGAAAAGTGACCAGTTCTTCACATACCAGGCATCGAGATAAACCCGTGTATCGTAGGTGATATCGTTCCTGCCGCTGATTTGCCATAGTCCGGTAATTCCTGGCTTTGCTTCCAAATAAAAATCGACCTGATTGCCGTAGCGTTCCAGTTCGGCATCTACAATCGGGCGCGGCCCTACCAGGCTCATTTCGCCTTTAAGTACATTCCATAATTGGGGCAACTCATCCAGGCTTGTTTTTCGCAAGAATGCGCCAATGGATGTAATCCGCGGATCTTTTTTGAGCTTGAAGTCGCGCAGCCATTCGGCCTTGGCTTCAGGATCTCGGGCTAACAGTTCCTGTAGCAATTTATCGGCGTTTGGCAGCATTGTGCGGAACTTATAGCAGGGAAAATGTTTGCCATGCTGTCCAACGCGTTTGTGTCCATAGAATATCGGTCGACCAGAAACGAGAACCTTTGCTGCTATCCAGCATAGAACAGGCGATCCGATGATCAATATGCATATTGACGCAAATAAATCAAAACAGCGCTTGAGCAATTTTGGTCCGCGTCGTGCCAAATTGTTGCGCAAGGTCAGCAGCATTACTTCGTGACTAAAGAAGTAGTTAACCTCCATGCCATATAGAGGCAAGCCGCGCAGCGACGGTACAATTTGCATATCGTTATAGTAACGACTAAGCTGCTGGATCAGTCCCTGAAATGTATCAATCCCGCCTTGCTCTAACGCCAAAACTATATGCGGGTTACCGAGGTACTTCAATGTTTGTTCTGGATTTTTCCCAAGTGAAATGCAAGGAACTGGTTGACCATTTCGATCTTTGTAATCGTGTTCAAATTTCTTCTTTCCATTGGGGATCAAAAATGCAGTGAGGCCAAATCCCATCAACGACTCGTCATCAAAAGCGTGCGCTGTTTCTACTGCATTTTCGCCCCAACCGATAATCACCATGGGACGAATCCATCCACCGGCGGATGTCAGAAGATACTTTAAAGTCCCGCGCATTAACACTAAAAGACACGGCGCTAGCAACCAGTTCACAAGAAGTAAGGCGCGAGAAAATGGCCATTTTCCAAAAAAAACTAAGGCAGTATCAATTAATGCTAATACCAGGGTGATATTGAGAATCTCTCTAATTTCATGCCAATAAGGCCTGCGCTTTGAATAATGTCCCTTACTCAAAAAAGCTGCGATGGTTAATATAACCAGCACAAAATACGTCCACAAGCGCGTAAAGTTTTCCTTTGTCCACCACTCATCGAAGGCAATACCGATTGGCTGATGTTCCACCATCGACTTCAATGTTCTGGCTAAGCAAAAAGCCGTCATCATGGCAAGAATATCAATAGCGACAAGCAGCCATTTTTCTATCTCTTTGCTGCAATACCATTGTGTCTCGCGGAGGAAGACAGCATCAATCGACTTCATATTTTGCTCCCAAACTTAAATGGATTACTAGAGATAGAGTGCTTATCAATGTCTTCTGCCGCATCTGTTTCAGTGCGCGGTTGATGGTATCCAATGGTGTAATGGGTAAGCCGCCGCCTTGTCATGGCCGCATTCACGGTAGACAGCATCAGTACACTCGACAACGCTGCTAGCATGTCAAACGCCCAGTCAGCCAAGTCCGCACTGCGGTATGGCATCAAGCTTTGTATTGCTTCATCCAGTCCGCCCAGCAAAGCGATTAGCAGCAATGTGCGTAGCGCGCGACGCGCCATGCCACCTGCCAAGCCGCCATAAATCAAGCTGCTTAAACAGGCATACGCCGTAAAGTGCAGTAGTTTGTCGGGCACCTTGGCAGATAGCGCTGTGGCTTCGCCCGGGATGGCGCCAATCAATACCATCAACGCGAAAAAAGTGCATGCGGTTATCAGGCAACGCTTGTGCGTGATGAACGCGCTCAGTGTCTGGCGGTGAGGTTGAGGATGCGTGTGCTGCATGTTGGCTCTGCGTGTCGCTCGCTGGGAATGGATATTCTTTTGCTACGTTGATTCATCACTGAAGAGAGACTGGGTTCAGGCACCCCCCATTGCGGGCGCAGTATTGCGGCGCATTGGTTCCAGAAGAATCTGTGCATCGTCGATGCCGGTTTCCCGCAATTGTTCTGCAGCTACAAAACGTGATGATTCATTGCATACCAGTAGCGCTGGACCCATTGCCTCAATGCTAGTAAGCCGTTGCATCATTTGCTGGAGCAGGCTCTCTTTACCTAACAAGCGCAAAAACTGCTTTGGATAAGTTGCGCGGGAGAGTGGCCACAGGCGGGTGCCGGAGCCACCGCAAAGAATCACTGGAATCAGGGCAGAACGAGTCATTGTTGGATCAATTCAAAAAAATTGGCTTATCCGATTGTCCAATTGACGGAATGCTTGGCGGTATATATGGGGACAGGCGGAAATTTGCCCCGAATTAACAATATCAGCAAAGCACCTAAGAATTTCCGCAAGGGAATTTTTTATTTTTGCAGCGCAGCATATCTGTTTTATTGCATCAATGCAAGCGTGAATGGGATTATTCAGCCCGCTATAAGAGGAGTCCAAACTGAAGCAGTTTTTTGTAGGTACTCTGTTCAAAATCAGGTTTTTTCACGTTGAAACAACAGCGGCGTAGGTGCGAATTTATTCGCACTTTTAACGATTCCATGCGAGCTGATGCGAATAAATTCGCACCTACAAGGAAATGGCATCCCAATGTGGATAATCGCCGATATTTTTTACTGGCCACAATGTGCACCGTACAGCGGATCTATCGGAAGGCAGTAAGTCGTATAGCGTAGGCATCGTCAGCATACAAGGAGCGCACTTGGGTGCGATCAACGGCTGCAGTCTGGCGAGCGCTTTCGCGCCTGAAGGCGCTCCTACCGAACTGCACCATCTTGTCCCTGACGGGCATGCTGGCTGAACAGTGCCAATATTTATGAATAGGTTCTTCTGAGCATTTATCCAAAAATACCGTCTTTATCAGCTGGCGCAGTAGAAACCAATCCGCTCATTTTTACTTCACCATTGGGATTGGTCGCGCTAACGGGAATGAAAATTGGATTAGTGAAATACGCTGCGACACTTCCTGAGCCAGAAAAACGCTTCACTCTCAAGTCATCCTCAGCGTTGTGGGGTGGGGCGGCTGTGAATAATCTAATGGTGCTGTTTGCAGCTCCACCGCCTTTTCCGATTATTGCAGGTTTGATTATGGGGATTGCTACCTGGATGAATATCGGGAGCCGGTATGAAAAAGAGGATCAGTTGCTGGCCGCACGTAATAAGAAGACTCCAGATAAGAAGACTCCAGATATTGAGGCACAGACTGCATCAAATCCAGCACAGATAAGCGTAGCGGTTATTGCCCCGGCATCACTGCCAGCGGCGGAGCCCGGCCTGGTGTCAGTACCTAAGCTAGAATAATCGTTGCAGATGGCGAACTATGTCAGGCACGTCTCAAGCAGGAATGCGATAAATACGCACATGCCTGTGATGCTAAGCAGCAACACCGCGCCAGCCGCACAGTCCTTTGCGATCTGAATGGCAGGGTGTTGTGCGGGATGCAGATGATCCAGCGCATGCTCTAATGCCGTGTTGAAAAGCTCGGCAGCCAGTACCACGCCGCAGTTTATCAGCAGCAATGCCCACCAGAACATGGCGGGTCTGCGCCAGATCAAAACCAATATCACAGCCAGGGTAGTAACACACTGCTGTCGGAAACTCATTTCTCTATGCCAGGCAGTGGCGATGCCTTGCATGGCAAACCCAAGGCGCTTGCGAAAAGATTGATTTTTCATGAGGGACGTTTTTTGCCAAGATGCAACTGCCCGGTATTCGGCGAAGGGGATTGCAGAAAAGTGAAAAAAATTTAAAACGATTAAATTTTTCCAAGTTTAACTGAGGAACAGTCAATTGCCGGAAAACAGCGGTGGTTTGTGCTGAGGGGAACTCGGGAACACCATACGGTATTCCCGATAAACTTAATGATGCGTTGTGGTTGTGTGTGTTGTTGCTGAGTCGGAATTAGAGGCAATTGCAGCAACCGCAGCAATACCAACACCTATCGCAACTAATGTAGCCGTACTCAGACCGGCTGCAGTACCGCCAGCAGCACCTGCGGTAGATCCAGTAGTAGTTTCAGTAGCAGAAGTAGTTACTGGCGCTGCAGAGGTCTGGGCGATTACTTGGGCAGAAAACAGGCTGAAGATGGCTGCGGTAAGTAAAATCTTCTTCATGAGAACATCCTTTCTTTAGTGAGATGGTAAGTAGGGTGGAAAAATTTATCATTGATGCAATTGCATTATACTAATTTTGCCCTGATAAGTGCCGGTTGGCAATCAAACTAACCCCATGTAAGTGCAAATGAAGTGATGGAAAGAAAGTTGCTTTCTTGCGATTCTTTTGCCGCGTTGCGATCCGGCAGAAAGAGGATGTGCGTCGGAGGTGTGCCGGTCAACGGTTCGAACAGTTCTGTGCCATTCAGTGTTACGAGCATCTTGTGCTGAGCGCCGGCTAGGGACATCCGCTTGGGCGCGTCTTTCGTGAGCGACACATGGAGCAGGTTGATGATGCGTTTGTTCAGTTCGTGCAGCGGTAACCGCTTGACGCCGTGCTCGGTAGGAACTGGCTTTTCAGGATCACGCAACACTTGGGAGCCGGCCGACTCCGCACCGAAATACGCCAGAAGGCCAAAGGCATCTTCGGCGTTCAGAGCCGCTTCTTTGGCGATCACAGTGCGAAGCACAACTTCAGGTAAAAAGTTATCGAAATACCACCGGACGGGACTGTTCGATGCGCCATTCGCATGCAGTCCAGCCGCGCGAGGCAACGCTGGAGAAAGATCGAACCCCTGCGGAGACTCTACCCATTGATCGGCGTATTTGAACTGCCAGAGGTCAGTTTCCTCGTGCAGGTGGCCTACCTGCTCGCCGTTGACCAGTACCTCCAACGCACGGGTAGTCCCGTGTCCTTGTCGGGCGGCGCGTCGTTGTGTCGTACTCCGTCAGACTTCACCTTCGGCGCGAGTCGACGCGGCTTGAGGGGCTTAACACTGGTGAGCTTGAGCGCGGCGAGGGTGGGCATAATGTCATCGGTACATCGGCCTTGAGCTCGATGCCCAACTCGGACAGGATTTTCATGGCACGTCCCAGTCGGACAGTTTACTTGCCGCGCTCCACTTCGCGAACGAATACTGATCCAACGCCAGTGCTGCCGGCGACATCATCCATCCGAATCTTCTGGTGCTTGCGCGTAGCCTGGATGAGGAGCCCTAATTCCTGCGGTGATCTGATACTGATAAACATGGCTTGCCGAAATCGATGCGATCGCATCATTTTATGCAAAATCGGAGGCAGTCCAATAAGAATCGATGTGAACACATTGATTCCGGTAATCACATGAACAAATTTAGACACAAGCCAACAGCCATAGCCAGAAGCCGCTTACCACCCCAAAAAGGTGAGCAATGCGAATCTCATGAGCGTCTGGTTTGCAGCGATGGACAACCCTTACGGTCGCAGATATTAGGCCGCAGATGCTTGCCCGGCATAATGGCCGATAGCAGTCGGATTTTATCCGGAAAACGGTAATTTTCGAACGGGTGAGACTTATGCTCACTTTCTGAACCCATCGAGCGAAACCATGATGCTCACGAAAGCGGCATTATTCCGGCTGATGAAGCAGATCTTCCGTGATGGCTATCTGTACAAGAAGGCAGGCGTGATGCTGATGGTGTTAATAGATTCGACAAGTCGCCAGGCTACCTGTTTGATGACGTTGCAGTGGACGTGCGCGAGGCAAAGCTGATGGGTGTGCTCGATGTCCTTAATCGGCAGCATGGCAGAGATACCGTGCAATTGGAAGCAGCAGGCATCCAAGCCAGATAGATCATGCGTGCCGACAATCGAACGCCGAGGTACACGACCAACTGGGATGAGGTGTCTGGTGTGTGGGTGATCTGAACTGTCGAACAGTACTAAACGACTAAGATGCGGCCGTATGGTGGTGCGTGTTGATAGTCAACCCTGCAGGTAAGTCAATATAGCGGCTGTTTGGGTGGGACGTTTTAAAAATTCCTGTACGTATAACAGCACTCCTTAACACTCAGCAGGAGTTGCCGATTATCCGGACACCTGCCGGACACGGATCATGATAAATAAAAATGGTTTCAGACCTAAATATGTAACCCGTTGATTCTATTGGTCGGGACGGAGTGATTCGAACACTCGACCCCTTGCACCCCATGCAAGTACGCTACCAGGCTGCGCTACGCCCCGACGAGCTTGCGATTATAACTGAACGCGCCGGAATTTAGCTGTCCGAAGTGCGTGAAGTTTGATGCGATTGGCTATGCGAAATGGATTTCCGGACGCACAATGGCAGCTTCTTCATTTCCCAATAAGGTTGTCCCGACGCTGCAGGCGGCCTGCTTGCGCAAGTCTGTTTGGGCAAAAAAATTACTTATGTCGATAACAATCAGTCAACAATTTGATGCCGGTGCGATTGAGGTGGTGCGCGCTGATGATCCGCAGGATATCGTTTTGAACTTGCGCAAGGATTCCAGCGCCGATTTTACCCAATGGTTTTATTTTCGCCTGCAGGGTGCGCGCGGCCTGCCTTGCACGATGCGCTTTTTGAATGCAGGGCAGGCGACGTATCCGGATGGCTGGAAAGATTATCGGGTGGTGGCGAGTGTCGATCGGGAACACTGGTTTAGGGTGCCTACCGCATTTGATGGTCAGGTGATGACGGTATCTCATACGCCGACTTCCGATGTTGTGTATTACGCCTATTTTGAGCCATATTCCTGGGAGCGCCATTTGTCCTTGCTGGGGCGAATCGCGTCTGCGCCGCTGGTGCGACTGGAGTCGCTGGGTCGCACGGTGCAGGGGCGCGAGATGGATCTGGTGGTGGTGGGGAATCCTGCGGCTACCAAAAAAATCTGGGTCATCGCGCGCCAGCATCCGGGTGAAGCCATGGCGGAATGGTTTGTCGAGGGCATGCTGGATGCGCTGCTGGATACGGCCAATCCGCTGGCGCGGCGCTTGTTGGCGGAGGCGGTGCTGTATGTGGTGCCGAACATGAATCCGGACGGTGCTGTTCTGGGTAATTTGCGCACCAATGCCACGGGGGCAAACCTGAATCGCGAATGGATGACGCCATCGCTGGCGCGCAGTCCGGAAGTGTTTGTGGTGCGCGAGAAGATCCATGCGATCGGGTGCGATCTGTTCCTGGATGTACACGGTGATGAAGGATTACCGTATGTATTTGTGGCCGGCAGTGAAATGCTGGAGGGTTTTACTGCGGAGCAGTTGGCACAGCAGCAGGCGTTTATTGATGCATACCGGCTGGCTAACCCTGACTTCCAGAATAAGGTCGGCTATCTCCCCGGTAAATATCAAGCTGATATGTTGACCCTGGCGTCGAAATATGTGGGCCATCATTTAAAGTGCTTGTCGTTGACGCTGGAGTTGCCGTTCAAGGATAACGCCAACCTGCCGGACCCCGAGTCGGGCTGGAACGGTGCCCGCAGCGCGCGTTTGGGTGCGGCGGTGCTGCAACCGATGCTGCAATCTATCAAGCGAATGCAGTTGCCCATGAGCAGGGCGTGATGGTGCTGGCGTATTAATAAAAAGCGGGAGTATGCCTTAAAATAATGGCATTCCCGCTTTATTTTATTGCGATATTAAAAATACTGTTGTATGTATTTATATGGTCTGCTGCTCAGTGAAAATGCTCGCTGCCTTGTGGAGCGTCTTCCGGCATTTCGGGGTGCACCAACTCGCCTTCGTCATCGGCGAAGAGGGGCGCGCCGCAATCGTCGCAAAATTCTATCGAGAAGCGTGTGTTATGGCGTTTGATGTTGGTGATGCCTTCTTCTTGCAGCAGGGCCGTGATGATTTCGATCGGCCTTTTTTGTTCTTCCTGGATCGACAGGTCGCTGTCATCTTCCTCGCCGTAGAGCGGCCAGATGATGCCGTAGACGATTTCCGGTTGCGTGCCGATGGCAAAGCCGATCCGGTACTCACTGATCTGGTCGTCGCTGCCGTCGTCGCCGAAGCCGCCGATGATGGCGCGCAGTTCCGACGCTGCCACATTGAGCGTATGGGTCAGATAATGCTGGGCGGCGCGAATCGCTGCCGGACGGATTTGCTTGTCGGCTTCGCGACAAGCGATGTAATACGCTTCCGGCAACAGTAATTCAATACCGCAACCCGGTAACAGGCGGGCGATATTGGGCGCGGCCTGCTCTTGCCATTGCGCCAGCACCTGCTGCTGATCGGCAATGACGTTTGGCTGGTTTTGCGGCATTTGCCAGCGAAACAGCGGTGTGCCTGCTGGTACCACAACGATTGCCAGCAAGTAGCGGGTATCGGCCAGGAAAGGCACGGTTTCCGCCGCTTTGGCTGGAAATTGAACCACGCTGTTTTTCAGCGCAGCTTGTGCCATGCGGCGCGTGAGCGCGAAGGTTTCGGCATGCGTGTGCGGCAGTTGGTCAATCGAAAATAGCGCTGGTGCAACGACTAAATGTGCGCCATCGGCCAATAAGTGCGCGCCGAGTTGTGCCGACAGAGTCAGGCGTATATCTTCCGCGATCGGCCCTGACGGGATAACAAAACGTGTCCACGCCAAAATTGGCGCAGCAATCAGCAGCGCATCAAACTGGACGCCGTCCTGTTCTATCACGCAGGACTCGCTGGTTGCCTCGATGGCTTCGACCAGCGAGTCGTAGGCGTCCAGGTCGGCCTTGAAAACATTATCGAGCGCGGCGTCGATGGTGTCCTGATGGTTACTCTTCAACAGTTTTTGGGACAATGTGTCCAAGCCGCGCTCCCAGGCGCGTTCTTCCAGGCGGCTAGCAGCTTGCGCGACGGCATGGCTGAAGCCAATCAATCGCTGGCTGTCTGTAGATAGTTTGGGAGAGGAGCTTTTTGACGGACGACGCATGTGAAATTTCGATGTAGTGAAACGGGAGGCACGTATTGTACGTGGATTAGCGCTGCATTCATGCAATTACGTTCGCGAAAGCTGCGCTGGTTGCGGGCGGAACTGGATTCTTTGCGTTGATATGGAAAATAAAAACGCATGGTCAATTTAGGAACCCAGGCTCACTGCACTTTTAATTCTGCAGTCATTTGTGCCGCGTTCTTGCACTCATTGGCGAGTTGCTGACCTTTCTTGGTGTCCAGCAACATGCTTTTTGCCGGTATGCCAATCCAGAGCAAGCCATATTTGTGGTTTTCGAAACGGTTCGCGCCGGTTGTTGTCTCTACGCGCCGGAGACGATGTATGCGTTTTTTCCAGGCCAGAGCAATATGTTTGTCATCATCCGCATTCTGGTACATCGTTAGTTTATTGCCGAGTTCGCAATTGTATTCAGTTGAAAGCGCGTTTTTGGTATCCAGTTCCAGATCATCTTCGTCTATCGCTGCATTGGAGATTACGAGGGGTTTTTTTACTTTGCCATGTTTCGCGCTGGTTTTACCTGATTTGGCAGGCGCAGTCGTGGCGGCCAGTGCCTGCGGTGCAACAAATGCGATACAGGCGATCGTTAAAAGAATTTTGGGATATGTCATTTTCATGGGGTGTGTCTCGTTTGTTGGAGGTTATTTACACAATAGTGTTTTCGGGCCGGTGGCGCATTCACCCTGCAGCAGGGTGTTAGCCCAATCCGGTATTGCCATGCCACTTAATTTTGCGCGCTTCAAAAGCATCCAATAATATCTATAGCTGGCCCTGTCATATAAGACGCCATTATGCTGTATCGGCCCCCATTGGGCGTTCCTGGCCTCGGAAATGATGAGGGCGGCGTGATTGATCTCGTCATTTCGGGGTGACATTGCCTGCAAAATAGGCTTGATCTGGTTCGGATGGATGCTCCACATCCTGGTGTAACCGAATTCTGTCGCGGCCCGGTAGGCATCATTGGCGACAATCGCCATATCCTTGATTTCTGTGGTGACATTGTGCGACGGCACCTTGCCGTGCGCATGACAGGCAGCGGCAATCTCAAGTTTGGCGCGTACCACCAATCCATGTGTGAATTGGGCAGGCGAGCGCATTGCATTATCAGGAATAGCGCCGTGATGCTCCGAGACGAAATCCATGATGCCAAATGACAGGCACTCTACCTGCGGCAGCGCCGCAATCGCCTGGACATCGGCCAGGGCGCCGTGGGTTTCGATCAACATGTGCACTGGCAGCGCGTCGCGACCGGCTTGTCGGGCATGTTGATTGATGCGTTCGATGGCATGCCTGGCGTCGGCTATGTCATTAATTTTAGGTACGACCAGATAGGCCAGCCGTTTGGCCGCGCTTTGGCAGAGGAGGGCGATGTCTTGCTCGAAGAATGTGTGGAGGCGGTCGTGAATACGGGCGCCGATCCTGTCGAAGCGGTTATCTTCGCTATTGATGATCGATGCGATCAGTTGTGCGTGGGATGCTTCGTTGCCGGTTGCTGCGCCGTCTTCTGCATCGAACGTGATGTCAAAAACCGGGCCAAGTTGTTGCTGTAGTGCGACCGACTTGCGCATCAGCTTTTCGGAGCCGGCATAGTGATCGCAAACCGGTAATGAGGCCGGTTGATGCCTGCCTTGAAATAAGGCTTCGGAGGGATGCATGCCCTGTATACCCAAATCTTATGATGAATACCGGACAAATGATGTGACTGCGAACAGCCGCATCACTTGTCCATCCAACGGAAGGTTTTAACCTACCAGGTGTTTTACGCCATTACGTTCTTCGAGCAATTCGTTGAGCGTCACGTTGATGCGTTCGCGTGAGAATGCATCAACTTCCAGACCCTGGACGATCTTGTATTCGCCGTTTTCGGTCGTGACCGGAAAACCGAAGATCGTGCCTTCCGGAATTTCGTAAGAGCCGTCAGAAGGAATACCCATCGTGGTCCATTTGCCATTAGTGCCCAGAACCCAGTCATGCACGTGGTCGATCGCCGCATTGGCTGCCGACGCTGCCGACGATAATCCGCGCGCTTCGATAATAGCGGCGCCGCGTTTGCCAACGGTTGGCAGGAATACATCCTTGTTCCATTCCTGGTCGTTGATCATGTCCTTGACTGACTGGCCATCAATGGTCGCATAGCGATAATCTGCATACATGGTCGGGGAATGGTTGCCCCATACAAACAGTTTTTCAATCGCGGTCACCGGTTTGCCGGTTTTGGCTGCGATTTGTGACAATGCACGGTTGTGATCCAGGCGCAACATGGCTGTGAAGTTTTTCGCTGGCAGGCCAGGAGCGGATTTCATCGCGATGTAGGCATTGGTGTTGGCTGGATTGCCGACTACCAGTACTTTTACGTTGCGGGATGCAACTGCATCGAGTGCCTTGCCTTGCACCGTGAAAATTTGTGCATTGGCTTCCAGCAAGTCCTTGCGCTCCATGCCGGGACCGCGAGGACGTGCACCCACCAGCAATGCAACATCAATATCCTTGAATGCTGTCATTGGATCTGCATGTGCAGTCATGCCAACGAGCAACGGAAATGCGCAGTCGTCGATTTCCATCATGACGCCCTTAAGCGCTTTCTGTGCTTTTTCGTCAGGAATTTCGAGCAATTGCAAAATAATTGGTTGATCTTTTCCCAGCATGTCGCCATTGGCGATGCGAAATAGCAGGGAATAACCGATTTGACCGGCGGCGCCGGTCACGGCAACACGCATGGGGGCTTTAGCCATGTTGAATCTCCAGTGAGGGAAAGGAATAAATTATTTGAAAGGAACCGTTATTCATGTTCGATGACTACAATAATAACGCCGAAAAGCATTCGAGTCTGCTGTGGTAAATGTACACGGCAACCAGGATTTTTTGTATTCAGGCGTATGATAATCGACATTGTGACTCTGGCATGCATCGGATGCAAGAACGATCCAAAGGGAAGTTTAGGGGCGCAGTTCTTGTGTGTCAATAAATATCTTATGTCTTATATAAGACATAAGATATTTATTTTGCTGGACGGCAGTAGGTAATTTATGGTGAAATCATAGGTTATGAATCCTGTCTTATCCAATTTGAGTCCCAATGCTATCCCTAACGTAGGGACAGGAACTGCTTTTCCTGGCACCCCACCGACGTTTAGTCCCCTCTATCAGCAAATAAAATCTCTTATCACCCAAAGTCTGCAGAGCGGTGAGTGGAAGCCTGGGGAATTGATTCCGAGCGAAATGGAGCTTGCCAACCGTTTCAAGGTGAGTCAGGGTACCGTGCGCAAGGCGATTGATGAACTGGCAGCTGAAAATCTGGTAATGCGTCGTCAGGGGAAGGGTACCTTCGTTTCGTCGCACCATGAAGCTCGGGCCCAGTATCGTTTCCTGAGGTTGATGCCGGATGTGGGGGAGCCGCGTCCGGCAGACAATAAGATTATTGAGATCAAAAGATTGCGGGCGCCGGCTGAAGTGGCACGTCTGCTGGATATGAAGTCCGGAGATTCAGTCGTGTTTATCAAGCGTATCCAGTCTTTCGATCAAATTCCAACCATTATTGAAGAACTCTGGCTGCCCGGTTTAATTTTCAAAGGCCTGACAGCAGAGCGCTTAATTGAATATAAGGGGCCAATGTATGGGCTCTTTGAAACTGAATTTGGCACCAGAATGATACGTGCAACGGAAAAAATTCGCGCTATTTCTGCATCTAAAGATGTGGCCGAGTTACTTGACATTGCCACCAATGAGCCCTTGCTAAGTGTGGAGCGCGTTTCTTTTACTTATGGTGATAAACCAGTTGAAGTGCGACGCGCTCTGTATTCAACCAGCCAGCATTATTATCAAAATGATTTGAGTTAGTCTTGGCTTAACACCAAGCCAGGTGTAAGTGCGTTCCAGGATTGGACCGCATTGCGCCTGATAAATGGGTTCGCTGTTTTACTCGCAGTGCACAATTTTTATTTGAGCGCTGTGAAAAATAGGCGAAAATAGCAATATTATTTTAGTCAAGTCAAGAGAGGGCACCTTAATGTCAGAAGCCATAAATGGGGTTGTAAAAAAGGAGCGTCCGGAGTTCCGGAATATTCATTTGACGGACATCGCGCAGTACCGCATGCCTTTGGCAGCGCTAGTGTCTGTTTTGCACCGTATCAGCGGGGCTTTGATTTTTTTGCTGTTGCCTTTCATTTTGTACCTATTAGATAGCAGCCTCACTTCCGAAATTTCTTTTGATTACTTTAAAGGATTTGCTTCAGGTTGGTTTGTGAAGTTGATCATTCTTGCCCTGTCTTGGTCTTACTTGCATCATTTTTGTGCCGGTATCCGTCACCTCATAATGGATACCCATGTGGGTCTGGACAAAGATTCGGCGCGTAAGTCCGCTGTGAGTGTTTTGGCGGTTAGCCTGTTTCTGGCTGCGCTGGTTGCATTGAAACTATTTGGAGTGTTTTAAATGCCAAAAAATAATATTGGGCCGAAGCGTTTGGTTGTTGGTGCGCATTACGGCTGGAAAGACTGGTTAGCGCAGCGCGTAACGGCAATTGTCATGGTGATTTACACCATCTTGTTGCTAGTGAGTTTTTTGACGGCTAGCAGTTTTAGCTACGAAACCTGGGCTGGCCTGTTTGCAAATCAATGGTTCAAGATCGCTACTTTTGTAACCTTTCTCGCGCTTTTTTATCATGCATGGGTTGGTGTTCGTAACATCTGGATGGATTACATCAAATCGGTTTCGGTTCGGATTGCATTACAAGTTGCCACACTCCTGTGGCTGATTGGTTGTGCCGCTTGGTCGGCACAGATTCTCTGGAGAGTGTAATCGTGGCAGCAATTAAATCTGCAATTCCTGTTCGTCGCTTTGATGCGATTATCGTTGGCGCCGGTGGTTCTGGCATGCGTGCTTCGCTACAAATGGCTGAGGCTGGTCTGAACGTGGCAGTATTATCCAAAGTGTTTCCTACCCGTTCGCACACGGTTGCCGCACAAGGCGGCATCGGTGCGTCGCTAGGCAACATGGCTGAGGACAGTTGGTACTGGCACATGTTTGACACAGTCAAAGGTGGTGATTACCTGGGTGACCAGGATGCTATCGAGTTCATGTGCCGTGAAGCGCCAAAAGTTGTTTATGAGCTTGAGCATTTCGGCATGCCTTTTGACCGCAATCCGGATGGCACGATCTATCAGCGCCCGTTCGGTGGTCATACGGCTAATTTTGGTGAAAAAGCGGTACAGCGCGCATGCGCTGCTGCGGATCGTACCGGCCATGCTCTGTTGCATACGTTATACCAGCGCAATGTGCGCGCCAAGACGCATTTCTTCGTTGAATGGATGGCAATCGACTTGATCCGTGATGCTGACGGTGATGTGCTGGGTGTGGTAGCACTGGAAATGGAAACTGGCGATGTAATGTTGCTGGAAGCCAAGACCACGGTTTTTGCAACTGGTGGCGCCGGTCGCATTTGGGCCTCGTCAACCAATGCTTATATCAATACGGGGGATGGCCTCGGAATGACGGCACGTGCCGGTCTACCTCTGGAAGATTTGGAATTCTGGCAATTCCATCCAACTGGCGTCGCCGGTGCCGGGGTGTTGATTACCGAAGGCGTGCGCGGAGAAGGTGGTATTTTGATCAATAGTGAGGGCGAGCGCTTCATGGAGCGTTATGCGCCCCAGTACAAAGATCTGGCACCACGTGATTTTGTTTCGCGTTCGATGGATCAGGAGATCAAGGAAGGCCGCGGCTGTGGCCCGAACAAGGATTATATTCATCTGGATTTGCGTCATATTGGTGCCGATACCATCATTAAACGGCTGCCTTCCATACTTGAAATTGGTCGTAAATTCGCCAACGTAGACGCAACCAAAGAGCCGATTCCAGTAGTGCCTACCGCGCATTATCAAATGGGTGGAATTCCGGTGAATATCCATGGTCAGGTGGTCGCGCCCAAAGATGGCAATCCAAATGCCGTTGTCAATGGCATGTACGCGATTGGTGAATGCGCCTGCGTATCAGTGCATGGCGCCAACCGGCTCGGTACCAATTCTTTGCTCGATATAGTTGTATTCGGTCGCGCCGCGGGCAATCATCTGGTGCAAAGCAATTTGAAGGATAAGCAGCACAAGCCGTTGCCGGCTGATGCCGCTGATTTGGCGCTGTCGCGTTTGGCCAAGCTTGAAACCAGCACCGGTACAGAGCGGGTTCAGCATGTCGCGAATGATATTCGGACCACGATGCAACAATACTGTGGCGTATTCCGTACCGATGAGTTGCTGCAAAACGGTTACAAGAAAATAATGGAACTCGATGAGCGTCGTAAGCATGTGTCGTTCAAGGATAAGTCCAAGGTATTCAACACCGCACGCGTCGAAGCTCTGGAACTCGACAATCTGATCGAGACGGCGAAAGCGACCATTACATCTGCGGTCGCACGCAAGGAATCGCGTGGTGCACACGCACATCGCGAATACGAGAAACGTGATGATGAGAATTGGTTGAAACACACGCTTTGGTTTTCGGAGGGCAATCGACTCGAATACAAGCCGGTAATCACCAAGCCGCTGACAGTTGAATCCTTTGCGCCTAAAGCACGCACTTTCTAACAAGGTAAGAATATGGCACGCACTCTCAAATTTCAGATTTACCGCTACGATCCAGACAAGGATGCTAAACCTTACATGCAAGACTTGACGGTTGAATTGCAAGATACCGACAGGATGCTGCTGGATGCATTAGTTCGCATTAAAGCCGATGTAGACGATTCACTCGCTTTGCGCCGTTCCTGTCGTGAAGGTGTGTGCGGCTCCGATGCGATGAACATCAATGGAAAAAACGGCCTGGCTTGTACTACCAATTTGAATGAATTGAAAGAGCCGATCGTTTTGCGTCCTTTGCCAGGTTTGCCTGTCATCCGCGATTTGATCGTCGATATGACGCAATTTTTCAAGCAATACGATTCAATCAAGCCATTTTTAATTAACGATTCCATACCGCCTGAAAAAGAGCGTTTGCAGTCGCCGGATGAACGTGAAGAACTGGACGGTCTTTACGAGTGCATTTTGTGCGCATGTTGTTCCACTGCATGTCCTTCGTTCTGGTGGAATCCCGACAAGTTTGTCGGACCTGCTGGGTTGCTGCAGGCATACCGTTTCATTGCAGACACTCGTGATCAAGCTACAGCCAATCGTTTGGATAATCTGGAAGATCCATATCGACTGTTTCGTTGTCATTCTATTATGAACTGCGTGGATGTCTGTCCAAAAGGACTCAATCCAAACAAAGCTATCGGCAAGATCAAGGAAATGCTGGTTCGACGTGGCGTGTAAGTAGTACCGATATGCAATAACAACGGGTGGAGGTAAAAAAACCACTTCCATCCATTTCGTGCGTTATCCAATTGAAATCGCTTGTGATTTCATGCAACAAGTTGAATGGTATTTTTATGTCCATCACTCATCAGGCCGATCCAGCAAAGCGTGCCCGCCTACGGTGGCGATCCCGGCGCGGTTTGCTGGAGAATGATTTGATTTTGACGCGTTTTCTTGATACGCAAGAGACAACTTTGACAGATGATGAGGTTGATGCGTTTACCCGATTGCTGGAACTTTCGGATAGTGCGTTAATGGATCTGATAATGGGACGCAATGAACCATCTGATGATCTGGATTTGCCCAACGTTCATGGACTTTTGAAAAAAATACGCAGCGCTTGATTGACGCGTCGTTTCAGTTTTTTGACTAACGACTCACCCCTCATCTTGAAGGAAGAGCTATGACTACTACTGTAAAAAGTAAAGCCACACTATCGTTTTCTGATGGCACACCCTCGCTGGAAATGCCAATTTACGGAGGAACAATTGGGCCAGATGTAATCGATATCCGTAAACTGTATGCATCGACTGGGAAATTCACTTACGATCCAGGGTTTATGTCGACGGCGGCATGCAATTCCTCCATCACCTATATCGATGGTGACAAGGGTGAGTTGCTCTATCGCGGCTACCCTATTGAGCAGTTGGCTGTGAATTGTGATTTCCTTGAAACATGCTATCTGTTACTGAATAGCGAGTTACCTAACGCTACAGAGAAAGATAAATTTGTATCGCTCATAACCAACCATACGATGGTTCACGAGCAGATGCAATTCTTCTTCCGTGGTTTTCGGCGGGATGCGCATCCAATGTCAGTGCTGGTTGGAACTGTTGGTGCCCTGTCGTCGTTCTATCATGATTCGCTGGACATCAATGATCCGCATCATCGCGAAGTCTCTGCAATTCGTTTGATCGCAAAATTGCCAACCCTGGTGGCAATGACGTACAAATATAACATTGGACAGCCATTCGTCTATCCGCGTAATGACTTGTCGTACAGCGCGAATTTCATGAACATGATGTTCGCTACGCCCTGCGCGGATCACAAAGTCAATGAAGTGCTGGTGCGCGCGCTGGATCGTATTCTGATTCTGCATGCAGATCATGAACAGAATGCTTCCACTTCAACAGTGCGTCTGGCTGGCTCATCCGGCGCCAATCCATTCGCGTGTATTGCTGCCGGTATCGCATGCCTGTGGGGTCCCGCACATGGCGGTGCTAATGAAGCTGCACTGAACATGCTCGAAGAAATCGGTAGTGTTGATAACATTGGCGAGTTCATCAAGAAAGTCAAAGACAAAAATTCTGATGTGAAATTGATGGGCTTCGGCCACCGCGTGTATAAAAATTATGATCCGCGCGCAAAATTGATGCGTGAAACATGCTACGAAGTTCTGGAAGCCTTGGGACTGCAAAATGATCGTTTGTTCAAACTGGCGATGGCACTGGAAAAAATTGCACTGGAAGATGAATATTTTGTTTCCCGCAAACTTTACCCGAACGTCGATTTTTACTCAGGTATTGTGCAGCGCGCATTAGGCATTCCGGTTTCTTTGTTCACCGGGATTTTTGCACTTGCCCGCACCGTTGGATGGGTTGCTCAATGGAAAGAAATGATTTCTGATCCAGAGCAAAAGATTGGCCGTCCACGTCAATTATTTGTCGGCGCAACACGGCGTGATGTGCCGCCGATGAGCAGCCGAGGTTAAACTGAAAAAGCGAGCCAATCAGGCTCGCTTTGTTGTTGTTGTGTTCAAGTATGAATGATATGCTTGAAAAGTTAAGTGCAACACCACGTAACGTCGTCCTTCCCCACAACTTGATGTGCAATCCGCTAACCGGTCAGGCCGTGTCGCGGAAGGTTAAATTAACCCGCTAATCTCGCGAAACGCGAAGAAAGGTGAGCAATATATGATGCAACAATTCAGTGACAACTCCTATCTGTTTGGAGGCAATGCCCCGTATGTGGAGGAATTATACGAGGCTTATCTTGATAACCCCAGTTCGGTGCCCGACAACTGGCGCGCTTATTTTGATGCAATGCAGCATGTTCCGGCGGTTGACGGATCTAATAAACCAGATGTGGCCCATGCCTCTGTTATTGCGTCATTTGCCGAGCGTGCGAAGCAGGGTCCAATCCGGACGGTAAGCGCTTCAACCGATGCCGATATGGGTCGCAAGCGTGTGGCAGTCGTGCAATTGACCGCTGCTTATCGTTATCTGGGCTCGCGGTGGGCCAATCTCGACCCGCTACAGCGACAAGAACGCCCGGGAATTCCAGAGCTGGACCCGAATTTTTACGGATTTTCGGATGCCGATCTGGATATCGTATTCAATATTAGCAATACTTATTTTGGGGTCGAAACTGCTTCCTTGCGCGACCTGATCAATTCCCTGCGCGATACTTATTGCCGTTCTATCGGCGCCGAGTTCATGTATATCAGCGATCCTGCCGAGAAACGCTGGATACAGCAAAAACTGGAATCGATCCGCTCCACTCCGAATTTCACTGCGGAAAAGAAAAAACATATTCTGGATCGCCTGACAGCTGCCGAGGGTCTTGAACGCTATCTACACACCAAATATGTCGGACAAAAACGTTTTTCACTGGAAGGCGGCGAGAGTTTCATTGCGTCAATTGATGAAACGATTCAGCGCGCCGGCGAGCGTGGCGTACAGGAAATAGTCATAGGTATGGCGCATCGCGGACGCCTGAACGTATTGGTTAATACACTCGGTAAGATGCCGGGAGACCTGTTTGCCGAGTTTGAAGGCAAACACGCGGAGGACCTTCCTTCAGGCGATGTCAAATATCACAATGGCTTTTCGTCCGACATCACGACCCCGGGTGGTCCAGTGCATCTCTCGCTGGCGTTCAATCCGTCCCATCTTGAAATTGTCAATCCAGTGGTTGAGGGTTCGGTCAAGGCACGCATGGAACGTCGTGGCGATAAAAATGGTGCACAGGTTCTACCTATTTTAGTGCATGGCGATGCGGCATTCTCTGGGCAAGGCGTTGTAATGGAAACGCTCAACCTGGCCCAAACCCGTGGTTACGGCACCGGTGGCACAGTGCATATTGTGATCAATAATCAGATTGGTTTCACGACTTCTGATCCGCGTGATTCACGCTCCACGCTGTACTGCTCCGATGTCGTCAAGATGATTGAGGCACCGGTGCTACATGTGAACGGGGATGATCCGGAGGCGGTGGTGCTGGCAACTCAGATTGCTCTTGATTATCGTCTTGAGTTCAAAAAAGATGTGGTCATCGATATTCTCTGCTATCGTAAATTGGGCCATAACGAGCAAGATACTCCTGCGTTGACGCAACCTCTGATGTACAAGAAAATTGCTCAGCATCCCGGAACGCGCAAACTATATGCCGATAAACTGATTGCGCAAGGCTTGTTGCCCGCGGACGGCGGCGATGCAATGGTGATGGCATTTCGCGATGCAATGGATACCGGTCACCTTACGGTCGATCCAGTTCTCACTAACTTCAAGAGCAAGTTCGCAGTTGACTGGATGCCGTTCCTGAACCGCAAATGGACCGATGCAGCCGATACTGCCGTGCCGCTCGCCGAACTGAAACGCCTCTCCGAGCGGATCACGGTTATTCCGGAAGGATTCAAGGCGCACTCTCTGGTCGAGAAAGTACTGAACGATCGTGCCGCGATGGGCCGCGGCGAACTCAATCTGGACTGGGGCATGGGCGAGCACCTCGCTTACGCATCCCTGGTGTCATCCGGGTATGCGATTCGCTTGACCGGCCAGGATGTCGGACGCGGCACCTTCGTTCATCGCCATGCAGTATTGCATGACCAGAAACGCGAACGCTGGGATGTCGGCAGCTACATACCATTGGAAAATGTGACGGAAAATCAGGCGCCATTTACAGTGATTGATTCAGTTCTTTCCGAAGAAGCCGTGCTTGCATTTGAATACGGTTACTCAACTTCCGAGCCAAATACGCTCACCATCTGGGAAGCGCAGTTTGGCGACTTTGCCAATGGCGCACAAGTGGTGATCGATCAATTCATCAGTTCCGGCGAAGAGAAATGGGGCCGTGCCTGTGGTTTGGTCATGATGTTGCCGCATGGTTATGAAGGGCAAGGCGCAGAGCACTCGTCAGCACGCATTGAACGTTACCTGCAATTATGCGCAGATAACAATATGCAAGTGGTGCAACCCACCACTTCTGCGCAGATTTTCCATCTGTTGCGCCGCCAGATGATCCGCCTGTTCCGCAAGCCTTTGATCATCATGACGCCGAAATCCTTGCTGCGTAACAAGGATGCGGGTTCGCCATTATCCGATTTAGCCAAAGGCCAATTCCAAACGGTGATTGGCGAAATGGATAATTCTATTGATGCGAAAAAGGTCAAGCGCATTATTGCCTGCTCCGGCAAGGTGTATTACGACCTGATTAATTCCCGCAAGGAGCGTGGGCAGATGGATGTAGCTATCATCCGCGTGGAACAACTTTATCCTTTCCCACACAAGGCATTTGCGAATGAATTGAAAAAATTCCCGAACTTCAATGAGTTGGTGTGGGCGCAGGATGAGCCGCAAAATCAGGGGGCATGGTTCCAGATCGAGCACAATATTTTTGAAAACCTGGGAGATGGGCAGAAGCTTGCCTACGCTGGCCGTCCTGCGAGCGCAGCGCCTGCAGTTGGCTATTATGACAAGCACTATGCCCAGCAAAAAGCGCTGCTGGATACCGCTTTTTCGAAACTTAAAGGTTTTGTGCTAACAAAATAATGAGATGGTGGCGGGCAGAATTGCCCGCGCCACTTGAACAACTAAAAACGGAGAATTACATGGCAATTATTGAAGTTAAAGTTCCGCAACTGTCCGAATCCGTCGCAGAAGCGACCTTGCTGCAATGGCACAAAAAAGAGGGCGAAACAGTTGGCCGCGATGAAAATTTGATCGACGTGGAAACTGATAAAGTGGTCCTCGAATTGCCAGCGCCAGCAGCCGGCGTGATTACGCAAATTATCAAAGGCGATGGCACCACGGTTGTTGCTGGCGAAATCATCGCAATCATCGATACTGAAGCAGTGGCTAAAATGAGTCCAGTCGAAGTCTCGGCTGCTCCGGTAGTCGTTTCAGCAGAAACTGTGGCGCAGGCAGCAGCACCGGTGTCTGCTCCAGCGGCAGGCATTGCCATGCCGGCAGCCGCAAAAATGCTGGCCGATAACAATATGACTACTGCCCAAGTCGCCGGTAGTGGTAAGGATGGCCGCGTTATCAAAGGTGATGTCATCAACGCTCTGGAAGCGAAACCTGCTGCAGTTGCGAATGTTGCGCCGCTGGCAGTGGCTACTGCCAAACCTGCTTTACAGCAGGTGATCTCACCGGTTGCGCTGAACTTGGGCGATCGTGCTGAAGAGCGGGTTCCGATGAGCCGCCTGCGGGCCCGTATCGCTGAACGTTTGCTGCAATCCCAGCAGACCAATGCGATTCTGACCACGTTCAATGAAGTCAATATGCAGCCGGTGATGGATTTGCGCACCAAATACAAGGATAAATTCGAAAAAGAACACGGCGTCAAGCTAGGTTTCATGTCGTTCTTCGTCAAGGCTGCTGTAGCTGCGCTGAAAAAGTATCCGATCATCAATGCCTCCATTGACGGCAACGATGTCGTCTACCACGGCTATTTCGACATCGGCATCGCAGTGGGTTCGCCGCGTGGTCTGGTGGTGCCGATCCTGCGCAATGTCGATCAAATGTCAATTGCAGATATTGAGAAAAAAATCGGTGAATTCGGCCAGAAAGCCAAAGAAGGCAAATTGACACTGGATGACCTGACGGGTGGTACTTTCACTATTTCGAATGGGGGTACTTTCGGTTCGATGCTGTCGACTCCGATCATCAATCCGCCGCAGGCGGCTATTCTTGGCGTGCATGCTACCAAGGATCGCGCAGTAGTGGAAAACGGCCAGATCGTGATTCGCCCGATGAACTATCTTGCGATGTCTTATGATCACCGCCTCATCGATGGCCGCGAAGCTGTATTGGGCTTGGTAGCGATGAAAGATGCACTGGAAGATCCTGCACGTTTGTTGCTGGATATTTAATCGTACTTAGCGAAAAGACACAATGCCTGCAAAGAACTCCTTTGTGCGCTTGTGTCTTTTTGCATTAAATGGATTTGATTATGTCGAAAAATTTTGATGTTGTTGTTATTGGCGGCGGTCCTGGTGGCTATATTGCAGCGATCCGTGCTGCGCAACTGGGTTTTACGGTGGCATGCATTGATGATTGGAAAAATGCCAAGGGCGGTCCCGCACCCGGTGGAACTTGCACCAATGTCGGTTGCATCCCGTCGAAAGCGTTACTGCAATCGTCCGAACATTATGAACATGCAGGGCATGCATTCGCCGAACACGGCATTGAAGTCAAGGGCCTGAGTTTCAATGTCGGCCAAATGCTGGCGCGCAAGGATGGCATCGTCAAACAAAATAACGATGGCATTCTTTACTTGCTCAAAAAGAACAAGGTTACGTTTTTCCACGGCCATGGCTCTTTTGTTAAAAATGATGCCAGCGGCATCACGCTCAAAGTTGCGGGCGCCAATGAAGAAACATTGAGCGCCAAGCACGTCATTATTGCCACCGGATCGAATGCGCGCGCATTGCCAGGGGCGGCTTTTGATGAAAAACGGATTCTTTCCAATACCGGCGCTTTGGCAATCGAAGCAACGCCGAAAAAACTCGGTGTCATCGGTGCTGGCGTGATCGGTCTGGAAATGGGCAGCGTTTGGCGTCGTCTGGGTGCTGAAGTGACTGTGCTGGAAGCGCTGCCAACCTTCCTTGGCGCGGTGGATCAGCAGATCGCCAAAGAAGCGCATAAATTGTTTGCCAAGCAAGGCTTGACGGTTCATCTGGGCGTAAAAATCGGCGCCATCACTGTCGGCAAGAAGGATGTATCTGTTGCTTACACAGACGACAAGGGCAATGCGCAACAGGCCGTTTTCGACAAGTTGATTATCTCGATCGGTCGGGTGCCGAACACCAACGGCTTGAATGTCGAGTCGGTCGGCTTGCAACTTGATGAGCGCGGCTTCGTTGCGGTAGATGCCGACTGCAAAACCAATCTGCCGAATGTATGGGCGGTCGGCGACGTGGTGCGCGGACCGATGTTGGCGCACAAGGCGGAAGAAGAGGGCGTCGCTGTCGCTGAACGCATTGCCGGCCAACATGGTCATGTCAATTTCAACACGATTCCCTGGGTTATTTACACGTCTCCCGAGATCGCCTGGGTCGGCAAGACCGAGCAGCAACTGAAGGCCGAAGGCATCGCTTATAAAGCGGGCACTTTCCCATTCCTGGCCAACGGCCGTGCTCGTGCATTGGGCGATACTGCTGGCATGGTCAAGTTCCTGGCCGATGCCAAGTCCGATGAAATTCTCGGCGTGCATATCATCGGCCCAATGGCTTCCGAATTGATCGCCGAGGCAGTAGTGGCGATGGAATTCCGCGCCTCTGCGGAAGATATTGCCCGTATCTGCCATGCCCATCCTTCGCTGTCGGAAGCGACTAAAGAAGCGGCGCTGGCAGTGGATAAGCGCGCACTTAATTTTTAAGGAGACTGTCATGCGTCATCTGACCTTGTTATTGCCTATTGTGCTCGCCGCGTGTGCAACAGCCGGGCCGGGTGACGGCACTATTTTGATTGAGACGGCGGTGCAAGGCCGTTTATTGACGGGCGTCGCTTGCACTGTTGCAAGCAATGCCGGAAGCTGGAAAATAATCACGCCGGCCAAGGTCAATCCTGGTCGCGCCTATGGCGACTTACATGTGTTGTGCAGCCAGCCGGGTTATCGCACCGCAGAAGTGGTTTACCAGGCGATGGGAGTTGGGGCCAGCGGCTCCAACGTCGGCGTCGGTCTGGGCGGCGGTGGCGGCAATGTCGGTTTTGGGGTCGGCTTGAGCTTTCCAGTCGGTTCGGGTGGCGGCGCTGCCTATCCGGCACGCATCACGGTCGGGATGCATCCGCTGTAATCTGCCCGAATTGCATTGATGTTCAGCTGCTTCCGTGCCTTGATTGTATTCAATTTAATTGGAGTATATTAAAAAACACTGCTTTTCCCGCATGTATTTAGTATATTTTTAAAAATACCTGCTGCAGTATATTTTCAGATATAAAACACCTGAAATTGAATGCGGCAAAACCGCCGTACCGCATCAATATCAACTATCACCAGCTTTTCCGTCATATCAGGGCCGCGCCGACTGGCGCTGGTCGGCTGGCCTATGGCTAGTTTAGTAAATCACAACACGCCTGATCCTAAGGCGCTCGTATGGAAGTAAGCGAATGCGAATGAATGTCCAGCAGTATTACGAGCATGCGCTGTCTGCGCGCGGCTTCACATCGGATGAGGCCCAGCGTCGCGCAGTAGCGCGCCTGCAGCAAAGTTTTGACGAATGGGTTGCGTTCAAGTCGCAGCGTTCCAGCAAGTTCAAGCGCTTGATCAATCGGCCTCTGATGCCGCGCGGGCTATATATGTGGGGCGGCGTCGGACGTGGCAAATCGTTCTTGATGGATAGCTTTTATTCGGTGGTGCCGGTGGTGCGCAAGACGCGGGTGCATTTTCATGAATTCATGCGTGACGTGCATCGCCAGCTGGATGAATTCAAGGGCGTGGCCAACCCGCTGGACGAAGTGGCGCGCCGTATCGCCAAAAAATACCGACTGATCTGTTTCGACGAGTTTCATGTGTCCGATATCGCCGATGCCATGATTCTGTATAACCTGATGCGGGCACTGTTTGAGAATGGCGTGTCGTTCGTCATGACCTCCAACTACGCGCCGGATACGCTCTATCCGGACGGTCTGCATCGCGACCGGATGTTGCCTACCATTGCCTTGATCAAGCACAACATGGATGTGATGAACGTTGACGCCGGCCTGGATTATCGCAAGCGCGCGATGGAACAGGTGGCGTCTTACCATACTCCTCTGGGTGCTGCGGCCGATCACGCGCTGCGCGAGGCCTATGCCGGCATCGCCGATATCGCCGATGAAGATCCATGCATTCGTATCGAAACGCGTGAGATCAAGGCTTTGCGTCGCGCCGGCGGCGTAGCGTGGTTTGATTTTGCGACCTTGTGCGGCGGGCCGCGTTCGCAAAACGATTATCTGGAGATTTCCAGCCGTTTTCACACTATCATCCTGTCTGGCATACCGTGTCTTTCAGCCTCGATGTCGTCGGAGGCGCGGCGCTTTACCTGGCTCATCGACGTGTTTTATGACAATAAAATAAAGCTGATCATGTCGTCCGAGGTCGAACCTGAAGAACTTTACACGGAAGGCATGCTGGCCAATGAATTTCACCGCACCGTTTCCCGCATCATCGAGATGCAATCGCGCGAGTATATGCAGTCCGAGCGACGCGATACTTTGACAGGGCTGGTGTAATCCGCTATGAATTGTCTTTTAAACGTATATCGCATGCTGCCTATTCACAAAAGCAGGCTTCTTTTACGAGGGTTGGCAGGCGGCCTGCTGGCCCTGTTTTTCCACTGCGCTATGGCTCAGGATGCTGGCGCAATGTTGTCTGCACGATACCCGCCCGGTTCAATTGCGACAGTCGAGGCGGCTGAGGCTGCGCAGCAACAGGCGGCCAGCGAAAACGCCCGCATCGAGCTGCAATATGGACAGGATGAGCAGGCCTGCGGCGGCGTGTTTTTTGTCAGCGCCTGCCGGGGCAAGGCGCAAGAACGCCGCCGCGCTGCGCTGGAACCGGTCCGTTTGGTACAGATTGAAGCGGAAACGGTAATACGGCGCATGCGGGTCGCCGACAGGGATCGGGCATTGATCGACAGGCGCCGGGAAAAGGCGGTGGAAGCGGTCCAGATCGAGAAAAATGCTCAGCAAAAAGCACAAGAAATTGCACAAAAACAGGCGCGTAATACAGAAAAAGACAGACAGCACGTGCAAAACGAACAACTTCATGCGCAAGATGCCGGGCAGCGCCGCGCCGACCATCAGGCCCGGCAGACACGCATGCAGACGGAGGTTGCAGCCGATGCGCAAAAACGCGCGGCCAATGTTGCCGCTTACGACAAAAAGATCAGGGAGGCGCAAGCGCATCAGCGCGACCTCGCCGCCAGGAAGGCCGAAAAAGATCGCAATCGTAAAGTTCAACCACCAGCGGTGCCGCCCACCGTGGCAACAGAAAGCTTGCCGCCACCGCTAGATTCGCATTAGCAATACCCAAGCCGGGGTCCAGGATGATTAGCTTAAGCTGGCTGGCCGGATAATTTTTTCTGGGTGGACCAGTTTGACGATTGCCATACTGCAGTTGTCGCCGCTACCGTTGGCCCGCTCCCGGGCTTTGCGGATCAGCATTTCGGACCCGTTGCGGGGCGTATTCATGGCGATTGCCGCACCCATTTCGAGCTCCGAAAAATAATGCCACAAACCGTCGCTACAGAGCAGAAATGCGATTCCGGCGTGCAGCCTATCGTGTTGTCCGAAGGTGATGGTGGGTTCGCTCTTGTGGGAACCCAGCGCATTGGTCAATACGTTGGAGAGCGGATGATTTTTTGCTTCCTGCCGGCTTAGCTTGCCTTCGCTGACCAGTCTTTCCACATACGAGTGGTCAACCGTGCAGTGGATGCAGTTTGGCCCTTCAAAAAGATACAGGCGCGAATCGCCGACATGGGCCCAGACGGCCCGCTGGTCCGGGCTGATGACCAGCGCGACCATGGTGCTGTGCGGTTCTTTTTCGGATGAGAAGCTGCTCAGTTTGATGATGCTGTGGGCTTCATGCACGATTCTGCCCAGCAGGGCTTCAACCGTTTCCAGTCCAGGTGAGAATTCGTTGAATAACTGTTGCGCCGAGTTGATGATTTGCTCCGCCGCCAGCGCGCCGCCGGTACGTCCGCCCATCCCGTCCGCCAGCACCGCCAACATGGTGCCGGGGGCTTTGGGGGCGGCAAACAGGGCGACCCGATCTTGCTGTTCATGACGGTCGCCGATGTGTTGCCCGGTACCTGCTTCTAACTTGTATTGGCGCATACGTCCCGGTGGATTAAACTGTCAGCCTGAATTGCCTTGGAGCGACAAACGTAGCGCGAGAAAGTCTGCCGAACCGCAGCAGCCCCGCACAAAGTCACACAGTGTCGTGACCAAAAAGACGTTAATACTACTGTATTGCAAGCCGGTTATGCAATGATGACTGTCGGATCAATTTGCAAATTTTTTAGTTGGATGCCACCACATGACTACACCAATTCCAGAACTTACCCAGCGTCGCATCATTGAACTGGAAGTCGAGCACCGTGATCTGGATACGGTAATCGATGCGCTTATCTTGAGCGGGCGCCCGGATGAGCTGCAACTGCGGCGCTTGAAGAAGCGCAAACTGCAATTGAAAGATTATGTCACCCTGCTGAAAATGCAGCTTATCCCCGATGTTCCGGCCTGATTGACGACCGTTATTTCTGGTCCTTCCCCTTATTCTCGTTAGCTATCTTGACTGAAGACTCTTCCGCATCGCAACACCAGGGCATGCATGATGCCGATATCGATCAGCTTTTCGGCCCCGCCGGACGCCTGGGGGAAGTGGTCAGCGGCTTTCGGGCGCGCTTGTCGCAGACTGAAATGGCGAAAGCGATTGCAGACGCGATTGCCGGCCAGAGCACCCTGATCGCCGAAGCCGGCACCGGCACCGGCAAGACCTTTGCCTATCTGGTGCCGGCGCTGCTGTGGGGCGGCAAGGTGATCGTCTCGACCGGCACCAAGAATCTGCAGGATCAGCTGTTTCTGCGCGATATTCCGACCGTGCGCCGCGCGCTCAATGTGCCGGTGTCGGTGGCGCTGCTCAAGGGGCGTGCCAATTACGTCTGTCATTATCATCTGGAGCGCACGCTGGAGAACGGCCGCCTGACATCGCGTGATGACGTTGGTTATTTGCGTGCCATTTCGCGCTTCATAAAAACCACCACCTCGGGCGACAAGGCGGAACTGGCGGAGGTGCCTGAAACCGCGCTGATCTGGAACCTGGTGACATCCACCCGCGACACCTGCATGGGCGCGGAATGCCAGTATTACCAGGATTGCTTCGTCATGAAGGCGCGCAAGGAAGCGCAGCAGGCCGATGTGGTGGTGGTCAATCACCACCTGTTCTTTGCCGATGTCGCGCTCAAGGATACCGGCGTGGCGGAGTTGCTACCTTCGGCCAACACCATCATCTTTGACGAAGCGCATCAACTGCCGGACACCGCAACCCTGTTTTTCGGCGAAACCATATCGACTTCGCAAGTGCTGGAATTGTGTCGCGACGTGCTGGCCGAAGGCTTGTCGCACGCCCGCGACGGTGCCGAATGGGCCAAGGTCGTGATGCGGGTGGAGCGCGCCGCACGCGATTTGCGGTTGGCATTTTCGCAGGATTTCTTGCGACTGTCGGTGAGCCAGATCGCAGCATCCTCGGCATTTTTCCCGGCGCTGGAGACCTTGCGCAAGGAGTTCCGCGCGATGATCGAAACCCTGGAAAGCCAGGCCGAACGGGCCGACACCATCGAGCAATGCCGCACCCGTGCGATTGAACTCGGTGCCCGGCTCGATCAATGGAATACCCCGCAGGCTGCGCCAGCCATTAATGCCGATGACAAATCCGGCGAAGGCCAGGAATGCGTGCTGTGGGTGGAAGCGTATTCTTCATCCCTGCAATTGCACCGCACGCCGCTCTCGATTGCGCCGATTTTCAACAAGCAGCGCGAAGGCGTGCCGCGGGCCTGGATTTTCACCTCGGCCACGCTGGCGGTAAAGAACGATTTCAACCATTACGCATCGCAAATGGGCTTGTGGAATGCGCCGGCGCAAACCTGGCCGAGCCCGTTCGATTATGCCCAGCAAGGTTTGCTGTACGTACCGAATCACATGCCGCTGCCGAATTCGCCGGATTACACCGATGCGGTCGTCGATGCCGCGTTGCCGCTGATCGAGGCTGCCGGCGGGCGCAGTTTCCTGTTGTGCACCACCATCCGGGCCGTGAATCGCGCGGCCGAGCGCTTGCGCACTGAGTTTGAAAAACGGCAACTGCCGTTCCCGCTGCTGGTGCAAGGCGAGGCCGGGCGCACCGAGTTGCTGGAGCGTTTTCGTGCGGCGGGCAATGCGGTGCTGATCGGCAGCCAGAGTTTCTGGGAAGGCGTCGACGTGCGCGGCGAGGCATTGTCGCTGGTGATCATCGACAAATTGCCGTTTGCGCCGCCGGATGACCCGGTGCTTGCAGCCCGTATCGAAGTGATGGAAAAGAAAGGCTTGAATGGCTTCATGCATCACCAGTTGCCGGAAGCCATCATCACGCTGAAACAGGGCGCCGGCCGTCTGATCCGCGACGAGGCCGATCGCGGCGTGCTGATGATCTGCGATCCGCGCCTGATTTCAAAACCGTATGGCAAGCGTATCTGGCAAAGCTTGCCACCGTTCAAGCGCACCCGGGAATTGAGCGTCGCGCAAGCATTTTTTAATTCGCCGGAAAAATAGAATATTTGTAGGAGTATGTGCAGTAATTAATGGTTTTCCGCTTGTAAAATAGGCGGTAATTTATTTACTGGATAGTAGTATTTATTTCATCTGTGGATTTTGGTGGGGCGGCTTGAGTTGCCCCGATGGCTGTAACTGAAGGTTTATAAATGCGCAAATTCTCTTCTCTGGCCCCGGTCCTTGCCACCGATATTGCTCTGGGCAGGCCGCTGCCGTGGTCGGTTTATGATACCGGCGGCAAGCTGTTGCTGGCATCCGGTTTTATCATAGAATCGCAAAATCAGCTGGATGGCCTGATTGAGAGCGGTTTTTTTCGTAATGCGCACTGGGACAGGCCGCACAGTGTCGTCGCCAAGAATTCCAGCGCAAAGCAAAATGAGCGCGAACCACTGGCGGAAATCAAGCAGGATGTCGGTTCCGAAAGCACGGTCGCGATGGACGCACTGCGCTGGCAGGTGGGCGAGACGCTGCATCTGCAGTCGCACGACAATCCAGCGATTCGCTACACCGTACGCTTGATCGGCTTCGTCAAGAATCAATCGGTATTGGTCACTGCGCCCACTCTGGATGGCAAATTCGGCTTTATCCAAAACGGACAAGCTTTTGTGGTGCGCTCATTTTCCGGCAAGAAAGCCTACGCCTTTGCTGCAACAGCCCTCAAATCGGTGCATGCGCCATACCCGTACCTGCATCTATCGTATCCGCAGCAAGTGCGCGGCGCAGTAATCCGTAAGGGTTCACGGGCGCAGGTCAAGATCATCGCCGCTGTCATCATCGGACAACCGGCGCGCAATATTGCTACCACTTTGACCGATTTGAGCGTGGGTGGAACCTCGGGCACGGCCAGGCAGGCGATCGGCGTCAAAGGCGCAGTGGGGCGGATCGCCTTCAAGATTCATGCGGCCGAGCAGGATGCACTGCTGAACCTGAAAATTGCATTGCGCTCAGTGGCGCAGAGCGAGAGTGGCGGCACGTATAACCACGGCTTTGAATTTGTTGACCTAACCGCCAATGAGCGCCTGATCCTGAGCGCGTTCGTGCATCAGACTCTGGCTGAAATCGACTGAACGGCGGGTTTGTGGCAGGATTAATGGCAATAGGAGTATGTTGAATTACATATCATTTACCGCATGTATTTATTGCGGATTAAAATATACCCCTGAATTTAATATATTTACCCGACGCACTATCTACAAAAGCACGAAAAACACGAACAAGCCACATGACACAAGCCTTTGAGGTTTTTTCGTGCTTTTCGTGGACCATGTCTCCAACTTACGGCTTGATCAACACCTTGCCGGTTACCTTGCGCGAAGCCATTGCATTGAGCGCGGCGGCGGTGTCTGCCAGCGCGTAGCGCGCCGAGATATGCGGGCGAATCGTGCCATCGGCCAACCAGCCCAGCAATTGCTGCATCGCAGCCAGGTTCGCTTTTGGCTCGCGTTTGACAAACTCGCCCCAGAACACGCCCACCAGCGACGCGCCCTTGAGCAAGGCGAGATTGAGCGGCAGGCTCGGGATTTCGCCGTTGGCAAAACCAACCACCAGGTAGCGGCCGCGCCAGCCGATCGAGCGGAAAGCCGGTTCGGCATATATGCCGCCGACCGGATCGTAAATCACATCCGGCCCTTTGCCCTCGGTTGCCGCCTTGATGGCTTGGCGCAAGTCTTGCGTGCTGTAATTGATGGTGGCGTCAGCCCCGTGGGCGGTGCAGACCGCCAGTTTTTCATCGGTGGATGCGGCGGCGATCACGCGCGCGCCGAGCGCCTTGCCGATTTCGATCGCAGCCAGTCCGACACCGCCGGCGGCGCCCAATACCAGCATGGTTTCTCCGGCCCGCAACTGCGCACGGTCCACTATTGCATGATGTGAAGTGCCGTAAGTCAGGCTGATGGCAGCGGCAGTGTCGAAATCCATGTCTGCCGGCATCGGTATTACTGCGTGTGCCGGCACCGCGACTTGTTCTGCAAACGCACCCTGGGCGACGAAGGCAATCACCCGGTCGCCCACCTGGTAGCGGGAGACGCCGGCACCGACCGCGCATACGGTTCCGGCCAGTTCACTGCCGGGGGTAAACGGCAACTCTGGTTTGTATTGGTATTTGCCCTGGATAATCAGGACATCAGGGAAATTTACGGCGGCCGCCTTGACCGCAATGACGACCTGGCCTGCAGCGGGCAGCAGATCCGGCATATCTTCAAGTTTGAGCGTGTCGGGCAGTCCCCATGCATGACAGACGGTAGCTTTCATTTAGTCTCCTCGGATGTTATATAAAATAGAACGGTCGTGATATTTTGTGATTATGCCGTAAATTTTGCGAGACCTCATATCAGATGCAAATTCAGGATGGTCCATCAGGTAAAATTGCCACATGAGAATCCTTATCAGTAATGACGATGGCTACCTGGCGCCAGGCATCATCGCGCTGGCTAATGCGCTGGCGCCGATTGCCGAAATCGTGGTGGTGGCGCCCGACAGCAATCGTTCAGGCTCGTCCAATTCGCTGACGCTGGATCGGCCACTATCGGTGTTTCGCGCCGAGAACGGCTTTTATTTCGTCAATGGCACGCCATCGGACTGCGTCCATGTGGCGCTTACCGGCGTATTGTCGTATAAACCCGATCTGGTGGTGTCCGGCATCAATCAGGGCCAAAACATGGGCGATGACACGCTGTATTCCGGCACTGTGGCAGCAGCTACCGAGGGCTTTCTGTTCGGTATTCCGTCGATTGCCTTTTCGCAGGTGCAAAAAGGCTGGGAACAGCTGGAAGCAGCGGCACGCGTGGCGCGCGAGATCGTCGAGAAACAATTTGATGCATTGCCAAAGCCATATTTGCTCAATGTCAATATTCCGAATCGGCCCTACCATGAACTTAAACCGCTGCTCGCCACCCGACTAGGTAAGCGCCACCAATCGGAATCGGTGATCAGGGCGCATGACCCGTCTGGGCGTGAGATATTCTGGATTGGCCCGGTAGGCGCGGCCAAGGATGCGGGCGAAGGCACCGATTTTGACGCGGTAGCGAAAGGACACGTGTCAGTGACCCCTTTGCAGATTGATTTGACCCATACCATGCAATTAGAAGCGCTCAAGAAAGGGTTGCTATGACCGACAAAGCCAAGCGGTTTCCGCTTTCGCTGTCTGCTCTTGCGCAAAAGCCGTTCAAGTCATCGTATGGTGCGTCTTCTTCTGCTCATCCAATTGCCACGCCGCAAACTGCCACTAAAAACAGTGCACAGCATAGCCAGCGCCAAGCCAGCCAGATGACGCCAATCGCTGTGGCATCGAAGCCGGCACCAGGCAATTTGACGGCTGGCGCACACGCCCCGCTGGTGCCGGATGCATTGCGGCGTGCGATGGTGGCACGACTGGTCAAGCAGGGCATTACGAACACGGCCGTACTAACGGCAATGGAGGCGGTACCGCGCCATCTCTTCATGGAGCCCGGTTTTTCGGGTCAGGCGTATGTGGATGCTTCGATTCCTATCGGGTACCAACAGACCATCTCGCAACCGTATATCGTGGCGCGGATGCTGGAAATACTGTGTAATGGCCGCACCCTGAATCGTGTGCTTGAAATCGGCACCGGTTGCGGTTATCAGGCATCGGTATTGTCGCGGGTGGCGAAGGAAGTTTTTTCGATCGAGCGGATCAAACCGTTGCATGAACTGGCCAAAACCAACCTGCGCCCAATGCGCATCGCCAATATCCGGCTACATTACGGAGATGGTATGCTTGGACTGCCGCAAGCAGCACCGTTTGATGGCATCATTCTGGCTGCGGCCGGTCTGGAAGTACCGCACATATTGCTGGAGCAACTGTCCTTGGGTGGACGCTTGGTAGCGCCGATAGGCGCCCAGCAGCAGCAATTGCAATTAGTCGAGCGTATCAGCAAATCGGAGTGGAGCAGGGTGACTTTGGAACAATGCTATTTCGTCCCCCTCCGTCCAGGAACGGCATGAAAACTGCAGCTATGACATGCGCTGCAGCGCCATATCAACATAATGAGAGAATGAATAAAATACGCTTAAGTTTGTCAGCAGCACTGCTTGGTCTATTGGCCGCGTGCAGCACACCACGTCATTCGGCACCTGTGACCGACCACGCAGCGGGAACCCGAGCGGTTGAGCTGGCCAGGTCGCAAACCCCTGCCGGCCCCGGGTATTACACCGTTAGAAAAGGTGACACCCTGTATCGCATTGCATTGGATCAGGGGCAGGCCTATCGCGATATTGTGGCTTGGAACAATCTGGCCAATCCGAACGATATCCAGGTTGATCAAGTCTTGCGCATTCTGCCACCCGATGCGGCAGCGGGAGCTGCGCAAACCGGCAGTATCGCCAGTTCCGGGGTTGAAGTGCGCGCGTTATCGGCCCCAGTGGCAGCATCTGGCGGTGCCAGCAATAAATCAGCTCCCCGTGGCGACAAGCGCCCCTATTCGGAAAGCGCGCTGACCGAATTGCAAAAGCCGGAAGCTGCTGCCGCCATTGCAGCGGCAAAGGTGCCGGTAACATCCGCCACTGCCACCGCTACGCCCCCGGCGAAAGTGGAACTAGCCAAAACGGCTGATGCAGCCGACGATGGAATCGGCTGGATCTGGCCGGCACAAGGTAAAGTCATTGCTCGCTTTGAAGAGGGCAAGAACAAAGGCATCGATATTACCGGCAAACTGGGACAACATGTGATTGCCGCCGGATCAGGCAAGGTGATGTACGCCGGCAGCGGAATTCGCGGTTACGGCAATCTGGTCATCGTCAAGCACACCAACAATCTGTTGTCAGCCTATGCCCACAATAAAACCATTACAGTCAAGGAAGGTCAGAGCGTCAACAAGGGTCAGGTAATCGCTGAAATGGGCAATACCGATACGGACGCAGTCAAGCTCCACTTCGAGATTCGGCAGCAGGGAAAGCCTGTCGATCCATCCAAATTCTTGCCGAGCAGATAACCATCCATGATGAACAAGCCGCCGCACCCGCAGAATAACAATCAGGATGACGAGGCTGAGGACATCCCCGATACGCCATTCGATGGTGCGGTTGCGGAATATGGCGAGCCAGTCAACGATGGTGGCGATAGCGACGATAGCGAAAACCAGGATGCGGTCGAGACGGTAGCCTTACTGGCTAGTTCGGATGATCTGAAAATTGTGCTGGTGGCAGAGCTTTCTACCGATACCACGCAGCATTATCTGAACCAGATCGGAACCCGCCCATTACTGACGGCGAGCGAAGAACTGCATTTCTCGACACTGGCCAAACAGGGGGATTTCGAGGCGCGACAGAAGATGATCGAACACAATCTGCGCCTGGTGGTTTCAATCGCGAAGCATTACATCCATCGCGGCGTCGTATTGCTGGACATGATCGAAGAAGGCAACCTTGGATTGATGCGTGCGATCGACAAGTTCGAGCCTGAACGCGGTTTTCGTTTTTCGACTTACGCCACTTGGTGGATACGCCAGAACATAGAGCGGGCGATCATGAACCAGGCTCGTACCGTGCGCTTGCCGGTGCATATGGTGCGCGAATTGAACCAGGCTCTGCGGGCGAAATATCATCTGGAAGCGCAACATCAGGACGGCAAAGAGGCAACAGTCGATGACATTGCGCACCTGATCGACCGGACGGTGGAAGAAGTGCAGGATATCCTTGCTCTCTCCGAACATGCCGCTTCGCTGGATGCTCCTTTGGATGGCGACCCGCAATCGAGTTTGATGGATCTGCTGCCCAGCGATACCGACGATGCGCCGGACATGCGTGCCGAGCAACTTGAAATGACGATGCTGGTGCGGGAATGGCTGCATAAATTATCGAACAAGCAACGTATGGTGATTGCGCGCCGTTTCGGTCTGGATAACGATTCTCCGGCTACGCTGGAAACGCTGGCAGAAGAAATGGGTGTAACGCGTGAACGCATCCGGCAAATTCAGCAGGAAGCGCTATACAAATTGAAGCGTTCGCTGGCTGCCCGAGGAGTAGGAAGGGATTCTTTGCTGTAGGGCTTTAAGCGGAATTTTCGCATTCAAATGTATTTGTCTTTGCAGTAACGTCGCATGGTGTATCTCCCCGCAGCAAATTTTTTCAATATCGGATTGAGGTCGCATCCGTAACTTTATGTATTCCTATGTCGCTTAACATGATTGAAATCGAGTCCCTGGACATGGATGGCCGCGGCGTCGGTCACCTCCAGAATGCAGACGGCAGCGTCGGTAAAGTGGTCTTCGTGGAGGGCGCATTGCCGGGCGAGCGTGTCAGTTATCAAACCTATCGCAAGAAGGCGCACTGGGAAGCCGCCACCATGATCGCCGTTCATCGGGAGTCGGCGTTGCGGCTCAAACCGAAGTGCGATTATTTCGGACTGTGCGGCGGTTGCGCAATACAGCATCTGGAGCCTTCGGCACAGGTGGCGGTCAAGCAGCGCGTGCTGGAAGATAATTTGTGGCATATCGGACGGATTCGGGCAGAAACCATGCTGCGGCCAATTTACGGCCCGACCTGGGGTTACCGCTATCGGGCGCGCCTGTCCGTCAATTGCGTTCCCAAAAAGGGTGGCGTACTGGTGGGGTTTCACGAGAAAAAATCGCGCTACATCACTGACATGGAAACCTGCGAAATTTTGCCGCCGCATGTATCGAAGATGCTGGTGCCGCTGCGCCATTTGATTGCAACGCTTTCGATCGTGCGCCAGTTGCCGCAAATTGAGCTGGCAGTAACCGAGGATGTAACAGCGATGGTGTTGCGCATCATGGCGCCGCTCACCGCAACGGACGAAACCAAGCTGAAAGCTTTTGCCGATGCGCATGCAGTGCAATGGTGGTTGCAGCCCAATGGACCGGAGAGTGCGGTGCCGTTTTATCCCAAGAATACGACGCTACATTATTCTCTACCCGAGTTTGGCGTGAAGATGCCTTTCAAGCCGACCGACTTTACCCAGGTAAATCACCAGATCAACCGCGTCATGGTGGCGCGTGCACTGCGCCTGCTGGATGCGCAAGCCTTGGATCGTGTGGCTGACCTGTTTTGCGGCCTGGGCAATTTCACGCTGCCGATTGCAACCCAGGCGCGGGAAGTGATCGGCATTGAAGGCAGCACAGCCTTAACCGAGCGTGCGCTGGAGAATGCGCAAGCGAATGGTCTGGCGCAGAAAACGCAGTTTTTATGCCGCAACCTGTTTGAAGCGACCACGCAAGATTTTATTGCCTTGGGTAAATTTGATCGTCTTTTGATCGACCCACCACGCGATGGCGCAATCGCCGTATGCAAGGCACTGGTCGGCCTGCGGCACAGTCATCCGGACATGATGCCCAAGCGCATCGTATATGTATCTTGCAGTCCGTCAACCCTGGCCCGGGACGCCGGACTGCTGGTGCAGGAAGGCGGCTACACGCTGAAATACGCCGGCGTAGTCAACATGTTTCCGCATACCGCGCATGTGGAATCGATGGCGGTATTTGATCTGAACACATGATCGATTTCGGCTCAGACATGGGTACGGCGGCATAGTCATGCGCAGATTCATTCCCTCCACATCCTGTTTGATTGCTTTTGAAACGGCAGCGCGTTATCTGTCTTTTACCCAGGCGGCACATGAACTGCACCTGACCCAAGGTGCGGTCAGCCGCCAGGCGGCAATACTGGAAGAGTATCTCGGCACCAAGTTGTTCGAGCGGATTCAACGCCGGCTGGTATTGACCGAAGCCGGGCGCGAATATGCGCTGCAGGTGTCGGCGATTCTGCAACAGATCGAAATGGCGACCTTTCAGGCCATGACCCACAATAATGCGATTGGCGTGCTCAAGCTGGCAATCCTGCCGACTTTCGGCATCAAGTGGCTGATTCCACGGCTGCCAAAATTCACCGCTGCGCATCCCGATGTACTTCTCAATCTCAGCACCGAAGTACTGCCGTTTGATTTCAGCCAGCGCCAGGTTGACGCTGCGATTCACTTTGGGGCGCCGGACTGGCCCGGCGCAGTGATGGTGCGTCTGATGGGCGAGGAAATGGTGCCGGTCTGCAGCCGGGCTTTAAGCAAACAAGTGAGCAGCGTTGCCGATCTGACCCGCATGACGTTGTTACAGCACACCACGCGCCCGCAAGCCTGGCGCGACTGGTTCGACCATGTCGGCGTTGATTGCCCCAATGCGTTGTTTGGGCCGCGCTTTGAACAATTGTCGATGGTGATTCAGGCAGCGGTGGCCGGATTGGGCGTTGCCTTGATGCCGAAATTTCTGGTTGAAACCGAAATCCGCCTGGAACAGTTGCTGGTGCCATTTCCGTTTGCAGTCAAAAGCGCGCAATCCTACTATCTGACTTATCCCGAAAAAAATGCCGGCAAGCCGGCCGTAATCAAATTCCGCGATTGGATTGTGAGTGAGTTGCAGGACGATTGATGGCGCAGCAGGTGTGTCCACGAAACACACGAAACACACGAAAAGCACGAACAGGGCAAGCCATCCAAAGAATATAATAATAGGGAGTATGGCAATTTTAATGCCATTATCCGCATATATTTATTGCGCATACTAAAAATACAATATCCAGTATTTTTTATCGGGCCGTAGGATGGGTGCAACCCATCTTGGAAGTTCTAGATGCGATGGGTTGCACCCATCCTACGTGCTGTTTTTTCGCGCTTTACCTGGCCCTCCTTTTCGTCATGACGCACATGTTTGCATGAGCATAAGTAATGATGTCATGGTTATTTTTGATTTTGAAAATAACTGGCTCATTGCATATACTCAAGCGCAAACCATGCGACCAACACTCTGTCTGGCCTGATTTTCCAATCACGCTGAAGACAAATCGCTGTTGAACTCGCTCCCCATTTGTTGTACTTGATTTCGAGGCAAAAATGCATACTGATCTGATTCACACCGGTAGCGGTGGAAAAGTCCTTGTCGATAGCTTGATTACGCATGGCGTGCGGCAAGTGTTTTGCGTGCCGGGCGAAAGTTATCTGGACGTACTCAATGCCTTGTATGACGTGCGCGAGCAGATCGCCCTGCGGGTGTGCCGCCACGAAAGCGGCGCGTCCAATATGGCAGAAGCCTATGGCAAGCTGACCAGCACACCTGGGATTGTGATGGTTACGCGCGGCCCGGGCGCTACCAATGCTGCAATCGGCATTCACACCGCGTATCAGGATTCGACCCCGCTGATCATGTTCGTCGGCCAAGTTGCGCGCGATTGCATGGATCGCGAGGCATTTCAGGAAATCGACTATCGCCGCATGTTCGGTCAGATGACCAAATGGGTGGCGCAAATCGACGACGCCAGACGGATTCCCGAATATCTGAGCCGCGCTTTTCATACCGCGGTCTCCGGCCGGCCCGGTCCGGTAGTGCTGGCGCTGCCGGAAGACATGTTGCGCGATCAGGTCTGCGCGCCCGCTGCGCCCAGGTTTCAGCGCGTCGCTGCAGCGCCGACGCCAGCCGCACTACAGCAATTGTCCGGCTTGCTGGCACAGGCCAAACGCCCGTTGGCGATTCTCGGCGGCAGCGGCTGGACGTCGCAAGCTTGCGCCGATCTGCGCCGCTTCGCCGAAGCCTGGCAATTGCCGGTGGCGTGCGCGTTCCGGTTTCAGGATTTGTTCGACAATACGCATGCGCTGTATGCCGGCGATGTCGGCATCGGCATCAACCCGAAGCTGGCGCAGCGCGTCAAAAATGCCGATCTGGTGCTGGCAATCGGCCCGCGCTTGGGCGAAATGACCACCAGCGGTTACAGCCTGTTTGATATTCCGGTGCCAAAACAGCAATTGGTGCATGTACATGCCGGCGCCGAAGAGCTTGGCAGCGTGTATGCAGCGACCCTGCCGATCAATTCCGGCATGCCGGAATTTGCTGCTGCGGTGGCTGACTTCATTCCACACTTAACCCCAGTCGCAGCGCCAGTCTGGCAGGACCAGGCTGCGACAGCCCACGCCGATTATCTGACCTGGAGTACCCCGCCGCAGGTTGATGGCCCGGTGCAAATGGGCGAGATCATGCTGTATCTGCGCGATCATTTGCCGGCGGACGCAATTATTTGCAATGGCGCGGGTAATTATGCGACCTGGGTGCATCGCTTTCACCGGTTTCGCCATTTCAAATCGCAACTGGCGCCGACTTCCGGCGCGATGGGTTACGGCGTACCGGCCGCGATTGCTGCCAAATCGCTGTATCCGCAACGTACCGTGGTGGCGTTTGCCGGCGACGGTTGCTTCATGATGAGCAGTTCAGAACTGGCCACCGCGATGCAATACCAGTTGCCGGTGATTTTCATCGTCGTCAATAACGGCATCTACGGCACCATCCGGATGCATCAGGAGCGTGAATATCCGGCCCGCGTGCATGGCACCACCCTGACCAATCCGGATTTCGCTGCTTTCGCCCGCTCTTTCGGGGCCTTTGGTGCGGTGGTTGAAAAAACTGCCGACTTCATGCCCGCATTCGAACAGGCGCAGACCAGCGGCTTGCCGGCAGTGATAGAAATTCGCCTGTCGCCGGAAGTGATTACCCCGACGCTGACGCTGTCCACCATTCGGGCGCAGGCACAGAAGGCAGGTCATGAATAAGGGTTGGAAATCATCGGGAAGCTGATGTTGCTGTTCACGAAAGACACAAAAAGCACGAAAATCATGAAAAGGATTCACAACATGATTTTTAGTTGTTTTTTCGTGTCTTTCGTGCTTTTCGTGGACCGATTTTTCTTGTGAAAACAGCAAATTTAAACAGAAAATTCACTCTCCCAGCAATTCTGCAACCGGCTGCAATCCTTCAATATGCTCGGAGATGACTTTTACTATAACGATGATCGGGATGCCGAGCAGCATGCCCCAAATACCCCACAGCCAACCCCAGAACAGCAGTCCGATAAAGACTGCGGCGGTATTCATTTTCGCGATTCTCCCAGTCATCCAGGTCGTCACGAAAGTGCCGACAACGGTGGCAATTGCCAGCGATGTGCCCGAGACCAGCAGCACCATCGAGAACGATGCAAATTGCATGAATGCGCTCACTCCGGTCGCGACCGTAATCAGCAATGGGCCAAAATACGGGATGATGTGCAGAAAACCTGCAGCAACTGCCCATGCACCCGCATTTTCAAGGCCGATCCAGCGCAATGCAATCCACGTAACTACTCCCAATAGCACATTGGTTACCAACAGCATCGACATGTAGTTTTGAACCGAGGTATTGATGTTGTCCAGTATGTGTACCGCGATCTTTTTCCGGGCCATCGATGGCCCGGATAACTTGACCAGCTTGCGTTTAAAAGTGTCGCCGGACAATAGAAGAAAAAATACCAGAAAAATGACGATTGCGGCCTGACCGACGAACTCGGCAGCACTCAGCGAACCCGCCCAGAGCCAGTCGCTTACCTTGAATGCCGGTTGCTCGGGGCCAGCCATTTTTTTGGCAGCGGATCGCGTGTCGGTTGCCTGACCGGTGGCCTTTTGAAACTCGATTGCCGCTGCCTGCATTTGTTGCATCGTGCTGGGCCGGCTGCCTTGTATTTTTTTCAGTGCCCGCGATATTTTTTGCGTTGACGCTGGCAATTCATTCAATATCGATTGGAATTCTTCTTGCAATGTATTGGTCGCTATGGCAGCTCCGCTCAGTATCGTGAGCATTACGATGCAGGTGCCAAAGAAGCGGGGAATTTTCAGCCGGGATAACCAGCTGACAAATGGATTGAGTGTGTACGCAATAAAGATGCCGAACAGCAAAGGAATAAAAAATTTCTGTGCCCACTGCAGGGTAAACACAAACGCCAACGTTGCTAGAATAACAATGGAAAGTCCACGCGCATCTAGATGATTGGATAGGCGAGGGTAATCGGAAGGGGCTTCTATTGCTTTTTTTGCTGCATCTTCGGGGATGGGGCTTTCAGTTATTGTCAGATCAGCGGGATCATTAAGATCAACGGGTACTGCCAATTTAGTATCTATTGGATTCATTGCATAACGGTTTCATCTGGATAGGGTGTAAATCTGAAAAATTACATGAGGCAAAAAAACGCGAGAAGAGTTCCAATTTATATATTCGAGTGTTTTAAAACTGAAAACAGTTAATGGTAATTAAACCAAAATCGATAATTAAACCAAAATCGGGTACTCAAACCAAAACCGGGCCGGCATTGATTTTGTACTACAAAGCAATGCCGGCCCGGTTAATCGGCTATCAGATTGTTACTTAATACGCATATCATTTTTAACCGATCTGACACCTTTCACACCCCGTGTAATTTGGGCCGCTTTGTTGATGTCTGCCTGCGAAGTAACAAAGCCGCCCAACTGAACTACGCCCTTGAAAGTCTCGACATTGATTTCTGCCGATTTCAAGGTGGGCTCGTTGAAAATCGCCGCTTTTACTTTAGTCGTGATGACGGTGTCATCCACATATTCGCCAGTTCCTTCCTGTTTTGCCGTTGATGCGCAGCCTGCCAGGGCAACCAGTGTAAAAGCAAGCAGGTAAGTTGGGATGCGTTGGGATATTTTCATGATCAAGTTTCCTTTCGAGAATAAATAATAGATGCTTTTTAATCGACATCGAGATTTATTGCTACTTCCATGCTCTACCACTTCGGCCTGCTTAACTGCATTCACTGTGTGACGATTTTCATAAGCCTTGAACTATTTCACGGCCATTTATTTACTACACTGTTGAGCAACATTACTATCGGAAAAAAATATAGTTTTGCGCGCTAGCAAACATAGATTAGCTTATTTGCCATGCGCTTGTAAATTAACAGAATTCGTAATCGAATTTTTGCAGCATGGTGCAATTTAAAGATGTATTTAATATGATTGTTATGTCACAATAACGCTGAAGAAATTAGAGAATATGTTTTTCTCATTGTTCTATCACACCTATAAAAGGAAATATGATGCGATCCGAAACCCTGAAACTTGCCGGAACGACAACCCAAGATTGCGCTGACAGCGTGATCCGTAAACTGCAGAGCGTCAAAGGCGTAAGCGGCGTAGTAGTGGTACTCGAAAACAGCGAAGTCAACGTTCAATTTGACGAAGAAGTCACTTCTTCGCAAGAGTTGCAAAATGTATTGACACAAGCTGGTTATGCACTCAGCACCAAAAAATCAGCGCACGGCGAAAACGGCAGTTGCTGCGGCAGTTGCGGCGGTTAAGCCTGGTGCAGCGGTTGCCTGCCGGAATTGACTGGCAAAGCAGCATGACTGGATAAACTGGCCAAATCCATTCTGACGACCAAAAAGAGCGAGTCGCCGCGGCACTCGCTCTTTTGGTTTTTAGCGCAATTTTCCATCGTCGCCTGCGCCGCCTATCTGTTATTACTTTTCGTTTTCGCGTTGAACACCATTGTCTATTAATGTATCCAGGCAATACACAATGTTGTCTGGCGACATAATTTTAATAATTAGCACCATATCAGTTCCATATAAAAACCACTGGCAGGTAATTATCCTGTAAGCAGTTACTTGCGGAAGAAAAAAGGCTCACCACCATGTTTGACGGAAAGATAAAACGCGCATTGTCTGATGCGCTGTTGCAAAACAAAACGTTGATTGCGCAGAACCAACTGTTGCAGACGCAGCTGGAACAAGCCAAAGCCCGGCAGAACGTGGCAGAGGGCGTATTTTCCAGCTTGTCGAATTTTGGCGTATCGCTACAGGGGATTCGTCAATCGTTCCAGGGCTTGGCACTGACCTTGAACGAAGAAAAACAATCGGCCTTGCAAGCGGCATCGGAGTCGGATTCGAATCGCCAGGCATTGCAAAAAATTTCCGGAAATCTATCCCAAATGTTTGATCGTATCAACGATGCATCGGTCAATGTGGATGGCTTGAATTTGCGCGCCGGGCAAATCAGCGGGATTGTTCAGACCATCCGCGAAATCGCAGCTCAGACCAATTTACTGGCAATCAATGCCGCGATTGAAGCGGTGCGGGCAGGCGAGCATGGTAGGGGTTTTGCGGTGGTGGCCGACGAAGTGCGCAAACTGGCGGGGCGCACCACAATAGCCACCGCGGAAATTTCCACGCTGGTGGGCACCATTCAGGATGAATCCAGCGCGGCGAAAACCGTGATGGAAGCCGGTGCCCAAGACGCCAGCCGCTTTAGCAGCGAAAGCGAGGCCGCCATGCATGGCATGCAGCGCCTGCTGGAACTGTCGCACAAGATGGAAATCGCGATTGAATCCTCGGCCGTACTCAGCAATATCGAACTGGCCAACATAGAAGAACTGACCATCAAGCTGGAAGTCTATAAGGTCTTCATGGGCTTGTCGCAAGTCGCGCCGGAAGATTTGCCGGGTCACACCGAGTGCCGCCTCGGTACCTGGTACGCAGGAGAAGGTAAATCGCAATTTTCCAAAAATGCCGGCTATCGCCAAATCGAGGCACCACACAAGGCAGTCCATGAACAGGCACGGCGCGCGGTGACCTGCTATTACGCCGGCGATTTCGCGCAAGCGCTGGATGCTCTTGCTGCGATGGAAACCGCTAATTTGGCAGTGATGTCGGGTTTGCAACAGATCGTTCAGCACAGTCCGGCGCATCCTGCTCAGTTGCCTCAGTTGCCTCAGTTGCATATGCCAACTCGGCCGCTGGCGCGCTTGCAGCGTGTTGCGTGACAAGTGCCAATCATTAATATTTCAAGATGCATAAAAATTGTATATTCAGGAGCACTCCATGCACTATCCAGCCTTTTTTGATGAAGCCAGAAAAATCACCGTATACGATCCGCTTTCCGAATTGCTCGGGGCGGCCGAAGACGGCGTGATCGAATATTCCTACGCCGATGCGGTCAAGCTGGCCGGCCATTCCTGTCCTACGGTGGCGGGTGCCTATTTGATGACGTTAAAGGCACTTGCCCATTTGTATGACGATAAGCTGCCGCAACGGGGCGGCATCAGGGTCGATTTCCGCAATGCGCTTCAGAGCGGCGTGACGGGCGTAATGGCGAATGTGGTTGGCCTGATTACCGGAGCCACCAGCGATAGCGGTTTCAAGGGTATTGCAGGACGATTCGACCGCCGCGATCTGCTCTTTTTCGATGTTGCACTGGACGGCGAAATACGATTCCAGAGAACCGATACCGGCGCCAGCGTCACGGTCAGTTATCACCCCGAAATCGTGGCATCAAAGCCTGCGGTGATGCGGCTGATGCAAAAGGTGCTGGGCGGCGCAGCCGAAGAGCAGGAACAGCGCGAATTTGCAAACCTGTGGCAAGAGCGGGTGCGGCACATCCTGGAAATGATCGACGATCCTCGGCTGGTGACGTTTAGCGCTGCCGTTTAATGGCAGTGCAACTGTTCAGCCGGCATACCAATCAAGAGCGAAGTGGTCCGCTCCTACAGGAACTACTTCGTTTTTACGTTTTTTGTAGGGGTATGCATTAAAACAATGCAATTGCCGCATATATACATTGCGGTATACAAAAATACATAACCATGTATATTAAATAGACAGAAACTTGTTGCCAACGCGGTTTCCGCCCGAAAATAACCGCATCAATCCCAACGTATATCCCGCACTTGCACCATGCCGGACTCTACTTGCACGGGAAATCGGCTGACATCTTCATACGCCGGTGGCGACAAAACCTTGCCGGTTTTGATCGAAAAGCGAGCGCCGTGGCGCGGGCAGACAATTTCCTCGCCTTCCACAGTGCCGCCGGTCAGGATGCCGCCGTCGTGGGTGCAGACATCTTCGATCGCGTAATACTCGCCATTAAGGTTGAATACGGCAACCTGGGTACCATCGAGATCAATTGAACGCCAGTCTCCCGCCGGGAATTCGCTTGCGGGTGCGACATCAAACCAGTTCGACATGACAGTTCCTTTGAGTGAAAAGGCGTTATCCACGAAAAACACGAAAGACACGAAAAAAGATCAAGTGCATTTTCGTGCTTTTCGTGACTTTCGTGGACAGTGGATTTTTAACTTAAAACAAACCTAATTCCAGCTTCACTTCGTCGCTCATCGAATCCATGTTCCAGGCCGGTTCCCACACCAGTTCTACGTGCACGCCGTTTACGCCCGGCACTTCGGACAGGCGCTCCTCGACGGTGGCAGGGAAAGTGCCGGCTACCGGGCAGGCCGGCGCGGTGAGCGTCATTTCGATTTCAACTTCACCATCGGGCGCGATTTCGATGTTGTAAATCAGCCCCAGATCGTAAATATTGACGGGGATTTCAGGGTCGTAAATGGTGCGCAGCATGGTGATCAGATTTTCTCTTAGCGCATCGCTGGCAAGGTTGGGGTCGTTGTCAGCTGCCAGGAATGATGTGTCGGGATTCATTTTCTTACTCCGTTTTAGCTGGTGTTGCCTGATTTTTCAACGCGGCTTGCAGCGTGTGCCAGGCCAGCGTTGCGCATTTCACGCGGGCTGGAAATTCATGCACGCCAGCCAGCGCTTCGAGCTTGCCCAGATCAGGGCGTGGTACCGATTCGTCAGACGCCGTGACCATCTGGTGAAAATCGTTGAACAGGTGCTCGACTTCGGCGATTTTCTTGCCCTTCAACGCTTCCGTCATCAAGGACGCGGAAGCGGTAGAAATCGCGCAGCCGGTGCCTTTGAAGCTGAGCTCTTCAATCACGCCGTTTTCCACTTTCAGATAGACCGTTACCTGATCGCCGCACAGCGGGTTATAGCCGTCAGCCTGGTGACTGGCGCAGTCCAAGACGCCGCAGTTGCGCGGCTTGCGGTAGTGATCGAAGATCACTTCCTGGTACAACTCTCGCAGGTCGTTCATGGTTGAAACATCTCCTGTACCTTGTGCAGCGATGCCACTAACGCATCGACTTCCTGGCGCGTGTTGTAGAACGCAAACGAAGCGCGTGCGGTGCCGGCAAGGCCGAAACGCTGCATGACCGGCATCGCGCAATGGTGACCGGCGCGAATCGCAACACCGTCGTGATCCAGAATGGTGCCGATGTCGTGCGGATGTATGCCTTCCATCGTGAAGGACAGAATGCTGGCTTTTTGCTGCGCGGTGCCGATGATGCGCAGGCCCGGTATTTTGGACACCAGGCCGGTTGCGTATTCGAGCAAATCGTGTTCGTGCTGCGCGATGGCGTCGATGCCGATGGCCGATACATAATCGAGCGCCGCACCAAGTCCGATGGCGCCGGCGATATTCGGTGTGCCGGCTTCGAATTTGTAAGGCAGGTCGTTGTACTCAGTCTTGCCGAATGTGACCGAACGGATCATGTCGCCGCCGCCCTGGTATGGCGGCATCGCTTCCAGCAGCGCTTCTTTGCCGTACAGCGCACCGATGCCGGTTGGCCCGAAAATCTTATGTCCGGAAAAAGCATAAAAATCGCAATCCAGCGCCGCCACATCGACTCCGATATGCGACACCGCTTGCGCGCCGTCCAGCAACACCGGCACGCCATGCGAATGTGCAAGATCGATGATCCGCTTGACTGGCGGTATGCTGCCCAGCGCGTTCGACAGATGGGTGATGGCGACTAGCTTGGTGCCGGGTCCGATCAGCTTGGCAAAGACATCGAATTCGAATTCGCCGGCATCGTTGACCGGCACCACTCTGAGTTCCGCGCCGGTCTGGGCGCACACCATTTGCCACGGCACGATGTTGGAGTGGTGTTCCATCGCGCTGATGATGATGTTGTCGTCTTTGGTCAAAAGCGGCCGGGCGTAACTCTGCGCCACCAGATTGATGGCTTCGGTGGTGCCGCGTACGTAGACGATTTCCTTGCTGCTGGCGGCGTTGATGAAATGCCGCACCTTGTCGCGCCCCGCTTCATAGTCGTCGGTGGCACGCTGACTGAGGGTATGCACGCCGCGATGCACATTGGCGTTGCTGCGGCTGTAAAAAGCGACTTCGGCATCGATTACCGATTGCGGCTTTTGGGTGGTGGCGGCATTGTCCAGATAGACCAGCGGCTTGCCGGCTAGGGTGCTTTGCAGGATGGGGAAATCCTGGCGCCAGTCAGCCACGCTGCGCTGTGCTATGGCTGGATGCGATGTTGGTTGCGAGAGCACTTCAGTGTCCATTTTCATGTCAGTTCCTTGATGCGATCACCCTGCGGCAATCGGGTGAGCAGGATTTGTTCGATCCGGGTGCGCAGCGATGCGACCCGGATGCGTTCGATCACGTCATGGGCGAACGCGTGGATCAGCAAGCCTCTTGCCATCGCTTCTTCCACCCCGCGCGAACGCAAATAAAAGAGCTGCGTTTCGTCAATCTGGCCAATGGTTGCGCCGTGCGTACATTGGACGTCGTCGGCATAGATTTCCAGCTGCGGTTTGGTATCGATTTCCGCATCTCTGGACAGCAACAGATTGTGGTTGGTCTGGTGCGCGTTGGTCTTTTGCGCTCCGGGATGGACGATTACCTTGCCATTGAACACCGCACGCGCACGACCATCCAGCACGCCGCGATAATATTCATGGCTTGTGCAACCCGGTTCGAGATGATCGATGCGGGTGTGGTTATCCACATGCTGCTTGCCGCCGACCAGATACAGGCCGTTGAGCGTAGCTTCGCTGCCCGGCGCATTGAATGCCGTCGTAATGTCGTTGCGTGCCAGTGCCGCGCCGAGCGTGATCGAGTGCGACGCCAGCCGGCTGTTGCGCTGTTGCGCTGCGTGAATGCCGGCGACATGGAACGCTTGCGCAGCTTCCTGTTGCAGTTTGTAGTGCTCGATTGCGGCATTTTCTGCAGTAAAAATTTGCGTCACGGCATTGGTGAAATACACCACGCCATCCGGCCCGGCATAGTGTTCGATCACCGTCGCTTGCGCGCCTGCTTCGGCCACGATCAGGTTGCGCGGATGGATTGAAAACGGCACTGCAGTGCCCGATTCGGTTGTGATGAAAAGTAGATGCACCGGCTGTTCGAGTACCACGCCGCGCGCCAGATGCAGATAAGCGCCATCGGCCATAAAGGCGGTATTGAGCGCGCCAAATACGGTTTGACGCTCGTTATTGCTCAGATACGGTTCAAGTGCGTCCGGCGTTTTTTCAAGTGCATCGGCCAGACTGCCCAGTGTTACGCCCGCAGGCAGTTGGCCCGGTGCCGACAGGGCAGGTGCATGGCGGCCATTATGAAAAACCAACAAGTGGCCGGTGCCGCTGTCCAGTACCAAGCTTTCGACTAATGCGGCTGTCGCGTTATTGGGTTTGCCGCCGTCCGGCAAGGCTAGGAAAGCATGTTTTTCGATGGCAGCGACACTGGTGTATTTCCATTCTTCGTCGTGGAGGGTGGGAAAGCCGTTTTGCGCAAAACGCTCCAATGCTGCGCTGCGTATCTTCGTCAACCACGGCGCTTGTGCGCCCGGTAGAACGGCTGCGATACGTTTGAAATCGGCGAGAGTGTGTTCTCTGGCTGGGCTATTGCTATTCATATCATGCCACCGCGCTATTCTCGGATGCTGCGGCAGTTACCGCAGCTGTTGCCGCTTCTTCCAGCCATCCATAACCGCGCTGCTCCAGTTCGAGCGCCAGTTCCTTGCCGCCGGTCTTGACGATGATTCCTTGCGACAAAACATGCACAAAGTCGGGCACCACGTAATCCAGCAGACGCTGGTAATGGGTCACCATGATCATCGCGCGTTCAGGGCTGCGCAAGGCATTGATGCCACGTGCCACGATTTGCAGCGCATCGATGTCGAGCCCGGAATCGGTCTCGTCAAGAATCGCCAGTTTCGGTTCCAGCAATGCCATTTGCAGGATTTCGTTGCGTTTTTTCTCACCGCCGGAAAAGCCTTCATTGACTGAGCGATACAGTAATTCCTTGCTCATATCCATCTGCGCCATTTTCTCCTTGATCAAGACAAGGAATTCCATGGCGTCGAGTTCAGGCAAGTCGCGATGCTTGCGGATATTGTTGAGCGCAGCTTTCAGCAGATAGACATTGCTCACGCCGGGAATTTCCACCGGATACTGGAACGCCAGGAAGACGCCTTCCCGCGCCCGCTCTTCGGGTGCCAGCGCCAGCAAATCGTGGCCTTGATAGAGCACTTCGCCACCGGTGACCTTATAGTTGTCGTGTCCCGCCAGCACTTGCGCCAGCGTACTTTTGCCGGAACCATTCGGCCCCATGATGGCATGCACTTCGCCGGCTTTCACGGTCAGATTGAGGCCGCGCAGGATCGGTTTGTTGTCAACGCTTGCTTGTAGATTTCTAATTTCCAACATGGTGTTTTCCTTTTTAAAGTCGCATAGCGGCTCATTTTCCTCCCCTCTCCCGCAAGCGGGAGAGGGGCCGGGGGAGAGGGAGGGCCGTTATTAACCGACACAGCCTTCAAGGCTTACGCTCATCAATTTTTGTGCTTCCACTGCGAATTCCATCGGCAGCTCCTTGAACACTTCCTTGCAAAAACCGTTGACGATCATCGACACCGCGTCTTCGGCCGAAATGCCGCGTTGCTTGCAATAAAACAACTGGTCTTCTCCGATGCGCGAGGTGGACGCTTCGTGTTCGACGCGTGCAGTCGGGTTTTTAACCTCGATGTACGGGAAGGTGTGCGCACCGCATTTGTCGCCCAGCAACAGCGAGTCGCACTGGGTATAGTTGCGCGCGCCTTCGGCCGATTTCAGAATTTTCACCAGCCCGCGATACGCGTTTTGTCCGCGTCCGGCGGAAATTCCTTTGGAAATGATCGTGCTGTGCGTATTGCGGCCGATATGGATCATCTTGGAACCGGTATCGGCTTGCTGATAATTGTTGGTCAACGCCACCGAATAAAATTCGCCAATCGAATTGTCGCCGCGCAGGATGCAGCTCGGATATTTCCAGGTGATGGCTGAACCGGTTTCGACCTGGGTCCACGAAATATGCGAATTGGCGCCGCGGCAGTCGCCGCGCTTGGTCACGAAGTTATAGATGCCGCCCTTGCCGTTTTTGTCGCCTGGATACCAGTTTTGTACCGTCGAGTATTTGATGCGTGCGTCATCCATCGCCACCAGTTCCACTACTGCAGCATGCAACTGATTTTCGTCGCGCATCGGCGCGGTGCAGCCCTCCAGATAACTGACGTAAGCGCCTGCATCGGCAATGATCAGCGTGCGTTCGAACTGACCGGTATCTTTGGCATTGATGCGAAAGTACGTCGACAATTCCATCGGACAGCGCACGCCGGGTGGGATGTAACAGAACGAGCCGTCGGAAAACACTGCTGCATTGAGCGCCGCAAAATAATTGTCGGTGTACGGCACTACCGAGCCCAGGTATTGCTGCACTAAATCAGGATGTTCGCGCACCGCATCCGAGAAAGAGCCGAAGACGATGCCGAGTTCACCCAGTTTGTCCTTGAAAGTGGTGCCGACCGATATGCTGTCAAACACCGCATCGACTGCGACTCCGGCCAGCATTTCGCGCTCCTTCAGCGGCACGCCCAGCTTTTCGTACGTCTTGAGCAATTCCGGATCGACGTCGGCCAGACTCTGCGGCCGGTCCAGCATGGATTTCGGAGCCGAATAGTAGATGATGTCCTGATAATCGATGGCCGGATAGCGCGCGGTAGACCAGTTCGGTTCAGTCATAGTCAGCCAGTGCCTAAATGCTTTCAGACGCCATTCCAGCATGAACTCCGGCTCATTCTTGCGCGCCGAGATCAGACGAATCGTATCTTCGGTCAAGCCGCGCGGTACGGTGTCGGTTTCCAGGTCAGTCACGAAACCGTGCTGGTATTCGCTGCTGATTAATGCTTCCAAACTGGTTTCCAGACTGCTTGTCGCTGTTGCTTCGGTCATACTTGCTCTCCATTCATTCTGTGATTTTTGGCTGGCGCTGATTTTGGCGCCGGCACCGGCAAGATCCTTCTCAGCGCACTGATATCGACCCTCTCGACCGTTTCAGTCACCGGCTGAATCATCTGATCCAGCGTGATCTGATCCAGCGCATTGAGCACGACCCGATTGACCCGTTGCCAGTTCAGGCGTACCGGACAACCTGACTCCTGAGCGCACAGGCCCGGCGTGATGCTGCATTCGGTCAGGCCGATCGGGCCGTCCATCGCATTAATGATGTGAGAAAGGGTGATTTGCGTTGGCGCTCGGGAAAGCAGGTAACCACCCTTGGCCCCACGCAGCGATACCACCAAGCCTTCGCGGGTCAGTATCTTGAGAATCTTGCTGACAGTCGGCACCGGCACCCGAATCATGGCCGCTATGCCTGCCGCGCTTTGTATGCGTTCCGGTCCAGTCACCATGGTGGTCAGGATCAGGGTGCCGTAATCCGCCATTTTGCTCATTCGTAGCATTTTATATCCCTGAAATTCAATGAGTACTAATATAGTCCTGTTTGTGTGCAAGCGCAACTCTCCGTTGAGAGTATTGCGGGCAATCATCACCATCCTGAAAGCCATTGCGGTGTGTTGAGTGCTTCTCAAACTCTTGTTGCTCTCGGCATGGACTTTGCTTGAATGCACTGGTAAAGCATTACTTACTCGACATCTGGATTGCCGGGAAACGGGATAAGCGATGCAGCTTAACAGCCGATTTAAAAATACCGCATTCCACTTAAGGGCATCTCTAATAACCGCCCCCAAATTCTGAGCGATTGCGTAAAATTTCAGTATTCCCAAGATACAGCGCGAGTTTTCTCAATGATGCTACCCAAATCCAGTTTGTTTGCCGAAGAGGAACGCGGGAACCGTCGTGAGAAACTGGGTGATCCCCTAGTTGGCCTTGCCAAACATGTGGACTTCACTGCGCTGGCCGCTGGCATCGATACTGCGTTGCCACGTCCGTCGCGCGCCAAGGGTGGTCGGCCACCGTATCCGACTACGCTGATGATCAAGATTCTGGTGCTGCAGCAACTCTACAACCTGGCCGACGACGCGCTCGAATATCAGTTGCTTGACCGCCGCAGCTTCCTGTCGTATCTGGGCCTGACCGACAGCAGTGCAATTCCCGACGCAAAGACGATATGGCTGTTTCGAGACCGCCTGGCGCAGGCAGGCTTGGGCGCCCAGTTGTTTGGGCAGGTGCAGCAGCAGCTTCTCGCTCATGGTTATCTGGCACGTTGCGGCCAGATAATCGACGCCTCCTTGGTGCAAGCGCCGGTGCAGCGCAACAAGCGCGAAGAGGCGGAAATCGTCAAACAAAGCATCATGCCGACCACATGGAAAGCACACAAGCGCGCGCAAAAAGATGTCGATGCCAAGTGGACCAAGAAGCATGGCAAGAACCATTTCGGCTACAAGCTGCATGCGAGCGTAGACAAGCGCTACAAAGTGATTCGCAAGATTATCATCACGAACGCCGCTGTCGCCGATACCACCGTCTTTGAAGACCTGCTGGATGCCAATAACACCAGCCGGGACGTGTATGCCGATCGCGGTTACCCCAGCGCGCAGCGCGAAGCCGGATTGAACAAAGCTGGCTGGCGCGTCCATATCCAGAGAAAAGGCACTGCCACGAAAGCCATCTCGGGGACGCAAAAGAAGCGCAACCGCCGCATCGCCACACCCCGCGCCAGAGTTGAACATGTGTTTGGCGCGCTGGCGCAGATGGGCGGCAAACTGGTGCGTTGCATGGGGATCGTACGCACGACATTCGCGCTGAACCTCAAGGCGGCTAGTTACAACCTGAAGCGGATGGTGTTCTTGAAAGAAAAAGGTCTTGCGGCATTCTAAAACGGCAAAACTGCCGACTGAAAGCAGATAAAAATCGGTAGCCTCACCCGAAATTCAACGAAAACTTCGAATCAACTCGCTGCTTTCAACAGGTTTCAGAAAAAATTTGCACTTGGCTCCTCGGATGAAGTCGTCTTCTCTATCAAGTGATCAAAAACGCGGTTATTCGAGGTGCCCTTAAGGAGAGTTCAATGGCTAATATGGCTGAGCGAAATGAGGTGGTAGAGCTTATTACGATGTATGAAATCAGCAAGATACTGGGCTCGTCTCTGGACCTGTCGAAGACCCTGCGCGAGGTCATGAATATCCTCGGAATTCAAATGGATACCCGGCGCGGCATGATCAGTTTGATGCACGAATCCGGTGAGCTGCACCTGGTTGGTGCAAGCGGGATGTCGAGCGAGGAATTCCGCCGCGGCCGCTTCCGTGTCGGCGAAGGCATCACCGGGCGGATTTACCAGACCGGCATGCCCAGCGTGATAGCCGATATCTCGAAAGAACCGCTGTTCCTCAATCGCACCGCCGCAGCGGAACTGATACCGGGCAAGGCGATAGCCTTCATCGGCGTGCCGATCAAGGCCGCCCACGAAATCCTCGGCGTGTTGTCGATCGACCGGGTTCTGGATTATCAGGATCACCGCCAGCACAGTTTCGATCGCGATGTGCGCTTCCTGACCATGATCGCCAATCTGGTCGGACAGACAGTGCGGCTGCACCGCGCGGTTACCGCTGAGCGCACCCAGCTGATCGAGGAAAAGCGCCGCCTGAAAAAGGAACTGCAGGGCAAGTACAGCCTCGACAACGTGATCGGAATTTCCAAGGCGATGCAGGAAGTGTTCGCTGAAGTGCATCAGTCCGCGCCGTCGCGCTCGACCATGCTGCTGCGCGGCGAGAGCGGTACCGGCAAGGAAGTGATCGCGCACGCAATCCATTATTTGAGCCCGCGCAAGGACGGGCCGTTCATCAAGGTCAATTGCGCGGCGCTGTCGGAAACGCTGCTGGAGTCGGAATTGTTCGGCCACGAAAAAGGCGCATTCACCGGCGCCCAGACCGAACGCAAGGGACGCTTTGAACTGGCCAACGGCGGCACGCTGTTTCTCGACGAGATCGGCGACATCTCGCCGGCATTCCAAGCCAAGCTGCTGCGCGTGCTGCAGGAGCGCGAGTTCGAGCGGGTCGGCGGTTCGCGTTCGATCAAGGTCGATGTGCGGCTGATCACCGCCACCAACCGCGACCTGGAACAGGCGGTAGCGAACGGCGACTTTCGCGCCGATCTGTATTACCGGATCAACGTGGTGTCGATCTTCATCCCGCCGTTGCGCGAGCGGCGCGAGGACATTCCGTACCTGGTCGAATTTTTCATCGACAAATTCAGACGCGAAAACCAGCGCGAAGTGGTTCTGACGCCGGAAGCGATCAACTCGATGATGAATTGCTATTGGCCGGGCAACGTGCGCCAGCTGGAGAACTGCGTCGAACGCACTGCGACCATGGCGCGTGGGAATCTGATCAGCGAGTTGAATCTGTCCTGTACGCAGAACAAATGTCTGACGCAATTGCTACATGAACCGGACACTGGCGCGCATGTGCCGGGTGGCGCGGAAAAGAGGGTGACGATTCCGATCCGGGATGGCACTGCAGCAGTGCATTCGGAACAGCCGCCGACGTCGGAGCGCGAACGGCTGCTGTGGGCGCTGGAACAATGCGGCTGGGTGCAGGCGAAAGCGGCGCGGCTGCTGAATATTTCGGCGCGGCAAATGGGGTATGCATTGCAGAAGCACGGCATCGAAGTGAAGAAGTTCTGACCCATCTGCCACGTAACTATTCAGCCCGCTATGAATACCCCCTCGCCCGCTTGCGGGAGAGGGCTGGGGAGAGGGCGACTGTAAAGTTGACGACTTAATTAATCGCTTTGCCCTTCGTGGATGCTTTGTCGGGGGTAGCCCGACGGCTACTTACTTTTCTTTGCTTCGCCAAAGAAAAGTAAGCAAAAGAAAGGCGACCGCAGACTTGCCCTTCGGGTACCCGTTTGTGTGCTGCAAAAAATGGGAAATGAAGGAACTCGCTTCGCTCAAACAGCCTTCATTTCTGATCCATTTTCTGCAGCACACAAACGGCTGCGTCCCAAGCGGCCTAACATCAAAAACAGCGTCAATAAACCGTCAACAACATAAAGCTGTCACTTGGATATCAACCTCATAGTGGGCTGAACAGTTACTCTGCCACACGCTATGATCTGAGTATATTTGTATGTCGCAATGAATATAAGCGGCAATGGCATAGTTTTTAACCATACTCCATAATAAATATGATTGTCTTGTAGGCGCGCACCCGGGCGCGACAACGGCTGCAGTCTGGCGACTGCTTTCGCGCCCGGATGCGCTCCTACAAAATCGTACTATTTCGCTCTGCTCGCCTGGCCCACATCAGACCAGTGTCGGGTTTGCAGTGTCAGGTTTGCGACAAGCGCGTGGCGAATGTCGCGATTGTCACCGGATTCATCTGTCGTATATCATGTATCTCATTGATTTTTAACGATAAATTGCTTCTGGCACAGTTCTGGCTATTACCCTTGAAAGAGACGCACCTGCGTCGTTTTCTCAAAGGGGCAATTCATGCGATCTACCGCGTATATCGGGATTAAGGAGATCAAGCCGCTCGCAGCGCGCACTGCCGCTGTCGCTGCAGCGCCGCAGGCCGGCTGCGGCAGCACCGGCGGCGACGGCAAATTCGGTTGCGGCTCCGCATCAGGCCCATCGGACATCGCCCCCGAGGTCTGGGAAAAGGTCAAGAACCATCCGTGCTACAGCGAAGAAGCGCACCACCATTTTGCGCGGATGCACATCGCCGTCGCGCCGGCCTGCAACATCCAGTGCAATTATTGCAACCGCAAATACGATTGTTCGAACGAATCGCGGCCCGGCGTCGTCAGCGAAACGCTGTCGCCGGAACTGGCGGCTAAAAAAGTGCTGGCGGTAGCGTCGGCGATTCCGCAGATGACGGTGGTCGGCATCGCCGGCCCCGGCGACGCGCTGGCCAATCCAGCTAGGACCTTCAAGGCATTTGAGCTGATTGCCAGAACCGCACCCGACATCAAGCTGTGCCTGTCGACCAACGGCCTGGCGCTGCCGGATCACGTGGACGCCATCCATGCTCTGAAGGTCGACCATGTGACCATCACGATCAACATGATCGATCCCGAAATCGGCCAGCATATCTACCCATGGATCTACTACCGGAACAAGCGCTGGACCGGCATCGAAGCGGCCCGGATTCTGAGCGAACGGCAGTTGCTGGGTCTGGAGATGCTGACTGCGCGCGGCATCCTGTGCAAGGTCAATTCGGTAATGATCCCCGGCATCAACGATCACCATCTGGCTGCGGTCAATAAGGCCGTCAAATCGCGTGGCGCGTTTTTGCACAACATCATGCCGCTGATTTCGGCGCCCGAACACGGCACCGTGTTCGGCTTGCGCGGCCAGCGTGGCCCAACCGCGCAAGAGTTGAAAGCGTTGCAGGACAGTTGCGAAGGCGAGATGAACATGATGCGCCATTGCCGCCAGTGCCGGGCCGACGCCGTCGGTTTGCTGGGCGAGGATCGCAGCGCCGAGTTCACCAACGAAAAAGTGGCAGCGATGGAGGTCAGCTACGACCTTGACGCGCGCCAGGCCTACCAGGCGGGCGTGGAAAAACAGCGCCAGGCCAAGGTTGCGGCCAGGGATGCCGCGCTCGATACGCTGACGCGAAAAACCAGCGATATCAAGCTGCTGGTCGCGGTCGCCACCAAGGGCGACGGCAAGATCAACCAGCACTTCGGCCACGCCGGCGAATTCCAGATCTACGAGGTTTCCGCGACAGGCGCGAAGTTTACCGGCCACCGCCGCGTCGATCTGTACTGTCAGGGCGGTTACGACAACGAGGATGCGCTGCCCGGCGTGATCCGCGCGATCAACGACTGCCACGCGGTGTTCGTAGCCAAGATCGGCGGCTGCCCGCGCTCGGAACTGAAACAGGCCGGCATCGACCCGGTCGAGCAGTACGCCCATCAGTTCATCGAGCAATCGGTGATCCTGTATTTCAACAACTATCTGGAGCAAGTCGAGTCGGGCCGGATAGTGCACCAGCAGCGCGGCGACGCCGACATCCGGCAGGGCGCCTACATCGCCGCCGCGTAAGCAATAGTCAATCACTCAACCAAGGAAAAATCATGGCATACAAAATCGTCGCTTCCCAATGCTCCGGCTGCTCCGCTTGCGAGCCTGAATGTCCGAACGTCGCCATCCGCGAAAAGAACGGGGTCTACCTCATCGATGCCAAGAAATGTACCGAATGTCTCGGCCATTTCGACGAAGCGCAATGTCTGGCGGTTTGCCCGGTGGACAAAACCGTCATCATCGACAACGCGTATCCACGTTATCAGGCGGCTTAAATGAATATCGTTGTCACTCCGGCAGCCGAGGCCTATATGCGCCGCATGGTGCGTTTCAATGACGGCGTCCAGCACGCAGGTTTTCGTCTGACGGTGAGTGCTGGCGGATGCAGCGGTTTTGCGACGCAGTTCAGCATCGAAGCGGCGCCGCAGCCGGACGATGCAACGCTCGATGTCAATGGTTTGAAGGTATTCCTGCCGCCCGCAACCAGCGCTCTGCTTGATGGAGCAACCATTGATTGCCGCGACAGCGCGATGGCCACTGGTCTCTCGATCATCAATCCGAATGTAAGCGACTGCGGCTGCGACAGCAGCGGAGCCGGGCGCGGCGGCAGACATGCGACAGTCAGCGTGTCGGCCATCGGGCGCAAAACCTGAACCAGGAGGGCGCATGAATATCGATCGCGAAGAGGGACGGGTCGAGCTCAACGATCCACCGGTTTTTAACTACGGCGAAAAGGTGCGCAGCCGCAAGACGGTGCGCAACGACGGCACCTTCCCCGGCAAGGATATCGGCGACGTGCTGGTCAAAAAAGGCGATGTCGGTTATGTCACCAGCATTGGCACTTTCGTCCAGCAGTTCTATATCTATGGCATCGAGTTCATCGTGCACGGTTACCGCGTCGGCATGAAGGGACGCGAACTGGAGTCGCTCGATGCGGTGGTGAAACCAAGCGGACAACAGGTATGCCGATGAACGAGCAAAAAACCCACAAATACGATTGGGGCCAGCGCGTGATGGCCGATATTGACTTGCGAAACGACGGCTCGTATCCGGACCGAGCGATCGATGCACTGCTGGTGGCGCGCGGCACGCAGGGCGAAGTGGTGCAGGTCGGCATGCAGGTGGAAACCGACACGCCGGTGTACATGGTGGAATTTGCCGGCGGCTGCGTGGTCGGCTGCGTGGTCGGCTGCATGGAACAGGAAATCGCGTTGGCCTGAGGGGGGAGTCGATGACTACCGCGCATCCGAACGAGCTTGATCTGCGGCGCATTGCACGACTACTGAAAAAGCGCGCGCGCTATCACTATGTTTCGCCTTCGGTGGAAGCTGTCCCCGGCGGCTACCGGATCGTCAGTCCATGCTGTTCGCGCAACATCGACCATTCCGGCGGACAAATCGAGATTGCCCGCATCGAATGGGCAGCCGGCGTGTGGACGCTTTACAGCCGTGACCATGCGCATACGCAGTGGCTGATGCACGCGCAGGCCGGCCGCCTCGACCGGTTGATGGAATGTCTGAACCAAGACAGCCAGCGCGTGTTCTGGCAATGATTTAACTTTGGAGTTAACGCTACAAAAGAACGCTACGAAAGAACGCTATGAAAGTCATGATCCGCAAGAATTCCGCCGGCGCGCTGACCGCCTATGTGGCCAAGAAAGACCTGGAAGAGGCCGTCGTTTCGATGGAAAAACCGGAAATGTGGGGCGGCATAGTCACGCTCTCCAACGGCTGGCAACTCGAACTGCCGCCAATGGCAGCGACAACCGTCCTGCCATTGACGGTCGAGGCGCGCAAGGTCGGTGGCTGACATGGCACACTCGTACAAAGCGATAGAAGAAATACGCTCCGCTCTGGCGGCGGGAACGCTGATACCCTATCTCGGACCCGGCATGCTGGAGCGGGTGCCAGATTGTCCGGTGCCCGATACGCCGGAACAGCTGGCGGCGCAGATCACCGCGAAAGTGCCGGTGCCGCACAAGATCCGCAACCGGCTGACCGCAGCCGCCCAGTTCATCGAAAATTTCAAGCACCGCAAGACGCTGATCGGCCTGATGCATCAAGCCTTTTGCGCCGGCGCAGCGCCGTCCGCGCTGCATCGCTATTTCGCCGCGCAGCCCGGGCTGCCGCTGATCGTCGACGCCTGGTATGACGACGCGATGAAAAATGCGCTGCTATCCCACCAGCGCAGCGCCTGGGGCCAGGCGCAGGGGCTGTCGCAAGCCGAACATTTCGGCAGCTGGACCGGCTGGTATGAGGCCGACGGCAAGCCGTCGGGCGACGACGCGGCGCTGGGCTGGGACACGCTGCTTTACAAGCCGCTGGGCGGCGTTTCGCCGGCGGACAACTTCATCGTCTCGGATTCGGACTACGTCGAGGTGCTGACCGAGATCGACATTCAGACCCCGATACCGGAACGGGTACAGGAATTGCGCGAAGGCCGCAGTTTCCTGTTCCTCGGCTGCCGTTTCAACGACCAGTTGCAGCGCAGCTTCGCGCGCCAGATCATGAAACGCTCATCAAGCCGGCATTGGGCGGTGCTGCCAGGCGAACCGACGCGTAACGAGCAGCGTTTTCTGGACCAGCAGCAGATCGAATGCATCGGCATCACGCTGGCCGAGTTCGAGGCGATGCTGACCAGCTGAACAGTCCTGCCGCGTGCCTATCGTAGGGCGGAAAAGCCGTAGGGCGGAAAAGCGCAGCGTCTTCCGCCGAACGTAGACAAACGGCGGAAGACGCTGCGCTTTTCCGCCCTACGATAATTTCATTGTTTTAGGGAGTATCTGCTTTATTTGTGGCATTGCCGCATGTATTCATTGGGCTTTAAAATATACGCTTAGCAGTATATTTTCATCCGGAAAGCCGCGGTGGGCACGATCTCATCGTGCCCACGTCACCCATACTTTCTACGTCACGCGCGTTTACACCGGCCGGTTTTCACGGACCTTGATCGGCCCCATGATCTGCAAGCCTTCGTCGAAGCTGATTTCCTTGAACTTGCCGTTGAATTTGTCGGCGCCGGCGGCGACTGCGGTCAGCTTGCCGGCGGTGTCGAGCTTTTTCAGATCAAAGCGCTCGATGCAGAACAATTCAAGCAATTCGTTGTAGACGGTGGCCTCTTCCAGCGGCAGCACCCAGAAAGTGGCACCGCCGTAGGCGATCTGGAAGCGCTGCGAGATGTCGAGGTTGCCGGCGAAGAAAAAGTATTTGCCGGCCGGCGACAGCTTGTCGCCGAGGATTTCGCACAACAGTTTCAAGTGCTCAAGCGATGGCGCGACACCGGCCAGGAAGGAAATGGTCGGCGCTCCGGCGTCGGCCACCGCCATCACCTGGTCGAACTTGAGTTCCGGCGGACGCTTTTCGTCGGCCATCGCGAGCTGGAACTTGAGCGCGATTTCGCCGCGAAAGCCGAAGCGCCCCGGCTTGCTCAACGGACCCTTGTATACCGGGCTTAACAACCTGCCATCGGCATCGAGATCGGCGAATGGTGTTTCAATGATGCTGGTCATGGCAACTCCCTTATCAGTTAAAAAATAGCAGTCCGAAAGAAGTGCATAGCAACTTTTGTACCCGCCATTTCGCAGCATGGCAGCACATCAAAAGAGGTGCCGTTATCACTGCAGGAAACCGACATTTAGTAGCGTCGCGCCCAGCCCCCGCCGCTTGTATCGTTCCCTACATTCAGTGTCGTTTGTGCGGTTTGTGACAGCCCTGTACGGATTGCAAATTTTCTCCATTATTTATGAAATTATCTATGTAATCAATGACTTGGATATGCGTTTAAGAGGTGGCACAGCAATTGCTAATATCGATGTGCACCGAAAATGTTTTGCCAAGCGCGTGACTTGAGACGAAGAGCTATATGAGTTTCGAAGCAGCTTCAGACCGGATGCAAACGTCACTCGTCAACCTGCTTACACATCGATATAAGGAGAGATTCAAATGGCTAAACTTAGACAAATTGCCTTTTACGGAAAAGGTGGTATCGGCAAATCCACCACGTCTCAAAATACCCTCGCCGCACTGGCCGAAATGGGACAGAAAATCCTGATCGTCGGTTGCGATCCGAAGGCCGATTCGACCCGCCTGATCCTGCACGCCAAGGCGCAGGACACGATACTCAGCCTGGCGGCGGAAGCCGGCTCGGTCGAGGACCTGGAGCTCGAAGATGTGATGAAGGTCGGTTACAAGGATATCCGCTGCGTTGAAGCCGGTGGCCCTGAGCCTGGAGTCGGTTGCGCCGGCCGTGGCGTGATCACTGCGATCAACTTCCTCGAAGAAAACGGCGCTTACGACGGTGCCGATTATGTGTCTTACGACGTGCTGGGCGACGTCGTGTGCGGCGGCTTCGCGATGCCGATTCGTGAGAACAAGGCGCAGGAAATCTACATCGTGATGTCCGGTGAAATGATGGCCATGTACGCCGCCAACAACATCGCCAAGGGCATTTTGAAATATGCCCACTCCGGCGGCGTGCGCCTGGGCGGCTTGATCTGCAACGAGCGCCAGACCGACAAGGAACTGGAACTGGCCGAAGCGCTGGCGCTGAAGCTGAATACCACGCTGATCCATTTCATCCCGCGCGCCAACATCGTCCAGCATGCGGAATTGCGCCGCATGACCTGCATCGAATATGCGCCGGACTCGCAACAGGCCCAGGAATACCGGACCCTGGCGCAGAAGATCCACGCGAACGCCGGCAAGGGCACCATCCCGACCCCGATCACGATGGATGAGCTGGAAGACTTGTTGATGGAACACGGCTTGATGCCGGTAATCGATGAGTCGCAGGTCGGCAAAGCGTCCGAACTGGCAGCCGCGTAATGCATGCCTCCCCTCTGCCGCAGACGAATCGCATCGCGATTCGGGAAATACATGCCAGCAGAGGGGAGCGATCAGCTCCTTGCAAGAGGATGGAACACTGATAAGCGATCACGCTTTATTGGAGAGAATATGAGCCTCACTGTTGAAGAAACCAAAACTCGCAACCAGGAATTGATCGGTGAGGTCTTAAAAGCCTATCCGGAAAAGACCGCGAAAAAACGTGTCAAGCACTTGAATGTGTTTGACGAGGGCAAGACCGATTGCGGCGTCAAGTCCAACATCAAGTCTATCCCTGGCGTGATGACCATCCGCGGCTGCGCCTATGCCGGCTCCAAAGGCGTGGTGTGGGGACCGATCAAGGATATGGTCCACATCAGCCACGGTCCGGTTGGTTGCGGCCAGTATTCATGGGGCTCGCGCCGCAACTACTACATCGGCAACACCGGTATCGACAGTTTCGGCACGATGCAATTCACCTCTGATTTCCAGGAAAAAGACATCGTCTTCGGCGGCGACAAGAAATTGGAAAAAGTCATGGACGAGATCCAGGACTTGTTCCCGCTGAACAAAGGTATCTCGGTGCAGTCGGAATGCCCGATCGGCTTGATCGGCGACGACATCGAAGCGGTATCGAAGAAGAAAACCAAGGAATTCAACGGCCACACCATCGTGCCGGTGCGCTGCGAAGGCTTCCGCGGTGTCTCGCAATCGCTCGGTCATCACATCGCCAACGATGCGATCCGCGAATGGGTGTTCGACAAGGCCGACGGCAAGCATCCTGAATTTCAGGGCACGCCCTACGATGTCGCGATTATCGGCGACTACAACATCGGCGGCGATGCCTGGGCTTCACGCATCTTGCTCGAAGAAATGGGACTACGCGTGATTGCGCAGTGGTCCGGCGACGGGACGCTGGCTGAAATGGAGAACACGCCGAAGGCCAAGCTGAACCTGCTGCACTGCTACCGCTCGATGAACTACATCTCGCGCCACATGGAAGAAAAGTTCGGCATTCCGTGGGTCGAGTACAACTTCTTCGGACCGTCCAAGATCGAGGCCAGCCTGCGCGAAATCGCTTCGCACTTCGACGACACGATCAAGGAAGGCGCGGAACGTGTGATCGCCAAGTACAAGGCGCTGACCGATGCGGTGATCGCCAAATACCGTCCGCGGCTGGAAGGCAAGTCGGTAATGCTGTTCATCGGCGGCCTGCGCCCGCGCCACGTGATCGGCGCTTACGAAGACCTCGGCATGAACGTGATCGGCACCGGTTACGAGTTCGGCCACGGCGACGACTACCAGCGCACCACGCATGACATCAAGGACGGTACGCTGATTTACGACGATGTGACCGGCTTCGAGTTCGAGAAGTTCGTCGAGAAATTGCGGCCCGACATGGTCGGTTCCGGCGTCAAGGAAAAGTACGTGTTCCAGAAAATGGGCGTGCCATTCCGCCAGATGCATTCATGGGATTACTCGGGTCCGTATCACGGCTACGACGGCTTCGCCATCTTCGCGCGCGACATGGATATGGCGATCAACAGTCCGGTATGGGGCCTGGTCAAGGCACCGTGGAAAAGCTAACGATATATCGGGCGTCTCATGGTGGATGACAGACCGAAGGTCTTGCAATCACCCTCACCCCGAGCCCTCTCCCGCTTGCGGGAGAGGGAGAGGACGGCCGTAATTCGCGCCAGCGAATTACGGAAGAATTAATAGATAAGGAGTTTCATCATGCCTCAAAGCGCCGACAAGATCCTCGATCACGAGAAGCTGTTCCGCGAGCCGGAATACGTCATTTCGCTTGACAAAAAGAAGCAAGACTTTGAATTTGGCCACACCGCCGACAAGGTGCAGCATGTGTGCGAATGGACCAAAAGCCTGGACTACCAGGACAAGAACTTTGCCCGCGAAGCACTGACGGTCAATCCGGCCAAGGCTTGCCAGCCGCTGGGTGCGGTGTTCGCCGCCGTCGGTTTCCAGAAGACCTTGCCGTTCGTGCACGGCTCGCAAGGTTGTGTCGCCTACTACCGTTCGCATTTTTCGCGCCATTTCAAGGAGCCGACTTCGGCCGTGTCCTCGTCGATGACCGAAGATGCGGCGGTGTTCGGCGGCCTGAACAACCTGATCGATGGCATGGCCAATGCCTATAGCCTGTACAAGCCGGAGATGATCGCCGTCAGCACCACCTGCATGGCGGAAGTGATCGGCGACGATCTCGATTCGTTCATCAAGGGCGCCCGGGAAAAGGGCAGCATCCCGCAGAATTTCGACGTCCCGTTCGCCCATACGCCGGCCTTCGTCGGCAGCCACATCACCGGTTACGACAATTCGCTGAAAAGCGTGCTGACCTATTTCTGGGACGGCAAGGCTAATGCGGTACCGGCGCTGGAGCGGGTGCCGAACCAGTCGATCAACTTCATCGGCGGCTTCGACGGCTTCGTGGTCGGCAATATTCCGGAGGTGCGGCGCATGTTCGCATCGATGGAGGTCGACCACACCGTGCTGTGCGATCCGTCCGACGCCTGGAATACGCCGACCGATGGCGAGTTCCGCATGTTTGACGGCGGCACCAGCAAGGAAGAAGTCGAGCGCGCGCTGAATGCCAAGGCGACCGTGGTGTTCCAGGAATTCAGCGCCGAGAAGACTGGCAAGTACATTGCCACCAAAGGGCAGGAAGTGGTGATGCTGAATCACCCGATGGGCGTCGGCGGCACCGACAAGTTCCTGATGGAAGTGTCGCGCCTGAGCGGCAAGCCGATATCAAAGGAACTGGAATTGGAGCGCGGCCGGCTGCTCGACGCGATTGCCGATTCGCAGGCGTATTTGCACGGCAAGAAATTCGCGCTGTACGGCGACCCTGACTTCCTGCTCGGCATGACTGCGTTCCTGCTCGAACTCGGCTGCGAACCGGTGCATGTGCTGTCGACCAATGGCGACAAGGATTGGGCGAAAAAGGTGCAGGCGCTGTTCGATGCGTCACCGTTCGGCAAGGATTGCAAGGTGTATCCGAAGCGCGACCTGTGGCACCTGCGTTCGCTGCTGTTCACTGAACCGGTGGATTTCCTGATCGGCAACAGCTACGGCAAATACCTGGAGCGCGATTGCAAGGTGCCGCTGATCCGCCTGGTGTTCCCGGTCACCGACCGGCATCACCATCATCGCTTCCCAACCTGGGGTTATGCAGGCGGGCTGCGGGTGCTGGTGACGATCCTCGACGAGTATTTCGAGGCGCTCGATCTGAGCACCGGGGATGTCGGGAAGACCGATTACAGCTTCGATCTGGTCCGATAGCAGGGTGAAACAGAGTCGTAGGGCGGAAAAGCGAAGCGCCTTCCGCCGCATGGCTACGTTCGGCGGAAGGCGCTTCGCTTTTCCGCCCTACACCCCACTCAACAATCCTCAGCTTGCAGGGGATGCGTGTTAATCACGCCGCATCGGGAGGCATTCCATGAGCACTTTGAAAGTCAAAATCCGGGAAATTTTCGACGAGCCCGCATGTGACCATAACGCGGAAAAATCGGACAAGCAGCGCAAACAAGGTTGTTCTAGCCAGTTGAAGCCGGGCGCAGCCGCCGGCGGCTGCGCCTTCGACGGCGCCAAGATCGCGTTGCAGCCGATCGTCGATGTCGCGCACCTGGTGCATGGCCCGATCGCCTGTGAAGGCAGTTCATGGGACAACCGCAGCGCGCTGTCGTCCGGGCCGCAAATCTACCGTACCGGTTTCACCACCGACATCAGCGAACTCGAAGTGATCCACGGCGGCGAAAAGCGCCTGTACCGGGCGATCCGCGAAATCATCGAAAAATACAACCCGCCGGCGGTGTTCGTCTATCAAACCTGCGTGACCGCGCTGATCGGCGACGATATCGAGGCGGTGTGCAAGGCTGCCAGCGCCAAATTCGGCAAACCGGTGATTCCGGTCAACGTGCCCGGTTTCGCTGGCGTCAAGAACCTCGGCAACAAGCTGGCCGGCGAAGCGCTGCTCGATTACGTGATCGGCACCGCCGAGCCGGAATTCACGACCCCATACGATATCAACATCATCGCCGAATACAACCTGTCGGGCGAGTTGTGGCAGGTCAAGCCGCTGCTCGAGCATCTCGGCATCCGCGTGCTGTCCTCGCTGTGCGGCGATGCGCGCTACCAGGAAGTGGCAAGTTCGCATCGCGCCAAGGCCGCGATCATGCTGTGCTCGAAGGCGATGATCAATGTCGCGCGCAAGATGGAGGAGCGCTATGGCATCCCGTACTTCGAAGGCTCGTTCTACGGCATCGGCGACATGTCGGACGCGCTGCGCCAGATTGCCGGCTTGCTGGTGCGCCAGGGCGCACCGGACGAATTGCTGGCGCGCACCGAAGCGCTGATTGCAGTCGAGGAAGCGCGCGCTTTGGCCCGGCTGGAGCCGTACAAGGAACGCCTGAAGGGCAAGCGGGTGTTGCTGATAACCGGCGGCGTCAAATCTTGGTCGGTGGTGGCTGCATTGCAGGAAGTCGGGATGGAAATCGTCGGCACCAGCGTCAAGAAATCGACCAAGGAAGACAAGGTGCGGGTGGCCGAGATCATGGGCACCGACGCCCACATGATAGACAACATGGCGCCGCGCGAAATGTACGCGATGCTGAAAGAGGCGCGCGCCGACATCATGCTGTCGGGCGGGCGTTCCCAGTTTGTCGCGCTGAAGGCCAGGATGCCGTGGCTCGACATCAACCAGGAGCGCCACCACGGCTATGCCGGCTATGAAGGCATCGTCACGCTGGTGCACGAGATCGACAAGACATTAAACAACCCGGTGTGGCAGCAGGTGCGCCAGCCCGCGCCTTGGGAAGGGGAATAGCATGGCAATCGTCAAGAAATCGACCAAGGCGGCAACCGTCAATCCGCTGAAGATGAGTCAGCCGCTGGGCGCCAGTTATGCATTCCTCGGCATGAACCGCTGCATGCCGGTGATGCACGGCTCGCAGGGCTGCACTTCGTTCGGACTGGTGCTGCTGGTGCGCCATTTCCGCGAAGCGATTCCATTGCAGACCACCGCGATGAATGAAGTGACCAGCATCCTCGGCGGCATCGATAACGTCGAAAAGGCGATCCTGAATATCCGCGAACGCGCGAAGCCGGATCTGATCGCGATCTGTTCGACCGGCCTGACCGAAACCAAGGGCGACGACGTCAATGGCTACCTGCAACTGATCCGCCAGCGTCATCCGGAACTGGCCGACACCGCGATCGTGTACGTGTCTACGCCCGACTACAGCGATGCGTTCCAGGATGGCTGGGCCAAGGCGGTGCTGGCCATGATCAAGGCGCTGGTGCCGCCAGGGGTGAAGACAGCAGCAGCGAAGAATCCGCAGCAGGTCAATCTGCTGGCCGGCTGTCACCTGACCCCGGCCGACCTCGAAGAACTGCGTGAAATCGTCGAGTCGTTCGGCTTGTCGGCAATCGTGCTGCCCGACGTCTCCGGTTCGCTCGACGGCCACATGCCGGACGGATTCAGCCCGACCACGATCGGCGGCACCACGCAAGCCGAGATGCGGGTTATGGGTGCATCGGTGGCGACGTTGGTGGTCGGCGAGCAGATGCGCGCCTGCGCCGACGCGCTGGAGCGGATCACCGGCGTGTCGAGCGTGCACTTCGACCGCCTGATCGGGCTGGCCGCCAACGACCGTTTTCTCGCCACGCTGGCACAGATCTCAGGCGTTGCGGTGCCGGCCAAATACCGCCGCCAGCGCAGCCAGTTGCAGGATGCGATGCTGGACGGCCACTTCTTCTTCGGCGGCAAAAAGGTTGCGCTGGCGGCCGAACCCGACCTGCTGTACGCGCTGGCGATGTGGCTGGCCGAGATGGGTTGCGAGATAGTCACTGCCATCACGACCACCGCTTCGCCGCTGCTGGAACGGCTGCCGACAGCCGAAGTGCTGTTCGGCGACCTCGAAGATCTGGAGCAGGGCGCGCAGGGCTGCGACCTGATGATCACCCATTCGCATGGACGGCAGGCGGCAGCGCGCCTGCAAATACCGTTTCACCGCGCCGGTTTGCCGATGTTCGACCGCTTGGGGGCAGCGCACCAGCTGTCAGTCGGCTACCGCGGCACGCGCGGACTGATATTCGAGATTGGCAACCTGTTTCTCGCCAATCCACATCAGGTTCACCCCGAGCATTGGAAGTTGCCTGAAGCAAGCTTGCGCACATTGGCGCAGATGACATAAAGGAATTCATGATGAAAATTGCATTTGCCACACAGGACCTGGCACGGGTCGATGCCCACTTCGGCTGGGCCAGTAACATCATGGTCTACGAGCTGAAGCCGGACGGCCATACCTTTGTAGAAACCTTCACGTTTGGCGGCGACCTGCAGGAGGACGGCAACGAAGACAAACTGTCGCCGAAGATCGAGTCGATCAAGGATTGCGCGGTGCTGTACGTCGCCGCGATCGGCGGTTCTGCTGCGGCGCGGATTGTCGCCAACAAGATCCATCCGGTAAAGCTGAAAGACCCGGAGACTATCCTGGAAGTCCTGGAAAAAATGCGCGTGGTGCTGAACGGCACGCCGCCGCCATGGCTGCGCAAGGCGCTGCTGAAAGGCCAGGAGCGTCAGTTCGATTTCGATGAGGAGACGCACCATGCTTGAGTCCGCGATGAGCCAATTGCCGGCTGCCGAGAATGCACTCGAAACGCCGTTCGTCCAGGAGTTGATCAAGCAGTGGCGCGCCCAGGACACGCACGGCACCTGGGATGGCAAGAGTGACGAGGAACTGCTGGCACCGTATATCGTCACGCGCGAGCAGCGGCGCCAGATGCCTATCATCGGCGACCCTGACCCGGAACTGTTGTGGCGGTTGGAGCTGTTCTATAACGCGGTCGGCCTGGCGATCGAGCGCCGCACCGGCAGCGTCGCGATGCCGATGATGAAGATGCATCACGAGGGTTTCGGCCGGATGATACTGATGGCCGGACGCCTGATCGTGGTCAACAAGCACCTGCGCGATGTGCACCGTTTCAGCTTCGAAAGCATGGACATGCTGGCATCGGAAGGCGAAAAGCTGGTCAGCGACGGCATCGCGATGATTCAAGCTTATCCAGACGTGGTCAATTACGGCTAAAGAGAGAACGCGATGGAACCGAACGACGCGGAAGAAGCGCTGAAGGCGCAGGTAAAAAAGCTCAACCAGCAGGCCACCGCGCTGAAGCTCGATCTGCACGACCTGGCCGAGGATTTGCCGACCGGCTGGGAAAAAATTCCGGCTCTTGCCGAAAAGACTTACAACGCCCATGCCGCGCTGATCGCGGCGCGTAACGCACTTGCCGCACTTGCCGCCGCTGGCGGCTGAACTTTGGAGACGATTTTATGACTGATTTCACTGTCACCCTGCCCAGCGGCGAATTGTGGGTGCCGCAATTCGTCACCGCGATCAACCCGGAAAAGTGCATCGGCTGCGGTCGCTGCTTCAAGGTCTGCGCGCGCGCTGTGCTGGCCCTGGTCGGCATCAATGAAGACGGCGAGTACGTGGGGGTAGGGGTTGATGCCGACGACGAGGATGAGGACGAGGAATACGAAAAAAAGGTGATGACGCTCGCGCATCCTGAGAACTGCATCGGCTGCGAGGCATGTTCGAAGATATGCCCGAAAAAGTGCTACACCCATAACGCGGCAGCAATATAGAGGGAAACCCTATGAATCGGCACAGGCATGAATATCCTGCATTGATGGCGGCTGCGCGTAACCCGGACCATCCTGTAACGCTCGCTTTCGCCGGTGTCATCGCGCTGGCGCCGCAGCGCCGCGCACCTTACGACGTGCTGATCGCCGGTCTGGATGGCGCCGCGCTGGCGGCATTGGAAGCGCGCATCTTCCCCGCTCTGCCGGCGCCCCTGCTGTTCGAAGCACCGGCAATGACGGCGCAGTCGCAGTTTGACGAGTTTGATGAGTTCAGCGACCTGGTTTGCCTGCTGCTCGATCACCGCAGTTGCCTGGACAATGAATCGGATTGGCTGGCGCACGCGATCGCCACCGCCGCCATGGCGGACAACCATTTGTGGCAAGACCTGGGCTTGCCCAGCCGCGACGAATTGTCATCGCTAATGGAGTCGCACTTCACCAGCCTGGCGCTGCGCAACAGCGGCGACATGAAATGGAAAAAGTTTTTCTACCGCCAGTTGTGTGAGCGCGCCGGGCTCGCCGTATGCCGCTCGCCGAGTTGCGGTGTATGCAGTGATTACCCGCAGTGCTTTGGTCCGGAAGAAGCAGCGCCGCTGTTTGCTATTGCGGCACATGGCTAGCACGCGCGCGGATTGATGGATGGTGCGGATGATGCAGATGATGCAGGAATCGTAACTATTGCCGTGCGGCCTGGTAGCAAGCAGCGCGGGATAATATGCAATACTTCGGCCGTCATTCTTTGCCTTTACGCCTGATTCAAGGAGAACTCGCATGTCCCGCCTCACCGTCCTGCTTTCCGCGCTATTTTCCTTGCTGCTGCTCGCGGTTGCTGCCCATGCCGACGAAGTGCAGGTCGCCGTCGCAGCCAATTTCACCGCGCCAATGCAGCAGATTGCCGCCGAGTTCGAACAGGACACCGGCCATAAGGCGCTGCTGGCGTTTGGCGCCACCGGCAAGTTCTACGCCCAAATCAGCAACGGCGCGCCGTTCGAGGTCTTGCTGTCAGCCGATGACGCAACTCCGGCGAAACTGGAAAAGGAAGCACTGTCCGTTCCCGGCACCCGCAGCACCTACGCGATCGGCAAGCTGGTGCTGTGGTCGGCGAAAGAAGGCTATGTCGACGGCAAGGGCGATATCCTGAAAAACGGTGAATTCAAGCATCTGGCGCTGGCCAACCCGAAGACCGCGCCTTACGGCGCCGCTGCCATCGAGACCATGAAGAAGCTCGGCGTGCTGGAGCGCATCCGGCCCCGGCTGGCCCAGGGCGAGAATATTGCCCAAGCCTACCAGTTCGCCGCCACCGGCAATGCCGAACTCGGCTTCGTCGCGCTGTCGCAGGTGTTCAAGGATGGCAAAGTCAGTTCCGGCTCGGCCTGGATCGTGCCGGGCAAGCTCTACACCCCGATCCGCCAGGATGCGGTGCTGCTCGCCAAAGGCCGCAACAAGCCGGCCGCCAGCGCGCTGCTGGACTACCTGAAGACCGACAAGGCGCGTGCGATCATCAAGTCGTACGGCTACCAGCTTTGACGTCCTCCCCGCCCTAAAAGACGGAGATTCCTACAGCTAGCGTCGCACGTCCGCGACGGAGAATATTCAACGCAGAATTTTGGTCACGATCATGCACACAACCGCAATCACTGCAAATCCATTCCCTTATTCCAAGCCCTGCGATACCTTTCGGCCGCGAGTCGGGCAAAGTGCCGCAACTCGAACAGGTTTGGGTGGTAAAACTTTCGTTCACTTCTTCGTACCAGGCTCCTGTCGCAATCGACTTATATTTGAGCATGTTTCGGAAGGACGACCAGCTTGCATCCAGAACGGACTTCGCCATGCTGGTCCTGGCGAGTCCGGCGGCATGCACGTTGCCTACCGCAATATAGTCAAACTCTCGGACGATGCGCGCCGAAAGTTTGTGGTGAAAATCATTTCTGCGGTTCGCGATCCGCGCGTGGATCGCGTTCGCACGGCGCTTTTTGTGGGCGCGCTGCGCCACGGCCAGCGCTTGTTCGGTGCCGCGATAGATGCGCTGCGCCTCGATCTTTTCGCCATTGGACAGCGTGGCGAAGTCTTTCAGCCCAAGGTCGATGCCAACACCGCGCACCGGCTGACGAACCCTGGCAGCGGCGATATCAACATCAATGACGATGTTCAGAAACCAGTTGCCCTTGCGGTCCCTGGCAAAGTTGGTGCCATCCTTGATCTTGCCTTCGGGCAGGGCGCGACTGTTGAACACGCGAAACGTGTTTCCGGCAAAGCGAAACGCATCGCCCTCGCGCTTCAACTCGCGGCCCTTTATCGGGACCCAGCCCAGCGATTTCTTGGCGCTGCGATAGCGCAGATACGGGCGCTTTTTCTGGGATCGGGACTTGGCGTATTGCTCGCACACCGCATTGACCGTGCCGGAATGCAAGCCCAGTTCACGGCTAGAACCAGCCGTGAGCTTGTTCAGGTCGAACCCGGTATGCCAACGCCGACCAAAACGCAGCGCATCCTTTTGCCTGTCGTTACAGAAATTCCAGACGAAATTGCAGGCCCGGCTTTGCTGGAGCAACAAGCCGTTCAACGATTTTACCCGGTAGCGATAGACAAGAATCATAGTAATCAGCATGCACTTTTCAGTCCCGCAGCATTTGCGGTATCTCAACCGATGGTAGCGACCGCGATGCGGTTGGCTCCTTTCATTCCCCGGCCTGAAGGTCGAGGTTTCTCGGAGCAAATCTGATGAAAAACACCTTCAACAATCTTCGCCCGGTTATTTCACGGCACTGACATGGAAAACGCCGCTCTAAGTGCAGTCTGGCTAACCCTCAAGCTGGCCAGCGTGGTGACGCTGCTGCTGCTTCTGATCGGCACCCCGATCGCCTGGTGGCTGGCGCGCACGCGTTCGGGCCTGAAGGGTGTCATCGGCGCCGTAGTTGCACTGCCGCTGGTGCTGCCGCCTACCGTGCTCGGCTTTTACCTGCTGGTCGCGCTGGGGCCGAACGGGCCGGGCGGGCGATTCACCGAGGCGCTCGGCTTGGGCCTGCTGCCGTTCACTTTTCCCGGCCTGGTCATCGGCTCGGTGTTTTATTCGTTGCCGTTCATGGTGCAGCCGCTGCAGAACGCGTTCGAGGCCATCGGCGAGCGCCCGCTCGAAGTCGCCGCCACCCTGCGCGCCGGCCCCTGGGATGCGTTCTGGTCGGTGGCGGTGCCGCTGGCGCGGCCGGGATTCGTGTCCGGCACCATCCTCGCGTTCGCCCATACGGTCGGGGAATTCGGCGTGGTGCTGATGATCGGCGGCAACATCCCGGGCAAGACCCGGGTCGTTTCGGTGCAGATCTACGACCACGTCGAGGCAATGGAATACGCACAGGCCCACTGGCTGGCCGGCGGCATGCTGGTCTTCAGCTTCCTGGTCCTGCTAACGCTGTATACCTGTAATCCACGTGTGGGGAGGGTAGGGCAATGAGCCAGAACATCCATGCCCGCTTCCGCCTCGATCGTGGCGACTTCAGCTTCGACATCGATCTGATCCTGCCCGGCCGCGGCATCACCGCACTGTTCGGCCCTTCCGGCTCGGGCAAAACTACTTGTCTGCGTGCGATGGCCGGACTGGAGCGCGCCCCGGGCGGCCTGTTCACTATCGATGGCGAAGTCTGGCAGGACGAGCAGAACGGCGTTTTTGTGCCGACCCATCGCCGGGCGCTGGGCTACGTGTTTCAGGAGGCCAGCCTGTTTCCCCACCTGTCGGTACGGCGCAACATGGAATTCGGGCAAAAACGCGTAGCGGCCGTCGAACAGCGTTTCGACCTAGCCGCTGTCGCCGACCTGCTGGGCCTCGGCGGCCTGCTCGAACGCATGCCGGCCAGTCTTTCCGGCGGCGAGCGTCAGCGCGTTGCGATCGCCCGCGCGCTGCTGGCGGCGCCGCGCCTGCTGCTGATGGACGAGCCGTTGGCGGCGCTCGACCAGAAGCGCAAGCTGGAAATTCTGCCCTACCTGGAACGTCTGCACGACGCGCTTTCGATTCCGGTGATCTATGTCAGCCATTCCCCGGACGAAGTTGCACGCTTGGCCGACCACCTGGTCCTGCTCGACGGCGGCCGGGTGGCGGCAAGCGGACCGCTGGCCGAGACACTGGCCCGAGCCGATCTGCCGCCGGTCTTCACCGATGACGCCGGCGTGGTGCTCGAAACCACGCTTTCCGGGCACGAGGCCGACAACCTGTCGCAACTCGATTTCGCCGATGGCTGCATCCATGTCGGCCGCCGCCCGGAAGCGCTGGGCAGCCGGCTGCGCTTGCGCATTCACGCCCGCGACGTTAGCCTGGCGCTGGAGCGGCCACGGGCTTCGAGCATTCTCAACATTTTGTCCGCCACGATCACCGCCGTCGTTGCCACCGACACGCCGGGCCACGTACTGGTGCAGATGCGGGTTGGCGCCACTCCTTTGCTGGCCCGCATCACCGAGCGCTCGCGCCGTGAGCTGGACATCACGCCCGGCCAGCCGGTCTGGGCGCAGATCAAAGCCGTCGCTTTGCTTGCCTGAAAAGAAGACGTTGAAATGCCCGGCTCGCGCCGCCCGGGTTACGACCAGGAATTCCACGAAGCCTTCATCTACCGCGAGGAGGTTCATGCTTAGCACCTGCGCTACGAACGCTGGCTGATCTGACGAATCGTGCGCCAGCATAGCGAATGTCATGGCAACCGGGGCGCCTATCGCTTTTCCGCGCGCATGCTGCGATGCGCCCTTTCTCTTTCCCTATTTCCTGTTGGACAGCCTGTTGCAGGACGATATTCTCTATGGCGATGCCACAACGTGAGAGTGGGGAAACGGCGACACACGCGCCAGGAACACAGTATGCCGCTCACCCAGCGGCGGTGTTGCAGTGCTCCGGCCCGGAAGGAGAGGCGTGCGCAAACATCATTCCCGTATACTCCGGATTGCGTTACATTCCACCCCGGCTATGGTGGCTGGCAGCAGCCATTTCCCAGCCGACCGTCAACCATCCACAGGAGTTTTCATGAAAATTTTATCCATCGCGTTCGTTGGGCTTATTAGCACCCTCGGGCTGGCTTCGTTCAGTGCATCCGCAGCAGAACCCAAACTAAAGACCGTCGCTGCCCTGAACCAGAACAAGGCGACCCTCGCCGGCCAGACAATCAAAGCCCAGGGCAAGGTGGTGAAGGTCAACAACGGCATCATGGGACGCAACTTTGTTCATGTGCAGGATGGCACCGGCGATGCCAGCAGCAACAACCTGATCGTCACCAGCAAGCAAACCGCCAATGTCGGTGACCAGGTCACAATTTCCGGCGTGGTGGCAGTGAATCGGGACTTTGGCAGCGGCTACAGCTACCCGCTGCTGATTGAAGAAGCCAGCATCGCTGCCAAGAAGTAAGGGTATGCGGTTGGCGATTTGCCGTTGATTGGGGCGGCGATCGATTAAAGTTTGTGCGCGCGACAGGCTGGCATCCTGCCGTAGCGTTCACTTTCGATTGATAAATGGAATCAGCTTTCATATCATTAAACATACTGATAATTGTATTTTTAAAGATTGATGAATATATTGCGGAATCCTTGCCGTTTTATCGCATACCCCTGCATTTTTATCGAATGCAGAGTGGTCAATGCGGATCTAAAATGGGGCCGGCTCTGGGCATTGTTCGCTGTGTTGCTGCTGCTTGAGACTGCCCTGCGGGCAACCGGCGATCGCATGACCCTGGGTGTCGACGGACTCGGCGTCCAGACCCAAGCCTGCCGCGCCTGGAGTACCGATTAGGCCCGACGGCCAAAGGGCAGTTCTAAGAATCCGTATTTCATCCTAACCACTGCGTTGGGGGGATTCCGGACGTCCGGCATCTGGTGTTGATGTTGGGTAATAATTTTTTAAATGGAAATTCGTATTCGTGTTGGCGATTCGAACGTCGGCTTCAGACTGACAGCTGTCATTCAGGTTGAAGTGGTGACTGCCAGCAATCGCTATACCGACTGGTCGAAGATCGACCTTAAGTTCTGAAGCTGCCTCCGCACTGTTGCTAAGCGAATATTTATCACATACACTGAAAAAATTGCCCTGCGGTTATGTTGTAAGCCTGCTATTTTTGTTACTGACGCATAAGTCAGCCAAGATTTGATGAGTCGGCGAACCTTACGGTCCACCGGGCAGAATGTAAGCTGTGCTTACTGATTCCTTTCTCGCCCCGGCGGCTAAATTCCAAGAAAAATAAATATGACAAACCTTGGCGATGTTCTAACAAGAGAGAATGCTGGTCGGCAAACGATCAGCCGTTTTCAAATGCAATTTCGCGCGGCAAGCTATGCATGTTTGCAGATTTTAGAAAACAAAGAAATCGACAGGGTTTATTGCGATTATCATGACGATTTCGTTGTTCGCCATAAGTCAGGTGAAAAATTTCACTTCCATTTTTACCAAGTTAAAACACACGGTAAAGCTAATCATCTTTGGAGCGTACTAGAAGTACTCGGCATAAAGAAAACTAAATTTAAAATTGACGCGGTTGCTTTAAAAAAAATTAAAGATAGTTTTCTTGGTAAAATGTTTTTACACACAATCAATTTCAAAGACTCGTGCCAAGCAATAACATTTTTGACGAACGTCCAAATCAATGATGACATCGTGGACCTGTTGGATGATAGGCCATCTGAAACATATAAAAATAAATACCTTACCTTGCTGTTTGAAAACTTCAGAGAAGTATTTGAATTGGACTCGTGCTATACAGACTCAAACATTAAGGAAAACATCCGTAAACTCAAATTTGAGCCCGGAATAAGATACCTCAATCCGGAGGGCAATGAGTTTTTTACAAAGGCTCGAGAAGCAATTTATAACTACAGCGAAATAGATATCATCCACACTGAGATGGAAGAAATTATAGAGAGCTTAGTTACATTGATTGAGAAAAAATCGTTCGTACGGATTAGCGGAAAAATATCTGCTCAGGAACTGGATGAAAAAGCCGGTGTGGGAATCGATAATCTGCTGGACATACTCGCAATATCAAAAAGCGGATACTTCATTTTGATAAATGGCGGCGATAAGAAAGCGCTGAAAAGCGCATCTATTATTCAGCGCCGACTTATAGAAGCCGGCGCCACATCTGAAATGATCGAATACGCAACCCGTCAAAAAGTTGAATGGGATATTTGGCTTCGAGAAAAACGGCACACCATTCCAGAATTTGATATAAATTTTTTGTTGCAGGCACTTCTCAACATTCAAATCAGATGGACGAAAACAAACGGTTCATTTGAAAGCTTGTATACTGAAATATCCGAGTATTTATCTAACCTAAAAGAAACCATACTTAAAGAAAATCTTACAAAAGATTTGCTTCTCGGTGGAGTACTTTCTTTGCTTGTTTTGAGCGGAGCCTTATGAATTTCGATGATTTTTTCCGTAAGGCGAATGAGCTAGATGTAAAAGTTAAGTTCAATGATGGAGAAAATAAAATACAGCCATTGTTAAGTAATGAAGCACTTTTTCATCTACCTTTTTTAGCTATGACTGTCCTGTTACTATCCAAAGGAAAACGCAAACCTATATCTAGTGAACTTGGGCAAATAGTTGGTGAGTGTCTTGAAAAAACTCTTAGCGGCTTTAAAGGGTCCTCTCAACATTTGGAATGGTCTGCAAATTTAAGAATTAGAACTATTAGAGCTCTTACTTACTTGGAGATGGCTCATCTCGTTTTGGTAGACAAAAATACGAAAATTATTTCTGCCACTATGCTGGGTAAGCAGGTAATCGAAAAAGCCACAAATAGTACTAGCAATTTATCTGTGACATTAAGCTATATCGAACGAAATTTTCGTAATTTTTGTACTGAGAAACAAATCTTAATGGAGTTAAGGTGAAGCTTATATCGCTACAATTTTTAGCCCGCGGAACTAATGGTTGGGAATCGCCGGTCTTAATATTTGGAGATGATGTTACATCGCTGTTTGCCTTGAATGGAAGTGGAAAATCTCCTTTGATTCAAGGTCTCGCTTTTTGTTTAGGATTTCCAATTACGTTTAGACAAGACATAGCCGGAAAATGTGAATCCATCGATCTAAAAATCCAAAGCAATGGAGTAACACTTACTCTAAATAGAGAAATTTCTAAACAAATACTTGTTACCGTCAAAACAGAAAACGCAAAGGAAATTAAATTTGTTAACGAACTAGATTATTCAAATTTTCTGTTTGAAAAATTCGATCTAAATGCTGCCAGCCTTGTGGGCTTAAACAAGCTGCCGACTCAGCCATACATGGCAAGTATTCTTCCGATTTTTTACTTAGTTCAAGATCACGGCTATTCCGATCTTTACAGGCCTAAACAAAGCTTTATACAAGATCAATTTTGCGAGATGGTTCGCTTCATTTTTTCACTAACCCCTAAAAATTCGTACGATCAAAAAAAAGAATTGCTACGATTAAAGCAACTGTTGGACTCCAAGGACTTACGAATAGTTGCGTTACAAAAATTAATTTCAGATACGCAAGATCAAGTTCTACAGAAAGACAAAATTCCAAGCATGTTTGTTAGCGAAATCGATTCGCGTAAACTTAAATTGCAAGAGCTAAAAAGCAGCAACAACTATCAGGGCTACGTTCGATCGGCTATTGATGATCTTATTCTACAGAAGGAAGAAGATAGCAAAAATCTTACAAAGGAAATTTTGGAGCTTAGGACTCGCATCAATGGCATCGAAAGGATTAAAAGCGAGATTGAGACAGAAATTGACACTATGGGTTTGAATGAAGAATCCAAACGTATTTTTGATTCATTTAGCGATATATGCCGCAATACTGATTGCGGGCTGTTTGCAGGAAGTTCAGTAAGCTATGCTAAAAATTTACTTTACCTTCGGGATCAAATTAAAGATTTAGATAGAAATGGGCAATCTGCGATTGTTCGAGTCGCGGAGCTCGTGAGATCAGTAAGCGAAAAAAATCTGGAAGTTAAAGAGTTACTTGCACGGCTTGAACATAACTCAAAGTCAAATGACATAGGAGGTTTGGTAGATATCATTGGGCGCTTGACGCAGGAAATATTTGATCTTGAGAGAGATCGTAAGCTGGCAGAGATTTTAGCTATACAAAAAAGTGCTTATTTCGATTCAATGACTGAAAGATCTAGTATTCAAGATGCGATCAGCGTATTAGGCTCTTCATCTCAAACAGATATATCTTTCATGCTGTTGCGTCAAAATCTCAAAAAACTTGTGGTGAAGTGGCTTGAAATATTAAAGACCAATAACGTTTCGATGAATATTGAGATTGATTCAAATATGAAATTTTTATTTGGAGGTGAGGCTTTTGACGCTATTACTGGTAGTACTAAAATCAGATTGATACTAGGAATCCACGCCGCTTTATTTGAACTATACCTTGCAGAACCAAAGCGTCCTTTTCGTTTCTTCATTTTAGACACTCCGAAACAACAGGAATTGCATATGGTTGATCTGATTCCATACATTGCAGAATTAAAACGCATTTCGCACCGTGATGACGGTCAAATTTTATTTTCTTCTACAGAGTACCGATATCCGACTGATTCAGATGATGCGGAGTGGCTCCCGCAATATGACGGTCCAGATCATTCCATGTATCTGGGTGCTTTATCTTCATAGGCAACATCAATTCGCTGCATTTAGACATTTAACCCAACTTATATCAATATCAGTCCCATCAATGCGATGCAAATACAGACATTTATTCCTAAATTCGTCTAAGCGAACTTGAATGGAATGAATGCCAACACCATATTTTTCATCATAGCTCGGATGATATTTAAAGAGTTCTCGACATAGATTTTCATCCACACCATTCAAAAATGACTCTACTGCGTATGTGGAAATAAGTTGCCGGACTCTTTCTATAGCAGCCTTTTTTGTGGCAAATTTTTCTGTTCCCAATGTCAAAGGAATTGATTTCGCCATGATGCATGTCTCCAAGGTAAAAAGTGTCTGAGTTTTGAAATTTATTCCAAGATAAACGCCATTTTATCGCAGCCTTTCGTAATTAAGTATTCGCATTAAAGTTGCTACTATTCTTCGAAGAATAATCGGGGACAGACCACGGTTTTTATCTCCTTATAACAATTCTTCCGTCATCGACTCGGTCGGCTTTCGCGCTCGGCCGAATTTTACTGGAATTACCCGCAACCGATGGTAAGAGCGCCGTAGATACTCTTCGAGCCGCAAGCCGTGGACGTGGTGCGCATTGCCGAGGACCGAGAATGAGCGAGAAACCAAACATCCCAGCAGCACTAATCGAGCCCCCGAACGGCTACGTCGTTTGGCTGGCCGAGCTGAAAACCCGTATCCACACCGCGCAGCGCTGCGGTGAACCGCGAGCTGGTGTTGCTGTACTGGCAGATCGGGCGCGACATTTTGGACAGGCAAGCCAAACAGGGTTGGGGCGCCAAAGTGATCGAGCGGCTGGCGCATGACCTGCGCACGGCCTTCCCGGACATGAAGGGATTTTTCCGTGCCAACCTGATGTATATGCGCGCCTTTGCCGGGGCTTGGCCCGATTCTGAAATTGTCCAACAGGCTGTTGGACAATTGCCATGGGGTCATAATCTGGTGCTGCTCACCCGACTGAAAGACCGGGCAAGGCGCCTGGCCTATGCGCAACGCGCGATCCAGCATGGCTGGTCGCGCAATGTGCTGAATATCCATATTGAAACCCGGCTGCTGGAACGGGAAGGCAAGGCCGTCACCAACTTTGAAGCACGTAGGGCGGATGAGTGAAGCGTTATCCACCGCAGGATAGCGCGCGATAGGCCTGCGGCCCGGCGGTCACATTCACTTTTGATTGATAAATGGTATCAACGGGAATCGGCGCTTTCATCCCGTGCTATCACAAAATATACTGATAATTGTATTTTTAAATATCAAGAAAAATAATGCGTATTACCCCTTGTTTTTATGCATACCCCTGCATTTTTTATGGAATGCAGGGTTGTTCATCGAACCTATGCGATTGCCAAATCAAGCGAACCTGCCAAATCAGCCAAACTTGAACAGGATGCCGTACCCGCCACGCGGATATTCCCAGGCCACGTTGCGATGCTCATCGCAAATGATCCGGCAAGTCCCGCACTCCATGCATCCATCCGAAATCAGCACCACGCGGCCGTTACCTTCGACCGTGTAGCAGCCTGCCGGGCAGCACACCGTGCATTGCTGGTCTGCGCATTCGTTGGTGCAGACATCGGCGTTCTTGATCTCGATATGCGGGTGCCCGGTATCGACGCGGTAGCGGTTCTGGAACAGCTTTTCTTCGACTTTAACGGTGCTCATTCGAACGCCCTCCATAGTTTGTACGCATCGCCCATCAGCCCGAACAGCGAACGCTTGCGGGCGAAATTGCTGCGAATCATTTTTTCCTTGGTCTTCTTGTCGACCCCGTCGACCTTGATCAGCTCGTGCACCGCCTGGTTGAGCAGCTCCGGATAGGTATTGAAAAAGTACGGATTCGAATGGAATACGCTCGACAGGTTCTTGTATTTCTTCAAGTCCTTCAGGACGAACGATTGGTCCAGATTCTTGCGGTATTGCGCCAGATGCTTGTCATCCAGCGGCTTGCCGGCCGCCTTCAGTTCGATCACCATTTCCGCCGCCATGCGGCCGGTTGTCATCGCCAGATTCGAGCCTTCGCGATGCACCGCGTTGACGAACATGCCGGAGTCGCCGACGATCATCCAGCCGTCGCCGTAGATTTTCGGCACCGCGTTGTAGCCGCCTTCGGGGATCAGATGCGCGCTGTATTCCTTCATTTCGCCGCCGTCGATCAGCGGCTTGATCGACGGATGCTGCTTCATCTGCTCGAGCAACTGGAACGGCGTGATTTTTTGCTTCTTGAAATCCGACAGCATGCAGCCGACGCCGATGGTCAGCGATTCCTTGTTGGTGTACAGGAAGCCGGTGCCCATCATGCCCTTGGTGATCTTGCCCGCCAATTCGATCACGACGCCGGACTCGCCGGAGACGTTGAAGCGGCTCTCGATGGTTTCCTGCGGCATGAAGTGGATTTCCTTGACCGCCAGCGCGACGTTTTTTGGCGTGATTTCAGGGTGGAATCCGGCCCTGGTCGCCAGCAGCGAATTGACGCCGTCGGCCAGGATCACGATGTCGGCGTAGACTTCGCCGCCTTCGCGGTCGGTCCGTACGCCGATCACGCGCTGGCCGTCCATCAGCAATTCCGACACCGTGGTTTCGCAAATCAGCAGCGCGCCGGCTTCCTGCACCTTTTGCGAAAACCACTTGTCGAACTGGGCGCGGATGATGGTGTAGCGGTTGTACGGCGGCTTGTTGAATTCGTCCGAGCGGTAATGGGTGCCGACGAAGGATTCATCATCCAGCACCCACATCCGCTGTTCGATCAGGTGCCGCTCCAGCGGCGCGTCGTCGCGGAAGTCTGGGATGATGCGCTCCAGCGCATCCGAGTACAGGATCGCGCCTTGCACATTCTTGGAGCCGGGCGATTCGCCGCGCTCCAGTTGCAGCACTTTCAAGCCGGCCTTGGCCAGCGTATAGGCGCAAGCGTTGCCGGCAGCGCCGGCACCGACGACGATCGCATCGAATTGTTCTTTCATGGTATCAATCTCCTGAAATTGCTTATCCAGCTTTGCGCGCCACCGCCAATTGCTGGCGGAATCCTTCGGTCAGCGCCGGCAGGATCGTCATTGCGTTGCCGACGATGCCGAAACTGGCGAACTGGAAGATCGGTGCGTTCGGATCGCTGTTGATGGCGATGATCACATCGGCGTCTTCCATGCCGACCCGGTGCTGGATCGCGCCCGAGATGCCGGCCGCGATGTACAGCTTCGGGCGTACCGTCTTGCCGCTTTGTCCGACCTGCCGCTCCGCCTCGATCCAGCCGGCCTGCACCACCGGGCGCGAGCCGCCGACCTCGGCGCCCAGTACCTTTGCCAGGTCCCATATCAGCTGGAAGTTCTCCATTTTTTTCATCCCGCGCCCGCCCGCCACGATGATGTCGGCAAACGGCAATTGCGGCTTGTCCTGGCGCGCGTCGGGAATGAATTCGAGCACCTTGGTGATGATGTCGGTTTCGATCATGCCCAGCGGATGCTCGACGATGCGACCGTTGCGCATCAAATCCTGCTCAGGCAAGGCCATCACGCGCGGCCGTACGGTCGCCATCTGCGGCCGGAAGTTCTTGGTGACGATGGTGCACAACAGGCTGCCGCCGAAAGTCGGCCGGGTCGCGGCCAGGCCATGGTTGTCCATGTCGATGTTCAGTTCGGTGCAGTCGGCGGTGAGCCCGGTCTGCAGCGTGGTGGCGACGCTGCCGGCCAGGTCGCGTCCCTGCACGGTGGCGCCCAGCAGCACGATCTCCGGCTGATAGGTGTTGACCAGATCGGTCAGGCCCCTGGTGAACGGGTCGTTGCGGTAACTGGCGAGGATAGGGTCGGCCATCAGGTAGCACAGGTCGGCGCCGTGGTGGAACGCCTGCTGGCAGAAGCCGCGGCTGGCTTCCCCGGGCGGGCCCAGCACGACGCCGGCAACTTCGACGCCGAGCGTGTCGGCCAGCTTGCGCGCCTCGCCCATCAGTTCCCACGACACCGGGTGGACTTCGCCCTGTTCGTGCTCGACGAAGACCCAGATGCCCTTGTAGGCTTTGAGCCGGTCGTCCAGCTCGTACTTGCCGCGGCCGGCGGGTTTTTTTGCGGGAGTTGCTTCGCTCATCGGATACCTCGCTTATTGAAAATTACGGAATTCACGACAGCGAATTCTGTCAGTTATTACATTGCCTGGTGCGCGATGCTGTCGCACAGTTTCGGATGCTGGGTATTCAGTTTTCCGAGCAGCGTGATGACGATGTCGCGCGGCGTGCTGCTTTGGGTTTCGATCATTTCAGCTGGTTTCGTATTCGGTTGCGGCGCGAACACCTTGCTGACCAGGGTCGGCGATCCCTTCAGTCCGATCTTATTGATGTCTTCGATGCCGGCGGCTTCCCGGCTCCAGATATTCAGCGGATAGCGGGCCGCGCGGAACATGTTTTCCATGGTGGCGAAACGCATTTCATTGGTGCCTTCGAGCATCGTCACCAGACACGGCAGCTTGGTTATCAGCAACTGAACTCCACCTTCGGCGCGCCGCTGCGCCTTGATGGTGCGCTGCTGCAGGTCGACTGCATCGACCGTCGATACATAGGTCAGCAACTGCATGCTCAGACGTTTGGCGATGCCGGGGCCGACTTGCGCGGTGTCGCCGTCGATGGTCTGCTTGCCGGCGAACACCAGGTCGACTTTCATGTCAGAGTCGATCTTGCGGATCGCCGCCGCCAGCGCGTACGAGGTGGCCAGCGTGTCGGCGCCGGCAAACGCGCGGTCGGTGACCAGAATCGCATCGTCGGCGCCAAACGAGATGCATTTGCGCAGTGCGGCTTCGGCCTGCGGCGGTCCCATCGACAGCACCGTTACCCGCCCGTGGTGCAAGTCTTTCAGGCGCAGCGCTTCCTCCAGCGAGAACAGGTCATACGGATTGACGATGGCCGGCACGCCCTGGCGCATGATGGTGTTGGTGACCGGGTGCACGCGGATTTGCGCGCTGTCCGGGACTTGCTTGATGCAGACGACGATGTGCATGGAATCCTCCTTAACCATCTCTAAATCAACCGTGCACTTTGTCGGCTTCGCTTGCCGTACTTGCGTACTGTCTGCGCTCGATGGACTATCTGCGCTTCGCGTTCACGATTGATGTAGAAATGGAATTAACGTGTTGTGCGCAATGAACTGCGCAAAGAATCGAGCGAAACGCTTTTGCTGTCGGCGTTCTGCAACACCTTGAACACCTTTTCCCTGGCAGGCGTGGAGCGCACGAAGTCGCCGTACGCTTGTGTCAGCAGTGCGCGCAAGCGCTTGAACATCTCAAGCTCGTCCAGCACCTCGAGTCCTTGTTCCTGGCGCATGTATTGATAGAAGCGTTTCAGAATATGCAGGCGGCTGACGTTGAGCACCGATTGCTCGTACGGTATGCCGAAGAAATCGAGGAACTCTTCGGCCGCTGAAAGTTGCGTGAGTCGTTGGACCAGGGTGTTCATTTTGTCTGACCTCCATGGATGGATATGTTGTGTTCAGGCTTCATGCCGGTAACGCCGGGCAGGCTGCGGTTTCGAGATAAAAGAAAGTCAGCTCGTCGGCGCCGGGCGCGCGTTTGGCGAACATCGCGTGGTTCCGGATCTTGTCGAGCATCCGAATGGCATCGCCGTTCGACAGCACGATGCCGAGCCTGGCGTACGCATCCTTGACCGCATGCGAACCCGAATGCTTGCCCAGCACGGTGCGGTGGGCGCGCCCCAGTTCGGACGGGCTGAAGCTTTCGTAGTTGGCCGGGTTTTTCAGCAGCCCGTCGACGTGAATCCCGGACTCGTGCGTAAACACCGCCTCGCCGACGATGCTCTTGTTGGCCGCCACCGGGCGGCCCGATGCCCTGGCCACCAGTTGCGATATCTGTTGCAGGCGGCGGGTGTCGATCGCCGTTTCGATCCCGTGCAGATGGCGCAGCGCCATCACCACTTCTTCCAGCGGCGCGTTGCCGGCGCGCTCGCCGAGTCCGTTGACGGTGGTGTTGGCGTGGGTGGCTCCGGCGCTGATGGCGGCCAGCGTGTTGGCGGTGGCCAGCCCGAGGTCGTTGTGGGTGTGAATTTCGATTTCGATATCGACCGCGCTGCGCAGTGCGCGGATGCGGTCGAAGGTGGTGAAAGGATCGAGCAGGCCCAGGGTGTCGGCGAAGCGGAAGCGGCGCGCGCCGGCCTGTTGCGCGGTTTCCACCACGCGCAGCAGGAAATCCATGTCGGCGCGCGAAGCATCTTCGCCGCCGAGGGCAACCTCCATGCCGAGGTCGAGCGCGCGCGGCACCATGGTGCGGATTTGCTCCAGTATCCAGTCGCGGTCGCGGCGCAGCTTGCACTCGATCTGGATATCGGACACCGGCAGTGACAGATTGGCGATGTCGATGTCGCAGCGTGCCGCAGCATCGATGTCGGATGCGCACATGCGGCCCCAGACCATCAGGGTGGTGTTCATCCCGAGTCCGGCGATCGCGCGGATCACGTCGATTTCCGCAGCACCCATCGCCGGCACGCCGATTTCCAGTTCCGGCACGCCGATGCGGTGCAGCGCCTGGGCGATGGCGATTTTTTCGTCGCTGGTGAAAGCAACTCCGGCGGTTTGCTCGCCATCGCGCAGTGTAGTGTCGTTGATCGTGACCATGGTGTCCGCCTGGCTGGTTGATCGAAATAATCCTGATAACCATGTTTAGCAAGTGATGTGCCAGCGCGCGGTGCATATGAAAATTTCTTTGTTTTCAATGGCTTATTGAATGTGTGCCGGGCTGTTGCGGGGCTTGTGCATGTGTCGGGTTTGTCGGATTTGCCACAATCTCATTCCGGTTTTGGCTGGAATGGTGGGTCCGGCACCAGAACGAGCGCTGGCTGGACGCGATCCGGCCGCGCCACTCTGCAACGTGAAAAATATGAGGGGTATGGCAAAAAATATATGCTTTACCGCATATATTAATTGCCATTTTATAAATACGGTATGGAGTACCGTAGATTGGGCTAACGCTTCATCAGACCAACATTCCGCGCACTGGGCTAAAAAATCTGGCCCCAGCTCCAACACTGCAGTCGGATCAGCCGTGTTCGCGCGCCAGATTGACCGTATACCGCGGCAGCGCAAGCACCAGGTCTTGGTCGCGCACCAGCACCTGGCAGGCCAGACGCGAGTGTGGCTCTGCGCCCCATGCACGGTCGAGCTGGTCTTCCTCGTCATCGCTGGCGGGCGGGAGCGCATCGAAGCCCTGTCGCACGATGACGTGGCAGGTCGCACAGGCGCAGGATTTTTCGCACGCATGCTCGAGCGCGATGCCGTTGCGCAGCAGCGCGTCGCACAGGAAGGTGCCGCTGCGCGCTTCAAACACCGCGCCGTCTGCGCACAGTTCGGGATGCGGTTGAATGGTGATTTTCGGCATGGTGATTTAGGTTGTCGAGATGCGATCTTCGAGCAGATCGACGCGTTGCCCGGTAAATGCACGGCGCACGCTGGCATCCATGCGCCGCGCGGCGAATTCCGCGGTTGCCGCATTGAGGGCATTGGTGGCCGTCTTCAGCGCCTTGATGCCGCCGTCGGCTGCATCAAAGCCAGTTTCGATGATGTCCGCAACCGTATAAATGCCGTGCGCAATGGCGGCCCGTTCGGGCGGCGACAGCAAGGCCTTGCCATCTTCGGCCAGCGCCGCTTCGGTGGCGTCGATCAGGCGCCGCGCATCCACCTGCGCTTCGCGCAGCATGCGCATCTGCATGTCGGTGTCGGCGCGCTCATAAGACTCCTTCAGCATCGCGGTAATGCGGGTATCGTCCAGCCCATACGATGGCTTGACCATCACCTGCGCCAGCACGCCGGTACTCTGCTCGCGCGCCGAAACGCTGAGCAGTCCGTCGGCGTCGATCTGGAAGGTCACGCGGATGCGCGCGGCGCCGGCCACCATCGGCGGAATGCCGCGCAACTCGAAGCGCGCCAGCGAGCGGCAGTCGGACACCAGTTCGCGTTCTCCTTGCAGCACGTGGACGCTCATCGCGGTCTGGCCGTCCTTGAAGGTGGTGAAATCCTGGGCGCGGGCGGACGGAATCGTGGCGTTGCGCGGGATGATCTTTTCTACCAGCCCGCCGATGGTTTCCAGTCCTAGCGACAGCGGACAGACGTCGAGCAGCAGCCAGCCGTCGTCCTTGCGGTTGCCGGCCAGTGCGTTGGCCTGCATCGCCGCGCCGAGCGCTACCACCTGGTCGGGATCGAGATCGGTCAATGGTTCCCGTTTGAAATAGTCGGCAACTGCAGTGCGCACCTGCGGCATCCGGGTCGAGCCGCCAACCAGCACCACGCCTTGCATTTCCTCGACCGACAAGCCGGCATCGCGCAGCGCGATGCGCATCGGCTTGAACGTGCGTGCGACCAGGTCGGCTGTCAAAGTGTCGAATATCGCGCGCGTCAGCGTCAGGTCGACCGCGCGGCCGTCGCTGAGAATGGCGGAGATCGGCGTCGAGGACGCTGCGCTCAGCTGCTGCTTCGCTGCGCGCGCCAGCGTGCGCAAGCTGCGCGCATCGTGTGCGCCAAGTGCGGATGGCAGTTTGGCGTTCTCGATGATCCAGGTATACACGCGCTGATCGAAGTCGTCGCCGCCGAGCGCAGAGTCGCCATTGGTCGCCAGTACTTCGAAGATGCCGCGTGACAGTTTCAAAATCGAGATGTCGAAGGTGCCGCCGCCGAGGTCGTAGATCGCGAAGATGCCTTCGGCCGCTTTGTCCAGCCCGTAGGCGATGGCGGCGGCGGTGGGTTCGTTCAGCAGGCGCAGCACATTTAGGCCGGCCAGTCGCGCCGCGTCCTTGGTGGCCTGGCGCTGGGCGTCGTCGAAATAGGCGGGTACGGTAATCACGGCGCCGGTCAGTTCGCCGCCGAGCGCGGCTTCGGCGCGGACGCGCAACGCGCGCAGGATGTCGGCCGAGACCTCGACCGGGCTCTTGATGCCGGCCGCAGTATCGATGTGCACCATGCCCTTTGTCTCGACCAGCGCGTAGGGCAGGCTGCCCATTGCGCTCATTGCTTTAATGTCGGCCAGGCTGCGGCCCATCATGCGCTTGACCGACGACAGCGTGTTGTGCGGGTCACTGCTCTGGCGGGCCTGCGCATCGTGGCCGACGATAGTCCCGCTGCCGGAGTCTGCTGACTTCAGATAGCGCACCACCGAAGGCAGCAGTGCGCGTTGCTCGGCGTCGCGAATCACAGCGGCAGTTCCGCTCAATACGCTCGCTACCAGCGAGTTGGTGGTGCCCAGGTCGATGCCCACAGCCAGCCGGTGCTGGTGCGGGGCGCTGCTCATGCCGGGTTCGGCGATTTGCAATAGCATGATCCTAGATTCCTTAGTTGACCGCTTGTTGATTTCGATAAGTTCATGAATTAATTGAAATTTCTTATGGTCAAATAGTTCACCGTTCGGGTGAGAGCGCTACAGGCGCGATTGCACGTTTTTCCGGCTCCCTGGCTTCGTTGTTCCTCCTGGCAGAATGCAGTCTGCGTCGTCGTCACGCCTAGCCAGAAAGCCGGAAAAACGCACACTCACACCTGTCCAACTGAGGAATCCAGGATGATGTTTTCCTCGAGGTTGCTCTAGATAGCGAAGCTCTCGCCGCAGCCGCACTGGTTCTTGACGTTTGGGTTGGTGAACTTGAAACCTTCATTCAAGCCTTCGCGCACGAAATCGACTTCGGTGCCGTCCAGGTAAACCAGGCTCTTGGGATCGACCAGCAGCGTGATGCCGTGGCTTTCAAAGCGCAGGTCGTCCTGGTCGGCGCTATCGGCAAATTCGATTGCGTACGCCATGCCGGAGCAGCCGCTGGTTTTGACGGCCAGGCGCAGTCCGATGCAGTCGCGCTTGGCGAGGAACGCATGCACGCGCTTGGCGGCATTTTCGGTGAGGGTGACATTCATTGCTCTCTCCTGCAGAAACGATTTACACGGAAAACGAGCTGCCGCAACCGCAGGTCGAGCTCGCACTGATGTTCTTGATCAGGAAGCGCGCGCCCTCCAGACTTTCTTCGTAATCGATCTCGGCACCGGCCAGGTATTGCATGCTGATGGCGTCGATCAGCACCGAAACGCCGTTCTTGTCGATCCGGAAATCGTCTTCGGCGACTGTCTCATCGAATGAAAAATCGTATTTGAAGCCGCTGCAGCCGCCGCCGCTGACCGCGATGCGCAGCTTCAGTGCGGCATTGCCGTCTTCGGCGATCAGTTGCGCGACCTTGGCAACGGCGATGTCGGAAAATGCTAGAGGTGTGGTGGATTCGGACATGGCGCGGTTCTCCATTTAGTGGGTAGACGACGGTGAAGGTACACAGACCGGGTACTCGGAGTCGGTGGCGGTGTGCTTGCTGCGGTAATCGGCGACCGCGGCCTTGATTGCATCCTCGGCCAGGATCGAGCAGTGAATTTTCACCGGCGGCAACGCCAGTTCTTCGGCAATCGCCGCATTGTCGATGGCCAGCGCCTGGTCCAGCGTCCTGCCCTTCAGCCATTCGGTGACCAGCGACGAGGACGCGATTGCCGAACCGCAGCCGTAGGTCTTGAACTTGGCATCCTCGATGACGCCGTCGCGGCCAACCTTGATCTGCAGTTTCATCACGTCGCCGCAAGCCGGCGCGCCGACCATGCCGGTCGCTACGCTGTCGTCGTCCTTCGGAAAGGTGCCGACGTTGCGCGGATTCTCGTAGTGGTCCAACAGTTTGTCGCTATATGCCATGCTGATCTCCATGCCCGTTGTCGGGCTTCCGGTTTGATAAAAGAACGCGTCAATGCGCGGCCCATTGCAGCGTGCTCAAGTCGATGCCTTCCTGGTACATGTCCCACAACGGCGACAGATCGCGCAGCTTGCCGACCTTTTGCTTGATCAGGTCGACGGTGAAATCGATTTCCAGGGCCGTGGTGTAGCGGCCCAGCGTAAAGCGGATCGAGCTGTGCGCCAGTTCGTCGGACCGCCCCAGCGCGCGCAGCACGTAAGACGGTTCCAGACTGGCCGAGGTGCAGGCCGAACCGCTCGATACCGCGATTTCCTTGATCGCCATCAGCAGCGATTCGCCTTCGACATAGTTGAAGCTGAGGTTCAGGTTGTGCGGCACGCGCTGTTCCAGGTCGCCGTTGACGAACACTTCCTCCAGATCAGAAAAACCGGCGTGCAGGCGGTCGCGCAGCATGCGGATGCGAGCGTTTTCGGCGCCCAAGCCGGTGCGCGCGAGTTCGAACGCTGCACCCATGCCGACGATCTGGTGCGTGGCCAGCGTGCCCGAGCGCAGACCCCGTTCATGGCCGCCGCCGTGCATCTGCGCCTCCAGCCGCACCCGTGGCTTGCGGCGCACATACAGCGCGCCGATGCCTTTCGGGCCATAGGTCTTGTGCGCTGAAAATGACATCAGGTCCACCGAGAGCCTGGCAAGGTCGATTTCCACCTTGCCGGTGGCCTGGGCTGCGTCCACGTGCAGCAGCACGCCGCGCGCGCGGCAGATGTCGCCGAGCGCCGCAATGTCCTGGATCACGCCGATCTCGTTGTTGACGAGCATGACGGAAGCCAGGATCGTGTCGGGCCGCAGCGCGGCTGTGAAGCGGTCGAGATTAAGCAAGCCGTTCGGCTCGACATCCAGATAGGTTACGGAGAAGCCTTGCCGCTCCAGCTCGCGCATGGTGTCCAGCACCGACTTGTGCTCGGTCTTGACCGTCACCAGGTGCTTACCTTTGCCCTGGTTGAAATAGGCGGCGCCCTTGAGCGCCAGATTGTTCGATTCGGTGGCGCCCGAGGTCCAGATGATTTCCTTCGGATCGGCATTCACAAGTGCCGCCACTTGCTCGCGCGCGACTTGCACCGCTTGCTCTGCATCCCAGCCGAATGAATGCGAGCGGCTGGCCGGATTGCCAAAGCACTGCGTCAGGTACGGAATCATTTTTGCGGCGACATGCGGGTCCACCGGTGTGGTAGCGGAGTAGTCCAGGTAGATCGGGAACGTGTGCATTGATGGCTCCGGCAGGCGAAAGGCGTTAGTGGATGGGAACGTCGCTTGATCGATATTCAGCAAGTTGCGTGCCAATCTGCCGGAGTGCGCGTAAGTCCTTGTATTGCCGGAGGAAAACCGCATGTCGCTGCGGTTGGCATGTAGAGGTCTTGTCGGGTTTGTATGTTTTCATACAAGCTCATGCGTCATATATCTACTTCACAGTTGCAAAGTCAAAAAGCAGACCGCCCCCGGGTAAATATTTGATCGGCGGGATGACTCAATATGCCATCGGCGCCAAAAAACGGAGTGAAAAATATCGCGTTTGCACGAAGTGCAGGCCCGTCTATGGCATTGCTAGCCGTAAGTGATTGCGATCGCCTGGATAATCGGTCTGGCGCAGCGTCAGTCGGACCGATTCCTAGCTGAATCGCTTCAGGATATTCTCGCTCGGAATTTTCAGCATGTGCTGCAGATCGACCAGTTGATCCCGGTGCAGCACGGCCAGTTGCCGCAATAGTTCTTCGCCCTTCGGCAGCAGATAGACCTCGACGCAGCGCCCATCATCACGGCCCGGACGGCGCGCTACCAGTGCCGCTTTTTCACAACGCGACGTTAGTGCGACGACACCGTGATGATGCGATTGCAGGCGCTCGGCCAGTTCGGCGATGGTTGCCCATTCTCGTCCCGGGTAACCCTTGACCTGCAATAACAGCAAATATTGAAGTGGAGTGATTCCACGGGTTTGCGAGATTTCTTCGCTGAAGCGTAGAAATCGTCGGAGTTGATATCGAAAATCCGCCAGCAATTCGTAATCCAGCTTGGAAAGAGCGTCGATAGGTAGGGGATTGGTCATCACGTGTTGGAAAGATGAATGAGATCAGAGTCGATCATAACCTTGGAAATCCGGATTGGCTTGCTTCTGTATCAACTTGACAATAGATGGATTGATCCGTCCACGACGAGAGAATTTTGAAATTTATATCACAACATGATATTATCATTGGTGCGGATAGGGTGTAAATAACGTTGCAAAGATGCTGTTTCACCAAGTGTGTGTGATTTGCGCTTATCACAATCCAACTATTCCTACAGGAAGAATGCACTGTCGGAATTTTGGTTGCGGTATTTTCCAATGAGGTGGCGTGGGTGTGGGTTACCAAGCAGAACCCAAAAATATAGATTAGACTTCGCTGCGTTTGTATCATACATTGATATAAATACCAGGTGCCTTGATCCGAATCATTTAAATTAATCAGAGCAATAAAAATTTTTATCAAAAATTTTTCGTGGTAGTGACGGTTGGTAAAGCGTAATCGAAGACTTTGTACGATAACCAAGGAGATTCTTAAAATGAGCCAGTCAAATTATTCAAAAATGCCATTTTCTTTCAATGATGGCTGGGACAAAGTCGGTGCCGTGCATCCTTCGGTGCTCAAAACTTTTTTACTACTGGTTTTACCTTTTTCGCTGATTCCGCCAGCGATGCTGCTGTATGCCGGTAGCCATCATGCGTCGGTATATTTAATGGATGCGGCGTTTTCGCGTTGGCAGGATGTAGCGCTGGTGTTCCTGATAGCAGAGTTATTTACGGTTCCGCTCATGGGTTGGATCATCAAGAACATAGCGTCAGTGCATAAATTGTCGGTTGATTTCAAGGATGCTTTCTTGCTTGCCGCGATTACCGGCGTGCCGATGTGGCTCTCCAGTTTAGGGTTGGCGATACCCAATTTGTGGGCAATGATCAGTGTCGTTATTCTCGGATTTTTGGCTGCAGTCAGCATGCTGTATTACGGCACCTTTAGAATTTTTAAAATGGACGAGCAGATCGAGGCGCAATCGATGAGCTTTGCAGCATTTGCCGTAGGCGGCATTGTGTGGGTATTGTTGTGCGCCTTTGTGGTGTTGCCGCTCATGAATTAAGAATGTTCCAGCGGTTGCGCAGTATTTAGTAGGAATACGCGTTTCCACCGTTGGTGGCATTATTCGCCGAACCAGGTCCCATTCACGCACTGCCATTACCTATAGTGCTTTCAGGATGGTCGGCCCGGTTCGGTTTTAACTTTATTTCTTGCATTAAATAAATCGCCAAAATCAGCATGGCGATGCTGTTTTCTTTTTTTTAATTTGTACATATTTCTTATTAAGTGCCATGGAAACAATAACAATATTGCTATTTTCTTTTGTTCTATCTGTAACCGGATTGTTTGTATTTATTTGGTCGTTGCGAAAAAAATTATTTGACGACAATCCGGCTGCCGCCAATGTGATTTTTTCAGAAGGAGAAATCGGCCAGGTTGAAGAGCCTGCGGCGACTTCGGAACAACGCGCCGGTTTACAGAAAACGGTCGACAGCACGCATCTGCCGCTGCCTGATTCTGGGCAAGCTGCAACGCTGAAACAAGAGTTGGAAGAACGGGTTCAGGCCGATCGATCGACGGCGTTCGTGACCTTTGTGTTCCTGTCATGCGCTGTGGTATGGCTGGTTTTGGCTTCAGTCGCCGGCTTGACCAGTTCGATAAAATTGCATGAGCCGGATTGGCTCACTGCGCAAGCCTGGCTCACCTTTGGCCGTCTGCGCACCATCCATCTGAACGCGGTTGCCTATGGCTGGGCGCCAATGGCGGGATTGGGTATTGCAATCTGGTTGTTGCCGCGGCTGCTGAAAACCAAGCTGATGGGCGGGCGCTTTGCGATGCTGGGCGTCATGCTCTGGAATACTGGCCTGATTGCCGGCCTGGGTTGTATCGCGGTGGGCTTGAATGATGGCCTGGAGTGGCTCGAAATTCCGTGGCAAGTCGATATTCTGCTGGTCATGGGCGGAGCGCTGGTTGCATTGCCACTGGTTTTTACCTTGCAAAATCGACGCGTAAAGCATCTCTATGTATCCGTCTGGTACATGGGCGCAGCATTGTTCTGGTTTCCCACTTTATTTTTGATCGGGAATATACCGGGCGTGCATTTCGGCGTGGAACAGGCGACCATGAACTGGTGGTTCGGTCATAACGTTCTGGGATTGTTTTACACTCCGCTGGCGCTGGCTTCTGTGTATTATTTCTTGCCAAAAATTATCGGTCGTCCAATACAGTCGTACAACTTGTCGCTGCTGGGTTTCTGGGCGCTGGCATTTTTTTACGGTCAGGTAGGCGGGCATCATTTGGTCGGCGGCCCGGTGCCCGGCTGGCTGATTACGCTATCGATTGTGCAAAGCATGATGATGATAGTGCCGGTCGTTTCGTTTTCAATCAACCAGCATCTGACCATGCGCGGTCATTTCAAAACGCTGATTTATTCGCCGACGCTACGCTTCATTGTGCTGGGCGGCATGATGTATACGCTGAGTTCGCTGCAAGGTTCGATAGAGGCGTTGCGCAGTGTCAGTACCGTTGCCCATTTCACCCATTTCACCGTGGCACATGCGCATCTGGGCTTGTATGGTTTCTTTTCGATGGTCATGTTTGGCGCAATTTATTTCGTAATGCCGCGCGTCATGTCGTGGGAGTGGCCATACCCGAAACTGATTTCACTGCATTTCTGGCTGGTCGTGGTCGGATTTGCGATTTACTTCGTCGGCCTGTCGATTGGCGGCTGGCTACAAGGATTGGCCATGCTGGACGCATCCAAGCCATTCATGGAGTCGGTGCGCGTGACGATCCCGTATTTGCAAAGTCGCTCGGTGGGCGGCGCGATCATGACGCTGGGGCATCTGGTGTTTGCATTCCATTTCGCGACCATGGCGCTACGTCATGGCCCGCAGCGCACCGGTGCTGCGCTGTTTCATAAACCGGCTGCAATGCCTGCTTCAACATTAGCCGGAGTCTGATCATGGAAAACGAAGTCAAACTCTTGAGCGGTGCAATGATAACGCTGGCATTGGCAACCACGACGCTGGTGGTGCTTCCCTTTTTACAACTATCGGATCTGAAACCTCTTGCCGGCCTGAATCCTTATACCTCGGCACAATTGCGCGGCCGCGATCAGTACATCAAGAACGGTTGCATTTATTGCCATTCGCAACAGCCGCGCGATAAATCCCAGGCACCGGATGCCCTGCGCGGCTGGGGCCGGGCGTCAGTTGCTGCCGATTATTACTACGACGCTCCGCATTTGCTCGGCACTGCGCGCACCGGCCCGGATCTGCTCAACATCGGCGCCCGGCAGCCGAGCGTGGATTGGCATCTTGGTCACCTGTATCAACCGCGCGCTTATGCAGAGGGCAGCATCATGCCGTCTTATCCTTATATGTTCGAGATCAAGGACAAGGCCGGAGCGGGCGAGAAGGTGGTGACATTGCCGCCTGCTTATGCGCCTCCGGGCAAGGTGGTTGTGGCCAGGCCGGAGGCACTGGATCTGGTGCAATATCTGATCGGTTTGGATCATACGTATCCGGTCTTCCCGGCTCCCGCCGGCAAGAAATAAAATAATATAAAAGCAAAAAGCAGGGCATAACAGCGATGCCTGTGAGTGGACTACATTTTGGAGTTTTAGCATGACAGACCGCGAGAAGAGAATTGAAGCGCAGCAAAGAGAGCAGCCTGATCCGTATGAAGGCAATCACCCGATTCCGCGCTTTATCATCGTAATGATTGCGCTCGTATTTAGCTGGGGTATTTATTATCTTGCGACTTCCAATTTGAGTGACCCGCCTGAGTTGGGCGATAACCGCACCATAGCCGATCTCACCGCGCAGACCGGAGCCAAAACTGGCCCCGTCGATGGAGCGCAGATTTACGCCGCGCAATGCGTTGCATGCCATCAGGCTAGCGGGACCGGCTTGCCCGGCGTCTTTCCGCCATTGGCCGCATCCGAATGGGTCGCTGGCAAGGAATCGGTAGCAGCGCAAATCCTGTTGCATGGCATATCCGGCAGCCTGACGGTCAAGGGTGCTGTCTACAACGGCCAAATGCCGGCCTTTCAGGATAAATTGAACGATGCAGAGATCGCTGCGGTATTGACCCACGTCCGTTCCAATTTCGGCAATGCCGCCGGCAAGGTGGATGCGGCGCTAGTGAAGACCGAGCGCGAAGCCGGTAAGGATCGCAAACAACCGTGGAATGGCGATGATGAATTGGGCAAGCTAAAGTAGTGCGTAGCGTGTACAAAATGCTGGCTGCGCTACTGTTGGTATTGGGCCTCGGGATCGGGGCTTTTTACCAGGTGACGGATGGATTTCGCGTCGTCACCAGTGAGCAGTCACGCCGGCTTTCCATTGCCGAGCGGCCAAGGCGCATTCCGGATGCCGCGATCCGGTTTGAAACCGGCGCTGCGGCATCGTTGGCACAGGCGCTGCGTTCGGATGGACGCACCGCCATCGTCAATTTTATTTATACCCGTTGCAATACAGTGTGTTCAGCCATGGGGACTGAATTTCAGCAATTGCAGCAAACCATCCATGCGAATGGGCTGGAGCATCGGATTCGATTATTGAGTATCAGTTTCGACCCACGCGATACGCCTGAACAACTGGCCCGCTATGCCCAGCGCATGCACGCGCAAGCCGATGTATGGCAATTTGCCAGCGTGCCCGATACCCGGCAGCGTCAGGCTTTGCTAGATGCTTTTGGCATCATGGTCATCCCTGCGCCTTGGGATGAATTTGAGCACAATGCGGCTTACCATGTGGTGACGCCCCATGCGCAGCTGTCGCAAATAATCGATATCGGCCAACCGGACGCCTTGTTGGCACAGATAGCGCTGCCGCCGCAGTTACCACCTTTAGTGCAGTTGCATGGTATCGATCAGGGGCGATGAAACAATCTAACCAAGGACTTTTAGCCGCGTTATTGGGCGCGTTGCTGCTGACGATTGCGGCCGCGTTCAGATTTACGCTGGAACGCTCAATGGCTTTGCATATGCTGGTGCAAATGCCCATGCTGCTGGGCGCGGGTGTTGCGTGTGCGTTCGCTCTACGCAACGCATGCAGCGCACAAAACACCCCGATCAGACTGCAACGCGGCATCGCTCGCCTGGCCGCTTATCGGCTCTGGAAAATGGACGAATACGGGATTGTCGCGCTATCCTTTTTTTTACTGCTGAGCGCGTATTGGATGATCCCCAAGGCGCTCGATGATGTGCTGCTGTCGCCCGCAGCAGAAATCCTGAAGTTCGCCACATTCTTCATCGCCGGCCTGGCGCTGCCCGGCACTTTGCTGCGCGCGAATCGGGTTACCCAGCTTTTCTTTCTTGGAAATTTTGCCTGGATGATGGCAATTGTCGGCATGCTGTATCAAGACACCACGGTCAGGCTGTGCAATGCTTATTTGTTGGATGATCAGCTTATAGCGGGCAGGGGCCTGGTTGTCTTGTCGATAGCGATCCCGGTGCTCTGGTTTATACATACGGCCCGAACCGGAGGTAAAAAAGAGTGGGGTATTTTTTAAACTGCTCTAAAGTAATGCGTAAAAACATAATATTTACATGGTACCCATGTAAGTATTACATTCCAAAAATCTTTGGCCGAGTTTGCTTGATGAGCGAAAAATATTATGCGCCTGGCTATTCTTTCTGATCTGCACCTGACGGTCGCCGCAATGCCGGTGCCGGAGTCTGATTGCGATCTGGTGATTCTGGCCGGCGATGTGGCGCGGCCGCAGCAGGCGATAGACTGGGCCCGGCAATTTGCGGTGCCGGTGATTTACGTTCCCGGTAATCACGAATTCTACGGCGCCAGTTTGAGCGGCGTCCTGTCCGCATTACGGCAGAGTTCCCATGGCAGCAACATTCATGTGCTGGATCGGGATGAAATCCGCATCGGCGGCGTGCGCTTTCTTGGGTGTACGTTGTGGACCGATTTCCGCCTGTTCCCGACCGCAGAGATGCGCGCCGCCTCGGTTGCCGAAGCCAGCCAGTCGATCAGGGATTTCAGCCGGATCACGGTAGGCGATGCTGCCGATACGCTGTTCAGTCCTGCCATTTCGCGCGGGATCTTCGATCAGTCGGTCAGCTGGCTGGAGACGAAATTTGCCGAGCCTTTTAACGGCAGCACCGTCGTGGTCACGCATCACGCGCCTTCCCGCGGTAGCATCAATCCGAAATACGCCGGTTCCTTGTTGAACGCCTGTTTTGTATCCGATCTCGACGCGCACATCGCACGCTGGAAGCCGGCGTTGTGGGTGCATGGCCATACCCATGACAGTTATGACTACCAGGTTGCAAACACCCGCATCGTTTGCAATCCGCGCGGCTATGCGCGTGACGGCATCGCCGAGAACGCCGCGTTCGACCCCGCACTGGTAATTCAAGTGTAAGCAATGCTGCTGCAGCCCATTGCTCCAGCAGCGCATCCAAGCGCTCTGTTGGATTAATTTTTAGGTAAATTGGCCTGGGTATTTTTTGAGTGGCAATATAATTATGCGGATTTGGCATGGTTTTATCGCATACCGATATGAGTACATGCAGGATGCGCGACCTGCGTTGGGCGTCAGACTTGCCGCACGCCGAGCTTTTTCAGGAAAATCTCCAGCGGGCAAAACTGGGTGAATCCGCTTTGCAGCAGATTGGCGCCGACAAAAACAGTGAACCACAAAAAGGTTTTGCTGACGAAAAGTGGGCTCTCCGGCACGCCCAGTGCCAATGAAGCCAGGATGAAAATCCCGGCGAAAATGCGCACCATACGGTTGGTATTCATGGCAAACCTTCCTCAAATAATATGAATCAAGCAAACTTGTTCCGGTTGGCCGTGTAATACAGCACCGGAATCACCACCAGCGTGAGCAGGGTGGAAACAAAAATCCCGAAAATCAGCGATATTGCCAAGCCATTGAAAATCGGGTCATCCAGAATGAACAGCGCGCCGATAATCGCGGCCAAGCCGGTCAGCACAATCGGTTTGGCGCGCGCCGCGGTTGCATGGACGATGGCGTCGACAAACGCAATGCCTTGGGCCACCTGAAGATTAATGAAATCGACCAGCAGAATCGAGTTGCGCACGATAATTCCGGCCAGCGCGATCATGCCGATCATCGAGGTGGCGGTGTATTGCGCGCCGAGCAGCGCATGGCCCGGCATCACGCCGATGATCGTCAGCGGAATCGGCGCCATGATGATCAGCGGCGTCAGGTACGAGCCGAACTGCGCCACCACTAGGATGTACACCAGCACCAGACCGACCGCATAGGCCAGGCCCATGTCGCGGAAGGTTTCATAGGTGATCTGCCACTCGCCATCCCATTTCAGCGCGAACTGGCGATACGGGTCGGACGGTTGCCTGATGAAATATTCGCCCAGCGGCGCACCTTGTGCGGCAGTCAGACTACCGAGCTTGCCACGTACTGCAAACATGCCATACAGCGGGCTATCGAGTTTGCCCGCCATGTCGCCCATCACGTAGGTCACCGGCAGCAAATCCTTGTGATATATGGTTTTTTCGCGCGTGGTCGGCTGTACTTTGACCAGTTCGGACAGCGGCACGTTGTCGCCGTTGGCGGACTTCACCGTCATCGTCAGCAGAGTGGCCAGCCGGGCCTGTTTTTCCGGCGGCAGGTTCAGCCGCACCGGCACGCTGTACTTGGATTGCCCGTCGTGCAGCGCCGTAATGTCTTCGCCGTCCAGCCCAACCCGCACCGTTTGCACCACGTCGGCGGCAGCGATGCCCAGCAGCGCCGCCTTGCGCTGATCGACCCGCAACACGACTTTGGGTGCGTTGTCCTCGATCGAATCGTCGATGCCGATGATGTCGGCAGTCTGGCTGAATGCCTGTCGCACCTGTTTCGCCAGCGCATGGCGGCCGGCCTCGTCGGGGCCGTAGATTTCAGCCACCAGCGGCGACATCACGGGCGGGCCGGGCGGAACTTCGACTACCTTCACTTTTGCGCCATGCCGGGCGGCAATCTGCTCCAACGGGACGCGCACCGCGCCGGCGATTTCGTGACTCTTGCGATCACGCTGGTGCTTATCGACCAAGTTGACTTGCACATCGCCGAATTCAGGAGCCTGGCGCAAATAATATTGCCGCACCAATCCATTGAAATTGATCGGCGCAGCAGTGCCGGCATACGCCTGCACGTCGGTGACTTCGGCTACCGTTGACAGGTACGCGCCCATTTCGTGCAGTACGGCGGCGGTATTTTCGACCGGTGTGCCGACCGGCATATCGACCACGACCTGAAATTCCGACTTGTTATCGAACGGCAGCATCTTCAGCACCACCAACTGCACTGCAGCCAAACTGACCGAAATCAGGATCGCCAGCAACACGCCAGCCCATAACAGACGCCGGTTGCGCGTCGCTTTTTTGGCTGCCAGAAACGGCAGCAACAAGATGCTGAACCAGCGCTGCAACTTGCTGTCGGTATTGGAAGAATGGGCGGCAGTGGCAAGGTTCTGGTGGGAAAGCCGGTGCGCCAGCCAAGGGGTGACGGTGAACGCAATCGCCAGCGAGATCAGCATGCCCATGCTGGCATTGATCGGGATCGGGCTCATGTACGGCCCCATCAGGCCGGTGACGAAAGCCATCGGCAGCAACGCTGCAATCACGGTAAAGGTGGCAAGTATGGTCGGCCCGCCGACTTCATCGACTGCTGCCGGAATGATCTCGGCCAACGATTTATCCGGGTAAAGCTGGCGGTGCCGGTGAATGTTTTCAACCACCACAATCGCATCATCGACCAGAATCCCGATGGAAAAAATCAGTGCAAACAGCGATACCCGGTTCAGGGTAAAACCCCAGGCCCAGGAGGCGAACAAGGTTGCTGCCAGGGTCAGGACGACGGCAATGCCGACAATCGCCGCTTCGCGCATGCCCAGCGCGAAAAACACCAACACCACTACCGCAGAGGTAGCAAAAATCAGCTTCTGAATCAGCTTCATCGCCTTGTCGTTGGCAGTTTCGCCGTAGTTGCGCGTGATGCTGACTTCAACTCCGGCCGGAATCACGGTATTGCGCAGTTCAGCCACGCGCTGAACCACTTGCTGCGCCACCTGCACCGCGTTTTGGCCCGGCTTTTTGGTGATCGTCATCGTCACTGCCGGGAATTCGCTACCCGTTTTAATATTTTTGCTGGCGGTTGCTTTGCCCACCCCAAACCAGACATATTTAGACGGTGGTGCCGGCCCATCGACAATTTGCGCCACATCCGACAGCGAGACTGGATTGCCGGCGGTGACGCCGACGATCAACGCACCGACTTCTTTGGCATTGGCGAGGAAATTGCCGGTCTGGATTTCCAGCGTGGCGTTGTCTGATATCAGCTGACCGGACGGCAATGCGGCATTGACGCCCAGCAGCGCTTGCCGGATGTCGCCCACGGCCAGATGATAGGCATTGAGCCGGTCGATGTCGAGCAGAACGCGCACTACGCGCCCCGGGCCGCCGATGGTGCTGACTTCACGCGTGCCCGGCACCCGTTTCAATTCAACTTCCATCGCGTGCGCCACACGTTCCAGCGCATACGCGCCGCGCTCGGCATCCTTGGTCCAGAGCGTCAGCGACAGCACCGGAACATCGTCGATACCCATCGGTTTGACCAGCGGTTCGCCGACGTTGAGTTCGCGCGGCAGCCAGTCGCGATGCGAGTGGATGGTGTCGTACAGCCGCACCAGCGCTTCGGTGCGCGGAATGCCGACCTTGAACTGGGCGGTGATGATCGCCATGCCGGGTTTGGAGACGGAAAATACATGCTCCAAGTCCTGAATTTGCGAAATCACCTGCTCGGCAGGAGTCGCCACCAGGGCTTCGACGTCTTTGGCTGAGGCACCGGGAAACGGGATCAGCACATTCGCCATCGTTACATTGATTTGCGGCTCTTCTTCGCGCGGCGTGACCAGCACCGCGAACAAGCCGAGCAGCAGCGCCACCAACGCAATGAGCGGCGTCAGTTGCGAATGCAGGAAGAATTTGGAAAGACGACCGGCAATACCCATATTCTTATTTATCATCGAGTTGTGCCGTGGCGCTAGCGCTGGAAATCAAGCCCGCCTTGATCGGGTCCTGGGCGATACGTTCGCCAGCGCGCAAGCCGGCCAATACTTCGATAAAACCGTTGGCAGACGTTTCGCCAACGCGAATCTGGCGCAGTTGCGGCTGCGTGCTACCCAGAACATAAACCGCAGTCACTTCACTTCTGCGCAGTACCGCTTGCGCCGGCACGACCAGCTTGCGCACCATGCCGGTGACAAAATAGGCGCGGGCAAACTGCCCTGGAAGCAATCCCGCCACTTGACCCAGATCCAGCCGCAGCTTGGCGGTATGGGTGCGGCTGTCCGCCAGCGGAATCAGCGTGATTTGCCTGGCGGTGACGGATTGTTTCAGGGCAGGGAACTCGACGCGGGCCGGCATTTGCAGCTTGATGTCGCGCAGACTCGATTGCGACAGCGTCGCAGTCACGCGCATCGCGGCCGGATCGAACAACGTCACCAGCGGCAAACCGGGCGTGGCCATGTCGCCTACTTCAACCGAAGTGGCGCCGACTACGCCCGCATACGGCGCGGTAATAACGGTGAATGTTTTGGCGGTGGAGGCCTGACCTGCGCCAGCTTGCAACGCAGCAACGCGGGCTTGCGCCACGTTGTAATCAGCCTGGGCCTGATCCAGCCCGGCTTGGCTGATGAATTTCTGTGCAAACAGTTTTTTGCTGCGCTCGAAGCTGCGCATTGCATTATTCAAGCCTGCCTGCGCTTCTGCGACCTGACTCTGGCTGCCCGACAGTGCTTGTTGTGCGGCGCGCGGGTCGATGCGCACCAGAATTTGTCCGGCCTTGACGCTGTCGCCGGGATTGACTCTGAGTTCGACGATTTGGCCGGAGATTTGCGCTGCCAGCGTTGATTGACGCACCGCTTCGACAACGCCCTCGGCGCTGATCGTTTCCGGGACATCGCGATAGGCGACACTATAAGAAGCTGTAGCCGGCTGCGCTGCAGCGGCAGTTGCAGTTGGCCCGAATACCGCACCCAGAAAAAACATCGCTGCAACCATGCCCCAAGTCTGGGTTGCCAACGCGATCCGCTTAGGGGATTGCTTGCAGCGATTTTGCATCAGTCTCTCCGCATCTTGCAGGTGCGGATGCCAAATGGCAGATAAGCCGGACACCATCCGATAAAACCGGTCAGCAACGGAACGAAGCCGAGCAGCGCCCACCAGCGTGTGTTTTCGCCCAGCACAAAGAACAAACTCAAAATGACCAGCCCAGCGATGATGCGAATACTGCGGTCGATGCCACCTACGTTGTGTTTCATTGCAGACTCCCGGTTGTTGTAAAAATAAAATGACTTACGGAACAGCGATAATGCGCTGCATTGCTTTGAGTATTAGATACTCCCATGTTGTTTTTAAATAACATCTATTTGCCGCATATAAACAATGCGGTAAGTAAAAATACCTTATCTAGTATGCTGATTTTCTATCACAACGAGCCACTTCACTCAATCGGGCAATACAAGCCGTACAGCGTGTTGAGCAAGGTCAGCGCGGGTCCTTCATCCAGTTGATAAAAAATCTTTTTACCCTCGCGCCGGGTCGAAACAATGCCTTCATTGCGCAACACGCTTAATTGTTGCGATAACGTCGGTTGGCGAATCCCCAGCAATTCCTCAAGCTCACTCACGCACGCTTCGCCCTGTGTCAGTTGGCACAGCAGCAGCAGGCGATCTTCGTTTGCCAGCACCCGCAGCATCGTCGTGGCTTGCCCGGCGGCTTCGCGCATTTGCGCAATGTTCAGTGTGGTTGTTTTCATGAATTTCTTTAATTTGATACCCAAATTCAGTACGCTTTATTTTAAAACATATTATAAAAAAACGATATATTAATTTGTATAATTTAAATGCCGAGAATGACGGAATTTAAGTAGTCGAGGCCGCCGTGCCTACCGCCAGGCGCAGGCACGAAGGCCTGCACTACCGGTTAATCAATAATCTTTTTACGTATCTAAATGCGTATCTAAAGATTAAAAATAAAGATTAAAAATCTCGCCCTTCGCCAGCCTCTTCATAGGTTTTGCCATCACGTATGTGGTAAATCCGCTTGAAAGTGGGAATGATTTTTTCGTCATGTGTGACCACCACGATGGCGGTCTGATATTTCTGCGCCATGTCATTGAGGATGCGCATGACGCCCAGCGCGCGTTCGCTATCGAGCGGCGCGGTGGGTTCATCCGCCAGAATGACCGGAGGGCGGTTGGCTAGGGCGCGGGCAATCGCCACGCGCTGTTGCTCGCCGCCGGAAAGCTCGGACGGACTGGCTTTAATGCGGTGCGCAACATCCAGCGCTTGCAGCAGTTCCAGCGCCCGGGCGCGGGCGACGCCATTGGGTTTGCCCGCCAACATCGGCAACAGGGCCACGTTGTCGGTGACATCGAGAAACGGAATCAGGTAGGGCGCCTGGAATACAAAGCCGATGCTGTCGCGCCGCAGCGCACGCAAGTCCTTGATGCACCATCTATTCTGGTCAAAGATCGTTTTCCCGTTGAGCAGCATGGTGCCGCCGGTGGGCTCGATCACTGCGCCCAGGCATTTGAGCAGGGTGCTCTTGCCCGATCCGCTGGGACCGATCAGCCCCACCACTTCACCCGGATATACGGTCATGTCGACACCTTTGAGTGCCTCGAAAGCGGTGTCGCCTTCGCCGTAGCGTTTGCGTAGCCCGCGTAATTCGATTGCCGGAGTGCGTATTTGATTATCCAATCTCATCCTCCAATCGCGGTTGCAGGATCGACCTTGAGCGCGGCACGAATCGCCATGATGCTGGCCAGCGCGCACACCGCCATCACGGCCAGGAAACCCAAAATGGCGTCTGAACTCAACAGCAGCACATATTTGGGAAAGAACGGCGTCCACAAGGTGGCTACGATTTTGCCGATGACAAAGCCGATAACGCCCAAGCCCAGCGATTCCTGCAAAATCATGCCGGCGATGGTGCGATTGGTGGTGCCAATAAGCTTGAGCACCGCGAGTTCCCGAATTTTGCCCATCGTCATGGTGTAAATGATGAAGGACACGATGGCGGCGCTGACCACGGCCAGAATGACCAGAAACAAGCCGATCTGTTTGGCTGAAGTGGCAATCAGTTTGGCTACCAGAATTTCCTTCATCTGGAGCAGGGTATATGCCTGCAGATGCTTCCAGCGCCGTATATTCTCTGCGACTTCAGTTGGATTCCAGCCGTCTTTGACGCGCACCAGAATCGCATTGACGCTATGACTGGTGGTCTGCAACCCTTGGACGGCTTCCAGCAAACCTGGTGCTCCGGGCCGGTTGAACGCCGGATTGGCGGCGCTGCGCGCGCGTTCGTTCAAGATGGCGTCGTTATCCTTTTGAAATTGCGCTTCCTGCGCATCTTTTAGCGCAATGAATAGCATCGGATCGCCGCCCGACGAGACCATGCGTTGGGTCAGCCCGACCACGGTGTATTCGTGCCGTCGAATTTTGATGCGGTCGCCGAGCTTGAAGCCGGTTTTACTATCGGCTACGGCTTCATAGTGACTGCGGGTAATAAATCGGCCCTGGCTGAGATACAGCGGTTGCCCCGGTTGATCAGGCTCGAAGCCGACTGCCATCACGCGCACATCATGCGCATCTTGTCCCGTCTGCTGTACCTGCATGGTCAGGTAGGTGACGTTGGCTGCCTGGGCAACGCCGGGCAAGCCTGAAATTGTCCGATAGATATCGTCGCGCAGGCTGGAAGGCTCCGCATACGGGCCCAGCGTATCCTGCTGCACTACCCAGATATCGGCACCGCTATTTCTTAATAGAACGTGCGCATCATCCACCATGCCGCGGTAGATTCCTGCCATGGAGAGTGTCACGCCGATCAATAAGCCCAATCCAATCCCGGTATACACGTACTTGGCCCAGGAGTGCAGGATGTCGCGTCCGGCCAAGCTGATCATTTAACGCCCTTTGCGAGGGATTTCACGATGCGGACTTTGTCGCCTTCATGCAATTCACGCTCGCTATGCACGATCAGCTGGTCGCCCTTTGTCAGTCCTGACAATACTTGCACCTTGCCATCCAGTGCGCGCTTGCCAATACGGATCGGCTGGAACTTGAGTTGCCCGTCACGCAATTGCCAAACGCCGTCCACGCCGCCGATTTGGCGCAGTGCCGCATTGGGAATGGTCAGAGCTGAGGCAATGACCGGCAACGTAATCGTGATTTCGGACAGTTCGCCCAGTGTGATTGCCTGCGGGATCTGGTTGAAAGTAACGCTTGCCAAACGCTCCTCCGTCAAACTGTCGCTATTAGGTTCAATACGCGCAATTTTTCCGTCAAAGGCGTCGTGCGGGTGCGAACGCAATAGCACGCTGGCAGGCAAGCCAGTTTGCAGTCCGCCAGAGCGCGCCTGGTCGATCCGTGTTTTAACCCAAATACTGGCGGGATCGATCATCCGTACCACGCTTTGTCCAGCCACCAAAGTGGTGCCCGGTTCTGCGTCGCGCGCTGTCACGATGCCGGCAACCGGCGCTTTGAGCAAAAGATTGCTGCGCTGCTTGCTTACTGCCGCCTGTTCTGCGTCCAGACGGCCGATTTCCTGTCTGGCTGCATCCCATGCGGCGCGGGCAGTGGCAACCCCTGCTTGCGTCGACATCGCCTCTTGCTGCTTGGCCTCGACCGCAGAAGGGCTGAGGAATGCCTGTTTGCCCAATGCTACATAACGTGCGGCATTGCTGGCGGCAACCTTGTGACGTGCTTCGGTGTCACGAATCTGCGCCGCAGCGCCCTCGACTGCATAGCGCGCTCTTTGCAGCGCAGATTGGGCCGCTGTGGCGCGTTCATCAAGGTCGACCGGGTCCATTTCAGCGACCAATTGTCCCGCTTGCACTGCGTCGCCTACATCCACCAACACGCGTTTGACTCTGCTGGCAGCGGTGGGGCCAATGGCATAACTGCGTTGTGCCTCGACGGTGCCGATGCCAAAAATAGAAGTGTGCAAGTCGGCGATTTCTGCGGTGGCAGCGGTTACCCGGTTTGGCGCCATTGGCCCGTATTGCAGCACCAGCCAACCCAGCCCGATCACGATTAAGGCAGCCAGCCCGGCTAGTACAAATTTTTTCGGAAAAAGAGAGCGCGTCATGATTTCTCTCTTTTTTCTATACCAGTTAAAAAAACCTCCAGTACGCCTTCGGATAGTTTGCCCATATCTGCCGTTGCGCCGGATGCCATTGATTGCATTACGAGCCCCTGGATCGCGCCTAAAAATAGCGCGCTTGCGCATTCGATCTGAAGCTCGGCTGCGACTTGTCCTTGCAGTTTTGCTTGTTGCAAAAGGCCCATTACAGTTTTCCTATGACCTTGCAGGATGACCTGAACCCGTTGCTTGAGTGGCGAGTCGCCCGGCTGTTGCAACGTATGAAAGATGATGCGCGGAACCCCTGGATACGCTTCAACGAACCGTACATGTGCTCTGAAAACGGCCCGCAAGGCCTGTAGCGGATCGGGCGTTGATTGGGCCGCTTCTCCAATCTTGCCCAGCAAGCTTTGCTGCACCCAGTCCAGCACGGAAAGCCAGATAGCTTCCTTGGTTGGGAAATGGCGAAATACCGCCCCTTGCGTAAGGCCAATCGCTTTTGCAATGTCCATGGTGGTGATATCGGCGGGGCTGCGATGCGCTGCCAGCGTTAATAAAATTTGAACAATATCGGCTTGGCGTGCTTCAGACGACAGCCTGGATTTTGGGCGCTCTGTATTTGGCATTTTTATTTTTAAGTAAGTAATCAATTACTATCTTATTGTAAAAAGGAGTAATATTCAAGTCGTTTCAACGGCCAGGAATGGCGCTGCGAATGCAAGTTCGGCCGGCAATAATCCAACAAAGGAAAAGCAAAATGATTGAAACAGTAAGCATCACCATCACGCAGAAAGAAAATTATCAATTCCTGGTGGATTTCGGCGATGCGGTTCCGGATTTGCTAGTGGATGAGCCGGCACCGATGGGCGAGGGGAATGGCCCGGCGCCGGCGCACATGTTGTTGACTGCAGCTGCCAATTGTCTATCGGCGAGCTTGCTATTTTCGCTGAAAAAATACGGGCAGGATGCGGGCGGTATCACAACCAAGGCGACTTGCACTATCGACCGTAACGCCAACAATCGACTGCGCGTGTTGCAGATCGACGTCATGATTCAGTTCGCTCAGGATGGCGCGAGTATTAAGCATCTTGATCGCGTGCTGGGGCAGTTTGAAGAATTTTGTACCGTTTCCCAAAGCATTCAGGCAGGAATTCCGATCAAGGTAAGCGTAACGGATGGAAACGGTGTTTGCTTGAAGTAGCTTTAGTGGCGCGAGTTATATTTTCTGACGAAGGTTAGATGTGCTTTTAACTGCAATTGCTAAGGCAGTCGAAATGGCACTGTAAGGGCAAGAATATAAATATATTTCGAACAAGTTTATTGATGGTAATTCTTTTATATCAATATGTTACGAAAAATTACAATTCTGTCTCCGCGCCTTTTCTTTGAGTGTATATTGCACAAACTTGAATTGATAAATGGGATTTCCATATTGATATGGATCATGTTTTTTATCGTTTCTAAAGTTGATAATGCGTAGGGTGGCATTTGAGAAGCAAATAATATGCTCAGCCCGAAGTTCAACTAACTAATAGCAAGCACAAAGGAAAAGCTCAGATGGATAACGTTGAGAAGAAGATGGTGGTTGAAGATGCACCGAAGCTCGGAAATCGGCGCAGTTTTCTGGGACGCAGTGCGTTGCTAGGATTGGCTGGTGCAGGTGTATCGCTTGGTTTGAGCGGCTGTAAGGAAGAAGTCGCTACGAAGAAACCTGTGAGCGCGGCTAAACCCGTTTCCGGTGGTGGTATTGAAATTGCTCCTGGTCAACTGGATGAATACTATTCTTTTACCAGCGCAGGACATGGCGGAGAAATGCGGATATTGGGCATGCCTTCCGGTCGTACCTTAAAGCGGATTCCAGTATTCAATACCGATTGCATGTTGGGCTGGGGCATTACCAATGAATCAAGAGCGATCATGGGCACCAAGCCCGATGGCACCCTCCTGTACACAACTGGCGATACGCATCATGTACACGGCAGCTACAAAGATGGCACCTATGATGGTCGGTGGCTGTTTGTCAACGACAAGATTCATTCTCGATTAGCACGCGTTCGCATGGATACGATGGAGTGCGACAAGATTGTCCAACTCCCTAACGTGATGGGTTTCCACGGCAATTTTCCGGACAAGCGCGATCCTGTTGATGCGGCAATCAATTACACAACCCGAGTTTTCTGTGGTTCCGAATTCCATATCCCGCTGCCTAACGATGGCCGCGATCTGGATGATCCGAGCAAATGGGGCTGCATGCTCACCTGTGTGGATGCCAGCACGATGGAAGTGCGCTGGCAGTGTCGCGTCGACGGCAATTTGGATCTGGTGGCTACGTCCTACGATGGCAAATTCGCTGCCGCGAATCAGTACAACACAGAAAACGGCGCAACCTTGACCGAAATGATGGCGGCCGAACGCGATGCCTGCGTATTTTTTGATGTGGCGCGCGTCGAAAAGCTGGTCAAGGATGGCAAGTTCACCATGATCGGTTCGTCCAAAGTGCCGGTGGTCGATGGCCGCAAAGCTGCCAACCCGGACCCGAAAACATCAATAACTTGTTATGTCCCAGTCGGAAAAAATCCGCATGGCGTCAATGCCAGCCCGGACGGAAAGTACTTCGTTTGTTCCGGCAAGCTGTCGCCAACTGCCACAGTAATTGACCAATCTCTGGTGGCTAAATGGTTTGCTGGCGAACTGAAAACTGAACGTGATGCAGTCGTGGCAGAGCCTGAGGTCGGCCTCGGTCCACTCCATACCTGCTTCGATGGTAAAGGCAATGCATACACTTCGCTGTTTCTGGATAGCCAGACTACAAAGTGGAATGTTGACAAAGCGATTGCACAGTTCAAAGGGGATAAATCGGTAAATCCCATCATCGAAAAAATAGACGTGCATTACCAGCCCGGCCATCTCTATTCGTCGATGGGTGAAACTAAAGAATGCGATGGGAAGTACATGAATTCGGGGAATAAATTTTCCAAGGATCGTTTTCTGCCAGTCGGACCTTTGCATCCTGAGACAGAGCAGCTGTTTGACATCAGCGGCGAGAAAATCAAGCACCTTGCAGATCATTCCGCGTATTCAGAGCCGCATGACGGCATCATCGTGCGACGCGACCTCGTCAAAACGCGACAGATATACAACTTGGAAGATTTTCCAAATGTGGTCAAGCCGGAGACCGCCGGTATCGAACGCAAGGGCAACAAGGTTCATGTGCGGCTGATGTCGCAGGCGCCAAACTACAGTATGCCTATCATCAAGGTAAAAAAAGGTGATGAAGTCACCATCACTTTGACCAACTACGACAAGGTTGAAGATTTGACGCATGGTTTCGCACTTCCAACCTATAACATTTGCTTTGTTGTAAATCCGCAGCAAACTCAATCGGTCACTTTCAAGGCCGATCATGTTGGCGCTTTCTGGATTTATTGCACCCACTTCTGCCACGCATTGCATCTCGAAATGCGTAGTCGGTTCCTGGTAGAAGCGTAAAGTTGTAATGCCGCGCGCTGGTAACGGCGTGCGGCACCTGTCGGTTGTATATTTGGCTGTTGTCACACCTTACATTTGTTCCATATTGTTTTACTCAGTGAAAATACGGCGGTAACGCCTATAAATTTTGCTGAGATGGTATTCCACCTCAGCAAATCTCTGCCGATCAGATCGGTCACAGCATGAAATAATGCGGATACAAGTCAAATCATGCTCTTGGCAAATTCTTTACTATTGCGTGTATGCATTAAAATGCTGTGTTATCCGCACGTATTCATTGTCTAATTAAAAATACTCCATGCTTTATGGCTGTGATGTGGATTTGCAAGGGATTTGTTGTTGCGGCAGAACGAGCTAAAGCTCGCGGATACTTTTTTTGTATCGTCGCTCACAGAATGACGTGTGCCATCAGTGCGCGCGTCACTCAATTTATAAAAGTTCGGTAAATTTTATGAAACATATTTTTGATCGTAGCTACTTGCTGCGCGTGGTTTTTAAGACTGCCCTCGCATTGTTAGTGGGATTTGCAGGCTTGCTACTCGCGACTCACGCCCGCGCCTCCATCTACGACGCCGAACTATCGGCGGAACTCATGACCGGTCCGGATCTTTGTGCCTCTGCGCCATGCCGTGACGTGATGCCATCGGCCACGCAATTCTCCAAGCGCAAGGGACGGCCCAGCTACGTCGAGGCTTACGCGGAAAGTAAGGGTGAATCAGGGAATAAGGGCGAACAGAAGCAATTAGTCGGTTATGTGTTCTTGTCGACCGATGTGGTGGATATTCCGGCCTACTCCGGCAAGCCGATCGTGACCCTGATCGGCATGGATACGAAGGGCATCATTACCGGCGTGCGGGTGCTGAAACACTCGGAACCGATCTTGCTGGCAGGTATTCCTGAATCGGTATTGCTCAAATTTATTAAGCAATATATCGGCAAATCAGCCGACGCCAAGCTGGTCATTGGCCAGGGCCAGAATGACAATGGTGCGCAGAGCCTGGACGCCATCAGTGGCGCGACTGTTACCGCCATTGCCGAAAATCAGGTAATTTCCCGCAGCGCCTATGCCATTGGCCGGCAAGTAGGGCTCATCAAAAGCGTACCCAGGCCGCCGGCCAAATTTACCGCATTCAATGCCAAATTGAATTGGGAAGATTTACTGAAGGAAGGCAGCGTCCAGCACATGCTGGTGTCGGCCGAAGATGTAGGCGCAACTAATCTTGACCAGCCCTATATGGATTTGTATTTCGGCTACCTGAATGCGCCGGCGATCGGCACCAGCCTGCTCGGGGAACATGGCTATAAACGCCTGATGGCAGATTTGAAGCCGGACGAGCACGCCATTTTCATTATCGCCAACGGCCAGAGCTCATTCAAGGGTTCAGGCTATGTGCGCGGCGGGATTTATGACCGGATTCAGGTGCGTCAGGACCCGGAGACTTTCACCTTCCGCGATACCGATTACCAGAATCTCTACCACTTGCAGCCAGCCGATGTGCCGGGTTTCAAGGAATCCGCCATCTTCATTATTCGTTCCGCCAACTTTAACCCGGCCTGGCCGTGGCAGTTGACATTCCTGGCCAACAAGACCGACGCCCAAAGCGGCAGCAAGACATTCATCCATTTCGATCAGGAACTGTGGTTGCCGGCCCAATATCTGGAAGGCGGCCGCCCCAAGATTGAACGCCCGCAAGCCGTATGGGAAGGGATTTGGCTAGGTCGGAAACTGGAAATAGCGTTGTTCGTGCTGATTCTGGGATTTACCGCACTGATGTATTCGCAACGCGACAAGCTGGTGCGCATATCCAGCCGCAAGCATAAGCCGTGGATTTCCCGGCCGCGCCATCTGTTGTGGATCGCCAGTGTTGTCTTCCTGGGCTTTTATCTGAAAGCTCAGCCCAGCATCACACAAGTGCTGACCTGGTTCCATTCGCTGATTCACCAGTGGAAGTGGGAATTGTTCCTGTCAGACCCGTTTATTTTCATCTTCTGGTGGTTCATCATCATCACCGTACTGCTGTGGGGCCGTGGCGTGTTTTGCGGCTGGTTGTGCCCGTTCGGCTCGCTGCAGCAACTGGCGTTCAGCGCCGGCAAGATGCTGGGCCTGAAAAAATTCCAGCAACTGTTGCCAAAACGATTGCACGACAAACTCAAATGGATCAAGTACGGCGTCTTTTTCGTGCTGCTGGGAGTGTCGTTCTATTCGATGGAAACGGCCGAGCATCTGGCCGAAATCGAACCGTTCAAGACTACCTTTTTAGTCGGCGTGTGGAACCGTACCTGGCCATTCTGGCTGTTTATCGGCGGCATTCTCGGCTTGTCTTTCCTGAGCGAGCGGCCGTATTGCAAATATATTTGTCCGCTCGGCGCCGGTCTGGCGATTCCCAGCAAATTGCGCCTGTTCGGCTTGAAGCGCAAGACCGAATGCCAAACCTGCCATGCCTGCGCTACCGGTTGCGGTTCTCACGCGATTGACGCGGCCGGCAAGATCGATCAGACCGAATGCATGCAATGTCTCGACTGCATGGTGTTGTATTACGACGATCATGCATGTCCGCCACTGGCGAAAGAGCGCAAAACGCGCGAGAAGCTGAGCTTGCCGCTGACCCCTATCGATGCCAAGGGTTACTTTATTCCACTGGACAGCGTACGTCGCAATCTGTCTGAAAAAACCGCACAAATGGCGGCCAAAAATCCGTGACCCGACAAACAACAAGCGGTTCACTAAAACGGTTGGGTAGTATCGCAATGCTGGCAGCCTGGCTTGGCCTGGCTGGCGGTACTGCCTGGGGCGCTGTGCTCCAGGTGCAGGCAGGTCAGTCGATCGCTGCGGCGCTAGCTGCGGCCAAATCAGGTGACACCGTGCAGGTGGCGCAGGGCGACTACCACGAACATCTGGTGATCGATAAACCGCTTACCTTGCAGGGCATCGGCCGGCCGACCATTAGTGGCGGAAATACCGGCGACGTCATCCGCGTGCGTGCCTCGGACGTGACAATCAAAGGCTTGATCGTGCGCGACAGTGGCATAGACCTGACTGCGCAGAACGCCGGCATCTACATCCAGCCCGGTTCAGACCGTGCCACGGTGCAGGATTGCGATCTGGTCTATAACTTGTTTGGCATCTGGCTGGAAAAATCTACAGACTCGCGCATTGAACACAACGTGATTACCGGCAAACGCGATTTGCAGTCGGTACTAAGGGGTAATGGCATTCAGGTATACAACACTATCAGAGCCAAAATCATCGACAACAACATCAGTTACAGTCGCGATGGTCTCTATGTGGATGTTTCGAAGGATGCACTGTTTCGCGGCAATAAAATTCATCACCTGCGTTATGGTAGCCACTTCATGACGACCGACGACAGCGTCTGGGAAAACAACGAGTCCTATCTCAATCAAGGGGGCTTGGCGCTGATGGAAGTGCGTCGATTGACGGTGCGCCACAATATTACCTGGGGTAATACCGACCACGGCATCATGCTGCGCACGATTCAGGATTCCGTGATTGAAAATAACATCGTGGCAGGCAATGGACGCGGCTTTTTTATCTATGACGCCGAGTACAACACGCTGGAAAAAAACCTGGTGATCGGTAACCGGATCGGCGTGCATTTGTCGGCCGGTTCCTACAACAATAAGGTCAATGGCAATGACTTCATCGACAATCAGTCGCAGATCAAGTACGTTGCCGCGCGCGATGTCGAATGGGGCCTGACACAGGGTAATTACTGGAGCAATTACAGCGGCTGGGATCAAGATGGCGATGGCATGGGTGATGTTACCTACGAAGCCAACGACGTGGTGGACCGGCTCAACTGGCAATACCCATTGATCAAACTACTGTTGTCGAGCCCGTCGATGCAGACATTGCGTTTTGTGGCCCGACAGTTCCCTGTGCTGCGCGCTCCCAGCATCGTGGACAAGCATCCGCGTATGCGCCCTTTGAATCAGGATTGGAGACGGTGGAGTGACAAACAACCCCCTGCAACTGAATAACGTCACCAAACATTTTGGTGATGTGCATGCTGTCAACGGCATTAGCCTGTCGGTTGCGAAAGGCGAAATGTTCGGTCTGATCGGCCACAATGGCGCCGGCAAGAGCACACTTTTCAAACTGATGTTGGGACTAATCCCAGCCACCAGCGGTGAAATCCGAATTCACGATGCATTGATCAGCGGCCGTGATTTCAGGCAGATGCGGCGCCGTATCGGCTACTTGCCCGAGAGTTTCGTGACCTACGACAATCTGACCGGCTTGGAAGTGTTGCGCCTGTTCGCCGATTTGAAGCAGGTGCCGCGCAATACCTGCGATGCAATCCTGGCGCGCGTTGGACTGGCAGATGCGGCCGGGCGGCGGGTACGCGGTTATTCCAAAGGCATGCGGCAGCGACTGGGTTTTGCCCAGGTGCTGCTGGGTAACCCGGATCTGATTTTTCTCGATGAGCCGACCAATGGGCTCGACCCGGAAGGGATTCACGAGTTTTACCGCATTTTGCGCGATGTGCAGTCACAAGGAGCGACCATTATCATTACCTCGCACATACTGGCGGAGATTCAAGGCCGCGTCGATCGCCTGGTGATTTTGAACTCCGGTCAAATCGTCGCACAGGGAACGCTGACGCAATTGCGCTCCCACATGGTGCTGCCTTCTGTCATCGAGGTCACGCTGCGCGCCGGCCACGAGACGCAGATGCGCACCGCCCTGGACGAGTTGGCTGGGCTGGCAGGGTTGGAGTGGCAGTTCGATAACGAGTGCGTGCGAATTTCCTGCCCGGCGGCAAGCAAGGTAAGCGTACTCGCCAAGATCATGGCGTTGTCCGATGCCGTACGCGATATCGTGGTGCATGAACCGTCGCTGGAAGACCTGTTTCTCGGTTATGGAGAGCGCAATGTCCAAGCGCATTGAGTGGGCGCAGGTGCGCGTCATTGCCACCAAGGAGTTTCGGGACCGGCTGCGCAACTTGTGGGTGGTAGCGGTTGCCGTGATATTCGCCCTGTTTGCACTGGCAATTGCCTATCTCGGCTCAGCGCAACTGGGCTCGGTCGGCTTTCGCGGCATCGATGTCACGATTGCCAGCCTGGTCAGCCTGGTCATTTATCTGGTGCCGCTGATTGCATTGATTATGGGTTACGACACCATCGTCGGCGAGAAAGAACGCGGCTCGCTGGAGTTGCTGTTGTCGATGCCGATTACCCGTTTTGAGATATTGCTAGGGAAATATCTGGGTCTGTCAGGTGCACTGGCCAGCGCCACTGTGATCGGGTTCGGTGCCGGTTTGCTGCCGCTGGCTTCCCAACTGGGAGTGAACGACCTGTATCACTATACCGGCTTCGTATTGAGCGCGATTCTGATGGGCATGGCTTTCTTGAGCCTGTCGTTATTGGTGTCGGTAATCGCCCAGGATCGGATGCGCGCCAGCGGTGCGGCCATCATGCTGTGGTTCTTTTTCGTGCTGATCTTTGATCTGCTGCTGATGGGTGCATTGGTCGTCAGCCAGGGAAAACTGGACAGTGCGGTTTTTGCCGGATTACTGATGCTTAATCCCGCCGATGTCTTCCGTTTGCTGAATATTTTCAGTTCCGATCAGGTGCAAAGCATGTATGGCCTGGCAACCGTGATGCCGGAGAGTCTGACCAATCCCGCAATATTGGTCAGCATTATGTTGGGCTGGATCGTGCTGCCATTCATATTTACGCATTGGAGATTCAAATGAAATCGAAAATAATCGGCTGGCAAAAATCTCTGCCGGCGCCGCACAAATTGGCAAGCAGTCTGGTGCTCTGCATCTTGCTGGCTGCCTGCAATCAGGCTACGCCCAAAGTGGTAGCGCTGGAGCCGACCAGCGAGACAGCTTGTGAACTCGACGGCATGATACTCAAGGATTATCCGGGGCCCAAGGCGCAGATCCATTACGCGCAAGGCAAGCCTGAATTTTTCTGCGATCTGATGGAGCTGTTCTCGATGTTGCTGGTGCCTGAACAAAAGCGTTCGGTTACCGGCGTGTTTGTGCAAGATATGGGCAAGACGGCATGGGAACATCCCGACGGAAACTGGATCGATGCCAAGAGCGCCATCTATGTGGCAGGAAGCAAAAAAACGGGCTCGATGGGACCTACCTTGGGGGCGTTTTCCAGCATGCAGGATGCCGAGGCTTTCGTCAAAAAAGAGGGCGGAAAAATAGTGCGCTATGCGCAGATGACGCCGGATATGCTCAATAAGAGTGGCGATGCAACGCACGATACAGCGATGTAACATTAAAAGCTAATTAAGGATAAATGATGGAACAGGACGCTTTGATGGACCCCGTGAATGCAGAATCGCTGCAGGCACTGTATGCAAAAACAGCCTATATGCTGCGCGAATCGCGCAAGGAAGTTTTGCGGCGATATGCGGTTGATAGTGAAGCGGACTTGTTGGAGAAAATAAAAAATGGTGAGCTCAGCGAGCACCCTGCATACGATCATTATCTGAGCGCCTTGATTCTCGATCAAACCCGCATGCAGGTACGCGCAGAGATGATGGAGCAGTTTGGTGATACGCCTGCCGGGACTGCTGAGCCTGCGGTATGCCTGCATCTGATATTCAAAGAGCAGCTTGAAGAACATTACGCCGAGCGCCTGGTCGAACCGGTGCGTCTGGCGCAGGATGCCCTGACGCTTTCCTTTGATACCGGTTTGATGATCGAACTGCGTTATTTCAGCAGCGAAGAATATTCCATAAACTGGAGTTGGGGCGAAGCAGAACTACGCATGGATACGGCCCCCGTGCATGTGACTTGCACCACGTTTCCGCTGCATGTGCATGATGAAAACGGTGTAGTAAGGGCTGGTCCAAGTGTTGACCCTAGTCTGGATAGTTGGCACAATTTTTCCGGGTTATTGGATACTTTGTTGTTGGACCCGCTGCTGGAACGTATTGAATCTTTGTAGCAGGAGTTGTGCGCTGCCAGAGATACATTGGTATGATTCAGCGCGTGATGCATTGCATTGCATCGGAAAATTTTTAATTCATATTGGAGAATAGACACATGAAAACACTTAAATTCTTGCCGCTCGCCATTGCTCTTGTCATAGCGGGCTGTGGTGAAAAAACACCGCCAGTAGCGGAAACGATGCCAGCGGCCCCGGCTCCTGAAGTGGCAACTGCTCCTGCCGCTCCTGCACCAGTTGCACCCGTTGAACCAGCAGCACCTGCCGCTTCTACCGGGTCAGCCCCAGTTGCGAGCGCAGCAACAGGCGATTTAGTCAAGGGCGAACAAGTTTATACCGCCACTTGCTTGGCATGTCATGGAGCCGGAGTACTGGGCGCGCCGAAATTTGGCGACAAGGCAATGTGGGGTCCACGCATTGCACAGGGCATTGATACGCTGCACACCAATTCAATCAATGGCATCAGAATGATGCCGCCTAAAGGTGGCAATGCCACCCTGAAGGATGAAGACGTTAAGGCTGCAGTCGATTACATGGTCAGCAAGGCTAGCTGATGATTCAAGGACGCGAACGACTGCACGAAACAGATGCACCGTTCGTGTCCTTGCACGATTAGCCTCGCACTGATGCAGGCGTATTTTGTAAAACCCCCCGGAATCAGGCGTTATGATCAAGCGTAATTTTTACCACACTCTGTTCAGTACATTGTTATTGGTGCTACTGAGTGGATGTACCAACAAAACTGTTGAAACTACTTACAGTACCCAAGGCAATGTGTTTGGCACTTTGGTGAAGATAAGTATTTACGGCGAACCGGAAGCGCGCGCGAACCTGCTTGGTGCGCAAGTATTGCGTGAATTCGACCGGCTGCACCACAAATTCCACGCCTGGCAGCCGAGTGCGCTGACAGCGCTCAATGACAGCATTGCCCGCGGCGAATCCTATCAAGCTGACGCTGAAATGGTGGACATGCTCAAGGCAGCCACCAGCCTGGCTGAACATTCGGATAATCTGTTTAATCCTGCCATTGGCGGCTTGATTCGGCTCTGGGGATTTCAGAGTAGTGATATCACGCCGCATGGGCCGTCATCTGCCGCAATTAAACGTTGGGTCGATGCCAAGCCACGCATGACCGATCTGAGCTATGACGGCACTATTATTTCCAGCAGCAACAGGTCCGTAATGCTGGACTTGGGCGGGTATGCGAAAGGGTATGCGCTTGATCAGGCCGCCAAAATTCTGCGCGCCGAGCACGTCAAGGCGGCACTCATCAATGTAGGCGGCAACGTCCTGGCAATAGGGCAGCCCGGAGCCCATCCTTGGAAAGTCGGCATCCAGAATCCACGTGGAGAAGGTACGGTAGCGATCGTGGAGTTGCATGACAATGAAGCGATAGGCACCAGCGGCGATTATCAGCGGTATTTTATGCAGGACGGCAAGCGTCGTCCCCACATCATCGATCCAAGGACAGGAGAAACTACCGATCTGGTAGCGTCGGTCACGATCATCACTTCTGGCGGCAATGATGCCGGTACTCGTTCTGATGGAAATTCCAAGCCGCTATTTATTGCTGGCCCGCTGCACTGGAGGGCGTTCGCAGAGCGCTTGAACTTGAAGGAAGTCATGCTGATCGACACTAACAAAAATGTGGAAATGACGCCAGCCATGCGCAAACGCCTTATGCCATAAAGCTACAGTACTGGGTTTTTCGCATCTATTTCTTAAGCCAACAGTCATCTGGAGTACATGCATGACTGCTCTGAGCATCATATCCAAGGAAAGTTCTGTCGACAGCTTGTGATTGGCTGGTTTGTGCGATCATTTTTACACAAAAACAGAAACCGAATTCGATCGGCCATATATATAGCCTCAAAGGCATACATGGTTGTGTATTATTTTTGTTGCCATAGTTCTATGCGGAAAATATAGTTTTTTATAAAAAATGGCGGGAGTATGTAGAATTTCACATTAAATATTTTGAATGTTAATGATTTTTCATAAATCCTGATGAAGTCCGGGAGCCACGAAAGTCGTGTTTTTATTCGATAATGCTTTATGTTAAAATCCGCAACTGGCTGGAACTGCAGCTACTATCTTAACCCGTTATTTTTATTGGAGTTTTTACAGATGGCAATCGAACGCACCCTGTCAATTATCAAGCCCGACGCAGTTGCAAAAAATGTTATTGGTCAGATTTATTCGCGTTTCGAAGGCGCTGGTCTGAAAATTATTGCTGCTCGCATGATGCAATTGTCGCGCGCAGAAGCGGAAGGCTTTTACGCAGTGCATCGCGAGCGTCCTTTTTTCAACGCGCTAGTCGATTTCATGATTTCCGGCCCTGTAATCGTTCAGGCTCTTGAAGGCGAAAACGCCATCTTGACGCATCGTGACCTGATGGGTGCAACCGACCCTAAAAAAGCTGACAAAGGCACGATCCGGGCTGATTTTGCAGATTCGATTGATGCTAATGCAGTGCACGGTTCTGATGCAGCTGAAACCGCAGCTGTGGAAATCGCTTATTACTTTCCTGCACTGAATGTGTATTCACGTTAATTGATGTGTTTTCTCGTGTGAAGCTGTTTTCACGCGAAGATAACTTGATGGAATGATGTTATGACGCAACTCACCAATTTGCTGGACCTGGATCCTGCGCAACTTATCGCTTATTGCGGTGAGTTGGGTGAGAAGCCGTTTCGCGCCAAACAATTGCAGCGCTGGATTCATCAATTTGGCGTTGGCAATTTTGATGCGATGACCGATTTGGCGAAATCGCTGCGGGATAAATTATCCACGCGCGCGATGGTTGCTGCGCCGGCAGTAATTAGCGATCACACATCAATTGATGGGACTCGGAAGTGGTTAATTGATGTGGGAAAAGGCAATGCAGTCGAGACCGTATTTATTCCAGAAGAAAATCGCGGGACCTTATGCATCTCGACACAGGCAGGCTGTGCGGTCAATTGCCGTTTTTGTTCTACCGGGAAACAAGGATTCAGCCGTAATCTTACGGTCGGTGAAATCATTGGGCAACTGTGGATGGCAGAGTTTGAATTGCGACGCACTAAAGGTATTGAGCCCGGTCCGAAAGGCGAGCGTCAGATCACAAACGTCGTAATGATGGGAATGGGCGAGCCGCTATTAAATTATGAGCCGACAGTGACAGCGTTAAAGTTAATGCTGGATGATAATGGATATGGACTGTCACGGCGGCGAGTGACATTGTCAACGTCTGGCGTAGTACCAATGATTGATCGTCTTGCGCAGGATTGTCCAGTTGCGTTGGCTGTTTCTTTGCATGCTTCAAATGATGTCTTGCGAGATGGCCTTGTACCGTTAAATAAAAAATATCCACTGCATGAGTTGATGGCCGCTTGCAGGCGCTATCTTGATTATGCGCCACGTGATTTCGTCACTTTTGAGTATTGCATGCTCGATGGCGTGAATGACTCCGATGCGCATGCACGGGAACTGGTTGCTTTAGTGCAAAATGGTGTGGACCCGGTATCTTGCAAATTCAATTTGATACCGTTTAATCCTTTTCCAGAATCTGGATTGATTCGTTCAAAGAACCCACGAATCAAGGCGTTTGCGCAAATCTTGATGGATGCAGGTCTTGTGACGACCATTCGCAAAACCCGGGGTGATGATATTGATGCCGCCTGCGGTCAATTGGCAGGAGAGGTACAGGATCGTACTCGTGTCCATGAACGCATGGAAAATATTGCGCATTATAAGCAAAAATTTGGTAAGAATTTTGGCCGTTTAGTGGAGGTCATTGAGTGAACCTGGCTTTGCATAGATTGCTTAGAATATTTTTTTTGCTGGTTGTCATGTCTTTGTTCGGTTGCGCATCAGGCCCATCAGGTGGATCGCTGGCAGAGTTGCCCACTAGCTCGGATCAAACCGATAATCAGAAAAGAGCTAATATCAGATTGCAATTGGCTGTTGGTTATTATCAACAGCGCCAGTTGGAAGTTGCACTGGATGAGATTAAGCAGGCACTTGCAGCTGATCCCAATTTTGCTGAGGCATACAGCATGCGTGCGTTGATCTATATGGAAATGGATCAAATGCCTCTAGCCGAAGAAAATTTTTTGAGAGCAATTAAACTTGCTCCGAACAATCCTGATTTTAGTAATAACTATGGATGGTTTTTGTGCCAAAGAGGGCGCGAAAATCAGTCTATTTCTTATTTCGAAGCTGCGCTCAGGAATCGTTCTTATCAATCTCCGGCAAAAGCTTTGCATAATGCAGGAGTGTGCAGCCTTAAACTGAAAGAGCAAAATGCTGCGGAGAAATATTTTATGCAAGCATTTAAGATTGAGCCGGATAATCCCAGCGTCACTATTAATTTAGCAAACATCTACTTTAATCGCAGGGATTATGAACGTGCCCATTTTTATATTACACGCGCCATTAAAGCAGACCTGCTGACATCTGAAGTTCTGTGGCTGGCGATAAAAGTGGAGCATAAATTGGAAGATCGTGCTGCAGAAAGCAGTCTTGTGACACAGTTGCGTCGTCGCTATGTTGATTCAGCCGAATATGCTGCTTATAAACGCGGGGCATATGATGAGTGAACAATTTAAAGACATTATTGAAGAGTCGGCTCAGAGCCAGTCGCAGGAGTATTCAATTGATTCACCCGGAGCTTGTTTGTTAGGCAGGCGTCAAGATTTGGGTTGGTCCATACAACAAGTTGCTGATCAGATTAAACTTTCCCCGCGTCAAATTCTTGCTATTGAAAGCAATGATTACGCAGCATTGCCTATGGTTGTGACGCGTGGGTTTATTCGTGCCTATGCAAAATGCTTGACAATGGATGTGACTCCACTATTGGAAATGCTCAAGTCAGAGGATGTTCCAAAATTAGATGCGCCGTTATTACGTCGTGCAATTCCCATGAACTTTTCTGAGAGCCGATTTCCTTTAATGGGAAAAAGGAATGGCATCTTATCCAAATGGAGCGTAGGCGTCGTTTTTTTGATCCTGCTGCTTTTGTCAACCGTATTAGCCCAAAAAATGGGATGGTTGCCGGACTTGTCTACAGTGACAGTTGCTTCATCAATTAATCGAGATGTTTTGATGCCAGGGAAAATTTCAACTCTTCCGAAGAGCGATGTGAATACACTTCCTCTGCAACTGAGCAAAGCTGACGCGGCAGTTACCTCCGTTTTGACAACAGCACCAATTTCGGAGCCTAAAGTGGTATCCGATGTTCCTATTATCGTAGCTCCGACAGCACCTTCTGCTGCCGCAGAAGAAAATCAACTTGTATTACAAGCCCATGAAGATTCCTGGATTGAGATCAAGAGAGCAAATAAGAGCATTGCAGTCTCCCGAATTCTAAAGGCCGGTGAGGTCGAAAAATTTGAAATAAGCGAACCAGCTTTATTGACAATCGGTAACGTTGCCGGCGTGAGCGTCACTTTGCGTGGTGAGTCGTTCAATGCTAAGGCGGGCGTCAATGGCAATGTTGCCAGGATCAATTTGAAATAATCAGGCATGTTAAAAAATACGCCCACAGCATCAGGCCCAGTTTCTCGACGTAACACTAAAACGACGGTCATCCGTTATGGGGTGCGTGAAGTTTTCGTCGGCGGAGGATTCCCTGTAGTGGTTCAGTCAATGACTAATACTGATTCCGCAGATGTAATCGGGACGGCAATTCAGATCAAGGATTTGGCCCGCGCCGGTTCGGAGATAGTGCGAATCACTGTTAATAATCCAGAAGCAGCAGCAGCTGTACCGGCAATTCGCGAGCAGTTGGATAAAATGGGTATTGACGTGCCATTGGTGGGGGATTTCCACTATAACGGTCATACGCTGTTAAACGATTATCCTGATTGTGCGCGGGCACTTTCAAAATATCGCATCAACCCTGGAAATGTAGGGCAGGGCGCCAAACGCGATACACAGTTTGCGCAAATGATTGAAGTTGCCTGCAAATATGACAAACCGGTACGTATCGGAGTCAATTGGGGAAGTCTGGATCAGTCATTGTTGGCGCGGATCATGGACGAGAATGCTAAAAGACCAGAACCTTGGTCTGCCAGCGGTGTCATGTATGAGGCGTTGGTTACTTCTGCCATAGATAACGCGCAACGGGCAGAAACGCTGGGGTTGCCAGGCAATCAGATTATCCTGTCGTGTAAAGTTTCAGGTGTGCAGGATCTGATTGCAGTCTATCGTGAGCTTGCCCGTCGTTGCGATTATCCCCTTCATTTGGGCCTTACTGAAGCGGGTATGGGCAGTAAAGGCATTGTTGCCTCTACTGCCGCGCTGTCAGTATTGCTACAAGAGGGGATAGGCGACACTATTCGTATCTCTCTAACGCCAGAACCAGGCGGAGACCGCACAAAAGAAGTAGTAGTGGCGCAGGAAATTTTGCAGACAATGGGGATGCGAAAATTTACGCCTATGGTGATTGCATGTCCTGGATGTGGTCGTACAACTTCGACGGTTTTTCAGAATTTGGCCGATGGAATCCAAACGTATTTGCGTGATCAGATGCCAGTCTGGAAGAAAGAATATCCTGGGGTTGAGGGCATGAATGTCGCTGTTATGGGATGTATCGTAAATGGTCCTGGTGAATCCAAGCATGCAAATATAGGCATTAGCTTGCCAGGAACGGGAGAATCATCTGCTGCCCCTGTATTCGTAGACGGCGAAAAGAGTGTGACTCTGCGTGGTGATCACATTGCCGAGGAATTTCAGGCGATCGTACTGGATTATGTCAAAACACACTATGGCAACACTACTATTGCCGTTTGAATGTGATTATTCGAGCTGCTATTCACCGTTAATAAATGTATAAATAGAATGTCTGAAAATAAAAAAATCGAAAAAATTGTTGGTGTGAAAGGTATGAATGACATCCTTCCGATCGACGCCCCGCTCTGGGAATTGTTTGAAAATACGGTGCAGTCCGTATTGAAGAGTTATGGCTTTCAACAGATTCGCACTCCAATCGTTGAGCCTACCGCTTTGTTTTCTCGCGGATTGGGTGATGTGACTGACATAGTCGAGAAAGAAATGTATTCCTTTACTGACTCGATGAATGGTGACCAACTGACGCTGCGTCCCGAATGTACTGCAAGTGTGGTTCGCGCAGCGTTGGAGCATAACCTGACGTACGATGGTCCGAAACGCTTGTGGTATGCCGGTCCGATGTTTCGCCATGAGAGGCCGCAACGTGGACGCTATCGCCAGTTTCATCAGATTGGTGCAGAAGCTCTCGGATTTGTTGGCCCCGACATCGATGCAGAACTCATCATGCTGTGTCAACGCCTTTGGGATGACCTCGGGTTACAGGGTATAAGGTTGGAACTGAATTCGATCGGGAACGCGGATGAACGTAATAAACATCGGGTTGACCTTGTAACTTATTTCGAAAAGAATGCGAACTTGCTTGATACTGATGCGCAAAGACGTTTGCATTCAAATCCGTTAAGAATACTCGATACAAAGAATCCTGCGATGCAAGCCTTGGTGAATGCAGCTCCAAAATTGCTGGATTATCTGGAAGATGATTCGCGCGCTCATTTCGAGGGTGTGCAAAAGATACTCCGTCATAACAGTATTCCGTTCACCATTAACACGCGATTAGTGCGCGGCATGGACTACTATAATCGTACCGTGTTTGAGTGGGTGACTGACCAGCTTGGGGCGCAAGGTACGGTCTGTGGCGGTGGTCGATATGATCCTCTGGTTGAGATATTCGGGGGTAAATCGACACCTGCGTGTGGCTTTGCAATAGGTGTTGAACGCATTCTGGAACTTATGAAGGCAAGCGGAGAACTGTTACCACCAAACCACTGCGATGTTTATATTCTCCACCAAGGCGACGATGCACAGCTACAGGCGTTCGTTCTATCCGAACGGATTCGTGATGCCGGCCTGGATGTTGTGTTACATTGCGCGTCTGCCAATTCTGCGAGTAGTTTTAAATCGCAAATGAAACGTGCTGACGCAAGCGGAGCGGCTTTCGCAGTCATTATTGGCAAAGATGAGATTGATGGCGGGGTAGCTGCAATCAAGGCGCTCCGTGTAGTCGAAACGGATCAACAGCAGGTTAGAGTCGCATTCGATGCGGTAGTGGATTATCTGGTTGATCAAGTCGTTGGCGAAGATGAGCACGATCACGAGCATATTCACTACCATCACTAATACCACTAACATTACATTACATGGCATACGATCACGAAGAAGAAGAGCAACTAGCCTCAATCAAGGCTTGGTGGAATCAATATGGTAACCTGCTGACTTGGCTGCTCATTTTTGTTATGGCTATTTATGCGGGCTGGTCTGGATGGAATTACTATCAGCGTAAGCAGTCGGTACAAGCATCTCTACTCTATGACGAGTTGGAAAAATCGATTGTAGCTAAGGATAATGTAAAGATTCTGCGTGCAGCAGAAGACTTGCAAACGAAGTTCGGCAAGACTCCCTATGCACAAATGAGCGCACTTGCTGCGGCTAAAAGCGCATTTGATGCCAATGACATGAAAGTTGCGAACGCCCAATTGGTATGGGCAATCGACCATGGCAATGATGAAGAATACAAAGCTATCGCCAAGCTTCGACTTTCTGGTCTTTTGTTAGATACCAAATCATATGAGGAAGCATTAAAGCTATTAGAGACAAGCTTCCCTGCACAGTTTTCTGGTTTGGTCGCCGATCGCAAGGGAGATATTCTTGTTTCGCAAAATAAAAATGATATGGCGCGCTCCTCCTATGAATTGGCACTGAAAAAAATAGAGAAAAATAGCCCGATACGCCCCTTAATTCAAATGAAGCTGGATGCGTTGGGTAATTCGTCAGTTAAGGATGCAGGTTAAAAAAACTAGGGGAAATAATGCGAATTGCAGTTAAGCTTGCGTTTGTCAGCATAGTCGCTGTGTTGTCTGGATGCTCTTCGTTAAACCCCTTCTCCAGCAAGGTGGAGCCAAGAAATCAACCAGCAGCGTTAGTGAATTTTCAGCCAACATTATCGATTCACTCGGCTTGGTCTGCGGCAATAGGTAGCGCTGGAGCGTTTGATTTCTCCCCTGCTGTTATAGGTAATGATGTTTTCGTCGCTGCAGCAGATGGATCAATTGCACGTATGGATGCGGCCACAGGCAATCTAGTTTGGCGCATTAAAGCAGGGATGTCATTAACTGCTGGTGTTGGCAGCGACGGTAATACAGTCGTGGTAGCAGGCGAAAAAGGTGCAATTTTAGCATTTGATTCCAACGGAAAATTGCGTTGGAAAGCTCAAACTTCCAGTGAAGTACTCTCCGTGCCCGCAGTAGGTCAGAAACTTGTAATCGTCCGCAGTCACGATAATCGGATTATCGCATTGGATGTGGAAACTGGATTGCGTCGCTGGGTTGCACAACGAGCGGTTCCTTCTTTGACTCTACATACAGCGCCGGGGATAATTATTGACGGATCGAGTGTTTTCGTTGGCATGCCCGGCGGCAAGCTGTTAGCTTTGGAGTTGAATAACGGCGGCGCGCGCTGGGAGGCTACAGTGGGAGACCCACGCGGCACGACAGAACTTGAACGCATAGCGGATATTTCCGGCGCGCCAGTTATAGCCGGCGAAGATGTCTGTGCGGTTGCTTACCAAGGTAAGGTAGCGTGTTTTAATAAGTCGACAGGTTCTGCGCGTTGGGCTAGGACGCTATCGAGTGATGTCGGGATAGGAATAGATGAGCGCTTTGTTTTTGCTGCCGATGAGCGTGGAGCGGTGACGGCGTATACACGTGATGCTGGATTGAATATGTGGCGTAACGATAAACTAGCGAATCGCCGTCTTTCCACCCCAACATCATTTGGACGTGCTGTGGTCGTAGGAGACAGTCAAGGTTATGTACATTTCCTTTCTCGTGAAAATGGCGCGTTTTTAGGTCGTGTTGGCACTGACGGGAGTGCGATACTATCCGCCCCGGTTGTTGCTGGCGTGAATTTGATTTTTCAAACCCAATCAGGGGCAGTGGTCGCTTTGGCGACCGAGTAACAATTTGATGAAGCCGGTAATTGCATTAGTAGGCCGACCTAACGTCGGCAAATCCACGCTGTTCAACCGTCTTACACGATCGCGAGATGCACTGGTAGCTGACTTGCCTGGCCTCACCCGAGATCGCCATTATGGTGAAGGGCGCTTGGGAGAACGGCCATTCTTGGTGATTGACACAGGAGGATTTGAGCCTGTAGCCAAAGAGGGCATTATGCACCAGATGGCCAAACAGACTAAACAGGCAGTAGCGGAAGCCGATATCATTATTTTTATTGTTGATGGTCGCCAAGGGCTTACTCCGCATGACAAGACCATAACGGATTTTTTACGAAAATCCGGTAGATCAGTCATGTTGGTTGTGAATAAATCTGAGGGTATGAAGTACACCTCCGTTGCCGCTGAGTTCTATGAGCTTGGATTGGGCGATCCTTATGTTATTTCAGCAGCACACGGTGATGGTGTGATGGATTTGGTAGATGAATCATTGAACCTGGCATTTGCACAGCGCCCTAGTGAGAAGGATGAACAGGATACCTCTCAGAGGGGCGTTAAAATTGCAATTGTTGGCCGCCCAAACGTGGGTAAGTCAACTTTAGTAAATACCGTGTTGGGTGAAGATCGTGTTATAGCTTTTGATATGCCTGGAACTACGCGGGATTCTATCGAAATTCCGTTTGAACGAGAAGGCAAACATTACACATTAATTGATACTGCTGGAATACGGCGACGTGGAAAAGTTTTCGAGGCAATTGAAAAATTTTCAGTTGTTAAAACATTGCAGTCAATTTCAGAGGCTAATGTGGTACTGCTGTTGCTCGATGCGCAACAGGATATATCTGAACAAGATGCCCATATAGCCGGCTTTGTGCTGGAAACCGGTCGAGCTTTAGTCGTTGGTGTTAACAAATGGGACGGTCTGACATCTGATAAACGTGATGAAATCAAGATGGATCTAGAGCGTAAATTGAGTTTTTTGTCTTTTGCTAAATTTCATTTTATTTCTGCTTTGAAATCGACTGGTATTAGTCCCTTGATGAAATCAATTGATGCGGCATATGTTGCAGCTATGGCCGATTTGACTACTCCTAAATTGACACGAGCATTAATAGAGGCTGTGGAGCATCAACAACCTCGTCGCAAAGGATCAATTCGGCCGAAATTAAGATATGCCCACCAAGGTGGTCAGAATCCACCCATTGTTATCATCCATGGAAATGCGCTCAATTTTGTTGAAGATAACTATAAACGTTATCTGGAAAAACATTTCAGAGAAACTTTCTCACTTACAGGAACCCCTTTACGTATTGAATTCCGGTCGAGTAAGAATCCATTTGCCAGAAATTAAAATTGCAGTATCTTTGAAAAAATAAACTTGCTAATGCGTTCAAACTGACAACTTTTAACCAGTATCGCTTGATAATTTTCAAGTCGTCACCAACTCTTAATTACAACAACAGAATGGAGCTGTCATGAGCAACAAAGGGCAACTGTTACAAGACCCCTTCCTCAATGCCTTGCGGAAAGAACATGTACCTGTTTCAATATATCTCGTCAATGGCATTAAATTACAGGGGCACATTGAGTCTTTTGATCAATACGTCGTTTTGCTGCGCAATACTGTTACACAAATGGTATACAAGCATGCAATCTCTACTGTTGTGCCGGCACGTGCAGTTAACTTAAATATTGAACAAGAAGAGCAATGATTCCTTCCCTCTCCACAACCTAACGCGAGACTCCTTCAATGCGTGCAGTGTTAGTTGGGATCGATTTTGGTAAAAGTGATTTTACTGAAGGTTTAGAAGAGCTATCTTTGCTGTCATCCTCTGCTGGAGCCGATCCTGTTGTTGTCATTACGGGAAAACGTTCACGTCCGGATGCATCCTTATTTATAGGCTCCGGTAAAGCAGAGGAAGTCGCATTTGCTGTGGCTGAAAATGAGATTGATATCGTTATTTTCAATCATATCCTGACGCCAGCTCAGCAACGCAATCTTGAAAAATTATTGAAAGTTCGTGTGGTTGATAGAACCACCCTGATTCTCGACATTTTTGCACAACGTGCCAAAAGTCACGAAGGAAAAGTGCAGGTCGAACTTGCTCAGTTGCAGCATTTGTCTACTCGTTTAATTCGCGGTTGGACACATCTGGAGCGCCAAAAAGGCGGTATAGGATTGCGGGGGCCTGGTGAAACGCAGCTGGAAACAGATCGTCGTTTGATAGGCGAGAGAGTTAAATCTCTTGGTGTGCGGCTCGAAAAATTACAGCGCCAGCGCGAAACACAGCGTCGCGCCCGAGGCAAAGGAAATACTTTCTCGATATCGTTAGTAGGATATACCAATGCGGGCAAGTCTACTTTATTCAACGCGCTAACCAATGCTGGCACCTATGTAGCGGATCAACTTTTTGCAACATTAGACACGACCTCGCGTCGAGTTTATCTTGGCGATACCGGCAATGCGGTACTTTCTGATACCGTTGGCTTCATCCGTGAGCTACCTCATCAATTAGTTGCAGCATTTAAGGCAACTTTGGAAGAGACAGTAAATGCAGATTTATTGTTGCATGTCGTCGATGCAGCAAGTCCAGTGAGAATGGATCAAATCGAGCAAGTCAATATGGTCCTTAAAGAAATCGGCGCAGATCATATTCCGCAGATATTGGTCTGGAACAAGATTGATATTATAGGCTTGCAGCAATCTGTGGAGTTGAATGAATATGGTAAAATCCAGAGGGTTTTTGTTAGCGCTAGGGCGGGTATTGGCCTCGATTTATTGCGGCATGCTCTTGGCGATTTTTCAAAGTCGCGTATGACTGTTCTGCAAGAATATTCGCCGATAAACCAATCAAGTGATATTCATGTCGAATAAAATCGAATAAGCGCCTTTACTCATTTATAACGCTGGATTTGGAAACAATGCCTGTATCTTTACTGAAAAAAATTGGTTTAAAATTTTCACTCAACGACCCTAAATGGGGTCGGAATTCTCGTAGCGATGAAAACAAAAATCATATGCAGAATGATAAAAATCCTAATAATGGACCTCCGGATTTAGACCAGTTGTGGCGTGATTTTAATCAACGATTAAACCGTTTTTTAGGCCGCAAAAATGGTGGAGGTGGTTCTAATGGTGACGGCTTCAAACCTGATGCCAAAGGTGCCGGCATTGGGGTAGGGGTAATTGCCGCTATTGCGATTTTTTTGTGGTTGGTGAGCGGGTTTTTTATTGTTCAGGAGGGTCAAACAGGCGTTGTGATGACTTTTGGGAAATACAATAACATGACTCCTGCTGGTTTCAATTGGCGCTGGCCGACTCCGATTCAAAGTCATGAAATAGTGAATGTGTCACAGGTGCGTACAATTGAAGTGGGATATAGATCCAGTGTTAGAAATAAACAGCCAAAAGAAGCGCTGATGTTAACTGAAGATGAAAATATTATTGATATCCAGTTCGCGGTGCAATATAGACTTAAGAACGCCTCCGATTGGATTTTTAATAATCGCGATAAGGAGGAATTAATCAGACAGGTTGCTGAAACTTCTATTCGTGAGATTGTCGGTAAAAGCAAGATGGATTTTGTCCTTTATGAAGGCCGAGAAAAAGTTGCATTTGACGTTGCTCAGCTAATGCAAAATATCGTTGATCGTTATAAGTCAGGGGCGCAGATTATAAATGTAACAATGCAGGGTGTGCAACCGCCGGAACAGGTGCAGGCTTCATTTGATGATGCTGTTAGGGCAGGTCAAGATCTTGTAAGGCAAAAAAATGAAGGGCAGGCCTATGCAAATGATGTTATTCCAAAGGCTCGTGGTGCTGTTTCACGTTTAATGGAAGAAGCTGAAGCATATAGGTCTAGGGTAGAGGCAAATGCCTTGGGTGATGCATCTCGTTTTAATCAGGTTTATGCAGAATATCAAAAAGCGCCAGCCGTTACACGAGACCGTATTTATCTAGATACCATGCAACAGATTTTTACTGGCACAACTAAGCTAATGGTAGACGTAAAAAATGGTAGTTCTTTGCTTTACTTACCGTTAGATAAATTAATTGGACAAACAAATGCGAGTGGACTTTCTGCCTCTAATCCAACTAGCGCTCCAAATACAGCGACTAGTCCCACTGTAGATTCTTTGCAATCTAGTGGAAACGCTCAACAGAAAGATTCTCGTAGCCGTGAATCACGTGATTCACGTACTCAGGAGACTCGATAATGAATCGCGTAATCTCTTATGTCTTTGTCGGGTTAATTTCTCTTTGGATTTTATCATCGACGCTGTTTGTCGTCGATCAGAGGCAATTCGCCATAGTGTTTGCTCTTGGAGAGGTTAAGCAGGTTATTAAAAAACCTGGACTATATTTCAAGTTGCCACCACCGTTTCAAAACATTTTATTCATGGACAACAGGATTCTGACACTCGATACTCCTGACGCAGATCGTTTCATAACAGCAGAAAAAAAGAATATTCTTGTGGATGCATTCGTAAAGTGGCGAATTATAGATCCAAGGTTGTATTTTATTAGCTTTGGAGGTGATGAGCGTAGTTTGCAAGACCGAATGTCACAGATTGTCAAGGCAGCATTAAATGAAGAAATCACAAAGCGCACTGTGCGAGAGGTTATATCAGGTGAGCGCGGCAAAGTTATGGATGCCATTCACAAAAAAGTAGGTAATGAAGCAAAAGAAATTGGAGTTGAAGTTGTAGATGTGCGATTAAAAAGAGTCGATTATGTAGAGCAAATTAGTAATTCAGTTTACGATCGAATGAAATCCGAACGTGCTCGGGTAGCTAATCAGTTGCGATCAACTGGAGCTGCTGAATCGGAAAAAATTCGTGCTGATGCAGACAGGCAACGTACGGTCCTTTTGGCGGAAGCTTATCGTGATGCAGAAAAGATCAAGGGTGCAGGCGACGCGAAAGCTTCACAAATCTATGCTCAGGCATTCGGTAAAAGTCCTGAATTTTATAAATTCTACCGTAGTCTTGAAGCATACCGTGCAAGCTTCAAAAGCCGTAGTGATGTAATGGTTGTGGATCCAAGTTCTGAGTTTTTTAAATATTTCAAGAATCCAAGTAGCTTAAGTTTTATGGGGCAAAAATAAAACCGAAACCATGATGCTGTTAGCCAAATCGGATTGCATCATGTTATTGTAAGCATACGATTCCATATATTTTGTTGGCTGATTGTTATTTTTGTGCGAGATATAAATAGTCTCGCGCATTTTCTTTTTTAAGTATCTTTCCTTTATGCCTAATTGGCTCCTTCCAGAATACATTGCTGATGTTTTACCATCAGAAGCACGCAAAATCGAAGAATTAAGGCGCTTGCTGCTTGACAATTTTCGTCTATACGGCTATGAGCTCGTCATGCCGCCCTTATTGGAATATATCGAATCTCTTTTGAGTGGAGCTGGTCAGGCGATGAATTTACGCACCTTCAAGTTGGTCGATCAGTTATCAGGTCGAACAATGGGCGTGCGTGCTGATATTACTACTCAAGTTGCACGCATAGATGCGCATTTACTGAATCGTGCCTCCGTCACTCGACTGTGTTATGCAGGAAGTGTGTTACATGCCCGCCCTTCTGGCCTGCATGCAACGCGCGAACCTTTGCAAATTGGTGCTGAGATATATGGGCATGCAGGACTTGAAGCCGATGCCGAAATTCAAAAATTAGTTTTAACATCCCTTGAATTAGCGGGAATTACACAAGTACGCCTTGATTTATGTCACGTTAATGTATTGCGTGCACTTTTAAAAAATGATAAGCGTGCTATCCAATATGAGGCAGAACTTTTTGCGCTGCTAGAGGCGAAGGATATGCCCGGATTAATGTCAATTTCAACAGAATTTTCTGCTGTGACGCGAAATGCCTTGCTGGCCTTGCCAACTCTTTATGGAGATATTTCAGTAATTAATCGGGCGCGCCGCGTTCTACCTAATTTGCCCAACATATCGCAAGCTCTGGACGAGCTTGATACTTTAATCGCGCTAGTAGGTGCTGCCAATATCACAATTGATTTAGCAGATTTACGCGGGTATCACTATCATAGTGGAATAATGTTTGCAGTTTACGTTCCCGGTTTGCCGAACGCAGTAGCACGTGGCGGTCGTTATGATCATGTTGGTGAAGCATTTGGGAGAGCACGGCCGGCCACGGGATTTTCAATGGATTTGCGAGAATTGGCTAGATTGTTACCGATGGCTAAACGAACACGGGCAATTCTTGCTCCTTGGAGTGGTGATTATTCATTGCAGGCAAAAATTAATGAATTGCGAAAGGCTGGAGAAATAGTCATTCAGACTCTGCCTGGACATGAGAGTGATCAAGGTGAATTTGATTGCGATCAGGCTGTTGTATTCGAAAACGGAAACTGGATTCTCAAAAAATTAGGTTAAGAGATGTTACAAAATAATAGTATTGCGAAAAATGTAGTCGTGGTAGGTACCCAGTGGGGTGACGAGGGTAAAGGTAAAATTGTCGATTGGCTGACAGATCACGCGCAAGGTGTGGTGCGGTTTCAAGGCGGACATAATGCGGGTCATACGCTGGTTATTAATGGAATAAAAACAGCTTTACAACTTATTCCTTCAGGGATAATGCGGGCAGGTGTTGCTTGTTATATTGGTAATGGAGTGGTGCTATCTGTCCCTGACTTATTGCGTGAAATTGATAAGTTACAAGTAGTTGGAGTAGAAGTCGCTTCGCGATTGAAGGTATCAGAAGCTTGCCCCATTATTCTGCCTTATCACACAGCCTTAGATGTAGCTCGTGAAATTTCTCGCGGAAATTTCAAAATTGGTACAACTGGCAAAGGTATCGGTCCGGCTTACGAAGATAAAGTCGCACGCAGAGCAATTCGCGTAGCTGATCTCATGAACGAAAACCGTTTTGCAGAAAAATTACGCGAAAACCTCGATTATCATAATTTTGTATTAACGCAGTATCTGAAAGCTGATTCAATTGATTTCCAGAAGACATTGCATGATGCACTCTCAACTGTGCCGCGTTTAGCTCCTATGGTTGCAGATGTATCAAGCGCGCTTCATGCAGCATATAAAGCTGGTGCAAATTTATTGTTCGAGGGAGCACAAGGTAGTTTGTTGGATGTCGATCATGGGACCTATCCTTTCGTTACATCAAGTAATTGTGTCGCCGGCAATGCAGCAGCAGGGGCAGGAGTAGGGCCCAATATGCTTCATTACATTCTTGGCATAACCAAGGCTTACACTACGCGTGTCGGCTCAGGGCCATTTCCTTCTGAGTTGCCGACTGACCAAGGTATCGGGGAGCATTTGTCGCGGATAGGGCATGAATTTGGAACGGTCACCGGGCGCGCGCGTCGGTGTGGTTGGTTTGATGCGGCATTATTGCGTCGTTCAATGCAAATCAATGGAATCTCTGGTATGTGTCTAACCAAGCTTGATGTTTTGGATGGTCTTGACGCCCTGAGATTATGCACAGGGTATCAGCTTGATGGGAGAATCATCGATATTTTCCCTGTCGGTGCAGAAGATGCTGCCCGCTGTGTGCCTATTTACGAAGAAATTCCAGGCTGGAAAGAATCGACGGTTGGCGCTACTTCTATAGACGCCTTGCCTGTAAACGCTCGTCGTTATATTAAAAGGATAGAAGAACTGGTTGGTGTTCCTATCGATATGGTATCTACAGGTCCAGACCGTGAAGAGACTATCGTACTCCGACACCCATTTAAATAATAAAAGGATGCGTAGTATGGCGCTTAATACTGAGACAGACCTTTGGGTGTCGTGGGAGGATTATCATCGTTCCATTTTAAAACTGGCACAGATCGTACACGAATCAGGCTGGAAATTTGATCAGGTACTTTGCTTGGCGCGCGGTGGATTGCGGCCTGGAGATATTTTCTCCCGCATTTTTGATGTTCCTTTGGCTATCCTTTCGACGAGTTCATATCGCGATGAATCTGGGACTCTGCGTGGAGAGTTAGATATTGCAAAATACATCACCATGGCAAAAGGTGCGCTTACTGGTAAGGTTTTGGTTGTTGATGATCTTGTGGATTCGGGCGTTACTCTTGAACGCGTTCAACACCACCTCCAGCAAAATTTATCTTCGGTTACAGAAGTTAAGTCAGCGGTAATTTGGTGTAAGGCATGCTCATCAATACGACCAGATTTTTATCTTGATTATCTAGAAACAAATCCCTGGATACATCAACCTTTTGAGGACTATGATGGTTTGCGACCTTATCAACTATCGGCCTGGTTAAAGAAAGGCGAGAGCAAGTGAGCGGCTCTTCTTGAAAAGTGTGATCACTAGTACAGAACCAATAAACCATCAGGTAACTGATGGTTTATTGGTTTGTGACATAGCAATTGTGTTTTCTGAAAATAATGATGGACGTAACAGACTTATAGATATCTCATAGCAAATATAGTCTTGCTTAGTATCTATTATTGAGATTGCAGAAACAGAAAATCTACAAAGACTTAATTATTTTAGGCGAAAAAAAACCATTGAATTCTCAATGGTTTTTAATCTTTTGGTGCCCACGGAGGGACTCGAACCCCCACACCCAAAGGCACATGGACCTGAACCATGCGCGTCTACCAATTCCGCCACGTGGGCACTGCAACCGTTACTATCTTGTTTAACGCAAGATAAAAAATATTATACTTTTGCTTCTCGCTCTATATAAATAAAACCTAATCTATATTAAGTTTCATCTGCTAGTATATGTACTTTACAGATATTCTTAATATTGACTTGCTGCGAAAGAATGAAATTATAAAGCAAAGAGGCCAAAAGTCAACATCTCAAATCATATAGTTTCTTCAGGCTTTCACTGGTTAGGACAATTTCCCTGCCTCCGTTACACTACTACATATTGTTACTAAAACTTACTTACAGATCCTTTGAGCCAATTCCCCTACATTATCCCTAGCCGAGAAGACATTCTCGGCGTTCTACGTTCAACCAGCGTACCCCTGGATGTGCAATCTATAGCGCTGTCGCTTAATGTTAAACCAGATGAAATTGATGGTTTGATTCGACGCTTGAAAGCGATGGATCGCGATGGTCAGATCAAACCCGACCAGAACGGTTGTTATCAATTGGCAAATCAAACCAGTTTTATTTTAGGTAGGGTCAGTGGTCATCGCGACGGCTATGGATTCTTGATTCCTGAAGATGGCAGTGCAGATATTTTTCTTTCTGAAAAAGAGATGCAGAAAGTGCTGAATGGTGATCGTGTTCAGGCAAGAGTTGTTGGCACCGATCGGCGCGGCCGTCCTGAGGGTAGTATCGTTGAGGTAGTTGAGCGCTCCAACAACTACGTCATCGGACGTTTATTGAATGAAAATGGTGTCTGGATTGTGGTGCCGGAAGACCAGCGTATCGGGCAGGATATTTTACTCACCGGTTCGTTAGGCAAGGCAAAATCCGGCCAAATTGTTAATGTGAAATTAACCGAACAGCCATCCCGTTATTCTCAGCCAGCAGGCAAGATAATGGAAGTATTGGGCGATATTGACGATCCAGGGATGGAAATCGAGATCGCCGTGCGAAAGTATGGTGTGCCGCATGTATTTTCTGAGGCGGCCTCCAAATTGGCAGCCAAACTTCCGGCTGAGGTGCTGGCAGTAGATTTTGCGGACCGAATAGATTTACGCGATATGCCATTGGTTACCATTGATGGCGAAGATGCACGGGATTTTGATGATGCCGTTTATTGTGAGCCTGTCAAGATAGGCCGCAGCAATGGCTTTCGTTTAATCGTTGCTATCGCCGATGTCAGTCATTACGTAAAACCAAATGATGCGCTGGATAAGGATGCATTGGAGCGTAGCACTTCAGTTTATTTTCCACGACGCGTCATACCGATGCTGCCTGAGAAATTATCGAATGGCCTTTGCTCACTGAATCCAGATGTAGATCGATTGACACTGGTGTGTGATCTAGTGGTCAGCGCGCAAGGTGAAATAAAGGCATATCAATTTTATCCTGCAGTCATACATTCCGCGGCGCGATTTACTTATACAGAAGTAGCCGAAATTCTTGCTGATAGCAATGGCTTGGCAGCTTCCAAGCGCCAGTCGTTGGTGCCGCACCTGTCGAACCTGAATGCCATTTATCACGCTTTATTGCAGGCGCGTAAAGCGCGTGGTGCCATCGACTTTGAAACTACTGAAACCTACATCGTATGTAACCCGGCCGGGAAAATTGAAAAAATCATTCCACGCACTAGGAATGATGCTCACAAGATCATTGAAGAATGTATGTTGGCAGCAAACGTTTGTGCTGCCGATTTATTGCAACGGCATAAACATGCTGGCACGTACCGTATTCATGCCGGACCCACAGAAGAAAAGCTGAATCAGCTTAGGACGTTTCTCAAACAGGCGGGTCTGTCCTTAGGCGGCGGTGACGGCCCTTCGTCCGGCGATTACTCTGATTTGATGAATAAGATCAAGCTACGCCCGGATGCTGCTTTGTTGCAAACAATGTTATTGCGTTCAATGCAACAAGCTGTCTATAGCCCTGACAATATCGGGCATTTTGGTTTGGCCTATGAAGCTTATGCTCACTTTACTAGTCCCATCCGTCGTTACCCGGATCTGTTGACGCATCGTGCGATCAAGGCAATCATTCAGGGCAAACGATATGAGCCTAAAGGAATTGATGCCAGTCTGCTGAACACGACCCTGTCTACATCCACCCGGCGCCAGCAGGTTAAGGATAAGGCACAGGGCAAAATGAAGCCGGAAGCCAATCTAACGATCTGGGATGCGCTGGGCGTTCATTGCTCCGCAAATGAACGTCGTGCAGATGAGGCGTCGCGTGATGTCGAAGCCTGGCTGAAATGCTATTTCATGCGGGATAAGTTAGGCGAAGAATTTACCGGCACAATTTCCGGGGTGACGACCTTTGGTATTTTTGTGCAGTTAGACTCACTTTTTATTGAAGGTTTGGTGCATATCACTGAGCTGGGTACGGATTACTTCAAATATGATGAGGCACGACACGAATTACGTGGCGAGCGTACCGGCAAGCGGTATCAATTAACCGATCGTGTAACCGTGCAGATCAGCCGTGTCGATATTGATGCACGTAAGATTGATTTGCGCCTTGTGAGTGAACTTGCTGCGGAAAATTCAGCCAAGGAACCTGCACGCCGCGCAATCGCAAAAGCGCCCACTGGCAAGAAAAATAAGACTAATTTAGACAAAAACAAGGCGCTTGCCGGACCAGAACAAACGCCTAAATCAAAATCCGTCAAGCATGCGGCAGCACCTATAAAGGCGCGCTCACCAAAAACAGCCCCTAAAGCAGCCAAAAAGAAACGATAACAATGAAGAGTAAAATTATTTTCGGCTTCCATGCCGTTACAGCACGTTTGCGGCATGATGCCTCCTCGGTTGAAGAAATTTATATTGACTCTGCTCGCCACGACAGGCGCATGCAGGAACTGATCCGCGCTGCTGAAGCTGTCAAGGTGCGCATTATTCAGGCCGATGATCAGCGTTTAAGCAACATCGTCGGTACGCGTCGGCACCAGGGTGTAGTGGCCAAGGCCGGGGAACTTTCCTTAGCGCGCAATCTGGATGAACTACTTGACGCAATCGTCGGGCCGCCTTTGCTCTTGATATTGGACGGTATTACTGATCCGCACAATCTGGGCGCTTGTTTGCGGGTGGCGGATGGCGCTGGTGCTCATGCAGTTATCGCGCCCAAGGACCGTGCGGTTGGGCTCAATGCTACCGCGGCCAAAGTGGCCAGCGGTGCGGCAGAAACGGTACCTTACATTACAGTGACCAATTTGGCCCGCACCATGCGGGATCTTAAAGAGCGCGATATTTGGCTAATCGGCACCACTGAGGATGCAGAAAAAACCATTTACCAGGGAGATTTCTCCGGTCCGGCCGCACTTGTGATGGGGTCAGAAGGAGAAGGCATGCGTCGCTTGACGCGCGAGACATGTGACGTGCTGGTGAGTGTGCCGATGTTTGGCTCCGTAGAGAGCCTGAATGTCTCGGTCGCTTCAGGCATTTGCCTTTACGAAGCGCGGCGCCAGCGAATCGCTACAGTCTAAGCTTCGAAACAGGGTCTGAATTCAATTCGGGTCTTGTTGAACCAGAGGCATTCAGCCTTGCGTTTGCGAACGCTCCATCTGACGGTTCGGCAAATCTTTCCCTTAAACGTTAACATCGCGTTTTAGCCTACTTATTCCTATTTTTATGTTTAGCAGCCTTCGAGAAGATATTCGCAATATCATTGCGCGCGACCCAGCGGCGCGCAATACATGGGAAGTTTTGACATGTTATCCGGGCCTGCATGCAATCGTCGCCCATGGCTGGGCGCGTTGGTGCTGGACGCATGATCTGAAATGGCTGGGACGCTTCATTTCGCATATCGCACGCATTCTGACCGGTATCGAAATTCACCCTGGCGCCATTATCGGGCGCCGGGTTTTCATCGATCACGGCTTTGGTGTGGTGATCGGTGAAACGGCCGAAATCGGTGACGATTGCACAATTTATCAAGGAGTAACGCTCGGCGGGACTTCGCTATACAAGGGCGTCAAGCGCCATCCGACGCTTGAACGGGGCGCCATTATTGGCGCCGGCGCGCAAGTCCTGGGCAATTTTACTGTGGGCGAGAATGCCAAGGTAGGTTCCAATGCCGTCGTAGTGAAAGCCGTACCGGCGGGTGCAACGGCGGTTGGCAACCCTGCGCGCATCATTCAAAAAAGCGCGCCGGAGTCCAGGGAAGAATCGGCAGCGCGCATGTTTGCGGCTTATGGCGTTACGCCGAATGGAGATGACCCTCTATCCAAGGCGCTGCATGGATTGATTAACAATGCAGCAGCGCAAGAGCACCAGATCGAGAAGATGATGGCAGCGCTGAAGTCCGCTGGAATCGCATGCGATAGTGCTCCCGATTCAGAAAAATTCAATCCTGACCAAATGAACAAACTTGTGGAATGAGGATGGCAAATTGGATACACAATTGAATACCGACGGTGCGGCCGAAAAAAATCCTGACACCCGCCATTTGCTGGATGTTTTCGAAATCAGAGTATTGGCTGTTCTGGCTGAAAAAGAGGCGCTGACGCCGGATAATTACCCGTTATCGCTCAATGCGCTAGTTAATGGCTGCAATCAACTCTCGAGCCGCGATCCGGTAATGTCGATTTCCGAGAGTACGGTGCAAGATATCCTGCAGCGCTTGATGCAAAGAAAATTTGTGGCAGAGGTACGCCAAGCCGGTGCGCGGGTGTCGAAGTATGAGCATCGCTTGCGCATGGTATGGCTGCTGGAACAGGACAAGCTGGCAATCCTTACGCAGCTGATGTTGCGCGGAATTCAAACCGCCGGTGAAATCCGCGCCCGCAGCGTGCGGCACCATGACTTTTCCTCGATTGCCGAAGTGGAGTCCGGATTGCAGTTCCTGATGGATAAGTACCCGCCCTTGGTCGCCTGTCTGCCTAAAGCGCCCGGCACCAAGGAATCCCGCTATGCACATTTGTTGTCTGGGGATGACGTATTGACGCGTCAGGAAACGGCAGCTGGTTTTGTCTCAGGCAGTACGATCATAGAGTCATCGCGGCATGACCGTGTTGGTCAGCTGGAGGAAGAGGTGGTAAGGCTGCGTCGTGAGGTCGACTGGCTGACCGAGCAGTTTGAAACTTTCAGGAAACAATTTGATTGATGCCGGATAGTTGGCATCGTATGCCGATAATTTTTGGTAATTTCTTATACATCACATAGTATTTTTTAAGCCCGATTTATGTATATGCGGAAATATAGGTATTTTTAGGCATACTCCATATTTTTTATATTATTATTGTGGCTATAATATTTCATGTCCAGCAATATTGCAGCGCTTGATTGCTCCGTTTGCATCGATGGCAATCCAGCCGCCGCGCGGCACCTTCGTATCAAGATCCCAATCGGGTAGCACATATCTGACGCGTTGCTTATCGCCATTGGCGGATTCGTGCCGGGCAGGGCGGTGCGTGTGGCCATGAATCATGATGGCTGTGCCGGTCGCATCAAACAAATCATCAATCGCCAAGGCGTTGACATCCATGATGTCATACGATTTTGTACTTTTGGCCTGGCGGCTATCATTGCGCAAACCGGCAACGATTGTCTTGCGTTGCGACAATGGTAACGACAGGAAAGTCGTTTGCCATTGCGCTTGCCTGACTTGCTCGCGGAATGCCATGTAGGCAGTGTCATCAGTACACTGCGCATCGCCATGGGTTAGCGTGATGCGATAGGTGCCGATGCTGGCAATAAACGGATCTGGCAGCAACCTCAAACCAGTCGCCTGTGCAAATGCTGTTCCGACCAGAAAATCACGATTGCCCGGAATCCAGAATATCTGGATTCCGGTGTCGCTGAGCGCGCGCAGCGCATCGATTACGCTTTTGTTATACGGATTACCCAAGTCATCATCGCCAGCCCAGTATTCAAACAAGTCTCCCAGTATGTATAGCTCTTGCGCCTGACTAGCCCGTTGCTGCAGGAAATCGAAAAATGCCTGGGTGGTACGAGGCTGCGACTCGCTTAGGTGCAAATCGGAAATAAAAAGCGCAACCGTTGCCGGTTGCGCTATTGAAGAGACTGTCGTCATAAAATTGGTTGCAGGTAAAAACCGGACGATATCAGGTGCTTAAACAATCTCTGCTTTTTCAATGATCACGTCTTCAACCGGGACGTCGGCATGTCCGCCTGCCGCACGGGTGGTTTTGACCGACTTGATCTTGTCTACCACATCCATGCCTTCGACTACCTTGCCGAATACGCAGTAACCCCATCCATCCTGCCCTGGACAGTCGAGAAAATCATTTGCCTTGAGGTTGATGAAAAATTGTGCCGATGCAGAGTGGGGGTCCGAGGTGCGTGCCATGGCAACACTGTATTGCGCATTCTTGAGGCCATTTTTGGCTTCATTCTCAACGCAATCGTTGGCAGGTTTTTGTTTCAGACCAGGCTCGAATCCACCGCCTTGAATCATGAAGCCATCAATTACACGATGGAAAATGGTGCCGTCGTAATGCCCGGAACGGACATAATTGAGGAAGTTCTCAACCGTTTTCGGTGCTTTTTCAGCATCCAGCTCAAGTTTGATATTGCCGTGGTTAGTGGTGAGAATGACTGCCATAAAAGTCCTTTTTATATGGGGTGGCGCGTGATTTTTTGCTGGCTTTTATAATTTAACGGATGAGCGTAGCCGACTCAATTATGACGGCCTTAACCGGTACATGTTGATGCATGCCCTGATCTGAAACAGAAACCGTTTTTATCTTGTCGACTATTTCGGTGCCTTTAATAACCTTGCCGAAGACAGCATAACCCCAGCCGTCCTGACTCGGATAATCCAGCGGCCGGTTATTGTTGGTGTTAATGAAAAACTGTGCGGTGGCAGAATGTGGTGCGCCGGTACGTGCCATTGCGATGCTGTAGGTCACGTTCTTGAGGCCATTTTTGGCTTCATTTTCTATCGGTGCGCCAGTGGGCTTCTGCTGCAACTTTTGATCAAAGCCACCACCCTGAATCATGAAATCTTCGATTACGCGATGAAAAATAGTGCCGTTATAGTGGCCGTTTTTGACATATTGCAAAAAATTGGCAACAGATTTCGGCGCTTTTTCCGGATAAAGTTCGAGTACGATTTCACCCATGCTGGTCTTCAGGGAAACCTGAGGCGCGTCGGCAGCATGTGCTGCGCCGAGTGCGCCGCAGAATGTTAATCCGGCAAGCAAGGAACAGAAATGACGTCGTGCATGTTGCATTATGGAATCCTTAAATGTTGGCTTCATAGATAATTTTCACTGATATTCTTACTTGGACCAGTATTGGCGTTTGCGAATGGATTTGCTTGCCTTGCCACAATCTGGATGTCTTGCGTGAATGTGCTCACGATTAATTCATCATCGACGAGATTCAGAATGGCCTTACGGCATCTGCATGCATCATCAGAAAATTGCCACGTATCAAGTTAATTAGAAGGACGGTATTAGTACTGCATGGAACGCGGCCAACAGACCAGACAGGGTAATAGTTCGACCAAAAACACGATTGGTGGACAGATTTACTGAATGAAGAGTGGCAAAAGGCATGGATTTATCAATGTTATACTTCGGCGAAAAAGTCATTCTATCAAATAAGCACAATTAAAAGGATTTCGGCGATCCTTATGGCAATGCCGTTACATGCGGTCAGCATGGACAGACATTGCAATGCATACACTTTCGACTGAAACACATATTCCACATGATCATCCAAAAGATTTACAACACGCTTGCGCGTGAAAAGCAGGCATTTACCCCTATCGTGCCTGGCAAGGTCAGCATCTATGTTTGCGGTATGACAGTCTATGACTATTGCCATCTGGGTCACGCGCGCGTGATGGTGGTATTTGATATGGTTCAGCGCTGGTTGCGTGCATCGGATTATGACGTTACATACGTGCGAAACATCACCGACATCGACGATAAAATTATTAAACGTGCGGTAGAAAACGGCGAAACCATTTCGCAATTGACCAATCGTTTTATCCAGGCAATGGATGAAGACGCCGCGGCGTTGGGAGTGCAAAAACCCGATCATGAACCGCGCGCCACGCACTATGTGCCCCAGATGCTGGGTATTATTGAAAAACTGGAAATGAATGGTTTGGCCTACCGGGCTACCGATGGGGATGTCAACTTCTCGGTGCGTGACTTTGCCGGCTATGGCAAGTTGTCCGGGAAGTCCTTGGCTGATCTGCGTGCCGGAGAGCGGGTTGAACTTAATGTCGGCAAACGCGACCCACTGGATTTCGTGCTTTGGAAAGCATCAAAAGAGTCCGAGCCGGATGAAGTCAAGTGGGATTCGCGCTGGGGCCAGGGAAGGCCGGGATGGCATATCGAATGTTCAGCCATGTCAGAGCAAATTCTGGGCGAGCATTTTGATATTCATGGTGGCGGCCAGGATCTGCAATTTCCCCACCACGAAAACGAGATTGCGCAATCCGAGGGCGCGCATCGGCATCAATTTGTCAACTATTGGATGCACAATGGATTTGTGCGGATCGACAATGAGAAAATGTCGAAGTCTCTCGGTAATTTCTTCACTATCCGCGAGGTGTTGAAGAAATATGATCCGGAAGTGATTCGTTTTTTTATTCTGCGCGCGCATTATCGTAGTCCGCTCAATTACTCGGATGTGCATCTCGATGATGCCAAAGGTGCTTTGACTCGTCTTTATACGGCCCTCAAGGGGGTTGCTTGCGATCAATTACCACTGGACTGGCAAGAACCGCATGCGATTCGCTTTGCCGAGGCGATGGCAGATGATTTCAATACGCCGCTGGCAATTGCAATCTTGTTCGAGTTGGCAAATGAACTCAACCGGACCCAAAACCCCATGGTGGCTCGTCAGTTGCTCGGCTTATCCAGTACGATTGGATTGCTGCAACGTGAAGCGGATGACTTCTTGAAGGGGCGTACCGCAGCAAACGACGTTGCGCAAGATTTAGATGCGTCCTCATTATCTGAAGATGAAATTGAATCGATGATCAATGCTCGTGCCGAGGCTAAAAAAAGCAGAAATTTCGTAGAAGCGGACCGCATTCGCGCAGCTTTATTAAATAGCAGGATCGTATTGGAAGACAAGGCTGGCGGCGCAACCGACTGGCGTCGTTCATGAATGATACAAACAGTATGACGATACAGGATGTCCCTGCTTATTGGCTTGAGGCTAAAGTGCAGTTAATGAAGCGCGATCGCATCATGAGCCGATTGATTCCGCAATTCGGTGATCTGCATTTGGTGGGCAGAGGTGAGCCGTTTACAACCTTGGCGCGTTCCATCATCGGGCAGCAAATATCAGTCAAATCAGCAGAAGTTGCTTGGCAAAGATTGTTGTTGGCAAGTCCAAAATGTACTCCTGCACAATTACTCAAGCTAGGGCAGGAGGGACTTTCTGGTTGTGGATTGTCTAAGCGTAAGACAGAATACATTTTCGATCTGGCAGAGCACTTCAAAGAAAAACGGGTGCATGCAGACAAATGGGTTGAAATGGATGATGAAGATGTCATCGAAGAGTTAATTCAGATCCGCGGTATTGGACGATGGACAGCAGAGATGTTTTTGATATTTAATCTGCTGCGTCCGAATATTTTGCCTTTGGATGATCTTGGATTGCTCAAAGGTATTAGCATGAATTATTTTTCAGGCGAACCGGTTTCTCGTAGCGTTGTTCGTGAAGTGGCTGCCAATTGGGAGCCTTGGCGTACCGTAGCTACGTGGTATTTGTGGCGTAGCCTGGACCCTGTCCCGGTAGAATATTGAATCCACTTCAGTTGAAGTGACAAGGAATACGATGACTAAAACAACATTTCTCAATTTTGAACAGCAGATCGCCGAACTTGAGACCAAAATTGAAGAATTGCGCTTTGTGCAAGATGACTCCGCGGTCGACATTTCCGAAGAAATTGATCGGTTGTCCAAAAAAAGTCAGCAACTGACCAAAGACATATATGCAAAGTTGACGCCTTGGCAGGTTTCGCAAATTGCACGGCACCCGCAGCGTCCATACACGATGGATTATGTAAACGAAATCTTCACTGATTTCCACGAATTGCATGGCGACCGCACTTATGCAGATGATTTATCCATTGTGGGCGGTTTAGCCAGATTCAATGGACAGTCCTGCATGGTGATCGGTCATCAAAAGGGCCGCGATACCAAGGAGCGCGCATTGCGCAATTTCGGCATGCCCAAGCCGGAAGGGTATCGCAAGGCAATGCGCCTAATGAAGCTGGCTGAAAAATTTGGCTTGCCGGTGTTTACCTTTGTCGATACGCCAGGTGCATTTCCTGGTATCGATGCCGAAGAGCGCGGGCAGTCCGAAGCAATAGGTCACAACTTATATGTAATGGCCGAACTCAAAGTGCCGCTGATTGCGACGATTATCGGTGAAGGCGGTTCCGGCGGTGCACTAGCTATTGCGGTCGGCGATGCGGTGCTGATGTTGCAATATGCGACGTATTCTGTAATTTCGCCCGAAGGATGTGCCTCCATTCTCTGGAAGACCTCTGAGCGTGCTTCCGATGCGGCCGAGGCATTGGGCTTGACAGCACATCGCCTCAAGGCAATGGGACTGATCGACAAGATCATTAACGAACCACTAGGTGGAGCCCACCGCGATCCGAAGCAAATGGCGTCGTTGCTCAAACGCGCATTAGCCGATACTTTGCGCCAGTTTCAAGGCGTGAAAACAAAGGATTTGATCGCAACACGTCATGAAAAACTGATGAGTTACGGTAAGTTCAAGGAAATTTCCCCTTCGGAGTAATCTTGTGAACAATAATCAGGCTGCGTTAGTCAACGACGCCTTCGAACGCGCGCTAAATACTATCCTGGCGCGCTTTTCTGCTTCTGGCAACATGCAAAACGGGCCATCGGTTGACGACGATGTGTCGGTTTTTCCAGGCTTGCATGAAACACCACCAAAATTAGCGATTGCTTACAGTGGTGGACTCGATTCATCAGTCTTGCTGCACATGGCGCATAAATTCTCGATCAAATATGGATTTGCCCTGTGCGCGTTCCATATTCATCATGGGATCAGCCGTAATGCAGACGACTGGTTGGCGCACTGTGACGCGCAATGCCAACAATTGGATGTTCAGTTTGATGCACAGAAAATCACAGTTGAAAAATCGACCAAGACTGGCATAGAAGAAGCTGCACGCATCGGACGCTATGCAGCACTGGGAGCGTTATGCCGCAAACATCATGTATCAATACTGCTGACTGCACATCACCAGGACGATCAGGCAGAGACTGTATTGCTGCAATTATTGCGTGGCTCTGGGGTAGCTGGACTATCCGGTATGGATATCCAGAATGCCGCTCCTGATTTGCTGGGGGATGCCAGTGTGCAGATGGCTCGTCCCCTGTTGACGGCATCTCGTGCAGAGTTGGCAGCGTTTGCAGCTAAAAATGACGTCAGTTTTGTAGAGGATGAGTCGAATTCCGATCTTCGTTATGCGCGTAATGCGTTACGGCATACAGTGATGCCGGCACTGGCGCAATCCTTTCCCGGTTTCCAGGAGCGCCTTGCCAGAACCGCACAGCATGCACAGTCGGCACAGCGCTTATTGATTGCATTGGCGGAACAGGATTTGCGAGATTGTCAGGACGGCGCTTGCCTGGACATCAGGCACCTCAGGCGCCTGAGTCCGGATCGAACCTATAATTTGCTGCGTTACTGGTTCGGTTCGCGCGGCGTACGAATGCCATCTACCGCTTGGTTAAGCGAAATGTTGGTGCAGTTACTGGAAGCGAAGGAGGATGCGCAACTGTGTGTAACGCACGCCGATTGTCATATTCGTCGTTATCACAATCGCATATTCATGACGCCCAAACTCGATGAGGCCGGATTATCTGTGGCGCCGGCACCTTTTCGCTGGATGGGGGAAAGGCAGATCGCTTTTCCAGCCTACAGCGGCATTATGTATTTTGATGTGTCGGAGCAGGGAATCGATGTGGATTGGTTGCTTAATGAGCCTCTGACGATTCGTCTGCGCTGTGGTGGTGAGCGAATGAAATTAGCGCTAAATCGCCCGACCAAAAATCTAAAGTCACATTATCAGGCCTGCAATGTTCCAGCCTGGGAGCGTACGCGTCTGCCTGTCATTACGGCGTGCGACGGTGCGGTTTTATTTGCGGCCGGTATCGGTATGGATTGTCATCGCCTTCACCTTCGGGATACGCCGGGGCAGAAAATTTCACTGCGCTGGCAAGCGGACGATTTTTAACTTGGGTTTATGTCTGCTGCTCTTTATCGCTGAATTTTCCAAGGCGGCCACTTGTTATTTTGCGTTGCAGCATGTAAAGTCAAAGATTGTTTTTTTACGTTTTTTCCATTTTCCAAGTCAACCTTTTAATTCCCATGGCCTTAATCGTTCATAAATATGGCGGCACATCAATGGGCTCAACTGAGCGCATCAAAAATGTAGCCCGGCGCGTTGCAAAGTGGCATGATGCCGGCCACCAAATTATAGTGGTTCCTTCCGCAATGTCTGGCGAGACCAATCGCTTGATAGGTCTCGCCAAAGAGCTAATGGATCAACCAGATCCGCGCGAGCTTGATATGATTGCCGCCACCGGCGAACAGGTATCCGTTGGCCTGCTATCAATGGCCCTGTTGGCGATCGGAAAAAAAGCTGTCTCTTATGCCGGCTGGCAAGTGCCGATCAAGACTGACTCTGCGTTTAACAAGGCGCGCATTCAATCTATTGATGACGTCAAAGTGCGTCGCGATCTGGATGCAGGGAAAATTGTTATCATTGCCGGTTTTCAAGGCGTGGATGAAGACGGCAATATTGCCACGCTGGGACGCGGCGGCTCAGATACATCAGCGGTTGCCGTAGCTGCTGCAATGCAGGCGTCAGAATGCATGATTTTTACGGATGTGGATGGTGTCTACACAACCGATCCTCGTGTGGTTCCCGAGGCACGACGACTGAAGACAGTTACGTTTGAAGAAATGCTGGAACTGGCTTCGCTGGGTTCAAAAGTTTTGCAAATTCGATCGGTTGAATTTGCGGGTAATTACAGAATGCCGACACGGGTGCTGTCGTCACTGACTGATCCGATGATACCGCTGGAAATAGAAGCTAATTCCGGCACACTGATTTCGTTTGAGGAAGATACACATATGGAGCAAGCCGTTATTTCCGGTATAGCATTTAGCCGCGATGAAGCCAAGATTACCGTACTGGGGGTGCCTGATAAGCCAGGAATTGCCTATCAGATTCTTGGCCCTATTGCGGATGCCAATATCGAAGTCGATATGATCATCCAGAATCAATCAGTCGAAGGCAAGACGGATTTTACTTTTACGGTGCTGCGCAATGAACATACCAAGGCAATGGATGTTTTGAACGAAAGCGTTAAGGCGCACATCGGTGCCGCCAGCATTGTCGGCGATACCAAGGTTTCGAAGGTATCTGTGGTCGGTGTCGGCATGCGCAGCCATGTAGGAATTGCTTCACAGATGTTCCGTACCTTGTCTGAAGAAGGTATTAACATTCAAATGATTTCTACTTCTGAAATCAAGATATCAGTTTTGATTGATGAGAAATATATGGAGTTGGCAGTGCGTGCCCTGCATAAGACCTTTAATTTGGAAAATGCATAAAAAGCGCGTCAAAATGCGTTTTAAGGCATAGATTTCTTGACCGATTGCATCTGAGAAGATATGATCCTTTTCTTTGTCGCAGCAGGTAATTATTCCCGCTAAGACGTGGAGACTTGGCCGAGTGGTCGAAGGCACTTCCCTGCTAAGGAAGCATATGGGCTTAAACCTGTATCGAGGGTTCGACTCCCTCAGTCTCCGCCAGTAATTTGCTTTAGAATCAAGGCCCTACGGGGCCTTTGGTTTTTTAAGCGACACCGTAACTGACACACTACGCACATGACACTTGATCACGTGCCATTTGTCCCTTCTTTCTTCCCTGTACGGAGCGCTTGGCTAATCGCCACCCGATTCCATCATCAGCCTGCTTAGTGGCATACGTGTGCAGCGTATTGTATGGATGCCGGTAACAAATTCCCAGTGTTTCTAGAGCCAGAGTCCAGTATCGCTTTCTTGCGTTCTGCTCTACATCCGGCTTGTTCCTGCCCGGACTGCGGATCAGCTTAATCGGGGTTTTGAATCATGATCCTGCGCTGCATTCTGTGCAGGATCACCCATAAGTCTCTTTTTAAACCTATCTTCAAGAAAATCCGATTTGTGTCCTGGTAGGCCGCGTTATCAAACGCGCGGCCTCAGAGATATTGCTCTATGGAAATGTTCTCAGAGTTTCTGCGCTGCATCCGTTTTTGGCGTCGAGGCAACCATCGGCTCCTCGTCCTTGAAACGCTGAAACAACGTCGCGACCAAGGGGCCGGAGATATTGTGCCAGACGCTGAAGATAGCGCTCGGCACGGCGGCCAGTGGCGAGAAATGCGCAGTAGCCAGCGCCACACCCAAGCCCGAGTTTTGCATACCTACTTCAATCGCAATGGCCTTGCGCTTGGCAACGCTTAATCCCGTTAGCTTGGCTAGCCAGTAGCCCAGCAGTAGCCCCAAGCCGTTATGCAGCACGACGACGACAAAGATCATCAGTCCGCTGGTGGCGATCTTGGCCTGGTTGCCGGCAACCACGGCTGCCACGATGGCTACAATCGCCACTACAGAAACCAGAGGCAGCACCTCCACACAGGTTTTGACTTTCTCACGGAGAAGGGATTGCGCTAGCACGCCCAGTGCGATGGGCAGGATCACCACCTGAACGATCGACCAGAACATGGCTGCGGCGCTGACTTCCAGCCACTGGCTCGCCAGCAGGTAAATCAGCGCAGGCGTCACCACGGGCGCCAGTAGGGTAGTGACTGATGTGATTGCCACCGATAGCGCGACATCGCCGCGTGCCAGGAAGGTCATCACGTTGGAGGCCGTGCCGCCAGGACAGCAACCCACCAGAATCACACCCACAGCGACCTCTGGTGGTAGTTGCAGCAGCGTGCAGAGCAGCCAGGCGAGGCTAGGCATGATGATGAACTGGCCGGCTACGCCAATGGCGACGTCACCAGGGCGTTTGAATACTTCGCGGAAGTCGTCCTTGGACAACGTCAGTCCCATGCCGAACATGATGATGCCCAGCAACGGCACGATATAAGGGCCGATCCAGCGGAACTGATTGGGAGTAAAGAAAGCGAGTACCGAAAATAGCAATACCCAAATGGCAAAAGTCTTGCCGACAAAGCGGCTTAGACGAGCAATGCTCTGCATGGTTAATATCCTTGAAATTATGGGGCGGCCGCATCCCACGACACACAAAATGCAACCAGAAAAAAGGAAAATGGGCGTGACTACCGCCAGAATGAAGCAGTGGTGTGGACCAACATGCACATGCCAGAGGCCGCAGGGTATGCGAGGCTGGCAACAGTTACGCAGATCATGCGCAGACAAAATAACACCAGCCCTGTTGGCTGGCGCTGCAACGGTAAGCGCCGATTATACTATTCAGGCACATACCGTTTCACACACGACGCAGATGCGACCGCAGCACAGTACTTTTGCTTTTGCCAACGGCAGCGCTGTCAATTCTCGAACATCCAAGAACTCCCTAACTCCGCATCTGTTTGTTTAAGCTCGGCTAGAAGATATTCTTGCGGTGGCATCCAATGTTCTCGGAAGCATCTGCAATGATTGGCGGCCGACCTCGGCCTTGCTCTGTACAAACTTACTCGGCGTGGCGTCGCTACGATTGTCCAAGGAAAGGTGCGTTATCAGTAGCGGCCGTAACTTTATGGCTCGATCCAAGTGGATCTGCAGATTAACGAGCGCCAGCCGTTATCGGCCCCGGTTTGATGTTATAAGCTCAGGTTCGAAACCCATAGCAGAAAAGGCAAACCATGACGAGCAGCGCGAATAACTCACAAAAAATTATCGCAGATACCCAGGCGTGGGTCGAAAAAGCCGTGATCGGCTTGAATCTGTGTCCGTTTGCCAAGGCTGTGCATGTCAAGAATCAGATTCGTTATGTGGTCAGCGCAGCGACAACGCCGGAAGCGTTACTGGCAGATTTGATGGATGAACTACAGGTGCTGGACGATTGTGCGGCAGAGCAGATTGAAACCACGCTTTTGATCCATCCGGGCACGTTGACCGATTTTCTGGATTACAACGACTTTCTGGATGTGGCCGATGCGGCGGTTGAGGATATGGAGCTGGGCGGCGTGTTGCAGGTAGCCAGCTTTCACCCGCAATACCAGTTCGAGGGCACGCGACTGGACGATATCGACAACTACACCAATCGCGCTCCTTACCCGACTTTGCACCTGCTGCGCGAGGAAAGTATCGACAAAGCGGTGGCCGCGTATCCAGAGGCAGAAGATATTTTCGAAAAAAATATCGAAACCTTGCACCGCCTGGGACATGACGGCTGGGCGCGCCTGTTCGCCACTGAATAAGCAATTTTTTGCGGGATTTATGTGGTTCCACGCTGTCTATTGGCAAACATCAGCAGCAGCGCAGCGACGCAAAAAACTGCACCGGCATAAAAAGTAAAAGATGCGCCGTAGCCATCCCACAGCCAGCCGGCCAGCGGACTGGCTACCAGCATCGCCAGCCCGCTGGCAAGATTGAAAAAGCCGAAGGCGGTTCCGCGCAAATCGACCGGCGCGGTAGCCGCCACCATAGCTGCCAGCAAGCCTTGCGTCATGCCCATATGCAAACCCCACAGCACCACACCCAGCAACACTACCGGCCATGTATTGCTGCTGGCTAATACGATATCGGCCGCAATCAGCACCAGCAATCCCGCTGCCAGCAAGCCGGTATGGCTGACGCCGTCGGACAGTTTGCCAAATGGATAGGCCGAGAACGCATACACCACGTTCATCGCCACCATAATCAGCGGCACCCAAGCCAGCGCCATGCCGCCTTGCTGCGCGCGCAGCAGCAAAAATGCTTCGCTAAAACGGGCAAGCGTAAATACCGCGCCGATAATCACCACCCACCAATAGTCGCGTCCCATGCGCTGGAGATTGTCCCAGCGGATCGGATTACTGCGTTTTTCCGTGATTTTGCGTTCGGGCTCTTGCACGCCGACAATCAACAACACGACTGCCAGCACCGCAGGGATGGTGGCCACCCAGAATATGGCTCTGAAATCATTGGCCCACAGCAGCATCAGCACTATTGCAGTCAGCGGGCCGAGAAACGCGCCCACCGTATCGAGCGACTGGCGCAGCCCGAACGCTGCGCCGCGCAAATGGGGCGGCGCCAAGTCGGCCACCAACGCATCGCGCGGCGCGCCCCGAATCCCTTTGCCGACCCGGTCCATCAGGCGCGCGCTCAAAATCCAGCCGATGCCAGACGCCAGCGCGAAGATCGGCTTGGTCAGCGCGGCCAAGCCGTAGCCGAACACTGCCAGCCCTTTGCGCTTGCCCAGATAGTCACTCAGTGCCCCTGAAAATACCTTGACAATCAAAGCGGTTGCCTCGGCCGCGCCTTCAATCAGACCGACGATGAAAACGCTCGCGCCCAAGGTGGTGATCATGAAGAGCGGCAGCAGCGCATGCACCATCTCGGAGGAAACATCCATCAGCAGGCTGACCAAGCCGAGCGCCCAGATGCTGGAGGGAATCTGGCGCAGCGTGCGGAATTTTTCAGCTTTTATCATATTGAATTAATATATGGAGTATAGGTAAAAACATGCTACTTTCCGCACTGTTTAATTGCGGAACGTAAAAATACGTGATCCAGTATGTTGAATAGTGCCAATCGCAAGCTTGGCGCGCTGCGCTGTCACAGCACAACACTCAGCAGCCGGCAGGCCATGCCGCGGCCCAAGACGACGAGCCCGGGCGACAGCTTCCAGAACATCAGGGCGACGAACGCGATCAGCGCCAGGCCGAAGTCGCTCGGCGCCTGCACCGCATTGGTCCAAACAGGATTATAAAATGCCGCCAGCAGCAAGCCGGCCACGGCTGCATTGATGGCGGCGGCGCTGGCAGGTGCGGTCTTTCCAGTTTCTATTGATAACATGCGCTGCATCCAGATATTCAACCAGGTGGATGGTAATCGAAACCGGATAAAAAACGTTAATTTGCAGCAGTCAGGAATGGTGCTGTGCATCGTAACTATTCAGCCCGTTAGGTGAGGACTGTTTAATCCCCTCGCCCATTCGTGGAAGGGGGTTAGGGCGAGCATACAAGGGACGTAGCAAATATTCCGGCCGCATTATGTGGCAATGCAATCAAGGCTAAGTTTTGATTTGGCCCACCTTGGTTATTGCGGACTCCATCTCCCGCAAGCGCGCGAGAGAGCTATCCATGGCGCGCTGAATAGTTATTTCACATCCTTACATCTCTACATGTCTGAATCTATAAGGTCAACGCTGCACGCATTGCATCATCGACGGTTTCCAGCCAGACGAATGTCAGCCGCGCCTGCGCATCTTGCGAAATTTCTTCCAGATCCTTCTTGTTGCGCAGCGGCAGCAGTACGGTTTTGATCCCTGCGCGCAGCGCGGCCAGCACTTTTTCCTTGACGCCGCCGACCGGCAGCACCAGACCGCGCAGGCTGATTTCCCCGGTCATTGCATGGTCGCTTTGCACCGCCCGGTTGGTGGCCAATGACGCCAGCGCGATGAACATGGCTACGCCGGCACTGGGCCCGTCTTTGGGGATTGCGCCGGCTGGTACATGTATGTGGATGTCGCTTTTGTCGAACAGATCGGGGTCGACCTGCAATTCGGCAGAGCGTGATTTGAGCAGCGTCAGCGCAGCTTGCGCACTTTCTTTCATCACTTCGCCGAGCTGTCCGGTCAGTATCAGTTTGCCGTGCCCAGGGGCGCGGCTGGCTTCGATGAACAGGATGTCGCCACCCACCGGAGTCCAGGCCAGCCCGGTCGCAACGCCTGGGATGCTGGTGCGCATGGCCAGTTCGCTCTCGAATTTGGCGGGGCCGAGAATGGCGTGTAAATCGGCTGCATCAATGCGTACGTGGTCGGCCGTGCCTTCGGCAATGCGCATCGCGACATGACGAAAGGTGTTGCCGATTTCGCGCTCCAGATTGCGCACTCCGGCTTCGCGCGTGTAATCGCTGATGATGGCGTCGATCGCTGCAGCGGTGATTTCGCACTGCTGCGGCTGGAGGCCATTGGCTTCCAGCTGGCGCTGTATCAGATAGCGCTGTGCAATCTGTGCCTTTTCCTGCTCGGTATAGCCGGGCAAATGAATCACTTCCATGCGGTCGCGTAGCGGGCCGGGAACGGTATCGAGCAGGTTGGCGGTGCAGATGAACATCACCCGGGACAGATCAAATGCAACTGCAAGATAATTATCGCGAAACGTACTGTTCTGTTCCGGGTCCAGCACTTCCAGCAAAGCAGACGACGGATCGCCATGCACACCGGTTCCGAGCTTGTCGACTTCATCGAGCATCATCACGCAGTTATTGGCGCCGGCCTTGCGGATCGCCTGGATGATATTGCCGGGTAGGGCGCCGATATACGTGCGCCGATGTCCGCGGATCTCGGCTTCATCGTGTACGCCGCCCAGACTGATGCGCACAAACTTGCGGCCGGTCGCGCGGGCGATGCTTTGCCCCAAGGAGGTCTTGCCCACGCCAGGCGGGCCGACGAAGCACAGAATCGGGCTCTTGCCTTGCGGATTGAGTTTGCGCACCGCCAGATGCTCCAGGATACGGCGCTTGATTTTTTGCAGTCCGTAGTGCTCATCGTCCAGGATCTTGCGTGCTTCGGCAATATCGATACGATCGTCGCTGGCAACCGACCATGGCAGTTCGGTCAGCCATTCCAGATAACTGCGCAGCATCGAAGATTCGCCCGCCGCTTCGGACATGCGTTCCAGTCGCCGCAACTCCTTTCTGGCATGGATATCGACCTCTTCCGGCATCTTCGCCCGGGCGATGGCCTCCAGCAGATCGGCGGTCTCTGCCGCGCCATTGTCGCTTTCGCCCAACTGTCTCTGGATCGTTTTCAATTGCTCGCGCAATAGTGCTTCCCGCTGTCGCTCTTCCAGCCGCTTCTGAGTTTGCTCGTCGATATCATGGCTGATGCGTAACACGTCGATACGCCGCACCAGCAACTGCAGCACCTTGTCTAACCGGGCTTGCAGATCGAAGGTTTCCAGCACATTCTGCTTTTCCTCATAGGGTAAATCCATCAGGCCGGCAATAAAATCCGCCAGCATTCCTGGCGATCTGATATTGAGCGCCATCGAAGCCAGTTCGGCCGGCGCTTGCGGCAGCAATTGCAGAATTTCGCCAGTACGCGCCTTGAGCTGCAACATGCGGGCCTCGATTTCGGCACTCTGAATTTCCGCCTCGGCGTCATCCTCAGTCTCATGAAACGGTACGATGCGCGCCACATGAAACGGGTATCCGGCCAGAAACTCCAGCACCCGAAACCGTTGTTCGCCCTGGCACACAATGTGATGCGAGTCATCCTGCAAAGTGACATAACGCACGATGCTAGCGGTAGTGCCGACCTGATACAAGTCACTCGGTTCAGGGTAGACGACATCAGGATCGCGCTGCAGAATGATGCCCAGTTTTCCCCCGCTGCGGGCAGCCTCGCGGGCCGCAGCAATAGAGCGTTCACGGCCGATGGTAATCGGCACGATCAGACCGGGAAACAGCACCATATTGCGTACCGGCACGACGATAATGGCGTCAGGCGGCAATGCCAGCGGCGGATTCTGCTCTGTTTGTTGCGGTGCTACTGCGGCCTCGGAAGACTGCACTGGAGCTTCGCCGGATGCTGCATCGGCGTGTTTTTTATCGTGCTGATTATCCATGGTTCACCTGTAACAAGTGGCGGGCGCAGCACAATGCGCAGGTGTGCCGCCGCCGCGGCCTGGCAGACGGGGCTGCCTACTCTGGTATCAGTATCTTCAACAGGGGATCGCCAGTATTGCGCCGGCACAAAGACAGAAAATCTATTTCAAGCAAACCGTTTTTGACGCGGGCGCGATCTCAGAGCTTGCCTGTTCTGGACTTAAGCAGATTGCCTGCGGCATTGTGGGTGAACTGGTCCGCTTCCTCAATATAGCCTTGTACCGTGCCGTCATGCCGCCAGCCGCCCTGACGCTTGATATCCAGGAAATTAGCGCCGGCCCGGTGCGCGCTAGTGGCCAGCCCGCGCCTGAAACTATGGCTGCTGAGCTCGGGCGCATAGGACAGTTGTATTGCTGTAGCGCAGGCCGCCAGAATAGTGTTGACGCTGCCGGCATACAGCGCGCCGGCACCAATACGGTCCCAGCGCGTAATGCACCGAAATACCGGCCCCGTCACCAGTCCAGCCGCTTGCAGCCAGCGTTTGAGCGCAGTGGCCGGGCAGCAAATCCCATCCGGTGCGCCATACGGAATGGCGCGTGTGATGCCTTGGCCTTCCTGATCGGTCTTCGAGCGCATCAGCGTAATTACCAAACCCTCCGGTTCCCATTTGATGTCTTGCAACTGCAGGTTGACTATTTCGCTACGCCGAAAAGCGCCAAAGAAGGCAAGCTGCAGCAACGCACTATTTCTTAGCGCGGCCAGACTGGTTTTTTCAGATAGCGCCACGATCATCCGTTCCAGATCTTCCAGCGGCAAAGCCTTGGCTTTCTTTTTCGGCTTGCCAAGGGTGCGCCCGATGCCACGCAGCATCTTGCGTACTTCCGGCTGATCGGTCGGATCGGCAAAATTCTGAAAACGATGCCATTGCGAGAGCGCAGTCAGGCGCAAGGCTAGCGTGCGCGGACTTAACGACTCGGCGTAATTCAGCAAATAGCGCGTTATTACCGCCGTTTCGCACGGCAATACGCCACCCCACGCATAAAAATGCCGAATCGCAGAACGATAGGCAAGGCGGGTGTTGTCGGACGTGGCTGCCGCGATAAATTGCCGATGCCGTTCCTGCACCTCCAACTCGGTAAGCGCCGTACTGTCGTTACGCGTAACAGCGCCAGCTTGCATCAGGTTTGGCACGGCTTGCATGGATTGAGAAATTTTAGCAGTCATGATTTTTCGTTGATTTGAAAGCCTGTACCGGTCATTACGCATTTTCAGGCGGTTTTTATTCTTTAACACACGATAATAAACTTTATCGTGCCTTAAAAATAGAAATTTTAATATTTTTAAATAAACTTTTTAAAGTAATATTACGTATTACGTAATACGGTACTAAATATTCTTGGAGAAATTTTATGGCACGTGTCGGAATTACCTATGCCGAAGTGGAGCAGGCTGCATCGTTATTGGCTGCTGACGGCAAAAACCCCACGGTCGATGCAGTACGCGCCGCATTGGGTGGCACCGGTAGCAAAAGCACCCTGGCGCCGATGCTCAAGCGCTGGAAAAGCGCGCACCGGGAACAGGCGCAGGCGCATCAGGCAGGTCTTCCGGCAGAATTGCTGGACGTGGTCAAAGGGTTGCATGCGCATTTGCAGCAAGAGGCAGATCTGCAAGTACAGGCCGCGCAAGCTGCCGCCGCAACCGTTGTTGCCGAATGCCGGCAACAACTCGAAGATGCGAGCGCAGCAACAGCCGATCTGGCTGGCAAACGCGATGCGCTGGAGCGCGATTTGACTCTGGAAAAAGCCCGGCGCGAACAACTGGAGACCTCGGATCACGCACTGCAACTGGCATGCGCCACAGCGGAAGCGCAGAGCGTGGGGTTGATGCAGCGCCTGACTGACCGTCAAACCGAGATCGAGAATGTAAACCGACAACTGGGACAGTCGCGCACCCAGTTTGAACATTATCAGGAAGCCGTCGCAACGCAGCGCGCCACCGAGCGACAGGAAGCGCAGCAGCGCTGCAATCAGCTGGAACAGGATTTGGGCGGGTTACGGCGAAATCTGGCAGAGCTGCAGAAAACGCTGGCACAACGCGAAACGCAGCTGGAACAATTCTGTGCGCAGAATAATCGGCTGGAAAACGACCTCACTGTCTTGCAGCAAACGCATCAAGCAGTCTTGGCAGAGCGTCAGCAACTTAATCAAGAAATTGCCACGCAGTCGGTTGTTTGCTCTGAACTGCGCGTGCAGTTGAAGACAGTGTCGCAAACCATGACCGAAGCCCGCTCCGAACTGGCCGTTTTGCATCATCAGACACCGCAGTTGCAGGCCAGGGTGCTGACGCTGGAAAATAGCGCCGAGGCATTACAGCTTGAAAATCAGCTTTTAATGCAGGATAAGGCAAGGCTGGAAGGGCGGTTGGACCAGCTTTCTCAAACGGGATTTATTACAAAGATATAAACGAAGTAGATTGTTATTATCAGCCCGCTAGGTGAGGACGGTTGCATTCCCTCGTTCGCTTGCGGAGAAGGTTAGAGGCTGCCCTCGAGTGCTTTACTCAGGGGAGATATACGAGGAGGCAAATCGCACCACCGTCGTATTGCGCGAAGATGCGGTGCATATTCAGGAGTATCGGTAGTAGAGCCGTTCGGGTTTGATAATGCATGCGTCAGCATTAGTGTCCGGATAACTGCCTTTAATTTTTGCGTAACTTCCCGAGATTGATACATTGTGAGGTGAGTGGGAGGTGAGCCATGAATGTAGGCAAGACACTATTTGCGCCGTTCATGGGTTTGTGCCGAGGACGAGTTTTGCGCGCATCGCGGCTAGCTATTCCGTCAATGCTGGAGTGCACCGCCTAAATTGCGCCAGTCAATTTCGTGTGATGGCGTCTGCCAACAATTTCTATACGATGGGTTTGCGCCTAAGCCAATGTAAATTTATTAAAATTTTCCACGCAGAAATTAAATTAACTGAGGCAATAAACGTATCAAGATGTATCAGTTTTGAACTAATTGAATCCCAATACCTCTTACTGCCGTGCACATTTAGCCTATAGGCAATTATTCAGTATGGCAAATGCGTAAAAATCATTACGGAGGATTAAGAATTTTGTTAGAGATTTAATTGACTACGCACAGGGCTAACACAGGGTTAATTATCTGAGCGCTTGGTTATCGCCTGCTTGACTCAAGCTGAACGGCACTACAAATGAATTGGGTTGGAAGCAGGAATTCTTATGTGTGCTTATGTGTGGCATCGCACAGATCCAGCATCAATTCCAGATTAACATCAATATTTATCGGTTACCAATTTCGGTGCCCACGCCGCAACAGCAGTATGCGTGGATAGCTTAAACCAACATTGAGCGGCATCAAATTAGTCATCAAAACAGAGTCTGATTTTCGTTAGTCATTCTCCGCAGAAATATGCACTAATTCCGGGCTTGCGCAAGCACGCATCGAGAATGGCGCACCCTTTTTCCAAAACCTGAGCGATCTCTATGGACTGGCGGCGAGCAAGAGTCGTACTTTTCAATGGCATAGCAAGAGACGCCAGGAGAGCAATAATTTACTGCATTGAAATAAATAGAAGAGCCTATGTTTTTTAAAAAAAGGAGTCCTGTACAAATGAAAATCAAGATGCCTGCGTCCCCGCGCCAGCCGTTACCACTTTTGCGTTGCCAGTCGATGTTGCATTTGTTTCTGGGCCTGGGGGTAGTGACTTGCTTGCCGGCGTTTGCCGCTGAAGAAGATGTATTTCATCCTTACGTAGGCTATTCGTTGGCCTACGACGAAAACGTGTCGGGCATCTCGGATGCAGCTAATCCGGGCAACCTAAAGCTGTCCGACACTTCCCGCCGTGCCGAGGCTGGCCTGGCCGTCAACAAACGCATCAGTCAGCAAGTGTTATCTGCCAAGCTCAATGTCGCGCATGTAACTTATGACGAACACGGTACGCTCAATAATGACCCCAAGGATCTCCTTGGTAATTGGAACTGGCATGTGGGCGATCGTGTTGAAGGCAATTTAGGTGCAAGCTATGTACAGGGCCTTTCTTCCTATGTGGAAGGGCAGGGCACGGAGCCCAACCTGCGCACGCAGCGCCGGGAGTTTTTCGATGGCTCGTGGTTACTCCATCCGAGCTGGCGCTTGCGCGGCGGATTGGCGCGCGACAAACTTAGTTACGATGTTGATTCGGCCGCTGACCGCAACGAGAATATGACTGAACTCGGCTTGGACTATTTGGCAGCCAGCGGCAGCACGGTCGGCATGCAGTTGCGCCACGCGCGCGGCGATTTCCCGAATCAGCAGAGCGTGGACAATAGTTATGATCAGAACGAGATCAAGGCCAAGATCGACTGGCTGCTTACAGGAAAAACACAGCTGCAGTTTCTGGGCGGATATGTACAACGTAAGCACGACTCTTCGTCGGTGCGTGATTACAATGGCCTGAATGCGCGCTTGATCGCGAACTGGAAGCCGACCGGCAAGGTTGGGGTGACGCTAAGCGGCTGGCGCGAGATCGGCTCGCTCGATCAAGGCGAGATCGTCTCGCCCGAAAATCTGACTGCCAGCTATACGCTCAATCAAGGACTTAGCGTCGGGTCCACATGGGACGTGACGAACAAGCTTCGGTTCAATGGCCAACTCAAGCATGAGACCAGCGACTTTAGCGGAGCTGAAGCGGGGCGCAAGGATATTTTTCGCACCGCATCGGTCAAGCTTACTTACCGTACTACCGACCACCTGCAGCTGGCAGCCTTGCTCTATCGTAAAAACAGGGACTCCAATATTGGCGGCCATACTCCGAACACCGGCATGATGCTCAGTTCACGTTATGAATTCTGAGTTGATTCCATTTCTAAATCAATCGTGTACTTTGTCGGCTTCGCCAGTCGTACCTACTGTACTTGGGTACTGTCTGCGCTTCGCCTTCGCACTCACGATTGATGGTGAAAAGGGACGAGGTAGATCATGACCGTCAGCGACCTTCCAGTGCTATCGTTTTTCAAGCGCGTGCTTGATCCTCTCGTTATATTAAGCACACTGTACTTATTGACCCTGGCACAAAACGAACAGTTTTCCGGCAATTACCTGGTGCTGGCGATTATTGCTTTTTTCATTTCGTCGTACGTTCACGAGCAGATCGATTCATACCGCAACTGGCGGCGCGGCAGGCTGCTGGCATTCGCAGGTGATATTTTTTTCGGTTGGACAATCTTCGTTGCGGTTCTGGTTTTTATCGGCTATGCCACCGGATTTTCTTATAAATATTCCGATCGTGTCATCTTGTCCTGGTTCATCATTACGCCTTTCGTACTGCTGGCGGGTCATCTGGCATTGCGCAAAATAGCTTCCAACCTGCGCGGGGGCGGGCAAGTACGTTCTGTGGTGATCGTCGGCGCCAACGAGGTCGGTATGAAACTTGCTGATCGCATTACCGAATATCCTCACATGTTCATGGATGTGCGCGGCTTTTTTGATGACCGGGCCAAAACTCGTCTTCCGGCGGAACTCGATATTCCACTGCTCGGTCGCATGGTGGATATCGCTGGCTATGTCCGCGAGCACAATATTAATGTGATTTTTATCAGTCAGCCGATATCGGCGCAGCCACGCATACGCCAATTGCTCGAAGAGTTGCAAGACACTACCGCTTCAATTTACTTTCTGCCTGATATTTACATCTTCGATCTGATGCAGGCGCGCTTTGATGAGGTAGGTGGCGTGCCGGTGGTCGCGATCTGCGAAACCCCATTTACCGGCATTAATAGCTTGGTCAAGCGCTTGAGTGACATCGTGTTTGCCACGCTTATCCAACTATTGTTAGCGCCCGTCATGTTATCGATCGCGTTGGCTGTCAAGTTGACATCGCCCGGCCCGGTTATCTTTAAGCAACGGCGCTACGGCTTGAACGGTGAAGAAATTATCGTCTATAAGTTCCGCTCTATGGCTGTGTGCGAGGATGGTGCGAAGGTGACCCAGGCCCAAAAAAACGATCAACGGGTAACTAGGCTCGGCGCTTTTCTGCGCCGCAGTTCTCTCGACGAATTGCCGCAGTTCATCAATGTATTGCAGGGGCGGATGAGTATCGTCGGTCCGCGGCCGCATGCGGTAGCGCATAACGAGCAGTACCGCGGATTGATTAAGGGCTACATGCTGCGCCACAAGGTCAAACCCGGAATTACCGGGTGGGCGCAAGTGAACGGACTTCGAGGCGAAACTGATACTTTGGACAAGATGGCGGCACGCATTAAATATGATTTGGATTATCTGCGCAACTGGTCAATATCGCTCGATCTATGGATCATCTTGCGCACCGTGAAGGTGGTGTTAGGTCGAGATAATGCCTATTAATTTGAGCCACTTTTCATAAACTGCTGCGTATCCAATGCGAAAAAGTCCGACGCGTCCGGCGTGGAATTTGCCGGCGTTTTGAAACAAACTAAAAGGGGTTGCAATGAGAAAACAGCGATTGTTGTTGGGTGCGCTGATCTTTAGCGTTTCCAGTTGGGCCAGTGCTAGCGTACCGATTATTAAGTTGCCTGAATCCCAGAGAGTAGAAGTAAATTTTTATTCGCTCCTTGCTTTGAATAACACTTTTTTCGGAATCAGAGACAACAGTAAGCCGGTCGAAAATAATGCAGGCAATGGCATGCGCGATCTGCAGTCGGCGCCCGTTTCACCTTTGGCATTTGGCATTTTCTCAGGCATCTTGAAGCAAGTGGGAAATATGTCTTCCTTGACCGATCACCAAGTAAGTGAAGGGTCATTCTCGTCTTACGCTAAAGGGGTATCTTCATCTTATATCGGGTCAGTTTTCGATGCCGGTCCCCGCAGCGCTGAACTGCGCTACGGCCCGCTGGTTGCGTCGCCGCCAGCGCTGAAAAGTTGGGCCGTTCTGTTGCTTGCCGTTGGCTGCGTGATTTATCTGGGACGTCGTCGGCAACGTCCGTTTGGTTATCGAAAGTTAAATTGAGTGCCGTGTCTATTAGCGCATTGACGACATGTTGCTGGAGCGATCAGTGCTCTTCCCTTGCCTTTTATCGCTGGGTTGGTCCAGAAAAAAACAATCTTGAAGGATCTAAATTTTGATTTTCCAAAAAGTTAGCCCATGCATTCAGACTGGGATAACTAACTATCCGACCTTAAAAAGGCAGGCATTGCTCGGCGCCCTCGCGTTGGTTGCGATTGTGAGTCTGTCTGCCTGCGACCGGCAAGCGAGCTCGGAAGCTAAAGTTGAGCGCTCATTACCATTAGTTAAGGTCAACGACGTCGAAATCGCCATGCTGCAACCCGTCGATGATTTGGCACCTGCCGAAGGCCGCCCAACAGCTACTAAAGAGGCAGTCAATAAGCAATTGCTGGAGATGTTGATCGACCGCCAGTTGCTGCAGAAGGAGGCACTGCACAATGATCTCGACCGTGATCCTCAAGTGATCCAGGCGATTGATCACGCCAAGACACAAATCCTGGCCCAAGCTTATCTGCAAAGCAAGTTCGCCACCATAGGCAAACCTTCCAGGGCCGAAGTTGATGCGTACTTTCAGGCGCACCCCGAGTTATTTACCCAACGCAAGTTGTTCTACATGAATGAATTGGTGGTTGCCACCAAGGACTTTAGCGCGCAACTCAAAACAAGACTTGATTCTGCCAAATCGATCGAGCAAGTCGCGACCTGGCTCGATAAGAATCACGTGCAATATAAACGCACCCAATTGACGCGTAGCACTGCGGATCTTGCGCCGGAAATGATAACGAAGCTGCGAACAATGCGCAGGGATCAATTGTTCGTCATTAAGGCAGGTGAATACAGCATGCTTGACTCTATTTATGATGTAAAACCCAGTCCTGTTACGGCGGCAGTGGCCGCTCCTCAAATTGAACTCTATCTGCGCAACAAAAAACGCAAGGAGATCGGTGATATGGAACTTGGACGCTTGCGCGCATCGGCCAAAATCGAATATCTCAACAAAAAGCAACTAGCTTCAGCGACCTCGCCAGCAGCCAAGACAGCCGGTTCGCCTACGACGATACAAATACAAAACGGCATGACAGGACTCAAGTAGGGCGGTCTGCCTGGTTTTGCGGCTATCAGCTGAATATGGGTTAAATATCGATTAAGAATCGACTAAGAATAGGATGAACAAAAAATGACAAAAATTATGATGGCCGTATTGGTATTGGTGCTCAACGCCTGGAGCGCCGGCGCCAGCGCCGAAGATGTTCAGCTTGGCCCGAGCGATGTATTGAAAATTTCCGTGTATGGAAATCCTGATCTGTCACTTGAGACCAGAGTGAGCCAAACCGGCAGCATCACTTTTCCCCTGGTGGGCGAAGTCAAGGTTGGTGGACTTGCCACCTCGGCGGCCGAAAAGGAGATCGCAGGCTTGCTAATGAGCGGCGGCTTTGTTCGCGAGCCACAGGTGAATATTCTAGTCACCTCGTCGCAGAGCCAAATGGTTTCGGTCCTGGGTCAGGTTACCAAACCAGGACGCTATCCGATCAATGGAAAGCATAGCGTAATCGATATTCTGGCGCTTGCCGGGGGTGTGGTGCCGGATGGCGGCGACAAGGTAATCTTGATTCGCAAGCGCAACGGCCAGAGCAAAAAAGAAGTGATTGACCTGACCGACATGATGCGCTCTGGCAATATGAAAAAGGATCTGGACTTGATTACCGACGATGTTGTGTACGTCGAGAAAGCACCCAGATTCTATGTCTACGGCGAGGTCCAGAAGCCCGGTTCTTATCGCCTGGAGCGCAACATGACGGTGCAGCAGGTACTGTCGGTCGGCGGCGGGCTGACTGCGCGTGGCACCGAGCGCGGCATGCGCATCAAACGACGCGATGCGGACGGCAACGTGCACGAGTTTAAAGCCGGCAGCGAAGATTTAATTCAGAATGATGACGTAATTTACGTTAAAGAAAGCTGGTTTTGATTTGTGCAGACACGCTTATGCAGAGTCGAAATTGCCATCATGAACTAAGGACCGTCCAATGAATTTATCCCAATTTTTGCTGATCCTGCGCGCGCATTATAAGCTCATCCTCCTCACGCTCATCGTGACTGTGGCAGCGGCATTTAGCGTGACCGTGATCAAGCACAAGACCTACAAGGCAACGACATCGCTGGTGCTCAATTACAAGGGCAGCGATCCCGTGACCGGCGTCGCTATGCCGTCACGATTATTGCCCGGTTATATGTCGACGCAGGTCGATATTGTCAAGAGCCTGAGCGTCGCATCGATGGTGGTCGATGCACTCAAACTGGCCGAAGGCGAGGATGTGAAGCAGAGCTTCATGAAATCTACCGGTGGCGAAGGTAACCTCCGTGACTGGGTGGCTGCGGGGCTGCTGGGCAAGCTTGAGGTTGAACCGTCGCGTGAGAGCAGCGTACTCAACATCACTTTCACGAGCTTTTCTGCGCAGATGGCAGCCAACGTTGCCAATGCTTTCGGTAATGCCTATCAACAAGTGAGCGTCAAACTGAAAGTCGATCCATCGAAAAAAACCGCAGTGTATTTCAACGATCAGATCAAGTTGTTACGCGACAATTTTGAACTCGCGCAAAACAAGCTTTCCAAATATCAGCAGGAAAATGGCATTGTCAACTCTGACAAAAGCCTCGATGTCGAATCCGTCCGCCTTAACGAACTCTCCAGTCAGTTGGTGGCCGCGCAAGGACTGTCGATGGAAGCGGGGTCGCGTCAGAGCCAGGTCCAGGGTAGTAAAGCGGCCGACTCACCCGATATCGCGAACAATCCGATGATACAGAGCCTCAAGATGGGATTGGGAAATGCCGAATCGAAGTTCTCCGATATCAAGCAAAAACTGGGCGAGAACCATCCGCAATATCAGGGTGCCAAAGCCGAAGTGGACAAGCTGCGCGCAGATCTGAACGCACAAATCGGCGCCGCCTCGAATACGGTCAGCAGCAATGCGTCCATCATGCGACAGCGTGAAGCCGAGATACGTGCAGCATTGGGTGCACAAAAAAGCAAGGTACTGAAGCTTAATCGTACGCGCGATGAATTGTCCGTCCTCAGCAAGGACGTGGACAGTGCGCAACGCGCCTACGAGACCATCTCGCAGCGTTTGACGCTGACCAATCTTGAAGGACGGTCGAACCAATCCGATATCGCTGTGCTTACTCCTGCGCTCGTGCCTCTTATGCCGTTCGGTCCGAATCTTATGCTCAATACCCTGCTGGCACTCGTTGTCGGTACGCTACTTGGCATCGGTGGTGCGGTAATTCTTGAACTGTTCGACAGGCGCGTGCGTTCAGCTGCGGATTTGGCCGGATCGATCGGGCTTCCGGTACTTGGCGTAATAAAGAAATCCAACGCAGTGGCGCGCCAACAATCCAACAAGGCGGCGATCACGCGGCGCGACCCATCTACCGGATCGTCGGTTGCCGGTTAGTTGCAGAGGGCAGTCGCAGAGAACAACAATAGGCAGAAGCAACTACCTTGGAAAAAAATGATAGATACCAACATACCAGTGAAAACCAGCACCGAGTCAGAGTTCGCCGGTAAAGAAGATACCAGCCACCCGCATCGTTCAATAGGTGCGATCCTGGTCGATGCCGGACGTCTCAGCGCCGATAACGCTGAAAAAATTCTGCACCTTCAGCGCGAGCGTGGCCAGCGCTTCGGCGAAACTGCGATCGGTCTGGGTTTATTGACGCAGGCCGACATCGAACTGGGATTGTCGCGCCAGTTCGATTTCCCCTATCTATTGAAAGGCGAAAGTCAGGTCAGCCATGAGCTGATCGCAGCTTACGATCCCTTTAGCACACAGGTTGAAGCGCTGCGGGCGTTGCGCAGCCAGCTCATGCTGCGTTGGTTCGATAGCGCTAAAGAGCACACTGCGCTCGCGATCACCAGCCCGGAACGCAACGAAGGTCGTAGCTTTCTCGCTGCGAATTTGGCCGTGGCGTTCTCACAGCTCGGTGAGCGTACCCTTTTGATCGACGCCGACATGCGCAACCCGCGCCAGCACGCACTGTTCGGCCTGCCAAACCGGACTGGCCTGTCCGCCATTCTTTCCGGTCGCAGCAACATCGACGCAATTGTGCGCATTCCCTCGCTGATCGATCTTTCCGTGCTGCCGGCCGGTGTCATACCGCCCAATCCGCAGGAATTGCTGGCACGATCGCTGTTCCAGCAATTGCTGCATGAGTTGGCGCGCAGGTACGATGTCATCCTGATTGATACTCCTGCTACGGATGTGTTCGCGGATGCCCAATGCGTCGCTGCCCGTGCCGGTGCAGCGCTGGTTGTCGCGCGCAAAGACATCAGCCGCATTCGTGCAGTCCGTAATTTGGTTGACACGATGAAACAAGCCAGCGTCGTCGTAGTTGGTACGGTGCTGAATGCGTTTTGATCGCATGAGTCTTGATCGCACAAGTTTTGATAACTACAGCAGTCCAAAATCGTGCTTGATTGCGCCGCTGCCGGCTCTTGCCTGCAGGTGGGGCAACGCCATCGCCAGGGCTCTCTGTTTATGAAAAGACAGATCTGGATAGACGTATTGAAGGGCATGGGCATCATCTTGGTGGTGGTGGGACACACCACGTATAACCAAGTGCTGTTCAAGACGATTTTCATGTTCCACATGCCCTTGTTTTTTTTGATCGGCGGCTGGCTGCATAACGCGGATATTCCGCAGCGTAAATATTTGAAGGCGAAGGCGCGCAGCTTGCTGCTGCCGTACCTGAGCTTCTTGCTGATTCTGTGGCCGCTGGAATTGCTTGTTGCGTTTCCCGATCAGCCCTGGACCGGCGCCTGGATGCTCACTGAATTGATCAAGCCGATGTTGGTTGGCGGACAGCTTTTGACTGGCTTTGCTGCGGTGTTCTGGTTCGTGACATGCTATTTCCTGACGCAGCAGTTGATGCACTTCCTGTTGCGCAGATACTCGATGCAGCGCTGCGCGCTGATTTGCAGTGTGATGCTGGTATGCGCCTACCTGAATGCCTCGCTGTTGCGTCCGTGGTGGTTGCCCTGGAATGCCAATGTCGTACTCGTCGCCGCTCCGTTTTATTTCATTGGCTATTGGGCGCGCTCCCGCAATCTTGCCAGCGGCATTGCCAGCGATGTTGTCAACGAGGTTACTAAATTCATGCCGGTGTTTGCGGCGTTTGTAGCCATGGCGCTGACTGCGGTGGCGCTCATCGTGCTCGGTTACCACAATAATTTCGACATGAAAGCCGTTGACTACGGATTCCCTGTTGTCACGTTCGTCAGCGCACTGGCGTGTGTAGCGGTGCTGGCAGTGATCGCCCGGCGCCTGCAGTCAAACATTGTTGGGCGCGGCCTTGCGGCGATTGGCGGCGCCTCGATGACGATCATGTTCCTGCACCAGTTTGTGCAGCTGATGATGGGGAAAAAGCTCGGCATAGAACAGGCTCTGCCGCGCATCGTGGCGGCCCTGGTGGTGTGCTATCTGGTCCATGAGTTACTGAAAAAATCGCCGCTTATGGCACGTTTTTTCCTTGGATTGCAAGCGAATAAAAAGCCGCTTGCGGCGGCCGATGGATTAAAAAATGCAAAATAAAACTAAGATTACTGCAATCGTACCGGCATACAACGTAGAAAATTATATTGCCGCGGCGATCGATTCTTTACTGAATCAAACCGAAAAATTTCATGAAATTATTATTGTCAATGACGGGAGTACCGACGGCACCGGAGCGTTGATCGACCAATACCAGGATATCGCCGGGGTAAAAATTTTCCACACCGAGAATAATGGGCAAGGGTGTGCCAGAAATTTTTCCTTGTCTCAGGCCAGCGGCGATTATCTGTATTTTTTTGATTCCGATGATTTACTCAATGCGGATTTTGTCGAATCGATGCATGCATTAGTGCGCCGGAAGCCCGAGATCGACATCATTTATTTTTCAGGCGAGTCATTTCTGGATGACGGATGCAGATCGGACTACATGCCGTCGTATGACAGAAAAATTGACATGGAGTATCCATCCGGCATTGAAGCGACAGGTTTCATGCTGCGTTGGGATGTCTATTTCGCTAGTCCCTGCCTGTATCTATCCAAAAAAGTTTTATGGGATGACAACAAGCTGTCGTTCATGAATATTGTGCATGAAGACGAAGAGATCATCATGCGGCTGAGTTGTTCTGCCGGTGTGTCGCACTGTCTTAGCAAAGTTTTCTTCAAACGTCGCATCCGTCTGGAATCGACGATGACGCTGCCGAAATCGAAACGCAATGCGATTGGCTATCTGCGCACGCTGGAATCGATTGCGTCCTATTGCAAAATAAACCGGGTGCAGGTTGCGCCAATTTTGGGTGATTTGGTCAGACGTTTTTACAATATTTTGCGTGGATATTTTGCGCTATGCAAAGCGATCAATTTACCTCCGGAATATAAAAAACTATTTATCCTGCTTATCAAGTTAGGCCGCTTTCCCGCTCCCAGACAGCTTTACGAAATGTGGGTTCCTCCGGCTTTTCATGCAAGGATTTCTTACGTTAAACGCAAGCTGTGCAAATAAGAAATTCCACAGTTGATGCAGCGCATTGTCCACGAAAGACACGAACAGGATTCAAAGCCCGACGAGTTTCGAAAAAACAAGGGGTATAGCAATTTTCATGGCATTTTCCGCATATATTCATTGCGGTAACAAAATATACGCCAGTAAGTACAAAATAGGCATCGAGCCCTTGCCTGGCAACCTGGGCAGCGGTTCCGAAGCACTCCATTGCCACCTTTTTACGTGCCTTTCGTGGACATCGTTTTCACCATGATGAACCTGCACAGCAACAGTCACACAGAAAAAATAAGGATAAACGTTGTCCACAATTTCAAATGCACGATGGGTCGCGCTGTCGCAAGCGGCCAGGGTAGTGTCGCAATTGGTCAGCATGACCGTGCTGGCGCGATTGCTGGCGCCCGAAGCGTATGGTCTGATGGCATTGGCCGCTATCGTGACCAATCTCGCCTATCTTTTCCGGGATATGGGAACGGCTGCCGCCGTGATTCAGGCCAAAGATGTTTCGCCGGTGATGGCAAGCACGGTGCACTGGACCAATGTCGGTCTTGGGCTGCTGATCGGGGTTCTGATTGCTGCCACCGCGCCGGTGATGGCACATGTTTTTCATGAGGCTGGGCTGGCCAACGTGCTGTACCTGCTGGCGTTTGTGTTTCCGATGACCGGCTTGAGCGTGTTGCACCAGGCTTTGCTGGAACGTGAGTCGAAGTTCTCGATCGTGGCCAGCGCGGAGATTGTCGCTGCACTGGCCGGCTTGGCGGTCGCGCTGTTGTTGGCCTGGCGCGGGGCCGGTGTGCTGAGCCTGGTATTTCAGATCATTGCCGCGACTCTGGTGTCGACCACCATCATCGTGCTGCGTTCGACATTTCGCCCTGGCATGCATTGGAGCGCGCAGGCGTTCAAATCGATCGCCCGCTTCAGCGGCAATTTGTCACTATTCAATGTCGTGCTGTATTTTTCCCGCAACTCCGACAGCATGGTCATCGGCAGAATTCTCGGCACCGCCGTGTTGGGAGTCTATTCGATGGCATATCGGGTGATGCTGTTCCCGCTGCAAAACATGACCTTTGTCGTGTCGCGCGTGCTGTACCCGATCATGAGCCGCAAGCAGGATGATGTCGCCGATGTGGCGCGTTTGTACCTGAAGGCGGTCGGCTTCATCGCCTTCCTGACGGCGCCGCTGATGGCAGGTTTGTTCGCCCTGAGAGAGCCCTTTGTAAACCTGTTGCTGGGCGAGAAATGGCACGCATCGGCGGTGATTCTTGCCTGGCTGGCGCCGGTCGGTTTCATCCAATCGCTAGTCAGCACTACCGGCACGGTGCTGATGTCACGCGGCAGTACCGGTCTGATGCTGCGGCTGGGTCTGCTGGGAGCGGTGTTGCAGGTCAGCGCTTTTGTGGTCGGTGCCCGCTGGGGTATCGAAGGTGTGGCGGCCGCATATCTGGCGGCCAACATCCTCAATGCAATCCCCGCCCTGTATTTCAGCGGACGCATGATAGGCATCACTTTGGGCGCGCTGATGCGCTGTATCGCGCCAGCCGTTGCAGCGTCGGTTTTCATGGCTTTTGTGGTGATTGCGATGGCAGAAACCGTCTCGGCTTCCGTCCCTAACGCCTTGCTGGCATTTCTGATCATGGTCGTCATGGGCGCTGCGACGTATGGCGTGGCAAGTCTGTTGCTGCTGCGCCCGCAACTCATCAGCCTGCGCTCATTTTTAGGTTTTCAGAAGAAAGTAGAGGGGTAGATGGCCACTTTTGACGTATTGCTGCCGGTAAAAAACGGCATCGCTTTTCTTGCCGAGGCGATCGACAGTATCGTGCATCAGACTTTCAAGGATTGGCGTCTGATCGTTCTGGATCACGGCTCCACCGATGGCAGTCTCGAACTGGCACAGGCTTATGCCGAACGCGATGCACGAGTCATCGTTCGCCGTTTCCCTGAGGCGCAAGGGCTGTCCGGTTTACTCAACTGCGGCCTGGATCTGTGCGATTGCGCATATGTGTTGCGCCAGGATGCCGACGATGTCTCGCTGCCGGAGCGCATGGAAGTGCTGGCACGCACATTTGAAGCCGATAGTGCATTGGTGGTGGTGGGTTCGCTGGGCGACGTCATCGATGCGCGCGGCAAGATCATAGGAAAAATCGATATGCCCACCGGACGCCATGGAGTGGCCGCAGGTGCATTGTTTCGCACGCCGATCTGCCATCCAGCGGCCGCGATGCGGCTCGATGGGATGCGTCGATTAGGTAGGGCAGGGGGGCCGGGTGTTCGCTATGGCGAGGATTTCATCGGCGCGGTGCCGGCCGAGCGCAGGCTGCAGGTTCCGGGGCTGGCGGAAGATTACTTCTTGTTCGGACAATTGGCACTGGTCGCACCGTGCATGAATATCGACCGCGGCCTGATCCAGTACCGATGGCATGGCGCCAACGTCGGGGCCACCAAACACCTGGCGCAAATGCAGGTGGCGCTGAATATCTCCCGCTATCTTGCCGAATCCATCTCCATTGTGCATGGTGTGACGCAGCTTGATCCGGCACCGTTTTGCAACCATGGCGAGCGCTTGTTCGAGATCGAGGGACAGACCGATTTTTCTGCAGAATATGCAGCGCTGCGCCAGGTCCTGGTGCAGATTGTGCCGGCCAGCGTTGAGTTGGAGCGCGAATTGGCTTTTCGCAAGGTGATTTCCAACAGAGCAAAGGCAACGATGGCTGCACGCTTTTGCTCCTACGCTGTGCGCCATGGTGTGCGTCCGGCAGAATCAAACACAATCAGCTCCTGGATGTTGCACGGCTTTAAAAAACAGCCCATTTTGAAACTCAAGCCCTCCGGATTGTTGCCATGAGCATCGCCGGCAATATTACCGAAATTACTGGAATCACTGGAGAAGGATTGCGCATGCTTACCACGTCTACCACGCCAGCCATGCCCGTCGTTAGCATCATCATTCCCTCGTATAACCGAGGGTATTGCATCGCGCAATGCATCCGAAGCGCACTGAAGCAGACCTTCACAGACTTCGAAATTATTGTCGTTGACGATGCATCGAGCGACGATACGCGGGCCCAGGTTTTGCGCATTTCCGACTCCCGCATCCACTACATCGCGCATGACTCCAACCAAGGCGGGGCAGTCGCACGCAATACCGGCATCCGGATCGCGCAAGGCGAGTTCGTCGCCTTCCTCGATAGCGACGATTACTGGCAGCCGGACAAGCTGGAAAAGCAAATTGCGTCCTTGCGGCGGCTTGGCCCGACATGCGGCCTGAGCTACACCTGGCTTTCTTGCGTCGATGACGACGGCACTGAAACCTTGCGCATCAACCCCGAAATCGAGGGCGAGTGCTTCGAAGAGATGCTGGTAAAGAACTTCATGGGTACTTTTTCCAATATTGTCGTGCGCAAGTCCTTGCTCATCGAGGTCGGGGCACTGGATGAATCATTTCGCAGTTGCCAGGATTGGGACTTGTTCATCCGCCTGACCCGGCGCGCATCGGTGCATTGCTTGCGCGAATACGCAGTCTGCTATTTGCTAAGCGCCTCCGACAAGGTTCGGATTTCAACTAATCCACGCTCCGTGATTCAGGGGCACCGACGCATTCTGAAGAAATATGCGCACGATTATTCGGCATTGGCGCTGCCGTACCGGCGTCGCGCGTTTGGCTTTTTCATGCGGGTATTTGCCGACGCGGGCAGTGTTCCCGACGCGATTGCAAGCGGCTTCAAGCGCTTGCGTTGCGGACTCTCGCTTGTTGAAGTGAAAGATTCTGCTCACCTGATGCTGCGTGTATCAAGAAGGTTCTTGATGATGAAGATGCATGCATTGCGTCGTGCCTGAAGGTCGTATTCTTATGGAAAAACGCTTCTTTTTATCGTCCAGGCAGTTCTCTGTGGCTGCGCTTGTCCTGATTGCCATTCTGGTGGGACTGTCGCTGCCGGCGTATGTGGGCGCGATGGATGACAATATTGCGCGTTCGATGGCGTTGCCTGCGGTGCTCCTTTTGGGCCTGCTGTTGTTGTACAGCCGGGTAATGCTGCTGATGCTGATACTTTTGTTCAGGTCTTCCGGTGACTTAATCTTTGAATCAACGCGGTTTTCTTTGGGCGCAATGCAAATCGGCGTGGGTGGCTTGATCAATGTTTTTGTGGTTTTGATTGCATTGCTGCTGGTAGTCGAGAAGCCAAGCTTCGTGCCGAAAAAAATGCTCTCGATGTGGGCTCCGTTTCTCATTCTGGCAGTCGTCGGTGTCGTGATCTCCCCGGAAAAAGGCGCTGCGATCCGTGTCCTGCTTGCACTGATCTCCTATTTTGCGATTTTTGTCAGTGCCTTTTATGTGGTCCGGTCGCCGGACGATTTCAAGCGCTGCGTACGGGTCGTTTTGTGGTCTTCGGTGTTGCCGGCACTGTATGCCCTGGCTGATATGGCGCTGCACGGCGGCATTACCGGGCCACATGGAGCACGGCTGATGAGCACATTCTCGCATCCGAATATCTTTGCATTCTATTTGACGCTGGTTGTCTCCTTGGGTTTTTACGTGCTCAAGAGCGCAACTTATACGTTGTCAAACCGGGACCGGGTGATATTAACCGCGTATACATTTCTGATGCTTGCGTTCCTGATGTTGACGCAAACCCGAAGCGCCTGGATCGCATGCTTTTCGTTGTTCGCCGCATACGGCTTGTTTTTTGAGCGGCGATATCTGCTGTATCTGATTTTGCTTCCTTTGCTTGCCTTGCTGATCCCGAGCGTGCGCGATCGTTTGCTTGATCTGGGTGCCGGCAATGAAGTCGTCCAGTATGCAAAATTGAACTCGTTCGCCTGGCGCGTGTATCTCTGGGAGTCCGCCTTTAATTGGATGCGCCCGGAGAATTACCTGCTTGGATACGGTCTGGATTCATTTCAACGCTATTCCCCAACGTTTTTTCCACTTGCAGGGAAAACCAATTTCAATGCCCACAATATTTACGTCCAGTGGATTTTTGAATTGGGTGCGCTCGGTTTGCTCGCGTATGTGTGGCTGTTCGGGCGCTTGTTATGGTTGCTCAGGAAGATGCTGCCGATCAATAAGCTGGGCGGCTTCGTTCTGATATTGCTGGTAATTCAATATTTGATGGTTTCCTTCTCAGACAATATGGCCGCGTATCTGGCTTTCAATTGGTATTTTTGGTTTATCGCAGGTTCGGCATGCGCGGTGGTGGCGGCTGACGCGAAATCGAAATCGGACAAAAACATGGGAGGTGATGCCAATGGCGCGTGATCCAGACTGGTCTGCCGACCTGCAGCGGTACGGCGTATCTCGCCCCTTCTTGCAGGAACAATCAATTTGGGCGGTGTGGACTTACCGTTTCGGTCGGCGTTTAGACCAACGCCCCGAGGGCCTGGTCAAGCGCCTGTTGACGACCGGGTATTGGCTGCTGTTTCGTGTGGTCGAGACGACCGTCGGCGTGAGTCTGCCCAAGTCGGTACGGATTGGACCAGGCTTGCGTATATGGCATTTTGGTGGAATTTTCATTCATCCCGAAACGGTAATCGGATCGAACTGCACGCTAAGACAGGGTGTAACTATCGGCAATCGCCGGGAAGGCGGTCCGGTTCCGGTGCTCGGAGATAACGTCGAACTGGGCGCCTACGCGCAAGTTCTCGGCGGTATCCGCATCGGCAATGGTTGCAAGATCGGGGCAATGGCGGTTGTGTTGTGCGATGTCCCCGATGGCGCCACAGCGGTCGGGGCGCCGGCCAGAATTACTCTTTCGAAATGCGCCACGTAGTGAAGGTGAAGGTATTTTATGGATAAAACGAAACGAATGAAAATTGCGTATCTGGTTAATCAGTATCCAAAAGTAAGCCATAGTTTTATCCGGCGCGAAATTCTCGCGCTGGAGCGGCAGGGGTTCGACGTCCAGCGGATCGCGGTTCGTGGCTGGGACGGCGAACTGGTGGACGATGAGGACCTACGCGAGCGTGATCGCACGCGCTATGTTTTGCAAGACGGGATGGCAAGCTTGTTGGCTGCGAGCATGCGCATGCTCGCAGCCAGTCCGCTGCGGTTTCTTCAAGCATTGCGATTGGCGCTGAAAATGGGCTGGCGGGCGGATCGGCCGTGGCCGTTTCACCTGATCTACCTGGCGGAGGCCTGTCGCATCGTTCCCTGGTTGCGCGAATTAGGTGCGCGCCATCTGCATGCGCATTTTGGAACCAATTCTGCGGAAGTGGCGATGTTGGCGACGACCTTGGGTGGCCCGCCCTACAGCTTTACCGTGCATGGACCTGAAGAATTCGACAAACCGGAATTTCTTGGGATCAAGGAGAAAGTCAGTCGCTCCGCTTTCGTGGTAGCGATCAGCTCCTTTGGCCGTAGTCAGCTATTTCGTTGGGTCAAGTATGTCGATTGGCCCAAGGTGCATGTGGTGCATTGCGGGCTTGAGCCGGTGTTCCATGCGGTGCCTGCGGTGCCGATTCCCGCCGCACCTCGCGTGGTATGCGTGGGACGATTGTGCGAACAAAAAGGGCAATTGCTGCTGGTGAACGCGGTCAGCCAATTGGTCCGCAAGGGCATCGAGATCGAGTTGGTGTTGGCCGGCGACGGAGAAATGCGGGCCGAACTGGAGTCGCTAATCGTGCAGCGCAGGCTACAGGCCAGGGTGCGCATTACCGGCTGGATCAGCAGCGACCAGGTACGAGCAGAAATTCTGGCGGCGCGGGCGCTGGTGCTGCCGAGCTTCGCCGAAGGGCTGCCGGTCGTGATCATGGAAGCGATGGCCTTGCGGCGACCGGTACTGACCACCTATGTGGCGGGGATACCCGAACTGGTGCGTCCGGGCGAGAGCGGCTGGCTGTTTCCTGCCGGGGATGTCGATGCGCTGGCAGCAGCGCTGGAGGAATTTTTGGCGACGCCTGTTGCGGTACTGGAATCGATGGGCGAGGCAGGCTACCAACGCGTGCTGGAACGCCATTCGGTCGATATCGAAGCGGCAAAACTGGCGCAGCTGTTTTGCGCCGGGCAGGCTGCAGCTGCAGCTCCAGCCAGTGAAGCGGCGTCAGCCGCAGTATTGCTTGTCCCTGACCAAGTGGAGTGAACGTTATGGTTGTGTTTGAAACGATTTTCCTACTATTGCTGTTACTGTTGTCGGTACCGGTATTCGTTTTCGCAATACAGATTGCCATTGCGCTGCCGGCCGAACGCAGGAAACCAGCTTCCGGCGGCTATCGGCCATCGATCGCGGTTTTGGTGCCTGCGCACAACGAAGCCGCCGGCATCGCCGCAACCTTATTCGCTATCCAGGTGCAACTGCAGTTTGGCGACCGGGTGTTGGTAGTGGCGGACAACTGTACCGATGATACTGCCGCAGCCGCCCTGGCAGCCGGGGCCGACGTCATCGCCCGGTGCGACCCAGAGCGACGCGGCAAAGGGTATGCGCTCGATTTTGGTGTCCGCCATCTGGCGCTGGCGCCGCCCGCGGTAGTGATCATCATCGATGCCGATTGCTTGCTGCAATATGGTGCACTCGATCTTTTGGCGTGTCGGAGCCTGGCCGCCAACCGGCCCATGCAGGCTTTGTATATGATGCAGTCGCCAGCCGGGGCGAGCCTCAAGACCAAGGTCGCCGAATTTGCCTGGAGCGTGAAAAACTGGGCCAGAGCACTGGGTTTCCAGCGCCTGGGTTTGCCGTGTCAATTGATGGGTACCGGCATGGCATTTCCCTGGCCGTTGATCGAGCAGGCAGAGCTGGCAAGCGGTCATATCGTCGAAGACCTGAAGCTGGGTCTTGATTTTGCACGCTTGGGCCAGGCGCCGCTGTTTTGCCCTGAAGCGCAGGTCACCAGCGTGTTTCCGGTAAATGCGGAAGGGATGCAGTCGCAACGCACGCGTTGGGAGCATGGACATCTGGGCATGATGCTCAAGGAAGGCCCACGGCTATTACTCGAAAGCCTGCGTACGAGGAATCGGGACTTGGCTGCGCTGACTATCGATATGTGCGTCCCGCCGCTGGCCTTACTGACTTTGCTGGTGCTGGTTTTTGGTTTGTTGGGGATGGTGCTAATGGCCGTGACTGGCAATGCGCTGCCCTGGAGTCTCGCCATCATTAATCCGGCCCTATTGGGCCTTGCAGTACTACTGGTATGGGCCAGGTTCGGGCGCGGCATCCTGACGTTCCGTAATCTGGCGTATGCACCGATTTACGCTCTGTCGAAAATCCCGCTATATATGAAATTTTTAGTGCGCCGTCAAGTTGAATGGGTGCGCTCCCACCGGGATGAACCTTGAATCATCGGGTGCGCAAAAGCATTTGATTTATGTGACAACACGGAGCTGAAACAGAGCTGAAATACAAGGAGAATAATTATGAAATCAAATCATGCATCACGATTTTCCTACGCGCCCGGCCAGCAAGCATTAGCCGCTGCCGCAGCAGGCGCCACAGAGTCGAAGCGACATGTGGCAACCGCTTTGACCGCCTTTACCGCCTTTACATTACTTGCGGCGGTCTTGGCTGCATCCTCGCCCAATGCCAGTGCCGCACAGACATTGTTTACCGACAAAGTCTTCGCGTCCGACAGTTTTTGGTATTCTCAGATCCCGAAAGATGCGCCGTTGCATGCCAATTCCGTCGCGTTTGTCAGTGAGTTCTTGCGACAAAAAAAGTCCTATTACGGTAACGTCAACATCAACACCAAGTCTTACGCCAGTCCGGTGTTCGTGGTCGGCGCTAATGTTCCTGTGACGCGGGTCACGGAATGGAATTGTCAAAAAAAGACATTCACGGACAAGAACCTGGCGCAGCAATGGGCGGCAGTTCCGATTCCTCCCCATGCTGAACCGGCCGATGGCACAGACAGAGAAATGGCGATCTATCAGCCTTCAACCGATACGATTTGGGAATTCTGGCAAGCCCGCAAAGTCGGTGGCAATTGGCAAGCATGCTGGGGTGGACGCTTAAGCAATGCCACCAAGAGCGATGGCAGCTTCCCCAATCATTACGGCACCACCGCGACCAGTTTGCCTTTTATCGGTGGTCAAATCACGGCAGAAGAATTACGCCGTGGCGAGATTCGCCATGTAATCGGCATTTCGCTGGTGGACGCCGAGCATTTCACCGTGAAGTCATGGCCAGCGCATCGTTCAGATGGCTACAACCCGACAAAAGTACCAAACCGGATTCCCGAAGGCTTGCGTTTTCGCCTCAATCCGAACGTGAATGTGGATAATCTCAACATGCACCCAGTCGCAAAGATTATTGCGAAGGCGGCGCAGAAGTATGGTTTCGTGGTTTGGGATAAAGCCGGCGCAATCTCAATTCGGGCGCAAAATCCGAAATCCTACACGGCACTGGGAATACCTGATCCCTATCCCGCTTTATTCAATGGCACCAGTTCTCCGAGGGTCCTGGATGGCTTCCCATGGGATCAGTTGCAGTTTTTGCCAAAAGATTATGGCAAACCATAAAGAGTTTAGATGGGATTGACGCAGTATCGCTCTTCACTTTATTTACCGAAAGTAGAATCACAATATGAAAATAACTGTCATCGGCACCGGCTATGTGGGACTGGTTACCGGCACCTGCCTGGCTGAAATGGGCAATGAAGTGCTGTGTCTGGATTTGGATGAAAACAAGATCAAGATTTTAAACGAGGGCAATATTCCGATCCATGAGCCCGGCTTGCTGGAGATGGTGCGGCGTAACGTGGCCACCGGTCGCTTGCGGTTCACCACCAGCATCGAAGATAGCGTCGCGTTCGGCGTCTTGCAGTTCATTGCCGTTGGCACTCCGCCTGATGAAGACGGTTCTGCCGATATGCAGTATGTCACTGCCGCCGCCCGCAACATCGGCCGGTATATGACTGAATATAAGGTGGTCGTCGATAAATCCACGGTTCCGGTCGGCACCGCTGACAAGGTCAAGGCTGCCATGCAGGAGGAGCTTGCCACCCGCAATATCGATCTGCCGTTCTCTGTCGTATCGAACCCCGAATTTCTCAAGGAGGGCGCTGCGGTAGACGATTTCATGCGTCCCGATAGAGTCGTCATCGGAGCGGAAGATGAGCGGGCGATTGCTTTGATGCGCGAATTGTATGCACCGTTCATTCGCAATCATGATCGTGTCATCGTGATGGACGTACGTTCAGCCGAACTGACCAAATACGCGGCCAATGCCATGCTGGCAACGCGCATCTCGTTCATGAATGAACTTGCCAATCTGGCCGATAAGCTGGGGGCGGACATCGAGCAAATCCGGATCGGCATCGGGTCCGACCCACGGATCGGATTTCACTTCCTCTATCCCGGCTGCGGCTACGGCGGTTCGTGTTTTCCGAAGGATGTGCAGGCTTTGATTCGCACCGCCGATGAAAACGATTCCGGTCTGAAAGTTTTGCAAGCGGTTGAAGATGCCAATGAGGCGCAGAAACATTTGCTGCTGCATAAGATCAGGGCGCGTTTTGGCGCCGATCTGAGCGGCATGAATTTCGCACTGTGGGGCTTGGCCTTCAAGCCAAATACCGATGATATGCGCGCCTCTTCCAGCCGTGTCGTAATCCAAGGCCTGTGGGATATGGGAGCAACAGTAACGGCTTACGATCCGGTGGCAATGCGTGAATCAAAACGTATTTTTGGTGCAGATCCACGCCTTATTTATGCCGACTCGCCGATGGCAGCCCTGAAGAACGCGGATGCGCTAACGATCGTCACCGAGTGGAAAGAATTTCGGGTGCCGGATTTCAATGCCATCAAAGCGGCATTGAAAACGCCTACCATCTTCGACGGTCGCAATCTCTATAACCCCGCGCAAGTTCGCAGTCACGGTATTGAGTATTTCGCGATTGGGCGGCGCTGACAGCGGTTCTGTAAAGCGTCTTCGTGCCAAAAACTGGAACAGCGTTGGATGCAAATATCGACGCTGGATGGCCTGCTTTCACTCTGTTTAATTTTGTACTTCCCTTATATTGGCCGTATGTTGGAAGCGGCATGATGCCAATCTGCGCATGGTAGATTGGCATCATCTCGTTCGTCCAAATGTGTGACGAAATGTATCAATGTTGAACTATCAGTATTAAATTTCCTCTATTTTTAAGTCTTCAAGAAGTTTGTGAAAGACGTTGTGTCGAAAAACGAGGAAATATATTGTTTATGCCAATGAAACGATCTGCCATGTTTTTTCATTTCTTCCCCGCGCTATCCCGCTCATTTAATCGTTTGCCTTAATAGAGAAATTTCAAGAGATTGCGTTTTCCTTAAGTAATCCAACGCGTCGATCTATGTGTGGCATCACACAGACAATGTCGTGGTAGCACGACTATCCTTGTACAGAAGGCTGGAAATACCGCGACGCTTTGAAATTATCAGTGTTGTCTACATCACGCAGAATGTGTTCGCACTTATAAAAATAGTTGTGCCTTCTTACCTGGTAAAAAAACCAAAATTTTCCTGTGCGCGTGGTGTGAAAACGCCGCGAGCTTATTAGTTTAAGTCCGGAAAATACAGCCGGAGTGTGGATGGGTGTGCGATCGTTTTTTTTAAGCCGCCCTAAATGATATGAACAAGTATGAAAGCAACTTATGCAATCAAAAAAAACTATTCCAATTGCCGGTTTTTTAGTTAGAAAAACCAGTTCTCATAGTTTGGCCCAGTATCTGTTGGCGGAGTTGCAGATTAAAAATAAGGTGGCGTTATTTTTTGCAAATACCAATTTCATTGTGCAGTGCCGAAGCCAATTGCACCGGATGCGTGATGACTCGGTAATAGTCGTCAATGATGGTGTGGGGATGGATATTGCTGCTCTGTTGATGCAGAAAAAACGTTTTAAAGAAAATTTAAATGGCACTGATTTCACGCCGTATTTTTTTAATCGATCTGCCAGGCCGCTGCGCGTCTTTTTGTTGGGTGGGAAGCCGAATGTTTTGCAAAAAGCAGCGGATTATGCCCGCCATCAGCTAGGACAAAAAATTGTCGGCGTCTGTGATGGGTATGAAGATATACAGAAAGAACATAATTTAATTAATACGATTAATCGAACCAAGCCAGAGGTCGTATTAGTGGCGCTCGGCAATCCTATTCAGGAAGAATGGATTCTGGATAATCGCCACGCGCTAAACGCCGGTGTAGTGATTGGTGTCGGTGCATTGTTCGATTTTTGGGCCGGCGATAAGGCCCGGGCGCCCATTTTTATGCAAAGACTCCGGCTTGAATGGTTTTATCGCCTTTGCCTGGAGCCGCGGCGTTTATTGCGTCGATACACGGTCGATATTGTCCGGTTTCTTTTGCATTGCCATAAATATCGTTACAGCGATCCACTGGCGCAAAAAATTGGTAATAGGTAATAGATGGCAAAATTTGAAAAGGGTTATTCATGAAAGTATTGGTGGTGGGAGGAGCAGGGTATATCGGCTCTCATATGGTGCAGATGCTGCTTGCCAACGGGCATCAGGTCATTACTTTCGATAACCTTTCGGGCGGTTTCCGGGATGCGGTGTTGGGTGGCGAGTTTGTTGAAGGCGATCTTGCTGACAGGGTTGCACTTGACAATGTATTTGCGCTGCATCAGCCCGATGCGGTGATGCATTTTGCATCCTTTATTCAGGTAGGCGAATCGGTGAAGCTGCCCGACAAGTATTACCGCAATAATTTTTCCAATACCCTGAACCTGCTGGACGCGATGTTGGCGCATGGTGTGAAGCGCTTCATTTTCTCATCGACTGCCGCCATTTTCGGCGAACCGGAATATGTGCCAATCGATGAACTGCACCCGACCAGACCGCTTAATCCGTATGGGCGATCGAAGTGGATGGTGGAGCAAGTGTTGGCCGATTACAGGCTTGCTTTTGGATTGCAGTATGTTTGCCTGCGCTATTTCAACGCGGCCGGTGCCGATCCTGGCGGTTTGCTCGGCGAGCGGCATGCACCTGAAACCCATCTGATTCCGTTGGTGCTGCAAGCCGCATCCGGTCGACGCCCGCATATCGCGGTGTTCGGCCGCGACTACGACACCCCTGACGGCACTTGCATCCGCGATTACATCCATATTGTCGACTTGTGCTCGGCCCATTTACTGGCGCTGAATTTGCTGAATTTGCAGAACAATGATGGGCAAAGCGATTGTTTCAATCTGGGCAATGGGGAAGGTTTTTCGGTACAGCAGGTGATCGATGCCGCGCAGCGGATAACTGGCGTCAGCATCGATGTGGTCGATGCAGAGCGTCGCGCAGGCGACCCGGCCAGGTTGGTGGCCGATGCTTCCAAAGCGCGCCGCATCCTGGGCTGGACCCCGCGTCATGCTGAGCTCGATTCCATCATCGAAGACGCGTGGCGTTGGGAGTGCAAGACAGCCAACTGCAGCAATAAGCAATAAATAGATCCGTTAGTCGTCTGCTGGTGTCGGCTTTGATAATTTTTGATGTAATGGAGAAAAAATGAAAGCGATGATTCTTGCAGCAGGTAAGGGCACACGGGTGCGTCCCTTGACCTACGATTTGCCCAAGCCGATGATTCCGATCCTGGGCAAGCCAGTGATGGCGTACCTGGTGGAGCATCTTGCCAAGTTTGGTGTTCGCGACATCATGGTCAACGTGAGTTATTTGCACGAGAAGATCGAGGAATACTTCGGTGAGGGCGACCAATTCGGGGTCCAGATCGGTTATTCCTTTGAGGGTTACACCAACGACGATGGCGAAGTTGTGCCGCAACCGATCGGCTCTGCCGGCGGAATGAAAAAGATTCAGGAATTTGGTGGATTTTTTGATGAAACCACCATCGTCTTGTGCGGCGATGCGTTGATCGATCTTGATCTGAAATCCGCACTGTTCGAACACAAGCGCAAGGGCGCATTGGCCAGTGTCATCACAAAAGAAGTGCCGTGGGACAAGGTGTCCGACTACGGCGTGGTGCTCACAGACGAGGATGGCAAAATACTGTCGTTTCAAGAAAAACCAACGCAGGAGGAGGCCCGCTCGAATTTTGCCAGTACCGGCATTTATATCTTTGAACCGGAAGTGCTCGACCTGATCCCTGCCGACAAGGTATTCGATATTGGTTCCGATTTGTTTCCGTTGATGGTGGAACAGGGGCTGCCATTTTATGCGCAGAAACGCACTTATAACTGGATTGACATCGGCAGCGTTACTGATTTCTGGACCGTGTCTCAGAGTGTACTGATGGGCGAGGTAGCGCAAATGGATGTGCCGGGTCTCCAGATCACAGACGGAGTTTGGGTCGGTCTCAATACGCGTATCGATTGGGAAGACACGATCATCGAAGGGCCGGTGTACATCGGGTCCGGCTGCCACATCGAGGCGGGCTGCCATATCGTCGGCCCGACCTGGATCGGACACGGTAGCCACCTCTGCTGCGGAGCAGAGGTGATACGCAGCGTGTTGTTCGAATACACACGAATCTCGCCCAACGTGTATCTCGACGAGAAAGTCGTGTTCAAGGAATACAGCGTAAATCGCGCCGGTGAGATGACGCATGTTTCTGAATACGGTGACAGCGAATGGGGCAATGCCCGCGACCGACGCCTGAAACGTCGTTTAGCCTCGGTAGCAAATTAGAGAATGAAAATGTGGCAACTGATACGCAAGGCTAACTTGCCGGATTTCTGGGCCGAAGAGATCAATATCAGCCGCTACATGGTGCGTAAATTGCGCGAAACAGATTTGTTTCCATATCTGCACCACATCAAATGTGATGGGAGTATGCCTTAAAACATGCTGTTTCCCGCATTATTACATTGCGGGATATTAAAATACATGAATCAGTATATTTTTTTAATAAAACCGCTTTCCTTACTCTTCATGCAAAAAAATACCGGTAGCAGGCAACTCCCAGAGCGCGCTTGCCGTGTTGATAAACACCGGAATGCATGCAATTCTGACAAAACTGGAATATCAGCAAATCCATGGATATGGGCGGCCTGATGGACCAGGCCGTACCCGAAGCGATTGCTGCCGCAGCCACCAACAGCCTGGCCTGCGCTGCGTTCCTGGAAGCCGGTGCTCTGAACTCGGGCGTTATGCAATTCAGGACATAGTTATGCCAATAATATTTGCATATCATCAATACGTGTAAGCGTATGGCCCTGTTTCGACTACAATGCCCGGCTGTAGGAGCACACCCACACAACCAGATAGGGAGCGTAGCGCACCATGTCAGTCCAGGACCTGTACCAAAAAAAACGTGGCACCGTAGAAGATGCGATCGGCCAGATAAAGAACGGCGACTTCATAATTGTCCCCACCGGTGTCGGCGAGCCGCCAACTCTGCTAACAGCGCTGTCAGAACAGCGGCGACGTTTCCATGATGTGAAGGTGGGGCAGATCCTGGCGGTGCGCAAGTATGGCTACATCGACCCGGAAACGGTCGACCATGTACGCCATGTTGCGTTTTTCTTCGGTGGCGCCTCGCGCACTGGCGGCCAGAACGGCTGGATCGATTTCATTCCAAACTATTTTTCAGAAATGCCCAGCATGATCGAACGCGGCCAGATTCCGGCTGACGTCGTGTTTTCGATGGCCTCACCAATGGACCAGCATGGCTATTTTTCACTCAGCCTGGGTGCCGATTACACCATGGCAGCGGTCGCCAAGGCACGCGCAGTGGTGCTGGAAGTGAACCCAAACGTACCGTTCGCGAACGGTAATTGCCATGTACATATTTCGCAAGTGACGGCTCTGGTCGAAAGCAGCGAGCCTGTGCTGGAAGTGGGCTTGCCGAAAATCGGCCCGGTGCAGGAAGCCATCGGCAAATATGTCGCCGACATGATCGAGGACGGCTCGACGCTGCAGATCGGCTACGGCGGCATCCCGGATGCGGTGGTGATGCAACTGACCCACAAACACGACCTGGGCATTCATACCGAGATGATCGGCGACGGCATCCTGACGCTGGTCGAAAGCGGCGCCGTCACCAACCGCAAAAAGAACTATATGCCGGGAAAAATGGTCGCCACTTTCGCGCTTGGCTCGAAAAAACTGTATCAGTTCATGGACCGCAACCCGGCACTCGAAATACATCCGGTCGACTTCACCAACGACCCGTACCTCGCGGCGAAAAATGACAATCTGGTGGCGATCAATGCCACGCTGCAGATCGACCTGCTCGGCCAGTGCGGGTCCGAGAGCCTTGGCTACCTGCCGTATTCCGGCAGCGGCGGCCAGGTCGATTTCGTGCGCGCCGCCAATCGCTCACGCGGCGGCAAGGCGTTCATCGTGCTGCCGTCTACCGCCAAGGACGACAGCATTACGCGCATCGTGCCAACACTCACGTCCGGCACCCACATGACCACCAGCAAGAATGACATCAACTACGTCGTCACCGAATTCGGTGTCGCGCAGCTGCGCGGTAAGTCGGCGAAACAGCGCACGCAGGAACTAATCTCGATTGCCCATCCGGATTTCCGCGCCGGATTGACCGAAGCGGCCAAACAAATGCATCTCTTGTAACAACTGTCACTTCCGTGCCTGCAAGCCTGGGCACGGAACTTGCGCAATCCATCCAACTCCGGTGCTGCCAGCGTCTGGCAAGCGTAGTGTGCGCTCTTGTTTTCTTCAGAATTGGATCGCTAAATCACACTTGGTGAGCGTACTTTTCCAGCACATAGACCGAGTTACCCTTAATTTCTCGATTAAAAAAATATCTCATAATATATTTCGGAATTTTGTTTATCCCGAGATCTACAGATACCTCCACGATGGAAATTTTCTTTTTGACTTTATAGCCGTTTATTAAGAATATAGATTCAGGATTATCGACTGCCTTGAAAGAAGCCTTCATTTTCGCGGCTATCTCTTTCAGTTTTTGTCCGTAACTTTCGACCATCTCGCGATTCACAAGATCGCAAATAAGTTGATGCTTTGGAAATAGGCACTTGAATATTTGAAGTAATTTACTGATCTCGTTTTCATTTAGATAAATAAAGACGCCTTCAAGAATGAATACGATTGGACCTCTATGCGAAATAGGGGCGAGTTTTTCTTCCAGTGAATCAGTGCAAAAATCTATTGGGATACGGCGCAGTGGATTTACGCATTCGGCAATCGGTAATCGTGCATTTTTGTATCTCATCACCTGAGGCTCGTCCAGTTCAAACCATGTGCCTCCAGCTAATCTATAAGGACGACTATCAAAGCCGGCCCCTATAGTTACAACGCACAAATTGGGCTTGGAAACCAGCATTTTACGTAAAACATCATCGATTATGCGGTGCCTGACAATAATGCTGGCGTTGCAAAATATTTCCCCTTTGAATTTATTGTAAATGCGCCGCCCATATTCATCCATGAACAATTTTGCGTACGCATCGCCACATACGGGACTTGTTTGTGCGGCATCCTGCATCCGTACGCCGCAGCAATAAAAAGCCATATTTGAAATTGGTTTCATCCGGCCCGAAGCTCATTTTTTTGCATCACACTCTGTGGCGCATGGAATAATTTCATGGACCACCAGAGAGGTGTCTGAAGATACCTCAGCAAGCCATCCGGAGATTTCAATAGCCCGGCTAACGTCGCTATAACCTTGCTCCCAGCGCCATTCAATGGACCCCCTTGAAAAATTGATATCCTTGAACCCCATGTTCCAGTCCCGTCCGGCATAAGAAAGTCGCACGATATGAAGCGTGGTGTCGCAACCGAGGGTGGACAACACTTTCAGATCAGCCTTGTTTTTTTGGCCGGACGGTAAGCGCTCATATAGATCGCGTGCAATGCGCTGGAGTTTATGCATGTTTATGTAATCTTCCATATGGCGTATTGAGCGCGATGCAAACATCAGATCTTTTTCTCGCGTTGACACTTCGTCCAGTGTGGCCGGTTCTTTTCCTTGCGCACTCCATAAATCCACCATGAAACATAATGCATCGACATGTGGCTTGTCGCGCAAAACGGTCTCAAGAGGCGTATTTGAATATAGGCCGCCATCCCAATAAAGATCTCCGTCCACGCGAACCGGCGGGAAACCTGGCGGCAGTGCGCCACTTGCCATAATGTGCTCGACGCCGATAGTTTGTTTCGCACTGTCAAAATTGACCAGTTCTCCACTTTTTACCTTCATCGCATTCACTGTCAGCCGCATACGCTTAGTCGCATTCAGATAGTCGAAATCAACCAAATCGTTTAGCGTATCGGCCAAATTGCTGGTGTCATAAAAGCTCGCAGCTTCGGGTGCTACCGGAATGCCTGTTGCAAAAAGGCTAGACAAACGGGGCGAGAAAAAACCAGGTATGCCGCGTACCATGGTATCGAGCGTCGATAAGCGAATATTCATGCGCCGTACCGCATCCGGCACTGTGCGCATATCAACACTATCTTGCAGTGATACCTGATCCCAAAACCCTTTTAGCCGCGCCAGTCGATTAGCCTTGTTATTGCCAGCGATAAGAGCGGCATTAATCGCGCCGATTGAGGTTCCTACCACCCAGTCGGGGATCAGATTGTGATCATGCATCGCGTGATAGACCCCAGCTTGGTAGGCGCCGAGTGCACCGCCACCCTGCAACACCAGGACTACACGCTTATTTTTAGGATTTAATCTATTTTCGACAGAAGCATTGGTTTTCATGTGGGCCTCTTTTAAGACACTAAAAGACGACAACAGGGATGGAATCTGACGGCTCTTCCGTATGACACGTTGGCCGATAGTCCATAAACACTAGCAGGCGCAAGTAATCAGTTCTTTGAGGTTGATCAAAGTTAATTGCCGGTCTTTAAATATACTTTTTGGATTAATTAGTGAAATTAATCCATATAGCATCAAATCGATCGAGCGGAATATTCTCGGCTTTGTGGGGATTGCGCCAGTAACTGCCACACTAATCGGTAGGATCGGCAATCTGACATCCGAGACTGCAAAAAAAGGAGAACACCATGGATAAATTATTGAATATCGCTGCGCGAGCGCTTATGGCTCAGATTTTTATCATCTCCGGTTTTGGCAAGATTATGGGCTATGGCGCAACCGTGGGATATTTTTCTTCGCTGGGCTTACCTATGTCCGATGTGCTGACCCCGCTCGTCATACTCGTCGAGTTTGGTGGCGGTCTTGCTTTGCTGTTCGGGTTCAAAGCGCGCTGGGCGGCCGCCATTCTGGCACTATTCAGCGTGGCAACGGCTTTGATCGCGCACACTAATTTTGGCGACAAAATGCAGATGATTAGCTTCATGAAAAACCTTGCGATGGCGGGCGGTCTGCTGTTGGTTGTGAAGTATGGAGCGGGACAACCGAGCATCGACGATAAGACGGGCAGTTAGTAGGTTAGATGGGACATATTCAATAGAAGTGAGCGCACAGAATTATCCGAGTATTCGCCCACTGTCTTGTCTGCATTAGCGGTATTGCGGTATTCGAATTGACTAGCGTGTTATCGGTTGGAATTGAGTATCGGGAACCTTGCTATATTGCACTGACCAGAACCGCCTTCGTTGCATCAGCGGCTGCATCGCCTTCCATGACAATGATTTTGCTCGGTGTCGCCTTCTTGTCCGACAACGTATTCGATACTTCACGCAGCGGTCCAATTGCAGTGCCATTGGCGCCACCCATAGCATTGGTTTTAAAACTGGCAACCGGCGATTTCTGGCCGGTGACATACACGCTATAGACGGTTTGCGGCTTCAGTTTGAAGAGCGACACTTCCAACGCATCGACCACGCCCAGATTGCGTGAAACGATGAAGCCCTTCGCGTCGCCTGCGACGGCTTTCAGCGCAATGTTAATCGGTTCGCTATTGCTACGTGGCATCAGATTCGTTAGTCCATCGCCTTCAGGAACTGCCTTCGACACATACACCAAAGCCTGCGGAGCCTGGCCTACTGGGGCATGCGCGATGACTTTGTTGGCGGCGGTGTCGATTACATCGACCGCATCGCCATTCTCCAGTCCGACGTAGATCCGGCTGCTATCGTCCGATGCCCAGATGCCATGGGGCAACGCGCCGGTCGGAATCGTCGCCACCAACTTTGGCGTGTCGCCGGTGGTGTAGACCTTGACCACGTTTTCGCCACCGATCGTCACGTACGCATGCGTACCGCTGCCGGTTTTTGCAAAAGCCAGATGGTTGGTAATGAAGCCGGTATCGAACACCCCTTTGACTTCCAGTTTGTCGGTGTCGATGCGGGTGACTTTGCCCACATCCTTGTGCGTCATCCACATTTCCTTGAAGTCCGGCGTGAATTGCAGGAACGGAGAGAACGGGCTGACGACCTTGATCTGCTTGATGACCTTGTGCTCTTTCACATCGATGATTTCGACCACCGGATTAAAGCTCGATACGACGAAGGCCAGTTTACCGTTCGGATGAAACAGCACCATACCGGGACCGGCTGTCGTTTCGATACGACGCATCTCCTGGTACGAGGTGGGATCGATGACCGAAATATAATTCTCACCGCGCACCACGCCCCAGACTTCGCGGCCATCTGCAGTGAAGAAACCTTCGTGCGGCGAACGGCCGATATAGGTGATGCCCTTGACCTTGTTGGTGGCAGTGTCGATGAACGCGACTGAATTGGAGCCGTTGGAAATCGCGATCAAGGTCTTGTGATCCGGCGAGAATCCAAGTCCGTGCACGTTGATCTCGCCTTTGTAGAGCGGCGACAGGATGTCAGGTCGCTGGTTGCCTAGTCGGATCTGGCCCAGCAAGGTGTTGGTGGCGGGATTGATTACCGATACCGTGTTGCTGTTCTGATCCGCAGTGTAGACGCGGTCTTGCGCGCCGGGAGTGGCCCACGCGGTGTTGACCAGGGATACGCCAACGGCGAGTGAGAACAGAATAGAAAGCTTTTTCATGGTTCAGTTTTTCTTCTTGATGCGTTGGTTTGATGATTGGGAAGTATCAGGGGCGCGTGCAGGCCTGGCTTGATAACGCTCAAGCCAGACCTGCATCAGCTTGATTTCATTTTGCTGCTCAGCCAGGATGCCCTGCGCCAGATTTTTCAATTCGGGGTCTTTGGTGCTGAGCAGGAGCGCCTTAGCCATGTCTATCGCGCCCTGATGATGCGGAATCATCATGGTGACGAAATCGTGTTCGGGAATGCCATTCATCGTCGCGCGCTTCATGCCGTGGTCCATCACGGCCATCGCGTCATCCATCAGGACCGAAAAAGGTTTCGCGCTACTGGCGATGAAAGACGGCGGCGATTGCTCCGCTGCGGCAGCGTGATGGCGATGCATTTCCTGCGCGCCGGCAGGCGCGACGATGGCGTCCAGCAACAATGCCGCACTCAATATGCCCAGGCGATTCCGCCAAGCCTGCGTTGCTGAAGTTTGCATTGCTTTGTTCATGATGGTTTTTCCAGCTGTTCGTACACGGCCATAGCAATGCGGGACAGCTCGCCTTTGTTAATGCCTGCGGAAAGCGCATAACCGAATTTACCGTCGATCCAGTAAAAGACGTTCACCGGGCCCTCCTGCGCAAATCGAAAACCGCTGCCCTTGTTTTGCGCCTGTTCGGTCGAGACATACAGGGTCAGGCGCTGACCGGTCGCGTCGTGATACATGAACTGCGCGACTGGGCCGCTTTCACCGGGCAACAGACGCCCGCCAATCAATTCATAACCGAGCTTGCCCAGTTTGGGCGGCCGGATCTGGCTGCCGATCCGTTTCGATAGCCAGGCCACCAGTTGATCTTCTTGGTCGGCACCGATTTCGACAGGGCGTCGCACATCCGGGCTGTAGACAACATGGGCGATTGCCGCCTGATGCGCCAGGCCAGCCACTCTTTGGATTGGGGCAGGAATCGAAACTGCGTTCCGGGCGAGTTGTTCATCGCCTCCACCTGGTCCATGCAGTAGCCATCCAGCGCTGCCGCTGACGACAGCAATGGCCAGACCTGCGGCAAAGCGCTGCAGCATCCACGAATGCTGGCGTTGCACGCTGGACAGGCGGCTTGGGACCGGTTCATCCAGTACCGGGTTAAACAGCGCACGCAGCGCATCGTTTTGAGCGCGATAGGCATGCAGTCGTTCCGACTCGTCTGGCCGGGATGCCAAATAAGCTTCGATCTCGGCGCGTCGGAACGCCGGCAGCACACCGTCGACATAGGCATGCAAATCCGCTTCAGTAACAGGCAAGGTATTCATTTGACCACCTTTAATGGCGATACCACAGTGCGTCCTTCCATTAAAGCTCGCAGTTTTTCGCGCGCGCGGGAAAGGCGCGACATGACTGTTCCTATCGGGAGACGCAAGGTAAACGCCACTTCCTCATACGTCATTTCTTCCAACGCAATCAAGAGCAGAATTTCACGCTGCTCGGCCGGCAGCAGACGCAGTGCGGATTCCATATCGCGTATTTCCAGTCCATCCGTTTGAGCGGCGTTGACAAAAGGTATCGGGGTGTCGTCGTCCAATACTTCGGTCGGCACCGACGGCTTTCGAATCTGGTCCACATGCAGGTTGTGCATGATGCCGAACAGCCAGGCACGCATGTCACTGCCTTGTTGCCATGACGATAACTTGTTCCAGCCACGCTCCATGGTGTCCTGCACCAGGTCGTCAGCGCTGGCGCGGTCCCCCACCAGCGCACGGGCATAGCGGCGCAGGCGGGGAATGCAGGCAAGCAGGTTGGTATGGGCATCTTGCATGGAAGACTCCAAGCATCAATCAATCAAGCAAGTTTATATCGCGCTGCGAAAAACACCTGTGCTCAATCCTTGACCACATGCCACACATTCTTGAAATTGTCACCGGCACGGTCACCCGGCTTCTTGTCGGCTGCATACAGGTAAAGTGGCTTGCCATTGTAGGAAAGCTGCGTTGCGCCATCGTCCCGCGTAACAACCGAGTACGAAGCAGTAGTTTGTGCATTTGAAGCGGGCACGGCCGGCCAGATCGCAGCGCATGGACCGTTACAGCTGCTTTTACCGCTGCCTACCACGTCCTTGTCGAACGTGTATAGCGTCATGCCGGCTGCATTGACCAGAATGCCGTCTGATTTCATTGCCGGCGCAGTTTGGCCGAATGCGACGCCGGAGATTAATACGATTACGGCCATGGCCGGTACAGCGAAAAGAGTTTTTTTCATGATGATCATTCCGTAAATGAGGTTAAGAGGGCTTAAGTCAGTGGGCTTACATATAGGTAAACGTGGATTGCAGCGCTTTATTCCATTTAATTTAAAATATTATTTTCCGGGGTGTTGTCGCATCAATCTCGGCCAGGATGCTGGAGCAGATCGGCTGCATCGCCATCGTCGCCGCTGGCGGGGTGCGGCGCGTAATGTAAATAGCGGGGGTATGTTATATAACATGGCACTTTCCGCATATATTTAAAGCGATCTGTAAAATACAGTAATGTGTATATTTTAATGGCAACTATTCAGCCGGCAAGGCAATTAAGAGCGGAATGGTACGATGTTGTAAGAGCGCACCCGGGCGCGATCAACGGCTGCAGTCTGGCGACTGCTTTCGCGCCCGGGTGCGCTCCTACAAAAAACCACTTCGGTTTGGAAGTTTCTTGGTGCAGGCTGAATAGTTACTTTTAATGATTGATATCCTGGCGCAATCGAAGGCGGCGATCAGCAGCATCTATCTGGCCGACGATCCGTGCGATGCGGCACCAGCGTTCGTCACGCTGTCAACTCGTCTTCTGGCTATCCGTGCAACATATATGGACGCCCAATGGAGCCAATATAGAGCAGTGTTGCCGCCCTATTGCCGATGAGGCGCGCCGATCAATTGCGCGACTTCAAAGAGCAGCGCATTGTTGAGCGAGTGCGGAAGATCGGTTGCCAGGCTGCGACGGTAGTAGGTGCTGAGATCGAGGCCAACGCCTAATCCGCAAATTTCCACCTCGCCCCGCAGTTCCTGACGGGCCACCACTTGTTTTAGATGATGGGCAAGATAGAACTCGTCATTTGCCAGGTTGGTGGCGCTATCCATCGGGCAGCCGTCGGAAATGACCACAAGAATCCGTCTTTTTTCGTTGCGCAGCTGCAAGCGTCGGCAGGCCCATTCGACCGCCTCGCCGTCGATGCCCTCGCGATACAGGTCGGCTTTCAGCAGCGCGGTAATATCGGGCCGGGCCCGTCGCCATGTCTGCTCTGCACCCTTGAATACCATGTGAAGCAGTTCATTCAGTCGTCCCGGATTTTTGGGAGATCCGGCACGCATCCAGTCGCGCCGGACCCGGCCGCCGTTCCAGGCGCCGGTGGTAAAGCCCAGCACTTCGCTACTGACGCCGGCCTGTTCCAGCGCACGCACCAGAACATCGATCAGGATGGTGATCGATTCTGCGTGGGTTTTCATCGAGCCGGAGCAGTCGACCAGAAAGCTGACCAGGCAGTCGGCATCGGGCTTGTGTTGTTCCTGACGAAACAGGCGACGCTCGGCCGGTGACGTGATGAGTTGGGCCAGACGGCGGCCATCGATAGTGCCTTCTTCTTCGCCGAACGACCAGCCGTCGCGTTGCGGCAGAGCCAGCAACTTCATCAACTGGCGCGCCAGGCGCGGGATGTTGATGCCCAGTTCGGCAATGCGATGATCGATGCGTTCGCGGTATTCCCGCAGCAGCGCCTTGCGCACCAGCGAGCCGGCTTCCGCCTGCCTGTCGTATTGGGTCGAAAAAATCGCATAACCGTGCTGGGCATCCTCCAGCACCTTGCTTTGGCCGCTAGCCGCCACGGCCATGGTGTCAGTTTCGTCGCTGTCGAATTGCAGCAGCAGTCTGAATGCAGACTTGAGGTCTTCCTTCTGATTGGGTTTTTGATTGGCGTCCTGCTCGGTGCCGGCAGCACGGAGCATTTCACCGACCATGGCGGCGATCGCCAGCGCGTGCTGCGCATAGGCCGATTGATCGCCGCAGTTGCGGCGTATGCCCAGCAGATCCTTGCCCAACATCGGTGCGATCGCGGCACGGGTGCTCTCGATTAAGTCTTCTGTTCTTTCGAGCACCGGTTGGCCGGTCAGGCGCGACCAGCAGATTTGGAACACGGTGTACAGCAGGATGCCGGAACTGCTCTCGGTCAGGCCGGACTGATGGAAGGCATGCGACCAGGCAGAAAATCGATGGCGCAGGTTCTGCGTCATGCCCGGCATGGTTTCGGGCACCATGGTTTCGACCCGCAACTGCTCCAGCAATTCGAACACCAGTCGTTCGACCGGATCGACCGGGCAGAGCCGGCGATGTAGCGCCGGGTCGCTGTGCAGCAGGCGCAACGCGATGCTGTCTGCGCTGCCCCGGAACGACGAAAAATCGTCCTGTTCCGGGTCGGGTTGCAGGTGTGGCGCATGCACCGGGAGCGGTCGTTGTCCTTTATGCAGGCGTTGCCCACGATAATGAATGTCAGACTGGCCGCTCAATGCGCGAATGATGGCCGCGCACAGGTCTTCGATTTTCTGTTGCTGGCGCGCCCGGTCCTGCGGCAGGCTCACACTGCGCCCTGGAGTTCGTTCTGGTGCGATTCCGTTAATTCCTGGCCGAAGCAGCGTTGATAGTACTCGGCGACAAGCGCTCGCTCGGCCTCATCGCACTTGTTGAGAAACGAGAGCCGGAAGGCCAGCGCGGTATCGGGGAATATCTCGCAATTCTCGGCCCAGGTGATCACGGTCCGGGGCGACATCAGACACGACAGATCGCCGGCAGCAAAACCTTTGCGGGTCAATTCGGCCACCGCTACCATCGATGCGACCAGTTTGTGTCCCGCTTCATTCGTCAGAGCCGGCACGCGCGCCTGCACGATGGCGACTTCTTCGGCGGCCGGCAAGTAGTTCAGCGATGCGACGATATTCCAGCGATCGATCTGGGCGTGGTTCAGCACTTGGGTGCCGTGGTACATGCCATTCAGATTGCCCAGGCCGACGGTATTGGCGGTGGCAAAGAGCCGGAAATAAGGATGCGGATGGATCACTCTGTTCTGGTCGAGCAGAGTGAATTTGCCGTCGCGTTCCAGGATGCGCTGGATGACGAACATCACGTCGGGCCGACCGGCGTCGTATTCATCAAAAATCAGCGCCATCGGACGTTGCAGCGCCCACGGCACGATGCCTTCCTGGAACTCGGTAATCTGCTTTTCTTCACGGACTACGATGGTGTCTTTCCCGACTAGGTCGAGGCGACTGATATGCCCGTCCAGATTGACCCTGACACACGGCCAGTTCAGGCGTGCGGCAACCTGTTCGATGTGCGTCGATTTGCCGGTTCCGTGCAGTCCCTGCACCATCACCCGGCGATTGCGTGTGAAACCGGCCAGAATTGCCAGGGTGACATCGCTATTGAAGCGATACGCGTCGTCGATATCCGGCACATGATCGTCGCGCTCACGAAATGCCGGGACCATCAGATCTGAGTCGATGCCGAATAGCGCCCGAATCGACACCATGTGATCCGGTTTCAGATGCGTCAGATCCGTCACGGCAGGCTCCCGTCGAGAAGCAAGGTGCGCTCTGGCTTGCGCAACACTGGCAAGGCGTGCGTGCAGCGAGTGGGCGAATGGGGGAGTGTCAGCACGTCTTGATCCTGTCTCTTTTGGTTTATGGTTTGGGGTCCGATGGCGGCGCGGTATCGGCTTCAATCGCTGCCAGCGCTTGCGCTGCCCGCTGCAATGCAGGTAGGAAATGCAATGCCTTTTCATGCGTCAGGCGCATGATCGGGGCTTGTATGGCGACTGCCAGATTGGAGCGGCCGGCCGGGGAGGGAACCAGGACCGCCACGCACAGCAGGCCAGGCAGAAATTCCTCGTCATCGATCGCATAGCCGTTGCGCCGTACAGTGTCCAGTTCCAGTTCCAGTCTGACTGGATCGTCTTCCGTTTTGCTGGTGTACTTAGTTAGCGGCATATGCGCCAGCAGACGTCGTCGTTGCGCCGGACTCATCTGGGCCAGAAATAGCTTGCCACTCGATGAGCAATAGGCTGGCACCCGGGAACCGGGCTGTAAATAGAATCGTAATGGCGCGGCCGTCTCCATCCGGTCCAGATACACCACTTCACTACCGGTGAATGCGGTCAGATTGCAGCTTTCGCCGACTTCTTCCACCAGTTGACGCAGGACAACGCGTCGCGCGCCATGGTAAGTGTTGTTAATTAGTAAGTTCGACGCCAAACGGCGCAGGCGCACGCCAGTGCTGTAATGGCGGCCGTCACCTTCGCGCTGGAGCACACCGACGCTCTCCAGTTGTTGCAGCATCCGATGCACAGTCGGCTTGGGCAAGCCGGTTTCCTCGACCATTCCCTGGAGGGAAAAGGATTGATCCTTTTCAGCGATCACTTCCAGTAGCGAGAACAATCGCATTGTCGGCGTATCGCCTTCAATCTTTTCATGCTCCGGTTTTCGTGCGGGGATCATATTCATAATATCCAATTATAGTTAAATTTCATTTTAAAACACAAATTGTACCGATATTTAGATAATTCATTTGACATTTGTAATGCGAGGTCTTAAATTGTGATTAATCTTAAATATTGGAACTTTAAGTACCGTTTTTAATAATGCAGATCTAACAGGAGACGAAATATTATGACCGATCACACCCCCCAGGCCAACCGCACCGTTACCGTTGGTCTACAGAAGATGACACCGTCCGAAGCGATGGTGGAAACACTGGTTGCCAACGGCGTGACCGACATGTTCGGCATCATGGGCTCGGCCTTCATGGATGCGATGGATATTTTTGCTCCTGCCGGCATTCGCTTAATTCCGGTGGTGCACGAGCAAGGCGGCGGTCACATGGCGGACGGCTACTCGCGCGTGTCCGGCCGCCACGGCGTGGTGATCGGCCAGAACGGCCCCGGCATCAGCAATTGCGTCACCGCGATTGCCGCGGCCTACTGGGCCCACAGCCCGGTGGTCATCATCACGCCGGAAACCGGCACCATGGGCATGGGCCTGGGCGGTTTCCAGGAAGCCAATCAGTTGCCGATGTTTGAAGAATTTACCAAATACCAGGGGCATGTGACCAATCCGGCCCGCATGGCCGAGTTTACCGGGCGCTGCTTTGACCGCGCGATGTCGGAAATGGGCCCGACCCAGTTGAATATTCCGCGTGATTATTTCTATGGTGAAATCAAGGCCGAGATTCCGCAACCGAGCCGTCTGGATCGCGGTCCTGGCGGCGAGAAGAGCCTCGACGAAGCGGCTGCGCTGCTGGCTGATGCCAAGTTCCCGGTCATCATTTCCGGCGGCGGCGTGGTGATGGGCGATGCAGTCGAAGAATGCAAGGCTTTAGCCGAGCGTCTGGGCGCACCGGTGGTCAACAGCTATCTGCACAACGATTCCTTTCCGGCCAGCCATCCATTGTGGGCCGGCCCGCTCGGTTACCAGGGTTCCAAGGCGGCGATGAAGCTGATCGCGCAGGCCGATGTGGTGATTGCGCTCGGTTCGCGCCTGGGACCTTTCGGTACTTTGCCGCAACACGGTATGGATTACTGGCCGAAGAATGCCAAGATCATCCAGATCGATGCCGATCACAAAATGCTGGGGCTGGTCAAGAAGATCTCAGTCGGTATTTGCGGCGACGCCAAGGCCGCTGCGATTGCGCTGACCCAGCGCCTGGCGGGCAAGACGCTGGCCTGCGACGCTACCCTTGCCGCACGGGCAGCGACGATCCAGGCCGAGAAGGCTGCCTGGGAGCAGGAGCTCGATGGCTGGAGCCACGAGAAGGATGCGTTCAGCCTGGACATGATCGAAGAGCAGAAACAGGAAAAAACCCCGTTCGGCGGCACGTACCTGCATCCGCGTCAGGTCTTGCGCGAACTGGAAAAGGCGATGCCGGAAGATGTGATGGTGTCGACCGATATCGGCAACATCAATTCGGTGGCCAACAGTTACTTGCGTTTCGAGAAGCCACGCAGCTTTTTTGCGGCAATGAGCTTTGGCAATTGCGGCTATGCGTTCCCGACTATTATCGGCGCCAAGGTGGCGGCGCCGCACCGTCCTGCGGTGTCGTATGCGGGTGACGGCGCCTGGGGCATGAGTCTGATGGAAACCATGACGTGCGTGCGCCACAACATTCCGGTAACAGCAGTGGTGTTCCATAACCGTCAGTGGGGTGCGGAGAAGAAGAATCAGGTGGATTTCTATAACCGCCGCTTTGTCGCTGGTGAACTCGATAACCAGAGCTTTGCCGGGATTGCGATAGCGATGGGGGCTGAGGGCATCGTGGTAGACAAGCTCGAAGATGTCGGCCCGGCGCTGAAGAAAGCGATCGACATGCAGATGCATCAGGGCAAAACCACCATCATCGAGATCATGTGCACCCGGGAACTGGGCGATCCGTTCCGCCGCGATGCACTCTCTAAACCTATCCGCTTGCTCGAAAAATACAAGGATTACGTCTGAGAACGTGCAGGCTGAATAGTGCGTGCTGAAATTTGATGACAGAAAAAAGGGCCTTGCAATGATTGTTGTCAAGCTTGCAGGCTCTTGATCCACCGCATATTGCGTTCTGGTGGTTGCAGTTCCAGGATGGATCTTAGGTATATGGCTATATTTGATGGATGCAACAACAATGCATCTCGAAAAAAAATATAAAACATACCGTTTTGTGAGACATTTTATTGACATGGCCTGCTTATAGTACTAAATTTATATAAATATCAAATTTCAGAATATAAAGTACCATTTTTGCAAATATTTAATTTCGGAGACAAGAACATGAGTAATCAACAACACCAAGCTAGGAATGCCGTGACAAAGGAGTTTCTTCAGGCTTTCGGTGCAGCCTGGAATCATCACGATATTGATGCGCTGATGGATTTCATGGCGGAGGATTGTACATTCCACGCTGCGGCCGGACCTGAATTGTTAGGCAAGAGTTTCGAGGGACGCGAGGCAGTGCGCGCTGGTTTCCAGCTTGCCTGGCAGACTTTCCCTGACGCAGCCTGGCTTGATGCCAGCCATTTTATCTGTGGCGATCGCGGCGTATCCGAATGCACCTTCAGCGGGACCAAGGCCGACGGCACCCGGATCGAAGCGCGCATGGTGGATATTTTCACTTTCCGCGACGGCAAGATTAGTGTGAAAAACGCTTTCCGCAAAGATCGCCCTCCAGTCGCCAAGATTGGCAGCTGAGTCCATATAACCATCGCGACTGAATTGAGGACCGATCATGGATATAACTGTCGACAAACGGCTGCCGGATTGCGGCAACAGTACCTCCCCATCGAAACCGTATGACCCGGCGTACGACCCGCTGGCTTCCGATAGTCCCGGGCAAGGGCGGGAATATGCGCCGACTTACTGGATAGGCACCGCCGGCGAGCCGCCACCGGACGATGGTCCTATCACGCATGATATTGATGTCGATATTGCCATCATAGGATCTGGCTTCACTGGCCTGAGCTGCGCGATCTTCCTCGCGCAGGAGCATGGGATCAAAGCTACCGTGCTGGAGGCCAACCGGGTCAGTTGGGGTTGCAGTACGCGTAATGGCGGACAGGCCCAGTGCAACTCGGGACGTCTCAAGCGTTCGCAGTGGATTCAGCGCTACGGACTGGACACCGCGCTGAAGCTGCATGCGGAAATGTGCGACGCCATGGAGACTTTCAAAGGACTGATCAAGGATATCGATTGCGATCCGCAGCCCGGTGGTCACTTATATATAGCGCACCGCGCACGAGTCATGCCGGCACTGGAAAAAGAGGCTAAGTTGCTGCGCGAAGTCTTTAAGTACGATGCGCGCATTCTCGACGCGGATACCGTCAAGCGCGAGTATGTCGATGACAAAGAGGCGATGGGTGCAATGCACGAGCCGGAAGGTATCGGCATTCATGCCGGCAAGCTGGCGTTCGGCTACCTCAGGAAAGCCCGTGCGCTGGGCGCCAAGGTGCATCCATCCAGTCCGGTAATAAGTTGGGAAACTCGCAATGGGGTGCACTATCTCAAGACTCCCGGCGGCATGGTGCGGGCCCGTGCGGTGGCTGTTGCCACTGGCGGTTATACCTCGCAAGGCTTGCATCCGCAGCTCAAGAATCGCCTGTTGCCGATCCTGTCGAATTCCATCGTCACCCGGCCGCTCACCGAAGCCGAGCGGGAAGCCTGCAATTTTCGTACTACGCAAGTGATCACCGATACCCGCGTGCTGCGGCATTACTATCGTCTGATGCCTGACGGGCGGGTGCAGATCGGCAGCCGCAGCGCTATCACCGGCACCGATGCACCGCAAAAGAAATACGAAAATCTATTGATTGGCGACCTGCATCGCAAGTTTCCGGCACTGACAGGAATCCAGATTGATTATTCCTGGTGGGGCTGGGTTGATGTGAGTCACGACATGATGCCGCGCATCGTGCAACCTGATCCCAAGCAAACGATCTATTACGCACTTGGCTACGGCGGTAACGGCGTGATGTACTCGGCGCAAGCCGGACGCCGCATGGCGCAGTGCATCGCTGGCGACAAGGGGGTTCCGGAGTTGCCTATTTTCGATTCCAAGTTGCCTTTCCCTAATGTGCTGGAAATGGTCGAGTCACAAGCTTTTGCTCCGTTTCGTCGTCTGGGACAGAGCCTCCTGTATCGCTGGTATCACCTGAAAGACGAGGCTCAGTAATTGTATTAAGGCTCTCCGGCCAACCGCAGTCGGACTGAAGCTTAAAAATAAAAACTAGTGGCATAAGCTGACAAATAATTTATCTGCATAACATTTGTATAACAACTAGATGGAGACGAAATGACTAACTATATAAGCACAATCAAACGTGTAGCGGGCTCGACTTTAGTGCTGGGCATCATGACTGCTGCAAGCGGTACATGGGCGCAACAGAAAGAGGTCACTATTGCCTATCAGCCCATTAATGGCCCTTTTCTTTCTGTGATAGATAGCGGTGACATCGAGAAGGCTACCGGCTACAAGATCAACTGGCGCAAATTCGATTCTGGCGCAAAAGTGGCTACAGGTCTGGCATCAGGCGATGTGCAAGTCGCCGTCATTGGTTCCAGTCCGTTAGCTGCGGCGGTCAGCCGCGGTGTTGACGTGCAATTGTTCTGGGTGCTGGACGATATTAACGAAGCCGAGGCCTTGCTGGTTCGTAATGGCGCTGGAATCAACAAACCGGCCGACCTGAAGGGCAAGAAAATCGGTGTTCCTTTTGCATCCACCACGCACTTTCACACCATGTTCTTTCTCGAACTGTCGGGTATCAAGCCGAGCGAAGTGAAACTGCTGAACTTGCAACCGAACCAGATTTCGGCGGCCTGGGAGCGTGGCGACATCGATGCGGCTTATGTCTGGGACCCTGCGCTGAGCAAGTTGAAGCAGAGCGGCAAGGTGATGGTTACCTCCGGAGAACTCAGCAAGAAAGGCAAAGCTACATTCGACGGCGTAGCAGTAGACCGCAAATGGGCTGAGGCAAATGCGGATTTCATGGCGAAGTTTGTCAAGATCACGGCAGCTGCCGATGCCAATTACAAGAGCAATCCGGCAGCCTGGACCATCGATTCAAAACAAGTCAAGGCGAATGTCAAACTGACCGGCGCTGAAGCCAAGGATGTCGCTGCCTCTGTTGCCTTGTACGGCTATCCAAGTATTCAGGAACAAGCTTCGGCATCCTGGCTGGGCGGCGGCGCTAACGGCGGTGTTGCGAAAGCACTGAAAGCGACAGCTGAATTTTTGAAGAGCGAGGGGAAAATCGACGTCGTTGCGCCAGATTATGGCAAATATGTGACTCCGAAGTATGCGGAAGCAGCAATGAAATTGAAGTGACGTAAGCGCCACTGCCGCGGATTGTGCCGTCTTCAGTTGAGGATCGGCCCAGTTCGTAGTTGCTGATAAAGATACAAGGGAAGATCATGGAAAATTTGTACGTAAAAAACGTCAGCGTCATTTATCCGGGCAAGACCGCAAAAGAGCGAGTCCATGCACTTGATAATATCAACCTGACAATAAATAGCGGTGACTTCGTGGTGGCACTGGGCGCATCCGGTTGCGGCAAAACGACGTTATTGAGCTTGATGGCTGGCTTCATTTCTCCTTCACAAGGTGAAATGCTGCTGGGCGGCCGCAAGGTGGAGGGGCCGGGGGCCGACCGTGGTGTGGTTTTCCAGAAGCACGCACTGCTGCCCTGGTTGAACGTGATCGAGAACGCCGAGTTCGGCCTTAAATTACAAGGCGTGCCGAAACAAAAACGGCGTGAAGTCGCTGCCAAGAACCTGGCGCTGGTCGGCTTGCAGGATTTTCATGACAACATGATTTATCAACTCTCCGGCGGCATGCAGCAGCGGGTTGGTATCGCACGCGCCTTGACATGCGGTCCGGCGATGTTGTTGATGGATGAGCCAATGGCAGCGCTGGATGCGCTCACGCGTGAGACGATTCAGGAATTGTTGCTCGACATCTGGAAAAAAACCAAGACCATGTTTTTCTTCATTACGCACAGCGTAGACGAGGCATTGTTCCTGGCAAATCGCTTGATCGTGATGTCGCCGCGTCCCGGCCGCATTACCCATACCTACGAGCTTGATTTCAACAAACGCTTTCTTGAGTGTCGCGATGCGCGCGCCATCAAGTCCAGCCCGGATTTCATCCAAATGCGGGAAACCGTGTTGAACATCATCTACGGCGATGAGCGTGGCTCATCCCATGCGACAGGAGGCGGTCATGTCTAATCAAAAATTTAGCAAGGCAAAGCAGAAGGGCATGTTGGCCAATCTGTTCACTCAAAAGGCAGCAAAGCCGGGTGAAGCTTTTGGAGCCCCCGGACAGGGGAGTGCTAAAACCATTGCAACAATGACCGTCATTACGCTGTTTTTGCTGTGGTTTGCGGTAACCGCAACCGGTCTGGTAAGGCCGCTGTTTTTACCCTCTCCCAAAGCGGTATTCGATAAGTTCATTCTGGTGGCCACAGTAGGATTTGGCGGCTCGACCCTGCTTGAACATACCACCATCAGTCTGTCGCGCGTGTTTGGCGCATTTGCTCTGGCGTGTGTTTTTGCGATCCCGATTGGTATCCTGATGGGCGTCAGTCGGGTTGCGCGCGGCCTGTTCGATCCACCGATCGAGTTTTACCGTCCTTTACCGCCATTGGCCTATTTGCCACTGGTCATCATCTGGTTCGGGATTGGCGAATTCTCCAAGGTATATCTGATTTTTCTGGCGATTTTTGCTCCGCTGGCAATCGCTGCGCGCTCCGGCGTTCGTTCGGTGTCGATTGAGCAGATTCATGCTGCTTACTCGATGGGTGCGACTCGGATTCAAGTCATTACGCAAGTCATTCTGAAAGCGGCCATACCCGAAATTTTTACCGGGATGCGAATCGGCATCGGTGTCGGCTGGACTACCCTGGTTGCCAGTGAAATGGTCGCAGCTACCAGCGGTCTGGGCTACATGGTGTTGAGCGCATCGGAATTCCTGGCCAGTGACGTCGTCATCATGGGAATTATTGTGATCGGCTTTTTCGCCTTCATTTTCGATCTCCTGATGCGCTATCTTGAAGTCGTCCTGGTGCCCTGGAAAGGCAAAGTCTAAAACTGCGCAGAAGGGTTATCCGGATAGATTCAATTTCACGGATAGCCCTTCCGGCCTGCCTGAATATTTTCTGTTGGAAGCGTTGTGACCTGGCCCCTTGTCAGCTGAAATGGGGACGGGTGAGAGTGCGCCTATCGCTCCTCTCAAAAATTGCAGCACACAAATAAATCAATGGGTAAAAATAAAAAACAAGCCCATAAGCTATAGAGACGAGACTGAAATGATTAATGAATTAGATAACTCCTGTGGTTTGCAGCACACACTAAAGCAACGCCACATGACGATGATTGCGTTGGGCGGGGTGATTGGCGCCGGCTTGTTTGTCGGTAGCGGCGTAGTTGCAAAATCTGCCGGGCCGGCGGTCATCCTGTCCTTTCTTTTGACCGGTGGCTTGATTGTTTTGATCATGCGCATGCTGGGAGAGATGGCATCATCGCTGCCCGCTGTCGGCTCCTTTTACGAGTATGCGCGACTTGCGTTCGAGGACCGGCCCAAGGTTTCCCAGTTTCTCGGTTTCATGAGCGGCTGGATGTACTGGTATTTTTGGGTCGTGGTGGTTGCGCTGGAGGCGATTGCCGGCGCCAAACTGATCAATTTCTGGCTGCCCGATGTTGCACCATGGATCATAAGTTTGGTTTTGCTGGTCTCGATGACCTTGCTGAATATGTTTTCCGTGAAATCATTTGGTGAGTTTGAATTCTGGTTCGCTTCCATTAAAGTTGTCGCGATTATTATTTTCCTGGCTTTGGGTGGCTTGTTTTTGGCCGGCATATTGCACCACACACCCGCAAGCCTGGGACACTTTCTGACCCATGGCGGCTTCATGCCGAACGGTTGGGGGCCAGTGCTCAGCGGCGCCGTTGCGGCTACCGCATTTTATTCCGGCGCCGAAATCGTTACCATCGCTGCCGCGGAAACCGCTGATCCGGCCAAGGCCGTTGCCCGTGCCACCAATTCGGTTATTTCACGCGTGCTGTTGTTTTATGTGGGTTCCCTGTTTTTTGTGGTGTGCATTGTGCCCTGGAACTCGTCTGACATTGCGACGCCATTCGTTAGCGCACTGGAGGGCATGGGGATTCCCTACGCTGCACACATCATGAACGCGATCATTGTGACTGCTGTTTTATCTGCACTGAATTCCAGCCTGTATGCATCATCCCGCATGATTTTTGCATTGACCCGCCGTGGTGATGCGCCGACCGCTTTGGTGAAGCTGAGCAAGAATGGCGTGCCGGTACGTGCCATTCTGTTTAGCACCTTGTTTGCCTATGCGGCGATCGGGGTGTCATACGTGTCGGCAGATGTGGTGTTCCCATTCATCGTCAATTCATACGGCACGTTTATTTTGTTTGTCTACCTGTTAATTGCGATCTCCCAGTTGCGCATTCGCGCCCGTCTGGAGCGTGAGCATCCCGAGCGCATCAAGGTGCGCATGTGGCTCTTTCCCTACCTTACTTATTTCGCGATTGTCACCATGCTGGTCATCCTGGCTGCAATGGGCTTTTCACCCGATCCTGAACAGCGCCTGTCGCTCTGGTTCGGCCTGGCCAGTTTGGTCTTGTTGGTGGTGCTATATTTTGTCAAGCAATCGTTTTCCAAGAATAAAAAAACGGCCTTTTCCAGCGATGAAAAATGTTTAACGAGGAGACAGCAATGCTAAAGAAATTATTACAGAACCCGAGCAATCCACAACGCCGCAACCTGTTGGCAGGTGGCGCTGCCGCAGTAGCAGCGGCCGGCCTTGGCGGATTCAGCAAAACTGCATTGGCGCAGGCGGTTGCTGCCCCGGCGGCCAAGCCGCTACCGGCTTATGTGGCATGGAAAGACCCGAATGCGATGATCGTGCATACCTCCAGCACGCTGGAAACCAAGCGCAGCGCATTTGGCACCAGCGTCATTACGCCTAGCGAGCAACTCTACATCCGCAACAATCTGCCAGCGCCGGACGCCTCCATCGTGGCCGACCGCGATGGCTGGGAGGTGAGCATCGAAGGAGTCAAGACCCCGCGCAAGTTCACCGTCAAGGAGCTTAAGGGCCTGGGCCTGGAAACTACTGCAATGGTGCTGCAATGTTCGGGCAACGGTCGCGGATTATTTCCCAATAAACCCAGCGGCACAGGCTGGAAAGTTGGTGCGGCAGGCTGCGTGGTATGGAGCGGCGTTCCGGTGCGTACCGTGATCGAAGCGTTGGGCGGGAAACTCGACGGCACTCCTTACATGACCAGCACCGGTGGAGAAAAAATTCCGGAAGGTCTCGATCCAAAGTCTGTCATGGTGGAGCGCTCGGTACCGGTTGCTGCCATGGCCGATGCACTGCTGGCCTGGGAAATGAATGGAATTCCGATTCCACTGGCACACGGTGGCCCGCTGCGTCTGATCGTGCCCGGCTACACTGGTGTGAATAACATCAAGTACATCAAGCGGCTGGCGTTTACTGCCGAACAAACCGACGCCGCAATCCAAAAGACCGGCTACCGCATTTCCCCAGTCGGCCAGAAGGGCGATGCAAGCCAGCCTTCCGTATGGGAAATGGCCGTCAAGTCGTGGATCAATTCACCCAGCCCGGATGAAGCACCAATTGCTGCGGGAGTAACGCAAATCAAGGGTGTGGCCTTTGGCGGCATGAATGCGGTCAAGACGGTGGAAGTTTCCGTGGACGGCGGCCAGACCTGGAAAGCAGCCCGTTTTGTCGGCCCTGATCTGGGGCGCTATGCATGGCGTCAATTTGTCCTGGCAGTCAATTTACCCGCAGGCGCACACACCGTCGCCAGTCGCGCAATTGACTCGCAAGGCAACAAGCAGATGGAGCGCGGCGTAGAGAACACCGGCGGCTACAACAACAGTAGTTGGCGCGACCATGCGCTGCAAATTACCGTGGTTTAACCTAGGAGGTGAATCGAATGCATAAGCACCTCAAGATACTGCTGGCAGCTTTGTTCGGCATGGCAGGCACAGCGGCCCTGGCGCAAGACATCATGGTGGAAGGGAAGCAGCTATTCACCCAAACCGCAGTGCCGGCGTGCGCTGTCTGCCATACGCTGCAGCATGCTGGCGCCACCGGCGAAATAGGCCCGATTCTGGATGAACTGAAGCCTGACGCAAGCCGGGTCGAAAAAGCAATTCGTAACGGGATTGGGCAAATGCCCGTCATCGCCAATCTGAGCGAGGCGCAGATCAAGTTGCTGGCGCAATACGTGGCTGCGGCCAGCCGGGCCGGGAAATAGGGCATTTACGGCGGCAGTATTGATTCGGCCCGGAAAAAATTTGATTTTCCGGGCCGTTGTTTTTCCCTCTGGGTGAGGGGGCTCAGGTTCTAATATTTTTTTTCTGGATCTATACGTTATCCGGGAAACCACAATAATTTGACGGCGATCAGCCGCATGAAAAAATGGAGGGTGACATCATGAACCTGCGTAGGCTACATATCGGTACCCGACTCACGATCGGTTTTGGCATCGTGCTGGCGATTTTGGTGGCTATGGTTGGCTTGAGCAATATGTTGACCATCAAAAACAAGGAGGCGCTTATCAGTGGTCTCAATAGCGCAAAAAACAAGGAAGCCCTCGCTATTGCGATGAAGAATAGTTTGTTTGAAGGCGGTATCGCGATTCGCAATATTGGTCTGCAATCGGATGTCGCTGCGATGCGCCAGGAAATCGCCTACCAGAAAATCCAGCAAGGCGCCTATGCTGCGGCACGAGGCAAGCTGATCGCACTTGGGCTTACCGTGGCCGAAAAGGAAATCATTGCCGATATCGCAAAAATAGACCAACAGCTGGAGGCCCCGATTCAGCAAGCAATCTCCGGTGCCGTTGAGCAGGCGATGGCATTTGATAGCGGTTCGGTGTCAAAAATCTTTGCGCAGCAGATCAATCCGCTGAATCAGAAAGCGCTGCATGAAATCAACAAGCTGGTGGAGATCCAGGTAAAGGCATCGAATGCATTTTTGGAAAGTTCAATTGCCGGCGATCGTGAAATGGTGATTTTTCTGACCATGCTTGGCGGGCTTGGATTGGCTATTGGCGCGTTTTGCGCATGGCTCATAACGCGCAGCATTACGCAACCGTTGCTCCAGGCCGTGGTGGCGGCGCAGGGAGTTGCGACCGGCGACCTGACATTCGCTATTGACGATCGCAACGAAGACGAGATTGGCCAGTTATTCGATGCATTGCGTCAAATGAATGCAAGCCTGGTCGATATCGTAGGTAATGTGCGACAGGGAACCGAGTCTATTGGAGTGGCGTCCAGAGAGATTTCCGATGGTAATGCCGACCTTTCCTCACGCACCGAAATACAGGCAGCTGCCTTGGAGGAAACTGCCAGCTCCATGGGGGAACTTACCGCCACGGTCAAGAATAATGCAGATAATGCGAATGAAGCAAACCTGCTGGCGATCGCCGCAACCACGGTCGCCGGCAAAGGCGGCGCAGTGGTGTCGCAAGTGGTCGGAACTATGGGTGCGATCAAGGAAAGTTCACGCAAGATCGCCGACATCATCGGCGTCATCGACGGTATTGCATTTCAGACCAATATTCTGGCGCTAAATGCGGCGGTCGAAGCGGCGCGCGCCGGTGAACAGGGCCGCGGTTTTGCGGTGGTGGCCAGCGAAGTGCGTAATCTGGCGCAGCGCAGTGCTGCCGCTGCCAAGGAAATCAAATCTTTGATCGATGACTCGGTACAGAAAGTGGATGTCGGCAATCAGCTGGTGGATGCCGCAGGTCACACTATGAACGAAATCGTCAGTTCAATTGAGCGCGTCACCACCATCATGGCCGATATCACGCAGGCCAGCCGCAAGCAGAGCGGCGGCATCGAGGAGGTCAATCGGGTCGTTGCAGAGATCGATGAAATGACCCAAAAAAATGCAGAACTGGTGGTGCAAGCTTCAGCGGCTGCGATGAGCATGCAGGAGCAGGCTGAACGACTGCTGCAAACTGTATCGGTCTTCAAGCTGGCTGCCGATGTACCTGGAATGCCACTGCTGATGCAAACTGCGCAAACCTCTTTGATTTCAAGCAGATTCAGGGATGTTGCCAAGCTGGCAGCAAGCTGATCGGTTCAGACCCAATCAGCCTGATTTTGAGCCTTCAGAGAGCAGGCTGGGTAGTGTCGAAGCGGAAATCGACACCTGCTCACGCAGCCTTGGCGGCCAGACCGGAATGCTGCTTTCATTATCTGGCGACAATAAGAGCGATCGCCACGAACGCAGCAATCCATACCGTCTCCATCACCAACATGACAACCGGGCGCCAGCCCAGCGACACCAGCGATTGGAACGAAGTCTTTACGCCGAGCGCTGCGATGGCAGTTACCAGACAGGCGCGCGATGCATTGTTGAGCCAGCCGCCAACGTCATGCGATATGAGCCCCAGACTGTTGGTAATGACCAAGCCGACAAAGCCAATCAGGAAAAATGGCACCAGTGGCGCTGCATCCAGCTCGGTCTTTCCATCCTTGCTCTTAAAGACAATTGACAGGCCCAGCACCACCGGCACCAGACAGGCAACACGGGTCAGTTTAACGAAAGTCGCTACGTCGCCGGTGTGGTTCGATATCATGTAACCAGCGCCGACCACCTGTGCCACGTCATGGATCGTGCCGCCCAGGAAAACCCCGGCTTCAGTAGGATCGAGTCCAAAAAGTTTTACCAGTAGCGGGTAGACAATCATTGCCAGGGTTGACAGGGTAGTGACGCCCACCACGGTCAACAGCGTGAATTTTTCATTTTCCTTGTTTTGCGGTAAAACAGCGGCAATTGCCAATGCCGCCGATGCACCGCAAATGGCAACCGAGCCGCCGGACAACAGACCTTCGGTTACCGGCCGTTTCAACCATTTTGCCAGCAGATAACCAAACCCCAACGTCACCAGCAATCCACAGACGACGATTACCAGCGGCGTCACGCCCACTGACGCTATTTGTCCAAAGGTGATGCGCACGCCCAGCAAGGCAACCCCTGTTCTGAGCAGTATTTTGCTGCAAAAATCAATGCCCGGCTGACATGTGGGTTCCTGCGACAGGAAATGAAATGCCAGGCCGAAGAACAGCGCATACAGCAATTGCGGGCCACCGTAACTGGCGGAAATAAATGTTGCCGATAGCGCAATGACAATCGCCACTGCCACACCAGGCCAGTTGCGCCTGACAGCATGGGGATGCCAAGTGGAGACCACAGAAGCTAAATAAGGGATATGCATTTTAGAGACTCACAAGGCGAGCGGACAAACATGCATGTTTTTTCATGCTGTGAGCCGGATCGATCTTACAGGTTAAGGAGCAAAAATTTAACAACAGGAAACACCCGCAGCCCCATGGGAGTGGCAATCGAACCGCGGCTTTGCGGTCGAAACCAGAACATCGTGCATTATTTCCATGTCTGAGGTTTGAGCGTATTTCATCAATAACGATACAAATCATACCGATATTTAATAATACACCAGTTATTTGGCTGGATATAGAATTTTAATGATTATCGAAACAATTTGTTCCGATAAAGCGTTGATTTAATGATGGCTTCGAAGGAAAATGTAGATGCCGAATGCCATCCGGTTGAAACTGGCATGCAAAATATGGTCGAGATAGCCACTGCTGCTGCAGTCGGAAATGTTAAATATTGTCCAATATAATATTATATTTTTGCGGAGTATATTAAATAATCACTACATTACCGCATGATAATGTGCGCACTTTAAAAATACACGTAATAGTATATATTTATCAGAAAAATTTTTCGGAGTATTTTTTAGGGTGCACCCCGCACGCGCATAAGCGGCGGTGATCGGCTCGCCGCGTGCGTGGGGCTAGACCTGGAGCAGTTTTTGCGCGGCCGATGCGGCCAGCGACAAGCCGATCGCAACCAGTGCCAGGCAGGCGATGCGGCGCATGGTGCGATGCTGCAACGGCGGCGGATAGCGCTTGCCCGCCAGAGTCGCCAAGGCCACGGCCGGCAGTGCGGCAAGGCTGAGAGTCAGGATCTCCGTGTTCAGGCCGCCCTGGCTGGCGACGAAGAACGTGCGGATACTGTCGGTGATGGCAAACAGGAAGATCAAACTGTAACGGATGCTGGCCAGATCGATTTTCTGGCGATAGAACTGAAACACCAGCGGCGGGCCGGCAATGCCGAACATGCCGGAGAACAGCCCGCTGAAAAAACCGCTGAAAAAGAAGCTGCGGCTGCTCGGAGGCTGGGCGCTGGACGCCACTTTCAGGACGACGCTAATGCCGCCATAGATGATGACTAGTCCCAGTAGCAGCTTGAGGACATGGGAGGCGGACTCGCCCAGATAGTCCAGTAGCAGCACACCCGCGATGACCGACGGCACGATGCCGTAGATCACGATGCGGGTGGTGCGCCAGTCGATATGGTGTAGCGTGCCGGGCAGCGCGACCGCACAGTTGATCAGCGAAAGAAAGCTGATGGTCGCTGCTATCGTAGCCATCGGTATCAAATCCAGCCCGCTTGCGGCACCCATCACAATCATGCTCAGGCCAAATCCGGTAACGGTCTGGAAATAGGTGGCAATCGCAATGACCGCCAGGAAAGGGATGAGTATATCGCTGTGCATTGCTATCCTGCATGGCCTGGCGGCTGCTTCTATTGATTCGATCCGGAAAGAGTTTTATTTTCCGGATCGTGGCCTTCTCCCTCTTCGCCGAGAGAGGACCGGGGGTGGAGCAGAGATTTCAGATGACATGCGATTCGCCTGCATAACGGTATTCGCTTGCAAGCGAATACCGTTATGCAGGCGAGGGGGCCGGTTCCAATTTCATTCGTTCCGGATCAATGGTTTGTCAGTTCCGGACCGCTTGCGCCTGCACCACGGTTACCGCGATGACGTTAAAGATGTCATCGCTGCTGCAGCCGCGCGAAAGGTCGTTGGCCGGTTTCTGCAAGCCTTGCAGCAAAGGGCCAATCGCCACCGCGCCGCCGACCCGCTCGGCCATCTTGTAGCCGATGTTGCCGGCATCCAGATTCGGGAAAATCAGTACATTGGCTTTGCCCTTGACGGTCGAGCCCTTTACCTTGCGCTGCGCGATTTCGGCCACCAGCGCTGCATCGAGTTGCACGTCGCCGTCGATCGCCAGTGCGGGGCGGAGTTCCTTAACCCGCCTGGCGGCTGCGGTCACCTTTTCGACCGAGGCGTGGCTGGCGCTGCCGCTGGTCGAGAACGACAGCATTGCCACCCGCGGTTCCTCCATCAGCAGTTGACGCGCACTATCGGCCGCAGCCATGGCAATCTCGGATAGTTCTTCCGCATTCGGGTCTACCACCAGCGCGCAATCGGAAAAAATCAGGCCGCCCTTGAGAGAATGGAATGGTTCGCACAACATCATCAGGAAAAAGCTGGAAACCAGCTTGAATGACGGTTGCACGCCGATGATCTGGATCGCATTGCGCACCACGTCAGCGGTAGTGCGAACGGCACCGGCAACCGAGCCGTCGGCATGGCCCAGGCGTACCATCAGATTGGCGTAGCACAGCGGGTCCAGCACCTTGGCCCGTGCCTGCTCCAGAGTCATGCCCTTGGCTTGACGCAAGGCAAACAGTTCTTGGGCGAAAGCTTCGGTGTGGGGCGAATCGGCCGGATCGAGCAGTTCGACCAGGCTCAGATCGATCCCTTGTTCAACGGCAAGCGCATCGATCTTGGTGCGCGCGCCCACCATCGTAATTTTGGCGATCGCTTCCTTGCTGGCGCGTGCCGCCGCCAGCAGCACGCGAGGGTCGTCTCCCTCGCACAGCACGATTTTCCGGGGAGCGGCATGCGCCTGCTCGATGATGCGATGAAGTGCTTTCATGGGTGTGTGCTCCTAAATGTATTTCCGGACGGCAGCCTTGGCAGACGTCCGATCCGGCAGCAAAAATGGGTGGACAGTGCCGCCACGACTTAAAAAATTGCCGGAATTGCTCAGTGCGCTGTGCACCTCGGCTCCGGCAATCAAAGCCCCATGAGGAGGTATGGGGGAGTAGGCGTCACTGCTTAGTGCATTTCAGCCTGCACGTTCTCAGACGTAATCCTTGTATTTTTCGAGCAAGCGGATAGGTTTAGAGAGTGCATCGCGGCGGAACGGATCGCCCAGTTCCCGGGTGCACATGATCTCGATGATGGTGGTTTTGCCCTGATGCATCTGCATGTCGATCGCTTTCTTCAGCGCCGGGCCGACATCTTCGAGCTTGTCTACCACGATGCCCTCAGCCCCCATCGCTATCGCAATCCCGGCAAAGCTCTGGTTATCGAGTTCACCAGCGACAAAGCGGCGGTTATAGAAATCCACCTGATTCTTCTTCTCCGCACCCCACTGACGGTTATGGAACACCACTGCTGTTACCGGAATGTTGTGGCGCACGCACGTCATGGTTTCCATCAGACTCATGCCCCAGGCGCCGTCACCCGCATACGACACCGCAGGACGGTGCGGCGCCGCCACCTTGGCGCCGATAATAGTCGGGAACGCATAGCCGCAATTGCCAAAGCTCATTGCCGCAAAAAAGCTGCGTGGCTTCTCGAAACGCAAGTAACTGTTGGCCACCGAATTGATGTTGCCGATATCGGTCGACACCATCACATCTTCCGGCATCGCCTTTTCCAGTTCGCGCAAGACCTGACGCGGATGCAGGTACGTGCCGCCGAACGGGGTTTTTTCCTGTTTCTGCTCTTCGATCATGTCCAGGCTGAACGCATCCTTCTCGTGGCTCCAGCCATCGAGCTCCTGCTCCCAGGCAGCCTTCTCGGCCTGGATCGTCGCTGCCCGTGCGGCAAGGGTAGCGTCGCAGGCCAGCGTCTTGCCCGCCAGGCGCTGGGTCAGCGCAATCGCAGCGGCCTTGGCGTCGCCGCAAATACCGACTGAGATCTTCTTGACCAGCCCCAGCATTTTGTGATCGGCATCGATCTGGATGATCTTGGCATTCTTCGGCCAGTAATCCATACCGTGTTGCGGCAAAGTACCGAAAGGTCCCAGGCGCGAACCGAGCGCAATCACCACATCGGCCTGCGCGATCAGCTTCATCGCCGCCTTGGAACCCTGGTAACCGAGCGGGCCGGCCCACAATGGATGGCTGGCCGGAAAGGAATCGTTGTGCAGATAGCTGTTGACCACCGGTGCGCCCAGACGCTCGGCTAAAGCCTTGCATTCTTCGACTGCATCGCCCATCACCACGCCGCCGCCGGAAATGATGACCGGGAACTTGGCATCAGCCAGCAGCGCAGCCGCTTCGTCGAGGCTCTTCTCGCCGCCAGGACCGCGATCCAGACGGCTCGGTTGCGGAATCTCGGCCTTGATTTCACCATAGAAATAATCACGCGGAATATTCAACTGGGTCGGGCCCATTTCCGACATCGCGCGGTCAAAGCAGCGCCCGGTAAACTCGGCCATGCGGGCCGGATTGGTCACATGCCCCTGGTATTTGGTAAATTCTTCAAACATCGGCAACTGATTGGCTTCCTGGAAACCGCCCAGGCCCATGCCCATGGTGCCGGTTTCCGGCGTGATGATGACCACCGGGCTGTGGGCCCAGTAGGCCGCGGCAATCGCGGTGACGCAATTGCTGATGCCGGGGCCGTTCTGGCCGATCACCACGCCGTGGCGGCCGGACACGCGCGAGTAGCCGTCCGCCATGTGACCGCCGCCTTGCTCGTGCACCACCGGAATTAAGCGAATGCCGGCAGGAGCAAAAATATCCATCGCATCCATGAAGGCCGAGCCCATGATGCCGAACATGTCGGTCACGCCGTTGGCAACCAGTGTTTCCACCATCGCTTCGGACGGTGTCATCTTCTGTAGACCAACGGTAACGGTGCGGTTGGCCTGGGGGGTGTGATCGGTCATAATATTTCGTCTCCTGTTAGATCTGCATTATTAAAAACGGTACTTAAAGTTCCAATATTTAAGATTAATCACAATTTAAGACCTCGCATTACAAATGTCAAATGAATTATCTAAATATCGGTACAATTTGTGTTTTAAAATGAAATATTATTATAATGAAATGCGACTTCCTTGGAGAAGGGGAAGGGCTGGCACTTTTGTCGGAAATCGGCTTGTGTGTCTAAATATCGCATCTCATGCCAATCCGATCTTCCACTGCCTGCGTACAACATCATCGCAACTGGCTGAGGAACGTTTTCTGGCCATCGAAACCAGGGCACTGCTGGAAATCGATTGGGAACGAACCGCCGTCGTCAAACATCCAAAAGAATTGGACGCCGTTCGCACATCTTCCAACCGAGGTGCAGAACGCCATCGATCTGAGGTAGCCGCGCCCCAGGCGCAACTTGGTGGCCACCAGCAAAAAGCCGGCATTATTGGAAGGCAATCTGCAAGCAGTAACAGCAAAATTTCTCGCGAACGCAAAGCGAGCTAATTTTTGGCTGGGTGCGGATTTACGGTCTCAGGCTCTCATACTCTCCAAGAACTCTGACAACTCTGTCAAGCGACAGGGGAGATTTCTGTCAGCGGACTATCGTATAAATACTGTTCGCAGTTTGGTTGGTTTTCTTCATGTTATTTAACATAATGTAAATTATGCGAAATTATTGGGATGCAATAATTACAATGCCATCCTCAAGTACTCCCATGCCTAATTCTGCTAACGTCTCGCGTTAAAAAATCAAGAACCGTTTGAAATCATCGAAAATTTCTCCAGCAGCACTGACGAAATCAGCAACCCGGGCGAATCGATGCCGATCAGCCCGGGTATTTTCGCCAGTTTGGTACCGAAATTCACGTACGCCACTTGGATTCGCGGCCGACTTATCTTAAAAAAAGGCTTAGTACAAGCTTCGAATCAACCGATTGCGAGCCGCCATAGCGATGTCAGTTCTGCGGCGCGCGCTTTGTGGAGCGGATCGGTAGCGTCGCTGGCGCGCGGATGATGCGGCTTGATATCGGTTCGGGCCACGATTTTCAATCCCGCTCGATCAAAGGCGGCCAGCAAATCGGCGCGAGTACGCAAGCCCAGATGCTCGGCCAGATCGGAGAGGATGAGCCAGCCTTCGCCGCCCGGCTCCAGATGGGCGGCCAAACCATTCAGAAATCCGTACAGCATGCGGCTATCGGGGTCGTATATCGCGGATTCGATGGAGGCGCTGGGCCGTGCCGGCAACCATGGCGGATTACACACAATCAGCGGTGCGCGTCCGTCTGGGAACAAATCTGCCTTCACCACGTCGACTTGCGCGGCGAGTCCGAGCCGGGCGATGTTTTCATTGGCGCAGGCCAGCGCACGCGGGTCCTGGTCGGTGGCGATGATGCGCTTGACGCCGCGCCGCGCCAGCACTGCGGCCAGTACGCCGCTACCGGTGCCGATATCGAAAGCCAGCTTCAGCGACGGCAGTGGCGTTTCAGCCACCAGCGCCACATATTCGCCGCGTATGGGTGAAAATACGCCGTAATGCGGATGGATGCGCCCGTCCAGAGCTGAAATTTCCACCCCTTTTTTGCGCCATTCATGAGCGCCAATCAAGCCCAGCAATTCACGCAACGAGATCACCGAAGCGACTTCGCCCGGGCCATAGGCTTCCATGCAAGCTTGCTGCACATCGGGTGCGCGTCGCAGCGGAATACTATAGTCGGCCTCCAGCGGCAACAACAGCATCGCCAGCGTGCGTGCACGTTGGGACTGTGCTTGACGATGCAGATGAAAAGCTTCGCTCGGCACTTCGGACGACTTGCGCGGCTTGCGGTCGGCGCGCCGCGCAAGCGCTTGCAATAACTGGCGCGCATTCTGAAAATCACCGCGCCACAACAGCGCATTGCCTTCGCAAGCCAGCCGATATGCAGTGTCGGCCGCCATGCGGTCATCGGCAATCAGCACGCGCTTGGGCGCCGGTGCTGCGCTTTCGGAATGCCAACGGGCGCTGCGCTCTACGCCCTCTTCAACCCAACAAATAACCGGATGGTTGCTCATTGCGACGCCTTGCGCTGGCAGAGAACAACTTGGCGCTGCAATATTGGCAACGCATTGAAATGAAAATGCAAACGCATGGAATCGACCTGATAAAAGTGTGTGATAAAAATGCGCAATAAACGTGCGCGATAAAAAAACGCGATGGTTGTTGGTATGTTGAAGCGCCCCAACGCAGCCGCATTATTTGCCTGCTGGCTGCAGCTTGCCGGCTTTCTCAAGTTGATATTGCAATCCTTCGGCAATATCCTTGTGGCCGGATTTGACCGCGAAATCAATCGCGCTCATGCCCAGCTGATTTTTCAGGGTGGCGTCGGCCCCGGCATCGAGCAATAACTTGACCGTCAGGATGTGGCCGGAACGCGCCGCCATCATCATCGGCGTGGTGCCGTTCGGCGATGCGGCGTCGATGTAGGCGAATTTATCCAGCAGCAGTTGCACGATATCGTTATTACCCACTGTTGCCGCGTAATGCAGCGCGGTCCAGCCGGGGCGGTTGACCTCGGCACCCTTGTCCAGCAGCGTTTGCACCACCTGCGGCAACTCTTTGTAGGCGGCCAGCATGAGGGCGGTGTTGCCATTGAATGCGCGGGCTTCATAGTCGATGTTGTGCGCATGGATCAGCACCTCAATGACTTTTTTGGAGCCGCCCTGAATTGCCAGCATCAAGCCGGTATCGCCGCGCTTGGCTTCTATGGTGTTGGGATCGAAACCGCGCTGAAGCAAGGAAGATACTTCGCCCGCATTATCGTTGCCCACCGCACGGAAAAAATCGGTATAGGAGTCGGCAAAAGCCGGCGTCGCAATCAATGCCAGCGCTGCAATCCAGCCGGCAAGCGCTGCCAGGCGCAATTTTCGGCCGAAAATTCGGCTGAAGATTCGACTGAAAATTCGGCTGACAACGCTTCCCAAATTACTTTTAATAATCGACATGATGAATTCAGCGTATGACATTGAATAGATTGAAAAAATTGTCGCTGGTCTGTTGCGCAACTTGCGCCAACGGAACGCCCTTCAGATCGGCCAGGTACTCAGCCACATGCATGACGAAGCCCGGCTCGTTCATCTTGCCGCGATGCGGCACCGGCGCCAGATAGGGTGAATCGGTTTCGATCAGGATGCGTTCCAGCGGCACCACACGCGCCACCGCCTGCAATTCCCTGGCGCTTTTGAAAGTGACGATGCCGGAAAACGAGATGTAAAACCCCAGCGCCATAGCCGCTTCCGCAACCTCCAGCGATTCGGTAAAGCAATGCATGACGCCGGCAGCGCCACCTGCCCCGGCCGCATTACCGGCGCCCTCCTCCTGCATGATCCGTATCGTATCGGCGGATGCGGCGCGGGTGTGGATGATGAGCGGTTTGCCGCTCACTCTGGAGGCGCGGATATGGGTGCGAAAGCGTTCCCGCTGCCATTCCAGGTCCCCTTTCAGGCGGAAATAATCGAGCCCGGTTTCACCGATGGCGATGACTTTAGGGTGCTGCGACAGCGCAACCAGTTGTTCGACGCTCGGCTCCGGCGTGTCTTCATAATCGGGATGCACGCCAACCGAAGCATAAATGTGCGGATATTGCTCGGCCAGCGCCAGCACTTGCGGAAAGTCCGGCAGATCGACGCTTACGCACAGCGCATGCGTGACACGGTTTTCCGCCATGCGGGCCAGAACTTCGGGCATCCTGGCTGCGAGTTCAGGGAAATTGATGTGGCAATGGGAATCGATATACATAGTGTGACTTTACGCGTTTCCTGCAGAATCCGGATAATTAGACAAAATTAGGGAGTATGGCAAAAAACATATGATTTTCCGCATATAAATTATGCGGAGTTAAAAAATACCCATTAGGTTGGCGCTGAGTGCAGCGAAGCCCGACATTTACCGCAAGATGACCGAAAAATCCTGCTCCCAAAATATCGCAAAGCGAATTTACCCCACCCGCTTGCCCAGGATTATTAAGTCGCGCTCAACGCCATCCAGTGTAGCTACACGCGGCAACAAGGCCCAGCGCGCAAAGCCGAAGCCGTCGAATAGTTTCAGGCTGGCCAGGTTGTGGCCGAAGACGAAGCCGAGCAAGGTGTGTACGCCGATTTCCGGCGCACAGCGAATAGCTTGCGACAGCAGATAACTGCCCAATCCTTTGCCGCGAGCGTCCTGATGCAAATAGATCGAGAGTTCGGCGGTGCCGGCATACGCGGGTCTGCCGTAAAAATTCGAGTACGAAAGCCAGCCGAGAATGCTAACTGTGCCGCCAGCCTTCGATTCAACCACCCACAGCGGACGTTTTTCCGGCGAATGTTCGGCGAACCAGGCATCGCGCGATGCGATGCTGACCGGCTCGGTATCGGCCGTGACCATGCGCGATGCGACAGTCGAATTGTAAATAGCAACGATGGCTGGCAAGTCCTCGAGGCGGGCTGGGCGATAGCTATAAGACATTTGCATGTTTTATAAAGTGTGCGTGGCGCGGGTCGAATGCAAGGCGGACCCCAGCAGCACCTCGATCGAATGCTTGACACGCTTGCCGCTTTCATCGTCCGGGAAATGCACGCCGATGCCCTGCGTCTTGTTGTTTTGCGCATTGGCCGGCGTGATCCAGGCCACCTTGCCGGCAATCGGATATTTGTTCGGATCGTCCATCAGCGACAGGATCAGATAAATCTCATCCCCCAGCTTATAAGATTTGTTGGTCGGCACGAAGATGCCGGCATTCTTAAACAAAGGCATATACGCGGAATACAGCGCCGACCTCTCCTTGATCGACAGCGACAGTACTGACGGCCGGCCGATTGCTGTGGTTGCTGCCGTGACGGCTGCGCTAGCGTCATTCATTGTGGGTGCTTTCAAGGGAATAAGGTCAAATAATCCAGCAACATGTCTTCCACGAACAGCTTGGCCGACAGCGGATGTTCCGCAATCGCGCGGCGTTGGCTGGTGGCTTTCAGTATCCGCAACAAGGCGTGCGGTTCGATGCGTTCCGCCAGTACCGCAAGCGCCGTGCGGTGCGCCGGGTAATACCGAATTTTGCCGGCAAGCTTGACAGAAATCAGATCGAACAACCAGCGTTGCAGCCACGTTACCAGACGGGTTGCAGGCACTTTTTGCAAGCGGTCGGCGGTTTTCAGCAGCGCCTCTGCACCAGGTTTGGCCAGCAAAGCCAGCAGCGCGTCAATCTCTTCGCGATTGCCAGCCTGCGCCTGGGCGCTGGCCGCAAGCGGCGCTCCGCCCTCTTGCGCCAGCCAGACGGCGGCGTCATTGACGCCTTGCTGTTGCAGCCAGGCCAGAGCTTGCTCGGTCGATGGCATGTTCAGCGCAAATTTTCGGCAGCGCGACAAGATGGTCGGCAACAAGCGATCGATGCTATTGGTGACCAGCAGAAACAAGGTGTCCGGTGCCGGTTCTTCGAGGGTTTTCAGTAATGCGTTGGCTGCCATCTCGTTGAGCGCTTCGGCCGGATACAGCACGATCACGCGCTTGCCGTGCCGGTGGGTGGAAATATTCATGAAATCCGCCAGCGCCCGGATCTGGCCTATCTTGATTTCCTTGGACGGCACCTTGGTGGTTTTTGCAGCTTTCTTGCCATCGTCGGATTCTCCATCCTCCGCTGCGCCGCCGTCCGGCTCCAGAATCTCCGGCCGCACACGGCGATAATCGGGATGGCTGTAGCGAGCAAACCAGCCGCAGGAAGCACATTGGCCGCAGGCATGACCATTAACGTCAGGCGCATCGCACAGCACCGCTTGCGCCAAGCGCTCGGCAAAAACAGTTTTACCGATCCCTTGCGTGCCGTGGAGCAGGATCGCGTGCGGCATCCGGTCGCGCTGTTGCTGCAACTGTTGCCACGCTGTTTTATGCCAGGGGTAAATCAAATTATTCATTAATAATCAAACTATTATGATTTTTTATTAAAGTTAAATATGTAAAGTTAAATGTCATTTCAAAATTTTTTCAGGAATAAAGTATCAAAGACTTGTAACGATTTCTTCAAGTACTTTACGAACACTGACAATCGGCTGGGTGGCGTCGACGATGCGAAAGCGCTGCGGAAATTCTGTCGCGCGGCGCAAATATTCGGCACGCGTGGCGCCAAAAAAATCCGCCTGTTCCTGCTCGAACTTGTCCAGTGTGCGGCTTGCATCCAGGCGTGCGCGCGCCACTTCCAGCGGCACGTCGAACAGCAAAGTCAGATCGGGTTGCAAATCCGGATGCACCCATTGCTCCAGCAGATTGAGCTTGTGCAAGTCAAGCTTGCGGCCGCCGCCCTGATAAGCAAAAGTAGCATCGGTAAAGCGGTCCGAGATGACCCAGTCGCCGCGTGCCAGCGCCGGCTCGATCACTTGCACGATATGTTCGCGACGGGCGGCAAACATCAGCAGGGCTTCGGTTTCCAGGTGCATTTTTTCATGCAGCAACAATTCGCGCAGCTTTTCGCCCAAGCGCGTGCCGCCCGGCTCCCGCGTCGTGACCACGGTTTTGCCGCTGGCTGCGAGCAACTCGGCGACGAAGCCGATATGGGTTGATTTGCCGGCACCATCGATGCCCTCGAAAGTGATGAATTGTCCGCGTTCCGGATTGCGCATGGCTAGTTTCCCCCACGGATATATTTGTTGACGGCGCGGTTATGGTCATCCAGATTGCTTGAAAACTGGCTGCTGCCGTCGCCCCGCGCAACAAAATACAAGGAATCGGTATTCGCCGGCGCCAGCGCTGCCCGCAACGATTCGGCGCCCGGCAACGCGATTGGGGTCGGCGGCAGGCCGGCGCGGGTGTAAGTGTTATAGGCGGTATCGGTTTGCAGGTCGCGCTTGCTGATATTGCCGTTATATTGCTCGCCCATGCCGTAAATCACGGTCGGATCGGTCTGCAGCATCATGCCGGCTTTCAGCCGGTTGATGAACACGCTGGCAATCGTGTTGCGGTCTGCCTTTTTGCCGGTCTCTTTTTCGACGATGGAAGCCATGATCAGCGCTTCATACGGTGTCTTGTACGGCAGGCTCACGTCGCGCTTGCTCCAGGCGTCATTAAGGCGCGCCATCAGCGCGGTATTTGCCTGACGGTAAATCTGCAGGTCGTTCGCGCCTTTGGCGAACAGGTAGGTATCGGGAAAGAACAGGCCTTCCGGGTGCTTGTATTCCTGGGAAATTTCGGCCAGCAGTTGTGCATCGGTAAGGTCGATGGTGTCGTGTTTCAGGCCCGGATGCGCGGCCATCGCACTGCGCATCTGCTTGAAAGTCCAGCCTTCGATGATGACCAGGGACTCTTGCGCGAACTGGCCAAGCACCATTTGCCGAAGCAGTGTTTTCGGGGTTGCGCCGGGCTTCAACTCGTAGCTGCCGGCCTTGATCTTTCCGGCCTGGCCGGTGATGCGCGCCAGCAGCGTCAGTAGCTCGGCATTGACCGGAATGCCGGCAGCGACGATTTGATCGGCGGTACTGCGCAAGTGACTGCCGGGCTTAATGGTGAATGGCAGGCTTTGATACGGCACATTTGGCACATTTTGCGCGCCGCTTTGGATCGGCTGGTTGGCCCAGAAGTACAACCCGGCACCAGCCAATAGCCCCAATATGATGCAACTTAATAATAATTTTTTCAGGAAATACATGTCTGATAGTGGTTCCGGCGTAATTTTTTTAGCGGCTCTATAATCGCCCACAATGATAAAGCATAGGGCGCGCCTGGATACGGTATCGGGCGCGAAGGCACAATTTAAGTTGCAAATGACGGCAACGCCGATTTGATGACTATTATGGGTATAAGACAGGGATGATGAATAATTGGTTGCAATTTTTGGCCGCGCAAGGCGCACACGTTAGCAACGACAATCCGTCCGAACTGCATTTCGGCCAGCCTGCGCCGCTGGCAACGCTACAGGCCGGCTTCGTCGCGCCGCTGGCCGACTTGGGTGTAATCGCCGTTGGCGGCGAAGAGGCTGCCGGTTTTTTACATAATCAATTGACCAACGACGTGGCCCATCTGGGCGCCGATGAAGTGCGGCTGGCCGGTTATTGCACGCCCAAAGGCCGCCTGCTGGCAACCTTCCTGATGTGGAAACCGGCTGAGACGATTTTGCTGCAGTTGCCGCGTTCTTTACAGCCGGCGATCCAGAAGCGCTTGCAGATGTACGTGATGCGCGCCAAAGCCACATTGACCGATTTGAACCACAGCCATGTATTGCTTGGACTCGGCGGGCGGGCGGCCGGCGCTGCGTTGAACGCCTGGTTCCCTGCCCTGCCGGCGGCACCGTATGCCAGCGTCAGCAATGACGCCGGCACTGTGCTGCGTCTGGCGGACGCTTTTGATGCTCCACGTTATCAGTGGTTTGCCAGCGCAGAAGCAGCGCAAGACGCCTGGCCGGCGCTGACTGCAAAGCTCGCTCCGGTCGGCAACAGCGCCTGGCGTTTATCCTCAATCCAGGCCGGCGTGCCGCAAATTACCCTGCCGACGCAAGAACAGTTCGTGCCGCAAATGCTGAACATGGAACTGATCGGCGGCGTCAACTTCAAGAAAGGCTGTTATCCCGGCCAGGAAATCGTGGCCCGCATGCAGTATCTGGGCAAACTCAAGCGCCGCATGCTGGCGGCCAGCGTCAGCGCTCCCACCGTTACCGTCACTGCCGGCATGGAAGTTTTCTCCAGCAGCGATCCGTTGCAGCCTTGCGGCATGATCGTCAATGCCGAGCGCAGCGCAGGCGATGATTTTGATTGTCTGGTCGAAATAAAGATTGCCGCAGTCGCGGAGGGCACGATCCATCTGGGCGCTGCCGACGGCGCACCGCTGCAGTTCCGGGCGCTGCCGTATGCGTTGCCGAATGATCCGGAATAATTTCGCCCACCAAATATACTAGACTTTGTATTTTTTAAATGCGCAATGAATATATGCGGGAAAGCATTTGTTTTTATCTATACCCCATATATTTTCATTTGTTGAGGCAAGTCTGCATGGATTATTACATTTACTATCAAGTCGGTGATGCACAGGCGCAAACATTGCGCGACAAGGTATTGCCGATGCAGGCTGCACTCCGGCAGCAACATCAGATCGGCACCGCTCTCAAGCGCCGCCCTGATCGGCAGGATGGTCGCCAGACCTGGATGGAAGTCTATCTGGCGGTGCCGGAGGGCTTCGATGCAGCGTTGGCAGCAGCATTGGCTGCCGCGGAAATCGCGCCGCTGATCGATGGCGAACGCCATATTGAACGTTTTATCCCCGTTTTATAGCTTTATTGGAAACCAGCTTATGTGCTTGATCGTCTTCGCCTGGCATGTGTTGCCCGATGTGCCACTGATTGCGGCCGCCAATCGTGATGAATTTTTGGATCGCCCCACTGCACCCGCGATGGCCTGGGATGATTACCCGCAAATCTACGCGGGACGCGATCTGCAGGCCGGAGGCACCTGGATGGGCATTACCCAGCCGGGCCGTTTTGCCGCCATCACGAATATCCGCGCACCGTCCGAAAAGCGCACCGATGCGCCGTCGCGCGGCAATTTGGTGGCCGATTTTCTGCGCGGCGACATGCGCCCGCGCAGCTATATCGACGCGATCCGGAACACTACAGCGGAATACAACGGCTTCAATCTGCTGGTCGGCGACCGCGAACAATTGATCTGGTTTTCCAATCGTGGCGCGGAAGATGTGCGCAACGGTCAGCCATTGGCGCCGGGAATTTACGGCATATCGAACGCGTTGCTCGACACACCGTGGCCGAAAGTGGTGCGCACAAAAGCGCAATTTGCCAGCCTGCTGTGCCAGCGTGCGCCGGAAGAAGCCTATTTCGACATGTTGTTCGACACCACCCGCGCCGCCTCCGATTGCCGCTTGCCCAAAACCGGCATCGATATCGAACTGGAACGCCTGTTGTCGGCGCCGTATATCGAAGCGCCGAATTACGGTACCCGCGCATCGACTTTGGTGCGGCTCTATAACGAGGCTCCCGCTGCGCTGATCGAACGCACCCGCCCAAGCATCGCCCTCGCCCCAAAGCAGGACGCCCAACCCGAACGATTGCATTCAAGTAATGCACGCAGCTGTCGCTACTCAGAATACAACCCCGAAGGAGATCATCATGGACGTTAGCAGCATTGCCAGCCTGGCAACATCCCTTGCATCAACCCAGACCAATGACGCAATCGGCATCTCGGTACTCAAGAAAGCCATGGACATCGGCGCGTCCAATGCAGAAGCGTTGATCGCCGGCTTGTCGGAAATTCCGGTAGCAGCCAGCAATCTGCCGCCGCATCTGGGCCAGAATGTGAATACAACCGCTTGAATTTTTTATTGCATTAACAAATAAGTACTATCCACGCAAGACACGAAAAAAAAATCAAAAGGGCTTGAAAATACAGCCCTTTTGATTTTTTTTTCGTGTCTTCGTGCTTTTCGTGGTCCGATTATGGAAGTCAACTACGTTCATTGAAGATATGCCGCATATGCACATGCGGTATCCCGGCGTCCTGGTATTGCTCGCCTTCGCGCACGAAGCCGTGGCGGGCATAAAAAATTTCGGCGTGGGTCTGGGCGCTGAGTTCCACTTGATGCTCGCCGCGCCGCTGTGCCTGTTGCATCAGCGCCAGCAGTAGCGCAGCGCCGACGCCGTTGCCGCGCGCTTCTTTGAGCACCGCCATGCGGCCAATATGGCCGTCCGGCAACAAACGTCCAGTGCCAACGGCACGTTCCACACCATCATCATCCGGCATGAAAGCGACCGCGTGCAGGCACTGCGCGTCCATCTCGTCCCATTCCATTTCGAGCGGGACTTTTTGCTCCAGTACAAAAACCGCATAACGAATGGCTTGTGCTTCGGGCTTTTGGGTGGCCCAATCACCGAGTGCAATGCGAATAGTCATAAATATCCTGGAGAAAGTTTTTCAAAGGCAGCAGTTTACGCCGCTTTCATCTTGGCCCGCAGCATGTCGCGGATGTGCGGCGTGGCGGCAAACGGATCACTCGGATTGGTCTGGCTGACGATCTCTTCCATCCGGATCTGGACCCCGGCCAGTGCGTCCGGATGCGAGTAGATGTAAAACTTGCCGTCGCTGATAGCATCGAAAGTCCATTGCGCGACATCGGCCGCACTGACCTTGCCGGAACTGACTGCCTTGTCGGTCATGATTTGCGATGCCATCTGGCTGGCGGTCGGCTTTGCCATCATTTTCACATCGTCAGGTCGGTTGCGGTGCGACTGGCTGATGCCGGTCGGCACAAAATACGGGCATAGCACCGATGCGCCGATCGGCGCTTCAACCAGTTGCAAGTCGTGGTACAGCGATTCCGACAGCGACACCACCGCATGTTTGGAGACGTTATAGACGCCCATTGCCGGCGCATTCAGCAAACCGGCCATGGAAGCGGTATTGACGATGTGGCCCTGATAGCCGGCTTCCTTCTTCGCGCATTCCAGCATCAGCGGCGTGAAGATGCGTACGCCGTGGATCACGCCCCACAGGTTCACACCCAGCACCCATTCCCAGTCGGCCACCGAGTTTTCCCACACCAGGCCGCCGGAGCCCACGCCGGCATTGTTGAACAATAGATGCACCGCACCGAAGCGCGCCATGGTGGCGTCTGCCAGCGCTTGCACCTGCTCGGCCTTGCGCACGTCGCAGATCATGGCCAGCACTTGCGCGCCCTGTGCTTCGAGTTCGGCTTTGGCTTGATCGAGTGCATCTTGCTGCACGTCGGCCAATACCAATTTCATGCCGCGTTGCGCACCGATATGGGCGAACTCGCGGCCGAAACCGCCTGCACCGCCAGTTATGACGGCGACTTTATCCTTGAAATTTTGCATCTTGTCTCCTGATTGTTTTTTGAAAATTACGCTTTTTTGAGTTGAAAACCTAAGCGCGGAAAATGCACCACCACCGTGCCGGCACGGTCATCGCTGCGGCGCACGGCAAATTCCTCCGCGCTACAAATGACCAGTTCGCCGGCCACCGGATCGACACCGTAATCGGTGGCGGCGATGGTGACTTGCGTACCGAGGGCAATGCGGTGGGTATCGACGAATGCTGCAACATCAATGACCGCAGGCGTACTGTCGCGGGCAATTGTCAGTGCATCCTCGGCGCGCAACTTGCCGCACTGATGGTGGCCGATGGCGGCCATGCGGTCGGCCCAGGCCAGCAGCTTGGGTGCGGCGTCCAGAAAACCGGCCACCGCGTCGATGCGCCGGATGGTCCAGATCGCGTGATACACCGAAAAATCCGCGATGCAAGGCGCGTTGCCCAGCAGATAAGACGTGCCTTGTTCCAGCATCGATTCCAGTTGGCCCAGGTATTGGCGTAACTGGCCGGTGGCGTCGGCCGCCGAAATGCGCGCTGCGTTGCTACGCAACAAGGCGCGATCGGCCGCAAACGCCTTGAGGTGCTGCTCGGGCACATTGGCGAACATTTCCTGCATGCCAGCCGGCTGGAATGCGTACGCGATGGCAGTCCAGAACAATGTCGAATCGGCCCACTGCGCCAGCGTCCTGGCAAGCCCTGCCACTGCGCTCGGGTACAGCGATGGCGTCGGCGCGATGCGCTCCAGTACCTCGGCAATCAATGCTGTATCGCAATAGATGTCGGCGCCAATTTGCAGCACCGGCGTTTTGCGATAACCGCCGGTCAGCGCGGTCAAATCCGGTTTCGGCATGATCACCGGGATATTCACCGATTGCCATGCCAGCTGTTTAAAGCCGAAGATCAGCCGCACTTTCTCGGAAAACGGGGAATTCGGGTAATGATGAAAAATAAGATCCGGCATGGCTTCTCCAGTTGCTGGCTGCGAACTACACGGCAGTCGCAGCGAGATTGATTGATTGATTGATTGGCTGATTGACTAATTGACTAAAAATCAGTCGCCCACTTGCCCGGGCAATGGCGTACTACCGTCATCAAAGTGGCGCAGGTATTTGAAGGTGCCCATGGCCTTGGCTACCAGTTTGTCGCCGTTCCAGACTTCCCCTTCGCAAAAACACAGCGAAGTCGAGCGATGAAATGCTTTGCCGATGGCAATCAGGCGGCTGCCCGGCTTGCCGCCGGGTTGCAGGAAGCTGGTATTCATTTCGACCGTGATTGCGCCCTTGGCTTGCGGAAAAATCGAGCGCCCGGCCAGCGACATCGCCACATCAAGCAGCGTCATCGTCAGGCCGCCGTGGGCGACCGCCCAACTGTTCATGTGGCGTCCTTGCAGATCGACGGCGACTTGCGCCTGGCCGTCGCCCATACTAAGCAATTCGACGCCGATTTCATTGAGGAACGGGATTTCGACCGGAAAAGGCATGGCAGCGGATGCCGGCGCAATTCCCATCAGACTGCGCTCACGCCGCCATCGACCGCCATGATCTGGCCGGTGATGTGCTTGCCGGCGTCGGACGCAAACAGTGCCGCGATGCCTTTCAAGTCTTCATCGTCGCCGATGCGCTGCAGCGGCACGCCAGAGCACAGAGCGTCGAGGCCGATGTTTTGCAGCACGCCTTTGGTCATCTTGGATGGGAAAAAGCCGGGTGCGATGGCGTTGACGGTGATGCCGTACTTGCCCCACTCGCCTGCCAGCGTGCGGGTGAAGTTGATGACCGCGCCCTTGGAAGTGTTGTAAGCGATGGTATCCATGGTGCCGGGCGGATTGCCAGAGAGGCCAGCAATCGAGGCCAGGTTGATGATGCGACCGTATTGGCGCGGAATCATTGCGCGTTTGCCCACCGCTTGCGAGACCAGGAAGATGCTGCGGATATTCAGGTTCATCACCTTGTCCCAGGCTTCAACCGGATGGTCTTCAGCGGGTGCGCCCCAAGTGGCGCCAGCATTGTTAATCAGGATGTCGATATGGCCGAGACGCGCCAGCGCCTGCGTTACCAGCGGCTCGATGGCGGCGTCCTGCGACAAATCGGCGGCAATCGCGCTGGCTTCGATGCCGCGCTGCTTCAGGTGCGCGACCGCATCGTCCAGATCGGACTGCTTGCGCGACGACAGCACGATTTTTGCGCCCAATTCGCCCAGCGCTTCCGCAATCTGCAGCCCGAGTCCGCGCGAGCCGCCAGTAACCAGCGCGGTTTTACCTTGTAAATCAAAGAGTTGCTGAACTGTACGCATGTGTTTTCCTGGTTGTAAGGTTGGGCGGGTGACACCCGCGCAGTGTGATCGTATGAAAAGCGCGGGTTCCACCCACACTACTTTAATATAACGGGAGTATGTATAAAAACAATGCACTTCCCGCATTAATACAAATAGATATTAAAAATACACCTCTATGTATATTTTATACTGTGGCTATTTACAATCTACTTACAGCCTGTTTACAGCACATAATCCATGCACTGCCGGGCCTGCCGTATTGCGCCGATAAATGGCTTGATGGCCTGGTGCGCCGGATGATTTTGATACGCGTCCAGCGCGGCTACCGACTCGAATTCCGCATATAGCACCACGTCGTAAGTTGCCTCCAGCCCGTCCTGCGCCAGCGCGACTTCAAGCTTCAGGATGCCCGGCACGATGTCATGGCAACTTTCGAGCATCTGCTTCATTTTTACCGCATTGCTGGCCTTGTCCGCGCCTTCGGCGTGGTCTTTAAGTTGCCACATGACGATGTGCTTGATCATGATTGATATCCTGTTTATGTGATTTTGAAGAGACCAGCACCTTAAATCTTTGCGTGCTGGATGTCCAAGCGCAATAAGTGCCGAGTTCAGGGCCGAGTCAGGGCCGAGTCTTAAACCACTTCAAACAGGCCGGCAGCACCCTGACCGCCGCCGATGCACATGGTCACAACCACGTATTTGACGCCGCGCCGCTTGCCTTCAATCAGCGCATGCCCGGTCAAGCGGGCGCCGGATACGCCATACGGATGGCCCACCGCAATCGCGCCGCCATCCACATTCAGGCGATCCATCGGAATCCCGAGCGTGTCGGCGCAATACAGCACTTGCACCGCAAACGCTTCGTTGAGTTCCCACAGGCCGATGTCGGAAACTTTCAGGCCGGCTTTTTTCAGCAGCTTGGGAATCGCAAATACCGGGCCGATGCCCATCTCGTCAGGCTCACAACCGGCTACCGCAAAACCGCGGAAGATGCCGAGTGGCTGCAAGCCTTTGGCTTCGGCAATCTTGCTGTTCATCACGATGGCAACCGATGCGCCGTCGGAGAATTGGCTGGCGTTACCGGCGGTAATCACGCCGCCCGGGATTGCCGAACGGATTTTCGATACCGCGTCAAGCGTGGTGTCGGCGCGGATGCCTTCATCGGCGCTGATCGTGACTTCCCGCGTCATCAGCATGCCGCTGGCCTTGTCGGCCACACCCATGATGGTGGTCATCGGCACGATTTCGTCAACGAACTTGCCGGCGGCTTGCGCGGCTGCGGCGCGCAACTGGCTTTGCACGCCGTATTCGTCCTGGCGCTGGCGCGCGATGTTATAGCGCTTGGCGACGGTTTCCGCGGTTTGCAGCATCGGCCAATACAATGCCGGCTTGTGCTGCTGCAGCCAGGTTTCCCGGATCATGTGCAAGTTGGCTTCCTGTTGCACACAGGAAATCGACTCAACGCCACCAGCCGCATAGATATCGCCTTCGCCGGCGATGATGCGTTGCGCCGCCAGTGCGATGGTTTGCAGCCCGGAAGAGCAAAACCGGTTGACCGTCATGCCGGATGTGGTCACCGGGCAACCGGCGCGCAGTGCAATCTGGCGCGCGATATTGCTGCCGGTAGCACCTTCCGGCGTGGCGCAGCCCATCATTACGTCTTCCACTTCGCCGGGCTCGATTCCAGCGCGTTCAATCGCGGCGTGCAATACATGACCGCCCAGCGTGGCGCCATGGGTCATGTTGAAAGCGCCCTTCCAGGATTTGGCCAGAGCAGTGCGGGCGGTCGATACGATGACGGCATCAGTCATGAAAGTCTCCTAATTATCGGTGGTGTGTTGGATTTTCTAATCTGGCAAAGGGCTTGCTTGCAGCAAAGCAGATGCATTCATTGGGTTTGTCAAATCGCAGAATATCATAATTTAGTACGATCGTTCGTAAATATAAAAGGTGCTTGAAGTTTCAATCAAGCTGGCACCTTGCAGCGCTGCCAGCTTGTAATTTCCTCGCAAGAATCACGTAAGCTTCAAAGCTGAAACTCAAGCACTGCTTGGACCAGCGCGTTGCGCGCAAGCCCCTGATAAAAATAGTTTGAGGAGAAAAAATGGCGCCCGCAACACCCCCTGCGCACGTCATCACGGCAGAAGAACAGAAGGTGATTTTTGCGTCCTCGCTGGGCACCATTTTCGAATGGTATGACTTTTACCTGTATGGCTCGCTCGCCACCATCATTGCCCGGCAGTTTTTCTCGGGCGTGGATGAAAACACCGGCTTCATCTTTGCGCTGCTGGCATTTGCCGCCGGCTTCATCGTGCGCCCTTTTGGCGCGCTGATTTTCGGCCGCCTGGGCGACATGATCGGGCGCAAATACGTCTTCCTGCTGACGATCCTGATCATGGGCAGTGCAACCTTCATCGTTGGCCTGTTGCCAAGTTACGCCTCGATCGGGATTGCCGCACCGATTGCGCTGATCACCATGCGTATTCTGCAGGGCCTGGCTCTGGGCGGTGAATACGGCGGAGCCGCAATCTATGTCGCCGAACATGCGCCGCATCACAAGCGCGGCATTTTCACCGCATGGATTCAGACCACGGCGACGTTGGGCTTGCTGATGTCATTGCTGATTATTCTGGGCATGCGCACCGCAGTCGGTGAAGAAGCGTTCCAGGATTGGGGCTGGCGCATTCCGTTCCTGGTATCGATCTTTCTGCTGGCGGTGTCGGTCTGGATTCGCGTGTCCTTGCATGAGTCGCCCGCTTTCGCACGGATGAAGGCGCAAGGCAGGACTTCGCCGGCACCGCTCACCGAATCTTTCGGGCGCTGGAAAAACATGAAAATCGTCATCCTGGCGTTGTTCGGCTTGACCGCAGGCCAGGCTGTAGTTTGGTACACCGGCCAGTTCTATGCGCTGTTCTTCCTGATCCAGACCTTGAAGGTAAATGGCCAGACCGCAAATTTGCTGATTGCAGCTTCGCTGTTGCTGGGAACGCCGTTTTTCATTGTTTTTGGCGCGCTCTCCGACAAAATCGGCCGCAAGCCGATCATCATGGCCGGTTGCTTGCTGGCTGCATTGACGTATTTCCCGATCTTCAAGGCCATCACGCATTACGCTAATCCGGCGCTGGAAGCGGCGCAGGTCAGCGCACCCGTAATCGTCAAAGCCGATCCGGCCGAGTGTCATTTTCTGTTCAATCCCACTGGCGTAAAGAAATTCGATTCTTCCTGCGACATCGCGCGCACCGCACTGACCAAGGCATCGGTCAATTATGCGAACGTCGACAGCCCTGCCGGTTCGGTCGCCACGATCCAGATCGGCGAGCAGATCCTGCAAGGATTTGACGCCTCCGGCCTGAGCGCCGCAGATGCCGACGCGCAAACCGAAGCCTTCACCAAACAGATGACGTCCGCCCTGAAAGCTGCCGGTTACCCCAGCAAGGCCGATCCGGAACAGGTCAACCGCGGCATGCTGCTGTTTTTGCTGTTCGTGCTGATGCTGTTTGTGACCATGGTGTACGGCCCGATCGCGGCGCTGCTGGTGGAATTGTTTCCGACCCGCATCCGCTATACCTCGATGTCGCTGCCGTACCACATCGGCAACGGCTGGTTTGGCGGCTTTTTGCCCACCACCACTTTCGCGCTGGTGGCCTTCAAGGGCGACATTTACTACGGCTTGTGGTATCCGGTGATCATCGCGCTGATGACATTCGTCATCGGCATGCTGTACATCAAGGAAACCAGCGGCAAGGACATTTACGCCAGCGATGGATTAATTGATTGATGCAGGGCTTACGCAAAAATGTTGCTTTAAAAGTTGCTTTAATAGTCGCTTTAATAGTCGCTTTAATAGTTGATTGTCAGTAGTGCCGGCCTCCGTGCCTGCGCCGGGCCGCAGGCACGGAGGCCGGCACTACTGGTATCGATACGCTGGGGTTACAATCAAAAGCATGAGAAATTGTTAGGAGAATGGCATGGCATCTGGAAAAATTCTGGTCGCCCAGGGCGGCGGCCCGACTGCGGTGATCAACCAATCGCTGGTGGGCGTGACGCTGGAAGCGCGGCGTTTTCACAACGTTGAACTGGTCTATGGCGCCCGTCACGGCGTACGCGGCATCCTGGAGGAAGACTTTCTCGACCTGACGCAGGAAACCAGCCACAACCTGGAACTGGTGGCCAATACGCCCTCTTCAGCACTTGGTTCCACCCGCGACAAGCCGGACGTCAAGTATTGCCAGGAAATCTTCAAGGTGTTGCGGGCGCACCAGATCGAACATTTTTTCTACATCGGCGGCAACGATTCGTCCGACACCGTGCATATCGTCAGCCAGCAAGCGCAGAAAGCCGGGTATCCGCTGCGCTGCATTCACATTCCAAAGACGATAGACAACGACCTGGTCGGCAACGACCACACGCCCGGATTTCCATCGGCGGCGCGCTTTGTGGCGCAAGCGTTTACCGGCGCCAACCTGGATAACGCATCCTTGCCCGGCGTGTATGTCGGCGTCGTGATGGGCCGCCATGCGGGCTTTCTGACCGCGGCGGCGGCGCTGGGCAGGAAATTCCCCGACGACGGGCCGCACCTGATTTACCTGCCCGAACGCACCTTTGTGCTGGAGCAATTTCTGGCTGACGTGAAGGCAGTGCATGATCGTATCGGGCGCTGTGTAATTGCGGTTTCCGAGGGCATTCACGACGCTTCAGGTGCACCCATTATCAGCCTGCTCGCTAAAAATTCAGAGCACGATGCACACGGCAATCTGCAACTCTCGGGCACCGGCGCGCTGGCCGACCTGTTGTGCGAGGAAATCAAGAACAAGCTCAAGATCAAGCGCGTGCGAGGCGACACCTTCGGCTACCTGCAGCGTTCGTTCATCGGTTGCGTGTCGGACGTGGATCAGCGCGAAGCGCGCGAGGTCGGCGAAAAAGCGGTGCAGTTTGCGATGCGGGGCGGCCGCGACGGCTCGGTGGCGATCAGGCGCAGCGGTAATTATGCGGTCGATTATGCGCTACTGCAATTGCAGGAAGTGGCGGGCAAAACGCGCGTGATGGAAGACGCATTCATCGCCGCATCCGGCACCGACGTCACCGAAGCCTTCCGCCAATATCTGCGCCCGTTGCTGGGTGCGGGCATGCCGGATGCATCCCGGCTGCGGGCCAATCCGGTGGCAAAGATTATTGCTGCGGCTGGTTAATATTCCACGATATTCACCGCCATGGTTCAGTTTTTCCGCTCGCATCACCACCTACGCCTGACTTTTGCACTGCTGACCGGGTGTGCTGCCATATTTGCATTGCCCGAATCCTGGCTCTGGATCACCCGCATATTGGTTGGCTGGAATATTGCAGTGTGGTCGTATCTGTGCCTGATGGGATGGTTGATGCTGCACGCCGATCACGCCAGGGTGCGAAAAATTGCCGAACAGGAGGATGAGAGCGCGGTTGCCGTGCTGGCTATCATGTCCCTCAGCGCCATTGCCAGTCTGGCCGCAATCATCCTGGAACTGGTAGCCGCGCAAGAATTACCCACTGGACAACGCATACTGCACTATGCGTTTACCGGCGCTACCGTGCTAGGTTCATGGTGCATGGTCGGCACCATGTTTACCATCCATTACGCCCGCATGTTTTATCGGGCTCCGGCCAGCAAGCGGCCGCTCGGGTTTCCGGAGCATGAAGAAAATCCGGATTACTGGGATTTCCTGTATTTCGCATTCACCATCGCAGTGACGGCGCAAACCTCGGATGTAAACATTTTGAGTCGCCCGATGCGCAAGGCGGTGCTGGCGCAATCCCTGCTCAGTTACCTGTTTAACGCGGCAATTCTGGGGTTTTCGGTCAATATTGCGGCCGGCTTGCTGGCGGCCTGAGCATTTCGCGTATAGCATGCTTCTTTTGAAGGAGGCGGAGTATGCATAAAAACCATGCCATTCCCGCATTAATTATAAGATCTACTAAAAATACATTGGCATGTATATATTGGCATATATGTTTATGCTGCCGATTGTGTCAGCTGTCATTTCAAATAAAAGAACGGCCATCGAGTGATGGCCGTTCTTTGTCAAACACCTCCAGCACATCAGCTTATCCGTTAAAGGTGTTTCCCTCTTCGGCCAGTTTCTGTAGCAGCGGCGCCACTTTCCATGCGTCACCATTGCGGCCGCGTGCGTATTTTTCCATCGCCATCACCACATTCGGTAAGCCGACGGTATCCGCATAGAACATCGGGCCACCACGAAATAGCGGGAAGCCGTAACCGGTCAGGTAGACGATGTCGATGTCGGAGGCGCGCTGGGCAATTCCTTCGTCCAGGATATACGCGGCTTCATTAACCATCGAGAACACCAGGCGCTCGACGATTTCCTGATCGCTGATCTTGCGCCGTTCGATACCCAGATCGGCCGAGTGATTAACGATCATGTCATTGACCACTTGTGCTGGATACGCCTTGCGGTCGCCGGCCTTGTAGTCATACCAGCCAGCCTGCGTTTTTTGGCCGAAGCGTCCCATTTCGCACAACAAATCGGCGGTTTTGGAGTAACTGATGTCCGGTTTGTCGATATAACGGCGCTTGCGGATATACCAGCCGATATCGTTGCCGGCCAGGTCGCCCATGCGAAACGGTCCCATCGCAAAGCCGAATTTCTCGACAGCTTTGTCGACCTGCTCCGGCAGGCAGCCTTCTTCCAACAAAAAGCCGGCCTGGCGGCTGTATTGCTCGATCATGCGGTTACCGATGAAACCGTCGCAGACTCCGGAAACGACGCCGGTTTTCTTGATTTTTTTCGCCAGTCCCATGACGGTGGCCAGCACATCCTTGCCGGTTTTCGCGCCGCGCACGATTTCCAGCAGCTTCATCACATTAGCCGGGCTGAAAAAGTGGGTGCCGATCACATCTTGCGGTCGCTGTGTAAAGCTGGCGATGCGGTTTATGTCCAGCGTTGAAGTATTGGTGGCCAGAATGGCGCCCTGTTTCATTACTGCATCGAGCTTTTTGAACACGGTTTCTTTCACGCCCATGTCCTCGAACACTGCCTCGATCACGATATCGGCCTGGCCGATTTCTTCATACGATAGCGTGCCCTTGATCAGCGCGATGCGCTGTGCGCATTTCTCGGGCGAAAGTTTGCCTTTTTTCGCCGTATTTTCGTAATTCTTGCGAATCGTAGCTAATCCCTTGTCCAGCGCTTCCTGCTGCATTTCGAGAATGGTCACGGGAATGCCGGCATTGGCGAAATTCATCGCAATGCCGCCGCCCATGGTGCCGGCACCGATCACGGCGACCGAATGGATCGTGCGCACTGGCGTGTCAGCAGGTACATCGGCAATCTTGCTGGCCGCACGTTCGCTGAAGAATGCATGGCGCAACGCTTTGGATTCAGTGGTTTGTATCAGCGCCATGAACAGGTCGCGCTCGAACTTGAGGCCATCTTCGAACTTCATGGTTACCGCTGCTGCCACCGCATCCACGCATTTCAACGGGGCCGGGAATGGACCCGCCATCGCCTTGACCGTATTGCGCGAGAACTGGAAAAACGCTTCATGGTTCGGGTAATCGATGTTGATGTCGCGCACTTTCGGTAGCGGACGCACCGCAGCCACGCTGGCGGCAAAGGCGAGTGCGCCCTGCATCAGATCACCGTCGATGATTTGATTGAACAAGCCCGTTTGTGCCAGCTTTTCAGACGCAACCGGCGTGCCGGACACTATCATGTTCAAGGCCATTTCAACCCCGACCGCGCGCGGCAGCCGCTGGGTGCCGCCGGCACCGGGCAATAACCCAAGCTTGACTTCAGGCAAGGCGATTTGCGCACCGGGCACTGCTACCCGATAGTGGCAGGCCAGCGACAGCTCCAGCCCGCCGCCCATGCAGACCGAATGTATTGCCGCTACCACCGGCTTGGTGGAATTTTCGACCACATTGATAACGGTGTGCAAGGAAGGCTCAGTCAGGGCTTTGGGCGAATTGAATTCCTTGATGTCGGCACCGCCGGAGAATGCCTTGCCGGCACCGGTAATCACCACCGCCTTGACGGCATCGTCTGCCAGCGCTTTTTTCATCCCGTCGACCAGCGCGCTGCGGGTCAATAATCCCAGACCATTTACCGGCGGATTGTTCAGAGTGATGACGGCGACAGCGCCCTTGACTTGATATTCGGCAGTCATAAATGCTCCTTTACGTTGAGGTTGTCTCTAATTGTTGAATGGTTGAAATGAGGCTGTTGAAAACGGTATTTCGCGTACTGCAGAGCGTTTAACTATACCGTAAAAAGAACGATCGTATTATTTTAAGTTTAAAAAAACCGATGCAAAAATACATCGGCAAATTCCATCTTGCGTTGCCGGTCAAACTTCCAGCCATTCCTTGCGAATTGCGGCGTCAACGCGCAATTGCTGCGGCGTGCCTTCGAATACGATGCTGCCGTGTCCCATTACATACACACGCTGCGAGATTTCCAGTGCAATCGCCAGTTTTTGTTCGACCAATAGTATCGAGATGCCCCGCTCTTGCAGTGCTTTCAGATATTCGGCCACCAGATCGATAATTTTGGGCGCCAGACCTTCGGTCGGCTCATCGATCATGATCAGATCAGGGTCGCCCATCAAGGTGCGGCACAGCGTCAGCATCTGTTGCTCGCCGCCCGATAGCACGCCGGCGGCCACATGCCGGCGCTCTTTAAGTCTGGGGAACATTTGGTACATGTCCTCAAACGACCAGCGCGATATTTGACCTTTTATCTTGCCTTTTTTCTGGCCCAGCAGCAGATTTTGCTCCACCGTCAAAGTCGGGAAGATGTCGCGATTTTCCGGTACATAGCCAAGTCCTTTGTGGGCGATCTGAAAAGCCTTCAAGCCAATCAATTCCTCTCCCTTGAACAGAATCGAACCTGTGGCATCGACCTGCCCCATCGCTGCCTTGACTGTGGTCGAGCGCCCGACGCCATTGCGCCCCAACAGGCTGACGATCTCGCCTTTGTCAACCGTCAGGTCAACTCCGTTCAAGACGTGACTCTTGCCGTAAAAGGCGTGCAAGTCCTTGATTTCGAGCAGTGGCTTCATGCCGCAGCCTCCTGTGGTGCATGACTGCCCAGATACGCTTCTTGCACCTGGCTATTGCCGCGAATATTGGCTGGGGTATCGCAAGCGATCATTTCGCCATACACCAGCACCGCAATTTTGTCCGCCAGGCCAAACACCACACTCATGTCATGCTCGACCATCAATAAGGTTTTGCCGGCCGTTACCTTGCGGATCAGTTCCACCGCAGCATCAGACTCGGAGCGGCTCATGCCGGCAGTGGGTTCATCGAGCAGGATGACATCGGCGCCACCAGCAATGGTGATGCCGATTTCCAGCGCGCGCTGTTCGGCGTAGGTCAATAAGCCAGCCATCACGTCACGCCGTCGGGTCAGGCCGATATCGACCATTACCTTTTCGGCGCACTCCCGTGCATCTTTCAGACCATTCAAGCGGTGCCAAAACGAGTATTTGTAGCCGAGCGACCAAAGCACTGCACAACGCAGGTTTTCAAATACCGTCAGGCGATGGAAAATATTCGTAATCTGAAAACTGCGCGACAAGCCCAGCCGATTGATCTGAAACGGCTTGAGCCCGGCAATGCTGCGGCCATTGAGCAAGATATCGCCGGAACTCAGCGGGAAACGCCCCGAAATTAGATTGAACAGCGTCGATTTGCCCGCGCCATTGGGGCCGATCACCGCAAAACGCGCACCTTTCGGTATCTGCAAATTGGTACCGCGAATGATTTCGGATTTGCCGAAACTCTTGCGCACATCCTTCAGTTCCAGAGAAAAATTACACATTAGGCTGCACTCGCAATCAATTGAATTTCCGTATTCACTTCATCCCAGACTTGCTGAAATGCTGGCCGGGTGCGATTTATCCCCAGGCAACCGAGCACGAACAGGATGGCAGCCACCGTCCAGCCGGGGGCTGCCATGGTATCGACAGTAAAACCGAACAATTGCATCTCGCTGCCGTTGACCAATTCGAGACTCAGGTGATACAGCATTTCGATGGCGATCACAGCGCCGCAGAAGGCCACCAGCGAGGCCGCGCACACTGCGGCCAGATGCGGCCAGACGCGGCCAAACTTGCGGTATTTCATCAGCCGCAAATTCAACATCAGCAAGCTGGCGATGCCGCCCGGCGCATAAATCACGATGATGATGAAAAATGCCCCCAGATACAATTGCCAGGCCTTGGTAAAATCCGACAGCAAGACGGTCAGAAACACGCCGATGACGGCACCCAGCATCGGGCCGAAAAAGAAGCCGATGCCGCCGATAAAAGTAAATAACAGGATGGCCCCGGAGCGCAGCGCACTGACGTTCTCGGCGCTGACGATTTCAAAGCTGATGGCCGACAAGCCGCCCGCTATGCCGGCAAAAAAGGCCGACAGAATCAGGGTCAGGTAGCGCACCCAATGCGTGTTGTAGCCAATGAATTCAACCCGCTCCGGATTGTCGCGCACCGCATTGATGATCCGGCCAAGTGGGGTCTGGGTAAATGCGTACATGCCGATGGTGCTGACGAACAGCCAGAATGCAATCAGGTAATAGACCTGAATCTGTGGACCGTAAGTGATGCCCAGGAAAGCTTGCCCGACCACCCGATTGGCCGAGACACCGCCTTCGCCGCCGAAAAATTCCGGGAACATCAGCGAACAGGCAAACACCAGCTCGACAATGCCCAGGGTAATCATGGCGAAGGTGGTACCCGATTTTTTTGTGGTGACATAGCCGAACAGCACACCGAACAGCATGCCGGCAAAACCGCCCACCAGCGGAATCAGGGTAATCGGAATCGGCACCGTGCCAGTCGTGGCCAGATTGATGGCGTGAATCGCACAAAATGCGCCCAGTCCGGAGTACACCGCGTGACCGAACGACAACATGCCGCCTTGGCCCAGCAGCATGTTGTAGGACAGGCCGAAAATCATGATAGTGCCCATCTGGGTCAGCACCGATAGCGCAGCGCCTTGATTGAAAATGACCGGTGCGATGATCAAAATCAGCGCAAACACACTCCAGATGATCCAGCGGCCCAGGTTCAACGGGGTAAATTTCATATTGGTCGTCATGATGGTTGTCATATTGGTAATCATGGCCTCATCCCTCCCGCGTGCCCATCAAGCCCTTCGGCCTGAAGATCAGAATCAGCACCAGAAACAGGTACGGCAGGATCGGCGCGACTTGCGCAATCGTCAGCCGCAGCACCGGGTAGCCAAAGGTTTGTGCGTTGATTTGAGCGCCAAACGCACTCAGAACGCTGATGATTGAATAATCCAGCGCCACCGCAAAGGTCTGCAGAATACCGATCAATAGCGACGCCAGCAGTGCGCCCACCACCGATCCCATGCCGCCGACCACCACTACGACAAAAATGATGCTGCCCACCGCATGCGCCATATTCGGCTCGGTGACAAAGGCATTGCCGCCGACCACGCCAGCCAGCCCGGCCAATGCACAGCCGCCGCCGAACACCAGCATGAATACGCGCGGTACGTTGTGCCCCAGCGCTTCGACGGCATCCGGATGGGTCAGCGCAGCCTGGATTACCAGGCCGATGCGGGTGCGGGTGAGCATCAGATACATCGACAACAGCATCAGCAGGGCAATCAGCATGATGAAGCCGCGATAGATCGGAAAGGTGGTTGTATACAACGTAAACAAGGGGCCATCCAGCTCGGGTGGAATTGGGTACGCTACTGCCGCGCGGCCCCAGATCAATTGCACCAGTTCGACAATTACGTAAGACAAGCCGAAGGTGAATAACAGTTCAGGGATGTGTCCGTATTTATGCACTTTACGCAAACCATAGCGCTCGACACCGGCCCCTAGTATGCCAACCAGCAAAGGTGCAATAAACAAAGCCGGCCAAAACCCTAGTTGGGTACTGATGCTGTAGGCGAAATAGGCGCCAACCATGTAGAAACTGGCATGGGCAAAATTGAGTATGCCCATCATGCTCAGAATAAGGGTCAAACCAGATGAAAGCATAAACAGCAAAAGCCCATAGCTCAAGCCGTTTAGCACAGTAATTAACGTGAACTCCACGATGCGCGCCCTTGATTTTTATATTTGTTCCAGAGTATGGCTTGCGCAAGCCGGTTGCCGTGCGGATGCAGCATTTGCAGCACCGCGCATCGGCGTGCATAACGCACCCGATCAGCGTCCTTGCTTAACTGAACGTAACTTAGCGCAAGCCCCATGCAGCCAGATAGTTACCTGGCCGGGCGTTTCATCTGGCAGGAGGTCGGTTGTGCTGCAAGGTAAGTATCGACTTTTTGCTCGGTCTTCCAGCCAAAGCCGGTATTTTCCTGGTCGTATTTAACAGTCTTGCCATCCACCTTGGCCCAGGTCGCGATATACAGCGGCTGCTGAAGCTGGTGGTCGGATTTGCGCATTTCCACTTCGCCATTCAGGCTTTTGACTTTCATGCCTTCCATCGCAAAGGCAACCTTGACCGGATCGGCGGATTTGGCTTCCTTAATGGCTTTGGACAGCATCGACACTGCGGTGTAAGTCGCCATCACATAAAAGTCATCGTTGTATTTTTTCTTGAAGGCGCCAGCGATTTCCTTGCCGGAGAATGTTTCGTTGTTGGGCGTCCAGTAGGCGACCTGCTTGACATGATTGCCGCCGGCTGCACCCATGGCCGTTGGGACTCCGGTTGTGCCGCCGTAATAAGTATAGAAATTGGCTTTCAGATCCGCATCTTTGGCGGCCTTGATCAGCAACGCAAGATCGGCGCCCCAGTTGCCGGTAATTACCGTATCGGCGCCGGCAGCCTTGATCTTGGCGATATACGGTGAAAAATCCTTGACTTGCGCAATCGGATGCAAGTCGTCACCGACGATCTTGATGTCGGGGCGTTTGCGCTTCAGATATTCCTTGGCGGCCCGTGTGACCTGATGACCGTGGGCATAATTCTGCCCGATGATGTAAATATTCTTGATGCTGGCATCTTTTGCCAGGAAGCTAGTCAGTGCTTCCATCTTCATGTCGGAATTGGCATCGAAGCGAAAATGCCAGAAGCTGCATTTGCTGTTGGTCAGGTCGGGATCGATTGCCGAATGGTTCAGAAACACGATTTCCTTGCCGGGGTTGCGCTCATTATGCTTGTTGATGGCGTCGATCAGGGCTAGCGCCACGCCGGAGCCGTTACCCTGGGCGATATAGTGATAACCCTGGTCGATGGCCGACTTCAATTGCGTCAGCGATTCCTGCGGACTGCCCTTGTTGTCGAAGCCGACGAATTCGATGGTGTTGTCTCCGGCCCACTTTTCCTTGGCGGACATTTCGGCAAACATTTGATAGCTTCTCAACTGGTTTTGACCAATCGGCGCAAAAGCGCCGGACAAGGTTTCGATGAACGCCACCTTGACGTTTTCGGCGGATACAACCGGGCTGGCAAAAGCGGCCGCCAGGGATAAAGCCAGTACTGAAGTGCGAAGCTTGATCATCATTTGTCTCTTCCTTATGGATATTTTATGGGCACTACAAACAACCGACGATCTTGCGTCGCCGTACTTCTCTACTTACGCTATCGGTAACTTGTGGTCCTTGAATTGTTCCCGCATCTTGTTTTTCAGAATTTTTCCGGTGGCGCCGATCGGCAACGCTTCCACGAAGGCGATATCGTCCGGAGTCCACCATTTAGCGATCTTGCCGTCATAAAACTGGATCAATTCTTCCTTGCTCACTTCCATACCCGGCTTTTTCACCACCACCAGCAACGGGCGCTCGTCCCATTTTGGATGCACTACGCCGATGCATGCCGCTTGCTGGACTGCGGGATGCGCCATTGCGATGTTTTCCAGCTCGATGGTGCTGATCCATTCGCCGCCGGACTTGATCACATCCTTGCTGCGGTCGGTAATCTGCATGTAACCATCGGCGTCGATGGTAGCCACGTCGCCGGTCGGGAACCAGCCGTCTTCCAGCACATCGCCGCCTTCGTCCCTGAAATAACTGCTGATGACCCACTGCCCCTTGACCAGCAGATTGCCGTAGGTTTTGCCATCCCACGGCAACTCACGGTCATCGTCGCCAACGATTTTCATGTCAACGCCAAAGATCACATGGCCCTGTTTTTCCAGAATTGCCTCTTTTGCGTCTTCCGGCAAGGCGGCCTGCCGCACCGAAAGCGTGCAGGCGGTGCCGAGCGGCGACATTTCGGTCATGCCCCAGGCATGCACCACCTCGACCCCATATTGATGGCGCAAGGTTTTCATCATGGATGGCGGACAGGCGGAGCCGCCGATCACGGTGCGCTTGAAGCTGGAGAATGTCAGATTGTTTTGCGCCACGTAGGTCAGCAAACCTAGCCAGATAGTCGGCACGCCGGCAGAGAATGTCACCTGTTCCTGTTCAAACAATTCATACAACGATTTGCCATCCATTGCAGGGCCGGGAAACACCATTTTCGCGCCGACCAGCGGCACCGAATACGGCAAGCCCCAGGCATTGACGTGAAACATCGGCACTACCGGCAATACCGTGTCGCGCGCCGAAACATTCAAGCCATCCGGCATCGCCGAAGCATAGGAATGCAGTAACGTGGAGCGGTGCGAATACAGCGCCCCCTTCGGATGGCCGGTAGTGCCGGAGGTATAGCACAGGCTGGAAGCGGAATTTTCGTCGAACAGCGGCCATTCGTAATCGTCGGAACTGGCGGCGATCAATTCCTCGTAGCACAACAGATTGTCGACCTTGCTTGCTGCGGGCATGTGTTCGCGACCGCACATCATCACGAAACCCTTGACCGTGCTGCAGTGCGCTGCAATCGCTTCGATGATCGGCAGGAAATTCATGTCAAACAGCACATACTGGTCTTCTGCATGGTTGACCATGTAAGCGATCTGCTCCGGGAACAGGCGCGGGTTAATCGTATGCAGCACCGCACCGGAGCCCGAAACAGCATAATAAGCTTCCAGATGGCGATACCCGTTCCAGGCGATGGTGGCCACCCGGTCGCCCATTTTGACGCCCAAATTGGCTAACGCCTTGGCCAGTTGACGCGCTCGCTTGTGACAATCGGTATAAGTGTATTGATGGATATCACCCTCAACCCGCCTTGATACGATCTCGCTTTTACCGTAATAACGATCGGCGTGACGGATGATATTGGAGATCAACAAAGGCTGACTCATCATTTGCCCCATCAGCGGGCTTTTTGGATACTGCGACATGAACTCTCCTGAATTAGAGCAAGCTGGTTTGCGATTGATTATTGATTGATTGATTTTCGAACGAGCGTGCTAAAAGTGTCAATCACTTTCTGTTGTGCAGAGCAGCATGAATTTCGGCACGGCAACCCCATCGATCTCCCTGTCAATAATAAATTTAATAGGGAGTATGGTATTTAATTGTGCATTATCCGCATATATTTAATGCGAATATTAAAAATACATTATGTAGTATATAAAAGCATCAAATAATACTTGAATACCGGAGATACGAATCACCATCAAAATGCACGACCTTCCGGATAGTGTGATACTGCCGGAAAACACAGACAAACATTTGGCACAGACAGGATTAATCGACATGAACGCCCCCCTTTCGTCCCAGCGCGGTCATCTAACAGGCACTTTGCCGCTTAGCAATTCATTCGCGGGATTGCCGCCGGCATTCTTTACCAAGCTGATGCCAACGCCGCTGCCCGCGCCTTATCTGGTCGGCGCCAGCGCTTCTGCTGCACGGTTGATCGGGCTTGCAGCGGCCGAATTTACCAGCCGGGAATTCATTGAAACCTTTACCGGCAACCGCACGCCGGAAAGCGCGGTGCCGGTGGCGGCAGTGTATTCCGGTCACCAGTTTGGAGTCTGGGCCGGGCAACTCGGCGATGGCCGCGCGATTCTGCTGGGCGAAGTGCCGGATTGCAGCAACTCCGGAAACGCCTGGCAGGAATTGCAGCTCAAGGGCGCAGGTCTTACACCCTACTCCCGCATGGGCGATGGACGGGCGGTGTTGCGTTCCTCGATCCGCGAATTCCTATGCTCGGAAGCGATGCACGGGCTCGGCATTCCAACCTCGCGCGCACTATGCGTGACCGGCTCGGATCAATATGTGATGCGCGAGACGCCCGAAACCGCCGCAGTCGTCACGCGCATGGCGCCCACTTTTGTGCGTTTCGGTTCCTTCGAGCACTGGTTTTACAACGACAAGATGGAAGAACTGAGAACCCTCGCCGATTACGTCATCGACCGTTTCTATCCAGAATTACATGCTGCCGACAATCCGTACCAGGCCTTGCTACAGCAGGTAACCCAGCGCACCGCGCACCTGATGGCCGACTGGCAAAGCGTCGGCTTCATGCATGGCGTCATGAATACCGACAACATGTCGATACTCGGCTTAACGCTCGATTACGGCCCGTTCGGCTTCATGGAAGCTTTCGACCCGCAACATATCTGTAACCACACCGACCGCCAGGGCCGCTATTCTTATCGGATGCAGCCGCAAATGGCAGAGTGGAATTGCTACGCGCTGGGGCAAGCGCTGCTGCCGCTGATCGGCAGTGTCGATGCGACGCGGGCCGCGCTGGAACCGTTTCAGTCGCACTACGTGGCTAAACTGGATAGCCTGCTGCACGCCAAGCTCGGCCTGGTCAGCACGCGAAAGTCGGATCAACTGCTGTTCGATGCGATGTTTGGTTTGATGCAGGCCAATCATGTCGATTTCACTTTGTTTTTCCGTCTTTTGTGCGATCTGGAGCTGGATAATGCAGGTAAAGATACGCGGTTGCGCGACGTGTTCATTGACCGCGCCGCCTTTGATGCTTGGGCCAATCAATACCGGAGCCGCCTGCGGCAGGAGAATAGTTCCGACCTCCAACGTAGGCTTGCAATGCAGGCAATAAACCCCAAGTACGTGCTGCGTAATTACCTGGCGCAGGTTGCCATCGAAAAAGCGCAGAATAAGGATTTTTCGGAAGTTGCCAAGCTTTTGGCAATCCTCGAAAAACCGTTTGACGAACAGCCGGAACACGCCGCTTACGCCGAATTGCCGCCAGACTGGGCAAGTCAGCTGGAAGTGAGCTGCTCATCCTAGGAGGCACGATGAATTCACCCAAAGTCACCAAAACCGAGGCCGAATGGCAGGCACTGCTCGATCCATCCGATTATGAAGTCACCCGACACGCGGCGACCGAACCCGCTTTCAGCGGCCGCTTCTGGGATCACCATGAAGCCGGTATCTATACCTGTGTCTGCTGCAACACGCCGTTGTTCGAGTCGGACGCCAAATTCGACTCCGGTTGCGGCTGGCCGAGTTATTTCAAGGCAATCAATCCGGACAATGTTTCCGAGCATGTCGACCGCAGCCATGGCATGATACGTACCGAAATTTTATGCAATGTATGCGATGCCCATCTGGGGCACGTGTTCCCGGACGGGCCGCCGCCGACCGGACTACGTTATTGCATTAATTCAGCGTCATTGCGATTCGAGCCAAAAACCTAGCCATCAAGAAAAATTACCCAATGAAATTTTTATTCGACCTGCTCCCCGTCATCATCTTCTTTGCCGTCTTTAAATGGGGCGAAGGCAATGCAGATTCGGCGCAAGCGCTGGTATCGCATTATTTTTCCGGTCTTATTTCCGGCGGCACGATTACTGCCAGCCAGGCGCCGATCCTGCTCGCTACCGTGGTCATGATTATCGCGAGCGTGGCGCAAATCGGCTATTTATTGTCGCGCGGCAAAAAAGTCGATCCGATGCTGTGGGTATCGTTACTAATCGTCGGCATATTCGGCGGCGCCACCATCTATTTCCATAACGAGAATTTCATCAAGTGGAAACCGACCGTGCTGTACTGGTGTTTTGGCGCAGCGCTGCTGGGCGGCCAGATTTTCATGCGGAAAAATCTGATTCGCTCCATGATGGAAAAACAGATCAAGCTCCCCGATACTATCTGGCAGCGGCTGAACCTGGCCTGGAGTGCATTCTTTCTGGCAATGGGCGTTCTCAATCTGTATGTCGCGTTTAATTTCCCCACTGCGACCTGGGTCAATTTCAAGCTTTTCGGCGGTATGGGCTTGATGTTCGCGTTCATCATCGCGCAAAGCTTGTTCTTGTCCAAATACATGAAGGATTCGGCATGAGCGCGCGTTTTGATGCGATCCGCAACCAGCTGATTGCAACTTTCGATCCGACCGCATGTCAACTGGAAGACGATTCGGCGCGTCATGCCGGCCATGCCGGTGCCGCATCCGGTGGTGGGCACTACACGCTATACATCGTATCGCGTCACTTTGAGGGGCAAAGCCGTCTTAGCCGGCATCGGCTGGTGTATGATTCCTTGCAAGGTTTGATGCATTCCGACATTCATGCCTTGGCCATTACAGCTCTGGCGCCGTCCGAAATAAAATAAATTTTTTTACCTTTCTTTACTTCCCATCTTAGGAATCCATGATGACTTTAAAACCTGCCCGTTTGCTGGTGCTACTTCTTGCTGCCGTTGCCCTGCCTGTAATGGCACAAAACCTTGCCATAGTAAATGGCAAGAAAATTCCTTCCTCACGTGTTGAACTGATGGCCAAGCAACTGGCGTCGCAAGGCCAGCAGGATTCTCCGCAGTTGCGCGCGATGATCAAGGAAGAATTGATCAACCGTGAAATCCTGATTCAGGAAGCCGACAAACGTGGCTTGGGCATGAGTGCCGACGTCAAGAATCAAGTTGAAATTGCCCGTCAATCAATCGTGATTCGTGCTTTGGTGGCAGATGTCATCAAGAAAACCCCGGTCAGCGACGCCGATATCAAAGCGGAATACGACAAGTTCAAGGCTCAGGCCGGCGACAAGGAATACCATGCGCGCCATATCCTGGTTGAAAAGGAAGACGATGCGAAAGCAATCATCGCCAAGCTCAAATCAGGTGGCAAGTTTGAAGACCTGGCCAAGCAATCCAAAGATCCTGGCTCGGCAGCCAACGGTGGCGATCTCGACTGGGCCGCTCCTGCCGCCTACGTAAAACCGTTCTCCGACGCGATGATCGCGCTGCAAAAAGGCCAAGTCACTGAAACGCCGGTCAAGAGCCAGTTCGGCTATCACGTCATCAAACTCGAAGATGTTCGTGCCGCAAAAGTGCCGACGCTGGAAGAAGTCAAACCACAAATTGCGGAAAAGCTGCAACAACAAAAGCTGCAGGAATTCCAGCAGGGATTGCGTAAAAAAGCGAAAGTGGAATGAACCTGGATTTTATGATGTGATCAAAAAAGCGCTCTTAAAGAGCGCTTTTTTATATTATGTAACTGATGTTTTATGCACAAAGAATTCAGTCCACGAAAGACACGAAAAAAACCTTTTCTGCAGCAGTCAAAAGGACGGTTAGCCATTCTTTCGTGCTTTTCGTGTCTTTCGTGGACAAGGCTTTTCATGTCCTGCATGCACCGTGCGGTACATCAGATATGTAATTAATTACCCAACCCATTTGCGCGCATTGCGGAACATGCGCATCCACGGCGAATCCTCGCCCCATGACTCCGGGTGCCAGGATTGCTGCACCGAGCGGAACACGCGCTCGGCATGCGGCATCAATACGGTAAACCGTCCATCCGGCGTAGTCACAGAGGTGATGCCTTGCGGCGAGCCGTTCGGATTGTACGGATAGCCTTCCGTAACTTGGCCTTGGTTATCGACGAAACGTATCGCAACCAGCGCTTGATCGATATCGCCAGTCAAAGTGAAATCCGCATAGCCTTCACCGTGCGCGATCGCGATCGGGGTTTGCGTGCCGGCCATGCCCTGAAAGAAGATCGATGGTGAATCCGCCACTTCAACCATCGCAAAACGTGCGTCGAACTGTTCCGATTTATTGCGCGTAAACTTGGGCCATGCCTGCGCGCCGGGGATGATGGATTTCAAATTGCTCATCATCTGGCAACCGTTGCAAATGCCGAGACCGAAAGTATCGGTGCGCTGGAAGAACAGCGCAAATTGCTCGGCCAGTTTGGCATTGAAAAGTATGGTCTTGGCCCACCCTTCGCCCGCGCCCAGCACGTCGCCATAAGAAAAACCACCCACCGCGATCAGGCCGCTGAAATCGTCCAGACGAGCGCGACCGGCAATCAAGTCGCTCATGTGTACATCGACTGCGGTAAAGCCCGACTTGTGCATCACGTACGCGGTTTCCACATGCGAATTGACGCCTTGCTCGCGCAGGATTGCCACCCGAGGCCTGACGCCGGTGACGATATACGGCGCGGCGATATCTTGCTGCGGCTCGAACGTCAGTTTCGGGGTGATGCCGGGGTCTGTGATATCCAGAATGCGGTCGTATTCGGCATCGGCGCAGGCTGGATTGTCGCGCAAACGGGCGATGCGCCAGCTGGTTTCGCTCCATAAACGTTGCAACGCCACACGCGGTTGTTTGTAAATCGACTTGGCATCGCGCATGAATTCAATCACATCCTGCACCTGCGGCTTGCCGATGATGTTGCTGCAGGCACCCAGATTGTGGGTGCGCAGCACGTTCATCACTTCCGTTTTTTGTTCCGCATGGACCTGAATCACTGCCCCCAGCTCTTCACTGAACAGTGCGCGCAGGGTCAGGTCGTTGCGGCGCTCTGCCACTTGGCCGGCCCAATCCTTGGCTTCGCCACTGTCGGTGGCGTGCTCGCCTTCCAGCGTCAGCATATCCAGATTGATGGCTAAACCACACCGGCCGGCGAATGCCATTTCGGCCAGCGTGGCAAACAGGCCGCCGTCGGAACGGTCGTGATACGCCAGCAGCTTACGTTCGGTATTGAGTTGCTGGATCGCAGCGAAGAAAGCTTTCAGGTCGTCAGCACTATCGACATCCGGCGTTTCGTTGCCGATTTGCTGCATGACTTGCGTTAGTGCGGAAGCGCCCATGCGGTTTTTGCCGCGACCGAGATCGATCAGAATCAGCACGGTGTCGCCAGCATCGGTGCGGATTTGCGGCGTCAGCGACAGACGCACATCGTGTACCGGTGCAAAAGCGGTGACGATCAGCGACACCGGCGAGGTAACGGCTTTGGCAACGCCGTCATCTTTCCAGGTGGTGCGCATCGACAGCGAATCCTTGCCGACCGGGATGCTGATGCCGAGCGCCGGGCAAAGTTCCATGCCGACCGCCTTGACGGTATCGAACAAGGCCGCGTCCTGTCCCGGCTGGCCGCAGGCGGCCATCCAGTTAGCGGACAGCTTGATATCCGAAATATCCTTGATCGGTGCCGCGGCAATATTGGTGATCGCTTCGCCGACGGCCACGCGGCCGGAAGCGGCGGCGTTGATGGCAGCCAGCGGAGTACGCTCGCCCATCGCCATCGCTTCACCCAAGAATCCCTCAAAACTCATGGTGGTGACTGCGCAATCGGCCACCGGCACTTGCCACGGGCCAACCATCTGGTCACGCACAGTCATCGCACCGACGCTGCGGTCACCGATGGTGATCAGGAAGGATTTGTCGGCTACAGCCGGCAGGCGCAACACCCGGTGCGACACTTCCAGCAAATCCATGCCCGTCAAATCGAGCGCAGGCAAATCCAGTGCGACATGCGTGGCGTCGCGATGCATTTTCGGCGGCTTGCCGAGCAATACATCCATCGGCATATCGACCGGACTATTGCCATGTTCCGGATCGATCACCTTCAACTGACGCTCTTCAGTCGCAGTGCCTACTACTGCGAACAGGCTGCGCTCGCGCTGGCACAGGTATTCGAACAATGGCAGACTGTCGGGCGCGATGGCGAGCACGTAACGCTCTTGCGACTCGTTACTCCAGATTTCTTTCGGTGCCAGACCACTTTCTTCCAACGGCACTTTACGCAAATCGAAAATCGCGCCGCGTTTGGCATCATTGGTAATTTCCGGAAAAGCGTTCGACAAACCGCCGGCGCCGACGTCATGAATCGAAATAATCGGATTCTCGTCGCCCATCGCCCAGCACGCGTTGATAACTTCCTGCGCGCGGCGTTCCATCTCCGGATTGCCACGCTGCACTGAATCGAAATCCAGATCGGCGGTGTTGGTGCCGGTCGCCATCGAGGATGCGGCGCTGCCGCCCATGCCGATGCGCATGCCGGGGCCGCCCAACTGGATCAGTAAGCTGCCGACCGGGATATCGTTCTTGTGCGTGTGTATGTCGGCAATGCTGCCGATACCGCCGGCAATCATGATTGGCTTGTGGTAACCCAACACATTGCCGCCGACATTTTGCTCGTAGGTACGAAAATAACCGGCTAACGTCGGACGGCCAAATTCGTTACTGAAAGCAGCGCCGCCTAACGGGCCATCGATCATAATTTGCAATGGCGACGCGATACGGTCCGGTTTGCCATACACACTGGCATCGGTATTGGCATCCACGCCGGCTTGCGTCACATCGAGATCGTTTTCCCAAGGCTGAACGGCATCCGGCAAATTCAGATTGGAGACGGTAAAACCGCACAAACCAGCCTTCGGCTTGGAGCCACGGCCAGTCGCGCCTTCATCGCGGATTTCGCCACCGGCACCGGTGGAAGCTCCCGGGAAAGGTGAAATCGCAGTCGGATGGTTGTGCGTCTCAACCTTCATCAAGGTATGCGTCAATTCCACCGAGCTCTCATACACGTTGCCCTTGGCCGCACCGCGCTGGTAAAAGCGCGCGACAGTCGCCCCTTCCATGATGGAAGAATTGTCGCTATAGGCAACGATGGTGCCTTTCGGCTGCAGCAGATGGGTATTCTTGATCATCGCAAACAGCGATTTATCTTGGACTTCACCGTCAATGGTCCAGTCGGCATTAAATATCTTATGGCGACAATGTTCGCTATTGGCTTGCGCGAACATCATCAATTCAACGTCAGTCGGGTTGCGCTTGGCTTGCGTAAATGCGGCCAGCAGGTAATCGATTTCATCGTCCGACAAGGCCAGGCCGAGATTGGTATTCGCTGTAACTAGCGCAGCCTTGCCGCCGGCCAGCATATCGATAAATTCCAGTGGCTTGGCTGCCAGCTCGGTGAACAAGCCGGCGGCGTCGCTGGCCGACCGCAATACCATCTCCGTCATGCGGTCATGCAGCAAGGCGGCGACCGTTTGCGCCGCAGTATCGGATAATTTTTTAACGCCGCCCAGCAAGCCGGACTTCAACTGCACCCGGTACGATACGCCGCGTTCGATGCGCTTGATATGCGCCATGCCGCAGTTGTGCGCGATATCGGTAGCTTTACTGGCCCAGGCAGAAATAGTGCCAAAACGTGGAATGACGATGAATTCTTCGCTTTCCTTATCAGCCAAATGCGCGGCTGAAAAGGGTTCGCCATAGGTCAGCAACGCATGCAGGCGGCTGGTGTCGTCTTCCGATGCAGCCAAGCCGGCATCGACAAAATGCGTAAACTGCCCTGTGATGGCAATGATATTGGCATCGACAGCGTGCAGTTGCGACAAAAGACGTTGGGTACGGAAAGCGGACAGTGCGTTGGAACCGGGAAGAATCAGCATAGGGAGAGGAAACGCTCGAAGGAAATTTGATGCAGTGGAACTGCATGATTAAGACATTTAAGGGATGCGGCATTATACCGTGACGCACTAGGCGAAGCAGCAGACAAGACGGCAATCCGGCGTGCTGGCACAATTGTCTGCCTCCACAATTGGGCAACAAGCGGGCAACAAGCATCCGATAGCGCATCGGTCGGATTTGAACGCTATTCGTAAAACACTGTGAATAAATCCTGGAAGTTTGCGGCAATGCAATACCGAAGAAGCTTACAAATGTTACATTCACGGCCCGGAATATGAGACACGCAACAGCGAGTGCGGCAGTATCTTGCCGGCTTCTGGCAAAAAGGATTAGGTTCTAAATTGGCACAAAAGCAAGTAGCAGTTATCGGTGGTGGCGTAATTGGCGTTTGCACAGCGTATTACCTGGCTGCCGCGGGGCATCAGGTGGTCGTGGTCGAACGTCGCGGCAATGTCGCCGAAGAAGCCAGTTTTGGCAATGCAGGAATAATGGCGCCAGGTTATGTAACACCGTGGGCCAGACCAGGCATGCCCAAGCATTTGTTAGGCTATCTGTTCAAGCAGGAAGCGCCGCTGATGTTGCCGCGCAAAATGGACCCGGCCTTGTGGCGCTGGATTCGCCTGTGGCTTTCCGAATGCGAACTGGAAAATTTTCACGCCAATATGGAACGCATGCAGCGCCTGATCGCCTATAGCCGCGACACCTTGCAGCAACTGGAGCAGCAGTTGGAGCCGCAAGACTTGCAAATCGACAAAAAAATGCAGGGTTACCTGCAGCTGTTTCGTACCGCGCAAGATGTGGCGCTAGCCGAGCCGGCGCTTGCCATGCTAATCGAGCTCGATAGCGCGCACCGCTTGCTCGATGCCGATGCCGCACGCCTGCTGGAGCCGGCACTGGCGCCGCAGACCGCACTGGCCGGCGCGTTGTATCTGCCCCATGCAACAACGGGCAACTGCCCTTTGTTTACCAAACAACTCAAGCAGATTGCGATGTCGATGGGAGTGGAGTTCATTTTTGGCAACAGCGTCAGCACAATCACACAAAATGGCAATCAGCTTGCGCTGGAGATCGGCGAGACTGCTTTTTCGGCTGACGCCATTGTGCTGGCAGCAGGCGCAGAAAGCGCCCGGATGCTCAAGGCTCTCGGTATCAGCACCCCGCTTTTTTCCGTCAAAAGCTTTGCTGCAACAGCAACCGTGAAAGATATGGATGCGGTGCCGCTGGCTGCATTGATGGATGAAACCTATCGCGTTAGCATCACCGGCATGGGCAACCGAATCCGCCTGGCGGGAACCGTAGAACTGGCCTCGCGCTCTGTAACAGTGGCCGAGACCGCGCAACGCACTTTGCGTAAAGTAGGCGTTGACTGGCTACCGAACGCTGCCAACTATAACAATGCGAATTTCTGGTGCGGCCTGCAAGCGACTTTGCCGGGCGGCCCGCCGCTCATTGGCGCAACCCCGATCAGGAATCTGTTCGTCAATATCGGCCACGGTGCGAATGGCTGGGCAATGGCTGCCGGCGCCGGCAAACTGGTGGCCGACATCGTTTCCGAACGCAAACCGGAAATCGATCTGGGCGGTTTGACGCTGGCGCGCTATGGAGTGCAAACTGCCTGATAATTCAATTGGCATCGATATAAAAATAGTGGGAGTATATTAATATTTAGCGTGCTTTCCGCAATATTTAATTGCGGATAACAAATATACACAGACCTAGTATTTATTTTTAAATAATTTTCTACAGGATGCACCGTTTAGAATAAACGTGCTGCAACTTTCTACAAAAATATAGCGGAGCCTCGATGCCAACCCGACACGCACTGTATTCGATTGCTGAAATCCGCCGGATTGAACAAGCCGCCCTGGCCGAATTGCCCAGCGGCACACTGATGCGCCGCGCCGGGCAAGCTGCTGCGGCTGCGGCAATGACTCTGCTGCAGCCAGCGCCACCCGGCGCGCAGGTGCTGGTATTGGTCGGCCCCGGCGACAACGGCGGCGATGCTCTCGAAGTCGCCGCCCAATTGGCGCAAACCGGGTTCGCTGTCACCGCCCTGATCGCCGGTCCGATTCCGTCGTCAACAGATGCGCAACAAGCTTTGCAACGCGCCCAGAACAGCGCGGCAGTGTTCAGGGATGGTGCATTTTTGCCGGAAATCTCCAACATCCAATGGGCGCTGATTGTCGATGGCTTGTTCGGCATCGGCTTGACGCGCCCGATTGCCGGCGTCTACCGCGATCTGATCGAGAGCATCAATCGCATTAACCGCCTCAATCACCTTACCTGCCCGGTACTGGCACTCGACATCCCAAGCGGATTGGACGCCGACACTGGCAATATCGTTGATGGGGTTGCGAACGTCGATTCCGGCAATTCAGCCGTTGCCGTCAACGCGCAGCAGACTATCACTTTCATTGCCGACAAGCCCGGCCTGCACACCTGTGACGGCCGTGATTATGCGGGCAAGGTTACAGTCGCCGCGCTGGATATCGATGCGCGGCATTTCGATCGCAACCCGGCCAGCATGCATCTGGCTACGGTTGGCGAATTTAGCCATTCGTTGCAGCTGCGCCGACATAATTCACATAAAGGCAGCAATGGCGATGTAGTCATTGTCGGTGGTGCAACAGGCATGCATGGCGCACCCGTGCTATGCGGACGCGCCGCAATCCAGAGTGGCGCGGGACGGGTTATCGCCGGATTCATTGGCGCGACGCCCGCCTTCGACAGCGCGCAACCGGAACTGATGTGCCGGCCCGTGGCGCAATGCGCTTTCGCTGCAACCGTGGTAATCGGGCCGGGCTTGGGAAACTCGCATGCCGCGCTTGCAGCACTGCGCAAAGCGCTGCAATCCGAGGCGCGGCTGGTGTTGGATGCCGATGCGCTGAACCTGATCGCCGCCGACCCTGCGTTGCAGCAAACACTGGCGCTGCGCACGGCAACTGCCATCATGACGCCGCATCCGCTGGAAGCCGCGCGCCTGCTTGGAATATCCAGTGCCGAAATCCAGGCAGATCGGGTTGCCGCCGCTCGCCGGTTGGCGCGCACTTACCATACAATCATTGTCCTCAAAGGATCTGGATCGATCATCGCCGACCCGCAGAACAATATCGTGATTAACCCAACCGGCAATCCAGGATTGGCCAGCGCAGGCACTGGCGATGTTCTGGCAGGCATCATCGGTGCGCTGCTGGCGCAAGGATGGCCGGAATGGGAAGCTGCAATCGCGGCAGTCTGGCTGCATGGCGATGCAGCCGATGCACTTGTAGCCGCAGGCCAAGGGCCAATCGGGCTAACGGCAAGCGAACTGATTCCGGTTGTGCGCCGCAGCCTGAATCGTCTCGGTAATCAATACGGAGCGGTACGCTGACGGCTGGCCAAGTCTTCTGATGATGACGATAGTCTGCCAGCGGCAATAGTAATCGTACGCTCGCAGCGGGCGGCAATCGAGCTATCGTGCGTGACCAGCACCAGGGTCGAATGGCGCTCCCGATTCAAGTCAAACATCAATTGGATTACTGCCTCGCCATTCGCCGCATCCAGGCTACCGGTCGGTTCATCGGCAAACAGCAGCGGCGGTTCGGTCACGAAAGCACGGGCCAGAGCAACCCGCTGTTGCTCGCCGCCGGACAGGTATTTCGGAAAATGTTTCAGGCGACTGGATAATCCAACCCGGCCCAACATGGCTTCAGCCTTGCTTCTTGCACCAGAGTCACCACGTAACTCCAGCGGCAGCATGACGTTTTCGAGGGCATTCAGATGTGCTAGCAACTGGAATGACTGGAACACAAAGCCAATTTTTTCCTTGCGCAAAAGTGCCCGGCCATCCTCATCCAACGCAAAGATATCGACCCCGTCAAGCCGAACCGTACCACTTGACGGCGTATCCAGCCCAGCCAGCAAGCCCAGCAGGGTAGATTTGCCTGATCCGGACGCGCCCATAATCGCGAGCGTCTGTCCGTATGGCACGGTAAAATCGATGTCGTGCAAAATAATCAGTTCACCCGTCGCATCCGCGACGCGTTTAGTAAGGTTGTCAGCGGCAATGGCTGGCGCAAGCAAGGAAAGATCAGACATGCAGAAAAATAGTGGATGGTTGGAAGGTTTAATGCGCATATTCATAGCCGCAACGTTGGTCTTGTTGACCCTATTCGCGTCAAGCGCTCATTCTGCATCAAAAACGATACTGGTGCTTGGCGATAGCTTGTCCGCAGAATATGGCTTGGCACGCGGAGCCGGCTGGGTGTCGCTGCTCGAAAGTCGCCTGAAAACCGAAAATATCGATGCCACAGTCATCAATGCCAGCATTAGCGGCGAAACCACCAGCGGCGGCAAAAGCCGTCTTGGCACCTTGCTGGAAAAACACCACCCCACGGTGGTCGTGCTTGAATTGGGCGGCAACGATGGCTTGCGCGGCTTGTCGATCCGAGCATCGGAAGACAATTTGCGTAGCATGATTACCACAGCCCAAAAAAACCGAGCCAAAGTGCTTTTGGTTGGCATGCAGATTCCACCCAATTATGGTCGGAATTACACAGACCAGTTCTCGGCCCTGTATCCCAAACTGGCCAAGGAAACCAGGTCGGCTCTCGTGCCTTTTTTACTCTCTGGAGTCGCCGATCGGCCTGAATTGTTCCAGTCCGACCGCATACATCTAAAAGCGCAAGCGCACCCGATCATGCTCAAGAATGTCTGGGCGCACCTTAAACCCCTTTTGACCAAGTGAGCGTATGAAGTACCCTGCCCTACTCCCTTTTGCCGAAGTATTGCCTGTGTTGGATAAATTCGATGCCATCATAGACGTTCGAAGCCCAGCCGAATTCGCAGAAGACCATATCCCCGGCGCCATCAATTGTCCGGTACTGAACAATGAAGAGCGTCAACGCATCGGCACTCTATACAAGCAAGTCAATGCATTCGAAGCCAAGAAAGCCGGCGCGGTAGTGGTGGCAAAGAATATCGCCCATCACATTGAAACCCTGTTCCTGGATAAACCGCGCGATTGGGCTCCCCTGATTTATTGCTGGCGCGGAGGCAACCGCAGTGGAGCGCTGGCCCATATCATGGCCAAAATCGGCTGGCCAGCGGTACAACTGGATGGCGGTTACAAGGAGTATCGCCGTCATGTAAATGCCGCATTCGGCGAAATCGCGTCGCAATTTTCTTTTCAGGTCTTGTGCGGCACCACCGGCAGCGCCAAAAGCCGCTTGTTACAAGTTCTGGCGCAGCAAGACGCGCAAGTACTGGATCTGGAGCAACTGGCCGAACACCGGGGCTCCGTGCTGGGCAACTTGCCGCTGCAGCCGCAGCCTTCACAAAAAATGTTTGAGAGCCGCCTGTGGCAAACGCTGCGCGAGTTCAATCCTGCACAAGTCGTGTATGTCGAATCCGAAAGCAAAAAAGTTGGAAATGTCCGGATACCGGAAATATTGATTGAAAAAATGCGTTCTTCATCCTGCATTGCGGTGCAGTTATCACAAGAGAATCGCATCAAATTGCTGATGGAGGATTATGCGCACTTCGTCGGTGACCCTGAGAAATTGAACGCGCAACTGGACTGTCTGGTCAGTATGCACGGCAAGGAAAAAATCGCGCACTGGCAAATGTATGCTCTATCCAGCAACATGGAACCCTTGGTCACAGAACTTTTGGCAGAGCATTATGACCCGGCCTATAAGCGCTCGATCCAGCGCAACTTCAATCAATATGGGCAGGCGCGAATACTACAATTAACTGGCATCGATATTGACTCTTTGCAGAGCGCAGCATGGCAACTCACTGGCTCGCATTAACACGCTTTCAAGTCATCTACTGACACGATAAAGACCTTGGCTACTGCGTAGCGGTCATTGGAATCCGGAACAAGAATGATGCAAGGTTTTTGCAACCGACTGCAGAATAAAAAAAACCGCTCACTGAGCGGTTTTTTTTATTCTGCATCTTAATTTAGTTGCAAATATGAGTGTAGCCCTATTTTACACATCACTGTTTTTGGGTGATATAGGTTGCAGTATTTTGACTATAGCTTTCTGCTTTAAATAATCAATATAAGTGAGCATTTCCTGCTGAGCCAAGGCATTAGAAATTTGCTGCTGCTCCGCTATCCGGCGCACTTCATCCTTAACCGCAGGCTCAGTTACTTTATTAATACGATAAATCGCATATCCTTGGCCCGGTAAATCAATGCCAACGAACGCGGGTAATTTTGAGACGTCGGCTTTCATTGTGGCAGCCAGCACACTACTGTCTAAATCGGACTTCTTCGCCCTGGAAACAATTTTTGTTACACTAAAACCAGCATCAGTAGGGGTTTTCTGCAGGGATAGCAGCCTTGATTCGCCTGCTTTCTTAGCCAGTTTCTGCGCTTCAATTTGCGTTACACGCTCCCGCACCGAGGCTTTTACCTCCTCAAAAGGACGCTTGCTAGTCGGCTTGTGTTCGACCACGCGTCCCGATATCAGGATATTTGGAGCAATCTCCACTGCCTCCGTGTTGTGCTTGTTTTTGATCGAGTCATCAGAAAACAATGCCTGCAGGAATTTTGGATTATTAAACGCGGCATTGTTACCGGCGGTATTGTCAATCTGACGCGTCACTTTGGATGCAGTCTCAACCGTCAACTTCAGTTTATCAGCCACCGGTTTCAAGCTGTCTGACTGCTCATAGATGGTATTGCTGAAAATTTCCGCCATTTCCGCATACTTCTTTGCAGTCATCTGTTTTTTAATTTCTGCTGTAATCTCGGCTCTGGCATCATCCAGAGACTTGACAGAAGCAGGTTTGATGGCACTTATCTGGATAATATGAAAACCAAAATCGGATTGGACAATATCGCTGACTTCCCCTTTTTTAAGCTTGTAGGCGGCCTCTTCAAAAGGTTTGACCATCATTCCACGACTAAAGAAATCAAGATCGCCACCGCGCTCTGCGGAGCCGGGGTCCTGGGAATTTTCCTTGGCAAGCTTGGCAAATTCCGCTGGATTTTTACGCAATTGAGTTAGCAGATTTTCCGCCTTTGTCTTTGCCGTCGTCATTTCCGCAGGCGAAGCATCTTTCTTAGTTGCAATTAGAATATGGCTGGCGCGCCGCTGCTCTTCGACCGTATAGCGTTTTGCATTTTGTTCATAGTAAGACTTGATGTCGGCATCCGTGATCGACAACTGCGACTCAACGACGGCACTGTTCAAAATGACATATTCAATTTTCAATTGTTCAGGAATTGCATACTGAGCCGAATTATCCTTGTAATAGGACTGCAGCATTTCGTCAGTCACTTTTGCCTGCGCATTGAAATCAGTGGCATTGAAATTAAGCTGTTGAATTTCTCGTTCCTGGGTTGCAATTCCAGACAAACGCGCAACCACAGTTTTTGGTGCGAATGCACTTGATTGAATGGCGCTATTGAGTTGCTGCAAAGCCAGATCCTGGCGCAAGCTTGCTTCATAAGAAGATGGCGTCAAGCGCTGCGCTGCAAGCAAAGAAGCATAACGTTCACCATCGAATTTTCCATCAGGAGAAGTCAGACCCGGCATGGATAGAATTGCCTGCTGCAATGCCTGATCGGAAACCGACAGGTTTTTGCGTGATAATTCGGCCAATAATGCGCGTTGCGCAATGAGTTTATCCAGTGCGCTTTGTCGCATTTCTGGAGTATCCAGCAATTTTTGGTCAAATTGTGTTCCAAGCATTTGCCTGAAGCGATCCATTTGCTCTCGCTGCGCCGCTTCTAGTTCTTGCTTAGTAATTGAATATCCTGCCACTTTGGCGACAACATTACTGTCCGTTCCAAATCGGCTATAGCCTTCAAGCCCCACGAAAGCGAAAGAAGGAATAATAAAGAGCAATAACAATAACTGTGTCAAGCGCTTGTGGCCGCGGATAAACTCTAGCATGGTCAACCAATCTGGCAAATTTCAAAAAAATGACGCTTAATGTAAAAAAAGGCGAACTTTCGTTCGCCTTTTTTTTGTTCTGGCGGAGTGGACGGGACTCGAACCCGCGACCCCCGGCGTGACAGGCCGGTATTCTAACCAGCTGAACTACCACTCCTGAGTTACTTTAATAAAAATTGACTGATTGGTGGGTGCTGAGAGGCTCGAACTCCCGACCTACGCCTTGTAAGGGCGCCGCTCTACCAACTGAGCTAAGCACCCATAACTACTTAGTCAGTCAAATTTTTGATGCTTGTCACCACACCAAAAAGAGCTAGTTTACAGCATCTTTTAAGCCTTTGCCAGCTTTAAATTTAGGAACTTTAGCAGCTTTAATTTTGATGGATTCACCGGTACGCGGATTGCGCCCAATACGCGCCGCACGCTTACCTACCGAGAAGGTACCGAATCCAACGAGGGTAACAGACCCATTCTTTTTCAGCGTGGTTTTTACCGCAACAATCAATGCCTCCAGCGCGCGCGTTGCCGCTGCCTTGGAAATATCTGCTGACTGGGCAATATGCTCGATTAGTTCAGTTTTATTCACTTAATCCCCCTAAAGGTTGAATTCCGCAATAGTGCTATGCATCGTTTTTTTCGTGCATCCATTGCGCCACAGGAAACCTGCAACCGGTATTAAAACAAGCCTTAAAGGCCGATGTCAAGCGCTTTACAACTTAATCAATAACAGACAATCCTGTGGTACCGACATTTGATAAATGATTACATGTGCGCCGCCATACGAACAAAAATGCCTCTACGTCAGGCACTCTTGTTAGCAACTGTAAGGTTAATGTTTGACGACACCAATATCAGTTTGAGTGCTTTGGCCAGGAACCGCTGATACAGTTGCCTCCTCGTCCGTCAATGGCTCGGGGTGCCGCTCAAGAGCAATCTCCAGAACCTTATCAATCCAGCGCACCGGGATGATTTCGAGTTTATTTTTGACGTTATCGGGTATTTCAACCAAATCCTTGACATTCTGCTCTGGAATCAGCACAGTTTTTATACCACCGCGGTGTGCTGCAAGCAATTTTTCTTTCAAGCCGCCAATAGGCAACACTTCTCCTCGCAAAGTAATTTCACCCGTCATCGCAACGTCTGCACGCACCGGAATTCCTGTGAATATAGACACCAAGGCCGTCGTCATTGCAGCACCGGCAGATGGACCATCTTTAGGGGTGGCGCCTTCAGGAACATGGATATGGATATCCGTTTTTTCGAAAACTTCGTTCTTGATGCCGAGGCTTTTTGCCCGACTACGCATCACCGAACGGGCAGCTTCTATCGACTCTTTCATTACATCGCCGAGAGTGCCGGTACGGATAACCGCGCCTTTGCCAGGCATTGCCACTGCTTCGATTGTCAATAGTTCACCGCCAACCTCAGTCCAGGCGAGCCCAACCACCTGGCCAATCCGATTGTCTTTTTCTGCCACGCCATAATCGAAGCGGCGAACACCCAGGAATTTATCTAAGTTCTTCGCCGAAACGATAATTTTCTTGTCTTGTTTCTTGAGCAGCAACAATTTAACTACTTTACGGCAGATTTTCGAAATCTCACGTTCCAGCGAACGTACTCCCGCTTCTCTGGTGTAAAAGCGAATAATGTCTCGAATAGCGGATTCGGCAACGCCGATTTCCTCATCCTTCAATCCGTTATTCCTGATTTGCTTGGGTAGTAAGTATCGTTGAGCAATGCTGGTTTTCTCATCTTCCGTGTAGCCGGATAAGCGAATAACTTCCATCCTGTCTAGCAGTGCTGGCGGGATATTATATGAATTCGATGTAGCAACAAACATCACATCCGACAAATCGAAATCGACCTCAACATAATGATCGGCAAAAGTATGATTCTGTTCGGGGTCAAGTACCTCCAGCAACGCTGAAGAAGGATCACCCCGATAATCCGCCCCCATTTTATCTACTTCATCAAGCAGGAATAATGGATTGCGCACACCCGCTTTGGCAAGACTTTGCAAAATCTTGCCAGGCATCGAGCCAATATACGTGCGACGATGTCCACGTATCTCAGCTTCATCCCTAACCCCGCCCAATGCCATACGAACAAATTTTCGGTTTGTCGCACGCGCTATGGACTGCCCTAGAGATGTCTTACCTACTCCTGGAGGGCCAACAAAACAAAGAATAGGCGCTTTGAGTTTGTCAACACGTTGCTGCACGGCAAGATACTCAAGAATGCGTTCTTTAACTTTATCCAGACCGTAGTGATCATCTTCGAGGATTTTTTCAGCATTGGTCAAATCATTATTCACCTTGGATTTTTTCTTCCATGGCAAACTAACTAGAGTATCAATATAGTTACGAACAACCGTAGCTTCGGCCGACATTGGCGACATCAGCTTAAGCTTCTTGAGCTCACTCTGTGCTTTCTCACGGGCTTCCTTAGGCATTTTTGCAGCAATGACTTTTTTCTCAAGTTCATCGAAATCTGCACCTTCCTCACCTTCGCCCAATTCCTTCTGGATTGCCTTGACTTGCTCGTTCAGATAATACTCACGTTGGGATTTTTCCATCTGGCGCTTGACGCGCCCGCGAATACGCTTTTCCACCTGAAGAATATCAAGCTCACCTTCGAGTTGGCCCAATAAATGTTCAAGGCGCTTTGCGACGCTGAAAATCTCAAGGATCACTTGTTTTTGTTCGAGCTTCAAAGGCAGGTGTGCAGCAACCGTATCGGCCAGTCGACCGGCATCGTCAATACCGGCCAGTGATGTCAGAATTTCAGGGGGGATTTTTTTGTTTAGTTTTACATACTGGTCAAATTGCTGAACGATAGTGCGGCGCATCGCTTCCAATTCGGAATCGTCCCCAAGTTCGGATTCAATAGGGGTCAGATCGGCAACAAAATGTGTTTCCAATTCACTAATGTGATGAATCCGTGCGCGTTGAGCGCCTTCTACAAGTACTTTTACAGTGCCATCAGGCAACTTAAGCATCTGCAATATATTTGCTACGCAACCGATTTCATAAATATCAGCAGGTGATGGCTCATCCTTTGCTGCGGTCTTTTGTGCTGCGAGCATAATGCTCTTGCCCTGTTCCATGGCAGCTTCTAAAGCCTTGATTGATTTTGGCCTACCAACGAACAACGGTATGACCATATGCGGGAAGACAACAACGTCCCGCAACGGCAATAGCGGCAGTTGGCTTTGTTCAGTAAATGTGGGAGTCGTCATAGCAAGCCTTTTCAAATAAACCTGTTAGTGATGTTGGCGCAAGTGGCCAGAACACAAGCCCGGGAGAAACAAAAATCATCGCCAATATGCAAAATCCCAATAAAAAAAGCCACACACGAGATATTCCTCGGGTGGCTTTGCGATTGAAGCCATAATAATCATTGTTGCATTAAATTGTACCGCTTTTAGCAACCATTTAACGCAGGCCTTCAGGCTAGTGTCTCTAACTCGGCTTGGAGGGAGTTTGCACCCATCCAAAACCACACTAATCGAAACCCTTGCCTTCAGACCGGGGATTTCAAACTTATTTAGATGCCCCAGATGCCTTGGGCTGCTCATGATAAATTAACAATGGCTTGGCACCATTTGTAATGGTGTTTTCATCGATGACCACTTTTGCCACATTTTGTTGATTAGGTAAATCGTACATAACATCGAGCAATGCATGCTCAAGAATTGAACGTAATCCACGTGCACCCGTCTTGCGGGCAATCGCTTTTTTGGCAATGGCGTGTAAAGCAGCTGGTCTGACCTCCAATTCAGTGCCTTCCATTTCGAGCAGTTTTGAGTATTGTTTGATCAGTGCATTCTTTGGTTCCACCAGAATCCGTATCAGTGCCTCTTCATTGAGTTCAGTCAAAGTGGCAACAACTGGAAGGCGCCCTACCAATTCTGGAATCAATCCAAACTTGATCAGATCTTCTGGCTCAGCTTCCAGCAATACATCACTGGCCATTTTCTGGTTTTCACTCTTTACCGTTGCAGAAAAACCAATTCCGCTTTTTATCGCACGATTGGATATAACCTTCGCCAATCCATCAAATGCGCCACCACAAATAAACATGATGTTCGTGGTGTCAATCTGCACAAAATCCTGGTTAGGATGCTTGCGTCCACCTTGCGGCGGAACTGAAGCCATTGTGCCTTCGATCAGCTTCAAAAGCGCCTGTTGCACGCCTTCTCCAGAAACATCGCGTGTAATGGATGGATTATCGGATTTGCGCGAAATTTTGTCGATCTCGTCAATATAGACAATACCTTTTTGCGCCTTTTCGACTTCATAGTTACAGCTTTGCAACAACTTTTGAATAATATTCTCGACATCTTCACCAACGTAACCGGCTTCAGTGAGTGTTGTTGCATCTGCCATCACAAAAGGCACATTCAACATGCGTGCCATGGTTTGCGCCAACAAAGTTTTACCTGAACCGGTTGGGCCAACAAGCAATATATTGCTTTTTGCCAGTTCAACATCATCCACTTTACCCAAATGCTTGAGCCGTTTATAGTGATTGTAGACAGCCACAGACAAAATACGTTTCGCGGTAGTCTGTCCAATGACGTATTGATCGAGCAAGTCGCTAATCTCTTGCGGCGTAGGTAGTGCAGATTTTTCTCCGCTAATGGATTCAACGCTAACGGCTTCATCATGAATGATGTCGTTGCATAAATCGATGCATTCATCACAGATGAATACGGAAGGGCCGGCGATGAGTTTTTTGACCTCATGCTGGCTCTTACCGCAAAATGAGCAATAGAGCAATTTTTCGCCGCTGGAGGTTTTTTTGTCAGACATGGGGAGGGATCTATATAAATTTAAAGTTTCAGCTTGATATTACCCGTTAATTTAAAAATCGTCATATCAGTTTAATCGGGTAATCACTGCATTATCAATGGAAAACGCCCGAACGATAAGACGTTCGGGCGTTTTCCGCAGGACTATACGTCACTCGCGGTTTATCAGAACTTTGTCAATCAAGCCGTATTCAACTGCGGCGTCAGCCGACATGAAGTTATCCCTGTCGGTATCTTTGCCGATTTGCTCAAGAGTTTTCCCTGTTTTTTCTGCCAGGATACCGTTCAATCTTTCACGCAGATAAAGAATCTCACGCGCCTGTATCTCGATATCGGACGCCTGCCCCTGAGCACCGCCCAGAGGTTGATGAATCATGATGCGGGAGTTAGGTAGAGAAAACCTCTTCCCTTTAGCGCCAGCAGCAAGCAGGAACGCACCCATGGATGCAGCCATCCCGGTACATAGTGTTGAAACATCGGACTTGATGAATTGCATCGTATCGTAGATAGCCATGCCGGCAGATACCGAACCGCCTGGCGAATTAATGTACAAGGAAATATCCTTGTCAGGATTTTCACTTTCCAGGAACAATAATTGCGCTACTATCAAATTCGCCGTTTGGTCATTGACCGGCCCGACCATGAAAATCACACGTTCTTTCAATAGACGCGAGTAGATATCGTAGGAGCGCTCGCCCCGACCGCTTTGCTCAACCACCATCGGCACCAGACCGAGCATGTCTGTATCAAATGCGGATTTTCTGATTAAGCCTGTCATTTTCGCTCCATATGAAAGACGCTCAAGCATGTGCTTAAGCGGTGTTTGCTAGCGAATTATGCTTGCGTGTTATTGCCCATCAATTCATCAAATGCAACGGATTTTTCTGTCACTTTCGATTTACTGAGCACATAGTTGACGACATTTTCTTCTAACACAAGGGCTTCAACCTCTGACAAGCGCTGGCGATCGCTGAAATAATATTTAACGACCTGCTGTGGATCTTCATAACTTTGCGCAAAGTCTTCAACTTGTGCTTTTACTTGTTCCGCAGTTGCCTGCAGTGTATTTTCCTTGACCACTTCGGCCAGAATCAGTCCCAGGCGTACCCGACGTTCCGCCTGTGCAGTAAACAATTCAGGAGGGAACGGCATATCTTTGGCATTCATGCCGCGCTGCGTCATGTCTTGACGCGTCATCTCTGTCAGACGCACGACATCCTGATCAACCAGCGCTTTTGGAACGTCCAACTCAGCAATCTTGATGAGTGCATCCATCACGACATCTTTGTTTTTCGCCTTGATGCGGCCGGCGACTTCGCGCTCCAGATTGGCTTTGATATCTTCACGCATTTTTTGCATGTCGCCATCCACTACGCCAAGGGATTTTGCAAACTCGGAATTCAATTCAGGCAAATGTGCCCATTCGAGCTTTTTCAGGGTAATAGTAAATTCCGCTGTTTTCCCTGCAACATCCTTGCCGTGATAGTCGGCTGGAAACGATAGTGGGAAGGCTTTCGCTTCGCCTATTTTCAATCCGATTACCGCAGCCTCAAACTCAGGCAGCATGCGGCCTTCACCCAAAACGAACGGGTAATCTTCGGCGTTGCCGCCAGCGAATTCAACGCCATCAATTTTGCCGACAAAATCAACCGTCACGCGATTGTCGTTCTGTGCCGTCAAGTTTGCGCCGCCATCGCCATGCTCACCCTGCTCGTCTTTGACGTGGTAATGCACGCGTTGTTTGCGCAGAATTTCGATAGTCTTGTCGACTTCCACGTCTGTTACGGCAGCTGTGATTTTTTCGACCTCAACGTCGGACAGATCGCCGATCTTGACTTCCGGGTAAACTTCAAAAGTAGCATCGAATGCGACCGAACCATCAGCCAAATCTTCGCTTGTTTTTGGCTCGATTTTCGGATAACCGGCGACGCGCAAATTGTTTTCATTCGCAGCATCACTGAATGCACGACCGACTTTGTCGTTCAATACTTCAGTTTCGACTTGAAAGCCATATTGTGCGGCGACCATTTTCATCGGCACTTTACCTGGACGAAAGCCCGGCGCCTTGGCTGTGCGAGCGCGAACTTTCAGGCGCTTCTCAACCTCTGCCTGAACTTCAGTCAATGAAAAAGTGATGGTGAGACGGCGCTCTAATTTACCTAGGGTTTCGACTGCAGTTGCCATGTAAATCATCCAAAAAATAAGAATTCTGTGGTGTGAGAAAAGGAGTTTGAATAACGCATCATTTCTGGCTGCGGATTCGATTTATTTCTCAAGAAATAAAATAAAATCGCCGGTTTGAAAACGATTGAAAAAATTAAGCAATTTATTCAGTGACTGGCTGCAAAGATCCAATGCATTTTTTGATCAGCCGAGTTGTTGGCTACGATCAATAAAAATTCAATAAAAATCTTGGTGGACTTGGTGGGGATAGTCAGACTCGAACTGACACGTCTTACAACGCTAGAACCTAAATCTAGTGCGTCTACCAATTTCGCCATATCCCCAAAATACTGCAAGCCCTCTATTGTGCAGTAGTATCGGCTACTTATCAACCAGGTCAACCAGGTTTTTTTACGCGGAACCAGGCTGCATACAAGGCCGGTAAGAATAACAGAGTTAGCGCGGTTGCGATGATCAAGCCTCCCATGATGGCGACCGCCATCGGCCCCCAGAATACCGAGCGCGACAGCGGAATCATTGCCAGTACTGCGGCTGCGGCAGTCAAAATGATGGGACGACAGCGTCGCACGGCCGATTCGACAATCGCATTCCAGGGCGCTGCACCGGCAGCGATATCCTGTTCAATCTGATCGATCAGGATCACGGAATTGCGAATAATCATGCCAAATAGCGCAATCACCCCGAGTTGCGCGACAAAACCGAACGGACGCTGCAGTAGCAGCAGCGCCATTGCCGCCCCGGCAATCCCCAGCGGACCGGTCAAAAATACCAGCAACGCACGCGAGAAGCTGTGCAACTGCAGCATCAACAAGGTAAAGATGATGAAAATCACCAGCGGAATGTTGGCTGCAATCGAGGCCTGCGCCTTGCCGCTGTCTGCGGCAGCGCCGGCCAGTTCTATCTTGTAGCCTGGCGGCAATGTGGCACGCAGTTTATCCAGTTGCGGACTAATCTGCCCGGACACGGTCGCACCCTGGATGCCATCGACCACATCGGACTGGACTGTCACCGCCCATTCTCGCCCTTCGCGCCAGACCACGCCGGGCTCCCAAGCCATCCGGATGTGCGCCAGATTGGACAGTGGTACCGACTTGCCGCTAGCGGTCGGGATATTTGCTGCATTCAGAGCTTCCACCGTCGAGCGCTCTTGCACCGGTTGGCGCACCACTATGTCGATCAGATTATTGTCTTCACGGTATTGTCCGACGGTGGTGCCGGTCAAAATGGTATTGGCGGCACGCATCACGGTTTGCGAACTGACACCCAGCGCGCGCAATTTTTCCTGATCCAGATCGATGCGCACTACCTTGATCGACTCGTTCCAGTTGTCGTTAACGCCGATCGCATTCTGGTTGGCGTTCATGACGGCTTTTACCTGATCCGCGATGGCGCGTACTGCGTCAACCTCGGTGCCGGTGACGCGGAACTGCACCGGATACGGCACCGGCGGGCCATTGGGCAGCAGCTTGACGCGCCCGCGCACTTCCGGGAAATCGTTTTTGAAGACTGCCGTAATTTTCAGGCGCAGCGCCTCGCGTGCCTTCAAATCCTTCGGCAGCACAACAAATTGCGACACGTTGGTTTGTGGAAATATCTGATCGAGCGGCAGGTAAAACCGCGGGCTGCCGGTGCCAACATAGCTAGTCACGCTTTCCACCCCGTCTTGTGCCAGGATGAAAGCTTCAAACTTTTTCGCCTGCGCTTCATTGGCAACAAAAGTGGTGCCCTCGGGCGACCACATTTCGACCATCAGTTCCGGACGACTGGAGTCGGGAAAGAATTGCTGCTCGATAAACTTAAACCCGAATACGCCCAACGCAAATACGCCTAAAGTGATCAGGATAGTGGTCTTGCGCCAGGTAATGCACCAAGTCACGGCGGCGCGGAAACGCTTGTAAAAAGGCGTGTCGAACAACTCATGGTGGCCATCTGCATTGGTGGCAGGCTTCACCTTCAGCAGCAAGAAGCCGATATACGGCGTAAACAACACGGCCGCCAGCCAGGAAATCAAAAGCGCCAGCGCATTGACTGAAAACATCGAAAAAGTGTATTCACCTGCAGCGGATTTTGCCAGCCCGATCGGCAGGAAACCGGCTGCCGTAATCAAGGTGCCGGTCAGCATCGGGATCGCAGTCGAGGTGTAGGCGAAAGTTGCGGCGTCCAGGCGCGTAAAACCTTCCTCCATCTTGCGCACCATCATTTCAACGGCAATGATGGCATCATCGACCAGCAGGCCCAGCGCGATGATCAGCGCACCGAGCGAAATCTTGTGCAAGTCGATCTCTAATACGCGCATGAACAAAAAAGTAACCGCCAGCACCAGTGGGATGGTCAAGCCGACCACCATGCCCGGCCAGATATCGAGCCGAAACGGCTTGGTATGCAGACCCAGCGCCAGAAAACTGACCACCAGCACGATCAGTACCGCTTCGATCAGCACCCTGGTGAACTCGCCCACCGACTGCTTAACTGCCTTCGGTTTATCCGACACATTCTGAAACTCAATGCCTACCGGCAATTTTCCTTTGATTTCATCTACTGTCGTTTGCAGATTCTTGCCGAGCTTGATGATGTCGCCACCCTTCTCCATCGAAATTCCGAGGCCGATCACTTCCTTGCCGTTAAAGCGCATCTTGTCTTGTGGCGGATCTTTGTAACCCCGCTTGACGACAGCAAAATCGCCCAGACGGAAAGTCGTGCCGTTGGCGCGCAGCTCAAGATTTTCCAGGTCATGGGTTGCTTGCAAGGCGCCGCTCACCCTGACCTGCAGGTTGGCGCTGGGCGTGACCATTACGCCAGTGGATTCCACCGCGTTTTGCGCATTGATCTGATCGATGACAGCCTGAAACGGAATGCCCAATTGCGAAAATTTCTTTTGGGAAAACTCGATGTATATTTTTTCATCCTGCACGCCGAACAATTCCACTTTCGCTACCGAGGGCACTTTCAACAATTGCTGGCGCACGAAATCGGCGTAGTGCTTCATCTGCGCATAATTGAAGCCATCCCCTGACAGCGCAAAAATGGAGCCGTAAGTGTCGCCGAACTCGTCATTGAAAAACGGCCCGACCACGCCGGGCGGCAAGGTGCCCTTGATATCGCCGATTTTCTTGCGCACCTGATACCAGGATTGCGCGGTTTCTTTCGGCGGCGTCGATTCGCGCAATTGCAGGATGATCAGGGTCTCGCCGGGCTTCGAATAGCTGCGAATCTTGTCGATGTAGGGTGTTTCCTGCAGCTTTTTTTCCAGCTTGTCGGTAACCTGCTCAGCCATCTGCAGCGCGGTAGCGCCCGGCCAGTTGGCGCGCACCACCATCGCACGAAAGGTAAATGGCGGATCTTCATCCTGCCCCAGATTGACATAACCGAGGATGCCGCCAATCATCAAGACGACCATCAGGTAACGGGTAAACGGAATATGTTCGAGCGCCCAGCGCGACAGATTGAAGCCTTTTTTCATTGACCGGCTCCAGCACTATTGGCGACAGACTTGGGCGCTGACTTAGGTGCCAATTTAGGTGCAGCATCGACTGCGGCCCCCAATATTTTTACTTTTTGTCCAGCTTTCAACAGATTCACGCCGGCCGTCACGATGGTTTGCCCGGCAGTGACGCCGCTCGCCAGCAGCACATCGTCACCCGAAGTGCCGCCGATCTGAACCGGAACCAGTCTTACCGCGCCGTTTTCGACCAGCCAGACTGAAGTTGCCGCCTTGTCCTGCAACAGCGCGGTCAATGGCACGGCGAACATCGCATCCGGCGTTTTTGCGACAAAGCTGACATAGGCGGTCATGCCCAGTTTGACCTCGGCCGGCGCGTTCAATATGGTTATTTTGGCGACATAGGTGCGAGTGACCGGATCGGCTACCGGCGACAGTTCGCGCAACTTGCCTTGCAAAACCGCTTGCGGATTGGCCCAGATGCGCACCCGCACATCGGTGATGTTGCGCAGATTGGCGACCTTGTCTTCCGGAATGCCCACTACCACCTCTTTCTCGCCCGCTTGCGCGACCCACACCACAGGCGTGCCGGCCGTCACCACTTGCCCGATTTCCGCATCGACCTTGGTTACGACACCATCCACGTTTGCCACCAACGCCGCGTAACCGGTTTGATTCGATTGACCTCTGTGGGCGGCCCGGGCTTGCGCGACATTCGACTCGGCTGCTTTATAGGTAGTCTGCTTTGCATCCAGCACCGCCTGGCTGACGAAGTTTTTGCTGCGCAATTCCTGGTAACGGGACAACTCGGCCTGGGCCAGATCCCGGTTGCTCTGGGCCGCTTGCAGTGCGGCTTGGGCCTGCGCCTGCACCAGTTGCAAGTCTTGCGGATCGAGCTGCATCAGCACTTGGCCGCGCGTGACCAAGGCGCCGACATCGACCTTGCGTGCAGCGATTTTGCCGCCTACCCGAAAGCCCAGGCGAGACTCCACCCGCGCCCGCACATCGCCAGAGAATTCGGCAACCACTTCAGACTGTTGCGCGCCCAGCTGGATTGCTCTTACCGGGCGGATGTCCACCACCTTCGGCACCGGCTTGGAACAGCCGCTAATCGATACAACCAGCGCAACCAGCACAATCAGGAACGGCAAGGTGAAGTTTTGCAGCAAAATCCGGGATGGTATTTTCAGGGCGGCCACGTTTGTTTTCCTTTACTATTCGGGCTGAAATATCGGGGCTGGTGTATCCGCCGGCGATGTTCCCAATTTATTACTGACTGGGCGGTTAGTAATTATATGTGGGCCACTATCATTGTGGCAATTGTCTTTTTAGACGCTAAGTTCAAACCATGGCCGTTGATCATTACGAAAATTTTCCTGTTGCTTCATTGTTGTTGCCGGCCCGCTTGCGCCCGGCGGTGGCTGCGATCTACGCGTTTGCCCGCAGCGCCGACGATCTGGCCGATGAAGGCGATGCCACTCCAGAGCAGCGCCTGGCCGCGCTGGGCGTCTATGAACAAGGTCTCGATGCAATAGAGCAAAACCGTCTGGCAGACGCGCTGACCGCGCTTGCAGTGCCGCCGCTGTTTTTTGACTTGGAAAAAACCATACGCGCTTACCAATTGCCGCTGCAACCGTTGCGCGATTTGCTATCGGCATTCCGCCAGGATGTAGTGACCACGCGTTACCCGACGTTTGCTGACTTGCTGGATTATTGCCAGCGCTCGGCCACTCCGGTTGGGACGCTGATGCTGCATTTATACGGCGCGGCCGATGCAACAAATCTGCGCGATTCGGAGGCGATCTGCAGCGCCTTGCAGTTGATTAATTTTTGGCAAGATGCCGCGATCGACTGGGAAAAAGGCCGCATCTATTTGCCGCAGGAAGATTTGGCACACTTCGGCGTGACTGCCGCGCACCTGACGGATGCGCAGGTGGATGCAGCCTGGTGCGCGTTGATGCGCTTTGAAGTTGCGCGTGCACGCACCATGATGCTGTCGGGCGCGCCGCTGGCGCTGCGGTTGCCGGGCCGAATCGGCTGGGAGCTGCGGCTGGTGGTTGAGGGCGGCTTGCGCATTCTGGACGCGATTGAAGCCGCCGGCTTTGATGTATTCCGGCAGCGTCCGAAATTGCGCGCAACCGACTGGTGCCGCGTCTTGTGGCGCGCAATATGGATGAAATCGGTGTGAAATCGCACTAATTTGTTGCTACGCTGGCATAAAAAAATACTATTCCATGGTATTTTTAACCCCGCAATGAATATATGCGGGAACTGGCATGTTTTTGCCTATACTCCAAATAATTCTATTATTGGATGAATCTTCAGGTTGCTTATGCAACGCTGCAGCCGGCTTTAATCACACGCCGGGTTTGTTCCGAATCGCGCAGTCGGCTAGCATAGCGACTTGATTTTGCATCCAGACCACTTTTAATCCCACCATGTCACCAGACGAATACTGCCAACAAAAAACTGCGCAAAGCGGCTCCAGCTTTTATTACAGCTTCCTGTTCCTGCCGGCAGAACGGCGCCGTGCGATTACCGCGCTGTACGCCTTTTGCCGCGAAGTCGACGATACCGTCGATGACTGCAACGATGAGACGGTGGCGCGCAACAAGCTGGCCTGGTGGCACAAGGAAGTAGCCGCCATGCTGGCCGGCAACCCGACCCACCCGGTGATGCAAGCGCTGCAGCCGCACATGGCGACTTACGGTTTGGACGGCCAGCATCTGCAGGCAATCATCAACGGCATGGAAATGGATCTCGATCAAACCCGCTACCTGGATTATCCGGGGCTGCAGCGCTATTGCTGGCACGTGGCCGGCGTGGTGGGCATTCTGTCGGCCAACATTTTCGGCGCAACGCGGCCGGAAACGCTGCAGTACGCCGAAAAGCTCGGGCTGGCGTTCCAACTCACCAATATCATTCGTGATGTCGGCGAGGATGCGCGCAAGGGACGGATTTATCTGCCGGTGAATGAATTGCAGCAATTCAAGGTAACCGCTGCCGACCTGCTCAAAGCACGCCACAGCGACGATTTCGAAAACCTGATGCGTTTCCAGGTACAGCGAGCTCAAACCGCCTATGACGATGCGTTTGCGCTGCTACCCAAGGAAGATCGCCGGGCGCAACGCCCCGGCCTGATGATGGCGGCCATTTATCGCACGCTGCTGCACGAAATCGAAGCCGACGGCTTTCATGTGCTGAACCAGCGGATTTCACTGACGCCGATTCGCAAGCTTTGGCTGGCATGGAAAACCTATATCCGTGGCTAAAGCTTCAGGGCCAAAAAATGTCGCTGTCATCGGTGCTGGCTGGGCCGGTTGCGCGGCGGCGGTCAAGCTGACGCAACTTGGGCATCGCGTCAGTCTGTATGAAGCTGCCCGTACATTTGGCGGGCGCGCCCGGCGGGTTGAAGTGGATGGCAAAACCATCGACAACGGGCAACACCTGCTGCTCGGCGCGTATCGGGAAACCTTGCGACTGATGCGCAGTATCGGCATCAATGAGCGCAATCATTTGTTGCGGCTGCCGCTGCAGATGCGCTATCCACCTAAAACCGGCGGCATGGATTTCATTACATCCAGACTGCCGGCGCCCTGGCATATATTGCTGGCCTTATGGCGCGCCACCGGATTGGCGCGGGAAGACAAACTGGCGCTGGCGCGATTTACTTCTGCCGCACGCTGGATGGATTGGCGGCTCGATACCGATTGCAGCGTGGCCGAGTTATTGCAGCGCTTCGACCAGACGCCGCGTCTGTGCCGGCTGATGTGGCAACCGCTGTGCATTGCCGCCCTGAACACACCGCCCGAGCGCGCTTCGGCGCAGGTTTTCTTGCATGTATTGCGTGACAGCCTGGGCGCGAAGCGCGCCGCTTCAGATATGTTGATACCGCGCTGCGACTTGAGCACGTTGTTTCCGCAGCATGCGGCAGCGTATGTGGCAGCCCAAGGCGGCAGCGTGCATGTGGGTTGCGCTATTCAAGGATTACGACAAACGGCGGCTGGCTGGCAATTGATAGCGGGAACGGCGAATCTTCCTGATAATTTCGATGCAGTAATCTTCGACGCGGTAATCATCGCCACGCCGCCGAACCGGGCCTCGAAACTGCTGGCCACACTGGAAGCCGATACACAAGATTTACAAGATCTACGTAAGCAGCTGGATGAATTTACCTACGAAGCGATCACCACCTGCTATTTGCAGTACCACGCAGATTTCAGGCTGGCGCAGCCTTTCATGGCGCTGCTGGATGATCCTGCCACGAATAGCTGGGGCCAATTCGTGTTTGATCGGGGGCAGTTGCAGCCGCAGGATGCTGGCTTGCTGTCAGTCGTCATCAGCTTACCGAACGCGGCTCTTGCCGCTGGACGCGAAGTTTTGACAAGCCAGGTCAGCCAGCAACTGGCGCGCGCATTCAACAGCCCGGCATTATCCGAACCGCTATGGAGCGCGGTGATCACAGAAAAACATGCAACCTTTTCCTGTCGCCCTGCCCTACGCCGGCCGGATAATCCAACTGGGCTGCCCGGCTTGCTGCTGGCGGGCGACTACACTGCCGGCGATTACCCGGCGACGCTGGAATCGGCAGTGCGCAGCGGTTTGCGGGCGGCTTCACTGGTGCAATAAATCCCAACATCACTTGTCAGTCATCCAGCTCGCGCATTTTATTGAACGCTTCGTCGATGCGCTCCACCGCGATGATTTTCATGCCTTCGATTTTTTGTTTTGGCGCATTCGCTTTCGGAATCATCGCCGTCGTAAAACCCAGTTTAGCCGCTTCGCGCAAGCGTTCCTGACCGCGCGGTGCGGGACGGATTTCACCGGCCAAACCCACTTCGCCGAACACCACCAATCCACGCGGCAACGGTTTGTCGCGCATCGAGGAATTGATCGCCAGCAGCACCGCCAGGTCGGCAGCCGGTTCGGTAATCTTGACGCCGCCCACCGCGTTGATGAACACATCTTGATCGAACGCGGCCACGCCGGCATGGCGATGCAGCACCGCCAACAACATTGCCAGACGGTTTTGCTCCAGCCCGACCGACAACCGTTTCGCATTCGGCGCGTGGGAAGTATCGACCAGCGCCTGAATTTCGACCAACAACGGGCGCGTGCCTTCTTGCGTGACCATCACGCAAGAACCGGACACCGCGTTGTCGTGCTGCGACAGGAATAGCGCTGACGGATTGGATACGCCTTTCAAACCCTTTTCAGTCATCGCGAACACGCCCAGTTCATTGACCGCGCCGAAGCGGTTCTTGACTGCGCGCACCAGCCGGAAACTGGAATGGGTGTCGCCCTCGAAGTACAACACGGTGTCGACGATGTGTTCCAGCACGCGCGGTCCGGCCAGCGCGCCTTCTTTGGTCACATGCCCGACCAGAATGATGGTGATGCCGTTCTGTTTGGCGACACGCGTCAGTTGCGCTGCGCACTCGCGCACTTGCGCAACAGAGCCAGGAGCGGAACTCAAGGCGTCCGAATAGACCGTCTGGATCGAGTCGATGACCGCGACTTCCGGCTTCAGGTCAGCCAGCGTTTTGAGGATTTTTTCCAGCTGAATTTCGGCTTGGAACTTGAGTTCGCTGGCCACGATGTTCAATCGTTTGGCGCGCATGGCAATTTGTGCGCCGGATTCTTCGCCACTGACGTACAAGGATTTTTTGGTATCGGATAAATTTGCCAGCGCTTGCAATAGCAAGGTGGATTTGCCGATGCCGGGATCGCCGCCGATCAGCACCACGCCGCCGGTGACCAGACCGCCGCCGAGCACACGATCGAATTCCTCGATACCGGTGCCAAAACGCGGCACATCGGTGGCATCGATATCAGCCAGGCTCAACACCGGCGCGGTTTGCGCCAGCGCTTGCGGTTGTGCCGAAAAACGATTGGCGCCAGTTTCGACTATTGTTTCGACCAGCGTATTCCACTGGCCGCAAGCCAGGCACTGGCCCATCCATTTGTTCGATACGTCACCGCATTCGGTGCAGGTGTAATTGGTTTTTGCTTTAGCCATGGTTCTGAGGTGTTTATGCTGCGCTACCGCAATTTTAAATTGTATGGAGTATGCCGATAAAGTCGCTACTTACCGCTTATGTTTAATGCGGCATTAAAAAATACATGCAACAGTATATTTTATGTTGGGGAAAGCTCAATAATCCGCACTCTGGCCGCTAGCGCGCACATCAATTCATAACCGAGGGTGCCTGCGGCCTGCGCCACTTCATCAATCGGCAAGCCTTGCCCCCACAAAGTGACGCTGCTGCCGATGTGCGCGCCCGGCACTTCGGTCAGATCGACGGTAATCATGTCCATCGAAACCCGACCGACGATGCGGGTCTTGACGCCATCGACGATGATCGGCGTACCGTTCGGCGCATGGCGCGGGTAGCCGTCGGCGTATCCGCAGGCGACCACGCCGATCTTCATCGGCCCTTCGGCGCAGAAGCGGCTGCCATAGCCGACTGCATCGCCCGCCGCAATATCCTGGGTGCCGATGATTTCACTCTTCAGCGTCATCGCCGGCAGCAAGCCGAACTCGGCCGCGCTCTTGCCGCCGGGAGTGGCGCCGTACAGCATGATGCCGGGGCGCACCCAATCGGTCTGAATCTCGGGATGCAACAGATCGGCGGCCGAATTCGACAGATTGATTTCCGCCTCCAAACCTTCTGCTGCAGCACGAAAGCGGCGCACTTGCGACATCATCGGAAAAGTGGAATTTTCGGCATCGTCGGCATTGGCCAGATGGGTCATCAAGGTGATCTTGCCGACCGACGGCATGGCGCGCAGGCGGGCGTAAGCGGCCCGAAAGGCATTGTGCTGGAAACCAAGCCGGTTCATGCCGCTATTCATTTTCAAGTGAACCTGCAACGGCGCGTCAAATTGCATGCGTTCCAGCATGTCGATCTGCTCGTTGCAGTGAACGGCGAATTCCAGCCGATATGCATTGATGACTGCCAGATCGGCGGTATCGAAAAAGCCTTCCAGCAACAGGATCGGCTTGTTCCAGCCCAGTTCGCGCAGGCGCACCGCCGCCTCGATTTCGATCAAGGCCAAGCCATCGGCCTGTGCGAAGCCGCGCATGCCGCGCTCGAGGCCGTGGCCGTAGGCATTCGCCTTGAGCACTGCCCAGGTTTTGGCAGTCGGAACTTGCGCTTTGGCAACAGCTAAATTGTGCTGCATGGCAGCGATATCAATGAGGGCAATAATAGGTCTTGGCATCGGACAAACCTGACAATAAAAGTGCGTGGAAAGAAAGAATAATGACTGACTGACATTTTACCGGAGCCACTCTGCGGCGCGTAGATTCTGGCGAATAGCCCATATTTTCATGGTATAAAGCAGTCCAGACATATTCTGTCACAGGCTGGATTTACGAAAACGACCCATTTCCGCAGCGCAGGCCCAACAGGCTGCGCTGCTTAAGTAAATTAAGCAAACTAAGCAAATGCATTCATGTTCTTGATAATCAGTGAGCCAACAGCCGAATGAAACGCGGTTTCTATACCATCATGGCGGCGCAGTTTTTCTCTTCGCTCGCTGATAACGCGCTCCTCATCGTTGCTATCGCACTATTGGCACAATTGCATTCACCGGACTGGATGACGCCGATGCTGAAATTGTGTTTCGTATTGTCTTACGTGTTGCTGGCAGCATTCGTGGGCGCTTTAGCCGATGCGCTGCCCAAGGGCCGCGTGATGCTTATCACCAACCTGATCAAGGTTTCCGGCTGCACGCTGATATTTTTTAATGTGCATCCGCTGATCGCGTATGCGGTGGTAGGTTTTGGCGCGGCCGCGTATTCTCCGGCCAAGTACGGCATCCTGACCGAATTATTGCCGCCTGAAAAACTGGTGGCTGCCAATGGCTGGATCGAAGGCTTGACCGTCATTTCCATCATTCTCGGCACCATGCTGGGCGGGGCGCTGGTCAATCCGGCGGTTACGGCGGGACTGCTGCAGTTTGATTTCCCCCTGATCGATTTTGGCTTCAATACTTCGACCGAAGCTGCGTTGTGCGTGATCATCACCGCCTACCTGCTTGGCGCTTTATTCAATCTCAAGATTCCTGACACCTGTACACATTATGCGCACCAGGAACGCAACCCAATCAGGCTGATCGCCGATTTTGCGAACAGCTACAGCATTCTGTGGAAAGATAAACTGGGTCAGATTTCACTGGCGGTGACCACGCTATTCTGGGGCGCTGGCGCCACGCTCCAGTTCATCGTGTTGAAATGGGCGGAGAAATCGCTCCATATGCCGCTCGACAAAGCCGCCATCCTGCAAGGTGTGGTGGCGCTCGGAGTTGCTCTGGGCGCGGTCGGCGCCGCCCGTTTCATTCCGCTCAAAAAATCCCTGTCGGTGATGCCGATGGGGATTGCGATGGGCGTGGTAGTGATCCTGATGACGCTGGTGCATTCGGTCTGGATCGCTTATCCATTGCTGGTTTTGATTGGCGTCCTGTCCGGCTTTTTTGTGGTGCCAATGAACGCCCTGCTGCAACATCGTGGTCACGTGCTGATGAGTGCCGGGCATTCGATTGCGGTGCAAAACTTCAATGAAAATCTGTCGATTCTGACCATGCTGAGCCTGTATGCGCTGATGATTTCATTCAATCTCGACCTCAACGTAGTGATTATCCTGTTCGGCCTGTTCGTGGCCGGCACCATGTACCTGGTCATGCGCAAGCACGCCGCCAACCAGCGCGAACATGATTCGCTGGCGCTGATTGGCGAGCATAAGCACTGAGTTAATCGGTACGTCATGAATAGCTTTACAACGCGTGCGTGGCACAAAAAAGCACATCGCGAACATCCGGCGGCTCGGGACGAGCCATCGTGCAAGCCTTAAAATGCAACTCAAATGCAACTCGCCCAAGCAACAGACGATACCGCCGATCTTGCCGTTCGAGCCGTCAGCTTGCTCTAGTGAATTCTCGACTCGCTCGCTAGCGTTCTCGGCCTATTCAAAATAACTCCGAACACTAGCGTGATTTCAGCAAACGGCTCAAAACATAGCCGACCGCGGTAGCGATTCCCAGCGACGTTAGCGGATTCTGTTGAACGTAACTCCGACAACTTTCCATCAATTTCACCTGCGCCACTTTCAATTCTTCTCGCTTCACGTCGAAGGTTGCGGCGGCCTGGCTAGCGGCATCGACGGCCTTGTCAAAACCCTGATGGGCGCCTGCGGAAAGGTTGTCAACAGCGGTACGGGCAACGTCAGAGACTTTATCTATTTTGGCATGTGCCCCCGCATTCGCCGGATCGCCGACCGTTCCCAACGCACTGCCCGGGTCGTTCGCATTCGAATTGACGTTTCCAAAAGTATCCATTATTGCCTCCGTTGAAATTATCATGGCCTTTCAGTATTTCTTCTGGCAGGCTCTGGCCCATGCGCCGTTTAAACGAGCGCAAGACAGCAGCGCAAGACGAACCAGACGATTTTCCGCGCACACCGGTTTTAGTGAGCGCTTTTTTGGGTTGACGACACACTCCGGGAACGCTTCACGCTGCTGGCAGGTGGGGCGTCCTGCATTTTCATTTCGAATCCATATAGCGCCGCCAGCGCCTGTTTGCGGTGGTCAAGCTCTTCTCCGAGCTGATTCAGGTCCATCCCGCTTTTCTTGGCCTTTGGAAATAACTCGTTCTGTTCTTCCTTGACATGATGCGTTACATATTCGGCCAGCACCGTGAACTTGGCGTCGTACAGTTCATCGGCAGGATTCATGAATTCGAGTTCTGACACCAGTTTTTTGACCGTTGTGTGCTCCACCTTCGCTTCATCGAGCAGATCTCCGGCGCCCTGCACCTCGCGCATCGCCGGGTAGAAAATCTCTTCCTCGATTTGCGCATGCACTGTCAATTCATTGCAGGCTTGCTTGACCAGCGCACGTTTTTCCTCATCACTGCCCTTGCCCTTGCCCTTGCCCTTGAGCTTTTTATACTGTTCAAAAATTTTGCTGACTTTTTCATGATCGGCCGTCAGCAACTGGATCGCATTTGGAATCGATCTTTTGCTGCTGGATTGGCTCTTGCTGCCGGGTTGTGCTTGTTGTCCCATCACATTCTCCATCGGTTGGTGAATCGGACTCGATTTCATGCAAATGCCATGCCAAAACGGCGAACTGCGCTAACCCAGGCAATAACCAACTCTCGATCCTGCCATCCCCGTGCTGCCGCTAAGTAACATCCGCAAACGACAGTCGATTCCACTTGTAAAAATTACAGTCAAAATTGTAATTTTTACATGATGTTACGCACTGCCATAGTTAAAAAAGTGCATAACATCAGATACCTAATGATGTATTTTTAAAACACCATAAAAATAAAGCGGCAATCACATGGTTTTTACTTATACTCCCGGAAATTTTTTGCGTGATGAAACACCTCAGACCTGATCAAACGCATTGCCTCGGAATTTCTAGTGGGTAATGCGATAACTCTGGAAACCTCAATTTCTTTAGTCAAAACTTTCTGGCCGTTGCAGCGCAACCTAAAAATACTTGCAGACAACGTGTTTGGATAACCGCGTTTCCCCATGGCAAATCGGCAGCATTGCACTATGGTAATCGTACACAGTGAAACGCCATTATCAGGATGGCATCATGCTAAAAACAAGTTAAACGAGGGCAGTTTTTTCTGTCCAAATCAATGTAAATTTGCTATTGTTCGTGCGTCAATGAACCTCCGCAACCGCTCCAGCAATGAAATCAATTACGCGCCTCGGCGCATCTTTAACCCCCTGCACGTCGAAAATCAGCTTAAGTGGCTCGGGCCAAACTTTGTACCTTTTCCTTTTTCTTTTCATCTTAATTAATAGAGTTATAAAAATTAACAGCACAGCAGAAGCCGCCAGCAAAGTCACCCGGCGCGCTGCGGTCTGCTGATGATGAGATCCTTTCTTAAATCGGAAAACACACTCGCCGGCGCTGATGTTTTTCGTATCCTGTCGCCGTTCCTGTATGCCTCGGCGCTGCTGTATACGGGGCTTGTCTTGCCTTGGCGGTACGCAGCAGAGTCCTATACACGGCTGGTGGCAACGGCTGTGCTGGCACTCTTGCTGTTGCTTGCACTGCAACGCCTGCTTGCCAGTACCGCACCGGAAAGCACACATAAGCGCAGCCTGATCGAGGGTTGCGCCATGCTGGCGGCGCTGATCGCACTGTCGCCATCGCAGCTGTCATTTCCCTGGCTGGTCATGATGGCTGGCCTGTTCCCTTTAATTCTGAGCGGTAAGTTGATGATAGGCGTGGCAACCGCAATCGGCCTCACCGGCCTGACGCTCAACCTGTTCGCAGGCGTACCCGCGAGTGACTTGCTATCCCAGTTTTTTGTGACCATGTTTACCGGTGCGCTGGCAGTATTGCTCTCTGAAGTGCTGCGCGTTCATCTTGTCACGGCACGCAAGGCGCACGTCGATCTGGCGCGTTTCAATGCCATCGCCCGCGTAACCCATAACGTTTTAATCATTACCGATGCCGACTTCAAGGTGCTTTTCGTAAATGCGGCAATCAAGGAAATCGTCGGCACACCGCAGCACGAAATTTTATCCAATGGCCTGCCGTCTTCGATCCATCCGGACGATTTGGCCGCATATCAGAAAAATTTGCGCACATTGCAGAAATTGCCAAACAGCACTATTTTTACCCGCTACCGGCTGCAGCACAAGAATGGGCGCTGGCTATGGCTGGAAACCTATGGCTACAATATGCTGCACGACGATGCCATCCATGGCTTCGTTTTCGCCATCACCGACATTACCGAGCGCAAGCTGGCAGAGCAAAAACTGGACAATGAGCGCAGCCTGCTGCGCGCGGTGCTGGACCACAACCCATCCATGATTTACGCCACCGATCTGAAGGGGCGCTTCACCATCAGCAATCGCACTTTCCAACGCAGCTTTGGTTTCCTGTCGGAAGACGATTTACGCGGCAAAACCCATCACGATGTCATGTTGATGCAGTCCACAGAGATACAAAAGCATATTGCCAGGCAACTCGCGCATGAAAGCCAGTTGTACGATGCCAATATCATGCAAAGTGGCGAACCGGTACAAAATATCGAAATCGAAGGCGTCTGGAAGAACGAAACACAGGATGAGGCGCCGCGCTGGTACCAGTCCAGCAAGTATCCGTTGCGCGACAGCAATGGCAACACCATTGGCGTGCTCAATAAAATGCGCGATATCACCTATCGCAAGGAATATGAAGTTCATCTGAAATATCAGGCGCTACACGATCCATTGACTGGCTTGGCCAATCGCCGTTACATGCTGCAGAGCATTGCGGAGAGCATTGTTCTTTTCCATACGACAGAGGACAAGTTCGCAGTGCTGTTTTGCGATCTCGATTCCTTCAAGAACGTCAACGACATCCACGGCCATGAATTCGGCGACAAGTGCCTGCGGGAAATCACGCGACGCTTTGGCGCACAACTCGACAATACGGATTTTGCAGCCCGCTTCGGCAGCGATGAATTCGTGATTCTGGTCAAGGCTTCGCTCACTGAAGCCACTGCCAAAGCCCAGGCGCTGTTGCAGGCGTTATCCTTGCCGATTACTGTCAATGACGTCGTGGTCAAGATCGGCGCCAGCATCGGCATCGCCCAGATGCGCGACGACCACAACAGTCCTTCCGACCTGATCCGCGATGCCGATGCGGCCATGTATCAAGCCAAAGAGCTGGGCCACAACCGTATCAAAATTTTTGACGCTTCGCTGCACGACATCTCGACCCGGCGCGCCCAGCTCGATGCTGCTTTGCATTTCGCGCTGGAACGCAATGAACTCAGCGTTCTGTATCAGCCGAAAGTTGCGATGCAAGATCGCACTCTCAAGGGACTGGAGCTGCTGCTGCGATGGAACAGCCTGCAGTACGGGGAAATTTCACCGGCCGAATTCATCCCGATTGCAGAGAGCAACGGCCTCATCATACCGATCGGATTATGGGTGCTGGAGCAGGCCTGCAAACAGCAACGGCACTGGCAAACCGTATTCCCGCAAGTGACCGGCATGAGCGTTGCAGTTAATGTTTCGATGCGTCAATTACTGCAACCGGAATTTCTGTCAACAGTCACGCGCCTTCTGGAAGAATCGCGCGTAATACCGGGCAGCATCGAACTTGAGTTGACCGAAACTGCGGTCATGGCAAATCCGTTGCAAGTGATAGAAAGCCTGACACAGCTCAAGCGACTGGGATTGCGTCTGGCACTGGACGATTTCGGTACCGGCTATTCCTCGCTGGCGTATCTGCAAAAACTGCCGATGAACACGCTGAAAATAGATAAGGCTTTCGTGACTGGCATAGCCACGAAAAAGAGCGAGAAAGAAATTGTTCGCCTGATCATTGCATTAGCCAGAACATTGGCACTCGATATCGTCGCAGAAGGCGTGGAAACGCAGGAACAAATAGCTGAACTGACCAGATTAGGATGCGACATCGGGCAAGGATTTCTGTTTTCGCCCCCAATCAGCGCACAGGAAGTGGAAAAATGGCTCGTCATGCCAGAACGCAAATACACCGAAGTCAAGCCAGAACATATCCAGATGGATTGAAGCGCACAATGGCACCTTTGACGTTGCAACCGCTATAGTTCCTCGTCCCTGGTCTCCCGTCCCTTAACCAACTCATTCATAGACTCCCATGAAATTCGATGTCGTCATTATCGGTAGCGGCTTGGCCGGCCTCTCCGTAGCGCTCCACCTGGCTGAAAATCATCAAGTCGCCGTCGTTACCAAGCGGCATCTGCTCGACGGCGCCAGCAACTGGGCCCAGGGCGGGATTGCCGCCGTGCTCGATTCCGGCGACAGTTACGCGCAACATATCGAAGACACTTTAATCGCCGGCGCAGGATTGTGCGACGAGGCGGCCACCCGCAACATCGTCGAACACGGGCGCGAAGCGATTGAATGGCTGATCTCCCAAGGCGTGCCATTTACCCGCGACGACAACGCCGAACTCGGCTACCACCTGACCCGCGAAGGCGGCCATAGCCAGCGCCGCATCATTCACGCGGCCGACGCCACCGGCCACGCAGTACAGGTCACGCTGGAAGAAAAAGTGCGCAAGCACCCGAATATCACGCTGCTGGAAAACCATTACGCGATTGACCTGATCACATCCACCAAGCTGGACCAGAAATCGCTAACGCCGGAGTGTGTTGGGCTGTATGTGCAGGATGTAGTCACCGGAAAAGTCATCACGATTTCCGCTGGGCACACCGTGCTGGCCACAGGCGGCACCGGCAAGGTGTATTTGTACACCACCAATCCGGATACCGCCACCGGCGACGGCATTGCGATGGCTTGGCGTGCCGGCTGTCGGGTGGCCAATATGGAATTCATCCAGTTCCATCCGACTTGCCTGTACCACCCGTACGCGAAGTCATTCCTGATTTCGGAAGCGATGCGCGGCGAAGGCGGCCTGCTCAAGTTGCCGCCGGAAGCGGGCGCTGCGGCTGGACTGCGTTTCATGCCGGAACATGACGCCCGTGCCGAACTGGCGCCACGCGACGTAGTCGCCCGCACGATTGATTTCGAAATGAAAAAGCGCGGCCTCGATTATGTCCATCTGGACATTAGCCACAAGACCCCGGAATTCCTGCAAGAGCATTTTCCGACCATTTATGCACGCTGCATGGAACTCGGTATCGATATCAGCAAGGAGCCGATCCCAGTGGTGCCGGCGGCCCACTATACCTGCGGCGGCGTAGTCACCGACATGAACGGCAGCACCGATATCGCAGGTTTGTATGCGGTAGGCGAAAGCGCTTATACCGGCTTGCATGGCGCCAACCGCCTGGCCAGCAATTCGTTGCTGGAATGCCTGGTGCTGGGCCGCGCTGCCGCGCTGGAGATCGACCGCGCGCCAAGGACAATCCACCCATCGCTGCCGCAATGGGACGAAAGCCGCGTCACCGATGCCGATGAAGAAGTCGTGATTTCGCATAACTGGGATGAATTGCGCCGCTTAATGTGGAATTACGTCGGTATCGTGCGCACCACCAAGCGCCTCGATCGGGCGCAACACCGGATCAGCCTGTTGAAGAAAGAAATCCACGAGTACTACGCCAATTTCCGCATCACCAGCGATCTGTTGGAATTGCGCAACCTGGTGGAAGTCGCTTCGCTGATCGTAAATAGCGCGCTGATCCGGCGCGAGAGCCGCGGCCTGCATTACAGCCGCGACTATCCGGCTACCTTGCCCAAGGCATTGCCGAGTGTGCTGTCGCCGAAACGACTTTAGCCATGAAAAATGCACGGCAGCATACTGCTCCGTGCATTTTTTAAGACCGCAATATATTTATGCGGTAACAAGCTTGATTTCAGGCATACCCCCATAAAACATGAACTAATGGGGGCTGTTTCAGAAAACGGGAAATAAAGCACGTTAAGACTCTTTCCGCGCTTAAATGGCATGAACGACTTCAAAATCCTATTTTTACGTGCTTCAGGCATCTAATCACGTTTCAATTTTCCAAGTCCGACGGGCTGCTAGGGGGCAGCTCACGAAACGGAAAAAATCGTACGCTAAGAACTGTGGCAGCGGGAGTATTCCCGCCCTGCGGTTGGTGCCTGGGAGATGCGCAACTCCGCAGTGGCGATTTGGTCTGGGACGTACTAGGTTAGTGGCCGACGGAAGGAGTGCTCTATGTGGATATTGCCGTACCACAGCCGGATTGTTTCGTAGAAGACGGCAACAATCCAGCTGGCAAGTGTGGTTAATTTGACAGTGCCGCTCGGGCGCCCGAACGAACGTTTACTCGAAGAAGCAGGCAGCTTCCTCGATCAGGGCAACGATTTCATCGGCATGCGAGGCCAGGGACGCATGGCTCGCTTGCAACGTGATCGTTTTCTTGGGATTCATGCGCTGCGCCATCCACGTTTCGGTTTCCGGCGGGATCATGCGGTCGTTCGCCGAAACCTGGTACCAGCTCGGTTTTACTTTCCACGCCGGCGCTCCGGACTTGTCATCGAAACAGCGGGCCGCGATCGGTTTCTGCGTCAGTGCCATCACCAGCGCCTCAGTCTCGTCGAGGTCTTGGCCAAAGCTTTCACGAAACTTGTTGGGAGTGATCCAGAGAAACCCGTCCTTGTCGGGACGGATATCACCGCCTGAAGGAGATGCTTGCCGCCCGAAAATACTGGCGAGACTGTCCCCTTCGTCGGGGGCGAATGCTGCTACATAGACGAGACCAACAACATTGGGCACGTGGCCGGCACCCGTGATAACTGCGCCACCGTAGGAATGGCCGACCAGCAAGGTCGGGCCATCCTGCGCCGCCGCGAGTTTGCTGGTGCGATCGATATCGTCGGCCAATGACGTCAGCGGATTCTGTACCGCGCAGACCCGGTAGCCCTTGGCATGGAGCGGCGGAATGACGTGGCGCCAGTGCGAGCCGTCGCCCCATGCCCCGTGCACTAACAAGATGGTTAATTTAGTAGTCATCGTGATCCTCCTTGGTTGTTGCCCCAGACTTGGGTGCCGACTTCAAGAAATTGGCCAAGCTAACGTCGGGAACGCCCCTGACGCATTTCGCACCAACACGCCAAGCGACTCTACCTGTTTCCTGCCGCCGTCGTGTAAGGATAGACCACGCCATGGCGAATACAATTTTTTTCTGATTCCACCAGTGGCCTGTCAGATTGACCTATACGTCAACCGGGCGCCAGCCGCGGGGTGAAATTTGCGTCAAATTAGGGCCGATTTCGGCGTTGTCTAACGCTTGAGGCCCGATCTCTCAGGCTTCAAGCTGATTAGTGTGCTTTATTTGCCGAATTCTGCGTGCGTCCCTAATGGGTCATGCTGGCAGCTTCCCCACGATCCGCAATGAATAATCGGTGGCCCGTACATCCTTGGTCAAGCCGCCGATCGAGATCCGGTCGACGCCAGTGTCGGCAATCGCGCGCAGCGTCGTCATGTTGATGCCGCCGGAGGCTTCCAGCAACGCACGCCCGGCGGTGATGTGGACCGCTTCACGCAGCGCATCGGTGCTGAAATTATCTAGCAGCACGGATCTGGCGCCGGCGGCCAGCGCTTCGGCTAGCTGTTGCAAGGTTTCGACCTCGATCTGAATCGGTACGCCGGAACGCAAACCCAGCGCTGCGGCCATCACCGCGCCGATGCTGCCGGCCGCGGCAATGTGGTTTTCCTTGATCAAAATGCCGTCATACAAGGCCAGACGCTGATTCTGACCGCCGCCCACGCACACCGCGTATTTCTGCGCCAGCCGCAACCCCGGCAAAGTCTTGCGGGTATCCAGAATCGCAGCGCGAGTGCCTTCGATTGTCGTCACATGACGCCGTGTGGCGCTCGCCACGCCGGACAAAAGTTGCAGAAAATTCAAGGCGCTGCGCTCCGCAGTCAGCAACGCGCGCGCCGGCGCTTCAATCGTACAGACTGTGCTGTCGGGCGTCATCAGATCGCCTTCCGCGTAACACCATTCGATCCGGATGCCGGGGCCGACCGATTGCATCACACCTTCAAACCACGGCGCGCCGCATAAAACGGCTTCTTCGCGCACCAGCACGCGGGCCTTGACCCATTCATGTTCCGGCACCAAGCGGCCGGTGACATCGCCGCTGCCGATATCTTCTTGCAGCGCGACCCGGATATTCTCTTCAAAGGCTGCCGCCAGCTCGGCATCCATCGGCGCAAATCGGTTGCTCAAGGTGCTCATGCCGGTCCGATCCCTGAAAACAACTTGGCTTCCTGCGCCAGATCGGCACCGGGGCGCACATTGGCTTTCTTTGCGGCGGCAAAATCGAGCATCCGGTCGATGCAGAGCACTGCCTTGCGACCGATTTCAGCATCGACAAAGACTTCGCTGCTGCCGTTTTCCAGTACATCAGCCAAGTTCGCCAAGCCGTTCATCGCCATCCATGGGCAATGGGCGCAACTCTTGCAAGTGGCGCTGTTGCCGGCGGTCGGCGCTTCGATGAAATGCTTGGTCGGCGCTGCCATGCGCATCTTGTGCAGGATGCCGTTATCGGTTGCCACGATGAAGGTATCGGTATCCAGCGTTTGGGTGGCCGCAATCATTTGCGAGGTGGAGCCGACCACATCGGCCAAGGCCACCACCGCCTCCGGCGACTCCGGATGCACCAGCACTTTTGCATGCGGATATTGTTGCTTCAGCAATTCCAGCTCGACCGCCTTGAATTCATCATGCACCAGGCACGAACCCTGCCACAGCAGCATGTCGGCACCGGTTTTTTTCTGGATATAGCCGCCCAGATGTTTGTCTGGCGCCCACAAGATTTTTTTACCCTGTGCATGTAAATGGGCCACGATATCGAGCCCGATGGAGGAAGTCACCATCCAGTCGGCGCGGGCTTTTACCGCTGCGCTGGTATTCGCATACACCACCACGGTGCGGTCCGGATGGGCATCGCAGAAGGCGGCAAATTCGTCGGCCGGGCAACCCAGGTCGAGCGAGCAGGTGGCGTCCAGATCGGGCATCAACACGCGTTTTTCCGGACTCAGAATTTTTGCGGTTTCGCCCATGAAGCGCACGCCGGCGACCACCAGCGTCTGGGCCGGATGATCGCGGCCGAAGCGCGCCATCTCCAGCGAATCCGATACGCAGCCGCCGGTTTCTTCGGCCAGATCCTGTATATCGGGATCGACATAGTAATGCGCCACCAGTACTGCATCGCGTTCCTTGAGCAAGCGCCTGATGCGTTCTTTCAGAGCAATTTTTTCGGCGGGCGACGGCTCGGCGGGCGTGCGGGCCCAGGCCTGCGCGGTACAACTGGAACCGGTTTCCATTTGCGGGCGCTCGAATTCAACGGGTTTGATCACTTGAGTTTGCATATGCGGTTTGGTCAGTGTAGAAGGGTTGACGGTGGCTTTCGGTACGGCTGGTATCGGCGCATGGTGTATGAAAACAAGGTATCCGATATCGCCCTGGAGTACCTGCAGTCTTCCTTGGAAATCAATACCTGCGAGGCACGGTCTGCTATGCTCTGCGTCGTGTTTTATGCGGTGCAATTCGGTTCAATAAAACACGATTTGGCAACAGCACGAATTTTACGCTCGTTTTCAAGATGAAATTTTTCCGATAAAATTCTTTGCCGAAGCATGTGCAATCGTGCCTGCCCCGCAATGATCACCAGACTGAAGCTGTCTCCATGAACAATAGCATTTTCGACAAATCCCAAAAAGGCCGCGAAGAGATAGCCATGCGCAAATATGGTCTGGCGCTGCGGCTGCGCGCGCTGCTGGTGATGATCGACGGCCGGCACAGCACTGCTGATTTACTGGAAAAAGTATCCGGCCTCGGGCTCGGCGAATCCAGCATCCAGGAGTTGCTCGACAACGGCTACATTCAACTCAGCAATAACCCGAAATGACAAAAAGCGCACTGTGCTTAAATCAACAGTGCGCTTTTTTTAGTGAGGCTTTCCGGAACGGTTAAGCAATCCCCTGACTGCTCAGGTAATCCTCATAGTTACCCAAATAGTCGACGACTTCATTGTCCTTGATCTCCAGGATACGGGTTGCCAGCGAGGAAACGAATTCCCGGTCATGTGAAACAAAGATCAGCGTGCCGGCGTATTTTTCCAGTGCGATATTGAGCGACTCGATCGTTTCCATATCCATATGGTTGGTCGGCTCATCCATCAACAGCACATTATGGCGGCCCAGCATCAGCTTGCCGTAGGTCATCCGACCTTTTTCGCCGCCGGACAACACGGTTACCGATTTTTTCACGTCATCGCCACTGAACAGCAAGCGGCCCAGAATCGAGCGCACCGCCTGGTCGTCATCGCCTTCCGTAGTCCAGCGGCCCATCCATTCGGTCAGATTGATGTCTTTGGCGAAATTTTCGGTAGGGTCTTGCGGCATGTAGCCCACATCCGCATGTTCGGCCCATTTTGCAAAACCGCTATCCGCATGCAAACCGCATACAACATCCCCGCCGATGCAGCGCAGCAAAGTGGTTTTGCCGATGCCGTTGGCGCCGATGATGGCGATCCGTTCGCCGGCTTCGACCATCAGGTTGACGTTTTTGAAAATCGTGTGATCATAGCTTTTGCTCAAGCCCTGCACCTCGACTGCCTGACGATGCAATTTCTTTTCACCATCAAAACGCACGAATGGGTTTTGACGCGACGATGGTTTCAGGTCCTCGACCTTGATCTTCTCGATCTGCTTGGCGCGCGATGTAGCTTGGCGTGCCTTCGATTTATTGGCTGAGAAGCGGCGCACGAAATCCTGCAGTTCGGCGACTTTTTCTTTCGCTTTGGTATTCACCGATTGCTGCTGCTGGCGTGCTTGCGTGGAAGCGAACATGTAGTCGTCGTAATTGCCCGGATACACTTTCAATGTGCCGTAATCCATATCGGCCATGTGGGTGCAGACCTGATTCAGAAAATGGCGATCATGCGAAATGATGATCATGGTCGAGTTGCGCTCGTTGAGCACGTCTTCCAGCCAGCGAATGGTGTTGATGTCGAGGTTATTGGTTGGCTCATCGAGCAGCAGGATGTCCGGGTTGGAGAACAATGCCTGCGCCAGCAATACCCGCAATTTCCAGCCGGGCGCGACGTTGCTCATCGGCCCCTGGTGCTGTTCAATCGCAACCCCGACGCCCAGCAATAATTCGCCGGCGCGCGATTCTGCGGTATAGCCATCGTATTCGGCGAATTTCGCTTCCAGATCGGCGGCTTTCATGTAGTCGTCGTCAGTGGCTTCCGGATCGGCGTAAATCGCGTCGCGTTCGGCCATCACCGCCCACATCTCGGTATGGCCCATCATCACTACATCCAGCACTCGCATCTCTTCAAAAGCAAACTGGTCCTGGCGCAATTTGCCCAAACGCTCATTGGTGTCGAGCATGACCGTGCCGGCAGACTGATCGAGATCGCCGCCCAGAATCTTCATGAAGGTGGATTTGCCGCAACCGTTGGCGCCGATCAGGCCATAGCGATTGCCATCGCCGAATTTGACGGAAATGTTTTCGAACAACGGCTTGGCGCCGAACTGCATGGTGATGTTTGCTGTAGATAGCACTGCTGAAACCCTTAAAAAGGTGAACTGAATAACTGCCTATTATACCTTGTAAGTCAAGCGCTTATTTTGACTTTGCTGCGGCGTGTCGTGAAGCGAGCACGTGAATTTCGAATCGTTATGGCATTCCTTGAATCGGGCATTTGACATACTCCCTTATATTTTCAAAAAATGCATATTTTTCCGCATGTAATCATTGCGGCAATAAAATATACCTATATTAGTATATTTAATCTGCGTTACAGATTGTCAGCGCGCCAGTCCCGGATATGCAGAAAAAGTGAGTTGAAACGATGTTGTATCCGATCCCAGTTGTGCGCGTGCACCCACCGGTAAAGTCAATTTGTCCGCTATATGGCCGAAAGGCAGTCCGGTCAGGATAGGAACATTCAATTGGGAGCGCATGAACGCCAGCATCGCGCCAAAATCGTAGCCACGGTCGTAGTCTGTGACGCGATAGCTGGAAAAATCGCCCAGAATGATCGCCTTTTGCTGCGCCAAAACGCCCGCGTGCAGCAGTTGCAGCAGCATGCGTTCGATCCGGTACGGATGTTCGTTGATATCCTCGACAAATAGGATGCCGTTCTTGATCTGCGGGAAATACGGTGTGCCAAGCAAATGATTCAGGATCGTCAGATTGCCGCCCCACAGGATTCCTTCGGTATCGACGGTAGGATTGCCCTCTGCCTGCACCGTGATCCGATACGAGGTGGAGCGCAGGCAATCCCAGAAATGGGTGATGGTGAAAGCGCTGACATCCTCGCGGCCAAAGTCGCTGCACAGCATCGGGCCGGCAAAACTGACGGTATTGTTCTGCGCCAGCAATGCCATCTGCAGCACGGTAAAGTCGCTGTGCCCGACAAAAAGCTTGCCGCTGGCAGCCAGTTGTGCCAAATCCAGCGCCGGCAGCAAGCGCGACAAGCCGTAACCGCCGCGCACCGCCATGATGATTTGCACTTCCGGATTGGCGGCTGCCGCCTCCAGTTGCGCCTGGCAAGATGCTGGGGTGCCGCCGAAACGCTGGTAACTTGCCGCCGGGTCATAATAATTATGAATCTGACAGCCTTGCGCCTGCAGCAGCGCAATACCACGCGTCAACGCGCTGTCGTCAGCCGGATAACCGCTGGGAGCGACTAAAGCGACGCCGACATTCTGGGCGACAAGTGGGAGATTAATGGTCATTGCGTCATTGCACTTCCAAAGATTTGTTTTGCTGCATCTGGCGGCGCTGGGCAAAAAAATCCTTTAGTAATGTGCTGCATTGCTGCGCCAGTACGCCACTGACGACTTCTGTGTGGTGATTCAGTTTTTCTTGTGCGAACAGGTTGATGATCGAGCCGCATGCGCCGGTTTTTGGGTCTGACGCACCAAAAATAATGCGCGACAAGCGCGCATGCATCATCGCTCCCGCGCACATCGCGCACGGCTCCAGCGTGACGTACAAATCGCAGCCGGGCAGCCGGTAATTGCCCAGCACTTGCGCCGCCGCCCGCAAGGCCATGATTTCTGCGTGCGCGGTCGGGTCATGCGCGCCAATCGGCTGATTGCAGCCAACCGCCACGATCCGGCCATCCTTGACCAGCACTGCGCCGACCGGAACTTCGCCCAAATCCCAGGCTTTTTGCGCCTGTTCCAAAGCTTGAGCCATGAAGAAGGTGTCATCCATTCCCATTACCGCTGCCGTCAACTTCTGCCCAGCAATTGGGCGTTTCATATAGCGTGATTTTGCTTAAGGACAAACCGGTGCCGTATCTGTCCTGATAGACATTTTTAAGAATATCAAAGGCTGCGCTAGCCAGATTCTCGACCGTAGGGATGCGCTCCAGCACTACGGTCTTGTGATCCGGCATGCTGTCCAGGAATTGCCTGACCGCAGTATCGTTCTTGTACACCAGAAAAGCATGATCCCAGAGATCGACCAAATGGGTTTTGGCAAGTGCTTTGATGTCGGAAAAATCCATGATCATGCCGTTATCCGATTGACCATCTTCCTCAACCACCGCGCCGACTAGCGTAATGAGCAGCGTATAGCGGTGCCCGTGCAGGTTGCGGCACTGGCTTTTATGGTCGGGAATGCGATGGCCGGCATCGAACTCCAACTTGCGGGTAATCGTCAACATGGTGTGTACTTCATTTAATTAAGGAATCTGTAACAGTTTATGAGTTTGCAGGCTGAGTTTCCATTGCGGATTATGCTTGCAGGTCTCGATCGCCAACTGGGTGTTGGCAACAGCATCCGGCCCATCCATCGGCTGCACGAAAAAATGCTCGAAATCGAGCGCTGCATAGTCGGCCAGGTTCTGGCTGGCTTGCGGGATCACGACTTTGATCTCGTTGCCCCGCTCGACTGCCAATATCGAGCCCATTTTCGGGCTGACGCAAATCCAGTCCACCCCGGCCGGCACTGCTATGGTCCCGTTGGTCTCGATGGCAATGGTAAATCCGTGTGCATGCATGCTGGCAATGAGCGCAGCATCCAGCTGCAGCAACGGTTCACCGCCGGTAAAAACGACGTATTTATTGATTGGATAATCCTGCGGCCACAGGCCGGCTATCATGTGCGCCAAGGCGTCGCTGTCGCGGAATTTTCCGCCGCGCTCGCCATCGGTGCCGACAAAATCGGTATCGCAAAATCGACACACTGCGCTGGCGCGATCAGCCTCGCGGCCCGACCACAGGTTGCAGCCGCTAAAACGGCAAAACACCGCCGGCCGGCCGGAGTGTGCGCCCTCGCCTTGCAAGGTATAAAAAATTTCTTTGATGCTGTATGTCACTGGGTTCTTCAAATTGGATAAAAAAATGGCTGCATCAATAATGGCATCAAGCCCGGAACAGTAAATTCTGCGTCACGGCACAAATTGTAACGTGCAGATGGCGTTCCCGCTAAAGACAAAGACGATGCGCCGCTCAAGGCGGCGCATCGTCCTGTGGACAAGCCGAAAATGCGTTCAATCGACCAAAATCATTCCCACTCGATCGTCGCCGGCGGCTTGCCGGAGATGTCATACACAACACGATTGATGCCGCGCACTTCATTGATGATGCGGTTTGAAACTTTGCCTAACAGCTCGTGCGGCAAATGTGCCCAGTGTGCAGTCATGAAATCCTGCGTCTGCACTGCACGCAGCGCCACCACGTATTCATAGGTACGGCCATCGCCCATTACGCCGACCGATTTCACCGGCAGGAATACGGCAAAGGCCTGGCTGGTCAGCTGATACCAGTTGCTGCCGCTGTTTTCATCTACGGTATTGCGCAATTCCTCGATGAAAATGGCATCGGCACGGCGCAACAAATCGGCGAATTCCTTTTTCACTTCGCCCAGAATGCGCACACCCAGGCCGGGGCCGGGGAATGGATGGCGATACACCATGTCGTGCGGCAGGCCGAGTGCGACGCCAAGTTCACGCACTTCATCCTTGAATAGTTCACGCAAGGGTTCCAGCAGTTTCAGGTTCAGGGTATCCGGCAAGCCGCCAACATTGTGGTGGCTCTTAATGGTGTGGCCTTTCTTGCCCTTGCCGGCGCTTTCGATCACGTCGGGATAGATGGTGCCCTGGGCCAGCCATTTGGCGTTTTCCAGCTTGCCGGACTCGGCCTGGAACACTTCGACAAATTCGCGACCGATGATCTTGCGTTTGGCTTCCGGGTCGGAGACTCCGACCAGCGCACCCATGAACTGCGTTGTGGCATCGACATGAATCACTTTTACGCCCAGATTCTTGCCGAACATGTCCATCACCATCTTGCCTTCATCCAGGCGCAACAAGCCGTGGTCGACAAAGACGCAGGTCAGCTTGTCGCCGATGGCGCGATGAATCAGGGCCGCAGCCACGCTGCTATCGACGCCGCCGGAAAGTCCCAGGATGACTTCGTCCTGCCCGACTTGCTGGCGAATGGTGGCGACAGCTTCGGCAATGTAGTCCGGCATATTCCAGTCGGACTTGCAACCGCAAATCTCGTGTACGAAACGACCGATGATGGCATTGCCCTGCAGGGTATGCGTGACTTCCGGATGAAATTGCACTGCGTAGAAGTGGCGTTCTTCATCGGCCATCGCTGCAATCGGGCAGTTGTCGGTCGATGCCATCAGCTTGAAGCCGGGCGGCATCTGAATCACCTTGTCGCCATGGCTCATCCATACCTTGAGCATGCCATGGCCCTCGGCGGTCACGAAGTCATTGATTTCATTGAGCAAGGCAGTATGGCCACGAGCGCGTACTTCGGCGTAGCCAAATTCGCGCACCAGTCCGTTTTCGACCTGGCCGCCGAGTTGGGCTGCCATGGACTGCATGCCATAACAGATGCCCAGCACCGGTACGCCCAGTTCAAAAACTGCCTGCGGTACGCGCGGTGTATCGCCTTCCATTACGGAATTCGGTCCACCCGACAGAATCACCCCGGCCGCGCCATAGTTGCGAACGAATTCATCCGATACGTCGTAAGGAAAGACTTCAGAAAAAACACCTGAGTCGCGCACGCGGCGGGCAATCAGTTGCGTGACCTGGGAGCCGAAATCGAGAATGAGAATTTTAGAATGCATGGAGGCGCTTTTACAAAAGAGACATTAAAACGGACATTAAGACGACGAGGGTTCGCCAGGATTAGCTTGGACAACACAATTACGGCCTGTTTTTTTAGCCGCGACCAAGGCTTTTTCGGCACGGTCGATCAATTCTTCGGAGCTTGCGTCAGGAAACGTGTCGGTCGATACGGTGCCGGCGCTGACCGTTAATTGGTGTTTGACAGCGCCGACCACTTCTGTGTGCGCCATGATGGCCAAGCGCATCCGCTCTGCCACCGCCAGCGAAACCAGATGTGACGCACCGGGCAAGACCACCATGAATCGATCGCCATCGTAACGGCCCAGCGCATCGTGGGGGCGGATGCAGGAACGCAGTCGGCTGACTACTTTGAGCAGCAACGTGTCGCCGCTCGGACGGCCATGTTCTTCATTGATGTTTCTAAAATAATCCAGATCAACAAGAACCATGGACAAGGGTTTTTGTGCCTGACGGCAATTGACCATCTCGGCCGATAATGCGCGCGTGATGGCGGCGCGGTTCCAGGTACCGATGAGGGGATCGGTTAGGGAATCCCGTCGCAAATTGCGATTCTTCTTGATCAGATCGAGTTGCGTTGCGCTTGCGCTATTAAGCCGCAATTCACGCTCGAACAGGGTTGCCAGGTCGGCCAAAAGCTGCCCGTCCTCCAGATTAAAAGTACGTGGCGCATAGTCGACCAAACAAACACTGCCGATAATCTGGTTCTGCGCATCCGTGATCGGCTGCGCCGCATAAAAACGAATGTAGGGCGCACCTACCACCAGTCGATGTTGGCGCAACGATGGATCGATACGGGTATCGTTAGCCACATACAAAGCTTGCGGAATTGGTAATCCATCGACAAAAGCGGCTTCGATTGCTGCCATCGAGCGCTCGGATTCCGCACTACCTGCCTTGTAATCGGCGATGCTGACAAAGCAGTTTGTAACACCGAACAAGCGCTTGCCGATACGCCGTATACGTAAAATTTGCTGATGAATGCTGAAACCGGAGACATCCAGCGGTACGGTATTAGCACAGCTCAAATCATCCATATTTTCTTGATGCGTCATTGTCATCCAGGAGCTTCCTGATCAAGCAAAAGGCGTAACTAGCACCTGTCACAAATTCGACAGGTGCAACAGGTTCGACAAACTCAATCTGCGCGGTAATTCGGCGCTTCCTTGGTGATTTGTACATCATGCACATGCGATTCGCGCATGCCGGCCGAAGTAATTTCGACAAACTCTGCTTTTTCACGCAGTTCATCAATGGTGGCGCAACCACAATATCCCATTGACGAGCGGATGCCGCCGACCAGTTGATACATGATGGCCAAGACGCTTCCCTTGTAAGCGACGCGACCTTCGATGCCTTCCGGCACCAGTTTGTCGAGGTTGTTGGCGGGGTCCTGGAAATAGCGGTCGGCCGAACCGTCGGCCATTGCTGCCAGACTACCCATGCCGCGATAGGATTTGTAACTGCGCCCCTGGAACAAAATCACTTCCCCTGGCGCTTCTTCGGTGCCGGCAAACATGCTGCCCATCATGACGCTGGATGCGCCGGCCGCCAGAGCCTTGGAAATATCGCCCGAGTAACGAATCCCGCCATCGGCAATGCACGGTACGCCAGTGCCTTGCAGCGCCTTGCTTACATTGGCAATCGCAGTAATTTGTGGCACTCCGACACCGGCCACGATGCGGGTGGTGCAGATAGAACCAGGGCCGATGCCGACCTTAACGCCATCAGCGCCATATTCGACTAGTGCCTTGGCTGCGGCTGCGGTGGCAATATTGCCGCCGATGACATCGATCATCGGGTAATTGGTTTTCACCCATTTGACGCGGTCAAGCACACCTTGCGAGTGGCCATGTGCAGTATCGACGACGATAACATCGACACCCGCCTTGACCAGAAGATCGATGCGAAGATCATTTTCCGGGCCGACTCCGACTGCCGCACCGACACGCAACTTGCCGTATTCATCCTTGGATGCAAACGGATGCTCAGTTGCTTTCTGGATATCCTTGACAGTAATCAGGCCGCGCAATTCGAATGCATCATTTACCACCAGTACGCGTTCCAGGCGATGCTTGTTCATCAGGCGCTTGGCTTCGACCAGGTCTTCACCTTCCTTGACGTATACAAGTTTTTCCCGGGGAGTCATCTTGTCTCGGGCTTGCGCATCCAGTTCATGCTCAAAGCGCAAATCGCGGTTGGTAATGATGCCAACCACAGTCTTGCCATCGACTACTGGGAAACCGCTGATGCCATGCTGTAATGACAACGCGATCACGTCGCGGATGCGCATGGTCGGCGGGATGGTAATCGGATCACGCAACACGCCCGACTCGAAACGCTTGACCTTGGCAACCTCCCGCGCCTGTTCCACAGCGGTCATGTTCTTGTGAATGATGCCGATGCCGCCCTCTTGCGCCATCGCAATCGCCAGCCGAGATTCTGTCACGGTATCCATTGCGGCCGAGGCCAGCGGCATGTTTAACGTGATATTGCGCGTCAGGCGCGTTCTCAGAGAAGTATCTTTGGGGAGGATGTTTGAATAAGCTGGGACGAGCAGCACGTCATCGAATGTGAGTGCTTTTTGAAGTAAACGCATCTTAATTCCTATTGGCGCAAAACAGGATTATACAGAAATCCGCTTTAAAAACGTTTTTCATGACAAATCCAATTTCGCGCCATTTGGACTTTATGCAGTTTTTTAGCGCATCAAGGTGCTGCAGGTTTCCGATGACGGAAAACAACGTCCACGAAAAACGCGAAGGTCACGAAAAAAGAGGGATAAGTGCAGGAACGAGTGCCGCCACTAAATTTAGCCGAGTATATTTTTATAAGCCAATGAATGCATGCGGTAACAACCATAAAAACACATATACTAGTCATCTCATGTATTCTGTGGTTTGTTCGTGCTTTTCGTGTTTTTCGTGGACAATGTCTCTTTCGTGGGTGTGTTCAGGCAATTTCCGCCACATGATGGCAAGCAACCATCCTGCCTTCAAATGGCAGCAATTGTGGAATCTCCACCCGGCAAAGTTCCGTAGCATGGGGGCAACGATTATTGAAGGCGCACCCTGGCGGAGGAGCCAGCGGCGAAGGTAATTCGCCGTGCAAAATGATCTTTTTCTGGCGCTGGGCGGGATCGATGCGCGGCGTGCTGGCAAGCAAGGCACGCGTATAAGGATGCAGCGGCCGGCTAAAAATCTGATGCTTGGCGCCGTGCTCGACCGTTTTGCCCAGATACATCACCAGCACTTCGTCGGCGATCATCTCGACTACGCTCAAATTGTGCGAGATGAACAGGTAAGCCACATCGCTCGCCTCTTGCAAATCCATCAGCAAATTCAATACCTGGGCTTGAATCGATACGTCCAGCGCCGATACCGGCTCATCGGCCACGATGACTTTGGGGTTCAGCATCAGGGCGCGGGCGATGGCGATACGCTGGCGCTGGCCACCCGAAAACATGTGCGGGTAACGGCCGTAATGCTCAGGTCGCAAACCAACCTGAGCCATCATGGCTTGCACGCGTTCCATACGTTCCGATTTGGCATGACCGGTATTGATCGCCAACGGTTCTTCCAGAATCGCGCCCACTTTCTTGCGCGGATTCAAGCTGGCATACGGATTTTGAAACACCATTTGCACCATCGGACGGACGTGCTTGCGGGCGGCCTTATCCGCGTTTGCGATATTGATGCCGTCCATCCATAACTCGCCGCCGGTCGGTGCTTCAATCATCACAACCTGGCGTGCCAGCGTCGATTTGCCGCAGCCAGATTCACCCACGACAGCCAGTGTCTTGCCTGGGGTAAGCGTGAACGATACGCCATCGAGCGCGCGCGCAGCCACCTTCGGCTTGAACCAACCTTGCGAAACCGCGTAGTGTTTGCTGAGATTTTTTGCTTCAAGCAGAATATTTGTATTTGTCATCATCAAACCTTTTGCCAGCCGTTGGTGGGAAGGCCTTGACTATCCAGCGGGAAATGACAGCGCGCCTGCGCCCCAGATGCGCCGGTCAATTCAGGCCGCTGCTGGCGACATTTTTCGGTAGCGTAAGGACAGCGCGGACTCAGCAGGCAGCCGCTAGGACGATCATATTGACCTGGCACGACGCCAGCCAGTGCCTGCAATCGATTACGGCCAATATTGTGTTCCGGCAGCGCGGCCAGCAAGGCTTGGGTGTAGGGATGCCTTGGCGCGTTAAAAATTTCCGGCACGCTTCCAGTTTCGACCACCTGCCCAGCATACATCACCACCACGCGTTTGACCGTCTGCGCGATCACGCTCAAATCGTGGGTGATGAGCATCAGCGCCATGCCGCGTTCGCGCTGCAATTGCAGCAACAATTCCAGCATTTGCGCCTGCACTGTCACGTCTAGCGCAGTGGTTGGCTCATCGGCAATCAGCAAGCGCGGATTACAAGCGATGGCGATGGCTACCATCACGCGCTGGCTCATGCCGCCAGACAATTGATGCGGGTAAGCATCCAGGCGGCGCTCGGCATCCGGGATATCGACTTGTTTCAATAGCGCCAATGCCTTGGCCCGAAGCACCTTGTTCGGTCCGCCTTCGTGGACGCGCAAGGTCTCCATCAACTGGTAAGCGACAGTAAAAGATGGGTTCAGGCTCGTCATCGGGTCCTGGAATATCATCGCGATATCCTTGCCCAACAGCTTGCGCCGCTCGCCTTCCGACATCTTCAGCAAATCACGGCCATCGAAAGCCATGCGTTCAGCCTGAACCCGGCCCGGATAATCGATCAATCCCATCAGCGCGAGCGAAGTGACGCTCTTGCCGGAACCGGACTCGCCCACGATGCCAACCACTTCACCCTGATCGATATTCAAATCCAGACCATCGACCGCCATGAAGGGTGCGTTTTCTGAGCCGAACTGAACGCTCATGTTCCTGATTTCTAAGAGTGCCATGGTGTTTTATTTTATCTATCGCTTCAGTTTCGGGTCGAGTGCATCGCGCAATCCATCGCCCATCAGGTTAAAAGCCAGCACGGAAACCAGAATCGCCAAGCCAGGAAAAGTCACCACCCACCAGGCGCTCTGGATAAATTCGAGCGCGCTGGACAGCATGGAACCCCATTCCGGCGTCGGAGGTTGCGCACCCAGACCCAGAAAACCCAGTGCCGCCGCATCCAGAATAGCGCTGGAAAACCCCAGTGTGGTCTGCACGATCAGCGGCGCGGCACAGTTAGGCAAAATGCAATTGAGCATCAGGCGCAGGTTGCCTGCGCCGGCGATGCGCGAGGCATTGACATAATCTTTCGATACTTCGCCGATCACGGCAGCACGGGTCAGGCGGGCAAAATGCGGCAGCATCACAATGGCTATCGCATACATCGCATTCATCAGGCCAGCCCCAAGAATGGCTACCACCGCAATCGCCAGCAAAAGGCTGGGCAAAGCCAGCATGATGTCCATCAAGCGCATGATGGCGACTTCAATTCCACCCCGAAAAAAACCGGCAAGCAGTCCGAGCACAACGCCGATACTGAGCGACAAAGTGACCGATACCAGACCGATGAACAGAGATAGCCGCGTGCCGTAAATCAGGCGCGACAGCATGTCGCGGCCGACTGGATCGGTGCCCAGGATGAATTTACTGCTGCCGCCATCCTGCCACATGGGCGGAACCAAAGTCACTTCACGGTATTGCGCAATCGCGGAGTGCGGTGCGATGACATCGGCCAGCAATGCCACTAATATCAATCCGATGACGGCAAACAGCCCTATCAAGGCGCCGCGATTCTGGCAAAAATAATCCCATAATTCACGCAATGGATGCGGCGGGATATGTGAAAACGTCGGTGAAAACGCCGGGGAAGACGCCCCGGAAGATGCAGGAGAAGTAGACGTTGGATTGCTCATGAGCTGTGTCGAATACGTGGATTGATGGCGCCGTACAGCACGTCAACAAGAAGATTGACGATGATGATAATGGTGGCAGACATCAGGATGCCACCCTGCACGACAGCATAATCGCGTCGCTGAATGGCGCTTACCAGCCATTTCCCGATGCCGGGCCATGAAAATATGGTTTCGGTCAAAATTGCACCGGCCAGTAGCGTACCGACTTGCAAGCCGATGATGGTAACCACCGGAATCAGTGCATTACGCAGTGCATGGATACCGATGACGCGCCATTTCGACAATCCTTTGGCGCGTGCGGTACGCACATAATCTTCGCGCAAGACCTCAAGCATCGCTGAACGCGTCATGCGGGCAATCACGGCAAGTGGAATTGTTCCCAGCGCAATTGCAGGCAAAACCAGATGCGAAAGTGCCGATTTGAAAGCCCCTGGCTCGCCCGACAGCAAGCTGTCAATCAGCATGAATCCTGTGACCGGCGGCAGATCGAACATGATGCCGATCCGGCCCGATACCGGCGTCCAGCCAAGAGTGACCGAGAACAGCAGGATGAGCAGCAGCGCCCACCAGAAAATCGGCATCGAGAACCCGGTCAGCGACAGACCCATCACCGAATAATCCAGATAAGTATTGCGCTTCAGCGCTGCCAATATGCCAGCGGGTATTCCGATCAATAGCGCCAATAGCATGGCGCACAAGGATAATTCGACTGTCGCAGGAAACAGTGTGATGAACTCTTTAAATACCGGTTCATGGGTTGAAAGAGAAAACCCGAGATCACCGTGAAGTATATTTTTCAAATAATCAAAATATTGCACATACAGCGGCTGATCAAGGCCGAATTCATGCAGCAGGCGCGCATAACGTGCGGCATCCATGCCGCGCTCGCCCGACATGGCTTCTACGGCATTGCCGGGAATCATGTGAATGAGCGAGAACACAAGTAAGGTAATGCCTAGGAAGGTCGGAATGACCAGACCTATTCGGCGCAGGAGAAATCCAAACATCGGGGGCCTTCGATAGTCAATTGGTGTTGTGCGATAGATTGACAGCGCCATACCCGCAACACTGCTTTACCTAATCCAAACCAAGCCAAGCCAAGCCAAGCAGGATCAGTCATAACGGTGTTGCGAGAACAACGCTTATCACTTGCAGAAATCTTATTTCTTCAAATCGACGTTGTTGAAATTAAAGTGGCCGGTAGGGTCCATCTTGAAGCTGATCACATTTTTTCGTACCGGAGTGTAGGCAACCGAATGGGCAATCGTAATCCACGGTGCTTCTTCCTTGACGATTTCCTGCGCTTTTTCGTACAACTTGCTGCGTTCGGCTTGTGTTGGAGCAACCTTGGCTTTCTGGGTCAACGCTTCAAAATCTTTGTTGCACCAACGCGCCACGTTACCTCCGCCATTGACCGCGTTGCAGCCGAGCAGCGTATCGAAGAAATTGTCCGGATCGCCGTTATCACCGGTCCAGCCGAACATCATCGACTGTTGTTCACCCGCTTTGCTGCGTTTTTTGTATTCGCCCCATTCGTAAGTGGTGAGTTTGGCTTTAACGCCAATCTTGGCCCAATCGGCCTGGATCAATACAGCCATACGCTTGCCATCCGGATTGTAGGGACGCGACACCGGCAGGTACCACAAATCTATTTCCAGACCATTCGGATAACCGGCCTTGGCTAGCAAAGCCTTGGCTTTGTTGACGTCATACGCGTAATCCTTAATCTTTTTGTTATAAGACCACATGGTTGGCGGAATCGGATTTATGGCAGCCTGACCGCCGCCCTGATACACCGAGCTGAGGATACTTTTCTTGTCCACGGCCATATTCAGGGCTTGGCGCACGAGCTTGTTGTCGAACGGTTTTTTCTCGACATTCAATGCAATGTAGCCAATGTTCAATCCTTCCTGCGACAACAGGTTAATCGCTGGATCGGACTTCATCATCGCGATATCGGCTGGCTTGGGATGCGCCATCACATGGCATTCGCCGGCCTTGAGCTTGGCATAACGTACCGATGCATCAGGCGTAATGGCAAAGATCAGATTGTCGATCTTCGGCCGGCCCTTCCAGTATTGATTGAACGCCTTGTAGCGGATGATGGCATCTTTTTGGTAAGAACCGAACGTGAACGCACCGGTGCCAATCGGTTCGCGGTCGATCACTTCCGGGGTACCGGCCGCCAGCATTTTGTCAGCGTACTCGGCAGACAAGATCGAGGAAAAGTCCATCGCCAGATTGGCAATGAATGGCGCCTCCGGATGCTTGAGTGTGAAGCGCACGGTTCTGTCGTCGATTTTTTCCAGTTTGTCGACGATATTGTTCATTCCCATATCTTCAAAATAGGCAAAAGTCTGGCCTTGCGCGGTCTTGTGGAATGGATGTGCAGGGTTCGCCATGCGGTTGTAACTGAACAAAACATCATCCGCATTGAAGTCGCGTGACGGTTTGAACTTGGCACTGCTATGGAATTTGACGCCCTTGCGCAGGGTGAAGGTATACGTCAGGCCATCAGGAGATATCACCCAGGATTCTGCCAGTCCAGGACCGACCTTGGTCGTGCCAAGTTCGAATTCGACCAAACGGTTATACATCGGCACCGACGAGGCATCGAAGGTTGTGCCCGTGGTAAAGAATTGCGGATTAAAACCTTCCGGGCTGCCTTCCGAGCAATACACCAGGTTAGTAGCAGCTGCAGCGAATCCCGCGTAAGCAAACAAGACCGCAAGTACGCCAGTCTTGATCGCATATTTTCCATTTATTCCCATTGTCCGTTCTCCTCTTTAGTATTGAATTCAATGAATTGAATCGCTTTATTTCTCACCGGATGAGAATGTTTTAAGCACTTCACGCTCCGGCTAGACCGGGACAAATATACCTTCAATTCAATCCATAGTTCAGTCCTTGTTTGCATAGGGTTATGCAAACAAGGACTGAGATTTTTGCTGAGGTTGTGGGAAATACCAGAAAAAATATCTGAACGGAAGTTAGGCGGCAAGCCAGTTAGCGGACGTTCCAGATTAGACTTGATGCGACTGCAGGTAATCCCATAACTGCGCAACCAGGCGCTTTCCCGGTTTTTGGCTGGAGGGTTTTTCGCGGTACAAGCGAATTTCCATATCGGTTTCCCAGCGCAGTTGCGGGCTATCTGCGCGCACCAATTGCTGCTGCGCGAGTTCCTGCGTGACGGCTGACTCCGGCAGGAATGCAATGCCATGACCTTCCAGCGCCATCATCTTCAAGGCTTCCGCGGTTCCCGTCTCATAGCATTTTTCCAGATGCAATGGCATCAGGGCATCGGCCTGGATCAAATCGACAATGCGACCAAAATAGGCAGTGCTTGCATAGGATAAGTACGGCAGCGGTGCATCAGCACTCCCCGGCAACGCGAACTCTGGCCGGCCGGCCTGATCGCAACGGCTGTAAGCGCATAGCGTCTCGCTGCCCACAATCATCATGTCATAGCGGCTGGTATCAAGCTGGAGCGGTTGCAGCGGGTGGTAAAAAGTCAGCAGCAGATCACAACCGCCTTCGGATAACACCAACACGGCATCATGCACATTGAATGCCGTCAGCCGCGCACTGAACGGGCCGATGGCGGATTTCAGGTCTGTCAGCCATTTGGGGGTATAGGTCAGCGCCAGCGTATGGTGAACTGCAAAATCAATCGAAGATTGGGTACTGGAACGATTCTGGCGCAACAATGCCCTGACATCGTTGATCTGGCCGAGCATGGCGATGGCCTGCTCATAAAACAGATGCCCTTCTCGCGTCAGACTGGTGGGGAATGAGGTGCGGTCGATCAGATCGGTGCCAATCCAGGCCTCAAGCGATTTAATGCGGCGCGAAAACGCCGATTGCGTCACATGACGCTGCTCTGCCGAGCGGCTGAAGCTATGTGTTTGCGCCAGAGAAATAAAATCCTCCAACCATTTACTATCCATTGCACTGCATTTCTATATAATATTTTCGGTTGAAAGTACGGTTGCGACGGATTATAAGACGTAAATCAGAGACGTAAATCAGCACGACAATCCTATGGCTCGCATACTTATGTTTCTTCCCAGTTTTCATAAAACCACCATGCAGCAACCTTTCCGGTTGACTGAATCAGCAAGGCAACAATGAACCACTTGTATCTCAAACGCCTCACCGCATTGGCTATTGCCAGCCTGATACTTGGCCTGTCGTCCCATGCTGTTGCCCAGTATGTATGGCTCGATGATAAAGGCGTAAAGCAGTATTCCGACATACCGCCGCCAGCCACGGTGCCGAGCCGGCACATATTGAAGTCTCCGGGCGCAGCAAATCGGGCACCTGTTTCCGGTATTGCGCCCGAAGCTGCTTCAGCCGGGAACGATAATGCGGCGACTGTGGCAACAGCGAAGCTGCCGCTGACAACCGCTGAAAAGAATGCCGACTTCCAGAAGCGCAGGCTGGAACAGGCTGAAAAAGACAAGAAAGCAGCCGATGAAGCCCAACGCGCGGCCGACAAGAGCAAAAACTGCGAGCGCGCCAGTGCTTATCAGAAAGCGCTCAATTCCGGTCAGCGCATCTCGCGGCAGCGAAAAGACGGCCAGCGCGATTATCTGAGCGACGCAAACCGCGCCCAGGAATTGCGCGACACGAAGAGAATTCTCAGCGAATGTAAATAAACGTTGTTTACAGGTAAATCATCCTTGCACGCTGGGATTTACCCCCAGTTTTCTGTCGGCACGTCGGCGGCGCGACTCTTTCGGGTCTGCTATTAGCGGCCGATAAATCTCGATCCGGTCGCCATCCCGCAGAATCGTTTCCAAAGTCTTGAGTTTGGCGTAAATGCCGACACGGCAAGTCAATAAGTCAATTTCCGGCATGTCACGCAGTATCCCGCTGTGCACGATTGCTGCCTGCAAGGTGCTTCCAAGCGGCACGCTGACGTCGCGCAATAGCTGAACTTCCGGCTTGGCGTAACACACCTGCACCTGTATCTGCACATTGCCGACAGCCTTATCCATACGCGGTCTCCGCCCTTTTGCAAAATGATTCGACAAAACTATTGGCGATCATGCCGAATACCGGCCCGATGAGTTTATCCAGAATCCGGTTGGAAAATTCATATTCCAAGTCGAATTCAATTTTGCAGGCATCTTCGCGCAGCGGCTTGAACACCCAGGAACCCTGCAGTTGCCGGAATGGACCTTCCAGCAAGCGCATTTGTATCGACGTGGGCCGGACATTGGTATTTTCCGTTGTGAAGGATTGCTTGAGCCCGTGATAGTGTATGGCGATGGTTGCGACTAGCCCATGCCCATCGGCTGCGCGATCGCGCACCTCGGTACCGCCGCACCAGGGCAGGAAGCGTGGATAATCCTCCACCTTGTCAACCAGAGCAAACATCTGTTCGGCGCTATAACCTACAATTACTGATTTATGTACTACTGCCATCGAATCTCAACCGTTTGGTAAAATTACACGAATTCTAACCGACTCCCCTTATTGCCCCATCACATGACCATAGTTGACAACAGAAAAGCTTTCCATGACTACTTTATCGAGGACCGCTTTGAAGCCGGTGTTGCCCTGCATGGCTGGGAAGTCAAAGCTATACGCGCCGGACGGGTCCAGCTCAAAGAAGCCTATGTGATCGCACGCGATGGCGAGATTTTCCTGTTCGGCGCCCATATCAGCGCAATGCTGAGTGCCTCCACCCATGTCCATCCGGAAGCCTTGCGCACCCGCAAGCTGCTGCTCCATGCTGCCGAAATCAGTAAGCTAGTCAGTAAAGTTGATCGCTCCGGCTATACCCTGGTGCCAATCAACCTGCATTTCGTGCGCGGGCGTGTCAAGTGTGAAATCGGACTGGCCAAAGGTAAGAAACAACACGACAAACGCGATACCGAGAAATCACGTGATTGGCAGCGCGAGCAACAGCAAATCATGAAAGTGCATCGGCGCTAAACATTTAAGTCTTCACTCTATTATCTTTAAATTTTTAGCGTGGTATGCCATAAAATATGGCGTTTTACGCAGTATTCTATTGATATATATTTAATACGTATGCCTGTATGTATTAAAACACATAAAAATTGTTCGGAAACCACAGATCTGACTGATCTACATAAAAATGGAATTGGCAGCCGTTTTGACACGGCGGCCAATCGAGAACCGCTAATGACGCATCGTCTATCAGGATTTTTGCTGTGACTTGACAACCTGCATCGCAGTGGCAATCAACCCGCTGATATCGCTCATATTGGCCGGAACAATAATCGAATTATTGGTCTTGGCTAAATTGGCAAAGGCACTGACGTATTGTTCTGCCACTTTCAGATTCACCGCATCTGCGCCGCCGGGTTCCCGGATCGCCGCAGCAGTCTTGCGAATCGCATCCGCATTCGCCTCAGCCAAGGCCACGATCGCTTTGGCCTGCCCTTCTGCCCGATTAATCGAAGCTTGCTTTTCGCCCTCTGACTTGGCTATCGATGCTTCCCGCTCGCCGGTTGCGATATTGATCTGCTCCTGCTTGCGCCCTTCGGAAGCGGCAATCAAAGCCCGTTTTTCACGCTCGGCGGTAATCTGCGCTTGCATTGAATGCAGAATTTCCTTGGGCGGCGTCAAATCCTTGATCTCGTAGCGCAACACCTTCACGCCCCAGTTCGCAGCCGATTCATCGATTGAGCTGACGACACTTAGATTGATGTGGGCGCGTTCTTCGAACGTCTTGTCCAGTTCCATCTTGCCAATCACGCTACGCAGCGTGGTTTGCGCCAGTTGCGACACGGCGTAAATGTAATTTGAAGAACCATACGAAGCGCGCATCGGATCGGTCACCTGGAAATACAGAATGCCATCGACTTCCAGTTGCGTATTGTCCTTTGTGATACAGATCTGGCTAGGGACATCCATCGGGATTTCCTTCAGTGAATGCTTGTAGGCGATGCGGTCGATGAACGGCAAAACGATGTTCAGACCTGGCGCCAGCGTACCGTGATACTTGCCAAAACGCTCGACTACCCAGGCATTCTGCTGCGGCACGACATTGATGGTTTTAACCACAAAAATGATCGCCAGAATGAACAGGATGATTGAAATGCTGCTGAAATCAAATGCCATGGTGTGTCCTTTAGGTAACGGTATTGGCGACAATCAAGTGACTGCCGCGTATTTCACGAATGACGAATGCGCCGGTAATTGCCTCTGCACCCGGCATCAGTTCGATGTCCCACATTGCACCTCGATACATCGTGCGCGCATGATTACCCTGCCATTGCTTGACATGCACGATTTGCCCGATATCGAGATTGACATTCGGGTCGCGTGCTGCAGGCAATTTGCGCTGTTTTCCAAAGCTGCTTTTACGCAGTAAAAAGGTGACGATTGCCCCTGCGATCGCCGCAATCACCATTTGCACAGAAAAAACAAAACCGGCCAACGCCGCTGCACCACCCGCCAGCGCCCCCAATGCAATCATCAGCAAGTAAAACGTGCCGGTGAATATTTCGGCAATGACGAGGATGCCCGCCATGCCGAACCAGATCATCCAGTCATGCATCCGATGCTCCTTTTTGAGTGTTGTGAAATAAGTGGTCCCTCATTGCGATAAGCTGGCCCGTGGAAACAGGCTCACCATCGTAGGCTAAAAAAAACGCGAGCCGACCAGGTCGGCTCGCGTTTTTATGCCAGCAATAAATTTTTATCTAAGTGCAGCCAGCGCTTGCCAGGTATCGATTACCGTATCCGGGTTGAGCGAAATCGACTCAATGCCCTGTTTCAAGAGCCACTCGGCAAATTCCGGATGGTCTGATGGCCCCTGACCGCAAATCCCGATATATTTGCCTTGCGCGCGGCAGGCGGCGATAGCCTGCGAGATCAAGGCCAGCACGGCAGGATCGCGTTCATCGAAATCGGCTGCCAGCAATTCCATGCCGGAATCCCGATCCAGGCCGAGCGTCAGCTGGGTCAGGTCGTTGGAGCCGATGGAGAAGCCGTCAAAATGCTCCAGGAACTGCTCGGCCAGAATCGCATTCGAAGGCACTTCACACATCATGATGACGCGCAAACCATCCTGACCGCGCTTGAGGCCGTTCTTGCCTAGCAGGCCGATTACTTTTTCAGCTTGCCCCAACGTACGCACGAACGGAATCATGATTTCGACGTTAGTCAAGCCCATTTCGTTACGTACCCGTTTCATTGCGAGACATTCCATTTCGAATGCTTCGGCAAAATCGTCAGCCAGATAGCGTGCAGCGCCACGAAAGCCCAGCATTGGATTTTCTTCGTCGGGCTCGTAACGCGAGCCGCCGATGAGCTTCTTGTACTCATTCGACTTGAAGTCGGACATGCGCACGATCACTGGTTTCGGCCAGAAAGCTGCCGCGATGGTGGCGATTCCTTCGGCCAGCTTGTCGACATAAAAGGCCTTCGGTGAAGCATGGCCGCGTGCCACCGATTCAACCGCTTTCTTCAGCGCAGCATCAATATTCGGATATTCCAGAATCGCTTTTGGATGGACGCCGATATTGTTGTTGATGATGAACTCAAGACGCGCCAGGCCGACACCGGCATTCGGAATCGATTGAAAATCAAACGCCAGTTGCGGATTGCCGACGTTCATCATGATTTTCAGCGGCAATTTCGGCAATTCGCCGCGTGCCACTTCGGTGACTTCAGTTTCCAGTAAACCGTCATAAATCTTGCCTTCATCGCCCTCGGCGCAGGACACCGTGACCAGCGTACCTTCCTTGAGCAATTCGGTTGCATTACCGCAGCCCACTACCGCAGGAACACCCAGCTCACGCGCAATGATCGCCGCGTGACAAGTACGGCCGCCGCGGTTGGTAACAATGGCGGCAGCGCGCTTCATAACCGGTTCCCAGTTGGGGTCGGTCATATCGGTAACCAGTACGTCGCCAGGTTGCACCCGCTCCATATCGGCTGAATCGTGAATCACGCGCACCGGACCGGCACCGATTTTCTGCCCAATCGCACGACCGCTAGCCAATACCGTACCGGTGCTTCTGAGCTTGAAGCGCTGCTGGGCATCGGTCGCTTTCTGCTGCGACTTTACCGTTTCCGGACGTGCCTGCAGGATGTACAACTTGCCGTCACGCCCATCTTTGCCCCATTCGATATCCATCGGACGCTGATAATGATTCTCGATGATGACCGCATATTTGGCCAGTTCCACTACTTCCTGGTCGTTCAGTGAATAGCGGTTGCGCAGTTCGATTGGCACATCCACCGTCCGCACCGAGCGCCCGGCCTTGGCTTCGCCGGTAAATTCCATCTTCAGCAGTTTGGAGCCGATATTGCGGCGAATCACCGGCGATTTGCCCAGTTGCAGCATCGGTTTGTGGACGTAGAACTCGTCCGGATTGACCGCGCCCTGCACCACCGTTTCGCCCAGGCCGTAGCTGGAGGTGATAAAGACCACATCCTTGAAGCCCGATTCGGTATCGAGCGTAAACATCACGCCTGCCGAGCCGAGGTCGGAACGCACCATGCGCTGCACACCGGCAGACAAGGCTACTTCCGCATGCGTGAAACCCTTGTGGACGCGGTACGAAATAGCGCGGTCGTTATACAGCGAAGCGAACACATGTTTCATTGCTTCGAGAATATTGTCGATGCCGACCACGTTCAGGAAGGTTTCCTGCTGGCCGGCAAAAGATGCATCCGGCAAATCTTCAGCGGTAGCCGAAGACCGCACGGCGAACGACATTTCGCTTGCAGAATCCGCCACCAGTCGTTCATAAAAAGTATTAATTTCACTTTCAAGCCGTGGCTGGAAAGGGGTATCGACGATCCACTGGCGAATTTCTGCACCGGCCTGGGCCAAGGCCCGGACATCGTCGATGTTCAAGTCAGACAAACGCTGCGCAATGCGGTCAGCCAAAGTCGCGCTGCCATTTGCGCTATAGGATAGGAAATCCCGAAAAGCCTGGGCGGTAGTGGCAAAACCGCCCGGCACACGCACTCCTGCGTTTGCCAATTGGCTGATCATTTCGCCTAATGATGCATTTTTGCCGCCGACGGAATCGACATCCGTCATGCGCAAATTTTCAAATGAAGCCACGTAAGTGGCCTTCGTAGACACCCCTGTAAGTACTGCGTTGGACATAACAACCTCTAGTTTGATGATAAGAAATCTTCGTGCGCATCGTCATTGATCACTTCTTTTTGTTATTCTTATAAGAGCAACTTGATGCAAGCTAATGTGCAGCATTTTACATGCTGCGATTAGTTTTTATCTGCAGGCATGCTATTTTTAGCACAACCACTCTCTTAAGGCCCCATGCCAGCTATCTCAATCATCCAGCCTACAGCATTCGATCGCACCGTGTTTTTCGTCTCTGATGGTACCGGCATTACTGCCGAGGCTTTCGGCCATGCGGTGCTGACACAGTTCAATCTGCGCTTCAAGCAAGTGCGCCTGCCCTTCATTGACGACCTGGACAAGGCGCATTACGCTGCGGCCAAAATCAATGAAAACTTTGAACAGGAGGGCATGCGCCCGATCATTTTCTCTACGCTAGTCAAGGAAGACCTCTCCAAGATCATTCGCAATACCAAATGCATGTATATGGACCTGATCCAGACCTTCGTCGGTCCGCTGGAACAGGAACTGGGGATCAAATCGACCCACACCATCGGTCGTGGTCAGGACATTGCCAATTCAGAAGCATACAAAAACCGTATCGAAGCGATCAATTTCTCGCTGATCCATGATGACGGTCAGTCGCACAAGAACTTGTCTGCCGCCGATGTGATCCTGGTCGGCGTATCGCGCTCGGGAAAAACCCCGACCAGCCTGTTTCTGGCGATGCAATACGGCATCAAGTCGGCGAACTATCCGCTGATACCGGAAGACTTTGAGCGCGGCAAAATGCCTTCGGCCTTGTTGAAGTATAAATCCAAGATTTTTGGCCTGAGCATTACGCCGGAACGCTTATGCATAATCCGCAACGAGCGTCTCCCTGGCAGCAAGTATGCAGCCCTGGAAAACTGCCGCTTTGAGGTCAACGAGGCAGAAGCGATGATGAAGCGAGAGGGAATACATTGGTTGTCCTCTACCACAAAATCGATAGAAGAGATCTCCAGCACGATTTTGCAGGAACTCAAATTAGAGAAGCGGGTGTACTGAGGAATTCAGAACTGACGCAAAATACTGTTGTTTAGTAGTGCAGGCCTCCGTGCCTGCGGCCCGGTACAGGCACGGAGGCCTGCACTACTGAAATCTAGCGTCTTTGCCTGACTTGCTCAAAAAAGCAGACTGCCGCACTAGCCGCCACATTCAGGGATTCCATCTGACCCAGATGCGGAATCCCGACCTGGTGCGTGGTCAATGCCATCAGTTGATCGGAAATTCCCTGTCCTTCATGACCGAACAGCCAAGCCACAGGTTGCTGTAAATCGATATCGTAAATGGTGGCTTCTGCATGGGAACTGGTCGCCAGCACCGGTATGTTTGCAGATTGCAATAACTGCACCAGATCGACCTCTTCCGCGATACGCAGGTGAAAGTGCGCGCCCATGCCTGCCCGTAATACTTTGGGCGACCAGGCGAAGGCGGTGCCGGCGCTGCAAAAGACATCTGTGATTCCTGCGGCGGCGGCGCTGCGCAAAATCGAGCCGAGATTGCCCGGGTCCTGCAACCGGTCCAGCAGCACCGCGTTGCCGGACAAACGCAATGAGGCGTCATGTGCCGGCGTATCGACCACGAACAGCAAGCCAATGCCATGCTCGACCTGGCTGATGGCTTTGAATAGGGCATCCGGCAGCAAGATGCATTGCGCGCCACCTTCTTCGCAGCGTTGCAGGATCGGCGTGACTTCGTGTTGCGACACGGCGCTATCGCTGACGATGCACAAGGGCGGCGCGCCGACCTGGTCCAGATAAACTTCGCACAAATGGACGCCGTCGAGCAATGTGCGCTGAGTCTTGCGCCGGGCTTGCGAACTGGTCGCCAGCTGTTTGAGTTCCTTGTAAAGGGGGTTGTCGCGTGAAGAAATCGGTTTCATGGATGCTCCACAGCGAGCAATGCGCGCACCGGCGCATACGATTTGCGATGTACCGGCGACACCCCATGTTCGCGCAACCGGGCCAGATGCAAGGCAGTCGGATAGCCTTTGTGCTGGTCAAAGGCGTATTGTGGAAATTGCTGATGCAGTGTGAGCAATGCCGCGTCACGCGCAGTTTTGGCCAGAATCGAGGCGGCCGAGATGGCCGGCACCTTGTCGTCGCCTTTGATAATCGCTTCACAATGCAGAGTCATCACAGGACAGCGATTGCCGTCGATTAAGGCCAGCGTCGGCTGAATAGAAAGCCCTTCGACCGCACGGCGCATCGCCAACATGGTGGCTTGCAGAATATTCAGGCGATCGATTTCCTCCTCGGAGCACTGGGCAATCGACCAGGCCAGCGCACGCTGCCTGATCTGGAGCGCCAGCACCTCGCGCCGCGCCGCCGTCAGTTTCTTCGAATCGCGCAAGCCTTCGATCGGCCGGGCCGGATCGAGAATGACGGCGGCCGCGAATACCGGCCCCGCCAGCGGCCCCCGTCCGGCTTCATCGACACCACACATCAACGTGTTATCAAGTTCAATCGACAACAGGAATTGTTCCAATTTTTGCACGCTGATCACTTTAAAAGGTTTAACGAAAATAATAAAATAGGGAGTATGGTAAAAAACACTGCGAATTCCACATATATTAATTGCGGTATTGAAAATTACAGTATGGTGTATTAATCGCTATCCAGCGTTCATCACCTGCAAGACAGCCTGTGCGCTTTCCTTGGCGGTATTGCGCAACAACGCATGATGCATCTCGGTAAAACGTTGCTGCAAGGACGCTTGCAGGCTGACATCTGTCAATTGCCGCCAGAGCGCATCGGCCAGAGCTTGCGGCGTGGCGGCATCCTGCAATAGTTCTGGCACCAGGAATTCCCGCGCCAGGATATTCGGCAACCCAATCCACGGCTGATATCCCATATGGCGCATGATTTCCCAGGAAGCGCGCATCATCCGGTACGCGATGACCATTGGCTTCTTGAACAGCGCAACTTCCAGCGAAGCGGTGCCGGAAGCAACCAGCACTGCATCGGCCGCCGCCAGCACGGTATGCGACTGACCATCGACCAATTGCAGCGGAACGTCGGCCAAACCGGCTTGCGCCAGCAATTGCACAAAATAATCGCGCTGCTGCGCGCCTGCCATCGGCACCACAAAGCGTAAACCAGGCTCGCGCTGGAGCAGCAATTTTGCCGCGCCGATAAAAGCTTCGGTGTTGTATTTCAATTCCGAGATGCGACTTCCGGGCAAAATCGCCACCACCTTTGCAGTCAACGGCAAATGCAATGCAGCTCTTGCTGCCGCTACATCCGGCAGCAACGGAATCACTTCTGCCAGCGGATGGCCAACGTAGGTAACCGGGATGCCTGCCTTGCGATAAATGGCTTCCTCGAATGGAAACACTACCAGCATGTGCGATACCGCTTTGGCGATTTTCTTGATGCGTCCGCCGCGCCAGGCCCAGATTTGCGGGCCGATAAAATGCACGGTCGGTATGCCGGCGCGCTTTAACTGCATTTCCAGACCGAGATTGAAGCCCGGATAATCGACGCCGATGAAAACCGCCGGCTTTTCAGCCAACAACTGATCGCGCAAAGTGTTCTGGATCGACTTGATCTCGCGATAACGCGGAATCACTTCAAACAGGCCGCGCACCGTCAGTTTCTCCATCGGCCAATCGCTGACAAAGCCCTGCTCGGCCATTTTGACGCCACCGATGCCGTGCATGCGGGCTTGCGGCAGATGCACCCGCAGCCCCGACAGCAACCGGCTCGCCAGCAGGTCGCCGGAACTCTCGCCGGCGACCATCGCGATGGTGGTGTTAATGCTGGTGTTAATGGCGGTGTTAATGGCGGTGTTAATGATGGCTTTAGCGGATGATGCCACGGGAGGACGAGGCAATAAATTCACGCATCAAACGCAAGTATTGCGCGGCTTGCGGGGATTTCGATTCTTCTTCCAGCAGCGCAGACTGGGCCGCGTCGAGTGGCAATCCGGCGCGGTAAATCAATTTATAACCGCGCTTGATTGCCATAATCTGCTCGCTGCTAAAGCCGCGCCGCTTGATGCCTTCGCTATTGATTCCGGCCGGCACCGCACGATTGCCGGCGGCAGTCACGAACGGCGGCACATCCTGGCTGACTGCAGCGGTAAACGCGGTCATTGCATGCGCGCCGATGTGGCAAAACTGATGGACGGTAGTAAAGCCGCCGAGAAACACCCAATCGTCCAGATGCACATGACCGGCCAGCGTCGCATTATTGGCCAAAATGATGTCATTGCCCAACTGGCAATCATGCGCAATATGGACGTAAGCCATGATCCAGTTGTCATTGCCAAGCCGGGTGACGCCGGCATCCTGCGCGGTGCCGCGGTTGAGCGTGCAGAATTCGCGAATCGTATTGCGATCACCGATTTCCAGCCGGGTCGGCTCACCCGCATATTTCTTATCCTGGGGCGCGGCACCGATCGAGGCGAACTGGAAAAAAGTATTGTCGCGCCCGATGCTGGTATGGCCGTCAATCACGACATGCGGGCCGATTTTGGTGCCAGCGGCGATCATGACGTTCGGACCGATGACCGAATATGGCCCGACTTCGACGGAACTATCCAGTTGCGCCTTGGTATCAACCAGTGCAGTGGAATGAATCCCCGCCATTACTGACCCGCAGCCTTGCTAGCATCCGCGGCAGTGCGCATGGTGCACATTAGTTCAGCCTCAACCGCGAGTTGACCATCTACGGTGCCCTTGACTGCATATTTCCAGATGCCGCGCGCCACACGCAGGATTTCAACTTCCATCCTGAGTTGGTCGCCAGGCTCCACCGGCCGCTTGAAACGCGCGCCATCAATGCCGAGGAAATACACGATGGTGTCTTTGTCGGGCTTCATGTCCATCGTCAAAAACGACAGAATCGCTGCAGTCTGGGCCATCGCCTCGATCATCAGCACACCCGGCATCACCGGTTTGTTCGGGAAATGGCCATTGAAGAATTCTTCATTGGCCGTGACGTTCTTGATCGCAGTGATGCGTTTGCCTGCCTCCCAGTCCAGCACGCGATCGACTAGCAACATCGGGTAGCGGTGCGGCAGATATTGTTTGATTTGGTTGATATCTAGGGTTTTCATGATTCTTGACTCTTGTCTGTAAGCGATTTTGTAAGCAATTGCACGGTTTTTTCCAGGTTACGGATTTTCTCCCGCATTGATGTCAGGTTGCGCACGATGGCAGCGGATTTTTCCCAGTCGGCATTCTTGGCCAGCGGATAAAAACCGGTGTACTGGCCTGCCTCCCGGATCGAGCGCGATACCATGCTGGCGGATGAAATATGCACGTTGTCGGCGATGCTCAGGTGACCAAGTACCATTGCCGCACCGCCAAAAGTACAATATTTGCCGATTGTGGCGCTACCGGCCACGCCGACACAGCCAGCCATTGCAGTGTGCGCGCCGATATGGCAGTTGTGACCGATCTGAATTTGGTTATCCAGCTTGACGCCGTTCTCAATGATGGTGTCCGTCAGAGCGCCACGATCGATGCAGGTATTGGCGCCGATGTCAACATCGTCGCCAATGATCACACGCCCCGTCTGCGGAATCTTGATCCACGCCCCGTCTTCATTGGCAAAACCAAAGCCGTCAGTACCGATCACGGCACCGGAATGGAGAATGCCGCGCTGCCCGATTTCACATCCGGCATGGAATGTCACATGTGCAAAAAAATGGGTGCCGGCACCGATTTTGGCGTCGCGTCCAATAAAACAGCCGGCATCAATCACCGCATGGTCGGCAACCTGAGCCCCTGCTTCGATCGTCACATGCGGGCCGATGAATGCGGTCGCCGCAATCGTGGCGCTGGCATCCACATGCGCAGTCGCATTGATGCCAGCTGCCCGCGGATGCGCATTTTCCGCCGCAAACCATTGCGCCGCCCGGGCAAAATATGCATAGGGATTGTCCACCACAATCCGCGCACCCTGATACTCGGGACCGATTGCCGTGGCATTTGAAGCCGATAGAATAATGGCGGCCGCTTGTGTGTGCGCCGCTTGTGTCCGAAGCTTGGGATTAGAGAGAAATGTGATGTGCGACGCGTTTGCGTCATCCAAAGGCGCAATGCCGAACACTTCCGTGTTCGGATCGCCCATCAATTGCCCACCCAAGCGTTCGACCAATGCACCAAGTCGAATGCTCATAGTGGTTTTTTCATGAAATTACTTCTTGTTGAGGATCTTCAGCACTTTTTCAGTGACATCGATACGCGGATTGAAGTACGCAGCATCCTGGAAAATGATGTCGTATTTTTCAGATTCCGCAACCTGCTTGATTGCCTTGTTGGCACGTTCAACCACGATAGCGATTTCTTCATTGCGGCGCAGATTCAAATCTTCGCTGAATGCACGTTGCTTGCGCTGAAAGTCTTGGTCCATATCGCTTAATTCACGCTGACGTCGTATCCGGTCTGATTCGGAAATTACCGCCGAATCCTTGTCGAGTTTTTCTGCCAGAGTTTTGATGCGGCTGGAAGAATCGAGCAATTCTTTCTGACGCTTTGAAAATTCCTGTTCGATTTTTGCTTCAGCCGCCTTGGCCGGGGCCGATTCACGCATCACGCGCTGGGAATTGATCAAGCCGATCTTGGATTCCTGCGCATGCACATTTACGGCCAGGCATAGCAATACAGCGGCAACGATTTTTGATGATGATGTAGTTAGAAACTTCAAGTGCATTCTCCAAGAGTCAAACGACCGGGGCCGTCATAGTATTTAAGTCGTATAAGTTAAAACCCGATTAAAACCCGGTGCCCAGTTGGAATTGGAAGTTCTGCTTCCGATCCGTAGACGTGGCATTTATGGGTTTGCCATAACTTAATTTCAGTGGGCCAATCGGCGATATCCAGCTCAAGCCGATACCGACCGATGTGCGCAAATCCGTAGTACGGATCTTTTGCCCTTCTGCAAACACATTGCCTGCATCAAAAAAAGTAAACCAGCGCAAGGTCCGGTCTTTTCCGGAACCGGGAAATGGAAATTGCAGCTCGGCATTCGCAATCAAGCGAGTCGAACCGCCCAGAGATTCGCCGGTTACGCGATCAACATTGGTTCCGACACCCAATGAGGAGCCTTCATAGCCGCGCACCGATCCGATACCACCGGCATAGAAATTTTTGAATATCGGATACTTCTTGCCGCCTAACCCACGACCGTAATCGACTTCGCCATTCAATGCCAGCGTCATGCTGCTGGTAATCGGCAGGAAATATTGATCCTGATATACCGCACGGTAATACCCTAGTGTGCCGATCGCAGACAACTCCAGGTTGGCACGTTGATAGCGGCCTTTGTTGGGAGCAATCGCACTGTCGCGCCCGTCACGTTGCCATGCAACGGTTAATGGAAATGACGTTGTGCTGGCTTTTCCTATACCGGATGCACTACCGTTATCTTTGACAAATTCTTGCCATCTGTCCGGGCTGCTGGCAAAAGTTTCCACTGCTGTTCGTTCAGCACCGATGCCGAAAAACACTGTATCCAGTTCAGAGAATGGCACGCCGAATCGTATACTGCCGCCCGAGGTTACCACTTTGTAGTCGTATGTATAGGTTTCAGCCGGACGGGTTGTCCGATAAAACAGTTCATAGCTGCGACTGACACCATCCTTGGTGAAGTACGGGTCGGTTTGTGACAATGCTACCGTGCGATTGCGTTTGCTGGTATTGACATCCAGCCCTATCGTATTGCCGGTGCCAAAGGCATTGGCTTGCTGAATGGAACCTGTCAGCGTCAGCTTCTCGCTACTGGAATAACCGGCGCCCAATAGCAAGTTACCGGTCGGCTTTTCCACTACCGCCATGTTGACATCGACCTGATCTGTGCTGCCGGGCACTTCCGGTGTTTCAATATTTACTTCTTTGAAGTAGCCAAGACGATCCACCCGGTCCCGTGAAAGCCGGATTTTGGTGCCGTCATACCAGGCATCCTCAAATTGCCGGAATTCGCGTCGGATCACCTCGTCGCGCGTCTTTGTATTGCCGGCAAGGTTAATGCGCCGAACATAGACGCGCTTACCGGGGTCCAGAAGAATCGTCAGCGCGACTTCCTTTTTCTCGCGATTGATTTGCGGATTGGCATTGACGTTAGCGAAAGCGTAGCCGAAGTTACCCATGCGTTCCGATATTTTTGCAGTGCTTGCCGTCAGTTTTTCGCCTGAATAAACGTCGCCTTTTTTCAAGGTCAGCAGGGAAGCAAATTCCGCTTCGCGGCCAAACATCTGACCCTCGATCTTGACGTCGGAGACGGTGTATTTTTCCCCTTCGTTGATATTGATGGTGATGAAGATATCTTTTTTATCAGGTGTGATCGAGACTTGCGTCGACTCCACCTGCATCTCAATATAACCACGATTCAGATAAAAGGATTTTAGCGCTTCAATGTCGCCTGTCAGTTTTTGTTTCGAATATTGGTCAGCTTTGGTGTACCAGGTAAACCAGCCTGGCGTTGTCAGGTTTAACAGATCAGATAATTCGCTGTCGCTAAACGCTTTATTACCAACAAAATTGATCTGTTTAATGTGGGTAATATTGCCTTCTTCCACTGCAAAAGTGACCGTTACCCGGTTCCGCTCGATCGGTGTGACCGTAGAGGTAATTTGAACCCCATATAAACCCCTGGCAAGATATTGGCGTTTTAATTCCTGTTCGGCACGGTCCACTAAAGCCTTGTCGAAAATGCGTGATTCGCCCAGGCCAATTTCTTTCAACGCCTTGGTCAGCATTTCCTTGTCGAACTCCTTGGTGCCGGAGAACTCCACGCTGGCAATCGCAGGGCGTTCTTCTACCATGATGACCAGCACGTCGCCATCGACTTCAATTCGAACATCCTTGAAGAAACCGGTTGCATACAGAGACTTGATCGCGGTTACACTTTTTTCATCGGTGAAGGTTTCGCCAACACGCACCGGAAGATAACTAAACACAGTGCCGGCTTCAGTACGCTGGATTCCTTCTACGCGTATATCTTTTACCTTGAACGGTTCAATCGCCAGCGCTTGTCCGGAACACAGGGCAAAAACGGCAATAGCGAGTAGATTTCGGCGAAAAACAGGAATGGAAAAACGCTCAGAATATAATTTCATTGGGTACCGATTATGAATACTTTTTGTTTTGCGAGTGCCCGTTAGGCAAGATCATCATCAACTCAGGAAATAAGGCGCACGATATCATTGAAGACAGCGACAAGCATCAATGTCATCAAAATACCCATCCCGGCCCGTTGGGCAATTTCGCCAAAACGTGCAGAAACAGGGCGTCCGGTAAAAACTTCCACGAAATAATACAACAAAAGTCCACCGTCCAACACCGGGATCGGTAGCAAATTCATCACACCCAGGCTGATGCTGATGAATGCGATAAAACTGATATAGCTGACAATGCCAATGCGTGCAGTCTGACCTGCATAGTCGGCGATGGTGATCGGGCCAGTGATGTTTTTCAGGGAAACCTCGCCCACCAACATCTTTCCGAGCATTTTGAGCGACAGTACGCTAGTGTCCCAAGTACGGTTGGCACCCTTGATAATTGCATCAATCGGTGTCGCGCGCACGGTGACCATGGCTGGGATCATGGAAACTTCTGCCTTGATCTTGCCAATGATCCGGCCGCCTTGCGGTTGCCCTTCCGGGGTAACGGTTGCAGCGAAATCGCGTCCGGCTCTTTGGCCCGTCAACTTCAGTGATTTATTGGCAGAATTGCGCAACATATCTATTAAAGCCAATCCATCGACTACAGGTTTTCCATCGACGGCCTGGATTAAATCTCCCTCTTGCAGTCCGCCTTGCATGGCGGGGCCATCAGGCATAATTTTCCCCAAAACGGCAGGCGGCATTGCAAGCGAAATACCTAACCCGCCTAAAAAATCACCTTCCAGATCCTCCGGCGTCAAGCTATCCAAAGGCACGGTAATAGTGCTTAACAACGTTCCTTTGGGATCTGCCGGGTCGGCCGAACTAACGTCGAGCTTGGCGGCGCTCTTATCGATGGCTAACTGCACTATTCTCCAGCGCAAGTCAGACCATAACTCTATTGCCTCGCCATTGACTGCCGTGACACGCTCTCCACCGCGCAAACCGGCCTTGTATGCAACCGATTGCTCGGGAACAACCCGAATGTTGGCAACAGGCTCTGGAATGCCATATGTATAAAGTGAAGCGAATAACAGTATGGCAAGAATAAAGTTGGCAATGGGCCCGGCTGCAACTATGGCAATGCGCTTCCAAACGTTCTGGCTGGTGAATTCGCGCTGTTTATCCTCGGGAGCCAAGGTATCCAAGTTCTGCTCCCGAGCATCCAGCATTTTCACGTAGCCGCCCAGAGGCAATGCTGAAATCACCCATTCGGTTTGGTCTGCACCGAAACGGCGCGAAAAAATCACTTTGCCCATTCCGACTGAAAAACGCAACACTTTAACCCCGCACAGGCGGGCAACCAAAAAATGTCCCAGCTCATGGAAGATAACAAGTGTCCCAAGGGCAAAAACAAAAGCAATCAGCGTTTGTAGTAAGTTCATGAGTTCATGTAGCCGGTGGCGATTCTGCGAGCCTCGAAATCCTGCTCCAGCAAGCCTTCGATACTGTCCACCTGGAAGTACGGCAATGCATCCATTACGCGCGCAATCAGTTGGTCTATCATACGAAATCCGGTACGCCCATCCAAAAATCCCTGGACCGCAACTTCATTGGCTGCGTTCAAAATTGCCGGTGCCGAACCGCCTGCATGCAAAGCGTCAAATGCCAGTCTGAGACAGGGAAACCGATTGAAATCCGGTTTTTTGAAATCCAGCTGCCCGATACTAGTCAGATCGAGAGGCGCCACGCCGGACGCAATACGCTCTGGGTAAGCCAGAGCATGTGCAATGGGCGTGCGCATGTCGGGATTACCTAACTGTGCGAGGACAGAGCCATCGACGTATGAAACCATGGAGTGAACCACACTTTGTGGATGAATTACTACCTCGATCTGATCGGCTGAAGCGCCAAACAGCCAGTGCGCTTCGATCACTTCCAGTCCCTTGTTCATCATCGTAGCTGAATCAACCGAAATTTTCCTGCCCATGACCCACTTTGGATGCGCAACGGCTTCTGCTGGCGTCACGACATCCAGTGTCTCGACAGGCCGATTCAAAAATGGGCCGCCAGATGCTGTTAGCAATATCTTGGCAACGCCCTGCCCGGATTGTCCGCGGAGGTAATTCTTCGGAAGGCATTGGAAAATCGCATTATGCTCGCTGTCAATCGGCAGCAGTGTGGCTCCATTCAGCCGCACCGCATCCATGAAGAGCTGGCCAGCCATCACCAAGGCTTCCTTATTTGCCAGCAGTATTTTTTTACCGGCCCGGGCTGCTGCCATTGTAGGCACCAAACCGGCAGCACCCACGATTGCAGCCATGACAACATCACAATCTGGATCGGAAGATACCGCTGCCAGCGCGTCGGGTCCAAATTCGACCTGCGTTTTCAGATCTTTTTGTCGCAACTGCTGCGATAAAGCTTGTGCCGCCTGCGCTGACCCGACCACTGCTATGCGCGGCTTGAATTGTTCACACTGCCGGTACAGTGCATCAACACTGGTATGCGCGGTCAACGCATGTATAGAGTAACGATCAGGATGCCGCGCAACCACATCCAGTGTTGATGCGCCAATGGAACCGGTAGAACCGAGAATGGTAATTCTTTGCATAATTTCTATTCCAACACCAATGCTATAGCCATACATTTATCAGTACGGCTAGCGGCAAAACAGGGATTAAGGCATCAATCCGATCCAGCACGCCGCCGTGGCCTGGCAGCAGATTGCTGCTATCTTTCATGCCGGCACGTCTTTTAAGTTGCGACTCAAACAGGTCGCCAACCACACTGGCTGCAACCAAAAATGTCATGCATGCCATTAAGCTTACAAGCCCCCAACGGTCATGTGATCTTACTAAGCTTGCTGCAAAAGTATCGTGCATTGCCGGGAAGCGGGTCGAAATGAACGCTGCCAGCATGACTGCAATCCAGCCACCGAGTGCCCCTTCCCAGGTTTTTCCCGGAGAAATCGATGGCGCCAATTTGTGCCGGCCAAACGTTTTACCGGAAAAATAGGCTCCAATATCCGCAATCCAGACAATCGCCATAACAGAAAGCAAAAAAAGTGGAGAGTGTTGAAATGCGGCAACAATCGCAACAAAGCATCCAAGAATGGCAATACTATAAAAACCGGCCAGGAATCGACCACGAACACTTTGCAAAGGAGGCAAACCATTTGCCAGTAAGGGCGTAAACACCAGTAGCCAGAGTGCTACGCAGGATGCGAACAATAACGTCGCTCCGCTTGCATTACCACTCAAAAGAATGGATGCGAATACGAAGGTCCAGAATGCTGCGATAACTAGTGGGTAAGCGTTGTTGCACAGACGAAAATTTTCCCATGAAGCTGCTGCAAAAAAAATCGTGGCAATTACCGCAAATGCAAGAAAATTATTCAAAAACAAAACCGGCAGCAGCACCGCCAGCAGTATCAGTGCTGTAAGTACCCGCACTTTAAGCATCAGGAGACCTTTTTATTTTCAAACAACTGTTCGCTTGTGCGCCCAAAACGGCGCTCGCGCTGTTGATAAGAGGCGATCGCCTCATCTAGTTTCTTTGAATCGAAATCGGGCCAAAAAGTCTCGGTAAAATATAGTTCCGTATACGCAAGCTGCCACAATAAAAAGTTCGAAATACGCTGCTCGCCGCCAGTGCGAATGAACAGATCAGGTTCTGGCGCATACGCCATTGCCAGATGTGGCGCCAACTGATCTTCGCTAAATTCGGTTGCATCGGGATGCAGCGCCAGCATTTTGTTGACGCCCTGCATCACATCCCATCGACCGCCGTAATTAGCGCATATTGTGATGGTCAGACGCGTGTTTGCTGCCGTTTTTTTTTCGGCTTGAAAAATCTTGTCCTGTAGCTTGGCTTCAAATCGACTAAGATCACCCACTACTTTAAGCCGAATACCATTCGCATGCATCCGGGAAACCTCCCCGTCCAGTGCAGTAATGAATAAGCGCATCAAAAGCGATACCTCATCCGCCGGACGCCGCCAATTTTCGGAACTGAATGCAAACAGGGTCAAGTACCCAACCCCACGTTCAACACAAGCCTCTACGATGTTTCGGACAGTTTTGACGCCTTTGACATGCCCAGCCACACGCGGCAAAAAACGTTTGGTAGCCCAACGGCCATTACCATCCATAATTATGGCTATATGATTAGGCACCGCAGACACTACCGGCACTTGTTGAGTCGAACTCGATTGTGTCATGATTTCATGGGGGAAATAAGATAGTCTTGTCGTAAGGAAAAGCTGTTTTTAGTTATACCGTCAAGATTTCTTTTTCTTTTTCGGCTACCAATTTGTCAACATCCGAGACAAATTTATCCGTCAGCTTTTGTATCTCATCCTGAGCGCGACGCTCGTCATCTTCCGAGCACTCTTTATCTTTCAGTATTTTTTTCAGCGCTTCGTTGGCGTCACGGCGTATGTTGCGAATGGCTATCTTTGCATCTTCCGCTTCATTTTTTGCCAATTTAACCATTTCCTTGCGACGTTCTTCCGTCAAGGCAGGCGTCGGTACGCGAATCATATCGCCCTGCGTCGATGGGTTCAATCCGAGATCGGATTCACGAATCGCCTTTTCAACCACCGCCACCATCTTTTTTTCCCAGGGTTGGACGCCTATGGTGCGGGCATCGATCAAAGTCACATTCGCCACTTGCGTCAACATGGTAGGGTTGCCATAGTAATCCACCTGGATATGATCAAGAATTCCAGGATGCGCGCGGCCGGTCCGCACTTTAGCCAAATCAGCCTTTAACGCCTCAATGGATTTCTGCATTTTTTGATCGGTATTTTTTTTGATGTCAGGTATGGTCATCTGCAATTCTTTTTTCAAAGGTTAAATCTTATTCTATTTCCACTGCAATCGCGAACACGAATGCAGAACCTCAACCGCGCAAAATAAAATGCACGGTTAGGGTAGAAATGGAATTAAACGTGAACCAGCGTGCCCTCGTCTTCACCCATAATTGCGCGCATCAATGCACCAGGCTTGACTATCGAGAACACTTTTATCGGCAATTTTTGATCGCGGCATAAAGCAAAAGCAGTTGCATCCATTACCTGAAGACGCTTTGCAATTGCCTCGTCAAAGGTGATTGTGGAATATCGTACTGCGTTCGGATCTAATTTAGGGTCGGCGGTATAAACGCCATCAACCTTGGTAGCCTTCAGCACAATTTCAGCGCTGATTTCAGACCCTCGCAATGCCGCGGCAGTATCGGTGGTAAAAAATGGATTGCCGGTACCTGCAGCGAATACCACAATTTTCCCCTCTTCCAGATATTGAAGGGCCTTGGGGCGGACATACGGTTCGACCACTTGTTCAATACTGATGGCCGACATGACGCGGGCGGTAATTCCGGCTTGACGCATGGCGTCAGCTAGTGCAAGAGCGTTCATGACCGTCGCCAGCATGCCCATATAATCGGCGGTGGCACGATCCATGCCTTGCGCACCCGGCGCCACACCACGGAAAATATTGCCGCCGCCGATAACAATCGCTAATTCGACCCCCATACTGGCCACTTCAGCCACATCCGCGACCATGCGCTCAATCGTGGCGCGATTAATGCCATAGGCATCATCACCCATCAGTGCTTCTCCGGATAGCTTTAGGAGGACACGCTTGTAGGCAGGTTTTGTCATGAGCTGATTTCCTTTTGGTTGTCCGGATAATTATTTATCGGGTTACTAAACTCTCATTTTGAGAATACCGACAATTGAACCATCGAGTGGAGTGCGCAACATTTACTGCTGCCGGCTGTTGTCAGCCAGTCTAAAAAAACGGGCCTTTCGGCCCGCTTATTTTCGCTTAAGCCTGTTTGGCTGCGGCGACTTGAGCCGCAACTTCTGCCGCAAAGTCATCTTGCTTTTTCTCAATGCCTTCACCGACCACATACATCGCGAATGATTTCACGTTTGTATTTGCAGCTTTCAACATTTGTTCAACGGTTTGCTTGTCGTTCTTTACAAAAGGCTGATTGAACAAAGATACTTCTTTCAAGTACTTTTGCACCGAACCTGCAACCATTTTTTCAGTGATTTCAGCGGACTTACCGGATTCGATTGCTTTTTGTGTTGCGATCGAACGCTCTTTCTCGATCATATCTGCCGGCACTTGGTCCGAAGACAAGGAAACTGGCTTCATTGCCGCGATGTGCATGGCAACGTCCTTGCCGACTTGCTCGTCAGCGCCCTCAAATTCAACCAGGACACCGATCCGCGTGCCATGCAGATACGATGTCAGCTTGACAGGTGTTTCAAAGCGAACGAAACGACGAATCGACATGTTTTCACCGACACGGCCAATCAGTGCTGAGCGGAATTCTTCGACTGTTTGCGCACCCATCGGCAGCACCGACAAGGCAGCGACATCGGCTGGATTGTGTTCTGCAACCAGTTTGGCACAGGCATCTGTAAAAGCGATGAAATCATCATTTTTAGTAACGAAGTCGGTTTCGCAATTCACTTCGATCATGGCGCCCACGCCACCTGCAATATGCGTGGTCACTACACCTTCAGCTGTAATCCGGGAAGCGGCCTTGGATGCCTTGCTACCTAGCTTGACGCGCAGAATGTCTTCTGCTTTCGATATATCGCCATCGGCTTCGGTTAATGCTTTCTTGCACTCCATCATTGGAGCGTCGGTTTTTGCACGTAATTCGCCAACCATTGCTGCGGTAATTGCTGCCATGTAGATCTCCTAACTCAATTCACGTCCTATGGGACGTCGATATTCGTTATATGTTCAAAAAAATCGCTCAAAAAAAGGGGCGAACATTGTTGCCCCTCTTTCCCAACGACTGAAAAATCAGAAGAAGGGCTTATGCCTGCTCGCTGACCTCGACGAATTCATCGCCGTTGCCGGCCTTGATGGCTGCAACCACATTGTTGTCTGCATTGGCACGGCCTTCCAGGATTGCATCTGCCACACCGCGGGCATACAGCATGATCGCTTTGGAAGAATCATCATTACCAGGAATGACATAGGCTACGCCTTCAGGCGAGTGGTTGGTATCAACCACAGCGATTACAGGAATGCCCAATTTCGCGGCTTCAGTGATTGCACCCTTGTGATAACCGACGTCGACGATAAAAATCGCGTCCGGAATGCCGCCCATATCCTTGATGCCGCCAATCGATTTTTGCAGTTTGATCATTTCGCGTTCAAACATCAGCGCTTCTTTTTTGCTCAATTTTTCGACCGAACCATCGGCAATCATGCCTTCCATGTCTTTCAGGCGCTTGATGGAGGTCTTGATTGTTTTGAAGTTGGTCAGCATGCCGCCCAACCAGCGCTGGTCTACATACGGAACACCGGCGCGCTGGGCTTCAGCGGCGATGATGTCACGGGCCTGGCGTTTGGTGCCAACCATCAGGATGGTGCCGCGGTTTGCCGACAATTGGCTGATATGCTTCATTGCCTCCTGGTACATGCCAAGAGTCTTTTCCAGATTGATAATGTGGATTTTGTTGCGGTGACCGAAGATGAACGGCGCCATCTTTGGATTCCAGAAACGGGTTTGATGGCCAAAATGGACGCCGGCTTCCAACATTTCACGCATAGTAACGGACATAAATATCTCCAGGGTTAGGTCTGGAATCCGGTCAGCCACCTCATTTTGAGGCACCCTTTGTCGAGCGGATTCGCGATTTTTCAAAATCTAGCTATTTGTAAAATAAGCTAGCCGGGCATTTTACCCTGATTTCCAGTTATCTTTCAAGCGCGCCTTTTCTAAAAACGCACCAGGAATCAAAGACCACGCGCTGTAAAGCAGCCCTCGCCTGACAATTCGTTTGAAGTGAAACATGTCGGAAGTTGGAATCTCAAATCAGATCCAGCCATAGTCAATTGGCAGATCGGAATTCCATACCGTGTTTTCAATTGATGCCCTTCCGATCATCGGTATCGCGCAACGACAAACGGCGTCAGTGTAAAAACTGACGCCGTTTTTATTTTAGATTCTTTACCGTGACATCCATCGCCAACGCCAACAACAGGCCATCCAATCCATTGACTGCTCTTTTCTTGCCTTCGACATAAAAATAACTAACTAAAAAATACGGGGGTATAGTCATAAAAATAAACATTCCCGCATATATCTAATGCGATTTTAAAAATACACTACCTGGTATATTTTTTATGCGGTAAGACGTAATTCATAGCGCCGGCCGCTTACGGCCTGACCGCCGCCTTCAGCGGTTATCCTGTCGCGTTGACAACCAACGCGCAGCGCGCTCCATCCATGTCCCGTGAAAAAATTCTCATCCTGTCCGGCTTGCTGCTGATCGTCATCATGGCGATTTCGTTTGGCAATGCGTATGACCGTGCCACCTGGCTGCTGGAAGTGGCGCCGGTGCTGATCGCATTGCCGCTGCTGACAGCGACTTACCGCCGTTTTCCGTTGACGGGTCTGTTGTACGGCCTGATTTTCGTGCATGCGCTGGTGTTGATCGTGGGCGGCACTTATACCTACGCACGGGTGCCGTTCGGTTTCTGGATGCAAGACGTGCTGGCGCTGGAGCGCAACCCGTACGACAAGATCGGGCATTTCATGCAGGGCCTGGTGCCGGTGCTGATGACGCGCGAGATCCTGCTGCGCGGCTCTTATGTGTCCGGGCCCAGGATGACGGATTTTCTGTCTGTCTGCGTGGCACTGGCGATCAGCGCCTTTTATGAGCTGATCGAGTGGTGGGTGGCGCTGGCGATAGGGCAGGATGCCGACGCCTTCCTCGGCACCCAGGGCGATCCGTGGGATACCCAGTCGGACATGTTTTTGGCGATGATCGGGGCGCTGGCAGGTCTGGCGCTGCTGTCGAGATTGCAGGATCGGCAAATGCGCTTGCTTACTTTAAATCGGACTTGATGTGGCAGTGCTTGAATACTGTTCAAACGCCGCCAGCGCATCGGCCGCGTACATCAGCGATGGACCGCCTCCCATGTAGACCGCCATGCCCAGGGTTTCTTCGACTTCGGCGCGGGTTGCGCCGAGTTTGACCAGCGCCTGCACATGGAAGCCGATGCAGGCGTCGCAATGGGCGGCAATGCCGAGCGCCAGCGCCAGCAATTCCTTGGTTTTCTTGTCGAGCGCGCCGTCTTTGGTGGCGGCCTGAGCCAGCATGCCGAAGGCTTTCATGACTTCCGGCGTATCGATGCGCAATTTGGCGAGAGATTCGGAGACGGATTGGGTGATATCGCGATAATTTTTGGCCATTCTTGATCCTTAGGAAACTGAAACCAGCGGTCTGTCCGATGCTGGATTGCAGACAAGATTAAAACATAAATATCATATTTGTTTAGCAGCGCGGCTTGCCGGCGCCTGCCTTGGACGCAAGTAAGGCAGGAGTATAGCCATAAACATTGGCATTCCCGCATATATTCAATGCGGCTTTTAAAATACACTTAATAGTATATTTTTCAGTCATGGCAGGCGAACAGGTACGTCCACTTCCCACCGCACGTTTATTTTGGCCACAACACCATCTGGGTGCAGCGAAACAGCGCGATGGTTTTGCCGGTTTCGCTGGTGACGGTGGCGTCCCAGACCTGGGTGGTTTTGCCGAGGTGAACCGGGCTTGCCTTGCAGCGGATGACGCCGTCGCGGGCGGTGCCGAGGTGGTTGCTTTTGAGTTCGATCGTGGTGAAGCTTTGCGCGCCTTGCGGCAGGTTGGCGATGCAACCGTAGCCGCAGCAGGTGTCGGCCAGCACCACTACTGAGGCGGCGTGCAGATAACCGTTGGGGGCCAGATGATGCTGCTTGATCGTCATTCTGGCGTCAACCCCTTCATTATTGACACTGAGGATTTCTACTCCGAGGTGGCCGGGCAGATAGGATTCTTGCATGTCGTTGAAGTGGAGCGCGTCTGTAGTCATGGCTTTAAATAAAAATGGCTGGACGATCATTTTTACATGAATACGCTGGTCACGGCTGCGCCCATGATTTCCCTCTCCCCCGACCCCTCTCCCACAAGTGGGAGAAGGGAGAAAAATACGTCGCTACGCGACTTTCACATTATCGAAAACCGGCCTGCGGCCAGTCCAGCACGAATAACGCGCCGTAAGCGATTTGGTGCGCGCTGCCGGCGGCAACGGCGGCAATGTCTTCCATCGACCGGCCCGGTTGGCAAGCCAGCGATAGGCGAATGATGCCGGCATGGCACAGCACGATTGCGGATTCAAACGGCAAGCGCGCCAGATCGGCATAAAAGGCGTGTACCCGCGTGACCACCTGCAGCACGCTTTCGCCGCCGCCGGGGCGATAGTGGGTCAAGTCTGCAGCCCAGGCGTCGATTTCATCCCGCGCAATTGCATCCCAGGCGCGCATTTCCCAGGCTCCGAAATCCATTTCCGCCAGGCGCGCATCGAACTGCGGCGCAGCAGCGCCGCGTGCACCGGACAATCGCTGCGCCAGCGTCGCGCAACGCAATAAAGGACTGCTGAAGATCGGCGTCGTCGGCGGCAACGCTTGCAGTTGCGGCAGCAATGCCGCCAGCGTTGTGGCTTGTTCCTGGCTGGACACCGTCAAGTCGCTGCGGCCGTAGCACATATCAAGCGCACCTTCTGGTCGAGGATGACGAATCAGATAAATGCGCATGACCTCGTTTTTGCTCCTGTTTCTGCTTACACCACGACGGCCAGCAGGCCGAGATAAAACGCGACTTCGGCCACTTGCTGCACCGCGCCCAGGCAATCGCCGGTGTAGCCGCCGATACGCTGGACGAACTTGCGCGCAAGAAAAACCGTTGCCAGCGCCGCACAGATTGCGCCGGCCAGCAGCCCTTGCCACGCGATCCTGCCTAACCCCAGCGCGATGGCCGCCGGCAGTGCAACTGTCAGCGCTGCAATCAAAAATTCGGCAGATGACATTTCTTGTGCCAGCGGCTTGGCCTTGCCTTCTGCCTTTGCGTACTTCAGCCGCCAAATCAACGTAGTCGCCAACAGGCGCGACAAAGTGTGTCCCAGCAGCAGCGCAATCACGACACTCGCGCCTGGCAGGCTGGAGAGCAGCACGCATTTGAGCGCCAGCAACAGCGCGATGCCGATTGCGCCGTATGCGCCGACGCGGGAATCCTTCATGATTTCCAGCACCCGCTGCTGCGTGAGGCCGCCACCAAAGCCGTCACAAACATCGGCGAAACCGTCTTCATGAAAAGCGCCGGTCAGATAAATGCCGGCGATGGTCGACAACAGCACCGCCACCGCTTGCGGCCACAGCAGCGCCGACAACGCATACACGGCGGCGGCAACTGCCGCCACCACCCAGCCGACAGCCGGAAAATAGCGCACCGCGTGCTGCAACCAGGCGGACTCGAACCCGACCCAGCGCGGAATCGGTATGCGCGTGAAAAATTGCAGCGCGATAAAGAACAGCCGCAACTGATGCAGGCAGCGATTAATCAAGCCTGGCGGCTGGTATGCAGTGGATGGCATCGGAGAATTTATTGTGTTATTCCGTCTGTTCACTGACCTGCGCCGATTCGAAAGTCGCCATCTGGCACAGGAAATTGGCCGCGGCTTGCAACAACGGCAAAGCCAACGCCGCGCCGGTACCCTCGCCCAGCCGCAGATTTAGTTGCAGCAACGGTTTAACGCCAAGGTGGGTCAGCATGCGCGGGTGCCCGCCCTCATTGGAACAATGTGCAAACACACAATAGTCCAGCAGCGCCGGTTGCAGCCGCGCCGCCACCAGCAACGCGGAAGTGACGATGAAGCCGTCGATCAGCACTGTCATGCGGCGTTCAGCCGCTCCCAGCATCGCGCCAACCATCATCGCGATCTCGAAACCGCCGAAAGTGGCGAGCACGTCCAGCGGCTCCTGTACCTGTATGCCGGCGTGGAATGTGACCGCCTGCTCAATCACTTCGCGCTTGTGTTGAATGCCGTCAGGGGCCAGACCAGTGCCGGCGCCGACGCAATCGGCTACCGGGATGCCGCTCATCTTGTGCATCAGCGCAGCACCGGCAGTGGTGTTGCCGATGCCCATTTCACCGAAACCGACCACATTGCCGTCCAGCGCGGCCACCAGCGCACGGCCGTGCTGCATCGCTTTCATGCACTCGTCTGCGCTCATCGCCGCCTGCCGGGCGAAATTGTGCGTACCCAGCGCAACTTTACGGTCGATCAAGCCGTCACGCGGCCCGAAATCGTGATTCACGCCGGCGTCGACGATCTGCAATGCACAACCGTTCTGGCGCGCAAAGACGTTGATGGCAGCACCTTGCGTCAAAAAATTCTCCACCATCTGCCAGGTCACGCTTTGCGGATAGGCTGAAATATTTTCCGCAGTGACGCCGTGATCGGCGGCGAACACGATGATCGCCGGCTGGCGTATGGCCGGCTGCGTGGTCTGCTGAATCAGGCCCAGCTGTTTAGCCAGCGCTTCGAGCAGGCCCAGACTGCCGAGCGGCTTGGTCTTGTTGTTGATGGCTGCGTCCAACTGCGAAGACAGCGCGATATCGAAGGTGGAATTGATCTTGGCAAATGTTGACATGAGAATGATGGGTTGTTAGTGGTCCCGGTCGCGGCTGCGAAACGGGTTTGCTGGGTTTGCTGTTAGGTAATGCCGGCAGTTTTGTAGGTCGGGTTAGCGGCTTCATCGCGGAACCTACAAAACTGCCCCGACATTTGCGGCTGAGAATGTCGGGTTACGCTATCGCTAACCCGACCTACCGATTCCGGCTCGTTCTGCTTGGGAAGTGCATAACATCAGTTAAGTAATACCGGCAGGCTGCTAGTGTAGGCAAGCTGGGCAAGTGCGTCAAACTGCAAATACCGATGCGGCAATGCGTTATCCTTGCGCATTGAACCCTGCCCTGCCCCTGATCCCGACCAAACCCTTGCCATGAAAAACCCGACAGAATATTACAGTCAGCAATACGACGCGCGCGCGATGATTCCCGAGCATTCCCGCATCTTTACCCGCTGGGTTCGCGATTCGGCCCATGTACGACGCACCAAACTCGGCTTATACGACCTCCCTTATGGCGAGTCGGCCGGCGAACGGCTGGATTTTTTCCCGGCCACGCGGGGTGGCGCGCCGCTGCTGGTATTCATCCACGGCGGCTGGTGGCGTTCGCTGGACAAAGCGAACTTCTCCTTCATCGCCCCGCCCTATCTGGACGCTGGCTTGAATGTCGCGCTGCTGAATTACACGCTGGCGCCGCACGCTACTATCGAAGACATCACGCGCCAGCAGCTACGCGCACTGGCCTGGTTGTACCGGCGTGCCGAGCAATACGATTTCGACCCGCAGCGAATTGTAATTGTCGGCCATTCGGCCGGCGCGCATCTGGCGGCGATGATGATGGCGGCCATCTGGCCGGCATTCGACCCGGAACTGCCGGCAGACCTGATCAAGGGCGGCGTGCTGCTGTCCGGTGTCTATGATCTGGACCCGCTGCTGCACGCCGATTTCGTCAATGCAGATTTGCAACTGACTGCGCCGCGCGCCGCCCTGCTGTCGCCAGCCTGGCTGCCGCAAGCGCATCACACGCCTTTTCTGAGTGCGGTCGGCGACGGTGAGTCGGATGAATTCAAACGGCAAAACGCATTGATTGGCCAAACCTGGAAAGCCAGCCACCTCGGCAATATCGCGCTAGCCACCGAAAACCACCTGACCGTCTGCGATGCATTCGCGACGCACGGCCACCCGCTGTTCGAGGCGGTCGTGAAACTTGTGGCGGGGCTGAAAGCGCGTTGAAAGAGGTTCCGGGCGATTTGTAGAAAAAATTAAATACATGCCATTGTATTTTTACAATACGCAATTAAAATAAGCGGAAAGTGGCATGTTTTACTGCATACTCCACTAAAAATTGTGTAGTAGAGATTCCTGCCAAACATCACGGTGTGCAGTAGTCGCCGCTCTGTAATGCACATTCGATGAAGGTTGCAACCATACCCATACGTCCGATTGAAGGAATACCGAGGCGCAGATTAAATCGTCTCGTGAAATTAGGAGCGAATCCGCTGCTGCAATAGGGTTGGTCTCGATACCCCCGTGTTTGCCACTGGCAGCAGGCACGGCGTCAAGCCCGGTAGCGCAGCGCATCAACCAGCAAAGCAAAAGCCGGTGAGGATTGACGGCGGCTCGGGTAGTAGAGGTGATAGCCCGGAAAAGCCGGACACCATTCTTCGAGCACCCGCCTGAGATGTCCTTCGGCGATATGTTTCTGAGCCATATCCTCAGGTACGTAGGCCATGCCGAATCCGGCCAGTGCCGCCCTGAGGATCGGAGGACTGCTATTAAATACCAACCGGCCTTGAACGCGTACGTTCAGTTCATGGCCGTCTTTCTCGAATTCCCAAGCATAAAGGCCGCCATAGGTTGGCAGCCGCAGATTAATGCAGTCGTGTGCCGCCAAGTCCTGCGGCGCCTGGGGCGGCGGCTGCTTTGAAAAGTAGGTCGGAGACCCAACCACGGCCATGCGCAAGTCCGGCGCGATGCGCACCGCGATCATGTCCTTTGCCACCTGATCGCCGAGGCGTGCGCCGGCGTCGTAGCGCTCGGCGACGATGTCTATCAGACCATAGTTGACGGCGATCTCGACCTTAATGTCCGGATAGTGCGGCAGGAATTGGGCCAACTTGGGCCAGAGGACGGTGTTTGCTGCATGCTCCGCAGCCGTGATGCGTATGTTGCCTGCTGGCTTGTCCCTAAGTTCACTTAAGGCTGCCACCTCAGCCGCAATCTCGTCGAGGCGGGGCGCCACGGTTCTGAACAGGCGTTCGCCTGCCTCGGTGGGAGAAACGCTGCGCGTGGTCCTTGTCAGCAGGCGAAGCCCCAATCTTGCCTCCAGGCCACGGATGGTGTGGCTCAACGCCGACTGGGACACCCCAAGCTGCGCAGCCGCTCTGGTAAAGCTCCCCTCGCGCGCTACCGCGACGAAGGCAAGGAGATCGTTGAAATTTTCGCGCGCCATTCATGAATTCCACTCATAAGCCTATGCCGATTATATCGTCTTATCAAGGGCCGCCCGACGCGGTAAAGTACGCAGCCATGGGCACCCGCAAGCTCGCTCGTATGGAAGAGAACGTCGCTGCGGCCGATATCGAACTGACAGCCGACGACCTCCGTAAGATCGAGTCAGCATATTCAAAGATCACGGTGCAAGGAGCGCGGCTTTCGGAAGACCACATGAAGCTGATCGACCGCTGAGTTACGCCGACGAGGTCAACAGGTGTCAGCACCGGCACCCAATTCTAAACATCATCAATGAGGAAAAACTATGAATGTACTTGGTTACGCCGCACACTCGGCCACGGACGACCTGGCTCCCTTTCGCTTCGAGCGGCGGCAACAGCGTGCAACCGACGTGGTCATCGAAATCCTCTACTGTGGCGTATGTCACTCAGACCTGCATAACGCGCGAAATGACTGGGGTAACACGATGTATCCGGTTGTGCCCGGCCATGAAATCATTGGTCGCGTGATCAGTGTCGGGGCGGATGTGGGTCGCTTCAAACGTGGCGACCATGTCGGCGTCGGTTGCATGGTCGACTCCTGCCAGCACTGCGCGGCGTGCGCACGCGGGCTGGAACAGTATTGCGACGAGTCCCCGACACTCACCTATAACGGGGTTGATCGTCACGACCAGCTGCCGACTTTCGGCGGGTACTCCGAGAAGATCGTCGTGTCGGAAAAATTCGTGCTGAAGATTCCCGAAGGCCTGGATCTGGCGGCGGCCGCACCGCTGCTATGCGCGGGGATCACTACCTGGTCGCCGCTGCGCCGCTGGAAGGTGGGCGCGGGCAGCAAGGTCGCGGTCATCGGCTTGGGCGGGCTGGGCCATATGGCGCTGAAACTGGCGAAAGGCCTGGGCGCCGACGTCACGCTGTTCACCCGCTCGCCTGGGAAGGAGCAGGATGCGCGGCGCTTGGGCGCGAACAATATCGTGCTATCCACCGACCCACAACAAATGGCTGGGGTGAAGGGGCGGTTCGACCTGATCCTCGACACAGTGCCTTATGTTCACGATCTCAACCCGTATGTGCCGACACTGTCGCTGGATGGAACGCTGGTGCTGGTTGGGTACTTGGGTGAACTCGATCCCATGCTGAATTCCGCCCCGTTGGTGTTGGGGCGCAAATCGGTGGCGGGTTCGCTTATCGGCGGCATCGCCGAGACCCAGGAAATGCTCGATTTCTGCGGCAAGCACGGCATCACCTCAGACATCGAAGTGATCAAGATTCAGAACATCAACGCAGCGTATGAGCGCATGCAAAAGAGCGACGTGAAGTACCGCTTTGTAATCGATATGGCTTCACTAAAGGGCTGATGGCGACATCGGCCGGCGCGTAAGGAGAATTGAAAATGAATGCCGACAAGACTCTCAACGCCGCGCAACAGGCCTTCGGCGACGAGGTACTGTTCGGCGATGTGTGGGGAACGTCCGCAGCTCTCGAAACGAGATCGCAGTTTGGTCACTTGCGCGGCCTTGGTCGTCCGCGGAAAGGGCGAGCAGATGCGCTTTCATTTCCCGCGTGCTATCGAAAACGGGGTCACGAAGGAGGAGCTGATCACCCACTTGGCGTTCTATACCGGTTGGCCGCACGCGATGTCGGCCATTGTGCGAGCAAAAGAGCTGCTCGGCACCAAGCAACTTTAGCAATCAGGAGCAATACATGGAATACCGCAGACTGGGCCGCAGCGGCCTGAAAGTATCCCCGCTTTGCCTGGGAACGATGATGTTCGGCGACCAGACCGACGAGGACACGTCCCGGAGCATAGTCGACAAAGCAAGGGAGGCCGGCGTGAACTTCATCGACACGGCCGACGCATACAGCGGCGGCAAGTCGGAGGAGATCGTCGGCCGGGCGGTGAAGGCCGACCGGGATCGCTGGGTCATTGCCACCAAAGTCGGCTACCCGGTCGACTCCACGCTTCCAGGCGATCTCTCCCGCAAGTACCTGATGCGTGCCGCGGAGCAGAGCCTGCGGCGGCTCGGCACCGACTACATCGACCTCTATTACCTCCATCGCGACGATGCCACCACGCCGCTGGAAGAGACAGTGCGCGCGCTGGCCGACCTGATCCATCAAGGCAAGATCCGCTACTTCGGTGTTACGAACTTCCGCGCCGGGCGCCTGACAGAAGTGGTTCGTCTTTGCAAGGAGTTCGGCATCGACGCACCGGCGGCAAGCCAACCGCAATACAACGCGATGAACCGGATGCCCGAGCTCGAACTCCTTCCCGCATGCGAATTTTACGGTGTCGGCATCGTTCCCTACGGCCCCCTCGCCCGCGGTGTCCTCACCGGAAAGTACGCGAGTATCGACAAGCTACCCGAAGGCAGCCGCGCCGCACGCAACGACAGGCGCACCTTGCAGACGGAGCTGCGGCCGGAGTCCATCCGACTGGCGCAAGAGATCAAAGCGCATGCAGACGCGCGCGGCGGGAAGGTATCGCATTTCGCGCTCAACTGGGTGCTCAACAATGTTCTGGTGAATTCCGTCATCGCGGGGCCGCGTACCCTGGAGCAGTGGGACGATTACCTGGAAGCGTTGAACACCCCGTTCACGTCGGAAGACGAGGCGCTGGTCGACAGACTCGTGCCACCGGGACACCCGTCCACCCCAGGGTTCACCGATCCACAGTACCCGGTGACGGGCCGGGTCCCGCGTGCTGCCGCTTCCAACGGCTGAGTACCGGTCGGCGCCGTGGTGATGCTAACCGCACCTTCAACAGACGGCTTCGGCAGCCACGTTAGATTTTGGTCGAAGCCGGACTATCGGACTGCGCAGAGAAATCAAGCGCCGTGGCTGTCGATTCCGCGAGCTAATTCGGTGCCGAAAGCGCGTCCTCCGCCATAGGCGACCGCCCTTGCACTCATCCTACGAGGAGACCTCATGACAAACCGCGCACCCCTCCAGGCTGGCCTGCATGCCGGCATGCGGATTCGCACTGCACCCGTGCTTGCCATCATCCTCGTCAGCTACCTGATGATCGTGCTCGACATCTCGATCGTCATCACAGCGCTGCCGAAGATCCGGGGCGGTCTCAACTTCTCGGACACCGGGCTTTCCTGGGTGCAGAACGCCTATACGCTCGCCTTCGGCGGCTTGCTCTTGCTCAGCGCGCGCGCCGGCGACATCCTGGGCCGCCGCCGCCTGTTTGTCGTTGGACTGGCGCTATTCACTGCCGCATCGCTCGCTATCGGTCTGGCACAGTCATCTTCCTGGCTGATTTGCGCCCGCGCGGTTCAAGGTGTCGGCGCTGCGATCCTGGCTCCTTCGTCGCTGGCCTTGCTATCGACGAATTTTCGTGATGGGCCCGAACGCACGCGCGCGGTCGCCTATTACGCCGCCACCGCCGGTGTCGGCGCCAGCATCGGCCTTGTACTCGGCGGCGTCCTCGCGGACTGGCTCTCATGGCGCGCCGGGTTCTTCATCAACGTGCCGATCGGGATCGCCTTGGTGCTCGCCACGAAGCGCTATATCGCCGAGACAGAGCGGCATTCCGGCGCGTTCGACCTTGCAGGCGCACTCAGCTCGACCGTGGGCATGACCTCGCTCGTCTACGGCATCGTCCGCTCGGCGACTGCCGGCTGGAGTGATGGCGTCACGGTCGTGACGCTCGCAGCGGGCGTCATACTGCTTGTCCTGTTCGCTTTCATCGAATCGCGGGCACGGCAGCCGATCATGCCGCTGCGCCTGTTCGCGAGCCGCGAGCGCACTGCCGCCTACGCAGCCCGCCTCCTCTTTCTTGGCGCCATGGTCGGCTTCTGGTTCTTCACGACCCAGTTCCTCCAGGGTGTGCTCGGTTACCGCCCTTCCGAGGCTGGGTTGGCCTTCTTGCCGACGACCCTCCCCAACTTCGCGGCCGCCATCGCCACCCCGATGCTGACGAAGCGGATGGGCAACGGACGCGTGCTCGCAACAGGGCTCACACTTGCGCTGATCGGAATGGCCTGGCTCAGCCGCGTCTCGGTCGACACGGCCTACCTCACTGGCGTCGCACTGCCGATGATCTTGATCGGCATCGGCCAAGGCCTTTCGCTCGGCCCGCTGACCGTCGCAGGCGTCGCGGGGGTCGCCGCCAAAGACGCCGGTGCTGCCTCCGGGCTCGTGAATGTCGCTCACCAGCTCGGCGGATCACTCGGATTCGGCGTGCTCGTGGTCGTATTCACGGCCGCCGGCAGCGGCAGGCTCGACGTCGGGGAGATACTCGCGCATCAAGTTGCGGCCGCGCTCACCGCCGGCACGGCAATGATGGCCATCGCCCTTGCAATTGTTTTTGCCTTGATCACCCAGCCCCGAAGGGCCGGGAAAACCAGTCACTAAATCAAAGAATCGAAATGAAACTGCTGACTGCGGCTGCCATGTCGCTTGCACGTTCGCCCAAACATACGAAGTATGAGCGGCCTCGGTATCAGGTAGTCACCCGACCGTTACCAATGAAAAAACGATCACTCTCGTACCTCTGGCGCCTACGTTACGTTTGAGTTACGTTTGAACCAGGTGCCCGTTCCGCATGGCATACCTACCCTCTTGGGCCAGACTCTGATCGTGACTGCCGACTCCGGCCGAATACAGCGCTGAGGCGGCGTAGGTCTGGGAGTGTCGATTGCGCGCGAGGCCGCGCGCCAATGCGGCGGCACGGTACATTTGCGCAATGCCGATGAAGGCGGCTTGATTGCCGGCATTGCCATTTCCCGTTGAGTACTCACACTAAGTTTCTTTGTATCAACTTTGTTACAAAAAGGAAATATTGCCGATACATTGGTTTGAGATAATTGGAATATTCTGCAGCTAGACCGTATTTACGCTGCAGTCTTTAAACACAACCAGGGGATTGTTATGAGTGCTATCGGCAGCGTGGGCGGTGGATCAGGAGTAATGCAACGTTTTGATACATCCAGCATGGTGAAGAATCTGTTCGCCAAAGTGGATACGAAAAACCAGGGTTATATCGACAAGGCGGGACTGCAATCTGCGTTTGATCAGATATCGGCGGATGCCACATCGAGCAGCACCAGCAAGACCAGCAACAACGTCGATGCAATTTTCAAGCAGCTCGATGGTGATAGCGACGGCAAAATCACTGAACAGGAGATGACCGATGGCGTGGCCAAACTCGCCAATGCACTCGACAGCCAATTCAACCAGTCCCGCATGAGTGGCACAGGCAGCGCTCGCAAAGGCGGCGAGGATACCGGCTTCACACAGGAACAACTGACCAGCATGGCCAAGGAAATCGGCACCAGCGACAGCAAGCGCTCCGATCTTATGACCAGCATTGCCAACAATTTCGACAAGGCCGATACCAATAGCGATGGCAAGGTTAACGGCGCAGAGGCCATGTCCTTCGACAAAGCCAGCAAGACAGCCGCTGCTGCAAACAACACCAGCGACGCCAGCACCGCAATCGAAAGCAACTCCGGCGTGCAATCGGCACGAGGAGCGCCACCGCCATCCGCCTCTAGCGGCGGGTCCGACAGCAGCGCCAGTTCTGGTTCTGCAAGCACGATCTACGATGCGGCCGACACCAATCAGGATGGCACGGTCAGCATGATGGAATTGCTGGCATCGCTGCAAGCCGATAGCAGCACCGACAGCACATCCGCCACCGACACGGAGGACAGCAATGCCGCAGTCAAGAAGATGGTGATGCAGTTGTTAGAAGCGTACGGAAAATCTGAGCAGGATTCGACCCAATCGCGGACTAACGGGGTTTCGGTAACGGCTTGATGTCCGGCACCCAACGGGGCCGGACGCGGCAAGAACCGGCTACAGCACTAAGAAGAAAAGCGCCGCCACCATCGTTGGCAATAGTGCGCCCAGCAACAAGCCGCCAGCCCCGATTGACGCATCGTTGAAGCCGCTACGCAGCAATGCCACGCCGGCAGGGTTGGGGGCGTTTGCAATTACGGTGAGACCGCCGCCAGCCACCGCGCCGGCAACCAGCATGTACTTGGCTTGATCGGACATGCCCTCGATCAATGAACCCAGATAAGTCAGCGCCGCATTATCGGTAATGGCGGTCAATCCCAGTGCGCCAAAGAACAGCGCAGTCGGTTCAAGGCTGGAGACAATCGGCTGAAGCCACCACTGTTGCATCCCTCCCAGAACCACCAAACCGGCAAGAAAGAAACCGACCAGCAGGCCCTCTTTCAGGATCAGCGGGTTTTGATATTGTGCGTAGGCTTGGGTGAATCCCATGAAGAAAAGAAAAAGCCCGATGAACACCACCGGATGATGCGCAAAGATGACAACGGCTGCCAAGAACAACAGATGAATGGCACGTACCAGCCATGGCACTGCAAGTTCCGTATCTGCAGCGTGATCCTGTTTTGCGTTGGCGACATGGCTGCGTAACAAAAAGGTAACGACGGTCGCGTTGATAATGACCGCGAGGCAGGCTTTCCAGCCAAAATGGGTTGCCATGAAAAGGCTATCCCATTGCCAGGTGGCAGCCACCATCAGTACCGGCGGCGCGGCAAACGAAGTTAAGGTGCCGCCGATGGATATGTTCACGAACAGCACGCCGAGAGCGCCGTATTTCAGCCACTCCGGAATCCCTTGCCGGAAAACCTGCGGCGCCAAAATCAGCGCAGCCAGCGTCATGGCGGCAGGCTCCGTAATCAGCGAACCGATCAGCGGCACCAGCGCGAGTCCAAGCCAGACACTGGCGACAGCAGAATTCACCGGAACCAGCGCCGCGATCGCGGCCACCAGGCCCTTCACCGTTTCCAAAACCGGCCGCGACGCCGCCACTACCATGACGACGAACACGAACATGGGTTCCGTATATTGGCGCGATTCCGCATACTCGATAGCCTCGGTTCCGCCCACGGCCAGCGCCATGATGACAAGCAGAATAAAAGCCCAGAATCCGAAAACTACTTCGATTTCGCCCAGCAGATGAAACAAGCCGGCATGTTTGGAATGACGATCGGCAAGGCGTTCGAAGTATTTTGCGGCAAAGGTATGAACCAACGCGATAGCGAAAATAACGGCCGCAATAATATTGATGTTGTCCATTTTTCTCTTGGTAGTGTTTAGTTGGTTTTTCATTATGGCGCAATATCGGCGTTGCGACGCTGGACCACAATGCGCAAAAGCAACCCCTTCCCGCCGGGCTAGACGGCAAACAAGCGGGATTTTGATTTCACGCAAGTCCAGGGCAGTGATGTGCGTGAGAATGAGAAAGTAATTCCTATCTCAGTAGTTTCAATCTCGACCTGCAAACCGGTTTCCGTGTTCAGGAGCAAACCATGTTTCCACAGGAGCAGGTTGTTGCCTTTGACGCCGGCACTGCGTTGCGCCGAACATGGGGCATGGCGACCGCAAATAGCCTCAATAGCCTCCTGCATGCATTTATCGCGTTACTGTTGACCACATGCTCCTTGCTGGCCACTGCCGCCCCCGCGCCGTTAACGCTGCTGACGATCGATGGTGCAATCGGCCCGGCCAGTGCCGACTACGTGGTACGCGGCATCGCGCGCGCCGCCAAGGACGGCAGCCAACTCGTGATACTGCAGATGGATACGCCGGGCGGGCTCGATACTTCGATGCGCGCCATCATCAAGGCGATCCTGACGTCGCCGGTGCCGGTCGCCAGTTATGTCGCACCGAGCGGCGCGCGGGCGGCCAGCGCCGGGACTTACATCTTGTATGCCAGCCATATCGCGGCCATGGCGCCGGGCACGAATCTGGGAGCGGCTACGCCGGTGCAAATCGGCGGCAATCCGATGGAACCGAAGCCTGAAAAGCCCGTGCTGGGCAAGAAACCGGCTGACGCCGACGCCGACGCCGACGCCACAGACAATCCAAACACATCGCCAATGGAGCGCAAACAAGTCAACGACGCCGCTGCGTATATCCGCGGGCTGGCGCAAATGCGGGGCCGCAATGTCGAGTGGGCCGAGCGCGCGGTGCGCGAGGCGGTGAGCCTGCCGGCGCAAGAAGCATTGGAGTTGCATGTCATCGACATCATCGCCGCCGACCTTCCCGCACTGGCTAAACAGCTTGACGGCAAGAAAGTGAATGTAGCTGGGCAAGACAAGCTGCTGCAAACCAGGGGCGCGCTTATCAATGATGCCAAGCCAGACTGGCGCGCGAATCTGCTCGCCGTCATCACCAACCCCAGCATCGCGCTGCTGCTGATGACTATTGGAATTTACGGGATCATCTTTGAATTCACCAATCCCGGCCTCGCCTTTCCTGGCGTGGTTGGCGCCATCTGCCTGCTGCTTGCGCTGTATGCATTGCAACTCTTGCCGGTCAACTATGCAGGACTGGCGTTGATCCTGCTCGGCATGGCGTTCATGGTGGCTGAAGCATTCCTGCCCAGTTTCGGCGCGCTCGGACTGGGCGGCATTGCCGCATTCGTGGCCGGCGCACTGATCCTGATCGACACCGAGCTGCCCGGCTACGGCATCCCGCTCGCACTGATCGCCGCCATTGCGGTAGTTAGCGCGCTGCTGCTTGCAGCCATGGTCGGCATCGTGTTGAAAACGCGCCGGCGTGCTGTTGTGAGCGGTCCCGGCGATTTGATCGGCAGCGTCGCGGAGGTGGTGAAAGCGACACAGCGCGAAGGCTGGGTGCAATTGCGTGGCGAAACCTGGCATGTGGTCAGCAATACGCCGCTGCAACCCGCGCAGAAGGTGCGGGTCGTGGCGCGCAATGGATTGGTGCTGGAGGTTGTCCCCGTCGGCAATAACGAAAAAGGAGAATAACCATGTTTTTCAATGTCGGATTCGGATTCGGATTTGTTGGTCTCGCCATTCTGGTCCTTGCGCTGCTCGCTGCCTCGATTCGCGTGCTGCGCGAATACGAGCGCGGCGTGGTGTTCCAGTTGGGCCGATTCTGGGCGGTAAAAGGACCGGGATTGATAATCCTGATCCCGGTGATTCAACAGATGGTGCGGGTCGATCTGCGCACTGTCGTGCACGACGTGCCGACGCAGGACGTGATCTCGCGCGATAACGTCTCGGTGAAAGTCAACGCAGTGCTGTACTTTCGCGTGATCGATCCCGAGAAAGCCATCATTCAGGTCGTCAATTTCTTCGAAGCGACCAGTCAACTGGCGCAAACCACGCTGCGCTCGGTGCTGGGCAAGCATGAACTCGACGACATGCTGGCCGAACGCGAACGTTTGAACATGGATATCCAGCAAGTGCTCGACGCCCAGACCGACGGATGGGGTATCAAGGTCTCGAATGTTGAAATCAAGCATCTCGATCTCGACGAGACGATGGTGCGGGCCATCGCCCGACAGGCCGAAGCCGAGCGCGAGCGGCGTGCCAAGGTCATTCACGCCGAGGGCGAGTTGCAGGCATCGGAAAAATTGATGCAGGCGGCCCAAGTGTTGGCGCAGCAGCCAGGAGCTATGCAATTGCGCTACATGCAAACGCTGGCCAACATCGCCGGCGACAAATCATCGACCATCGTGTTCCCACTACCGATTGAGCTGCTTACCGGCATGGCTGAGTTGCGCTCGAATCGAAAGGAATGACGGCGAAGCATATTTCGACGCGCAAGCACCAGTGCTGGCCGGCAGGAACGGAATAACAACCTGGTCCACAGAAAGCACGCACATTTTCTAGAGCGTGCAGCGCAATCTCATTACTCAATGCATGAATCACTGTATCGATACAAGGTATTGATGTATTTTGTGTCTTTCGTGGAAAAATCACAGTTTCCAGAATGAATCGGTTGCCAGTGCCTGGACCGATTTGCGCTGGATCAAACGAATATTGGGACGCGTCAGTAGCCTTGGCGCATCTGATGCGGCGCGTTGCTGCGTGCTGCGTGCAACCGCACCCTCGAATACCACCGACCAACACTTCCTGAAGGAAACCAGCATGCGAAAAATATTGATACCCTGCGACGGTTCGGACAATGCATTACGGGCGGTGCGTTATGCCGCCTCTGTAGCGACCAGGCGCTCCGATGTGCAACTGGAGCTGCTGTATGTGCAGGATGCTGTACCGCTAAAATTGCATGCGTCGCTATCCTTGCAGGAAATCGAGCATATGCAAACCGACGAGAGCAACCGCGTTCTGCAACCAGCCAAACAGATCCTCGACGACGAAGGCGTGCCATACCAGCTCCGCTGGTGCGCAGGCGCAGGCTCATCCGCCCACCAAATTGCGCGGCACGTACACGAAACCCAGTGCGACGCAATCATCATGGGCACCCGTGGATTGAGTCCGGTGGCCAACGTGATGGTCGGTTCGGTCGCCGCCAAGGTCATCCATCTGGTTGAAGTCCCGGTGACTCTGATCAAGTAGGGGCACGGCATGCCGTGCCCCTACGTAGATTATTTAAATTTATTAATTCTGGAATCCCATGCTAATCATCACCATCAAACAAGGCAAAGAAAAAAGCCTGCTGGAAAATCACCAACCGTGGATTTATGCGTCTGCGGTTGAGCGCGTCGATGGCAAACCCGAAGAAAAGATGAAATCGGGCGCGACGGCGCTGGTGCGATCCTCTTCCGGGCAATTTCTGGCGCGCGCCGCCTGGAGCCCGAAGTCGCAAATTCGCGCCCGTATCTGGAGTTTCGATCAAAACGAAGCTGTTGACCATGCGCTGATCAAGCGTCGCGTCAAGACAGCCATCGCCGCACGCAACGTCGCCGCCAATGGTAAAAAAGCAGCGCCAAGTCATATGATTCACCTCATTCTGGGCGAAGACGACGGTTTGCCTGGGCTGGTAGTTGACTGGTTTGGCGGCCAGCAAGGTTATTTGGTGTGCCAGTTTCAGGCCGCTGGCGTGGATGCCTGGAAGATACCCATCGTGCAATCCCTGATCGCCGAAACCGGCTGCCCGAATGTGTACGAACGCGCCGATGCATTGGTACGCAAGGGCGAAGGTTTGCCGCTCACATACGGCATATTGGCCGGCGACGAACCACCGGACGAAATGCTGTTCACCGAGAATGGCATGCGTTATGCGCTTAATATCAAGACTGGCGAAAAGAGCAATTTCAAGTAGATCAGACTTACGCAAAATACGACTACTTACTTAGGTAGACCTCGTAGTGCAGGCCTTCGTGCCTGCGCCCTGCAACCCAATGCAGGCACGGAGGCCTGCACTACTGGGTATTGCGTAAATCCTATATATAAACGAAAAAGCCGAGCAAACGCTCGGCTTTTTCATCAGGTCTGCACTATTTAAGAGTGCGCAAAAACGTACTTCTTTATAAATTTTAGAACTGGTCTTCAGTCAAAGCTAGCACGCCGGCGCTACCATCAATGATCGCAGTGCGCAGCCCGGGAGCTTGCGACAGGATGTGATCCGCAAAGAAACGCGCAGTGCCAATTTTCGCTTGGTAAAACTGTGCATCGCCAGCACCAGCGTCCAGTTTTTGCTGTGCAATCACGGCAGCCCGCGCCATCTGCCAGCCGCCCAGGACAATCCCCGCCAGTTTCAGGTACAACACGCTGCCTGAGAAAACCGCCTTGATGTCCGTCTTCATGTTGGCAGCAACGTAGTCCACCACGGCTTCCAGCGCAATGCTACCTGCGGACAACTGGCGCAAAATTGCCTTAAAGTCAGCACCATGTGAACTTTCGCCCAATTCGGCCAGGTGTGCTTCGGTCGCACGTACCCGGGCGATGATGCCCCGCGCTGTTGCACCACCGTCACGCACAGTCTTGCGGCCGATCAGATCGTTGGCTTGAATCGCCGTCGTGCCTTCGTAAATGGTCAGAATCTTGGAATCGCGGTAATGCTGGGCAGCGCCAGTTTCTTCGATGAAACCCATCCCGCCATGCACTTGCACGCCATCGCGCGTTACGTCTTGCGACATTTCGGTGGACCAACCCTTGATGATTGGCACCAAGTATTCATACACCGCCAGATTTGCGGCGCGAGTCGCTGCGTCCGGATGGTGGTGGGCAATGTCGCTGATGCCCGCGCCAACGTAAGCCAGCGCACGCGCTGCTTCGGTCTGTGCGCGCATCGACATCAACATGCGGCGCACATCCGGATGATGAATAATCGATACCGGGCCGGCAGAACCGGTCAAGTCACGCGATTGCTGCCGATCTTTCGCAAACGCTACCGCTTGCTGGTAGGACCGTTCAGCCAAACCGATACCTTGCATGCCTACGCCAAAACGGGCTGCGTTCATCATGATGAACATGTATTCAAGGCCGCGATTTTCTTCGCCGACCAAGGTGCCAATCGCGCCGTCATTGTCGCCAAATTGCAATACTGCTGTCGGGCTACCCTTGATACCGAGCTTGTGTTCGATAGAGACGCAATGCGCATCGTTGCGCGCACCGAGCGAACCGTCAGCATTGACCAGGAACTTCGGCACGATGAATAGTGAAATGCCTTTCACGCCCGCTGGTGCATCCGGGGTACGCGCCAGCACCAGATGGATGATGTTCTCAGCCATGTCGTGCTCACCGTAGGTGATGAAAATCTTGGTGCCGAATACTTTGTAAGTGCCATCGTCTTGCGGTACGGCGCGTGTGCGCACTGCCGCCAGATCGGAGCCGGCTTGCGGCTCGGTCAGGTTCATGGTGCCGGTCCATTTGCCGGAAATGAGCGGTTCAAGGTAAGTAGCTTTTTGCGCATCGCTGCCGGCGATCAGCAACGCTTCAATCGCGCCATCGGATAACAAGGCAACCAGCGCGAACGAGACGCTGGCCGAATTGAGCATTTCGATGCATGGCGTCGCGACCAGCTTCGGCAAGCCCTGGCCACCGAATTCGGCCGGATGCTGCACGCCCTGCCAGCCAGCTTCGGCAAAGGATTTGAATGCTTCCTTGAAGCCTTTGGCGGTCGTCACATTACCGTCGTGCCAGGTGCTTGGCTCCTTGTCGCTCGGCCAGTTCAGCGGCGCGACTACGTTGCCGCAAAATTTCGCATTTTCTTCCAGCACGGCTTCCACCGTGTCCGGAGTCGCGTCTTCGCAACCTGGCAAGGCGTTCACTGCGTGCATGCCTGCCAGTTCATTCATGACGAACAGCATGTCTTTCAGGGGGGCTGTATAACTCATCTTTTATTCTCCAGAGATACAAGCCACGGAACCCAGCACTTTCCATGCTGGACTTGCGTAGCTTGCAAAGTTCAATCTACATTATTGGACAAACCTGCTTAGTCCGGTTTTTAGCCAAGTTCTGTCATCAGTTGCGGCACGATGTCAAACAGATCGCCCACGATGCCGTAGTCGGCAATCGAGAAAATCGGCGCTTCAGGATCTTTGTTGATCGCGACGATGGTCTTCGAGTCTTTCATCCCGGCCAACAAGCGGCTTCTTCCTGGCCTTCATGATATTTGGCAGCGTCTCCTGGCACGGCTCGTTTAGGCGCATTCAGCCGCATTCAGCCGCAAACTTGCTTTTCTCAATTGCTGCTGCAGACTCCCGCAGCGCTGCCGCCAGGCTTGATCCGACCTTGACCAGCGCCTCGCCGTCGATCACGACTTGGCCTTTGACGGTGCAGGTGGTTTCCAGCACCACGCGCTTTTTCTCCAGGATGATTTCCTTGACGGTCACCGTCGCATGCACGGTGTCGCCGGGTTTGACCGGGGCCCGGAAATTCAAGCTTTGGCTCATGTAGATTGCTCCAGGGCCAGGCAGTTTATTAGCAACCGCCGCCGAAATGACGCTGGCCGTCAACATCCCATGCGCAATACGCCCGGCAAATGACGTAGTTTCCGCATATTCCTGATTAATATGAAGCGCATTGTTGTCGCCGGAAACGCCGGCAAACAAAACAATGTCCGCCTCGGTAATGGTTTTGGAAAATGTCGCGTTCATGCCGATCGAGAAATCCTCGATGTCGTAGCCGCCCAAGATGTTCATCTGCGTTCCTCTGCTAACTTTCGATTATTGGTTTTTGCCGTCTAATCCGGCGCAGGATGGCGACAATCCAAACGGATGCCACCCGCCACGCCGTCAGGTCATGCCAGTGCGTCTGCCATTGCTATTTGTTCCTTAATCTGCTCGCGCAGGCGGAATTTTTGCAGCTTGCCGGTCGATGTCTTTGGAATCGTGCCAAACACTACGGATTTTGGCACCTTGAAATGGGCCAGATGTTCGCGGCAGAAACTGCGAATTTCATCTTCCGTTGCGCTGGCGTCTGGCTTGAGCTGAATAAAAGCACACGCCACCTCGCCCCACTTCGGGTCTGCCTTGGCCACTACCGCTGCCACTTCCACTGCCGGATGCCGGTACAGCACGTCTTCGACTTCGATCGACGAGATGTTCTCGCCGCCGGAGATGATCACGTCCTTCGAGCGATCCTTGATGCGGACATAACCGTCAGGATCGACCACCGCCAGATCGCCGGTATGGAACCAGCCGCCGGCAAACGCTTCTTCGGTGGCGGCCGGATTCTTCAGGTAGCCCTTCATAGTGATGTTGCCACGAAACATGATTTCGCCGATGGTCTGGCCATCCTGCGGCACTGGCGCCATTGTGATCGGATCGAGTACCGTCATCGCTTCCTGCATCGGTGTGGCAACCCCCTGGCGGGCGTTCAAGCGGGCGCGCTCGGACAACGGCAGTTCAGCCCAGCTTTCATGCTTAGCACAGACCGAGGCAGGGCCGTAAGTTTCGGTCAATCCATAGACATGGGTAATGTCAAAACCGAGGCGTTCCATCCCTTCGATGGTGGACGCTGGCGGCGCCGAGCCGGCGATGAAGCCGCTGACCTGGTGCGTGATGCCTTCGCCCAGCGCTGGCGGGATATTGATCATCATGTTGTAGACGATCGGCGCGGCGCACATGTGGGTGACGCGATGGGTGCGGATAGCATCGAAAATCAGCGCGGAATCGACCCGACGCAGGCAGACATTGGTACCGGCATTGGCCGCCATGGTCCACGGGAAACACCAGCCGTTGCAGTGGAACATAGGCAATGTCCACAGATAAACCGCATGTTGCGGCATGCCCCAGGAGACGATATTCGAGATCGCATTCAGATAGGCACCGCGGTGGTGGTACACCACACCCTTCGGATTGCCGGTGGTGCCCGACGTGTAGTTCAACGTGATCGCATCCCACTCATCAGCCGGCAGCTCCCAGGCAAAATCGGGATCGCCTTCCAGCAGCAATGCTTCGTATTCGATCTGTCCCAGCAACCCGCCGCCTTTATACAGGTCGTCGTCGATGTCAATCACCAGCGGTGGGTTTTCCATCAGCGCGAGCGCATGCGCAATCGTGCCGCTGAACTCGCGGTCGGTAAGCAAGACTTTCGCTTCGCTGTGCCCCAACTGGAATGCAATTGCTTCGGCATCAAGCCGGATATTGAGCGTATTGAGCACCGCGCCGATCATCGGCACCCCGAAACTGGCTTCGTAAGTTGCCGGAATGTTGGGTGCCATTACCGCCACCGTATCGCCGGCGACTATGCCGCGCCGCTGCAGCGCACTGGCCAGGCGGCGGCAACGGGTATACGTTTCGGCCCAGCTGATGCGCCGCTGGCCGTGGATCAGCGCAATCCGCTCGGGATAGACAGCGGCCGCTTTCGCCAGAAAGCTTAATGGTGAAAGCGCGGCAAAGTTGGCAGGTGTCTTTTCCAGGCCGACGCTGTACGGACTAGCAGATTTGGTTGGCAGCATGATGAATGTCTTTCTTAAAAATAGATTACGGTTATTGCTGGTGACGGCTGGTGATACGGTCGTCGGTCGTCGATCGACCAGCGCTTATTTTTTCGCTGCAGTTCCGAGCGGGATCACCTGCAGATCCTTGGCCGGGCGTACTAGCGGACCTTTGCGGATGAAGCCAAACGGTTTGCCGAGCGGCAGCAGCGTGCGGCCAAAATAGCTGTTCAGGAATACCGCCCCTGCGCAGTAAAAGCCGAGCAGTGAAATCGCCAGTTCAGAATAGGCGGCAAGCATGCCGAAGAAAGGTGCGTTGATGCCGAAGATACTCAGCGCCAGCGATGGCAGCAGAATATTAATCATCACCAGAATCGCGGCAAATACCTTGTTCGCTTCGAATGCGGCAACCATGATGAACAGCGAGAAAATGAAATAGCCGATACACGCCACCCCGAGTTGCCTTGGGTCTGCCTTGTCGCCAACCGCACCCAGCCAGCCCAGACTGATTGCCCAGTGCATCGCGACCGCGATCCAGAACAAGCCATAGGCACCGAGCACAATCGCGCCGAAATAGTTATTCTTTTTAAAGTCGATGCTGGAAGCCCATACCTGTGCGATCGAACCGAGAAACAGCGCCCACGGGATCAGATACACGGTGCCACTGGTCCAGCCCATTTTTGAAGAAGCCGCCACGAAAGTGACCATTGCCAAGCCAAATACGCCAAGTGCGGTCGGGTCGGACATGATGATTTTGGTTTCGGTAACCGGAGTCTGGGGTGTAGTTTGCATGAAGTTTTTCCTGAAGTTGATAATCGGTAGAGTCGGACCGGCAGTACACAAACTTGCGCCGTCAGGAACAGCGATGGCTTGCTTTTGAGGCCTAGATACAAGGGCAGAATTATAATTGCCACGTCGCAAACCAGTGTTTTAAATGCCAAGCTATTTGCGTTGGGTCAATACTTATAAACACGGCCTCACCCTTACAATACCCTTGACCCACCACTCAGCCCCATCCATGCCCGGAATTTTAGGAGTTACATCTTGCTAACCCCCCATTTCATCGCTCCCGCCCACTTTGACGATCCTGCTGCTGCACTGGACCAGGTGCATGCCATTTATGAACGCAGCATCAGCCACCTGCGCGAATCCCTGCAGCGTTTCGTCAGTGGCGAAAATCCTTCAGAGCATGTGCGCGCCTGTTATCCCTTTGTGCGGGTCCATACCGATACCGTGGTACGGGCCGATTCGCGCCTGTCTTACGGCTTTGTGGCGGGCGCCGGCACCTTCGAGACCACGCTCACGCGACCGGATTTGTTCTCGAACTACTATCTGGAACAATTTCGCCTGCTGCTGAAAAACCACGGGCGCAACCAGCAGGTGCAACTGGAAGTGGGCACCAGCACGCAGCCGATTCCGGTGCACTTTTCGTTTGCCGAGCACGACCATATCGAAGGCAGCATGAGCGCCGAGCGACGTTTGTCGATGCGCGACATGTTCGACCTGCCCGATCTGGCCGCGATGGACGATGGCATTGCCAACGGCACCTACGAAGCGCCCCCGGGAGAGGCTCGACCGTTATCGTTGTTCACTGCCCCTCGGGTGGACTATTCGCTGCAACGGCTGCGCCACTACACCGGCACCGCGCCCGAATATTTCCAGAATTTTGTACTGTTTACCAACTACCAGTTCTACATCGACGAGTTCGTGCGACTGGCGCACGAAATCATGAACCGTGCTCCCGATCCTTTGGCCCCGGCGGACGACGACACTTACATCGCCTTTGTCGAGCCGGGCAATGTGATCACGCGAAGAGTGGGACAAAGCGTACAACTGGGGGATGAACTAGGTGCAGCGCCACCACGTCTGCCGCAAATGCCAGGCTTTCACCTGATCCGCGCCGACGGCAGCGGCATCACGATGGTCAACATCGGGGTTGGGCCGGCCAATGCCAAAACCATCACCGACCATATCGCCGTATTGCGTCCGCATGCCTGGCTGATGCTCGGCCACTGCGCTGGCCTGCGCAACACCCAGCAATTGGGCGACTATGTATTGGCGCACGGTTATGTGCGCGAAGACCACGTGCTGGATGAAGATTTACCGCTGTGGGTACCGATTCCACCACTGGCAGAAGTGCAAGTGGCAATCGAAGCAGCGGTGGCTGAAATCACCCAGCTCACCGGTTATGACCTGAAACGCGTGATGCGCACCGGCACCGTAGCCAGCACCGACAATCGCAACTGGGAACTACTGCCGCAGCGCACGCCTGAGCGCCGTTTCAGCCAGAGCCGCGCCATTGCGCTGGATATGGAAAGCGCCACCATCGCTGCCAATGGATTTCGTTTTCGCGTGCCCTACGGCACCTTGCTGTGCGTAAGCGACAAACCGCTGCACGGCGAAATCAAGCTGCCCGGCATGGCTAACCAGTTCTATCGCGACCGGATCGATCAACATTTGCGCATCGGCATCCGTGCGTTAGAGTTGTTACGCAAGCAAGGCGTGGACAAGCTGCACAGTCGCAAACTGCGCAGCTTTGCTGAAGTGGCATTTCAGTAAAATAATTGTTTATCAGGAGTGCAGGCCGTAAAGGGATACGGAAGTTGAGATTATTGCCACGATAGTTGAGACTGACTCGCCCCGGATTTACTGTGAGCACTGCATCAGAACTGTGACCTTCAATCAGCTCGCCACATGATGTTAATGTGCCAATTTAAGGCGGCTATAACTCAGAGCTATTTCAGACAATGCCGGCGACTAAGCCTAATTTTGTGGGCGCTGACGTGAATTTGACCTAATCCTCGGAATTCCTTTACACCTAGACATACTCGCGTGCCGAGCAAATGATTGGCCTTGTCGGAATGTCAGACATTGGATATGAAGCGGCCGTTGGGGATTGCGACGCGGATGGCGGTTCAAGACTGAAACCAGCCATTCGAGATTCATGCACGACCGACAGCATTGCAGAGGAAGCTGCCGTTCGCACAACAATGTCGGCGTGCGAGCAGCATAATGTTATATCAACCTTCTGAGCGGTTTTGGATGTTGTAGAGTAGCGTTCTCAGGCTTAAGGTATTTAAAATACTGCAGTATTTCGTATCGATTAGATAATAATAGGGGTGGATAATGCCAAATTTTAGGGATTACAGATATGATGGATTTTTGGGGGAAGTTAATCGAACAAAGCGTCTTTATCATATATTAATATTTACTCCATTTGGCCTTGGACTTCTCCTCTATTTCATGCCTGCTACGATATATTTTTTCCTCTCTCGTACGCTAGGAATTGGCGAAAATATATTCTTTCCAGTTTCTTTAGGATTTTTTGCGATTTCGATTTCCGTTTGGTTACTTCGCTATCTGCAATATGGAGTAGGACTGCCATCTCTGCCGAAATTATCGGATTATAGTAGTGCGCCCATTTCTGATCATGAAAAATTAGTCACTAAGTCCCAATCCGACCTCATTGCTGAACCTGATTTGGCTGTGTCTACAATTGCCAAAGCATCCGTTATGATCGGTCAAGCAAAACTCGATGGGGCGAGAAACACTGAAGTACGTATTCTTCCATTGAGCACGAAGGCAAATATTAGTAGTGCTGAAGCCTCAATGTCCGAGCCACGAAAGAGACTATGTATGGAGGTGGGAAAGCTGGGCTTTCGCAACAATGTGAATTTAGTTTTTGGAGTGATTACAGCAGCAAGCGGCTTGTGGTTATTGTCTCATCCAGTTTTTAATGCTCCGATAGAACTAGAAAATCTTGCAAAATTCGCGGCTACTTATTTGCCCAGACTGACTTTAGTTATTTTCATTGAAATTTTTGCCTATTTCTTTCTAGGACTCTATAAAAAGGGGCTTTCTGAAATAAAATATTTTCAGAATGAGATTACCAATTTAGAAGCAAAAGAAATTGCATTAGATGCTGCTTTGAATACAAAAAATGACAAATTGATCTCAGAGGTCATTGGAAAAATATCTGAGACTGAACGAAATCATATACTCAACAAGGGGCAAACCACGGTCGAAATAGAAATAGCCAAAAATGAGCGTGCGGCTATAACTCAATCTGTAAAGAGCCTTGCAGCAATCGTTAAAACATTAACTGGCAAAGACGTTGATAAGATCTAGAAATTTATGATATGCACCTCGAATCACCAGGCGCCTCGTAGAACTGTAATGGCTATTTAAAACAATCAGAGAGTGCGCCGGGCGAATGACCGCTTTCGCTGCAGTGCAGTCATTCAAGGAATCACCCTGACCGGCTGATTTGGGTCGAATACAGCTGGTCAGGGCCTTTACATAATGCTTAACGGTCTTTTACTTTCATCCACTGCAATAATTTTAGTTACCAAAAATTCATCCATCATCGACTAATTGAGTTTCACCAGTTAATACTATAAAAGTGAGCGCTCCCGAAAATTTCATCTTTCGTGGCTAAGGCCGAAAATATCTCATCTTCTACGTCAAATCGACTCATCTTCTTTGGCAAAATCCCTGTTAAGTCTTTGATTCCGACTTTTTACAATTTCACTTTTCATGTCACTGCACTCAGGCCTCCGTGCCTGCGGCCCGGTACAGGCACGGAGGCCTGCACTACTTGATATTGCATTTTAGTAATTAAGCCGGGAACGCCGAGCTTACGCTCGACGCTCCCGGAAATTCCTACTTCTTTTTCGCTTGCGTAGTGAAGAACCGCATCATCTCCTGGCTCGCATCCGGACCTTTGGCGTCGGTATAGCTGCCGCGTTTGCTGCCGCCGGCCCAGGCATGGGCAGCACCATGGATCACCCAGTGCTCGGCCACGATCTGTCCTTCGGCATTTTGATGCGTGGTCTGGGTGTAGGCGTGGCCGTTTGGAATTTTGCCGCGCAACACGCTTGGCTCGGGTGTGCCCGACGTTGCTGCAGAAGTCGCTCCTTGATGACGAACAACTTGGCTTTGCGCCATCACCTTTTCGCCGTTGCGCGGATGCACCGTGGTGTCCCGATCGCCATGAAATACGATGATCGGAATCGTATTTTTCTGTGCAGCAGCCGCCGATTCAGCTGATTTATTAAGCGCCGACCTCCCTGCCACGCCACCTTTCATTGCAGCCAGCGCAGACGGCAAATCATGTGCGGCCGCATACGGCAAACCGGAATGGACGCCGACTGCCGCGTACAGATCGGGATAGTGCGTGCCCATGATGACGGCCATCGCGCCGCCGGCCGACATGCCCGCGATATACACCTGGTTAGCGTCGATATTGTGGCTGCTGATAATCTGGCGCGTGATGCCGGCGATGATCGACGGCTCGCCCTGGTCGCGCTGCTGATCGATGGCATTAAACCAGTTCCAGCACTTGGAGCTGTTGGCTGATTGCGTTTGTGCCGGATAGACGACGAAGCATGGCTTTTCTTCCGCGATGGCGTTCATCCGGGTGCCGGCGGCAAAATCGTCTGGACTTTGCGTACAGCCATGCAGCATCACAATCAACGGCAGCGCCTGGCCGTGGTAACTGCTCGGAATATACAATTTATAACTGCGGCTGCCGGCCTGGTTGGAATAAGAACCGGCGATAAACTGGCCTGCGCTGCTGGCATCTATTTCCACCTCATGCTGCGGCTGCGGAATAAAGGATGGCGTCGAAAATTCGGGCGGGACAAATTGTCCACCTTCGAGGCCGGTTTGAATCCCCAGCTTTGCCAATAAGTCGGACACAAAATCATTCGCCAGCGGGGCCGCAACTTTATCAGCCGCCTTGGCGGCATGCATCGTGTCTTTTTCCGGCAAGGGATTGATATCGTGCATCGGCCGTGTCTGGGGCGCGGTCCAGGCCGAGTACGCCGCAGCATGCTCGGGACTGACGCTTTTTTGCAATGCCTGCTGAATTGCCGCAGTCGCTGCCGCCGATCCGCCGGCCATCATTTTTTGCGTGGCTTCACGCATTTTTTCAAGCATTTTTTCATTGAGTTTCATGGTATTGCTCCTCTCAATAGTCACCGGGCGGTGTGCCATTGGCGACAAGGGTTAATTTTTTGAACCTGGGCAACTTAATGAATGCGCCCGGCGAGCGCTGCTTTGATTGCCGGACTCGCATGCAATGCTCCTAATACCATCACGGAATCAATCGTCGCCAGCGCCAGTTCAGGCGACACATCGGTGCCGATACTAGCCAAACCCAACACTTGAATTTGCAAGCGCTGTCCGGCGGCTTGCACGGCTTCAAGATCTGCGCGGGAATAATGTTGCAACCCGAGCACCAGACTTTTGCGCGCCACCGTTTGCTTGACCACCTCGGCATGGGTGCTCAATTGATTGCGAATGGCGGTGCGGATCAGATCGGTGCGATTGGAATAAAAGCCTTCCTGTACCAATAAATCGATTTGCCCCAGATCGATCAATCCCAGATTGATAGTGATTTTTTCGCTATCACTGAGCTTGGGCCGAATTTCATGCACGCTCATATATCCTCCTATACTCTCAATTTAACTCCGTATGGCATCCATATGCCATCTGTATGGATGGTAGTATAGGTCTCCACATATGATTGTCAAGTAAAAAAACGACGCTATCGACAAAAGTCGATGCGTCGCACTATCGCGATCAAGCAGCGAGCCAAACTACTTATGCGTGCGCCTTCGCCCACGCCGCGATACCGGCAGCATCCATCGCACCGGCTTGCCGCGCCACTTCGAGCCCGTTCTTGAACAGCGCCAGAGTTGGAATGCTGCGAATGGCGTATTGCGCTGCCAATTCCTGCGCTTGTTCGGTATCGAGCTTGACAACCCGGATTGCCGGCTCCAAAAGTTGCGCCGCCTGCGCGTAGGCTGGCGCCATCATGCGGCACGGGCCGCACCACGGTGCCCAGAAATCGACCAGCACCGGAATCTGGTTGCGCGTGATATGCCGTGCAAAACGGGTGCTATCGAGTTCCAGCGGCTGTGCTACGAACAAGAGTTTCTGGCACTTGCCGCAGGTGGGTTGCGCGTTAAGTTTGTCCACTGGGACGCGGTTGACTGCATCGCAATGCGGGCAAACGATATGCAGGGAATCTGGCATGGTTTTCCTTTCGGCTGAAAAAGGGAATGCAACAATTAATAAAGACTTTACGCAAAGACCTTACACAGTCTCACAATTCATTAAAAAACAGGAGTATGCCAAATAACATGCGATTTACCGCATATAAAACATGCGTAATATAAAAATACTCGTAGGTTGGTACTGAATACAACGAAGCCCAACACCATTATCATTAATTTTGGCGAGTATATTTTAAACAACAATCAAAATATGCGGTAAATGCCATGAAAATTACTATACTCACGACTTTATGGTAACTATGCGATCATTGCAAAATAGGAATTTTTACCCGCATGCAGCGCCGCCCGTGCCGCCCCAAGGTACGAATCTGCCGCTCAGTACGCGCATCGAGATAGCCCTGCGCTAAACCGGCACTGTAAGCAAGATCGGGATGGCTATGGGCCAGTTGCGGCAACAAGCGGCCGGCTACCGCGACGTCATTGAGCCGCCCCAACCGGTCCTGCAAGCCGGACAGCGCCTTGAGATACGTTCCCATCGACTTAGGCCGGTACAGCGACTGGAAAAATTCACTGGCATAACGCAATTTCTTGGCCGCAATACGCACCCGATGGCGTGCCTGGGGCGTGTCATCTTGCAGTCTTCGCAATAGTTTGATGCGCTTTTTCAGTTTTTTGTGGCATAGCTGCAGCGTGCTTGCCGCAAAGTCAGCCAGCGGCAATGCCCTCGTTCGGTCGCCCTGCGCCGACGGCGCGCTGTGCAGCCAACTACCGACAGCCAGCAAAAATGCCGCATAGCGCACCGAACCCAAGGCCAATCCAGCCTGATGGCGATGCCGTTGCACCAGCGTATGCGCAACCTGCAGTAGCGCTTCTTGCGCCGGAATCGGGCCGGCATGTGCCAGCGTGGTGCCGGAAAAAACTTCCCAGTCGCGCGCCGCGCCCAATGCGCCCAACAGCCATTTCAATTCGGCCAGCAGCGCCGCAGAGCAAGGCGCGAGCTCGGCGAATAATCCGATTGCGCAGCGCAACCGACGTAGGCCGACGCGCATCTGGTGCACGCTTTCCGGATCGCGGCCATGCATGACCCCGTCCTCATTGCCCTGAATTTGCGCCAGACAATTACCGACTATCGCTTGCAAGCCCTGCTCTACGCTCAAGTCTGGAGTCAGCATCAGGCGCGCCGCCAGCACCACCGTTGGTGCCGGCGCTTGCGGCGTTAGCAGCGCATAACCACGCTCGGCCTTGCTTATATTACTAACGCGCAACGGCAGCGTTTGTTGCAACTCCAATGCAAATTCGAACAGTCCGGCCGGCGCGCCGGATTTGAGTTCCAACTCGATCTCGCTAATCGGCAGAAACAGTGCTTCATGTATAACGTCGCCCTGATCGAGTGCCAGTTCGACCTCTTCCCCGTGCGCTAGACGCAATTGCCAAATCGTGCGCCGGAATTTGGTGGTGAAAATCGGCACCAATTGCGCGCTCAAGTCAGCATTGCGCAATCTCCGGCCCCATTTACTGTGCCGCCCTACCAGATCGGCCAAAGCCGTGAGATCGGGAAATGCGCCAGTCACAGCACATTCCCATTCCTCGCGCTGATGCAGGCCGGCCGCCACCTGACCGTCCGCCTTGAGAGTCTGTATCCACTTACCCTGCACCCGACGCACCCGCAATCCGGCATCGTGTCGTCTGAAATAACTGTCGGGCGTATCGAAATAGATACTGATAAGTTGTTGCGCGGTCGACTTGGCAAGCGCATATCGGCGCAACAAAGGATGCCGGCGAAAAACCGCTACGTCAGTTGGGTCCAGCAATAGTTTCAGTTCGGTTTCCATGAGCACATCCCTGAAAATTGGTTCATCGCAGGCTCCCATAAAGCTGCAAAATAGCATGTCTAAATATAACGTATAACTGTAACGGCACGCATTTGACGCGTTTTTCAGCTCACAATAATTGCAAATGAAGGGGGGTTCATGCTCACGTTAAGTGCAAATGACAGAAGGCCCCTGATTTCGTTTTATTTGGGTCTGGACTCTCAAACGGGAATACATTTAAAACACAAATTGGACCCTATTAATGCATGAAAATTGTCCCAATGGCAGCGACGCGTTTGGGTGTACTCAAACGGGACGGAAAAATGACCGCCAAAAGGACACAGCATCCGAAAACAGATCAATAGCGCAGCGTACAATACGGCCATTTCGTGATTTTGCCTCCAATAAGAGCCTGATCAGTTCCGCCGGACATGCGACGATTATAAGAAAGAAGGGACTAAATTTATGATGAGACGTTTGTGGCAATCGGCAATGATTGGCCTTGCGAGGTCGGCTCGCGTCAAATCGATCATGCAAACATCGCGCGCGACATCGTTCCTGGCCCAAAAATATGTTGCTGGCGTGACACCATCGGAAGGTGTCAGTCGTGCCATTCAACTGTTTGAAAAAGAGAATATTCGTAGTTCTCTTTTTTATATGGGTGAATATGTCGACCGACTTGATCTGGTAGAGCAGAATGTCGAAAACAAAATTCTTGTCGCCCAGGCCTTGAGCGCGGCGTCGATCGATATTCACGTTTCTGTCGATCCGACCCAGATTGGGCACCACATCGCCCCGGAGATCGTGTATGAACGGGCTGCGAAAATTGCAACCGTCATTCGCAACGCCATCGGCAAAAAGGACAGTGTAAATTGCCTGATGTTCGATATGGAAGATGCATCGCTGAACGACCCGACCATCAATGTTCACAATGCGCTCCAGAATGCAGGATACCCGGTAGCGCTGACGCTGCAGGCCTATCTGAAGCGCACAATGACCGACATACAGCACCAGATCGCACGCGGCAGCCGTGTTCGCCTTGTCAAGGGAGCATTCGCAGCGGGACCGGATATCGCCTACACGAGGCTTGTAGATGTGAAGCAGAATTCGCGGGCGCTCATCGATTTGATGTTCTCGCGTGAAGCGAAAGAAGCTGACTTCTATCCGATCATCGCGACCCACGATACGAGGCTACATGACTATACAGTCGAACGTGCTCGACAAAACGGCTGGGAACCGGGCGAGTATGAGTTTGAGATGCTACTTGGTGTGCGAGAGGATGCGGCCAGAGCTTTGGCCCTGCGCGGTGAACGCGTGCGGCTCTATGTTCCATTCGGTCGCGACTGGTGGCCCCATGCCATCCGGCGCATAGGCGAGAACCCTTCGAACGCTCTGCTTCTTGCACGCTCGCTGGTCGGCTGATTATTAATCCACCACCCCACGATACAAACGGGAACACTCATTCACGACCAGATCATGACCGCAGTGAAGGCATAGATCAAACGGATAACGGATAGTCAATTCACTGCATTACGTTCGGCTGTGGATAGTCGTCTGACATCCTTCTAATTTCATTTGCAATTAATGTGAGCACACGGTCATGGAATGCGAGCCGACGCCGATCAATGCAAGCGCATTTGCAGATAATATGAGCACGAGCGCTCTTCATTTGCAGTTAATTCGAGCCAAAAACGGCGTCAAATGCGAGCCCGACCGGTTTCAAACGCGAGCCGTTACAGCTAGCCGTTGGTGAACATTGCCGCCATAAATTGCGGCGTATCGGCACACCCAAACGCGTCAAGTGCGAGCCGTTACACCTGACGCAGCGGACCATGTTGTGCATCAACAAGATGCGTGCCAGAATTCCCTCTGCGTTACGGTTGACACAATCCACCTTTATACGTCTCCACGTCCGCTGTGTATTGGCCGCAAACCAGGTTTGCGCCAAAGCAGCAAGCCAGACAGTCCCAGAAACAATAAAGAGCCAAAACCCCATACCCAGGCGTAGCCAATCATGTCGGCCCAAGGCACCAACGCATAGGCCAGTCCGAGCAGCGCCCAGACAATGGCAATCGGGACGATCAGCCAGAAATCTTCATTCATGTGTTTACTCCTTGAGAATCAATGACCGGCGCCGCCGCCAACGGCGGTTACCGGGAGTGCTTGCATCAGCTCAAAGCCAATCGCCGAGAAGGCGTACATCGCGATCACAATCACCAGCACCGAAATGGGACCGACCCAGGCTTTCAGCCCTGTTTGCACGGGACTGCCGCCCCACGACACCGTCAGTCCAGCCGTCGATGACGCGGTTGTCTGACGTCCGGGCCACAAGGATGCAGCGATACCCGCTGCGAAAGCGGTCAGCGCCACGGCCATGATGCCTCCGCCAATGGCCACGGTCATCATCAGGCCTTGCCACAGGGCCGGTGCCTGTTGCTGGTAAGTCACATCCATCACCCGGCGCGGCACGCCCAGATAGCCGGCCGTTATGCCTGCCGCACCGAACAGCAGCAAGCCTGCAAACGCCAGCCATGGCATCCAGCGCAACAGATCGGGACGCCACAGAGGACGCCCGCCAATGGCTGGCAGTACGACTGCCAGGGCCGCCAGCAAGGTCATACTCACCGTACCGACAGTGAAAAAGTGGAAATAACCCGGCACGAAGAAGGTGTCCGACAGCAGCGGCGCGAGCTGGGCCTGGATCAACACAAAGGCAAACACCAGCCCCAATCCCATGCTCAACACGGCCACGCCCATGGCGGCCATGGCTGGGTGACGCCACGGTAGCAGACGGATCCAGCCGAACAAGCCGCGGCCACCTTGGGCGCGGGCGTGTACTTCCAATGACGCCACGATGATCAGAAAAGCGGTGATCGTAGGCACACTGACGAACAAGGACAATATCGACCCGCCGACTTGAACCACCTTGGGCAAATTTGGCTCCAGAAACATGTGGTAGAGCGAGGTGGGTGGCACAAATATCAGGTACATGGAAAAAACGATCTTCGAGAAGCGCTCTCCAAACACGGATTTGACCCCGGTGAGTGTTTGCATCAGCACGTACCAGAGGATCACCGTCGCCATCAGAGGCAGGTAATGCATGTTGTGAAACACGATGTGCCAGCGGGTGCCGTGGTTGGCCGGAAAGGATCCGACACCCAGCGCCCACAAGACGCCAGGCGCAAAGGTATATAACGCGGCGAATCCCGTCACCATCAAAAATCCGGCCCAGGCGAATAGGGCAAACCCCAGGGCGCTCAGACGCTCCTGTTGACCCTGCCAGCGCGGCTTGAGCAAAGTCGCAATGGCTGAAGCCGGCAGCGCCATCAATCCCAAGGCCAGACACAAGTAACCCAGGTTGAAGACGAGCAAGGCGCTTGGGTTGTCGGCAGCCAGTTCGGGCGCACCGTTGTAAAGCAGCGGCGTGCCCATGAACGAGCCCGCCATACTCAAGCCCAGACCAGCCAGTATCAGCGCGAAGCCGCTCCACGCCAGGCGCGGCAAAGCCAGTCCGCCACTGTGTTCGGTAGCGGCAAAGCCCAACAACAACGCCGCCTGCGCGGTGAACAGCCAGTAGAAGAAGATGCTCTGACCGTGCACGGTCAGAGCGCGGTAGCCGGTGTTCAGAGGGAGGTCCAGCAAGCCACCGCGCACCAGCGCGGTAGTCAGGCCTGCCAATACGCCTATCGCCAGTGCCACCAGCGCGACCGCGGCCATGCTCTTGAGCAGGCGACGGTCATGCGCCGGCAGGGTGATAAAACGTTCGATGTAAGTGGGTGTGGGTGTGTGCGTCATTTTCATGCTACCTCAATCGTTGCCTGCATCATGTCGTGAGCGGCACCGCAATAAACGGTGCAGTACATCAGATAGCGCCCCGGGCGTTGAAATGTAAGCTCAGTCTCGGTGATCCGCCCCGGCAGCAGACGCATCATGCGTCCACCCTTGCCGAACTGGATCGACGCACCGTGGGAAACGTCCAGCGCCATCATCCTGAAGCGGTAAGGTTGACCCACGTCCAGACGCAAAGCATTGGGCAGGTAGTACCACTTGCCGGCGGTCATCAGCACTTCGATTGGCGCACTGTCGACTGCGGCTTCTGGGGCAATGCCATGTCCGGCATGCTGATCTGCCGCCATGCCTTGCATGGCACTATGCCCGGCGTGCGGATCGGCCTTGTGGATTGGCGCAACTGCGAGCCGACGCGGGTAAACGCTACCGTCTGGCAGGCGGTAGCGTTCGCTGAATTCAACGGTCATGCGGCTGAACTCGTCGGGACTGGGACCATTGGCTGCAACGCCATGACCGCCATGTCCCCCCTCTGCGACTGGCTTGATGTGAGGCTGGGCAGCGCCTTCGGCATGGGTTTGGTTATCTGTGCCGTCCAGTCCGAGCAACGCCAGCGGTCCGGGAGCTGCGCCATAGGCGGCCCACAGCCCATACAGGCTGACGCCGCCAAAGCCGGCGGCAGCAATAAAGGCGCGCCGGGTTGTGAAGTGTGTTGTGTGTTTCATTGTGTTGTTCCAAAGACAGTAATACATTGGCCAGCGGAAAACGCGAACGTGCCCAGGCTGATTCTTTGGAAAAACCGAAGAATCGCAGTGCGCACCAGACAGTGCGCAGTAAACCAGCATCGTCCGCGCATGACGCGCGACGATAACGGACTAAGCGATCTGGAGAGTTAAATGCGGAAACAGCAGTTGCGGATAGAGAGCGGTGGCGCGGTGACCCGCGTCAGCAGAAAGGAATTGTGGTGTGCGGCAATCGGGCTGTATGCAGGCTTGATGTCATCGAATATTAGCGACAATGCCACCGGGATAAAGGATTGAACATGTGGCGATTCGGGCTTGTCGAGAGACTGCTTGCCCACTTGCGCGTGCGCATGGCACAGACTGGCCTGCGCCACATCCACACCGTCGCACCCATGCATGCTGCCGGCATCAGCGGATATCGCGACCGGTTTACTGACGAGCCCGATGTTGAACTCCGGGCACGCGTATCCCGCTACAGCAAGCTGCATGAACAGCATGCTGAGCAACGCGATGCAGGCGGCGATAAAGCGGGATGGGCGGGACAGTTTCATTGGTTGCTTTATTTTTATTGGTTTTTTATGAGTTGCTTTATTTTTTCTTGAAAAATGATAGTCAGTGATAAGGTCTATTGTCAAGGATGCAGATCAAATCCACAGACGCCGAAACCCGCTGCATGATGCTTTCTGGATCTCCCGGTCCGGGTAAGGCATTGCTCTCACCGATATCCATTTCGCAGCCATTGCAAAACAGCGGATACGGTGATCCGCGGAACTACGCTGAGCCTGCTCTGACAATTTCCTTGATACCGAAGATGTCAAGGAGGTGCGCGCATGTCAAACATTAAACATGGGCAACTTAAACTTCATGTAATCCATCATCAAACGCGCTAACTAGCGGTTTCATAAGGTTTTTTTAAACTATCCACAACAACTGTGGATAACTTTGTGGATAAGACCCACTTGACAGGCTGCGACGCAAGCAAAGACGTGGGTTTCAATAAAATGCTTAATCCGTTTGCAATAAATAATACGTTTAAAATCAATTACTTGCAAAATCAAATCGAAGAGCGGAAAAAATATTTAAATATTTTTATGCTTGCATTATTTGTGCATAAGTGTTTTTTTCCAACTGTGTTTCCATATAGAAACATCGGAGCTATCCTGGGGTAATTCAGGAGTGACGGCACCGCAGACGCTCGACCAGTTGCGGCAAATCCAACTGACATCGCAAGCTGCTGGCTTCGGCTCTTTGCCGCAGCTGCGGGCGAAAATCATGCTGGCATTCATTAACATAACAGTCGCGTAGCGACTCACTTTGCTCCCCTCTCCCGCAGGCGGGAGAGGGGTCGGGGGAGAGGGCGGCGTTAACGCCCTCCTCGTCACCGTTGATGGCAAAGACGATCCGGTTGCCGCCGCCTTCGGCGCGGCACCAGCACACCCGCAGATCGAACTCCGCATGCAGGTATTGCATGCAGAATGGCAGTTGGGGATCGCGATCAATGATGTTGGCAACCAGCACACCGTGCGGATTGAGGGCGCGCCGGCAGGCCGCATAAAAATGCGCCGAGCATAACTCCGGCGGCAAGCCCTCCGCGCCGAAGCCGTCGAGCAGCAGCACATCAATATCCTGCGCTACGCTTTCCATGAAGTCGGCGGCGTCGGTATGAATGACCCGCAAGCGCGCATCGTCGGGCGGAATCAAGAATTGGTCGCGCAGCGCAATCACGTCGGCATCCAGTTCCAGCACAGTGATACGGGTATCGGGCAGATAGCGATAACAGAACTTGACTATCGAGCCGCCGCCCAGCCCAACCATCAGCAAGTGCTTTGGGGCGGGCTGAAATAGCAGGAAACCCATCATGGCGCGGGTGTAACTGAACATCAGTTCATCCGGCGCAGAAACCCGCATTTCACTCTGGATCGCGACCCCGTTAAAATGCAGGGATAGCAGGTCGCCTTGACGCTGAACGAATGGCTTGCCGCCCGCACCTTCCAACAAGTCCATAAAATCGTCGAAGTAGGTCTTGAATGGCTTGGGCATTTGGCATCCTGTTGGTGGTGGTTGGTTCATTCGTGGTCCGCAATGGTGCGCCAAAGCGGCCCTGCGATGCAAGAAAAAGGCTGCAAAGCAAGACGCATCGTCGATTTATCAGTAAAGTAATCATTTGTTTCAATACTTGTCAGCAACGAACATTTCACCTTGGGAATTCACACGTTTATGAAATACGAAGTCGTCAATATCCAAATCTCACCGGAAGGTCGTCTGGAAGTGCTGTCCAAGGCGGAAGTCAGTAAATTGCTCGATACCAGTCATGGCGGTTTATACGCGTTGTTTCGCAATTGTTCGCTGGCTGTACTCAACTGCGGCAGCGACGTCGATGATGGCAAGGAATTACTGGAGCGTTACAAATCCTTCGAAATCAGCATCATCCAGCGCGAACGCGGCATCAAACTGAACGTCATCAACGCGCCCGCGGTAGCCTTTGTCGACGGCAAAATGATCAAGGGCATCCACGATCACCTGTTTGCCGTGCTGCGCGACGTAATTTACGTCAACGACGAAATCCATGACAACCCGAAATTCGACCTGAATACTGCAGACGGCATCAGCGATGCGGTTTTCCACGTATTGCGCAACGCCAGCATTCTGCGCCCGTTAAACAATCCGCAACTGGTGGTGTGCTGGGGCGGCCATTCGATCAGCCACGAAGAATACGATTATTCCAAAAAAGTCGGCTATCAACTGGGCTTGCGCCATCTCGACATCTGCACCGGCTGCGGCCCCGGCGCGATGAAAGGTCCGATGAAGGGCGCCACCATCGGCCACTCCAAACAGCGCATCCATAGCGGACGCTATATCGGGATTTCCGAACCCGGCATCATCGCCGCTGAAGCGCCTAATGCGATTGTCAACGAACTGGTCATCATGCCGGACATCGAAAAACGGCTGGAAGCCTTCGTGCGCGCCGGACATGGGATCGTGGTGTTTCCCGGCGGCGCCGGCACGGCAGAAGAAATCCTGTACATCCTGGGCATCCTGCTGCATCCCGACAATGCGGCGGTGCCGTTTCCGCTGATCTTTACCGGCCCGGAAAAGTCGGCAGATTATTTCCGCCAGATCGACCAGTTCATCGGCGACACGCTGGGCAGTGCGGCGCAACAGCGCTACAAAATCATGATTAACGATCCGGTCGGTGTGGCGCAGGAAATGCTGGCCGGCATCAAGCTGGTGCGCGAATTCCGCAAGGAGAAAGGCGATGCCTACTATTTCAACTGGATGTTGAAAATCGATGCTGAATTCCAGCGGCCGTTTATTCCCACCCACGACGCCATGCGCAGTCTGGAACTGCACAAGAACCAGCCGAGTCACCTGCTGGCGGCCAACCTGCGGCGGGCTTTTTCAGGCATCGTGGCCGGCAACGTCAAGGATGAGGGAATCCGCACCATAGAACAGCACGGCCGCTTCGAAATTCACGGCGACGCCGCCATCATGGCATCGATGGATGCGCTGCTGACATCCTTCGTAGAACAACATCGGATGAAATTACCGGGGAAGAAATACATCCCCTGCTACCAGATCATCCAGTAACGCGCAGACCGCCAGCGCGCCGGAATGCTCTCTCGGCGCGCTGGCATTCATTGCATGAACTGGATGGGGGTATGATGATAAATACCTTGTTTTCCGCTCTATTTTAGTGCGGCATTGAAAATACTGTCTGGATAATAGCGATACAGGTAGCCGAACAACCAGCGCGTAGGGGCAGGTTCCAAACCTGCCCTCGTATTTTGATGGCGCAAGCGTGGGTTTGGAACCCACCCCTACTTAAGCCGGCAACTCATCAACCAGGTGTGCTGCAAGCGCAGGATGCGGATATCTTTGGCGACGCCGGCAAATTTCTTGCGCAATGCGCTATCAGTAGGGAAATTTTTGACATATTCGTAGCGCTCTCCGTCGGCCAGGGTTTCAATCTGGTAGGTGTTGCCCTCGGCATCGGTACGCGCCACTGGCGCTGTATCTGCTTCCAGATAGTTGTCATCGATCAATATCAACAATCCATCTTTGCCCGTGATTTTGCGCAAGCGCGCCAGCAAGTCGGTTTGCTGCTCACGCTTGACGTGAGCCCAGAAAAATCCGGCGAAGCAAGCCGTGTAATCGTTCGAAAAATCGACCTCAAAGGCATCGATCTGGGCGATTTGCACCTTCTGTCCCGGCAAATCCCGCGCTTGCGCTGCTTTCAGCATCAGCGGATTGTTGTCGGTTGCCAGCACAAAATCTGCCGTGCCTGCCATTGCCGCAGTCCAGTAACCGCTGCCGCACGCCAGCTCCAGCACTTTGTGCCCTTGCACCAGTTCGGCCACGCGTTCGCGCAGGAGGGCGAACTCATGCTGCCGGTCGGGCTGCGTATAAACGCCCTCGCCGCTATGGTTGGCGGTGGCGAGGCTGGTGTAATACGCACTTAATTCGGTATGCAAGGTAGTCATCAAACGTTATTTCCTGGTAATAATTTCATAATTCGTAACTTTCTTTTTCGCCGCTCATCGCGCGCTCAATCAGTTTGCGGTTGAGTGTCGGCGTGAGCAATTCGATAAAGGTATAGACATAACTGCGCAGATAAGCGCCTTTTTTGACTGCCACGCGTGAGACATTCATGCCGAACAGGTGGCCGACCGGGATCGCTTGCAGGTTTTTATCGCGCTCGGCATCATAAGCCATGCCGGCGATGATGCCTACGCCCATGCCGAGCTCGACATAGGTCTTGATGACGTCGGCATCGATCGCTTCCAGCAGTACATCGGGCTTTAAGCCACGCAAGGCGAACGCATGATCGATCTTGTTGCGGCCGGAAAAGGCGCTGTCATAGGAAATCAGCGGATAGGTGGCGATCTCTTCGAGCGTAATCGGCTTCGATTTCAGCAGCGGATGATCCATGGGCACCACCACGATATGCTCCCACTGGTGACACGGAAACGAGAGCAAACCCTCGATACTGGCAATCGCTTCGGTGGCGATCACGATGTCGGCCTGATCTTTCAGTACCATCTCGACTACTTGCTTTGGGTTTCCTTGCAGCAAGCATAAACGCACTTTCGGATATTTGTGGGTAAACGCCTGCACCACTTTTGGCAACATGTAGCGGGCCTGGGCATGCGTGGTGGCGATGGTAAAGCTGCCGCTGTCTTGCGCCGCAAACTCTTTACCGATGCGTTTCAAGCTATCGATTTCCTGCAGGATCAGCTCGACCGACTTCAACACTTCGTGCCCCGGCTCGGTCAGGCCGCGAACCCGCTTGCCGTGGCGGGTAAAAATATCCACCCCCAGTTCTTCTTCCAGTTCGATGATCGCTTTCGACACACCCGGCTGTGAAGTAAACAGCGCCTTGGCAGCTTCGGTCAAATTGAAATTTTGTCGGACGGCTTCACGCACGAAGCGCAATTGATGGAGATTCATGGATTTTCCCAGGTCATTTACCTGATTTTATTGCTATAAAGAATTTTTTTTAGGACCGATGATGGTGCTCGCAATCCGGCAAACATAACGCAAAACAACGCAGCATCAGTAAGTTCTCATGAACAATCGGCATCACATACCGCATAACCATATAAGCAAATAAATACTTTGTAGTTTGGAATGTGGCCGTGGTTTATTACTATTGCCTTCATTATACGCGGGGTGTTATGACTATTTCTTATGTAGCTTCTGGTTTTGCGGTGGGTTTATTGGTCGGTCTGACAGGTGTCGGGGGCGGCTCATTAATGACGCCTTTGCTCACCTTACTGTTCGGCATCAACCCGACCGTTGCGGTCGGCACCGATTTGGCTTTCGCTGCCATCACTAAATCTGCCGGCACTTTCACCCATCGCTTGCGCGGCACGGTAAACTGGGCGGTTGTCAAACGCCTGTGCATCGGTGCATTGCCGGCCGCAATTATTACCACGCTGATCCTGAAATATTTTGGCGGCTTGACCGACAGCATGGGCCAGATCATTCGTTACTCGATCGCCGGCTCGGTAATGCTGACCGTCGTCGCGCTACTCTTCAAGAGCCGCATGATTACGTGGTTAAATGCCCATCCCGAAAAGCAGTTGCATGGATCAAAACTGACTGGAGCGACCATCTTCGCCGGTGCCGTGCTCGGCACTCTGGTGACGGTGTCATCGATCGGCGCCGGCGCCATCGGTGCAACTTTGCTGGTCATGCTGTATCCAAAAATGAGCGCCGCCGAAGTCGTCGGCACCGATATCGCCTATGCTGTGCCGCTCACAGCCATCGCAGCTTTCGGCCACTGGTGGCTGGGCTCGATCCACTGGGTTCTGCTCGGCACTTTGTTGCTGGGCTCGGTGCCAGGCATCATGCTGGGCTCGTGGGCGGCCCGTGCAGTACCGGAGAGATTCCTGCGTGGCTTGCTGGCAACCACACTGACCGGCGTGGCGTTAAAACTGGTGCTCTGAATCCGTACTCAGAATGTGTACTCGCAAAACAGATTTTTTAAGGAACGCAGATGTATAAATACGACCACTACGATCACCAACTGGTGAAAGAACGCATCGCGCAATTCCGCGATCAGGTGCGGCGACGCCTGTGCGACGAACTCACGGAAGAAGAGTTTCTCCCTTTGCGTCTGCAAAATGGCCTGTACATGCAGCGCCATGCCTATATGTTCCGCATCGCCATTCCGTACGGCCTGCTGTCATCGACCAAAATGCGCAAACTGGCATTCGTTGCGCGCAAATATGATCGTGGCTATGGCCATTTCACAACCCGCCAAAACATTCAGTACAACTGGATCAATATCGAAGACACTCCCGACATTCTGGAACATCTGGCCAGCGTCGAGATCAATTCGATCCAGACTTCCGGCAATTGCATTCGCAATATCACTTCCGATGAATATGCCGGCGTTGCGGCCGATGAAATCATCGATCCGCGCCCGTTTGCGGAAATTCTGCGCCAATGGAGCACCTTTCATCCGGAATTTGCCTATCTGCCGCGCAAGTTCAAATTCGCCCTGAACGGTGCGCTGGAAGACCGTGCGGCGATCGCAGTGCATGACATTGGCCTCAATGTAATACGCAGCGCTGACGGAGAAGTCGGCTTCCAGGTCATGGTCGGCGGCGGCATGGGCCGCACTCCGATCCTGGGTTCGGTAATTCGCGAATTCCTGCCGTGGCAGCACGTCATGTCGTATCTGGAAGCGATTCTGCGCATCTATAACGAATACGGCCGGCGCGACAACAAATTCAAAGCGCGCATCAAGATTCTGGTCAAGACGCTCGGCGCGGAAGAATTTGGCCGTATGGTCGAAGAAGAATGGAGCCTCATCAAAGATGGCCCCAGCACTCTGACCGAGGAAGAGCTGAACCGCGTTACCGCCTTCTTCACGCCGCCCGACTACGAAACTTTGCCGGCCGCCGATGCTGCCCTGGAACAGCACAAGTCCGAAAATAAGCCGTTCTCCAACTGGATGAAGCGCAACGTCAAACCGCACAAAGTTGCCGGCTACAACGCGGTCCTGCTGTCGCTGAAAAATCCGGCGGTGGCGCCGGGTGACGTCAGCGCCGATCAGATGGATTTCATCGCAGATATGGCGGACCGTTACAGCTTCGGCGAACTGCGCGTCACGCATGAGCAAAATCTGGTGCTGGCCGATGTGCGCAATACCGACCTGTTTGCATTCTGGAAAGAAGCTAAGGCGCATGGTTTGGCAACCCCGAATATTGGTCTGCTGACCGATCTTATCTGCTGCCCGGGCGGTGATTTCTGCTCGCTGGCGAATGCCAAATCAATCCCGATTGCGCTCGACATCACGCGCCGTTTCAACAATCTCGATTATCTGCACGACATCGGCGATATCGAACTCAATATATCCGGTTGCATCAACGCTTGCGGCCATCACCATGTCGGCAACATCGGCATTCTTGGAGTCGATAAGGATGGCAGCGAGTGGTATCAAGTCTCGATCGGTGGAGCCCAGGGCAATAACGCCACCCTCGGCAAGGTTCTCGGACCCTCTTTTTCTGCCCATCAGATGCCGGAAGTAATCGACCGCATCATTCAGGTGTACATGCGCGAACGCATCGAACACGAACGCTTCATCGACACCGTGCAGCGTCTGGGCATTACGCCATTCAAGGAATTTGTGTACGCCACGCCGATTAAAATCGAACAAGCAGCAGGAGAAGACGCATATGCCTAACCCGACCACACGCATCATCAAAAACAAGGCGATTGTCAGCGACGACTGGGGCGTTTTGCGTCTGACTGAAGACCAAAGCGCCGAGACCGTCAGCGTGACGGAAGGCCGTGTCATCGTGCCGCTACCAGTCTGGCAAGCACAAAAAGACGTTCTGAAAAATCGCCCTGAGCTGGGAGTCTGGTTTGCCAGCGACGAGCGGCCCGAGGCATTGCAGGGCGAAGTCGATCAGTTCAGCGTGATCGCGGTGGATTTCCCGAAATTCACCGATGGCCGGGGTTACTCGATTGCCTACAATCTGCGTGCCCGCCTCGGTTATAGCGGCGAATTGCGCGCCATTGGCGACGTCTTGCGCGACCAACTGTTTTACATGCAGCGCGTTGGCTTTGACGCGTTCGCACCCCGCGCCGACCGCAGCATTGAAGATGCGCTCAAGGGATTGTTTGATTTTTCAGAAAAATACCAAACTTCGTGGGATGAAAAATCACCGCTGTTTCGCCGCGCCCAACGCAGCGGAGCCGCGGTATGAGCAACGACGTGAGCAACGACGTGAGCAACGACGTAGACAATGACAATTATGACGCACTGGTTTTGGCTACCAAAGCGACACTAAGCCGCATCGCCAGCGACTTCACGCCAGCCGTGTTCGCCTCCAGTCTGGCGGCCGAAGACATGGTGCTGACCGATCTGATCCTGCGTGCCGCGCTACCGATTGGCATCTTCACGCTGGAGACCGGCCGTCTGCACGCCGAAACCCTGAACGTGATTGATCGGATCAAGGAAACCTACGGCTACGATGTGGCGCTGTATCGGCCCGAACCTGCGGCAGTGGACGCCTATGTGCAACAGAAAGGCTTGAATGCGTTCTATGAAAGCATCGACTTGCGCAAGGAATGCTGCCACATCCGCAAGATCGAACCACTAGGTCGCGCGCTGACAGGCAACAAGGCTTGGGTCACCGGTCAACGACGCAGCCAATCAAGCACCCGTGCGGCGCTAGACGTGCAAGAACAAGACAGCGCCCACGGCATGACCAAGTTCAATCCGCTAGCCGACTGGTCGGAAGAAGACGTTTGGCACTACATTCGCAGCAACAACGTGCCTTACAATGCGCTGCACGACAAAGGCTATCCGTCGATCGGCTGCGAACCTTGCACCCGCGCCATTCAACCCGGTGAAGATGTACGCGCCGGACGCTGGTGGTGGGAAAACCCCGACACCAAAGAATGCGGCCTGCACGTCGTCGATGGCAAACTCATTCGTATTAAACCTGTAGCGGCACAATAATCGGCATAAAAAAATCATGAATAATGCAGTTGAAAAACACTTTATAGATGCCGCCAGCAATCGCCATCTGGATTGGCTGGAATCCGAAGCGATCCACATCATGCGCGAAGTGGCGGCAGAATGTGCAAATCCGGCATTGCTGTTCTCGGGCGGCAAGGATTCCGTAGTACTGACGCGTATTGCCGAAAAAGCCTTCCGTCCCGGCAAATTTCCATTCCCACTGGTACACATCGACACCGGCCACAACTTTGCCGAAGTGATCGAATTTCGCGACCGCCGTGTCGCCGAAATGGGCGAACGTTTGATCGTGCGCTCGGTCGAGGGTTCGATGGAGCGCGGCACAGTGCGCTTGCGTAATCCGGCAACCGATTCGCGCAATGCGGCACAAGCGGTGACCCTGCTGGAAACCATCGCAGAATTCAAGTTCGATGCCTGCATCGGTGGCGCCCGCCGTGATGAAGAAAAAGCCCGCGCTAAAGAACGCATTTTTTCCTTCCGCGACGAATTCGGCCAATGGGACCCGAAAGCGCAACGCCCGGAACTCTGGGACCTGTACAACACCCGCGTCCATCCGGGCGAAAACATGCGCGTGTTCCCGATTTCCAACTGGACCGAACTCGATATCTGGCAATACATCGAGCGCGAAAAACTGGAACTGCCGTCGATCTACTTCGCCCATCAGCGCCAGGTGATCCCGCGCAACGGCTTGCTGGTGCCGCTAACCGATCTGACACCCGTCAAAGAAGGCGAGACTGTCGAGACGCAGCTCGTGCGTTTCCGCACCGTCGGCGATATCTCTTGCACTTGCCCAGTCGCCTCCGACGCCGCGACCGTCGCGGCGATTATTGCCGAGACCGCCATTACCCAAATTACCGAGCGCGGCGCAACCCGCATGGATGACCAAACATCCGAAGCCTCCATGGAAAAACGCAAGAAAGCAGGTTATTTCTGATGAACGCAATCGTTTCTGAATCCGTACTGAGCGAATCGAAAAAAGAACGCGGCCTGCTGCGTTTCATCACCGCAGGTTCCGTCGATGATGGCAAGAGCACGCTGATTGGACGTCTGCTGTTTGACAGCAAAGGCATCTTCGCCGATCAACTCGACGCCATGTCACGCGCCAAGCACAAACGCACCGTGGGCGACACGATTGATTTGTCATTGCTAACCGACGGTCTGGAAGCCGAACGCGAACAAGGCATCACGATTGACGTTGCTTACCGCTATTTCGCCACCCCCAAGCGCAAGTTCATCATCGCCGACACCCCGGGCCATGAGCAATACACGCGCAACATGGTGACCGGTGCATCGACCGCCGATGCGGTGATTATTTTGGTGGATGTTTCCAAAGTGAAGCTCGGTGATGACGGCAGTGTTGAATTGCTGATCCAGACCAAACGCCATTCGACCATCGCCCACTTGCTGCAAATCGAGCACGTGATCGTCGCCGTCAATAAGATGGATTTGGTCAATTATGATCAAACTGTCTATGACCGCATCGTGGCCGCCTATCAGGAATTCGCGCAGCAACTCGGACTGAAAGACATCCATCCGATCCCGCTGTCCGCTCTGACCGGCGACAACGTGGTGACTGCCGGCGACAAGATGCCGTGGTACCAAGGCCCGACGCTGATCGAATTACTGGAATCTCTGAGCGTCTACGACGAATCGCACGATGAACCGTTGCGCTTCCCGGTGCAACTGGTGGCGCGCCATAACGGCCATGAAGCCAATGATTTCCGTGGTTACATGGGACGCATCGAAGCCGGCATGGTGCGCAAGGGCGACAAACTGGTAGTGCAACCCAGCGGCCAGAGCGCCACGGTGAAAGATATTTTGACGCTGGAAGGTTCGCTGGAATCCGCCGTAGTGGGCCAATCCGTCACCATCCTGCTCGACGAATATCTGGACATCTCGCGCGGCGACATGCTGGCATCCGCAGAACGCCCGGCGACCCTGCTCAAGACGGTGAATGCCGATGTCTGCTGGCTGTCGGAAGAACCGCTCGACTTGCGTCGCAAGTACTGGCTCAAGCACACCACCAAACAGGTTGCTGCCAAGATCACGAAAATAGAGACGCTGCTGGACATCAACACCCAGCAAAAACGCGTTTCCGATAGCGTCAAGCTCAACGACATCGCCCGCGTCAGCATCAATGTGCAGCAAGCACTGGCCGCCGATGCCTACGATGCGATCCGCACCACCGGCGCCTTCATCCTGATTGACGAAGTCACGCATCAGACCGTTGCCGCAGGGATGATCAGACTCGATTGAAGTAGGGGCGGGTTCCAAACCCGCCTTTTTGCAACCATACGCAACCATAGTACGAGGGCGGGTTTGGAACCCGCCCCTACCAGCCCAACACGCACTTTTTCCACAAACCTGCTGAAAGCAAAAGCAACATGACGATACCGGCAGGAAAAGTCGTTCTGATCGGTGCCGGACCAGGCGCTGCAGATCTGATTACAGTACGCGGCGCCCGCATTCTGGCGCAAGCCGAGGTGGTGCTGCACGACGCACTGGTCACAGAAGAAATGCTGGCGCTGTGCCCGCAGGCAATCAAGATCCCGGTGGGCAAGCGTTCCGGCCTGCGCTCCACCGCGCAACCATTCATCAATGAACAATTGGTGGATTGCGCCAGGCGTTATAGCCTGGTGGTGCGCTTGAAAGGCGGCGACCCGATGCTGTTCGGACGCGCCGACGAAGAGCTGCAGGCACTTGAAGCTGCAGGCATTGCGGTTGAGATCGTGCCCGGCATCACCACCGCATTTGCCGCCGCAGCGGCCTCCCAACAGCCACTCACCAAACGCGGCATTGCCCGCAGCGTGGCTTTTTTCACCTCCAGCGCGGCACCGAACCATCCCGAGCAAACCACCCTGCCCGATTGCGATACGTTGGTGCAATACATGGGTGGGCGCGAAGCCGCCGCCACCGCGCAAAAGCTGCTGTCGTTGGGGCGCAGCGGCAGCACACCCGTCATCGTGGTCGAAAACTGCAGCCGCGAGAATCAGAAAATCATGCGCCTATGCCTGGCGGATTTGGCGCATGGGTTACCTGGCATGGTCGGCCCGGTGCTGGTGATGATAGGACAGGCGATGGCACAGCGTTAAATTGAATAGAAAAAAATACACACTAATGTATTTTTCATGAGTGCAATGAAACAATGCGGGAATGGCATTGTTTTAATGCATACCCCACATATTTATTAAATAACACAACTGTTCAGTTAGCATGTAAATCAAGCTCGCAGTGTTGCGATTTTGTAGGAGCGCACCTGGGCGCGATCAGCGGTAGCGATGCGCAATCCAGTCGCGCCCGGGTGCGCTCCTACAGAAACATACTTCGGTTTCACAATCTCCCTTAGGAACTGAACAGTTACTAAGCCACTGCACTTCGGCAGTCATCGGCATTCAAACCAAATCCATAGCGCCCAGACAATACTGTGCCATAGCCTGCAACACCGACGCATCTTCGCCGACCGCATCCACCTGCTTCAACTGTAAGCCCGGATACTGTTCGCGCAGCCCGGCCATGAGCAGCGGCAAATCGCGCAACACATGGCCGCCCTGCCCCAAAAATACCGGAACGATGGTGATGTCGCCGCATTGCGCCTGCACCAGTTGTGCTACCGCAGTAGGCAAATCAGGCTGAATAAATTCAAGATAGGCGTTGCAGACCATAATGTCCGGCTGTGCTTGCTGCGTGATCTGTTGCAGTTTCTGGAACGGCGCCGCCCAGCGCGGATCGCGGGCGCCATGTGCGAACAAGACCAATGCGCGTTGTGGCTTCATCAATGTCTTTCAACCCACCATAATGCACTCAGCGCCGCCAGCAGAAACAGCGCGCTCGGCAATGCCGCAGTTGCGAACGCGGGCCATGTGTTTAACAATCCCAGATGCGAAAACAGGCTGTTGATCAACTGAAAACTCACGCCTATCATGATCCCGGCAAAAATCTTCAGACTAACGCCGCCTGAGCGGAAATGCAGATAGGCAAACGGCAAGGCCATCGCCATCATCACCAGGATCGCAAACGGATAAATGGCTTTCTTCCAGAAGGCGATTTCATAACGCTCGGTACCTTGCTTGTTATCTTCCAGGTGTTTGGTATACGCGGCAAGATCGATCGCCGACATGCGGTCCGGGTCCGCGAACAGTACCGACAGGATTTCCGGCGTGATTTCGGACGCCATGTCCTGACTCGGCAGTTTTTCGATCGCGACCCGGCTCGCCGCATTATCTTCAAATCCCACAGCCGGGAAGCGGGTTGACGCAACATTTTTCAAGCGCCAGATGTGCGCACCGACATATTCGGCGCTTTCGGCCAAAATCAGCGCAGTCATGTGAAACTCGAGATCAAGTTCATAGATTTTTACGCCGCGCAACTGACCGTCGGTACGCAGTTCGCTGACATTGAGAAAGCGCGAACCGATCGGGTCGCCGCCGATGCCGTCCGACCGGATCACATCCTTGGTCCATAAGCCGGTCCGAAATCCTTGCGACAGCGACGAACCTTGAACCCGCAACTTCAGTGCCTCGGCCAACCGGGTGCTGGCCGGCACCACAAATTCACCCATCAGGAAAGTCAGCAGCACCAGAATCAGACCGATCCTGGCCAACATCCAGCCCGCCATGACGGTCGACATGCTGGCGGCCCGCATGATAGTGAATTCGGATCGCGAGGCAAATTGCGCCAGCACATAAATAGTCCCGATCAGCGCCGCAATCGGCATCAGTTCGTAAGCGTAGCCCGGCAAACTCAGCAATACATACAGGAATGCGTGCTGCAACCGGTAACCGCCCTGTCCTATCGACTGCAACTCGGCGATCAGATCAAAAAACGCAAATAGCGCCAGGAAAGCGATCAGGACGAACAGTACCGAACGCAGTATCTCGACAGTAAAATAACGCTGCAGGACTTTCATTGCGCGGCCCTTCCAGCGCTATTGGCATGCTTGCATCTGGACCAGATCACCAAAGGATGGAAACGGCTATTCACGTTCAGGCGCCAGGAAAACAGCGCGGCAATAAGAAGCACCGCCATCAAGTGGATCGGCCACCACGCCATGCCGAACGGCAATTTGTTTTGCACTACCAAGGCCTGAAAGAAGCTCACCATATTGCTATAAGTAACAAACAGCAACAGGGCGATGATCAGATTGGCCGAGCGGCCGGCGCGGGGATTGACGAAACTCAGCGGAACCGCCAGCAACATCAATAAAACGCCCATCATCGGCAGCGAAATACGCCACAGCACTTCTCCCATGTTATAGACGCTACGGTCGGCCAGCAGCGCGTTTATCGGTAACGAGCGTGCAGTCTTGTCGCCCACCACGGCTTGCGTGTTCGCTGTCACCAGTACGCTGTAACGCTCAAACTCCATCAGCCGGAAATCCGGCGCACTCGGTATGCCTTCATAACGCCGGCCTTTGCGCATTACCAGAAATTTGTCGCCGCGCTCATCAATCTCAATCGTACCTTCCTTAGCGACCACGACGCTGTTGCGACCGTCCTTGATGGTGTTGACGAAGACATTCTGTACGTGGCTGAGGTCGCCGGACAAGCCTTCCACAAAAAATATACGGTTGGCCGATGCGGATTCCTGAAATTTGCCCGGCGAAACCCGCGAGATATCCTCGCGTTTCTCGAAACGCTCCCGGAACTCTGCGCTCTGGCTGTTGGCCCATGGCGTGACCATGAAGCTCAGGAGCGCCGTTAACAGGATGATGGGAACGCCGAAACCCAGTATCGGCCTGATCCAGCGCGTCAGGCTTAGGCCGGATGCGAACCAGACCACCATTTCGGAATCCTGGTACCAGCGACTGACGACCAGTTGCACCGAAATAAATCCGGTCAGGATCAGGATTATCGGCAGGTAATTCAATGCCGAAAACCCGATCAACTGCACCACATCGGTAGATGCAACCCTGCCGCCGGCAGCCTGGCCCAGGACGCGAATCAACATCACGGTGATGGTGATGGTAAAAAGTGTCGTGAAAACGGCGCCTGCAGTACTCACCAATTCGCGTTGAAGCGCACGCTGAAAGATCATTCGAAGACTATAATTAAAAGTTGATCAAAGGACTGAGGAATTAGCCGTGGACTTTAGCATAAAAACAATCGACACAAAGAACACTCTCGACAGTGCCAAAACCGGCTGCATCGCAGTTGGCGTGTATGAAAACAGCAAACTGACGCAAGCGGCACAGGCACTTGACCAAAAGGGCGCCATCAGCGCTGCAATGCAATCCGGCGACATCAGCGGCAAGGCCGGTTCCACCTTGCTGTTGCGCACCCTCGATGGCGTGAGCGCAGCCAGAGTGTTACTAGTCGGCCTGGGCCTTGATGAAACCGTCAGCGACAAGAATTTCACCCAAGCGGCACAAGCAACCGCGCGCGCATTCGCCACCCTGGGCGCTGGCGATGCGCTGATCGCCTTGCCACTGGCCGCGGTTAAAGACCGTGATGTCGCCTGGACGATTCGCTGCATAACGCTGGCGGTGCGTGAAAACGCCTATCGTTGCGATAGTCAGAAGAGCAAACCAGAAGCAGCCCAAGGCGGCGTCAAGAAAATTGCCTTTGCCATCGACGCCACTGCTGCAACTGAAGCAAAGCAAGCATTAGCCCAGAGTTTGGCTCTGGCCAATGGCATCGACCTGACCAAGGATCTTGGCAATCTGCCGGCCAACGTCTGCACCCCAACTTATCTGGCAAACACTGCTAAAGAACTCGCCAAGGATTACAAATTCGGCATCGAAGTACTCGACCACAAGCAATTGCAGGCGCTCAAGATGGGCAGCTTCCTGTCGGTCACCAACGGCAGCGAAGAGCCGCCAAAATTCATCGTCCTCAAGCACATGGGCGGCAAGGCGAAGGATGCGCCTACGGTGCTGGTGGGCAAAGGCATCACTTTCGATACGGGCGGCATTTCGCTCAAGCCCGGCCTCGGCATGGATGAGATGAAGTACGACATGTGCGGTGCAGCATCGGTGCTTGGCACTTTCCGCGCAATCGGTGAAATGCACTTGAAACTCAACGTCATCGGCATCATTCCGACCTGTGAAAACATGCCATCGGGCCGCGCCACCAAACCGGGCGACATCGTGACCTCGATGTCCGGACTAACCATCGAAGTCTTGAATACCGATGCCGAAGGCCGCCTGGTATTGTGCGATGCGCTGACCTACGCCGAGCGCTTCAAACCGGCTGCAGTGGTCGACATCGCGACACTGACCGGAGCCTGCATCACAGCGCTGGGCCATCATAATTCCGGACTTTTCACCCGTCACGACGCCGCGCACGACGCTCTTGCCGACGAATTGCTGGCCGCCGGCCGCGCCACCGGCGACACCGTCTGGCGCATGCCGATCGAAGACAGTTATCAGGAACAACTGAAGTCGAATTTTGCCGACATCGCCAATATCGGCGGCTCGGCAGCAGGCAGCATTACTGCGGCCTGCTTCCTGGAGCGCTTCACCAAGCAATACACCTGGGCCCATCTGGATATCGCCGGCACCGCATGGAAATCCGGAGCAGCCAAAGGCGCAACCGGACGTCCGGTATCGCTGCTAACTGCTTTTCTGATCAACCGGGCACAATAGAACGTGCGCGAAATAATTTGCGTATTTGTTCCGTGTCTGGCGGGCGCGCTGCGGCGTTGCTCGTCGTCGTCATAGCGCGCTATGACTCCTCCTCACGCCTTGCATCGCATCCCGCCGGACACGTCCAAATCCGCAACTTATTTCTTACACGTTACTAAGCCGCCTGCATGAAACTTGCCACTTGGAATGTAAACTCGCTTAAAGTCCGCCTGCCGCAAGTGCTGCAATGGCTTGCCGCTAACCCGGTCGATATATTGTGTCTGCAAGAAACCAAGCTCACTGACGATAAATTCCCGGTGGCAGAAATCGAGGCGGCCGGCTATCAGGTCGCGTTTAGCGGCCAGAAAACTTATAACGGCGTCGCCATCCTGTCGCGCCACCCGATCACCGATGTGGTCAAGAACAATCCGCTCTTTGCCGACCAACAGCAGCGCATCATCGCCGCTACCATTGAAGGCAACCGCATTGTCTGCGCCTACATCCCGAACGGGCAATCGGTCGATTCGGATAAATACCGCTACAAACTGGAATGGCTGGAGGCCTTGCGCAACTGGCTGCAACAGGAGCATCAGGCCCATCCGAATCTGGCACTGCTGGGCGACTACAATATCGCGCCGGAAGATGCCGACGTATATGATCCGGTCGCATGGGAAGGTGCAATCCTGTGCTCGGATGCAGAACGCGCCGCCTTCGACCGTTTGCTTAATCTCGGGCTGAAAGACGCTTTTCGTCTATTTAAACAGGAGCCGAAATCGTATAGCTGGTGGGATTACCGGCAACTGGGATTCCGCCTCAACAAGGGCATGCGCATCGACCATATTCTGCTAAGTGAAGCACTGGTGCAGCGCTGCAGCGCCTGCATCATCGACCGGGTTCCGCGCAAATGGGAGCAACCGTCGGATCACACGCCGGTAATTGCGACGCTGGAATGACTGTTGCTACTATCGCGCGAAGTTGCCAGGTTGGCGCTGTTCCGCCGGGAATGAAATAGCGTGAACTGATGGTACCGCCGGGTCTTCGATCCGAAACCGTCGCTCAAAATAGTCTGATCGGGCGTGAATACTACTCACCGGCAATTTCAATCCGGTTACGACCACTTTCCTTGGCACGGTATAGCGCCATGTCGCAGCGAGAAAGAGATGCGTCAGAGCTGGCATCGGTCACATTCATGACAGCAATACCGATACTCACTGTTACCAAGATTGTCTTATTGTCCACAACAAGAGGCGTTTCAGCTATCTGTTTTTGCACTCGTTTTGCGAAGATATTTGCCTCAGCGATACCCACACCGGACAAAATAATTGCAAATTCTTCGCCTCCTACCCGGCCCACAGTATCGTTCTTGCGCAGCGCATCACGCAGGATGTTTGCAAAATGCTTGAGCACCAGGTCACCTGTCGCATGACCGTAGCTGTCGTTGATTATTTTAAAATGATCAAGATCACACATCAGAACTGCGGTACACGTGGCGGCAATGCTCTGAATTCGAGCCAGTTCTTCTTCCATTCGCGCCATGAAATAGCGCCGGTTGGGTAATTGGGTCAGGAAATCCATTGTGGCGAACTCCTGCAATTCAATCTCTATGCGCTTGCGTTCGGTAACGTCGGTGACAAAACCATGCCACAGTGTGCTGCCGTCCTGCAATCGACGCGGCCGCGCCTCCCCATTCCGCCAACGCAGACCTTGCCTGGGCAATATGACGCGGTATTCAAGATGCCAAGGCGTCAGGCTGGCGGCGGATGTATCGAGCGAAGCACGATAATTTGCGAAGTCATCCGGATGAATGATTTCATGTATGAGAGAGACATTATCGGTCACCTGTTCTGGCGTGAGCTCGTAAATATCCCTGATGCCGTCGCTGACATAAGAGAAAAACGCATCTCCATTCGGCAATAAGCGATGTTGATATACCAGACCTGGAATTTCATTTGTCAGACAGGTTATCAAGTCGACGCTCTGCTGCAGACTGTCGGACAACGCCCGCATGGCCGATATATCCGTCGTCGTGCCTATCATGCGAAGCGGTTTGCCTTCGATGTTGCGGCTGACAACCTTGCCGCGACTCGATATCCATTTGTAGCCGCCATCCTTGCAGCGGATTCTGTGTTCCACCGCATAGCTTTCTGATTTTTGATCAAAATGTGCCTGGATTGCCGCTTGTACAAAAGCCAGGTCATCGGGATGCACACGCGTATAACTTTCTTCGATCCGATTGGTGAGTTCTGAATCCGTGTAACCTAGAATCGCTTTCCAGCCAGCTGAATAATGAATCTCGCCAGTTGCGATATTCCGATCCCAAATTCCGGTTCCGCTTCCTTCGACTGCCAGCGCGATTCTCGTTTCGCTCTCGCGCAAAGCATTCTCGGCCTTTTTTATCCTGGCTTGGTCGATATTGCGCTCAATGGCAATCGATGCCAGAGCGATGACATCGACAATCGATTGTCGATGCTGGTCGCTGGCCCGCCCGGGCTTTTGTGAATAGGCGATGAAAATTCCAAGCACGCAGTTTGTGGCAGAGCGGATCAGGGTCGCCGAGCATGGATTCAATCCATGTTGCAGGGCCAAGTCGCGAAAACCGGGCCAGAATCGGCTTGCTTCGATAAATTCGGCGCCAATTCTGGCATCCGTTGCAAGCTGACGCGCCCATACTCCAGCGTCAGTAGCCATGCCATCCATTGCGCGAAGGTAGTCCTGATGCAGGCTGGGCGCGGCACCCAAATGCAGGCGATTGCCATCCTCAGCCAGCAGGAAAATAGCGCCCAATATGTCGGGATTTTGATCTTCAATGCCGCTCACAATACAGCGCAGCGTCTGGGCCAGAGGAGCACCCCGTGCGAGGTGCGCTAACGTCAAATTGTTCGCTGCCAGCGATCTCTGATGCAAATTAAAATCCGCGCTGTTGCGGGATATGTCCAACGCCATTATGTGGTCAACATCAGTTCGCATATGTGGCTCTGTGGTCGCGGCAATGCTTAACAATTAATACTTAACAATTAATACATAACGATTATTTAAGACAACAGGAGAGCCATCACGACATGCGCATTAACAGTCATTAGTGCCATACGACGCCAGCAAGAACAGCATTGATGCTCGCTGCCCGGCTTATTATTGCACTAAAACATTTTTATGATGCAACACTGACCGAAGACCACGACATCGTTTATCGCGAAGCCGTGATGCCGGATGAACTGGCGTCACCGTGAGTGAGCATGCTGCCGACGCCGGGTTAAAACCGGGGCCGGCGCATTAAAATTTACTTGATGAGTCGGGACAAGTCCCGAAACTGTGGGTGTTTGGCGTCGCGCAGCCACTCGAAAAGCACCATTTCTGTGGTGACCAGCCCAATGCCGGCAGCACGCATGCGCTCTAATGCGGTGTGCTTGCTGATCGCGCTGCGCGAACCTACCGCATCGACCACCAGCCGCACATCGAAACCTTGCGCATGCAACTGCAAGGCAGTTTGCAGCACGCAGACATGCGCTTCGCAACCGCTGATCAGCAGGGTCGGCGCGCTGCATGGAGCCAAGCGCTGCAGCGCCTCCAAAAAGGCTGGCGTGCCGCAAGCGCCAAATGTGGTTTTTTCAATGCTCTCGCAACACATGGCGGCAATCCCGGGCGCAGTGTGGCCCAGTCCGATCGGATACTGCTCGGTCGCCAGTGCCGGAATCGCCAGCAGTTGTGCCGACTGCGCCAGTATCAGCGCATTGCGCAGCACAGCCCCGCCATCCGCGATCGCCGGCATCAGCCGCTGCTGAAAATCGATTACCAGCAGCAGGCTGCTGGCTGCATTGATCAAACCGGCATCGCGGGTTGGTTCAACAACAGAATTGGTGGACGTCATCGAATATTATCCTCAGTCATTCAAAGAGAAGCATTGTCCACCAAAGACACGAAAAGCACGAACAAGCCTTGCAACACGATGCATTTCTTGAAAAACAAGGAGTATCGTCGTTTTCATGGCATTCACCGCATATTTTTATTGCTTCTTTAAAAATACTCATAGATAACACTGGCTTTGCAAATTATTCGGCCAGCGCTGTTGGGCTTCGCTGCGCTCAGCACCAACCTACCGGGTATTTTCATTCTTCGCAGGTTTTATATGCGGTAAATGGCATGTTATTTGGCATACTCTATGTATGTGCGATTAAATGGCATCATGCTGCAGATGCCACCCTTTTTTCGTGACTTTCGTGCTTTTCGTGGACATTGTTACTTCAATCAACTACCGAGCGCGCCCTCGATCTGATTGAGCGAAGTCGGGTCTTCAATCGAAGACATATCGCCCGGGTCGCGCCCTTCGCAGATGGCCTGGATCGAACGTCGCAACAGTTTGCCGGAGCGCGTCTTCGGCAGCTGGGCAATGAAATACACGCGGGCCGGACGGGCCACCGCACCTAACTGGCGATCGACCACGCCCATGATTTCCTTTTCAAGCACTTGCTGCGCCTGCGCTGTGTTGGCTGCTGCGGGATTTTTCAGGATCACGAAGGCAACGGCAACCTGCCCCTTGAGCTTGTCTTCGACACCGACCACGGCGACTTCCGACACATTGGCATGACTGGAAATGCTTTCTTCGATTTCTCGCGTGCCGAGCCGATGGCCGGCGACGTTGATTACGTCGTCGGTGCGGCCGAGGATGAAGTAATAACCCTCTGCATCGCGAATGCCCCAGTCGAAGGTCGAATACACATGTTTGCCATTCAAAACGCTCCAGTAGGTGCTGACGTAACGCTCGTCGTCGCCGTACACAGTCTGCATGCAGCCTGGCGGCAGCGGGCCTTCGATCATGACCACGCCTTTTTCATTGGCGCCGCATTCTTCGCCGGTCAATTCATTGAACAGCTTGACGTTAAATCCCGGAATCGGAACGCCAGGGCTGCCGAGCTTGGTCGGCATGTCTTCCAAGCCTTTGGCGACCGACAGGATCGGCCAGCCAGTTTCAGTCTGCCAGTAATTATCGATAATAGGCACGCCCAGAGCGTCCGAAATCCAGGCCGAGGTAGTTTCGTCCAGCGGCTCGCCGGCCAGATACAGCGCCTTAAGCGAAGACAGATCGTATTTCTGCATGAATTCTTGCGGCTGCTTCTTTAGCACCCGCACCGCAGTCGGAGCCGAGAACATCCGCGTAACCTGGTATTTCTCGACGATGCTCCACCAGATGCCGGCATCCGGCAAGGTTGGCAAGCCTTCATACATGATGGTGGCCATGCCGGCGATTAGCGGGCCATAAACGATATACGAGTGGCCGACCACCCAGCCGATATCGGAAGTGGCAAAGTAAGTCTCGCCCGGATTGCCGCAGAAAATATGCCGCATCGAAGAAGCCAGAGCGACCGCGTAACCGCCGACATCGCGTTGCACGCCCTTGGGCTTGCCGGTAGTGCCGGAGGTATACAGAATGTAGGATGGATCATTCGAGTCCAGCCAGGTCACTGGCACCTGCGAATCCAGGTGTTGCGCGCGCAGCGCTGCGTAATCGACATCGCGCCCTTCCACCAGTTTCATAGGGGCCAGGTTGCGGTTGACCAGCAGCACCTTGCCCGGCTTGTGGGTTGAAAGCGCAATCGCTTCATCCAGCAAGGGCTTGTAAGGAATCGGCTTGCCGCCACGGGAACCGGCGTCTGCAGACACGATCAGCTTCGGCTGCGCATCTTCGATCCGTGTGGCCAGACTATGGGCCGCAAAGCCGCCGAACACGACCGAATGAATGGCGCCGATGCGGGCACAGGCCAGCATGGCAAAAGCGGCTTCGGCGATCATCGGCATGTAAATCAACACACGGTCGCCCTTGCCCACACCCAGCGTTTGCATGATGGCAGCCATGCGGCTGACTTCAGCTTGCAATTCCTTGAAGGAATAGACTTTCTCGGTTCCGGTTTCGGTCGAAATCGCGATCAGCGCGGCTTTCTCGCCCTGGGTGGCGACCCAGCGATCGACGGCGTTGTGGCACAGATTGGTCTTGCCGCCAACAAACCATTGGGTGAATGGCGGTTTTGAATAATCGAGCACTTCCGAGTACGGTTGCTGCCAGTCGATCAGCTTGGCTTCGCCGTCCCAGAATGCTTGCGGTTGTTCAATCGAATTTTTATAAATATTTGCGAAATTCATGTCTTCTCCGAGTCTCCAAGCGCTTGCGAACCAAGCGATATTAAGAAAATAATATTAATGTCAACAGCTTACTGTTCACTTACCACAAGTAGCAGTGATAAAAAAGGCGTAAAGACAATCTGCCTGTACGCCTTTTCGTTACCCGGTCTACGAAGATCAGATCAACGTATTCATGCTCCGGGCGCTTGGCAGACTTCATGTCTAGAGAGACACGGAAGTCGGCAGCATTGTTCCTCAGAATGCATCGCCGGGCACACGTACCCAGCCGTCCATCAGCACCCGGGCGCTGCGGCTCATGATGGCCTTTGTCACAGTCCATTCATTGTTGACCTGACTGGCTTCCGCACCCACTCGCAAGGTGCCTGAGGGATGACCGAAACGCACCGCTTCTCGCAAACTGCCGCCAGCGGCAAGGTTCACCAGCGTGCCCGGTATCGCTGCGGCGGCACCGATGGCAACGGCTGCGGTGCCCATCATGGCGTGATGCAGTTTGCCCATGGACATTGCGCGCACCAGCAGGTCGACGTCACTGGCAGCGACGCGTTTGCCACTGGAGGAGACGTAATCGGCAGGTTTGGCGACAAAGGCTACCTTCGGCGTGTGCTGGCGATTAGCAGCTTCATCAATGTACTTGATGAGGCCCATGCGCACTGCGCCATGCGCACGAATGGCCTCAAACTTGGCCAATGCCTTGGCATCGCTATTGATGGCGTCTTGCAACTCTGTGCCGGTGTAACCGATGGCGTCCGCGTTCACGAAGATGGTCGGGATGCCTGCATTGATCATGGTGACTTTCAGCGTGCCAATGCCCGGCACCTCTAGATCGTCAATCAGGTTGCCGGTTGGGAACATGGAACCGCCCGCGCCTTCTTCATCGGCGGCCGGGTCCATGAATTCGAGCTGCACTTCAGCGGCGGGGAAGGTAACGCCATCCAGCTCGAAGTCGCCGGTTTCCTGTACGGCACCGTCTGTGATGGGCACGTGCGCGATGATGGTCTTGGCGATATTCGCCTGCCAGATACGCACGATTGCCATACCGTTGTGCGGGATGCGGCTGGCTTCGACCAGTCCGCTGCTGATGGCAAATGAGCCCACGGCGGCGGAGAGATTGCCGCAGTTGCCGCTCCAGTCAACAAATGCCTTGTCGATCGACACTTGGCCGAACAAATAATCGACGTCGTGCTCAAGCTTGCTGCTCTTGGACAGAATGACGGTCTTGCTGGTGCTTGAGGTCGCTCCACCCATGCCATCAGTCTGCTTGCCGTAAGGGTCCGGGCTACCGATGACACGCAGCAGCAGCGCATCGCGCGCCGCGCCGGGGACCTGTGCGGCTGCAGGTAAGTCCTGTAGGCGAAAGAACACGCCTTTGCTAGTACCGCCACGCATGTAAGTGGCGGGAATCTTGATCTGGGGTACGTGGGTCATGAATGTTTACTCGTTATTCCTTATGGCGGAAGGCGCTTCGCTTTTCCGCCCTACAGGGGTACAGAGGAATCGTTGCACGTAGGGCGGAAAAGCAAAGCGCTTTCCGCCGCACGACAGTTTCTTAAGCAGCCTTGGACGATTCGAGGAAGTCCTGTGCAAAGCGCTGCAACACGCCTCCTGCATCGTAGATCGCCACTTCTTCTGCCGTATCCAGGCGACAGATCACTGGCACATCAACGCGCTCACCGTTCTTGCGATTGATCACGAGCGTCAGCGTTGCACCGGGTTTATGGTCACCGATGACGTCGAAAGTTTCGCTGCCGTCGATGTTCAAGGTCAGGCGGTTCACACCCGGTTTGAATTCGAGTGGCAGCACGCCCATACCTACCAGGTTGGTGCGGTGAATGCGCTCAAATCCTTCGGCCGCGATAGCTTCCACACCGGCCAGACGCACACCCTTGGCAGCCCAGTCACGCGAGGAGCCCTGACCGTAATCTGCACCGGCAATGATGATCAATGGCTGCTTGCGCTCCATGTAGGTTTCGATGGCTTCCCACATGCGGGTGACCTTGCCTTCCGGCTCGATGCGAGTCAGCGAACCTGCTTTCAGCTTGCCTTCCACCACCACCATTTCGTTCTTCAGAGTGGGATTGGCAAAAGTAGCGCGCTGCGCGGTCAAGTGATCGCCACGGTGGGTCGCGTAGGAGTTGAAGTCCTCCTCTGGCAAGCCCATTTTCGCCAGGTACTCTCCGGCAGCGCTGTTGAGCATGATGGCATTGGACGGAGACATGTGGTCGGTCGTGATGTTGTCACCCAGCACTGCCAGCGGACGCATGCCCTTGAGCGTACGTTCTCCGGCCAGCGCGCCTTCCCAGTAAGGCGGACGGCGGATGTAGGTGGTCTGCGGACGCCATTCGTACAGCGGACTGACCTTCTCGCCATCGTCTTGCTGCTTGGCGAACATCGGGATATACACCTTGCGGAACTGCTCCGGCTTCACGCTGGAAGCGACGATGGCGTCGATTTCTTCATCAGACGGCCAGATGTCTTTCAAGGTCACCGGTTTGCCATCGGTGTCGATACCCAAGACGTCTTTCTCGATGTCGAAACGAATGGTGCCGGCAATGGCGTAGGCCACCACCAAGGGCGGCGAAGCCAGAAAGGCTTGCTTGGCGTACGGGTGGATGCGACCGTCGAAGTTGCGGTTGCCGGACAGCACGGCGGTGGCGAACAGGTCGCGCTCCACCACTTCTTTCTGGATCACAGGATCGAGCGCGCCGGACATGCCGTTGCAAGAGGTGCAGGCGAAGCCCACGACGCCAAAGCCCAGTTGCTCCAGTTCCGGCAGCAGTTTGGCTTCTTCCAGATACAGCTGAACCGTCTTGGACCCCGGTGCCAGCGAAGTTTTTACCCACGGCTTGCGGGTTAAGCCACGGGCATTGGCGTTGCGGGCAATCAGGCCGGCGGCAATCATGTTGCGCGGGTTATTGGTGTTGGTGCAACTGGTAATGGCGGCGATGATCACGGCGCCGTCCGGCATCAGCCCCGGCTCGTTCTCGACCTTGCCGCTGATGCCGCGCGCAGCCAGTTCGGAAGTCGGCACGCGGTTGTGCGGGTTGCTTGGCCCTGCAATGTTGCGCACTACAGAAGACAGGTCGAATTTGAGTACACGTTCGTACTCGGCGTTCTTCAGGCTGTCCGCCCAGAGGCCGGTTTCCTTGGCATAGATTTCCACCAGCTTGACCAGCGCATCGTCACGACCGGTGAGCTTCAGGTATTTGATGGTCTGCTCGTCGATGTAGAACATCGCCGCGGTGGCGCCAAACTCTGGCGTCATGTTGGAGATGGTCGCACGGTCGCCCAGCGTCAGGTGGGAAGCGCCTTCACCGTAGAACTCAAGGTAAGAGGACACGACCTTTTGCTTGCGCAGGAATTCGGTCAGTGCCAGCACGGTGTCCGTCGCCGTGATGCCCGGCTGAGGCTTGCCGCTCAACTCCACCCCGATGATGTCCGGCAGACGCATCCAGGAGGCGCGGCCCAACATCACGCTTTCAGCTTCCAGCCCACCCACGCCGATGGCGATCACGCCCAGGGCGTCGACCATCGGGGTGTGGCTGTCGGTGCCGACCAGGGTATCCGGAAAGGCGACGCCGTCTTTTACCTGCACAACCGGACTCATGCGTTCAAGGTTAATTTGATGCAAGATGCCGTTGCCCGGAGGGATCACATCGACGTTCTTGAACGCTTTTTTGGTCCAGTCGATGAAGTCAAAACGGTCTTCATTACGACGGTCTTCGATGGCACGGTTCTTGGTGAACGCATCCGGATCGAAACCGCCGCACTCCACCGCCAGCGAGTGATCCACCACCAGTTGCGTCGGCACAACCGGGTTGACCATGGCGGGGTCACCGCCTTGGGCGGCAATGGCGTCACGCAGGCCGGCGAGGTCGACCAGTGCGGTCTGGCCCAGAATGTCATGACAAATTACACGGGCCGGGAACCATGGGAAGTCCAGGTCGCGCTTGCGCTCGATGAATTGCTTCAGGGAATCGTTCAGTGTGGCCGGGTCACAGCGGCGCACCAGGTTTTCAGCCAGTACGCGTGAGGTGTACGGCAGTTTGTCATAAGCGCCGGGCTGGATCGCGTCGACCGCAGCACGCGTGTCGAAGAAATCTAGCTTGGTGCCCGGTAGGGGCTTGCGGTTTATGGTGTTCACGGATTAGTCCAGAAAGAGTGTAATGATCAGGGGTCAGACTTTACTTACGGTCCTTGGACGGCACGAACTGCAGGTCGTCGTGGCCGACATTCCTGTTCAAAAAAATTTATCGGGTCTTGCATTCATTGGCAAGCTGCTGGCCTGCCTTGGCATTCAAAAGCATGGATTTGGCCGGGATCTGAATCCACACATGGCCGCTGGCCGTATCTTCATAGCGCAGCGCACCGGTGGAGGTTGCGACTGCTTGCAGCGGATACGAGCGTCCCTTCCAAGCTACATTGATCGCGTCCGGATGCTGCAGGTCGGCACTTACGTCGACCTGATTGCCAAGTTCACAGCGAAAATTGCCGGCGATCAAAGCTGTTTTGGCAGGCACCGGTTGCAACATCGGTATTGCAGCCACTGGCGCCGGCTTGGTTTCCGACAGCGGCACCTTGGATGCGCAAGCTGCTAACAAGGCGGCGAAAATCAGGGTGGATGTCAGTCTCAGGGCAATCATAATTTTCTCCAATACCGATACGCGCCGGCCGGATTGGCTAGCGTTCGCCGATTGGTACGAATTTTAAATCGTCTGGACCGACATAGTTGGCGGAAGGACGGATAATTTTGTTATCGATGCGTTGTTCGATAATGTGCGCAGCCCAGCCGGAAGTACGGGCAATCACGAACAACGGTGTAAACATTGCGGTCGGCACCCCCATCATGTGATACGACACAGCCGAGAACCAGTCCAAGTTCGGGAACATTTTTTTGATGTCCCACATCACGGTTTCCAGACGCTCGGCAATGTCGAACATCGCAGTCGAACCGGCTTCCTTGGACAAATTGTGCGCAACTTCCTTGATGACCTTGTTGCGCGGGTCGGACACGGTATACACCGGATGACCGAAACCAATCACGACTTCCTTGTTTTCGACGCGTTTTTTGATGTCCGCTTCGGCTTCGTCCGGATTGTCGTAACGCTTCTGGATTTCTAATGCAACTTCATTCGCGCCGCCGTGTTTTGGGCCGCGCAAGGCGCCGATTCCACCCGTGATGGCGGAGTAAATATCGGAACCGGTGCCGGCGATGACGCGACTGGTGAAAGTAGACGCATTGAATTCATGCTCGGCGTACAGGATCAGCGAAGTGTGCATCGCCTTTTCCCATGCAGCGGACGGTTTCACGCCATGCAGCAAGTGCAGGAAATGGCCACCGATCGACTCGTCGTCGGTTTCAACGTCAATACGTTTGCCATTGGTGCTGAAGTGATACCAGTACAGCAACATGGAACCGAATGACGCCATCAGACGGTCGGCGATGTCGCGCGCGCCTGGGACGTTGTGATCATCTTTTTCTGGCAGAGTGCAGCCGAGTACAGAGATACCGGTGCGCATCACGTCCATCGGGTGCGATGCGGCAGGCAGCGCTTCCAGCGCAGCCTTGACGCTGGCAGGCAAGCCGCGCAAGGATTTCAGCTTGGCTTTGTAGCCCTTGAGTTCGGCTGCGGTAGGCAGTTTGCCGTGTACCAGCAGATAGGCGATTTCTTCGAATTCGCAAGTATCGGCGATATCCAGAATGTCATAGCCACGGTAATGCAGATCGTTGCCGTTCTTGCCGACGGAACACAGTGCGGTGTTGCCTGCAGTGACGCCAGACAAAGCGACGGATTTTTTAGGCTTGAAAGTTGCTAATTGCGGTACGCTCATTTTTTGTTTCCTAACGAGAAAGAATCCTGTTTCAGGTGTGCAGGCTTGCGGCTGCACACCTGAGAATACACTACGGAAATATCTTATTTCTTCTGTGCCGCAAACAACGCGTCCAGATGCTGTTCGAAATCGTGGTAATTGATGCGGTCGTACAGTTCCATACGGGTTTGCATGGTGTCGATCACATTCTTTTGCGAGCCGTCACGGCGGATTGCGGTATATACGTTTTCGGCAGCCTTGTTCATCGCGCGAAAAGCCGACAGCGGGTATAGCACCAGGCTGACATCGGCTGACTTCAACTCTTCCACCGTAAACAACGGCGTAGCGCCGAATTCGGTGATGTTGGCCAGCACCGGCACTTTGACCGCAGCGGCAAACTTCTGGTACATCGCCAGCTCGGTAATCGCTTCCGGAAAGAGCATGTCGGCACCAGCTTCGACGTAAGCGATGGCACGTTCCAGCGCGGACTCCAGCCCTTCGACTGCCAGCGAATCGGTGCGCGCCATGATCACGAAATTCTCGTCGGTACGGGCATCGACTGCAGCCTTGATGCGGTCAACCATTTCCTGCTTGCTGACGATTTCCTTGTTCGGACGGTGGCCGCAGCGCTTGGCGCCGACCTGGTCTTCGATATGCAGCGCGGCAGCACCGAACTTGATCATCGATTTGACGGTGCGCGCAACATTGAACGCGCTGGAACCAAAACCGGTATCCACATCGACTAACAGCGGCAGGTCGCAGACATCGGTAATGCGCCGCACGTCGGTCAACACATCGTCCAGATTGGAAATCCCAAGGTCGGGCAGACCGAGCGAGCCGGCAGCGACACCGCCACCAGAAAGGTAAATCGCCTTGAAACCGGCACGTTTGGCCAGCAGCGCATGGTTGGCGTTAATCGCGCCAATGACTTGCAACGGGGACTCTTCTTGCATCGCCTTGCGGAAGGCGGCTCCTGCGGAATACAAACTCATGTCTTCACCTTATCTGTTGAGAGGTTTCACTGACGCTAACTGCGCACTGTATTGCAATCGCCGTGCCACATTGACGGAAATGCCGGCATGCGCGCATCAGAAATTTAAAAATACCTTGCGATTCATTAGCTTGAGAAGCTTACAGCGTAACGTGCAGCGGCATGCGATTTCTTGATGTGGGCAAGTTTTGTTTCAATACGCGTTACAATCGTCGCCTCATTTGAAACATTGAAACAGGATTGAAACATGCGCCCCAATCCAAACGCCCACTTTCAGAACGACAGCAGCAAGGAAAAACCGGTCATCTGGACCGTTTCCGTATCGCGTTTGGCGGACCTGTTTCGCGACATCACGCTGGAATACGACGATCGCGCCACCATCGAGCCGATTGATCTCGGTTTTGAAGATGCGGCACGCCATATCCGCGAGCGCATGGCAACCGAACGCTGCGACGCGGTGATAGCCGCCGGCTCCAACGGCACTTATCTGAAAAGCCGCTTGTCGGTGCCGGTGGTAATCGCCAAGGCCAGCGGCTTCGACGTGATGCAGGCGCTATCGCGCGCGCGCAAAATCACGCCCGACATCGGCATCATCACCTATCAAAGCACGATGCCGGCGCTGAAAGAATTTCAAAACGCATTCGGCTTTCGCATTGCGCAGCGCAAATATGCTACCGAGGAAGACGCCCGGGCCCAGATCAACGAACTCAAAGCCAGCGGCATCAAAGCCATCGTCGGCGCCGGTCTGATTACCGATCTGGCTGCGGAAGCAGGACTGGCAGCAGTCTTCGTATATTCGGCCGCATCGATCCGGCAAGCCTTCGACGACGCGCTGGAAATCGCCAAACTGACGCAACTGGAGTCGCAGCGCGGGCGCGGCGCACCGGTGACCGCGGCTGCGGGTATGGCTGACACCTTGCGCGCCAAACACGGCATCACCGATTTGCGCGGCGAATCCAGTGCCATGGAAACATTGCGGCAAACCGTGGTGCTGTATGCAAGGTCCCCCGCCACCGTACTGATTCAGGGCGAAACCGGCACCGGCAAGGAATTGGTGGCGCAAGCGATTCACCGCGAAAATCCGCGCATGGCGGCCGGCAACCGGCCCTTTGTCGTCGTCAATTGCGGCGCGATTGCAGAATCCCTGCTGGAGTCCGAGTTGTTCGGCTATGAAGAAGGCGCATTCACCGGATCGCGCCGCGGTGGCCACGCCGGGCTGTTCGAAGCGGCCCAGCGCGGCACGCTGTTTCTGGATGAAATCGGCGAAATGCCGTTGACGCTGCAAACCCGGTTGCTGCGAGTACTGGAAGAGCGTGAAATCGTGCGCGTCGGCGGCACCCGGCCGATTCCGGTCGATGTGCGCATCATCAGCGCCACCCATTGCGATCTGGAACAACGCATCCGCGCAGGGCGTTTTCGCGCCGACTTGTTTTACCGGCTGGCGGTGCTGCGCCTGACGCTGCCGCCGCTGCGCGAACGGTGCGACGACCTGATTGCGTTGGCGGTGTGGTGCCTGAAAAACGCACTGGCTGCGCTCGGCGCTCGTCCGCATCCGAACTTGCAGGCAGAAATCAATACATGCGACGTGTTGCTGCAAAGTTATGCCTGGCCCGGCAATGTGCGTGAGTTACGCAATCTGATGGAGCGCCTGGCGCTATTTTTGGCAGCCGAACCGTTGCAGGCGATTTCGCCCGGATTTATGGTGAAAGTGGCGCCGGAATTGCTGCAGTCTTCATCTGATGCAGAAATGGCGCGCACGGCTCCTGTCTTAGAACAGCACCCGACGATGCAGATTGAAAACATCCACCAAACTCTGGCTCGCTTCAACGGCAACCGCGCCGCCGTCGCCAAACACTTGGGCATCAGCCGCACTACGCTGTGGCGCCGGATGCAGCCCGGCGAATAAATATACTAGCAGTAGCATATTTCATTACCGTATATTTTATATGCGGTAATGTGCATATTTATTGGCATACTCCCGCTATTCTTAATATATCGGGTAGGATGGGTGCAACCCATCGCATATCTAACTTACAAGATGGGTTGCACCCATCCTACGCACTTAAATCTCGACCTGCGTACCCAACTCGATGACACGGTTAGCCGGAATGCAATAGTAGTCGGCTGCATCGCGGGCATTGCGCGACATGCCGGCAAAAAGTTGTTCGCGCCACAGCGCCATGCCGGAACCCGGGGTGGCAATAACGTTCTGGCGGGCGATGAAGAACGAGGTTTCCATCATGTTGAAATCGAGCGCATATTGCTTCGACAATTCCAGCGCCTTGGGAATATCCGCCGTGTTCTTGAAGCCGTAATGCATGTCAAGCTGGTAGCAATTGTGTCCCAGGTCATGAATTTGGATGCGATCCGAGAACGGCACCCACGGCACATCGTGCTGATACACGGTCAGGAACACTACCCGCTCGTGCAGCACCTTGTTGTGCGACAGGTTATGCAGCATCGCATGCGGCACTCCGTCGCCAGGGCCGCGCATGAAAATCGCCACCCCCGGCACCCGTAGCGGCGGGTCGGTAAACAGCGAAGCCAGAAAATCCTCCAGCGGAATCGCATGTTTTTGCAAATTATCACTCACCAATTCACGCCCGCGTTTCCAGGTCATCATCACCGTAAACATGACCGCGCCCAGCAACAACGGGAACCAGCCGCCATGCAGGATCTTGAGTATATTGGCTGAGAAGAAGGCAACGTCGATCACGAAAAAGAAGCCGGTGGCGCCGACGCACAGCGCCAGATTGTATTTCCAGCCGTAGCGCAGCACAAAGAAAGACAGCACTGTGGTGGCTATCATGGTGCCCGTCACCGCAATGCCATAGGCGGCCGCCAAGTTGGAAGAAGAACCGAAAGCCAGCACCGCCAAAACAACCACGCCCCACTGCAGCCAGTTAACCAGCGGAATGTAGATCTGGCCGATTTCTTTCGAAGAAGTTTGAATGATCTTCATGCGCGGCAGAAAACCCAGCGCAATGGCTTGCTTGGTCATCGAATAGGTGCCGGAAATAGTCGCCTGCGAGGCAATGATGGTAGCCACTGTGGACAACACGATCAGCGGATAAATACTCCAGTCGCCCAGTTGCTGGAAGAACGGGTTCGAGACCGCCTCCGGATTACGCAGCAACAAGCCGCCCTGACCCAGATAATTCAGCGCCAGCGCCGGAAAGGTGATGAAGAACCAGGCCATGCGCACCGGCTTGCGGCCGAAATGCCCCATATCTGCATACAGCGCTTCGGCGCCGGTCAGCGTCAGTACAATCGCGCCCAGCGCGACGAAAGCGATCCAGCGGTTGTCATTCAGAAAATAGAGCGCATGCAGAGGGTTCAAGGCAGCGAGGATTTCCGGCGCGGCGATAATGTTGACGATACCCATGCCGGCCAAGGTGACAAACCAGACCATCATGATTGGCCCGAACCATTTGCCGATGCCGGCGGTGCCATTTTTTTGCAGCATATACAAGCCGGTCAGCAACACCAGCGTCAAAGGCACCACGTACGGCTTGAAAGCCGGCGTTGCCACCTCCAGCCCTTCCATTGCGGACAAGACCGAAATCGCCGGGGTAATGACGCCATCGCCAAAAAACAGTGCGGCGCCAAACATGCCCGTCACCAGCAACGGCAGATACCAGCGCGACAAGGGCCCGACCGAAGACAGGGTCAGCGCCAGCAGCGCCATGATGCCGCCTTCACCATGATTATCGGCGCGCAGCACCAGCGTCACGTACTTGAGCGAGACCACCGCAATCAGGCTCCAGACGATCAGGGAAACCACGCCCAGCAAATTGCCCTGGCTCAATGTAAGCCCGTGCTGCGCCGAAAAAACTTCTTTCATCGCATACAGCGGGCTGGTGCCGATGTCGCCGTAGACAATACCGACGGCAGCCAAAGTCAATACCGCCAACCTGCTTTTTGGATTTTTTGAGGCCAATTACACACCTGTAGTTTGTTATGCTGCGCCGCAGCATATTGGATGCCATTTTAAAAAGCAAGTCACATCGATGCATTCAGGATCGATTGCGCCTGAGACGCCGCACTGCACAGAGTATCTAAATGTGGATTTAGAGATGGTTTTTTGGTTTTGCAGCGCAAGCCTGCACGTCGGCATTAGGTGGCAGGCATCGAAAAAACTGTTTTTTTGTATCCATGGAAATATACCATTTTAGTGATCGCCCGGGCATGTGGCGTTAAAATAGCGCCCTCCCCGCTGCCGGCGTTGTTGCCGCGGGCTTATCACCGGAAGATGGTTATGTTGCGACTCAATGAAGTAAAACTGCCGCTGGATCATGCCGAAGGCGACATTAAGGTTGCCATTCTGGCGCGACTGGAGATTCCGGAGCCGATGCTGGTCAGCTATACGATATTCAAACGCAGCTACGACGCTCGCAAAAAAAGCGCCATTGTACTTATTTATGCGCTCGATGTGGTCACGACTGACGACCAGGCGATCCTGCAGCGCACCCAAAAAGACTGCCATATCGGCATCACGCCCGATACCGATTACCATTTCGTCGCGCACGCCAGCGGCACCATGAAAACTCGCCCGGTGGTCATCGGTACCGGCCCTTGCGGCCTGTTCGCCGGACTGATCCTGGCGCAGATGGGATTTAATCCGATCATCCTGGAACGCGGCAAAATGGTGCGCGAACGCACCAAGGACACCTGGGGCCTGTGGCGCAAGGGAGAACTCAACCCGGAATCGAACGTGCAGTTCGGCGAAGGCGGCGCCGGCACTTTTTCGGACGGCAAGCTGTACAGCCAGATCAAGGACCCCAAGCATCTGGGCCGCAAAGTCTTGACCGAGTTCGTCAAAGCCGGTGCGCCGGAAGAAATCATGTACGTCAGCAAGCCGCACATCGGCACCTTCCGGCTAGTAAAAATGGTGGAACAGATGCGCGCCACCATCGAAGCGCTGGGCGGCAGTTTCCGCTTCCAGAGCAGAGTCGAGGATATCGAGATCGAAAACGGCCAGGTGCAAGGCGTGCTGCTGGCCGGTGGCGAACGGATCGAAACCAACCATGTGGTGCTGGCGATCGGCCACAGCGCCCGCGACACCTTCGAGATGCTGCATCGGCGCGGCGTGTATGTGGAAGCGAAGCCGTTTTCAATCGGCTTCCGGGTTGAGCATCCGCAATCGCTGATCGACAAATGCCGCTTCGGCCCGAATGCCGGCAACCCGATTTTGGGCGCGGCCGATTACAAGCTGGTGCACCACAGCGCCAACGGCCGTGCGGTGTACAGCTTTTGCATGTGCCCGGGCGGCACCGTGGTGGCCGCCACTTCGGAACCGGGCCGGGTGGTCACCAACGGCATGAGCCAGTACTCGCGCAATGAGCGCAACGCCAACAGCGCAATCGTGGTCGGCATTACGCCGGCGGATTACCCAGGCGATCCGGGCGATCCGCTGACTGGCATCGCGTTCCAGCGCCACTGGGAATCGCGCGCGTTCGAGCTGGGCGGCGGCACTTATCAGGCACCAGGTCAATTAGTCGGCGACTTTGTTGCCGGCAAAGCTTCGACCGAATTCGGCAGCGTGATCCCGTCCTATAAACCGGGCGTGCAATTGGGCGACCTGTCGACCGCCATCCCCGACTATGCGACCGAAGCGATGCGTGAAGCGTTTCCGGCTTTCGACAAGCAGATCAAGGGATTTGCGATGCACGACGCGCTGCTGACCGGGGTTGAAACCCGCACATCGTCGCCGATTCGCATCAAGCGCAACGATGATGATTTGCAGAGTTTGAACACCAGGGGACTGTTTCCGGCCGGCGAAGGCGCCGGTTACGCCGGCGGCATCCTGTCGGCGGCGGTAGACGGCATCCGGGTTGCCGAAGCGCTGGCATTGAGCATCAACGCCAGCAAGTAAGCGCATTGGAAATAATACTGATTATGGTATTTTTATGTACCGCACTGTTTATATGCGGCAATTGCATTAAAAATACATATACCCCACCATATTTTCATGTACTACCAATTCACGCCAGAATCCGTAGGGGCGGGTTCCAAACCCGCCCTCGTATTTTGACGGCCAAAGGGCGGGTTTGGAACCCGCCCCTACGAACATGGCAGACACCGAACTTGCGAAACCCAACACACAGCCTGAATAGTTGCCTACAGACACAACAATTGTTTCTTCACGCAGTCTAATCGTCACCGGCACCGTCTATGCCGAGTTCCTGAATCTTGCGGGTGATTGTGTTGCGACCAATCCCGAGCCGCACCGCCGCATCGTTTTTGCGTCCATGCGTATGTTTTAGCGCGGCCCGGATCAATACCGATTCAAACTGGCGGCCCAGCACTTCCATTACGTCTGGTTGTCCGCCCGCCAGCAAGCTGGCCGCTTCCGACTCCAGCAAAGTTTGCCAGCAGGCAGCAGCATCTGCCGCTGCCTGACTGGAATAAGCGGCAGGGTAAGCCGACACCTGAGGTGCGCCGACAGCCGGCAGACCGGGAATGAAACTGGAGGCAGAATTGGGAGCGAAACTGGAAACTGGAGCCACCACCTCCACCGGGGCGCTCACCAAGTCTGGCGGCAAATCCTTGACCTCGACGGTTTGCCCCGGCGCCATTACGGTGATCCAGTTGCACAGGTTTTCCAGCTGGCGCACGTTGCCGGGCAAATCCAATCCACAAAGGAACTGCATCGCCGGTTCCGACATGCGCTTGGCTTCCACGCCCAACTGTGTGGCGCTTTGCACCAAAAAGTAGCGCGTCAGCAGCGGAATGTCTTCGCGCCGCTCCCGCAAACTGGGCAGGCGCAGCCGGATCACATTAAGCCGATGGTACAGATCCTCGCGAAACAGTCCATCCTTGACGCGCTGTTCCAGGTTCTGATGGGTGGCCGCAATCACCCGCACATTGGCTTTCTGCGGTTGATGGCCGCCGACCCGGTAGAAATGACCGTCCGACAGCACCCGCAACAAACGCGTTTGCAGATCGAACGGCATGTCGCCGATTTCATCCAGAAACAGGGTGCCGCCTTCCGCTTGTTCGAAACGGCCGCGGCGCGAAGTCTGGGCCCCGGTAAACGCGCCGCGCTCATGGCCGAACAGTTCGGATTCGAGCAAATCCTTCGGTATCGCCGCCGTATTCAAGGCAATGAAAGGCTGCGCCGCACGCGGGCTGTGCTTGTGCAGCGCGCACGCCACCAACTCTTTGCCGGAACCGGATTCGCCGGTGATCAGCACCGTCACATTCGATTGCGCGAGCCGGCCGATGGCGCGAAACACATCCTGCATGGCCGGCGCCTGACCCAGGATTTCCGGCGTCTCGCTGATGATTTGCGGGGCGCTGGCTTCGCGCAGGCTCTCCTCCAGCGCGCGCCGGATCAGTTCGACCGCCTTCTCCAGATCGAACGGCTTGGCCAGATATTCGAAAGCGCCGCCCTGAAAAGCCGCTACCGCAGAATCCAGATCCGAGAACGCCGTCATGATGATCACCGGCAAACCCGGATACTGGGTCTTTACGGTCTGCAGCAATTCCAGGCCGGATGCGCCCGGCATGCGAATATCGGACACCAGCACCTGCGGCGTATCGACCGCCAGCGCAGCAATCGCATCGCGCGCATTGGTGAAACTGCGGGTGATCAGGTTTTCACGCGCCAGCGCCTTTTCCAGCACCCAGCGTATCGATTCGTCGTCGTCAACAATCCAGATTGGCTTCATAGTTTCTTGTATCTCCTGCGCATGAATCACGCTCGTTGTTGTATGGCGACCGCCATCGCCACACCATCATGGCAGCGGCAGCAGCATCCTGAAATCGGTATATCCCGGCCGGCTTTCGCATTCGATCACGCCCAGATGCTGCTGCACGAATGTTTGCGCCAGCGTCAGTCCCAATCCGCTACCGCCATCCCGCCCCGACACCAGCGGGAAGAAAATGTGGTCCCGGATTTCAGGCGGGATGCCCGGTCCGTTATCGGTGATATGCAAGTCTAATGCCAGCCTGTAGCGCACCTTGGCCAGAGTGACCTGGCGCATGATGCGGGTCTTGATGATCAACTCGGCGTCGCCGGCCAGAATCCGCTGCGACAGCGCTTGCGCAGCGTTGTGCGCAATATTCAGCACGGCTTGGATCAGTTGCTCCTTGTCGCCCCGGAATTCCGGGATCGAGAGGTCGTAATCGCGCTTAATGTGCAAGCCGAGCGGGAATTCGGCCACGATCAGGCTGCGCACCCGTTCGCACACTTCATGGATATTGACGTCGCCGACGATATGCGCATGCCGTTGCGGCGCCAGCAAGCGGTCCACCAGGACTTGCAGGCGATCGGCCTCCTTGATGATGACTTGCGTGTACTCGCGCAACTCCTTCAACTGCCGCTCCGGCAGTTCCAGCTCCAGCAATTGCGCCGCACCGCGGATGCCGCCCAGCGGGTTCTTGATCTCATGCGCCAGATTGCGAATCAACTCCTTGTTGGCCTGGCTCTGATCGATAATGCGCTCTTCCCGGTCCAGCTTGAGTTGCTGCACGTTTTCGCGCAACTCGATCAATACCGGCATCTCAGCGCTATCGAGCGCGGTAATAATGCTGTCCACGCACAAAGGCTCGCGTCCGGTGCGCTGCAGCGTCAAGTCCTGGCGCTTGTCGGAAAACTGGTGCGCGCAAGCCTGCTGGAACACCGTATCCAGCTCCGCACCATTGATGAACAAGGCCGTCAAAGCCTGCCCCATAAGAGTGCGGGATGCGCTTTCCAGCAAAATCTCGGCCGCAGGATTGACATAAGTGATGCAACCCTGCGGGTCGAGCACGATCACGGCCGACGACAGCAAATCCAGCCCTGCCAATGAAATTAATGATGTTTTCACGTGCCTCCCCCAAAAAAATAAAGGCCGCTATACACTATATAGCGACCCTGGACTGCATGCCCGCGGCACAGGCAGGCACAATTATTTCATGTTGCCGATTTCACGCTTCAGCGCTTCCACATTGCGCTGCGAACGGTGAATGGCTTCCTCCATACCCTTGACCCGCTCCTGGTACTTGGCATAGTTGCGCTCGCTACCCAGGCGGTCCGGTTGGCCATTGTTATATTCTTTTTCCAAATTTTCCAGTTTCTGCTGTTCGGTCTTCAACTCATTTTGCAAAATCTGTTTGCGATCGTTGTCGCGCTCTTTTTGCACATTGCCATCCACCTTCGGAAAATCGGACGGAGTAGCCGTCGATTTCCTGCTCGGACCGGCTGCTGGCGTTTTTGGCGGCGGCGCAGCAAAAGTGGTGATGTCGGGCAGATCAATTTTTTTGCAGCCCCTGGTTTCACCGGTATTTTTATATTCTTTTTTGCCATTTTGATCGATGCACAGATACACCCCAGACTGCGCATATGCATGCCCGGCTGCCGCAGTGGACAGTATAAGTGCGAGCATCGATGCGAGCTTAAGTGCGGCAAGTTGTTGTTTCATAAACCCTTTTTCTGAAGCAATTCAAGACGCTTGTTAGTTTATGGCAAGTCTCAATGCAACACCAACGACTATCGCCCAATTTGCGCCATTGCAACAACAAGCCCTTAAAAAAAACAGGCGGGCAGCGCCGAAGCACTGCCCGCCTGTTTCTTGTTTGACATTGGAGTCGATCTTTTGACTGCCCTTATATCTAATACAAATGTCAAATATTATGACGCGTAACTTATGACAAGTAGCTTATGACAAGTAGCTTATGACGAGTAGTACATGTCAAATTCAACTGGATGCGTCGTCATGCGAATACGCTGCACTTCAGTCATTTTCAGTTCCAAATATGCATCAATCATGCTGTCGCTGAAAACACCGCCACGGGTCAGGAACTCGCGATCCTGGTCCAGCGCTTCCAGAGCTTGCTCAAGCGAAGAACATACAGTCGGGATCAGTGCTTCTTCTTCAGGCGGCAAATGGTATAGATCTTTGGTTGCTGCTTCACCCGGATGAATCTTGTTTTGCACCCCGTCTAAGCCAGCCATCAGCAGAGCGGCGAAGCACAGGTATGGGTTAGCCAGAGGGTCCGGGAAACGCGCTTCAACCCGACGTCCCTTCGGATTTGCCACGTGTGGAATACGAATCGAAGCGGAGCGATTGCGGGCCGAATATGCCAGCTTGACCGGTGCTTCATAGCCTGGAACCAGACGCTTGTAAGAGTTGGTGCCAGGATTGGTGATTGCATTCAAAGCGCGTGCATGCTTGATGATGCCGCCGATGTAATACAGCGCGAAGTCCGACAAACCGGCATAGCCGTCGCCTGCAAACAGGTTTTTGCCGTCTTTCCAGACTGATTGATGCACATGCATGCCGGAACCATTGTCGCCAACCAACGGCTTCGGCATGAAAGTTGCCGTTTTACCATAGGTGTGGGCAACATTCCAGACCACATATTTCATATTCTGGGTCCAGTCCGCACGCTCAACCAGCGTCGAGAATCGGGTACCGATTTCATTCTGGCCGGCACCGCCGACTTCGTGGTGATGCACTTCAACCGGAATGCCGAGGCCTTCCAGAATCAGGCACATTTCAGAACGCATGTCCTGGAAACTGTCGACTGGTGGCACTGGGAAATAACCGCCCTTGACAGCAGGACGATGGCCGCTGTTGCCGCCTTCAAGCTTGGCGCCGGTCGACCAGGATGCTTCGTCCGAATCGATCTTGACGAAGCAGCCGGACATATCGACGTTCCAGCGCACACTATCAAAAATAAAAAATTCAGGTTCCGGACCAAAGTAGGCGGTGTCGCCCAGGCCAGACGATTTCAGGTAGGCTTCGGCGCGCTTGGCAATCGAGCGTGGATCGCGGTCATAGCCTTTGCCATCGGATGGCTCGATCACGTCACACTGCATGAACAATGTGGTTTCTTCCATGAACGGATCGATATTGGCAGTTGACGGATCTGGCATCAACAACATGTCGGACGCTTCAATACCTTTCCAGCCAGCGACCGAGGAGCCATCGAATGCATGGCCGGACTCGAATTTGTCCATATCAAAATGAGATACCGGAACAGTCACGTGCTGTTCTTTGCCCCTTGTATCTGCAAAGCGAAAATCAACGAATTTGACTTCGTTGTCTTTGGCCATCTTCAAGACTTCTGCGGCTGTCATTGCCATGCGAAACTCCTCAAATAAAGATAAAAATAATTCGAATTAAGTATTGAGCCAACCATTAAGCCAACCATTGGGCCAACTGTTCCAGTGCGATCAAACTTCAGCGAAAGATCATAGCAGATTCCATGCCATGAACTTCCACCCCACAAGACATTAATCAGACTGGTTTAATAAGGTATTTCAGCCGCATAACAATCAATTTACATATTGCAATCCAGCGCGGCTCACCATATCGGTGCAAATAAAATATTAAGCGCTAATTTAGTGCATCAATATAAAAATATCTTGTTTCGCATCAAAACAGTGCGCGCCATCCCAAAACAATTGCCATCAATGATCTGCATGCAATCTCGTTTCACGCATTATAATTATTTTACCGATCCTACAATGCAAGGCTGAATATGAATCCTCGTGACATTCTTGCCATCGCGAGACAGCGCGGCACAGAGCAATCTCTTCCCTATGCCGGTGCCGTCACACCCCAGGAAGCGTTCACTTTATTGCAGGCAAACATCAAGGTCAAACTCATCGATGTGCGTACCAATGCCGAACGCGACTGGGTTGGAAAAGTAGACATTAATGATATCCAGCTTGCAGCCGTGCAGTGGAACATCTATCCGGGCAGCATTCCGAATCCGGATTTTCTGGCCCAGTTGAAGCAAGTAGCAAGTAAAGATAATATCCTGCTGTTCCTGTGCCGCTCTGGCGTACGCTCGCGCCATGCGGCCAAACTAGCCACAGAAAATGATTATCTGCACTGCTTCGATATTCTCGAAGGCTTCGAAGGCAACAAGAACGCCGATGGCCATCGCAAAACCGTAGGCGGCTGGTGCCATGCCGAACTGCCCTGGACCGGCGCCTGATTTGATTTGATGTAAAAGAGAAATCAGGCGCCGTCGCTACCGCGCATCAACAACAGTATCCGCTTGCGCACAAAATCGATATGACTGCGCAAGTCATACACACCTTGGGCGAAAGACAGTGGAATCGAAATCCGGTTTACGCTCGCCTCGATCTCGCCCAGCCGTTTCAATTGTGCCGCATACACTTCGGCCCGCTTTTCCGGCGGCACCTCTTCTATCGTCTGCTCGACGATGCGCAGCTTGCCGTACCAGCGATAGATGCGCGAACGGATGCGCCACACATAGAGCGGCGGCACGATGCGCGACAGCGGCAGAATCAGCGCTCCCAGCGCCACCACCACGACCCACATGCGCTCGGAAAAATTCGCCAGCCAGAACGGCAGGTATCGTTGCATTAGCGGCGGCCCGCTTTTGTAGAATTTCTCGGCTTCCGGGGCCACCGGGATTTCGGTATAGCTGGCAGTCGGAAAATCGCCTCTTTTACTGAACCAACCGGCGCCGCCATGGATCTCAGCCGCCGCCTGCACCAGCAGATCGATCAGGGACGGATGCAAACCGGCGCGCGCCACCAGAGTAGCCGTCGGCGCGATCAAATGATAATCCTCGGCTGGCAAATCCCGTCCCAGATCAACAATGCCACGCGGCAAAACGACATGCGTCAAATAAGGAAAGCGTCGGGAGTAAGCCTCGGCCTGGGTAAAATTAAACAATTTGATCCCTGGCGTTTGCAGCAACATCTGGATCAAGGGCGCATCCGGTGCCGAACTGAATACCAAGCCATCGATTTGCCCTGCCAGCAGAGCCATTGTCGCGGGCGTGTTTTCCAGGCTGCCGAGCGTCAAATCACTGGCCTCGATGCCATTGACGTCCAGCAGTTGTCTGACCAGGCGCGGCACGCCGGTGCCTTCCGGGCCGACATTGATCGACAAGCCCTTCAACTGGGTCAGTTGTGTAATATTTTTGGATTCGCGGTAAAACAGCCAGACCGGCTCGGTGAATAAACTCCCGAGCGACAACAAGCCGTGTTGCTGCGCCTGCTCCAGCTTGATCGAGCCGCTCTGGACAAATGCGATATCCACTCCGGAGCCTGGATCTTCAAGCCGCCGCAGGTTTTCTTCCGAACCCAGCGACGCTTTGAACTTGATGCTGATGCCCTGCTTTGCCAGCGCTTTTGCGTACTTGCCGGCAAATGCCTGGTACGCACTATTTTCCTGGCCGGTGGAAAGTGTGATTTTGGATGGCGGGGATGGGTCCACCAGCCAGTAAGCGAGGCCACAAACCAGTGCGATAATCAGAATGGTGGGGCCCGCCGTTATCAACAAATCACTCAGGGAAAAGCGGGTGAACTTGAGGATTTTCGGCATGAATCGTTTGCGCAGTGTCATGTGAACGCACATTGCCAAGAAACGCGCCACTATGCAAGGAAAAACCTTTGCTCTCAGCACGAATGAGCGCATTTCCGCATCGGATCGGGCTGGCGCGACACGGTCAGTCCGATTTTCGCCGCCTTTCGCCTGTGAGTTGGCCGCCCTCGTGGTATCTTATTTCCGAAAACCCCGTTGGCGGCAAGACAGCAACGATAACGGGGCTGCAAGTGCCAACTCAAACCAGATGCCATGACTGAAAAATTTATCCCACTCACGGATTACCGCAACCTCAATAACGTACCTGAAATACCCTCGGTGCTTGAAGCACCGAGCGGTCTGTTAAGCGACACATTGAAGCGTCCCTTGCGTGACCTGCGTATTTCCGTGACAGACCATTGCAACTTCCGCTGCGTGTATTGCATGCCGAAAGAAACGTTCGACAAGGATTACGCCTTCCTGCCGCACAGCGCATTGTTGAGCTTTGAAGAAATCACCCGCCTCGCCAAAATATTCATCGATCATGGCGTCGAAAAAATCCGGTTGACCGGAGGCGAGCCGCTGCTGCGCAAAAATATCGAGCGCTTAATCGGCATGCTCAGTAGTCTGCGCACGCCCGATGGCCGCGAGCTGGATTTGACCCTGACCACCAACGGTTCGCTGCTGGCAAAAAAGGCCCAGCTGTTGAAGGATGCCGGTCTCAAGCGCGTCACGGTGTCGCTCGATGCACTCGACGACGCGGTATTCAAGCGCATGAACGATGTCGATTTTCCGGTGACAGATGTACTGGCAGGGATTGATGCCGCCCATCAGGCCGGTCTCGGCCCGATCAAGATCAATATGGTGGTCAAGCGCGGCATGAACGAGCAGGGAATCCTGCCGATGGCGCGCCACTTCAAAGGTTCGCCTTACATCCTGCGCTTGATCGAGTACATGGATGTTGGTGCATCCAACGGCTGGAAGATGGATGAAGTCATCCCATCGGCCGAGGTGGTGCGCCGCATCCATGCCGAACTGCCGCTGCAGCAAGTTGCGCCCAATTATCCGGGCGAGACCGCCGGGCGCTGGCGCTATCAGGATGGCGGCGGTGAAATCGGCGTGATTTCCAGCGTCACGCAAGCGTTTTGCCACGACTGCAACCGCGTCAGACTGTCGACCGAAGGCAAGCTCTACACCTGTCTGTTCGCCGGTGCGGGACACGACTTTCGCGCGCTGCTACGCGGCAATAACAGCGATAGTGAAATCTCCACCGCAGTGGCGCAGATTTGGCGCGTTCGAGACGACCGCTATTCGGAACTGCGCAGCGCCAACACCTCCGATTTACCGCCAGCGGTCAGGAAAGTCGAGATGTCGTATATCGGTGGCTAAAGCAAAAGGCGGGTGCAACCCGTGCGCAATTTCAGGCGCGGGTTGCACCCGCCCTTATTTTTTCGTGCCTTTCGTGTTTTTCGTGGACAGTATTTTTCTCCATGATGAACGCGCATAACATCAATTATTCACATAACAAATAAATCGGGAGCGCATGATGAGCATGGATCGTTTATTTTCCCTGATGAACGAAAAAGGTGCGTCAGACATGTTTCTGGCCATCAATTCCCCGATCCACCTGAAGATTCAGGGCAATCTGGTACCGATCAATCAGCAAAAAATGGACATGCAGCACATCATGGCGCTGCTGGGCGAAGTCTTGTCTGCTGCCGACATGGCCAAGCTTGAACGGGAAAACGAGCTCAATATCGGCATGCCGGCACGAGACATTGGCCGCTTCCGCCTGTCTGCATTCCGCCAGCGCGGCACCTTTTCGGCGGTGTTGCGGTTCATCCCGCATGATATTCCGGCGCTCGGCACGCTTGGTCTGCCGAGCATCCTGTCCGAACTGATCATGGATAAGCGTGGGCTGATTCTGGTGGTCGGCGCCACCGGTTCCGGCAAATCGACCACGATTGCCTCGATGCTGGATTACCGCAACGAGATGCGCACCGGACATATCCTGACGCTGGAAGACCCGATTGAGTTTTTGTTTACCAACAAGCGATCGATTGTCAACCAGAGGGAAATCGGCACCGATTCCGCCAGCCTGGAGATCGCGCTGAAGAACTCGCTGCGGCAAGCGCCCGATTGTATTCTGATCGGCGAAATCCGCGACAAGGAAACCATGTCGGCAGCCCTTGCGTATGCGCAGTCCGGGCATCTGGTATTGGCTACTTTGCATGCGAACAACAGTTACAACGCATTGAACCGCATCATCAGTTTTTACCCGATCGAAAATCGCTCTGCGCTATTGCTGGATATTGCATCGACGCTGCGCGCCATCATCTCGCAACGACTGGTGCGCTCGCCGACGGGGCAACGTCTGGCCGCAACCGAAGTCATGCTCAATACGCGCTATGTGGCGGAACTGATCGAAAAAGGGGAAATCACGCAGATCAAGGAAGCGATTGAAAAAAGCCTTTCGTCAGGTTCACAGACTTTCGAGCAAACCCTGCTGCACATGATCAAGAGCGGCAAAATATCGCAGGAAGAAGGCTTGTCCAATGCGGATTCGCCCAGCAATCTGCTATGGCAACTCAACAATAATGAGCAATCGAGCAAACTTGCGCCGCAGGAACCGGTAGCCAGCAAGCCCCACGAGCCAACTTTCACCGAATTCACCCTCAACACATGATGGATCACGGCCAGTTCGAAAAAATCACCCTGTGCGGCATACCCAACTGCGATACCGTCAAAAAAGCCCGCGCCTGGCTCGATGCCCACACCTTAGCCCACACCTTAGCCCACACCTTTCACAACTTCAAAAAGGATGGCGTGACGCCGTCCATGATTCAATCGTGGCTGGAAAATAACGATTGGGAAATATTAGTCAACCGCAAAGGCACGACCTGGCGCGCGCTGTCCGACGAACGCAAAGCGGCTATCATTGACGCGCCCAGCGCAATTGCGCTGATGTGCGAATCGCCGTCCGTCATCAAGCGGCCGGTATTGACGATGAACATTGCCGGTGAAGAACAATCCCATATTGGGTTCTCCGACGCACTCTACCAACAGATTTTTAAGATATAACCCATGCACAAAACCCTCGCGCTAGCCGAAGAGTTGATCGCGTTAAGCTCCGTCACCCCGCAAGACAAAGGCTGCCAGCAGCGCTTGATCGCGCGATTGGCCCCGCTCGGCTTTGCCTGCGAAGCCATTCAATCCGGCGAGGTCACCAATCTGTGGGCGCGCAAAGGCACGACGCAACCGCTGGTAGTCTTCGCCGGCCATACCGATGTGGTGCCGACCGGCCCAGTCGAACAATGGCAATCGCATCCGTTCCTGCCGACGCAGCGCGACGGTAAACTGTATGGGCGCGGCGCGGCCGATATGAAGACGTCAATTGCCGCTTTCGTAGTCGCCACCGAAGAATTCGTCGTCGCTCATCCGGACCATAAAGGCTCGATCGGTTTCCTGATCACCAGCGACGAAGAAGGTCCGTCCACCGATGGCACGATCATCGTCTGCAATCTGCTCAAGGCGCGCGGCGAACAGATCGACTACTGCATCGTGGGCGAACCGACTTCCTCCGGCGAACTGGGCGACACCATCAAGAATGGCCGCCGCGGCTCAATGTCCGGCAAGCTGACCATCAAAGGCATCCAGGGTCACATCGCCTATCCGCAACTGGCAAAAAACCCGATCCACCTGGCCGCACCGGCAATAACCGAACTGGTGGCCGAGCATTGGGACCAAGGCAATGCCTATTATTTGCCGACCTCATTCCAGATTTCGAATGTCAACAGTGGCACCGGCGCCAATAACGTGATTCCGGGCGACATCGTGATCGATTTCAACTTCCGGTTCTCCACCGCCAGCACCGCAGACGGACTGCAGCAACGCGTGCATGCGATCTTGAATCGGCACGAACTGGAATACGACCTGCGCTGGACCATCAACGGCTCCCCGTTCCTGACGCCGCGCGGCATACTGAGCGATGCGCTGTGCGCTGCGATCAAGGTGGAAACCGGCATCGACGCCGACCTGTCGACCACCGGCGGCACCTCGGATGGCCGCTTCATTGCGCAAATTTGCCCGCAAGTGATCGAGTTCGGCCCGCCCAACGGCAGCATCCACAAGATCGACGAACATATCGAACTACGCTTCATCGACCCGCTGAAAAACATCTATCGCCGCACGCTGGAAAACCTGCTGGCCTGACGAACATTTAATACCGACATACGATACCCATGACCCACCAAATACCAGCCCACCCGTTCTCCACCCCGCGCGACCTGTTTCGCTATGCGATCACGCGCTTCAATACCGAACAGCTGTTTTTCGGCCACGGCAGCAGCAATGCGCTGGACGAAGCCGCCTACCTGATTCTGCATACGCTCAAACTACCGCTGGAAACGCTCGATCCTTTTCTGGACGCGCGCCTGCTGCCGGAAGAAGTTGCCGCCATCCTGGAGGTCATCGAGCGCCGCGCCACCGATCGGGTGCCGGCCGCTTACATCACCCATGAAGCCTGGCTCGGCAGCTACCGTTTTTACGTTGACGAGCGGGTAATCGTGCCGCGTTCCTTCATCGCCGAACTGATTCCGGAGTTTTTTTCACCCTGGGTCACAGACCCGGAAAGCGTGACCGACATCCTCGAACTGTGCACCGGCTCCGGTTGCCTGCCGATCATGTTGGCCGATGCGTTCCCAAATGCCCATGTCGATACCGCCGACATCTCGAAGGATGCGCTGGACGTGGCGTTTCGCAACGTCGCTGATTACGACTTGGAGGATCGGATTACCCTGATCGAGTCCGACCTGTATACTAATGTCCCCGACAAGAAATACGACCTGATTGTCGCCAACCCGCCCTACGTGAACAGCGGTTCGATGGGACAGCTGCCGCAGGAATATCTGCACGAACCGCAGATTGCGTTGGCGGGCGGTGACGATGGCATGGATCTGGTGCGCAAAATAGTGGCTGGGGCGATGCAGCGTCTGACCGACAATGGCATACTAATCGTCGAAATCGGCAATGAATACGCGTTCGCCGAAGCTGCCTTCCCGGATTTGGAATTGACGTGGGTCACCACCAGCGCCGGCGACAATATGGTATTTTTGATTACAGCAGAACAATTGAAGCAGCAACTGATGGTGCAACTAAGACAATAAGCTTCAAACTGCAGCACAGGCAATACGGGAGTCTGGTCAAATTGACCGTACTCCCATTTGTATTTTTAAACGCGCAATGAATACATGCGGTAATGGCATGGTTTTACAGCATACTCCCTAGAAATTAATTATGATTCGGTTCCAGCAAGTCAGCCTGATGCGCGGCATCAAGCCTCTCCTCGACAACGTCGACGTCACACTCAACCCCGGCGACAAGATCGGCCTGATCGGCGCCAACGGCGCAGGCAAATCCAGCCTGTTCGGCCTATTGCGCGGCGAACTGCACGCCGACCAGGGCGAAATCGACTTCCCGGCCAAGTGGCGCGTCGCTTATGTCGCGCAGGAAACCCCGGCGCTGGCCCGCGCCGCGCTGGATTACGCGATCGACGGCGACCTTACGCTGCGTAAGCTCGAAGCAGAATTGGCCGTACTGGAAGCGCAACCGGAAAGCCACGACAACGGTATCGCCATCGGTAACATGTACGGCGCGCTGGCCGACGCCGACGCCTATACCGTCAACTCGCGCGGCGAGCAGCTTCTGCTCGGTCTGGGCTTCACGCTGGAACAGATGCAGCAACCGATTGCCAGCTTCTCCGGCGGCTGGCGCATGCGCCTCAACTTGGCGCAAGCGCTGATGTGCCCGTCCGACCTGCTGCTGCTGGATGAACCGACCAACCATCTGGATCTGGACGCCATCATCTGGCTGGAAGACTGGCTCAAACGCTACGCCGGCACGCTGTTGATCATCTCGCATGATCGCGATTTCCTGGATGAAGTGGTCAACGTGATCGTCCATATCGACGAACGTAAATTGAAGCGCTATTCCGGCAACTACTCCAGCTTCGAGCGCCAGCGCGCTGCGCAAATGATCCTGGCGCAAGGCGTGATGGAAAAGCAAAATCGCCAGCGCGCCCATCTGGAATCCTTCGTCAACCGCTTCAAGGCGCAAGCCAGCAAGGCGCGCCAAGCCCAGAGCCGCATGAAAGCGCTGGAAAAAATGGCGGAACTTGCGCCATTGCGCGCTGCTGCCGAATTCTCGTTCGAGTTCCGCGAGCCTTTGAATGCGCCGAACCCGCTGCTGGTGATGGAAGACGTGAATGCGGGTTACCAGCTCACGGACGAGAACGGCCACCAGAGCGGCGAAAAAATTATCGTCAACAACATCAACTTCTCGCTGCAGATCGGCCAGCGCATCGGCCTACTGGGCGTGAATGGCGCCGGCAAATCGACGCTGATCAAAACCATTGCCGGCGACATCAATCCGGTCACCGGCACTTTTACCACCGGCAAAGGTTTGACCATCGGCTATTTCGCCCAGCACCAGGTTGAAATGCTGCGCCACGACGAATCGCCGCTATGGCATCTGGCCAAGATCGCGCCCAATGTGCGCGAGCAGGAATTGCGCAACTTCCTCGGCAGCTTCAACTTCCCCGGCCAGATGGTCACCGCTTCCATCGCACCGTTCTCCGGCGGCGAAAAAGCGCGTCTGGCCTTAGCATTGATCGTCTGGCAGCGCCCCAACCTGCTGCTGCTGGATGAACCGACCAACCATCTGGATTTGGAAACCCGCGAAGCGCTGACCGAAGCGCTGGCTCAGTTCGAAGGCACGCTAGTCGTGGTTTCCCATGATCGCCACTTGCTGCGCGCCACCACAGACCAATTCATCATCGTCGCCAACGGCAGGCTGCAACCATTCGACGGCGATCTGGACGACTACAAGGATTGGCTGTTTCAGACCAAACTCGGCAAAGGCACCGATGTATTGCCGGTCCACCGGGACACATCCGAAGACTTGCCGAAAGCCACCCCGGTGGCCCCGGTGGCCGCCGCGTCAGCCATCGACAAGCGCGACCAGAAACGACTGGACGCCGAACAACGGCAGAAAAACGCCACGGCAAGAAAGCCGATCGAAAACAAGATCAAGCGCCTGGAAGAGCAAATCAGCAAGCGCAACGAGCAAAAAACGCAAATCGATGCCGAACTGGCCGGGTCAAGCATCTACGACGCCGCCAACAAAGCCAAGCTGAAAACCCTGCTGACCGACCAGACCTTTTACACTAAAGACCTGGCGCAACTGGAAGGGGAATGGCTGGAGCAGCAAGAAGAATTGGAAAAACTGTAATTTTAGAAGTAGCAGCAGTTCAGGAGCCCGCCTTCGCTTGCCACAACGCGAAACTGGCGCCGGTCGGATCGATAATCACGCTGATCCAGCCATGTTCGCCTATATCCATCACTTCCTGCACGACGGTTGCGCCCAGCGACTTCGCCTTTTCGGTGCTGGCCTTGATGTCGTCAACCCCGACATACGCCTGCCAGTGTGGCGGCGCGTGCGGCGCCGGATTGGTCATCATGCCGCCACCGGTGCCCTCGCCCACCTTGATCATGGTGTAGGGCACGCCGCCATCGGGGTTCGCGAGATCTTCCAACTCCCAGTCGAACAACTGGGTATAAAACGCCTTTGCTTTGGCGAGATCGCCGGTGTGCAATTCAATATGCACGAATGGATTTGCCATGATGCCGTCTCCTTTGAATGAACCAAGTGCAAGCAACGCTAACGCAACAGCGTTCGTTCGCCGCCAGTCAATAACCCAGTAACCCAACCGCCGCCGCACATGGACGGCCAAGCAGTGGATTAAGCAAAATCGCCATTGAGGGCGGCGGTAATCGGAATTGTAGGATGTGCGACGCAGGATTGCTGCAGTAAGTAGCCAACCTTTAACTTGGCGCAATCCGGCAAGGCGGCCGTGCTGGTTGCAGGTCCCGATGCGGTATTCACCGCATGCATTTTGTGCCATATTATTGACTCGACCCGAGTGACGTTTTAGTTCTTCGGGTGCATTTCTCAGCTGCCCCTGAGAAATGGTCGACTTTTTGTGTTTCACACCGAATTATCGTTTTGCTTCTTAACCAAAGGAACCATGATGAATACGACCAAAAATGTTGCGATCTTTGTCGGCAGCCTGCGCAAGGATTCATTGAATCGGAAAATGGCGAACGCATTGATTGCGCTGGCGCCGCCTTCGCTCAAACTGGAGATTATCGAAATTGGCAATCTGCCCTTGTTCAACCAGGATTCCGAGGCGCAGCCGACACCGGCAGTGAGCGCATTCAAGCAGAAAGTACAGGCAGCCGATGCGGTATTGTTTGTCACGCCCGAATACAACCGCTCGGTGCCGGGCGTACTGAAGAACGCGATTGATGTCGGCTCGCGTCCATACGGTAATAGCGCGTGGGATGGCAAACCGGGCGCGATCATCAGCGTCTCGCCGGGGGCAATCGGCGGCTTCGGCGCCAATCATCACCTGCGCCAATCTCTGGTGTTCCTGAATGTGCCGGCGATGGCGCAACCCGAGGCTTATATCAGCAACGCCAGCAAACTGTTCGACGATAACGGGGCGATTGCCAGCGACGACACGCGCGACTTCATGCAGAAATTCCTGCTGGCATTTGAAGAATGGATTGACCATCATCAGGCGCGTTAAGATTTTTTAATCCCAATTCAGGCGTGCGCCCACGATCTTCGCGCAGAATATATACGCGGCCAAGTATTTTTTAATCGCTATTAGAATTAAGCGGGAGTTATATGCTTTATGCATATACTCTCGCTTTTTCAATCATTGTTGGGTCAGCTTAAGCATCCATTCAAAGCAACCAGCCTGCGCCGGATCGACGCTGGCTAATCCTGCCGGTGCGCCTGCTCCAGCCGGCGCTCCAAACGGCGTTGCAGGGTTTCAAAGCACAGGCACAGGCACCAGTAAATCGCCGCTGCCGCCAGATATAAAGGCAATGGACGAAAAGTGGTGGCGATCACTTCCTTGGTCGCCAGCATCAGTTCGGTGACGGTGATGACGGACACCAGCGAAGTATCCTTGATCAGACTGATCAGGGTGTTGCTCATCGATGGCACTGCGATGCGCAGGGCTTGCGGCATGACGATATGGCGCAGGGTTTGCAGATAGCCGAGCCCAAGGCTGTAGCCGGCGGCCCACTGACCTTTGCCAACGCCGAGAATCGCACCGCGGATGCTTTCCGACAGATACGCGCCGGCATTCAGGCTCAAGGCCAGCACCCCGGCCACTGCCGGCGAAAAATCGATGCCGATACTGGGCAAGCCGTAATAAATTACGAACACCTGCACCAACAACGGGGTGCCGCGCATCAGACTGACGTACAAGGCGGCTGGCGCTCGCACCGCTTTCCACGGCACGATGCGCGCCACTGCCAGTAGGAAACCGAGCGCCAGCCCGCCGCCCATTGAGGCCAGCGCAAACAGCAGCGTGTAGCCAGCACCCTTGAACAAGACTGGCGCAGCCTGCTCCAGCAACTCCCAAAGTTCCATGTCGATCCTTAATATGCAGCGCCAAAAAACTATCCCCGCAGCGCGTGCGGGGATAGTTTGATGCCAGCCTGGTGCTTATTTATTGCGCTACCGGAGCCTTGCTCACATCGCGGCCAAACCATTTGTTCGATACCTGGCTGAAGCTGCCATCCTTGATGATGTCGGCAATCGCCTTGTTGATCGCAGCCTTGAACTTCGGATTGTTTTTCTGGAACGGGATCGCCATTTTATCGATATCGCCCAGCGGCGCACCCGCTTTCAGCGGCAGATTCGAGGTCTTCAGCAGGTACGACACCATCAGGCTATCGTTGAGCGCCGCATCGATCCGGCCGCTGGCCAGATCCTGCAGATATTCCGGCGCACCGGGATAGCTTTTGACTTCGATGCCGCCCACGCTCTTGGCTTTCTGCTCGTGATTGGTGCCCTGCCCTACGCCCAGTTTCTTGCCTTTGAGATCATCAAAACCCTTGAATGCCCGTTTCTCGTTTTTCTGCACGATCAATTGTCCGCTGGACAGCGTGTACGGATCGGAAAAATCGAAAGTTTCCTGCCGCTGCGCGGTCACGCCAACCTGATTGACGATCACATCGTATTTACCATTCGCCAGCCCTGCCAGAATGCCGCTCCACTCGGTGGTGGTGAATTCCGGCTTGACGCCCAGTTTGGCCGCCACCAGTTTTGCCACATCGACATCAAACCCGGTCAGTTGGTTGGTTTTCTTGTCCTTGAAATTGAACGGCGGGAAAGTGCCTTCCAGCGCGATTTTTAGCGTGCCGCGCGCCTTAACGGTGTCCAGCAAATCCGCTGCCGAAGCGCCCATGGCGACAGCCACCAGCAACGTCGCTGCAGTCCATCGGGTTATGCGGGATAACAGTATCTGTGTCATTTCAGAATCCTTTATGTTTGATGTTTGATGCGGTGATTTATGTCGCGCGGCAGGCCATTGCATTGCACCGGGTTTTCATTTACGCCAATTATAAAGAAGGATCGCGATATCAACCGGGCAGCCGGAAAAGCCGGGAATGTCCGCCCCATCAGGAAGTGATTTTCGCCTGAAATACATGCACGGTATTGCGGCCATTCTGCTTGGCGCAGTACATGGCGCTGTCGGCATTCCTGGATAACTGTATTTCATCCCGGCCATTTTCCGGGTACACCGCAACCCCTATGCTGGACGAAATATTCAGGATATTTCCGTCCGGCATCTCGAACGGTTGGCTGATGGCACTACGGATTATATCCGCCAGCACCCGTGCATCCTGCGCCTCCTCGATCGAAGACAGCAACACCACGAATTCGTCGCCGCCCATGCGCGCTACCGTATCGGATGCACGGACATGCTGCTGCATACGCGTGGCAACCTCCTTTAGCAGAAAATCACCGACATGATGCCCCAGGTTGTCATTGATCGGCTTGAAGGCGTCGAGATCGACGAACATCAGGGCCAGGCGTTGGCGCTGGCGCTTGGCCTGTGCCAACGCCTGCTCCAGGCGATCGCTGAACAGCGTCCGGTTCGGCAAACCGGTCAGGGCATCGTGTTGCGCCTGATGGCGAAAACGTGCTTCGCTTGCACGCAATTCCTGCGTCATTTCCCGTGCCAGTGACATCGCACGAGCGCGTCCCGACAAAAGCGTCCAGCTGAGCAAGGTCAGCAACAGGCTCAGGCCAACACCGGCAATCGCAATCAGGCGCGAACTATCCTTGCCTTGTAGTACATCGAACTCGGGCAGAGAGCGGATCGCCACGGTCCAAGTACGGCCGCCAACCGCAATGTATTCGGTCGCCTTGATGTGCTTATTGTGCTCATGCGCAATATCGTGCGGCTTGCCACTGGCCGCCTGGGAGTCATACAGCAAGGTCTGTGGCGTCATTTCAACACCATCGGAGATGGTGATGTCGGCCATCGAAGCGCGTCTGCTATACAGGCCGGCCATCAGGTTATTCATGCGAAAAGTCGCAACCAACCAGCCGTTGATATTGGCGCGGCGCGCGGCAATCGTATCGCTATGCGTGCCTTTTTTGAACATCGGTAAAAACATCACAAAACCAGGCTGAGCGTCGGTTTCGGTATCCACAACTAGCTTGACCTTGCCAGTGATGGCGGGCGCACCCGAGTCGCGCGCCTGCTCCATGGCGCTGCGGCGCGACGGGACTGCGTAGGGGTCACGGCCCAGCATCAGCAGATTGCGGCCAACAAAAGGCTCGAACTGAATCACCGGAGCGTATATATCCCGATGGCTTTCAGGTTTTATGCTGTAGTCGGGAAAACCTTGCTTGCGCATGGCCGCGATGTGCGCATCTTTTTGTGCCTGCGGCACGAGTGGAATGATGCCGACACCCTGGATACCGGAATAATTTGCACCTAGTTGCAAGGCGTTGATGTAGACCTGAAATTCCTCCCGCTCCACATCTCCTGAGGCGGAGTACAAGCCTTGCGCGCCGCGCAACACCTGTTCATAAGCCGCCATGCGCTGCTCGATACTGCTGATGGCCTCGCGCAGATTGAAGTCGAAACTTTTTTGCTGATCAATCGCAATATTGCGTTGTTCGTGCTGCCACAACTGGTAGGTAACGCCGAGCGAAGTCGCAAGAATAAGCAGGGTCAGCAGAGGCAACAGGGCCGGAATTTGGTAGCGGAGCCGACGTTTCATGCTTGTCAGAAAGTAACCAGAGACCTGGCAAGGTCGGGGTTGAAGTATTTTTCAAAAATACGCAGCACAGTGCCATCAGCGCGCATCCGATTGACCAGCATCCGCCATTTTTCCTGCTCTGCAAGCGAAATGGATTTCCTGGACATGATCAGGCCGTGTGGTACCGAGGCATCATTGAGGTCGATAATGGCCGTCAGCGATCTGATCGAACCAGCATCCACCTGCGGATAATCGAAAGGCTCAATAATCATCCCCTGGACACGATTGAGCGCCAGAATTTGATATAGCGGCTCCAGGCGCGTTGCATAATCGACGCGCTGTTCCAATGTGAGATTGTCTACCAGATGGTTGGCATTTTCGCTGTAGCGGAAGCTGCGAATGACGCCCATCATCAGTTCGGGATTGTTTTCAAAATCAGCCAGCCGTTGCACTCTGGCGTCCTTGCGTACCAGCAGATAATATTTGTTGGAAAAATACCAGGCAAAACCGGCAAATTTATCGCGCGCCTCGTTAGTGATGCCAGACAGGCTGAAATCCAGCGCGCCCGATTCGATCAATTGCCAGATCCTGACGCGCGGCATGACGGTAACGGTGATCTTGCAACCGCTGCGGCGCACCAATTCATTGGCAAAATCCTTGTCGATCCCGGCGTCAGTCTGTGACGAATACAACAAACCGTGATCGTGCAAGGCGAGCGTCAACGGCCGTGCGCAATCCGGCCCATCAGCGGCTTGGGTGGCCGCCATGGAACAGAAAAGTAACGCAATGAGCAAAGGACGAAAGTAGGATTTCATAGATTTACATATTATACGGACCCAATAAAAAAATTCCCATAAGCCAACTTTAGCATTCACACGATGCCAATCATGCGGCATCAGTGCGCATGCAGTGCCGGATAAAAGATTGTTCTGGATTTACTGTGCAGCCCGCGATGAATAGCCCCGCCCTTCTCTCCCGGCCTCTCTCCCACTAGCGGGAGGGAGCTGGCGAACAGACAAGGAAATTCAAGCAATTGTTGCCTGGCAGCCTCAACAGTAACGTTCTGGATTGATTATCAAGTTGCCCGAACCACCATTTTGGTGATGCTGGAAAATGGTTATTAAAATGGTTGTTAAATAGAAGAAATTAATGCATGTGCTAACAGAATTAGGTGCAATTTTCCCATTGCAACAGTTTCAAATATTGCTATAAATCAAATAAATATGAAATAACAGTTGTTTGGGATGATTGGCCGGGGTTTGACGCGACCTCTCGGGGCTCTGTCGATGCCCGATTTCGGTCGACCCGGCAATAAGATTTTTGCGAGTCGACCGGTTAGCATGGTTTATCTATGAAACTCTCCGGCGCGTTCCGGCTGATAGACGACCTCCACAATGCGCACTTTCAGAATGCTGCCGCCGGGACCGGGCCATTCGATATGATTGCCGGTGGAAAGACCCAGCAAGGCGCTGCCGATTGGAGCCAGTATTGAAATCCGGTCAGCAGTGCCGTCAATATCTTTCGGGTAGACCAGCGTCAGGCAAAACTCTTCTTCCGATGGTTCAATGGCAAAACGCACGGTGGAGTTCATGGTCACCACCGTGGGTGGAATTTGTTCCGGCTCCATCACTTCGGCGCGATTGAGCTCTGCCTGCAATGCAGCCTTGCCAGGAAAAGCATTCATCGGCAACGCGTCAAGCAAAGCCTCCAGCCGGTCCAGATCCTGGGATGACAAAATAATAGTGGGTTGTTTATTCATGGTTTCCTCATTTATCAATTAAATAGCGAAATAACGCCATTCAGAACATGCAATCTGGCTTTCAACGTAAATACACGGCACAAAACCGGGTTTTGTACCGTGCAAATACGTCAAATTGTGAGCTGAACCGGATCGGCCCCGCTACTGTAAAAAAGCTCCGATTAGCTGCCAGTCGGGGGTTTTTGTATGCAATTAACACACCTCGCTTTGCGAGCGTACCGAATTACTCAACTTTCTTTTGGGTGAAATTTGAAGCGGCAAACGTTGCCGCCCTTGGACATGCATGCGTGATGCTCGACCATGCTACCTGTAAAGGATGACAATAACGCAAGGTCAAACTTGCAGAGCTCCGGGTTTTGCATCGCGAGATTGTGAAAAACGCACTATTCGCCTCGATCACCGGGATATTGCTGGCGTTCACCGTGCTATGCGCATCATAGCCAATCTGCTCCATGAATGCCGGCGAACTGGCAGCCTTTTTAAGCAGAGCCAAACAGTTTCCCGCCAAATTCCAGTGACCCGCTAAATTTGAAACACTTATTTTGGAACACTTATTTGGAACATTTACTGGCTTGCCGTGCCGCTAGCCGCGCTGCCAGTGACACGCGGCGGCGATAGCGGTGCTGGGCGCTGCTTGCGAAACACCAGCACATTTCCCGCAATCACCAGCAGCAAGCCGCCCAGCCCGACTGCCGTCCACTGATAACCTTCCAGCCAGGCCGAAATATTCAGCGACACCACCGGAAACAATACCGTCGAGTACGCGGCGCGGTCAGGGCCGATGCGCCCAACCAGCATCAAATAGGCGGTAAAGCCCACCACCGAACCTGGAATCGCCAGGTACAGCAGCGCGCCCAGATACTTCGGACTCCAATCCATCGTCAGCGGCGTGCCGCTCACTGCGACGCCTGCCAGCAGAATCATGGTGCCCACCAGCATGGCCCAGGCATTGGTGCCAAGCGGCGTCAAACCGCGCGACTGCAGCGCACTCGACAGCAAGTTGCCGGCAGAAAAACTCAGAGTGCCAAGCAGTGCCAAACCCAGTCCCAGCCAGGTATAGGTACTGGCGGTGTGATGGCGCATCTCGGGCCAGAACAATGCCAGAATGCCGCTCATGCCCAGCACCGCACCGCCCATGACTTGCGGGGTGATTTTTCGTTTTAAAAACAGGCGGCCGTTGAGCGCATTCCATAACGGCGCGCTTGAAAACACCACCGCCACCAGCCCGCTCGCAATCCATTGGCTGGCGTAGTAAAAGCACAGAAAATTCACGCAAAACAAAGTCACGCCCTGCGCCAGCAGCAACTTGCCGGCACCGGCCGGAGGACGCTTCAAGCGCCCGGTAAAAGCCAGAATGCAAAACAACACCAGCGCCGCCAGCCCGAAACGGTAAGCAATCGATAGCGGGATGGCGACGCTGCCAAGCTGCATCTTGATGGCAATCCAGGTTGTGCCCCAGACCACCACTACCAGAAAATACAGAAAGATATTCACAATGCATGCTCCGTTTAATATAAAAATTGCGTAGCGACTCACTTTGCTCCTCTCTCCCGCAGGCGGGAGAGAGTTAGAGAGAGGGCGGCCATGGCGCTTTCATTCGTTTGGGTGGCATTTTCGCCATGGCCGATAAGTTATGCCGAAGTATCGAGCCACGGCAGCAGCGTGTCTTGCACGCCCTTGCGTTTTTTTGCGCTTGTTTTACCAATTCCGCCGCCCGCCGCTATCATGTGATGATGAACGACACCCTCAATCGCCTGCATGTATTCAACCGGCTCGCGCACTCCAGCGCGCAGTTGGAAGGTGCGGCGGCGCTGGGGGATGGCATGGCGGTGGCGGTTTGGCGCAATCGGCTGGATGCGGTCAGTTATGCGCCGCAGGGGCATCACACGCTGTCGTGTTATCTGGAGGGCGGCTATGACACTTTTTTGCGCGGCCGCCCCGAGCAGCGCGGCGCTCCCGGCCGCCTGTGCGTATTGCCGGATCAGCAGGAGACCGACTGGGTGATCAATGGTCATCTGCGTTTTGTGCATCTGTATTTTTCTCCGGAGCAGTTTGCCAGCCAGACTCTGACCCTGCTGGACCGCGAACCGCGTGAAATGTGCTTGCCGGAGCAAACCTTTTTTGACAATCCGCAACTAGCCAGCCTGTGCCAGGCGTTGCCCCGGCTGGACTGGCGCGATCCGGGCCAGCGCCTGCTGGGCAATACGCTGGCGCATCATGCAGTGGCGCAACTGATTCAGTCCCATTTGGGGCCGCGCCGGAATCTGCGTTTAAAAGGCGGACTTTCCGCAACGCTGCGGCGACGCATGATCGAATGGCTCGAGTGCCGGCTCGATCAACCGATCACGCTGGGCGCGATGGCAACGGAGGCGGCATTGTCCGAAACCCATTTCGCGCATATGTTTCGCATCTCGTTCGGGATGCCGCCGCATGTCTGGCTGCAGGCGCGCCGTCTGGCCAGAGCGCGCCAATTGCTGGGGCAGAATCAATTATCACTAACCGAGGTCGCGATGGCTTGCGGTTATAGTTCGCCCAGCCATTTCAGCAACCGCTTTCGCGCAGCGCTGGGCATTACACCTTCCCGTTATCGCGATCTGAATCGGTATTCGTAGGTTGGCGCTGAGCTTGCGAAGCCCAACATTCTGCGCAGAATGTTGGGCTTCGACGTTGGGCTGCGATGTTGGGCTGATATTGCTTTATCCCAACATACAAAATCTGTTTCAACTTATGCTTAATTTTATTGCAATGCCAAACATGTTTTTATATACTAATATATGTATTTTTTAGTACCGCAATTAAATAATGCGGTAATTGCAGTATATTTACATATACTCCCTATTTTTTACATTACTAATTATTCCGACAATCATGCCTACACCTATCGATCTGCCGCTCACCGGTATCCGCATTCTTGACCTGACTCGACTGCTGCCGGGGCCGGTGGCTAGCATGCATCTGGCCGACATGGGCGCGGAAGTCATCAAGATCGAAGACCGTGGCGCCGGCGACTATGCGCGCACCATGGGGCATGTAAAGCACACGGTGTCGCAGTTTTTTATTGCCGTCAATCGCGGCAAGCGCTGCATCCTGCTCGACTTGAAGGATGCCAGCGAGCGCGAAGAATTCCTGCACATGGTGGAAAGCGCCGATGTGGTGATCGAAAGTTTCCGCCCCGGCGTGATGGACAAGCTGGGGGTCGGTTGGCAAATTTTGCGGCAACGCAATCCGAAACTGGTGATGTGCGCCATCACCGGCTACGGTCAAAACGGCCCGTTCGCACAATTGGCCGGGCACGATATCAATTACACCGGATTTGCCGGCATGCTGGAGCAAAACGTCGGGCCGGATGGCGTGCCGGCGCTCTCGAATCTGCAGGTCGGCGACTTGCTGGGTGGCGCGCAAGCGGCGGTGCAAGGCATCCTGGCTGCACTGCTGGGCGTGAAAATGGGCGGTTGCGGGCGCTTCGTCGATATCTCGATGACCGATACGGTGCTGGCGCACAACATCATGCCGCTGGTGGCGGTGAATAATTTCGGCCGCACTGCTGCGCCGGGACGCGATCTGCTGACCGGCGGCGTGCCTTGCTACAACGTATATCGCACCAGCGATGATCGCTTCATGGCGGTTGGAGCGCTGGAATTGAAATTCTGGGAAGGCTGCTGCGATGTGCTGGCGCGCCCCGATTTGAAGTCACAACACTGGAGCCTCGAACAAACCATCGGCGGCGCGGAAGCGATGGCAATCAAGGCGGAACTGGATGCGATTTTTGCGCAGCAGACGCTGGCGGTATGGAGCGAACGCTTTGCCGCTGTCGATTGTTGCGTGACGCCGATCCTGCGCATGGATGAAGCGCTCAATCATCCGCTGTTTCTGGCCCGCGACATGGTGCGTCAGGCGCAACATCCGACTGAAGGGAATTACGTCAGCACAAGGCCTGCGGTAAAGTTTCATCCTTAATAATCTTAAAAACGCAGCGTTTTCACAATCATGCACAAACCCGCCATCACCATAGTCGAGCACGAAGTCGAGATCAGCGCGATCCGCGCCCAAGGTGCCGGCGGCCAAAACGTCAACAAGGTATCGAGTGCAATTCATCTGCGTTTCGACATTGCGGCGTCGTCGCTGCCGGAGCATATCAAGGAGCGTTTGCAAGCTCTGAACGATCAGCGCATCACCAAGGATGGCGTGGTTGTGATCAAGGCGCAAGCGCACCGCAGTCAGGAGAAAAACAAGGGAGAAGCGATGCAGCGCTTGCAGGAATTAGTCGACAGTGTGGCGGTGCTGCCGAAACACCGCAGGCCGACCAGACCAACCCGCAACTCGCAACGCAAGCGCCTCGACAGCAAAGCCACGCATGGCAATCTGAAGCGCACGCGCGGCAAGGTTAGTGGCGTTTGAAGATAATGTTTGTGGAATGTTTAGTACGGAAACGTTTAGTACGGAAACTTAGCGGCTGTTTTAACGCCTGCTTTACCGCCTGTATTTGCCGGAATAGATATCCTGCCCAGCTTCATTGATCTGGCGGCGCAGTGCGCTACGCTCTTCCGGCGACATGCGACTATTGTTTCTTGGCGGTGCGCGCCGATTGGCATCCGGCCCATTCTGTTCGTTGCGCTGCATTCCACGCCCAGAGTCGCGTTCACCTTCATATCGTTGCTGTGACTGGTCCTGCTGGCGCCCTTCCTGCCCCCGGCCCCGGCCTGGATCGGCGTAAGCACTCGCCGTCCCTACCAGCAACAGTAATGTGAGGAAAATGCTTTTGCATGATATTTTCATTGCGATTTCTTTCATATTGCCGACTTGACTTTGCCGCATGAATTCCAGTGTAGGCCGCTTTTCTTCTGGCTCTAAGCGCCATACGGTAAAGTGTGTAACTGTTTGTAATGCCCTGCGACTTTGCATTTTCGCAGCATCTTTCTGACGTTACCATAGCCCCATGAATAAAATAAACTCGACCATGCCGCCTAATACACAGGCCAGCGCACAAACCAACGATACCCATCAGGCCAAAATCATGGTGGTGGACGACGATATCCGGCTGCGCGATCTGCTGCGCCGCTACCTGAGCGAACAGGGCTTTAATGTTGTCACGGCCGAACATGCGACGGCCATGAACAAGCTCTGGCTGCGCGAACGCTACGATTTGCTGGTGCTCGACTTGATGCTGCCGGGAGAAGACGGGCTGTCGATCTGCCGCCGCCTGCGCGGTGCCGGCGACGACACGCCGATCATCATGCTGACCGCCAAAGGCGAGGATATCGATCGCATCATCGGGCTGGAGATGGGCGCGGACGATTACCTGCCCAAGCCGTTCAACCCGCGCGAACTGGTGGCCCGCATCAACGCGGTGCTGCGCCGCAAAGGCCCCGACGAGATTCCCGGCGCGCCGTCCGGCACCCCGCAAACCTTCGAATTCGGCAGTTTCGTGCTCGACCTGGCAACCCGCACGCTGAAGAAGGATGGCGAATCGATTGCGCTCACGACCGGCGAATTCTCGGTGCTAAAAGTCTTTGCGCGCCATGCGCGGCAACCGTTGTCGCGTGAAAAATTGATGGAAATGGCGCGCGGGCGCGAATATGAAGCGTTCGACCGCAGCCTCGACGTCCAGATCTCGCGCCTGCGCAAGCTGATCGAGCCGGACCCATCCAATCCGCTCTACATCCAGACTGTCTGGGGCTTGGGATATGTATTCATTCCCGAAGGCCAGCCGCGCTAGCGCGCCGGCAAGATCGATGCAACTTACCGATAAACGTTTCAACTGGCTGCACAGCGGCTTGTTCTGGCGCACTTTTCTGCTGCTGGCGATTCTGATGATGACCAGCATGACGGTCTGGATCAGCTCTTACCGCCTGCTCGAACGTGCGCCCCGCGCCCGTCAACTGGCCGCGCAAGTGGTTTCCATCGTCACCATCACGCGCGCGGCGCTGACGCATTCGGCTCCCGATTTGCGGCGCGAATTGTTGTTCGACCTGGCTAGCAATGAAGGCATCCGGATCTATCCGCTGGAGCGCAGCGACCGGGTGGAACCCGTCCCCGATAGCGAAATCGGACTCGCGCTGCAAGAAAACATCCGCAGCACGCTGGGCCGGGATACCCGTTTCGCTGGTGATGTCAACGATGTCGCCGGTTTCTGGATCAGTTTTAGTATCGAAGACGATGAGTACTGGCTGATGCTGGAAAGGGAGCGCATCGAAAATTTCACCAACCTGCAATTGCTGGGCTGGGGCGCCAGCGTCTTTGGATTGTCTCTGCTGGGCGCGCTGTTCATCTCCGGCTTGATCAACCAGCCGCTGGCCCGACTGACCGCGGCTGCCCGCGCCATAGCGAAAGGCAAGCAAATGGCGCCGCTGCCGGAACAAGGCCCGACCGAAATCAGGGAAGCCAACCGCAGCTTCAACCAGATGGTCGATGACCTGAACCAGATCGAATCGGACCGCGCCGTGATCCTGGCCGGCATTTCGCACGATCTGCGTACGCCGATCACCAGAATGCAACTCGAAATCGAGATGGCGCCTTTGTCCGCCGAAGCCCGGCAGGGCATGTCGGACGACATCGCCCAGATGGACGCCATCATCGGGCAGTTTCTCGATTACGCCAGGCCGGCAGATGCCAATAGCTTTTCGACGGTCGATTTATCGGCCCTGTTGCATGACTGCATCGGGCAAGCAGAACGCTGGCCCGACGTCAGCATCACGTCCCGCATTGCGGACCAGATGCAAGTGACAGGCAATCAGACCGATCTCAGGCGCGTTATCAACAACCTGGTAGAAAATGCGCGCCGCTATGGCAAGACGGCCGGCACCGACATTGCCGAGATCGATATCCGCGGCACCATTGAAAATGGAAATTCCATCCTGGAAATCGCCGACCACGGCGCCGGCGTGCCGGATGCGGAAATCGATCGCCTGCTGCGGCCATTTACCCGCATGGATACGGCACGCGGACAAGCCAACGGCGCCGGCCTGGGGCTGGCAATTGTGCAACGCATTGTCAAGCGCCACGGCGGGCAACTGCAATTAGGCCGCGGCAAGGATGGGCGCGGGCTGGCGATCAGGATTGTTTTTTAAAGCAAAAACCTGCGACTACAGCAAGGGCACCATATGCGGTGCCCTTGCAAACGTCACAAGTATTTTTGAAAAACAGTAACTGTTCAGCCGGCAATCCAATTAAGAGCGAAATGGTAACGATGTTGTAGGAGCGCACCCGGGCGCGATCAACGGCTGCAGTCTGGCGACTGCTTTCGCGCCCGGGTGCGCTCCTACAAAAAACCACTTCGGTTTGGAAGTTTCTTGGTGCAGGCTGAATAGTTACGAAAAACATATACCGGTCAGGTGTATTTTTTAAATATGACTATATAAATGCAGAAATAGCCATGTTTTTGGCTATACTCCATCACATCAATAGAACCCCGCAAGCTATCCTTTTACACTACTGTGAGCGCGGCCTGACGCTGGACACGAGCCTGGCGCTGGGTTGCAGCAGGCCGGCTTCGTCGCTGACGATATGGACAGCTTCGTTCAACAAGATGTCTTTGGCATTTTTCTGCGCTGTTTCAGCCGCCAGTTCATTGGCGAGATTGCGCTCGTCAGCCTGCAAGCCATCGTCCTGAAGGGCGCTCTTCTTCCCCGCCGCTGGTTCCTTGCCGGCAACGTCCTCATGGACGCTCCCGCCAGCATCCGTCCTGTTCCTGACTTCGCGGGAACTCTGCCGCGCCTCCTTGATATCCCGTTCCTTGCGTCGTTCGGTTTCGTTCAGCGAGACCCGATTTTTTTTGCGTTGAAGCTCGAATTCGGCAATGTCTTCCTGCAGGTACTGGAAATCCTTGTCCATCTTCACGCGGGCGTCATGGCGTGTCAGCAGAATGGGCAGCAGATATTTCAAGTCGCCGGCCGGCGCATAGTCCGCGGCCTTGATGTGCACCCAAGGAAGTGCGTTGTCGAAGTTGGATTCGCCAAAGTTGTCTGGATCGGAAGCCGTAGGAAAGTGGATGTCCGGCTTCACACCACGCAGTTGCGTGGTGCCGCCATTAATGCGGAAAAACTGTGCAATGGTTAATTTCAGTTCGCCGAATTCCGGTTTGTCATTTTTGGCGACCTGATCAAGATTAATGATGTTTTGTACCGTGCCTTTGCCAAAACTCCGTTCACCGATCACCATTCCACGGCCGTAATCCTGAATGGCTGCGGCAAATATCTCCGACGCTGATGCCGAGCCCCGGTTGATCAGCACGCCAAAGGGACCATTCCAGGCGACGCTGGCGTTTGTGCTGCGCTCTATAGTGATATTTCCCTGGGCGTCGCGCTGTTGCACCACCGGCCCCTTGTCAATGAACAAGCCGGTGAGCGCAATCGCTTCGGTCAAGGAACCTCCGCCGTTATTGCGCAAGTCGATCAGTACGCCGTCGACCTTTGCCAGTTTCAATTCATCCAGCAGGCGCGCCACGTCGCGGGTTGCACTTTTGAAATCCTGGTCGCCTTTTTGCTGCGCTTCGAAATCCCGGTAAAAGGTGGGAAGGGATATCACGCCGATGTGACGCGTGCGCTTTCCGTCGATCACCGAGAGAACCGATTTCTTGGCAGACTGATCTTCCAGATTGATCTTCTTGCGAATGAGTGAAACCAGCTTATGTTTGCCATCCGGTCCTGCTTCTGCGGGGAGTACGTCGAGCAGGACATTCGAGTCGGCCTCACCGCGAATCAACGCAACGGTTTCGTTCGGACTCCAGCCCAGGACGTCCGTCATGACTCCATTTTTTCCTTGGGCAACGCCGAGGATGCGGTCGCCGATTTTCAGCTGGCCCGAGAGAATCGCAGGGCCGCCCGACACAAGTTCCCGGATCGTGCTGTAGTCATCCTTCCCCGCCAGCACCGCGCCGATCCCGACCAGGGACAGGCGCATCGATATGTCGAAGTCCTCCACGGCCTGCGGCCCCAAGTAGTTCGTGTGGGGCTCGATGGCCATGGTGTAGGCGTTCATGAATGTCTGAAAGGCGTCTTCGCTCTTTACCCTGCCAACGCGTTTTTGGGAATTGTCATAGCGTTTATCAAGCGTCTCGACGATGCTCTTGTCGTCTTTCCCTGCGAGCTTGAGCCGCAGCCAGTCGTTCTTGACCCGCTTGCGCCACAGTTCGCGCATTTCCGGCTCGGATTTCGGCCACGCTTCCTTTTCCCGCTCGGATTGATAACTTTCCTGCTGCTGGAAATCAAACCCCGCCTTGAGCAAGGTGCGCGCATAAGCAAATCGCCCGGACACGTGCTGCACGTAGAGATTGAAAATGACGAAGGGAGCGCTCAGGTCCTCCTTGATGATGGCGTCGTCCAGTGTGGTGCGAAACCCGGCCAGTTGATCAATATCGGCTTGAACGAAAAAAATCTTCTCGGAATCAAGGGCTTTTAGATAATGCGCGAATATTTTCTCCGACATGGCATCGTCGAGTGGCATCGATTTGTAGTGATATTTCGTCAGCAGTGCAGCGGCCAGATACGCCGCCTGAGACTGTTGTTGCATTGGCGCTAACTCGGGAGGAAGCGGCGCTTCCATGCCGAACGATGCGGCTTGTGCTGCCGTCATCCATGCAAAGACGATCCATAGCAGTTTCTTTTTCATTTGCGCTCCCTCGCAAGGCCGCAATCTCGGCCGGTTGTGTGTAAAAAACAGTACTGGATGGTGGAAAAAATTATTAAGAATATGACAATAATATACATCAATACCTTACACCGGCCAGTATTGATATTGCACCGGAACTGCTAGCTGTCGACGCGGTAATTCAAGCCCTGCGTCATGGCTCCCTCTGCGTCTTGCGGCAGAGAATTTGTCTGTGGTTTCAGCCGAATCTCCTGTTCTTTCGACGCCAGCGCAGCGACAGATTAATGTACGTACGTGCGTGCATACCGCTCACCCCAACCGTAACGGAATATAGATTTTCGTTTCGCCGCGCTGCACCAGCAGCGCGACGGCTTTGTTGGACAGGCCTGCGGCATCGCTCGCCTGGGCGACGCTGGCAACTGTATTGCCATCTATCGCCAACAGCACGTCACCCGCTTGCACGCCGGCAAGCGCGGCAGCGTCGCTCACGCTTTCAACCAGCAAGCCTGAATCAATCCCGGCTTTGCGCTTCTCCTCTGCCTGTAGCGGTCGCATCGCCAAGCCAAGGCGACCCGGAGCGTTCGACGCGTTCGGCATTCCGGCGTCTGCCGTCTGTCTGACCGGGGTCTTCGCCTCATCCAGCCGGGCGTGCAGTGTGCGCGCCACGCCGTGGCGCCAGACCTCAAGGTCGATCCGGTCACCCGGTTGGGCCAGACCCACCGCCGAAGGCAGATCGCCCGACGTGTCGATCGCCTTGCCATTGACCGACAGCACCACGTCGCCGCTCTCAAGGCCGCCCCGCGCTGCCTTTCTCGACGTTGGCGACCAACGCACCGGCAGGTTTGTCAAGCTTGAACGACTCCGCAAGCGTCTGGTTCACCTCTTGCACCGTGACGCCGAGCTTCGCGTGTCGGACCGTGCCCGTGTTCAGAATCTGTTGCTCGATGTTCTTGGCAACCTCAATCGGAATCGCGAACGACAGCCCCTGGTAGCCACCGGAACGGGAGTAAATCTGCGAGTTGATGCCAACCACTTCCCCGCGCATGTTGATCAGCGGGCCACCCGAATTGCCGGGATTAACCGCGACATCGGTCTGGATGAACGGAACGAATCCATCGCCTGGCAATGAGCGCCTGGTGGCGCTGATCACGCCGGCAGTCACGGTATTCTCGAAGCCGAATGGCGAACCGATTGCGAGCACCCATTCGCCAACTTGCGGCGCTTGCGCAGCCGCGATCGCCACGACGGGCAGGTTGCCGGCATCGACCTTGAGTACTGCGATGTCGGTCAGCTTGTCGGAGCCAAGCACTTTCGCGTGGAATTCGCGGCGGTCGGTCAGCTTGACCACCACATCCTGAGCGCCACTGACCACGTGTGCGTTGGTCAGGATGATGCCGTCGGACCGGACGATGAAGCCCGAGCCCTCGCCTTGAATCGGCACACGTATCTGTGGCGGCAGCGCGCCGAACCGCTGTTGGAAGCGGCGCAAAAGATCGCGTGTAGCATCCGCGTTTTGTTCATCGTCATCATCGGTGGCGGCGTCACCGGCGTCGCCCAAAGCGTCGGCGGCAGTGGAGACCTTGCGCGTGCCGCTAACGCTGATATTCACTACCGCCGGACCGAAACGCGTGACGATGCTTGCCATGTCGGGCAGTCCCGCAGAGCCAGACGCAATAACCTGGCTGGCCGTTGCCGTGGGCCCGATTGTCACTGGCTGTACATAACCGCGCTGGTAGTAGCCTGCTGTTGCCATCGCGGTCGCGGCGGCAACAACGATGGCGATGGCAATGGAGATGGCTAAACGACGTTGCGGGGTCGACATAAGTAGCATGATGTTTCTCCGGGGCGGGTGGATTTTGTGGGTTTTATGGATGTGATGACACGTTCATGTGCAGGTGACATATAAGCCATCATTGCCGACCTGGCGCCAGGCGCAGATACAGATCGAACGATGCGCCGTGCTTGAGCGTCATCGTGTAGCCGCGTCGGACATGGTCCAGCTGTGCGGCGACGTGGTATGTGCCGGCTGGCAAGACTACATCGACCAGTGGCCCGGCGTCGTCGAGGGCGAGCACCTCGTGCCCCTGCAAATCGATGATTTGCAGTCTGAGCGGCAACCGCTCATGGTGCTGCGGGCCAGCCGGGTACAACGCGCGCAAGCGCTGCAGCAAAGATTTGAAGTCATGCCCGCTGGCCGCGCTGTTGCTGTCGCTGTTGCCGTCGGCGTGGATCAAGAGCCGTGCCGCCAACGGCGCGGTCGAGTCAGCCATCAGCGGCGATGCCATGTGCATTTGGGCCAATCCCTCGGCTGGCTTGATATCGCGAACATGCATGATTTTTCCCCTTTTGAGCTGGCGTATCGGGATTGATGCGATGACATCATCGTCTCAGGGCATTGGTGCGGCCATGTGTCAAAACGGTCGCCGCTGTATTGCATCTGAAATGGAAGCACGTAGTTCTGACCCATCGCGGATATGTCCGATATGTCCAATATGTCCGATGCGTCCGACAACTCAGCGCAGCAACTCGGCCAGCGCACGCGCGAGGTCGGCGCGCTGCAATGGCTTGGCCAGCACCTGCGTCACACCGGCGGCAGCGGCCCGCGAGGCTAGCAGCGCACCGCCGTAGCTGCTGACCAGTAGCACGGGCAGGTGCGGCGAGTGCAGCCGCACCGACTCGGTAAGCTGCGTTCCACTGAGCCTTGGCATCACTTCGTCGGTGATGACGGCGGAGAATCGCTGCGAATTTTCGCGTAGCGCCTGCAGCGCCGCGACCGGATCACTGTAGCCGACCGGATCGTAACCCAAGCCCTTGAGCAACTCTTCCGCCAGGGCTACCAGCGCGGGCTCGTCGTCGACAACCAGCAGCGTCTGGCCGGCGCCGCTGGGCACTGCCTTCGCCACGGGCGCGGGCGCATCAAGTGCATCGGTGCATTCAGGAAAATACAGAGTGAACCGAGCGCCAATCGCCGGCGTGCTGTGCACATCGATTGCACCACCGAACTCAGCCACCACGCCATGCACCACAGCGAGACCCAAGCCCGTGCCCGACTGCGCTTCGTGGGTGGTAAAGAACGGCTCGAACAAGCGTTCCATGACTTCAGGCGTAATGCCGCTGCCCTGATCCGACACGGTTAGCGCCAGATAGTCGCCGGCCGCCAGTTGGCTGTGCGACAGCACGCGTGGTTCGGCCACATGCACGCGTTCCAGCTGGACCCCCAACATGCCGCCACCGGGCATGGCCTGCAGCGCGTTCGTGCATAGGTTCATGACCGCCTCGAAAGCCAGCGTCGGGTTCCCGCGCAGCCGCGCTCCGTGGGCCTCAAGCCCACGTTCCAGCACCATCCCCGGGCGCAACGAGGCCGCCAGCAAAGTGAGCACCTCTTCGACGATGGTCTCCAGCTCAAAAACCATCAATGCGTGCGCGCCGCCGCGGCTGAAGGCAAGAATCCGTTCGACCAGCGCCTTGCCGCGCAATGCCGCCTGCAGCACATTGTCGAGGTGGCGTCTCTGGTTGCTGCCCTGCGGTGCAGCATCGTGCGCCATCTCACCGTAGCCGATGATCGCCGCAAGCACGTTATTGAAGTCGTGCGCCACCCCGCCAGCGTGCCCAACGATTTGAGCTTACTTGCCCGTGATTGTTGCGCCTGTAATGCGCGCTGCGCCACAGCCCGGCGTAAATCGGCACGCTGCACGAGGTAAACCGACACCGCGATGACAAACAGAAGAAGCGCAACGCCCGCTGCGGTCAGCCGTGCCGCCTCGCGCCAGGAGACCAGCATGACCCCCAAATCTCGCGTCAGCACCACTTTCAGGTCATAGCGCGGCAGACTGTGCAGTGCGACCAAACGCTCGCTGCCATCGCGAAATTGGCGCAGCTCCGCAGTGCGAAGAGTAGCCAAGCGCTTGGCCACACGCGCTTCGTCGAACGTGGAAGTAGCAACGATTGCGCCGGCCAGGCGAACGCCATCGCCCCGAAAAACAGCCATGCGTGCATCGGCAGCAGGCAAAGCGACGGAGAATGCGCCAAGCAGCGTATTGGCAGGCATGGCAGCCAGAACCCAGCCGCCTGGCGCACCCGGCGTACCCGCCGCACCGGCGAAACGAACGGCCAGCGTTACCAGCGATGTTTTCGTACTCACGTCCATGAACGGACGACTCACCGCTACCGCGCCCTCCGCTAACCGGTTCAGATCCGGCGAGAATGACGGCAGCGGAGGTACTGGTGTCGCGTCCGACGATGAAAGCAACCGTCCATCTTGGCCTACCAGCCAGAGCGTTCGCACAATCGGCATCAACTCGGCACGTACCCGCAGTGCTCGCTGCGCCTCAATGCCGGTGGTCCGCAGACGGCCTTCGCGCAATTCGACCCGCATCGCATGCAAGCCCTCTTCCGCGCCTTGCAAACCGCGATCAATCTCATCGGTCAACGCGAGCGACAGCAAGCCAAGTTCGCGCGCCTGGCTGTCTATGGCGTCGTGGCGCAGGTGCCACAACTCGGTGCTCGCGACCACCGCAAGAACGAATCCCAATCCCAGCACAATCAACCATGGTCGTGGCGACCGGAGCGCCCGCTCTTTTGCTATATCATGCATAAAAGGACTCCCTTATGCCGTGCACTAACGGCATTCACTCATACCGGCGGCATCAGCTTAAGCCCAATCGTCCAAATCCATGAACATCCCCGTCACCCCGCATATTCTCGTGATTGATGATGATCCCATCATCCGCGACCTGGTGATTGAATACCTCAGTAATAACGACATGCGCGTCAGCGCCGGTGCTTCGGGACGCGCAATGTTCGATGCGTTCGACCGCGAGGCCATCGATCTGGTGCTGCTGGATTTGAAGTTGCCCGGCGAAGACGGCATGCAACTGGCGCGCACCCTGCGCGAAAGGGCGACCGTACCAATCGTATTACTCACCGGACGCAGCGAGGAAGCCGACCGCGTAATGGGCCTGGAGCTAGGTGCCGACGACTACGTCACCAAGCCTTTCAGCCCGCGCGAGTTGCTGGCACGCGTGCGCGCCGTGCTGCGCCGTTACCAAGTCCAGTCCACCCTGCCCGAGCGCGACAATACACGCAGGGCTTTTCGTTTCTCGGGCTGGGAACTGAACCTGCGCACCCGACGCCTGGTGTCGCCCGACGGCGCTTCGGTAGAACTTTCCAATGGTGAGTTCAGCCTGCTGAGTGCGCTGTGCCGAGCACCGCAACGCGTGCTGACGCGCGACCAATTGCTGTCGATGTCGCGCTTGCACGAAGCCGAAGTCTACGATCGCACGATTGACGTGCAAATCCGGCGGTTGCGACTCAAGATCGAGGCCGACTCCGCCAATCCCATCCTGATTGTCACCGAGCGCGGTGCTGGCTACCGGCTGGCCAGCGATATCGAAACGCTCTACTGAAGCCACTACGATTTGACCACCGAAGACTTGGGATCGGTCATGTCTTGGGCAAACAACCAGCGCGAACCTGGTGCTGGCATCAGTAGTCGATCCCGGCTACAAAAAATTTGACAATACTTAATTCGACCGGACCTAATAGCCCGGCCTCACGTCCTGAGGCGGTGGCGTGTTTGGCGGGGGCACTGCATAGTATCCACGCGTTGCGGGACGTGTTTCAGCCGAGAAACCGCCGGAAACCGGCACTCGATGGCCGCTTGCATACATGCATTGCTGGTATCCGAAATCATAGCGCCGCTGCACGCCATAACCGGAACTGTTGCCGGCCCCCGCGCCAGCAAGGCCGCCGAACAGCAAGCCGGTACCCGCGCCAACACCGGCGCCACTTCTGCCATTAATGGCAGCACCCGCAACAGCACCCAGCACCGTGCCCAGCGCTGCACTGCGCACACCGCTATCTACCGCGGCCTGATCGGCAGTCGCACCGCCAAGTTGGCCCTGCGCATATTGCCGGCACGAGGCTTCGTCGGCCCGGAACTGGTCAAAACTCTTTCCTGTCCCCGGCAATACCATCACACTCGGCCCCGATGGCATGGAGACGCAGGCGCTCAATAACAACAAGGCAAAAAGCGGAGAAAGTCGTAAGGATGTAGGCATGATATCGGTTCCAATCAATTGCCTGGAGGTTGTGGCATCACCTGCTGCCAGCCTGATGGGCACTGTTGCACGTAAGGGTAATATCCCTGCGGGTTGTTGCAGAAATACCAGTACTGTTGCGAAGACGATGGTTCCTGTTCAACATACATTGGAGGCGATGACGGCGGGTAAGACGGGTAGTAATAAGGTCCTTGGTAATACGGTTGCGGGTAGTAAGGCCAAAACAATGGCGCACCAATAAAAACGCCGACATGCCCATGCCCACCCCCATGACCATGACCACCAAAATGCCCGCGGTCAGCCCACACTGGTTCGCTGGCAGCTGCCCCAAACAGGATAATGAGCAGTAATGCAGATTTCCATTTATTCCATTTCATGATAATTACCTCGCCACGCAAGTTTCTACACCGTTATGACATTGCCGCATTTACTTTACCCGGTATCTATGTGATCCAGATGAGCATGTATAAAAAACAATCATTCTTAATTGATAGTATTAGCATCTCGGAGAAAGAATGAAAGTGACAGATACAATTCTTAACAAGATTTACGTTCTTACATCAGCGAGCACCCGTATGTGCAGTCTTGGGAATAATTCCCTGGCGTCCTGCGGCTTGCTGTGACGAAAGATTTCTGCTTGCCATAGGCATTCCTGGAGCCAAAAGTGGACAATGGATACCACGAGCCGGGGCATATCTCAGGTCTAGGTCTGGTCGTCGATCTCATTGGTGCGGACGTGACGAGTTCGGGCGCGTTGCAGAAGCGCTGTCACCAGCAGCGCCGCTGCCGCCGAGCCAACCAATGCGGGCGATGCCACCAGCATCTGGGCCAACCCATCAACCGCCTCGACGCTAACCTGCTGGACATAGTTGACCAAGTCGATCACGTCGCTGGCGCGCACGTTATGTATATCTTCAATCCGAATGTTCAAGGTCTGCTGCCCGCTGCGAAACCAAGCCTTTGCAAAGATGCCGTTGGCCACTGCAACCAGGGACAAAATACCGAGCGGTCGCAGCAAATGTCCAAGGAGGCGGCTTTGCTCATGAGCGGGTGCGGTCTCATACACCTGGCCGACAAGTTGCGCGATCATGATGTCCGATGGGGGGCCGGCCGGCTCGTTTGGGGGAACTACTGAGGATATAACGTGTAAATTCATGGCATGTTGCTCCTGGCTTAAAGGGTACGCTTTGTTGCAAAAGGACAATACTTACGGATCTTTGAGTTCACCCGGGTTATCTTCTCCGGCAATCGACACAGCCATATGTCAGAACGGTTGCCGCCGTGTTGCATTTGCAATCAAAGGTTAGCCGGCCTAGGCGCAAAAGGACCGTGCCATCATAGATGCCAAAAGCAGCCGCTTCGAAGCGGTTTTGCAAAAACTGGTTGATGGTCTGACCAAGCCTGCGCACAACGACTCGATCAGGTCGCGGCAAGGATAGTCGCGGAGTGGCGATTACGATTGTTTTTAGGCTTGCTACCAGGTAGCTGAATGGCATCATGCATTTATTGCGTTTTCGCAAATTTAAAACTAGAAAGTTTCAACAATGCATTGCTTCTTGTTTGTTGTCAATTGCACACCATTATTTCACGGATAAGTTGGTGTCAAGCCTTTCTTCCATGCTATGTCCTGGAGAAAAAGCGAAATTGATTAAACAAATTGGAGAAATATGATGCGTCACGCCCCGTACCACAAAATCCTTTCGCTCCTGTTGGCAACTTCTGTGACCGCATGTGGGGGGGGGGGATCCTCCGACCCAACATCGACAACAACACCAACATCAACAACACCAACACCAACACCAACATCAACAACACCAACACCAACACCAACACCAACACCAACACCAACACCAACACCAACACCAACACCAACACCAACACCAACACCAACACCAACACCAACACCAACACCAACACCAACACCAACACCAACACCAACACCAACACCAACACCAACACCAACACCAACACCAACACCAACACCAACACCAACACCAACAATTCCGCCTCCTGTCACTGCCTCGATGACAATGAGTTGCGTCGATGGCGCAAATTATCAGTGCAGCGGGACGAGCATCATCAGAAGTGATAACGGCGTGGCGTTGACGAGTTCTGGCGTGCAGGTATACGGCAAATCCACCAATGACCTGGCAAACCCGATCGTAGAGGTGGGCGCGGCATTTGGCTTGGCCCTGGCATCAGGCGGTCTTGCAGAATTCAGGCTGGCCAAGGACGGCAACAGCAAGGTATCCAGTGCCGCGATGCTGCTTAGCAACCTCGACATCACTTGGGATGGAAAAACAGAGCGGCCAACGATTATCGAGACTTTCAAAACTACGCCAGGTTTTGTCAAGCTCGACGCAACCGGAGCGATCGTCTTCGGCGCGCTGCCTGCAAGTTCTGATCTCGGCTACTACGACTTTGCCACCAAAGGCGCTGCCGCCACGCAGGCGAACTACGCCAACAATCAATACTTTCAACGCAATGCTCCATCGCGTTGCCCATCGCCGCCGTGCTCGGCCATAGAAACGACAGGGGTGCACTTTATACCGGGAGACTGGAGCACGGGCGGAAACACGGCCGACCTGGCTGGCGCCACCCGCGAGCATGAAGATGGCGACATCCACGCGGGCGACGGCCCACTGGACGGCACCGGGCCGGGGGTTCCTTTCCCAGGCTCGAAAGGCGGACGCGATCTGACCAACTGGAGTTTTCAATACGGAAATCTGGGCGCATGGAAGACGCATGACACGGTGTCTATCAATGAATGGGGCGGAAACATTGAGCATAACCAGAATCGCCTCGGCCTCGTGGCGTTCGGCGACGTCTCCAACCCGTCCACTGTGCCGGTCACCGGCTCTGCAACTTACGCGGGCTTTATTTACGGATGGTATGCCCCCAATGCCACCGCAGAGCCTTCCCTGTTCCGTGGAGATGCAAAGATTAGCGTAAATTTCGTTACGCGGGTGGTTGTCGTGACGGTTGAAAAAACGCTGGCGCAAACCCGGTCCGGCAGTGACTATCTGGTACCGGTGCCGGTAACCTTCAACGCAACAACGGCTATGGGTGCAGCTGACCAGAGCGTCGCCAACTATCTGACCGGACCGGTGAATAATGGCACGTTGACAGGCGGCCTGAGCGGGCGCTATTTCGGTCCAGTGGTGACTACAGGTACGAGCGGGACTGGGCCAGCGGAAATCGGCGGTGCGCTCTCGTTGTCGAACGCGGCAACCGGCCAGGCCGTAGTTGCAGGCTTTATCGGGCGCAAGCAGTAATGGATTATTACTGGAGATCACCCTCGGCTTTGCCGGGGGTAATTTAGACTTGACCGTCCCGGCTGAAATCCAGGGTTTCGACCGATTCGTTTTGGGATCGGTGCAAATCCCCAAATCACGTCAGAGACGTAGGACCGAAGGCCCATGCTAATTGGTTTTCGGAGGGATTCTTACTCTTTAATTCACACTTCCGGATCTTGGTGCTGGCCGGTAATCGGGCCGGCCTTGAACAATGCATCGCGTAACTCATGGTCCATTTTTGGGTCGCGCCGACGTATCCACTCCAAAATCATCGCAGCATGTTCTTTTTCTTCGTCGCGGTTATGCGCCAAAATCAGCTTGAGTTGCGGATCGGTACAGGCATCGACGCGCTGGTTGTACCAGTCCACTGCTTCCAGTTCTTCCATTAATGAAGTCAGGGCGCGGTGCATGTCCATCGTTGGTGCAGTGAGTTTGTCGATCGGTTCGTGGTAGCCTTCATTTGACATTCGGTGCTCCTGTTTCAAGTTAAAAATGGCGGTTTGCAAGTGCAATGCGGGGCGTTTCTGCAAACCACGTTGTGGGTGTTCAGATACCCATGCGATTCAGGATCTGGCCCAATTCCCGCAGGATTGGCTCCAATTGCGGATGCCGGGCAGCAAATTGGGCTGAAATAGCTTGTGAGCGATCTATCAACTCATCTGTGATGGTGGTGTCCGTGGTGTCTTTCTCCAACAAATTCTGAATGTCCTTGTCCAGCACCTGCAGGATTTCCTTCAGCTCGGGATCGACGTTTTCGGCTGTCTCCAGATTGGCATGCAGCCTTGTTAGTGTCTGCTTCAGGCTATTTGTATTCATGATGTCCTCGGTCGTAGTGGTGTGGCTGCAATAGTAGTGATTTCAATAGAATGGCTTCAATACCTCGCATACCGGCTTGTCAGCATTTAACCAAAATTTCAAGCGACTGGGAAGATTTATCGCAACAGCGCTTACCGCGTTTGGCGGCAATAAATCAATACTACCGCCTGCGCCGCAATCCCTTCTTCCCGGCCCAAAGTGCCGAGCTTCTCGTTGGTCTTGGCTTTGATGTTGACCTGCGCCGCTGCCACACCCAAATCTTCGGCCAGATTCGCTGCCATCTGCGGGATATGCGGCGCCATCTTCGGCGCTTGCGCGATGATGGTGGCATCCAGATTACCGACCGCATAACCGGCCGCCACCACCCGTTTAAGCGCCTCGCGCAACAGCACGCGCGAATCGGCGCCAGAAAATTGCGCATCGGTATCCGGAAAATGGCGGCCGATATCGCCCAGGCCGGCCGCACCCAGCAAGGCATCGGTAATCGCGTGCAGCAACACATCGGCGTCAGAGTGGCCGAGCAAACCGGTCTTGTGCGCAATCCGCACGCCGCCAATAATGAGTGCGCGGCCGGGCACCAGCGCATGGCAATCGTAGCCTTGGCCGATACGAAATGGGATTGGATTAGTCATTGTTACATTGCCCTCAAATAGAAAATAAAACAGGGAGTATCATTAAAAACATGCCAATTACTGCACATGAATAAAGCGGGTATTAAAAATACATTTAGTAGTATATGTTTTGCAATCATTTTACAATCCGGCAGATAAAAACAACTCCGCCAGAGCAATATCCTCTTGCCGCGTCACCTTTAAATTGCAAGCATGGCCTTCCACTAATAGCGGCGTCTGGCCGATGGCTTCGATTGCGCTGGCCTCGTCGGTGACATCTTCCACTTCGCGCAAGGCCCGCTCCAGCAAGGCGTAACGAAACATTTGCGGCGTCTGCGCCAGCCACAAACCGTCCCGTGCAATCGTCTGCACCCGCCCCGCTTCCACCCGCTTGACGGTATCGACCACCGGCAGCGCCAGCAGGCCACCAACCGGATGGTCGCCGATGGCGGCAATCAGTTTAGCGATCAAAGCCGGCGTCAGGCCGGGACGCGCCGCGTCATGCACCAGCACCCAATCGTCGGCGGCAAGTTGATCGCGCAGCGCCTGCAAACCATTGCTCACCGACTCCTTGCGGGTCGCGCCGCCGCAACGCAACACCGTCACGCCCGCCAACGCACCGAGCACATGGTCGATATACGCATCGTTTGGGCTAACCACCACAAAGGTGTGCGCAATCAGGGAATTGTTCAAAAAAGCCGCCACGGTATGGCGCAACATCGGCTGGCCGGCCAGCGGCAAATATTGCTTGGGGCAATCGGCCTCCATGCGGGCACCGACGCCGGCGGCGGGGATCAGAGCGAAGTGGCGAGGTTGATGCATTGGATTTTGGTTCATGGTTCGGAGTAAGAGCTTACGCAAAACGTATTGTAGGGTGCGCCACGCGCACCGATGCGCCGTCATCACAAAAATGACTCCGGCAAACCCGTTGTCCATTTGGTCTGGATAGATATTGCATCATTTGATTCTGCGTGGTGTGCGGCGTAATGCGCGGCGCTTATTACGCCCTACGTTGCCTGGAGTATTGCCATTTTTATGGCATTTTTCGCATATTTTTATTGCGGTGCTTTAAAATACTCGCCATAAATGCATCGTTCAATCAGGCTCAACCATCACTATCACAAAAATTAACATGACCATCAAACTCAGGGAAGAAACCCAACAGCGCCTGATTGCGTCGATCCAGCGTTATTTTGCAGAAAACATGGACGAGCCAGCCGGCGACCTGAAAGCCAAACTCTTGCTGGATTTCTGCGTCAGGGAAATCGGTCCCAGCATTTATAACCAGGCGATACTGGACGCGCAATCCCATCTGCAGAACAAGGTCGCCGAGATGGATGGCGATTGCTACGAAACCGAATTTTCCTATTGGCGCAAATAACGGGCAAGGGGCGTTCTGCTCCATGTCAGCGCGGGCAGCTTGGGACGATTTATGGCAAGACAGGCTCCGAATCCCGACTAATAATCTGCCGCGACGGTCCGCGTACAATTGACCTCCTCCTCACGCCCTGCGCGCCTAAACAATCATTCAAGCTTTATCAAGCGCTTATCAAACTAGTCAATATGAAAAAATCAAACCGTGATGACGACATCACCCTCCCCAGTCGCTTTGAAGATGATCTGCATAAAAGTGAAGGCAAACCCTTTGCGTTCGATCACGGCGACATGCGCACCTTGCACTTCGATGGCAGATTCATTCAAAGCGCAATGCTCATTTCGGAACCAAAACGGTTGTTGCTGAGTTACACGCAGGCAATGATGGCTTTCCTGCTTTTTAATCCAGAGCCGCAACATATTCTGATGATTGGATTGGGCGGCGGTTCGCTTGCCAAATATTGCCATCGCACGCTGCCGGCAACCCGCATTACCGTGCTTGAACTCGATAACGATGTGATTAATTTACGCGGCAAATTCGTCGTTCCCGACAACGACGCGCGCTTTCAGATTATTCACGCCGATGCTGCCGACTATCTGGCCGCCATGGACCACAAGGTAGACATCATCTTGCATGATGGCTTCACTGCCGACGGCCTCGCGCCGTCGCTCAGTACCGAAGCATTTTATCGGCGCTGCAACAGCGTACTAAGCCGCGATGGCGTTCTGGTATCGAATCTTTGGGGAGATGCCGACGATCTTGCTCCCGTCATGCAGCGACTGTATGACGCTTTTGATTCAAGAATATGGTGGAGCGGCGCCAGCGGCAGCTTCAACCGCATCGTTTATTCTGCCAAAAATGGTGATGAAGCAACGTACCAACTGGCGCTTCCAAAACGTGCGATTCAGCTCGACTTGCGCCACGATTTTTCTTTTTGCGACCTGGTTGACCGCTTACAGACTTCCTGCGGTAAAAGCCGTGTCGATTTCGAGGCGATTGCCGGCAATGACATGCGCGCTGCCTTCATGCAAGCCGACCCGCAGGACGCCTGAGCAGTCGATCATATAAGATTCCATTGCCAGCCAGCCGCAATGTTCAAAGCATCGACACAGCATCTGCTTCACCCGGCCCTTTGCCTCCACTATCCACGGCAGTTTCGAGGATAATGCCGCTTCCCTGATCGTACCTACTTGCTATGTCCAACTTTGTATTTCCACAGCAAAAACCTTCGATGTCGCTAGAGCAGGCGATTCAACAAACGATTGCGCATTGTCAGGCCGGCCAATGGCAAGAGGCTGAAAGCTTGTACCACGCCCTCAAGCAATCCCAGTCGTCCTCGACGCAGGGGCAATATTGGCTGAGTTATATCGACGCCCTGATTCAGGCCGGCAAGCCGCGGTCTGCTGCACCGGCACCGAGCATCGCGCCGACCGCACAGACGACACAAGTTGCGCCACCGCAAGAAATTGAAAAAGCACAGGAAGTTAAAAAAACACAAGAGCGCCCCGCCAGCATCAAGCTGGCCCGGCCGCCCAATCCCTGCTACACCGCCAAGCGGCCGGGATGGCCGTGGAAAATGGACATGGGCTGCGGCCATGTGCCCAGCCGCGGGGAAATCCATCTGCTGCTGGCCCGCTATCGAGACGCACGTTATGACGAGGCCGAAACGCTGGCGCGCAGCGTCACACGCGCTTTTCCCCGCCACGATCTGGGCTGGAAAGTGCTGGTGGCCGCGCTACGGATGCAGGGCCGGATGGTGGAAGCACAGCAAGCCCAGCAACAGCGCAAGAGTTGCCATGCCGGCAGACGCAGGAATGTATTGATGGCGCAGCAGCCGATATAACTTGACTATGGAGTATGGAAATTTTCATGCCATTTTGCGCGTATTTATATTGCGCCACTTAAAAATACTCCACGTAAACGCAAAGCGCGCAGCCAAACTGCGCGCTTTGCATGTTTCCTTGCGGAAAATTATTTTGCGTAAACCATATGGCGATGATGTTTCGGATGGCGCTTTGGATGATGCTTCACATGATGCATAGGCTTTGCATGACGCATCGGTTTAGCGCCCATACGATCATTATGCATCGGTGCTCCAGAGTAATTGGCTGCCCCGTTTCGATCGTTTCGGGCGTCTGGATGGCCAGGCAATCCCGCACCGCTGTTCTGCGCTTGTACCAGTGGTGAAAATGCCAGGATGAGTGCAGCGATGCTCAGTAGTTTTTTCATTTTCAATCCTTCGAATAGTCAGGTTTCAAAATCCGCATTGGTCGCGGCATGAGACCAGAACGCGGCAGGATATATTCGGTTGACAGCGATTACAGATATGCGCAGCAGTTCGATAAAGCGGATTTTCTTGCTGATCAGACCATCGATGCGGGTGGTTTCACGGTCGAGGTGGGCTGCGATATCCGGCTGCGATATCCTTTTGCCGAGTTCGCACAGATCCATCGGCGATGTGTTCAAAAAGCGCAGGCAGCGCCGCGCAGCAGGTGGCGGACAAAACATACTCCCAATAAAAAATTATAAATCATGCGTTTACCGCATTATTTCATTTCGGATAAAAATAATACTGCCTGTGTATCTTATCTAGCACACTGCAACGCAGTTTACCCATCATGGCTGCAATGATGCGTTTTGGCGGTTTGCTGCAGGCGGTTTTATACCGAGCGAACACTAACGGCATATAACTTTCGTTATTAGTGATTTTTCATTGATAAACGTCAATACGGCTACTGATACATATCAAACAAATAAATGCGGCAAAGAGGTACAGTGCGGGAATTCTTACTTGCAATTAAGTTTCCTTTACCCTACCTCACAAAATTATGAAATATAAAGTCGTTAATCTTCAGAAATTCCTTTTTGCTGCCTACAGCTGCACCACGGCTATAGGTGGCAAATGCGATGAATAAGCTGTCACTTCCTAAGCCAATTCCAACCGCCATTGCACTGGCCCTTGCCGTTCTAATCTGGTTTGCCATTCCAGTTCCTGACAAAGTTACGCCTGAAGCGTGGCATTTACTGGCGATATTTATCGGAACCATTGCCGCCATTATTGGCAAAGCCATGCCGATTGGCGCTTTGTCGATTGTGGGCATCTCTTTGGTAGCAGTGACAGAAGTGACCCGTCCGGGCAATCCGGATGGCGCGATTGCCGATGCTTTAAGTGGTTTTTCCAACCCGCTGATCTGGTTGATTGCGATTGCCGTGATGATGGCAGTGGCCTTGACTAAAACGGGACTGGGCACACGCATTGGCTATTATTTTATTGCGCTGTTTGGCAAGAAAACCATAGGCGTGGCGTATGGTCTGGTTTTTTCGGAGCTGGTCATTGCTCCGGTAACGCCCAGCAATACCGCGCGCGGCGGGGCCATTATTCACCCTATCATGCGTTCGATTGCGGATAGCTTTGGTTCCAGCCCTGAATTGGGCACTTCGAACAAAATTGGCAAGTATCTGGCGCTGGTGAACTACAACACCAACCCGATCACGTCAGCCATGTTCATCACGGCCACCGCGCCCAATCCCTTGATCGTGGATTTGATTGCCAAAGCGACAAACTCGAACATCAGTATCACTTGGGGCCAATGGGCCTTGGCTGCGCTGCTGCCGGGTCTGTGCATGCTGTTGCTGATGCCGCTGGTGTTGTATTTTCTTTTTCCGCCTGAAATCAAAAACACCCCCGACGCCAAAGTCTTTGCCAAAACCGAGTTGGTCAAACTGGGGCCATTGAAGATGTCAGAGTTCATCACGCTGGCCGTTTCAGGGCTGATGCTGTTCATGTGGGCCGGGGTGCCGAGCATGTTGTTTGGCCCAGCTTTCGATCTCAACGCCACGACCACGGCCATCATTGGCTTGGCGCTGTTAATCATTACCGGGGTGCTGGCTTGGGACGATATTCTCAAAGCCAAGACCGCCTGGGACACTTTGATCTGGTTTGCGGCATTGGTGATGATGGCTTCTTTTCTGGGTAAGCTGGGTTTGATTGGCTGGTTTTCGCTGAGCATTCAAAACGGCATTAGCTATCTGGGCCTGAATTGGATCAGCGCCACCGCCATTTTGGTGCTGATTTATTTCTACTCGCATTACTTTTTTGCCAGCACTACAGCCCACATCACCGCCATGTTTGCCGCTTTCTTTACCGCCGGCGTGGCGCTGGGCGCACCGCCAATGCTGCTGGCTTTGCTGTTGGCTTTTTCGTCTTCGCTGATGATGTCATTGACCCACTACGCCACAGGCACGGCGCCCATCATTTTCGGCTCGGGCTACACCACCTTGAATGAATGGTGGAAAGCCGGCGCAGTGATGAGCGTGGTCAACCTGCTGATTTTGGTAGTGGTGGGTGGAATCTGGTGGCGTGTTTTGGGGTATATCTAAGCAAGCTGCCTGCAGTTGCGCAACCTGCCAACAGTTTTATCTACGCCGATTGGCGCGCACAGGCTTGCAAAAAGCCTGTGCCGTTTCGTAGGCGCATGGCACGCCATGCGCACCCCTACGACACCCCTACTACACCTCTACTTCGCAACCGGCTGCGGAGATTCCCCTATAATGCAGGCTCCGATTTCAATCATCAAACCCTGCCAAACCGGCAATCTTTGACTCTCATGACACACTGCCTGTCATTACCGAATGTCTTTTGACCTTATAAAACATCTCCCCCAATCCGGCCATCGTTTCGTGCTGCCAACCTTGCACGGCTCGGCCGATGCGTTTGCGTTGGCGCAAGCGGCGATTGCGCTGAAATCAGAAAAACGCATGCTGGCCATCGTGGTCGCCAACGCCAGCGATGCGCAGCGCTTGCGCGATGAAATTCCATGGTTCGGAGAACAGGGCTCGGGCTCGCTGCGCTGCCACTTGCTGCCGGACTGGGAAACCCTGCCCTATGACGCGTTTTCGCCGCACCAGGATCTGGTATCCGAACGGCTGGCGACGCTGTATGAAATCCAGAACGGCCATTGCGACGTGCTGATCGTGCCGGCCACCACGGCGCTGGTACGGATGGCGCCGCCGTCTTTTTTGGCCGCTTACACCTTCTTTTTCAAGCAGGGCGAGAAACTCAATGAAGCGCGCCTGAAGTCGCAGTTGACGCTGGCCGGTTACAGCCATGTGTCGCAAGTGATGTCGCCGGGCGAATATTCGGTGCGCGGCGGCTTGATCGACTTGTTCCCGATGGGCTCCGTGCTGCCGTATCGGCTGGATTTATTCGGCGACACGATTGAAACGATTCGCACCTTCGATGCCGATACGCAACGCTCGCTGTATCCGGTGAAGGAAGTGCGCCTGCTGCCGGGGCGCGAATTCCCGATGGACGATGCGGCGCGCACCACCTTCCGCAACCACTGGCGCGAGCAATTTGAAGGCGATCCGTCCAGATCAGCGACGTATAAGGATATCGGCAACGGCATCGCTGCGGCTGGGATCGAGTATTACCTGCCGCTGTTTTTTGACGACACCGCGACTTTGTTCGAATATCTGCCGGCGGATACCACTTTCGCGCTGCTGGGCGATATTGATAGCGCGATCAAGCGCTTCTGGGCCGACACGCAGTCGCGTTACAAATTCCTGAAATCCGACCGCGAACGGCCTTTGCTGGCGCCGGAAACGCTATTCCTGAGCGACGAACAATTTTTCACGCAGGTCAAACCGTATGGGCGCTGGATCATTACGCCCAGCGATACAGCATCCGAACTATCCGCACCGATCCCGAATATCGCAGTCAATCGCCGCGCCGATGACCCGCTGGTGAACTTGCGCGCCTATCTGCTGCAAACCGATAAACGCGTGCTGATCTGCGCCGAATCCAACGGCCGCCGCGAAACCTTGCAGCAGTATTTCAACGAATACGCGCTTGGCCTGACGGTCTGTGATGGCTATGCCGATTTCGCCACCGGCAGCGACAAACTGATGCTGGGTGTTGCGCCTCTGCACGCCGGTTTTGAACTGAATGCGGCCGCCGGCAAGCTGATCTTCATCACCGAAACCGAGCTATACGCCGGCTCCGGCCGCCGCGCTGGCAAGAAGAGGCAGGAAGGCACAACCCAAGTCGAGTCGATGGTGCGCGACCTGTCGGAACTCAAGATCGGCGATCCGGTGGTGCATATCAACCACGGCATCGGCCGCTACATGGGCTTGACCAGCATGGATTTGGGCGAAGGCGAGACCGAATTCCTGCATCTGGAATACGCCAAGGACACCAAGCTGTATGTGCCGGTGTCGCAATTGCATGTGATTTCGCGTTATTCCGGTGCCTCGCCGGAAGATGCGCCGCTGCACGTACTCGGCTCCGGCCATTGGGAAAAAGTCAAACACAAGGCGGCCCAGCAAATCCGCGACACCGCCGCCGAATTGCTGAATCTGTATGCACGCCGCGCATTGCGCCAGGGCCATGCGTTCGCGTATTCGGCGCACGACTATGAAGCCTTTGCCGAGAGTTTCGGCTTCGAGGAAACCCCCGATCAGGCCGCCGCCATTACGGCGGTGATCGATGACATGACCTCCGGGCGTCCGATGGATCGCCTGATCTGCGGCGATGTCGGCTTCGGCAAGACTGAAGTCGCGCTGCGCGCTGCGTTCGTGGCGGTGATGGGCGGCAAACAGGTAGCGATTCTGGCGCCGACCACGCTGCTGGCCGAACAGCATGCGCAAACCTTCGCCGACCGTTTTGCCGACTGGCCGGTGCGCATCGCGGAACTGTCGCGTTTTCGCACCAGCAAGGAAATCACGCAAGCGATCAAGGGCATGGGCGACGGCACCGTCGATATCGTGATCGGCACCCATAAATTGCTGTCGAGCGATGTCATATTTTCGCAACTGGGCTTGGTCATCATCGACGAAGAACACCGTTTCGGCGTGCGCCAGAAGGAAGTTTTGAAAGCTCTGCGCGCCGAAGTGGACGTATTGACGCTGACCGCGACGCCGATCCCGCGCACCTTGGGCATGGCGCTGGAAGGTTTGCGCGACTTCTCGATCATCGCTACCGCGCCGCAAAAACGGCTGGCGATCAAGACTTTCGTGCGCAGCGAAGATAACTCCGTGGTGCGCGAAGCTTGCCTGCGCGAACTCAAACGTGGCGGCCAAGTGTATTTCCTGCACAACGAAGTCGAAACGATCCAGAACCGGCTGGCGATGCTGGAAGAATTATTGCCGGAAGCACGCATCGCCGTCGCCCACGGTCAAATGCACGAGCGCGATCTGGAAAAAGTGATGCGCGATTTCGTCGCGCAACGCTTCAATATCCTGCTCTGCACCACCATCATCGAAACCGGCATCGACGTGCCGACCGCCAACACCATCATCATGCATCGCGCCGACAAATTCGGCTTGGCGCAATTGCACCAATTGCGCGGCCGGGTCGGTCGCTCGCACCATCAGGCATATGCCTACCTTTTGGTCAACGACGTGCAAGGCTTGACCAAACTGGCGCAGCGCCGGCTGGATGCGATTGTGGAGATGGAAGAACTCGGCAGCGGTTTTTATCTGGCGATGCACGATCTGGAAATTCGCGGTGCCGGCGAAGTGCTGGGCGACAATCAGTCCGGCGAAATGACCGAAATCGGTTTCCAGCTGTATTCCGACATGCTTAGCGAAGCCGTGCGTGCTTTGAAAAGCGGCCAGGAACCCGATCTGGCTGCGCCGTTATCCAGCACCACCGAAATCAATCTGCACGCGCCGGCGCTGCTGCCAAGCGATTTTTGCGGCGACGTGCACGAGCGCTTATCGCTTTACAAACGGCTGGCCAATTGCACCACCCAGGGCAAGATCGACGATTTGCAGGAAGAAATGATCGACCGTTTCGGCAAGCTGCCCGATCCGGCGCGGGCATTGGTTGAAACCCATCGTTTGCGGGTAGCCGCCAAAACCATCGGCATCGTCAAAATCGATGCCCATGACGACGCCGCGCTGCTGCAGTTCATGCCGAACCCGCCGATCGACGCGATGCGCATCATTGAGCTGATCCAGAACAACCGTCATTTCAAGCTCAGTGGCCCAGACAAACTGAAGATCACCATCAGCATGCCCGACCTGAATGCGCGAGTAACGCAGTTGAAATCGACCATGCGTCTGCTGATGATGGGCATGCCGAAAGCGTCTGAAAAGGCGCCCCCGACCATGCAGAATGCGCCCCAAGCAGCGAAAAAACGTCAGAAGGCACATTAAATATGCCTTCCAAACCATTGAATACATTTAAACAATAACCATGAATCTGATCCTGCAAGGTACCAGCACCGACCGCGCCACCATCGAGCGCATCGCCGCGATGGCAGAAGCCAAAAACATCGTAACCCTCCACGCCAACGCTTACCGTTGCGAAGACATCAGCTATTCGGACGAAATCCAAGCCCAGATAGACACTGAAAGCCACGCCGCCCGACTGGATGCGGCCTTCGTTCCGCCGAATCTCGCCTTGAGCGATTTCAAGCTGATCGCGATGGATATGGATTCGACTCTGATCACCATCGAGTGCATCGACGAAATCGCCGACATGCAAGGCTTGAAGCCGCAAGTCGCGGCCATTACCGAAGCCGCAATGCGCGGCGAAATCGCATTCCGCGAAAGCCTGACCCGGCGCGTCGCGCTGCTGGCAGGACTAGACGCCGGCGCGCTGCAGCGCGTGTACGACGAACGGCTGCAACTGTCGATAGGCGCCGAGCCGATGCTGGCTGCCATCAAAGCTGCCGGATTGAAAACGCTGCTGGTGTCGGGTGGTTTCACCTTTTTCACTGACCGCATGAAAACCCGCCTGGGTTTGGATGTCACCCATTCCAACGTGCTGGAAATCATCGGCGGCAAACTTACCGGCCGCGTGGTGGGCGGCATCGTCGATGCGGAAGAAAAAAAAGCCACGCTGGAACGCACCTGCGCGGCCCTTGACATCACACCGGCCGAAGCGATCGTGATGGGCGATGGCGCCAATGACTTGCAAATGATGGGTATCGCCGGCCTGTCGGTAGCCTTTCGCGCCAAGCCGATCGTGCGTGCGCAAGCGGACGTGGCCTTGAATTTTGTCGGACTCGATGGCATCTTGTCATTATTCGGGTAAGAACCCCACTGCCCCCATCATTTCACCAACCGGGAGTACGCATGTCGCAAGAAATCGTTTTAGATACCAAGCTGGAATCCGCCAAGAACCTGGCATGGTGGCTGTATCTGCTGCACGCTGCTTGCTTCGTATTTTCTTGGGGTTTGTTCTCGTTCATTCCCCTGATCATCAATTACGTTAAACGCGACGATGCTGCCGGCACTTTCGTCCACAGTCATCACAACTGGCAAATCCGCTCGTTCTGGTGGTTTATGTTCTGGAGCGTGATCGGCTGGATCTGCATCTTCACCTTCTTCGGCATGGTGATCGGAATCCCGATTCTCGCTATTGTATGGATCTGGAAAGCCTATCGCCTGATCAAGGGCTTACTCGACCTGAACGACAACAAGGCGATGCCGGTGTGACGTTTTTATGGCGATAATCTGCTCAAAATTAAGCCTTCTTTCAAGTGGAGGCCGCAGCGCCGTAGGTGCGAATTAATTCGCACGAGTACGCATGAAATAGGTAAATGTGCGAATGAATTCGCACCTACAAGAGCAACAATAGCGCTATTTTGATTGGGATATACAGCGCTGCTTTAAATACAAAAAACAAGGGGTATGCATGAATTTCATGCATACCCCGCATTGTTTACGGAAGACTTAAAAAATACTGCCAACAATTCCCTGATTAGCGAATATTAATTACAACAAAGCCTTGCTCATCGCCTGTTCCAGATCTGCAATCAAATCCTGCGGATCTTCCAGCCCGATATTTAGGCGCAACAACTGTCCTTTGTGCGGCCAGTGGGCGCGCATCGTTTGCATCCGGTATGGCACGCACAGGCTGTTCGCACCGCCCCAGCTGAAACCGATCTTGAACAGCTTGAGCGCATCGACCAGGCTATCGGTCTGCGCTTCCGTGTAACGATCATCGAATATCACTGAAAACAGGCCGCCGGCACCCTGAAAGTCGCGCTGCCAGATTGCGTGTCCGGGGCAGTCGGGGTACGCCGGATGCAGCACCGAAGCGATCTCGGGACGCGATTTCAGCCAGGCGGCAACCGTACGGGCTCCCGCATCGTGCGCTTTGAGCCGCATCTGTATGGTTGGCAGGCTGCGCAACACCAAGTATACGTCATCCATACCGACACCAAAACCGAGCCGCATGTGCGCTGCACCGAGCCGCCGGTTCAGTTCTTCGTCGCGGGTGATGACTGCTCCCATCAAAACGTCAGAGCCGCCGGACTGGTACTTGGTCAGAGCTTGCACCACGATATCGACCCCGTGTTCGAAGGCGCGAAAGGCAATCCCGGCCGACCAGGTATTGTCCAGCGCGACCAATACGCCCTTCTCGTGCGCAGCCTTGCAGATCGCCGGAATGTCCGGCACTTCCATCGATACCGAACCCGGAGTTTCAGTCCAGATCAAGCGGGTGTTGGGCAGAATCAGAGCGGCAATATCGGCGCCGATCAGCGGATCATAAAAGCGTGCGGTAATGCCGAAATCCTTGGCCAGCCAGTTTCCCAGATCGCGATTCGGGTTGTATACATTATCTGGAATCAGCACATCGTCGCCGGATTTCAGAAAGGCAAAATCGACCATCGTGATGGCTGCCAAGCCGCTCGGCGCCAGCAGACAATGCTGGCCGCCTTCAATCTCGGCCAGCCGTGCTTCCAGCGTAAAGGTAGTGGGCGTACCGTGCAGCCCGTAGGTATACGCGTTTTTGTGCTGCCAGCTGCGCGAACGCATCGCGGCGACATTGGAAAACAGCACAGTGGAAGCCGGATGCAGCGCCACCGGAAAAGCCGCAAAGCCCTCGGGTGCGCGGTAGTCGCTGTGAATAAGCGCGGTTTGGAAAGATTTTTTGCGTGTCATGGTTGACCTTTGTTGTTCTGCTGGCGCGCTCATCCGTTATGTAATTACTTGTTGGAGCGGGTTTGCACGCGATTTAGCGGTTGATTATTGAGCGAGCCCAGTTTATTCAGTCCCTTTGGGACTATTCGCGCGCGGGCACGCTTCTACAAGACCCTCAGAAAAATCAGGCCTCGGCCCACAAGTCATGCGCGTCGGCACCATTGATGGTGACATCAATGAATTCACCGACCACCAACTTGCGGTGCGGTTCAAACGGCGGCTTCACATACACCACGCCATCGATCTCGGGTGCATCGGCGGCAGAACGCGCCACGCCGCCATTGCGGCTGACTTCATCGAGCAATACGCGCATGGTCTTGCCGACCTTGGCTTGCAAGCGCTTCTTGGAAATTTCTTGCTGCAACAACATGATGCGGCCGCGACGCTCTTCCCGCAACTCTTCCGGCACCGGATTAGGCAACTCGTTGGCAGTCGCACCTTCCACCGGAGAATAGGCAAAACAACCCAGCCGGTCGATTTGCGCTTCTTTCAGGAAGTCCAGCAGATATTCGAATTCGGCTTCAGTCTCGCCGGGAAAACCAGCGATGAAGGTCGAGCGTATTGTCAGGTCTGGACATAATTGGCGCCATTGCTGGATGCGTTCGATGTTTTTTTCGCCGCTAGCCGGGCGCTTCATGCGCTTGAGCACATCGGGATGCGCATGTTGCAGCGGCACGTCCAGATACGGCAATATCTTGCCTTCTGCCATCAATGGAATGATGTCGCTCACATGCGGGTATGGGTATACATAATGCAGCCGCACCCAGGCGCCATATTGCGCGGCCAGTTCGCCCAGGGCAGCGACCAGTTGCGTCATGTGGGTCTTGATCGGCTTGCCGTTCCAGAAGCCGGTGCGGAATTTGACATCGACGCCATAGGCGCTGGTGTCTTGCGAGATAACCAGCAATTCCTTCACGCCTGCCTTGAACAGGTTTTCCGCCTCCAGCATGATCTCTGCCACGGGCCGCGATACCAAATCGCCGCGCATCGACGGGATGATGCAAAAGCTGCAGCGATGATTGCAGCCTTCGGAAATTTTCAGGTAAGCGTAATGTTTCGGCGTCAGTTTGACACCTTGCGCCGGCACCAGATCGAAGAATGGTGCGTGCGGTTTGGGCAAATGCACATGCACCGCATCCATTACTTCACCCAGCGCATGCGGCCCGGTGACGGCCAGCACTTTCGGGTGTACGGACAAGATGATATCGTTGCCAGCGGCGTCTTTCTTGGCACCGAGGCAACCGGTTACGATAACTTTGCCGTTTTCATGCAACGCTTCGCCAATGGCGTCGAGCGATTCCTGTACTGCCGCGTCGATGAAGCCGCAGGTATTGACGATGACGAGGTCGGCACCTTCATACGACCTGGCAGTCTCATAGCCTTCGGCTCGGAGTTGGGTCAGGATTTGTTCGGAGTCGACCAATGCCTTGGGGCAACCGAGGGAAACGAAACCGACTTTGGGCGTGATTTGGGAAGCGACTTGGGAAGCATTAGACATAGAAAAAAGGGCACAAAAACGAATCCGTCATTGTACCCTCCTCATGTCACGCTTGCCGAAACTGCGGCAGGAAAGCGCTTTTTACCGAGCCAGCACGAGGAGTTTCGACTTCATCGTGCCCGTTCTCGCCTGGAATAGGCCCAGCTCATTTGGGCTTGTCGTCGTTTTCAGGGGCAACGGGGGCAACGGGGGCAACGGGAGCAACGGGAGCAACAAAAGGAAAAGTATTAAACATGGTGGCGCTTTTGGTCTGCATTTGTTCCTGCATTTGCACGAACAGGGTTTTGCTCTGCTCGATGTAATTGGTCATCATGCCTTGCATCATCGGTCCCTGCACGCTCATGAATTGCGTCCACATTTCGGGGCTAAAAGGTTTGCCCTCGTAGACGCCTTTTGAGTTTTCGGTCAGCTTGTTCTGGATGTCGATGAAAGCCTGGATGTTTTTATCCAGATACGAGCCCATCATGCCTTGCATCGCATGTCCGTAATAACGAATGATTTGCGACAAGGCTGTGCTTGAAAACATCGGCACCCCGCTGGATTCTTCTTCCAGAATAATCTGCAACAGAATGCTGCGCGTCAAATCTTCATTGCTCTTGGCGTCGATTACCATGAAATCCTCATTATCGAGGACCAGTTGCTTCACATCGGTAACCGTTATGTAGGAACTGGTTTGAGTGTCGTACAGGCGCCGATTCGGATACTTTTTGATCAAGCGCTCGGAAATTTTTTTTGCACTATTCATCGAAATTCCAGTTTGTTGCGTCGCAATACATTTAAAGCCATTCAAAAAATGCACGGTCACATGTTTTTTCGGAATTCCATTATAGAGCGGAAAAACCGATATCTGCAGCATATGGACAGTTTTTGCATTATTGCAATGCAATGAATGGTGTTTGCGGGAAGCAGAAAAGGAGCCGTTGTAAAACGGCTCCTTTTCTGCTTAGTGTCTGTTGAACCGGAAGAATCGAAGCGAGAAAAATACCATCGCTAAGAGTAATTTGTGACGGATTCTCCCAAAGTCCGACAGCCTCCTAGGCCATGTACAGACCACCATTGAGGGAGAAGTCAGCGCCGGTCGCGTAGCCACCTTCCTCTGATGCGATCCAGGCAATGATGGAAGCGATCTCTTCCGGTTTTCCCAGACGTTTGACTGGAACGCCGGCAACGATTTTTTCCAGCACATCAGGTCGAATTGCCTTGACCATGTCGGTGCCGATATAACCGGGCGAAACCGTGTTCACCGTTACGCCTTTGGTTGCCACTTCTTGCGCCAATGCCATCGTGAAGCCATGCAATCCGGCCTTGGCGGTGGAGTAATTGGTTTGACCAAACTGCCCTTTCTGACCGTTGACCGAAGAGATATTGATGATGCGTCCCCAACCGCGATCGGCCATGCCGTCGATGACTTGCTTGGTCACGTTAAACAGTGAGTTCAGGTTGGTATTGATGACTTCATTCCACTGCTGCAGGGTCATCTTGCGAAATTGTCCGTCACGCGTAATGCCGGCATTATTGACCAGCACATCGACCTCGCCAATTTCCTGCTTGACCAAGTCGAAAGCCGCCTTGGTTGAATCCCAATCGGATACATTGCCTTCCGATGCATGCACGTCGTAACCTTCAGCGCGCATCTCGGACAGCCACTTATCCTTGCGCGGCGAATTCGGGCCACAACCGGCAACCACAGTGAATCCTTCGCTGCAAAGGCGCTTGCAAATCGAATTTCCAATGCCACCCATCCCACCAGTTACATAAGCGATACGCTTTTTCATGCTGTCTCCTTCTTCGTTAAGATCAAGTTATTTAGTTCGCTCTTACCTTGACGTAACGTCCCGGCGCGTCTTCAATCGGTTTAAATGCCGCATTTCCCAGCTTGCTCGGCGCCTTCACCTGATTACCTGCATGTTCAGACAAAAAGGCTGACCACTCCGGCCACCAACTGCCCGGATGCTCTGTTGCTGTTTCCAACCATGCTTCAGAATTCGGAGAAAGCGTGTCGTTTGTCCAGTAACTGCGCTTGTTCTTCGCAGGCGGATTGATGACACCCGCTATATGCCCGGATGCACCAAGCACAAAACGATTTTGATTCGGCTGCTCAGGATTCAATACCGCAGTGGACGCATAGGCACTGCCCCAAGGCACGATATGGTCTTCACGCGAACCGAAAATAAAAACCGGCGCATCGATGGTGCCGAGGTCGATTTGTTCACCCGCCACCGTCAACTTGCCCGGCACCTTAAGGCTATTTTCCAGATAAGTATTGCGCAGATACCAGCAAAACATCGGGCCCGGGAGATTGGTGCTATCGGCGTTCCAGTACAGCAGATCGAATGGCGGCGGACTCTCGCCCTTGAGGTAATTCGACTGGACGTAATTCCACACCAGGTCATTGGCGCGCAAACTGGAAAAAGTGGATGCCAGATCACGGCCAGGCATCAGGCCACCTTTGCCGATCGCTTGCTCACGCATCTTTACCTGCATCTCGTCCACAAAAATATCCAGGACGCCGGTGTCGGTAAAATCGAGCAGGGTCGTCAGCAGAGTCAGACTGGCAACAGGTTCCTCGCCACGAGCAGACAGTACTGCCAGCGCAGTTGAAACAATCGTGCCACCGACGCAAAAGCCCAAAGCATTGATACGATCCTGTCCGCTCAGTTTTTGCACTACGTGAATTGCCTCAATCGCGACTTCTTCAATGTATCGATCCCAGGTCACATCGGCCATCGAATCATCGGGATTGCGCCAGGACACCAGGAACACGGTATGACCCTGCTCCACCGCGTAACGCACCAGTGAATTTTCCGGCTGCAGATCGAGGATGTAAAATTTATTGATGCAAGGCGGCACAATCAGCAGCGGTTTCTCGAATACAGTTTTGGTCAATGGCTTGTATTGAATTAACTGAAACAGTGCATTTTCAAACACCACCGAGCCTTCGGAAGTCGCAACGTTTTTGCCAACTTCAAAAACAGATTCATCGGTTTGGGAAATGCGCCCTTTTTGCATATCGGCCAGCATTAGAGCCAGACCTTTAGCCAGGCTTTCCCCTTTGGTGTCGAGTATTTTTTGCTGCGCTTCGGGATTCGTGGCAAGAAAATTCGCCGGCGACAGCGCGTCCACCATCTGCTGCACAGCGAATGCGATTTTTTGCTTAATATGGGGAGTCGCCTCAACCGCCTCTGCCAGGCTCATCAGAAACCTTGCGTTGAGCAGATACACTGCAGCATTGAATGATGAGAAAGTATTCGATTGCCATGCGGCTGAAGAAAATCGCCTGTCAGTGAGCACCGTCACACTCTTCGTTAGCAAAAAGTTCTGCCAAAGCGCTGCCAACTGTTGGATATATTCATTTTGCAAACGCGTAACAGTGGCCGGTGCGATTTTTGCACCGGCTTCTTTCAGAATGTCTGCGATTGGATTGGCGTTGGCTGGCTGAACCGATTTGAGCCAGGATTGCCAGGGACTCTGATCTGTCACTTGCGATAACCATGCTGTAACCATGGCTTGAGAATCCGGCTTGTTCATGCTTGCTTCCTTTTTTTGGCGTATCGTTGCGGTTTTTATCATCGCATCAACATCATGTATATCGTTGCTATCGGGTGGATCTATGTTGTGCTCATGATGTCCATCACTGAGCGCTCGGTTATCGCTGGAATTATGACGCTTTTAATGTATGGTGTGTTGCCTTTGGCAATCCTTTGGTATGTAGTGTATGCGCCACACAGAAGACGACAAAAGAAACAACGCGAGCAGATAAAAGCAGAGTCTAAAAACGCTATTGATACCGCCAAATAAGCTTGTCACCGTTAATTTCACTTGACAGGATGTTGCCCTAAAACAGCGCCTCCTGTTTGAGCCAGATCAACGAAGTCATTCTTCCTGTGATTTTGTCGCGCCGATAAGAAAAAAAACGGCGAGAATCGCTGACGGTACAAAACTCGCCACCGCTGATGCTATACACCCCTGCGCTCTGCAGCCGGGCACGTGCCAATGCGTATATGTCGGCCAGATACTTGCCTTTATGTGCAGCGATTGGCTTGAATGCGCTCGATGCACTAGCGTCTTGCGCAGTAAATGTCTGGCGCACATCTTCACCGACTTCAAAATAATCCGGACCGATAGCAGGCCCTAGCCAAGCTGATATTTTGTCCGCACCGGCGTCGCGCATGCGGGCTACTGTTTTTTCAAGGATGCCGGCGGACAAGCTGCGCCATCCTGCGTGCGCGGCGGCAACAACGCGTCCGTTTTGGTCGCAAAACAAGACCGGCAAGCAGTCGGCAGTCATGATCGCGCAGACCACACCCTTAGCTGTAGTAAAGCTGGCATCAGCCTCGGGCACATCAGATAAGCTTGCCGCATCGACGATGACAGTGCCATGTACTTGCGTCATCCAAGCCGGCTCGGATGGCAGCAAAGTACGCAACAATTTCCGATTTTCGCGGACATGCAACGGACGATCCGTTACATGCGTGCCCAGATTCAAACCGCCAGCTCCGCTGCCGCTGCCATCGTCAAATGGAGCAAGACTGACGCCGCCTCGCCGCGTAGTGGACAAGGCGCCTACGTTGGCAGGCAAATCAGGCCAGTCAGGGATGATTAGATCCATCGCTTTCCAATCTCCCGTTATGCATAACCTTTATACGGGAGCTTCGATTCCTGCACTTGCCAGCAGCGCTAAAAAATCATCGGCCAGCGGCACGCTCCAATCGCAAGCATCCCCTGTGGCGGGATGAATTAACCCCAGGTGTTGCGCCTGCAGGGCCTGGCGCGGGAAAACAGAAGCTAAATGGGCTTTTCCGTACAGTACGTCGCCGACCAAGGTATGCCCGATAGACATCATGTGGACGCGAATCTGATGCGTGCGGCCGGTTTCCAGCTTGCAGCGCATCAGGCTGACCGGGTGACGTCCCAGCAGGCCGGTCGCCAGACGCTCGAAATGTGTCACCGCAGGTTTGGCGGTCATGCTCTCCAGCACCGCCATTTTTATCCTATCGCGTGGATGACGGCCCATCGCGGCATCCACAGTACCGGTCAAATTTGGGGTTCCCCACACCAACGCCAGATATTCGCGCCGCACGGTACGGGCCTGCAACTGGCGCACCAGATCGGTATGCGCTTCCAGGGTCTTTGCGACGACCATCAAGCCGCTGGTGTCTTTATCAAGACGATGAACGATACCGGCGCGCGGCACGCCGGCAATCGCCGGGTAATGATGCAGCAAGCCGTTGAGCAAAGTGCCGGACCAATTGCCGGCAGCCGGATGCACCACCAGGCCAGCCGGCTTGTTGATGATGATGATGGTGGCGTCTTCATACACAATCGCCAGATCCATGGTTTCTGCGGTATACGCGTCATCTTCGGGGGCTGGCTGCGGCGAAACCACTACCGTTTCGTCGCCGAAACTGGTCATCTTGGTCTTTGCGACCTTGTCATCCACAGTGACGTGCCCAGTTGCGATCCATTGCTGAATGCGACTTCTGGAAAATTGCGGAATCAGTCTTGAAATCACTTTATCCATGCGCTCGCCGCACACATCGGGCGTCAGCTTCAGAGTAATGGGTTCCATCTGCAGCAGCGCGCCGTTCTCTTCGTCCGCATCATCCAGCGTGGACGCGAAAACAGGTTCCGCCAAATTTGGCATTGCGGGTAATATCACGGCAGGTCCCATCAGCTATAATCAGTGTTCTTGTTAAGATGCATTCTTGCACACACGTCATGCAAAAAAAATTATTTAAAATCGCAACAATCCTTCTGGCCTTGTCAATTTCGGCATGCAGCTTACTACCTGAAAAAATCGACGAGACCAAGGCGTGGTCAGCCTCGAAATTATACTCGGAGGCACGCGATGAACTGGCGAGCGGCAATTATGACAAATCGGTTCAGTATTTTGAAAAACTCGAATCGCGTTATCCATTCGGCACCTACGCGCAACAGGCACAGCTGGAAATCGCTTATGCGTATTACCGGCAGGCAGATCAGCCGCTGGCCTTGGCGGCGGCGGAACGCTTCATCAAGCTCCATCCGAATCACCCGAATGTCGATTACGCCTATTATTTACGCGGTCTGATCAACTTCAACGACCGCGTTAGCGCATTCAATTTCCTGTCGCGTCAGGATGCCACCGAACGCGACCCGAAAGCGGCGCGCGAAGCATTCAATGCATTCAAGCAACTCGTCGAGCGTTTTCCCGACAGCACATACACGCCTGACGCCATCGCCCGCATGAAATATCTGGTCAATGCCATGGCGCAGTATGAAGTCCACGTGGCCAATTATTACTACAAACGCGGTGCTTATCTAGCCGCCGCCAACCGGGCCCAGTATGCGGTCAAGGAATACCGTGAAGCGCCAGCCTTGGAAGAAGCGCTGTTTGTCATGGTGCGCTCTTATGATGCGCTGGGCATGACGGAGTTGCGCGACGATGCCGAGCGCGTCATGAAAACCAACTATCCGAACAGTGTGTATTACAGGGGCGGCCCGGTCAAAGACAATGCATGGTGGAAACTCTGGTAACTCAGTTTGCTTAATAAAAATGCCCCGCAATCCGGGGCATTTTCATTAATGACGACGCTAACAATAGATTCGAGCCAAACAGCATCAAGCCAGTCTGCGACGGAATAACCAATTGTGTTCGCTGGAACCATCGGCATCAAACGCATAACCATCCATGTCAAAAGCCTGCAGTTGTTTCGGCTGCGTCACGCCGTGCAGCGCCGCATAGCGCGCCATCAAGCCGCGCGCACGTTTAGCATAGAAGGAAATGATTTTGTATTTGCCATTTTTCCAGTCTTCAAACACCGGCGTAATGACCGGCACCGACAACAAGTCTGGCTTGACCACTTTGAAATATTCTTCAGACGCCAGATTGACCAACGCAGAATAATTCCGTGCCCGCAGCACCTCATTGAGCGCCGTGGTCACGATATCGCCCCAAAAGGCATACAGGTTCTTGCCGCGCGCAGTGGCAAGACGGGTGCCCATTTCCAGCCGATAAGGCTGCATCAGGTCAAGCGGGCGCAACATGCCATATAGGCCGGATAAAATACGCACATGCGACTGCGTGTAGTCGAGTTGCCCCGCGCTCAGCGTTGCCGCCGCCAGGCCCGCATAGACATCGCCATTGAATGCCAAGACCGCCTGCTTTGCATTCTGTGGCGAAAACTCCTGGGTCCAGCTAGCGTAGCGGGCGAAATTCAAAGCCGCCAGCGGATCGGAAATACGCATCAGGCTAGCGACCTGTGCCGGAGAAAACGTCTTCAAAACATCGATGAGTTGGACCGAATGCGCGATAAACTCCGGCAGGCTGCTTTTTATCGCAGCGGGCGGCGTCCCCATGGCGAGCGTTTTGGCGGGTGACAAGACAATCAGCATTGCAACATCCATAGAAAATTAAAGAATTTAAAACATGATACCGAAACGCATCGTACTCGACACCAACGTTTGCCTGGATTTATTCGTCTTCAACGACCCCCGCTGGGCCGCCTTGCTGGCTGCGCTGAAAAGCGGCGCCGTCGAGGCTGTCACAAAAGCAGAATGTCGCATGGAATGGCAGATTGTCCTGGGTTATTCACAATTACACCTGAATGAAGCCATGCGCGCCGAATGCAACGCCGCCTTTGATGCGCTGATCGACTGCATTGCGCCGGAACCGCGCATCAATATCAAACTGCCGCTATGCAGCGACCCCGACGATCAGAAGTTTCTGGAGTTGTCGCGCGACGCGAAAGCCGCGACCCTGATCACGAAGGATAAAGCCCTGCTGAAACTAGCCAGGAAAACCGCACGAGCCGGTCTTTTTGAAATTATCCTGCCGCAAGCTTGGGCGCTAGAAACCTGAATTCTTTGCAGTTTGCGGTGATAATTAACCGCATATTCGCGCACACGGTTAACTGCAAAGATAATCTCTCATGGGCATTTTCAATACACCTCTCCCGATTGGCGTAGCCATCATCACATGGTGCCTGGCCATCTTTGGCATGTTGCGTTGCGCCATGAGCGCGCCCTGGAAACGACTGGAAGCGCCCACGGTGTTTTCAGCCTGGTGCGCGCTGCTCATCATGCTGACGATGCTGTGGCGGCTACGCATCAACATCAACAGCGACCTGAACTTGCATCTGATGGGCTTGTCGCTGTTTCCGCTGATGTTCGGCCGCTCTCTGGCCACGCTGGGCTTGGGGCTATCCGTTATTGCCTACACAGCGCTGTTCAACGGTGTCTGGGGCAATCTTGGCATGAATTTGCTGTTGTTGGCAGTGCTGCCAGCATGGTTTAGCGATGTCATATTAACTGCGGTCAAAAAGCGTTTGCCGCATCATATGTTCGTCTACTTGTTCGGCAACGGTGTTTTCGGCTCGATGGTGGTGCTCTCTCTGACCGGTTTGATGTCAATTGCCGCTCACGGGCTATGGATTGCAGCGCCATTGTCCAGTTCCTACGACACGATTGCCTACATGCTGCTATTGGCGTGGGGCGAAACTTTCCTGATCGGATTTCTGGTCACGATCTTCGCGGTGTATCGACCGCAATGGCTTTTTACTTTCGACGATGCGCTGTATCTGCGTGGGCAGTAATCGAATTGTGCACCGATAACACTATTTTTTAGGGAGTATAGGCAAAAAACATGTATTTTACGCATTAATTTAATGCGCTCTTTAAATATACATGAGTAGGTATAAATTCCATCCTGGAAATCTTTATGGAAGCGCATATCACCCGTTCATTGCACCAACTCCTGCCACCTCCTGCCACTTAAACCATTGCCGGCGTTAAAATTCCGGCTCGACCACAGCACCCCGATCCCAATCATGAATCAGCCACTCCCGCTTGCAACCGCCCATTTCGAACCGATAGCTCTGACCTCCAAGCTACCCAAAGTAGGCACCACGATTTTCAGCGTCATGTCGGCCTTGGCGCTGGAAAAAAATGCGGTCAACCTGGGCCAGGGCTTTCCGGATTTCGACTGTGATCCGGCGCTGATCGACACCGTCACCGCAGCCATGAAAAGCGGGCTGAACCAATATCCGCCGATGGCCGGAATTGCTCCTTTGCGCGAAGCCATTGCGCGCAAGATTGACCAACTTTACGGCCACCAGTACAACGCAGCCAGCGAAATCACGGTAACTGCTGGCGCCACGCAAGGACTGCTGACCGCGATCCTTTGCAGCGTGCATGCCGGCGACGAAGTGATCGTCATCGAGCCGGCGTATGACAGTTACGTGCCGGCCATCGAACTCGCAGGCGGAGTGCCGGTTTTTGTGCAAATGGAAATCGGGCCGCGCGGCTATTCGGTTCCGTGGCACACAGTAGCGGCAGCGGTAACGCCTAAAACGCGACTGATCATCATCAATTCGCCGCACAACCCGACCGGCTCGATTCTGCTCAAAAAGGACTTGGATGCGCTGGCCAACATCGTGCGCGGCACCGGCATACTGCTGATTTCGGACGAGGTATACGAACATATGGTGTTCGACGGGATTGCGCATGAATCGGTCTGCCGCCATCCGGAATTGGCGGCACGCGCCTTCGTCGTGTCCAGTTTCGGCAAGACTTACCATGTCACCGGGTGGAAAGTCGGCTATGTGGCGGCACCGGCAGCGCTGATGGCGGAATTTCGCAAGGTGCACCAGTTCAATGTATTTACCGTCAATACGCCGATGCAGCATGGCTTGGCACACTACATGCGCGACCCTGCGCCCTATCTGGAGTTGCCGGCGTTTTACCAGCGCAAGCGCGACTTGTTTAGAGATGGCCTGAAAAATAGCCGCTTCACATTACTGCCGTCGGACGGCACTTATTTTCAATGCGTCGAATATTCCTCCATCTCGGCCCTGAATGAAGTTGAATTCAGCCAATTTCTGACGTCTGAAATTGGCGTGGCGGCGATTCCGGTATCGGCCTTTTATCACCAGCCGAAGGAATCCGGCGTCGTGCGTTTTTGTTTCGCCAAGAAAGATGCAACACTCCAGGCCGCTCTAAAATTGCTCTCTGGAATATAAACAATACTACAACAGGTATTTTTTACATTGCCCTTAATAATTGAATCCGCGATGGCTAATCGACCTGTTTCAGGGAATTTACATAGTGTGAATAAGTAACGATCAGCCCTTTATCCAACTCCATTTTTCTGTGCCATCCCAACTTGGACAGTCTGTCGTTAGAGATTAGCTTTCTTGGTGTTCCGTCCGGTTTATCGGCGTCGAATTCGACGGTTCCTTGATAGCCGGTTACCTTGCCGAGCAGTTCCAGCAGTTCCCGGATGGTGACTTCTTCCCCGGTTCCGACATTGATATGGCTTGACGTCGGCGTGGTATGGGCATCATAGGTGGCGCGCTCCAGCTCCATCACATGCACACTCGCTTCAGCCATGTCTTCTACATATAAAAATTCGCGGCGCGGCGTGCCAGTGCCCCAGACCACCACTTTTTTTGCGCCGGTGCTTTTGGCTTCGTGGAAGCGGCGAAGCAATGCGGGAATGACGTGGCTGTTCTCCGGATGGTAATTGTCGCCGGGGCCGTACAGGTTGGTGGGCATGACGCTGCGGTAGTCAGTGCCGTACTGGCGGTTGTAGCTTTCGCACAGCTTGATGCCGGCGATTTTGGCAATCGCGTAGGGTTCATTGGTGGGTTCGAGCGGGCCAGTCAGCAGAAATTCCTCCCTGATCGGTTGCTCGGCCAGGCGGGGGTAGATGCAGGAGGAACCTAAAAACAACAGCTTTTGCACGCCCGTGCGCCAGGCTTCGTTGATGACGTTGGCTTCCATCATCATGTTCTGATAAATGAATTCCGCAGGATAGGTATTGTTGGCATGGATGCCGCCGACGTGCGCAGCGGCCACGTAGACTTCATCGATCTTTTCCGAGTTAAAAAAAGCACGCACTTGCGCCTGGTCGGTCAGATCGAGTTCCGCATGGGTTCGCGTGACAATGTTGTTGTAGTCGCGCTGCCGCAGCGTACGGACAATGGCGGAGCCGACCATGCCGCGGTGGCCTGCTACGTAGATGCACTTTTTCGTATTGGGCATTTTGATAAGTCCTTATTCGCCATGCGCGTAAGCGGCAAAACCGTTCTGCCTGATCAGCGCGTACTTGCGATTGGCGTCCAGGTCTGCCTGCACCATCTCTTTGACCAGTTGCCCGAATGTGGTGGCGGGCCTCCAGCCTAATTTGGCGTGGGCTTTGCTGGCGTCACCGAGCAGGGTTTCCACTTCGGTGGGGCGGAAATAGCGTGGATCAACACGCACGATGACCTGGCCGGGCTTGGTGCCGGTATGCGGCCCGGCATTTAATACACTGGCGGTTTCTTCCTGCCCTTCACCTTGCCAATCTAGCGTCATGCCTAGCGCAACGGCTGCTGCGTTGACGAAGTCGCGTACGCTGTACTGGAAACCCGTGGCGATGACAAAGTCTTCCGGTTGCTCCTGCTGCAGCATCAGCCATTGCATTTCAACATAGTCGCGTGCATGACCCCAGTCGCGCTTGGCACTCATGTTGCCCAAATACAGACAATCCTGCAGACCGAGCGCAATACGCGACAGTGCGCGGGTGATCTTGCGGGTGACAAAGGTTTCCCCGCGCAACGGCGATTCATGGTTGAAAAGGATGCCGTTGCAGGCATACATGCCATACGCTTCGCGGTAGTTGATGGTGATCCAGTAGGCGTACAGCTTGGCCACAGCATAAGGACTGCGCGGGTAGAAAGGCGTTGTTTCGCGTTGTGGGGTTTCCTGCACCTGGCCATATAGTTCTGAGGTGGAAGCTTGGTAGAACCGTGTTTTTTTCTCCAGGCCGAGGATGCGGATGGCTTCGAGCATGCGCAGTGGCCCGAGCCCATCGGAATTGGCGGTGTATTCGGGCTCTTCGAACGAGACGGCGACATGGCTTTGGGCGGCGAGGTTGTATATCTCGTCCGGTTGGGTCTGCTGGATGATGCGGATCAGGGATGAGCTGTCGGTCATGTCGCCGTGATGCAGGGTGAAGCGATGCGGCGTCTCGTGCGGGTCCTGGTATAAATGGTCTATGCGCCCGGTGTTGAGCAATGATGTGCGGCGTTTGATGCCGTGCACTACATAGCCTTTTTGGAGCAGCAGTTCTGCCAGATACGCGCCGTCCTGGCCGGTCACCCCTGTAATCAGTGCCACTTTAGGGGTGGTTTTATGATGGGGCGTGATGAGATTGAAAGGGGCGTGCGGTTCGGTCGTCATGGTTATTCTCCCCTTATTAACTTGTATTTTTGTCATTCTGGCAGTGCCCGCCCGCGCTGGCTTGACTTGGGTCATGCTCCTGCAAATAATGTGAGATGGATCTGATGCGTTTGTCCCTGACTCAATACCCCTGCGGATTCATCCTTTGCCAGCGCCAGTGGTCCACACACATTTCTTCCAGATTTTTTTCTGCGCGCCACCGGAGTAATTCACGCGCTTGTGTTGGCGACGCATAGCAGCTGGCGATATCGCCGGGGCGGCGCGGCATAATGTCAAACGGTACAGCGCAACCGCTGGCTGCTTCGAAGGCGCGCACCGCTTCCAAAACGCTATATCCCTGGCCAGTGCCGAGATTGACCGTAAATCCTCCTGGTTGCGCAAACAGCCGGCCAAGCGCCGCAACATGCCCCCGCGCTAAATCCACCACATGAATGTAATCCCGTACGCCGGTGCCATCCGGCGTCGGGTAATCGTTGCCAAAGACTGCCAGCCGGCCGCGCCGACCGACTGCGACCTGCGCCACAAAAGGCATCAGGTTATTGGGAATGCCTTGCGGGTCTTCACCGATCAAGCCGCTCGGGTGCGCACCTGCCGGATTGAAGTAGCGCAAGATGCCGATACGCCAATTCGGGTCGGCCTGCATCAGGTCATTCAGAATCTGCTCCACCATTAATTTGGAACGGCCATAAGGATTGGTCGTTGATAATCGTGCAGTCTCCATGATGGGTACGGATTCCGGGTCACCATAGACGGTCGCAGACGAACTGAACACAAATCGCTTGACGTTCGCCTCTATCAAAGCCTGCAATAGCGTGACCGTGCCGGATACGTTGTTATCAAAGTACAGCAGCGGCTGGGCTACCGATTCACCCACCGCTTTCAGGCCAGCAAAGTGTATGACCGCATCAATTGCGTGTTCGCGCAATACACGGTCCAAAGCAGCGCGGTCCCGCACGTCAGCTTGGTAAAATGGCAATGCACTACCGGTGATGCGCTCCACCCGTGCAATCGCTTCCTGGGAACTGTTGCAAAGATTGTCCAGCGCGATAACAGTAAAGCCAGCCTGCAGCAACTCGACGCAGGTATGTGAGCCTATATAACCGGACGCGCCTGTTACGAGAATTTTCTTTGGCATGATGAAAATGACCTAAGGTGAATTTCGCATATAAATCGCATTGTGGAGTATGCCAAATAATATGCAATTTACCGCATATAGAATATGCGTAGCATAAAAATACCCCATAGGTTAGCGCTTAATACCGCGAAGCCCAACATGGTTTTAATCTTGTCGTCTGCTCATGATGGCGTTCCGACGCGGCCGTAATTGTCTTGCAGTCGAACGATGTCGTCTTCACCCAAATACGCGCCTGACTGAATTTCGATCAATTCCAATGGAATTTTTCCGGGGTTTTCCAGCGAATGCACAACGCCTAGCGGAATATAGGTGGACTGGTTTTCCGTCAGCAGGTATTCCTGATCGCCGTTAGTGATTTTTGCCGTGCCCGACACAACCACCCAGTGTTCTGCGCGATGGTGGTGCATTTGTAGCGATAGCTTGGCGCCTTGTTTGACCGTAATGCGTTTGACATGGAAACGCGTACCGGCCTCGATGGAGTCGTACGACCCCCAGGGACGGAATATTTCGCGATGCTGTGTGGCTTCTGTGCGCTTGGTATCGATTAGACGCTCCACCAGTTTTTTGGCGTCTTGAGCCCGATCGGCGTCCATGATCAACAGGGCATCTGCGGTTTCAATGATGATCGTATTGCGCATGCCTACTGCGGTAACCAGGCGGGCGCTGCCATGCACCAGGCAGTTTTGACAATCCTGCAGCATTACATCGCCCTGCTGGGCATTGTTGTCGCCATCTTTTCCGGAGGCTTTCCACACAGCTGCCCAGGAGCCAATATCGCTCCAGTCGGCGTCCATTGTCACCATTGCGGCGTTTTTGGTGCGTTCCATCACCGCATAATCTACTGCCTTGCTGGGACTGTCGATATACGACTGGCTGTCGAGTCGAATAAAACTGAAATCCTGTTTGGACAATGCCATGGCCTGGCTGCATGCGGCAACAATTTCCGGCTCAAAGTGTGTGAGTTCTTCCAGATAACGACTGGCACGAAAAATGAACATGCCGCTATTCCAGAAATAGTTTCCACTAGCGAGGTAGTGTTCAGCGGTGGCATGGTCCGGCTTTTCCACATATTCGATTACAGGTTGCGCTTGTGCCGGCCCAGGCTCGGCAGTGCCTGCGCGGATATAGCCATAACCGGTTTCCGGGCCCAACGGGGTAATGCCAAAGGTCACCAGTTTGCCTTTTTCGGCAGCAATTTTAGCTTTGTGAACTGCGCTATAAAAGGCGGTATGGTTATTAATTACATGGTCTGATGGCAGTACCAATAACAAAGGATCACCGCCCCTGGATAGCGCTTGCAAAGCAGCCGCGGCAATTGCCGGTGCGGTATTGCGCCGTGCCGGCTCCAGCAGAATCTGGGCGTTTTCCATACCGATTTCCCGTAATTGTTCCGCCACCACAAAACGCGAACTTTCATTGCAGACGAGGATTGCAGGATCGACATCCTCAATGCCTGTAAGCCGCTGCATGGTTTGCTGCAGCAGGGTGTCTTTCCCAAGCAAACGTAAAAACTGTTTGGGATAAGTCTCGCGCGACAGAGGCCAGAGCCGGGTCCCTGAGCCCCCGCAAAGAATGACGGGAATAAGCGGAGTAGTCATTTTGTGGCCAATTCAAAATAAGCTTGGGTATAGGGATGGACCAGCGGGTGCTGCTTAGCCTGGTCCGGTTGCATCCAGATGGTTTGGCTATGCTGTTGGCGCGACAGCGCGAACAATCGATGCTCTGTTTGCAGGCGATAGGCCAGCACAATGTAATGTGTGCTGGCACCTGTGACACCGGCAAAATTGACATCATAAAAATGTTCAAAAACGCCTACGAGCCGACTCTGTGCAATGGGCATAACGCAGCCCAATTCATTTTCTGCAATGCGCCTAAAGGCAGCGTTGATCGCTTCATTCTTCAGAATGCGCCCACCCGGTACAAACCAGAACCCTTGGGCTGGCGGGTTATTGCGCAAACCGAGCAGCACGGCTCCCTGCGGGTCGGTCACTATCAAATCAATGGCAACCAATGGCGTATGCGCAACCACGCTGGCAAACAACTCTGTGCTCAGGAAAGCTTCGGATTCTGTGCCGGAGACGCTGTCGATGCGACAGTCGTCCGCGATTTTTCCTGACCGGATGGAGGTGCTCATGCTAATAGGCATGGTTGCCCGTCCATCCTTTGAATGCAGTCCAGACAATGATGCGCAAGTCGAGCCAGAACGACCAGTTGTGAATATAGTAGAGGTCGGATTGCACCCGCTTTTCCATCTTGTCTATGGTGTCGGTTTCACCCCGATGACCATTGATCTGGGCCCAGCCGGTAATGCCGGGCTTGACCCGATGCCGCAGCATGTATAACCCCAGGACATCCTTGTATATTGCGTTGTGTTGTAGTGCGTGCGGCCTTGGACCGACGACCGACATATCTCCCATCAGTACGTTAATGAACTGCGGCAGTTCATCCAGGCTGGTGCGTCGCAGGAATTGCCCGATGCGGGTGATGCGCGGGTCGTTTTTGGTGGCTTGCGTGACCTTGTCATGCTCTTGATGCACTTGCATCGAGCGGAATTTATAGATGTTGAATTTTTTCCCGTTCAGGCCCAGCCTGGGTTGCTTGAAAAACACCGGACCTGGAGAAGAATATTTGATGCCGATTGCAATCACCGCGAACAGCGGCAGCAATAGTGTCAGCACGATGAAGGCAAACAGCTTGTCGAACAGATCCTTGCCGATGCCACCCAGACCGCTGGACGTCGGGCGATTCAAGTCCACCGCAGGCATGCCCAGAAAATCGATCATCTTGTTGCTCAACATTTGCAAGCTAAAAATATCAGGTATCCAGCGTATATCCACCAAGGCGTTACGCAGTAAGTATTGCAGTTCATGCAATTGATCCGATGCACTCATTGGCAACGTAATCCAGATTTCATGAATATCATTGGCCGTCACAAAATCATGAATGTTTTCCAGCTTATGAATGCTTACTATTGCGGGGTCTTTTAAAAAATTGTCGGGGTCGCTGGTACAGGTATGTACGCCCTTAACTTCATAACCGTAAAAATCCTGTTGCAATGCGCGTTTATGGATTTCCTGCCCGATGGGGCCATAACCGACGATCACCACGCGCTTGTTATTCAAACCATTTTTACGTAAATAGCGCAGGGTTGAATACACCAACGTTCTGTAGATCACCAAAAAAATAACGCTGGTTACGTACCAGTAAATCAACCACAAGCGTGACAATGCGCCTACGTGGTGAATCAGGAAGCTGAAAAACACCCCGATTAGCAACACCAGTGCCAAAGTAGCGGCAAGCCGCCCGAACATGCTGAACATCGATCGTCCACGCCATGATGCATACAAATCGAATTGTGGAAATATTAAAAAAACCAATCCGCAAGAGAAGTACAGCAGCACCGCATGAATTGGAGCAGCCATGTCGAGAGATGTAGCGAAATGCAGTTGGCTGGCGAAATGACCGGCCACTAGCAGCACAAGAACGTCCATCAGCCGCATCGAAAATTCCAGCCTGGTAGAATTTTTGAGAATTAAATCATGCATGATTGACCCACCATTTCGTTCGTTATAAGTGCGGCTCAAAAAACACATTTCCACGACGCTTGCGGTATCCGAATGAATGCCTGTGGCTTTTCACTCAAAAAAATGATTTTTCCTTTCTTCGGGAACTGATTTTCTTGAAGTTCGCTTTCAAGTTAAATGTCGCTCAGTTCCTAAATGTATAAATTGATAATTATCAAAAATATAATTATTAAGCGGTCACGGCGCCGGCGTGGATTCAGATACGACGTGAATCCGGCGTTCGTATCCAGTTCGTATCCTGATGACTTGGGTGGATATGAAGATCTCATGTGCATGCTCCGCATCTATGGATCTGGCCATCGCGGTAAAATGCACGAATGCCACTCATCCTTGCCATCGAAACCTCTTCCGAACTTGCCTCCGCTGCCTTGTTGCAGGGCGATACGCTGCTTGTGCGCGAATCGTCGGGCGTTCAGACCCACTCCCAAACCCTGTTGCCGATGGTGCAAAGCGTGTTGGCGCAGGGCGATATACGCCTGTCGCAATGCGCTGCGATTGCTTTTGGTGCCGGGCCCGGTTCCTTTACCGGCGTGCGCACCGCTTGCGGCATTGCCCAGGGGTTGGCGTTTGGGGCAAATTTGCCGGTGATCTCCATCGTCACCTTGTTGTCTATGGCCGAGGCTTGCCGTGCCGAGACCGGCGCGCATGAAGTGCTGGCGGTACTGGACGCACGCATGGGCGAGGTGTATTGGGCCCAATACAGTTATGCCAATGGCTGGCATACCGTGGTCGCGCCGACCTTGTCTGCCGTTGCGAATGTGGTGCCGCAGTCTAAGGATGGGCTGGTCGCTTGCGGCAATGGCTTTGCTGCATATCCGGGCGAGTTCGCGCTGCAGGCGCACAGTTATCCATGGGTGCAACAGGCGCGCGCCGAAGTGATGCCGCACGCAGCGCAGGTGGCGCGCCTGGCACGTACCGCATTTACAGCGGGTCAACTATTGACCCCGGAACAGGCGCAACCGATCTATTTGCGCAACAAAATTGCGCTGACCACTGAGGAGCGGTTGGCGTTCAAGGCGGGAGTATCCAAGTGAGTGCCCAGGCCGTATCTACCTCTGCATCGCTGATGCGATTTGCGCCGATGCAGCCCGAGGACCTCGATGCGGTGTTGACCATCGAAAACACCGTTTATCCACATCCGTGGACACGCGGTAATTTCAAGGATGCATTGCATAGCGGCTATCAGGCTTGGGTCGCTCGCGCGGAAGTGGGTAAGGAAATTGGCGACGCAGTGGGCAACTTAGTTGGCAACTTAGTGGGTTATTTTTTACTCATGCTGGTGGTGGATGAAGGGCATTTGCTCAATATCAGCGTGCGGGTCGATTTGCACGGGCGCGGATTCGGGCGTGCATTGCTGGATCGGGTGGTGTCGATGGCGCGCGAACTGGGACTGACTTCCATTTTGCTGGAGGTGCGGCCATCCAATACACGCGCGCTCAATATGTATGTGCAATACGGTTTCATGTCGATCGGCCGTCGCAAGGCGTATTACCCGGCTGCCGGCAATACGCGGGAAGATGCCATCGTCATGCGGTTATCGCTATGACGCTGGAACAGCGCCGCCGTGCCGTTTTTTTGCAGGAAATGGGCGTGGGCGAGATTTGGGTGCGCCGCAATGTTGCGCCTGTTTTTGAATCCGCACCCAACCCCGACTCAGGCCTGACCAGCGAGGCCGTTAGCGTTGTTGATGCTATTAATGCCACCGAAGTTGCTGAGGTTGCATCCACAGTGGCCAAACCGGACGCTCCATTTCCTTTTCCATCTCCCGTCAGCCCTTCCCCGGCTAGCACACCTGCGGCGTGGGATGATTCTCCTTTGGTAACCGATCCGGCAACCTTGCCGTCTGCAGCGGAAATCGCCTTGATGGATTGGCCGCAACTGCAGGCTGCCGTTAGCGCTTGCCGCGGCTGCGATCTGTGCCAGAAGCGCAACCAGACCGTCTTCGGCAGCGGCGACCGGCAAGCCAAATGGCTGTTCGTTGGCGAAGGCCCTGGCCGCACCGAAGATCAACAGGGCGCGCCTTTTGTGGGTCCTGCCGGCAAACTGCTCGATGCCATGTTGTCGGCCATGGGTTTGAAGCGCGATGCCAACGTGTATCTGTCCAATGTCGTCAAATGCCGCTCGACCGATGCAAATAGTGCCGACCACGCACCGTCTCCGCAACAAATTTCCTTGTGCAAACCTTATCTGGAGCGACAAATTGCCTTGTTGCAACCGACTGTGATCGTGGCTCTCGGCAAAACAGCTGCGCTGACGTTGCTGGAATGCAGCCCCGGCACCAGCCTGTCGTCGCTACGCGGCCAGTTGCATCGGGCTTATCGATGCCCGACCGTGGTTACTTACCATCCTGCCTATTTGTTGCGCAAGCCAATCGCAAAACGCGAGGCCTGGGATGACCTTTGCCTGGCGCTGCGCACCTATGCCGACCAAACCGCCAATCCAAGCGCTGCTGAATAAGCCCGTGCTGTTTGCCACATGCCAGGCCGATTTTCATCGGCGCTGGGGGCATCTGCGCGACCCGCATGTCCGTGCGCTGGCTTGGTTGCTGAGCGCGCCGGATTTGCTGGATGTGCTGGCACCGCAATGGCGCGGCATGATCGCGACGCTGGACGGCGCACGGGATCAGACCACGATTGACTGGCTGGCAGCGCTGGATGCGGCACCGGCCGAACTGCATGCCTTTCTCGATATCAGACCATTCACCCGCCTTGGGCATTACGCCGAAAAGCTTTTGGCATTTTATTTTCGGCGTCAGGGCTTGCTGTTTGCGCACGGACTCCAGGTGCGTGCCAGCAAGGACGATACGGTGGGCGAGTTCGACTTTCTGCTATGGCAAGAATCTGGACACGCATCTGCATACGAAGCTGCGCTGCTGCACTGGGAATTTGCCACCAAATTTTACCTGCTGGAATCGAGCGCAGCCGGCGCTGGGGCCAAGATCGCGGCGGATTATTTCGTCGGCCCGAATCTGGCCGACACACTGGGCGCGAAAATGCGCAAAATCCTCGACCAACAACTGATGCTGGCGCAGCATCCGGCGGCGCAAATTCACTTGCCGCAATCAGTCGCATCAGCCCAGGCGCTGGTCAAAGGATGGCTGTTCTATCACGACGACGATGCATTGCTGCCGCCAGCGATGGGTTTGTCGCCGGCGCATTGCCGCGGTTTCTGGTGTTCATTAACGGAATTCGAGGCGATGCCGGCAGAACGGCTGGCGATTTTGCCGCGCTTGTCATGGCTGGCGCCAGCACGGGTATCGCCGTTTGCCGCGCTGGACAAACCGCAGTTGCAGGATGCACTGGCGACCCAATTTTCACAGACCACCATGCCGGTGCTGGTGGCGCTTCTGCAGCAGCATGGGGAGGAGAACTGTCTGCTGGAAAGCAGCCGCGGCTTCATCGTGCCCGACGACTGGCGCAGCAAAGCGCAGCAGCGCAGCCAACGCAGGGGTTGAGTCGACTTGCCACAATAGAACATTAAACCTCTTGCTACGAAGGTACACTGGTATTAACCCTATCCAATCCATCGACAAAAAATACACTCCACCCGGACAGAGTTGCAGCCACAATGGAAAGCTTATCTGCCGCCATCGCGATGCGCAAAAAGGTATCAGCGCATTTCTCTCCAAACACTCACCAGAATACAAATGACTCCACACAAAAGACGACGCATCTACCTGATGCGGCACGGCAGCGTCACTTATTTCGACGCCAACGGCAAACCGCATTTGCCGGAACAAGTTCCGCTCAACGAACAAGGCCGCGCCCAGGCTACTGCTGCCGGCAGGGTATTCGCGCAGGAAAAGATTAAATTCGACCGCGTCATCGTATCCGGCCTGCCGCGCACAGTCGAAACCGCCAACCGGGTGCTGGCTGAAACCGGGCAGGATATCGCACCCGAGCATTGGCCCGAACTGGAAGAAATCAGAGGAGGCAAATTATCCAGTATCCCGGATGTCGATCTGAACGATGCCTTTCTGGGCGCCTTTGACGGCGTGGTGGCCGAACACAAGCGCTTCCTCGGCGGCGAGAGCATCGGCCAGTTGCTCGACCGGGTATATCCCGGAATCGACCGCTTGCGCGCCGACAGCAGCTGGGATACCGTGCTGCTGGTGCTGCATGGCGGCGTCAATCGCGCCATCCTATCGTATGCCCTCACCGGCCAAAGATTGTTTCTGGGTAACATGGCACAAACCGCAGGATGCATCAATGCGCTCGATGTCGGTCCAGCCGCCAATGACTGGGTGCTGCGGATTGCGAACTTCTCGCCGCCCTCCCTGCTGCAGAGTCAAAACCGGTGCACCACCATGGAAACCCTGCTGGAACAGTATCGGCAATCCAGAACATGACGGCATCGGCATTTGATAACGTGCAAAACATTTTAAAAATAGTACGACCGTACAATTTTATAGGTTAGAATCGTCTTTCGGCCATTCCCGCCAACCACAGGAGGAGACACGATGTTCGAAGAATTCATGGGAACCATGCCGGTCAGCGAGCGGCAAAAATTCGATAGCGACGCTCTGGCCGATTACATGCGGCAGCACGTCGCAGGATTTTCCGGCCCACTGGCGGTGGAGCAGTTCAAGGGCGGGCAATCGAATCCGACCTTCAAGCTCACCGCAGGCGGCCAGCGTTACGTACTACGCACCAAACCCGGCCCAGCGGCCAAACTGCTGCCATCGGCACACGCGATCGAACGTGAATTCCGTGTCATGGATGCATTGCACAAAGCCGGTTTTCCGGCGGCGCAGCAATATGCATTGTGCATCGACGAAGCCGTCATCGGCCGCTCCTTTTACATCATGGAGTTTGTCGATGGCCGGATTCTATGGGATCAGTCGTTACCCGGCATGGACAAAGCCGAGCGCAGCGCAATTTATGATGAAATGAATCGCGTGATCGCGCAGTTGCACAGCATCGATTACGCCGCCATCGGCTTGGCCGACTATGGCAAGCCGGGCAATTACTTCGCACGCCAGATCGACCGCTGGACCAAGCAATACCGGGCCTCGGAAACTGAAAAAATCGAAGCCATGGACCATCTGATCGCATGGCTGCCAGACAACATCCCGGTCGGCGACGACACCAGCATCGTGCATGGCGATTACCGCATGGACAACATGATTTTCCATCCGACCGAACCGCGCATCCTGGCGCTGCTGGATTGGGAATTATCGACACTCGGCCATCCGCTGGCGGATTTTTCCTACCACTTGATGAGCTGGCATATCGCACCGGGCCAGTTCCGCGGCATTGGCGGCCTGGATCACAAGGCGCTCGGCATTCCGTCGGAAGACGCCTACATCGCTCAATATTGCGCGCGTACCGGCAAGACGATCCGCAAGGAAGATCTCAGTTTCTATCTCGCTTACAACATGTTCCGCCTGGCTGGCATTTTGCAGGGCATCATGAAGCGCGTGGTGGATGGCACTGCAGCAAGCGAGCAGGCATTAAAGGCAGGCAGAGCCGCCAGACCACTGGCGGAAATGGGCTGGTGTCATGCCTCTGGAATAGATAAAAATGAGCGTAGCTAAATTTTTCAACGAGGAGAAATAATGGATTTCGCATATTCAGATCGGTGCAAGTCGTTGCAGGATAAACTCCTGAAATTCATGGATGAACACATCTATCCGAACGAAAACAGCTATAAAGATGAGGTCTATCGTAACGGCAAGGAACAGGGAAATCGCTGGATTCCGACCCGCATCATTGAAGAAATGAAACCGAAGGCGCGCGAGCTCGGCCTGTGGAATTTGTTCCTGCCGAAGTCCAGTCGCGCACCGGAAGGCTTGTCCAATCTGGACTACGCCCCTTTGTGCGAAATCATGGGCCGGGTCGGCTGGGCGCCGGAGGTATTCAATTGCAACGCCCCCGACACCGGCAACATGGAAACCATCGAACGCTACGGTTCGGAAGAACAAAAGACCCAATGGCTGGAGCCGCTGCTGCGGGGCGAAATCCGTTCCGCCTTTGCCATGACCGAACCAGCGGTCGCCTCCAGCGATGCCACCAATATCGAAACCCGCATCGTGCGCGACGGCGATGATTATGTGATCGACGGTCGCAAGTGGTGGGCTTCCGGTGCCGGCGATCCACGCTGCAAGCTTTTCATTGTGATGGGCAAAACTGATTTCGATGCGCCGCGCCATGTACAGCAATCGATGATCCTGGTGCCAGCCGATACCAAGGGGGTTACCATCAAACGCCCGTTGCCGGTGTTCGGTTATGACGATGCGCCGCACGGCCACTGTGAAATCCTGTTCGAAAACGTGCGGGTGCCGGCTTCCAGCATCCTGCTGGGTGAAGGACGCGGCTTCGAAATCGCCCAGGGCCGCCTGGGCCCCGGGCGCATCCACCACTGCATGCGTGCCATCGGCGTCGCCGAGCGCGCACTGGAACTAATGTGCAAACGCCTTAACGCCCGCGTTGCTTTCGGTCGTCGCCTGTCGGAACAAGGTGTATGGCGCGAACGCATCGCCGAGGCGCGCATCCGAATCGATTCGGCGCGTCTGCTGACCCTGAAGGCTGCCTACATGATGGATACCGTCGGCAACAAGCACGCCCAGGCAGAAATCGCGATGATCAAGGTGCTGGCTCCGAATGTCGCCCAACAAGTGCTCGACTGGGCGATCCAGGCACATGGCGCGGCCGGGGTCTCGGATGACTTCCCGCTGGCGTATATGTGGGCCGGCAACCGCACCTTGCGCCTGGCCGACGGCCCGGATGAAGTGCACCGCAACGCAATCGCCAAGCTGGAACTGGCAAAGCATATGCCGCCTGCAGACAAGGAAGTCAAAGCTCCGGCTAAACACTCTTGATCGACTTCCAATAGGCAGGAAATGCAGCAAGCACGGCTGCAACCACGCGACGGATAGACTAAACTATTCGTCGCGTATGCATTTCCAAAGCTGCTGCCATGTATCCCGGTGACAGCGGCATTGGCCTGCCACTCCCAAGAAAAGGAACTCCATGATTGACGTTTATAGCTGGCCCACTCCTAACGGCCATAAAGTCCATATCATGCTCGAAGAATGCGGCCTGCGATTGAACCAGGAATGGCGTGTACATCCGGTCGACATCGGCGCCGGCGACCAATTCCAGCCGGATTTCCTGGCAATTTCGCCCAATAATAAAATTCCGGCCATCGTCGATGCAGACGGCCCTGGCGGCCAGCCGATTTCACTGTTCGAGTCGGGTGCGATATTGCTGTATCTGGCCAGCAAATACGACCAATTTCTGGGCAATAATGATCGGGAAAAATTCAACACCATGCAATGGCTGATGTTTCAGATCGGCGGATTCGGCCCCATGTTGGGGCAGACGCACCACTTCCGCATCTATGCGCCAACCCAGATCGAATACGCAATCGAGCGCTACACCAACGAAGCCAAACGCTTGTATCGCGTGCTCGACCAGCAACTCGCCAAAACCGCCTATCTGACCGGCGACCAATACACAATTGCCGACATCGCCACCTTCCCCTGGGCCAGGTCATGGAAAAATCAAGGCATAGACTGGGCCGATTACCCCTATGCGAAACGCTGGTTCGATGAAATCAGCGCCCGCCCGGCAGTTCAGCGTGGGGTACAAGTACTGGCCGATTTGCGCAAGCCTTTGGTCGACGACAAGGCAAAAGAAACCTTGTTCGGGAAGACGCAGTATCAGAAGAGATAACCGATATTACGTATGTCTGCGCAAGACACGATGCTTTCATCACTCAAAGATATTAGCAAAAAATAGGGTGTATCACTGTTTTCATGGCATTTTCCGCATATGTTTATTGGCACCATAAAATATACTAAAATAAGTATGTAAAATTCGCCCAACCGTCATTGCAGCGTGGACAGCTATTCCTACACAAACCACTTCAAGTCTTTTGCAACTGTTTCAAAACCGCGATTGCAGCTGCTTCCGACGAAGCCGGGTTCTGCCCGGTGATCAGGTTGTCGTCAACCACGACATACGGCAGCCAGTCCGGCCCTTTGGAATACTTCGCGCCGCACTTGCGCAACTCGTTTTCTAACAGGAACGGAACGATATCCGTCAGCTGCACCGCCTCTTCTTCCGTGTTGGAAAAACCGGTTACGGCTATTCCCTTGAGCAAAGGCAGCGAATCCTGCGCCATGGTATGGCGAAATACGCTGGGTGCATGGCATACCGCAGCAATCGGCTTGCCCAAGGCAAACATGGTTTCGATCAACGTGACCGAATCCGCATTTTCAGCCAGATCCCACAATGGCCCGTGCCCGCCGGGATAAAACAGTGCATCGAAATCGTCAGAAGACACAGTGGAAAGTTCGACCGTACTGGCCAGTGCGGCCTGCGCCGCAGCATCCTGCTTGAAGCGGCGCGTCGCATCTGTCTGAAATTCGTCCGCGTCGCTTTTCGGGTCCAGCGGCGGTTGTCCGCCTTTCGGTGAAGCCAGGGCGATATTCGCGCCGGCATCCTTGAAAACGTAATAAGGCGCGGCAAACTCTTCCAGCCAGAAACCGGTTTTTCGGCCGGTATCACCAAGCTGGTCATGCGACGTCAACACCATCAATATATTCATAAGACCTCCAATGTACAGCGCAGATTTTAGGTTCGACAAATATTACATTAAATAGCAAAACATCATCAAAATGCGTCTTTGCATCTGCCGGCAATCAAAGGTTTTTCGTAACTATTCAGCCCGCTAGGTGAGGACTGTTTGGTCCCCTCTCCCGGCATGGCTTTTCCTGGTGCCCGAATCGCCATGCGATTCGCTTGTGGGAGAGGGTTAGGGAGAGGGTCTTAGCAAACATTCCGGCCGCATTATATGGCAATGCAATCAAGGTTGAACCTTGTTTTGACCACCTTGCTTATTGCGAGCCCCCTCTCCCGCACGCGGGAGAGGGGGGTTACCCATAGCTAACTGAACAGTAATGGTTTTTCGTAACTATTCAGCCTGCATACTAGTTAAGAGCGAAGTGGTGCGGCAGGCCTCCGCCATGTTCTTATCCGTGCAACAACGCCGCAGCCATCCACTTTCATATCAAGCTACCCACCTTTTCGGCCAGGCCCTAGCCGGCGATAGGCACCGGGGGCGCTACCGGTCCACAACTTGAATGCCCGATTGAAAGTGGTCGGATCATCGAATCCGATGGACGCGCCGATCTCGGCAATCGGCAACTCGGTCTTGATCAGCTGCAGAATGGCCATGTCGCGCCGCAGTTCATCCTTCACCGCCTGAAACGTCGTTCCCTCTTCGGCCAGCCGGCGCGACAGCGTGCGCACCGAAAAATGCAGCGCCCGGGCGGTCGGCGCTACTGTCGGCATGCTGCCCAGACGGGATTCGAGATAGTCGCGCACACGGTGCGTCAGCATTCTTTCGTTAAACGGGACGTAAAGCCAGTCGGCCGGCGCATTGCGCAGAAAATCGCTGAGCGCGCTCTTGTCCTGGCGAATCGGTGCGTTCAGATACTCCGAATCCACGTAGAGCGCCGTTTGCGCCTGATCGAAATTGGTCGGCCCCGGAAAGACGTACACATATTCCGGCGCTCGCGCCGGACGGGGAAAGGCGAAATCCACCTGCGCCAGCGCAATCCTGCGCCCAATCATCCAGGATGCCACGCCATGCACGAGCTTCAGCATCAGTTCGTGCACCAGCACGCGCGAGCCTTGCGGTGGCACATGCTCGATCAGCGCGATGCGCGTCAGGCTCTCTCCGCGCGACACCTCGAAGCCCATGTCATCCAGCATCAGGCGGAAATAGCTGACGAAGCGGTGAAAGGCGATGTCCAGATTAGGCGAGCCAAACATCCCCAAACAAAGAAACTTCAGCGTTCCGTTGCGCAAGGGGCGAGAAAAAAAGCGCGGCGTTTCGTCGTCGAGCATCAGGGCAAGCTGGCGATAAAGCTTCGAGAACTGCTCGATCGTTACCCGGCCACCCGCCTCCTGCAATAACTCGGGTGCAATCTCGGCATGGCCGATGGCGGTCCTGACCAATAAGGAGTCGGGATCGAGTCCGGCAAGCAAATCGGTCGCCAGGGCAATCGGAACGGTGGCTGTCTGTCGGTTCATAGGATCGTGCAATGCAACATTTTTCTTGCGCTAATTTTGGCATGAAATGCAAACATTTAGGCCACTTCTGTCATCACGACAAAACATGAGCGCCCCTATAATCATCGAACGAACAGCAACAGCAACAACAAAAAACGCCGGAATTTTATGCATTGCTTGCCCGAGGCGACCTACGCTGTGCGTGGCACGCAATGCAGATTTCGAATGATCGCAAGAGGAGGCAGCAGCCTCCTCCGTTCAAGATAAAAGAGGAGACAAGCCTTGCATCAAGGTTCCGCCAGTTCGATCCACCCGATCCTCGAGATCGAAACCATCTACGCCGAAGGTTCCGCTAATGCCTGACGCCTCGCTCCTTCTGGAAATTACCGAGGGGGTGGCGGTGATTACCCTCAATCGTCCACAACAGCGCAACACCCTGACGCGCCAGTTCGCCGCAGCCTTGCGCGACGCTGTCGGCGAGATCGGCCGCACGCCCTCTGCCAAGGCCGTCCTGCTGCGTGCTGCGGGCGAGCACTTCATGGTCGGTGCTGACCTCAACTGGCTCGGCACACTGGTCGGCAGCACGCCGGACGAAGCCGTCAACCCCGAACGCGATGCGATGCGCCGTCACGAAGTTGCCGGCATCATCGACGACGCGCATGCGGCAATCCTCGGCCTGCGTCAATTGCCGCAACCGGTAGTAATTGCCGTGCGCGGCGCAGTTGCGGGTTTCGGATTTTCGCTTGCCTGTGCTGCGGATCTCTTATTGGCCGCGGACAACGCCCGTTTCACAGTGGCTTACAACGCTCTCGGCGCCAGCACCGACGGCGGAGCCAGCTATCATTTACCTCGTCTGATCGGCCCGCAGCGCACCATGGCAATGGCGCTCCTCAATGAATCGATGGATGCCATCACGGCGAAAGACTGTGGACTAGTGTATCGGGTGACTGCCCTCGACGAACTGGACGGCACCGCCCTGGCGCTGGCCCGACGACTTTCCACCGGGCCGGCTGCAGGGCAGGCATCGATCAAGCGACTGATCAATTTCAGCTTCGAACGTACCCTGCCTGAGCATCTGCAGGCCGAGGCCGCGGCTTTTCTCGCGGCCTCCGATACTGACGACTTCGCCGAAGGGGTCCGCGCCTTTCTCGAAAAGCGCCCACCTCGCTTCGGCCAGCTACCGCCTTCATAAATACGCAGCGCCCAGCAGGCGTCGATCGCCAAGTCCGGTGCCGCCGTCGCGGCAATGTGGGCGGCGACGGAAGCCATCCAGATTTTTGGCGGCATGAGCTACAGCACCGAATACCCGGTCGAAAAACTCTTCCGCGACGCCAAGGTGCTGCAGATCTACGAAGGCGCCGGCGAAATCCAACGCAACATCATTGCCCGCAAAATGGTCCGGGCTTAATCAGGAGAACAGTATGCAGAACAACAACGAACCCGTCATCCTCGCCGCCGTGCGCACCCCCTTCGGCCGTCGTGGCGGCGCCCTGCGCGAAACGCGGCCGGATCAACTGCTGGCCGGTATCATCGGCGCGGCACTCGAGCGCGCCGGGCTGCCCGGCGAAGCCGTCGGCGACGTCATTGCCGGCTGCGTCAGCCAGGCCGGCGAACAGGGTGCCAATATCGCCCGCCAGGCCGCCCTCCTCGCCGGCCTGCCGCAGGAAGTGCCGGGCGTCAGCCTCAATCGCATGTGCGGTTCCAGCCAATATGCGGTGCATGCGGCAGCGCAGGCGATAGCGGCCGGCGACCTCGATTTCGTCATCGGCTGCGGTGTCGAGAGCATGAGCCGGGTGCCGATGTTCCTCGACCTGACGCTGGGCAAGGGCGAGTTCCGCGGCTTCGACAATCTCCACCCCGGCATTACCTCGCGCTACGCCATTCCGCATCAGATCGAGAGCGCAGAGCTGATTGCCGACCACTGGAAACTGTCGCGCAGCGAACTCGACAGTTTCGCGCGAGAAAGCCATCGCCGCGCCTACGCCGCCCGACTGGCCGGTGTGCATCGGGAAATCGTCCCGCTGCCCGGTGTCGACAAGGAAGGCGCCGCGCTGACGCTGGATTACGACGAAGGCGTGCGCCCCACCATCGACGAACAAAAGATGGCCGCCATGCTGCCGATTTTCCGTTCGCCGGAAAACGGTGTCGTGACTGCCGCCAACGCCAGCCAGATGGCCGACGGCGCGGGTGCTGTGGTCGTCGGTCGCCGCTCTGCCGCCGAACAGCGCGGCATCCGGCCGAAGGCCCGTTTTCGGGCCCGTGTCGTCGCCGGCTCCGACCCGGTGCTGCAACTCACCGGCGTCATTCCTGCCACCCGCATGGCGCTCGAACGTGCCGGACTAACGATTGCCGATCTCGACTGGATCGAGCTTAACGAAGCCTTCGCCACCGTCGCCCTGTGCTGGGCGCGTGAATTCAAGCCCGACATGGACAAGCTCAACCCGTGGGGCGGCGCCATCGCCCACGGCCACCCGTTGGGCGGCAGTGGTGCCAGTCTGATGGCCAAGATGCTATGCGGCCTCGAACAGCGCGGCGGCCAGTTCGGCCTGCAGGTCATGTGCATCGGCCACGGCATGGCCACTGCCACCATCATCGAGCGCCTGAACTAAGGTCACACCGGCAATATCAACGGCAACGCAGTTATCGCCTTACCGCATCAAGCGTCAATCCTCTGGAGATATGCAATGAGTGGGAAACTCGATAGCAAGGTTGCACTCGTTTCCGTCTCCGGTCGCGGCATCGGCCGGGCCGTGGCCCTCAAGCTGGCGCGCGAAGGCGCCCGCGTTGTATCTTCTCAATAACCCGTGGCATCATTCCCGCAAAGGGAGAATCCAGGAATATGCGCAACATATTGAAACACTGGATTTCTGCCTGCGCGAGTAGGGCAATTCATTTTCATGAAGCGTTTGCCACGGCTTATTGAGAAGTTACTGCATCTGACGCAAGATACGCAACTGACACCCGACAACAACAAACTCCGGAGAAAAATCATGAGCCAGACCGAAATCCAGCAAGCCAGCCGCAACACCATCGGCGACGCCCTGCGTCGCTCCGTGCGGCGCAATCCGAACAGGGAAGCCCTGCTTTACGAAGACCGGCGCTGGACTTACGCCGCGCTGGATGTCGCCGTCAACCGCGTCGCGCACCGGCTGCTGGGCCTCGGCCTCAAGCCGGGCGACCGCGTCGCCGCCTACGGTCGCAATTCCGACGCCTACGTGTTGCTCTGGCTGGGCTGCGTGCGCGCTGGACTAACCCACGTGCCGATCAACTACGCGCTGACCGAAGGCGAACTGCACTACATCGTCGAACAGTCGGGAGCTCGCGTCCTCTTCCACGACCTGGTCATCGCCAGGCATATCGAACAGTTCGGCCCGCAGTCGCCGTGCGAATGGGTTGGCACACTGCACGGCGGCGACACGCTCGATATTCTGGCTTTTGCCCGCGCCCCCGGCTGCGAGAGCGCGCCCGAGGTTTCGATCAGCGAGGAGGATCTCGCGCAACTGCTCTACACCTCGGGCACCACAGCTGCCCCTAAGGGCGCGATGATGACGCACCGGGCGCTGATGGCCGAATACACGAGCACCCTGCTGGCCACCGAAATCAACTCAACCGACCGCTCGCTGGCTTCGCTGCCGCTCTACCACTCGGCGCAGATGCACGTCTTCGTGATGCCGCAACTGCTGGTGGGCGCCACCACCATCGTCATCCAGGCGCCACAGCCCGAGCTCTGCTTCGAGCTGATCGCCAAGGAGCGCATCACCTCCTTCTTCGCGCCGCCCACGGTTTGGATCGCCTTCCTGCGCCATCCGGATTTCGACCGCCACGATCTCTCCAGCCTGGCAAAGGGCTACTACGGCGCCTCGATCATGCCGGTGCCGGTGCTACAGGAACTCTCCCAGCGTCTGCCGAAAGCCCGCCTGTTCAACTGCTACGGCCAGAGCGAAATCGCCCCGCTGGCCACCGTGCTCTCGCCGGAAGATCATGCCGAGCGCCCTGCTTCGGCCGGAAAACCTATTTTCAACGTCGAAACACGCATCGTTAACGAGCAGATGGAAGACTGCGCGCCTGGCGAAATGGGTGAAATCATCCATCGCTCGCCGCAGTTGATGACGGGCTACTGGAACAAGCCGGAAGAAACCCTCGAGGCCTTCGCCGGCGGCTGGTTTCACTCGGGCGACGTCGGCTATTTCGACGAAGCCGGCTTCCTCTACATCGCCGACCGCATCAAGGACATCATCAACACCGGCGGCGTCGTGGTATCGAGCCGCGAAGTCGAAGAATGCCTCTATACCCACCCGGCCGTCAGCGAAGTGGCGGTGATCGGTCTGCCTGACGAGAAATGGATCGAGGCCGTGGTTGCCATTGTCAGCCTCAAGGCAGGCCAGCAGGTCGATGCCGAGACTTTGATCGCTCACGCCAAGGCGCACATCGCCCCCTTCAAGGTGCCCAAGCGAGTGTTCTTCGTAGAATCCATGCCGCGCACTGCCTCTGGCAAGCTGCTCAAGCGCGAGTTGCGTCAGCAGTACGCCAGCGCCAGCTGATCAAGGAGCAGAAGCAAATAAAAAATTCCCCAACCTCGCGAGTCGGGTGGGGAACGTGTTGCTGACTTTGCAATCTGAGCCTTACAACGCCCTCTGTACTGAAAGATTCACTCTCTTTCAAGAAACGTGTTTATGTTTGCATTCAAGGGAGTGGATAAATTTGCGAAAAAAATCTTGACTTGGGTTTCATCATAGAAGGGGCGGACCCGGTCACGACTGTTTGCGTCCGGTCGCGGTCGGGTCCGCTCCACCAAAAATCACAAAAACTGCTTCGGTTTAGAAGTCTCTTATAGCCGGCTGAATAGTTACGTTTTTTCAGGATTGGCGATCGATAAAAACCCGATCAAGAGCCCACTGCCGCGGCCAGCGCCAAGCCACTCAAATAGGCATTTTCAACCCGTCCACTGCCTTCCAGGCCAGCCGCGAACCAGTCGCCGCAGGCACCGATGCGCAGTTTTGGACGCCACAGGCAATCCTCTGCCAATGGCGCAAGCGCCTGAGCGTATCGCCAGCGGTGCGCACTGGCATGGACCGGTTGCACCTGCGAACCTGTCGCCTCGTGAAAGGCCTTCAGCAACTTCTCCTTGGCACGCTCCTCGTCGTCTTCCAGATGTTCGATACTCCAGTCGACAGAGGCGTGCGCCACCCAGCGCTCGCCATCGCGATGTTCCGGCTTGGCGTTATCGCGAATAATCCAGGACAGGCGCGAACCGCTGACCCAGGCGCCGTCGTAACCGAGCGCCAAAGGCAACGGAAAGCTCAGCATCAAGGCCCAGCACGGAGACATTTTTGCCTTTGCCACCTGCTTCGCCAAGGCCGGCACCGCTGTTAGCAGCGGCACCGCCTGATCGGCCGGAACCGCCAGCAGCACCGCATCGAACGGGCCGGCGCTGGCATCGATTGCCACGCTGTTTGAACCGACCGACAGCAGCCATTGCTTGCCGAGCGGTTCAATGCGCCGCACCACCTGCTCGGTGCGAATATCCAGCCCTTGCGCCAGATGTTTGCACAGGCTGCTCATGTCGGGGATGGCGATAAAACGTTTTTGGGAGCGTCCGGCCGGCTTGTGCACACCCGGCGTACCCTGTTCCAGCTGCACCAGATCCGGACTCCAGTCGATGATCAATTCTGCCTTCTTCCAGGCGGAAATCTGCTTGCGAAAAGCTGCCGAGCTAGCGGTAAAATATTGCGCGCCATAATCGAAGCCGCCGAACTCAGTCTGACGCGTACTCATGCGGCCACTCACCTCGCGGCTTTTTTCATACACAGTCACGCTATGCCCCTGAATTTGTAATTGGCGAGCGCAGGTTAAACCGGATAATCCGGCACCGATGACGGCAATATGCATGGTCGATCCTTTTGTGGTTGAGAGATGGGGCCAGACGTTAAAACAAAAAAAGCCGCTCGCGGCAGTATCACCGTGAGCGGCTCTTGCATCAAGCCGCTAACGGCCAGACAGTAATAATCTCTTTAATCTTCCGCCTCACCCGGCCAGTCGCGAATGTAAGCTTTGAGCATCCTGTTCTCGTAACTTTGTGCTTCGAGCACTGATTTGGCCACGTCATAGAAGGAAATCACGCCCAGCAGGGTTTTGGCATCGATTACTGGCAGATAGCGGGCGTGTTTTTCCAGCATCACGCGGCGCACTTCATTGATGTCGGTATCCGGCGTCACCGTCAGCGGATGGTCATCCATGTGCTTGCGCACGCTATCGCTGCCCACGCTGCCGTTGTTCTCATGCACCGTCTTGAGCACTTCGCGGAAAGTCAGCATGCCGACCAGATCGCCATACTCCATCACGACCAGCGAACCTATGTCCTTTTCCGCCATCGTGTTGATAGCATCGATCATCGGAGTATCAGGCGTGACCGTATAGAGGATATTGCCTTTGACCGTTAGGATTTCTGAGACTTTCATGATTCTTCTTTGTGTGATTGTTAATTGTGCTATGACTGTAGCGCAAGCACAGTGAAAAATCCAGCATGCGAATCAATACAATCTATTTTGATGAGGTGGCACATCGCAGCGTACAAAAGGCGTGGTGCTAAACTTCCCGCTGCAACGCCAAAACCCAATAACGGAGACTTAATCCAGCATGAGCGGCACACATTACCTCAAATTCGACACCCTGTCGCTGCACGCCGGCGCCGCACCCGACCCGGCTACCGGCGCGCGCGCAACACCGATCCACTTTACGTCGTCCTTCGTTTTCAAGAACTCCGACCACGCCGCATCGCTGTTCAATATGGAGCGCGCCGGTCACGTCTACTCGCGCATTTCGAATCCGACCAATGCGGTACTGGAAGAGCGCATCGCCGCACTCGAAGGCGGCGTGGCCGGGATCGCGGTGGCCAGCGGCCAGGCCGCGCTGCATCTCGGCCTGGTGACGATTGCCGGTGCCGGCGCACATATCGTCGCCTCGCGTGCGTTGTACGGCGGCTCGCAAAATCTGCTGGCCTACACGCTCAAGCGCTTCGGCATCGAAACCACTTTCGTTGATCCACGCGACCTCGATGCGTGGCGCGCCGCGATCCGCCCCAACACCAAGGTGCTGTTTGCCGAAACCCTCGGCAACCCGGGACTGGAGGTGCTGAACATTCCCAAAGTTGCGGAAATCGCGCATGAACATTTTTTGCCGCTGATGGTCGATGCGACTTTTACCACGCCGTATCTGCTGCGCCCGTTCGACTATGGTGCCGACCTGCTGTTCCATTCGGCCACCAAGTTCTTGTGCGGCCACGGCACCGCGATCGGTGGCTTGCTGGTCGATGGCGGCACCTTCGACTGGCAGCAAGCCTATGACAAAACCGGCAACTTCGCGGAATTATGCGAACCGTATGACGGCTTCCACGGCATGGTGTTTGCGGAAGAATCGACGGTCGCACCGTTCGCGCTGCGCGCGCGGCGCGAAGGTCTGCGCGACTTCGGTGCAGTGATGAGCCCGCACAATGCGTTCGCGGTATTGCAGGGAATCGAAACGCTGGGCTTGCGCATGGATCGGCATGTCGCCAATACGCGCAAGGTGGTCGAATTCCTGCTCGCACATCCTGCGGTGGAATCGGTTTCCTATCCCGAACTGGCATCGCATCCCGATTACACACTGGCCAAAACGCTGCTGCCGAAAGGCTCTGGCGCGGTATTTACCTTCAGCATCAAGGGTGACCGTGCAGCCGGCCAACGCTTTGTCGAGACGCTGAATATCTTTTCGCACCTGGCCAATGTCGGCGATGCCAAATCGCTGGTAATCCATCCTGCTTCGACCACGCACTTCCGGGTGCCGGCCGATCAACTCGCGGCTGCCGGCATCACCGAAGGCACGATTCGGTTGTCGATCGGATTGGAAGATGTGGACGACCTGATGGATGACTTGGCGCGCGGTCTGAAGATGTCACAGCCCAGCACCAAGAAAGGCGGCTAGCATGCTGACCGACATCCACGGCTTCGATGCCTATTGTTACACCGGCGGCAAACCGTTCAACCCATTGCTGCCGACTGCCGTCTTCATCCACGGCGCACAGCACGACCATTCGATCTGGATACTGCAAACCCGTTATTTTGCGCACCACGGCTTTAACGTGCTGGCAGTCGACCTGCCCGGCCACGGCCGCAGCAAAGGGGCGGCGCTGACCAGCGTCGAAGCCATCGCCGACTGGTTGCTGGCGTTGCTGGATGCTGCCGGCGTGGAAAAAGCAATGCTGATCGGCCACAGCATGGGTTCGCTGGCGGCGCTGGAAGCCGCCTACCGAGCGCCGCAACGGGTGAGCAAACTGGCGCTAGTCGGCACCGCCTATCCGATGAACGTATCCGATATCTTGCTCGATGCGGCGAAAAATGATGAGCAAAGCGCAATCGACATGGTCAATATCTGGTCGCACACATCGGTAGCGCAAAAACCCTCCAGCCCCGGCCCCGGTTTTTATGTAATGGGCAGCAACCAGCGCCTGATGCAGCGCATCTCCAAACTCAATCCGGACCATGTTTTTTACACCGATTTTTCGGCCTGCAATACATATGCGAATGGCGACATTGCCGCGCAATCGGTGCAATGCCCAACCCTGTTTCTACTTGCCCGGCGCGACATCATGACGCCGATCAAGGCCAGCGCCGGCCTGACCCGCACAATCGCGCATGCGCAAGTGGTGCAACTCGACCACTGCGGCCACAACCTGATGGCGGAACAGCCGGACGCGGTGCTCGATGCCCTGTATTCGTTTGCCAATTCGTTTGCCAATACGTTTGCCGGAAGCGCCGCATGATCCAGGACGAACTCGATAGCGCACTGGCCGGACTCAAGGCGCAAGGCCTGCAACGCCGCAGGCGCGTGCTGGACACGCCCTGCGGAGTTGAGGTCGAAGTCGATGGCTGCGCGCTGCTGTCGTTTTGCAGCAATGACTATCTCGGTCTGGCCGCAGAACCGGCGCTGATCGAAGCCGCGCGCGAGGCAGCGACCCGCTGGGGCGTCGGCTCCGGCTCTTCGCACCTGGTCGGCGGCCATCTGGCGCCGCACGAAGAACTGGAACAACGCCTGGCCGCTTTTGTCGGCAGCGCCCGTGCGCTGTATTTCAGCACCGGCTACATGGCCAACTTGGGCGTGGTGCCGGCGCTGGTCGGGCGCGGCGATGCAGTATTCGCCGACCGCCTGAACCACGCCTCACTGATCGACGCCGCTCAGTTATCGCGCGCCGCCCATCAGCGCTATCCGCACAACGATCTGGCCGCGCTGGAGCGTCAACTGGCCGCCAGCACCGCCAGGCGCAAGCTGATCCTGAGCGATGCTGTGTTCAGCATGGACGGCGATCTGGCGCCATTGCCGCAACTGCTGGAACTGGCCGAGCGCTTCGACGCCTGGCTGGTGGTGGACGACGCGCACGGCTTCGGCGTGCTCGGCCCCCACGGGCGCGGCACGCTCCAGCATCTCGGCATCGAGCTCGGCGCCCATCCGCGCCTGCTGTACATCGGCACGCTGGGCAAGGCGGCCGGCGTCTCCGGCGCGTTCGTGGCCGGTGCCTCCAATGTGATCGAATGGCTGATGCAGCGCGCCCGCACCTATATTTTCACCACCGCAGCCAGCCCGATCGTGGCCGCCACGCTGATCAAGAGCCTGAAACTGATCGAACAAGGCGACGCGCTACGCAGCCATTTGCAGAATCTGATCGAACGCCTGCGCAATGGCCTGGCAGACACGCGCTGGCAACTGCTGCCGTCGCCGACCGCGATCCAGCCCATCATCATCGGCGCCAACGATGCTGCGCTACGCTGCTCCGCAGCACTGGCCGAGCAAGGGATCTGGGTACCGGCAATCCGCCCGCCCACCGTGCCCAAGGGCACTGCGCGGCTGCGCATCACACTCTCGGCCGCACACAGCCTTGCGCAGGTTGACCGACTGCTCGATGCATTGAGGCAGTTGCAATGAGCGAACTGGTTTTATGGCACGGCTGGGGCATGCTTCCGGGGGCATGGGATGGTCTGGCTGCACAGCTCAAAATTCAAGCACAAGCACAGGCGCTGCCCGGCTACGCCGGCACAGCAGCGCCCTCCTTTTATACGCTGGATGCGCTGGTCGATGTGCTGCTGGCTGAAGTGTCCACCCCGGTCACGCTGTGTGGCTGGTCGCTCGGCGCGCTGCTGGCGATGCACGCCGCGCAACACCATCCGGACAAGGTCGCGCGCTTGATCCTGATCGGCGCCACGCCCAGTTTCATGCAACGCGCCGACTGGCCGCACGGCATGACACCCGTAGCGCTGGCGGAATTCACCGAGGCGGTCGACAACGATCCGAAAACCGCGCTCAAGCGCTTCATTGCGCTGTTCAACCAGAACGACGTCAACGGCCGCAGCATCGGCCGCGCTCTGGCCCTGGCCACGGCCGAACTGCCGCCCGCTGCGATACTCACAGCCGGCCTGGCGCTGCTGCGCGACACCGATCTGCGGGCGCTGGTGCCGCATATCAGTCAATCGACACTGCTGCTGCACGGCGCGCACGACCAGTTGATGCCGCTGGCCGCCGCGCAATGGCTGGCGGCCGCGCTGCCGCAGGCGCGACTGGCAGTCTTGCCGGACGCTGCACACGCCCCTTTTCTGTCGGACCCGGCACGCTGCGCCGCGCTGATTACGGATTTCATCGATGCCTGACGTCGACAAGCGCAAGGTCAGCGCCGCCTTCGATCGTGCCGCCGATTCTTACGACGCGATGGCGCAATTTCAGCACCAGGTCTGCGACCGGCTGGCGACAACGCTGCCCGACATACAAGTTGATACGCAGGCCGACCTGAAACCAATCCGCATTCTCGACGGTGGTTGCGGCACCGGTTACGGCGCCAGCCTGCTGCGCCGGCAGTGGCCCGAAGCGCTGGTGGTCGGTTGCGATCTGGCACCGGAAATGGCGCGCAAGACGATGGCGCGCGGCATCGCCAGCGTCTGCGGCGATCTGGAACGCCTGCCCTTCGCCGACGCCAGCTTCGATCTGATCTGGTCCAGTCTGGCGCTGCAATGGTGCCAGCCGGCGCTGGTCTACGCCGAATTGCAGCGGATACTCGCGCCCGGCGGCCTGCTGGTATTTTCCACGCTGGGACCGAACACGCTGCATGAACTGGAGAGCGCCTTCGCCGGCATCGACGCGCACCGCCGCGTGCTGTCGTTCGCCGCCGCGGCTGAGGTCGAGACGGCGCTGGCAACCGCCGGTTTCGAGCACATCAAAATGACATGTGAAAACTGGATCACTCGCCACAGCAATTTCAAGACCCTGCTCGCCACTATTCGCGGCATCGGCGCCAACCAGATCGGCGGCAACCGGCGCCGCAGCATGATGGGCAAAACCGCATGGCAAGCCGCGCAAACGCGTTACGAAATGCTGCGCGATAACGACGGCCTGCTACCTTTAACGTATCAGGTAGTGTTTGGGGTTGCGGAAAAGCGGCGGTAATGGGCGAATGGCTCGTCGAATTTCCATCTATTTGCAGGGAGTATAGTAAAAAATGCCGTAATTCCCGCAAATATTCATTAGCCCATTAAAAATATAGGTGCCAGTATATTTTAAGCCATGGTGGAGCGGCTAAAAGTAGTGCAGGCCTCCGTGCCTGCATCGGGTTGCAGGCACAGAGGCCTGCACTACTTCCTATACCCGATCTGCTGCGCCACAAAGCCGTCAAACGCCGTCAGCAAAGGCTGAAACTGTTCAACGCCGCCCTCCAGCTGCATCAGCGCGGCGCAAGTCGCCTCCAGCGTGGAAAGCTGATCCGGCCGATGCGCCTTGCGGATCAGGTAATGCGAGGCCGGGGTGTCGCGCAGCGGCAGGCGCGGCAATCGTTGCAGCAGCGGATTCAGGTAAAGCATCTTGCGGCTCTTGCGCCAGGTACCGTCCAGCACGATCAGGCGCAATTGCGACGGATTGCGCAGCAAGTCCGGCGCCAGAACCGGCTGCGCCGGAATGCCCAGCACCTTGTCCTCCTTTGTCTCCGGATACAGCAGGATCGCATGTTTCGGACTGTGTGCCGCCGGCTTGGGCGCGAACGGCGCAGTCAGCAGCGCCTGCAATTCCGGCTCGGCGAACACTTCGCCGGTCACCATCCGGCTGCGCGGCAGACTCAGATGCAACAGCCGTGCGCTGCCTTTGGCGTTAGCCACCTCCAGCGGATGCTGCAAGATCAGCACCTCGACCGCGTGCGCTGTCGGCGTGATCCAGCGGCAGATGCAAGTGCTGTGCGGGCGCAGGCAGGTCGCGCAGATCGGGCGTTTGGTGTTGGGTGCGGGGGTCATTCGGGGGAATTTTTTCTAGTGCTGCTGTGCAGGCGCACATTTTTTTAGCAAATTGCGATGATACAAGACATGACCCAACATGCCGCAAGTGTTATTGCCTGATAGACACAAGCATCGTCTGTACGTATGCTGTCGTGCAAATAACAATTATGTGGACCCAACTGATCGAAATAAACAGGCGACAGACCACGGTTTTAAGTATTGATGGGCAAAAACCGTGGTCTGTCCCCAATGCTGTTCACTTAACGATCTCCGGTATCCAGTGACAGCGCAAGTTCATCGGCTCATGACCTTTCCTTGGCAGGTACTGCTTTGTTCGTCGCTTAACCACACGAGGATTGGTGCGTCCTCGTGGACTGGTGATGATGCCTTCCGCTACAGCATCAATAAGTTGCTTCCACCACTTCGGGAACTGCTTTGGGGGAAATGGCACCGCTAGCGGGAAGCTTGCGGCGCAGAAGTGAAAGGCTGTGCTTGAAACTCAAGTCATTTGGTGCTCGCTCACGCGCCAGCGCTGCCTCCAGCATGAGCTTACGCACGACGTGATGAGCGAGCATGAGCCCCCAGAATTCTTGGCGCACCAGTTCCGGTGTCTTGCTTCGCATGACAACATCAGCGCCTTTAAGCGTTGTTTTAATTTCGGAAAACGTCGTTTCAATTGTCCAGCGGCTATGATACAACGCTGCCAATTCTTGGGCGGGAGCTGCTTCTGGATCAAGCATATTGGTAATCAAGCGATAGATCGGTTCCGCATCGGGAACACCTGGAAGTCGATAATCAATGACACGCACCGCGAGTGCTGGGGCAACCTTGTCGTTCATTTTTTTCAGCGTTGCTGGCGCAGGCTCAATCTGCGACAAGTATGAGCCATCGCTCAGGCGACGATTGACAGGCAGGACCCGATTCTTCGGAATCCGCCACAGCAGTTGTGCGCCAGTGCGACTGGCCGCCTGCCATAGCGGATAGCCAGCAAAGCCCCTGTCCGCCAGACATAGTAAGCCTGGTTTTAGATAGGCGATGGCCTGGTGCGCCAATGTCACTTCCGCATCTTTGTAACCGCCAAGGGCAATCCCGAGCAACGCATGCGTACCGTTCTCAAGCAAGCCGACGAAGCGCAGTTGTGGATAGCCGGTGCGTCCTTGCTGGGTTCCCGGTACGCCGAACGCCTTGCGATTGGCTTCCTCATCGGCTACTTCAAGCGTGGAGCCGTCCAAGCTTACAAGGCGCAACCCCTTGTAGAAGGCGCCGGCCGTTTGTTCGGTTACCAATGGCGTTAGTGCATATTCCGCGATCGTCTGCATCACCGCAGCGCCGAGACGGCTTCGTGCCGCGCTGATCGCGGACTTGCCAACCTCGCGCCGAATCGCGTTGGCGCCGAGGTATTCCATCCCCTCGGTCACCACTTGGAGCACTTCCTCGGTATTGACACCCCGATACAACGAGAGCGCCATCACGTAGTACGCCACGGCATGGGCAGGTAAATCGCGCTGCCGCACACTATGCTTTCCATGAGCTGTCAGCGCCTGATCGACCAGCGAGGGAGGAACAAGCCGAGCCAAAAGGCCCAGACTCAAGTAGTCAGCAATGCGAATCGGTCCACCCAGTTGAAGCGGTTTGCCAGCCATGGTCGAATGCCTCATGATGATGCAATGAAGGCATTATGATCGAATTCTTATTAAGTGAACAGCATTGGGTCTGTCCCCTATTTTTTCAAATTAACAATTTAAATATGTCAACAGAACATCTTATTCTCACCTTAATAGCTCTAATTTTTATCGTACCACTTGTTTTTAGCATAAGCATTTACAACGAGGTTCAGCGACTGCTTAATATCATTCCCGAGGTACATTCCAACATTTCTGTTTTGCAGAAAAAACGTGGCGATCTGATCACTAAGCTGATTTCCATTGTGGAATCTTACGGAATTCACGAAAGTGGGATTGCTGGCAAAGTTTCCAGCGATTTCAGTGGGACGGCGAATCCATCCTCCGGACACGGTATTGTCGAGCGCCTGTCCAATTTGCGGATGACATTTCCCGAGTTAAAGGCGGACGGTCTGTATGGAACTCTGATGGAAGAGTTGGCTCAGGTCGAATCCGACATTGCTGACCGGCGCGAGCAATTTAACGCTACTGTCCGTGCCTATAACACTACGATTTCACAATTTCCGAACAACTTATTGATGCTGCCTTTTGGGTTCCATAAGGAACAGTTCCTGTCGGAGCAGGAGCTTTCATCGTAGTCGTGCCGAATCAATAAACACATCAAGAATACAAATATATGAAAAACAACAAAAGTAGCTTTCTGTTCATAATCCTTTTTGTCGCCTATTTGGGGCTGTCTGAAAAATCAGCAATGGCCGCCGGATTTGACTGCTCTAAGGCCGGTAGTACCGTAGAAAGTATGGTCTGCAGTGAGCCTATGCTATCGCAGCAGGATGATCAGCTTACCATTGCGTATCACAGGGCTGTAATCAATAATCCGCAGATTAAACAGCAACAACTTATCTGGTTGCAGGATGTACGTAACAGATGTGCCGATGTTGAATGCCTTAAAGCTGCGTATCACATGCAGATCAGCAGTCTGAATAAGTGGGCTGACCCAGCGTCCAGAAACACCGACGTCACGCCGCAGAGGAATGCAGGTGTTATCGGAGTCCCAACGCCACAGTCACAAGCCACTGCTATTCCAGACACGTTTCCTTCACAACCTAAAACCGGCTCTATTCCATCCTCAGTGCAACCACAGAAAGATGCTGGCGAGAACCCGCTTGCCATCTTAATGGACATCAACTATTTTGTCGGTCAGTCAGAATTGTCAAGAGACTCTATCTGGTCCGACCCCAGAGGTGAGCTTTATGGTAAGAAAGCGCTTGAATGGACTGATCAGGATTTTCAGTTATTCGAGCAAAAGCTAAGGGAGCAGATTGAGATTAGGCGCAATGCGGCATTAAAACGAATCGCAGACGCGAGGCACGGATATTCGCTCCCGGCACTGGACGATGACTACGCCTTCAACGAAGCCAATGTCTTGCTTAAGAAGATCATCGCTTCGATTCCTAAATACAAGTATTTGGCGAGCCGGGCACGCGATAAAGAAACCGCTGCACACACTGAGCAAGAAGCACAAGAAAAACAGCGCTTGGAGCGGGAGTCAGCACTTGAACAGCAGCGGATCGCTGATGCCGAACTTCAGTCGTTAAATCTCCAGAAGAGTCAAGAAAAGGACGCACGGTCAAGGAATCTTTTGATATTTTTGGCGATTGTGGCTGCAGCTGCCTACGGTTGGTACTGGAATAAATTTATCCGGCTGCGTTGTCCTACTTGCAAGTCCACTGACGTAAATACACAGGAAATTGAAGAACTTGATCGTTGGCGCGGTACCAAAAAAGTGTCGGAGCGAAATTCTCGTGGTACCAATACCCGTCACGTTTCAACTACCTATGTGAAAAACCAGTATCACTATCAATGCCAGGATTGCCAGAAAATATGGATGCAGGTTAAGAAACAGGAACTCTGATTTCTAACGGACAAACAACACGTGGAAAAGAAATACAGGAGGCCGGTCAATATACGAAGAAATTGTGTATTCCGGCACTAATTTACTTCCAACTACGAGAAGTAATATTCCCAGAGGTAGCTGACTGTCTAGCCTGAATGTTTCATAAACTGGTATTACAGCAGAGATGCGTTCGCAATGTCGGTTTGCCGGGTGGTCTAAAAAGCGCTGGGTGAAACTCGCCCTACCCATGCGAAATGGGGTGTTGGCAAGCGGGTTGGGTAGTGAAGGTTACGGGCTGAACAAGAGGAGACAGACCGGTCCGTCCCCTTTTTTCGAGCGGTTGGCGGTCTTGCAATTCAGGGTATTTTGCAGCCGCTTCTCCGCAAGTCCGACAGGCTCCTGGCATGCGCTCCTAACGACGCTCCTGATCGCGCTCTTCCTCGGCCTGGTTCCCCCGCCCGCGGTTCTGGTGTTCGGCCTTGTTCCCGCGATCCCTGTTTTGCTGTTCAGCGTTGTTTTCACGGCCCCTGTCTTGCCGATCAGCCCTGTTTTCGCGACCCTTGTCCTGCTGTTCGACCCGGTTCTCGCGACCCTTGTCTTGCGGTTCGGCTTCCGGGCGCTGCATTCGCTGCGGCTGCTGCGCGGGCGACGGTGGCCGTTGCTGATTAATCTGCAAGTCATGTTGTTGCTCTTTTTGTTGCTCTTTTTGTTGTTGTCTTTGTTGCTGTTGTTGCTGCTGCTGTTGATGCTGATTCATCTGAAAGTCCTGCTGCGGCCTGGCGCGCGGGTTGTCCCGCCGGTTGTCCGCGTTGCCCCGCTCGTTGCCACGCTGTTGCAGGTGCTGCTGCGTTACTTCATCACGCGGCTGGTAGCGGTACTTCTCGGATCGGATCGAATGTTGTTGTTCTGCCGCGCGGGGATAGCGATTCCCCGAATACTGCCGCTGGTAGACCGGCAACGGTGCGGCGCTTGGGGCGGAGCGGCGGTCCCAGCGGTCCCAACCGCTTCGGCGCTGCTCCCAATCCCGGCCCCAGTGATCGCCCCAACGTGGCGGCGCGTCGGTGCGCCAACCGCGAAAATACACCGGAGGCTGGCGGTAGTAGCGCACCGGAACGCGCAGCACGTACAGCGGCACATATTCAGGCTCCGTCAATTCCCACGGTCCGTTGTACCAGCTGCTCGCATACCAGTTATCGTCCTGGTACACCCAGTACAGGCCGTCGTAAAAGAAGTAATTCGAATTCGCGCGCGGGTTGTAATAGACCGGGTAGCCAGGTATCAAGACAAGATTCGGATACGCCGGCATGTTGATGCCGATACTGATACCTGGCGATTGAATGCCGACGCTGATCTGGGCGTGGGCTGCGGTAATCGAGCCAAACAGCATCGATAACGCAATGAGCGGGTAGCGAATTTTCATTTTCCGTCCTTTTGGGGTAAGCGTTTTGGTGTCCATGAAAACAGCTTGCTCGCAAGCACCTGGCTCCGTCGGTGCGGTAGCGCACTGAGCGACGTGGCAAGTCCGCTTGATTTTTTCAGCGCCGACATGATTGACTGGCCGTATTCGACGCTTCGTCTGGCAGCAGTTGGCATGCGGCGCTACTCGGCCTTTCCCCTGCCTACTTCGCTTTAAGCCATACTGCTAGCCTGTTTGAAGTTATTTTTCTTCCCCCTCATGCGGCGGCGTCAATGGGGATGAGTTAAGAAAATGCTATTCCTATCAAACTGTGTTTATTGGGAGAGCTGCTATGCACCGTGCAATAAAAACCTGGTTCGCGTCGTTGCTGCTGGTAGTTGTAGTCCACGCGCATGGGCAGGCCGCTCAGAAAGTCGTCGATATTCCGACCCGTCCAGGCGTCACCCAACGGATGCTGGTACTGTCCCCGCCCGAGCCGAAAGCCACTGTGATCCTGATGTCTGGCGGTCACGGCGGGCTGCAAATTTCCCCGAATGGCGCATTCGGGTGGGGCGAGGGAAATTTCCTCGTTCGCACCCGCCAGTTCTTCGCCGAACAAGGATTGCTGGTGGCGGTCGTCGATGCGCCGTCGGATCGTCAGAATGCCCCGTTCCTGGCCGGCTTTCGCCAGAAGCCAGAACATGTGGCCGATATCAAGGCCGTCATCGCCTGGCTGCGCGGGCAGGCAAAAGTACCGGTGTGGCTGGTCGGCACCAGCCGCGGGACCCAATCCGCCGCGCACATCGCCACGGAGCTTTCCGGCCCGGAAGGGCCAGACGGCATGGTCCTGACTGCAACTATCCTGACCGACAACAATGGGCGCGCGGTGCCTGCCATGCCGCTAGACAAGCTACGCATCCCGGTCCTGGTGGCGCATCACGAACAGGACGGCTGTGCTCACTGCGCATTCAGCGAGATTCCGGGCTTGATGGAGAAACTCAAGAATGTACCGAGAAAGCAGTTACTGACTTTCAAGGGCGGTGAAAGCCGCGGCGACCCTTGCGAAGCGTTCGCCCATCATGGCTTCAATGGACTGGAACGCGATGTGGTCAAACAGATTGCGGCGGGAATTCTCGGAAACTAAGCCATAAGCCGCACATGTAGGGCACCTTGTTTACCGCATATATCAATTGCCACTCAAAAAATACAATAATCAGTATATTTGAAACGACGACAGCCTCTGCGTTTGCCATCAGGTTTGCCGGAAGCGGCGCGCATCAAACCAATACCTGGCGCGTTTGCGCAAAATACTGGTGGATTTGCAACTCGACGTCAGGGTCGATCATTACCGCAGGCCGCTTGCCGTTCGGGCAGGCGAGCCGCGGTGTGGTTCCGAACAAGCGGCAGATCAGAGGACGCTCTGCGTAGACTCCACATCCATTGTCGCCGAGGTGTGGACAACTCAGGTCGGCAAGCGCCGCATCGTATTCTTCCTCGCTTTTGACGGGCAGCCTTGCCATCTCTTCGGTAGAGGTGGTCACCGGGCCGCAACAGTCGTGGCATCCGGGTATGCACTCGAATGCAGGAATACGACTGCGGAAAAATTTTATTTTTTGGCTATTTGATGTCATCCGGGCGCATACGATTCAAAGTTCAAGCCGGCAGATCATATAAGGCTAGGAGAGTCGAAAGAGTAGCATAAGCGCGCATGTGAAGTGAGCGTGACGCCGCCTGTCGAGTCGCAACCCCATCATTCTCTCAGCATAATTCCTGCTGTCCAATTGCCGCAGGCAGTCGTTTAGGTGCTTTGATACGCACTTGTTTATTCACATTCATGCGGCCAAACACGACCTCGATATCCGAAGGTGACACGCCAAACTCTTCCGCCAAAAAGCGCACCATATAATCAGTTGCCTTGCCGGCGCGGGGTGCTGCCGTGACGCTGACGTTGATCTGCTTTCCTTTGATCTTGCCAATCGCATCTTGTTTTGCGCTTGGCTTGCCGAGGATGTTGAGCACCAGCGTATCGCCATCCCACGCAAAAGCGGAATCCCGAGCCGAGGTGTTTGTTCTGGCGGTTTCTGTACTATCTTTGTAACGTTTCATTGCTGCAATTGTCACTATCGAATGTGGGTACGCAAGGTTACGTACAAATGAGGAATCTGATTGGGTAACGCATGGCAGTAGCCTATGACGTGCTGAGCGCCGCCAACAAGGATATGTGCAACATCGAACTTGAATAATGTGCAAGTCGGCAGGATAAAGTGCGGTATTTTTTGTGCGGGTTGAACTGTGGGGTTTTGGTACTAAACCCCTTGGAACCGCATGCATATTAGTGTTCTGGCGGAAGCAGTGAAACACTCGCCTATAACACATATTCCCCTTATATTTCAATGACTTATGATATCACGCCACATCCAATTTGTCACACAAAGATGTACCACAGTGCTTCCACCTTGGTGGAACTGTGCAACTCATAACGATTCAGTTGGATGAAGGCACGTCCACAGAATTCAGGTTAGTACTGTGCCAGGGCCTTAGTGAGCGCCACGACATTACGCCCTTGAGCAATACCTTCACGATGATTCTGACACGACAAAGGGATGCATTGGCACATTGTTACGGTGACTAAAGATGCCAGGGTGATTGCGCCTAATTGAGGTGGTTGTATATTCTGTAAGCGAGGTAGTCGATTATTGCCACCAACGACAAATAGATGTGCCACCGTTCGTCCACCACCATTAAAGTGAGGTTTAAAAAATGGAACAGCAACCTTTGCCTATTGAATTACCAGACGTTTCTGATGTTTTAGCTACGGAAGAATTGGTTAAGCTTCTCAACACCTTGCTTGAAGCGGAGCGGGCCGGCGCAAAAGTATTGTCGGCATTCCTTGACGAATACCCGCGCGACTCAAAGGAATGGAATCAGCTGCGACAATTGCAACAAGACGAGGCAAACAACTGTGCCAAACTGATGGATTGCCTCCGCAGCCTTGGGAGAGTGCCTAGCAGCTCCGTAGGTGCGTTCTTCCACAAGGCGCTCGCGGTACAAGGCCGCGCCGCACGGCTCGCATTCCTTAACCAAGGCCAAGCATGGGTGGCGCGCAAAATCGCCGAAGTACTACCGAGAACTCCTCTTGGTCCGATACGCAAGATGTTGCATGAAATGCGTGAATCTCACATTGCAAATATCGAGGCTTGCGATATGTTGCTTATCCATCTTGGCAACACAACTACTTAAATAAATGCTCCACCCTATGCGGACTTCACAATAGTAGCGGCTGCGATGCTGCCGTTGCCGCTCTGGTCAATCAGGCCAGAGCGGCAACGGCAGAACCCTGACCGTAATTGCCGGACGGTCTGCTGCGGGTTATGTCCGCAATCGAGCCTAGAAGAGACATTCTTTGTCAAACAGCATAACGATTTTCCAATCTTAGAGAAAATCAGCACGCTAGAAAGGCTGCGAAAACTGCATGGCATATCATTTAGCGTCAGTACATTCAGCAAGAACATCCGCTGTTTTCTGGAAAGTGCTGCGCACTGATTTACAGGCTAGCTGGTAAATACAGACCTGCCTACGGCATCAAAAATCCCAACGCAAACTACCAAATCCTTCACATTTTACAAAACAGTAAGAAGCCGTTTAACCACTTCGCCAACATTCTCCATTGCAACCGGCGCATTAGGAAACTGGTGTCGCTCACGCTTGCCTTGACGCTCAATGTCGACGCCATAGCGGTCCAAGCCGAGTAATCGACCCCCCATCGGTAAAAACTCAATCAGTTCCCAGTAAAAATTTGCCTCGTCGGGCAGCGGCAGGACTACCTCACTTGCCCATTCGGCTTCTTCCATCCAACTCATTTCCCCAAAACCAGCAACATACCTGGCGCGCTTCGGGGTGAGTCGAAAGAAAGCAAAATCTCCAAGAGCGAGGTACTGCTTGGCATCTGGCTGATAGCGAAGGTAGCGCGCAATTAATTCCTGTGATGCGTCGAAACGACTCACATCTCCGACTAATGTTAGACGCGCACCGGTTAGAACGTTTTTTCCGTCGGGGCTAGAGACAAGAAAACTAGCACGAGGGTCCGCCAAAATATTTTTCGTGTGCTCAGCCAGACCACTTATGAGAAATATGGGGCACTGTCGTTCATCGAGCACGAATGGCAAGATAGAGGCGAAAGGGTATCCCTGCACTTGCGTTGATTGCGTCGCTAGGACGCCATATGGCGTCGTGTGCAGTAATGGGATAACGGTATCAAGATGAATTTTCATGTTCATAGATTAACTGTTAGTGGAGAATTTTTGTATTGCGCGAAGCGGAATATTTGATAAAACAATTTCAATGGTAGTTGTCCGGTATCACTTCTTTGAGAGCGCCTTCAGTTTCAACGGACGCCAATTACGCTTGTGCCAGCGCTGGACGGGGGGAAGTATCAATGTGGGGATGAGCACTACCGTGTTTTTCCTAGTCTATATGAAACTGATAAGATAACTTGCAATACGATTGCAACCCCGCAACCCCCTATCAGACACTCCTGAAAGCGCAAACATGTCTCAAGAGCAAGCTATCTGGTCAGGAACCCCTTCTCAAGTAATTAACCTGGGAACCTATATTTTATGCATCCTGTTTTTCTGGTTGATTATTCCTGTATTTATTTTGCTCTGGAAATGGCTGGTGGTTCGAAATACCCAGTACGAATTAACGACGCAACGATTGCGGCTGCGCACTGGTGTACTTAACAAGGAGTCGAGTGCTCTGGAACTCTATCGCGTGAAAGACTTCACAATCGAGCAACCCTTGTTTCTCAGGTTGTTTTCAGTTGCGAACATTATTCTGGAAACATCCGATAAATCCCACCCCACCGTTGTGATTCGGGCAGTTCCTGATGCGGAAGCGCTCGCGAGTACGATTCGGGAACATGTTGAAACTATGCGTCGGGGCCGCGTGCGGGAAATGGACTTGGCTTAAACCTGCAACCCAGCCTCTAACAATACTGTTAAGACATCATAAGATGTAAACTAGCTGCTATTTTTTCACGCATATTGTCTGCTTGCTTACCATTCTTGGCCAACAACGTTCTCCAACGCTACGCTGTCCAGCATCCTTAGGGACAAGCGCCCTTGCCCGTTATCTCACGTCTGCGATTTGCCGCTGCGGTCCACGAACTCTTCCGGTTCTGACGGCTCTCCGGGAGCATCGAGGCCCCAATTAAGCCAATCATTTCCAAACAGTTCAACCGGATGCTGTGTGCGGTCCGAGCCGTTTCCGCAAGCAAGGGAATCGACTGGACAATATCTGTCGCAGCCCCAGCAGATTCGCTCGGGGTTACTTGGATGAATGGGGAATTTTTTGGCCATTGCAGGGCATTTTTTGCAAAATTGTAATGTGTAGGCAACTCATTAGTCCGTATCACTCGAACTTTCCGTAGCCCAACTGCAGAGAAAATCCAGCGTCACCTTAATAACTATAATATCACATTGTGATGTATTTTTCATCGATGAACTTATCTTCAAGTGACTGCCGAACAGCGGCCGCCATCTACAGGCCTCAGGCATTAGGAACTGGGTATTGTTGAAAAGGCCGGCCTTCATTGCTGCCAGTGTGAAATGGAACCAGACGCCAACGTTAGGCTGACCCACATTCAAGTTCAAAAATCCCAATGATGGCAACGACTTTCAAGACATGACCTTGGGTCAACGATATCCTGCAGGCGAATCAATTGACAACTGGCGCCAACACTCCTATTCAGACGCATCTGTTTTGGCCATTATCTTGACTCCTATCACTATTTTATGAGTCCTAAAAATGCCTCTACTAAACCATCCCAAAACCCGGCGCTTCATCGAAGCTGGCATGCTTACACAAATGTCAGCATGGTATGAAGCCGAGCGAAATGTGATGTGGATGATGCTGCAAGCTCATCCACGCCCTTGCGTCAGTTTTGAACTCCTAAAGGACATCACAAATTTGACGCGCGCCGCACGCGCTTCGAATCTTCCAATTGAATTTTGGGTGACTGGCTCTACGGTCCCGGGGCTGTATAACCTCGGCGGTGACTTATCTTTTTTTGCACGTCAAATTCGCTCCGGAGAGCGCTCATCTCTGAAGGCGTATGCACGTGCATGCATTGATGCGGTCCACGAGGTGATAACCGGCTTTGGGGTCGGGGCTATCACAATTGCGATGGTAGAAGGAAGCGCACTTGGGGGTGGCTTTGAGACAGCTCTGGCACACGAATACGTATTGGCGCAAAAAGGCGCGAAGCTGGGCTTTCCCGAAATTGCCTTCAATCTGTATCCGGGCATGGGGGGTTATTCGTTGGTCGCACGAAAGGCGCATATGCGTCTGGCCGAGCAACTCATTAATAGCGGCGAAGCCCATACCGCTGAATGGCACCATGAAAAAGGGCTGGTAGACCGCCTATTTGAGCAGGGAGGAGCCTATAAGGCGACCCGTACATTCATCGATGGCATACGCCCAAAACTGAACGGAATCCGTGCAATGCTACGCACCCGCCGGCGTGTGTTTCCCCTCACCAAGACTGAGCTACTAGACATCACCGAAGACTGGGCTGAATCTGCATTCCTTCTGGAAGAGAAAGACCTCGCCTACATGGAGCGCCTGGTTCTGCTCCAGAACAGACGTAGCGGTAAGTCCCTAGAAGCCCTGGCAGCTACGGTAACACCCGCAGCTAACGAAGGGTCCGCAGCACCCACTGCAGGGCACAATTGCTAAAAACGAGTACTGGGCTATCCTAGTTTCGGGAGTAATCGCTCTCGCAACTCTTCTGCAAAGGCAAAGCAAAAGTCCCGAAATGTCCGGGGCTTTTTTGGGGCCAGGTTTCGGTGTGGCTACGCGATGAGGCGCAACACTTTGTTCGACGAAACCGGCATCCATGCCAGAAAGTCCGCGAGTTTCATTGGCTTACCAAACAGGTAGCCCTGCGCGTAGTCGACCCCGATATTTCGCAGGAAATCGGCTTGCTCCTGGGTCTCGACACATTCTGCAACTATTTTCAGGTTCAACTCGTGACCCACAGCCACCATCGAACGCACTAGCGCTCGCATCTTGGCATCGGTGTGAAGGGACTGGATGAAACTACCATCAAGTTTCAAGACATCCAGCGGTAAACGGGCTAATTGCGACAATGACGAGTAGCCGGTACCGAAATCGTCCAAATGCACATGAGCCCCCAGTTCGCGGAACATGCGAATCAAACGATGGGCCAGCTTCTCGTCTTCCACGAGGCAACTCTCTGTCAATTCAATGTCGAGCATCGAAGGAGACATGTCGTTGGAAAGAATCGCATGCGTAAAATCTTCCATAATCGTTGGAATACGCAACTGGCGTGCGGAGACATTGATGGCAACACGCAGGTTCAATCCTTGCTTCTTCCAGACGCCGGCCTGCTTGGCAGCCGCATTCATCACCCACCTCCCCAGCGGGACAATCAGTCCGGAATCTTCTGCGTACGGAATAAATGACGCTGGCGTAATCAGGCCACGTTCCGGGTGATTCCAGCGAATCAGCGCTTCGACGCTGTCCACCTTACCAGATAGCAGGGATACTTTTGGCTGGTAGTACAGCTCGAACTGATTTTCCTCCAATGCGTGACGCATGTTTGTGTCGAGCCATATATATTCGCTGGCCTTGTTATTCATGTTCGGCGAGAACACCCGGTATGTGCGCTTGCCCTCTTCTTTAGAGACGTACATTGCGGTGTCGGCGCTGCGCACCAGCTCCTCAAGGCTGGAGCCATGCGCCGGGAACATGGCGATACCAATCGAACAGCTAGAATAAACTTCAGCGCGCTTGAGTGCAAACGGTCGCATCATACGGTCCAGGATGCGTTGCGCTGTTGCTTCCACCGAATCCTGCGATGGGCTTCCGACTATAACCAAGAATTCGTCGCCCCCCAAGCGCGCCAGCACATCGTTCTCAGTCAGGCAGGTGCCAAGGGCGGCGGCCACTTCCTTGATGAGAGCATCGCCGGTGAGATGTCCATAATAGTCATTTACCTTCTTGAAGTTGTCGAGGTCGAGAAATATCAACCCGAACGATTCGGTATTTTCTGACGTGACTGCGGCCTTGATTTTCTCCTGAATGGCGTGGCGGTTCAATAGACCGGTCAACACATCGTTATTGGCTAACTCAGCCAAACGGGAATGCGCGAGCAACTGTTCTGTCACATCGGTGCCGGAGCAAACAAGAAATTTCTCTGGCACACCGTTTCCGGACTCCATGAGAGTGTTTCGCCACTGAATCATGCGCACACCTGTTTTGGTGTTGATGGGGCGCACCGTTCCGGACGTTGCACCTTTTGTAAAGAAACCCTGGACATTAACGCGGATGTCTTCGCGTTGTTGTTCATTAGCAAAGAGGTCAAATGCGTTTTTCCCTACCACCTCCGCCTCCAGCACGCCCGTGACTTCTTCACACAAACGATTGAACCTTTTGATTTTACCCGCGGAATCAAGAATGATAACCAGCGAATTGACATCAGAGATGACTTTTTCGGAGAAATTCAGGCTGTTTCCTAATTCTCGGGCGACAGCCTTTGTATCGTCATAGCGCGCAGCGGTGCCACCCCAAATCCTGGTGTCTATCTTGCGGCCAACCAGATGGAGCCGAATTGAGGTGCCAAAAATGGCAACCGACAACGCCAAGTTGGAAGTGACCCCAGTCATCGCGCGGAGTTCTTGGGCTTGCGCAGAAGAGAGCTCAACGGCCACCGTGACAGCTCCCTCTTCTCCGGACAGTAGCAGCGCGTCACTGTCGGCCACCAGTTTCCAGAAAGGGCTAGTTGTGCCGAAGTGAGTAAAAAGCTGTGGGTTATCAATGTCTTCATCAATAATATGCATAGCTAATCTTTCGTTTCAGGCGTCTGATGGCATCATTCATCTATAGGAGCCTTCTAGGTAAAAACACGCCAATAATGTTTTTACTTCTACAGAAAACCATTTCCTTGAGGGCGCGGCCACGTGTGTCGATATTTAATATTGGTATCAGCTGTTAGTTCGTGGATCTAAATTTTTTTACTAGAATCGCTGTTAGTGGATAATTTGAATTCATCAAACGCTTTGTCCTATTGCCGCTTTACACAAACAGAGAGACCCCGCAAAAACGCAAGTCGTTGAAGCTCTGAGTCAGACGTTTACCTGGATTTTAGTCCGCCAGAGTGCGTTAATCATTTCATAAAACAACGGTAGAAAAACAGCCGCAAACAATAACCTATACGGTCGACAATTAGAAATTGGTCAACATGCATTTTCTAATGCTGGCCGAGCAATGAGTGATAATGCAATAATGCAACAATGCAACAATGCAACAATGCAACAATGCAACAATGCAACAATGCAACAATGCAACAATGCAATAAAAAGATTACCATAGCACAATCAATAAATGTGAATTACTCACCAGTGCCTTGTTGATGAACAAGCTACTGAATGCTAGCTAGTTCATCACTGAAAAAATTCTCTTCCTCTATCAGTGCTGATGCCGATGGAAGGAGTCAAGACTCCCTTCCAGTCAATATCATTCTGCTCTATTCGTGCCGGCATCCCCTTGACCGGTACGGAGACGTCTCACCGAAATTGGCCATATCAGCTAACAGCAGACCTGTATCCGAAATAGCAATTGAATAAATTTCCTCGGTTGAACATAACAAGAAATTTCGTATGAAATGCGACCAAATAAGTGGGCCCTTGGGCGAAGCTGGAAATAGAAGCAAGCTCTTAATGTCATCAACAGGACATCAAGTCCATGCAGAATACATGTCAATATTAATTCAACACTGCGCCAAACAAATGCCGCGAAGCTTTTCATTAATATCTGTGACGACGCTAACATTAGACTCAGAATTTTAGAATTAAAACCTGATATCAAAGGTAAAAAAATTGAACTGTTTTAATATAAGTGCCAAACAGGACTGCTCTAATATTGCATCGCTTAAAGAATTGATGAGCGCACCGCCGATGACTGCAGAACAACATTCAGCGTTAACGCACAAACGTAGAGAACTGCGAAGGACAGCCGAAGCAGCACGTGAGTTGAAAGCAGAGACCCAAAGAAATTCCTGGTAATCGTTTCTTGTCGAATTGGTTCTCCTTCCCATACCGACGGAATGCTTCTTGCGAACCCCAACATGTACCACCTATTCGCTCGCCCTTGAGTTGCAGTGACCTGCGGACGTTACATTATCAGGTCGGTCCATTCGATTGAAATTAATTGATCCAAACCTTCGGCACTTCATCCCAACGGGCCGTACATCTCGGTGTCCTTTTTTCAGCGCACATTGTCCACCGCGGTTGAATGCCGGCTGCCGAAATCTGGAGGGATGCATCGGCCTAGATAAAAGACATTTCACTACCTGTGTAACCTCACCGTACATTGCCCTTCCATTGTCACGATTGAATGGCCGACGGTATTAGCTGTTACAAGCGCTTTTTATTTCCTATGGTCGCAACAATTATGGGGCAGTCTGAACTATTCCAAATCAGTGAATTGGACATATTTATTGCGCATTATCAATTTCTAAAATCATCATTTATCCATACTCTCCATTAATATGTATCAAGGAGAGCATGATGAAAAAAGCAGATAAATTAGATAAGGTGATTGGAAATGGGTTACTCGTTATCGCCCTTTTGTCGGCAGTTTGTATTACGGTAATCTCTCTCTAGTTGCAGTATTTAGGCCCATGTACCAAGAGGATTCCTGCCGCTCTTGAAATAGGGGAATAAGCAGAACTGTGTTGCCCTCTTCTATTTCGCAGTTGCTGCTGCCGGGGCATTCATCTTTGATGTGGCGCGCAGGAAAATATAACTCTGACATACCCCTTTGGTCAGCATCAATGTCTTTCGGCGCCACCAAGACCGGGGACCGGCAGTCATCGGCCATCCACACTAACTACTGTAGTCGTCGGTTTTTGAAGTTATTACTTAATGCGGCAGAATAGCGATTATTAAGAATAGCAATTCTTAATTTGCTACGTCACCTTTGCGGGCCGTACCGAAGATGAGCTTGACTTTTCTCGATGTAAATATCGTGAGATAGTCGCGGATAACAGCTTTCTTTGCAAATTGCATCAAAACCTCTTCATACAAAAACGCCACTTCTTCTGCTAGACGATTCAACTTTGCAGCAATAATTTCTATACACCGGAGATGTTTCAATCGTTCCTGAACGTCGATATATGAGCAATCATCAAGCATTCACAAACTCCTCAAGAAAGATTACCACTGCGTTTCGTCAGGGTTCTGCCGCGCTAACTTTTTTGACCTTCACGACATACGATATGTGGAACCATTGTCGTCCGCTGACACGAACTATTCTAGACAATCACACAACCAATTCAAGACAATTTTTTAGATTTCTAATTAACAAGACAGAGCATGAATTCGGCCGCCTAATGTTCATCTAGGCGTTAAGTTATCGGGTTGAAATTATTGCTAATAAGCATGCAGCCCTTTCAGTCGTGCCACTTTGAGGGAGATTTTTTATAGAGAGAGGTAAATTCTTCTCAGGCCATTTTGCCCGCTGTGCAGTCTGAGTTTACGAGAATTAACGTCAACTTTTGCAAAAATCCTGGGGGTCCGAATTACCCTGTCTGGTCGCGTGTCAGGGAGTGGTTCAAAGCCGAGCTACGGCCTGACCATTTCGTGGTTTATGGACTTGGAAACCAGATTATCAATACATAACACTATCGGAGCCCTTGGTCTACACAGTTGCTCCCGCCATCTCGCCTCTTCTCGGGCCGGCGCACCCTCGCCGCAGTGTTTGATAAGGAGCTAGCCTTGGGTTGCGGCAACTCAATCGCGATTCCGTTATGACAAGTTCCTGGCTCCGCGTTTCAGCAGGAATTCTGCGAACAGTGGGTCATCAATCGTTGTGCCAACTCCGCTTTTCGACAGGAGACCAGTACGTTTCAACTTCTCGATTGACGACCTGACCTTAGATATCGTCGGCTTCGCGCCAGGAATCGCCCCCAGAATCTTCAACGTGGCCTGGCTCAACGGAGGTTGGCCGTTGGCAATAGCAACCAACACGCCTTGGTCGAAAGCATCGACCGCGTTCAGGAGCGCCGACCAGATTGCTACCTGGTGGTCGCTAGCCATATAGTTTTCGACCCCACGCTTAACATCAGTGATACCTTCTGCCGACATCGCCTTGACAATATCTCGCATCAGTGCCGGTTTGAAACCGATTTTCCTGAACATCTCGCGTAACTCGCCCAACTCAAGCTTTTTGCCTGGATGAACTTTGCTGAAATGTTCTGCGAGTAACTGCAGAAATTCATCGCCGAGAAAGGGGAAATCGATAATCTGTGCAAACTGATACATTGGCGCCCCTACGGTATTCATGAGCCGAGCCAGCCCTTCCTGTGAAGAGCCGGTAAAGACGGCACAGACATCCTCACGTCGCTTGTGAAGCACGGCCCGCAAGGTCGCAACCATTGATACACCGTCTGGTGCATCGACGAGGGTCTGAACCTCGTCGAGCATCAACAAAATCTGGCCCTTGTGCTGCCTGGCCAGCCGGGTGACCAGAGCGTCCAGCCGTAAGGCCGGAGACTCCGGCAAAGGCCGGCGATGCGGCTCATCCCCAAGGTCGATGCTAGCACCGAGAACACCAATCTTCTTCACCTGAGTTTTTGCTATCTTCCCGATATTGCTGGCCGGAACAAGCAAATCGTCCAGCGCTTCTTCCAGTGCGTGATTTACCGCTTCCAGCGGGGCCGACTTGTGCAGCCACAAGTCGGCATACACTGGCAACATCCCCGCATCCTTCGCCACGGGAGCGAGGTCGTGGTCAAGGAAGAATGTTTTGCCGACACGCCGAGGGGCGAACAGGGCCAGTGGACGTCCGGGTTGGGCACCAAGTAGTGATAGGTAACTCTGCGCGATGGCGGGGCGCCGGACTTCGATTTCATCGAATGTTTTCATGGCCCCATTGTCGCACATTGTCGTAAAAATCGCAATTGCTAATTATACAGCAATTAACGGCAACAGCCGGACTCCCGTTGGAGTGCCATGCCCGGGGACTACCAAAAAAAGTGGGCTGCAGACGGACAGGCTTTTGTGCGGGCCGGAAATTACGGAACGTTATCTTTTGCAAATTAACAACTGTTCACTATACAACTAATACACATAAAAATGAGTTGTCATGAAGCGCCCTGCCCCGACCTACACTAACGATCAACTACTCGCCGCAATCAACGCGCCGACCGAGCCCGCCCCGTTTCCAGCTGAGGAAACCGACGGCACGGTCTATCTTCCGGAAGTGCATAGCACCTCATACGCAATGAACCCGGCTATTCTTTGCAGTGCCCTTTTGGGCATCAGCAAAGGCGAGCGCGTCGTCGACGGCAAAACGCGATTCGTGCGCAGGTACGCCGAGCGCAAGTTCAAAACCACCAATGGTGCGGCTATTAAGTACCGCGGCAAAGAACTGTGCCAGAACGACCTGACCGTGCTGCTCGGCTTGCTGAACTAGCATGCCGGCAAAGCCACCAGCTTCGAAATTGAGTTTGCGCCTTCTGCCTTTTGCACTCAAATCGGCTGGTCCGACAGTGACTATAACGCTCTTCGACTGCAGGACTGCCTGCTGCGCCTCCGCGTGACCTTCCTCATCGTTCGCGCCGCGAAGAAAGAAGACGACGGACAAACGAGCAAGCTGGCTAAGGCCATCGCGCCGGATGGACTCTCGGCTTCGTGTCGGACTTTAAGTGGGAAGGCCTATCGCGCTGGTCGGTGCAGATTGATGCTCGCATGGGCCAACTGTTCGAGGCCACCCCAACGTACCTTATCGCCGCCAAACGCAAGGCATTGACCGAAGGCCTCCAGACCTGGCTGTACGGCTACATCGAAGCTAACACCTGCGCATACGCAGTCCCGCTAAACACAATTCACGAAGCCTCAGACTCTGCAGCACTATTGAAAGAGTTTGCCCGCCAAGTTCGCGACGCCCTCCCTAAATTGGCAGCGGTCGGTGCTGTGCGTGAAAACTCCACCGTAAAAAACGGCAAGGTCATGATTTTCAAAAGCTCGTCGGCCAGGCTAAAAAGCCGCATAAGCTGAGCTCCCTTTCGGGGGCTCTTTTTAATTTTTGCGGGTTTCCGCGCATGGAAATTTACTCCTATTTTGGGCTAACCACGACCTTGACCCAGACGCCAATGTTAGGCTAACCAACCATCAATTTCAAGAATCCCAATAATGGCAACGGCTGTCAAGTTGTGAGCCTGGGCCAGCGATATCCCGGCAGGTGAATCAATTGACGACTGGCTCCAGCACAATGGCACCCAAAAGAAAGACATGCCACACTAATCATTAATGACACTTTTCTAAAAAGGGCTAGAGCATGTCGTCATTGGAAAAAACGGTAGCAAAAAAGGAACTCGCAACATCGTGCGGTACCCTCGTCATCAATAAAAAAGGTGAGATTCTTCTCTGCCACGTGACAGGTACGAACCATTGGGATATCCCGAAAGGCATACAAGATGCCGGAGAATCGACCCTTGAGGCGGCAAAAAGGGAGCTATGGGAAGAGGCCGGCATCGAGTTTGACGAAGAACTGTTCGAAGAAATCGGGAGTTTCGACTACCGCAAAGATAAAAGACTGCACTTGTACAAGGTGCGCGCTGCAGATGATTTTGACAGCCTTGCCCACCTTAACTGCACCAGCCATTTTCCGCACCATCTGACCGGCAAGCCAATCCCGGAAACGGATGGCTTCTGCTGGGCCTCACGCAACGACGTAAGGACGCTCTGCTGGCCGCGCATGGCTGAGAGGTTGCTTTCGCTTGAATGGTAACTTCACCTCAGCAACGTCGGCGAGAAAGTGAACTATGTAAAGTACGGCCCAAGTGAACGCGGACCGAATGGCGTATGCGCTATCATTTCACCAGCACCATTGTCATGTACTTCATACATGACGGACGTATAGCACTTTAGTGAGGGAAGTCGGAAAAAAGTATTCAATCTATCCAGGTCAGTTGCGCTGAGCGCTATGCTGCCAAACGACGCCTTCCCTTTTTACACTCCAAAGGAAATAGGCTGAGCACAGCCGTTCTCAAGTTTGTTTTGACATGCCCGCAATGCGGCTTTACCAAGATGGGGACCATGCCGACCGACGCATGCCAGTTTTACTACGAATGCGGAAACTACAAAGTAATGCTCAGGCCGAAAGCCGGCGACTGCTGCGTCTTTTGCTCCTATGGGTCTGTGAAGTGTCCGAAATTACTTGACCACTGCACTTTCCTCATCTTTAACGCACTTCTTTGTCACACCCGTTCCTAAAATAGTGTTTAGAAACAGCAAGATAAGGGAAGTCAAGCACTTACAGCATTCTGGCGGAAGCGGTGAGATTCGAACTCACGAAGGGCTCACACCCTCGCCAGTTTTCAAGACTGGTGCCTTCAACCGCTCGGCCACGCTTCCGGAAGCCGGAATTATACCTAAACCGGATGGTTCGATATACATTTTTATAAATTTAGCGCAACAACCAGGGAAATAAATTGACAGCAGTCGCGGAATAATCAAGACAAAAGCATCATGGTTCGCGAAATAATGGCTACGCAAATTGCAATCCGATAAGGATGGCAAGGTTGATTGAAATCATGGGACAAATCAGACGCATCATTCAATTCCGAACCTACGGCTTTCTTTCAGCATGCTCCCCATTTCCAGCGGCGCTACCGGGCGGGAAAAGAAATATCCCTGTATTTCATCGCATCCCTGCTTCCGAAGAAAATCCAGCTGCTCGGCAGTTTCGACACCCTCAGCGATAACCTGGTGCTGTAGTTGCTTGGCAATGCCGATAATGGCACTGGCGATGGCGCAGTCGTTTGGATCATCTGGAATGCCCATGATGAATGAGCGATCAATTTTGAGCGTGTGGATAGGAAAGCGCTTCAGATAAGACAGGCTGGAATAGCCAGTACCGAAATCATCCAGCGAAAGCGTCACGCCCAAGGCATTAATCTCTTTCATGATTGCAATCACATCATCGGTGCTGGCCATGAGCATGCTCTCCGTTATTTCCAGTTCCAGCCAGGCAGCACTAATGCCATGCCGGTTCAACGCCGCTTGTACACGACCGGGCATAGACAAAGTAAATTCTCCTGCCGACAAATTGACTGCCACGCGCATCGGTGCCAAACCGGCCTGCTGCCATGCCGCCGCTTGCAGACATGCCGCCTCCAGCACCCACTCGCCGAGCCGTATTACCAGCCTGCTTTCTTCCGCGATCGGAATGAATTCCGACGGAAAAATCAGACCCCTGTCCGGATGCTGCCAGCGCACCAGAGCTTCCGCTCCCACTATACTGCCATCCTCAATGTTGATTTTCGGCTGGTAATGCAACAGCAGTTCATGGTTGTCAATTGCATGGCGCAGTTCGGTCTCGATCAGCAGGTGACTTAAGGCGGTGCGATTCATTTCCTGGCTATAGAAAGCGTAACTGCCCTGATCATTTCCCCCGCATTTTTTGGCACGAAACATGGCGATGTCTGCCAGACGCAACAAGGTTTCCGAATCGGCGCCGTCCTGTGCATAGATACTAATACCGATGCTGGCGCCGATGCGTAATTCATGCTGCTCGACCAGATACGGCTGTTCCATTGCGTAGAGCAGCTTTTGTGCGACGAAACCGGCGTGGTAATGCTGGTTGATGTCAAACAATCCAACCACAAACTCATCACTGCCGAGTCGGGCCACGATATCGTCATCGCGCAACGCATCCTTGAGGCGAATTGCCACCTGCTGCAACAATTGATCGCCGATTGCATGGCCCAGGGTATCGTTAATCGGCTTGAAACGATTCAGATCGATAAACAATAAAGCACCAGTCGAGCCGTTGCGATTGGCCGACACCAGCGACTGGTCTACCAGCTTCATGAACAAGGTACGATTGGGCAAGCCGGTTAATGCGTCGTAATAAGCCAGATGGTGAATTTTTTCCTGTGCCTGCTTGCGCTCCGTGATGTCCATGAAATAGCCAATCAGTCCGACCGGCTGGCCCGTATTGTCACGCAACGAAGACAGGCAAAGGCTGGCCCAGAAGATTTCCCCTGATTTTTTGCGTCGGCGCACCTCCATCTCGCGCCCACCTTGTTGCAGGAAAGTGTCTTGCAACGGTTCTTCTTCATCCGCTTCATTTTCGTAGAGAAAAATGATATTGCACCCAATGATTTCAGCCGCGGCATAACCGAATAATTTTTCTGCTCCCTTGTTCCAGCTGGTGATGAAACCGGTCAAATCCATGGTAATTACTGATTCATGGATTTGATCGAGTATTTGGGTCTGCTGCAACAATTGTTCGGTAGCTTTTTCGAATTGGCGCGCACTGCGATCGGTGTCTGCACGTGCCTGCAGCAGTCGCGCCGTCAAGCGCGCCAAAGCAGCAAGGCGCTCACGGTCCATGTAATCGTAACCACCAATGCGTCCGGATACTGCATAGCGGCCGAAAACCGCGTTTCCATGAAAAATTTCTTCTGCCAGGTCTGATTTCTCGGGCAACTTGCCATGAAAATAGCCTCCCTGCGGACTCTCCAGCAAGACCCGGGCAATACGACTCAGACTTTCATCGAGCGCATGGCCGCGCAAACTTTGCACGGCTTCACATAACGCAACGGTACAGTCGATATCTTCAGGCGCATTCAGGAATGTCATAATCAATCCGCCCGTGAAACCTGAATTGACCAGGCACAGGCCTGCACCAGTGCGCGGCAGAAAAGCTCTGTATCCACCCCGCAGGCAATCAGTTTTGTCTGCAGCAGGGGCAGGTTTCCCGAGCAAGCATGTTCAGTCAAGTCGAGCATCGCTCCCAAGCGGCCACTACGCGTTTGGAGCGCACCCAGCACATCTTCGGACAGATGCAACGGTTCGAGAATTTCGGCCAGTGGCGTGCCGAATAGTACGTCCAGCAACGAGAACATGCCGACCATGAAGGCGCGGTCTGCTTGATACCGGTCGCCACCCATGTGCTGACATAACGCTTCCATCAGGCCGGCCCGCAATGCGGCTATCGGTAACAGCGGGTTGACGCCGCCATCGCCCGCTCTATCCTGATGCGCATACAGTAGCAACTGCAGCCATCGTTGCAATTGGCGGCGTCCCAGTACATTGATGGCCTGACTAAAACTGCTAATTGCGCAGCTTCGCGCATACGCCGCGGTACTCACCAGCTTGAGCAAATTATAGGAAAGCGACGGGTCCTGTTTCATCAGCCCTTCGAGTTCGCGCGACTCGGCATCGCGAGCCACCAGAGCGAGCAGCTTCAACAAACGGCTACGTGACGGCATCTTGTTACGCGGCATGCCGGCGCTCGGATGGTGCGGATAATCACCGAGAAACCAGTTGAATCCTGCAGCGCGGCACGTGTTGAAACAGGTTGGAGTGTTGACATCGGTGGCCAGATGCGGACCGGCCAGTGTGTGTTGCCAAAACGGAGTTTGGCTTTTTTCGATTTGATCGCAGCCGATTGCCAGCGAATCTACGCCAACCGGCAATGCGGCATCCGGCGCGGGCCAGCCGTCCAGCATGATGCTAAAACCTTGCGACTGCATATAATCCAGCTTGGTTCGGGCCTCTGCCGCTGTGCCATCTGCTGCAGGCACCCGCAACATTACCTGCTTTTGTGGCAGATGCGTCATCAGATCCAAGTCGACCTGATTCAGGTTCGGGACATCCAGCACACACAGAAAGTCTCCTAATGCGTCGCGCAAACCGATTTCATCATAAAGGTGCACGAATGCCTTAAGGACGTCGGTTTCGGCTTTTTCAAAATGAAAAACAATTCCCACCCACTCGTGATGGACATTCGTCATCATCTGCATGGAAACCAGGGGGAAAGTAGGTACGTTTGCTTCGGATAAGATCATATTATTTATACATAAACGGGTTTATTCAAAGCAACAATAGAATACAGACAACCTTGTACGAGGTTGTCTGTATAACTTTCTAGCTATAAAACGAATTACCTGTATCTATATAAGCAACGACCAAAATCCGGATAACTTTAACAAGATTGCATTAGATTTAATGTGCATCTGCCGAATATCGATATCGGTGACTAATCTGCCAAAAATAATTGCTGCAAATCGTTCAGGAAAGATTGGCCGAGAGCCGTCGGCTTGATGATTAGATGATCGCGATACAGCAAGCCTTTCGATTCGGCCAGCGCCAGCGTTTTTTCGATTGTGTTAAGCGCCATGCCGGTACGTTCGGCGAACAAATTGACTTGAAAGCCCTGGTTGAGGCGCAATGCGTTCAACATGAATTCAAAAGGCAGATCTTCACGGCTGACTTCATTTTGATCCTGGACTTGCGTCCCCTGCAAAATGTGTTCCAGATACGCCTTGGGCTGCTTGTAGCGCACCTGCCGCACTATCCGGTGCGGAAATGACAGCTTGGAGTGGGCACCCGCGCCGATCCCGAGATAATCGCCAAACTCCCAGTAATTGCGATTGTGGCGTGCCTGCCGCTGCGGTTGCGCATAGGCCGAGACTTCATATTGCGCATAGCCGACAGCTGCGGTCAGGTCGCCGATCATGTCCTGCATATCGGCGCTGGCATCGTCGTCCGGCACCACCGGCGGATGTTTGGCAAACAAGGTGTTCGGCTCCAGCGTCAGGTGATACAAAGACAGGTGCGGCGGCGCATAGGCAATCGCAGTCTCGATATCCTGGCGCGCTTCTGCCAGTGTCTGCCGCGGCAACGCGTACATCAGATCCAGATTGAAATTGTCAAAATTGGCGTGGGCGATATCGACTGCCCGGCGCGCCTCAATGCCATCGTGAATCCGCCCTAAAGCCTGCAAATGGCGCGCATTGAAACTCTGGATGCCGATCGATAGCCGGTTGATGCCACTGGCACGATAAGAGCGGAACTTCTCGGCCTCGAAAGTGCCGGGATTGGCCTCCATCGTGATCTCGGCCGCGCCGTCCAGCGGCAGCAAGGTACGCACGTCCGACAGCAATCGGTCCAGGCCTGCAGCAGACATCAGGCTGGGGGTGCCGCCGCCAATAAACACGGTGTAAATCTTGCGCCCCCAGATCAGCGGCAGCGCGCTTTCCAGATCGCTGCGCAAGGCTGCCAGATAGGCATCCTCGGGGAATCCGCCCTGCACCTCATGCGAGTTGAAATCGCAATACGGACATTTCTTGACGCACCAAGGGAAATGGATATACAGCGACAACGGCGGCAGCGCCGCCAATTGCAGCGCGCCCGGCTTCAGAAAAGCCGCAGCCGTTTGCAGCGGCTGGACAGTGCTGCTGGCAGGCTTGCCTGTCGCGTCAATCAATTTAATCGGAATCATTGCAATTTCTTCACAAGTTCGCGCAATGCCTGGCCGCGATGCGACAGCGCATTTTTCTGCTCAGGAGCTAATTCGGCTGCGGTCTTGCCCAAGCCTGCCAGCCAGAAATGCGGATCGTAACCGAAGCCGCCGGCACCACGCGGCGTGGCGATGATCTCGCCATCCCAGCGCCCTTCGGCAATAATCGGTTGCGGATCATTGGCATGACGCAGATACACCAGCGCACAGTAATAGTAAGCGGACTTGTCGGCATGCGACGCCAGGTCCATAAGCAACTTGCGGTTATTGGCGGCATCCGATTTCGGCTCACCGCCGTAGCGCGCCGAATGCACGCCAGGCGCACCGCCCAAGGCATTGACGCAGACGCCGGAATCATCCGCCAATGCCGGCAAGCCAGTAAGGGCCGCGGCGTGGCGCGCCTTGGCCAGCGCATTCTCGATAAAGGTCGGATGCGGCTCCTCGGCTTCCGGCACATTGAATGCACCTTGCGGATGCAGCGTAAAACCGATTGCCCCCAGCATCTCGCCAAACTCCTTGAGCTTGCCGGCATTGTTGGAAGCTAAAACGATGGTTTTTGTCATAAAATTCTGGCGCAGAAACCTGTTACCACAACGGCTTCCGCTAGTTTCTACAATATAAAAATAGGGGGAGTATCATCAAAAACCATGCCTTTGCCGCATTTATTTATTGCGATAACGAAAAATACCCATGAAAGTATATTCGGCAAAAAAGCACAGCAGAAAATCTACAAACCAAGCGTTTCTTTCTGCAGGCTGATCAGGTCGGCTATCCCTTGCTGCGCCAGGTCAAGCAACTGATCCATGGTGGCACGATCGAATGCCGCGCCTTCTGCGGTGCCTTGCACTTCGATGAAGTGGGCAGCGTCGGTCATCACCACATTCATGTCGGTGTCGCAGCCAGAATCTTCCTGATAATCCAGGTCCAGCAACGGCTTGCCCTTATACACGCCAACAGAAATCGCCGCCACGAAATGCCTGAGCGGCACTGCCGCAATAACGCCGCGCGCGACCAATTGCGAAAATGCATCGTAAGCTGCGACCATGGCGCCGGTGATGGCTGCGGTGCGGGTGCCGCCATCGGCCTGGATCACGTCGCAATCCAGATGCAGCGTGCGTTCGCCGAAGGCTTGCAGATCGAAAGCGGCGCGCAGCGAGCGGCCGATCAAACGCTGGATTTCCTGGGTGCGGCCGGATTGCTTGCCTTTGGCCGCCTCGCGATCCATGCGGGTGTGGGTGGAACGCGGCAGCATGCCGTATTCGGCAGTCAGCCAGCCCTGCCCTTTGCCTTTCAGAAAACCGGGCACCTTGTCTTCGATGCTGGCAGTACAAATCACGCGGGTATCGCCGAACTCGACCAGTACCGAACCTTCAGCATGTTTGGTGTAATTGCGGCACAGGCGAATCGGGCGCAGCGCATCGGCAGCACGTCCGTGGGCGCGTATTTCATGTTGCATAGTGTCAATCCTTGGAAGTTATACGGGTGCTTTTCTGAATCGCGCCGCGAATCTCTGCAATCGCTCTTTCGATTTCAGCTTCGTCGAATGCGTCAGCTTCTACCGTCTCACCTTCCGGCATGGCCAGAATGGTGGTGGTGACCTCGCCCAAAGGCAAGGTATTGGTGGTAATTGTAGCCTCATCGGCAGATGCATTGCTGCCATCCCACATCATCGCCAGCGCAGTGACATTGTCCGAATGCTTGCCGGCAATGCCGGTGGCGCTGGCTAGCAACTCAGGAACCGCACGCACAATCGTATTGCTTTGCAAACTCTGGGCCAATACGTGATCCGGCAGCACCGACCACAAACCGTCCGAGCACAACAACATGATGTCGCCTGCCTGCAGCGCGGAACGGCGGGACATCTCGACAATCGGCAAATTGGGCGCACCGAGACAATTGAACAACTTGTTGCGGTCGGGATGCGTATCGCGCTCGGAAGGCATCACCTTGCCTTGCGCAATCAGGGTTTCGATGCGCGAATGATCCCTGGTGCGCGCCAGGATTTGGCCGTTGCGCAACCAGTACAGGCGTGAATCGCCGCAGTGCGCCCAGTAAGCGTGGCCATGCTGGATCAGGCAGGCAACAATGGTGGTGCGCGGCGTTTCCGGCAAATTATGGGAAGCGCGGTAATGCAAAATTTCACGGTGCGCATCCAGAAAACTTTCCTCAAAGAACCGCTCGGGCTGTTTGATAGTGGGGGCCGCATTCTGCCGAAACACCGCATTGATGGTCTGCATCGCAATCGTGGCTGCCATTTCGCCCTGAATATGCCCACCCATGCCATCGGCCAGCAATAGCAACAAAGCGTCGCGGGTAAAGCTGTAACCCATGCGATCCTGATTGACCTTGCGGCCGCCGATATGGCTTTCTTGATAGACGGAAAATCGCATGGGACCGATCTGGTATAAGAAGACGGCCAATTTTGACCGCCTGCATGAATGAGTGAAAAGTTACCTGGTGTGCTCTTGAATAGTAACGCCCGGCTTGGGATTTTTTAGCCCGATGCCATCCCACATACCGCGTAATTTATTGGAAAAACGCAGCAGCAGGCCCGGCTCCGGAGTAACTGCCACCTGTTGCTGCAAGGCCTTTTGCAGCGCAAATACGCTGGGTGGGCGCTGCAGCAGATCAAGCATCAGGCACCACTTGACCACCTGGATCAATTCGGGCGAATACAAACCTTCCAGCCTAGCCAGATGGGCATCGAGTTTATCGGTCTTGTTGCGCTGCTCCACCGGCGGCGGCGGCGCCCCGGTCATGCAGGCAAACATCGCCGCGCCAATACTGTAAATATCGGTCCAGGGGCCTAGATTACCGTTCTTGACATATAACTCGGGCGGCGCAAAGCCCGGTGTATACATCGGGTACAGCTTCACCAGATCGGTGCGAAAGGTTTGCCGCGCGGCGCCGAAATCGAGCAAGATCGGCGTGCCGTCGATGCGCAAGTAAATATTTGCCGGCTTCAGATCGAGGTGCAGCAGTTTGCTCGCATGCACTTCACGCAAGCCATTCAAAACTTGGCTGAACATGGTGCGAATGAAACGTTCTGAGAGCAACGGTTTCTCGCCCGTATCGCGCCGTCGCAAAATATGGTCCTGCAACGAACGGCCCGACTCATACGCCATCACCATGTAGACCGTATCGTTGGCACGAAAGAAATTGACCACGCTGACTACGTTCGGGTGCGAAATGCGCGCCAGGGCGCGGCCTTCCTCAAAAAAACATTTCAGACCCATCCGAAATACCGGCAGATTTACAGCCGAAACCAGCGGCGACAACTCGCCCGGTTGCCGCAGCGCCAGACTGCTGGGCAGATATTCCTTGATGGCGACGGCGCTGCCGTTTTCGTCATACGCCAGATAGACAATACTGAACCCACCGGACGCAATCTTCTTTACAATGCGATATCCGGAAATTTCAAGGCCGTCTGGCAGTGGTGCATTGTTTTGCGCAGCCATATTTTCCTAAGAGTAAGAAATTCGGATTGTGTTGATAAATCACACATTTGTAAAGCACAGTAAAGTAAAACACGGGAGTCGACTTGAGTATTTGCAGCATGACTGGCTACGCAGTCACCATCAAAGAAGCCGCCGCCGGCACTCTGACCATCGAGATCAAAAGCGTCAATTCGCGCTTTCTGGACCTGCAATTTCGCATCAATGATGATTTGCGCGCAGTCGAGTCGATCTTGCGCGAAGCCATCATGGGCCGCATCACGCGCGGCAAGGTCGAATGCCGCCTGAGCTTCGGCCGCAAGGTCAAGTCGGACGCTGGCCAGGCGCTCAATGCCGCCCTGCTGCTGGATCTGGCGGCGCTGCAACACGCAGTGCGCCAGCAATTCCCGGATGCGCCGCCGCTATCGGTCAATGAACTGTTGCGCTGGCCCGGCGTCATCGCGGAAGCCGAAATCGGCCAGGAAACTCTGCAAGCCGAAGTCGTTGCCGCCATGAGCGCAGCACTCGACGCCTTCGTCGACTCGCGCGCGCGCGAAGGTGCGGCGCTGCAAGCCATGTTGCTGGTGCGGGTTGACGCAATGGATCAGATCGTCCTCGACATCACCCCGCTGATTCCGCAAGTTGTCTTGCAGTTCCAACAGAAAGCCACAGAACGCATGCAGGAAGCGCTCGGGCTGGCGCCTCAAAACGGTGCTGCAGCCGCAACCCAGGCGCTATCACGCCAGGAAGCACTGGAGCGCATCCGGCAGGAAGTCAGCCTGTACGGCATCCGGATTGATGTCTCCGAAGAATTATCGCGTTTGGCCGCCCATCTGAGCGAAACCCGTCAGATCCTGAAAAGAGGCGGCCAGGTCGGCAAACGGCTCGACTTCATGATGCAGGAACTCAACCGCGAAGCCAACACGCTCGGCGCCAAGGCGGCAGTCAAGGAATTATCCGATGCGTCGATGGCGCTAAAACTGCTGATCGAGCAAATGCGCGAGCAAGTGCAAAATTTGGAATAATTTCCGTACGGGCACGGCATGCCGTGCCCGTACCGTCACAAGGATTACCATGTCCCAAACCAACACCTCTTCAGGCAGCCTGTTTATGGTGGTAGCGCCATCGGGCGCCGGAAAATCCACTCTGGTCAATGCCCTGCTGGCGCAGGAATCGGGCATCCAGCTTTCGATTTCCTTCACCACCCGCGCACTCAGGCCGGGCGAAGAAAACGGACGCGAATATCACTTCATCACGACTGAAGATTTCCTCGCAAGAAAAGACCAGGACGAGTTTCTGGAATCCGCCGAAGTGCACGGCAACCATTACGGCACCTCCCGGTTGCGGATCGCAGACCAGATCAAGGCCGGCACCGACGTCTTGCTGGAAATCGACTGGCAAGGCGCACAACAGATCAAAAAGCAATTCCCGCATGCAGTCGGCATCTTCATCTTGCCGCCATCCATAGCAGCATTGGAAGAGCGCCTGAAAAAACGCGGACAGGATGAACCGCACATCATCACGCGCCGGATTCTGGCCGCAGGCGGGGAAATCGCCCACGCCCCGGAGTTTGAATATGCTATTATCAACCGAGATTTTGCGACCGCATTGTGCGAGCTAACGGCGATCGTAAAAGCGGCCCGTTGCAGATTTGCGCAACAAGCGGCGCGCAACACATCACTATTTGCCCAGTTGGGCATACATGCAAATTTAAGTTAATTTAACGAAATTAAGCCAAAGTCGCATTTTTAGGAGCATTCATGGCCCGTATTACCATCGAAGATTGTATTGATAAAATCCCGAATCGTTTTCAGCTCACCCTGTGCGCCACCTACCGCGCCCGCCAGTTGCTGCAAGGTCATTTACAAAAAGTGGATGCTGACGACAAGGCGACCGTGATTGCTCTACGAGAAATCGCAGCCGGAAAAATCGGGATAGAAATGCTGAAAAGGGTTCCCAATTAATTGTTCGGCCGCTTAATCCAAGGGTTATTATCCAGGGGTTATTAACCCAACGCACCCACGATTAACCCCACTGTACCCGATGACCGCCATGTGGCTGATAGCTCCTGAGCATGAACCAAAAACCTGCAGAGTCGCCTCCATCAGCCGCATTAAATAACCGGCCTGCTTCCGAGCGGCCGGAGCCGCATCTTGCCAGCCACAAAAAATCACCATCGAAAGACGGCATCCAGCATGGTATTGGCGCGCTGTCGATTACGCCGCTCACCACTAAACTAGCCCAGTATCTATCTCCTTCGGACTTGAAAAAAGTCAAGGAAGCCTATCGCTTCTCGGACGAAATGCATCTGGGCCAGATGCGCCAGTCCGGTGAAGCCTATATCTCCCATCCCATCGCTGTAGCCGAAATTTGCGCCGACTGGAAGCTCGATGCGCAAGCCATCATGGCGGCCTTGCTGCATGACGTGATGGAAGATCAGGACGTCAAGAAGGATGAACTGATCGAGCGTTTCGGAGCGCCGGTAGCCGCCCTGGTCGATGGCCTGTCGAAGCTGGAAAAAATCGAATTCCAAAGCAAGGTAGAAGCACAGGCGGAAAACTTCCGCAAGATGCTGCTTGCGATGGCGCGCGACGTGCGCGTCATCCTCATCAAGCTGGCCGATCGCTTGCACAACATGAGTACGCTGGGCGTGATGGCGCCGGACAAAAAACAGCGCATCGCGCGCGAGACGATGGAAGTCTATGTCCCGATTGCGCGCCGGCTCGGGCTCAACAGCATCTATCGTGAACTGCAGGACATGTCGTTTCTGCATCTGTACCCAAACCGTTACAAAACACTGACCAAGGCAGTAAAAGCTGCGCGCGGCAACCGCCGCGAAGTGGTCAGCAAGATACTAGAATCGGTCAATAGCACCCTGCAAGCTGCCGGCATCGAAGCGCAAGTCTATGGGCGCGAGAAAACGCTGTACGGCATCTACAAGAAAATGCGCGCCAAGCACTTATCGTTTTCCCAAGTATTGGACGTGTACGGCTTTCGGGTGGTGGTCGACAGTTTCGCCGATTGCTATCTCGCCCTCGGTACGCTGCACGCGCTCTACAAGCCGATGCCGGGAAAGTTCAAGGATTATATTGCCATTCCCAAACTAAATGGCTATCAGTCACTGCACACGACACTGATCGGCCCCTATGGCACACCGGTCGAATTCCAGATACGCACCCAGGACATGCACCGCGTGGCAGAGTCCGGAGTCGCCGCGCACTGGCTCTACAAAAGCAGTGAAGCCAACCTTTCCGACCTGCAGCAGCGCACCCACGTCTGGCTGCAATCGCTGCTCGACATCCAGAAGCAGACCGGCGATTCGGCCGAATTCCTCGAGCATGTGAAGGTCGATCTGTTTCCTGATTCGGTATACGTTTTTACGCCGAAAGCGATAATTATTGCACTGCCGCGTGGTGCAACCGCGCTCGATTTTGCCTATACCATCCACACCGATATCGGCCATCAGGCAATTGCGGCCAAGATAAACCACGAAAACGCGCCATTGCGCATGGAATTGCACAATGGCGACATCGTCGAGATCGTTACATCACCCGCATCGCGCCCTAGCCCGACCTGGCTCTCCTTCGTGCGCAGCGGCAAGGCGCGCTCCGCAATCCGGCACCATCTGCGCACCATCAACCCATCCGAATCGCTTGAACTCGGCAAACAACTGCTGACACAGGCTCTTGCTGCGTTGGAAATTGACACCGCGTTGCCGCAAGCGCTGCTGGAACGGTTGATGAACGAATCCAGAGCCAAATCGATGGAAGAGCTGTATCTCGATATCGGCATAGGTAAACGGATGGCGGCGCTGGTGGCGCGCCACATCATGAGTTTGTACGAGAATGGAAATTCACAGTCACGAAAAATTAAAAACCATTCTGCAACCGATAAGCTCGAACCCGTAATGATTTATGGCAATGAAGGTGCAGCGGTTCAGCTGGCGCCGTGTTGCCAGCCGATACCGGGCGACCGCATCATCGGTCAGTTAAAGCGTGATCAAGGCTTGATCGTACACACCGAAGATTGCGATGTGGCCAAACGTTTAATCAGCAAGGAAGCGGAGCACTGGACCAGCGTGATCTGGGGCGAAAATCTGAATCGCCGCTTTGATTGCCGGATCAAGCTTCTGGTGCAAAACGAAAAAGGCATACTGGCGCGCGTAGCAGTCGAAATCAATGAAGCGGATGCCAACATCATTCATGTATTGATGGATCAGGAAAAGTATCAGGACCGTTCCATGATACATCTGCACTTCACCCTCCAGGTCAAAAACCGCGTCCACCTGGCGCACCTGATCCGCAGCGTGCGACGTCTGGCCGGAGTCGAACGGCTGGAACGCGAGCGCGGATAATATTGTAGGGCGTCAATAAGCGAAGCGCATTGCGCCGAATGCCTACGCAAAACCGCAACAATGCACAACTATCGCCCCGCCTGCTATCCAGTGGCACCGACTTCCTGAGCACCAACAGACGGCGCTACATGCTGTACGTGCTTGTGCATGCGGCGCAAGCCGAGCCACACCCCGACCGCAATTACTGGCACCAGAATGCCGGTCGCCACATCCGGATTGACGGGCAATCCACCCGCTTTCATCGCCTTGCCAACGTAGCCGATCAAGCCTGCCAGGTAATACGAAATCGCCACCACGGACAACCCTTCCACCGCCTGCTGCAGGCGTAATTGCTGGGCCGCGCGGGCATTCAAGGATTCCAGAATTTTTCTGTTCTGGCGCTCCTGCACGATGCCGACCCGGGTTCTGAGCAAGTCATTGGTATGCGCAATCCGCTCGGCCAATGCTTCCTGACGGCGCACTATCGATTCGCAGGTATTCATCGCAGGCGACAAGCGGCGCGCCATGAACTCGTCCACTGTCGGCACGCCATCAATCCGGATTTCCCGCAATTCTTCAATGCGCGCCTTGACCAGCCGGAAATACGCTTGCGAGGCGGCAAAACGGTAGCTGTTATCCATCGACAGCTTTTCAATCCGTGCCGCTAATCCGGTAATGTTACGCAACAAAATCTGTTCATCATCAGCGTCGCTCGACAAGGCTTCCAGAATCGCCGCGTCGGTATCGGTCATGGTGGCAGTGAGCGCCGTCAACTCGCTTTCGACATCATTCAAAAGCGGCGCTGCATATTGTGCGTGCGGCAAGCCCAGCAACGCCATCATGCGATAGGTTTCCACCTCCAGCACGCGCTGCACCACCCGCCCCGACTGTTGCGACTGAAAGCCGAGATCCCGAATCACGAAGCGGCTAAAGCCATCCGCCTTGACCAGAAAATCGGTCCATACTTCACCGCCCTGCAAAACGGTGCTACCGACCAGCACATCGCCATCGAGAACGCTGCACAGGTCCGACAATACCGTTGCATCCAAGGGTTGCGCCAACCCCAGCGCCACATGTGCTGCAACCATCACTTTGCCTTCCAAGCCCAGCAGCCAGCCCTGTGGAATCAGCGCCAGCGGCATGTGATCAAAGACATCACCCATGGCAAACTGCTCCGCGTGAATCTGAGCAAAAGTATAAGTGGCGAATTCGGTATGACATTCCCATTGCAGACGAAACTGGCCAAAATTGTGAAAGAAATATTTGGCCTCACCCGCCGGCGCGGCGACGCCGAAATAGGCGCACAAATCAGACAGGATTTTATGCTGCAGCGCAAGATTGTCATTGCTGATCTTGCTATCGCCATGCGCATAAACCGCAAGATGGGTCAGATTTTCCGAAGCAGACAGACGCAAAGAAGGACGGGAATGCACCTCGGCCGCCAACGGCACGCGCAAAGGATGATTCAAACGAGAATAGGCAAAAGTCATATGTAATGGCGATAAAAAATTGTTGAGAATTTGTGCGCATTCAGTGCGCTATGTGAGAAATTCGGCGTCCCGCGAAAGCGCTGATCGATACGCCGGTGATGCGTCATGCTCCGTATAGATTCCGGACTGCGCGGGAACGACGGCGTTAGTAGCGCAGGCCTGTCGTGTCTGCCCCGTGCCGCAGGCACCACAGGCACCACAGGCACCACAGGCACCACAGGCACCACAGGCCTGCGCTACTGTCAAACAATAACACCGCCAGGTGCGGGGTAACTGACCGTCAGAATCTCCAGTTCGTCGATGCCTAAAGGCGTTTTCAGGATCACCGATTCGCCCTCATGGGCCTTGGTAAGCGCTCTGGCTACTGGCGAAATCCAGCTGATCTTGCCATGCAGCGGATCAAGCTCGTCGATCCCGACAATGGTCACCGTGACCTCTGCGCCGGCTTGATTCTGATACGTCACCGTGGCGCCGAAAAAAACCTGGTCCAGTCCATAGTGAACGCTCGGATCGACCACTTCAGCCAGATCCAGCCGCTTGGTCAAAAAACGGATGCGGCGATCGATCTCGCGCAAACGCCGCTTGCCATAAATATAATCGCCATTCTCCGAACGATCGCCGTTGCTGGCCGCCCACGACACGATCTGCACCACTTCCGGACGGGCAACATCAATCAACTGCAGCAACTCTTCCTTGATGCGCTGATGCCCGGCCGGCGTCATGTAATTTTTCGAGCCGGCAGGAATCGCCGACGCGATTTCCCATGCGTCGTCATCATCTTCATCCGTCTCTTTTACAAAGGCTTTACTCATAGCGCTCCATTCTACGATGTAACGGCATTTCGGCGGGTTAGGACTTAGTAGTGCTGGCCTCCGTGCCTGCACTACTAGATATTGAAAGGATTATAAGAGATGCACTACAGAGTAATTCTGCTATTAAAACTCACAAAATCGTACAATTCCAACAGTTACAATCGATTTTCGCATCAGCGCCCATGTTAAAGTTGGCCAAAATCAAGCATCGCATTCACCCGATTCAATCTGTAATTCCCTTTCTACATCAATTGTGAACGCGAAGGCGAAGCGCAGACAGTACGCATGTACGGCAAGCGAAGCCGACAAAGTGCACGATTGATTTAGAAATGGAATAAGAAATATGTCCAACATAACCCAAGCAGGATGGTTGCCCACGATCATGCAGGGGGCGTTTAATGAAATTTATGTGATCGATTGCAGCACGCTGCGCTTGATTGAAATCAATCAGGCGGCACGCGACAATCTGCAGTTCAAAACCAGCGCATTCACTTCCATGACGCTGGCCGATCTGGCGCATCAACCGATCGCTGCACTAGAGCAAACCCTGCAAACTCTGCACAACAATAACAGGCAGGTGCAACACATCGCGCTGGAGTTGACCTTCAACCGGCGCGATGGCAGCAGCTATCCGATCGCATTACGCATCTTCCTCACACCGGACACATCAGACACATCAGACCCAGCGGCGCCGGTTTTTATCGCCATCGGCCACGACATCAGTGCGCAGCGCCTGTCGGAGCAAGCGCTCGATCAAAGCGAGTCGCGTTACCGCGCCATTGCAGCGAATACGCCCGGCCTGGTGTACCAGTTCCGCCTGCACGCGGACGGCAGCACAGCGTTTCCGTACCTCAGCGCAGGCTGCCATGCGCTGCTGGGCATCAAGGCCAATCGCCTGCGCGCGCGACCGGAACTATTCCTGAACCTGATCCTGCAGCAGGACCGGGCCGCCTATCTGTCCGCCATGAAAGCCTCTGCCGCACACATGAGCAGCTGGAACTGGGAAGGACGGATTTGGGTGGATGCATGGAAAGACGTCAAATGGATCAACCTGCGCTCGACTCCCGGCCTGACACTGCAAAACGAAGTGCAGTGGGAAGGCATCATGACCAACATCACCCAAAGCAAGCTGGAACAACTCGAACTCAAGCATTCCCGAGCGCATTTGGCGGAGCTAACAGCCCATGTCGAGCAGGTAAAGGAACAGGAGCGCACTCGTATCGCCAGGGAAATACACGACGATCTGGGTGGCAACCTGACCGCGATGAAAATAGCCTTGGCCCTGCTCACATGCAGGCTGCCGACAACGGAGCCGGAATTAGCGGAAAAAGCCCGATACCTCGATGCTCTGGTCGATCGCACCATCGATGCGGCGCACCGGATCGCGCGCGATTTGCGCCCAGGCATTCTCGACATCGGCATCGTGGCCGCGATTGAATGGCAGGCCACAGAATTTGAAAAGCAAAACGGCATACCCTGCTCCGTATGCTGCGATCAGGACGACATTGAGATACACGCAGACCATGCAGCGGCGCTGTTTCGGATATTTCAGGAAGCGTTGACCAATATTGCCAAACACGCCAAAGCCAGCCATGTTGTAGTAAGACTAAACCGTACAGCCCAAGGTATCCGACTGGAAATCACCGATAATGGCCAAGGCATCACCGCAATGGACCGTTTGAAACCAGAATCCTTCGGCATACGGGGCATGATCGAGCGCGCCAAAACGCTAGGCGGCGAACTCAGCATCAGCGCGCCACGCGAAAGCGGTTGCACCATTAGCATTGAGTTACCGATTGGCAATGCGCCATAAGACAAGAATCAGGATGCGCGATAACGCGCTGATCGGAGCTTTTTAGGGATATATTACTACTATGCAGTATCACTAAAAAACAATGCATTGCCGCATATGAATAGTGCGACTTTAAAAATACTCATTATATTTAATAAAAATTACGCCAGGTAGGGGCGGGTTCCAAACCCGCCCCTACGAGTTGAACAGTTACCAAACTAAAACGAAATAATCCGAACCCAATGACAGCAACCACCAAAATCCATGTCCTGATCGCCGACGACCATGCAATTGTGCGCGAAGGCTTGAAGCAGATCCTGGCTGACACCAAAGACATCGTGGTGGCAGGCGAAGCGGAAAATGGACTTGGCGCCATTGCGCTTGCGCGCGAAAACGCGCACTGCCCCAGCTGCCAAGTCATGCTGCTCGACATATCCATGCCCGACCGCAACGGCATTGATATCCTCAAGCAACTCAGGAAAGAACTCCCGAAGCTGGCCGTACTCATGCTATCGATGCACCGGGAAGACCAGTATGCCATCCGCGCCCTGAAAACCGGCGCCTCCGGCTACCTGAACAAGCAAAGCGCCCCGGCCGAACTGGTCGATGCGATACGCCAGGTCGCCTCCGGCAAAAAATACATCAGCCCCGCACTGGCGCAAGAACTCGCCAACCACATCAACGAAGACCATGAAGCTGCGCCGCACGAGAAACTCTCGGACCGCGAATACCAGACCATGACCATGATCGCCTCCGGCAAAACCGTCACCGACATCGCCGGCGAACTAGCGCTATCGGTCAAAACCATCAGCATGTACCGCGCCCGCCTGTTGCAAAAAATGAAACTGCGCCACAACGCCGAAATAACCCATTACGCGATTAAAAATAAGTTAGTGGATTGAGCAAAGTGCTCGCGCCCGGGCGCGACCAAATCTTGTATAAAAAACAGGCTGGCCTGGTGCGCGTTTGTATGGCGAACGAATATTTGTATTTAAAATGGGCCTGCCCTATCATGAAGCTACTTTTGTAGTATTTTATTTTGGGGTAACGCTATGGGAATGCCGGTACGCATTGATGATGCTTTATACGAAATGGCACGGGCGCAAGCCAAGGCTGAACGCCGTACGATTGCCGGGCAAATAGAATTTTGGGCTTTGCTGGGGAGAACCGCTTTGGACAACCCCGATCTGCCGATAGATTTTGTCCGGGATTTGCTGATTGCCCGCGCAGAAGGGCCTACGCTTGTCACGCCCTTTGTGCCGGAAGGTAAGCACAGTTGATGGGCGATGCGGTCCAGGTTCAGCAAAGCGCGATGTTCAAACGGGCTTACAAGCGCCTGCACCAAAATCAAAAAGCCGATGTGGATGGTGCCGTGGCCGACATTGTGCGCGATCCGACTATTGGTGAAGCCAAGAAAGGCGATTTGGCGGGTGTATTTGTGTACAAATTCAAATGCAATGATCAACTGACATTGCTGGCCTGCGAATACGATCCGGGCACGCGTCTGTTGCTATTGCTGGGCGCACATGAAAACTTCTATCGGGACTTGAAGCGGTAGAGCATGCGGCGCAATGCCCTTCGGTTATTGCGCCCTACGCGCTAATCAGCAACCGTAGGGTGCGCCGCGCGCACCATCCACCATCCGCACACTCCCGGCACCGGTGCGCACGGCGCACCCTACCGATACGTATCATAAACAGGCTATGTTCGCATTACACGTTGCCGCAGTCCTGAGTACCGTAGGATGGGTGCAACCCATCGCGTATCGGACTTACATGATGGGTTGCACCCATCCTACTGACGATAAGAGCGCCGCTTTCATACAAAAATAACGGGAGTATGCAAAAAAACAATGCCATTACCGCATATACATACTGCGAAAACAATTTATACACGGCAATGTATGACCGGTAATGAGCCGCAGCCCTGAGTATTCCCATCCATTTAATAAGACTAGCGTGCACACCTGCGTTGCGCACTGCTTTTCTCAGCTTATCTGGGAGGCAGCTCCCGAGACAAACTCGAATGCTTCCCTAAAAATAGCTTCAAAATTAGCGGTTTCTTTGTCAGATAGAAATTCAAAATGACTTGCGCGCTTGCGCGCAGATAAGCGGCCCTTGTTTTCCGCCAGGACTCTGATAAACAGGTCAAGCCTGCCTTTTGGCCAATCGAATTCAGTGTTTAATTGTTCGTAAGCCGCGTCGTAGTGCAGCAGAAATTGGATTTCTTCTTCGAGGTCGTGGCTTACTGTGCGTTCCAGGGCTGAGTACAGGAATTCGACTTGTCCTGTCGCATCGAAAAAGCGGTAATACAGCGCGTCATTGCCGCTCGCCCGCGCCTGCGGAACATTGGGGTCGAAATGGACCAAGGGGGCAAGCACTTTGGAGAAATTTTCCAGTGCGGCGATATAGGCATCCAGATTGGCCAGCATGACCGCTGAAACGGGCAGGATGATGCCGCGTGGCGTGAATCCGCGGCGCGAAAGCATCTGGTGAATAAGAAACCGGTGCAAGCGGCCGTTCCCATCCATGAAGGGATGAATGAACACGAAGCCAAAAGCGACACATGCGGCTACCGCCACATCATCGAAGGCCTGGGTGTCTGGTTGCATGTACTGATTAGCGAACGCCAACAGCCCGTCCAGTAGCGGTTCCACGTCATCCGGCCGGGGCGGCATAAAGTCGACGCGCTTGTAATAGCTGCCAATTTCTCTGCCGACCCAGTTCTGTTGACTGCGGAACCAGGGTTCGGCAAAACGGCCATCAATGACAGCATTCTGCAGCCGCACCAGTTCCTCCTTGGTGAGATCACTCACGTCGCCGGCGGCTGCAAGGAGCTGTGCAAAGCGCTCGGCGCGATTGGCAGAAGGCTTTTCCCGTTCGATGCTAAATGAAGAATGCGTTTCTTTTAAATACAAAAAAGCAGCAGCGCGGTCCAGCAAAGGTTTGTTGTACCGGGCAAGCGTTTGTGCAGCTAGCGCTTTTAGATTTTTTCTCTGTTGCTCGATGATGTACGGCGTATTTCGAACAGTGGGGCAAAAAGCGGCATCCCCCAATAGATTGACAATCAGTGCGAACTTGGCACTGCGCGTCTCGGGACCGGTTAAATATTTCGCCGGGTCCAGAAGGGGAATATAGCGCGTCTTTGACGGCACACCAGACACATCCAAAGTATGCCCGGTCAAGAATTCATACAAAAACCCAGCTTGACGTGCATAACGACCAACAGGAATCGCGGTGAGCCAGGCTTCAATTTCGGGCTTGCCACGTTGTGCAAACAATAACGCCAGCACTTCCAGATTGGGACCCTCGTAGCGCAAAGCAAATTCCAGATGATCTGCCAATGTGCCGTCACCCTTTAAGTAACTCGACTCAAAAACATGGTAGGTTTGCCCTGCACGAACGGTTTCGCGGCGTTGCCGTGCCAAGGTATCGATGCAACAAACCAAAGTCAACTCTCGGGCAGGCAGCCCGTAGGCGGAAACAAGATGTGCGTAACCAATCGGGAGTTGAGCCATAGAGGGAACTTTGTGCGCGTAGACGGGAAATTTTAACGGGATTCATTAATTTTACGGGATTTTCACACGCGTCTCGATTTTTGCGCAAGTAAATCCCGTTGATATTTTATTTAGCGGCTATTTTTCCCAGTGGCGCGCTCAAACTTCCCAAAATAAGGGAGTTTGCATCTTTAACTCCGTAGATACTCGGTTCAAAATCAGGCCTTTTGCACGTTGATACAGCAGTGCAGTAGGTGCGAATTTATTCGCACTTTTAACGTTTCCATCCGAACTGATGTGAATGAATTCGCACCTACAGGGCCCGATGTCGCAACGTGAAACAGGCTTAATTTTGAACAGCGTATCTACTGTACTGCTTCGCCCCTGCCGACATATATTATGTGCATGAGTATATTTCACTACTGCAATTAAAACATGCGGTAAATGCCATGAAAATTTGCATACTCCTTGTTTTTACTAAACTCGCCAAGTTCCAAATTTTGTTCGTGCTTTTCGTGTCTTTCGTGGACAAAGAGTTTCAGCGCCTGATACCGCGCACATCCCCCGCATCAAGAAAAATCCTGCCTGCACCCTAAACTTTCGCAAATGCAACCCGATACAACAAACAACAGCGGTTTGATTGCTTCTAAAAATGAAGCAGACCAAAGTGGACGGCACACCAGCCGGAATGTATTGGAATCAGGAAATTCAGGAGAAATACCATGGCTGCAGTAATTAACACCAACGTCGCCTCACTAAACGCACAGCGCAACCTCACCACTTCCCAGACTGCGTTAGCCACTTCACTGCAACGCCTGTCGTCCGGCTTGCGTATTAATAGCGCCAAAGATGACGCCGCCGGTCTCTCGATCTCGGATCGGATGACTTCACAGATCCGGGGCTTCACACAGGCTGGCCGCAATGCCAACGATGGCATTTCGCTGGCGCAAACGGCTGAAGGCGCATTGGGCGAAGTCGGAAACAACTTGCAACGTATTCGCGAACTGGCACTGCAATCCGCCAATTCGACGAACTCGGCCTCGGACCGTGCCGCGTTGAACGCTGAAGCACAACAATTGGTTGGTGAAATCCAGCGGGTGTCTGGGTCAACCCAGTTCAACGGTACCAACCTGCTGGATGGCTCATTCTCTAACGCACAATTTCAGGTCGGCGCCAACGCCAACCAGACAATTGCCGTTACGATCTCAGGCGCTTCCACCAACCTGATCGGCGCTTACCAGGCAAAAGGTACTGCCGTAACTTCTAATGCGTTCGACGGTGCCGGCTTCACCATCAACGGTACTGAAATCGGTGTATCCGTAGCGACCAGCGCGGCTGGTGTGGATGCTGACAGTGCGGCCGCAAAGGCCACTGCCATCAATGCAAAATCCGTCGATACCGGCGTCAGCGCCACAGCGACCAACTCGCTGACCGGCTCCGCTCCGGTTGCCGGTGCTGGGCTCGCCAGCGGTGCACTGTTAATCAACGGCGTTGCGGTCGGTGCAATTTCTGCCAGTGGCAGCGCAATAACCCAAGGCGGTAATGCTGCGACAGCGATCAATGCGATATCGAACACGACCGGGGTTTCTGCCGTCGCAGACGCGAGCACGGGTGCCCTGACTTTAACGGCAGCTGACGGCCGCAACATCGCGATTACCTCCTCGCCTGCAACAGCCGCCGGTGTTACGGCGATTCAAAATGCCATAGGTCTCGATGCATCTACCGGTAACGCTGCGACTGGCAAAGACACCTTTAATGTCGTGGTGGGCGGTGCTTTTGACACGACTACGCCCGCCGCCGGCTCCTTGACCGAAGGCGATTCCTTTACTCTGGATGGTCTCACCTATGAGTTCACCACTGATGCAACAGTTACTGGAACGAGAGTGGCGGTTACCGTAGCTGATGCAAATAATATTACTCAGGTAGGGGATGCGATCGCACTCGCAATCAACGCTCAACACACGCTTGGCAACACCTCTGTCACTGCGTCTAATGGAGCCGGCACCGTCGCCATGACCAACAACAAGCTTGGCGCGAGTGGCACGCTTGCCACTTTCGCCGATACGGGTGTAACTGGTGGTGGCACTACAACTGCGCTGGTTGAAGGCGCAGAGACTGCTGGTACTAGTGCAATTTATGCCGCTGGCGGCGTAACAACACGCGGTACGTTGACACTCAGCTCGTCCAACAGCTTCACAACCGGTGGCACCGATGTTACCTTTTCCGGCCTAGGTTCGACATCGGCTTCGCTGACCAAGTTGAATACCGTGAGCCTCAGTACGGTAGCGGGCTCCAACGCAGCAATTGCAGTCCTGGATGGCGCTCTGAGTCAAATTTCGAGCCAGCGCGCTTCTCTCGGCGCTTTCCAGAACCGTTTCAGTTCGGTGGTGAGTAACCTGCAAACATCTACAGAGAACCTTACCGCTGCACGTAGCCGGATCATGGATGCCGACTTCGCTTCGGAAACAGCCTCACTGTCACGTGGCCAGATCTTGCAACAAGCCGGCACTGCGATGCTAGCGCAAGCCAACTCGCTGCCTAACGGCGTATTGGCCCTGTTGCGCGGTTAATCCGTAAAGACGGTGATGTGCTCCCCGGCTGAACCTGTTTGGCCGGGGAATTAATTTGGAGAATGTCATCATGGATATCGGTGCTCTTGGCAATGGTGCCAGCAACCTGCACAGAACAGCTGACACTAAGCAGCCCAGCCCCACTTCGTTGCTTGCAACTGCGCAAGCTGCGCCAGTGCAAACCGCAGACGCAGTGCAAAGACCGGCCATTGCGCCGTCACTGGATCAAGTCAAGCAAGCGGTACAAGATATCAACCAATCCTTGCAGTCACTGGCGCAGGGCCTGGAATTCTCGATCGATGCCGATAGCAAGCAAACTATCATCAAGGTAATTGACCCGCAGACCAAGGAAGTGATCCGCCAGATGCCGTCGCAAGAAGCGCTGGAAATCGCCAAGGTGCTGGACCAGGTGCTGGGCAAATTGATCAGGGAAAAAGCGTAGATTACTTCTCCCCCGGCCCCTCTCCCACAAGCGAATCGCATCGCGATTCGGGCACCAGGAAAAGACATGCCGGGAGAGGGGAGCAAGACCGCTGATTTGGTATAGTTGTTAAGTAAGTACATTATTGTTTTTAGCAGGAGGCACAAGTGGGTCTTTCATCTCCCGGTATCGGTTCCAACCTTGATGTCAATAGCATCGTAACCCAGCTGATGTCGGTCGAAGCCCAGCCGTTGACTACTCTCAGCAAGAAAGAAGCAAGCTACCTGTCCAAAGTAACTGCATTTGGCAGCCTGAGCGGCGCTCTCAGTGCATTCCAAGGCGCACTGGCAGGACTCAGCAGCCCGGCCAAATTCCAGTCCGTATCAGCCACTTCTACCGACTCCACCATTGTCAGCGGCACGGCCACCAGTAAGGCGGTCGCGGGCAGCTACACGGTCGATATCACGAAGCTAGCCCAAGCCCAAACCATCGCCACGGCAGGGAAAGTCAGCACCACAACAGCTATTGGCAATGGTACGCTGACATTCCAGTTTGGCACCATCAGCGGCGGAAAACTAGAAAATGGGGTGTATGTCAATGATGCCACTGCTGTTCCGCCGGCTCCTGGCTTCGCCCAGGATGCTAACCAGGCCAGCGGCACCATCACCATCGATAGCACAAATAATTCGTTGCAAGGCATCCGGGATGCGATCAACAAGGCGGCGATCGGCGTGACCGCCACAATCGTGTCCGACGGTAGCGCAACGCCCAATCATCTGGTGTTTACCTCGAACAAAACCGGCGAGACATCCAGCATGAAAATCGCGGTAAATGGCGACACTGCGTTGCAGGATTTGCTTGCCTATGATCCCGCCGGCACACAGAACATGACGCAAAGCAGCGCAGCGCAAAGCACTGCGCTTACCGTGAACGGCATCGCAGTTAACGGCACGACAAAAACTATCAGTGAAGCTATCCAGGGTGTCACACTGAATGTGAGCAAAATAGGCAGCACCACGATAACTGTTGCGCGCGACACTGCAGCGGTGCAATCCAGCGTCAGTGCCTTCGTCACGGCATATAACGAACTCGATAAAACCATCAAATCCCTGACTGCCTACAACCCGACGACAAAACTGGGTGGCCCGTTAATAGGCGACTCATCGGTACGCAATATTCAGACCAAAGTACGCAGCATGCTTGGCGCCTCGTTAACCGGTGCGGGCGGCAGTTTGACAAACCTGTCGCAAATCGGCATCGCATTTCAAAAAGACGGTTCGTTGGCGCTCGACTCAACAAAATTGCAGAGTGCAATTTCCAGTAAATTCAATGACATCGCCGGCCTGTTTGCCTCAATGGGAAACACCACCGATAGTCTGGTCAGTTTCGTCAGCTCCACTTCTGCCACGAAGCCGGGCAATAACGTCGTTAATCTGACTACATTAGCGAGCCAGGGCAAGGTAACTGGCTCTGCCGCACCTGCCAGCCTGACCATTGCCGCTGGCGTCAACGACCAGTTAGCGATGACAGTTGATGGCATAAGTGCCACCGTCACGCTGGCGCCGAACACATATACGTCCAGTTCACTGATAGCGCAGATCCAATCGGCGATTAACGGCGCTTCAGCGTTTTCAGCCGCCGGCATTGCCGTCAGTGTCAGCGCAGATGTGGATGGCATATTGAGCATCACGTCAAATCGGTATGGCTCAACCTCAAACGTCAGTATTAGCGGCAGTGGCGCAGACAATTTATTGACTACATTAACCAGTACTGCCGGGGTTGATGTTGCCGGCACCATTAATGGTGTAACGGCTACCGGTTCCGGCCAGTTTCTTACCGGAGCGGCTGGCTCATCGACGGAAGGACTCAAGCTGGAAATTACCGGCGGCACGATTGGTGAGCGCGGCACGGTCAATTTCTCGCAAGGCTATGCCTATTTGCTCAATAAGTTGGTAGATAATTTTCTGGGCAGCAGCGGTCTCATCACCGGCCAGACCGATGGCCTTAACCGCAGCATCAAGGGTATTGGAAAATCGCGCGATGCTTTGAACCTGAAGCTAGTGGCGACTGAGAAACGCTATCGGGCACAGTTTACCGCGTTGGACGTCCTGCTCAGCAAGATGAGCACGACCAGTACATTTTTGACGCAGCAGTTGGCTGCGCTAACCGCAAACGCTGCATAAAGGACAATAATAATGTTTGGATCAATGAAAAGCGGCGCCAACGCCTACGCCAAAGTCGGCATCGAAACCGGCGTTCTGGCAGCCAGTCCGCACAAGCTGATTGTGATGCTGTTCGATGGCGCATTGACTTCGGTGCGGATGGCGCAACAGCACATGCAGTCGGGGAATATCGCGGCCAAGGGCATGGCGATTTCCAAAGCCATTTCGATTATCGATGACGGCTTGCGTGCCAGCCTGAATAAAGATGCAGGTGGCGATCTGGCGCTGAGTCTGGATTCGCTGTACGAATACATGAGCCGTCGCCTGCTGGAAGCCAACCTCAAGAATGCGCCGGAGTTGCTGGAAGAAGTGTACGGTTTGCTGCAGGACATCAAGGGCGCATGGGATGCCATCGACCCCACCGCTGCCACGCCGGTCAAACAAATCCAGCAGGTCAATACACAACAGAGTCCTGAAGTTTCCGGCTACGGCGATTTTGGGTTGCGTTCATTTACTTATGCGAGCGCCTGATTATCATGCACAGTCAAGAAATTCTATCCTTGTATGCATCCATGGCGGATATTACCGAACAGATGCTGAGTGCCGCACGCACCGGCGATTGGGATCGCGTCAGCGAACTGGAAACCCATTGCGCAGGCCATGTCGCGACCCTGAAAAACGGTGAAGCCCCTATCGCTCTGAGCGGTGCTGACCGTACCAGAAAGGTGGCGTTGATTCAGCAAATCCTGGCGGGCGACCGTGCGATCCGCGATATCGCACAACCGTGGATGGCAAATTTGTCTGCGTTGATGCAGAACGCCGGCACCGAACAAAAACTATCGCAGGCTTACAGGGCTTATTGATGGTAGAGTTTTCGTAGGTTGGGTTAGCGGCTTCATCGCGTAACCCGACATTTTATGCTTGACGATTACCCTCTCCCCCGGCCCCTCTCCCACAAGTGGGAGAGGGGAGCAAAGCAGTTTGGTAGGGCGGGCGCAACCCGCGCAGTTTGATCGTACGAAAAGCGCGGGTTGCACCCGCCCTACACACTACCTGGTATGCCTTAAAATGCATTATTTTCCGCATATAAACAGGGTTACTTTAAAAATACCCCATGTATTTTATACGATAGTAAGGCCGGATGAACTCGTAGGGGCGGGTTCCAAACCCGCCCTGCACTTAGGCGACGAAAAGGCGGGTTTGGAACCCGCCCCTACGAGAGGATGATTGGCCCGCCGGTTGGCGCTGCGCTTGCAAAGCCAACACGCAGCCTGAATCGTTGCGTCTTTTCGTGCCTTTCGTGGACAATGGGTAAGTTGGTTACAAAATAAAAGGAAATCCAGACCATGCTGTTGCGCACGGGAATAGCGGATGTACGGGCAATTTCTCCGGTCGTGGGTTTAGTCACAATCGGCGACGCCAAGCAGGAGGCATTCCAGCGCGCCATGCAACCGCTGCTCGGCCAACGCTTGCCGGCGGAAGTGATGTCACGCCTGGACGATGGCAGCTTTCTGGTGAAAATTGCCGGCTCGACTGTGCAGATGTCTCTGCCGCAAAATACGCGTGCAGGCGACATGCTGCCGATGACGCTGGTGTCGCTGGCGCCCAAGGCAACTTTCCTGCTCGATATGGGCGGCGATCATGCAGAGACAACTCTCAGCCCGGCCGCAAAAATGATTGCAAATCTGCTTCAGATAGCCCAAAAATCCGGCACTGAAACAAGCTCCGCAAGCTCTACCTCACCATTAAGCAAGTTGCCCATCACGCAAAACCCTGCAGCTAACGTCCAACAAATCGCGACTGCATTGCGCGATACGATGCGCAGTAGCGGGGTTTTTTATGAATCCCACATTGCCGCATGGGCTGAGGGCAATGGCAATCGCAGTCTGACGGACCTGAAGCAGGAGCCGCAGGCACGTCTGGCAGAACAGGCGGCCCGGATATTAGCCAGCGACATGGATGCGCCGCAGAAAATCGCAACCAATACGGTTGAGTTGGCGCGGATCGTCAGCCAGCAACTCGACACGCTGGAACAACAACGCGTATTGTGGCGCGGTGAAGCCTGGCCCGGTCAGCCGATGGAGTGGGAAGTCCAGGAACACTCCGGTCAGGACGCGCAGGACGACACGCAAACAGCGCCAGCCACATGGCAAAGCACGGTACGCTTCGATATGCCGACCTTGGGTAAAGTGGCGGCGACGGTGTATCTGCAGGCAGGCCAGTTGCGCATTCACATCACAGCTGCCTCTGAAGAGGCCCGCGCAGAACTTCAGGCGCAGGGTCAAAAACTGTCGGCGTCGCTGGATGCTGCCGGATCGCCCTTATCCGCTTTTTTGGTGAAGCAAGATGCAAGCTGATAGCCCGATGCAAAATGCAGTCGCCCTGGCCTATCAGGCCGGCGAAGGCTCGCCCAAAGTCGTTGCCAAGGGACGCGGCCTGGTGGCGGATGCCATCATTGCCAGAGCCAAGGAGCATGGCGTATTTGTGCATGAGTCGAAGGAACTGGTCGCCATGCTGATGCAGGTTGATCTGGATGACCGCATCCCTCCGGCGTTGTATAGAGCCGTTGCGGAACTGCTGGCTTGGCTGTATAGAATTGAAGCGGAACAAGCTGAAAAATAGGCTGACAGATGGGATACCCTTTATATGTTTATGCTGTACCGCCTTTTAACATTGTAAGTAACAAAATCTGATGCAAAATTCCAATTACGGCTCTGAACGCGAGCTTCCAAACCCTTATGCCATCACATCGCCACGAGAAATCGTGGCCTTGTTGCGCTCGGTTAAAGAAAAGAGGCAATTAATCAGAATGCTGATCCATGGCGGAGCCGAAGCCATAGTCACATCGATTCTCGAGGTGGATTTGCACAACGACGCGGTCATTATTGACTGCGCTCCTGAGCCCAGTCTGAACCAACACATCATCGACGCCAGCAAGGTTTCGTTTGAGACTACACTGGATAAAATCAGCATCCTGTTTTCAAGCACACAGGTAGCTATTTGTCTCAAGGATGATCGTCCGGCATTACGCATTGCCATTCCAGTCAGCCTGATTCGGCTGCAGCGACGCGAGTTTTATCGCATCAACACGCCTATCACCAGTCCGGTGCGCTGCATTATTCCATTACAAAACGATGCAGGCAAAGATGTTGTTACAGCGGTGTTGCAAGATATCAGTTGCGGGGGAATCTCGATATCGGATGACAACAGAATGCTCGACAATACCATTGGACGTATCTACAAGGATTGCAGAATTGCGCTACCCGGAATCGGGGCCATAACAACATCGCTTGCTGTGGCTAATTCCCAGGAGCAGACTCTGCTCAACAACAAGAAGAGACTCCGCATAGCCTGCACCTTCATCGATCTGCCTAATTCGATGTTGAATATGATGCAACGCTACATTGGCAAACTGGAGCGCGAATTGAACGCGAAACGCCAGGGGCTTGATTGATTGATTGGGATATGGTTTCAGCGTTCGCATTTGCGTTGCAAATGGTCGCGCCCAGGTGCGCTCCTACAAAAACACGGCACCGTTGTAGGAGCGCACCCGGGCGCGAACGGCCTACGATGAAGTGCGCAGGTTGATGGCAATTGGTAAGGTTGCAAACTGCGTGTTGGGCTTCGCACTTTCGACGTCAACCTACTGCCTAACCATTCTCTCGTAGGGGCGGGTTCCAAACCCGCCCTTGCACTTTGGCGGCAAAAGGGCGGGTTTGAAACCCGCTCCTACGGAAATTTCTGCTGCCTGACATTAATGGCGCGCTGCTTTCTTCAATTATTCGCCAGCTTTCCACCTATTACACTTGCATATTCATGATGTCATGGTAGGCAGAAACCAGTTTGTTGCGGACCTGAACGGTCGTTTGCAACGTGATGCTGGCTTTTTGCATGGAAATCATCACATCTGACAAGTTGACACTATCATCGCCGAGCGCAAAACGTTGCCCGAGCTTGGTCGACTGATCCTCGGACTTGCTGACTTGATCCAGCGACGCTTTCAGTACATCGGCAAAATTAATCTTGTTATCAGACGCAACTTCAAGCGCCGCGCTTTCCCCGACTTTGGCATTGGCCGACATCGCCTTTATCTGGGCCAGCATGGCTTCTATTCTGCCGGTATCGATCGATCCTATGCTCACAAAAACTCCTTCGCGTACGCGTTACGACATAATTACTGTGTTGCGACATCACAATCAGACTTGTCTATCCTGTCACGATATCATTAACAAGAGTAATAATTGTTGCAATAAGGAACTGAAACGGCATTCTTTTTAAGTGATTGAACTCTGTCTTGCCGGCTATAATCGATTCTTGAGCGCAATGTACCATGGGCGGGAATACAACTTGAATCAATTATTTTTTTACAGCTACAGTCGCAGGCGAGCATCATGGCAGTAGCAACCAATGTCCTCATTAGCGACAAAATGACCAGCTTTTCAAAGACGCCAGGTGCGCAAAAATTTTTGATTGGCCTGGGTATCGCAGCTGTCATTGCGGTCATGGCGGGCGTCTGGATTTGGAGCCAACAACCCGATTATCGCGTACTGTTCTCGAATTTTAACGACCGCGATGGCGGCGCCATTGTCGCTTCGCTGCAACAAATGAATGTGCCATACAAGTTCGCAGAAGGCGGCGGTGCGATTCTCGTTCCTGCCAGCCAAGTGCACGACGCGCGCTTGAAACTGGCAGCCCAGGGTTTGCCCAAAGGGGGCAATGTTGGCTTCGAGCTGATGGAAAACCAAAAGCTGGGCATCTCGCAATTTTTGGAGCAGGTGAATTTTCAGCGCGCGCTGGAAGGCGAACTGGCACGCTCGATTGAGTCGATTGCGGCGGTACAAGCTGCGCGCATTCATCTGGCATTACCCAGGGCTTCCGTATTTGTACGCGATCGGCAGCAACCGACTGCTTCAGTTTTGCTCAATCTGCACGCGGGCCGGACTCTGGATAGACAACAGGTCAGCGCAGTGGTGCATCTGGTGGCCAGCAGCGTACCGGATTTACCCATCAAAAATGTCACCATCGTTGATCAAAATGGCAATTTGCTATCTGAAACAAGTAAGTCCGGCGCCGTTAACGGTCTTGATGCTACGCAGCTCAAGTATGTTCAGGAACTCCAGCGCAATATCGTCAAGAGGGTTGAGTCGATCATCACTCCGATTGTCGGCGCAAACAATGTGCGCGCAGAGGCCACCGCAGATGTAGATTTTTCGCACAGCGAACAGGCCGCCGAAACGTACAAGCCGAATCTTGCGACAGATGCATCCTCGGTGCGCAGTCAGCAATCCAGTGAATCGTCCAACCCGAATAATCCGAATGCAACCGGCATTCCTGGCGCGCTTACCAATCAGCCGCCAGTGCCTGCTACCGCACCGATTACTGCAGCGGCCAACAATAATGCTGCAACCGGCACCGCAGCCGTGCCAAACTCAGCCACCAATACGCGCAAGGATACGACTGTCAATTACGAAGTTGACAAGACTATCCGTTATGTACAGCAACCGATGGGTGGCATCAAACGCTTGTCGGTAGCAGTGGTGGTCAATTACAAACATGTCGTAAACAATGCCGGAAAAACCTCCAGCATTGCCTTGACCGATGTTGAAAAAACCCAGATTACAGATTTGGTCAAGGAGGCTATGGGCTACAACAAGGAGCGTGGCGACTCGTTAAATGTCGTCAATAGTCCGTTTGCCGGTATGGAAGAAGAAGCCATTGCCGAACTACCGTTGTGGAAGCAGCCGGATATGATCCAGTTAGCAAAGGAAATCGGCAAGTATCTGTTGGCCGGAATTGTTTTGCTTTACCTGTTCTTCCGTGTCTTAAAGCCGATGCTGCGCAAGCTGACCAGTCAGGGCGCTGTCACAATCAACGGTGCAGAAACCTTGCCTGCGCCTGATGGAGGCGAAGATCCGGTCCAGATCGGGAATGCAGCCAAAATGCTGGAACAGGAAAAACGCCAGCTTTCCGGTTACGAGAAAAATCTGGAGACAGCCAAGCAACTGGCAAAAGAGAATCCTAAAATTGTGGCCAACGTCGTGAAATCGTGGGTCAATAGCAATGAGTGATGAGGGCGTAATTAAAGCGGCTGTTCTCATGCTGGCACTAGGCGAAAACGAAGCGGCTGAAGTCATGCGGCATCTGGGCCCGCGCGATGTGCAAAAGCTGGGGGCCGCGATGGCCACCATGAAATCCATTCCGCACGAACAGGTTGAAACCGTATTGGCGTCTTTCAGTATCGAAGCAACCAAAAATTCCTCGCTGGGACTGGATTCGGATGACTATATCCGTTCCGTATTGACTAAGGCCTTGGGCGACGACAAGGCGTCCTCACTGCTGAACCGTATTTTGGGCGGCAGGGATGCCAGCGGAATTGAAAGCTTGAAGTGGATGGATTCGCAATCCGTTTCCGATCTGATCCACAATGAACATCCGCAGATCATCGCCACCATACTGGTGCATCTGGAGCGCGATCAGGCATGCGAAATTCTCTCCCACTTTACTGAGCGCCTGCGTAACGATGTGGTGCTACGCATTGCCACGCTGGACGGGGTGCAGCCGACCGCATTACGCGAACTCAATGACGTCCTGACAAAACTGCTTATCGGAAATGAAAGTCTGAAAAAACAACCAATGGGGGGCATTCGCACCGCTGCAGAAATCCTGAACTTCATGAGCGGCGAAAACGAAGCATCCACAATGGATAGTCTGAAAAGCTATGACGCTGACATGGCGCAGAAAATCATGGATGAAATGTTCGTATTCGAAAACATCATGGATATCGACGATCGCGGTATTCAGCTTTTATTGCGCGAAGTACAGTCGGAGACCCTCATCGTCGCGCTCAAAGGCGCCGGACAGGAATTGCGTGAGAAGATTTTCAAGAACATGTCGCAGCGCGCCGGTGAAATGATGCGCGAAGATCTGGATTCCAAAGGACCGGTCCGGTTGTCCGAGGTCGAGGCGCAGCAAAAGCAGATTCTGCAGATTATCCGTCGCCTGGCAGAGGAAGGGCAAATCATCCTGGGTGGTAAAGGCGACGATTCGTATGTCTAGTCACTTGATCCCGAAAGAACAGTTATCCGCTTATCAACGATGGGAGATGGCTTCGTTCGGTGACGAGAAGCCGGTGCAGTCGCAGGATATGCCAGCGCAAATTGCCCTGCCGACAGCTGAACAGATTGCCGCAATCCATGAAACAACCCGCTTGCAAGGTTATGCCGACGGACGCAAGGAAGGTCATGCCGCTGGATTGGCGCAAGGGCGCAGTGCAGCCGCCGCCGAACGCGATATTTTGCTAAAAATAGCAGAAACGTTTAATGAACAGGTCGCCAGGGCTGACGAATTGATCGCCAAAGACCTTATGGATTTGGCGCTGGATCTATCCAAGGCAATGCTCAAAAATGCACTAAAAATTCGCCCCGAGCTGGTGCTTCCGATCGTTAGCGAAGCCATCCATTACCTGCCCAATCTGGTGCAGCCGGCATTGCTTTTTCTTAATCCCAACGATGCTTCCCTCATCAGAGAACAGCTTGGAGCAGCTCTGGAGGAAGCAGGCTGGCGTGTCAAGGAAGAGCCGTCGATGGAACGCGGTGGCTGTCGGATTGAAACAGGCAGCAATCAGATCGATGCCACCACACAATCCCGCTGGCATCGCATTGCCAGCGCACTGGATTCCCAAGCAGACTGGCTAGCGCAGTGACCAGCCAATCGCACAGCGCTCGCTGGCAAGCGTACCTGCACGATTGCAGCGAGCTGCTGGCAATCGCGGAACCAATGCAAGTATCGGGCCGCGTCACACGCGTAGCCGGATTGGTGATGGAGGCGGTCGGCCTGAAATTGCCAATTGGCAGTGGTTGCACCATCCCGTTAAATAATGGCACCCTTATTGAGGCCGAAGTGGTTGGCTTTGACGGTGAACGCATTTTTCTGATGCCGCAAAACGACGTCGAAGGGATTGCACCGGGGGCGCGTGTTTTTCCGGTCGAGATTATTCATACCTTGCCTAGTCCGGGGCAAGTCATGCATCCGCGCCGCCGCCCTAGTGATCGCACCCGCCATCTCCCTGTTGGCGCAGAACTGCTGGGCCGGGTGCTGGATGGGGCCGGCCGTCCACTGGACAACCTGGGCCCTATTCTTGCAACGCATACGGCTCCGCTCAATGTAAGAGCAGCCAACCCGTTATCGCGCGCTCCGATTACCGACATTCTTGATGTGGGTGTTCGCGCCATCAATAGCATCCTGACGGTGGGTCGCGGCCAGAGGATGGGCCTGTTCGCAGGTTCTGGTGTGGGCAAGAGCGTACTGCTTGGGATGATGGCGCGTTACACCGCGGCTGATGTGATTGTAGTTGGGCTGATTGGTGAACGTGGCAGGGAAGTCAAGGAGTTCATTGAGCAAATATTGGGAGCGCAAGGGCTGGCGCGTTCTGTGGTGGTTGCGGCTCCCGCCGATACCCCGCCGCTGATGCGATTGCAAGGCGCCGCTTATGCAACCGCGATTGCGGAACATTTCCGCGATCAGGGCAAGCATGTATTGTTAATCATGGATTCCTTAACGCGCTACGCGATGGCACAACGCGAGATAGCACTTGCCATTGGCGAGCCGCCAGCAACCAAAGGATATCCACCCTCTGTTTTTGCCAAATTGCCGATTCTGGTCGAGCGTGCTGGCAACGGTGATATCAATGGCGGCTCGATTACCGCTTTCTACACCGTGCTAACGGAAGGCGATGATCAACAAGATCCGATTGCAGATGCGGCGCGGGCCATTCTGGACGGCCATATCGTACTCAACAGAACGCTGGCCGAAAGCGGGCATTATCCAGCGATCGATATTGAGCAGTCGATCAGCCGCGCCATGAACAACATCACCTCGCCACAACAGCAGGAGCAGGCACGGCATCTGAAACAACTGTACTCGCGCTATGAACGTAACCGCGATTTGATCAGTGTCGGCGCCTACAGTCACGGAACCGATCCCGTATTGGACAAAGCCATCGCATTGCATTCAAAAATAGAATCATTTCTGCAACAAGCAATCTCTGAGCGTGCCGGCATTCAAGAAAGTTTAGAGCAACTTACCGCTCTATTCTGACGATGGCAATAGTAGAAATAAAATTAAAATGAACGCATCATGGCATCCACTTCTCAACTAAACACACTGATTTCATTGGCAGAAAAGAAAACGGACGATGCTGCCAAGATGTTGGGTGCAGCAATCCGTGCCGGCGGAGAAGCAGAACAAAAGCTGGCATTACTGCATCAATATCGAGATGATTATGCGGCACGCCTCGAATCCACCCGGTCGGTTGGCCTTAGTATCCTTAGCCATCAGAATTATCAGGTTTTCTTAGGCAAGCTTGACAGCGCCATCATCGGTCAAGAAGTGGTTGTGGAACATGAGAAAAAGCGCATCGCTGAAAGCCGGTCTGTATGGCAAGCAAATGCACGTAAAAAAATGTCGTTCGGCGCCCTCTCCCAGCGCGCACAGGAGGAAGCGCAACGACTTGAAAGTAAGCGCGATCAAAAGCTGATGGATGAGCATGCGGCAAGGCTACGAACCTACAAACGGTAGTAGAAAAATAAACATTTACCATGATGACCGGTGAAAAAATGCAAACACCCTTGATATTTAGCCCAGTTAGCGCCAATCAGCAAGCTGCGCCAATCAGCAAACCAGCCGATAACACGGCCTCGAAAGATCTGTCATTCAAGCAGATGCTGGCGCGCCAAGTAGCCAATCACAGCGATAGCAGTCCCGTCAAAAAAAACAGTGATGCTGCGAACAGCAAAAAAACATCTGAGAGTGCTTCAAAGATGGGTCCTGATGCCGCGCCGGTAGAGGACGAGGTCGATGGTAAAAGAGAAATCAAAAAAACCGACGACATAGCCCGCAATCCCACTGAAGCGACACCATCCGCTACAGCCGAGCTATTGGCGTTGGTTGCAAATATCCGCCAACCGGCAGAAAAATTGGATGACACACTGTCTGACAAAGACAAGTTGTCCAAGGTCGATGACGAAGCCAAGCTATTGGCGCTGGTTGCAAATGTGCGTCAACCAGTAGAAAAATTGGATGACACACTACCTGGCAAAAATGCGCTGTCGAAAGTCGATGACGGTTCTGATCCTGTGATTGGAAAAGGCAAGCATAGCAACCCGGTAACAGACCGTACATTCCTGGAAAATACAAAAAAACAGGACTTGCTCAATGATGACGCTAGCAAACCAGCGCCTGATTTGATTCAGAGTATGAATAAGAACGGCGATGCAAGATTATTGACGGATGCTGCAACACTGCAAAAATCCGATTCCCAGTCGACAACGATTGCTGCAAACATGGTGGCATCGCAGACAATCGCGCAGGAAGTCGGTGAAGCTGCAACAAACCCTGTTTCTGACAAATTGACGCCGTACGTGGGAAGCAGTGCCTGGAACCAGGCCTTGGGACAAAAAATTACATTGATGGTAGGCGCAACGCAACAAACTGCCACTTTGTCGCTCAATCCGCCAGACCTTGGACCATTGCAGGTGATCTTGAACATCAGTAAAGATTCGGCTGATGCGACCTTCATTGCGGCCCAACCTGAAGTCCGGCAAGCGCTCGAAGCTGCCTTGCCGAGGCTGCGCGAAATGATGAATGAAGCAGGCATTGCGCTAGGTCAGGCCAACGTAAGCAGCAATATGCCGAACCAGCATGACGGGCAAAGCGGTTCGGGCAGCAGAATGGGCGCTCAAACCACCGGGGACAACGCGCACTCGGAAGATGTCCCACCCATTACCCTAGGCGCCAACCGAACAATCCAGATGGGATTGATAGATGCCTTTGCATGAATGTACTCTTTAGCAATATACATGTAGCCCGGATATATCCAGCGCAATGCAAAAGAAATAAATATGCGCTAGCATCCCGCTCTTTTCATTGCATCTGCAACGTCACTTTGTCACAATGGCGCACGAAGATAATGCACCAATGCACTAATGTAGGACGATAGGAAACAAGATGGCAAAAGCAGCCCCAAAAGAAGATATGAAGGCTGATCCTGCAGAAGAAAAATCAGGAAAATCCAGGAAAAAACTATTTCTGACTATAGGTATTGCCATAATCACAATTGGCATAGGTGGTTCTGCAGGCGCACTGTATTTGAATAAGAAAAGCGCTTCTTCGAAAAATGCAGCTAAACACATATCGGAAGCACCGCCGGTGTTCCTCAACCTGGAATCATTTACAGTCAACCTGCAGTCGGAAGATGGCGGCCAATATCTCCAGATAGCTTTCACATTACAAGTTGAAGACGAGAAACAAGTTGAGATATTCAAGCAGAATATGCCGCAAGTCCGCAATCGCTTACTCATGCTACTTTCCAGTAAAAAACCTTCCGAGATTGCATCCACAGAGGGTAAGAAGCAGCTTTCCAAGGAAATTGTAGCGCTGTTAAAACAACCTTTTTCCCCACAAGGAAAACCACAGCATGTGTCAAGCGTGTTCTTTACCTCTTTTATAATTCAGTAGCGCGATGGCTGATAATTTCCTTTCCCAGGAAGAGGTTGACGCCCTGCTCAAGGGCGTCAACGGCGATCAGGATGACATCCATGCGCCTGAAGATACCTCCGGTGTACGGCCCTACAATCTTGCCACGCAAGAACGCATTGTACGTGGCAGAATGCCAACGCTTGAAATCATTAATGAGCGTTTTGCACGCTTATTGCGCATAGGCTTGTTCAACTTCCTGCGGCGCAGTTGCGAAGTATCCGTTGGCACCGTGCGCGTTTCAAAATACAGCGAATTCATACGCAATTTGGTAGTGCCAACCAATCTCAATTTGGTGCACATGAAGCCGCTGCGTGGTACTGCCCTCATGGTGTTCGATCCAAATCTGGTATTCCTGATTGTCGATAATCTTTTTGGCGGCGATGGCCGATTTCACACCCGAGTGGAAGGCAGAGATTTTACCCAAACTGAGCAACGCATCATTCAACGCATACTAAGTGTCGTTTTCGAGGCTTACGCAAAATCATGGGAGCCCGTATATCCGGTTGAATTCGAATATATACGTTCAGAAATGAACACCCAGTTTGCCAATATCGCAACCCCGAACGAAGTCGTTGTAGCTACAACATTTACCCTGGAACTGGGGTCTGTCAGCGGCGAAATGCACTTTTGCATGCCTTATTCGATGATCGAACCGATCCGCGACACTCTTACCAGCAGCCTGCAGGGCGAGGCACTGGAAGTCGATAAGCGTTGGGTGCGACTGATGACGCAGCAGATCCAGATTGCGGAAGTCGAGATTGTTGCAAATCTGGGCTTGGCCAAAATTACCCTGGGCGAGATCATGAATATGAAAGCCGGTGATGTCATTCCATTCTCGATCCCCGAAACTGTTGCGGCAACAGTAGATGGCGTTCCCGTCATGGATTGCAGCTACGGAGTATTTAATGGCCAATATGCATTACGTGTCGAAAAATTGTTGACCTACCAATCAAACGAAATGGCACAAGGAGATACAAATGGCAGATGACTTAGACGCTCAAACAATTGCAGAAGATGACTGGGGTGCTGCTATCGCCGAACAGGAAAAGGCAGAAGCAGTTGCACTGAAAAGCCAGCCGGCAGCAGCAGCTATCTTTCAGGATTTTTCTGGTCAAAAAGTCAAGGGTGGAACTCACAACGATATTGATTTCATTCTTGATATTCCTGTGCAGCTAACGGTGGAGCTTGGCCGCACTAAAATTGCAATCAAAAATCTTTTGCAACTGGCGCAAGGCTCAGTGGTGGAGCTCGATGGTCTGGCGGGGGAACCGATGGATGTGCTGGTCAATGGCTGCCTGATCGCGCAAGGTGAAGTAGTGGTCGTAAACGATAAATTCGGTATTCGCTTAACCGATATCATCACGCCGTCCGAGCGGATTAGAAAACTCAACAAATGATCCGCCGACCATGCCGACGATACCAACTATTTAGCGCGTGCCTGTTTGCCTTGTTCTGCGTTACAGCCCATTCGGCGACAGAACAAGGCGCTAACGCTACCACCGGCAATCTCACTCAAGTATTGTTGGGTCTGCTTGCTGTTTTGGGACTGATGGCCGCAACCGCGTGGTTGCTCAAACGATTCGGTGGACGGCAATTTACCGGCAGCGCAGCAGTAAAAATTGTGGGTGGCGTCAGTGTCGGCGCCAGAGAACGTATTCTGGTAGTGGAAACTGCTGGTCAGTGGATTGTGGTGGGTGTCACACCAGGAAGAATCAATGCATTGGCCACCATGCCGCGTCAAGAGATACCTCTGGACCCAGAATCCCCGCCTATCACAAAAACTTTTTCTGAATGGTTGAAGCAAACCATTGAGAAACGCAATGCCAAGTAATCTACTCATGCAACGACATTACCGCACCTCGCAGCCTGCCGCAAAATCTGCAACACAGATAAACACTTGCCTGCTGCCCTATCTGCTACCCCTGATTTTGCTGATTATTCCTGCACTTTCATTCGCACAGGCGAGCGGGTTGCAGGCCATCACCAGCACCCCAGCCGCAGGTGGCGGGCAAAACTATTCGCTGAGCGTGCAAACCCTGCTGCTCCTGACTTCCCTTTCATTTTTGCCGGCTGGTCTACTGATGATGACCAGTTTCACCCGCATCATCATCGTGTTATCTCTGCTGCGACAAGCGCTGGGCACACAGTCGGCTCCGCCTAATCAGGTTCTGCTGGGCCTTACCCTATTCCTGACTTTTTTCGTCATGGGGCCGGTGCTGGACAAGATATATGTTGATGCCTACCAGCCTTTATCGGAAAACAAAATCACGATGACCGAGGCGCTCGATAAAGGCGCCGTACCGCTCAAGGCTTTCATGCTGAAACAGACGCGCCAGGCCGATTTGGCGCTATTCGTAAAGCTTTCCAACTCCGGGCAGTTACAGGGGCCGGAAGATGTGTCTTTGCGGATACTGATTCCCGCTTTTGTCACCAGTGAATTGAAAACCGCTTTTCAGATTGGGTTTGCCATTTTTATTCCATTTCTGATCATCGACATGGTGGTGGCCAGCGTACTCATGTCGATGGGTATGATGATGGTGTCGCCGGCGATTGTTGCGCTGCCGTTCAAGATGATGTTGTTTGTTCTGGTGGATGGCTGGCAGCTACTGATCGGCTCATTGGCAGAGAGTTTTTACTGAGATCGCCATGACACCTGAAAGCGTAATGTCGATGGGCCGTCATGCAATGGAGATCACATTGATGGTTGCCGCACCAATGCTGCTCACAGCGCTGATAATTGGCTTGATAGTCAGTATTTTCCAGGCCGCCACGCAAATCAATGAAGCAACGTTGTCATTCATCCCGAAGCTGGTAGGCATATTTGTAGCTTTAATCATTGCCGGACCGTGGATGCTTTCAATCATGCTGGATTACATGCGAAGCGTGTTTACCGGCATATCGAATTTGTCCGGATAACTTCAAAGAAACGCAATTCTTAGGCCGACATCGCAACTTTGGCGGGGAAAGGGCGGGTTTGGAACCCGCCCCTACAGGAGAATGGTTGACCCCGCAGAATGCTTTGAGCTGTAGGTTGGCGCTGAGCTTGCGAAGCCCAACACACAGATTTAAAAATTCACATGGGAGTATAGCTAAAATATAGCCATATTCCGCAATAAAACAGTACATTCCAAAAAATACACACGATTGTATTCATATGAAGCATATTATTTTGCGGCATATTACTCACTGCACGGCATCTGCGCAGAATAACTCTCAATAATAATAATAATGGTCACATTTTCCAGTGTTGAATTAAACGCATTGATTGCAGGCTTGATATGGCCTCTAAGTCGTATCCTCGGTTTGGTTGCTGCTGCGCCCATTTTTGGCAATGTCAGTGTGCCCGTACAAGTCAAGATTGGATTTGGATTTTTTTTATCGATCATCATCGCGCCGCTGGTGCCGGCTTTGCCTGCGCTGGACCCAATCTCGTTTCAAGGATTGTTGATACTGGCCCAGCAGTTCATTCTTGGGCTGGCTATGGGATTCGCAATGCGCATCATATTTGCAGCAGTGGAAATGGCAGGCGCTCTTACCGGCATGACCATGGGGCTAAGTTTCGCCACTTTCTTTGACCCGCAGTCACACGGCCAATCGACTGCGATCGGCCAGTTTTTCGCATTGATTGCGACGTTGGCGTTTCTTGCAATCGATGGCCATTTGTTGCTGGTCTCAACGCTGGCGGAGAGTTTTCTGACGCTACCTATCGTGTCGGCACCTTTGGAGGCACAAGGCTTTTATCATCTTGCGATTTGGGGTGGGAAGATTTTCAGCGCGGGATTACAACTGTCACTGCCTATTCTGGCGGCGCTCCTGATCACCAACATTGCGCTGGGCATCCTGACCCGTGCCGCGCCGCAATTGAATATTTTCGGAATAGGTTTCCCGGTAACCTTGAGCGTTGGATTCATCCTTATCGCAGTGGCACTACCCTATTTGGCAGTGCCACTGGAAAAACTGTTTCAGGAGGCGTTTGAAAGCGTCAGGCAAATATCAACGACAGCATCTGTGCTAAAGCGCTGACAGGATAGATAAAAAAAACTAGCTGATAAAGTTAAACAAAGATAACGAAGTGGTTTTAACGTAAGCCAACTGCGCCGCCTCGAGTACGAATTTTAGCTGTGCAATGTCGCTGAAAGATTTCACCATATCCAAATCCTGCAACTGCGACAATGTGGTCTGGTACTGTATTTCCCGATCCGCGCCGGTGTCGTCGAGCGAGTCTAATTCCTTCAGACGTGTTCCGACCGAAGTGCGGACATCCAGTACTTTTTCATAGGAGTTGTTCAGAGCTCCGCTAGCCCTGGTCATGTCAGCGGCAACAACATTCGCTTTCGGGGTCTGCAATAGCTTGATGATGTCGTCCAGAGCCTTGAATACACTGCTGCCACCGCTGCCAAACACCACTTCGCCGGTATCGCTCAAGGCCATCTTTCGCGAAGTATCGACCTGCAACATCCGTTGCCCCTGATCGCCTTTGTACTCGACTGCTTTGGTCACAGTAGTTGTTACGGGATCGGTCGTAGTAACTTCTACGAATGCCTCAGATGACGTTTGATACCCTGCAAACAACGTGTTGCCGGTGCCATCCTTGGTATTTGCCAGCCCCAGCAATTCTTCATAACGCCCACGCAATTCCGTTGCCAGATAACCGCGGTCGGTATCGGTCAATGTTCCATTGCCTGCATGAACCACTATAGATTGGGCATCCTGCAACAAGGTTACAACGCTATCTAGCGCGCCATTTTCAGCATTGAGAGCACTTTGAGCGTTCTGGCGATTGACACCGAATTGTTTATTCACCGACTGGGCCTGCGTCACGACCACAGCCCGCGCAGCGCCGACCGGATCATCTTCCGGCGTCATGATTCTGCGAGTGGAAGATGCTTGCTGATTCATTTTGGCTAAATCCGATTGCAACTCACTGATGCGGGCGGACCCTACGTCATACATGGTATTGGTACTGATGCGCATAATAAATTCTCCTTATCGACCGAGGCTCAGCAAAACATCGAACATGTCGCTGGCAATCTGCATCACTTTGCCGGCTGCCTGATAGGCTTGCTGATAACGCAGTAAATTTGACGCTTCCTCATCAAGATTGACGCCGGACACGCTTTGCTGTGACTGCACTACCAATGACAAGCGCTGCTTCTCCGACTCGCCAGTAACTTGAACCTCCCTGGTTTTGTTGCCAACCAGACTGACCAATTGAGAGTAAGCGCCTTGGTAAGTGGTCTTAGTGCTGATGCCATCGATTGCATGAATCGATGTCTGTAATCCCGCCAATACTAAGGCATTGGTGCCGTCGCCTACGCCGCTGGTGCTTGAGCCTACTGTGAAAGTATCTTTATCACTTGGTTTGCCTGTGATAGTGAAACTTACATCACCAATCTTAATCGGTTGTGCAGTTGGATCTGGATAAGAGACTGTAGAGACTGTAGATGATCCATCTGGATTAGTTATTGAGACAGTGAAATTTGGGGGGATTAATAATGCGTTGTATGTCAGAGATGCAGTTGGAATTGTCGGAGGTGAGGTGGCCGGTGTGGTACTGACAACAGCGGCACTAATCTTTCCCAATCCAGTGTTTAAAGATCCGGGTTCAGTAAACACAAGTGCTGCGGCGGCAATTTTGGAGGTGTCCGTAATGGCAACACTGAAAGATTTTGCGCCTAAACCAGTTTCAAAATTAAAGAAATTTTCTCCGGGGTTCCCTTTTAAATCCGCCCCGCTTCTATGCTGATCATTGAATGTCGTTGCAATCGATTCTGCAAGACTTCCCAAAGCATCCTGCGCCTTACCCAATATCTGGCTGCGAAAATCGAACAGGCCGCCCAGTTTGCCGCCATTCAAGCTACTTTCTGCCAAGGCTACGGTAGTCGCCCCGAGTTGGTAACTGACGCCAAAGTCCTGAGTGCCGGTTGCCGCCAAATTATATGACTGCACCCCGGCCACCAAAGCCTGGCCATTGCCAATGTATATGCTGTAATTGCCACCGTCTTGTTTGACCACAGAAACCTTGACTTCTTCGCTCAAGTTCTGCACCAGTTGGTCGCGCTGATCATATAAATCATTGGGAACGTTATTGCCGGTAGCGCCTTGCAGCTTGCTTATGGTGGCATTGAGTTCGGCAATCTGTTTTGCATAACTGTTGATTGTGTCTACAGTGCCTGCAATTTCCTGATTGACGCCTTGGCGTATTTCATCGAAGCGCACATCCATTGATTGAAAACTGGAGGCTAGCGCCTGTGCGGAAGATAACGTGGCCTGACGCGCCGACACCAAGCTCGGATTAGCGGCGAGATCATTTATCCCTTTGAAAAAATCTTGAATTGCCGGCGACAGACCTGTTGAAGAGTTGCCAAGCATATTATTAATCTGGCTAATCTGATTATAGTAGGTGCTTAATCCGCTGTAGGAAGACTGTGCGGAATTAACTTGATCACCAAGATAATCACTATAGATGCGCTTGACGGAGGATATTTCGGTGCCCTGACCAACAAATCCATAGCCGTAATTTTGTGCTGTTGCCGTGCTCTGCGTCACTACCTGCCGGCTGTATCCCGGGGTTTTGGAATTGGCAATATTGTGCCCGGTTGTACTAATACCGACTTGCGCAGCAGCGAGCGCGCTTTGAGCGATGCTTAATATACTGGATCCCATGTCTGTTCTCTTTTTTGCTGTAACTAAGTATCTTGGTTTTCGACATGCGGGGTGGAATCTTTAACGCCGGGGAATTTTAAACATGAATGCCGTCCGACTTGCCGCGGTTGCGCGGTTAATTAGCCAGATAACGAAGTATTAATAATGCGCATCACCTTGTCGGCGTAATGGGGATCTGTTGCGTAACCGGCACGTTGCAATCCTTGTGCAAAACCTTTTGCGTCACTGGCGTTAGCCAACACGTTTTCATAACGCGGATTATTGCGCATGAGGTTTGCGTAATCCTGAAAAGAATCCGCATAAGAATCGTAGGCACGGAATTTTTCCATCTGCCGCTGCGGCACCCCATTCACATACTCGGTTGTAGAAACATTGACCACCCGCCCCTTCCAGCCTCCGGTAGCCTTGATGCCGAACAGATTATGGCTAACGGTGCCATCGGCGCCAACGATTTGCTTGCGTCCCCAACCACTTTCCAACGCAGCTTGCGCCAGCATGAATTTGGCAGGAATACCGGTTGCCTTGCTTGCCACTTCCGCATGCGATAAAAGCTGATCACGAAAGGCCTGGACATGCGATGGCAAGGAAGAAGCCAATTTTTTCGCGCCTATCACTGCATCAACCGTTTTTTGATAGGCCTTTATCGCAGGTTGCATGTTGATTGCAGATGGAGAAACAGAAGCCGAATTAGAGGCAAGTTGCGCAACTTGTTCTGACAATGACTGCGGCGCCGCAACCGTATTGGACAATTGTCGCGTCAGCACATCTGCCAGTCCCAAGCCCTTACTGGCCAAGGTCTGGCTGAGTTGCTGATCGAGCATGGATGTATACATCCGGCTCTGCTCGTTATCAAAGACACCATCTTGCGCGCTCGCCTGACGCATGCTCTTGAGCATCATACCCATGAGCAAGGCCTCGAACTGTTTTGCCGTTGCCTTTAAAGCCTCAGGAGAATTCTGTTTCGAGAGTTGGCGCAAATCATTCAGGCTATTTGCGTCAATTGCGAGTTTTCCGGATAGATCACTCTGATTAATCATGAGAACCGTCCTATATTATTTCAAGCTCAGCACGCAGAGAGCCTGCAGCTTTCATTGCCTGCAAAATGGCTACCAAGTCCTGGGGGGTGGCGCCAATGGCATTTAAGGCCCGTACGACTTCGACCAGTGATACGCCGGCCCTGAGCATCAGCACTTGCCCAGGCTCCTTGTTTATCTCTATCTGCGACACTCCGGTCACCACGGTCTGGCCTTTTGAGAAGGGAGCGGGCTGACTTATCACCGGTTCGGATTTGATAACGACCGATAGATTGCCGTGTGCCACGGCGCAGCTGTCCAGGGTGACGGATTGGTTCATGACAATCGAGCCTGTTCGCGCATTCAAAATCACCTTCGCTGCCAATTGCGCCGGATTTACATTCAAACTTTCCAATGTGCCCAGGAACGACACGCGCGCATCACTCGATTGCGGCGTGCGAACACGAATAACCCGGCCATCCACAGCTGCTGCGGTACCCGCGCCGAAATGCTGATTTACTGCCGCGACCACACGACTGGCAGTTGAAAAATCGGTGCTATTAAGTTCCAGATGAATGACATTGCCTTCTCCGAGAGAAGAAGCAACTGCCCGCTCGACAGTTGCACCAGCAGAAACACGCCCAACACTCAGGTGATTAATCTGCGCCTTGCTGCCGTTGGCAGAAGCGCCCACGCCACCGACGACGATATTGCCCTGTGCCATCGCATAAATCTGATTATCAGCACCTTTTAAGGGCGTCATCAGCAATGTTCCACCCCGCAGACTCTTGGCGTTACCCATAGAGGAAACCGTAATATCCAGGGTTTGACCAGGTTGTGCAAATGCTGGCAAGGAAGAAGTCACAACAACGGCAGCAACATTTTTCAGTTGCAAATTGACGCCAGAAGGCAGGTTGACGCCCAACTGTTGCAACATGCTGACCACGCTTTGCACGGTGAATGGCGTCTGTGTTGTCTGGTCGCCGCTACCATCGAGACCGACCACCAGACCATAACCGATCAGTTGATTTTGTCGTACCCCTTGAATGCTGGCAAGGTCCTTAAGCCGTTCTGCGTGCGCCAGTGGGCTCACATGCAGACATGCTATTGCGAACATTGTCGCTACTACTTTTAGTGCAAAAGACGAAGTTCTGACTTTCCAGTATTGCATTTTTAATCCAGAAACCAGAGTTACAGTGGTATAAAACTCAAGAAAAATCGGCTAAGCAATGACATCACTTGCGCGCTATCGAGTTGGCTATTAGTGCGGTATTCAACCCGTGCATCTGCAACCTTGGTTGAAGATACAATATTGCCGGCGCTGATCATGTCCGGACTAACCACACCGGAGAACCGTACGAATTCGGCGCCTCCATCAAAGGCAATTTGCTTTTCGCCGCTAACCACCAAATTACCGTTTTGCAGCACGTCAACCACGGTGACGCCCAAGGTGCCTGTAAAATTATTACTTGCAGTCTCTGCTCCTTTGCCATCGAGTTTATTGGCTGAACTGGCCTGCAGGCCAACCGCCGCGGTTCTACCAAATAATAATGGCGCTGCGAAATTGGTGCTTCCCGATTTGCTGCTAGAGTTTGCCGACGCCTTGCCGGCACTGGTTTTTTCAGTGATGACGATGGTGAGAATATCGCCAATCATGCGCGCCCGCCGATCCTCGAACAAAGGGCGATAAGCGGCACTCTGAAATATCGCGCCGTTTGCTTGCGGCAGAACCGATGGCGATATTGGTTTGGCCGTCGTTGGCTGCAAAACAATCGAATTCGGTGTTACACCGCAGCCGGACACTATTACCGCCAAACTGATTGCCTGCAGGGCAGTAGCGCCTCGCAACTGACAAACTGCCTTAACTCCACGCATGGCAATGGTATGCACTGACCACAAAAAACGCGTCCAATAAATTGTTAATGCTTGATACTCAGATCTCATAGTTGAGTGAGCCGCTGCAGCATCTGATCAGAAGTTGAGATTGCCTTGCTGTTGATTTCATAAGCGCGCTGGGTCTGAATCATGTTGACCAATTCCTCCGCCACATTCACATTCGAGGTTTCAACGTAGCCCTGCGAAATCAATCCGGCGCCATTGGAGCCCGGCGTATTGGTGTTGGCTGTGCCGGAAGCCGCTGTTTCGGCGTACAGGTTTTCACCCATACTTTGCAGACCGGCCGAGTTGACGAAAGTTGCCAGTTGCAGCGAGCCTACTTGCACCGGTGCTGTTGAACCAGGCTGGGTTATCGATACGGTGCCATCACGGCCAACTGTGATGCTGAGTGTGTCCGCTGGTATGGTCATCGACGGTTGTATCGCAAAACCGCTTGCGGTGACTAATTGCCCTTGGCTATCGACTTGAAACGAGCCATCGCGGGTATATGCAGTGGTGCCATCTGGCAATAACACTTGAAAAAATCCCTCACCCTGAATAGCTATGTCTTTGCTATTGCCAGTCTGTTGCAGGTTGCCTTGGGTAAAAATTCGTTCTGTTGCGACGGTGCGCACACCAGTACCAATCTGCAGGCCGGAGGGCAATTGTGTTTGTTGCGATGACTGCGCACCAGGCTGGCGCAGGGTCTGATACAACAAATCCTCAAATACTGCGCGTGAGCGCTTGAAGCCACTAGTGCTGACATTGGCCAGATTATTGGCAATCACATCCATCTGCGTCTGCTGCGCATCAAGACCGGTTTTTGCGATCCATAAGGAACGAATCATTTAAATCTCCAGATTGGCCATCAACAACAATAGTTAATAACTGATGTTACGCACTTCACAAGCAAAACGAATCTGAATCAGTAGGTTGGGTCAGCGATAGCGTAACCCGACATTCCCAGCCGCAAATGTCGGGTTACGCGATGAAACCGCTAACCCAACCTACAAAAGTCGTTTCAATCTGTGCTCAGGATAAGTGCTTAACATCAGTTATTAACTGATGTTAAGCACTTATCTACAAAAGTCACGAACCAAGCTCAGAACACAACGATTTTCATAAAACAAGGAGTATCGCCATTTTCATAACGATTACCGCACATATTCATTACGTGTATAAAATATACTCACACTATCACGCCGAATGCGCCGAAGCCTCACAAGCTAATCAATTGCCACAGCTATGACAAGTTCAGAATTTGACTTGCCTTGTTGGCATTGGTATCGGCATTTTGTATTAATTTCATCTGCATCTCGAACTGGCGTGCCAAACTGATCATGTTGACCATGGCATCGGCGACATTTACATTACTGCCTTCGAGCGCTCCACTCAGGACGGTGACGCCTGCATCAGCATCTGCCGGGTTGCCATCTTTCAGCACAAACAACCCATCCTCACCACGCACCAAAGTATCCTCAGGCGGATTAACCAGCTTGATCCGACCCAGCACTGTCACGGCTGACAACTGGCCACCGACCGGAACGCTCGATACGGTGCCATCCTTGGCGATTGTTATGGCAACGTCGGGTGGAATGCTGATCGGACCCGCATCGCCCATTACGCTCAGACCGGAATGCGTTTGCAAGACCCCATTTTCATTCAATTTCAGACTTCCGTGACGGGTATAAGCCTCGCTTCCATCGTCTTTTTGTACCGCGATCCAGCCGTTTCCCTGCACTGCCAGATCAAGGGCACGCCCGGTTTGCTGGATGGGACCCGGACTAAAATCGGTGCCGACCGTTGAGTCGACCACAAATGCCCGCGTAGGCAAGCCTTCACTGATGACGGAAACTGCCCTGAACGCATCTATCTGCGAACGAAAACCGGTGGTTGTTGCATTCGCCAGATTGTGTGAATTATTTGCCTGCTGCTCCAGGATATGCTTGGCGCCTGTCATCGCGGTATAAATCATGCGGTCCATGCGGTCTCCTCAATGCCATTTACAAAGAATATCAACGCACCATTAATGCCAAGGCCAAAATCGCCAATTTCAGCATGCGAGCGCAAAATCATCTCAAGTTAACCAAGGTCTGCATCACTTGATCCTGCGTCTTGATGGTTTGGGCGTTCGCCTGATAAATCCTTTGCGCGGTAATCATGTTGACCAACTCGGCGGTCAGATCAACATTCGACTCTTCTACCGCAGAAGATTGCAAGACACCGCGGCTTCCAGAATTAGGCGAACCTACCGAGGCATTGCCGGAAGCGGCAGTGGCGGCCCAGAGATTATTTCCGAGCGATTGGAGTCCATTCGGGTTAGTAAAATCGGCCAGCACCACCTTGCCAAGCGGAGCGGCATTGCCATTAGTGTAAGTGCCGGTAATAGTGCCATCGGCTCCAGTAGTAAAACTTGACAAGCGGCCGGATGAGAAGCCATCCTGGGTACTTTTTGCATTGAATTTGGAGCCGAATTGCGTGGTTCCTGTGAAATCGATTGTCAAATTCGGGGGGGCTGCACCGTTGGTATATGCGAGACCTGTGATAGGAACAGGAATGTTTGGCGCTGGCGTTGTCAACTGACCTAAGTTATTGAAAGTAAGGTTGGGAACAAGCTTAACAGCTGTGCTGCCTGTCAGATCGGGATCTAAAACGGCATGAACCTCCCATTCTCCGGCAGTGGCCATTTTTACATAAAACGTTTGCAGCATGTGCGAATTCCCTAAGCTATCAAAAACAGAAACCGAGGTTGATTCATTGTAGCTTGCAGGAACGCGAGCGGCAGGAGCAAACGCCACTGTGGGCACTACAGAACCCGAGTTTAGATTAAGCAGCGTCTGAATCGCTTTGAATGGCGCCGCCGCCCCTCCGGTCGGTCGTGGCGCGAGGTCCCCAGTGTTGATTTTTAACGGTACGGGAGAACCACCGGAAGTCGGAAGATTTCCACTGGCGTCAACAGGTATTCCAGTCAGACGAGCACCGTTCGCATTGACTATGTAACCTTCTTTATTCAGCTGAAACTGGCCATTGCGCGAATAAAATGGTGCTCCATTAACGTCCATGACAAAAAATCCGCCGCCGTTAATGGCGATATCCATCGGATTATTCGATGCAGTAACGTTTCCTTGTGTAAATTGCTGCGCCACTGTGTTCAACTTGGTGCCGATACCAATTTGTGAAGCGCCTGCGCCCGTCAGGGAATTTGCGAATACGTCAGCAAATTGCGCCTGAGACTGCTTGAATCCGACGGTGCTTGAGTTCGCTACGTTATTGCCGATGACTTCCAGGTTTTTCGATGCCGCATTCAGTCCGCTCAAGCCTTGTTGGAAACTCATTTTTTTCTCCGTGTGTTCGTAGTGGTTACAACTGGCTTAAAGAATCTGACGTACATCTGCTATCCCAACCGAACCCATCCCCGACAGATTCAGCGATACACCCTTGGCGCTGGTGCTAACACTGGAAACCTCACCAACAGCAAGTGCGGTTACCACCACGCCTTGCCCTGCACGCGTAGCCACGACTTCAAATTTATAAGTGCCGTTTGCCAGGGTTGTGCCATCGGTACCCACACCATCCCACGTCAACGGATTGACGCCCGCATCCATCGCACCCAAGTTCAAGGTATCTACAAGTCTGCCAGAGGCATCCTTGACCGACACTACAACACTGTCGGCAGGGGTGTCGAGTTCCACCCCAAGCACTGCCTGGCCATCGCTCAAAGACAAGGTATTCCCGGGCACGACGACAGCACGCCCGATCATGCTGGCGGCCTGCAGCGATTGGCTCGATTGATAACTGCCGATCAAACTTTCGAGAGTCGCATTCATCTTGTCGATGCCCGTTACCGTCGATAACTGGGCTAACTGGCTGGTCACTTGCGCATTGTCCAAAGGATTCAAGGGGTCCTGATTTTTCATCTGCGCAACCAGCAACTTCATGAAACGGTCCGACGTCTCACCAACGCTGCTAGCGCTTGTAGTGCTTTTTGTGCCATTCATCTCAGCCATCAAAGCAGCCGAGACAGTATTATCTTGTATGGTAGTCATGATTTTCCCGGTTATTGACCAATAGTGAGCGTCTTCAGCAGCAAGGTCTTGGCTGCGTTCATGGTCTCTACATTGGTTTGGTAGGAACGGGATGCGGACAGCATATTGACCATCTCATCCACAGCATTCACATTGGGCATGGCCACATAGCCTTTTTCGTCCGCCATCGGATGCTTCGGATTGAAGACCAGCCTGGGCGGAGAATTATCTTCAACAATCTGCTGCACTTTGACGCCGCTGGACTCCAGACTGCCCACCGGCGTCGCACTGAAAACGACCTGCTTTGCCTTGTAGAACGCTCCGGTCGAACTGGTCGTGCTATCTACGTTGGCAAGATTGCTGGAAACTACATTAAGTCGTTTCGCTTGCGCACTCATTGCGGAGCCGGCAACATTAAAGATATTAAATAAGGACATGGCAATTACCCTTGAATGACAGTTAACATTTTCTTGATTTGCGCACTGATCATGGTCAAACCTGCTTCGTAACGAATTGCATTATCGGCAAATTGGGTGCGCTCAACATCCATATCAACTGTATTGCCATCTATACTGCCCTGTTGCACAGGACGATATAGCAATGGAACCCCAGCGAGACCATCGGCCTTTCCTGCGAGATGCGCGACATCCGTCTTTGCCAGTCCTACAGTGGATTCACCACTGCGCGATAACGCATTTTTCAAGGCGCTTGAAAACTCGATATCGCGTGCCTGGTAATTGGGCGTATCGGCGTTTGCTATGTTTGATGCCAACAATTGCTGCCTCTGCGCACGTAAATTCAGTGACGCTTCATTGAAGCTTAAATAGTTATCCAGTCTTCCAACCATCATCATCTCCGCAAATTATCGTACTTGATGTCGATTACATTTTTTGATCATCACAATATTATATGATGTCTTACAGCATCAATCAGCCGATAAAGAATAAGAAGAACAGTCTTTTCTTCCATTTAGGCAAACATGTAAGAACCCAACATGCAGTTAAAATATGTGACTTAAATATTTTTAACCAACGCATCTGATACGCGCCTGCCATATTCTCGTCACCGTCATTCCCGCCCACGAACTATTTTTCTGAATATTTTAGTGGGAGTATATTAAAATAATGCTTACTTTACGCAATCGTTTATTGCAGCATTGAAAAATACCTGCTCTAGTATAAATTCACGGAATATTTCATCCTCGACCTTCATGCGTGAAAGCCCGATGAAAGTCTTAGCTAGCCAAGTTTTTCATTTGTCGCCCAAAAAATCCTCCGCATGAAAAAATTCATCGCATTACTCCTGTTGCTTTTGCCCGTCACGATGGTAATGGCACAAGCCAATGGTCAAATGCAAAATGCAGCTGTTACCCAGCAGGCGATCAAGCATTTTCTGCAATCGCAAACAGCCGGCTTGCCCGGCAAGGTAAAAATAGTCATAGGTCCGATTGACCCTCGCCTTTCATTGACGGCCTGTGCCGCGCTGGAACCTTTTGTTCCCCGGGGCGGTAAGCTTTGGGGCAAAACAACGGTAGGCGCAAAGTGCACAGCACCTGTGCCGTGGACTATTTATGTCCAAGCTAACATTGTCGTAATAGCCGACTATATCGCCACCACTAAGCCAATCTCGCAAGGGCAAATCATCGCGGCAGACGACCTTACGGTTTTGCAGGGTGACTTGACGTTGCTACCACCTGGGATTATTACCGCTGCTGCACAAGCCGTTGGGAAAAGTAGCTCTGTATCGATTCCGGTTGGCACCCCATTACGGCAGGATTCCGTGCGCAGCCTGCCCGCAGTCCAGCAAGGGCAAATCGTGCGATTGGTCTCGGAAGGCGCCGGTTTTCAGATCAGTAGCGAAGGAAAGGCACTCAACACTGCCAGCGAAGGCCAGCCGGCCCAGGCGCGAACGCAATCCGGCCAAGTGGTCAATGGGATAGCCCGGGCAGGTGGCGTAATTGAAGTTACTTATTAGTGCAGAGCTTAGCGCAATGTGTTGCAAGCAGTTAAGCCGTAATCCGGCGCTCTGCCCCATTCCTGTATCGCGCCAAAGCATGTTGGCAACATAAAGCTGACGACATAAACAGGTCTAAAATGCTAAAGTTTATAGCAGCATAACCGTTACCGGCTTACAGCAAGGGCAAAATTGCCCTAACCATACAAGGGTAATATCGTGAAAATTGATGACACAGTCAAAAAAAATACCGGACTGGGTTCGAACCAAATCGTCAGTCGCTCGGATAAGAATATTGATGCGGGAAATGTCACAAAAACAGCGTCCGACAGTGTGCATCTGTCTTCGCAACTTCACGCGCTGGAGGGTCAACTAGCCAGCAGTAGCGTGTTTGACGCTAAAAAGGTTGAGGAAATAAAACTGGCTATTACAAGCGGCCGTTTTGAAGTCAGTGCTGATAAAGTCGCAGATGGACTCATTAAGGAAGTCAGCGATTTGCTAACCGCCGGCAAGCAATGAGATGACGAGCCCCACCTCCACCTTGCATGATGAACATGCCGCAGTTTCCAGTCTGATACGCTTGCTTCAAAAAGAGCAGGACGCATTAATTGCTGCAAATATTGAAGAATTACCCGCTCTAATAGCCGAGAAAGCCGCCATCGTCGCCAAGATGGCTGAACTGGCAAATCATCGTCAACTCGCACTGACAGCGGCCGGATTCTCGCTGGAACAAAACGGCATGGAACAATGGATCGCGCAAACCAGCGACAATATGGCGCGCGCGCTCTGGCAAGAACTCTTGTCTCTTGCCAAATCGGCCGAAGAATTAAATCGGATCAATGGCAAACTCATCAACCAACATGCAACTTATAACCAGAATGCACTGAATGCCTTGCAAGGTGTTCCAACTGGCGGCAATTTTTATGGGCCGAATGGCAAATCGACGGTAAAGCCGCCAACACGCAAGCTGATTATTGGTTAAAACATCACTGCTCACTGCTGGATTTGACAACGGCATGGAGATGCGAAGGCGACACATCGAACTAACTTCCTGCGCAATATGAAGCAGATATTTATTGCATGTGAATTCCGATTATTTGCCGTCGACCGGAACTTCAGTAATCGGGTCCGGAATGGCCGACAGGATGGTGACAGCAACCCGCCGGTTCTTTGATCGCCCTTCCGCCGTATTATTCTCCGCTATTGGTCTTGTCGGTCCGTAACCCACTGCGGTCAGGCGCGTCTCGACAATGCCATTTTCAATAAATAGCCTGACAACGCTACTGGCACGTACTGCGGAGAGTTCCCAATTTGAAGGGAATATAAAGTTACCGATAGGCAAATTATCGGTATGTCCTTCAACCTGTATGACATGCGTATCGTCTTTAAGAACAGTTGCGACCGCTTTCAAGGCTTGTCCCGATTCCTCTGTCAGTTTGGCATCGGCGCTGGGAAATAAAACACTGGCATTTATTTCCACGCTAACCCCAAGACTGGTTTGTGTAACGCGCACCTTGCCCTCTTGAATAAGGGGTGAAAGCACTTTCAAGATATCACGCGCCATCGATGTCATCTGCTCACGCTCATGGCGTATGGCTTCACTGCGCCGTGTTTTTGGGTTGGTAAGGCGGCTTGGAATTGGCAATGCTGCCGGTGGTTCCACAACAATGCCAGGCATCACGGACACGCGTCCGAAAGCATTGCCCAGTGCATTGGAAAGCACACGATATTTTCCCTCGTTGATAGAAGATACCGCATACAGCACCACAAAAAGTGCAAACAGCAGCGTGATGAAATCTGCATACGAGATCAGCCAGCGATCGTGATTTTCTGCCTCCTCCTCGTACTTTTTTCGAGCCATATTATTTTTGACGCATCTCTATGCTTGCATCGCCGGGCATAAAGAAAGGAATATTGGAAGAACGCCGTTTCCTTTCGCTACACACTAGGCCCCTGAATGCATCGGCTTATTTCAAGTATCCTTCGACCCGTTCCTCGATAACCCTTGCATTGTCGCCGGTGGCTATATCCGAAAAAACGTCTATCAACATTTCACGGCGGCGCACTTCAAACCCTGCAATGGTCTTGAGCTTATGGCCGATCGGTAAAAAAACCAGATTAGCGAGGCCTACACCGTAAATAGTTGCGACAAAAGCCACGGCGATTCCGCCGCCCAGCTTGGCCGGGTCCGAGAGGTTTTCCATCACATGAATCAGCCCCAGAACTGCTCCCAGAATTCCGATTGTGGGTGAATACCCTCCCGCGGCTTCCCAGATTTTGATTGCCTGACGTTCGCGCATCTCGTAAGCTGAAACATCACATTCCAGAATTTCGCGTATTTTGCCGGGTTCGAAACCATCTATAACCAGTCGCAAACCCTTTACCACGAAAGCATCAGTAGCTGCATCCATATAAGGCTCAAGCTTCAGAAAGCCCTCACGCCGTGCCGTGACGCTCCAGGTATATATATCTCGCGCCATTGCCTGTCGGTCATCCAGTGGCGGAAAGAAAACAAGCCTGACCATTTGAACGCCACGTAAGAAACTTGACAGCCGCGTTTGCAGCAGAACAGCCCCTAGCGTACCGATGAAGACAATCACAAATGCAGCAGGCTGTAGCAGCGCATCGAGACGTCCACCCTCCAGCATTTGTCCAAATATAATTCCGGAAAATGCCAGTAATACACCGGCTAGACTACCCCAGTCCATGTCGCATCTTTAAGTGTTGACCTTAATCTGGCAACGGCCTGACTGTGCAGTTGGCACACACGAGATTCGGAAACGCCCATTACTGCCCCAATTTCTTTCATATTCAATTCCTGTTCGTAATACAACCCCATCAATAATCTTTCTCTTTCAGGGAGTTTTTCAATCGCAGCAATGACTGCCTCACGAAAATCATCGTCAAGCAGATTTTTTAAGGGGTCGCTGGAATCACCGGAGCAATGGCGATCAAGAAAATGCTCGCTATTTTCCTTATCATGAAAGTCTTCATAATAAATAAGCTGGTGGCCTGCGCCTTCGCCCAACATTTTCTGATATTCAGCCAGTGGAAGCTGCAGTTGACGGGCAACCTCCGATTCAGTAGGCGCATGGCCGAGTCTTTGCTGCAGTTCACTCATTGCCGCTTCTATCTTCCGCATATTCTGGCGCAAACTGCGCGGCAACCAGTCGCTGCTGCGCAACTCATCGAGCATTGCGCCGCGTATCCGTTGCACAGCATAAGTCTCGAATTGCGCGCCATGACTTGCTTCGTAACGGCCAATTGCATCCAGCAGACCGATCATCCCCGCCTGGACCAGATCATCCACCTCCACACTGGGTGGCAACCTTGCTTTCAGATGGTGTGCTAGTCGCTTCACCAGGGGCGCATGTTGCGCAAGAAGGTGATTTCTATCGGTTTTCCCTTGAATGGTGTACATATTCAAGTTCCGAGAGTCGCGCCACAAGTTGAAGTGGTGCGCGATCTTTGATGGTCAGGGGCTGAAATAACGAAACGACCGGCCAGCCGCCTGAATGCAACCGAAGCGCCTGCAAGCGGATAGGCATCAACGACCGAACGACCGAGACGCGTGGCACGACTAAGATGCTCATCCGCCGGCACCGACCCCATTGAATTTAGTTGAATGGCCAAATAACGGCTGGCGGCTTGCGCCATATTGCCGTAAATAACTTTGGCTTCTTTTTCTGATGCGCCGGTAACCAAAACACTGAATGATCGCCGCCCCAGCCGGGAGCTTAATCGCTTAATCAGGCCATAGGCCATCATGATGGAAGTTGGATTAGTCGAAACTTGTACCACGATCTCACTGGATGCCATTGCTGGCATAGGAAACATGTCTTCTACATCCAGTTCTCCATCCACGACGACGACATCGGATTGTGCAACCAATGTATCAAAAGTATTGGCAACATTGCTGACTTCATCAGGATCATATTTGCCGCAATAGAAGCGCTCACTAGCCAGTCTGGCCAATCCGAAGCCTTGCGCCATGGGCCTGACAATTTCTGCAACGTCACACTTTTTTCGTGCCGCATCAAGCAAGGTAACGCCATTGGGCAGCCCCAACCAGGACCCGATCCCTGTCGATTCAATACAAGCGTCGAGCAACAATACGCCGCTGCCGGCGCCAACTAATGATGCACCCAGATTTACCAGCATTGCGCTCTTGTCTTCCCTATCCGTAGCCGACAAAAAGGTGATGATGCGCGGTTTTGGCCCTGCCAGCATGCGCCGCAGACCCTCTGCCTGATCGGAACTGAAGTTAGCCAAGGTTCACCTCACGCAGGGTCTTGTCGTTCAACGCACGGGAGGCATGCGCTACGACAAAAGGCAGTTCGGCATCCTGAAACTGAAAATGGGCAGTTTCACGTTTCAATTTGAAAGCGCGATCGACCAGATACAACGGATTGGCCATATGCAGGTCTTCCGGTACGCGCTGCCCATTTGAAACATAATACAGATTCAACTTCTGCCGAATGACTGCATCCAGTACGCTGCCTATGGTTGCTGCCTCATCAAGCTTGGTAATGATGCAACCGGCCAGTCCGCCCCCCTTGTAGGCGCGAATAACTTCATTCAAAGTTTCGCCGGTAGAGGTCGCATTGAGGCACAGCAAACGTTTCACATCGGCATCAGCACCGGAAAGCATGGCCACCTGCTCCGCCACCATTTGATCGCGCTGACTGACACCGACAGTATCAATCAGCACGGTATGCTTGCTTTTCAGTTCTTTTAAAGCAATGCGCAAATCTGCCTCATCCCGCACAGAATGCACTATCACGCCAAGAATTTTGCCGTAAATACGGAGTTGTTCATGGCCGCCGATACGATAGCCGTCAGTGGTAATGAGGGCGAGCGTCCCAGTCCCGTGTCGCATGACACAACGCGCTGCAAGTTTAGCCGTAGTGGTTGTTTTTCCAACCCCTGTAGGGCCGACTAATGCATACACTCCGCCTTTTTCAAGAATTTCGTTTTCATTAGTCATGCTCGTGATGTTGCGGGCCAAGATCGATTTGACCCATTGAACCCCCGCTTCGGGCTTAACTGTAGTTGGGGATTTTTCGGTCAGATAACGTGCGAGGCTGGCGCTGAAACCAGCGGCCAGCAATTCTCGCAATATCACCGATTTGACAGGTTCGCGCTTTTGTAGCGTCCCCCAGGATATTTCTGCCAATTGGGTTTCCAGCATACCGCGCATTGAACGAATTTCGCTCATCACTTCCAGATGCTCGTGGGCAGCAGCATCTTTGGCAAGCGACATTTCACGCACCATCTCAAGTGCATCAGCCAGACCAGAAAGATGTTCCGGCTCGATAGGAGTCTGCGTTGCAATCGGGGGTTTGATCGGCAGCTCAGAGATGGGTTTGTTCTGCTGACGCTCCCTGTTCTCGGACTGTCTGGAATCGATGGAAGAAATATCATCATGCGCCAATGCCATAATCTCGACCCCACCATCAATTGGACGATTAGAAAGTATGACTGCGTCCGGGCCGAGCATATCGCGAACTCGCCTCAAAGCGTCGCGCGAGGTAGCCCCGGTAAATTTATGAACATTCATACTTGGCCTCCAACCAGGCTGGTAACTTTAATAGTTTTTGAATCGGGTAATTCTGCATGGGACAGTACCTTGATCTGCGGAAGCGCACGCCGCAAAAAACGAGAAAGCAAGGCACGCAATGGTGCCGGTACCAACAGCACCGGCGCCAAACCCATCTGTTCCTGATGCCGCGTCGCCTGCTCCGCCTGCATTACCAGGGTATCGGCCAATCCGGGTTCTATGCCAGCACCTTCCGGGCCGCTTGCCTGCAAAGCTTGCATCAGTAGGCGCTCCAACTTACTGTCGAGCGCGATGACCGACAATTCGCTAGTTGCCGGAAAAATTTGCTGCACTATCGCACGGCCAAGAGCAATGCGAACCAGCGCAGACAATTCGTTCGGGTCCTGAGTGCGTGCCGCATGTTCAGCCAAGGTTTCGATAATAGTTTGCATGTCACGTATATGCACACCTTCGGCCAGCAAATTTTGCAAGACTTTCTGCAACGTCGACAGTGGCAACTGCTTCGGTATCAGATCCTCCACCAGCTTAGGTGAATTCTTGCCCAGATAGTCGATTAATTGTTGCACTTCCTGGCGCCCCAGCAATTCAGCCGCATGCAGCGTGATCAAATGATTGATATGGGTGGCCACCACCGTTCCAGCATCAACCACGGTGTATCCCATGGTCTGAGCCTGCTCGCGAAACGATGCCTCGATCCAGGTGGCTGGCAAACCGAAGGCGGGGTCACTGGTAATCGGCCCTGGTAAATTGCCTGTCGCCATACCAGGATTGATCGCCAGGTACTGGCCTGTAAGTGCCTCGCCGGTGCCGATTTCAACGCCTTTAAGTGTAATGCGATAAACCGAAGGTTTTAATTCGAGGTTGTCCCGGATATGCACCGGCGGCGCAAGAAAGCCTACCTCCTGCGCGAATTTTTTACGAATACCTTTTATGCGGCGCAGCAGTTCGCCGCCCTGCCCTTTGTCGACCAGCGGAATCAGGCGATATCCAACCTCCAGCCCAAGGGTGTCAACTGGAACGATATCCTGCCAGGTTGCCTCCTCGGACTCCACTGGCGCAGCAATTGCCGCAGGCTCTGGTGCAGCAGCTTCTTTTTTAGCCATATGCGTTCCAGCATAAGCAATGCCGCCTAACGCCAGAGCCAGTAAAAGAAATGAAAAGTGCGGCATGCCCGGGATCAGGCCCATGCCACCGATGATCGCGGCTGTAATATAAAGCACGCGTGGTTTTGCAAAAAGCTGGGTAACCAGTTGCCCGCCGATATCCTGATCACTGGCAACCCGCGACACCACCACACCGGCAGCAGTTGAAATAATCAGTGAAGGAATCTGCGCCACAAGGCCATCACCGATTGCCAGCAGTGTGTAATTTTTCAATGCCACAGCAAAACCCAAGTCATGCTGGACCATACCTACCACCAAGCCACCTACTATATTAATAATGGTCACTATGATGCCCGCCACCGCGTCGCCTCTCACATACTTGCTGGCACCATCCATCGCGCCATAAAACTCAGCCTCTTGTGCAACTTCCGTGCGACGACGTCGGGCTTCCTGCTCAGCGATAAGTCCTGCATTCAAGTCCGCATCGATGGCCATCTGCTTGCCGGGCATGGCATCCAATGCAAAGCGTGCACCGACCTCAGCTATCCGGCCGGCGCCTTTTGTCACCACTGTGAAATTGATAATGGTAAGAATAATAAAAACGACAATCCCGACCGTGTAATTACCACCGATCAGAAAATGTCCAAATGCCTCGATAACTTTGCCGGCAGCGTCCGGCCCGGTATGTCCTTCGGTTAACACTACCCTGGTCGAGGCAACATTCAGCGATAACCGCAACATGGTACTAACCAGCAGAACCGTTGGAAAAGCCATGAAATCCAATGGTTTTACCGTGTACAGGCTGGTCAGCAGAATAATGATTGCAAGTGCAATATTGAAGCTGAATAAAATATCAAGAATGATGGCCGGCAAAGGCAATACCATCATCGCCAATATCATGATGATAATAAGGGGTGCTGCCAATGCCTTGCTATTTTCGGCACTGAACCAAGCGGGAAATTTAATGCTATTCATTAATCAGGTTTGCGCGTTCGTCACTCAAGACATTGCATTTTTAGGATCTAATTCAAACGGAACATCCAGATTATCAGGCGCTACGGGGCAAACTCCCCCCTGCTGACGATAGGCGCGCAACTGGAATACATAGGCCAATACTTCGGCCACCGCAGTATAGAGTGCCTCAGGAATCTCGTCACCCAATTCAGCGTGTTTATAAAGCGCACGTGCTAATGCAGGCGCGGCCAATAGCGGAACGTCATTTTCGCTGGCTAATTCACGAATTTTTGCAGCTACGGCACCCGCACCCTTGGCCACCACTTTAGGTGCCCGCATTCCCGCTTCCGCATATTTAAGGGCTACCGCAAAGTGAGTTGGATTTGTCACGATCACATCTGCATTAGGCACCTCGGACATCATCCTCCGGCGTGCCATTTCACGCTGCTGGGCACGTATTTTCGCTTTGATTTGCGGATTACCATCGGATTCCTTGGATTCCTGAATGACTTCCTGCCGTGTCATTTTTAATTTGTTTGCGTACTGCCAGATCTGATACGGCACATCGATCAGAACAATCAAAAGAAGTGCGCAGGCAATAGCAATAAAACTTGTGCTCAATATGGACCCGAGATGCGCCCCGCTGGTACGCATGGGTTCCAGAGCGAGCGCCAGCACTGCATCTTTTTCACGCCAAATAACGATCCATGCCACGATGCCGACCAATAGCGTTTTACCAACCGCCTTGCCCAGTTCCACCAGTGCCTTGGTGGAAACCATATTAGTCAATCCCTTTATTGGATTCATGCGACCAAAATTGGGCTGCAATGATTTGGCGCTGAATAACCAGCCACCCAGCAATAATGGCGATGCTATCGCTACTACCATCAGAATTACTCCGAAGGGTAAGAACACCGTCATGACTTCAACAATATTGCCCCCTAAGCGGTTCAGAAGAACGTCGGCGTCGAAAACCTGTGCCCTATCAAACGCCAAGCCTGAAACTAGAACACCTCTCAAACTACGGATCAAGCCATCGCCGGCAAACAGAAAAATAAAACCGGCAGTCAACAGAAGCAGGCAGGTAGCAAGCTCCCTGGAACGAGGAACATCACCCTCTTCCCTTGCCTTTTCAAGCCGCCGTTGCGAGGCAGGCTCGGTCTTCTCCATATCACTATCTTCAGCCACCGCTACTCCCTACCCACTCCAACAAAAAAACATGACATCAAGATACACTACAATGTTAATGTAAAGTATCAAGTTGCATCAATGGAATAAACGCTAAATCCACGCCTAGTTCGCAGTATGCTATTGGCCACCAAGCAGCACTGGCTGCAATATGACTGCGATATCCAGTCCCAATTAAAAAAGCGTACTTTGTACGCTTTTTTAAACTAATCAATGGATATCTGCGTCCCACCGTCATCCCACCATATTCCTGTGATCATCAGGTCGGTAAATTTTTGACCCAGGCCAGAGCAGACAAATGAGCATGATTAATATCTGTAGCACTGAAATGATAAGGGGATGCCAAAGCTGCAACCAGGTTGGCATTGAGCTCACATGCTTCAGCCAGCGCCAGAAACGGCCCGTACACGCCGGTACGTGACAAAAGAGCATCTGATATGGCTTCGGATACCTGGATTTTGGCTAAAACCTCATCCATCGATATCCCCAGCAAACGGTCCAGAAGAGAAAACATGCCAACCACAAAAAGATTCTCTGCATCGTTTTTTGCAAGTATTTTTTGCCCCAATATTTCGGCCAGGCGCCCCCGAACCAAGGCAGCCTCCAACAAAACCGGAGAGAAGCCATTCGTCGTCGACGTGGCCAGTAGCAATGAAAGCCAACGGTACAAAGGGTTATAACCAAGTAACTGCAGCGCTTGTTTCAATGACTGAATTTCCCGTCGCTGCCCCAATCCGGCTGAATTGATATAACGCAGCAATTTATAGGTAATAGCTGCATCGCGCCTCAAAACGTCTTCCAATTGTTGTATGTCCGTATTTGCCCTGACCATTTGCATTAATCGCAAAATAACGGTTTGGGAAGGATTCAATCCCTTATTTTGAGAAATTGATCGCGGTGTTAAATGCAACTTGCCCACAAATGCATCCAGACCCAACGACGCACAAACATCAAAAGCCTGCCAGTCGGTAACTTGTCGTGCCAACATACGAATGCCGGACTGCTTAAGTGCGCCATACACTCTGGCCTGCGTTGTAAAATCAGCGGACGAGAAGTCTATTTCAACATACGTCAAATGATTCAGAAGTGATTTATCGTGCAGCACCAAATTGGCGTCGCGTAGCGAGACTCCAAACCCGCGTTCACGCAAAGCGACAATCTTCGCCAAAGTATTCTGGTCACGCAAATCGGCAACAGTTACGACAAAAACCGTATTTTTGGGCGGTAGCAGCGATAACGCATCCAGTGACAATGCGCCTGGCGGCACATCCAGGAATATCAAACTGTCCGCCAGCAACCAGCCGTCTTCCGTGTTATTAAACGCATCGCCCATTTCAGCAATGTAGGTAGCATGGCGCTCTTCAGATAAATAGCTTTCTGGATGCCGAGTAGCCCAACTCAACGCATAACCGATTACATTGTGTTTTGAATCAAGCAACGGGTCACGGATGATGAAATTTTCGTCAGGCATAGTGTGTTTGCGTGTGTCTCGTTCTTGAAATTATTGTTTAAAAACCGATATGAAGAGACCACCCGCCACATCCTCCGCATGCCGTCTCGCCAGATTCCAGCTGAGCAACATCCTTCCCGCCTTTCAAAAATATATACTTATATATGTATTTTAAGATCGACATATATAACAAGCGCGAAAGCCTATTTTTTAGGTAATACTCCGTATAAAAATAATATATTCTTGCATTGCAAGAAGTGACTCACAACAATCAGGACCCAGCTTTTTCAAGTTTTTCAAAGATTTTGCTAAGCTTCTCATCAAGTGTTGCCGCAGTGAATGGTTTTACCACGTAACCACTTGCTCCAGCCTGCGCTGCTGCGATGATATTTTCCTTTTTGGCTTCTGCTGTGACCATTAGAACCGGCAACTTGGATAATGCAGGATCAGCCCGGATGTTTTTCAGCATCTCAAGTCCATCCATATTCGGCATGTTCCAGTCCGACACTACAAAGTCGAACTGCTCATTGCGCAGTTTGGATAGTCCCATGACGCCATCCTCTGCCTCATCGACGTTGGTGTATCCAAGTTCTTTAAGCAGATTGCGGATAATGCGCCGCATTGTTGAAAAATCGTCGACGACCAAAAATTTCGTATTTGGACCAGCCATATATCGCCCCATTCATTTTACAAAAACAGATTACCAATTCATTAATAAGCTTGTATCAACAACTTTGTCTCAGCAGCTTTGAGCCAGCAACACAACGCGTGTGTTGGCTCATACCCTAAGTGCGCGATTGCCTGACGCATTCAAGAGTTCCAGAACTTTACGCGGCAATTCGCCTAAAGGTGCGACTTCATGCACGGCGCCGATGGCGATAGCTTCGCGCGGCATGCCAAAGACGACGCAACTGGCTTCGTCCTGGGCAAAATTGTACGCACCCGCCTTGCGCATTTCTAGCATCCCTGCTGCACCATCCTTTCCCATTCCGGTAAGAATCACGCCCATCGCATTTTTACCTGCGCAATTTGCTGCCGACTGGAACAATACATCAACCGAGGGTCGATGACGATTCACCGCAGGACCCTGATCAAGCTGAGTTACGTAGTTCGCACCGCTGCGCATGAGTAGCAAGTGCGAGTGTCCAGGTGCAATATAAGCATGTCCGGGAAGAACCCGTTCACCACCTTCAGCCTCCTTGACGGAAATCTTGCACAGCCCATCAAGACGCTGCGCAAACGATCGCGTAAAACCTTCCGGCATATGCTGTGTGATCAAAATTCCCGGACAGTCTGACGGCATCTGCATGAGAAAACTCTTGATTGCCTCTGTGCCTCCGGTGGAAGCGCCAATGATAATGAGTTTCTCGCTACTGATCAGCGGATTACGGATCAGAGGCAACGGTACATCCGTCAACTTGGCGGAGTCATTTGCAGCAATTGAATGGGACTTGATTCTGGCACGGGATGCAATGCGAATTTTGTCTGCAATCAGGTTGGTGTACTCAAGCATGCCGCTTTGAATCGATAACTTTGGCTTGGTGACAAAATCCACCGCGCCCAGCTCCAGCGCACGCATAGTAATCTCCGAACCGCGTTCAGTTAGGGACGAAACCATGATCACCGGCATGGGCCGCAAGCGCATCAGTTTTTCAAGGAAATCAAGACCATCCATTTTTGGCATCTCGACATCCAGCGTAAGTACATCCGGATTTATTTTCTTGATCATATCTCGCGCCACAATCGGATCTGGCGCAACGCCAACGACTTCCATGTCTGATTGGCTGCTGACAATTTCGCGCATGACACTGCGAATTAAGGCTGAATCATCCACAATCAGAACTTTGATTTTCATAAAAATGCTTCCCATGCTCAGCACCGCAGTGCCAGTAATCCGGTATCAGAAAAGTTCAACTTCACCACCAACCGGACTCGTCTTGAGTCGGCTGGCATAGGCATGCTCGCGCATGGCGAGCGTGTCATTATGCGTTTGCTTGAGTTTTTTGACCAAGACTTTCCCTGTCCTGGGAAAGAAATAGACCTTGCGCGGATATATGTCATTAAGATCTTCCGCCGTTATTCGCATATTTTCCATATGCAGAAAATCCCGGACGAACTGCGCATTACGCTCTCCGACATTGATCGAGGTAAAGCCAGCCAGAACATTGCCGCCACCAAACACCTTGGCTTCCATGTTTTCACGCCGTGCGCCTAGCTTTAGAAGTTGATTGATCAACACCTCCATGGCATAGGCGCCATAGCGCATGGATGCAGAAACAGGGCTGTTTCCATCGTTACCGCTGCCATCTGGCAGCATGAAGTGATTCATCCCCCCAATACCGGATACACGATCACGGATGCAAGCCGATACGCACGAACCCAGCACCGTCACGATCAGCATGTCCCTCCCTGTACAATAATATTCACCCGGCAAGATTTTAGCGGCGTCACAATCAAATGTTCGGTCGTAGTAAACATTGGCTGCAAATTTCTCTTCGGGCATCTTACTCATAACGAATTTCTCATATTCACCGCAATTGCATCTGCTGCGCTGTGCGGTGCAGCAGATGCCAACTCGTATACTGTTTTTCCTCGCAAAGTAAAGGCATCCGAAACATACAGGAAATTTTCCGAATGTCCGGCAAACAACAATCCATCAGGCTTCAGCAGCGGCCTGAACTTGGCCAAAATTTTTCTCTGGGTTGGTTTATCAAAATAGATCATTACATTGCGGCAGAAAATCGCATCGAATGGACCTGATATGGGCAAACTATCGGCCAGTAGATTAAGCTGTTTGAAAGTGATCATTTGACGCAGTTCCGGGCGAATTCTTACCAGCCCATCCTGTTCACCCTTGCCCTTCAGGAAAAACCGTTTGACCTGCTCAGGCGGCATTTTCACTATCTTGTCAATCGCATAAACGCCATTTGAAGCGGTGCTCAGTACATTGGTATCGATATCGGTAGCAATAATATGCACCGGCGGATTTAAAGTACCGAATACCTCACATGCGGTTATTGCAATCGAATAAGGCTCTTCTCCAGTGGAGCTGGCAGAACACCAGATCGTAATTGGCCCTTTCACATTGCGCAGGTGCTCGGCCAGAATAGGGAAATGATGTGCCTCACGGAAAAAGGAAGTCAGGTTGGTGGTAAGCGCATTGGTAAACGCTTCCCACTCGTCGTCATCTATACCTCTCTCCAAGTCATCCAAATATTGTTCAAACGACACAATGCCGGTAGCCCGCAATCGACGAGCAAGGCGGCTATACACCATCTCTTGCTTCGTATCCGTCAACGCGATTCCAGCACGCTGATGAATCAATGCCTTCACTCTGGTGAAATCCTGGGCCGTAAATTCAAATTCCTTAACGCCATCCAGCTTATTTTGAGGCGCTAATTTCATACTATGACTCTCTCTCAAATCCACACTCATACAAATCAGAAATCGCCAAAGATAAAAGGCTTTTCAACGCTGAATAAATCAGCCCCCGCATATGAAAGAGTCGGATAAATTTTCTACCAGCCAACACCAAAATGGCTACATGCAACGCAACCATTCTAATTACGTAATGGGTCCAATAGACCCTTAATTTATAACGGCTCAAACACGATTAAATTGAGACTGGCACAGCCTATTATAAATCCACGATGGGTAGAAAAATTGCTCCATGGACATATCAGATGCAGCTTTTGGTGAATATCGGCAATTGCTGCATATGGATCGAGCAGCTTGAGGGAGGACAGCGGGATAAAACAAAAGGGCCGAGCATGATAGCTCGACCCTTTGAATTTTGGCTCCCCGACCTGGACTCGAACCAGGGACCTGCGGATTAACAGTCCGTCGCTCTACCAACTGAGCTATCAGGGAAAAGATGATATTTACTGCCTGCTTGCGCGCAAAAAATCAAACAAATTGCATCACAACGGGCCGAATTGTATCATGAATATATTTTGTGTCGGGCAAAACATTAGTTTCGCAATGCCCATGATAAATCTGACAGTAGTAATACATTGCGCCATAAATTGCCCCAATTAATACCGATTGACTTCTAGCACGCCGGCAACCTCTCGAATCACTATCAACGCTTTTTGCAAATGCGCGGTTGAGGGAATTTCGGCGGTGAAATACATGCGTGCCAATCCTTTCGCGCTTTGCGTTTTCACGCCAATAACATTAATTTTTTCCCGCGAAAATATCTCTGAAATATCACGTAGCAGCCCCTGGCGGTCAGCCGACAACACAAAAATATCGACTGGATAAACCGTATCAAGACCGGCATTCCCCCATGCAGTTTGAATAATGCGTTCGGGTGCTTGCACGCGCATCTCGGTAAAATTCTTGCAACTGGCACGATGAATGGAAACACCATGACCGCGCGTAACAAAGCCCACAATCTCGTCGGGAGGAGCCGGACGACAACATTTCGCCAACTGGGTCAACAAGCCATCTGTACCGACCACCAATACACCCGATTTTGCACCCTGCGTGATGCTGGAGGCACGACTCTTATTTGTAACATCGGCCTCCTCTACTTCTTTGACTGTCTTGCCTGCATCTTCGCCATGCAACATCTGCTCGACATTGCGCAGGCTGAACTCATCTTTTCCGACTGCCAGAAAAAGCTCATCCACTTTCAGAAAACCGAGTTTGCGCGCAAGTTCTTCCAGATTGACGGCAGTCTTGCCTTCGCGCTGCAGGGTTTTTTCAATCAGGCTGCGGCCGCTTGCCAGCGTTTCCTGTTGATCTATGGCATTAAACCAGGCGCGCACTTTGGAGCGCGCACGCGCACTGACGGTGTAGCCGGCACCGAGCCAATCACGCGACGGCCCTGCTGTTCCTGGTGCACCCTTGGCCGTCACGACCTCAACTGTCTGGCCGTTTTTGAGCGGCGTGTTGAGCGGCACCATCGCACCATCAATACGCGCGCCGCGACAGCGGTGCCCGACGTCCGTATGCAGATGATAGGCAAAGTCAATCGGCGTGGCGCCGCTGGGGAGTTCGATGACCCGCGCCTGTGGCGTCAATACGTAAATTCGATCATCTAGCGTGGCTGACTTGAGTTTTTCGATCCATTCGCGCTGAATTTCTTCCTGCCCTACCACCGCATCGGCAACTTCACTCTTCCATGCCAGCAACTGCCTTAGCCAAGCGATTTTTTCGTCATATTTCCGTTCTGAAAAATTCGATCCGCTGGTTTCTTTGTAACGCCAGTGCGCAGCCACGCCGTACTCGGCGAAACGGTGCATTTCTTCGGTACGGATCTGGACTTCCAGCGCGCGGCCGTCTTCCGCAACTACGACCGTATGCAATGACTGATAACCGTTCGACTTGGGGCGCGAGATATAGTCGTCGAATTCCTTCGGAATCGGAGCCCAGATATTGTGCACAATCCCCAGCACGGTGTAACAAGTTTTGATATCTTCGACGGTCACACGAAAAGCGCGCACATCGTACAGTTCCGAAAAATCGAGCGATTTGCCGCGCATTTTGTTCCAGATGCTGTAAATATGCTTGGGCCGACCAGAAACATCCGCCTTGACGCCAGCCAAAGCCAGTTCGGACTTCAGCCTGGCGATTGCATCGCCGACGAACTCCTCGCGCTCCATGCGTTTTTCTTCCAGCATTTTGGCGATGCGTTTATAACTCTCAGGCTCCAGAAAACGGAAGGATAAATCCTCCAGTTCCCATTTCAATTGCCAAACACCCAGACGATTCGCCAATGGGGAGTACAGATCCAATGTTTCGCGTGCATATTGATGCGTGGTGTCGTTATAAAATTTCTGTTCCGCAAAAAAACGCAGGGTGGTCACCCGTGATGCCAGCTGCACCAGTACCACGCGCATATCCGACGCCATCGATAACAGCATCTTGCGCAGCACTTCGATCTGGGCCGCGGCTTGCTGTGATGCATTTTTACCGCGGCCAACTGGCCGCTGCCCCGAAGTCAACTCCCGCAAACGCATCAATTGCCGGATGCCAGTAACCAGATCACCCACATCCTTGCCGAAACCAGCTTCAATGCTTTCGGCGGCAGCCGGGTCCAGCGCCGGCAACTCGAACAGCAGCCCGGCAATAATTGTTTCTGCATCCACATTCAGTGCTGCCAGCGTGGTTGCCACACCTTTGGAAAATTCCAGTGCGCACTGGCCTGTTGCGATTTTTTTTTCGGCATACAAAGGGCAGACAAACGCAAACGCATCCAGAACACGCACACTGTCCGCCTCAGAAAGCCCGGCTGTAAGCTGAAGCGAGATATCGTTTTGCGGGGTGACTACCGAAACCATTGTTGCCTTATATTTGTGCTGCCGTAATGACAATTTCGATCAACCATTCCGGCTTGGCAAGTTGTGCCTGGATGGTTGCGCGGGGCGGCGTGCAGCCTGACGCCACCCATTCCTCCCATACCTGATTCATGGCATCAAAATTCTTCAGGTCGGAGAGAAAAATCTGGCACATCAGGATGCAGGTTTTATCGCTGCCGGCCTGTGTCAAAAGGCTGTCTATCTGGCTTAAAACCGCACGCGTTTGATCCTGAATGTCGTGCGACGCATCGGCCGCAACCTGGCCCGCCAGATAAACCGTGCCGTTGTGAATGGCAGCCTCAGACATTCTTTTGCCTACGTGCAATCGCTTGATTTCCATAAATATCTTTCCAAAGTTGGTAAATTAACCCAGTAAAAAATCCTGCACAATTTTGATCTGATCTGCATGCATGAAAGTCGGCGCATGTCCGATTCCAGGCAATTCAATCAGCTTTGCCTTGGGTCCGCGCTGCGTCATCGCCTGCGCTGTATGGCCCGACAAGAGGTCGGATTGGGCGCCGCGTACCAACAAGGTTGGGCAGGATATCGCATCATAAGCCATCCATAACAGCACCTCGGCAATTTTCAGACTGTCCGGCGTTGCCGATTTGAATGCTGCAGCCAGGCCCAGATCATAATGACGAATCCACAGCCCGTCCTGATCCTGGCGCAAGACATCTGACGCCAGTTTGCGCCACTCGTCATCGGAGTGCGGGCCAAAAGTGGCTGAAATTTCACGAATATATTGTGCTGCCTCGTCGAAAGTCTGAAACCGCACCGCTTGGCCGATATAGTCGCCAATCCGTAGCAGCGCCTCACTATTCAAAGCCGGCCCGACATCATTGAGTATCAATTTTCCGATCGGGTTATCCGGCAACGAAGCCAGCCCGATCCCGATCAAACCGCCCATCGAAGTGCCGAACCAATCGACGGTTGTTGTGGCCGGATGTGCGGTGATGCGCGCCAGCAGGCTCACCATATCGCTGACATACTGCGGAATCTGATAGTGCAGTGGATTACGCAGCCTTTCCGAGCGCCCGCGTCCGACTACGTCCGGGCAAATCACGCGATACGACTGGCAGAGTGTGCGCGCCATATTGTCGAAATCATCCGACACCCGCGTAACCCCGTGCACGCAAACCAGCACCTTGGGATTATCGACATCGCCCCACTCCTTATATGCCATCCGGTGCAAGCCGCTGGGAGAGATGCACTGTACCGTCCTGATTTGTGGTTGTGTCATTGTAATGGCTGCCTGGTTGCTGTGGTTCCGACATTTTACCGGTCGTTGGGCTTAAAATCTTAGTGCAAGTTCACCATCATCGTAATTTCTCACTCTCAGAGGACATCATGCAAGGCATTACACTCAAAGGTAAAACCGCGCTCATTACTGGCTCCACATCTGGCATCGGGCTGGGAATCGCGCAGACGCTGGCGGCACAAGGCACCAATATTGTATTAAATGGCTTTGGCGATGCGAATGAAATCGCGCTTTTGCAAGATGCCATCGCCAATGATTATGGCGTAGCAGTGCTGTATAACGCTGCCGATATGTCTAAGCCGGCGGAAATCGAAGCGATGATACGGGCCAGTGCAGAGAAATTTGGCGGGATTGATATCTTGGTCAACAATGCCGGCATCCAGCATGTTGCCAATATCGAAGACTTTCCGGTAGAAAAATGGGATGCCATCATCGCCATCAACCTGTCTTCTGCCTTTCATACCGCACGTCTGGCGCTGCCTTATATGAAGTCAAAAAACTGGGGCCGCATCATCAATATTGCCTCTGCCCACGGACTCGTCGCTTCAGCACAAAAATCTGCCTATGTCGCAGCCAAACACGGCTTGGTCGGACTGACCAAAACCATTGCGCTGGAAACCGCGCAAACCGGCGTCACCTGCAACGCGATCTGCCCGGGTTGGGTGCTCACGCCGCTGGTGCAAAAACAGGTCGATGCGCGCGCCGAGCGCGAAGGTATTTCAAATGAGGAAGCCAAGAAAGGATTGCTGGCAGAAAAACAGCCTTCCGGCGAATTCGTTACGCCAGAACAACTCGGTGCGCTGACGGTATTCATGTGTTCGGAAGCGGCCAGCCAGGTGCGCGGCGCGGCATGGAACATGGATGGCGGTTGGGTAGCACAATAAACTGACAAGGCGGCGCCCGGGCTTGATTGCTGTGTCGCCGCTCATTGAGTGCAACAAAACTTATTGCCGGATTTAGTGCCGATTAGGCAACGTAAATATACTACGTTATGTATTTTTATATACCGCAATTAACGTATGCGGTAAATGGCATGTTTTAATACATACCCCATATAAATTATTCAATGTTCAAGGCTGTGGATGCCACTTTTCATGTTGTCTGCAAATAATATTTTATTTGGTACAAGTAAAAAAATGGGCCGGAGCCCATTTTTTTTATCCGTACCACCTTACCTGGTCATAGCGCCGTAACGTCCAGCGCGACACCGGTTTTAGCCTGAATTTCTTCCACACTAACACCGGGTGCAAGCTGCACCAGTTTCAATCCGGCAGGTGTCACATCAATCACCCCCAGATCGGTAATGATCCGATTGACCACGCCTACTCCGGTCAGTGGCAAGTTGCACTTCGGGAGAATCTTGTGCGACTCGGTGCCATCTTTTGCTTTTGCCACATGTTCCATCAAGACCACAACGCGCCCCACTCCGGCAACCAGATCCATGGCGCCGCCCATCCCCTTGACCATCTTGCCGGGAATCATCCAGTTAGCCAAGTCGCCATATTCGGATACCTGCATCGCCCCCAGAATCGCGAGGTTGATCTTGCCGCCCCGGATCATGCCGAACGAATCCGCCGAACTGAAAATCGATGATCCCGGCACGGTCGTTATGGTCTGTTTGCCGGCATTGATCAGGTCAGGATCGACCTCATCGTCAGTCGGGAAAGGGCCGATGCCCAATAATCCGTTTTCGGATTGCAGCCAAACATCCATGCCCGCAGGCACGTAATTGGCGACCAAGGTAGGCAAACCGATGCCAAGATTTACATAAAAACCGTCTTGCAGTTCCAGCGCCGCGCGTGCTGCCATTTCATCACGAGTCCATGCCATCTTATTCTCCTGCCTGTTTTGCACGAACCGTGCGTTGTTCAATCCGCTTTTCGGGATTTTCATTGACGACGATGCGATGCACGAAAATCCCCGGAGTGTGCACATCATCCGGATCGATTTCGCCGATTTCAACCAATACCTCGACTTCGGCTATTGTGATCTTGCCGGCCATGGCAACATTCGGGTTGAAATTGCGCGCCGTCTTGCGATACACCAGATTGCCGGCCTTATCGGCTTTATATGCTTTTACCAGCGACACATCCGGCGACAGGGCGCGCTCCATCACGTATTGGTGGCCGTCGAATTCACGGATTTCCTTGCCTTCGGCCACAATGGTGCCCACGCCGGTTTTAGTAAAAAAAGCAGGGATGCCCGATCCGCCCGCACGCAATCTCTCGGCCAGCGTGCCTTGCGGGGTGAATTCCAGCGCCAACTCACCTGCGAGGTACTGACGCTCAAACTCCTTGTTTTCTCCCACATAGGATGAAATCATTTTTTTGATTTGACGAGAGGTCAGTAATTGACCAAGCCCGAACCCGTCCACACCGGCATTATTGGAAATGGCAGTCAATTCCTTGACGCCCGAATCCCGCAAAGCAGCAATCAGTGCTTCAGGGATGCCGCACAGGCCGAAACCGCCCACGGCAATAGTCTGGCCATCCTGAACGATGCCGGCCAGTGCCGTTGCGGCATCAGGATAAACTTTGTTCATACCAAATCCCTTTAAAATGTAATGTAAAACCATAGCGGCAATTACCGTTCCCAACAGCATAAGACGCCAAATTCAAAGGCGCAATACCGTAAAAATACGACAATCCTAGTTTTATAACCTGCAAAAGGTATACCCGCACTTATGCTTCCCACCTTGCTTATCGATTTTGAAAAAATCTTCCTGTGTGCTCCGGTCGGGATGTGTGTTTCTCAAAACCGCGTCATTCAAGCGTGCAACGAGGTACTCTGCACCACATTCGGCTGTACGTCTGAAGACCTGATCGGCCAGTCGTTTCTGGTGCTTTATCCAAGCGCAGGAGAATTCGAACGCACGGGCGCCCGTATCGTTCCTATCATGAATGCGAAGGGGCAGTACTCTGACGAGCGCATCATGAAGCGCTCCAATAATGAACTATTCTGGTGCCGCGTGACTGGGCGCGGACTGTTGCGCGACGATCCACATGCTGCCGGCATATGGACTTTTGTAGACCTTAGCCCCAAACGCCCGCTCAGCGTCGAATTTACTCCCAGAGAGCGGGAGATATCCGCCCTGCTGGTAGAAGGAAAAACCAGCAAATTGATTGCCCGTCAGTTGGACTTGAGCCCGCGCACAGTGGAAATGTATCGATCCAAGCTGATGCGCAAACTAAATGCCGCCAATTCAAGCGAGTTGGTTCAGAAATTACTCGACGTACATAGTGCTAAAGACTAATCAGTTGCCGCCAGCAGCTGACGCACCCGGTCGGGCAGAGGCGTGGATTTTTCGGATGGAAAGTGGACCCAGACGACTTTGGCGCCACCGTGCGCATATATCATGTCCGCCACATCGACACGGCGGATTTCCTGAATGGTTTCAAAACTTGATCGTCCTGGCGGCCCAACATATGTCAAGATTTCAATCTCACCCGGATATTTCAATTGCTTGATGAAGCTGCAATGGGCATTGACGATTACAGGACCTTCAGCGGCCGGATCAGGGTCGCAGCCAATAGTCGTGAACCATTCGATACGCGCCTGCTCCAGGTAACGGAAATACACCGTATTATTAACGTGTCCCATTGCATCCATGTCGCCCCAGCGGATCGGAATACGCGCAGTGTGAACCAGCTTTTTATGCATATGTCTGAAAATGGTGTCTGATTGAATACATAAATTATCTGGCTTATTCGACACTCATGCCATCATCTGCCGTGATAATTGTTCCGTTGATAAAACGAGACTCATCGCCGGCAAGAAGCAGCAACAAACCATCCAGGTCTTCAGGCGAACCGACTCTTCTTCGCGGCAGCATGCTGATTAATTTCTGCCCTTCTTCACTGGCGAAATATTCGGCATTAATTTCGGTCGTAATATAACCAGGACAAATTGCATTGACATTAATACCGTATCTGCCCCACTCCACCGCCATGGATTTTGTCATGTGCACCACAGCCGCTTTGCTCATGCAATAAATCCCGATTTTCGGCAATACACGCAAACCTGCGACAGAAGCAATATTGATGATGCGATGCTGTTTTTTCGGGTCGCCTTTGGCGCGGGCGATCATCCGCTTTGCCGTTTCCTGAGCGACAAAAAATGCTCCGCGCTGATTAGTATCCATCACGTAGGCATAATCCTCTGGCGTTACATCAAGCAGGTTCTGGGTAGTGGAAACGCCGGAATTATTAACCAGTATGTCAATTGGTCCGGCTTCGGTTTCGGCGTGTGCAATTGCCGATTTAATACTGGCATAATCGGTCACGTCCAGGCTGACTACATGCGCCGCACCACCTTCAGCTTCAATTTCCGCACGCAACTCTTTCAAGCGGTCAATTCTGCGTGAAGCAAGCACTACCTGCGCCCCTGCCTTCGCCATGACTTTTGCAAAACGCGCCCCGAGACCACTGGACGCGCCAGTAACTAGAGCAATTTTTCCTTCAAAATTAACTTCAATGCCCACGAATCTCTCCCAATGGTTTATCTTATGACCGCTTCTATTAACGAATTAATATATCTCAATGATTACATGAATCAGCAGGGATTAGATTGCAGTATCTAGCTTATTACTAGAGAATCCCTATCAATTAGCACGTTCGTTCGATATTTATATTTATATTGGTGAGAGCATGGAACAAAATAATACACAAAACCAAGACATAACCGCGCAATACGGACCCCGCGAAACAATGGAGTATGACGTTGTCATCGTTGGAGGTGGCCCAGCCGGATTAGCCGCTGCCATCAAACTCAAGCAGCTTGCCGCCACGTCAGAGACGGAACTCTCCGTCTGTGTACTTGAAAAAGGGGGCGAATTAGGCGCACACATTCTGTCGGGTGCAGTTATGGATCCTCAAGCCATGACGGAGCTCTTTCCTGATTGGAAAGAACGCGGTGCCCCACTCAACGTTCAAGTCACTGAAGACCGTTTTTTGTTTTTGAGCGAGACCAAGGCCTACAAAACGCCAAATTGGATGTTACCCGGCTGCTTCCAGAATCATGGCAATTACATCATTTCATTAGCAAATGTCGTACGCTGGCTTGGCCAGCAAGCTGAAAACCTGGGCGTCGAAGTTTTCCCAGGATTTGCCGCTGCCGAAGTTCTGTATAACGAAGATGGTTCGGTCAAAGGGGTTGCAACCGGCAACATGGGCGTCAATCGCGCCGGCCAGCCGACTGATGCCTTTCAGATCGGCATGGAGTTGCACGCTAAATACACATTGTTTGCCGAGGGCTCACGTGGGCATCTGGGCAAGCAATTGATCCAAAAGTTTGACCTTAATAAAGGCAAAGACCCGCAAACCTATGGCTTGGGTATCAAAGAACTATGGGAAATCGATCCAGCCCAGCATCAACCTGGCCTAGTGGTGCATACCGCGGGTTGGCCGCTCGACAATAAAACCTATGGCGGCTCATTTCTTTACCACATGGAAAATAATCAGGTCGCCGTAGGATACGTTGTCGGCCTTTCTTATGAAAATCCATACTTATCGCCTTATGAGGAATTTCAGCGTTACAAAACGCATCCTGATATCCGTAAATTTTTTGAAGGTGGTAGACGTCTTGCATATGGTGCACGCGCCATCACGGCCGGCGGTTTGCAATCTCTGCCTAAATTAGTATTTCCTGGTGGCGCCTTAATAGGCTGCGAGGCAGGATTTTTGAATGCAAGTCGCATCAAAGGCAGCCATGCCGCGCTTAAAACAGGAATGCTGGCAGCAATAGCGGCATTTGAAGCGTTAACAGCAAAACGCCAGCATGACCAGCTATCCGCTTATGAAACTGCTTTTGAACAATCCTGGCTACATGAAGAGTTATACAAGGCACGCAACTTCAAACCAATGATGAGTAAAGGCCTTTATGCTGGCACTATTTTGGTAGGAATTGACCAGGTTATTTTTGGCGGTAAGGCGCCATGGACGCTACATCACAAACATGCGGACCATGAGTGTTTGCGCCCGGCAGTAGAATTTAAGTCAATCAAATACCCGAAACCGGATGGCAAACTCACATTTGATCGCTTGTCATCGGTATTTATATCAAATACTAATCACGCAGAAGATCAACCCATTCATCTGACGCTCAAAGATCCAACTGTGCCAGTGCGTATTAATCTGGCAGAATATGCTGGCCCTGAAGCGCGTTACTGCCCGGCAGGCGTGTACGAATTCATCAAAACAAACGAAGGTGAAGACAGGTTGCAAATCAATGCGCAAAACTGCGTACACTGTAAAACTTGCGACATTAAAGACCCAACCCAAAACATCGTTTGGGTCACTCCAGAAGGTGGTGGCGGCCCGAACTATACCAATATGTAAAGTGCAATAAAAAAGCCGCAGACTGCGGCTTTTTTATTGTGAGCAGAAACGAAAATCAGGTCCACTGCCCAGCACTAATCTTATCTAACCAAAATGCACCTATGACTGTTTTCACATCAGTTATCTTACCTTCCCGAACCCAACCCAACACCTCGCTCATTGGGGCCCTGAAAGTTTCTAAAAACTCTCCGTCATCCAGCCTAGCGATACCCACCTGTAGGCCGCGAGCAATAAAAATATCGAGATATTCATCGGAATATGCTATCGCATTATGGATAGTACAAACAAACGTCCAGTCAGATGCGGTATAGCCAGTTTCTTCCTGCAATTCACGCCTGGCTGTTGCCAGTGAATCTTCATTAGGATCTATTTTTCCCGCTGGAAATTCAATAAATACACGATTCAACGGATAGCGAAACTGACGCTCAAGCAATACTGAATTATCATCAAATAACGGAAGAATAACTACAGCACCCGGGTGCTTGATATATTCTCTTGAAGATATTTTCCCATCAGGTAATCTAACGGTATCGTTTTGCACCTTGAGAAAATTGCCATCGAAAGCAACTTTTCCTTCAATTTTAATTTCTTTAAGATGCTTATCGTCCATATTAAAAATGAGGGCCGGTTTTTAACGAAGCTGGAAGCCAAACAATTACTTACGTAAATAACGCAAGACAAAGCCAGGATAGGCCAAAACCAAAAATAAAAAAGACGTAATGGCAAAGAATTCCCATTTTTGGTCAAAAATATTGCCCAAATTGGCCTCAAACAAATGCGCAATAAAGCCTATAGAAAAATATAAAATCACTAGCTCTATCAGACGCAGCCAAAAAGGTTTTACTGATCGACGAATGGGAATAATTGCAAGAAAACGCTCATTTAAAAACGGCATATTAGCGGCAAATACCGCCAATACGATCACTATCCAAACTGAAAAAGTCACATTCATAAACTAGGCCTCTGTAGCCTCAAATACCAAGAATTTTACTCATTGCATTTATACACATTGCCATCAAAGCACCCGGCATCAGTCCAATTCCAAGAACAATAATGGCATTAAGACTAAGCGCTATACGCATATCCTTGTTGACTACAATCGGAGATTTATCAATTGCCTCATCAAAATACATAAGCTTAACAACACGTACGTAAAAGAAAGCCCCTATCAAAGAAAATAATATTGCTACAAGCGCTAACCAAGTTTGCCCGGTTCCCAAAACTGCCTGTATAACGGACAGCTTGGCGTAGAAGCCCATCATTGGCGGAATACCAGCCAAAGAAAACATAAGTAGCATCATAACAAGGGCAAACCATGGGCTACGCTGATTCAAACCTTTAAAATCATCCAAATTTTCAGCTTCAAAGCCCTTGCGCGACAACAACATGATGACGCCAAATGTGCCAAGTGTAGTTAGCACATAAGTGATGGTGTAAAACATAGCTGAACTGTAGGCATTGGCAGCAGGTGCGGTGCTTCCTCCAACTACGCCTGACAAGAACCCCAGCAACATAAAACCCATTTGGGAAATGGTGGAATAAGCGAGCATCCTCTTCAAATTAGTCTGAGCAATGGCAGCAATATTCCCAACTGCCATTGATAGAACTGACAAAATAACGATCATTTGTTGCCAGTCAAAGGCCAAAGGCAAAAGCCCATCAACTAATAATCGGATAAAAATTGCAAAAGCTGCTAATTTTGGTGCGCCACCCAGCAACAGTGTTACTGCAGTTGGGGCCCCTTGGTAAACGTCTGGCACCCACATGTGAAAGGGAACCACACCGAGTTTGAACGCCAGGCCGGAAACCAGAAAAACCACACCAAAAACCAAAACTGTTCTGTCTACAGCACCTGTGGCAGTAACTTTAGCAATTTCTGTCAGATCAAGTGAACCTGTTGCCCCGTATAGCATTGACATGCCATAAAGCAAGAATCCAGATGCCATCGCGCCCAAAATAAAATATTTCATTGCTGCTTCAGTCGAAATCTTATGTTCGCGACGCAGTGCTACCAAAGCGAACAAAGACAATGACATTAACTCCAGCCCCAGGTAAATAATAAGAAAATTATTACCCGAGATCATAATCATTTGCCCTAACAACGCAAACAGTGTCAATACATAAAATTCACCACCAAGATGGCCGCCGACCATTCCTCGTTCAGTTACATATTGACGTGAATATATTAACGTCAGGCCAACGGCCAGATAAGAAAACATTTTCAACACATTCGACATCGAATCTGTCACAAACATGTTGTTAAAAGTATAACCAGTAACCCCTGAATTCAGTAAGTTCAGGTTAAGCAATACACATCCCAGTAGGGTCAATAAAGACAAGAGATAGGTAATGTAACGTTTCCCATCTGACAGGAACATGTCAATAAGCAAAATTGCCGATGCAGCGATAACAAGAAATACTTCGGGATAAAGTAAAGTTAGATTCATGGTATTCATTTAAGTCGCCTCTTATATATGCACTGTTCTAGTTCACTTTTGAGATAGCGACATGTTTCAATAAGTCCGTGACAGACGTTTGCATTACGTCTGTAAATGGAGCTGGGTACAAACCCATTCCGATTACTGCTATGGCTAATAAAGCTAGCATAAAAAATTCACGTTTATTAATATCCGGCAGTTGCTTTACATGCTCGTTTGCAATTTCACCAAATATCACGCGCTTGGCCATCCAGAGAGAATATGCTGCTCCCAAAATAAGAGCAGTTGCAGCGAGCATACCAATCCAGAAATTGAATTTTACGGCGCCTAAAATCACCATAAACTCACCAACAAACCCGGATGTCGCCGGCAGACCGGAATTTGCCATGGAAAATAGAACAAAAAAAGCAGCAAACTTCGGCATAGTATTTATCACCCCACCATAATCTGCAATCTGACGCGAATGCATGCGATCGTAAAGCACGCCAACACAAAGAAACATGGCGGCTGAAACAAAGCCATGGGAAATCATCTGAGCAATGCCACCCTGCACCGATAAATCATTAAACATGAAGAAACCCAGTGTCACAAATCCCATATGTGCAATCGAGGAATAGGCTACCAGTTTCTTCATATCTTTCTGCACCATTGCAACCAGTCCAATATAAATCACGGCAATCAGGGATAAGGTAATCATGAAGCCTGACAAATAGTGACTAGCATCCGGCGTAATTGGTAAAGAAAAGCGTAGAAAGCCGTAAGCGCCCAGTTTCAGCATAATAGCTGCGAGCACTACCGATCCACCAGTAGGTGCCTCCACGTGGGCATCTGGCAACCAAGTATGTACTGGCCACATCGGAACCTTGACAGCAAAAGCCATAAGGAACGCAAGAAAAATAAATATTTGAACGGATAACGTCAGTGGGAATTCATGCCATACAAGGATGTCAAAGCTGCCTGTCTTGGTATAAAGATACAAAATTGCTAATAACGTTAGCAGAGAACCCATCAGCGTATAGAGAAAGAACTTGAATGCTGCGTAGACACGATTCGCGCCGCCCCATATGCCGATAATGATAAACATCGGGATTAGAGTTGATTCAAAGAAAACATAAAACAACATGCCATCCAGCGCACAAAAAACACCTACCATCAGGCCTGATAAAATCAGGAAAGCCCCCATATATTGGGCAACTTTTTTCTCAATCACTTCCCATGCTGAAATAACAACGATCACTGTAATGAAGGATGTCAGAACAACGAACCATATTGAGATACCATCAATTCCGAGAAAATAATTGATATTGAAGCGATCAATCCAACTATGTTTCTCAACAAATTGCATGCCATGCGCAGCATTATCGAAGCCCCGAAGCAGAGGTAACGTAACAAAGAAACTTGCAACTGCACCAATCAGTGATGCAACCCGAACCAAACCAGGATTGTCATCACGACCAAATGCCAAAATGAAGATACCAAAAGCGATAGGACACCAAATCGCTAAACTCAAAAGTGGGAAAGTTGATTGCATAATGGATATTATTAGCCAGCTTATTTAGCGAACGGAAAAGGCATGAAATAAATTAAAAAGCCTAAAACGCCGAGGATCATTACAAAGGCGTAGTGATAGAGATATCCTGACTGAATTTTTCTGGAAAGTCTCGATAACAAGCGAATTAATTTAGCACTACCATTAACTAAAAATCCGTCAATTAAGGTTTTATCACCAATACTCCATAAACCATTACCAAGTAAACGAGCACCGCCAGCGATAACCACTTCATTAAACTTATCTAGATAATATTTGTTATCCAGTAAATTATAAATTGGGCCTGATTTATCCTTGATGTATGCAGGAATACGTGGGTCTACCATGTAGAAATAATATGCGCTAACAACACCTGCCAGGGCAAGAAGGAAAGGCGCAGTGGTGAATGAGTGAATCGCCATTGCAATCGGGCCGTGAAATTCTTTTGAAATTTCTGCCATCGCCGTATGTGCCTCGGCAACAAAAATAACATCCTTAAAGAAGTCTCCAAACAAAAGTGGTCCAATTGCGAAGTAACCAATAATAACGGACGGAATTGCTAAAAATATAAGCGGCAAAGTTACCACAAGCGGAGATTCATGTGGTTTTTGCCCAAAAGCTAATCCATCGTGCGCATCATGATGTGCGTCGTTGTCGTGTGCTTTACCAAAACGTTCCTTCCCATGAAAAACCAGGAAATACAGTCGGAATGAATAAAATGCTGTTACAAATACGCTAGCTAGCACCGCGAAATTCGCAAAACCAGAGCCGTAAATTGTTGAATTATGAACTGCTTCTATGATGCTATCTTTTGAGTAGAACCCCGAGAAAAAAGGTGTTCCAATCAATGCCAACGCACCTAGTAAAGATGTTATCCAAGTAATAGGCATGTATTTTCTCAAGCCGCCCATATGGCGAATATCTTGAACGTGATGCATCCCGATAATTACTGAGCCGGCAGCCAGGAATAATAATGCCTTAAAGAATGCATGCGTCATCACATGAAATATAGCAACCGAATAAGCTGAGGCGCCCAAGGCCACTGTCATATAACCCAATTGGGACAAAGTAGAATAAGCAACGATCCGCTTAATATCGTTTTGGATAACCCCGAGAAAGCCCATAAACAATGCAGTAATTGAGCCAATAATCAAGACAAATGACAATGCTGTATCCGACAACTCAAACAATGGTGACATCCGAGCCACCATAAAAATGCCAGCAGTAACCATTGTCGCAGCATGAATCAAGGCAGATATTGGTGTAGGGCCTTCCATCGAGTCAGGTAGCCAGACATGCAATGGAAACTGTGCCGATTTTCCCATTGCACCAATAAATAAACAGATGCAGGCAACTGTTATCAACAACCATTCCGTACCTGGTAATAACAACTTTGCTAATTCCTGTTTTTGAGCAAATATTTCTCCGTAATTGAGTGACCCCGTATATGCCACCAATAGGCCAACTCCAAGAATAAAACCAAAGTCACCCACCCGATTTACCAAAAATGCTTTCATGCTGGCAGCGGTAGCAGTCGGCCTCGTAAACCAGAAGCCAATTAACAGATAAGAAACTAAGCCCACGGCTTCCCAGCCAAAAAACAATTGCAATAAATTGTTGCTCATAACAAGCATCAACATTGCAAATGTAAATAGGGAAATATACGAAAAGAAACGGTTATACCCCTCATCATCCTTCATATAACCGATAGTGTAGATGTGCACCATCAATGATACAAATGTGACTACACACATCATCAAGGCAGTAAGGCTATCAATCAGGAATCCAATTTCAAACTTCAATCTAGCAATAGTCATCCAGTTATATATGGTGTCATTGAACGAAGCTCCGTTCAACACCTCACTTAATGTCATGCAAGACAGGACAAATGCAATCAGTACACCAAGTATTGTTACGGTATGAGATGCTGTTCGACCAACAATATTGCCCAAAAATTTGGTACCGAAAAGCCCTGCTATGACAGATCCCACAAGGGGCGCCAATGGAACGACAAGTAGTAAATTAGGGTTAAGTTGCCCCACCATGATGACCCTTATATTAATTTCAGAAAGTCTATTTCAGAAAATCTGATTGTTATCCTTTGAGAGAATCCATATCTTCAACATTAATAGTGTCCATATTTCGGAACAAAACTATCAGAATGGCGAGGCCAATTGCTGATTCAGCTGCGGCCACTGTCAAAATGAAAAAAACGAAAATCTGACCAGCAGCATCTCCCAAATAATGAGAAAAGGCGACAAAATTCATATTCACAGCAAGCAACATTAATTCTATTGCCATAAGTAAAACAATAATATTTTTTCGATTTAAAAAAATACCAATAATTGAAATCGAAAATAGTATTGCGCCTAGAATTAGATAATGCGCTAGTGATAGTGTCATTTTTCGAAATCCTTATTTCTGTTCTGTTCCAGAGATTGCTGCAGGTAATGCTGATGATTTAGTATTATTTGAACGATCAGATTCTGATTTCATCTTTACAATGCGGATACGATCATTCCGTTTAACTTTCACTGCATCCGATGGGTGGAAATGTTTGCTGTCTTTGCGACGCCGCATTGTGAGGGCAACAGCAGCGATGATAGCAACTAAGAGAATCACAGCTGCAATTTCAAATGCATAGACATATTGCGTATAAATCAATTTTCCCAATTCCTTGGTATTGCCAATCATGTCAGCAGCAGCTGGAATCAGTGGTTCTGGCATCCAGAACCCACGCATTAACACTGCAGCCATTTCTAGCGCGATTACTACACCAATGGTTGCAGCTAAAGGGAAATATCCCCAGAAACCTTCGCGCATCTTGCCTAAATTAATGTCAAGCATCATTACGACGAATAAAAAAAGTACCATTACTGCACCGACATAGACCAGCACCAGTACTATCGATAAAAACTCAGCCTTGAGCAACATCCAAAGTGCGGCCGCCGAAAAAAAAGACAGCACAAGAAAAAGTGCTGAATGTACCGGATTACGGGCTGTAATAACGCGTGTCGCAGCAATAACTAATATCGCCGAAAAAATATAGAAAAGAACGGTTTTAAATTCCATAACAAGCCAAATAAAGGACCAGATTAGCGATACGCGGCATCAGCTGCGCGAGCTGCAGCGATTTCATTTTCATAGCGGTCACCGACAGCCAGCAACATTTCTTTTGTGTAGTACAAATCACCACGTTTTTCACCGTGGTATTCAAGAATGTGCGTTTCTACAATTGAATCAACTGGGCAAGATTCTTCGCAAAAACCGCAAAAAATACACTTTGTCAAATCTATATCATAACGAGTGGTTCTTCTCGTTCCATCTGCGCGCTGATCAGATTCAATTGTAATCGCCATGGCAGGGCAAACTGCCTCACAGAGTTTGCATGCAATACAACGTTCTTCACCATTAGGATAACGACGTAAAGCATGCAGTCCGCGAAAACGGGGTGATTGCGGCGTTTTTTCTTCGGGAAACTGAACCGTAATCTTGCGTGCAAATAAATATCGTCCGGTCAATGCCAAACCTTTGAGCAACTCTCGGAGCATTAAACTACCAAAAAAATCCTTAACGGCTTCCATAAGATATCAGCCTCAACTTTCCAATTACTTCCAAATATTCAAAGACGTCTGCATCCAGACAGCAACAATAACCAAGTATGCCAAAGTTAGCGGAATAAATACTTTCCAACCGAGACGCATAATTTGATCGTAGCGATAACGTGGGAAAGACGCGCGCGCCCATATAAAAATCGACACGACCAAGAATGTCTTGATTCCAAGCCAGATCCATCCCGGAACCCAATTAAGCAAGACAGAATTGATTGGTGATGCCCAACCCCCAAGGAACATCAATGATGCCAGTGCAGAGATTAGAATCATGTTGGCATATTCAGCCAAAAAGAACATAGCAAATGACATTCCTGAATATTCAACCAAGTGACCAGCAACAATTTCCGATTCGCCCTCCACCACATCGAATGGATGCCTATTAGTCTCTGCAATGCCTGAAATCACATAGACAACAAACATCGGAAACAAGGGAAGCCAGTTCCATGAAAGAAAATTCAGCCCTTTGTCAGCAAAATAACCACTGGATTGAGTCATCACAATATCAATAATATTAAGACTTCCTGAAACCATCAGTACAATTACCAATACAAATCCCATGGCTATCTCGTAAGAGATCATTTGAGCGGAAGCCCTCATGGCACCTAAAAATGCATACTTTGAATTGGATGCCCATCCGGCAATAATGACGCCGTATACTTCCAGAGAGGTTATCGCCATAACAAATAGCAATCCCGCGTTTACGTTCGCCAAGACAGTCTCAGGACCAAATGGGATAACCGCCCACGCCGCTAATGCCGGCATAATTGTCATGATAGGGGCGATCACAAATAATATTTTATTTGCTTTTGCCGGGACAATAATTTCTTTCAACAATAGTTTCAACGCATCTGCAATCGGCTGCAGCAGACCGGCAGGACCTACTCGATTGGGTCCTATGCGTACATGCATCCAGCCAATTAACTTGCGTTCCCACAGTGTCAAATAAGCAACGCAAGCCATAACAGGCAGTACGATACAAATTATTTTCACTAAGTTCCAGACTAGAGGCCACAAGAAACCGAAGAAATTTTGTCCAGTCGCTTGAATTGTGACAAGCATTTGATCCATTAGCCACGCTCCACAGAAACAGGACCAAACATTGCACCAAGCATTGCCGTCGAAGGATGTCCAGCCGCCACTCTTACTACATGTTCTGGCTGACCGACGCCAATTGCTGCCGTCAATAAGGCGCTACCTGCACCTTGGCGTACGACAACTCGGGCATCATTTTGCAATCCAAGTTTTGCAAACAGAGTGGCCGACAAATAAGCTACTGGTACCGCTGCATCGGAAGTCTTTTGAAGCGAAGCAGCACGTCGTACTATCGCATCTGTGAAATAGATCGGCACATCTGCAATCCGTTGTAGACCGGGTTTCTCTGTGACTGGTGAATTCAATTGTGCTCTAGCGTTGTTATTCAAACGTCCAGTAACAATTCCATCACCAATAATTTCATCACGAATAACTTCAGAGGATTCATAATTAAACTCAGGTATATCGAGCAAGTTGCCCAATACCCGCAACACTTTCCAGCCAGGTCGCGCTTCGCCAAGTGGTTTAACCGTACCATTGAAGCTTTGTATGCGCCCTTCGCAATTCACGTAGGAACCAGATGTTTCAGTAAAAGGTGTTATCGGCAGCAAGACATCGGCATAATCAAGAGCATGTTTAAATGCCGACATCACTACTACCATTTCAGCCTGTTCCAAAGCGTCATTCGCCACTTGCGGGTTGGCACAATCGACAGCAGGTTCTGCGTTCAATAACAGGTATGCTTTGCGCGGCACCGATAAAAACTGTGCTGCATTCGTCCCGTTTACCGGAATTGCATTAGCCAAGTAACCGCCTACGGTATTGGCAGCTTCCGTCAAATAACCAAATTTAGAGCCAGTATTATCGGAAAGCCACTCTATAGCCGCATGCAGTTGTGCGGCATGCGGATGTTGTGAAGCGGCATTACCGAGAAAAATTGCTTTAGGTAGATCTAGCAACAATCCAGAAGCAATATTTTTTGCTTCATTGGATGGTTCCAAACTGGCAAACTGCGCAGGAACAGTAATATTTTTTTCTTGCGATACGGCAACAATTATTTCACCCAATATAGATAACCAGTCAGTCGGCGCCTGGATAATTTTATTTGAAATAGGGATTAACAAGTCATCGTCGGTTGCATGCAGAATATTTAACTTTGCCCCTAGCTTGACTGCCTGACGCAAACGCGAGGCTAATAGCGGATGATCCTTGCGTAAAAATGAGCCAACGACAAAAACTTGCTTTAACTGCGCAAACTCTGCAATCGACATGCCTAGCCAGGGCGTAATTTTTCCATCAAGCGAAAAATCCGACTGGCGGAGGCGAAAATCAACGTTATCGGAACCGATTCCCCTGACAAGTTTTTGCAACAACGACAACTCTTCAAGGGTTGAATTCGGTGTGGCAAGCGCAGCAAGCGCATCGCCACCATGTTCATTCTTAATGTTTTGTAAGCCATGTGCAACGTATTCCAACGCTGTCTGCCAGTCCGTTTCCTGCCACAGGTCACCCTGTTTAATCATCGGTTTGGTAAGGCGATCTTCGCTGTTTAGACCCTCATACGAAAAACGATCCTTATCCGACAGCCAGCATTCATTAATGCCCTCGTTTTCGAGCGGCAGAACGCGCATCACCCTATTATTTTTAACTTGCACGACAAGATTTGCGCCTAGACCGTCATGGGGACTAACAGACTTTCGCCGTGATAATTCCCAAGTACGTGCGGTGTAACGGAAGGGTTTTGAAGTCAGCGCCCCTACTGGACATAAATCGATCATGTTGCCAGATAACTCAGAGTCAACTGTCTTGCCCACAAATGCAGTTATTTCGGCATGTTCACCACGATTTAGCATGCCGAGTTCCATCACGCCAGCGATTTCCTGGCCGAAACGTACGCAGCGGGTGCAGTGAATGCAACGCGTCATTTCCTCCATCGAAATCAGGGGACCGGCGTCTTTATGAAATACGACGCGTTTTTCTTCATGGTATCGTGAGGAGGAGGCGCCATAGCCAACTGCCAGATCCTGAAGTTGACATTCACCGCCCTGATCGCAAATTGGGCAATCCAACGGATGATTTATCAGCAAGAATTCCATTACCCCTTTTTGGGCCTTGACAGCCCTCTCACTCTTCGTGCGCACTATCATTCCGGATGTAACGGGCGTTGCACATGCTGGCAATGGCTTGGGCGCTTTCTCAACCTCGACCAGGCACATGCGGCAGTTCGCTGCGATCGACAATTTCTTGTGATAGCAAAAATGTGGAATATAGGTGCCAAGTTTATTCGCAGCATCCATAACCATGCTGCCTTCTTGCACTTCTACTTTTATACCGTCTATTTCGATTTCGACCATGGCTTTACTTTTACCTAACCTGGCTTATAAGTATGCGGGCACCAAGCAATGCTTATGCTCGATGTGATATTCAAACTCTTCGCGGAAATTCTTGATGAATGCACGTACTGGCATTGCTGCAGCATCACCCAGCGCACAAATCGTGCGCCCTTGAATGTTGTCGGCAACGGAATTGAGAATATCCAAATCCTCAGGTCGGCCTTCGCCATGCTCGATCCTATGCACCATTCTGTACATCCAGCCGGTGCCTTCGCGGCATGGGGTACATTGCCCGCACGATTCTTCAAAATAAAAATACGATAAGCGCAGCAACGATTTGACCATACATCTAGTTTCATCTAGAACGATCACCGCGCCTGAACCAAGCATCGATCCGGCTTTTGCGATCGAATCGTAATCCATGTCAGTAGCCATCATTGCATCACCAATTATCACCGGCGCCGAGGACCCACCTGGAATAACCGCCTTGATTTTTTTTCCGTCGCGCATTCCCCCAGCCAGTTCCAACAAAGTGGCAAACGGCGTACCCAACGGAATCTCATAGTTGCCTGGTTTTGCCACGTCGCCGGATACCGAGAAAATTTTGGTACCGCCGTTATTCGGTTTGCCTATTGCCGCATAAGCTTCGCCGCCAAGACGAAATACGAAAGGTACCGCTGCAAATGTTTCAGTATTATTGATCGTGGTCGGCTTGCCATATAAACCGAAACTGGCAGGAAAAGGTGGCTTGAATCGGGGTTGGCCTTTTTTTCCTTCCAATGACTCCAGCAATGCAGTCTCTTCACCGCAAATATATGCCCCGTAACCGTGGAATGCATGCAACTGAAATTTAAAACCGGCTCCGCAAATATTGTCGCCCAACATGCCGGCCGCACGCGCTTCCTCAAGTGCTTCTTCAAAGCGCTCATATTCAGCAAAAATTTCACCATGGATATAGTTGTATCCAACAGTGATTCCCATCGCGTAAGCACCTATAGCCATACCTTCAATTAAGGCATGCGGATTATAACGAATGATGTCACGGTCCTTGAATGTGCCAGGCTCCCCTTCATCCGTGTTACACAGCAGATATTTTTGCCCTGGAAACTGGCGTGGCATAAAGCTCCACTTCAGTCCCGTTGGAAATCCAGCGCCCCCGCGACCACGCAAAGATGAGCTTTTTAATTCTGCAATGACCTGCTCTGGCGTGATTTTTTCGGCAAGGATGCGTTTGAGGGCTTCATAGCCGCCACGCTTGACGTAATCACCCAAGTGCCAGTTAGTGCCATCGAGTCCTGCCAGAATGAGTGGATCAATGTGCCGATTATGAAGACTCGTCATTTCTTCAATTCCTCCAACAGCACGTCGATACGGTCATTGGACATATGACTACACATACGCTTGTTATTTATTATCATTACTGGTGCGTCGCCACATGCTCCCATGCACTCACCTTCAAGCAGAGTGAATTGGTCATCGCTCGTAGTTTCTTTGTAATCAATGCCCAGTTTTTGCTTCAGATAGTGTGCGGCACGTTCGCCACCGGACAAGGCGCACGGCAGATTGGTGCATACCGTAATCTTGTTTTTTCCAACCGGTTTAAGGTTGTACATGTTGTAAAACGTTGCCACTTCCTGGACCGCAATAGCGGGCATGCCCAGATAACTTGCAATATCCTGCAGCACTTCCGGCGCTAGCCAACCTGTTTCATCCTGGGCAATAGCCAATGCAGCCATGACCGCAGATTGTTTCTGGTCGGCAGGAAATTTCGCAATTTCGCGATCAATTTTCTTATACGATTGTTCTGATAACAGCATTATTTTTGCCTCAAATATCGACACGCATTTAACGGTCAATCTCACCGAACACAATATCCTGAGTACCAATGATTGTTACCGCATCAGCAAGCATATGACCTCTTGCCATTTCATCCAGTCCTTGCAGATGCGCGAATCCTGGCGCGCGAATCTTGAGACGATAGGGTTTATTGGCACCATCGGAAATCATGTAGATGCCAAACTCGCCTTTCGGGTGCTCAATCGAAGCGTAAGCCTCTCCAGCAGGAATATGAAAGCCTTCTGAAAACAGCTTGAAGTGATGAATTAGCTCTTCCATGTTGGATTTCATATTGACGCGGCTTGGTGGTGCAATTTTATTGTTATCGGTCATGACCGGACCCGAATTGTTGCGCAACCAATCAATGCATTGCTTGATGATATTGTTGGATTGACGCATTTCTTCAATCCGCACCAGATAACGATCGTAGCAATCGCCATTGACGCCCACTGGGATATCAAAATCCAGCAAGTCGTAAACTTCATATGGCTGTTTTTTACGCAAATCCCACTCGACACCGGAACCGCGCAACATCGGCCCCGTAAATCCCATGGCTTTTGCACGTTCCGGAGATACCACACCAACTCCCACCAGACGCTGCTTCCAGATGCGGTTATCCGTCAGCAATGTCTCATATTCATCAACGTAGGTTGGAAACCGGTTTGTGAAATCCTCAATAAAATCCAGCAATGAACCTTGCCGATTTTGATTTAACGCCTTGATAGCCTTTTCGTTGCGCAGAATTGATGCTTTGTGTTGCGGCATGGAATCAGGAAGATCCCGATACACACCGCCCGGGCGATAATAAGCAGCATGCAAACGCGCGCCAGAGACTGCCTCATAGCAATCCATTAAATCTTCACGTTCACGAAACGCATATAGAAACACGCCCATAGCACCCACATCAAGAGCATGCGCGCCCAACCAGAGCAAGTGATTCAGCAGGCGGGTAATCTCATCGAACATCACGCGAATATACTGCGCACGCAAAGGCACTTCCAGACCGAGCAACTTCTCGATTGCCATCACATAGGCATGTTCGTTACACATCATCGACACATAATCGAGACGATCCATGTAAGGAACCGATTGCAGATAAGTTTTTTGTTCAGCTAGTTTTTCTGTGCCTCGGTGCAATAAGCCAATGTGCGGATCGGCACGCTGTATCACTTCACCATCGAGTTCCAGAACCATGCGCAAGACACCATGCGCGGCAGGGTGCTGCGGGCCGAAATTGAGTGTGTAGTTTTTAATTTGAGCCATTATTCATCCCGTAATTTTCTTCACGAATCACGCGTGGCGTAATTTCACGAGGCTCGATCGTCACTGGCTGATAAATCACTCGCTTTTGCTCTGGGTCGTAGCGCATTTCGACGTAACCGGAGACCGGGAAATCCTTGCGGAACGGATGGCCGATAAAACCATAATCAGTCAGAATTCGACGCAAATCAGGATGACCATCGAACATAATGCCAAAAAAATCAAAAGCTTCACGCTCGTACCAGTTTGCCGAATTCCATATAGTAATAATGGAAGCCAGCAGCGGCACCTCATCGTCCGGCGCGAATACCCGTACACGCAAACGCCAGTTATGCTCCATGGAAAGCAGATGCGAAACCACTGCATAACGCGATCCGTCCCATGCGCCATCACCATACGTCGAATAATCGACGCCACATAAATCAATCAACTCATCAAAACGCAGATCAGCATGTTCGCGCAAGGCGCGCATCACCGACAAATAGTTTGACGCCGCCACCAGCATAGTGATTTCACCAAAAGCAACCGTCAGACCCTCGAGACGATCCGCGATCACACTGCGCAAAGCAGCCTCAAGCGATTCCAGTTTTGTCATCATTTTCAATCGATCATCCTATTAGCGCGCAATGGTATTGGTGCGCTTGATCTTGTTTTGCAACTGCATGATGCCGTAGAGAAGCGCCTCCGCTGTCGGCGGACAACCTGGCACATAAATATCTACTGGCACAATGCGATCGCAACCACGCACTACCGAATAGGAATAATGGTAATAGCCACCACCATTGGCACATGACCCCATGGAGATTACCCAACGCGGCTCAGCCATCTGGTCATATACCTTACGCAGTGCCGGAGCCATCTTATTGCACAATGTACCAGCCACAATCATCACATCCGACTGCCGCGGTGACGGGCGAAAAACTACGCCAAAACGATCCATATCGTAACGCGATGCGCCTGCATGCATCATTTCAACAGCACAGCAAGCCAAACCAAACGTCATAGGCCACATAGAACCCGTGCGCGTCCAATTAATCAACTTATCTGCCGTTGTGGTGACAAAACCCTCGTTTAATACGCCTTCAATCGACATGACTCACTCCCAATCAAGGGCACCTTTCTTCCAGATGTACCAAAAACCGACAGCGAATTCAACGATAAACACTGACATCGTTACAAAGCCGGCCCAGCCAAGATCGCGCATTGCTACGCCCCAGGGAAAGAAAAACGCAGTTTCCAGATCGAACAAAATAAACAGAATTGCGATCAGGTAGTAGCGCACATCAAACTTCATGCGCGCATCTTCGAAAGCTTCGAAGCCGCACTCGTAAGGAGATAGCTTTTCAGCATCAGGCGAATGAGGTGCCATCAGGCGACCCAGCACCTGCGGCACGATACCGACGCCGATACCAACCAGAATAAATAACAGAATGGGGAAGTAAGTTTCGAGGTTCACATTTTTCTCGTAATTGCGCTGGACGCATACCGCCTGAAACAACAGGCCAAACAGCTTTCTTCTCAATAAAAAGCCAGCTTAAGATTTCTTATGCTGGCCTCTAAAATTTTGGTGCCGGCGGCGAGACTCGAACTCGCACAGCTTTCGCCACTACCCCCTCAAGATAGCGTGTCTACCAATTTCACCACGTCGGCACTAGTCCTACATTTTAACTCGCTTAACATCTTTGTTCAATGCACAATTGCAGCTAAGTATTATGCAAACGCATTATTTTCTAACTTATTTAGGAATCTGACCTGCATTGCCTGTAGCAGGCGCAGGGGTCTTGGTAACGCCCGCTGGACTCGGCTTCGGCACACTATCAGCAGCCGGTGCCGGTGCCGATGTTGCAGGAAAATTATCCATGACGCCACCCGTAGGGACAGTACCTTTATTGCTGAAATAAGCCAAAGCCAAAGTTGCGCTGAAGAAAATTACTGCAGCTAAACCGGTCGATTTCGACAAAAAATTTGAAGAGCCCGTGGCGCCGAACAAACTGCCGGACGCCCCAGAACCGAAAGCGGCGCCCATATCAGCACCTTTGCCGTGTTGCAACAAAACTAGCGCTATGATTGCCAGCGCAGACACGATCTGCACTACAACGATGGTAGTAAACAAGGATTGCATTTAACAATTTCCAATCTTATAAAAATCTATTATTTTTAATGCCGACATTCAACCATCAGGCTGAATGCACGATTGCCAGAAAATCCGCCGAATTCAATGCAGCGCCACCGATCAAACCGCCATCGATATCAGGCATTGCGAGTAATTCTCGTGCATTATCAGGCTTCATGCTGCCGCCATATAGAATTCGCACTGCTCGCGCCAATTCGCCATTTTTTTGCGCCAGTTTGGCGCGCAATATCGCATGTACGTCCTGCGCCATTTCTGGCGTTGCAGTTTTGCCCGTGCCAATAGCCCATACCGGCTCGTAAGCGATCACCACTTTCCCCAGATCAGCATCATCAATCGCCGCTAGCAGGACGTCCATTTGAGCGCCGACCACAGCTTTAGTTTGCCCTGCCTCACGCTGCGCAAGAGTCTCGCCAACGCACACAATCGGCGTCATGCCGGATTGGATGACGCGCTGCATTTTCAACGCAACCAACGCATCGGATTCGCCATAATAGGCGCGCCGCTCCGAGTGTCCCAGTATCACGTACTTGCAGGAAAAATCCTGCAACATGGATACAGATATTTCACCGGTGTATGCACCTGCAGCATGCGCAGAAACGTCTTGCGCTCCCCAGCCCGACCCGCTGCCCGTCAATTCTGATTGACATTGTGCAAGATAGACTGCCGGTACGCAGACCGCCACTTCACAGCCTGACTGTGACAACCCTACCTTGATGCCCGCCAACAACGCGGCATTCGAGGCCAGATTCCCATTCATTTTCCAGTTTCCACAAACAAGTTTGCGACGCATATCAGCCCAAATTTTCAATAACCCCGCATTCTAGCCCGTTGCCACGGGGACGGTCAAACTTCAAGGCTAACTTATCGATGCGTAGCATGTCAGCATGCAATTTTCACGAAGAACTGTCCTGGACAACTGTTCCTTCAAGCCAAATTTATCGAGCAATTAATCAGCGTTTTTCTTGCCCCATACACAATCGCCTCTGGTCTCTTTATCAAGGCTAATTAAAATGGCCTCATGTTCGGCAAGCTCTTCCGCTGTAGCGCAAACGCGGATGACATCCGCTAGCGGCGGCATTTCCGTAACGGTGCCGCTGGCAAGTTCTTGCTCCGGGGCTACCAGATCGATGGAAAAACTGTTTTGCCCGCGCGTCAGAGCTAGATAGACTTCGGCCAGCAATTCCGCATCCAGCAGCGCGCCATGCAAGGTGCGATGCGCATTCGAAATGCCATAGCGGTCGCACAGGGCGTTCAGTGAGTTGCGTTTGCCTGGGTGCAATTCTTTTGCCTGCACTAGCGTATCGGTAATTTTTCCTGTGTAAGTATCAAAGTTCTGCAAATCGAGGCGTTTAAGTTCGGCATTCAGAAACGCCAGATCGAAAGGCGCGTTGTGGATAATGATTTCAGCGCCGTTGACATAATCCAGCAAATCGTTTGCGACTTCTGCAAATTTGGGCTTGTTGCTCAAAAACTCGGTCGTCAAGCCATGCACTGCAAGCGCACCCTCTTCCGAGTCGCGCTCCGGATTGATGTAAAAATGCAGATTATTGCCGGTAAGGCGGCGGCTCAGAAGCTCTACGCAACCGATTTCAATAATGCGGTCGCCCGAGCGCGCGTTCAAACCGGTTGTTTCTGTATCGAGGAGAATTTGCCGCATAGTCACTTTTACCTGCTCATGGCATCTACACATACTTATCTAGTGTATTTTTTTATAGCCAATATTATATTGCGGAAATAATGCTATTTTACGGCATACTCCATATGTTAAATTTATAGGATGGATTCCACGCCAAGATTGGCGAGCGCATCGGCGCGTTCATTGCCGACATGGCCGGAATGTCCGCGCACCCAGCGCCATTCAATACGGTGTCTGGCTTGCTCGGCATCCAGGGTTAGCCATAAATCGACGTTCTTAACCGGCGCTTTGGCAGCGGTTTTCCAGCCGCGCGCCTTCCAGCCTTTGATCCACTCGGTAATCCCCTTGAGCACGTACTGGCTATCGGTATGCAGCACCACTTCGCACGGCCGGTTGAGCGCCGCCAATGCTTCGATGATGGCGGTCAACTCCATCCGGTTATTGGTGGTATTTAATTCGCCGCCAAATAATTCCTTCTGTTTTCCATCGGCTACTAGCAGTGCGCCCCAGCCACCTGGTCCCGGGTTGCCCTTGCAAGCGCCATCTGTATATATTTCAATTTTATCCATTGTTTTTTCTGCTGATTTTATTAGCGACTGGCACGCGGTTGCCCGCTTGCACTGGTTTTTTGCTCCAGACCGGGCCGATCAGATGCATGCCTTTGACACGCTTGATTGCCTGTACCATATAAACCGCGCCAAAATACGGCCACCAGCGATCACCCGCTTTTTCCATGAAGGCAAAACGCTGCAGCCACTGGTCGGTTTTGCAGGGCGGCACATAGCAACCAAAATGTCCACGACTGACTTCCATGTTGAGCAACTTGAGCCAATCTTTCAAACGCGGCAGGCTGATGAATTCCCCATTCTGCGGCAAAAAATGCGCTCCGCTGAGTCGTCCCACCACCTGCCGAATACCCCAAAGACTGGCTGGATTAAAGCCGCTGATGATGACCTGCCCTTCCGGTATCAGGACGCGCTCCACCTCGCGCAGAATCTGGTGCGGCTCCTGGGCGAACTCCAGCACATGCGGCAACACCACCAGATCCAGGCTTTGCGACGCAAAGGGCAGTTCGGAAAAATCATGCAGTAGCGTAATCGGCAGCGTCGCCTGTTTTGGGAAATGGGTGTTCGTCAGCCACCGGCGCGGCATCCTGTTGGCGTTCAGCGCGGCTATTTGTGGCAGTCCTATCTGGACTGCATTGAAGCCGAAAATATCCACAGTCAATGCATCAAAGCGGGCCTGTTCCCAGGCGCGCAGGTATGCGCCAGCCGGTGTATCGAGCCAGGAACCGAGCGCTATAATGGATTTTTGTGATGACGGATATGCCATGTCTACCGGACTTCCCAAACCTTTGATTGTATTAGCTGTACCTGCATTTAACGATAATTATCTATGGCTGATACACGATACACATTCTGCCGTGGTGGTCGATCCCGGTGATGCGGCGCCCATTTTAGCTGTACTCGCCAGCCTGCACCTGAAACTGGTCGCTATTTTGCTGACGCACCATCACGGTGACCACGTTGGTGGCGTAACGCAATTATTACAGCACTTCGCGGTGCCGGTATATGGCCCGGCAAACGAGACTATCACAGGCGTGAGCCAGCGGTTGTCGCAAGACGATGGCGTGACTGTACCTGAACTGGGGCTGCAATTCTCGGTGCTGGAGGTGCCTGGTCATACTCTGGGGCATATCGCCTATCTGGCGCCGGAGCAGGGCTGGCTATTTTGCGGCGACACACTGTTTGCCGGCGGTTGCGGGCGTTTGTTCGAGGGTACGCCGGCGCAAATGCGCGCCTCCCTGACTAAGTTGGCGGCATTGCCGGATTCGACGCAAGTCTATTGCGCGCATGAATATACCCTCGCCAACTTGCGCTTTGCGCTGGAAGTCGAACCGGAAAATGCCGCCCTGGCGTTGCGCTTCGAGCGCGAACAAGAAAAACGCGAACAGGGATTGGCAACCGTGCCATCGACCATCGGGCTGGAAAAAGCGACTAATCCTTTTTTGCGCGACCAGACGCCGGCCATCGTCGGGCGCCTGATCGCCAGCGGCAGGCTGCGGGAGAATACGCCGGTAGCTGCATTTGCTGCGCTGCGCGAATGGAAAAACACTTTCCGTTGATATTTCTCTAACTATAGGGCGGTGCAGACTGCCAAAAAGACACTTTTTTCTTGTTAAAAAAAATACAATAAAAAAACTCTGGAAAATATTTATTGCAAAGCTGATACCAGGCAGGTAAGTCAAACGTAAAAATGTAATATTGCTTGCGCGATAAAAGGCAGCTACGTACACTCCAACGATTGAATTTATACCCTTAAAGACGATGATTCAGCCAAACCAAATCAATCCCATGTGCCGATTATCTCGATTATCCCGATTCCCCCTACTCCCACTCAAGCTTGCGCTGCTGCTGTGCATCAGCGCCCCCTTCCTAAGTCAAGCTAACGACATCACGATTTCTTCCGCCATCATGGCGCCTGGAACCGCATTTGGCGGCGACGAGAACGATGCTGCGCAAGTGCTGGCGATGGAAGAAGTCGACGTCTGGGAGCGCATCCGTACAGGTTTCAGTATCCAGGACCTGGACAGCCCGCTAGTGGCCAGCCAGGCGGCGCTCTACAGCGCCAACCCGGAATATTTTTTGCGCACCACCAAACGCGCATCGCGCTATTTATTTCATGTAGTGCAGGAACTGGACAAGCGCGGCATGCCGACCGAACTGGCGCTGTTGCCTTTTGTCGAATCCGCTTTCAACCCGGAAGCCTATTCCAGCGCCAAGGCATCCGGCATGTGGCAATTCATTCCTTCTACCGGTTTGATGTTCAAGCTCAAGCAAACCATGTTCAAGGATGAACGGCGCGATGTTCTGGCATCGACTGACGCTGCCCTCAATTATCTGGAGAAGCTGTACGGCATGTTCGGCGACTGGCAGCTGGCGCTGGCAGCCTATAACTGGGGTGAAGGCTCGGTGCAGCGCGCCATGAAGAAGAACGAAGCTGCCGGCAAGCCGACTGATTTCAATGGCCTGTCGAATCTGATGCCGGCAGAAACCCGCAATTACGTTCCGAAATTGCTGGCAATTAAAAATATCATCGCCGATCCGGGGCACTATGGCATCAACTTGCCAAAAGTGGAAAATCAGCCGTATTTCGTCACCATCAATAAAACCCGCAACATCGACATCAAGATCGCAGCCCAGCTGGCGGAATTGCCGATCACTGAATTCAAGGCGCTAAACCCCCAGTTCAATCGCCCGATCATCATCGGCGGCGAGAAAACCCAGATTTTATTGCCGCATGAAAACGCTGAAAAATTCCAGCGCAATCTTGCCAAATGGCAGCGTCCGCTCTCCACCTGGACTTCGATCACCGTCGGCACCCGCGAGCGGATCGAAAACATCGCCCGCATGTTCGGTACCAAGGCTGAAATAATTCGCGAAGTCAACCATATTGCGCAAAAAATGGTGCTCAAGGCCGGGTCCACCATCCTGGTGCCGAAAGTCATCGATACCTTCTACAACGACATCACTTCCGACATTGCAGACAATGCCACCATCTCGGTCGAGCCGGATCATCCCGATACCAAAAACATCGTCGTCAAGGTAGGCAAGCGAGACAGCCTGATCTCGATCGCGAATCGCTACCAAGTCTCGATTGCGCAACTCAAGGACTGGAATAGCCTGAACCGCGACCAGCTGAAATTCGGGCAGCGTCTACGTCTGCAGGTGCCATTTGCCAGCAATACGGGTACGGGCCGCAGCAGCGCCCGCGCCAGCAGCCGCCGCGTCAAGGCCCCCAGCAAGAAACGCAACCGTTAATTCCGTCATTCCCCCGGCATCCCGGGCTACCGATGATTCCATCGGCGGCCTGATGCGCTGGATTACGATGCGTAAAATCCAATAGCCCGGTACGTCCGCGGCCGGATATTTCCACCAATCGATAATTTCCGGCAAACCATTCCAGGTTGGCCGGAAACTCCATGCTCGCGCATTCATTCATACATTTATATATCTATCATGTGGTTCAAAAATCTCCAGTTGTATCGCCTTGCCCTCCCCGTAAATCTGACTGCCGAAAGCCTCAATCTGGCTCTGGCAAAGCTGGCTTTCGGGCCGTCCACCAGCATGGACCTGCAAAATCAGGGCTGGGCCTCGCCGCGCGACAATGACTTGCTGGTGCACACAGTCAACGGCCAGTTGCTGATCATGCTCGGCACCGAGAAAAAGCTTTTGCCGGCCTCCGTCATTAACCAGGTATGCAAAGCCAAGGCCGCAGAACTCGAAGAACAGCAGGGATTCAAACCCGGCCGCAAGCAAATGCGCGATCTCAAGGAACAAGTTACCGACGAATTGCTGCCGCGCGCATTCAGCATCCGGCGCAACACCTGGGCCTGGATCGATCCGGTCAATGGCTGGCTGGTGGTGGATGCGGCCAGCCCGACAAAAGCCGATGAACTGCTCAAGCCGCTGCTGAAAGTGGTCAACGATGTACAGCTGCACAGCCTGCGAGTTGCGCAATCGCCGGTGGCGGCCATGACGTCCTGGCTGGTGGCCGACGAAGCGCCGGCGGGTTTTACCATCGATCAGGATACCGAATTGCGTTCAGCCGGCGAAGACAAGGCTGCAGTGCGCTACGTCAGCCACACCATCGATCCGGACGATGTACGGCGTCATATTGCCGCCGGCAAGCAATGCACGCGGCTGGCGCTGACCTGGGCCGACCGGATTTCATTCGTGCTGACCGAATCGCTGGCGATCAAACGCGTCACCGCGCTGGATGTTATCAAGGAAAACTCCGACAGCAAGATGCAAAACGATGAAGAACGTTTCGACTCCGACTTTGCGCTGATGACCGGCGAACTCAACCGTATGCTAGGCGACCTGGTGGCAGCAATGGGAGGGGAAACACCGCAGCAGCCGTAGCCGGGTCGCGCTCTAAATTGCCCGTAAAATCTTCATTTTGCGTCGAATATAGGCCAAGTACAGGCCTCGGCAACATAACAATATATGTCGGAGTATAGCCATTAATATGGCTATTTCCGCGTATATAGTGGGCGTATTAAAAAATACTGGCACATTTATTGATTTATGCCAATCTTTTAAAGATGCACCTGCCTCGCAAACGGATTGCGATCTGCACCATCATGCTGCTTTCCGGCTGCACGGCCACAGACTTTAGAGCCTGCCATCTACAGAAATAGGTTCCAATACCTGTCTTTCCATCTGTCGATGCGTTTGCAACCACTATGATCAATCCACACTACCCTCACCTGCTGGCACCGCTCGACCTTGGCTTCACCACTCTGCGCAATCGGGTGATGATGGGTTCGATGCATACCGGGCTGGAAGACCGTTTTTACAATTACGCCAAACTCGCCGCCTACTTCCGCGAACGGGCGCGCGGCGGGGTCGGCCTGATCGTCACCGGCGGAATTTCACCGGACCGGCGCGGCTGGTTGCTGCCGTTCGGCGGCACGCTCAATAGCGTATTCGATCTCTGGAATCATCGGCGCGTGACTACCGCCGTGCATCAGGAAGGCGGCAAAATCCTGATGCAAATCCTGCATGCGGGACGTTACGGCTATCAGCCGTTGGTGGTTTCTGCCTCGACAGTAAAATCGCCGATTTCAAAATTCCGCCCGCGTGCATTGAGCGAAAAAGGCATTGAAAGCACCATCCGCGATTACATCCGCTGTGCCCGACTGGCGCAGCGTGCCGGTTATGACGGCATCGAAATCATGGGTAGCGAAGGCTATCTGCTGAATCAATTTCTGTGCGCCCGCACCAATCTGCGCACCGATCGCTGGGGCGGCACCATCGAAAACCGAATGCGCCTGCCGGTCGACATCGTGCGCCGGGTGCGCGCTGCGGTCGGCGGCAATTTCATCATCATGTATCGCCATTCTCTGCTGGACTTGATCGATGGCGGCAACAGCTGGGATGAGGTGGTGACGGTTGCCAAAGCGCTAGAACAGGCCGGCGTGACCATCATGAATACCGGCTACGGCTGGCACGAAGCGCGGGTGCCGACCATCGTGACCTCGGTGCCGCGCGCTGCTTTTCGCAGCGTGGCAGCGCGTCTGCGACAGGAATTATCGATCCCGGTAGTGGCTTCCAACCGCATCAACATGCCGGCCGAAGCCGAAGACATCCTGCGAAACGGCGACGCCGACATGATTTCGATGGCGCGCCCATTTCTGGCCGATCCTGATTTCGTCAATAAGGCCGCCAACGGCCGCAGCGACCAGATCAATACCTGCATCGGCTGCAACCAGGCCTGCCTCGACCACACTTTCGCTAACAAGCGCGCCAGTTGCCTGGTCAATCCACGCGCCGGGCACGAGACCGAACTGGTGTATGCAAAAACTGCCAAGAAGCGCCGGGTGGCAGTAGTCGGCGCCGGTCCGGCCGGCTTGTCAGCCGCCACCGTGGCCGCCGAATGCGGCCACGATGTAACGCTGTTTGAAGCCAGCGCGGGCATCGGCGGCCAGTTCAACATGGCCATGCGGGTGCCCGGCAAGGAAGAATTCAGCGAAACGATCCGTTACTTCAGCCGCCAGATCGAACTGACTGGCGTCAAGCTGCAGCTAAACCAGCGCGCCACCCGCGAACAGTTGATGGCGCAAGGTTTCGACGACATCATCGTCGCCACCGGAATCAAGCCGCGCACGCCGCGCATCGATGGCGTCGGTCATCCGAAAGTATTGTCATACATCGATGTGTTGCGCGACCGGGCGCAAGTCGGCAAGCGGGTTGCGATCATCGGTGCCGGCGGCATCGGTTTCGATGTCGGCGAATACCTGCTGCATGATTCTGAAGTGGCGTTGCCGGTACCGCTGGCGCACTGGGCCGGCGAATGGGGTGTGAATTTGAACGCCGCATCCGATAGCGGCAATGGCGGCCTGGTTGCGCCGAAACTGGAAGCGCCGCTGCGGCAGATTTACCTGCTGCAGCGCAAAGCCAGCAAACTGGGCGCCAGCCTGGGCAAGACTTCCGGCTGGGTGCATCGCGCCACGCTTCAGCGCAGTAAGGTGGAAATGCTGGCCGGCGTCGGTTACGACAGGATCGATGATCAAGGTCTGCACATTACAGTCGATGGGAAACCCCGCTTACTGGAAGTCGACCACGTCATCCTGTGCGCCGGACAGGATGCGCTGGCCGAATTGATGCCGGCAGAAAAATCGACCGGCGGGCCAAGATTTCATCTGATCGGCGGCGCGGCACTGGCAACGGAACTGGATGCGAAACGAGCGATTCGCGAAGGTGCGGAACTGGCGGCACGGCTGTAAGCAGCAATATACAAGACGGGAGTACCACTAAAAATAGTGGCGCTCCCACATTTTTTCAGGGCGTTTTTAAAAATACTCACTAACATACAGGCAGCCCGGGCTGGCGCTCGCCCAGACTACGCAGGCTTAATCCGCCGTCGGCACCAGCAAGGCCAGCTGCGCTGCATCCAGATAACACCACTCGCCCTCCTCCAGCCCCAGCGCTTCCAGCGTCAAGCCGCCGATTGCCCCCCGGTGCAGCGCGGCGCAATGGTTGCCGGCAGCCGCCAGCATGCGCTTGACCTGATGATATTTGCCCTGCTCCAGCACGATTTCCAGCGTATGCGTATCGCGTTGGCGGCAAGTTACTGCCGCCAACGGTGCAGGTTCGTCAATCAGTTGAACGCCGGCCAGCAATTGCGCCACCAGTTCCTCGGTTACCGGCTCGGCGGTGGTGGCGACATACACCTTCGGGATATGCCGCTTCGGCGACGATTGCGCATGAATGAAAGGGCCGTCGTCCGACATCAGCAGCATGCCGGTGGTGTCGTGATCGAGCCGGCCAACCGGTTGCACGTCGCGCCAGGTGAACTGTTCCGGCAGAATGCTGAGTACGCCGGGATGATGGCTGGGCTTCCTCGAGCATTCAAAATCGGCCGGTTTGTTGAGTGCGATATACACGTGCTCGCGGTACGGCCAGACTTCGTCGAAGATGGTCAACTCCAGCCCATCGGTCTCGATCTGAGTCCGATGATCGGTCACCGCCACACCGTTAATGCTGACTTCGCTATCGGCAATCAATGTGCGGCACCATTTGCGGGTTCCGAAGCCTTGCGACTGCAGGATGCGGTCCAGGGTCAATTTGCTCATGACCTTATACAATCGCCGCCTGTTTGGCCAACTGCACCTTGTCGTAGGCCGCCAACAATTGCTGGTGCATCTCGCAACCATCCAGATTCATGCCCAGAGTTTGCAGACCGTAAAAGCGATCTTCCCTGCCCAGCAAAGCTTGGGCCTGCGCCAGCGTTTCAGCGCCATACAAACTCTGCAGTGCGGCCTCGAACGGCGCGCTGTCTTCCAGCCCGATCAGACTTTCGATGCAGCGATAGACGCGCTGCCGGCCTTCGTTCAATTGATTGAAATTGCGGATCCAGTCGCAGCCTTCGCGGATCGCTTCAGTGTCGCCAATCGCCAGCGCCAGCAAGGTTTTCAGCTCGCCGATACGCAATTCCTTCCACAGCGAAGCGGCATCGGCCGCCAAGCCGATTATGGCGGCTACCGGGCGCTGCTCGGCCAGGCCGAGGTCGTTGAGCGTACTGAGCAAGTCGGCGCATTCTTCATCGTCGAGTTCCTGCAGGTGCAGGATCGGTTCGCGGATCGCATTGCCGATGCTGCTGTTATCCCATTCCAGGTCTTCGACCGGATAGATGTCGGACATGCCGGGCACCAGGATGCGGCAGCCGTAGACGCCCAGATGGGTGAAGTCGGCAATGTAGATGTCGTGCTGCATGTCGTGGATTTTGGCAATCGACCAGGCGTAATCTTCGGCGGTGGTGGTGCCGAAATTCCAATCGTGGAAGGCGAAATCCGGCGTGTCTTTGAGGAAGTTCCAGCTGATGATGCCGCTCGAATCGACGAAGTGGATTTCCAGATTTTGTGAGTGGGCGATTTCTTCCAGATCGAAACCCGGCTCAGGAAAGCCATCCAGCGATGACAATGCGCGGCCTTGCAGCAGTTCGGTCAATGCGCGTTCGAGTGCGATCTCGAAGCGCGGATGGGCGCCGAAACTGGAGAAGCAGCCTTGATCGTTTGGATTGAGCAGGGTCACGTTCATGACCGGATATTGGCCGCCGAGCGAAGCGTCTTTGACCAGGATGCCAAAACCGACGGCGCGCAGATCGCGGATACCGGCCGCGATGCGCGGGTAGCGGTTGATCACTTCTTCCGGCACGTCCGGCAGGCAGATGCCTTCGCGGATGATGCGGAACTTGACGTCGCGTTCAAAGATCTCGGACAGCGCCTGGGTGCGCGCTTCGGCCTGGGTATTGCCGGCCGACATGCCGTTGCTGACATACAGATTGCCGATGATGTTGACCGGGAACCAGACCGTGACGCCGTCGCGCTGACGCACATACGGAATCGCGCAAATGCCGCGCTCGGCATTGCCGGAGTTGTAATCGACCAGCATCTCGGCGGCGATGCTGCCTTCCGGGTTGTAGAACTGCTGCAACTTGGGCGTCAACAGTTCCTGCGGCCAACTGTCCTCATCCTCCTCCAGCGCAAACCAGCGTTCTTGCGGGTAATGGGTAAACGCTGCGTTGGCATTTTTTTCGCCCAGATAATAATGGGTCCAGAAATAATTACAAGACAGGCGTTCGAAAAACTCACCCAGCGCGCTGGCGCGCGCAGCCTGCTCGGATGCGCCCTTGCCGTTGGTAAACATCAGCGGACAGTCGCGATCGCGGATATGCACCGACCAGACGCCTTCGATCGGGTTCAGCCAGGAGCGTTCTTCGATATGGAAACCGCGTGACAGCAGTTTTTCTTGCATGGACTGAATGGAAAATTCAAGCGAGGCATCTTTGCCTACGATAAAGTGTTCGGTTTGCATGATGGTTCTGCCTTTGGCAGCGTTAAGAAATAAGATAAAGCAGATTAAGAGCGTAAAGCGGGGCGCGAAGCACCCGGTGAATAAACGCTGCTCCTTCCGGCAGGCCCGCAGTGTAGCAGCCTGCGCAAAATCACATCGTTTAGCTCTGCTGCGACAGATTCACGCCTAGCGCCGCAAGGCCATCCAGCATTTTCGCAAATGCGGCGTCAACCTGTTGCGGCTGGCCTTTTACGCCAAGCTCGATATGGCGGCGGGTTTGGGCATCGCCCACGCTGGGCAGGCTAAATACCTTGATCAGCGTGAATTCAGCTTCGATTGCTTCCATCAGCGGCGTCAGGTTCGATTCCATTGCGTCAAATACCAGCACCGATTTCTCCAGCCGCGCTTCCCGATGGAATAAATGCGGGTACTCGGTATCGAGCACCAATTCGATCATCGGCCCGACCATCACCGGGAATCCGGGGACGAAATGATGATGTTCAAATGAAAACCCGGGAATTTTATTGAACGGATTTGGAATAATTCTGGCGCCTTGCGGAAATTCGCCCATTTTCAAGCGCTGCAAATGTTCCGGCGAAGTCAAGTCTGGCGCAGTTCCGGCTTCAACCGCCATCTCCGTAATGCGCTCCTGAATCTTCGCTTTCGCCTGCGGATGCAACACCAGCGGCAAACCCAGCGCAGCAGCGGCGCATTGACGGGTATGGTCGTCGGGCGTGGCGCCGATGCCGCCGCAACAAAAAACAATGTCGCCGCTGGCAAACGTGCGGCACAAAGTCGCTGTAATGCGCGCACGCTGGTCGCCGATATATTCGGCCCAGCCCAATTGCAATCCGCGCGCCGACAATAGCTCGACCACTTTGGGGAAATGCTTGTCAACCCGCTTGCCTGACAGAATTTCGTCACCGATGATAATGAGTCCGATAGCCATGGTTTTGAGTCTCTTAGAATGGAAGAAGCGATATCAGGTGATATCAATTGAGGTCAGTTGATGTCATTGCGCATTATTTGCGGCGACTGGCTGCCTGCAATATCGGCGGCCCTGTATTTTTGCAGCGCTGCAAGACAATAATACTGGAACCACAAACCGGTGAACACGAACACCAGCACATACAACCAGATCGAACCGGCAGCCAGCAGCGGGAAAAAAATTACGGACAATGCGCCGCCCAGCCACAGTAAGGTGGGAGCCGCACCCATCGCACCGCTCACCGCGCCGATCATTAGCAAAGGCCAGCGGTGGATGCGCAAAATCGCCTGGCGTTCCTCGGCATCGGCATAATCAGCCAGCGCATCGTAAGCCATCACGCGATAAGTCAGCCAGCCCCACAATAGCGTCAGAATAATGAAAGTCAGCGGCGGCACCAGCGACAGCGGCAAGGTAAGCAGCCACAAAAGCACGAAGATGATGAACGATGAGCCCGACATCCACAGGCTGCCCCAGAACGAGCCTCCCTTTCGTGCTTCCAGCGCAGGAAAATGGCGCTTGCCGACATGTTTGACGATCAGCGGCATGGAAACTAAGCCAATGCACAACAAGGCCGTCAAAATCATCAACGGCAGCAACAGCCACATGGCAATCAACGGCACCAGCACCGTCTTCAATGCCCCCAGGCCCAGCATCACCAGTACATTGCCGGAAATCCGGAAGCCGTCATTTTCAAGAAAATAACCTTGCAGCCAATCAATTAATGGCTGCAGTCCTTGCCACAGCACCAGGCCCCAAATTATCACTGACAGCAAAAACGGCAAGATAGTCAGCAACAACATCCGGTAGTGCATTTGCGACAGGAGCGCCCTGCCGAAAGCAATTAATACTGGGCGCATCAAAAAATCCTTTATGGGCAAATGCTGATACGAATAAGCGGTCAACTGCTTAATTTTAGATTAAACCAGCGAAAGCATATTTTACATTGGGCGACTAATGCAGCCGGACTTGCTTGCGAGTACGGCGCATAGTGCGCTGCGTACAGCAGAAGCCCAGCATTCTGATTATCGATATCGCGCAACGATAAGCGGCATCTTTCCTGCCACGACATCATGCGGTCACAAATAGCCTCTATCGTGCTGTACATAGTTGCATACCAGAATTTATTACAACTACGTCGCGCTAAAAATGATCATTTTGTCATTATCAAAACCATCAATTTCCGGAAAACCATCCAATGAATCAGATCAGTACTGAAAAATCCGTCACCGCTTTCAAGTCAGCGTGCGCGCATTCACATCGATCAACGGAAACCGAGCAAATTTTGCTGGAGCGACTACACGAGATCATCGATTCGCAACTGTTGAGCGCACTCTTTCAACCCATAATCCAGTTGCAAAACGGCGAAATCATTGGTTATGAAGGGCTCATTCGCGGACCGTCCGATAGTCCTTTGCACTCTCCCCTGAATTTATTCAAGGTGGCATGGGCCAACAATCTGACCGTCAAACTGGAACATCTGTGTCGTCAAGTTGTGCTGAAAAAATTTGCCGAACTGGATTTGCCTGGAAAATTATTCCTCAACGTCAGTCCGGAGTGTCTTTTGCAGCGCGACGCCAAATATGGCCAGACGCTGGATCTGATTCATCAAATCGGCATACATCCTGAGCGCGTCATCATCGAACTCACTGAAAACCAGCCGACCTATGACTATCAGTTACTGGGCCAGGCGGTCACGCATTATCGTCAGATGGGGTTTCAGATTGCCATTGATGATCTGGGCGAAGGTTTTTCCAGCTTGCGCCTGTGGTCCGAGTTGCGCCCCGAATATGTAAAAATCGACATGCATTTTATCCAGGGCATTGACAACGATCCGGTCAAGATGCAATTCGTCAAATCGATCCAGGAAATAGCTGAAAAATCCGGCACCAAGGTCATTGCAGAAGGCATTGAAACACAGGCGGAGATGCTGCTGGTGCGCAGTCTCGGGGTAGCGCACGGTCAGGGTTACCATATTGCGCGCCCACATGCGCAGCCAGCAATAGTGCTGTCGGCCGAAGTAGAAAATGTTCTGGGCCACAACGATGCGAATCTTTCCGCAAAAAATTGCAGCCAGCGGCAAAACAACATGAGCGCGATAAAGTTACTGCATCAATTGCCGACTGTAGCGCCAGATATGCTGAACAATCAGATTTATGAAATGTTCCTGGCTAACCCTGCATTGCAGATCATTCCGGTTGTCGACGATGGCAAACCGGTAGGCTTGATTACCCGTGAAAACCTGATTGAGCGCTTCTCCAAGTTGTATCAGCGCGAACTGTATGGCAAAAAACCCTGCAGTGGCTTCATGGATCGCAAACCGCTCATAGTTGACAGAGATACCAGCCTGCAAGAGTTGAGCAACATCATCGTCAAAGCAGATCGTCAACAGTTCACCAACGGCTTCATCATCACTGAGAAGGGGCGCTATCTGGGCATGGGTACCGGCCAGGATTTTGTACGCGAGATCACCCAGATGCAGATCAACGCGGCGCGCTATGCCAACCCGCTCACCTTGTTACCGGGCAATGTACCGATCAGCGAACGCATCGATCAACTGCTGAAAAGCGGAAGCCATTTTTACGCCTGTTACTGCGATCTGGATCACTTCAAGCCGTTCAACGATGCCTATGGATACCGGCGCGGAGACGACGTTATCCAGTCAACGAGCCAGATTCTGATCGACAAAGTCGATCCCGAGCTGGACTGGGTTGGTCATATTGGAGGAGACGATTTCATCGTCTTGCTGCAAAGCCGAGATTGGCAAGCGCGCTGCGACGCGATTCTGCAACAATTCGCCAGCATGATTCAAAGCTATTACAGCATTGAAGATCGCGAACGGGGCGGTTATCTGAGCGAAGATAGGCAAGGCGTCAAGGTGTTTTGCCCATTGATCAGCCTGTCAATCGGTATCGTCAAGGTTGAACCAGGCAAGTTTTACTCGCATCACCAGATTTCCACTGCGATAGCCGAAGCAAAAAAACAAGCCAAGAAAATATCCGGCAACAGCATTTTCGTTGACAGGCGACTCGGCCCTGCGTCTGCACCTTTGCCACGCAATATTGCCGCGCTTCTCGCTGAAACTCATTGAAAATTCGTGCCTGCATTGCTGCATCACAATAAAAAAATCCACTGAAATAATTCAGTGGATTTTTTTATGTACCGTATCAGTTATTGCACTGCATATGCCACAGCTGCCAATTTATTTTCCTTGGATTGTTTCGAACGATTCCGTGATGGCGGCAAACGGCGCAGATTTTTCAGCGCCTCCAGATCCTTGATCTCTATCGTGCGCTGATTAACAGCAATCATGCCGATTTCGTGCCGGGTCATCCTGAGGTTGAAGAACTTGCTGGAATACCCCATCAATGCAAATCTGTCCGATAACGTTACAAGAAACCGCGCGACCCGGGCTTCCGCACTGAGTGCGCCCAGCATGCCGACCATCGCTTGTTCCCGTACCAGTTCCCGGCTCAACACATCGTATATCGCGTTTTCAAGCTCAACATGTGTGCGAGCAAGCGCGGTCAGTTTTTTGAATGGCAGCAAAATCAAATCGCAATCCGATAACGCCACTGCTTCGGATGAATACAGCCGTGAATTGATACCATCAACGCCGAGAATATCTGCCTTCATCGGAAAGCTGAGGACTTGCTCATTGCCGTATTCGTCAATAAGTACGGTTTTCAGAAAACCGGAATGCACTATATACAGCGCATCGAATGGTTGCCCAATGGTATGTACTCTTTGCCCTGCCTTGAACTGCACATGCTGGAACAGCAAGTCTTCATCGTCACAAACTGTAGCAAAAGGGATATGCAGCAAGTCGCAGACATCTTTCAGGCTGGACCACAATCGTCCTTGGCATTGCCGTCCGGCAGCCAGAGACGATGACGGCAGAATTTGTGAAAACGGCTTAGTCTTTGATATCTGTGTTTGCAGCATGGTATTTCCCCTCTGAAAGCTCTAGTAATATGGAATAACTAAATCAACCGAACAGGATTTCATCGAATCTTGCCGGAATCATGACAAAAATACATGACCTACAATTTTCGAAAATTTTTAGATATTTACCCATTCCGATGATCTTGCATGTGTAAACCTCACATTTTTTATGCACTTAATTGCTTTGGCATATCTATAGCTATTTTTGTTTCGATCTGCGTATTCACATCAAAAAACACATTTTCAATGTGTATTTCAGAAAGCCTGAGTAACATTCATGCAACCCATCCAAGCCTCAATACACAGTTTTATTATTGCAATTCCAGGCAAATGTCTCAATCAGTGCTTGCTGAATGCCGGCATAGGATTAGTGTTTTAATTAGTAAGAATTTTCTTACTAATTATGTTATCAAACAAATCACACATTCAGCATGTAAAAAATTATTAAAATGCAACAATTGAACGATAACAATCAGCCGCCCAAAACCTTCGGCGTACTTGTAAAAATCCGTGTCAATTAACAGGTGTTCCCAACATGGCGTCGTACTGTTAAAATGCCCACCGGTCTCGCCAAAACAGCGGTACAGAATTAAGTAGATTTGATAAGTTTTTTTAAAATCCGCCGTTGTAGCTCAGTTGGTAGAGCAATTCACTCGTAACGAATAGGTCGCCAGTTCGATTCCGGCCAACGGCACCAAAAATTCCATGATAATCAGCAAGTTAGAGAAACCGCCGATGCGGTTTTTTCTTTTTTTGGGCTACGCCTGACACGAGCTGTGACTGTCTTCCAGCTGACCGTAACCAATTCTCCGCAGCTGCCGTCACCGCTTCAGACACGCTGTTTTCAATCCCATTCTTTCCCGTGACCCCTATTTGAAAAGGCATCAGCCTCCCGACCGAAGAATCATCTCCGTGAACGGCGCCGATAACCACCCTGACTCGTGTTAACATTAAAAAGTAGGTTCCGGTAAAAATTAGAGTTTTTTTTAACCACGGAGTAAATCATGAGCAAAAGCCAAGATTCAAAAAAGGCAGTCAAGAAAGAACCAGCCAAAACGATGAAGGAAAAAAAGGCTGACAAGAAGGTCAAGAAGGAAGAAAAGCAGCGCCAGTAATAGTGCCGCTGGCAAAAAATGCAGGGCAAGCCGCCGTCCATCGGCGTTCCTTTACGCCCACTGTAAATTTGCCAATCCTGTACAAAGCCGCGTAGAATGCACGCTTTCGCGGGTGTAGCTCAATGGTAGAGCAGAAGCTTCCCAAGCTTACGACGAGGGTCCGATTCCCTTCACCCGCTCCAGTTTTTCAAGGCACCTGACTCGGTGCCTTTTTTGTTGGCGTAGCGCAAGCCGCCATAACCTTCTTGCAGACCATTCCCAGCATGTCCGACACCCCATCTTCCGACGATAGCGGCAAAGCCCGCTTTTACGACCCTACCGAATACCGGATTCGCAGTTTTGTAACGCGTGCGGGCCGCCTGTCGGTGGCGCAAGGACGTGCGATTACCGAATTGGGACCGCAGTTTTGCTTGCCTTACGTTAAGGCACCGCTAGACCCTGCGCTGGCTTTCGGGCGCAGCGCACCGATTATTCTGGAAATCGGCTTTGGCATGGGCGAGACCAGCGCCAAAATTGCAGCCGGCATGCCGGAGATGAACTTTATCGGGGTGGAAGTGCATACGCCGGGCGTGGGCAGTTTGTTGAAGCTGATCGACGAGCAGAAACTCAGTAATTTGCGCCTGATTCAGCATGATGCGTTTGAAGTGCTGACCAATATGATCGCGCCGGCATCTTTGGCCGGCGTACATATTTTCTTCCCCGATCCGTGGCACAAGGCGCGCCATAACAAGCGCCGCATGATCCAGTCGCCGCTGGTGGAATTGCTGGCGTCACGCATTGCGCCGGGCGGGTATTTGCATTGCGCCACCGACTGGCAGGAATATGCGGATCAAATGCTGACAGTGTTGTCGGCGGAACCTGCTTTGGAAAATACCGCAGAAGGATTTGCGCCGCGCCCCGAATATCGTCCGGTGACGAAGTTTGAAAATCGCGGCTTAAAGCTGGGACACGGCGTGTGGGATCTGGTGTTTCGCAAGCGCTAATTTGCATATCCAATTTTAGTGGGAGTATGCCTAAAAACAATGCACTTACCGCATGTATATAAAGCGGGTCTTAAATATACCTAAAGCAGTATATTTAAGTGAAAGAAATGTCGCACTAATTATTCAGCCGCTATGGATTGCGCCGGCCCTCTCTCCCGGCCTCTCTCCCACAAGCGAATCGCATGGCGATTCGGGCACCAGGAAAAACCATGCCGGGCGAGAGGAGCAAAACTCCCTCGCAGGCTGAACAAAATATCTTCCGACTTAAACCAGTTCTGCGAGCAGCGCCACGATCTGCTCGCCGTAGGTTTCCAATTTCTTTTCCCCTACCCCGGCTACGCCACGCAAATCGCCGATCGAGCGCGGTTGGGCCTTGGCAATATCACGCAGGGTGGCGTCATGGAAAATGACGTAAGCCGGCACGTTGTTTTTGCGTGCGGTCTCAACCCGCCACCAGCGCAGCTTGTCGAACAGCACTTGCTCTGACGCCGATAGCGTCGATTCTTCATAGGTTTTCTGCTTGCCGCTTTCGCGCCGCGGCTTGAGCGGTTTCTGGTATTGCCTGAGTTGGGTTTTTTGCGCGCCGCGCAGCACCGGGCGCGCGGCATCGGTTAGTTTGAGCGCGCTATAGGATTCGTAATCGACCGCAAGCAAGCCGAGCGCGATGACCTGGCGCAAAATGGCGCGCCATTCGGCCTCGCTGGTTTCTGCGCCGATGCCGAAAGTCGATAGCTGGTCGTGCCGCCACTGCTTGATGCGGTCGGTTTCAATCCCGCGCAAGACTTCGATCACATGGCCGCCGGCGAAGCGCTGATCAACACGATAGACGGTGGACAGCAATTTTTGCACTGCCACCGTGCCGTCGAACGAGATGGGCGGATTCAGGCAGGTATCGCAATTGCCGCAGCGTTCGGAACTTTGCCCGAAGTAGTCCAACAAATGCACGCGGCGGCAAGCCAGCGTTTCGCACAGACCAAGCATCGCGTCGAGCTTGGCGCCCAGCACGCGCTTGAAAGTTTCATCGGCTTCCGATTCGGCGATCATGCGCCGCTGTTGCACCACATCCTGCAAGCCGTAGGTCATCCACGCATTGGCCGGCGCGCCGTCACGCCCGGCGCGGCCGGTTTCCTGATAATAGCCTTCGATGCTTTTGGGCAAATCCAGATGGGCGACAAACCTGACATCGGGTTTATCGATGCCCATGCCGAAGGCGATGGTGGCGGTCATCACGATGCCGTCTTCCCGCAGGAAGCGGGCCTGGTTTGCGGCCCGTTGTTCGTACTTCATGCCGGCGTGATAGGGCAACGATTGGATGCCGTTGTCGTTCAAAAATTCGGCGGTTTCTTCGACTTTCTTGCGCGACAGGCAATACACGATGCCGGCGTCGCCACTATGCGCGCTCTGGATGAAATCGAGCAACTGCTTGCGGCCATTGGCCTTTTCGACGATTTGGTAACAGATGTTCGGGCGGTCGAAGGACGATACGTATTTGCGCGCATCGACCAGTTGCAGCCGTTCGGCGATTTCATCGCGGGTCTGCTGGTCGGCGGTGGCGGTCAGCGCAATCCGCGGCACCTGCGGGAAACGCTCGTGCAGCACCGACAGTTTGATATATTCCGGCCGGAAATCATGGCCCCACTGCGATACGCAATGCGCCTCGTCAATCGCAAACAACGCAATCTTCGACGCTTGCAGCAATTCCAGGCAACGCGGCGTCATCAGGCGCTCGGGCGCGACATACACCAGATCGAGTTCGCCATTGCGCACCTGGCGTTCAATCCGGCTGGACTCTTCGAAAGTCTGGGTCGAATTCAGGAAGGCGGCCCGCACGCCAACCTCGGCTAACGCATCGACCTGATCCTGCATCAACGCGATCAACGGCGAAATCACCACGCCAACACCGTCGCGCAGCAGCGCAGGAATCTGGTAGCAGAGCGACTTGCCGCCGCCGGTCGGCATCAGTACCAGCGCGTCGCCGCCCTCTGCGACATGGTCGATGATCTCGGCCTGCTGACCGCGAAAGGCGGGATAACCGAATACGGTTTCCAGCACATGTAATGCTTCGGTATTGCCGGATTGTTGGGATGTCAAAGTTTATTCAACCCAGTTGACGGAGCCGCTATATGCAGTGCCCAGGATGACCAGGCCGAACGCGATCCGATACCAGGCGAATGCGGTGAAATCGTGGCTGCTGATATAGCGCAGCAACCAGCGCACGCACAGGAAAGCGGAGGCAAATGCCGCCACGGTACCGATGCTGAACAAGGGCAGATCGGCCATCGATAGCAGCGCCCGATCTTTGTAAATCGAATACACGGTAGCGCCCAGCAAGGTTGGAATCGCCAGGAAGAAAGAAAACTCGGTGGCCGCCTTGCGCGACAGGCCGAACAGCATGCCGCCGACAATCGTCGCACCGGAACGGCTAGTGCCCGGCACCAGCGCGAACGCCTGCGCGCAACCGACCTTGAAGGCATCCAGCGCGCTCATTTCATCGACCGAGACGATGCGCACCGCAATCGGATTGGCCTTATTCCTGCGTTCGACCCACAAAATGATGAAACCGCCAATGATGAATGCCAGAGCCACCGGCACCGGAGCAAACAGGACAGCCTTGATTTTTTTGGCAAACAGCAAGCCCAGCAACGCGGCCGGCAGGAAAGCGATGATGAGATTGATGACGAATTTTTGCGACTTGGCGTCCGTCAGCAAGCCGGACAGAACCGAGCCGATACGCTGCCGGTATTCCCAGCACACGGCCAACATCGCGCCAGCCTGGATCACAATCTCGAATACCTTGACTTTATCGCCGGTGAAATTGAGCAGGCTGCCTGCCAGGATCAGATGGCCGGTCGACGAGATTGGCAAAAATTCGGTAAAGCCTTCGACCAGGCCCATGATGAGTGCTTTTAGCGCAAGAGTGAGGTCCATGATTATTTTGGTAAAAGTGGGAAAAATAGGTAGGAAAATTACGTCAATAAAAAACCCGCATCCGGGCGCGCGGTGCGGGTGCCATCGCAAAATTTGACTACAGCGGGCTATTTTACAGGTTCCTATCAGAGCCATTGACGGCACCCGGTTTGCCGCTTACATTACTGACTCCAAAGTAAGTTACTCATTTTTCAGATTCTGCATGCGCACTCCAACAGAAAACAAACCGCGCTGGGAGCGCCGTAAGGACGAGCGGCCCCAGGAGCTATTGGCAGCGGCGCTGGATTTATTCGTGGACAAGGGTTTTGCCGCGACGCGGCTCACCGATGTCGCGACCCGCGCCGGCGTATCGAAAGGCACCTTGTATTTGTATTTCACCAACAAGGAAGACTTGTTCAAGGCGGTAGTGCGGGAACACTTGCTGCCGGTGCTGGGAGACGCTGAAGCGCTGGTAGGCACTTTTGACGGCCATAGCGCCGACCTGTTTCGCGACATCATGCTGGGCTGGTGGCAGCGCATCGGCAACACCAAGCTGTCTGGCATTACCAAGTTGATGATGGCGGAGTCCGGCAATTTCCCGGAACTGGCGCAGTTTTACCACCGGGAAATTATTTTGCGCGGCACCACCATGATCGCTCGCATACTTGAGCGCGGCATGGCGCGTGGCGAGTTCCGTCAAATCGATGCGCAATTGACGACGCAGGCGATTATCGCCCCGACGATCATGCTGATGATGTCTCAGCATGCCTTCTGCAATTGCCAGATCAAACCGGTCTCGCCGCTGGATTACCTGAATAATTTTGTCGATCTGTGTCTGTACGGCATGTTGCAAAAAGACACCGCAGCTACGAATGCGAATGCAAGCGCGGCCGAATCTCCACAGCCAACCCTCCCATGCTAAAACAACGCTCCTTTCGGATTGCACTGGTAATTCTGGCGCTATTGGTTGCCGGCGCGGCAATTGCACTCAAAATCCGCAGCGCGACACCCTCCCCGGCAGCAACTCCCGCAGCCGCTGTACCGGCGCTGGAATTTCTCGCCAGCGACCTGATTCAAGTCACGCCACGCGACCTGCGGCAAACCATTACCGTATCAGGCGCCTTGCGCGCGCGCAACCAGGCTGTCGTCAAAGCCAAAGTTGCCGGCGAGATACGCGAAGTGCTAGTGCGCGAAGGCGAAGCGGTTGCTGCCGGTCAAATCTTGATCAGGATAGATGGCAGCGAATATCAAGCCCGGATCGCCCAGGCTACCGGTGCGCTGCAGGCGGCGCGCGGGCAACTGGAGATTGCCGGCAAAGCGCGCGACAACAACCGCGCGTTGATGGACAAGGGTTTTATTTCCAAAAATGCATTTGACAATTCGGCCAGCCAATACGCGATCGCACAAGCCAACCTCGATTCAGCCAGAGGCGCGCTCGATATAGCGCAAAAATCCCTGGCCGACACCGTGCTGCGAGCACCGATTGCCGGCTTGATCAGCCATCGCTCGGTGCAGCCGGGCGAAAAAGTATCGGCCGACAATCTGCTGCTGGAGATCGTCGATTTGCGCCAGATGGAAATGGAAGCATCGGTGCCGGCCACCGACATCGCCCAGATCAAGCTGGGGCAGCCGGTCAGCATCCGGGTCGACGGCATGCCGCAAGCGGTCGCCGGCAGCGTGGTTCGCATCAACCCGACCACCCAGTCCGGTTCGCGCTCGATTCTGACCTATATCTTGCTGGATAACCCCGACGGCGCACTGCGCGGCGGCATGTTTGGCCAGGCCGAGCTGACCCTGTCGCAAAAAAACGGCGTACTCAGCGTGCCGCAATCCGCCATCCGGCAAATCGATGGCAGAACCGTTGTGTATGCGGTCGAAAACGGTGTGCTGACGGAAAAATCCGTCACGCTCGGGCTGGAAGGCAATGACGACAGTGGCGCGGCGGTCGAAATCAGCGCTGGTCTGACCAGCGGCGCGCAAGTCGTCAAGGCCAATCTGGGCAATCTGCGAGCCGGAACGCAGGCCCGCCTGGCCACCCACGCTGCCAGCGCTGCAACTGTAGCCCGGAAAGAATAAGCCATGTGGTTCACCCGCATCAGTATTGGCAACCCCGTGCTGGCGACGATGATGATGCTGGCCTTCGTCGTGCTGGGACTGTTTTCCTATCAGCGCTTGCGGGTCGATCAATTCCCCGATGTGACCTTTCCTGTGGTGGTGATACAAACCGATTATCCGGGCGCCTCGCCTGAGACGGTCGAATCCGACCTGACGCGCAAGATGGAAGAAGCGGTCAATACCATCAACGGCATCAACAGCCTGACCTCGCGCTCGTTTGAAGGCGCATCGATTGTCATCATCGAATTCGATCTGACTATCGACCCGGCCCAGGCCGCACAGGACGTGCGCGAAAAAGTGGCGCTAGTGAAGACTACTTTCAGAAAAGAAGTCAAGGAACCGCGCGTGACGCGCTTTGATCCGGCCGACCGGCCAATCTTTTCGGTTGCAGTGAGTAATGACGCCACGCTGCAGCAGCGCAGCTTCCGCGATCTGACCACGATCGCCGACCAAGTGGTTAAAAAACGGCTGGAAAATGTGCGCGGCGTCGGCGCGGTGACGCTGGTGGGCGGCATCAAGCGCGAGATTCAGATTTACGTCAAGCCGCTCGAAATGGAGTCGCTCGGCATCAGCGTCGAGCAAGTCATCAATGCCGTGCGCAGCGAAAATCAGGAACTGCCGACCGGCGCGATCCGCGCCTCGACCAACGAACAGGTGGTGCAGGTGCAGGGCCGCATCCAGCGCGCGCAGGATTTCGGCGACATCATCGTAGCCCAGCGCGGCGGCCAGCCGGTCAAACTGTCACAAATCGCCCGGGTCATCGATGGCCAGCAGGAACAGGAAAGTCTGGCGCTCTATAACGGCCGGCGCACGCTGGCTCTGGACGTGCTCAAGGCGCAGGGGCAAAACACGATCGAAATCGCCGACCATCTGCAAACCGCACTCAAGGAACTGGAACCGCGCCTGAAAACGCTGTACCCGGGCGTGAGAATTGAAGTCATCAAGGATGGCTCGCGCCAAATCCGGGTCGGGGTCGAGAACGTGCGCCGCACGCTGATCGAAGGCGCGTTGCTGACCATCCTGATCGTATTCCTGTTCCTCAATTCATGGCGCTCGACCGTGATTACCGGCCTGACGCTGCCGATTTCGCTGATCGGCACCTTCCTGTTCATGAACATATTCGGCTTCACCATCAACATGATCACGCTGATGGCGCTGTCGCTGTGCGTCGGCCTGCTGATCGATGATGCGATCGTGGTGCGCGAAAACATCGTGCGCCATGCCGGCATGAAAGTGAACGGAAGCGATGGTCCTTATAAGGATCACAAAACGGCGGCGCTGGAAGGCACTGCCGAGATCGGTCTGGCGGTGCTGGCGACCACGTTCTCGATCGTTGCGGTATTTTTGCCGGTGGGCTTCATGGGCGGCATCATCGGGCGTTTCTTCCACCAGTTCGGCGTTACGGTGGCCGCCGCCGTGCTGATTTCGATGTTCGTCTCGTTCACGCTGGACCCGATGCTGTCGTCGATCTGGCCCGACCCGGATGCCCATGGCATACACCGGCGCAGCGGCTGGTATGCCAACACTTTCGGGCGCGTGCTGACGCAGTTTCAACGCTTGGTGTCATGGTTCTCGCGCGCTTATCAAGTGTTATTGAAGTGGTCGCTCGGACACCGCGGGCTGACGCTGCTGATTGCGCTGGCAAGCTTCGTCGGCGGGCTGGCGCTGCCGGCCAGCGGCTTGATCGGCTCCGAATTCGTGCCGCAGGCGGATTTTTCGGAAACCGGCGTCACCTTCACCACGCCGGTCGGCTCTTCGCTGGAACTCACCGAAAGCAAGGTGCATCAGGTCGAAGCAGCGCTGCGCCAGTTTCCCGAAGTGCGCGACACCTATTCCAGCATCAATACCGGCGCTTCGCAGGGGAAAAATACCGCCACCGTATTCGTACGCCTGATTCCACGCGCCCAACGCGAGCGCAGCACCGCGGTACTCTCCGGGCCGCTGCGCACGCAACTATCACGCATTGCCGGCATCACCGTAACCCATATCGGCACGCTCGACGGCGTCGGCGGCGATTCCAAGCAAATCCGCCTGAGCCTGCAAGGCAGCGATCTGGACCAATTGGCCACACTGTCGGAACAGGCCGAGGCCAAGCTGCGCGCGATACCCGGGCTGGTCGATCTCGACTCCAGCCTGAAAGCCGCCAAGCCGACTATTTCGATCGAACCCAAGCGCAATCTGGCCGCCGACCTGGGCATCGGCGTGGCGCAAATCGGCAACACCCTGCGCCCTTTGCTGGCAGGCGAAGCGGCCAGCAGCTGGCGCGCACCGGACGACGAGAACTACGATGTCAATGTGCGTCTGGCGCCGTCGGACCGCAAACATATCGACGACCTGTCACGCCTGATGCTGACCAGCACCCAGTCCAACGCCGACGGCTCGCCCAAGATGGTGCCGCTGCGCCAGGTTGCCGACATCACCGCCACCACCGGCGCCAACCAGATCAACCGGCGCGATCTGAACCGTGAAGTCGAGCTATCGGCCAACGTAATCGGCCGCTCGGCCGGGGAAGTCAGCCGGGATGTCAAGCAAGCGCTCGATTCGATCGCGATGCAGCCGGGCTACCGTTACCAGATGGGCGGCGCGACCAAAAGCATGAATGAATCGTTCGGCTATGCGCTGGCGGCGCTGGCTTTGGCGATCGTCTTCATATACATGATTCTGGCATCGCAATTCGCCAGCTTCCTGCAACCGCTGGCGATCATGTCGTCGCTGCCGCTGACCCTGATCGGCGCCTTTCTGGCGCTGATGATGTTCCGCTCGACGCTGAACATCTTTTCCATCATCGGCCTCATCATGCTGATGGGTCTGGTCACCAAGAATGCAATTTTGCTGGTCGATTTCACCAACCAGATGCGCCATGCCGGCATGAACCGCCACGATGCGCTGCTGGAAGCCGCGCATGTGCGGCTGCGCCCGATCCTGATGACCACGCTGGCGATGGTATTCGGCATGATGCCGCTGGCCTTCGGCTTGTCGGAAGGCTCCGAGCAGCGCGCCCCGATGGGACAGGCAGTGATCGGCGGCATCATCACTTCCTCGCTGCTGACCTTGGTGGTGGTGCCGGTGATATACACCTACCTGGACGACCTGGCGCTGTGGTGCAAACGCAAGCTGGGCTCAGCGCCACCAACGGCCGATAATGATGCAGCAACAAAGTTGCCGCCATAGAAGCGCCAATCACGTTTGATAAAATGCATTTTTTCTTCCCCTCTCCCTCCATCAATAATTTTTTTTGGACACCAACATGAATATCGAGCAAACCCGCCTCAACATGATTGAACATCAAATCCGTCCCTGGGACGTGCTGAAACAGGATGTTCTGGATCTTTTGGTAGTCGTCAAACGCGAAGCTTTCGTCCCTGTCGCCTACCAGAGCCTGGCTTTTTTCGACACTGAAATCCCGTTGCCGTGCGGCGAAAACATGCTCACGCCCAAGATGGAAGCGCGCATCTTGCAAGAAATTGCAGTACAAAAACATGAAAACGTACTCGAAATCGGCACCGGTTCCGGCTACATGGCAGCATTGCTGTCCTACAAAGCACGTCACGTCACCAGCATCGAAATCGAGCCGACGCTTAAAGCGCTGGCTGACAAGAATCTGTCCGACTATGGCATCAGTAATGTCACCACCCTTCTCGGCGACGGCGCCCAAGGCTGGAGCGGCACCAGCAGCGCGGGCGGCGATACCGCATCCTATGACGTGATCGTGATTTCCGGCTCGCTGCCGGTGTTGCCGGACGCCTTCCTGAAAAAGATCAAGGTCGGCGGCCGCATCTTTGCAATCATCGGCGACGCTCCAGCCATGACCGGGCAAATCACCACCCGCATGTCGGACACCGCGTACAGCACCATCAACCTGTTTGAAACTAACGAGAAGCCGCTGCGCAACGCACTCACGCCGTCGCATTTCTCCTTTTAAGGACCTTTCGATGCAACACATGACCGCCCCAGAATTGGCGCAACTGATGCAGGACGCGTCGCAGGTGCAACCGCTGCTGCTGGATGTGCGCGAGGGGTGGGAATTCGACACCTGCCACATCGCCGGCGCGCAATTGATCCCGATGAATACGATTCCGACCCGGCATGGAGAGTTGAATAAGGATATGCCGATCGTCTGCATCTGCCATCACGGCGGGCGCAGCATGCAGGTGGCGAATTTTCTGGAAAATAACGGCTTTTCGCACATCATCAACCTGACTGGCGGCATGCATGCCTGGGCCCAGCAGGTTGATGCATCGATGCCGACTTATTGACCTTACTTACTTTTTTCTGACCGACTCCACCGAGGAACTTAATGCGGAATTCCGTTATCGCCACACTCATCGCTGGCACCTTCATCTCAATGAATGTGCAAGCGGATGATTTGCTGAAAACTTACCAGCAGGCGCTAGTCAATGATGCGCAATACGCCAGCGCCCGCGCAACCCTGCGCGCCGGCCAGGAGAAGCTGCCGCAGGGGCGTGCTGGGCTGCTGCCCAGCGTCGGCCTGTCCGGCGGCACCAGCCGCACCGAGATTGAAAATGTGCGCAATGTCAACGGCAGCAGTTACAAACTGGAACTTTCACAGCCGCTGTTTCGCTGGGCCAACTGGCAGCAATACGAACAAGGCAAACTTTCTGTCGCACTCAGCGAAGCCCAGTTTGCCCAAACCCGGCAAGACTTGATCCTGCGCGTCTCGCAAGCCTATTTCGACGTGTTGGCGGCGCAAGACACGATTGGCTTCGTGCAGGCCCAAAAGACGGCGATCAGCGAACAGCTGGAGTCGGCCAAGCAAAACTTCGAAGTCGGCACCGCCACCATCACCGACAGCTACGAAGCACAAGCACGTTACGATCTGGCCCTGGCGCAGGAATATGCGGCCCAGAGCGATCTGGAAATCAAGCGTGCAGCATTACAGCAAATCATCGGCAGCACGCCGGGCGACTTGGCCAGACTCAAAACCGGCGTCACGCTGAGTCCGCCGCAACCGGCCCAGATCGGCAACTGGGTCAGCTCGGCAGAGCAACAGAATACCAGCGTGCTCGGCTCCCAGATCGGGCTCGAAATCGCCCAGAGGGATATCTCCAAAAACCGTGCCGGCCACTACCCGAGCGTCGATCTGGTGGCCAGTCGCAGCCATACCAACCAGAGCACCAGCACCACCATAGCCGGCAATACCAATGCCATCGGAGTGCAGTGGAGCATTCCGTTGTTCTCCGGATTCGCCATCACCAGCCGGGTGCGCGAAGCCATTGCGCTGGAAGACAAGGCCCGCTTTGACCTGGAAACTGCACGCCGCGCTGCGGCGCAAGGTGCGCGGCAATCGTATCTGGGCGTCACCAGCGGCCTGGCCCAGGTCAGCGCGCTGGAAGCGGCCGAAGTGTCGAGCCTGTCGGCGCTCGACGCCAACAAGCTGGGCTATCAGGTCGGCGTGCGCATCAACATCGACGTCCTGAATGCGCAGCAGCAGCTATTCTCAACCCGCCGCGATCTGGCTAAAGCGCGCTACGACACCATTGTCAATGGACTGCGATTAAAGTCAGCCGCAGGCAACTTGCAGGAGCAGGATCTGGAACTGGTGAATGGCTTGCTGGTCCAGTAAAAAAAACCGTTAAATCTGGTGCCGGAGGGGCGGGTTCCAAACCCGCCCTTGGCTGCCGAACTGCGAGGGCAGGTTTAGAACCTGCCCGTACGGGAGAATGGTTGGCGCTGCACTTAGGAAACCCAATAAACAGTCTGAACAGTAACGATAATTAAGAATAATTCAGGAGTATGGCAAAAAACATGGCAATTACCGCATATACGTACTTCGGTAATTAAAAATACACCGACATAGTATATATTCACTCTCACGCAACGGCACACTGCCGCAGCTAAAAAACCTCCAGCGCCCTCCCCTGCAAATCGGCCACCCGCGCCGCATCGTCACCCCACTCCATATGCGATATCCGCATATGGATGCGTAAAAGGATTCGTTCTTAATCCTTTTACGCCCAGTTAATCTGCATATTCCAGCAAAAAACACTCCAAAGGAAATGCAGATGGACCTCAAGAAATTCCTCCTCTCGACGCTTGCCGCCGCACTGATTGCACCCACTGCGCAGGCGGCGGAAATCACCTTGCTCAATGTCTCCTACGATCCGACGCGTGAGTTGTATCAGGATTTCAATGCCGCGTTCGCCAAGCAATGGAAAGCCAAAACCGGCGACGACCTCAAAGTCAGGCAATCGCACGGCGGTTCCGGCAAACAGGCACGCGGCGTGATCGATGGGCTGGAAGCGGATGTAGTCACGCTGGCACTGGCGTATGACATTGACGCCATTGCCGAGCGCGGCCTGCTTGCGAAAGACTGGCAAAAGCGCTTGCCGCACCATAGTTCGCCGTACACCTCGACCATCGTGTTCCTGGTGCGCAAGGGCAATCCGAAAGGCATCAAGGACTGGAACGATCTGGTCAAACCCGGCGTCGCCGTCATCACGCCGAATCCGAAAACCTCCGGCGGCGCACGCTGGAACCATCTGGCAGCCTGGGGTTATGCACTAAAACAGCCGGGCGGCAACGAAGCCAGCGCCAAGGAATTCATCAGCAAACTGTACAAGAACGTGCCGGTACTCGATTCCGGCGCACGCGGGGCCACCACCACCTTTGTCGAACGCGGCATCGGCGATGTGTTGCTGGCCTGGGAAAACGAAGCCTTGCTAGCGATCAAGGAACTCGGTCCGGATAAGGTAGAAATCGTCGCGCCATCGGTCAGCATTCTGGCCGAACCACCAGTGGCAGTGGTCGATAAAGTGGTCGACAAGCACGGCACCCGCAAGGTAGCAGAAGCCTATCTGCACTATCTGTATACCGAAGAAGGACAGGACATCGCGGCTAAAAATTACTACCGCCCGACCGCCGGTGCCGCCGTGAAAAAATATGCAGCGCAATATCCGAAAGTGAAATTGTTCACCATAGATGACGTGGCAGGCGGCTGGACCAAAGCGCAGAAAACGCATTTTGCCGATGGCGGCTTGTTCGATCAGATTTACCAGCCGGGCAAGAAGTAAGCTCGTTATATAAGATCCCCTCTCCCACTTGTGGGAGAGGGTTAGGGAGAGGGTCTTAGCAAACATTCGAGCCGCATTATGTGGCAATGCAGTCAAGGTTTGGCCTTGTTTTGACCCACCTTGGTTACTGCGAGCACCCTCTCCCGCACGCGGGAGAGGGAGTGACTCACCGCCGGCTGATTACCTAATCTTCCACCTACAAGCCCCATTAATAAGGAAAATGATGAACATCCTCTTGCTCGCCGGTAGCCCCTCGAACCCGTCGCGCTCAACCCGCCTGCTGCACCATGTTGGCGAGAAGCTGGCATTGCTGGGGCACCGATACGTCAAGCTGCTTGTGCGCGACTTGCCGGCACAAGCCTTGCTGCATGCGGATTTTGACAATGCCGATCTGAAATTTGCGCAGAATCAGGTCAGACAAGCCGATGTGGTAGTGATTGCCACTCCGGTCTACAAGGCTGCCTACAGCGGCATCCTGAAAGCCTTTCTCGATGTGCTGCCGCAGGATGGCCTGACCGGCAAGCTGGTGTTGCCGCTGGCCACCGGCGGCAGCCAGTCGCACATGCTGGCGCTCGACTATGCGTTGCGTCCAGTGCTCTCGGCCTTGTCTGCCAGACATGTATTACCGAGCATTTATGCCACGGATGCGCAGGTGCAATGGTCGCCGGAACTCGGCTTGACGTTGGAAGACGACATCGCCCGGCGCGTGACGCAAGGCGTCGAACAATTGTCGGCCAGCCTGATGACATTGCGGAAAGCGACCAACACTTTCGTTGCAGTGCCGTTTTCCCAGGTGCGATGTAGCGTCTGACATTTAACATCTGGCGCGACGCTTGCACCATCGCGCTGCGATAAAACCTGCCGCACAGCGGCATCTCCACTGTACAAAAAAACGGCCCTTATTTGAGCCGGTGGGGACTTTTTACCCAAATTTCGGAATACCAAAGACATAAGGGCATAAAAATGACTATCTCGCATCAAAAACGCCAGGCCAAACGCCGCACCTTGGGAATCTTGTCTGCCGCAGCGGCAGGCGTGATTGCAGCAGGCATTCCGAATTTCGCCCAGGCCCGCGCCGAAAAAACGCTGCGCATCGGCTTTCAGAAATACGGCACGCTGGTAATTCTGAAAGGACGCGGCACGCTGGAAAAACGCCTTGCCAGTCACGGCATAAATGTCAAATGGACCGAATTTCCGGCTGGCCCGGTGCTGCTTGAAGGCTTGAATGTCGGCAGCATAGACTTCGGCACGGTGGGCGAAGCACCGCCGATTTTCGCGCAGGCCGCCGGCGCCGATCTGGTGTATGTCGCCAACGAACCGCCGGCGCCATTGGCCGAGGCGATCCTGGTCCCAAAGGGATCGCCGATCAAAACCGTGGCCGAACTCAAGGGCAAGAAAGTCGCGTTGAACAAGGGTTCCAACGTCCATTACCTGTTGGTCAGGGCGCTGGAAAAGGCGGGCTTGAAATACACCGATATCCAGACCATTTTTCTGGCGCCAGCCGATGCGCGCGCCGCTTTCGAGCGCGGCAGCGTCGATGCCTGGGTGATCTGGGACCCGTTCCTGGCCGCCGCAGAAAAGCAGATCGGCGCCCGTATCCTGGCCGATGGCACCGGTCTGGTCAGCAACCACCAGTTTTTCCTAGCAGCCCGCCCTTATGCGGAAAAAAATCCGGAAATCATCAAAATTCTGATTCAAGAACTCGACAAAGTCGATGCATGGAGCAGCAAGAATTTGAAAGAAGTGGTGGCTGTCTTGTCGGCCCAAACCGGGCTTGAACCGGCCGTGGTTGAACTGGCGGCAAATCGCTATGCGTGCGGCGTCAAGCCGATCACGCCGGCCGTGATCGACGCGCAGCAAAAAATCGCCGATGTGTTCGCCAGCCTGAAGCTGATTCCGAAAAAAATCAGCGTCAGAAGCGCTTTGCTGACCATCAAATAATCACGTTATATGACATCCAAACCGAAGCAACTCCTGTAGGAGCGCACCCGGGCGCGAAAGCAGTCGCCAGACTGCAGACGTTGATCGCGCCCAGGTGCGCTCCTACAAAACCACACTATTTCGCCCTACATTAAAAGCAAGGAACCATCATGAGTTTGAACGTTTTCTGGTTTTTACCTACCCACGGCGACAGCCGCTATCTCGGCACCACACAAGGCGCGCGCGTGGTCGATCACGACTATCTGAAGCAGGTGGCGGTGGCCGCCGATACGCTGGGTTATGACGGCGTATTGATTCCGACCGGGCGCTCTTGCGAAGATGCCTGGGTGGTGGCGGCTAGCCTGATCGACGCCACCAAAAAGCTGAAATTTCTGGTGGCGATTCGCCCCGGCCTGAGCACGCCAGGTCTGGCAGTGCGCATGGCCGCCACCTTCGATCGCCTGTCGGGAGGACGGTTGCTGGCCAACGTCGTCACCGGCGGCGATCAGGGTGAGATGGAAGCGGATGGTCTGCATGCAGACCATGCCGAGCGCTATGAAATTTCGGACGAGTTCCTGCGCATCTGGCGCGCATCGCTGGCCGGAGAAGGCGGAGCGGCGGGTTTCGATTTCAACGGCAAACATCTGCAAGTCAAAGGCGCGAAGACCCTATACCCTCCAGTGCAAAAACCGTATCCGCCGCTGTACTTCGGCGGCTCGTCGCCGGCAGCGCACGCACTGGCCGCCGAGCAGGTCGATGTATATCTGACCTGGGGCGAACCGCCGGCAGCAGTGGCGGAAAAAATCGCCGACATCCGCGCCCGCGCCGCCAAGCACGGCCGTACCGTGCGCTTCGGCATCCGGCTGCATGTGATCGTGCGCGAAACCAACGACGCCGCCTGGAAAGCAGCCGAAGAACTGATCAGCCACGTCGATGACGACGTGATCGCCCGCGCTCAGGCGGCTTTCGGCAACATGCAATCCGAGGGACAGCGCCGCATGAGTGCGCTGCACGGCGGCAAGCGCGACAAGCTCGAAGTGTCGCCCAATTTGTGGGCCGGCGTCGGTCTGGTGCGCGGCGGCGCCGGCACCGCGCTGGTGGGCGATCCGGAAACCATCGTGGCGCGGATGCAGGAATACCAGGACCTGGGGATCGAAACCTTCGTGCTGTCCGGCTATCCGCATCTGGAAGAAGCGTACCGCTTCGCCGAACTGGTATTCCCATTGCTGGGCAAAGGCAAGGCCAGATCAAGCGACCAAACCTTGACCGGGCCGTTTGGCGAAGTCATCGCCGTCGACATCCTGCCCAAAGCGTCGCAAAGCTGACGCAAAAGTTAAAGGAAAAAGCCATGAGTGCAGTGATTGCAACATCGCCGGACGCGATTTCCGGCAGCGCGCCGGTTATCAAAGCCAAGCTGATTTCCAGCCAAAAGCTGCTGGCGCTGTTGGCACTATTAGCACCGTGGGCAGTGCCGGCGGCATTGCTGCTGGCATGGCAAATCGCCGCGCAGCTCGGCTGGCTCTCCAGCCGCATCCTGCCGGAGCCGCTGGCGGTGGCGCAAGCGACCTGGACGCTGGCTGCATCGGGCGAATTATTCACCCATGTGAGCACCAGTTTATGGCGCGCCACCAGCAGTTTTGTGATCGGCGGCGGCCTGGGTTTGTTGCTGGGCTTGTTGACCGGAACCTTCAAGACTGCCGAAACCCTGCTCGACACCACGCTGCAGATGATCCGCAATATCCCGGCGCTGGCATTGATTCCATTAGTGATTCTGTGGTTCGGCATCGACGAAAGCGCAAAACTTTTTCTGGTGTCGATCGGGGTATTTTTTCCGATTTACCTGAATACCTTCCACGGCATCCGCTCGGTCGACAGGGGTTTGATCGAGATGGCCAAAAGTTACGGACTGTCGGGCTGGCCGCTGTATCGCGACGTGATCCTGCCGGGCGCCCTGCCGTCGATCCTGGTCGGCGTGCGCTTTTCGCTCGGGCTGGTGTGGGTGCTGTTGATCGTTGCCGAAACCATTTCGGCGCAATCCGGCATCGGTTACATGACGATGAATGCGCGCGAATTCCTGCAGACCGACATCGTGCTGGTCGGCATTCTGCTCTACGCGCTGCTGGGCAAACTGGCCGATGTGCTGTCGCGCTCGCTGGAGCGTTACTGGTTGCGCTGGCATCCCGGCTATCGTTAAATAAGGAATGACTATGCAAATCAGTCTGATAGAACAAGCCCGAGTTCGGGCAACTGTGCCAGCTCCAACCAAGCGCGGCATCCGCGTGGCGGTGCAGAGCTTGTCGAAATCCTATGGCGACCGTCAGGTGTTGAAGGCGGTCGAACTGACCATCGCAGCGGGCGAATTCGTCGCGGTGGTCGGGCGCAGCGGCTGCGGCAAAAGCACGCTGTTGCGGCTGATCGCCAAGCTGGAAACTGCCGACAGCGGCAACATCGTTTTTGCCGGGAATGACCATAGGCCCGAGACCCGCATCATGTTCCAGGACTCGCGCCTGCTGCCGTGGAAGCGCGTGCTGGACAACGTTGCGCTGGGTTTGCCGCGTGCCGGCGCTGCCGCTGCCAGGGCGTTGCAACAGGTCGGGCTGGAAGATCGCGCCGGCGAATGGCCGGCCGTGCTGTCCGGCGGCCAGCGCCAGCGCGTGGCGTTGGCCCGGGCGCTGGTGCACGACCCGGAACTGTTGCTGCTGGACGAGCCGCTCGGTGCGCTCGATGCGCTGACCCGCATCGAAATGCAGCAATTGATCGAATCACTGTGGCAGCGGCGCGGCTTCACTGCCCTGCTGGTCACGCACGATGTGCAGGAAGCGATTGCGCTGGCGGACCGCGTGGTGCTGATCGAAGACGGCCAGATTACGCTCGACCAGCGTATCGCGCTGGCGCGGCCACGGGCACGCGGCAATGCCGCCTTCGCGCAACTGGAGGAACAAATTCTGGCGCGGGTGCTGAAACATCCATCGTCCGGCCCGGATGCGGCGCTGGGCGACGTCTCGCTGCAGAGAACCGTCAGTCAGGTGATGTGGGCTATTTAGTATTACAGGCGCGGAGGCCTGTAATACCATACTAGGACAGTGTATTTAAAAAACACGCATTAATAACATGCGGTAAATGGCATAAAAAACACCATACTCCATCATTTTATATTTATAAAGCAACTACTTTAGTAGCTAATCCGTAGGTGCGAATTTATTCGCATTCTGAATTATTTCATGCGAACTAATGCGAATAAATTCGCACCTACGAAAACTGTTTCGGTTTTGGCGTCTCTGATACCGAGCTGCATAGTTACTTTAAAAAGCAGGCATTTCACCGCCCGCCATTGTTTTTTGTTTTATCCACTCACCACCATAAGGAAACACCATGAGCATCCAGGCAATCAACGTGCGCAATCAATTCAAGGGCAAAGTCAAGGCCATCATCGAAGGTTCGGTCGTCTCAGAAATCGACATCGAAACCCCGGCCGGCATCGTCACCTCCGTCATTACCACGCGCTCGGTCAAGGATCTGGGCCTGGTCATCGGCACCGAAGTCGTCGCACTGGTGAAGGCGACCGAAGTATCCATCGCCAAGTTGTTGTAATTTTCTAGCCAGAGGTATCGCCATGTCTTTTCCCGCCCTGCAAAAATATCTGGTCAGTTTGTACGACACGCCGCAGGCGGCGACCTCCGTGTGGCTGGACCAGCAAGGCCGCGCGCTGGGACGCTATTTCAACTCGACGCTGACCAGCGCGTTTCAAGCGATACGGGTGTCGGGTACACAGCAGATTGTCGGCTTTGAAGGTTTTGCACGCAGCCATTCCAGCGGCGAGCCGGGGCTCTCGCTATGGCGGCTGCTGGACCATGCGGCCAACGACGATGAATCGATTGCGCTGGATCGCCTGTGCCGCATGTTGCATGCGATTAATTTTTATCGCCAGCCGCAATCGGCCAATGTCGAACTCGATCTGTATTTGAGCGTGCATGCACGCTTGCTGGCTGGCGTGAGCACCAATCACGGCGATGCGTTTCGCCGCGTGTTTGGCGCGCTCGAACTGCCGCATCAAAAAATCGTCTTGCAGTTGCCGCTGGTAGCCAAAAGCCAGAACTGGCTGCTGGCTTACGTCACCGACAATTACCGTCGCAACGGTTTTCGCCTGGCGCTGAATGCCGCCGATGCGCGCCAGGCGCTCGAACTGCTGGATCAATTGCAGCCCGAAGTAATCAAGGTCGATGCGCGCGAAATAACGGATGCGGCCGCCACCCTGCGCTTGTTGCAGGAGACCGGCCGGCGCGGCGTGCGCCTGATTTTCAAGCGGATCGAAACCGAAACAGCGCATGCCACCCTGAAAGAACTTGCTGCGCGCGCAGGACAAATCCTGCTGACGCAAGGATTTCTGTGGGATTTGCCGGCAGCCTCGCTGGAAACATCGGCACCCGGCATTGTCGACCAACCGGTCGATGTGCCTGCTGCACCGACATTACAAGCCAGTGCCGCAGCATGACGCCACTGCGCCTGTCGGATTATCGCGTGCTGATCGTGCCGGGCCTGCACAACAGCGGTGCTGACCATTGGCAGACCCGCTGGCAGCAGCGCTATCCCGCTTTTGAGCGGGTCGAACAGGAGCATTGGGACCGGCCTGAACTGCCGCGCTGGTCCGATCGACTTGGGCAAGTCTTGCGCAAGTCATCCCGCCCGACGCTGATCGTGGCGCATAGCTTCGGCTGTCTGACCACGCTGCACACCGCCGGTCATGGCAAGTTCAAACTGGCAGGCGCGCTGCTGGTAACCCCCGCCGATCCGGAAAAATTCGGCGTCGAAAAAATTCTGAATGATGCACGGCTGAACTGCCCTGCCCTCGTCATCGGCAGCACCGATGACCCGTGGATGACAAGCACCCGCGCCGCACACTGGGCCGAGATCTGGGGCTGCGAGTTTGTGAATGCCGGCGCGTTAGGCCACATCAATGCCGAGTCCGGGCTGGGAGATTGGCCGTTCGGTTTGGCGCAGTTCCAGCGCTTGATCTGCGCGGTTCAAAATAGGCTGGGGTAGATGACCTCGTTATGACATTGCGCAAAACTGATTGATATTCTCATTTATCAGAAGAGGGCGTTAAATGCCCGTGCCGAGAGATGACATTGTAACAATGTGTGAGTTTGCAGAACCGCAGCCAAAGTCTGCCATCCAATGGGTATGGACATCTACACGAAAGGCGCAGCGAAACGCCTAACATTTTCGCTACTGGTCACATTCGCCCTTGGCGGGTGCGCGGTGTACGAACCATATAACCCGAATGGCGGCTCCTTTGCGGGCGACGCGTACTCGTATGGGCAACCAATCTATTCCAGCGCTCCGTATTACGGTGCTCCTTATTACACTCCACATTATGTGGCGCCGCCAGCGACCTTCAACTTTGGGTTCGAATCAGGTCAACATGACCATCAGGGCTTCCGTGGTAATCAAGGATTCCGTGGAGATCGTTCTGGGTTCCGGGGTAACCGTGATGGGTTCCGGCGTGATGAATTACAGGGTGGCCGCGATGAAGTCCGGCGTGATGGGTCCAGAGGTGGTCGCGATCGATTGCAGGGTGGAGAGGGCCGCCGCCCTCAGGAAGGCAGAGTTGAAGGGGGCAGCAGCGGTGGAAATCGCTTTCAAGCAACCCCGCAGCGGTCATCGAACTCCAATAGAGGCACTGCTTTGAGTGGAGGTCGAGCAAGAAACCCAGGCGATTACGGACGTTAAAAAGCCCTGCGGAGTGGCAGTGCTGGAGGGTGCGACTCGTAGCTGGAGGGTGTAAATAGTTTTGTGTAATCGGTCATTTGGCAGGAGTCTGCCGCCACTACCTCGACTTCCGATTCCGGAAGCGCGAAATCGCGCTACTCCACTGTAGGCAGCGTGGTCGATACTGCCGCTTGACCGGCAGTGCCATCTGTACACAAAAGCCACCTTCCGTACGGTAGGTGGCTTTTATACTTCCGCAGTGCGCTTGAAGCATATGCTGGGCAATCGTCAGTATCGAAGCTCAACGGCAAGTCCGCTTGCTGCCAAGATGGCGTCAGCACCCACCGTCAAAGCGCGGCCGAACAATAAAATACCTTCCTATGCTACAGATTGCGACCTATGATTAAATTCTGATTAGTAACCTTTATAGGAAACGTCATGATTGCCGAACGAAGAATATTTTCTCCTCTGCACGTTGCGCCCCCCACTAAAATGGAAAATAAGACCGCTGATGCGGAGTTGCTTGCCGCCGAAGATATGGTTACAGCACTATGCGAAACAGAAGGCGGTATTGCGGCATGGGCGACGCTGCTCGGCTACGGAAACGGCGCACCGACTACTCAGTCGCATCACTGAAGACCTTGGCGTCAAAGGGGTGGATAGATTAATCTGGTTCTTTGACCACCTCTCGCTTAACGCCACCTAATTTTCATGACCTTATCTAAGGTTGCGCCGCAGTTGTCGGCGTTTTATTAGGTTATCAAGCAAGGGCGGTTATGCCGGAAATGAAATCGCAAAATGGAATCAGTAAGCTGAAGCCAATACTTCTCGCGGCGAATCGATGAGCGGCGCCATTTCCTGCGGAACCCTCATTCTCAACAAGAGAGGGCAGATAATTCTCTGCCATGTAACCGGCACCAGTCACTGGGATATTCCCAAGGGTATGCAAGACCCCGGAGAATCCACCTTGAAAGCGGCGATCAGAGAGTTGCGCGAAGAAACCGGTCTCGATTTCGATAAAAACCTGTTTGAGGACCTCGGATGCGCTGACTATCGCCGTGACAAAAGATTGCATCTCTACAAAGTACGGGCGCCGGACGGTTTCGACAGTCTTGTTCATCTCATCTGCACTAGCCGCTTCCCGCATCATGTGACGGGGAAACCAACCCTTGAAGTCGACGGCTTCTGTTGGGCTTCCCGAACCGATATCCAGAAGCTGTGTTGGCCGCGGATGGCGCAGCGCTTGCTATCATTAAACTGGTAGTTGTCCCTATGATTCCTCAGCCACATCTCATTGGCACGGCAGTATCGGCTCACTTGACGACCAGTGTTCCTTTCATGCCTGGATGCAGCGCACAAGAGTTGGGAAAAACCCCCGCCTTTCGTGCCAAGAATGTCCAGGAACGGTTAGCCGGTATGTCGCCAGAGTTGAAACTGCGGCTGTCAGAGGCCGCCGTGGGAGGAAAAGGATTTTTGTTGTTCCATACCACCGTATCCCCGGCGCTTACTTCTACCGTTTGCGGAGAGAATTGCATCGCTTCGATAACGACGGTATGCACCTGGGACTTGGTCGCAGCGTATGTGCCGGAACTTCCGCCCCAAAATGCGACAGCCAAAAACTACGCCATCCCGCCTTGACGACGTTGCCTCTTTGCTCGAAAAAACCTCGTGCGCACGGTCGCCTCGGGAATGTTGAGTCAACCGGCAACCTCTTCCACGCTCATTTCTTCGAGCGCACTCAACACAAACACGGTCCGGAACACGTCAGGTAACGCATCTATTTGCTTCTCAAGCAGGACGCGCGCTTCTGCAAGCATTGCGGCTTATTCGGGCTCCTGAAATGTGCGGTCATTCACGTTATGCCCTCTGTCAACGACGCCCTTCAAAGCCCAGCAAAACATTGACTGCGTTGACGCCAATGCCCCCCCTATGTCAGGCTAGTTGTCGCCTCTAAAATTTATTCATAAATGTAGAGGCAGCAATGAAATCAACGTATTCCGAGGCGTTTATCGAGCAAGCGCTGGTCAAGCTATTTTCTCGTGGAAGCCGGACAGTGCGGTCGGTAGCCGAAGAGCTGAACGTCAGTTACCACACCTTAAAATATTGGATGAAAAGAAAAACGATGGTCAAAGGCAGCGTATCGACGGGCCAGGAAAAGCGCCCCCAGGATTGGCGCGCGGAGGAGCAGTTGGCGGCCTTGCAGGAAACGCACGGCTTGGCCGGCGAAGCGCTCAACGCGTGGTGTCGTGAACGCGGGTTGTTTGCCCATCATCTTACCAACTGGAAGGCCGCTTTCTGTGTGGATGGCAAAAGCGCTGCGGCTGGCGGCCGTGAACTACGGCTGTTGAAAGACGAAAATGAGAAACTCAAGCGTGAATTAGTGCGCAAAGAGAAAGCATTGGCGGAGGCGGCAGCTTTGCTGATTCTGCAAAAAAAATTCCGCGCGCTGTGGGAGGACGAGGACAAATGACCTCCCTCGCAGAGCGCGGCCAAGTCATGGCGCTATTGGCCGAGGCCATCGACAAGGGTGCACGCCAGGATCGCGCCTGTGCGGTCATCTGTCTTTCTGCACGCACGTTGCAACGCAGGCAGTGCGACCGATCGCGCGGCGATCAACGACCAATGCGGGTGCAGACACCCAAAAACAGCCTCAGCATGCTCGAACGCCAGCGCCTGCTGTCGGTGGCGAACTCGGACGAATTCGGGCATCTGCCGCCGAGCCAGATTGTTCCAAGTCTGGCCGATCGCGGGCAATACATCGCCTGCGAATCGACGTTTTACCGCGTGCGGAAAGCCGAGAATCAGCTCAAGCACCGGGGCGCGGAACGCCCGGCGCAACCGCGCAGCAAACCCCGTGCGCTATCGGCAACCGCACCCGACCAGTTATTCAGTTGGGACATCACGTATCTGCCCACGCAGGTCAAGGGCATCTATTTTTACCTGTATTTATTCATGGATATTTTTAGCCGAAAAATCGTTGGATGGCAGATCTATGACGCAGAAAGCAGCGACCTGGCAAGCGAAGTGATGCGCGATATTTGCGAACGGGAACATATCGTCCAGAATCAGGTGGTGCTGCATTCTGACAATGGCAGCCCGATGAAAGGGGCGACGATGCTGGCCACCCTGCAAGCGTTGGGCGTAATGCCCTCGTTTAGCCGTCCGGCGGTCAGCAACGACAACCCGTTCTCGGAGTCGCTCTTCAAGACAATGAAATACCGGCCCAGCTATCCGCGCAAGCCGTTTGAAAACCTGATCGCCGCCAGGCAATGGGTCAGCACGTTTGCCCACTGGTACAACCATGAACATCGTCACAGCGCGATCGGTTTCGTCACGCCAAGCCAGCGCCATGCAGGTCTTGACACCGTGCTGCTAGCCAAGCGGCGTGACGTTTATCAAGCTGCGAAAGCGCGGCATCCAGAGCGCTGGAGTGGTGCAACGCGAAACTGGCAGCCAATCCGTGTTGTTCACTTGAATCCTGATCAACAGGTGACTGAAATCAGCAGTCGGAAGGAGGACATTGTAGAGATCAAAAAGGCAGCCTAAATGGAGGCATTCAGGCGACAACTAGATTGACAATTACCGAAAGCCTGCGAAGTGCTTGTTGGTCACTTCCAGGAATTCGCGCGAGCGGTAAGCGGCTTCCAGGTCTTTCGCCCACGGCTTGCCCTTGTCTGCGGTGCGCGAATGAATCCGCATGTGCATATCTGAAATTTAAAAGCTGGAGGAGGAAAACAAGGTAAGACGTGCTGCTAACAACCCTTATGTTGCCGTGCACCCATACCCCCTCGACGCAGAGTGAGGTGTGTTCATACAGATTTCAAATATCGAAATGCATTTTTATTCGTTAGTCAAATATGTGGCTTTGTGTATTCTCACAGTCACAAATTGCAAAATTGCATATGAGCGGCCGAGCGGGTTTTTATTCGCCTCGCCGCGACATCCATAACTAAGGGAGCTTCCATGTCAGGCTGGTTTGAAGATAATTCGCTGTCAATCGGGCATACGCCGCTGGTGCGTCTGAATCGCATAACCGACGGCGCGGCAGCCACGGTGCTGGCGAAAATCGAAGGCCGCAATCCGGCGTATTCGGTCAAGTGCCGGATTGGCGCGGCCATGATCGCAGATGCTGAAAAACGCGGACTGCTCGGGCCAGAAAAGGAGCTGGTCGAACCCACCAGCGGCAACACCGGCATCGCACTCGCATTTGTCGCAGCCGCCCGCGGCATCCCGCTCACGCTGACCATGCCGGACACCATGAGCATCGAACGGCGCAAGCTGTTGCTGGCCTATGGCGCAAAGCTGGTGCTGACCGAAGGCGCGAAAGGCATGAATGGCGCAATCGCCAAAGCGGAGGAAATCGCCGCGTCCGATCCTGACAAATACGTGCTGCTGCAACAGTTCAAGAACCCGGCGAACCCGGCCATTCATGAAACGACTACCGGGCCGGAGATATGGGCCGACACCGACGGTAAGGTGGATATATTTGTGGCCGGCGTCGGCACCGGCGGCACCATTACCGGCGTGTCGCGTTTCTTTAAAAAAACCAAGGATGCTCATGTGTTGTCGGTAGCGGTTGAGCCATCTACCAGCCCCGTATTAAGTCAAACCCGTGCCGGTGAACCGTTGAAGCCCGGACCCCATAAAATTCAAGGCATTGGTGCCGGCTTCGTGCCGCAGGTGCTCGACCTGAGCCTGGTCGATGCAATCGAAACCGTCGGCAATGAAGAAGCCATCGAATTCGCCCGCCGTCTGGCGCGCGAGGAAGGCATTTTGTCCGGGATATCCAGCGGCGCGGCTGCAGCCGTGGCGGTACGCTGGGCCAAGCGCGCTGAAAATGCAGGCAAAACCATCGTGGTCATTTTGCCCGACTCGGGCGAACGCTATCTGAGTTCGGTGTTGTTCGAGGGCGTGTTCGACGCCAGCGGTTTACCGGCCTGAATGCTCGATGCCAGACTGAAGCAGTTTTTGTGGGTGCGAATTTATTCGCACTAGTTCGCATGGAATAATTAGAAATGCGAATAAATTCGCACCTACGGCTTGGCTCTTAAATGGTTGCTTTATAAATAAAATAATACGGGAGTATCGTGTTTTTAATGCCATTTTCCGCATATTATTAATACGCCTATAAAATATACTCCATAAAATATTTAAAATCCTCAGTAGTAGTGCGGATGAAACCCGCTCTTTTCGCCCGATCCAACTGCGCGGGTTTCACCCGCCCTACTTTTCTCTTTCGTACATTTCGTACATTTCATGCCTTTCATGTTTTTCGTGGACAGGGTTTTTTCCATGGCGGACATGCGCCGTGAAGTGACATGGAAAGTGAAATTGTGAAAAGTCGGAATCAAAGACTCAGCAATGATTTCGCCATAGAAAATGAGATTTTCCCGGCCTTGACTGCGAAAGGTGAGTTTTCGGAAGCGCTCTCTTTTATGGCCCCCGCTGATGAAACTCAATTAAGCGGTGGCAGATGAATTTCTGGCGATTGAAGATTATTGTCGTGGATGAAGCAACAGGAGATGCGCAATGCATGTCTCTTTATTGTCTGCAATGCAGCGATACCAGTCGTTCGGAATTTTCTGCCTGGCGACCACTATCGCCAAAAACAGTCAATACCCTTGCCGGCGTCAGCTCTAGTGACACTGAAGTTGACCTGCGGACGCATATCTAAGGTACTAACGACACTCTTCGGTAATTCTCTATATTTTGCTGCATTCGACGATCAGGATACCCATCCATAATCGCTTCATTTGCTAAAGTAGAGAAGTCGTCATCGTCACCGTATATTTGGTCGGCTGTGACCGTACTCTTAACTAGAGCAGGTTCAATCTGATAAGTAAACTTCAAAGGTTCCGGCAACTCATCACAATACACGTCCATTGATAACTCAAAAGCCTTTTCTGCACGGACAAATATTTCCGTATTCGACGACTTAATTTCCTTTGCCTGTAAGTTCCCTAATTCCCATTCAAAGAAATATACGTTCTCGTCATGCGAACTATTGATGTCATATTGGACAACAGGCCGATTAATGAATGGAGCGATCAATGAAGATGTTTTCTCCCGGCAAGGAAAATTGGGGCGTTCCTCGTTTCGATTATCCAGGTCGATACCGTCAATCTTTGAGCATCGAATCTCAACTCGAACGTTGCGTGCCAGGAGATCGCCACAGTTTTGCAAACGGAGCGCCAGCACTTCCGCGCCGCCCCATACTCTTAAAAATTTGGCTCGCTCCCGAAAGAAGCTCTTATTCGGTGATACTCCAAACGGATCGTGAAAACTTGTTGAAATTAATACACCACTTACGGCGCACTTCGCTTGCTTAGCAGCTTCACTTCGTGCAGTGAGCCGATCGTTATCAGCGATACGGCCTGCGGTAATTTCGCATATTTTCCCCCTCAATTTCACGACTTGGCCAAGCAAATGACCATCGAGATTGCTGAGACTTAAATCAAAAACAGGCGACTTAGGAATGCTCGCCTTTAATTTCTCGATTAGATCGAGACCGACAGTCACGGCACCGTTATATATAAGACTAATCGTAATTAGAAGGATGCCAAACCAAGGCGAGATGTCGGATGCAAATAATTTCCTCAAAAACTCCGAAGGGCCGAAATATTTTTCATACAATGCCACTCCAATCGCCTCAAAAATATTGAGCTGCGCCTCGGCCAAGAGGCCGATCCCGACCATAACAAGGATGTTAGTAATGGTGTTATGGAATCGCGGGCGAAGAAGCAAGACTACCTTGCTCGCCACTGACAGAAAATGCTCAAACTTTTTAAGATCCATATGTCAATTAATGTTTTTTTAAGTGAATTGAAAAATGGCAGGCCTTAGCAGCGCTGTCCTCGTGTGAAGTTAGCATCGTAGCAGTCGCGAGCGGTATGGGAGGGCACTACGCTTAGAGCAGGTCATCATTTCAACAGGGGCGCTTTAGCGGGATGTTTTGCAGCTTGATGATGACTGATGGAGTGACAACCGCTTGAGTCGCGTTCGCCTATTGGAGCCAGAAATTAGATCACGATTTTGAAATTTGAGCGCACGCCAATTAACGCGGTGCCCAAGGATACCTAGCCAACCATTTTCGAACTGAAATAGCCTATTGGAACATACCCTCGAAGGGCGCTATCGCTGTACTGCTGACGGTCATGACACACACTGGACCGCGACAACCTCACCGCCACGAACATAGGCGACACTGCAAGTCTGGATGAAATGCATTGTGGCGCGGCACCAAGAAATTGTCTTCGAAGCAAAAATGGCTGCGGAGCAATCCGCAGCCATTAGTACTATTACTAATTGTTAGATTTTTTATTCACCTATGAATTACTCATTTACATTCAGATTAGTAGTGTTTTTATGCCACATAGGATTCGTTGGATTGAACACTTCCCACTGCGCAGAAAGGCAGCTCAGGGCACGATGCAGACCCTCAGCGGAAATTCCTGAATGGCAGCTGTCAGGTCTCTACCGGGCGCTCGCGACAGGTCGTTATCGGTGCGAACCCGTGGTCATCTGAAGCGCGATTCCATAGCAGAGTCCGTGCAAAGATCACTCGCCTCTTTCTTGGTTGCCTATATGTGTATTTTTCTGAACGGCCTCCAGCTCTTTAGCTCGGGCTTCTTGCCACTGCGCCTCTGTCAGTCCATGACTGCCATCGCAATAATCGCGACGACCACAACCGCATCGACCGATATCTTCTGAATTTTTCCGAACTCGCATTTGATATCCCAATGGAAAAGCCGTTGATTGTGCCTCAACGCATGCCCTCCAGCATGGCCGTCCACGGCAGTGCGCTTTCCCGGAAGGGGATCATCAGATTGATCTCTTTGTATCCCGACATTGAACTTTCACCCTGACTGCATAGGTATCTACACATCCAGTAATCCACTGTTTTGCTCCTCTCTCCCGCTTGCGGGAGAGAGGCCGGGAGAGAGGGAGTCAGCAAACATTCCGGCCGCATCATATGGCAATGCAATCCAGGTTGCGCCTTGTTTTGACACCTTGCATATTGCGAGCACCCTCTCCCCCAGCCCCTCTCCCACAAGTGGGAGAGGGGAGCAATGCGCTCTCGCGATTTATAGTCGCAACTTGTGTAGATACCTATGCCCTGACTGGGCGGCTGACATTGGGATAGATTCCGCGAACGGCACTTCTTCGATAAACCAACCTCATCTTTCGCGTCACTTTACGTTTCCTGAGTCTTTATTCGAAAACGTTCTATCGACATGCAAAAAGATTCGTTCTCTTTATGTGATTACGATGTGATTATCGTCATCAATCAGTCAAATTTGTAATAAAGAGAACCGACATGCAGCTTGCCATTGCCACCTTAGAAAATAAAAAATCGCCCTTCCGTGTCATGCCCGGCTTCGGTCTTACGCTCGGTTTCACACTGTTTTACCTATCGCTGATTGTCCTGATTCCGCTGTCTGCGGTGTTCTTTAAGACATTCACGCTGACTTGGGATGGTTTCTGGGCGGCAGTCACTTCGGACCGGGTGGTCGCCTCGTACAAACTGACTTTCGGCGCATCGCTGCTGGCCGCCGCGCTGAATGTGGTGTTCGGCGGCATTGTGGCCTGGGTGCTGGTGCGCTACCGTTTTCCCGGCAAGAAGATCATTGATGCGCTGGTCGATTTGCCGTTTGCATTGCCCACGGCGGTGACCGGCATCGCGTTGACCGCTTTGTATGCGCCCAATGGCTGGATCGGCCGCTTTCTGGAACCGCTCGGCATCAAGGTAGCGTTCACGCCGCTTGGCGTGCTGATCGCACTGACTTTCATCGGCCTGCCGTTCGTGGTGCGCACCGTACAACCGGTGCTGGAAGACGCCGAGCGCGAGTTGGAGGAAGCCGCCGCCAGCTTGGGCGCAAATCCATTGCAGACTTTTTCACGGGTAATTTTTCCGACGATTCTGCCAGCGCTGATGACCGGCTTTGCACTGGCTTTTGCGCGTGCTACCGGTGAATACGGCTCCGTCATTTTCATCGCCGGCAATATGCCGATGGTGTCGGAAATCACGCCGCTGTTCATCATCACCAAGCTGGAACAGTACGACTACGCGGGCGCTACGGCGATTGCGGCCGTGATGTTAATTGCATCGTTCCTGATGCTGCTCATGATTAATGTTTTACAGGCCTGGTCCCGCAATCGCGGCCAATCTGAGAAAGTCTGAGATGCCAATACCTACCGCGCCGCCTTTGTCATTTCCTCTACCCTCACCTGCCATGCAAGAAAAACGTATTGCGCCGACGCATGTGCCAACCCTTGTGCCCGCAGCGACGCTGGAACCATTCTGGGTGCGTGCATTGCTGATCACCATTGCGCTGGCTTTTCTGACGCTGTTCCTGTTCGTGCCGCTGTTGTCGGTGTTTGCCGAAGCGTTCAAGAAAGGTTGGCAAGCGTATCTGGCAGCCATTACCGATCCGGATGCAGTCTCCGCCATCAAGCTGACTTTGCTGACCGCCGCGATTGCGGTGCCGTTGAACCTGGTGTTTGGCGTGGCGGCGTCCTGGTGTATCGCCAAATTCGATTTTCGTGGCAAGAGCATTTTGCTCACGCTGATCGATTTGCCGTTTTCGGTGTCGCCTGTGATTTCCGGCCTGATCTATGTGCTGCTGTTCGGCGCGCAAGGCTGGCTCGGGCCTTGGCTGTATGAACATGATATTAAAATTTTGTTTGCGGTGCCCGGCATCGTGCTGGCGACGATTTTCGTCACTTTCCCGTTTGTCGCCCGCGAACTGATCCCGCTGATGCAGTCGCAAGGCAGCGAAGAGGAAGAAGCCGCGCTAGTGCTGGGCGCATCCGGCTTCAAGACTTTCTGGTTTGTCACGTTGCCGAACATCCAATGGGGTTTGTTGTATGGCGTGATTTTATGTAATGCACGGGCGATGGGCGAGTTCGGTGCGGTGTCGGTGGTATCTGGCCATATTCGTGGTGAAACCAATACGATTCCATTGCAAGTCGAGATTCTTTATAACGAATACAACTTCTCCGCCGCTTTCGCAGTCGCGTCGTTGCTGGCCTTGCTGGCACTGGTGACGCTGGCGTTGAAGTCGCTGATCGAATGGCGCTTGGCGGATACCGGTGCCGGCACGGAACAATTTCAGGAGCAACAATCATGAGCATCGAAGTCAAAAATATCTATAAGCAGTTCGGTAATTTTGTAGCGCTGAACGATGTATCGCTGGATTTTCCGGACGGCCAGTTGACTGCGCTGCTGGGGCCGTCGGGTTGCGGCAAAACCACGCTGCTGCGCATCATCGCCGGGCTGGAACAAGCGGATCAGGGCCAGGTTTTACTGGATGGCGCAGATGCTTCGGCGCGTCACGTGCGCGAGCGTCAGGTCGGCTTCGTATTTCAGCACTATGCGCTGTTCAAGCATATGACGGTATTCGAGAATATCGCCTTCGGCCTGCGCGTCAAGCCGCGCAATGTGCGGCCCAACGAAGCGCAGATTCGCGACAAGGTCAAACAATTATTGGAGCTGGTGCAACTCGATTGGCTGGCGGATCGCTATCCGCCGCAACTGTCGGGCGGTCAACGCCAACGCATTGCATTGGCGCGCGCGCTGGCAGTCGAGCCACGCGTTTTGCTGCTGGATGAACCTTTCGGCGCGCTGGACGCCAAGGTGCGCAAGGAGTTGCGGCGCTGGCTGCGGCGCTTGCATGATGAATTGCACGTCACCAGCATCTTCGTCACGCACGATCAGGAAGAAGCGCTGGAAGTGGCTGATCAGATCGTGCTGATGCACAAGGGCCAGGTGGAGCAGGTCGGTGCGCCCAAGGATGTGTATAACCATCCGGCCTCGCCTTTCGTGTATGGATTCCTCGGCAACGTTAACCTGTTTCATGGTCGCGTGCATGAAGGCGTGCTGGATGCGGGCGGCGTCACTTTCGATGCGCCCGATCATGCACAAACGCAGGATGCCAAAGGGACAGGTTATGTGCGGCCGCATGATCTGGAAGTGGATCGTTACACGACGGGCGCGGAAGGAATTGTGGTGCAATTGAAACGCGCCCATGCAATCGGCCCGCTGGCGCAACTGGAATTGGAACGCGATGACAATGCGGAGATCATCGAGGCAGTGATTTCGAATGAACGCTTTACGCAACTGAAGTTGAAAGAGGGCGAAACCCTGATCGTGCGGCCTAAACGGCTGCATGTCTTCGTCGAAGATGCAGTCTGACTCGAATATATTTTAGGATAATTGATGAATTTCCAGCAATTGCGTTCGATCCGCGAAGCCGCCCGTCACGGCTATAACCTGACCGAAGTGGCGAACGTGCTGTGCACCTCCCAGCCGGGCGTGTCGCGCCAGATCCGCGAACTGGAAGACGAGCTCGGAGTTGAGATATTCGAACGCAACGGCAAGCGCCTGACCGGCTTGACCGATCCGGGCAAAGGCATCCTGAAGATTATCGAACGCTTGCTGATCGAGGCCGAGAACCTGCAGCGCGCCGGCCAGGAATATTCCGGTCAGACCAGCGGCACGCTGACGGTCGCCACCACCCATACCCAGGCGCGCTACGTGCTGCCGGAAGTGGTGCAGACTTTCCGCGTTGCTTTTCCGGACGTGCGCATTGCGTTGCAGCAAAGCGCACCGGAACATATCGCCGAATGGGTATTGTCGGGCAAGACCGACATCGGCATTGCTACCGAAGGCTTGAGCCAGTTTCCAGACCTGGTTTCCTTCCCTTGCTATAGCTGGAGCCACTTGATCGTGGTGCCCAACGGGCATCCGCTATTGTCGCAAGCGAACGTGGGTTTGACCGATCTTGCCGCCTATCCGTTGATCACTTACGACAGCGGCTTTACCGGCCGCAGCCATATCGACGAAGCGTTCAATAACGCTGGCGTAAGCACTAATATCGTGCTCACAGCGATGGATTCGGACGTGATCAAGCAGTATGTGTCGCTTGGCATGGGGGTTGGTCTGCTGGCAGCAATGGCATTTGACCCTGAGCGCGATCAAGGGCTGCGGGCGATCAAGGCCGCGCATCTGTTTGCGCCGAATGTGACCCGACTGGCAGTGCGGCGCGGCGCCTATTTACGCTCGTATGCGTATGATTTCATCATGGAATTCGCCCCCGACCTGAAGCGCGCCGACATCGAACGGGCGCTGAACCAGGAAGTTTAAGCGTTGTCCACGACAAGACACGAAAAACACGAAAAAATTCACAATACAATGTGTTTGTAAAAATAGGGGGTATCACTATTTTCATGGCATTTTCCGCATATTTAATATGCGGATATGAAATATACCCCATCCAATATTTGGTTTGTGTTAGCAGGGGTGTGAACAGTTACTTTTAGTTATAAATATACGGGCGTATGGCAAAAAACATGGCGCGGATTCAATAGCAAAAGAGAGCATACCGGCGCAGGCAATACGCATGGATGCCAAGAAGGCGCAACATCCTGATGATTATTTTGTTAGGCGCTTTAAATGCAAAAAGAGTGTTACAGCGAGGTTGCCGCACGCGATGCTTGATCGTACAGCCCGGATAGCATCCGCAAAAAACGCGCCAACTCAGCAAGTTCAAACGATTCGGTTCCGCTGCCGGTGAGATTCGATACCAATACCTGCTCTCTGACGTCGAAGTAGCGCTTGCAGACTTCCTGTCCTTTTTCGTTGGTCGAATAGAGGACCTCTTTGCCGTGTTTCTGAGTCTGCACGAATCCCAGATTTTGCAGTTTTTTGAGCGCGTAGTTCACCACGTGGGTGTCTTCGATGTTGAGGATGAACGCGATATCGGCCAGTTTCTTTTCGCGCGCACGGTGGTTGATGTGGTGCAGCACCAGGACCTCGGTGGTGGTCATGTCCTTGACCCCGGCCGCAGACATGCAGCGCACGACCCAGCGGTCAAACGCGTTACCGGCGATGATGAGTCCGAATTCGAACTCGCTCATCTCCGCACTTTTGCCTGCCGCCAGATGCGCCGATGAGACGATCGGCGATCTGGAAGGCTGGATTGGGCCGGCCAGGGATGCTTTGCTTTTGGTGGTTTTGGTCATACTTCGCTCCGAATTGCACCGGCCCATTTTACGCTAGGCGATTCCGAAGCCGCCGCCGCCCGGCGTGGCAATCACAAAGATATCGTCCACCCCCATTTGCACTTCGGCGGTGGACTCCAGCGATTCCATTTGCCCCGCTGCACGCAGTACGTAATTGCTGCCGACCTGCGCTGCTTGCCCACCGGCAGCACCATATGGCGGCACGATGCGATGGCCCGACAAAATGGCGGCAGTCATCGGCTGCTTGAAGCGAATCTTGCGCACTACGCCATTGCCGCCGTTGTGCTTGCCTGTGCCGCCGCTGCCTTGGCGAATGCTGAAATCTTCCACCATTACCGGGAAGCGCAATTCCAGCACTTCCGGATCGGTCAGGCGCGAGTTCGTCATATGGGTTTGGACCCCGGATGCGCCATCGAAATCAGGACCGGCGCCCGAGCCGCCGGCGATGGTTTCATAGTACTGGTACTGCGCGTCGCCGAAGGTGAAGTTGTTCATCGTTCCCTGTGCCGCGCCCATCACTTGCAACGCGCCATACAAGGCATCGGTCACGTATTGCGAGGTTTCCACATTGCCCGATACTACTGCGGCCGGATAGCGCGGATTGAGCATGCTGCCTTCCGGAATGATGATTTCCAGCGGCTTCAGGCAACCCTCATTGAGCGGAATTTCCGCGTTGACCAGGGTGCGAAATACATACAGCACCGCAGAACGACTGATGGAAGCAGGCGCGTTGAAATTGTTCGGCAATTGCGCCGAGGTGCCGGTGAAGTCGATCCTGGCGCTGCGCTGCTGACGATCGATCTTGATGCTGACCCGGATCACCGCGCCGTTATCCATCGGATAGCTGAAATCGCCATCCTTGAGGGTGAGCAGGACCCGGCGTACCGCTTCTTCTGCATTGTCCTGCACGTGTTGCATGTAGGCGATGACGACGTCCTGGCCATACTGCTGAATCATTTTCGCCAGTTCTTGCAATCCTTTGCCATTGGCCGCGATCTGAGCCCGCAGGTCTGCGATGTTCTGATCGGGATTACGGGCCGGCCACTGGCCACTGGCCAGCAATGTGCGGGTTTCCGTTTCGCGGAAACGGCCGCCATCCACCAACAGGAAGTTATCGATCAGGATGCCTTCCTCGTCCACATGGGTGCTGCGCGGTGGCATCGAGCCTGGCGTGATGCCGCCAATATCTGCATGGTGGCCACGCGCACCGAGGTAGAACAGCACGTTTTGCTGCGCTTCGTCGAATACCGGCGTAATCACCGTGATGTCCGGCAGGTGGGTGCCGCCGTTATACGGGGCATTCAGGCAATACACGTCGCCTGGATGCATCTTGCCGCTGTTGCGTGCAATGACCGATTTGATCGAGTCACTCATCGAGCCCAGGTGGACCGGGATGTGCGGTGCGTTGGCAATCAGGTTGCCGCTGGCATCAAAGATCGCGCACGAGAAATCCAGCCGCTCCTTGATATTTACCGAGTGCGAAGTATTTTCCAGTGTCGCGCCCATCTGCTCGGCGATCGACATGAACAGGTTGTTGAACACTTCCAGCAATACCGGATCGACATCGGTGCCGGCCGCCTTGCGGCTGGGCCGCGCCTCGACACGTTCCACGATCAGGTCGTTGCGCTCGGTCACGTGGGCAGCCCAACCCGGTTCGACTACCGTGGTCGAGACCGCATCGCTGATGATGGCGGGGCCTTTGATACGGTCCAGTGTGCTCAACTTTTCGCGTTGGTAGATCGGCGTCTGGTGCATCTGCTGTTGCGAGAACATCTGCGCTGTCGTTTCAGCAGCGCACTCCCGGTCGCTGTTCTGGGTGCGGAAGGCGTCATCGGCCAATACGTCATCGGTCTCGGCCACGGCCTCGACGGACACGGCTTCCACGACCAATTCGCGATCGGCCATCACGAAACCGTAGCGGGCCTGATGCTGGGCCTCGAATTGCGTGCGCATCGAGGTCACCGAATCATGGCCGACGATCATTGCCGAATCGGTGCCTTTGTAGCGCAAGTGAGCGCGACGGATGGTCTGGATTGCGCCGGCAGCGATGCCTTGCGACAGTAATTCCTGTTCGGCCTTGTCGGCCAGTGCGTTCAACGCATTCCGGATCAGCCCGACATTGTCGGCGGTCAGCGCCTGTTCTACCGAGGTTTCCCGCAGTGCACGCTGGTTTGCCAGTCCCATGCCGAAGGCTGACAGTACGCCGGCAAACGGATGCAGCAGCACGCGACTCATGCCCAGAGCATCTGCCACCTGGCACGCATGCTGGCCGCCAGCGCCGCCGAAGCAGCATAAAGTGTAGTCGGTCACATCGTAGCCGCGCTGCACCGAGACTTTCTTGATGGCGTTGGCCATGTTTTCGACTGCGATCTGCAAGAAGCCTTCCGCCACTTGTTCCGGCGAACGTCGGCCCAGGCCGGCGGCTTCAATTTCGCTCGCAAGCGCTGCAAACTTGCTACGGACAACTTCGCGGTCCAGCGCCTGGTCCGCATGTTGTCCAAATACTTTCGGGAAGAATGCCGGCTGTATTTTCCCCAACATCACGTTACAGTCGGTGACGGTCAACGGCCCGCCCTTGCGGTAGCTGGCGGGGCCGGGATGGGCCCCGGCCGAATCCGGCCCGACACGGAAGCGCGAACCGTCAAAGTGCAGGATGGAGCCGCCGCCGGCGGCCACAGTGTGGATGCTCATCATCGGCACTCGCAACCGCACGCCGGCGACGATGGTTTCAAACACGCGCTCAAACTCGCCGTTGTAATGCGACACGTCGGTCGAGGTGCCGCCCATGTCGAAGCCGATGATTTTGCCGTAACCGGCAATCTCGGCGGTGCGCACCGCGCCGACGATGCCGCCGGCCGGGCCGGACAGGATGCTGTCCTTGCCCTGGAACAGATGGGCGTCAGTCAAGCCACCGTTCGACTGCATGAACATCAGACGCGTATCGCCCAGTTCCGCGGCGACCTGATTGACATACCGACGCAGGATCGGCGACAGATAAGCATCGGCTACGGTAGTGTCGCCACGCCCGACCAGCTTGATCATCGGCGAAACCTCATGCGACACCGAAATCTGGCTGAAGCCGATGGCAGTAGCTATGGTCTTGATAATCTTTTCATGCTGCGTGTAACGGTAGCCATGCATCAACACAATCGCAATGGAACGGATGCCGCTCTCGAAAACGGTGTGCAGCGCGGCACTGATGGCGTTCTCGTCTGGTGCGCTGATGACCTCGCCTTGCGCATTGATGCGCTCGTCGACTTCAATCACGGTTTCATAGAGTTGATCCGGCAGCACGATGTTGCGGTCAAACAGGCGCGGGCGATTTTGGTAACCAATGCGCAAGGCGTCGCCGAAGCCGCGAGTGATGACTAGCGCGCAGCGTTCGCCCTTGCGTTCAAGCAAGGCATTGGTCGCCACGGTGGTGCCCATCTTGACCGCTTCGATATCTGTGGTTGGAATCGACTGGTCGCGCGGCACGCCCATCAAGTCGCGGATGCCGGCCAATGCTGCATCGCGGTAATGGGCCGGATCTTCCGACAACATCTTGCGCGTGATTAGCGAACCGTCCGGGCGTCGCGCCACGATGTCGGTGAATGTGCCGCCGCGATCGACCCAGAATTGCCATTTTTTGCGGGTCGCTTGCTTTGTTATGTTGCTGTCCATTTTGTCTCCGTTTTGTTGCAATGCACTAGATATTTTTAAAAAAAATACTAGCGTGTCGTTCACATAATGTAGATAATTTATCTGTAAATTGTCAATAAATGATTTTGTTTTTCATCAAAATATGTGGATATCCATTTTCCAAATGGCTAAAAAACCGTCGCTATCGGTGCGGTAATCAGATGCGCTGCTTGTTGACAATATTGACAATGCAAAATGCGCGGTACTGTCTTGGTAAAGCGCATAAAAAATAAAAAATGACTAGCTGAAGTAATTTCAATCATTCTGTAGGAGACACACTCATGGAAACTGCTGTAAACCTTTGGCCGCTGATCGGCGTGGCCGTCATCATCTTCGGCTTCTTGCTGCGGGTGAATCCAGTGCTGGTCGTCATCGTCGCCGGCATCGTTACCGGGTTTGCCGCGGCAATGCCGCTGGACAAAATATTGTCCACATTGGGAAGCGGATTCATCAAGACCCGTAACTTGCCGCTGATACTGCTGCTGCCCTTGGCCGTCATCGGCTTGCTGGAACGTTACGGCTTGAAAGAACGCGCACAAGTCTCGATTGCACGTATCCAATCCGCCACTGCCGGCCGCTTGCTGATCGTTTATTTGTTCGTGCGCGAGGTTTCTGCCGCTTTAGGCTTGACCAGCCTGGGCGGCCATCCGCAAATGGTCCGCCCCTTGATTGCGCCGATGGCGGAAGGTGCGACGGAAAACCGTTACGGCTCCATTCCCGACAAACTGCGTTACAAGATCCGTGCGATGTCCGCCGCGACCGATAACGTCGGGTTGTTTTTCGGCGAAGACGTGTTCGTCGCCTTTGGCGCGATCGTGCTGATGCAGACCATCCTGCGCGGCGAGGGGATTGAGGTTAATCCGCTGCACATGGCCTTGTGGGGCATACCGACGGCAATATCCGCCTTCATCATCCATGCCTGGCGATTACGGCGTCTGGATGCGCAGATTGCGCGCGAGCTGGGTTCGCATAGCGTGGCGAATCAGGACACGGCAATCAAAGGAGGGACGGCATGATTTTTACGCTCGATTATTTTTTCATTCTGCTGGGCTTGATGTTGTCGGTGATTGCGGTGATGTCGTTTCTGGATCGGGCCAATCCCAGACGATTGACCACGGGTTCGTTCTGGGCGTTATATGCAGTGGTGTATCTGGCGGGGGAGCATCTGCCACCCGCCCTGGTCGGCATCATCGTGATTGTGATGGCAATCATCGCCGGTTTCGGCGGGGTTGCCATGGGCAAATACAGTGAATTGTCGGCGCAGGAACGCCGCAGCAGCGCCCAAAAACTGGGCAATCGCCTGTTCATCCCGGCCTTGATCATTCCAGTCGCGACGATGATCGGGTCGGTCATATTCAAAAACGTGAAAATCGGCGACCTGTTTTTGCTGGATCAAAAGAACTTCACTCTGGTCAGCCTGGGGTTCGGCTGCATCCTGGCCTTGATTGCTGCGTGCTGGATCACCAGGGCGACACCGGCGCAATCGATGCGCGAATCGCGGCGCCTGATCGACTCGATGGGGTGGGCCGTGGTCTTGCCGCATATGCTGGCGGTGCTTGGCTTGCTGTTTTCCGATGCCGGCGTCGGCAAGGCGGTCGCACACCTGACGACGTCGTATATCAATATGGATTACCGTCTGGTTGCGGTGGTGGTGTATTGCCTCGGGATGGCGCTGTTTACGGTAATCATGGGGAATGGATTCGCCGCTTTTCCGGTGATGACCGGCGGTGTCGGAATTCCGATTCTGGTCGGCGTCTACCATGGAAATCCGGCAGTAATGGCGTCTATCGGCATGTTTTGCGGCTATTGCGGTACGTTGATGACGCCGATGGCAGCCAACTTCAACATCGTTCCTGCTGCCTTGCTCAACCTGCCAGACAAGAACGCCGTGATTAAAGCGCAAATTCCGACTGCGATGACATTGTTGGTCGTTAATATCTTCCTGCTGTATTTCCTGATGATGCAGTAATACTGGTTTGTATTGCACTTGCCAAGAATGTAAAAACTTACTGATTGCGTATGAAATTATGAACCAAGCCAACCAAAAACTGACGCCGGCACTAGCATCTCACTTTGCCAATCTGGTCGTCAGTCATCTGACACAGGAATATCCGAACAAACTCACGCATACGCTCAATAGTGCCGCAGATGTACAAGGCCCCCGTGCCTTGTATCCGATTTTTTATGGTTGTTACGATTGGCATTCTTGCGTACACGGCTATTGGCTGCTGACGCGATTACTAGCGCGTTACCCGGAATTGCCCGAAGCGCCAGCGATACGGGCTGTGTTTGACAAGCAATTGACAGCGGAAAATGTCAGAGGTGAGTTGGCCTATTTGGCAGCGCCATCGCGAGATACCTTTGAGCGCCCATATGGCTGGGGTTGGTTGTTGGCGCTACAGACTGCGTTGAACCAACTGGACAGCGACCAAGGTCGGCATTGGGCGAAAACCCTTCAACCGTTGGCAGATGCTTTCGCCGCACTATTCGTCAACTTCTTGCCGAAAGCTACCTATCCGGTGCGTGTGGGGACGCATTTCAACACCGCATTTGGAATGGCGCTGGGGCTGGATTATGCCCGCAATGTCGGCCATTTAGAGTTAGAAAAACAGATCTGCGCTCGTGCACGCAACTGGCATATGGAAGATGCCGGATGTCAGGCTTGGGAGCCCAGCGGGGATGAATTTTTGTCGCCGGCGTTGATGGAGTCCGAACTGATGCGTCGGGTTCTACCCGCCGTAGAATTTAATGCATGGTTCACGCAATTCTTGCCGAACCTGGAACAGCGTCAGCCAGCAACATTATTTATACCCGCTACGGTTACCGATCGCAGCGATGGAAAAATTGCCCATCTGGATGGATTGAATCTCAGCCGCGCCTGGTGTCAGCGTTCGCTCGCACGCGCATTGCCGGCAGGTGATGCCCGTGCGGCAGTGTTATTCGCCACCGCCGATCTCCACTTCAACAGTGCTATCGCTCATGTCACCGGTGACTATATGGGTGAACACTGGCTGGGGACGTTCGCTTTGCTGGCGTTGGAGGCTTGACGCTTAAAGAGACCGCTGCAATATAGAAATTAGAAATTAGAAATTAGAAATTGGAAATTGGAAATGCCCCGATCATACGAGGCATGAAAATTAACAGCTAAAGAGTTAGGACACTACGATATGCCAGCATCAGGCGCGTAAAGACTGAATAGTTACGCGTGTTGCAACTATTCAGCCCGCACCAAGAAACTTCCAAACCGAAGTGGTTTTTTGTAGGAGCGCACCCGGGCGCGAAAGCAGTCGCCAGACTGCTGCCGTTGATCGCGCCCGGGTGCGCTCCTACAACATCGTACTATTCCGCTCTTAATTACCTTGCCAGCTAAATAGTTACCGCGCGTTTGTAAAAACATGGAGTATCACTATTTTTATGGATTTATACGCATATTTTATATGCGTATATGAAATATACTCAAACCAGTACTAACAGGCATGACGGGTGCAGCCTGCGCGCATTCGGTAACACATTTCTCCGCTTCGACGCGGGTTGCACCCGCCCTACTTTGTCTCGCGTGGACAAATACGCCACTTCAGTTTTTGACTATTTCAGCAACCGTGCCAACTCCACTGCGGTCTTGACATGCATCTTGTCGAAAATATGGGCGCGATGCACTTCGACTGTGCGCATGCTGATGCCGAGATCGTCCGCGATGACCTTGTTCATTTTTCCTTCCAGAATCAGATCCAGCACTTCGCGTTCGCGCGCCGACAGAGTTTCGAGACGGCGATGGATCAGCGCCATGCTGCCGGCCTCCATGGAGATCAGCAAGGCTTCCTGCGCCCGGTCCATCAACTTGTTGTCATTCAGCGGCTTTTCGAAAAAATCGAACGCGCCGCGCTTTAAGGTATCGACCGCCATCGGCACATCGCCGTGACCGGTCAGAAAAATTACCGGTAACTGTCGCGTCAAGTCGCGCCCGGCCAGCACGTCAAACAGCGCAATGCCATTCATGTCGGGCATGCGGACGTCGAGCAGCAGGCATTCGCCTTGCGCATCGAAGGCAGTCTTGCTATCGAGCGCAGCCAGAAATTCGGCGGCGCTGGCGTAGGCTGTGGCAGCGATGGCGCGCGACTTGGCCAGCCATAGCAGTGAGTCGCGGATCACTTCTTCGTCATCGACTATGTGAAGCATGCAGGTTCCTCGGTTATTGGGACAACTGCGGTGGATTTGGCAAATGCGGTGGCAGATGCGGTGGCAAATGCGATGGCAAATGTGGCGGCAATGAGAAGCGGAAAATTGTACCGCCGAGCGGATTATTCACATAGTTCAGGGTGCCGCCATGAAACTCCAGCGTGGTGCGGCAGATTTTCAGACCGATCCCCATGCCTTCAGCCTTGGTCGAGAAAAAAGGTGAAAACAGGTGTTCGGCAACTTCCGGCGCGATCCCGTGCCCCTGGTCGATCACTGACACCACCACGTTTGGAAGCGCTGATGCAGCATTGAACGGCACGCTGTCGGCGGTGACGGTGATGCGCAGGATACGACGCTCGGAGGGAATCAGGTGCATAGCCTCGATGGCGTTGCGCGTCAGGTTCAGCAACACCTGCTCCAGCATCACGCGGTCGGCCAGCACTTTGGGTAGCCTGGGGGTGATGCTGAACTGGATCGCGACGAAACTCTGTTGCGCCTGCAGTTCGATCAGCGGCATCACACTGTTGATCAGGTTTTGCATCGACACCGGTTCGCGGGTCGGTTCGCGCCGCTTGACGAACTCATGCACGCTGTGAATGATCAAGCCGGCGCGCTGCACTTGCGCGTTGGCTTTTTCCAGCGCCGGCCGCAACAACGCGGGGTCAACCACGCCTGACTGCATCAGATTGATGACGCCGACGGTATAACTGGAAATGGCGGCCAGCGGTTGATTGAGTTCATGCGCCAGGGTCGATGCCAGTTCGCCCATGGTTGCCAGACGCGCACTGGATTGCAGTTTTTCCTGCTGCTGTTGATTTAATTCCTCGACTTTTTTACGATCCGAAATATCCAGGATCGATCCCATCCAGCCGGTTTGCTTGCCGCTGTCGTCCAGCAGAGGCGACTCGAAAATCAGTACCGGAAAACGCTCGCCGTTGGCGCGCTGGAATATGATCTCGAAACCATGTCGCTGGACGGTGCCGGCCAGAACCTGGGCAAAGCGCCCTTCATGATCCTCGATCGCCTCGGGCGCCCAGTACGGCATTGGCGGCACCTTGTTGAGCAACTGATCAGCAGTTAAGCCCACCATCTGGCAGAACGCCGGGTTGACATAGCTAATCCGTCCTTCCAGGTCGCGTGCCCGCAGCCCGGTCACCAGCGAGTTTTCCATCGCAATGCGGAAGGCAACCTGCTCGCGCAGCGCGCCTTCCGCCGCCAGCCGGCGATTGATATCCCACCACAACGCCCATAAGCTCCAGATCAGACCCAGCGCAAGCAAAATAATCGCGCCAACCAGCAGATTCGGCAGCAGCGTCGGCGCACTTTTGACGCTATTGGTGCGCAGATAAACTACGGCCCCCGGCAACTCAAGCGTGTGGCGATGAGTGTACACACCGCGCCCCATGCCGCCGGCCGCCCGCCTGGCGAAGACGGTGTCGTCATTGTCGGTCAAGACGATCTCGTTATCCTGGGCAAACCACCACGGCGCCATTTCATCGAGGATATTCTGCAACGCATATCGAATCACAAGGCTGCCGCTGTATTGGCCGTGCCTGAAGATCGGCAAGTGGCCATCCATCAACGTCAACCCCGGCGCGCCGTCAACACTAACGGCTTTGAGCGGCTGACTATATTGGGTTGATTTCAGCTTGCGTGCGTTGGCCGATGCTTGCGCCGATGCGTCTGATAGCTGGGAGGGGACGATCGCTTGCTCATCGCTGGACGCAACTATTCTGCCTGTCGCATCGAGCCACATGACGCTGCGGATTTCAATGCTATTTTTTAACAGCAGCGCGGTGCGTTCGCGCAGTTTGTCAGGCATCAGGTATCCGTTCCCAATTTCGGTTCCAACCTGGCGGAAATTTTCTTCATTGCGTTTCAGTTGAAAGCGAATCGCCTGCTCTACCCAGAGCGTATCGGCAATCATCTGTTGCTGACGTTCGCTGACCTCCAACTGCCGTACTTGCCATGGCAGCCATATCAGGATCGACAGCACCAGCAGCACCAGCAGCACCGGCAGCAACCAGCGCCATGCCTGCTTGGGTTGCAACGGAGCGGTGCCAAAACCTTTAAATCCAGCAGTTGTCATGGGCGTAAGGCATCTTTCTAGCTTATTAAGCGATTGTTTCTCAAACCGGAATTCTACCGAATATTCTATGCCTGTTTTTTTGGATTCAAGCTGGAGCAGTTTTCCGGATTGTGGTTATCCACAATTGTGTTGCCATGAAACACTGGACAGAATGCTTAAGCAATTTAAAAAAAACGTTTTTCCATATCCATCGGAGACAAGCATGAAACTCAAAACACTATTCCTGGCGCTGGCGTGCGCCACCGTCATTAGCCCAGTTGCTTTTGCGCAAGCCCCAATCGTCATCAAGTTCAGCCACGTGGTCGCAAAGGACACGCCAAAAGGCAAAGCTGCCGATCGTTTCAAGGAACTGGCAGAAAAAAATACCAAAGGCCGCGTCAAGGTTGAGGTATACCCTAACAGCACCTTGTACAAGGACAAGGAAGAATTGGAAGCATTGCAACTCGGTGCAGTCCAGATGCTGGCGCCATCGCTGGCAAAATTCGGCCCATTGGGCGTGCGTGAATTTGAAGTCTTCGACCTGCCGTATATTTTCCCTTCCAAAGACGTGCTGTATCGGGTAACCGAAGGTCCGATCGGCAAGGGTCTGCTGAAAAAACTCGAACCAAAGGGCATCACCGGTCTGGCTTACTGGGATAACGGCTTCAAGATCATGTCGGCCAACACGCCGCTGCATTCACCGGCAGACATGAAAGGCTTGAAAATGCGCATCCAGTCATCCAAGGTACTGGATGCACAGATGCGCACGCTGGGTGCGAACCCGCAGGTAATGGCCTTCTCCGAGGTGTATCAAGCATTGCAAACTGGCGTGGTGGACGGCACCGAAAACCCGCCATCGAATTTGTACACGCAAAAAATGCATGAAGTGCAAAAGCACGTCACCATGACCAAACATGGCTATCTGGGCTATGCAGTGATCGTCAACAAGAAATTCTGGGATGGCTTGCCAGCCGATATTCGCACCCAACTGGATGCGGCGATGAAAGAATCGACCCGCTACGCCAATGCGATCGCCCAGCAAGAAAACGACAAGGCGATGGCCGCCGTCAAGGCTTCCGGCAAAACCACTGTGTATGAGTTAAACGGCAAAGAGCAGGTCGAATGGCGCAAAGCCTTGGTACCGGTCCAGAAACAAATGGAAAGCCGCATCGGCAAGGAGTTGATTTCTTCCATCAACAAGGAATCGGCAGCGCTGCTCCTGAAGTGATTCTCCAGTCAGCACGGTAAATATGCGGCTTGCAAGCATTCTTGACTTGTAAGCCGCATGTTTTTTGCGTGGAATATACCGGCAATAGTATTTTTAATACCGCACAAAATACATGCGGTAAAGCCGCATAAATCCAGCATACCCCCGTCATTGTCCTTAACTCCCACGCCTATCGGGAAACCCATGAAAATTCTTGATCATCTTGAAGAATGGCTGATCGCCTTCTTGATGGCAGCGGCCACCGTTGTCACATTTGTCGCTGTCCTGCACCGCTACGCGTCCGGCATTACCCTGTTTGGCATCCAGGATGTACTGATCCACATCAATACCAGCTGGGCCCAGGAATTGACCATTTATATGTTCGTCTGGATGGCAAAGTTCGGCGCCGCGTATGGCGTGCGCACTGGCATCCACGTCGGCGTTGACGTCTTGATCAACAAGTTGAATACGCCGTGGCGCAAAAAATTCGTCATCTTCGGCCTGCTGGCCGGCGCCACATTCACCGGCCTGGTCGGTACTTTCGGCGCCAAATTCGTATACGAGCTAAGTCATACCAGCAGCGTTTCCGAAGTACTGGAAATTCCAATGTGGATGGTCTATATGGCAGTGCCGCTCGGCTCGTACCTGATGGCATTTCGCTTCCTGCAAGTGGCCTGGCATTTCATACAAACTGGCGATTTGCCAAAACACGACCATACCCACGTCGAAGGTCTGGAAGAAGAGCTTAAAGGGGAAAAAGCATGAATGCACTGATCATCTTTGTGCTGCTGTTCGGCCTGATGCTGACCGGCATGCCGATCTCGATTTCACTCGGCCTGACGGTATTGACTTTCCTGTTCACGATGACGTCGATACCGATCGAAGCGGTCGCTTTGAAGCTATTTACGGGTATCGAAAAGTTCGAGATCATGGCCATCCCGTTCTTCATTCTGGCCGGCAATTTCCTGACCCACGGCGGGGTGGCGCGACGCATGATTAACTTTGCCACGTCGATGATCGGCCACTGGCATGGCGGTCTGGCTTTGGGCGGGGTGGCGGCTTGCGCTTTGTTCGCCGCCGTTTCCGGCTCTTCGCCTGCCACTGTGGTCGCAATCGGCTCGATTATCATTCCAGCCATGGTCAAGCAAGGTTATCCAAAAAGCTTTGGTGCGGGTGTAGTCACGACATCCGGTGCATTGGGCATCCTGATTCCGCCATCGATCGTGATGGTGATGTACTCGGTCTCGACCAATACATCGGTGGGCAAACTGTTCATGGCCGGCGTGATTCCTGGCATGTTGCTGGCCTTCTTTTTAGGATTGACTACCTGGGTTTTGGCGCGCAAGCGAAAATATCCCCGCATGCCGAAGGCAAGCTGGAAAGAACGTTTGGTCGCCTTTCGCAAAAGCGCCTGGGGTCTGCTACTGATCGTGATCGTGATGGGCGGCATCTATTCCGGCATGTTCACCCCGACCGAGGCAGCTGCCGTGTCAGCGGTATATGCGTTTATCGTCGCCGTGTTTGTCTACAAGGATATGGGCATGAAGCAAGTGCCGAAGGTCTTGCTCGACTCGGCTTCCATGTCTGCGATGCTGCTGTACATCATCACCAATGCGGTACTGTTCTCTTTCCTGATGACCAGCGAGCATATCCCGCAGGATATGGCGGCCTGGATCATGGACAAGGGTTTTGGCATGATCACCTTCCTGCTGGTGGTCAACGTGCTGCTGCTGGTGGCGGGTAACGTGATGGAGCCGTCGTCGATCGTCCTGATCATGGCGCCGATCCTGTTTCCTGTGGCGATGACGCTCGGCATCGATCCGATTCACTTCGGCATCATCATGGTGGTCAATATGGAAGTCGGCATGTGCCATCCGCCGGTGGGTCTAAATCTGTATGTGGCATCCGGAATCGCCAAAATGGGGATTACCGAGTTGACTGTCGCCGTCATGCCGTGGCTGCTGACGATGCTGGGCTTCCTGGTCCTGATCACCTATGTTCCGCAAATCTCGCTGTGGCTGCCGAATCTGATTTTCAATTAAATCGGATTGGCTAAAAAACTGCCGGACGGCTGTAGTCCGGCAGTTTTTAATAACTTAACAAAATTTAATTTGGATCAAACTGCTGTATTGTAAATAATGCTTGTAAATTTCTTTACTGGATCAATTTTTTCTTTCGCTTAATTGTTTTTTCCGATTTCAGTAATCCGGTGTTATTATTGCGAAAATTTTGCATCCGGCGGTAATACGCAAGTCATAACTAAATGAAGCAACCGGCCGTACCGAACACGGAATGCATTCGAATTTCAGAGGGGTAGTGCATAAAAGCGGTAGACATACCGACATATAACGAGGAGACACGCGTTTCAAATGAGCTGTCATAACAGCCTGAACGCGTAGAAGCAATTTGAAGGCGCATCTCACGATGCGCCTTTTTTGTTTTATTCTATCGATATGAAAAATGCATACGCCACTTCCCTGTTCTCAGCCATCGTCGAAGCCCCTTTCGGCGCGGTCGGCATCCGCACCAAAGCTTCCAGCCTGCAGGAGCTGGTCTATCTTCCCCCATCTTTTGAAGCCAAGGCCGCAGCCCCGGACGATGCGCTGGCCGCAAACGTCGCAGCCCAGGTGATGCGCTATCTGGATGATCCGGATACTATTTTTGATCTGCCCTTGCCGGAAATCGGCTCGGTTTTCCAGCGCAAGGTATGGCAAGCGATTGCCGCCATTCCGCGCGGCAAGGTGCTCACCTATGGCCAGATTGCCAAACAAATCCATTCCGCGCCGCGGGCGGTCGGACAGGCTTGCGGCGCCAACTGGTTTCCGCTGGTGATTCCTTGCCATCGCGTCACAGCGGCAGGCGGGCTGGGCGGCTTTTCGCACCACGACGATGCAACCGGCTTCCACGTCGGCGTCAAACGCTGGCTGCTCGCGCATGAGGCTGCCGCTGGCTTTCTATGACGGACCAGTTGCCTGCCGCAAGCCAATCTGCAATCGATGCCTTTTGCGACACCTTATGGCTGGAAGACGGCCTGGCGAAGAATTCGCTGGCGGCTTACCGGCGCGACATGCGCCTGTTTGCGTCCTGGCTGCAGGCAGCGTGCGGCAAAGTTTTGTATCAAGCCCGGGCTGACGATTTGAGCGCCTATTTCAGTGCCCGACATGAAACCACCAAGGCGACCTCGTCGAACCGCCGCCTGGCAGTGCTGAAGCGCTTTTATCAATTGGCACTGCGCCAGCGCAACATCGAGATCGATCCCTGCCTGAAAATGCAGGGCGCCAAACAGCCGCCACGGGTACCGAAAATATTATCTGAAACGCAAGTCGAGGCTTTGCTGGCGGCACCCGATGTCGACACTGCGCTGGGCTTGCGCGATCGCACCATGCTGGAACTGATGTATGCCAGCGGCCTGCGGGTAACGGAACTGGTGTTGCTGAAAACGATGGAAGTCGGCATGAATGAAGGCGTCTTGCGCATCACTGGCAAAGGCGACAAGACGCGCCTGGTACCTTTCGGCGAAGAGGCGCGCAGCTGGATGGAGCGCTATCTGAAGCAGGCCCGCGGCGCGATTCTGGGCGCTCAGATAGATGATGCGTTGTTCGTTACCGCGCGCGGCGGCGCGATGACGCGCCAGATGTTCTGGATATTGGTCAAAAAATATGCAGTCAAGGCCAACATCAATGCACCACTCTCGCCGCATACGCTACGCCATGCGTTCGCCACGCATTTGCTCAATCACGGCGCCGATTTGCGGGTGGTGCAATTGTTGCTCGGACATGCCGACATTTCGACCACCCAGATTTATACCTATGTGGCGCGTGAACGGCTCAAGAAATTGCACGCAGAACATCATCCACGCGGTTAGCGCGCTATCCCACACCGATCCCGCTTGGCGGATTATTGACGCCATACAACTTCATCCGCATCAGCACTTGCCCGTGATCGCTAGTCTCCGGCTGCCGCAACTGAACATGGTCATTGAGATAATTCACTTCGAGTATTTCACCGAGAGCAAAGCGCGAAGACGGATTAAATTCTTCCGACACCAGGATATGGTCGATGGTCTCAAACTGCCCCTGATGCAGGGTGCTGTAACCGATATTGCGCAAGGGATCGGAATGCGACTGGAGGCGGTAACTATCGAACAGGCGGTCGTCGAAACCGGTTTTGCCGTGACGGCCGTCACCCATCACGATCCGGCTGGTGATCGCGCCGGCGACATCGTTGAAGTCACCCATCACCACCAGCGGCACCCGGTTACTCTGGACTAAATCGGTCAGCAGATAACGCAGGCCGAGAGCTTCAGTACCGCGCCGGATCAGCGAGCGCAAAGAACCCATGCCAAGCTGATAGGGATCGTCTTCATCTTCCCCACTCACATAATCGGGGCGCTGAGATTTCAGGTGAACCACAATGACATTCGCGATCAACTCGCTCGACAGCGCCACTTGCACATGCAGAACCGGCCGCGTGAAGCAAGTCGATGTTTCGCCTGCGCCAGTTACCGGTAGCGCCACCGATAGCTGGCGCGGCAATTCGCTGTAAGTCTTTACTTCGCCGACCAGCGGCAGCCGCGATACCAGCGCCACGCTCGGCGTCAACTGTCCATCGCGCGCAACCGGGTCAAAACCAACCTGATGCGCATGCGCATAACGCGTGCTTTTGGCCAGTGCATGCTGCAATGCGGCCTGCGAAAAAATCTCTTGAAAACCGATCACATCGGCATCCAGTCGGTCGATCTGCTGCGCGATCCAGGCGGTTTTTGCTTCAAATTCTGCCGTCGTATAAGGCGCCAGGTTGGCGTAGCAAACCGCGCCCGGCAGCGCCAGATTGCAGACATTGAAAGTGGCGAAACGGATTTCTTGTTGCATAATATGCCCTCGATTGACATCACAACAGATTCGGTGAGCGTATCACGCATGGCAAAAAAAGAGCATACCTCCGAGACCCAGGCGACCCAATTCTTGCGCAAGCACGGCATCGCATTTTCAGAACATTCGTACGCGTATGAAGAACATGGCGGCACCGGATTGTCGGCGCAGGAACTGGCGCTCGATGAGCATTGTGTGGTGAAAACACTGGTAATGCAGGACGAAGCCGCCAAGCCGCTGATCGTCCTGATGCATGGCGACCGCACGGTGTCGACCAAGAATCTGGCGCGCCAGATCGGCTGCAAATCGGTCGCGCCCTGCAAACCGGAAGTGGCAAACCGGCACTCCGGCTATCTGGTCGGCGGCACTTCGCCGTTCGGAACCAAAAAAACAATGCCGGTATATGTCGAACAAAGCATTTTGGCGCTGGACAAAATCTACATCAATGGCGGTCGGCGCGGCTACCTGGTCTGCATTGATCCGAAAATAATCTCCACGCTGCTGCCGATTCAGACAGTCCATTGCGCACTGGACGATTAAAATCCGCTTCCATATGGAAAAACGATGGAGTATGTGATTTCATGCCGCAGTACCGCATTAAACATATGCGGTACCTGCTAATTTTTATCGATACTCCATCATTTCTGAATAGCCCATCCGGCCCCTAAAGCCGCGGCGGCAAATCGAAAACCAGTACTTCGGCTGCGTTGCCGTCACGGATTCGCAGTTCGGTTTCCGCGCTGAGTTTCAAGGCATCGCCGGCGGCCAGCGTCTGACCATTAACGCTGGCACTACCGCGCGCCATGTGGACGTAAGCCAGCCGATTGGCGGCCAGCGTCAGGTCGGCCGCCTGATCGCCATCGAACAGACCAACATACAAGCGCGCATCCTGGTGTATCTTGACTGCGCCATCGGTACCCTCGGGAGACGCCACCAGCCGCAGGCACCCTTCTTTTTGCGCTTGCGGCACATGCTGCTCTTCGTAACTGGGCGCAATGCCTTTTTGATCGGGTTCAATCCAGATTTGCAGCAAATGGGTTTCGCTGCCATCCGCATGATTGGACTCGGAATGCATCACGCCACGGCCGGCACTCATGCGCTGCACGTCGCCCGGACGGATCACACTGCCGTTGCCCATGCTGTCCTGATGCGCCAACTCGCCTTCCAGTACATAGGTAATAATTTCCATATCCTTGTGACCATGGGTACCGAAGCCGCTACCGGGGGCAATCCGATCCTCGTTAATCACGCGCAACGGGCCAAAACCCATGTGCGCCGAATCCACATAATCCCCGAACGAAAAACTATGGCGCGCCTTCAACCAGCCATGATCGGCCTGCCCACGCGCTTCACTTGTGCGTAATTCCAGCATGATGTCTCCTGTTGGTTGCAAATAGGTACTGCGCGATAACGCTATAGACAATTATCGATGTGAGTAACTTAGCATGATTTTCGCCTATTCGCGCAACCCAGGCGCAATCCTGCCGCAGTATTCACACTTCAGATTGTATGGGAGTATAGTGAAAAATCATGCAGTTTCCGCATGATTTCATTGATATTTAAAAAATACATGGTTATGTATTTTTAATTGTAAAGCGATGCCGCCGCTCAGTGCGGCATCAATTTCAAGACTTTGGAGTGCCGCCGAGAAGTACCGCAATCCTGGTTTTGGGCGCTTTGCTCGATCCCGCGGGAATTATGTCCTGCCCTTGCCCGCTGTCGGTATTCGCTGCTGGCACCGCAGGCTCGTAAGGCTTCAGGAACCACGGATCGATCTTTTCCTTGCGCGAAGAGGCAGAATAATTGCTCCGCCCTTGCACAGTTGCCGTGCGGTTGCCATCTTCACGGCGCGGTGGCCGCTCGGTACGTTCGGCCCTTTCAGGACGTTCAGCACGTTCGGAGGAGCGGGCCGGGGCAGCGGAAAAACCGACTAGTTGCTGACGTTCGAATTTCCGCTTAATCAACTTTTCGATATCCACCAGCAAACGCTCGTCCTTGTCGGAATACAGGGAAATCGCATCGCCGGAGGCGCCGGCACGGGCGGTGCGGCCGATCCGGTGCACATAATCCTCGGCGTTAAACGGCAGGTCGTAATTGATGACGCAAGGAAGTTCGACAATATCCAGTCCGCGCGCTGCGACATCGGTTGCGATCAGGAATTCAATTTTTCCCTGCTTGAACGCCTCCAGCGCAGCCATCCGCTCGGCCTGCGTCTTGTCGCCATGAATTGCGGTAGCGTTGATACCTTCCTGTACCAGTTGGCGCGCTAGGCGCGAAGCGCCAATCTTGCTGTTGGAAAACACAATAGCTTGCTTCAGGCCGCGCTCGCGGATGATAAAGGAAACCGCACTGCCTTTCGCCGCTTCGTCGACTTTATACACGATCTGGGTCACATTTTCGGCGGTTGAATTACCCCGCGCGACCTCGATCATGACCGGATTGGTCAGAAAACTGTTGGCCAACCTCTTGATTTCATTGGAGAAAGTTGCGGAGAACATCAGATTCTGCCGCTGCTTCGGCAACAAATTGATGATCCGTTGCAAATCCGGTAAAAATCCCATGTCGAGCATGCGATCCGCTTCATCCATCACCAGCATCTGCACCTGCGACAAATTCAGGGTCTTCTGCTGTACGTGATCCAGCAACCGACCCGGGGTAGCGATCACAATCTCGACCCCGGCACGCAATGCCGCCGTCTGCGGCGCAATATCCACGCCGCCAAAGACAACCGTGGCGCGCAATCCCGTATGGCGCGAATACGCTTTCACGTTATCGGCCACCTGATCGGCCAGCTCACGGGTCGGCGTCAGAATCAAGGCCCGCACCGGATGCCGTGCAGGAGATGCGCTGGTATTGGCATGCGCCGACAAGATCTGAATGATCGGCAAGGCGAAACCGGCAGTCTTGCCAGTGCCGGTCTGAGCCGCGCCCATCACATCGCGCCCCTGCAGTACGATAGGAATTGCCTCCGCCTGAATCGGCGTCGGATGAATGTAACCCTGATCTGTGAGCGCTCGCAAAATTTCGGCTGACAAGCCGAAATCTTCAAAACGAATTGCTGGGATATCAACTTGCGCTGTTTCGGACAGTGCAGATGGTGCGGACAGTGTTTCCGGCGTGGTTTCAGACATAGTATATGGTGGGCCTCCCGTGAGTCGAACACGGCACCAACGGATTATGAGTCCGCTGCTCTAACCAAGCATGAGCTAGAGGCCCAGTATCTTTCGCGCAGGGTATCCTGCTTAAATTTATCTCCGTGGAAAGGAGATTCGGGACGAGGCAAAAAATTGCCTCGCCAATTTTAAACTATTTAGTTACCTTCGAGGAAGCTCTTTAGCTTATCCGAACGGGATGGATGGCGTAATTTGCGCAATGCCTTGGCTTCTATCTGGCGAATCCGCTCACGCGTTACGTCAAACTGCTTGCCGACTTCTTCCAGCGTATGGTCGGTAGACATTTCAACACCAAAACGCATACGCAATACTTTTGCCTCACGCGGAGTCAAGGAATCCAGTACATCCTTGACCACATTGCGCATGGATGCATGCAAGGCCGCATCGGCAGGCGCCAGGGTATTGCCATCCTCAATAAAATCGCCCAAATGGGAATCGTCATCGTCGCCAATCGGCGTTTCCATCGAAATCGGCTCTTTGGCGATTTTCATGATCTTGCGGATCTTGTCTTCCGGCATTTCCATCTTGATCGCCAGCGTTGCCGGGTCCGGTTCTGCACCCGTTTCTTGCAAAATCTGGCGCGAAATGCGGTTCATCTTGTTGATCGTTTCGATCATGTGTACCGGAATGCGGATCGTGCGCGCCTGATCGGCGATGGAACGCGTAATTGCCTGGCGAATCCACCATGTCGCATAGGTCGAGAACTTGTAGCCACGGCGGTATTCGAACTTATCAACCGCTTTCATCAAGCCGATATTGCCTTCCTGAATCAAATCCAGGAATTGCAGGCCGCGATTGGTGTATTTTTTTGCAATCGAAATCACCAGCCGCAAGTTGGCTTCCGTCATTTCACGCTTGGCCCGGCGCGCCTTCATCTCGCCGGCCGCCATCTTCTTGTTGATGTTGCGCAAATCAGGCAATGGCAAAACGACGCGCGTTTGCAAATCAATCAGTTTCTTTTGCAATTCCTGGACGGTTGGCACATTACGTCCCAGGATGGCGCTGTATGCATGGCCAGAATTGACTTCACCTTCGACCCAGGAAAGATTGACTTCATTGCCAGGGAATACTTTGATGAAGTGAGAACGCGGCATGCCACAACGATTAACCGCCACATCCAGGATCTGTTTCTCGATATGACGCACTTCATCCACTTGGCCACGCAGGGTATCACATAACTTTTCAACTACTTTTGCGGTAAAACGCATGCCCAGAAGCTCTTGGGAAATCGCTTCCTGCGCCTTGACGTAGGGCTTCGAGTTGTAGCCTTCTTTCTCATATGACTTGCGCATTTTTTCGAACTGGCTTGAGATGATCGCAAACTTATCCAGCGCATCCCGTTTCAATTGCTCCAGCTGCGCTGCGGAGAAACTTGCGGCGCCGCCGTTGGCGCTCGGCTCTTCCTCATCCTCTTCGTCCGCATTTTCTTCATCCGACTCTTCATCTTCTTCGTCATCCGAAGCAGAAACAGCAACCGGTTGCGCAGCAGCAGGCTCACCTTCATTCAAGTTTACGAGGCCATCGACAATCTCGTCAATCTTGATTTCATCGTTGCCGATTTTATCGGCCGCAGTCAAAATCTCGGCAATCGTCATGGGGCAGGCCGAAATGGCCTGAATCATGTCCTTCAAACCGTCTTCAATCCGCTTGGCGATTTCAATCTCGCCTTCGCGCGTGAGCAACTCCACGGAACCCATTTCACGCATGTACATCCGCACCGGATCCGTGGTGCGGCCGAAGTCGGAATCGACCGTCGACAGCGCCGCTTCAGCAGCGGCTTCCGCCTCGTCATCGCTGGCAACGGTGGCCACGTTATCCGATAACAATAGCGTTTCAGCATCGGGCGCCTGCTCATAAATGGCAATGCCCATATCGTTGAAGGTGCCGATAATGCCTTCGATTGCCTCCGGATCAATAATATTTTCCGGCAGATGATCGTTGATCTCCGCGTACGTCAGAAAACCGCGCTCCTTGCCCAACTTGATCAGGATTTTCAGTTTTTCGCGGCGCGCTTCAAGTTCTTCCTCTGACGCTTCGGTATCCGAAGAAAAGGCATCCTTCAAAAGTGCTTTTTCTTTTGCCTTGCGATCTTTTGCTTTCGCCTTGTCAGCCGCCTTCATCTCGGTACGCTCAACCGCATTCAGTGCCGCAATTTCATCATTTTCCGGCTGAAATTCTTTTGGCTTGCGGCCGCGACGTCCTGGCACCTTGATGGTTGGAAGGATATAACCCGAGGTATCTATTGCTGCCAGCGTTGCTGCATCCGTGGTCGACATTACGACTGGACCACCGACGTTTTTGACGTCCTGCTTGAGCGCTGCAGCTTCAGGTTGGGCTTCGGTTTTGATAGGCTTGATAACAGTTTTCGATTCAGTTTTCTTGGTTGTCACGGGAGCTTTCAATTGCGCAGGGGCCGACTTTGCATCAGTTTTAGACAAAGGCTTCTTAGTTGACTGGGCAGCAGCCCCCGACACCTTTTTCACGACCGCATCGGATTCTTCCAATTTGGCAAATTTAGCAGTTTTTCCAGCTTGCGTTTGGATAGGCGATGGTGTGGCGGCCGAAACCGTTTTCCCCGTCTTGGTTTTACCAGGCGATCGGGAAGAAGCAGAAGTTTGATCGACGGTCTTTGAACCCGTCGATTTCACTGAAGTGGATTTCACTTTTTGTTCGCTCGGAATCTGGAATTTCGCAGGTTTTTTCATTGCGCTCACCATGGAATAACCACCAACTCAAATATTTTTTACGCCACAAGTCAAATCGCGCCTAGCTTGAGAATTCCCGCATAGTGCTGATTGGCTTGCAATGTACTCCTTATGTTTTCACCGATTCAAAGCCATAAGGCCTTGAATTAAAAGCCTTAAACTATAGCATATCGAGTCATATTTTCTCTAGGCCACCGAACCATCCTCATTGCTTCGATTCAGATACTTGAGCCGTCTTAACGCATTGCTATTTCAGCGTCCGCCTGCCGTCTCAACTGCTCTTGCTGCGACATCAATTCCATATAACGCGTACGGACGTTTTCGACACTCTGACCAGAAGTTGCCAATTGATCCAGTTCCGCCTTGATCGCATGCATTTTGGTCTGCCTGACAGCACCGGCCAACTCCAGGCGAACGACATCCACATCCGATTCTGGTTGCGCCGCTATTTCCGCTATCAATGCATCAAAATCAGTCTCAGAGACGCGCAACTGCTCTGCCAACGCCGCAAAATTTGCATTCGCTCCCATCGCCTGACAAGTCGCGACCAACTGCGTCAGCATTGCCGCGTAATCCGACGAAATGTGCGCCACAGCAAGCAGCACAGATGCATCCAGATCCGCTGCCAGCGAAGGATGCGCGATCAGCAACCGGATCATCTGACGCTCCAGTCCCATAGGTGCGGCACGTTTTGTCTTTGGCGGTGCTCTGCGCGTTCTGGATACCGGATTGACAAGTTCGAACAGAGATTCAATTTCCTCAGCAGTCGTAAGCGTCAATTGCGACAAACTCCTGACTATTTGCAAACGCAAAGATGATGCGGGCATCGCTTGCAATAATGGTTTGGCATCAAACTGCACGCGTGCGCGCCCTTCTGGGGTTGCCAAATCATTGTCGCCAATCACTTCCTTCAAAAGAAATTGTGACAATGGCATCGCATCCTGAATTTGCTGCGAAAAAGCATCTGCGCCCAGTTCGCGCACATAACTATCCGGATCATGCTCGGTCGGTAAAAATAAAAATTTAATGACTTTATTGTCGGTTGCCAAAGGCAAACATCCATCGAGCGCACGCCGCGCTGCGCGCCGCCCGGCACTATCGCCATCGAAACTGAACACCACATGATCTGTCTGGCGCAATAATTTCTGTACGTGTGTCGGAGTACATGCAGTGCCGAGCGTCGCAACCGCCTGCGGAAAACCGAGTTGCGCCAGCGCTACAACATCCATGTAACCCTCAGTCACCAATACATAACCGGCAGTGCGTATCGCCTGCCGCGCCTCGAACAAACCGTACAACTCCAGACCCTTCTGAAATAAGGGTGTCTCGGGAGAATTCAAGTACTTCGGTTCGCCACTATCGAGAATCCGGCCGCCAAAACCGATCACCTGCCCTTTTGCATTGCGTATGGGAAACATGATGCGGTCACGGAAGCGGTCATAACGCCGCCGGCTTGTTCCCGGCTCTTCGCTTTTATCGATCACTAAGCCAGCTTCAACCAACGCCGCGGCATCGTAATCGGGAAATACTGCGCGTAAGCCATCCCAGCCATCGGGCGCATAGCCCAAACCGAACCTGGCGGCCACTTCGCCTGTTAATCCGCGTCTTTTCAAATAGGCAATAGCGGGCTCGGCACTGCGCAGCTGGCCGCGATAAAAATCGCAGGCCTGCGTCATCACATCGGTAAGCGCCATGGTCTTTGCCTGCGCCTCGGCACGCTGCGCAGGCAGCAGATGATCCTGTTCCGGAACCGTCAGGCCGACATTCTGTGCCAGATCCTTGACTGCATCGACAAAGCCAGAACCGGCGTATTCCATCAGGAAGCCGATGGCGGTGCCGTGCGCCCCGCAACCGAAGCAATGGTAAAACTGCTTGGTTGGGCTGACGGTAAAGCTGGGTGATTTCTCGTTATGAAACGGACACAAACCCATGAAGTTGGCGCCGCCCTTCTTCAGTTGCACATAACGGCCAACCACCTCGACGATATCGACGCGACTGAGCAAGTCCTGAATGAACGATTGGGGGATCATCTCGACTTAAATCTGTGCAATACGGCGATCAAGCCTTGCTCAAGGCGGCCTTTACCAGCGCAGATACGGCTGTCATGTCGGCGCGCCCTGCCAGTTTCGGTTTCAATACCGCCATCAGTTTGCCCATATCCTGCGGCCCGGTGGCACCGACTTCGGCGATGGCAGCAGCCACCGCAGCCTGCACTTCGGCGTCCGAGAGCGCTTCAGGCATGTAGACCGACAAAATTGCCAGCTCGACTTTCTCGATATCGGCCAAGTCCTGGCGAGCGCCGGCTTCGAATTGGCTGATCGAATCCTTGCGCTGCTTGATCATTTTTTCGACGATGGCAAGAACCTGCGCGTCGGTCACATCAATACGCTCGTCAACTTCTTTTTGCTTGATCGCGGCAGTCAGCATGCGAATCGCGCCCAGCTTGACGCTATCTTTGGCACGCATCGCGGCCTTCATGTCATCGGTAATCTGCTCTTTCAATCCCATATCATCCTCATTTCATTCAGATAAATAGAAAAACCCGCAGCGGAACGACCGAAGCGGGTTTTTAATCCAACCGCACTAACGTGCGGTGAAAAATTAGAACAGCTTTTTCGGCAGCTGTTGGCTACGAATGCGCTTGTAGTGGCGCTTGACTGCGGCAGCAAGCTTGCGCTTACGCTCTGCAGTTGGCTTCTCGTAAAATTCACGTGCGCGCAGGTCGGTCAACAAACCGGTTTTTTCAATAGTGCGCTTGAAGCGACGCATTGCGACTTCGAACGGCTCGTTTTCTTTAAGGCGGATTGTTGTCATGTAAATTCAAACGGTGATTTTAGGAGAAGACGACAATTCTAGCAGACTTGCTTGTTTGATGAAAGTTTTTTAACGTGCATTTTTAATGAGAAACTTTCGCGCCATGCCGGCATAGACTTCGAATCACACCGACATGCCTGCCGCCACCCCGGACGCCCATGCCCACTGGAAATTATAGCCGCCCAGCCATCCCGTCACGTCTACCGCTTCGCCTATGAAATACAGTCCCGGAACCTTGCTTGCCATCATGGTCTGTTGCGACAACTCGCGGGTATCGATGCCACCCAGTGTGACTTCCGCCTTGCGATAACCTTCGGAACCGTCGGGAGTGATGACCCAGGCGTTCAGCGATTCTCCCACCAAACGCAATTGCTTATCGGTCATGTCGGCGATGCGCGCATCGGATTGGATGCCTTTGATTTGCAGCCAGCCGTCCACTAAGCGCGCCGGCAGCCATTGCGATAATGTATTCCCCAGATTCCTTTTTAGTGTCGACTTGCCCTCGATCAGCGTTTGCGCGACACCCATATCGGGCAATAAATTGATGGTGAGCGATGCACCCGGCTGCCAATAACTGGAAATCTGCAATACCGCCGGGCCGGACAGACCGCGATGGGTAAATAACAGGTCTTCGCGAAAACTCCCCCGGCTCTTCTTTTCGCCCGCGCTTATCTCAACCGGCAAGGCAATGCCCGCCAATGCGACAAACGGCTGCCATTCTGCAATATCAAAAGTGAGCGGCACCAGTGCTGGCCGTGGCTCCACCAGTTTGATGCTGAATTGCCGCGCAATCCTATACGCGAAATCGGTAGCGCCGATTTTCGGGATGGAAAGACCGCCGGTGGCAAGTACGACGCTGTCGGCCAAGATGCTGCCGATACTGGTCATCACCATAAATCCGCCGTCAGCGTGGCTAATTGCGCTAACGCTGCACGGCATCTGCCAATGCACTTGGCCCAGATCGCACTCGGCCTTCAGCATTTTGATAATGTCTTCGGCCGAATCGTCGCAAAATAGCTGCCCTTTGTGCTTCTCGTGATACGCGATGCGATACCGCTTCATCAATCCAAGAAAATCCTGCGGCGTGTAACGCGCCAATGCACTTTTGCAGAAATGGGGATTACCGGACAGAAAATTCTGCGGGCCAGCGTCGATGTTGGTGAAATTGCAGCGGCCGCCGCCAGAGATACGGATTTTTTCTGCCAGACGTGTGGCGTGATCGATCAACACCACATTTTTGCCGCGCTGGCCGGCGACAGAGGCGCACATCATGCCAGCGGCACCAGCGCCGATTACGGCGACTTCATATTTTTTCATCATGTCTTGGAAAACCTACCGCGCCAATGGGTCGGCTTGTAATTGCCTTGAAACCTGCAAACAGTGTTTCACCTGCTCGGCAATGGTGGCCGGTACCGGTTGCTCCTGGCGCAATACCGCTTCGGTCCAAAGTGCAGTCGAAGCCGCATCACGCTCCTCGGGCAAGGCAATGGCTGCGTCGGTGACTGGCTGAGTTTGCACCAGCGTCGTGCATGTGCCGGCGTGATACCAGTCGATTTGCTGCGAGCGCCGGGCGTTCGCCACGGTTTCTCCTTCGGTCCCGCGCATCAGGAAAGCGTCGCCGCGTGCGACTAGCGCAGCCGTTGAAAAATAGCTGCTCAACATGGCCAGATATTCCGCATGCGTATACGACACCAAACGCAATGCCGGGCCTTTGAAAGGCTGCATGATCTTGACCAGCGTATGGGTCGAATTGCGCACGCCCAATGTGCGCCGCGTTTCCAACAGGCGCGCCATCGCAGGAGCCAAAGCGCCAATCGGCATGAAAGCGGGTTCATGCCGCGCAAAGCACGCCTCGGCCTGCTGCACAGTCTGCGAATGCTGCAAACCCAGCGCCGTAAAAATTTCGGCAGTGGTCACGCGCCCCGGGTCTTGCGTGACTCCGTGCACCAAAACCGGCACGCCTTCTCGCGCCAGCAACAGCGCCAGCAGCGGCGTCAGGTTCGCCATCTTGCGCGAACCGTTGTAACTCGGAATCACGATCGGAGCAAAGGCGGACAGTGCGCCCGGCACCGACAATTGCTCGAACGATGCTTCTGCGGCATCGAGAAAGCCGGCGATTTCATCCACCGACTCGCCCTTGATGCGCATCGACAGCAAAATCCCGCCCAGTTCCAGATCAGAGATGCGCCGGTCCAGCATTGCCGCATACATATCATGCGCATCATTGCGCGCCAAACTGCGAGCGCCATCCTTGCCGCGTCCGATCACCTTGATGAAACGGGCCGCCGCGAAATTTTCAGAATTTTCAGTTACTTGTGCATTTTCCATGCGCGGATTATACCGATTACGAGCCCCCGACGAAGCCAGCCCAGGCAAGTTTTGTCAGGCAGTTGTTGCAATGGCTTCGCGTGCCAGCACCATCTGTTTCAACTCCGGCACGCAAGAACCGCAGTTGGTGCCGCACTTCAGCTTGGCTTGCAAGCTTGCCAATACAGTATCCGATGCGCCCTCCTGCGCATCCAATGCGTCATTGATTTCCGATTCGGCAACATTAAAGCAGTTACAGACAATCCGACCGCGTGACTTGAATCCTTGCGGCGCTTTGGTCGAGGGCACCAACAACATGCGCCCGAGCGCGGCAACCGGCAATTCGCCTTCCAGATATTCTTTCAGCCAATGTTCTGCCGAGGTATCGCCCGCCATGGAAACCGCTGCCAGTTTGCCATCCCGCACCAGAATATGACGCGCATTGCCGCGCTTGGCATCGTCGTAGCGCAACACACCGGCGCCCTCGATGCCGAAACGGGATTCGATTTCCTTGACCAGCGCTGCATCGGCAACGTAATCGTCGGCGGCGCGAAACAGCACACCGACCTTGTCGCGCCCGAACAGCGTGCATGACGCATAGCTGAAACGGCGCAGGTAAGGCCGCAATGCCGATTGCAGGGCCAATACTTGCGACGCATCGACCCAGCCGAACACCAGAAAACGCCATGGCAATTCAGCCTTCAGAATTTTGACTGCCGCATGCTTGAGTTCCGGCTGCTTGGAAACCGGATCGACAGTCGACAGCGTCAGCGCGTTCACGCCAAAAGTACCATCGCCATCATGGCCGCGGCCGGAAACATATTCTTCGCCCCAATGCATGGCAACGAACGCCTGTCCGGCGCGCATATCGTCACCAGCCACCGCCGGCAATATTTGCGAACCGCGCTTGCTGGTCACATGCACCAACTCGCCGCTCTTGATCAGCCGGCGCTCCATATCGAGTTGCGACATGACGACTGACGGCTCGGATGCGTGCGCAAACAACTGTGCGACGGTACCGGTGCGGCTCATGCCGTGCCACTGGTCGCGCAGGCGTCCTGTCGTCAGGTGAAACGGGTAGCGCGCATCGACCGCTTCGGCTACCGGCTGATAAACCGTATTGACGAATTTCGCCCGCCCACTGGCAGTCGGAAAAATGCCGTCTTGGTACAAGCGCTGCTTGCCGGTCACGGCACCTTGCGGGAACGGCCATTGCTGCGGCCCCTGCTGCTCCAGAATATTGAAAGACAAACCGGTGATATCGAGATCGCGTCCACGCGTGGTTTCGCGGTGCTCGTTCCAAATTTCTTCCGCACTCGCATAGGGAAATAGTGTGCTGGTTTTGCGCGCCTCCTTGTCCATCAGGCGTTCCAGCTTGCGGGCAAATTCGCTCACTATTTCCCAGTCATGGCGGGTCTCGGCCGGTTTCGGCAACGCCGGTTTAATGCGGGTAATGCGACGCTCGGAATTGGTGACTGTGCCATCCTTCTCGCTCCAGGTAGTCGCCGGCAGCAACACGTCGGCGTAATCCACCGTCGCTGTAGTTTTATAGGCTTCCTGCACGATAACCAGCTCGGCCTTTTTTAGCGCTTCGCGCACCAGTTTCTGATCCGGCATTGACTGGGCAGGATTGGTGCAGGCGATCCAGAGCAGCTTGATCTCGCCGCTGCGTACCGCCTCGAACATTTCAACCGCAGTTTTGCCCGGCTGGGCTGGCACATCGTCCACGCCCCATAGCTTCGCCACTTCGGCGCGATGCGCGGGATTGGCCAAATCGCGGTGCGCCGACAACAGATTCGCCATCCCGCCGACTTCGCGCCCGCCCATCGCATTCGGCTGGCCGGTCAGCGAAAACGGTCCCGCGCCAGGCTTGCCGATCTGGTGCGTAGCCAAATGCAAGTTGATCAGCGCCGCATTCTTGGCGGTGCCGGAAGACGACTGATTCAAGCCTTGGCAATACAGCGACAAGGCGGCCTTGGAACGGCCGAACCATTGCGCCGCCTGCACCAAATCGGCCTCGCTGACGCCGCACAGTTCGGCCACATATTTGGGTGTGTAATCGCGTACCGTCTTTTTCAGTTCCGCAAAGCCTTCGGTATGCGCGTCGATATAAGCGCTGTCGAGCAAGTCTTCCCACAGGCAAATATGCAGCATGCCGTTGAACAGCGCGACATCGGTGCCAGGCAAAATCGGCAAAAACAAATCAGCTTCGCGTGCGGTATCGGTGCGGCGCGGATCGGCGACGATGACTTTCAGATTCGGGTTGTTCTTGCGCGCATCTTCGATGCGGCGATACAGAATCGGGTGCGCATACGCGGTGTTGGAGCCGACGATGAAAATCAACTCGGCTTGCTCGATATCTTCGTAACAGGCTGGCGGCGCATCGGCACCCAGCGTTTGCTTGTAGCCGGCCACCGCACTCGACATGCACAGGCGCGAATTGCTATCGATATTGTTGGTGCCGATCAAGCCTTTCGCCAGCTTGTTGAAGACGTAATAATCTTCGGTCAGTAGTTGGCCGGAGATATAAAAGCCGACGCTGTCCGGCCCGTATTTTTTGATGGTGTCAGCAAATTGTTGCGCGATGGCGTCCAGCGTCTGGTCCCAGCCAGCCTGCACGCGTGGCGCAGTGCGTGTAGTGCGCAGTTCCGGATGCAGCGCCCGCGCTTGCCGCTGCAGCAGCGGATTGGCGGTCAAATGCAGCGTGCTGCCTTTGGTGCACAAGCGGCCGAAGTTGGCCGGATGATCAGGGTCGCCACGCACGCCGGTCACCTGCACGCCATCTGTTTCCACGATGACGCCGCAACCGACGCCGCAGTAACAGCAGGTTGCTTTAGTCTCGCGCAATGGGTTCATGCAGCGGCAGCCTCGATCGCCAGCGAAGCTAATTCGACCGCGTCCAGATACACATCGCCCGCTTCCACCTTGACGCTGAATTTTTGCGCGCAGCCTTCATCCGGTGCGGTGGCGCAGCCGGAACCGAGTTCGATGTTCCAGTTATGCAAAGGACAGGCGACACGCTCGCCGTACACGATACCTTGTGACAGCGGTCCGCCCTTGTGCGGGCAACGGTCCACCAGTGCAAATACCTTGTCTTCGCCGTTGCGAAAAATCGCCACGTCCGGTTTCCCATCGCGCTGCACCACGCGCGCGCCCAGTACCGGAATATCGGCAAGTTTGCAAATGACTTTCCATTGATTCGACATTTCAGATCCTTACCATACTAGATAGATGTATATTAAAAAAACACTGCTTTTGCGCATTATTTAAGGGTGACTTTAAAAATACTCATGACTTATTGCTTGTGCTATTCAACCACCTTGGGGATAGTCACCGCCCTCTCTCCCGGCCTCTCTCCCACAAGTGGGAGAGAGGAGCAAAACTCCCTATCCTGCTTGCGGGAGAGGGAACAGAACCAAATCAGGCCGGCAGCGCCACGAACTGGCGCATATCAACCAGCGCCTTCTCTGGCTCAACCCAAGGATCAACCTCGCCGTCGAGCGAGAACAGCATGCGTTCATACAACGCCTTGCGGCTGGCCTCGTCCTCCAGCACCATTTTCTTCGCATGATCGAGGCCGACGCGTTCCAGATAATGGACGGTACGCTCCAGATACCAGCCTTCTTCGCGGTATAGCTGCAGGAAAGCGCCCGCATATTCCAGCACTTCCGCATGGGTCTTGACCTTGACGAAGAATTGCGCGACTTCAGTTTTGATGCCGCCATTGCCGCCGACATAAATTTCCCATCCGGAATCGACACCGATCACGCCGACGTCCTTGATGCCGGATTCGGCGCAATTGCGTGGGCAACCGGAGACCGCGATCTTGACCTTATGCGGCGCGTACATCTTCCACAATTCACGCTCCAGTTGCTGCCCCATCAAAGTCGAATCCTGGGTACCGAAACGGCACCATTCGCTGCCGACACACGTCTTCACGGTACGCAATGCCTTCGCATACGCATGGCCGCACGGCATCCCAAGGTCTTTCCAGACGCCCGGCAAATCCGCTTTTTTCACGCCGAGCAAATCGATGCGCTGGCCGCCGGTGACCTTGATGGTCGGAATTTGGTATTTGTCGGCCACGTCGGCGATGCGGCGCAGATCGGATGCGTTGGTCACGCCGCCCCACATGCGCGGGATGACCGAGTACGTGCCGTCTTTCTGGATGTTGGCGTGCGCGCGTTCATTGATATAGCGCGATTGCGGATCGTCACGGGCTTCGTGCGGCCAGGTTGACAGCACGTAATAGTTGATCGCAGGACGGCATTTGGTACAGCCGTTGGGCGTGCGCCAGGCCATCATTTCCATGGTCTGGGCGATGCTCAGGAATTTCTCGACCCTGATCGCATCGCGCACTTCCTGATGGGTGTGATCGGTGCAATCGCACAGCGGCTTGGCCTTGCTGGAAACGGAATAATCGGCGCCGACGGTGGACATGATGATCTGCTCGACCAGACCGGTGCAGGAGCCGCACGAAGCCGATGCCTTGGTGTGCTTGCGCACATCTTCCAGCGTGAACAAGCCGTGCTCCTTGATCGCCTTGACGATGGTGCCCTTGCACACGCCGTTGCAGCCGCACACTTCGGCACTGTCCGGCATCGATGCGGCCTTGGTGAAACCTTCATGACCGGCGTCGCCGGTGTTCGATTCGCCGAACATCAGGCTGTCGCGAATTTCGGCAATCGCCCGGCTTTCACGCAGCAGCTTGAAGTACCAGCTGCCGTCCACCGTATCGCCGTACAGGCAGGCGCCGATCAGCTTGTCGTCCTTCAGCACCAGTTTCTTGTAGACGCCGCCTATCGGGTCCGACAGGATGATTTCTTCGGTGCCTGCACCGCCGGTAAAATCGCCGGCCGAGAACAGATCGATGCCGGTAACTTTCAGCTTGGTCGAGGTGACCGAACCCTGATAACGGCCAATGCCGAAATTGGCCAAATGATTGGCGCAAACTTTAGCCATGTCGAACAACGGCGCGACCAGCCCATACACATTGCCACGGTGGTTGACGCACTCGCCGACCGAATAAATGCGCGGGTCATAGGTCTGCATCGTGTCATTGACGACGATGCCGCGATTGCAATAAATGCCGGCCGATTCAGCCAGCGCGGTGTTGGGACGGATGCCGACTGCCATCACGATCAATTGCGCCGGAATTTCCAGTCCGTCTGTGAAACGAATCGCTCTTACATGACCGCTTTTTCCACCATCTTCGTCGCCGATAATAACCTCGGTGTTTTTCCCCAGCAGGAAATGCAGGCCGCGATCTTCCAGCGATTTCTGCAGCATCTTGCCCGCGACTTCATCCAGTTGACGCTCCATCAGCCATTTCGGCAAATGGACTACGGTGACATCCATGCCGCGCAGTTTCAAGCCGTTGGCCGCTTCCAGACCGAGCAAGCCGCCACCGATGACGATCGCATGTTTGTACTTGGTCGCCGCGGCTATCATCGCGTTGGTGTCGGCGATGTCGCGATAGGCGATCACGCCTTCCAAGTCCTTGCCCGGCACCGGCAGCATGAATGGATTCGAGCCGGTCGCCAGCAACAAGCGGTCATATTCGGCGACGGTGCCGTCTTCCGCAATCACCTGACGCTTGAGGCGATCGATCTTGATAATCTTTTTGCCCAGATGCAGCGTGATGTCGTTTTCCACATACCAATCGACATCGTTCAACATGATGTCCTGTACGGTTTGCTCGCCGGCCAGCACCGGCGACAACAGGATGCGGTTGTAATTGGCATAAGGTTCCGCACCGAACACGGTGATGTCATAAATATCGGGAGCGATCTTGCGCAGCTCTTCGAGCGTACGCACGCCTGCCATGCCGTTACCCACCATTACCAGTTTCAACTTCTTCATCACGGTCCCCAAATAAATGTCTGTTGGCTTTACTTGAGCAAAATTGATGCCAGTGCGTTTTGTGGTGCATGGCCGTGGCGAAATCCAGATTTGCACCCTTAAAGGGCATTTACCGCACGCAATCACACTGAAATAGTGCAACGCACAAAAATAACCCTTATCCGATTTACGCCATATCAAGTTGTGCCGGCAAGTGTGCAGGCATCACGCAGGCGTATGGCATGGCGCTTGCATTAATGACGCGTATTCATATCAGGAGTCATCATGCAAAAAACATCGTTCTGGAAAACGGGACATACCCCGACGCTGCTTTCCGCCTTCTTTTACTTCGACCTCAGCTTCATGGTCTGGGTTTTGCTCGGCCCGCTCGCGATCCTGATTGCCAAGGACCTGGGCCTGTCAGACGCACAAAAAGGCATGATGGTCGCCACGCCTTTATTGGCGGGCGCTTTGTTGCGTATCGTGATGGGCGTTCTGGTGGACCATCTGAAACCCAAAAAAGCCGGACTGATCGGCCAACTGATCGTGATCGCCGGGCTGACTTGGGCGTGGTTGGGCAACTTGGGAAGTTACCAAAGCTTGCTGACATTGGGCGTCATTCTGGGCGTGGCCGGCGCGGCTTTCGCGGTGGCGCTGCCGCTGGCATCACGCTGGTATCCGCCGGAGCATCAGGGCACCGCGCTCGGCATCGCCGGTGCCGGCAACTCCGGCACCGCGTTTGCGGCATTATTTGCGCCGTCACTGGCGATCGCCTATGGCTGGCAAAACGTGTTTGGCCTGGCCCTGATTCCTTTGAGCGTGGCATTGGTGGTGTATATGACATACGCCAAAGACGCCCCGTCGGCACCACCGGCGAAGTCGCTGGTCGAGTATTTGCACATCCTGAAAGACAAGGATGCATGGTGGTTCATGTTCTTTTACAGCGTCACCTTTGGCGGCTTCTCCGGCCTGGCATCGTCGCTCGCCATTTACTTCAACAGCCAATACGGCTTGTCACCGGTGGCTGCCGGCTATTTCACCGCCGCCTGCGTATTCGCCGGCTCGCTGGTGCGGCCGATGGGCGGCCGTCTGGCCGACCGGATTGGCGGCATCAAGGCCTTGTCGATCATGTATGTGCTGGCCGCAAGTTTTCTGCTGATCGCCAGCTTCGGCCTGCCGTCTGCGGTCGCGGCCGTCATCGTGTTTACGCTGGCAATGCTGGCGCTGGGCACCGGCAACGGCGCGGTATTCCAACTGGTGCCGCAACGCTTTCGCAAGGAAATCGGCGTGATGACCGGCCTGGTCGGCATGGCGGGTGGCATCGGCGGCTTTTACCTGGCATCCAGCCTCGGTTATTCGAAGCAATTGACGGGCAGCTATCAGCTGGGACTTTCCATCTTTGCAGGGCTGGCGATAGTCGCGTTGCTCGGCTTGTCGATGGTCAAGACCCGCTGGCGCACCACTTGGGGTAGCGCGGCGATGACAGCGGCCAAGATTTGATGATGAGGGAAATGCGGAAAAGCATGGTCCACGAAAAGCACGAAAGCCACGAAAAAGGGCGCACTTGGATAGCACAGACGCGGTTCGCACGCTGAACGAGCGCCTGGCTCTTTCTTAGAATTTAATGGAGTATATTTTATATCAACAATAAAAATATGCGTAAAATGCCATGAAAATACATATACTCACTGTTTTTACAAATTCATTGTCCATGAATTTGTTCGTGTCTTTCGTGGACAGAATTTGATTACCGACTGAGACAACACCATGCCACTGATCATCGCCGCCAGCCACGCCACATCCGCTGGGAAACGCGAACGCAATGAGGATTTTCTCGGCATGGTCACGCCCAACGAGCCGGAACTGTCGACCAAAGGCATGCTGGCCGCTATCGCGGACGGCGTATCCGGCAATGAAGGCGGACGCGAAGCGTCGGAATACGCGGTGCGTGGTTTGCTGGCCGATTATTACGCCACGCCCGATACCTGGCCGGTGACGCAAGCGCTGGAGCGCGTGATCAAGGCCACCAACAGCTGGGTCCAGCAACAAGGTTCGATTCGGGCGGAACTGGCCGGCATGGCGACCACGCTGACTGCCATCGTGCTGCGCGGCCGGTTTTACTATTTTGCCCATGTCGGCGACACCCGCTTGTACTTGCTACGCGGCGGCGTACTGTCCCGGCTGACCACCGACCATGTCTGGGACCGGCCCGAAATGCAGCATGTGCTCACGCGTGCAATCGGCCTCGACTCCCGGCTTGCAATCGACCACGGCATGGGCGAACTGCAACAGCGCGATGTGTTTCTGCTGGCCAGCGACGGCGTCTGGGCCTCGATCACGGAATACGACCTGACCGCCGTCTTGTCCGAGGCGGCGCAGGGCCGCGGCAGTATCGAACACGCCAGCCAGGCTTTGCTGGATACGGCGCTGGCAGCCGGCTCGCAAGATAATCTGAGCGCCTTGATATTGCGGGTCGATGCGCTGCCGCAAAAAAACTTGCGCGATGCGGTCGCGATCTCGCGCGATTTGCCGCTGCCGCCCAGGCTGAAAGCGGGCCAGAGCATCGACGGCTACCTGGTTGAAGAAATGATCCATGCGTCGCAAGCGACGCTGTTGTATCGCGTGCTCGATCCGGCCACGCAGCGCAAGCTGGTGCTCAAGACGCTGCACCCCGACCACGCCAATGACGAACAGGAACGCTCGGCTTTCGCGCACGAGGAATGGCTGGCAAAACGGGCGGTCGCACGCTTTTTCCCGCAGGTCATCACGCCGCAACGCAAAACCGCCTTGTATTACCTCTGCACCTGGCATGCCGGCAATAACCTGCAACAGTGCCTCGATGCCGGCCAGCACTTCACGGTGCCGGAAGTCGTCCGCCACGGCGAGCAACTGGTGCGCGCAATCGGCGCGCTGCACCGGCGCAGCATCCTCCATCGCGACATCAAACCGGCCAATGTGCATCTGGGCGACGATGGCGAATTGCGTGTGCTGGACCTGGGCGTGGCGCAATCCGGATTCGAAGCCGAACAAGGCAATCCAGCGCCGCAAGCCGGCACCCCGTCTTTTCTGGCGCCGGAACAATTCGACAATGCGCCGCCATCGCGCCAGACCGATGTGTACGCGGTCGGCGTGACGCTGTATTACCTGCTGACCCGGCATTACCCGTACGGCGAGATCGAACCGTTCCAGCACCCGCGCTTCGGCGAGCCGGTAGCGCCGAGCCGTTACCGGCCCGACATCCCGTTGTGGTTGGAAAACGTGTTGCTGAAGGCGCTGGCCAAAGACACCAGCAGCCGTTTCGAGACTGCGGAAGAATTCCTGCTGGCACTGGAACGCGGTGCAACGCGTCCGCTGACCACCGCCGGCACCCTGCCGCTGGCAACCCGCGACCCGGTTTCCGTCTGGCGCACCCTCGCCATTACCGCCATTATTTTGAATATATTGATGCTGTATTTGATTGTGATTCGCTGAGAACTGTAGGTCGGAAAAGCGCAGCGCCTTCCGACGTTGCGTCTGATTGTCGGAAGGCGCTGCGCTTTTCCGACCTACGTTTCTGGGATTGCGTAAGTCCTAAGAGTATCTACCCACGATTAAGCCACTTCTTTCTCCGCCGGATGCGCCTGGCGGTGATACAAAAACTCCAGCACCGAGGTCCGGTATTCGCTGTACAAGGCATTCTGCGCCAGGGCGACGCGCTCGCGCGGTCGCGCCAGCCGCACGGTCAGAATTTCGCCGATGGTGGCCGCCGGGCCGTTGGTCATCATCACGATCCGGTCCGACAGCAACACGGCCTCATCCACATCGTGCGTGACCATCACCACCGTCGATTGGGTTTTCGCGACGATTTTCAGCAACTCGTCTTGCAGATGGGCGCGGGTCAAGGCATCCAGCGCGCCGAACGGTTCATCCAGCAGCAACACTTTCGGCTCCATCGACAACGCGCGGGCGATGCCGACGCGCTGCTTCATGCCGCCGGAGATCTCGTTGGGGCGCTTGGTTTCGGCGTGGGTCAGGCCGACCATTTCCAGCGCAGCCTTGGTGCGCTCCTTGAGTTTTGCTTTCGATTCGGCAGCGCCGAAAACGCGTTCGACTGCCAGATAGACGTTTTCAAAGCACGTCAGCCACGGCAGCAGCGAGTGGTTCTGGAATACCACGCCGCGCTCCGGCGAGGGGCCGGCGATTTCCCGGTTGGCGCAAATAAGTACGCCGCCGGTGGCCGTCGTCAAACCCGCGAGCAGGTTCAGCAGAGTCGATTTTCCGCAACCGGAATGACCGATCAGGGTGACGAATTCGCCTTTCCGAATGCTCAGGTTGATGTCGTGCAATGCGTGAAAATTATCCTTCCTGGTGTGGAATACCATTTCAGCGTGCTGCACATCAATGAACTTGTGATCTTGGTTTTCCATGATTTTTCCTTATTTTTCCTTATTTTTCTTTACAGCGATCAGTTGCCGCTATCTTCAAAAGTGAATGCCTTCGCGACCGCGACCAGCGCCTGTTCCAGAATCAAACCGACCACGCCGATGACGACGATGGCGATGATGATGTGCGCCACGTTCAGGTTATTCCATTCATCCCAGATCCAGAATCCGATGCCGACGCCGCCGGTCAGCATTTCCGCTGCGACGATGACCAGCCAGGCGGTGCCGATGGCAAGACGCACGCCGGTGAGCATGTGCGGCAACACAGCAGGAAACAATATTTTGGTCAGGATTTTCCATTCCGACAGATTCAGCACCCGCGCCACGTTCATGTAATCCTGCGGCACGCGCTGCACGCCGATGGCGGTGTTGATGATCATCGGCCAGATCGAGCAGATCAAAATCGACCAGATCGCAGCCGGATCAGCCGCCTTGAATACCAACAAGCCGATTGGCAACCAGGCCAGCGGCGACACCGGTTTCAGCAAGCTGATGATGGGACCGAACATGCGCGACAGGAAAGTGAAACGGCCGATCATGAAGCCCAGCGGAATGCCGATTGCTGCCGCTAAGCCGAAGCCGATCGCCACCCGCTTCAGCGACGCATACACGTTCCAGCCAATGCCCTGATCATTCGGGCTGTTGATGTAGAACGGGTCCGAGAACAGGATTACGGCCTCGTTGAAAGTCGCCAGCGGTGAAGGAATGCCGCTATTCTTGATGGAGATGATTTGCCAAATCAGCACCAGCAAAGCGACGCCAATCACAGGCGGCACGACCGCCATAAGGAAAGGTCGGAATGACAGTTTCCTGCCTGCCGCTTTCGCAACAGCTGGGCTGGCACCAGCAACCATCGTTTTCTCCGGTGGTGATTTTGCGACCGCGGTGGCCGGCGTGTTTGTGGTGGAATCCATTACTGCAATCATGATGACTCCTTAGGCTTTGATCTTGAAAGAAGCGGCATAGGCTTTCGGATTTTTGCCATCCCATACGGTGCCGTCCATCAGTTTGCTGGTTCGCATCACCTCTTTCGGCACGGCGACCTTCGCCATTGCGGCAGCATCTTTGTAGATGTCGATCCGGTTCACTGCTTTTGCCACGCCGAGATAATCCGGTTCGCCCTTCAGCAAGCCCCAGCGCTTGTGCTGCGTCATGAACCACATGCCGTCGGACAGGTAAGGGAAAGTCGCTTTCCCTTCGTTGAAAAACTTCATGTGATTCGGGTCGTCCCAGGTCTTGCCGAGGCCATTCTGGTAGCGGCCGAGAATGCGCTGGTTGATCGCATCGACCGAGGTATTCACATACGATTTGGCGGCGATGGTTTCGGCCATCTTGCTCTTGTTGCCCAAGGACGCATCGATCCAGCGGCCGGCTTCCAGCACTGCAGCGACCAGGGCGCGCGCGGTGTTCGGATATTTCTTGACGAAATCGCCGCTGGCGCCCAACACTTTTTCCGGATGGTCTTTCCAAATGTCTTGCGTCGTGGTGGCAGTGATGCCGACGCCATCCATGATCGCCCGATGATTCCAAGGCTCACCAACGCAGAAGCCGTCCATATTGCCGACCCGCATATTGGCGACCATTTGCGGTGGCGGCACCACAATGACGCGTGCATCCTTGAACGGATCAATACCGCTGGCGGCCAGCCAGTAATACAGCCACATCGCATGCGTGCCGGTCGGAAAAGTCTGGGCAAAAGTATATTCGCGCTTTTCGGTACGCATCAGCTTGGCGAGGCTGGGGCCATCGACCGCGCCCTTGTCGGCGAGTTTTTTCGACAGCGTAATCGCCTGCCCATTGTTGTTGAGCGACATCAGCACCGCCATGTCTTTTTTCGGGCTGCCGATGCCCATTTGCACCCCATAAATCAAGCCATACAACACATGCGCAGCGTCCAGTTCGCCATTGACCAACTTGTCGCGCACGCCAGCCCATGACGCTTCCTTGCTGAGTACGATCTTGATGCCGTACTTCTTGTCGTAGCCGAGTACCGATGCCATCACCACCGAAGCGCAATCGGTCAGCGGAATGAATCCGACTTTGACCTCTTCCTTTTCCGGCTTGTCGGAACCGGCGGCCCAGACTCCGCCTGTGGATAATCCAAACATGCTTGCTCCTGCGGCGAGACTTGCGGTTTTGATCAGGCTGCGGCGTTTGCTGTCGACAAGGTCTTGTCCGGTTGCGCTGACTGGATGGTTTTTATCGCTGAACATGGTTGTTCTCCCACTATTTGAACCAATAAAAAAGGTGCCTGTCCGTCATGAAATAAATCATGCGGAGAGACACCTTTGTCTTGGCAGAACCGACCGCCGTTGGCCGGTTCCACACATACGCCATCGTTAGCGCTTATCTTTCATTCAGCAATTGCCGTGCCAGCTTTTCCACAATGGAATCCGTCCATCCGGATGCAACTCAGGCGTTTTTTCGCACCAGTTTTGTGCGACGCACCAACACAAGCCATCTCAACCCAGCAAATCAGCGACATCCAGGATGCGCTGCGCGATGTCGGCCACTTTCAGGTTCTTGTCCATCGCCAACCGGCGCAGTTTCTGGTACGCCTCTTCTTCCGAGAGCTTGTGACGCGTCATCAGCAAGCCTTTGGCGCGGTCGATGGTCTTACGCTCGGCCAGTTTGGCTTTGGTGTCGGACAATTCAATGCGCAATTTTTGATCGGCATTGAAACGCGCCATTGCGACATCCAGCACCGGCTTGACGCGCTCCGCCTGCAAGCCGGCCACCACATAGGCCGACACTCCGGCTTCCATCGCCACCGTCATATGCGATTCGCTGGCATCTTCGGTAAATAACGCAATCGGGCGCGGCGCATCGCGGGTGGCGATCACGATCTGTTCCAGCACATCGCGCGCATCGGACTCGGCGTCGATGATGATGATGTCCGGCTGCAGTTGCGCGATCCGCTCCTGCAGGTAAAAATCCCCAGGAATCGCGGCGACGATGTTGTAGCCCGCCTGCAGCAGGCCGATGCGCAACGCCCGCGAACGCTCCGAATGGGCGCGTGCGGCGGCATCATCCGCATCCTCCAGGGACCAGACGGTATTGACGACAACAATGCGAAGCTTGCCTATTTCTGATGTCGTGATCTGCGTCTTCAAAGTAACAATCCATTCATCGTTGCAGCACGGGTATCGGGCTTAAGGAGCGCCATCTTCTATAATACAAACAAGAAATACACCCAAAAAATGTATGCAAGAATCACACCACACACCTACCTGTAGAGAATCCCCATGCTTGTTTTAGGCGTTGAATCCTCCTGTGACGAAACCGGCATCGCGCTGGTGGACACCGAACTAGGCTTGCTGGCGCACGCGCTGCACTCGCAAGTTGCGATGCACGCGGCGTATGGCGGCGTAGTGCCGGAACTGGCATCGCGCGACCATATCCGGCGCGCCGTCCCGCTGTTGCAACAAACTCTCAAAGACAGCGGCAAAACGCTAACCGACATCGATGCCATCGCCTACACCCAAGGTCCAGGCCTGGCCGGCGCGCTGCTGGTCGGCGCATCGTTTGCCTGCGGTCTGGGGCTGGCGCTCGACAAGCCCATGCTCGGCATTCACCATCTGGAAGGCCATTTGCTATCGCCCTTGCTCGCCAGCAAGCCACCGGCGTTCCCGTTCGTGGCCTTGCTGGTATCCGGCGGCCACACGCAATTGATGCGCGTCGATGGCGTCGGGCGCTATACCTTGCTGGGCGAAACGCTGGACGACGCCGCCGGTGAAGCTTTCGACAAGTCGGCCAAATTGCTGGGACTCGGTTATCCGGGCGGGCCGGAAATCTCGCGCATGGCGGAATTCGGCGACCCCGGCGTGTATAAATTGCCGCGCCCGATGCTGCATTCGAAAGATTTGAACTTCAGTTTTTCCGGCCTGAAAACCGCAGTGCTGACCCTGGTCAAAAATAAGATCACCAATATTTGCGAGCAAGACAAAGCCAATGTGGCGCGCGCTTTTGTCGATGCGATGGTGGAAGTGCTGGTCGCCAAATGCATGACTGCCCTGCGCGATACCGGCCTGAAACGGCTGGTGATTGCCGGCGGCGTCGGCGCCAATGTGCAATTGCGCGAAGCGCTGAATGCGACAGCGGCCAAACGGCGCTTCCAGGTGTTTTATCCGGAACTGGAATTTTGCACCGACAACGGCGCGATGATCGCCTTCGCAGCAGCGCTGCGCTTGAAGGAAAATCCGGATGCGGCCAAGCGCGATTATGCGTTCAATGTGCTGCCGCGCTGGCCGCTGGATACGTTGCGCGCGGCGTAGATCGGTAGGATGGGTGAAATCCATCACTTTTTAATCGCTATCAATGCAAATGATGGGTTTCACCCATCCTACGAAACTGCGCGGGCTGCAACCGATATACTGCATCTGGTATTTTTTAATTTAGCACTAAAAATATGCGGGAATGGCAGTGTTTAAAGCCATACTCCCGCTATTTTTAAAAATCCCAATCACGCCTTCTTGCTACCCAAACGACTTTCCTTGCCGGCCATCAGGTTGGCGATATTCTGGCGGTGGCGAAACACCAACAGCGCGCTCATAGCCAGCACCGCAAACAGGATCGGATTAACGCCGAACATCAAGCCGTAGTAAAACGGCGCGAATATGGCGGCGATCAGGGCGGCAAATGACGAGTAGCGGAATGCATACGCGATCACCATCCAGGTAATCAGCGTCCCCAAGCCGAGCCAGCCGCTCAAACCCAACAGCACACCCAGTGCAGTCGCGACGCCCTTGCCGCCGACGAAGCGGAAAAATACCGGCCACAGATGACCGAGAAAGACCGCCAGCGCCACCAGCGCGACGCCGCCCTCGCCCACGCCGTATTGCGGGCCGAACCGAATGGTGAGCCACACGGCAAGCCAGCCTTTGGCGCCATCGCCCAGCAATGTCAGCAACGCCGCCGATTTGTTGCCGCTGCGCAGCACATTGGTCGCGCCCGGGTTGCCGGAGCCATAGCTGCGCGGGTCGTTCAGCCCGAGCAACTTGCTCACCACCACCGCAAAGGAAATCGAGCCGATCAGGTAAGCGGCGATTGCAAACAGGATGCTAGTCATTCATTCTTTCTTTTGTGGACAATGTTTTTTATGTATTACGCTTTATAGCAATGCGGGCAAGATACGCCCGGCACATATTCCGGCGCCAATTGCTCACTTGGCGTGACCACGGCGCGGCAGGCGAAACATTGGGTGGTGGCGGTCGGTTCCAGCTTCGGGTTGAGCGCAGTGCGATAGTCGAACACGAAACATTCGCCGTCGTAATGGTCGCCGCCGACATCCTCGAAATATTGCAGAATGCCGCCATCCAACTGGTACACATTGTCAAAGCCGATGTTTTGCATGTGAATCGCGGCTTTTTCGCAGCGAATGCCGCCGGTGCAAAAAGTGACCAGCGTCTTGCCCTCCAGCTCGTCTTTGTGGGCGGCGATAACGTCGGGAAATTCGCTGAACTTGCTGATGCGGTAATCAACAGTGTTTTTGAAAGTGCCGACATCAACTTCGAACGCATTGCGGGTTTCCAGCATCACCACCGGCCGGCCGTTGTCGTCATGGCCGCAATCGAGCCAGCGCTTCAGGGTTTTGGGTTCCACGAAAGGGGCGCGGCCTTCTTCGGGCTTGATCAGCGGCATCTTCATCGTGATGATTTCACGTTTCAGCTTGACCAGCAGCTTGGTGAAAGGCTGCTCTGGCGAAGTGCTTTCTTTGACGTAAAAATCCGAAAAACGCGCATCGGCGCGCAGCCACGCCAGAAATTGATCAATTGCAGCACGCCGCCCGGCCAGAAACAGGTTAATTCCTTCCGGCGTCAGCAAAATGGTGCCTTTTAAAGCCAATTTCTCGCACAAAGCGCGAAATTCAGCGCGTTTTTCAACGCTATCGCTGAAAGTGACGAATTTATAACCGGCGATATTGACGAATGGTTCTGTGGCCTGCATGGTGCGATTTCCGCTGTAGAAAGTGTGAGCGCCATTATAAACGGCAGTGAAGCCTTGGCTCCAGCGGGTAAAATACCGCCATGATTACACCGCAATTTATCCACCTTCGCCTGCATTCCGAGTATTCCATCGTCGATGGATTGGTACGGCTCGATGACATTATTCCAGCCGCGAAAAAAGATTTGCAACCCGCGCTGGCGCTGACCGACTTGGCGAACCTGTTCGGCATGATCAAGTTTTACAAGGCCGCACGCGAGAACGGCGTCAAGCCGATTGCCGGCTGCGATGTCTGGATCACCAATGAAGACGAGCGCGACAAACCGTCGCGCCTGTTGCTGCTGGTCAAGAATCGCAGCGGCTACTTGCAATTGTGCGAATTGTTGTCGAAGGCCTGGCTGACCAACCAGCACCGCGGCCGCGCCGAAATCCGCACCGAATGGTTGCAAGCACTGCAACAAGATGGCAGCAAGCCGGGGCTGATCGCCTTGTCCGGCGCGCATTTCGGCAATATTGGTCAAGCAATCGACAACGGCAATCTGGCAGCAGCCGAACGCCATGCAAAGCAGTGGGTCAGCATTTTCCCCGGGCATTTCTACATCGAAATCCAGCGCGCCGGTCAGCCCAACATGGAAGCCCATGTACGCCAAGCCGTCGCGCTGGCCGCCAAATTGCAACTGCCGGTGGTGGCGACGCACCCGATCCAGTTCCTGACGAAAGAGGAATTCATTGCCCACGAAGCGCGCACTTGCATTGCCGAAGGCGAGATGCTGGCCAATGCGCGCCGCGTCAAGCGCTTCAATGATTTGCAATGTTTCCAGACGCAAGACCAAATGGCTGCGCTGTTCGCCGATTTGCCGGTGGCGTTGCAAAATTCGGTTGAGATCGCCAAGCGCTGCAATCTGACGCTGGAACTGGGCCGGCCGCAGCTGCCGAATTTTCCGACGCCGGAAGGCATGACGATTGAGGAATTCCTGAAGACGGAATCGGAAGCCGGCCTTGAAAAGCGTCTGCTGCAACTGTACCCACTGGCAGAAAAACGCGAGCAGGAACGCACCCGCTACCAAGCCCGGTTGGCGTTCGAACTGAAGACCATCATCAACATGGGCTTCCCCGGTTACTTCCTGATCGTGGCCGAATTCATCCGCTGGGCCAAGGAAAATGGCGTGCCGGTCGGCCCCGGTCGCGGCTCTGGCGCCGGTTCGCTGGTGGCGTATTCGCTGCTGATTACCGACCTTGATCCGCTAGAGTACAACTTGTTGTTCGAGCGCTTCCTGAATCCGGAACGGGTATCGATGCCCGATTTCGATATCGATTTCTGTCAGGAAGGTCGCGACCGCGTGATTCAGCACGTGAAAGATTTGTACGGCAAGGACGCGGTGTCGCAGATCGCCACTTTCGGCACCATGGCGGCCAAAGGCGCGATTCGCGACGTCGGCCGCGTGCTCGATTTCGGCTACAACTTCTGCGACGGCATTTCCAAGCTGATCCCGTTCAAACCCGGCAAGCACGTGACGATTGCGGATGCGATCAAGGAAGAACCGCAACTGGCCGAACGGCAGGAAAACGAGGAAGAGGTCCAGCAACTGCTGGAGCTGGCGCAAAAAGTCGAAGGCATTGCCCGCAATATCGGCATGCACGCGGGCGGCGTGGTGATCGCGCCCGGCAAGCTGACCGATTTCTGCCCGCTGTACACGCAGGGCGGCGATTCCGGCGTGGTATCGCAATACGACAAGGACGACGTGGAAGCGGTCGGCTTGGTCAAGTTCGACTTTTTGGGTTTGACCACGCTGACGATTCTGGATCGCGCGGTGCGCTACATCAAGCAACTGGACCCGGCGATGGCCGATTTCAGCCTTGAAAAACTGCCGCTCAACGACCGCGCCTCGTATGAACTGTTGACTGCCGCCAAAACGGTTGCCGTGTTCCAGCTGGAAAGCCGCGGCATGCAAGGCATGCTGAAAGATGCGCGGCCCGATCGTTTCGAGGACATCATCGCGCTGGTGGCGCTGTATCGGCCGGGTCCGATGGATTTGATTCCGGACTTCTGCAAGCGCAAGCACGGCGAACGTTTCGATTATCCCGATCCGCGCACCGAAGGCATTCTGTCCGAAACCTACGGCATCATGGTGTATCAGGAGCAAGTGATGCAGATGGCGCAGGTGGTCGGCGGCTATTCGCTCGGCGGCGCCGATTTGCTGCGACGTGCGATGGGTAAAAAGAAGGCCGAGGAAATGGCGGAACACCGCCAAATTTTCCGCGACGGTGCGGCCAAGGATGGCTTGTCGGAAGCCAAGGCCGACGAGATTTTCGACTTGATGGAAAAATTTGCCGGCTACGGCTTCAACAAATCGCACGCCGCCGCTTACGCCCTGTTGTCGTATCACACCGCGTATCTGAAAGCGCACCACCCCGCCGCTTTCATGGCCGCCAACTTGTCGCTGGCGATGGATGACACCGACAAGATCAAGATTCTGGTCGCGGATGCGCTCGATATCTGTGGCCTGACGCTGTTGCCACCCGACATTAATTTGTCCGATTATCGCTTCACGCCAGAACGCGAAGCCGGCAAGAAAGCCGCCTTCATCCGCTACGGTCTGGGCGCGGTCAAGGGTTCCGGCCAGAATGCAATCGAGGCGATCGTCGCCGCCCGCATAGAATCCCCTTTTGTCGATTTATTCGATTTCTGCCTGCGAGTCGACAAGCGCCAGATCAACCGGCGCACCATCGAGTCGCTAATCCGCGCCGGCGCGTTCGACTGTTTCAAGGTCAATCGCGCCATTCTGCTGGCCTCGGTCGGACGCGCGATGGAAGCTGCCGGTCAAGCGCTGGCATCGATCAATCAGTCCAGCCTGTTCGGCGGCGACGACAGCGATCTGGTGGCGCCGCCGGAATACGTCAAGGTTGCGCCCTGGAGCGAAAAACAGAAACTGACCGAAGAAAAAGCCGCGCTCGGCTTTTGCCTGTCCGGCCACATGTTCGACGCCTACGCGACCGAAGCGCGCCAGTTCGCCCGCTCCAAATTAACCAATCTGGAACCGTCGCGCGATCCAAGACTGATGGCCGGCGTTATTTCGGCATTGCGCACCCAAATGACCCAGCGCGGCAAGATGATCATCATCACCCTCGATGACGGCAGCGCAACCGTAGATGTGACGGTCTACAGCGAAATTTATGATGCCAACAAAGGACTGTTCAAGGAAGACGAATTCCTGGCGGTGCACGGCAAGGTGTCGGAAGACCGTTTTTCGGGCGGGTTGCGGATTACTGCAGAGAAGGTAATGGATATCGCGGCGGCACGCATCCAGTTCGGGCAGCAGCTTGGCCTGTTCTTGCCGGCGACGGTGGCCTCGGCCCAGATTCAGGAAGTACTAGAACCGCACCGCGCCGAGAACGGCCTGCCGATTGCCGTGCGCGTGAAACCGGACGGCGTCGACTGTACGCTGCGCCTGGGCGACACATGGCGTGTGGCGCCGTCGGACGCGTTGCAGATAGCGCTTGAACAGGTGCTGGGCGCGCAACAGGTGGCGGTCGAATATTGAGCAATTTCGATTGCGCATGATGAAAGCTGCGCAAAAATTCTGATTGCGATGGATATAATGTGGCCCGGTTAATTTGAATGGAAGCAAATTTCGCCTGCATGCTTTTCGGGATGAACGGCAAATCAAGGATTTTTCAATGGTTGTTTACACGTCTTTCGCAGTCTTTCTTTTTTATGTAATTGCGCTCGTCATTCCCAGCGGATATTCAGTCGGTGCGGTGCTGCTGCTAGCTGGCAGCGTCGTCCTGCTGCCCAAGCGCGCCGAGATTAAACTGCAACGCAAGCTGCAACGCGAAGAACTGGCATTGATCTCGGTGCTGGCTTTTTATTTCCTGGCCGGCAGCCTTGCCAATGCAGTGCATGGAGCGCCGATCCGGGAATACGACAGTCCGATGCGCTTTCTGCTGGCAATTCCGGTGCTGCTCTTGCTGCGGGTTTTTCCACCGATTCCGCGTTTTTTTTGGGGCGGTCTGGCTGCCGGCGCAATTTCCTCCGGCCTATTCGCGGCATGGCAGTTTTTCTTAGTGGACAGCACGCGCGCAGCAGGATTCACTAATCCGATTCAGTTCGGCGACCTCAGCCTGTTGCTCGGAATTTTTTGCCTGGCCGGCCTGGGCTGGGCGGCTTCACAGCGCCGCTCCGTATTCTGGTTGAGTCTTTTATCGGGTGGGATCTGCCTGGGCTTGCTCGGCTCTTTGCTCAGCGGGAGCCGTGGCAGCTGGGTCAGCCTTCCGGTGGCGCTTCTGGTGGCCTACCGATGTTACGGCGGCGCGCTGAACAGACGTCATATCGCAGCCAGCCTTGCTGCCATGCTGGTGCTGTTTGGCGTCTTATATTCCATGCCCCAACTTCCGATGAAATCACGGGTAAAGCTGGCGGTCGCGGAAACGCAGGACTATTTTAAAACCGGCAACGCCGTGACTTCGACCGGCGCCCGGCTGGAGATGTGGCGCACCGGACTGTTGCTCTTTCCCGAGCGCCCGTGGCTGGGCTGGGGCAAGGAAGGCTATATGAAAGGGGCGGCGAGTCTGGTCGAGACAGGCAAGGTCAGGCTGATTCCGGGACAGCATAACCATCTGCATAACGAGTATCTCGATGCGCTGGTCAAGCGCGGCCTGCTCGGATTAATCGCGCTATTGGCTCTGTACCTGGTTCCGCTGGTGCTGTTCGCAAGACGGGTGACGAATCCCAACCAAGCAGTCCGCCCCTATGCGGTTGCGGGAGTGCTGTTGAGCGTCTGTTACATGTTCTTTGGACTGACGCAGTCTTTTCTGACGCACAATAACGGCGTCATGATCTTTGCATTCACGCTGGTCATACTCTGGTCGTTGCTGCGCGCGCAGGAAGACAGCGGCGCTGTTTATAGCGCAGTTCAGGCATCTGTTCATGGCGCCAATCACGGCGTACCCGTACCATAACCCCGGCCGCCGGCCGCCGGTAGCAAGCAACCCGCGTGTCGAATTTTTCAAAAGCCGCAAGCCACCGAGTCCTGCGAATCGATACCACAACAGACAGTGACGAAACGTTGAAAAAAATTTTATGACACAGCCACTCATCGCGCCGGAATTGCTCCGCAAATCGAACAAGATACTGTTCATCGCACATCTCGCGCTGGGAGATTTCACCTATCTCCAGAACTGCTTTCAGGCATTCTCGCAAGCCTATCCGCAGATCCAGATTGACTTGTGGGTGGACGAAGTGCGCCGCACGGGCGACGCTTCGCAATGGGAACACCTGAAAAAATATTCGCTCTACGACTGGGTCGCCGCCTGTCCGTTCTTCCACAAAATATATAAGCGCACTTACAGTCCGGAACTGTACCGGGAATCAATCCATGAAGCCCGCCAGGAGGCGTATCCGATCGTGGTGTCGCTAGCGACGCTGCGCCCGCAACGCTACGCCGCGCTGGCCCGGTCCATCGCCGGCGACGGCTTGGTGGTGGGGATGAAAGCGAGGGTTGGACTTTTTCAGCTGCATCATCTGCTGGGATACCGGAAGCTGGATCGTTTGATCCCGCCGTATTCAGTAGACAGGAGCAATCCGCAGCACATCAGCGATGTGTATGCCGACTGGTTCCGCCAATTGTGTGGAATCGAAATCCTGCCCGCAGCGCGGTTTCCGTTCGTGACGATTCCCGAGATGTGGCTGCACGAGGCAAATGACAAGCTGGCGACATGGGGCTTCGGCGATCGCAGCGGCAAACTCGTCTTCATCAATCCGTTCGCGAAGTCGAAGAAGCGTTGCTGGCCGCTGGAACGCGTGGCGGAACTGATCGCGGCCATGCGGCAACAGGAAAAATTCCGCGATGCCTGCTTCATCGTCAACGCAGCGCCCAATGAACTGGCCGGCGCGCGCAAGGTATTCGCCGCCTATGCGCTGCTGCGCACGGAACTGTTTTGCGCCGAAGACAATTTTTTCCAACTGCCCGCCATGTTGAAAAAGTGCGATCTGATCATCTCGGTCGAAACTGCGGTCATGCATCTGGCCAATGCGGTGCATGTGCCCGTAATCGCCCTGATGCGCCAGAAAAATCCGGAGTGGGTGCCAATCGACCACGACAACAGCACGCTCATCATGACCGCGCAGCGGCGCGAATGGGTCAAGGCGATCACCGTAGAACAAGTAATGAAAGACATCTGAATGAGCACTGAATCGAACGCACTATCTGAAGCGCACCGTCCTGCGGCCGATCCGTCGTTCCATATCGCATTTTGCGTCGACAACCATTATTTCCGCAGCATGGGTGCGACGATCACCTCCATTCTCGATAACAACCCGGGCGTTCACTTCACTTTCCATGTCTTCGCATTCTCGGTATCCGACCAGCAGCGTGAGCGCTTGCAGCAACTGGATCGGCAAGCGAACGTGCGCACGCAGCTTCACATCATCGATCCGGCCCTGTTCGATAAATTCACGCATTTCATCGAGTTTTCATATTACTCGCTGTCGATTTTCTCGCGCCTCATCATTCCAGCGGAATTGCAGGGCGTGACGGACAGGGTGCTGTACCTGGACGCGGACATCCTGTGCGTTGGCAAGCTCGATGAGCTCATCGAGATGGATATCGGCGCCGATATCGCGCTGGTCGTGCCCGATGCGGAAGAGACGACCCGGCGGCGCTGTGCTGCGCTGCAGCTCAAGCACCCGCGCTATTTCAATGGCGGCGTCATCTTCATCAATGTCGACAACTGGATCAGCAGCAACATCACGGAAGAAGCCATGCAGGCGCTTTTAAAGTTCGGCAAGAAATTGCGCTTCAACGATCAGGATGCGCTGAACATCGTGCTGGACGGACGAGCGCGCTTCATCGCGCCGAAATGGAATTACATCTACGACCTGATCCATGACCTGGACCGCAACATTACCCGGATGCGTCCGGTGGACGATGCGGTATTCATCCACTTCGCCGGCGCGGTCAAGCCGTGGACCGACTGGACCGGGCACGAATCGCGTGCCTTGTTCGTCAAATATCATGCACTGTCGCCATGGTCCGACATGGCGCTCGATCCGGCGCCGAGGAATTCCCGTGAAATGAGAATGCTGTCGCGCTTTCTACTGAAGCGCGGGAAGCTGCTGGACAGCGCACGCTGGTATCTGAAATATCTGAAGGCGAGGTCGCGCTGAGTGACGCCGCGCATCGCCAACATTACTGTTACTGCAGGTCATTCAACTCGGCACAAACCTGATGACTTTCCTGTTCAAGGCGCTTGTGCCTGTATAAAAAAGAGAACTAATGGAAAATAGTGCTGTCATCAAACGCTTGCTGAAGATTATCCGGCCATACCGGTCGCGCGCGTTGCTGGCGCTACTGGCGATGGCCGGCACCGCCAGCACCCAGCCGATGCTGGTCAAAGCGATGGAGGCCTTGATCGATAGCGGCTTTGGCGAGCAACGGGTTGCATTTAGCCTGTGGTTGGTGCCTGCGATCCTGATCTCGATTTTTGCGCTACGTGGCATCTTCACATTTTCGACCGCCTATCTGAACAACTGGGTGATCAGCCGCACGCTCAACGATTTGCGGCGCGGGATGTTCGACCGCCTGCTGCGTCTGCCGGTGGCGCGCTTTGACCAGGAGTCGACCGGCACCTTGATCAACACGATCATAGGCGATGTGCGTCAGGTAGTTGACATGGTCAACTCGGTGTTCCTGGCCTTTGTGCGCGACACGTTGTCGGTGATCGGCTTGCTGACCACCCTGTTTTATCTGAACTGGCGTCTGACGCTGGTCGCACTCGTCATCGTGCCGCTCACCGCCGGCATCGTGCGGCTGACAACAGGCCGCTTGCGCCGCCTGAACCGCGAAAACCAGCGCGTCACCGGCGAGATGACGCAAGTGGTGGAAGAAGCGGCGCGCGGCCATCAAGTGATCCGGGTATTTTCCGGCGAGCGCTATGAGCGCCAGCGCTTCGAAGCACGCAGCGAAGCGTTGCGCGGCTTTTCGCAGCGCATGACGGTCGCCGCTGCGGCGACAGTACCGGTGACGCAAATCGCGACCGCGGTGGCAGTTTCCGTGGTGATTGTGCTGGCGCTGCAGCAAAAAATGACGCCGGGCGAATTTACCGCGTTCATCACCAGCATGTTGATGCTGCTGGCGCCGCTCAAAAGTCTGGTCGAGGTCAACGGTCCCCTGCAGCGCGGGATGGCCGCAGCTGAAACGGTGTTCGCGATGATGGATGCGCCGGTCGAAGCCGACCCTGGCACCAAAGTGCTGGGACGCGTGCGCGGGCATCTGCACTTCGACCAAGTTTCATTTGCCTACTCGCCTACGAGCCCACCGGCGCTGACCGACGTCACGCTCGACATCGCGCCGGGCGAAACGATTGCGCTAGTCGGCACCTCCGGCGGCGGCAAGTCCACCATGGTCAATCTGGTGACGCGTTTTTATGCGCCCACTTCCGGCCGGATATCGCTTGATGGCATTCCGTTTGATGAACTCACTCTGACCAGCTTGCGCGCACAACTGGCGATGGTCAGCCAAAACGTAGTCCTGTTCGACGACACGCTGGGCGCCAATATCGCTTACGGCGCCGAACATGTGGACCGGAAAAAACTGGCCGCGGCCGTCAAGGCGGCGCATCTGAGCGACGTCGTGGCTGCGCTGCCGGACGGGCTGGAGACAATGATCGGCGAGAACGGCATGCGCCTGTCCGGTGGCCAACGGCAGCGTGTGGCGATTGCACGGGCGATTTACAAGGATGCGCCGATCCTGATTCTGGATGAAGCGACTTCCGCGCTGGACTCGGAGTCCGAGCGCGCGGTGCAGGCTGCGCTGGACCAGTTGATGCAAGGCCGCACCACGCTGGTGATCGCGCACCGGCTGTCAACGATTGAACGCGCTGATCGGATTGCGGTACTGGCCAACGGTCACATCGTTGAAATAGGGTCCCATCATGACCTGCTTGCCACAAATGGCGTCTACGCCAATCTGTATCATTTGCAATTCGCAGACAAAGCCGCCCAGTGAACAGCAGAACTCCAATCTGCGGTTGCGCGGTGCCGCACATGGATTCGACAACAAAAATATCCGGGCAATCACAATTCCCAAGTAGCGCGAATGCGCGCTGGAGCATCACGATTGCATGCGGAATGTGACGCCAGCAACGATATGCGCATTTGGTTACAGCCTCAGACATACCAATTTGTAGCGCGCGACGCCTTTCTGATCTGATATCATTCTCAAAAAATTGTATTTAAGCAATCAAAACGAGACTATAAAAATGACCATGCAGCGCATTACAGACTTCGTCTGGCACCGACTGACCGGCCTGATGCCGGGAGAACTTCAACAGGCAGAACTGGGCTGGCTGGCGTCACCCCATCCGCATCTGAGCTTGCTGGCGCGGCGCCGCGCGACCATGATCGTCAACCGGGTGCGCCTGTTCGCATTCCTGTTCGCGGTCTTGACGCCGCTCTGGAGCGTGGTCGATCTGGTCGTCTTTCCCTTTCCGCTGTGGCTCAACCTGGCTCTGATGCGGCTGCTGGCATGTGCTGCCTTCGCCAGCCTGTTGCTGTATTACCGGCCCAACGGCGACCTGTTCGATGCCTACCGCGCGATGGCGCTGCTGTTTGCCATCCCGACCGCTTTTTATGTCGCTTCCTATGCGCTGCTCGGCCACTACCAGTTGACCGGCATCTCGGCCGCAATCGGCGCCGGTTATGCCTTTTTGCCGTTCGTGCTGCTGGCCGGACTAGCCATCTTTCCGCTCACCCTGCTGGAAAATCTGGTGATCGCCAGCCCGATCCTGATCGCCCAAGGTATCGCCGGTTCGCTGCGTTGGGTCACGCTGGACTGGCCGTCGTTCGCCGGCGCTTTCTGGCTGCTGGTGCTGATCACCGGCGTCTCGACGCTGGCCGGCATGAGCCAGCTGGCGTTCATGATCGCTCTGGTGCGCCAGGCCATCCGTGACCCGCTGACCGGGGTTTTTTCACGCTGCAGCGGCGAGGAAGTGCTGGAACTGCAGTACACCATCGCCAGCCGCAGCAATGCAGCGCTGGCGGTAGCCTTCATCGATCTGGATCACTTCAAAAGCATCAACGATAGCTTCGGTCACGAAGCGGGCGACAAGGCGCTGCTCGACATGACCGCTATCGTCAGCAACAATCTGCGCGGTGGCGATATGCTGGCGCGCTGGGGCGGCGAGGAATTTGTGCTGATCATGCCCAACACCGATCTGATGCAGGCGGAAGCGGCGCTGTTGCGACTGCGCAGTATTGGTTTCGGCATCCGTCCAGACAGTACGCCGCTGACCGCCAGCATCGGTATCGCCGAGCGCAGCGCCGATCTGACCACAGACTGGAAAGCGTTGATCGAGTTGGCCGACCAGCGCATGTACCTGGCCAAACAAGGCGGACGCGATCGGGTATTTAGCCAGCATGCGCAGATAGTTGCGCTCACTCAATAAGGCTGTGAACGCCGCATGACGATAGCTTCTCTCCTGTTCCCTGATTTCTCCCTGATCCTGCTCGGTTTTCTGCTCAAGCGCTGCATGCGTTGGGGCGATGATTTCTGGCCGGGCGTGGACCGGCTGGTGTATTTCATCCTGTTTCCGGCGCTGTTGTTCTATTCGACCGCACGCACACCATTTGATTTCCATGCCACCGGCAATCTGCTGGTAGTAAGTCTGGCGGCCTGCTGCAGCGGTATCGCGCTGGGCTGGCTGGCGAAGCCTTTGTTCCAGTCGAAACCGATGATTTTCGAGTCGGGCGTGCAAACCGCCTTCCGCTTCAACTCGTATATCGGGCTGGCGGTGGCGTCGCGGCTGGCGGGTGAGCAAGGCACGGCTTTGATGGCGCTGATCATCGGTTTTGCAGTGCCGCTGTGCAATATGGCGGCAGTGCATGCGCTGGTGCACAAGAATGGCGGCCTGCTTAAGGAGCTGGCTAAAAATCCGCTGCTGCTGGCGACTGCCGCCGGGACGCTGTGCAATCTGGCCGGCGTGGCGCTGCCGGACGTGCTGGGCGCGACGCTGGCGCGACTCGGCAACGCCTCGATTGCGCTGGGGCTGATCGCAGTGGGCGCCGGTTTGCAGCTATCCGGCCTGCACGCATCCAAAGGGATCGCGGCGTATTTCATCGGCGTTAAATTGCTGGCGGTGCCGGCGCTGGCTTTCGGGCTCGGAACTTGGCTGCGTCTGCCGCCGCTGCAATTGCAAATGGCGGTGATGTTTTGCGCATTGCCGACCGCATCGAGCGCCTATGTGCTGGCCAGCCGGCTGGGCGGCAACGGGCCGTTTGTGGCATTCCTGATTTCGGCAGGAACCGTGTTATCGGTATTGAGCCTGCCGCTCTGGCTGGCCCTGGTGCATTAGTCGCACATTCCCGCCGGGCGCTTTCGCAAGTCATATACAGCCATATACAGGACAGGGTATTTTAAATTACCGCCTGAATATATGCGGTAATCAGATATATTCGAGCCATACTCCCCTGCAATATATTGCAACGGAACATCTGCGCGTGATGATCAGGTGCGCGGCGAGCGCACCTGCAGCCGCCGCGATTATTAGCAACATCGTTAGCAACAATCGTTAGCAACAACCGTCAGCAGCAGCGCCCGACCTTGCCATTGCCGCCGTAACGCGCCTCTTGCCGTTCGCGGAAAAACTCCTCGTACGACATCATCGGCAAGTCAGGATGCGTCGCTTCCATATGCGTGACATAGGTGCTGTACTCGGGCAAGCCGACCATCAGTCGCATCGATTGCCCGAGATAGCGCCCGGCTTTGGCAATTTCATCGAACATCAGACTTGCGGCATTGCGCTGGCCGGCAATGTCTCAAATGGCGTCTCTTTGGAAGTAGCCTTGCCCGCAGCGCGCGCCACCAGCACCGTCCGGATGCCGAACACCAGCATACTGAGCAGCACCAGCATGAAGAAACCACTCAGTGCGGCATCCAGGTAATCGTTGAAGATCACTTGCTGCATTTGCTCGATCGATTTGGCCGGCGCCAGCAGTTTGCCCTCGTCGAGTGCGGTCTTGAACTTGCCGGCGTGCGCCAGGAAGCCCACGCGCGGATTGGCATCAAACATCTTTTGCCAGCCGGCGGTCAGCGTACAGATCAAGATCCAGAAGGTTGGCAGGATGGTGACCCAGGCGAAACGGTCGCGCTTCATCTTGAACAGCACGCAAGTGCCGAGAATCAATGCGATGCCGGCCAGCATCTGGTTGGCAATGCCGAACAGCGGCCACAAGGTATTGATCCCGCCCAGCGGATCGACCACGCCCTGATACAGGAAATATCCCCAAGCGGCAACGCACAGAGCGGTTGCAGTCAGGCTGGCCACCAGCGAATCGGTACGCTTCATCGATGGCGCGAAGGTGCCGAGCAAATCCTGCAACATGAAGCGCCCGGCGCGAGTACCCGCATCGACTGCGGTCAGAATGAACAGTGCCTCGAACAAAATCGCGAAGTGGTACCAGAACGCCATCATCGCCTTGCCGCCGGTAAAGCCCGACAATATCTGAGACATCCCGACCGCCAGGGTCGGTGCGCCGCCGGCACGCGAGATGATGGATTTCTCGCCGACATCCAGCGCGGTTTGCGTCAGCATCTCCGGCGTGACATAAAAACCCCATTGCGAAATCGCTTGCGCAGCAGATTCAGCAGTGCTGCCGATCAGCGCGGCCGGGCTGTTCATCGCAAAATACACGCCGGGCTCGATAGTCGAAGCGGCAACCAGCGCCATCATCGCCACAAACGATTCCATCAGCATCGCACCGTAACCGATGAAGCGCGCATGACTCTCGTTTTCGATCATCTTGGGCGTGGTGCCGGATGCAATCAGCGCATGGAAACCGGACACCGCGCCGCAGGCGATCGTGATGAACAGGAACGGGAACAGGCTGCCGGACCAGACCGGGCCGGAGCCATCCACAAACTGCGTGAAGGCCGGCATCTTCAGGTGCGGCGAAAGGAACATGATGCCGACCGCGAGACCGACGATGGTGCCGATTTTCAGGAAAGTGGACAGATAATCACGCGGCGCCAGCAGCAGCCAGACCGGCAACACGGACGCGACGAAGCCATAACCGATCAGCATCCAGGTCAATTCCTTGCCACTGAAGGTAAACATCGCGGCCAGCGCCGGAATTTCCTGCACATATTGCCCGCCGATAATGGCCAGCATCAGCAGCACGAAGCCGATCAGCGACACTTCCCCAATGCGCCCGACACGGATATAACGGGTGTACACGCCCATGAGCAGCGCGATCGGGATCGTCGCAATCACGGTAAAGCTGCCCCACGGCGAATCGGTCAACGCCTTGACCACGATCAGCGCCAGCACCGCCAGGATGATGACCATGATCATGAAGGTTCCGAACAAGGCGATCACGCCCGGCACCTGGCCCAATTCGGACTTGATCAGATCGCCCAGCGAGCGGCCGTCGCGCCGCATCGAAATGAACAGCACGATGAAATCCTGCACCGCGCCGGCGAACACGACGCCGGCCAGAATCCACAGCATGCCGGGCATATAGCCCATCTGGGCCGCCAGCACCGGGCCAACCAAAGGGCCGGCCCCGGCAATCGCGGCAAAATGATGGCCGAACAACACATATTTGTTGGTTGGCACGAAATCCAGGCCGTCGTTGAACTTGTGCGCGGGCGTCATGCGATTGGCGTCCAGTCCCAAAACGCGGTTGGCGATGAACAGGCTGTAAAAGCGGTACGCGATCAGATAGACGCAGACCGATGCGATGACGATCCAGACCGCGCTGATGGATTCGCCGTGTTCCAAGGCGATCAGGCCACATGCGAATGCACCGACGATGGCGAGCGCGAACCAGCCAAGTTTACTGGCGAGATGATGCATTGTCTTCCTCCAAAATGGGATGAATTATTGTTTTTCAAATGCAAAAAACCGCGCTTCAAAAGGTTTTTTTTGAGCGTTTTGCGACTTGTTGCACAGTATTTGGCATAGGGCTTTCGTTCGCAAGCGCGGAACTACGTAAAACGCATGCGTAGTACTACGCAGAAGGTCGGGACGAATTAGCTGTAAAGTAGCGCCATGAAATTACGGCAAAAAATCATATTGCTTGCCATCGCGCCGCTTATTCTGGCTCTATGTGCAATTGCGATTGCGGTGCGCCAACAGGCAACCGCATTGGGACAACAACAGCGCGCCACGATCCAGAGCGCGTATCTGGCGACCAAGAAAGCCGAACTGACCCACTACGTCAGTCTGGCAACGCGTTCGATTGCGCACCTGTACGAGTCAGGCCGAACCGATAGCGCCACGCTGGATGAAGCCAAAGCCATTCTGGCAAAGCTCGATTACGGGCATGACGGCTATTTCTTCGTCTACGATTTGCAAGGCAAAAACATCATGCATCCGCGCCAGCCGGAATTGGTCGGTCAGAACTTATGGAATATGAAAGATGCCGATGGCAAACCGACGATCCAGAATCTGATTAGTCGTGCCAACGAAGGCGGTGGTTTCGTCCGTTATCAGTGGGTAAAACCGTCCAGCCACAATACGGCTCTCAAACTCGGATACGTGGTTGCGCTGCCGCGCTGGGGCTGGATACTGGGCACCGGCATTTATCTGGACGATGTGGATGAGGCGCTGGCAAAAATCGATGCGCAAGTCTCGGGCAATATCCAGAACACGATGCTCTGGATCGCCGCGATAGCAACCTTGAGCGCGGTTGCAGTGGCGCTGTCAGGCCTGGTGTTGAACATCAGCGAGCATCGCGTGGCCGATGCCAAGCTCAAGGTGCTGGCGCAACGCGTGGTCCATTCGCAAGAGGAAGAACGCGCCAGATTGTCGCGCGATTTACATGACGGCATCAGCCAATGGCTGGTTTCGATCAAATTACAAATCGAGGCCGGCATCATCAAACTGGCGGGAACGCCCGAACAATCCATTGCGGCGCGGCGCACGTTCGAGCGCACGGCGGCGCAACTCAATGACGTCCTGGGCGAGGTCCGCCGGATTTCACACGACCTGCGCCCGGCGATTCTGGACGACCTCGGTTTGGCGGCAGCGCTAAAGCATCTGGTGCATGAATTCATCGCGCATGCCGCCACCCCGACCGACTTCAATGCCACCGGCACCACGGACGGCTTGCCCGATGTCGCCAATACGGTGCTGTTTCGGATTGCCCAGGAGGCGCTGACCAATATCGAGCGCCACGCTAGCGCCGGCCAGATATCGATACGGCTGGAAGGTAATTCGCGCTGCGTCACGCTGGTCGTCTGCGACGATGGCGTTGGTTTCGACGTCGATCATATCGACGGCCACCCGAAGCGCGGCATCGGCTTGCGCAACATGACAGAGCGACTGGAAGCTGTCGGCGGAAAGTTAAGTCTCACCTCGTCACCCAACGGCACCACGGTGCAGGCCTCCGTGCTGCGACACTAACTCTCTACCATCCCATGTCCGCCAAACCATTGATCAAAATCCTGCTGGTCGACGACCATCCCCTGGTGCGCGATGGCTTGCGCGCCCGACTGGAGGCGGTTGCCGCTTTCCAGGTGGTGGCCGAGGCTGGCGGTGCGGAAGAAGCGCTGCATCACGCGCACAACATGAAAATCGATCTGGTGCTGATGGATATCAATCTGCGGGGCATCAACGGCATCGAACTGACCGCGCAGTTTCATGCAATGTTTCCGCAAATCGCCGTGCTGATATTGAGCATGCACGATAAGGCTGAATACGTGATGCAGGCAATGCAAGCAGGTGCGCGCGGCTATGTGTTGAAAGACGCACCGGGGCAGGACATCGTGTTTGCGATCGAAACCGTCATTTCAGGCGGCATTTATTACAGTGCAGCCCTGGCCAGGCAACTCTCGCGACCGATGACGCCGGTACTGTTACTGACTGCGCGCGAACGACAAATACTGCAGCAAATTGCCGAGGGAAAATCAAACAAGCAAATCGCCCTCACGCTGGCCCTGAGTGTGCGAACGGTCGAAACCCACCGCCTGAACATCAAGCGCAAGCTCAACATCGATGGCCAGGCCGAATTGATCAAATTCGCCATTCAGCAAATATATTGATGAGTATATTAAATACCGCAATGAATATATGCGGAAAATGGCATGAAAATTGCCATACTCCATATTTTTACGAAAATCGCAATTATTCAGCCGCAGCGGTGTAGGGTGCGCCATGCTGTTCCAGCGCCCAGATCACATGTTCGCGCACCATCGCGCTCGGATGCTCCAGCCGCGCCTTGAGCGCTGCCACCATGGCTGCAGTATCGACGCCGCATCCGGCCGCATTGCCCAGGCCCACCGCCAAATTGCGCAGCCAGCATTCATGGCCGATGCGGCGGATCGGACTGCCTTCCAGATTGCGATTGAATTGCTCTTCGCTCCAGCCGAACAGATCGACCAGCATCGCGTCATCGAGTCCATTGCGCACCTCGAAATCGGGAACCGTGGCCTGTTGTGCAAACTTGTTCCACGGACACACCAACTGGCAATCGTCGCAGCCGTACACGCGGTTGCCGATCAACCCGCGCAATTCCACCGGGATGCTGCCCTTGAGTTCAATCGTCAGATAAGAAATACAGCGCCGGGCATCGACCTGATACGGCGCGACTATCGCCTGCGTCGGGCAGATGTCGATGCAGGCGCTGCAAGCGCCGCAATGGGGCATGATCGGCGCATCCACCGGCAACGGCAAATCGGTAAACAATTCGCCCAGAAAAAACATCGAACCGGCGTCCCGACTCAGCAGCAGCGTATGTTTGCCGCGCCAGCCGAGACCGGATTTCTGCGCCAGTTCGACCTCCAGCACCGGGGCCGAATCGGTAAACACGCGATAGCCGAATTCGCCCACTTCGGTTTTGATGCGATCGGCCAACTGCTGCAAGCGCCCGCGCAACACCTTGTGATAGTCGCGTCCGCGCGCATAGATCGAGATCTTCGCCGCCGCCGGCTGGCTCTGGCGCGCTGCTTCCTTGTCGCGCCATCCGGATGCCGACTGTGGTAAATACGGCATGCGCAGCGTGATCACGCGCGCGGTACCGGGCACCAGTTCCGCCGGCCGGGCGCGCTTCATGCCGTGCGCGGCCATATACCCCATCTCGCCATGAAAGCCCTTATCGAGCCAGGCCTGCAAGCCGGCTTCGGCATGCGCCAGATCAATATCGGCAATACGCACCTCGGAAAACCCGAGTTCACGCCCCCACGCCTTGATACGCAGCGCCAGTGCGAGTAAATTATCATTCTCAGTCATATTCATAAACCTCCAGGTTTAAACATCGTTCAACCCAGCCTAAGCCAATACAAGAGAAACCATTTTACGAGATGCAGCAACTCCACCACCAGATCCATCTACATGACGAAGCCGGCACCGTCGCACTGGGCGCAGCACTGGCGCGCGCGCTGGCGCCGGGCTTGACCATTTATCTGCACGGCGAGCTTGGGACCGGCAAGACCGCGCTGACCCGAGCCCTTTTACATGCGGCCGGTTACGCCGGCCACGTCAAGAGCCCGACCTATACGCTGGCCGAGCCCTATACCATCCACATCGACGACGAGGCGGTACATTTGATCCATTTTGACTTGTACCGGATGCAGTCTGCGGAAGAATTTCTCGATGCCGGTTTTCGGGAAGCGTTTAACGAGCGCAATATCTGCATCGTCGAATGGCCGGAAAAAGCCGATACAGTACTTCCTCCGCCCGATATCAGCATATTTCTGACTGTGGCAGGACTGGGGCGTGATGTAGAATTACAGGCCTTGTCAGCCAAAGGGTCACAATGCCTCGACCGCCTGCACTTCGCACCCAATTTATGAAACCTGGCAGCACAGCGGCAACCCGCCGCATCGTCCTTAAAGCCGGCAGCACACTGCTGCTATCCCTGATCGCACCGTCGCTTTCATTTGCCGCGCAAATCGTCGCAGTGCGGGTCTGGCCGTCGGACGAATACACCCGCGTCACGCTGGAAAACGACAGTGACCTGAAAGCCAGCCATTTTCTGGTGCAAAATCCAAACCGGCTGGTGGTCGATATCGAAGGGCTGGAGCTCAATCCAACCCTGAAGGAACTGATCGCCAAGATTCAGTCCAACGATCCCTACATCAGCCAGGTACGAGTCGGGCAAAACCGTCCAAACGTGGTGCGGCTAGTGTTCGATCTGAAAACGGAAGTCCGGCCGCAAGTATTTACCCTGGCGCCGGTCGGCGAATACCAGCACCGGCTGGTATTCGATCTGTATCCGACCCGCGAATATGACCCGATTGCCGCCCTGATCGAATCAGGCGAGCGGCCGGTCGACCGGCCTTTCGACAACCCGACGGCAACCATCGATACTCTGCCGCAGATCAAGCCCGAACCGCCGCTTGCCAAAATCGAGCCGAAACCCGAGTACCGCAGCGGTAATGCGCCAGCCATGACGCGCATGATCACCATCGCAATCGACCCCGGCCATGGTGGCGAAGACCCCGGTGCGGTCGGTCGCGGCGGCAGTTACGAAAAAAATATTGTGCTGGCGATTGCCAAGCGCCTGAAAGCAAAGATCGAACAACAACCCAATATGCGCGTGATGCTAACTCGCGACGCCGATTACTTCGTGCCGCTGCATGTGCGGGTGCAAAAGGCGCGCCGGGTGCAGGCCGATCTGTTCATGTCGATCCATGCCGACGCCTTTGTGCTGCCGACCGCGCGCGGCTCGTCGGTGTTCGCGCTCTCGGAAAAAGGCGCTTCTTCAACTTCCGCGCGCTGGCTGGCCAACAAGGAAAACGCGGCCGACCTGATCGGCGGCGTAAACATCAAGAACCATGACCGGCAGCTGGCCAGCGTGCTGCTCGACCTGTCCACCACCGCGCAGATCAATGACAGCATGAAGCTGGGAAAAGCGATTCTGGGCGAGATCGGCGGCATCAACCGGCTGCACAAAGGCTCCGTCGAGCAAGCCGGTTTTGCGGTGCTCAAAGCACCCGACATTCCATCGGTGCTGATCGAGACCGCCTTCATTTCGAACCCCGAAGAAGAAGCCAAACTTACCGATAACGCCTATCAGGATCAGATGGCCGACGCGATAATGAATGGCATCAAGAAATACTTTGCGAAAAATCCACCGCTGTCGAAGAACCGGATGACCTGATCCGGTTACCAAGAGTTTCGTAGGATGGGTGCAACCCATCATGTATCTAAACAACAAACATGATGGCTTGCACCCATCCTACTTTGCTCAGCATGTCGACCCCGCCAGCGCTGCGATGATCGGACAAGGCTTAGCCTGATCGGTCGCCGCGCATTGATGGATCAAGTGGTGCAAGGCGCTCTCCATGCGCGCCAGATCGGCGATCTTGGCGCGGATATGCTGCAACTTGTCGGCCGCCAGTTCGCGAATCGCCGCCCGGTCGCTGCCGTCTTCCAGTTGCAGCAATGCCTCGATTTCATCCAGCGAAAACCCCAATTCCTGCGAACGTTTGATGAAGCGGATGCGATCAATCAACGCCACAGGATAGATCCGAAACGCACTGTCTTGCGCAACCGGCAGCGGCAACAACTGGCGGCGCTGGTAGTAGCGCACCGTCTCCACCCCGACTCCGGCGGCACGCGCCAGGCGTCCTATCGTCAAATTTTCTACTTGCATGGATTTTGTCCTCAAAATGGGCTTGACTCTGTTGTTGGGTACGGGGTCCATACTACGACCAGACCATCAACATTTCAAGGAGCAGCGATGAAACAGCGACAAGATTCCGCACCGGCACCAAGTTCGATTCCGGCCGCAGCGCAATGCTGCGGCGGCGCACACGCGCAATCGACCATGACCGACAGCAGCAGTGGCAACGCCATGCGGCAATACACCGATCCGGTCTGCGGCATGACAGTGGCGGCCGATCCTGCTAAAAAGGCGATGTATCAGGGCAAGATTTATTATTTTTGCAGCACTTCCTGCGTCGAAAAATTCAACGCTGAGCCGCTGGCGTATGTGCAGTCTGCCAAGCTGTTGAAAATTTCGGTGGCAGCAACCGTGCCGGCAGGAGTGTTAGTGCCGATAGCACCTGCGCCAGCCATAGACAAGCCTTACACCGACCCAGTCTGCGGCATGAAGGCCGCTGCCAATCCGGATAAATCGGCGACTTTCAACGGCGTCACCTATTATTTCTGCAGCACTTCCTGCGTCGCCAAATTCAAGGCCGATCCCGAAGGGATTCTGGCGCATCCACCCAAACCGATGACGCCAGCCAAACCGAGAACGACGCCGGCCGCCGCAGATGCGATCTACACCTGCCCGATGCATCTTGAGATACAGCAAGTCGGCCCCGGCACCTGCCCCAAATGCGGCATGGCGCTGGAACCGATGGAAGCCAGCATCGAAGAGGACACCAGCGAACTTGACGACATGACGCGCCGCCTGAAAATCAGCGCCGCGCTGTCGCTGCCCTTGCTGCTGATGACGATGGGCGACATGATCCCCGGCGCAGATATCGGGCACCGGATCGGCATGAACGCTTTCGGCTGGCTGCAGGCCGTGCTGGCTACGCCGGTAGTGTTGTGGGCCGGTTGGCCGCTGTTCCAGCGTGGGTTTGACTCGTTCCGGAGCTGGAATCTCAACATGTTCAGCTTGATTGGACTGGGCACCTCGGCCGCCTTCCTGTTCAGCGTGATCGCACTGCTGTTTCCCGAAGCGTTGCCGGAAGCGTTCAAGATGAACGGCATGGCGCCGCTGTATTTCGAAGCTTCGGCGGTCATCATCACGCTGGTGCTGCTGGGTCAGGTGCTGGAGTTGCGCGCCCGTTCGCGCACCAATGGCGCTATCCGTGCGCTGCTGGCGCTGGCGCCGAATACCGCGCTGCGGGTCAAACCCGATGGCAGCGAGGAAGAAGTCCATCTGGATCAGGTGCAGGTCGGCGACATCCTGCGCGTCAAACCGGGCGACAAAGTACCGGTCGATGGAAAAGTGACCAACGGCCACTCGAATGTCGATGAATCCATGATCACCGGCGAACCAATGGCAGTCACTAAAACAATCGGCAGCCAAGCCAGCGCCGGCACCGTCAATCAGACCGGCACCTTCCTGCTGCAAGCGCAAAAAGTCGGCGCCGACACGCTGTTGTCGCAAATCGTGCAAATGGTCAATCAGGCCAGCCGCTCGCGCGCACCGATCCAAAAATTGGCCGACCGGGTTTCCGGTTGGTTCGTGCCGGCGGTGATGGCCTCGTCGGTACTCAGTTTTCTACTATGGACTTGGCTCGGCCCAGCGCCGGCGATGGCGTACGGGCTGGTCGCTGCGGTATCGGTCCTGATCATTGCTTGCCCTTGCGCGCTGGGGCTGGCGACACCGATTTCAATCATGGTCGGGATCGGCCGCGGTGCCGGCGAAGGCATCCTGATCAAGAATGCCGAAGCGCTCGAACGGCTGGAAAAAGTCGATACGCTGGTGGTCGATAAAACCGGCACCCTGACCGAAGGCAAACCGAAAGTCCAAAGCGTGATCGCCGCCGACGGTTTCAGCCAAGCCGAGGTTCTGGCCGCAGCGGCCGCACTGGAAAAACTCAGCGAGCATCCGCTGGCGCAAGCAATCGTCGATTATGCACAAGAACAGAACGCGTCACTGCCAGCGGTCGAACAGTTCAACTCAGTCACCGGCAAAGGCGTGCAAGGTCACATCGACGGAGTCCTGATTTCGCTCGGCAACCAGCGCCTGATGGACGATGCCGGAGCAGACACCAGCGCGCTGCGCGATAGCGCGCAGACATTGCGCGCACAAGGTCAAACGGTGATGTTTATCGCCAGCGCAAACCGGATCAAAGGTTTGATCAGCGTGGCCGATCCGATCAAGGCCAGCACCGCGGAAGCGCTGCATTTGCTGCGCGCTTCGGGCTTGCGGATCATCATGCTCACCGGCGACAACGCCGCCACCGCAGAGGCGGTCGGCCGCCAACTCGGGCTGGATGAAGTCAAGGCGGAAGTATTGCCGCAGGATAAATTCAAGCTGATCGAGGAACTGAAAAAACAGGGCCGCATCGTTGCCATGGCCGGCGACGGCGTCAACGATGCGCCGGCGCTGGCGCTGGCCGATGTCGGCATCGCGATGGGCACCGGCACCGATATCGCCATGAACAGCGCCCATGTGGTGCTGGTCAAGGGCGACTTGCGCGGCATCGCCAAGGCCCGGCTGCTGAGCCAGCACACGATGAAGAACATCCGGCAAAACCTGTTCTTCGCTTTCATCTACAACTTTGTCGGGGTGCCGATTGCCGCCGGCGCGCTATTTCCCTGGTTCGGCATCGTACTCAGCCCGATGATCGCCAGCGCAGCAATGAGTTTTAGCTCGGTATCGGTGATTGCCAACGCGTTGCGGCTGCGCAAAACGACGCTGTGAGCGGGTTTTACAGGCACATCCTTACGGAATAACATACTGCTTTATGTATTTCAAGTTACCGCATATATACATGCGGTAACTGGTATTTTTTTTGGCATACCCCGGTAAATTCCAATAACCCGGAGCATGACAAAGCATCTCAGGCCGGCGACTTTCCAGTCACTTTCCGATAAAACTTCCACAACCCGCCCAGCATCAGCGGCACCACCGCAGCGGCCACACCGATTAAGACGATGGTGTTCAGGTGATCGCGAATGATCGGGATATTGCCGAAAAAATATCCGGCAGCAACCAGTCCGCCCACCCACAGCAGCGCGCCGGTCACATTGAACAGCTGAAATTTGCTGAATGTCATCTTCGACACCCCGGCCACAAACGGTGCAAAAGTACGCACAATCGGCACGAAACGGCACAGGATGATGGTCTTGCCTCCGTGTTTTTCAAAAAACATGTGCGTCCTGTGCAACGCCTTCTTGTCGATCCACTTGTAATCGTGGGTAAACACTTTCTGGCCGATGGCGGAGCCGATCCAGTAATTGAGCGTATTGCCGCCAACCGCTGCGGCTAGCAATATGCTGACCAGCAACCAGACATCCATCGCGCCGGTGGCGCAGAAAGCGCCGCCGATGAACAGCAGCGTATCGCCCGGCAAAAACGGAAATACCACCAGCCCGGTTTCGGCAAACACAATCACAAACAACACCGCGTACACCATGGCCCCGTAGTTTTCCAGCAAATGACCGAGCGTCTTGTCGACATGCAAGATCATGTCGAAAAATTGCATGAATTCCATACTTCTCCTAATGTTCAATTAGCCATCAATTGGGCGTGCGAAATAATACACTAGCACCCCAGCTATAATCTGCCTTATGAATGCTCCGCTCGACCCACACCGCCCAATCCAGGCTTTATCCGACCAATTGATCTCCCAAATCGCCGCCGGCGAAGTGGTGGAGCGGCCGTCTGCGGTGGTCAAGGAATTGCTTGAAAATGCGCTCGACGCCGGGGCCACCCACATCACCGTGCGGCTGGAACAAGGCGGCGTCAAGCGTATCGCCATCACCGACAACGGACGCGGCATCGCGCCGGAGCAAATGCCGCTGGCGCTGGCGCGTCATGCAACTTCCAAGATTACCTCGCTGCACGATCTGGAAAACGTCGCCACCTTGGGTTTTCGGGGCGAAGCGCTGGCATCGATTGCTTCGGTGGCGCAACTGACGCTGACTTCGCGCACCTTGGATGCCGCCCATGCATGGGAAATTTCCGGCACATCTGCCAGCAGCACAGCGCCCGCCTCGGGCGCGCCCGGCACTACCATCGATGTGCAAGACTTGTATTTCAATACCCCGGCACGGCGCAAATTTTTGAAGACCGAACAGACCGAATTCGGCCATTGCGCCGAAGTGGTGCGCCGCATCGCGCTGGCGCGGCCGGACGTCTCTTTTTCGCTGTCGCACAACGGCAAGACCATCGACCACTGGAACGCGACCGAGGTGGCGCAACGCAGCGCGCATATCCTGGGCGACAACTTCGCCACGGCCCGACTGGCGCTGGATGAATCCGCTGGCGACGCAGCAAGCGGCTTGCGCCTGCACGGTTTCGCCGGCCTTCCGACCGCTGCCAAGGCCCGCGCTGACGCGCAATATTTCTACGTCAACGGCCGCTTCGTGCGCGACAAACTGCTTACCCATGCCGTGCGCGCCGCCTATCAGGACGTGCTGCACGGCGACCGCTACCCATCCTACGTGCTGGCGCTGGAACTCAACCCGGCGCTGGTCGATGTGAATGTCCATCCGTCGAAGATCGAAGTGCGCTTTCGCGACAGCCGCGCAGTGCACCAGTTCGTGTTCCACGTCGTGCAGCGCGCGCTGGCGCAAACCTCGGCCACCGCATTCGGCACCGCACCGGCACCACTGGCATCGCCTTCAGGCGCAATGCCGTGGATGCGCGAGCAGCAACAAACCACGTTTGGCGCTCAGTTGCGTTCTGATGCTGCACCACCACAATTCAGCCGGGCAAATTCCGGTTTCGGTGTCGCGCAATCGACCGCCAGTTACGGCGCGCTATTCGCCGCAGCGGCACCGGAATCGTTGCCCCCGGCTATCGCCCCGCAACCAATGCAGGCCTTGCCGGACGACGCCGATAACGACGACTATGAGCATCCGCTCGGCTTCGCGTTGGCGCAGTTGCATGGGGTTTTCATCCTGGCGCAAAACAACCAGGGATTGGTGCTGGTGGACATGCACGCCGCGCATGAACGCATCCTGTACGAGCAACTCAAAAACGCGCTGGACGCGGATGCGATGCAGGTACAGGCGCTGCTGATTCCCGTCACCTTTTACGCCGATGCAGTGGAAGTCGGCACCGCTGCAGAAAGCCGCGCCATCCTGGAATCGCTCGGTTTCGACATCAGCGCGGTATCGCCCACCACGCTGGCGGTGCGCGCCGTGCCGGCGCTGCTGAAAAACGCCGATGCGCAAAGCCTGGCGCGCGACGTACTGCGCGACATCCGCGAATTCGGCGGTTCGCGGGTGTTGATCGAACGGCGCAATGCGCTGCTCGGCACGCTGGCTTGCCATACCGCAGTGCGCGCCAACCGTTCGCTGACCGTGCCGGAAATGAACGCGCTGCTGCGCCAGATGGAAGCCACCGAACGCGCAGACCAATGCAACCACGGCCGCCCGACGTGGGTACAGTTAGCGCTCGCTGACCTCGACAAATTATTTCTACGCGGACAATGAAACTCACTAAACCACTGGCTGTCGCCATCATGGGCCCCACCGCTTCTGGCAAAACTGCGATGGCGCTGGAAATTGCGCGCCGGATACCATCCGAAATCATCTCGGTCGATTCCGCCTTGGTCTATCGCGGCATGGACATCGGCACCGCCAAGCCAAACGCAGCCGAACTAGCCGCCGCGCCGCACCACCTGATCGACATCATCGACCCGCTGGACGCCTATTCCGCCGCGCAATTCTGCAAGGATGCACTGCGACTGAGCGCAGAAATCCGTGCCCGTGGCAAGTTGCCATTGCTAGTAGGCGGCACCATGATGTATTTCAAGGCGCTGATGGATGGGCTGGACATTCTGCCCGCCGCCGACCCTGCCCTGCGCGCACAACTCGATCTCGAAGCCGCCAAAATCGGCACTCCCGCCATGCACGCCAGACTGGCGCAGCTTGATCCGACGACTGCAGCACGGCTCAAACCCAATGACGCGCAACGCATCCAGCGCGCACTGGAAATCATTGCGCTGACCGGCCAACCGATGTCGCAACTACTGGCGTTGCGCCCCAAAACAGAATTGCCTTTCACCCTGCTATCGCTGGCGCTGGAACCGTCGGACCGGAGCGTGCTGCACCAGCGCATCGAAACCCGCTTCGACGCCATGTTGCAAGGCGGCCCCGGCCACAATCTGCTTGACGAAGTGGCAACCCTGCGCGCACGCGGCGATCTGCACCTCGGCCTGCCCTCCATCCGCTGCGTCGGCTATCGCCAAGCGTGGGAATATCTAGATGGACAATACGACCTGCCTACCCTGCGCGGAAAAGGCATTATCGCCACCCGCCAGCTCGCCAAACGCCAACTAACGTGGTTGCGCGCAATGCCGCAGCGCATTTCGCTGGACTGCCTCAGTCCGGACGCAATCGATCAGGCATTGCTGCACATCAATCAATACCAGGCAATTTGAAAACCAAGTACCCTGCAGATTCAGGCCAAGGCAGACAATTTTCTTGACAGAGAAAAAGTGGCTGGTCATAATGCAGGGCTTAGTTGTTCAGGCAGGTTATTTGGCCTGAATAGTGTGGTTTTATACAATAAGCCACATAAACTAATGGTGATATAGCTCAGTTGGTTAGAGCACAGCACTCATAATGCTGGGGTCGGTGGTTCAAGTCCACCTATCACCACCACGAACACGTTTCAAGAAGTCCAGTAACGCACAAAAACCCGCCTCTAGCCTAGTGCTGATGCGGGTTTTTTGTTTTAAAACCTGTTCAAGATCTTTTTGCCAAAAAAGGATTATTCCGTCGTAAAGTGCATGAATGAGACGAGTCTACCCAAGTGATATAAATCGAGTGCAGTGCGAAGTAATTCGCGAGTTGCTGGAAGGCGCAAGGAAGAAGACCAAGCCACGGCAAGTGGATTTGTACGAGGTGTTTTGTGGGGTTCTATATGTGCTGAAAAGCGGTTGTCGGTGGTGCATGCTGCCAAGTGATTTTCCTAAATGGAGTACGGTATATTCGTATTTCTGCCAGTGGAATGCCAAGCTATAGGAAGAGGAATTAAGCTTGCTGGAGCAGGCATTGAAAAAATCAGGTTGGAGCGATTCGCGTCAACCATGGGCGCAACGAGAAGACCACATTTTGCATCGTTGATGCGCAGAGCGTGAAAAATACGGACAGCGCGGAATGCAAAAGGTATGACGCGGGTAAAAAGGTCTCGGGCATCAAGCGCCATATTGCGGTCGATACACAGGGTGTGCCGCATGCTATGACGGTTACCACGGCAGTGGTGACGGATCGAAAAAGCGCATTGACTGCGTTCAGGCTGCATAAAGGCGCTTTATCGGAAGTCGTCAATATGCTTGTTGATGGCGGCTATACAGGTCGTCCATTTGCCGATGAGACGCACAAAATTCTGGGTGCCTCAGTAGAGGTGGCCAAGCTGCATACTTTTGTCGTTATACCCAAGCGCTGGGGTGTAGAGCATTCTTTTGCCTGGCTGGAAAAATGGTGACGACTATGAAAAAACTGCGTGAAAAAGCTAAGTACCAGTCTTCAATTCGTATCTTTAGCTTTTCTTGTTTTATTTTTAAGAAGATCTTGAGCAGGTCCTAGGACTGTTCAATGCATGCAGCGTCTAATCGGCGACTAGCGTGTTTTTGTCATCGACATTGTTGTGTATAAATCAGAAGAGAACGTGGCGACGGTTAGATTCAGTGTGAGCAAATAATTACTTTTGGCAAGTTTTTCATTTCGTCTACACCCCTCCCCGGCATTACACTTCAGATCACAGATTGCATCCTCACCCTTGCAGAAAGTACAGATTCCTTCGATGACCGAATGTATCCCGCCCCAAACACCTGTTTCTGCGTCGCCCGCGTCCCCGTTTCTGGCTCGGATATTAAAGTGGCTTCGCAAATACCATCTGCTGGCGGTGCTGGTACTGGCCGCCAGCCTGGCCGTTACTTACCAGTTATGGCGCAGCAGCGCGGGACATGCGCGGCACGAAATGCAATCGAGTTTCGATTTCAGCGTGCGCGAAGCGAGCACCCGGATCGAGCAGCGGATGGCTGCCTATGAGCAGGTATTGCACAGCGCAGAGGGCTTCATGTCCCATGCCGATTTCATGAACCGCGATGAATTCCGGCATTTCGTCAAAAAGCTGCGCCTCGATGAAAAATATCCCGGCATTCAGGCGCTGTCGTTTGCTCAGATCGTGCCGAAAGAGCAAAGAGAGCGCCACATCGCTGCCATCCGCAGCGAAGGGTTCCCAGCTTATGCGATCCATCCCGGCGGCGAGCGCGATATCTATACCCCCGTCATCTACATCGAGCCGTTTTCCGGCATAAACCTGCGCGCCTTCGGCCACGACCCCTACTCTCAAGCGGTACGCCGCACTGCCATGGAGCAGGCGCGCGATCTTGACCTGCCGGTCATTACCAGCAAGGTGACGCTGGTCCAGGAAATCGATAGAAATGTGCAAGCCGGGTTCCTGATGTATCTGCCCATCTTCAAATTTGGCGCCCCACACCACAGCATCACTGAGCGCCGCGCCAGCATCATTGGCTGGATTTCTGCGCCATTTCGCATGAACGATCTGATGGATGGCTTGCATGGCGAACAAGCTGCCAAGCTCGATATCGCGCTATTCGACGGTGAACACATGTCGCCCGGCACCCTGATGTATGACCAGGATCATGACTACGTCGACGGCAAACCGGGCGCCGGCATGTTCAAGTCCATCCAGCGCATCCGGATTGCCAACCACAGCTGGACCATACAGATACGCTCATTGCCCGGCTTCGACGCCCAACTGGACCGCGAGTCGCCGCGCATCGTCGCCTATTCCGGCGTCGGCATCAGCCTGCTGCTGACCCTGCTCACACTTTTACTGACCAACGGCAAGGAACGCGCACTGCAAGCGGCGCGGGTGATGAACCGGGAACTGATCGAACGCGAAACGCGTTACCGGCAAATGTTCCAAGACAACACCTCGATCGCTTACCTGGTGGAGCCGGACACTGGCCGCATCGTCGATGCCAATGCCGCGGCAGCGGCATTCACGGGTTATTCGCAGGAACAACTGCGCACCATGAATATCGCCGAGATCAACCTCGCCACGCGCGAACACATCATGAAAGCGATGCATCAGGTAAGTGAAGGCAAAAGAATTCACATGGAGTGGCATCACCGGCTGAAGAATGGTGATATCCGCGACGTCGAGGTCTTTAGCGGCCCGCTGGCCTATCAGGGCAAGGTCTTGTTGTACTCAATCGTGCACGACATTAGCGCCCGCAAGAGGGCCGAACAGGCGTTGCTGGAAAGCGAAGCGCACTTGCACGAGATTACCGCGACCATTGGTGAAGGCGTGTTCGTGACCGACGACAGTGGGATGATTACCTTCTGCAACCCCGAGGCGCAGAGATTGCTAGGCTGGTCAGAGTCGGCGCTGCTCGGCCAGAATGGCCATGACATGCTTCATCACTCGCGCGCCGATGGCACCCCGTATCCAGCGCAAGAATGCGAAGTGAGACGCGTACTCGATTCCGGCCTTCCGTATAGTTCGCATGACGAAGCGTTCTGGCGCAAGGATGGCAGTATGCTGCCGGTATTCGTCAACGCCAGACCGATCATGCGGGGGCGGCAGACGATAGGCTCGGTGGTGGCATTTCATGACATCATTGCACGCAAAAAGGTGCAGCAGGCTCTGGCTGACGAAAGCGCCATGAACGCGATGTTGTTGCGCAGCGCCAGCGATGGTATCCACGTGCTCGACCTGGATGGCAGAGTCGTGCTGGTCAATGATGCATTTTGCAGCATGCTCGGCTACACGGAGCAAGCCATGCGCGGCATGACCTTGGCGCAGTGGGAAGCGCAATGGTCTGCGGAGGAACTACAGGTGAAATTCGGCCAACCGCTAGACAAGAACATCCTGTACGAAACCCGCTACCGACGCCGCGACGGCACGGTGTTTGACGTCGAGGTCCATGCGGCTGGGATCGTCATCGGCGGCAAGCCACTGCTGTTTGCCGCGATACGCGATATCACGGAACGCAAGAAAGCGCGGAACGGGTCCGTCATCTCGCCTATTTCTAAATCTTGACCGATTTTTCGAACCGGCACTGCTGAACTGAACGTCCGGTTGCCGCAGGCGCTGGTCAAGTCGCGGCAAAACACCACACGAATGGCGCTGATGTTCTTCGATTCTCGATAAATTCAAGCCGGTCAGTGATCGGCTAGGACAAAACCTCGGCGACTAGCCGTTGAAGGAAGTGGTTGTGCGCATGAGTGTTGCTTCCGCGAATCCGATACCGCGACGCGCATCGGTAGCGACGAATTTATCGTACTGCCGCCGAGCATTGAAAACGACAAGAAACGCACATGGTCATTCACTGAATCACCAAGCACGGCATAAACGCGTTTTCAGTCAAAACATTTTGCGGCCCTAGCTACGGCTAAGGCCGGTGCGACGCCCGCGCGAGTTCGTTGGACGTAACCCTGCAGAATTTTCAAAGAAATAGATCGATATGCACATCGATCTATTTTCTTAATGGCCAGTAGCATGATGCTCAACACGTCTTCTGAATATTCATATAACAATGCCACGCGGCTCCCTTCCTTTTCGCCTGCACGCATGAATCATGCTGTACCATCCTGCGCCAAGGGAGGTAGCAAATGACTTTGCAGGTGTATCAGCTTGCTTGCACGCGCGGCGAGCGACAGCTATTCAATGACATCAATTTCGACATCAGTGCAGGCGACGCAATGCATGTCGCAGGCACCAATGGCAGCGGCAAAACCAGCCTGTTGCGCATGCTGTGCGGCCTGGCGTTCCCGGCAGCAGGAGAAGTGCGCTGGAACGGCCGCAACATACGCGCGGTGCGTGAGGAATTTGGTAGCCAGCTGATCTATCTCGGCCATGCAAACGGCGTGAAAGACGATCTGGCCGCGTGGGAAAACGTGGTCGTCGCTTCAACCCTATCAGGTAATCCGGTCAGTCGCGACCAGGCCTACGCAGCACTCGAACAGTTCGGTTTGGCACGGGCCGCCGATCTGCCGACCCGGGCCTTATCGCAAGGTCAACGCAAACGTGTCGCGTTGGCGCGGTTGCGGCTCGGCATGAAGAAGTCGTTGTGGATTCTCGACGAGCCGTTTACGGCACTCGACCAGAACGCGGTCACGGAACTGCGCGGCACGCTGAACCAGCATCTTGCGCATGGCGGCATGGTTATTTATACAACGCATCAGGAAATCGATCTTAGCGCGCAACGCCTGCTGCGTCTCGACCTGAGCCGGGATACCTCATGCTGAAAGCACTCAACTGCGTGATCCGGCGCGACCTGCTGCTGGCGTTTCGGCGCCGCTCTGACGTGCTGACCACCTTATTCTTTTTTGTCATTGTGGCTACACTATTTCCATTGGGTGTCGGGCCGGAGCCAGCGCTGCTACGCACCATGGCGCCGGGCATTCTCTGGGTGGCCGCACTGCTGGCGTCGATGCTGGCGCTTGGGCGCTTGTTTGCGCTGGATTATGCGGACGGGACGCTGGAGCAAATGCTGCTGTCAGCCGAACCGCTCACAGTGATCGTGATCGGGAAGGTCATTGCGCATTGGCTGGTCTCGGGCCTGCCCCTAGTATTGCTGGCACCCTTGCTCGCGGTACAGTTCGACCTGCCGCGCGAGTCGGTTGCGGTACTGTTTTTCAGCCTGCTGATCGGGACGCCGGTATTGAGCCTGATCGGTGCGATCGGCGCAGCACTGACACTCGGAGTACGCGGCGGCGGCGTACTGGTATCGCTGCTGGTACTGCCACTATATATCCCGGTTCTGATCTTCGGCGCCGGCGCAGTGGGTGCCGAAGCCAGTGGACTCGGCGGCAGCGCGCATCTGCTGTTGCTGGGAGGCGTACTGGCAGGCGCGGCAGCGCTGGCGCCATGGGCCACGGCTGCAGCGCTGCGCATTTCTCTCGAGTGACGTGGCACAGTAATTGCTCTACCGAGAAGCTATATCCGGATCGCTACGCGATGGCGTTTATTTAGGCCATGCCGGGCGTACGGCAGTAGAACAGCATGTGGCTCTTTCTCATTTTCGAGAAGTTTAATTTCCCGGCTTACTAGCACCACCGCCTAGCCGCCCGGACCATAATTTTGGGAGCATTACCACCGGTGTCTATCTCCAACAACCTTCTTTCCGATAGCGGAGAGTCGAGCCGCATTCGCTGGTTCAAATACGCGTCGCCGCAGACTTTTTTCCCGATTGCGGGAAAGCTGATCCCCTGGTTTGTCGCCCTTGCTGTGATCCTTGGCGTGATCGGTCTGTACGCTGGCTTTTTACTCGCGCCGACCGATCACCAACAGGGCGACGCCTACCGCATCATCTTCCTGCACGTACCGGCCGCATGGATGTCGATGCTGATTTATATGGCGATGGCATTCTGGGCCGCCATCGGCCTGGCGTTCAACACGCGCCTGTCATCAATGATGGCCAGCGCGCTGGCGCCCACCGGCGCCATGTTCACCTTTCTCGCATTGTGGACCGGAGCGCTGTGGGGCAAGCCGACCTGGGGCGCCTGGTGGGTCTGGGATGCACGCCTGACGTCCGAGTTGATCCTGCTGTTTCTCTACGTTGGCTTCATGGCGCTACAGGCATCGATCGACGAACCGCGGCGCGCCGACCGGGCCGGCGCCGTACTCGCCCTGGTCGGCGTCATCAATGTCCCGATCATTTATTTTTCTGTGCAATGGTGGAATACGCTACACCAGGGCTCGTCGATCAACTTAAAGAGCGCACCGACCATGGCACTGACCATGCTGTTGGGCATGCTGCTGATGGCGCTGGCGTTCTGGGCGTACACCATTGCAATCACGTTGTTGCGCGTGCGCTGCATCGTGCTGGAACGCGAACGGCACACCGAGTGGGTCAAGCACATCACGGAGGTGCAACAATGAACTGGGAAAGCTGGAGCGATTTTTTCACGATGGGCGGTTACGCGCTATACGTGTGGGGCTCGTTTATCGTCGTCTTCGGTTTGATGGCCGGTGAAGTCATGTTCCTGACGCAGCGCGCCAAATCGATCCGCGCACAATTGAACGACGCGCGCGCATCCACTGCGTCGCACACAAGGAGCAAACAATGAAACCAAGGCATAAACGCCTGATTTTGATCGGCGCCGGGCTGGCCACGCTGGGCCTGGCAGCCTGGCTGGTGCTGTCGGCGTTCCAGAAGAACCTCGTGTTCTTCTTCACGCCGACCCAGATCGTGGCCGGCGAAGCACCGCATGGCAGTAGCTTCCGCATGGGCGGCATGGTCGAACAGGGCAGCCTGAAACGACAGCCAGACGGCGTGACCGTGGCTTTCGTCGTGACCGACAATGTGCAGCGCGTCCGTGTCCACTATCGCGGTAGTCTGCCCGACTTGTTCAAGGAAGGAAAAGGCGTGGTTGCGCAGGGCAAGCTTGGCAACGACAAGCTGTTCCTGGCCGATGAAGTGCTGGCCAAGCATGATGAAAACTACATGCCGCCGGACGCCGCTTACGCAATGAAAAAAGGCAAAGAAGCCAACCAAGCCATCAGTGCCACTGGCGTCGCCGGCGGCAACCAGACCAAGGGTGCCAAATGATTCCTGAACTCGGTAATTTCTCGTTAATGCTGGCGCTGAGTCTGGCGTTGGTCCAAGGCATTCTTCCGATCGCCGGATCATTTCGCGGTAATGCGCGCTGGATGACGCTGGCGCGGCCGGCGGCAGCCGGACAGTTCGTCTTCATCTCGATCGCATTTGCATGCCTGATCTATGCGTTTGTCACCAACGATTTTTCGGTGACCTATGTCGCATCCAATTCGAATTCGATGTTGCCGGTGTATTACCGCATCGCCGGCACCTGGGGCGGCCACGAAGGATCGTTGCTGCTGTGGGCCTGGATGCTGGCATTGTGGACCTTCGCAGTTGCTCTATTGAGCCGTCAATTGCCTGATGAAACTGTCGCACGGGTACTGGGCGTGATGGGATTGATCAGCGTCGGTTTCCTGTGCTTCATGCTGTTTACCTCCAATCCATTCGACCGTCTGTTGCCGGGCGCCCCTGATGGACGTGACCTGAATCCGTTGCTGCAGGATTTCGGCATGATCATTCATCCGCCGCTGCTGTACATGGGCTATGTCGGCTTCTCGGTCGCATTCTCGTTTGCGATTGCCGCATTGATGGGTGGTCAGCTCGATGCTGCATGGGCGCGCTGGTCGCGACCATGGACGCTGGTGGCGTGGATGTTCCTGACCCTCGGCATTTTCATGGGCAGCTTCTGGGCCTACTATGAACTCGGCTGGGGCGGCTGGTGGTTTTGGGACGCAGTGGAAAACGCTTCCTTCATGCCGTGGCTGGTCGGCACCGCGCTGATCCATTCGCTGGCCGTCACCGAAAAACGCGGCAGCTTCAAGAACTGGACCGTGCTGCTTGCCATCATTGCGTTCTCGCTGTCGCTGCTCGGAACCTTCCTGGTGCGTTCCGGCGTACTGACCTCGGTGCACGCATTCGCGACCGATCCGCGCCGCGGCCTGTTCATCCTGGTGTTCCTCGCGATCGTGATTGGCGGCTCGCTGCTGCTGTATGCATGGCGCGCGCCGAAGGTCGGCCTGGGCGGAAAATTCAGTCTGTTCTCACGTGAATCCATGCTGCTGGTCAATAACGTATTGTTCCTGGCTGCAGCCGGCACAGTATTGCTGGGCACGCTGTATCCGCTGTTCTTAGATGCGCTCGATCTAGGCAAAATCTCGGTCGGCCCGCCGTATTTCGAAGCGGTATTTGTGCCGTTGATGATCCCGATCCTGCTGCTGCTCGCGGTCGGGCCGTTCGTGCGCTGGAAAGACGCGTCCTTCAAGGAAGTGTTGCACCGTTTGCGCTGGATCGCGCTGGGCACGGGACTGTTTGCGGCGGCGGCGACGTTGATGTTTGCGCCATCACTGATGGTGGTGGTTGGTGTCACGTTGGCGGTCTGGATCTTTATTGGCACCGCGTCCCAGCTGCTGCAGCGCCTGCGCCATGCGCCGGCCGGCACCGCGCTGTGGCAACGAATTGCCAGCCAGCCACGCAGCTACTGGGGCATGCTGGCCGCACATGCCGGTATCGGCGTGTTTGTGGTCGGCGTGACGCTGGTCAAAGGCATGGACAGCGCCAACGACGTCAGCATGCGCGTCGGCGACACCACCAGTGTCGGTGGCTACACCTTCCGCTTCACTGATCTGCAGGAAATCAAGGGCCCTAACTACATCGCGGCGCGCGGAACCTTCGAAGTCACCAGCGGCGACACGAAGATCGCGACGATGGTGCCGGAGAAGCGGCACTACACGGTGCAAAATATGCCGATGACCGAGGCAGCGATAGACCGGGGCTTTACGCGCGATCTCTACGTATCGCTGGGCGAAGCCACGAGTCAGGACACCTGGGTAGTGCGCGTGCAGCACAAGCCCTTTGTCGGCTGGATCTGGGGCGGCTGCCTGATCATCGCTTTCGGCGGCTTTCTGGCTGCATCCGACCGCCGCTATCGCATGGCTTCGCGCAAGCGGCAACAGGCGGCGCAAGAAGCAGTCGGCGGCCATCCAATTAACGCGGTATAAGGGTGCCGGATCATGAAACGATTTCTTTTACCGCTCGGCATATTCATCACGCTGGTGCTATTTCTCGGCATCGGGCTGCGTTTGAATCCACGCGAAATACCTTCGCCTTTTATTGGAAAATCGGCGCCAGCGTTCAAATTGACGCAACTGCATGAACCCAGCCAGACCATCTCGCCACAAGATATGACCGGACAAGTCTGGCTGCTCAATATCTGGGCATCGTGGTGCGTGTCGTGCCGCCAGGAGCATCCGGTGCTGATGGATTTAGCCAAGCAGGGCGTGGTGCCAATCATCGGCCTCAACTACAAGGACAAGCGTGCAGATGGTACCGGCTGGCTGCGTCAGTTCGGCAATCCCTATCAGTTGTCCGCATTCGATGCAGACGGCAGGGTCGGCATCAATTACGGCGTCTATGGCGTTCCGGAAACCTTCGTCATTGACAAGCACGGCGTGATCCGCATGAAACATATTGGGCCGCTGACACCCGAAGTCATCACTGACAAACTTTTACCTTTGATCAAAGAGTTGAATCGTGCGTAGATTATTGCTTAGTTGCATGCTTTTTCTATCGATTGCGCTATCAACTGCACTCGCCCATGCCAATGAAGCACAACCGGTGGCGGCCAACCCCGCACTGGAAAAGCATGTCATGGCGCTAGCCAAAGAGCTGCGCTGCCTGGTGTGCCAGAATCAGACCATCGCCGACTCGAACGCCGAGCTGGCGATCGACCTGAGAAACCAGGTGCGTGAAATGCTCCAGAAAGGCAGATCGGACCAGGATGTGATCGACTACATGGTGCAGCGCTACGGCGATTTCGTGCTGTATCGGCCACCGCTCAAGCCCACCACCTGGCTGCTGTGGTTCGGGCCTTTTCTGTTGCTGATCGGCGGCATTGTTTTCCTCGGCCTGAAGTTGCGTCGGCGCCGTCTGCACATTGACGCATTGCCGGAAGCAGAGATACAGCGTGCCGCGGAACTGTTGCGTGCCACCACCTATATTAAGGATACAAAATGACCGTTTTTTCGATTCTCGCTGTCCTGTTGATGGCGGGTGCCTTGCTTTTCATTTTGCCGACGCTGCTGCGTAAAGATGCTGTCGCGAACCGGCACGCGCTACGCGATGAAGTCAATCTAACAGTGCTGCGCGACGAGTTGCGCGAGCTCGATGCCGATCTGGCGGCAAGCATCATCAATGCGCCGGCATATGAAAGCGCAAGGAAGGAACTGGAAAGACGCGTGGCCGAAGACGTGCAGCCCGGCGTGGCGAGCAACGATTCCACAGCCGACAAACGCTGGACTGTAGTGGTGGTCGGCCTGGCAGTACCAGTCGTCGCCATTTCACTGTATTTCTTGCTCGGCTCGCCCGCAGGACTCAATCCGACACAGGTTACAGCACCGAAGGATCAAGCGCATGCGGTGACCGAAGAACAGATCGTGAGCATGGTTGCTGGGCTCGCGCAGCGCCTCCAGAATAATCCCGATGATGCTGAAGGTTGGAGCATGCTGGCGCGCTCTTACAATGCAATGGGCCAGTTCGGTGAAGCCGCCAATGCGTATGCGCGTCTGGTGCAACTGATCCCCGGCAACGCGGGTCTGCTGGCCGATTACGCCGACACGTTGGCGATGTCTTCAAACAAGAGCCTACAAGGCGAACCGGAAAAACTGATCGCCCGTGCATTGGTAGCCGACCCGAAAAATATTAAGGCACTTGCCTTGTCCGGCAGTGCTGTATTCGAGCGGCGTGACTATCAAGGTGCAGTGATGCAATGGAAAAAAATCCTGCTGCTAGTGTCGCCAGAGTCCGACATCGCACGCTCGACCATGAGTAGCATTGGCGAGGCGCAAGGACTGGCAGGCGAACCGGCCACCGCGCAAGCACCGGTGGCGGCTGCATCCAGCCTGCCCATGGCAACGACGCAAGATGCGCCGGCAGCCGAAGTGGCAGGGACCGTCGAGCTTGACGCTGCACTACGCTCCAAGGTTGCTGATACCGACACTGTTTTCATCTTCGCCCGCGCAGCCGATGGCCCGCGTTTCCCATTGGCAGCCCTGCGCAAGCAAGTGAAAGATTTGCCGGTGAGCTTTGTGCTTGATGACAACATGAGCATGGCTCCCAATGCCAAGCTGTCGAGCTTTCCGATGGTAGTGGTTGGCGCGCGCATTTCGAAGTCGGGTAGTGCAACACCGAGTTCTGGGGACTTCGAGGGTATGACCGAGCCAGTCCGTCCCGGCACGAAAGGTCTGAAGATTCAGATTAATTCGCAACGCAAATAACAGATGGCAGACTACTTGTGGTTTGTTTGGTGTGTTGCCCCGGATATCCAGAAGACTAGTTGAGGCAACATGCTACTGTCGAACGAGAAAATGCGGAAGCCAGCTGCAACCCTGATGCTTGAATTTTATAATGTGGCAGACGCAAAAAATTTCACCCACACCTATTCACCTACACTATCAAAGGTCCTTATCCTATGAACTCGCATATCATGGCCGCACTGGCCATCGCTGCTAGCTCGCTTATTCTGACTGCCTGCGGACAGACCAACCTTCCCGTCGTAGACAGCAATGCTCAGCCAACACCCGCCGCCCCACAAGACAGCAATGCTCAGCCAACACCCGCCGCCCCACATGCAACTGTGCCTGCAGCAGTTGCAGCACCACTCCCAAAATCGGATCAACTGGTAATTCAGGGTTTTGCCTCCCATGTTCCTTCCATCTGGACGCCATCGGAACCGAGCAGCACCATGCGTGTTGCCCAGTTTGACTTGCCTCCCGCCGTAGGATCTGACGCTGGCGAAGTTGCCGCCTATTTTTTTCCGAACGGTCAAGGCGGCAGCCATGAGGCGAACATTGAGCGCTGGACTTCGCAGTTTGCCAGTGCAGACGGCAAGCCTGTGGCACCAAAAATAAGTACAGGGAAAAGTGGCGACACTGAGGTCACCCTAGTGGAATTACATGGAGCCTATGCGCGAGACACTGGAATGGGACCGACAGGCGATGCCAAGCCGGATCAAACTCTCCTGATTGCAATGGTGGAGACATCTATCGGCCGGATCACCTTGCAGATGTACGGCCCGAGTAAAACCGTATCTGCGCAACGCGACAATTTCTTCAAGCTCGCAAAGGGTTTCCGTCCAGCTTAATCTGTACCACCCGCACCTGTCCCGCCGCAGGTGGGACAGGAAAAGCAGTTCCGTCGCATTCACCAACGCAAAGTAAGTTCTGGATGAGCGATTTCGGTGGCCTTTGAGGATCATGTACCCGAGTTCATTGCCAGCGAGGATGTTTTTTGCTGAATGATAGAGTTTAAAACCAAGCATCAGTTGGTCACGCGTTTGGAAATTTTCGGTTTCGGGTGCGCGGCATCATTTCGCTCAATGCTCAGTGCAAGCCAAGGGCAATAGACGAAGTGCTTGAAGTAACCAAGCAATCAAAAACTGATTCCGTTTCTAAATCAACCGTGCACTTTGTCTGCTTCACTTGCCGTACATGTGAACTAGCTGCGCTTCGCCTTCGCGTTCACGATTGATTTAGAAGCGGAATGACTACCACCAGGACTTGATATCCCCATGGGGAACGCTGTGACAGCGCTCACAAGAGAAAAAAGTGATGAAAGACACCCTGTCATGGCACACCCCGCAATACTGTCCCTGGAATATTTTGTTCATGCTGATCGGATTGGCGCCGGTTTTGGAAACGAAAATTTTGTCGTGACAGTTTGAACACGCCAGCCACTGGGTGTGCGAATTATGCGGAAACTTGACATATGGCATGTCCTTGGTATTTTTCATGATGACATCCAGATCAAGAACTTTCATCGGTTTTACACTGGACAAGTCAGCACGCGGATTAATGGCACCGCTACGCAGGGCTTTCATCCAATCAACGTTACCCTTATTGTCCAGCGGGAAACCCGCCAGCGCCTCGTTGGCCTTTTGCAACTTATAATAATCCGGATTGTTGACATCGTAAAACTTGTTCTGGTCAAGTTGCTCCTCGGTCGAGCGCGTCTTCGGCAGTCGTTCCACTTTTTGCTGAACCCCCACCGCCAAGGCAGAAGAAACCAGTCCGATGTTGACCGGCAACGCTAAAGAAAAAACCGTATACAACAAGACGATAAATGGACGTAAAAATGGACGTAAATTATGCATAATCGAACACATCAGGCAAGAAAACAGAGAGAACTTATTTTAAGGCTTCAGCAGCAGCATCTGTGGATCAATTGTGGCGTGGAGAATTTGCGATGTACATGATATAAAGGATTCGCTACAAATTGGCTATCCAATCAGGCCGGTACAATATTGCTAGTGTATCCCGGTCGAACCTGGCACTCTGGACGCAAGCATATGGACAAATGGTGCGGCCTATGTACTCATGCATCCAGCCCGCCGTATGTTAGAAAGCCATAGAATGAAATCCAGAGCAATTACCATAGCCCCATAGTCACTGTCGCGAATTCATGCAAAGTACTTGGATCGGCGTGAAATAGCCGACCAGAGTAAACCCGGCCCAAAACGCGGCCACCGCCCACACGCCGAGCTTCTCCACTTTTTTAATTTTTCGCACCGACCCGGACTCTTTATCGAGCTGCATCCGTGCGCTGCGGCCACCTTCGATCTTGCGTTCGATCCCCATAAAAATTTCCGCGCCACCAGATCGAACAACACCATCTGACGGCCGCTCCAGTTCAGCCACGGCAAGCCAAAGAAGACCAACGGGGTCATCCACACGCAGGCCCGACACCAGTTGGTGTAGCAACCTGCCGGTTCGCGCACATGGATTTTTTCACGTGTTGCGACCATCTTCACGACAGAACTCCGCTGCACGGAATCGGCCATCCTGCAGGTTCGTGAGTGCTGCCGCGATCGCGTCTCTGTCCTCTTGCAGCGTAGGCAACTGTGCGGGCAAATCCCGAATACGGTCTCGTACCTTGACCAGACGCGAGGACTCGAACTCGCGCCAAGCCAACGCTTGCTCGAGCACAGCGTGATGAAACGAGATCGGGTCCTGCCCGGAAAAATTAAGCTGGCTGGATGCTGTCATCAACCGCCCGAGATTGCGCAAAATACCGTCGACATAAAACGCCCAGATCCGGTCCGCAATTATCAAGGCCAGCACATTCACCAGCAGCATGCCGCCCAGCACGCGCATCCCTTCGCTGATTAACAGCGACAACATATTAATGCTGCCCGAGAAATGGATGCGATACATATTCTCGTCGACGATCTCACCCAGCGTTTTGTACAAGGCCCAGATTGCGATCGCGACCGCCCCGGTTTCCATGATGACCAGTGCCACCAATAGCGACTTCTGGAGTACGTGGTCGACCAGGCGGATACGACGACGGTTTTGTTGATGCGCGAAATTCATAGGTCGTGGCATTCGTAACATAGTGCAGACTGCGCATTGGTGACAACGAGCTTGCCGTGCTCCTTCCGGTACCCGGAATGACAGGAAACGCAGCTGACCTTGCCACCCGGCAGCAGAAGTTTGCGCTCCACGGTACTGCGCGAACGATAGCCGCCAAAAGAAAACGCATTCTGATAATTCATGCCGATCGGATGATTGGCCGATTGGCTCGCGTGACGCACAACGCCGTTGCGGTCGATGCTGGTGGCAAGCCTTGGCGTCGCGCTTTGGCCGTGACACTCCATGCACATGTTCGAATAGACATCAAGCGTCGGCGCGCTGCTGTCGATACCTTTATTAACCAGGTGTCCCGCCATGAGCGATGCGCCGCCATCGCGCATTTTATTGAAAAAATCAGCCTCATGGCACGCAAAGCAAAGTTGTTTGCCCTGCTTGGCGCCACGCATGAGACCTGGGCTGCTGCTATGGACATCGTGACAGGTGCTGCAGGTCAGATCGCCCTTCCAGTCAAGCGGATACATTGTGGGCGGTGTGGTTTTCGGTTGAAAGCCGCTTGGATGACTGACCTGGATGGCGGCCGGATGACACTTTCCGCACAGCATTTCTTGACTGGAGGTCAGCATGCTTGCCTGCTGCACAGTGACGTCCTTGCCCGCCAGATGGCACAATGCGCAGTTCGTTTTTCCCATATGCGAATTGGTGCCGGCGGCAAACATCGCATACAGCGTGCCCCCTGCCGCTAACGCGGCGAGTACCGAGAATAGGGCGAGCAGCTTAAACGCGCGCTTTTTCATCAAGCACCTTCAAGCGTGCTATCGCGTCAGCGTACTGTGCGGCATTGCCCGCCCCCAGCGCGGACAATGCTTCATTGGCTGCAATTTTCATTTCAGCATAATGCTGGCGCAAAGCGGTAACTGCCTGCTTGATGTCGGCTGCCTGCTTCGGCAGCGCATCGCCTTTGCGAGGTTCGATCAGTTCGATGGAGTCGCTCGCGCTGGCCAGTTTCAGGTTTTGCGAAAACCGATGGAGCGGTCCGGCCACGCGAAAACTGCTGTACAAGACGATCAACCAGGTGATGAATCCCGTGATGGCGACCAGTAGCAGGCCGGCAACCAGCATCGCCGCGCCCAGATGCGCACGGGTAAGACTGTGCGAATGAATGATGGCGCCGTACGATTCGCCGGTGTCACCAGTGATGAGCGTCAGCAGCGCCAGAAGTACCAGCACGGCCAGTATCCCCACCGCCAGGCTGATTTTTGTCACCAGCTTGAGATGAAAGAAAATCATCGGATCATGGGCCAAGGTCGACTCCTTCAGTAAACGACTGCTTTGCTTTACAGCGCCATCTATTCGCTATGCGGTTCGCCGGCGCAACGGTTTGCACCTGTAAGAAATATCCCTCAACCATTCATCGATAGAACATGCGATTGAGATTCCTTCCTGTGGTTCGGGATGACCAGATCGCGGTCATCACTACCTCATTCAAAATTGCCGTCATTCCCGCCACTGCGGGAATGACGGCCAATTGAATAATGGAGAGCGAAATGAACCACCCGCTCTGCAAATACTAAAATCCTCAGTAATGTGTATCTATTTGTTCGCCTTTAAATGGGCAACTCCGCCAAAACTGCCTATCCACTGGTCACCACCAGCACCGGTCGCCATCGAAAACACATTGTTTGAATACAGACCCTGTTCGGTCGTCATGACGACGAACTTGCCGTCTTCGCGACGCGCGAGGCCATTGTTGGTGCCGATCCACATTTTTCCCTCGGCATCCTTATGCAGCATGAATACGTGGTTCCCAGGCAAGCCATCAGTAACCGTGTAGTTACGCCAGGTTTTGCCATCGAAACGAGCCAGGCCGCCACCCCAAGTGCCACACCACACGATGCCGTCGTCGTCCACCAGCAACGAAACGATGTAATTCGGGTTGTACGCAACATTGACGTCTTGCAGCCCCATTTCCTCTTTTTGCTTCGCGTGATGCACGGAAGACTTTGCCGGATCATTGTTGAACTTGATGTCGTCCTTAACCTTTTCAAACGGCGCACCCTGACCGTTCGAATGATTCCAATGATCCCACTTGCCGTCCTTGTAACGCGCCAGGCCGCCTTCGGTCGCTAGCCACATTTCACCGTTTTTGCCTTCGGCCAAACCATATACCCAGTCGTTGGGCAATCCGCCCTTGGTGTTTTCAACAGTGAACAAATCCCATTTCGAACGATCCTTGAGCGCGCCGCCGCGTATCCTGTTGGCACCCGACCAGGTCGCAACCCAGACGTCGCCATTGGATGCCTTCAGCGCGCCATAGACAAACGCGTCGCCCAGGCCGTCGGGGATATTGTAATTTTCCCATTTGTCCTTGGTTGGATCGTACAAAGACATGCCGCCGCCATAGGTGCCAACCAATATCTTGCCGTCCAGTTTGCTGATGTGGAATATGCCGTTCGACAGCAAGCCGTTGCGGGCGTCGAACAAGCGATACTCGTCGGTGGTGGTGTCATATCGAATCACGCCGCCCGAGGTGCCGACCCACAGCAATTTACCGTCGAGCAGCATCGATTTGACGTTGCGATTCCCGACACGGAAGTGAGCAAACTTGGCGTTTGGGTCAAGTTGCACTTTGCCTTGCTGCTGCGGCCCGCTTGGCTCGCTCATGGCCGGATGATTCGGCGACATCTGCGCGCTCGGCGTTAACTTCCCGGCAACCGGTAACCGCTGCGCGGCGACCTGCGAGGTGGACGCCTGTTTCTGACCGACATAATAAGCGACGCCAATCAGGCCTGCCACGCCCACCAAACTTGCCGCGATGATCCCGATCGATTTCTTATTCAATTGCACCATGACTTTTCCTATTTTCCTTTTGATTGACTCAGGTGCGCGACGCCGCGCTTGGTTCCGGCCCAGATGTCCCCGTTCGGGGCCACCGCGAGCGCATACACATTGTTATCGAGCAATCCGGTCCGTTTGTCGATGCTGCGCCAGGTCTTGCCGTCGTAGCGCGTAAGTCCATTGCTGGTGCCGAACCAAAAGACGCCCTTGGCATCCTGCACCATGCTGTACACGATATCGCCGGCCAAGCCGTCCTTGACCGTGAAGTTGGTCCATTTCTTGCCGTCGAAGCGACTTACCCCGCCGCCCCAGGTACCGGCCCAGATCGATTGATCCGCTGCGACCAGAATCGAGAACACATAATTCGGGTTGTAAGTAGGCGAACCGTCTGCCGATAGCAGTCCCAAGTCGTGGCGTGAGCGCGTGCCCAGCCCGGTATTAGGACTAGCCAGCAATTTATTTGGATTATCTGCTCCCAGTCCATCCTTGTGGGTCCATGAGCGCCATGCCTTGCCATCAAACATAGATACGCCACCCTCGGTGCCAAACCAGACCTGGTCGCGCGCATCGACGCCGAGGCCATACACCCATTCGTTGATCAATTCCTTGACGTAGGTGCGAAATTTCAGGGTTTTCATGTCGACCACATTGACACCGGCCCAAGTGCCGATCCATAAATTGCCATTTTTCTGATTCGCGAACGAGTACACCCAGTAATCGGCCAAACCGTGCATCGGGAAGTAGGTTTTCCATTTGCCATCGCGATAGCGCGATACGCCGCCGGCGTTGGTGCCGAACCACTTGTAGCCTTTCTGATCGATGCCGATGGCGAACACGTATTCATTAGCCAGTCCGCTTTCACGGGTAAAGGTGCGGCGCAGTTTGCCGGACGCCACATCGATTTCATGCACGCCTTTCGATGTCCCTATCCACAGCGCACCGGTTTTTTGCTCGACCGCCAAGGCACGCACGTAGACGTCCTCGCCCACGTTGAAGGTTTCAATGACCTTGGGCGCAAGTGCGCCGTCCGTCGCTTTTCCCTGCGCATGAGCAACGCTGACGAAAATCACCATCGATGCGCTCAACAACAACAATTTTAACGAACGCATCAATGCAAAGTCCTCAAATAGGCAATCACATCCATAATGTCGCGGTCAGCCAATATGCCCTGAAACGCAGGCATCGCATTCTTGCCTGACCGGATGGCCGCGAGCAAGGTGAAATCGGGCCGCAACAAGCCATCGCCGCGATCAAAACTGGGCGCACCGGGCATCACGCTACGTCCGGTTTGACCATGACAGATGGCGCAGTTGGCCGCATACAGCTGGCGTCCCTTGTTGGTGTCTGCGCCCTGCGACGCACCACACGCCAACAGCAGAATCCATCCCGCCAGTGTCGTCTTCAAAATATTCGTTGTTATCTTCATTTGGCATCCACTTTTTTTGCATTTTCCTGGTCTTTCACGGACGTGCTTTTGTACCCGGGAGACAGCGCGATCAACTTGGATTCCCATGCATCGGCTTGCACGTTATCGATGGAGAGACCCAGGCCGCCAGTCCGATATACATTCATCATCAATACCAAGGCATTTAGATAGTTTTTTTCCGCTGCCCGCAAAATATAGGAGCGCGCTTGCTCGAAATCCTTTTGGACGCCTTCGCCTTTGGCATACATCTGTCCCAGACCATACTCACCCGCGGCATTGCCCTGGGCTGCCGCTTTGCGGTACCAACCAACTGCTTGTTCATCCTCCTCAGCTTTATCCAGGATGTAGCCGAGCTGCACCTGCGCCGGCGCATAACCTTGTTGCGCCGCCTTTGTCCATAACGCCAGCGACGCGACCAAATCGCCGCGCGCAAATTCCTTTTCCGCCAGTTCGGTATCCTGTTCAGGGCCCGCCACTGCACAAGGCGTGATGAGACCCCACAACAGCGCGCCCATACCCAGGCATGTCAGGCCGCTTCCAAGCATCGTTTGATTTTTCATGTGCCTTCTTATCTCACTGTTGTATCCGGCCGAAATCAGGCCAAACGTGGTTCGTGGCGGAGACTCGTGCCATCCTGCAGCAGCCCAAGCGATTCAAACTCTTCCAGTTTCCGATAAAGACTTGACAAGCCTATCCCCAGTTTTTGCGCCGCTACGCGGCGATCGCCATCGGCGTCATTGGTTGCCTTGCAAATAAGCGCACTCTCGAACCGCCTGACCTGATCGCGCAGACTATCGCCGGAATCCTGGATCGCTAATTCTGGCATCCCCGCGCGCGCGCCCTTAATGATCTGCGGCGGCAGATCGGCACAAGTGACATGCCCTTCTTCCGCAAGAATCAAAGCACGGTCGATGACGTTCTCCATTTCCCGCACATTCCCCGGCCACGCGTATGCGGCCAGAATTTCTTCTACTTCCGGATCGATCGAGATCGCCCCCATCACGTTCATGCGTTTCTTTCCACGCTGAAGCAAGAATCGCACCAATTTCGGAATATCCCCTCGCCGCTCACGCAATGGCGGCGAGTGGATATGAAAGACACTCAGTCGAAAATACAAGTCTTCGCGGAACTTCCCTTCAGCGACCATTTGTGCCAAGTCGCGATTGGTGGCTGCCACAATCCGCACATCAGCACGGCGCGCCTGCTCGCTTCCAACCGCCCGGATTGATTTATCTTCAATCACGTGCAACAGCTTGACCTGCAGCAGCAAAGGCAACTCGCCAATTTCATCGAGAAAAATTGTTCCCTTGTCCGCTTCCAGAAAGAGGCCTTTCCTGGCCTTGTCGGCACCGGTAAATGCGCCCTTGGTATGACCGAACAATTCGCTTTCCATCAGATTTTCTGGTAGAGCGCCGCAGTTCACCGGGATGAAAGGCGCATTGGCGCGCGGGCTTTGCTGATGAATTCGGCGCGCGAGGACACCTTTTCCTGTGCCACTTTCTCCGGTAACGAGAACCGTACTGTCGGTAGGCGACACTTTGGCGATCAGGTGATCCAGATCGCGCATCGCGGGCGACATGAATGTAAACTGGTCTTCCTTGTTGCCTTGCACCAGACTGCGCAGCACGCGATTCTCGGCGCGCAAGCCACGCATGTCGTCGATTTTCACGAGACGGTGCAACACCTCTTCGTTGCGTACCGGTTTGATCATGTAATCGGATGCGCCGGCCTGGATCGCTTCGATCGCGGTGTCCACCGATGCGAACGCGGTCATCATGATGAAATTGGTATCGAGTCCGGAAGCGCGAACTCGCCGCACCAATTCGATTCCGCTGATATCAGGCATCTTGATATCGCAAATCGCAACATCAATATCGCCTTTGGACAGGCGTTCGAATGCCTCCAGGCCATTCGGCGCCTGAAAAACGTTATAGCCCGTCTTGAGTAAATACGCCGTCAATATTTGACGGATTGCAGGCTCGTCATCAATCACCAACACGTCCAGAGATTTCATAGGGAATTCGCTTCGTTATAGGCTGTATCGTTCGTGGGGAAAAAGACCTGCACGCGCGTGCCCATGCCAGGGGTGGAATCGATTTCAATGGTGCCGCCGTGCTTCTTGATGATCGCATAACACAGGGACAGGCCGAGACCGGTGCCTTTACCGGCCGGCTTAGTCGTGAAAAATGCCTCGAATACCCGACTCAGAGTTTCGGAATCGATGCCGTGACCATTGTCCTCGATGACCACACAGGCACGTTCAGTGTCCATGCGTGTGCTGATCACGATGATTGGCGCACGGTCCTGCACACCTTCCAATGCATCCATGGCATTGATCAACAGATTCATGATGAGCTGCGTCAGTTGGTCAGCGACGCCGTAAATCGCCGGCAACTGGGAATCCAGATCGAGCCGCAACGTGACGCGCTGCATGCGTTTATCGTAGCGGATCAAACTGCTGGTACTGCGTAGTTGCGCATTTAAGTCGAGTAATTGCGGTTCGACGGCGCGCGGTGACGCGAACTCTGAAATTTCGCGCGTGATCGCGGCTAATCGTTGCGTCTGCGCATAAATCAGTTCCGGCCGGCAGTCGTGACAATTTACTGCTGTACAAGCGCTTCCGTTGGCTGCCCGACGTTCGACCATTTCTTGCGCGATGCCGGCAATAGCGGCAATCGGATTGCCGATTTCATGTGAGACGCCTGCAGCCAATGCGCCGATAGCCGCCATCTTTTCCTGATGAAAATACTTTTGACGTTCAAGCATCAATTCTTTTTCGCGCCGATCCAGCGTGTCCGCCATATTGTTAACGGCTTTCATCAACTGGCCGACTTCATCATCACGTGTGATCGCAATCGGTTGGCCACGAAACCCCTGCACGATTTCCAGCGCCCTGTTTTGCAGAATACGCAAATCGTCTGTCAAGCGCCGGAAAAACAAACCTATGATTGCACCCAGCAGACCCAGCCCCAGCATCCCGAGCAAAAGGGTCGTCATGGCCACTGAGTCAGTCTGCGTGCGGTAACGTTCAGACAAAGATTTGCGGCTCTCTTGCACTTGCTCCGTGAACAATGCGAGATCCTTCTTGGCCTTGATCAGTTCAACAATCAGCCGGTTCAAATTGGCCTTGGACGAATCCTTGATAGCATCTTCCCAAGCCTCATTCAAATCAGTCACGTTCAGGGAAACGTTGGGCAATCGTGCGGTCAACTCTGCATGTTGACGCAACAACAATTGATGATGCATCTGGATACGCTGCATCCCCGCTGCATGGTCGGACGCATCGATATTGGCGAATATCGCCATGACCGCATGGAAGGTCGAAACGTCCGTCTGCTTCAACATCGTCTCAGTTTCAAGCGTCCCCTGTATTTCTTCGAAATCGTGCAACAACAGACTTTTTTGATGAAATATAAAAAGGCCGATAACGACCGAATAGACCATCAGCGCGGCAAACACGATCAATCCCTTGGTCCGGATGGAGAGGACCCAACGATGTCCGTTCGAAGCGGGAGACACGGGTGACGTTGACGCAGCAGAAGTCAGCGCAGGATCGGGCGTCCCCGGTGTTTCGGTGGTATTGGTGATCGTCAGTAGGGCTGTGATTCGGGCGTATACGCGAGAAATAAGCTTGATGAACTTGCTATCTAAAGTCATATGCCAGACATGACATCGTTATTTGCGGACATTTGTGCTCCCACCGTTTGCACTGTGCTGCGCCGGATAGAGTCCTTCCAGCATACTGACCATGTCAGGGCTGCTCCAATCCTGCAGTCCCGTCATGCGCCGTACCAAGGTACGGTCGGGTGCAATCACAAATGTCTCCGGATAAACCTGCAATCCCAATTGACGCGACATCTTTCCGTTCAGATCAAGATAATTAGTAAATGTAATGCCATTCTGTCCAAGAAATTCAGATGCCAGCAAAGCATCGTCGTCGGTGGATAAACCGATCACCGCGAAACGTTGCGGGTCAAGTGTCTTGCTCAAATGATTCAGGCTGGGCATTTCGCGACGACACGGAGGGCACCATGTCGCCCAGATATTCAGTACCAGCATTTTTCCTTGCAAGGATGGCGCGGCATCGTTTTTATTAAAAATAAAGTCAAGCATGAAAGATGGAAATGCCTGCCCTTCCACCAATTGCGGCACTACCGGCGCTGTGGGCTTGTCGCAGGCGGCAATGGACACCAACATGAGACAAATTGCAGCCGCGCGCCGCCACGCCATCGGCCGCAGTGGCTGGAATGAAGCGCTGTGTTTTAAATGTATAAAATCCATCCATATCAATCAAAAAAACGCGGGATATTTCCGCTAAATTGCATTATTTACTTGGGTAATAATTCGCTAAAATCGCACTCGATTCGGCTTCTGCTTCAAATACTCAGCTACCCATAGGAATGCAACACGGAGAAGAACAGATTAACGCCCAGAAAGCAGAACACGGCAAGGATGAACCCGATGATGGTCCACCATGCCATCCGGGCGCCGCGCCATTTTTTCGCATAATGCAGATAAAAATAGCTGGCATACACCACCCACACAATCAGCGCCCAGGTTTCTTTCGGGTCCCATCCCCAATATCGTCCCCATGCCTTATTGGCTGACAGGATACCAAGCATCGTCGCGAAAGAAAACATCGGAAATCCAAGAGAAATTGCCTGATGCATCAAGCGATCAATCATCGCCAAATCCGGCAGGGCACGCAGGGCAAACCCTGATGCGAGACGATGGCGTTCCGCATCGTGCCGCAGCAAATACATTACGCCCATCGCTGCCGCCACGGCAAACGCGCCATAGCCCATAAAATTGGCCAGCACATGGGCATGGATCAAGTCGCTTCGAAGTATTGGAAAGAGGTCCTCGGAAGTGACGTGGTCGTTATATACAAGCCAGGCTTCGAACAGCACAGCGGCCGCCACGATCGGCATCACAAAAGCGCCGGCCGAGCGCGTGCGATAGACCCTTTCCATCACAAGGTAAATCACTACGGTGATGGCACTAAACAGCGACATTACTTCGTACAGACTGGTAAGAGGCATTTGCCCGGTGCGATGAAAGAAATAGGTTTCTGCAGCGCGTGCCACCAATCCCACCACCAGGCCCAGCGCACCAACAACCGACAGACCGGTTGCCCACAGTCCCACGGCGCGAGTCGTGAACCAGAGATGCGCAACGTATAAAATGGTTGAGCCAATCAGCAGAAAATTCGCATAGCCGATCAATTTGTACGAAAACAACTGCTCAAGCGGCACCTCCACAGTCAGGCTTTTTGTCTCCAGGAACTCCATGACACCAATCAGCCCGAAGCCGATGATGAGAAAAGTAACCAAACACAGTACCGAAAGCACAACACGAGCCTGACCGCTACTGGGTAAATATCCTTGATTCATGACGCGATTTCCTCCTGGCAGCTGCTGATTGACTGGTGATTGAGGACTTGAACTTTATACATCCACAACCAATGCCGGCCATGCCTGCTGATCTCGACGAATCCACAGCATTTTTTCAGATGGGGCCGTGCCAATGCTTAATGCTTACGCGGTTGAATGACAATGACAACCGTTACCAGCATTCCACTAAGCAATTTCGGGTCCAGGCAAAATGCCGGCTCCTGATGGGTTCGGTTTCAAAGCATTAGCGCTGGTTTGTGCCTACCCTGCGAGGGGTCAATTGATTTAATTGATTTTTTTCTCGTGAATGGGATACGTAATGGCATTTTTCTCATTTCCGGGAAGCGTCAAAACCTGGCGATCTCCAGCATTCTCACTTTTGGCCTTCTTTAGCGCAGCTTCCCATTCCCATATTGCCGCATTTGCCTTGGGCAGATAAGCATTGCCCGCTTGGCTCAAGTGGACATAACTGCGCATGGCTCCCAGCGCACCCGGCAGATCGCGCAGACCTTCCAGGGCGACCGCCAATCCAAAATAAGCGTTGTGCTGATTTCGGTTCAAATCGATCGCTACGTTGAAGAAATCCCTGGCCACCGCGTAGCGCTGCACGCCTATCATCGCAAAGCCCAGGTTGACATGTACTTCCGGCATTTGCGGCGCCAACTCAAGGACCCGATGCAATTGACTCGCCGCCGCCTCAAACTGCTTTGCATTGAGCAATGCCACACCCTGAGCAAAACGGCGTTCGATTTCCTCCTTGCGTTTCTGTGCCGCGTGCCCGGTTCCCTCTTCGCGCAGATCCGAGCGTTTCGCTGTAACGGCGCCGCCGATCTCGGCCGGCCAATAAGCCAGCAGCAGGCCCAGCGCCACGGTCATCCCGAGAGTGAGCCCGAATGCAGGCCACCTGACATCACGCCGATCTGTGCCTGGCGCCGTTTGCCGCAGCCCGACGCGAAGGCTACGCAGGACATTCAGCACGAACAACGCGGCACTGCCGATGGCCAGTAATCCACCTAATCCTGCCAGGCCCATTGCAGCGAAATACGCCGGGTATTGCACGATGACGTCGACATGCAAGGTCTTGCGCGGCACGCCGAGCCAACCCGACCACGCCAACGCAAGCGCCAGAATCATCAGCCCCGAGCCATACAGCACCGGTTGCCAGTGCACCAGCCGCCCGTCATTGCTGGCGAACCCGAACGCCGGCAATAATCGGTACCCGAGCGCCATGTATGCCAGCGTCACCGCACCAACGGTACCGTGGTAATGCGCGGGCACCATGGTCGAGTCGCTCCGGATCATCGCGCCCAGCGCACATCCAAGCAGGAACAGCAGGATCGACAACAGCAACGCCGGCGCTTGCGGTGCCGTCCAGATGGTGCGCCCGGCTCGCTTCAACTGCAGCAGCAGGCAAAGCGCCAGCAGCGCGGCCGCCGGCCAGGCGCCCAAGGCCATCAGCAGTGTGAATGCATGGCGAAAATCCGGGCTACTGATCGGATAATTGAAATAGAGGACAGGCACCGCCAACAGCGGTGCGGCGGCCAGCAACAGCAACCCTGCCTGCCAGCGGCGCGGCGCGATCGCGTGTCCCAGCACGTGTTCACCCAGCACTGTCCAGGCACTCATCAACAGGATCACATGGACGAACTGCAGGATGTGGCCCGGTCCCCACGCCAGCACTTCGAACCCAGCCGCATCCGCCGGTAGCCCGACCAGCGCCAGCGACGCGATCAAAGCGGCGGCGGCGATCGCGGCAGCGGCGATCGACAACGCGGCGCCGATGCGCCAGACCTCGACCTGGCTCGCGCGCAATCTCCGGATCAACTCGGTGCCGGACGTGATGCCGCACAGGGTGACTCCGCAAAAAAACAAGGCCAGTCCGGCCAGAAACACCGGGTTATCGAGCACCGGTACGTAATTAGCCAGCACCGGGGCCGATACGCCGAAGAACAAGGCCGCCACCATGGCCGCCATCCCGACAGCGGCCAAGGTCAGTGCCGTCCAACGCCAACGTCCGGCGACAGCGCCGGCCGCCAGCGTCCATAATCCGGCAGCGCAACAGAGAAACCATACGATCACCGCCAGGCTGACGTGCAATACCAAGGCGCTGCGAAACCAAACGACGGAAGCGGTAAAAACCCCTGGCAGCGGCACCCGTGCTGCTATCAGCAATACCGCGCATGCGGTCGACAGTGCGAGTGCGGTCAGTGCCAGCAGCAACCATCCAGCCGCTAGTGCGCGCACCTCGTCCTTGTCGTTCAGCATGGTCTGCACTACACCGCTCCCTGATGCGGCGTAGTGGAGACGAAAGGAACTCCGAAAAAGGTCAGAAATGCCACTACGAACACCGCCAGCACCAGCAACGAACCGGCGCGCGGCGACAGCTTGTAGGTAAACCGGGCGTGCAACGAGAAAACCAGCACCAGCCATGTCAGGAAAGCCCAGGTTTCCAGCGGGTCCCAGGCCCAGTATCGGCCCCATGCATCCTGGGCCCAGATCGCGCCGGCGATCAGCATCAGTGTTTCAAAAATGAAGCCGATCGCCATGCATCGGAAAGCCAGTTCGCTCAGATTGGCGTCGGGCGGCAAACGCTCGAAACGGCTGGCGCCGAAAGCGGTGCGGCGCGTCAGGATCACGCCGGAAATCCCGACCGCGACCATCATCGCGCCGAAAAACACTTTCCCAAAGCCGATATGGATGAACAGCCAGATCGTGTGGTAGGTGGTCGGCATATGACCTTCAACCGGGCTGGTCATTAGCAGCCAGCCCATCACCATGAACAGGATCGGCATCACCACTGCGGCGCTGGGGCGGATCGGCGGCAAGCGCCAGTAAGCCAATGAAAAAATCAGCATGATGCTCCAGACATTGCTGGAAAGTATCTCGTACATCGTGATGTAAGGCCCGTGGCCGAGTCGCTCCCAGCGCAGCGCGATCGACAGCGTATGCAGCACCAAGCCCAGCAAAATCAACGCCAGCACGGTGCGCTCAGGACGGCGCCGCAGCGCAACCGCGATGATGCCGATGCTGCCAGCCGTCACATAGGCCAGCAATGCCACCCACAACATTCTCAACTCATCCATATCGCCTCATGTATTCCCAATGAGCGGCCACTCCAACTCCGCCCGAAAAACTGCCATATCTACAACCATTTAACAATCCAGCAGCCACAGCCTGTTCACATGGTAGCCGTGAGCAATCTGCCAATCGCGGCTGCGCCAAGCTGCGACATACATCCTGCTCCCAGCGCCATGCAGGGAGCCGGTATATTTTTAGTTTTATAGGGAGTATAATAGAAAATGCCATAGTTTACGCACGTATTTACTTGTAATTTAAAAATACAATATCTAGTATATTTTTAGGACCGCAGCCTGCTTCGGCGCCTTCGTATGCTGCCTGCCGGCTTCATGCATTCCATGGCCGCGCAGCAAACTTGCGCCAGAAATGCCAGCCCAGCGCGGCCACCGCCAGCACACAGGATGCCAGCAGCCAGTGGAGGGTCCAGTCGTAAAATACTGTATAACCCATCCACGTGCGCAGGCCGTCGTAGACCAGCCGTCCTTCGGGCAGATCAATCGCATCAGACGGTTGCATCTCGCGCCGCAAGTCCCCGATACGCACGATGACCTGATACTTGTTCGGCAACCTGAACTCGGAGGTTTTTTTCGGGTCGAGAATGATCTCGTCGAACTGGAGCATGGTCCAGACTTTGATGGCAGTCCCCGGCAATTGCCAATCCCGCGCCTGACGATACTCGTGGATCGGATAGGATGGCAGATGCACCGCCCCCAGCGACGGCGTACCGCCGGCGGCAGGATACCAGACAAACGTGGGAGCGAAACCCTTGTTCGGGCTGGTGTAGAAACGATAACCGGCCAGTACCAATGGCGTCTGATCGCCGATCTCGCCGTGCTGTTCTACCCCATCGGCGTCCACGTAACGGACGGCATTGCGCGTTTTATCGCGCTGCACACCGGCTGCATAAGCGATGCGAAAACCGTCATTGCTGAAATGCACCCGATCCAGCCCGGACCGATGCCAGGGACCGGCCTCGAATGCGCTCAACTGGCCATCGAACTGCGCGCCTTCGGAAATTTCGACGCTCCCTCTCAGGTAAGTCAAACGACCAGCCGCCAGCAACAGCACAATCGCTATCAAACCCAGATGGAATATCAGCAGCGCCCGCTGGCGCCGGAACACCGGCTTGGTGGCCACTGCCGCCATCAGGTTGACGGCAAACAGCGCCAACGGCACCGCCAGCGCCCACGTTCCGTCCAGTTGTCCGGTATAGGACAGCAGTATACCGGCACCGAATGCAACGATGATGACGAGCGTCAGCTTGAGCGAGGCCAGCCGTTCGACGCTGATCCGCATCATGCGTGACACCATACACGGCGCGTCATGCTAAGCAACGCTGTGCAGCGTCCGAGCCGGTAACGCATGGCCTGTCGTCCTCTTTGGCATCATGGCGGGCTGCCGCACATCGCGCCTCTCATATAGTCTTTTCCGCCGCAATCGGAATCGGCCCATGCGCCGCTCTTGGCGAATGTGGTGACCCGCAGCACTGCCTTGTAATAATACGGACCGTTGGTGTAAGCGCCAGCCGGTGCCGCGGTGCCGGCTGTCTTGCCGACCTCCGGCCCCAGATCCTTCAGGTTGACCAGCAAGGCCTTGTTCTTCCAGCCATGCGGTACCGCGACATGGCACCAGGTGCAGCGCAATTCCCTGCCCATCCTGTCGACGTGGTAGTTATGCAGGTTGCCCTTGCCGGTGGAACGATCATAAAATCCGGTTTTTCTTCCGGTATCATTTCCGCTCGTATAGTTGGCTTTGGCATGACACTTGAAGCACAGCAGATTGTTGTTGCCGCCGCCGGTATCGGTCCACGCTCCCTTTAATATGAAATCGTTGTCGGAACCGTGCGGGCCCCAGGGTTTGCCATTGTCGCCGTTATCGGGGATCACAGAAGTGGTCGATGTCACGTTGGACCCATGACAATCACTGCAATACATCGTGTTCGATCCAACTTGGTTGCTCCATGGGGCCAGCCACGGATTGCCGCTGCTCATTCCACGGGTGGTTGTGGTGCGGCCGGTCGGATTCATCACCGGGTGCCAGGAACGATGGTTGCAATTGTCATACGCGGCAGCGGCGCCGGCGGCAACACCCGCGTTGATACAGACATTGCTTGCAGGTCCTACATGTCCGATCGGCGTCTGAAATTCCTTGGCCTGATTCGTATACATCGTTGCACCATTAATGCTTGTGGGAGTGCCGCCGCTGAAACTACCCAGTGTGGGCCGATTACCGAAACCGGTGCCACCGCTGGCTTGCGGCAGATTGTTATCCGAATAACCGTAATCGGAATGGCACTTCAGACAAATCTGGTATTCCCGCGTCACATAGCTGGCATTAACATCAGAACTGGGATTGGTGCCCGGATCGCCGCGTTTGACGCTATAGCCCGACGGCAGTGATTGAAACGATGCCGAACCGTAGGTCGGTTCCACGCCCCAACTGCCACGCAGTACGCCGGAAGCAATGTTGGTGTGGCTCATCGCGGTATCTGTGTGCGGATGGGTGCCGGCCGCATCCGGCGCACCAGAAATAGTGCCAGCCGGATTACCGCGAAAATCGCGGAACTTCACCACCCGATGCGGATTGTGGCAGTCGCTGCATTCGGCATGACGGTTGCTCAGCGTGCCGACCCCAAGTTTGGTGCGCGATTCGATAAAATCCTTGCCGCACTTGCCGCTCGTCTTGCTGCAATTGGCATCGACGTTGTCATTGAATACGCCGCCGATATCATGCACTTCGGTCGAACCGTCCGCCTGTTCGGAGGCTTTGATCGGCATATGCCGTGCAAGATTAAAATCCGTCTTGATGTCCGGAATCGCATTAGCCGTATTAGCAGTGTAGCTAACCGCTGAACTCGCGCTATTGGTGTGGCATTGATAGCAGGTCTCTTCGAGTGCGGCACTGCCGCCGGTCTTGGGACTTGCTATGCTGTCGGTGCCTTCGCGCAGCAAGCGCCGGGCGCCTTGTACCGTGTGCGTATCGTGACAGTTCAGACACGCCACCTGCCAGACCGGCGGATTGGTATTGGCAGGCGCATCCAGTGAGGACGGGAATTCACGCTGCTGTGCCGCAGTATCCTTATAGGCCTGCGTCGCCACCTGGTTGTTGGCATGCGCCGAATAGGCCCACGATACGCCGGCCTTGGCGTGGCAGGCGAGACAGATAATATCGCCGGTGCTGCTGAAATCACCGCCTGTCGGCTGCGTCACTTGAAAGCGGTTCATGCGCAGGAATTTGGCATTGCCATTGCTGCCGTTTTTATCGCGCAGATGCGGATCGTGGCAGGTGGCGCACTGCATCTGGTTATTTTCCAGCGGCATTTTAGGTTTCGTGGTTCCGGCTACCCGGTTCCCGACTGTCGTGCCATCGGGACTGCGCAATTCGCCATCGTAACCGGCAATCGTGCTGTTATAAGTAAATGAAATCGGATGGTCGCTACTGAGGTCGCTACCCAGATTGCGCGTAAAACCGGTAGTTGCGCTGCCGCTCGGCATCTTGACCGGGGACGCGCTGATCATCGCGACGGTGGCGTCCTTGATGCCGTTCAGTGCATTGACCTTGTCAATTGCCATCGTGCCATCGTGACATGACAGGCAAAGTTTGGAGCTGCCGCCAGGCGCCGCCGCCAGTTCCGCCGCATCGGCTTCCAGCGAACTGGAAGTGTAGTTGCCGCTGTAAGTAGCGCCCGATAATTGCCGATTCCAGAGTGGCGCCACAATTCCAGTGGTCGCCTCGTGCGGTGTATGGCAAAACACGCAAACCTGCGTTTCGGAACTGGCCTTGATGGTACGGGCCGGCACCCTGCCGCCGGACGGAGTCGCCGATCCATCGGCCGCCGCAGACAAATTATGCTTGGTGCCGCGCACATCGGAAATCTTGTCCGTCACTGCAATCGCCGCCTGCGCGAGCGCGGCGACCAGCAATAGCCCAAGGATGATCAGCCCCGCCGCTGAACGCCTATACCACGACATCACGTCCCTCCCAGTGATTGGAAAATGACGACCCGTCCGTTAAACATGTCCGCCACATAGATCCGCCCCTGCTGGTCGCTCCAGGCGCCTGCCGGCAAATAAAACTGGCCGACTTCCTTGCCGGTTCCTCCAATAGGCATCAAAAATTTTCCCTGATTATTAAATACCAGCAGATTATCGTAGAAAGATTCCACCACGTAAATATTGCCGGAGCCATCCACGGTCACGCCTTTCGGACGTGTCAAGTTACCTATATACAGTCCGCGCCGACCGAGCGTACCAGTGGACTTGCCTTTTTCATCGAAGATCTGTACCCGCGCGTTCATGCTATCGGCCACATATAACTTGTCGCCCGCGAACGACAAATGGGTGGGGAAGTTCAACTCGCCGTCGCCCTCGCCACGACGACCGATGACCTGCAGCAGGCGGCCATCATCATCGAAGACTTTGATATCGTGCGCGTGCGTGTCCGACACGTAAACCCGGCCGCGCTGCGCATCGCGCGCCAATCCGGTGGGACGGTTCAATATGCCCTGTCCGAAGCTGCCGAGCGGCTTGCCTTCCCGATCCAATCGAAACACCTGGCCCAGTTCGGCGTCCGCCACCAGGATCTGCCCGCCGGCACCGATGGCAATGCCGATCGGTGTAACGAATTTTTTGTGTTCCTGCGCCTGATTCCAGACCAACAGTTTGCCGGCAGACTGATCAAATACGAATATCGCATGATTGCTAATATCAGTGACATAGATCCTGCCTTGTGGATCGACTGCCCCGCTTTGCGGCCGCTTCAATATGATTTTTTCTTCGGCGCCACCGACAAGGCCAACCAGCCAGTTGAACAGTTTCATGCCGGCATTGCGGTTATTGGCCTCATCGGAGATGAAGTTCTCTTCGCCCAGCAATTGACCGACATAACGGTAACGCGGCGTTTCCGGTGCAGTCGGCCATATCCGAACAGTACTTGCGGCGCGATAGTCGGGGTCGAAGTGCATCACGTACTTGGTCTCTGCACAGCCGGACAAACACAGCACAGACGCAAGCAATATCAGCAATGCATTTTTGCGAAGAAAGTCTTCAATCAAGAGGTCGCTCTTTCATGCCCGGCGGTGCCACACGAAATGTCTGGATGCGTGCATTCAGACTATCGGCGACATACAGCACGTTTTGTTCCAACCACAAACTGGTGATCCGATTGAATGAAGAGGGTGTTGCACCACTGCCGCCGAAGCTTGCCACCAACTGTTCATGTGCATATATCTTGATCGTGTTATCGAAACTGTCGCTGACAAACACGCGATTGAAACGATCCACCGCGATCGCACCCGGATTCTTCAGCGTGCCGTTGCCGAATATATAGCGATCTGCGCCGTCTGGTCCGATCACGACCACCTGCCTGCTCAATCGATCAACCAGATACAAACCATCCGGCCCGCGCGCCATCGCCTCGATACTGCGACCTTCACTCGACTGCAGCACCTTCAGCACCCGCCCCAGACTATTGAAGACCACCACATGATTGTACAAACTATCGGCGACCAATAGGTTGCCACTGGGTTCATCAAGCAACACCGCCACCGGGCGCGCTACTTCCAAGTCGTTGCCGAACTTTTGCAACGGCTGGCCATCGGCTGAAAAATGCAACACCTGCCGTGCATTGATATCGGCTACGTAGAGCGACAGGTCGGGCGCGACCGCGATACCGGAGACGGCGCTGGCAGAATACGCGGCGAAAGGCGTCATGGTTTGCTGCGCAAGATCGTATAGAAAAATCTGGCGACGCCCGCCATCGACCACATACACAGTGTTGCCACGAGCCGCAACTGCGGTAGGCGACAGCCATGGAAGATAGCCTGCGAAACCCGGCATGCGCGGCGACGCAGAGAAGGGACTGGGTCGCGTGGCTATCCGGGCGCCAGTCAGTGTGACCCACGGAGTCAGTATCGGTTGGTTGTGTGCTGCGCCATCGGCAGTTTGCGCCGCTGCATGGTTGGATAGCAGCATCGCGACGAGAAATATCAACCCTATGCGCAATGACTGGCAACGGTGTCCAAGCTCACGTACTGTCATCATCGATTCCTTTTTTGTTGTGCATCTTCGGGCCGAATGCTACCAACGACCGGGTCCCGCCGTAGAATCACCGCCATTGATGCCGCTTTTCAGCCCGGAGTTGCCGGAGTGGCACAGGTCGCAGTTCGCTGGTCCCCACGCAATTCGGTCGTTATGGCACATGCCGCAAAATTTGCCGTCGATAATATCCGTCATCAGCACGTCGTTGCTGCCCGCGCGCATTTTGAAGCCGAGTTCCGAGTGACACACCTTGCAGCGGAAACGCATCCGATGAAACCAGTGCGGAAAAATCACCGGGCGCACGCCCGCCTTTTCCGCCCGTTTATTCAATATAACGTCCGCATATTCCGCATTTGCTGGCATAGAGAGCAGGGCAAGCCAGATGGCAAGCATGCCGCATAGGACACAAACGATCGTCCGCGTCCCACCAGGCCAGTCCATCTTATTTCTGCTCCCGATTTTTTTGGTGATAATCACTTGCGCGCCACACTGTGACAGCGCTTACATTCTGTCAAAGGAAAAGACACTGCGCCATGACACAAGCCGCAATATTCGCCTTGCAGGATCTCAAACATATTCACTGCTTTGGTAGCACCAGCCTTGGATTTAAACAGATGCTCATGACAATTGCTGCAGTCCAGCCACTCGGTATGCTGCTTGTGCGGAAAACGGACCATCGGCATCTCGCCGGTGCGCGGCATGATCACGTCCAGATCCAATACCCTGATCTTGGTATCCGGCAAGATATTGGTGCGCGGCGCAATAATACCCTGCTCCAGCGCATTGACCCACCGCACATTATTGCCCACTACATCGGACGGCAGTTTCGACAGCGCGTCCTCAGGTTCCTGCAACAGCTTGATAGCGGGATTGGCAGGATCATGCAAACCGTCCTGGGCCAATGGAACGTGATCACGGGCCGTTGCGCCGCCCGCCGGTGCAACGCCAGCCAATGCGATGCCTGCCAGCAGCAGCGTTGCCGCGACCCAAAGTCGGGCGGATTTGCTGCCAGTAAAGTGTCGTATACACATCAGCATAACTATCTTTATCCGGGTATATAGACACCAGCGCTACGAATGGCGCGCACCAATTGCTTGGTCGAGTCCTCCAACAAGCTGATCCCTGATTCAAAATCTTTTTTCGCCGCCACCACCTCAGCTTGAGCACGCAAAACCGCCGCCTGCTCCAGGTATTTCAGCACCATGCCGTCCAGTCCTGCATTGTTGGCGCGCTTTTCATCGAGCAGCACCTTGATCAACATGTTGTGGGTATCGTTGCGATCGACCTCGTAGAGATATTCCTCTTGTTTGCTTGCAAAATGCAACGAGCGCACCAAGGTGTCGCCATCACGCATGCCTTCGATTGCTAGTTTGGTTGTGAGATAAACCTGATCCAATAACGCGCGGCCCTGATCCAGTTTTCCTGCTGCGGCTAACGCGGTGGCGTCGCGTATTTGCGCTTCAATCGCGTTACTGGTTTCAGTGCCCTTTGCACCCAGACGTTTTTCTGTGCTGATACGCTTTTGCGCCGCCAGCAAGGCCTTCACACTTTCCATTCTATTATCGAAATCTCGCTGCTTTTTCTCGCCGGTTACTTGTTCCGGTGAAGCCAGACGCACGCTCTCGAACATCATCGTCGCAGCTTGGCCCAGCATGTGTGATGCATTGGAATAATCGCCTGTCTGGTATGCGTCATCGGCCTGTTGCCGCAATTCGCGGGCTTTGCCACGCAACGCTAGTGCCTGTGGATTTGCACTCGCTTCAATTTGCTTGGCGGCAGATGATTTTTCAATCAGCGTCGCAACCGATGCAAGACGGCGTGCCAGTTGTTCCTTGTGTTCCGACGCGCGTGCTGCGGTCGGACTGGCGTCCTGCATCTGCTCGGCGGCGTCAGCCGAGAAAATTGGCAAGCCGACCGTCAGGCACAGCAGCAGCGCGCTAGTGTTGATATGTCGTTTCATAGTGGCCTCAGGGCATGATCTCTGGAGACTGCGGCACGACCACACCCGCGATTCTCAGTGAGCGTTGTAAATGACTGGTCGCATCCTGTATGGTTTTCACTGCGGTCTGGTAGTCGCCGCCGCCCGCGTGCTTTTGCGCCACATCGCGCAGAGCGCGGCTCTGCTGCACGTGGCGTTCAGCCAGGGTGGCCGTTTCGCGTGTCGTGCTCCACTGAGCCAATGCAATCGGAATCAATTCCTCGTAACTGCGATTGCGCGCCAGTTCATGCCGAAATTCTTCCGCTGGCGAATCAAATTTCAGATCGTACACAATCGTTTCCGCCGTCAGCATTTTATTCAATGCAGATACCACGATGTTGTATGCGTTGTTCAACAACACGTTGGCTTGGTGCTGATTGCCGCCAACGATAAGCGCGTCGGCCTGGTCCACCATAGCGTCGATCCGACCGATATCGGCGGTGCCTGTGGAAGTCTGTACTTTTCCGGTCGACATGCGACTTGAAAAGTTTTTATGCAACGTTTGGAAGGTACGTATCGCCTCACGCAAATTCGTATTTCGCCTGTGTTCTTGCGCCGCCAGTTGCGCAACATCTGGCACCAGGGTGGAAGCTGAAACGATTTGCCGCAGCGACTCATCCAATAGCTGGATCGCCACTTCCGCACGGCCTGCATTGGACTCGGTTTCCGCCTTTGCATACAGCGCTTTTGCATCGGCAAGTTTCTTTTTCGCTGGTGCGTTATCGCTGTGCGGAATGCGCTGCACTGCCGGTGATTGTGCCAACAGCAGCCTGACCAGACGCAGCTTACTTTCCAGCGTCGCGCGCAAGGGATTGGCACCGACTTCGGCAACGCCAGGCGTATTGGAATTGGCCGCAGCGGATACCGGCTCGATCGCCGCCACCGCTCCGGCCAGCATCAATACCACCCAAACCCATGCAGGCAGTGCACTTTTACTGCTGTTTTTCATGGCTTGACTTCCGCTTTCACAGGCAGAGCCTTGCTCTTCGAATGGCAGCGGCGGCATTCGGACACCGGGAACGCAACCTTGCCATGGCACACGCCGCATTTCTGTCCCAGTAGAATCGCCGCCATGCTGATCTGGTTGGCACCCTTTTGCGGAATGAAAATCGCGGGATGGCAGTTGGAGCAGTCCAGCCATTGCGTGTGCTGCTTGTGCGGATACACCACGTCCGGCATCGAGCCCTTCACTTCCCGCACGATGTTCAGATCCATCACCATTGGCTTGACATTCGGATCGTTACGGTCATAGCGCGGATTGATCTTGTCTTCATTGAGCGACTTCACCCAATCGATCCGATTTCCGTCATTGCTCTTGGGCAATGGCGCGAACGCGGTCAGCGGCGGTTGCAACGAATGGGTGCCGTCGTTGGCAGGATCGTGAATGCCATCCTCCGGCGGCGGCAAGTTGCGCTGTGCAGGCGGACGCATCAATCGATTGAAGGTATTGACGTTGCCGGCCGATGCAGTTGCAACCGGTGGCGCCGCCGGCTTGACGGCCACTGAAGCAGGCGCTGCCTGTTGGACCGACTCGGCGGCGTCGGGTGCTTTTGTCACTTTGGGCGCTGTGCCTTTTGCACCCGGATCAGATTGGCTGATGATGTAATTCACCGCTGCCTGCACTTCGGCATTGGACAGTTTGGGATTGCCACCGCGGGCCGGCATCGCGCCCTTGCCTTTGGTCGCACTCGCATACAGTGCAACTGGCCCGGTCTTGATACGTGGCGCCCACGCGCTGACATCGCCAAGTTTCGGTGCGCCGGCCGCGCCGGTACTATGGCACGCGATGCAATTGCTATCGTAAATTGTCTTGCCGTTAGGCAGATCGGCAGCACCGACACCGATAGACATGGCAGTTGTCATGGAAAGAAATAGTGCTGCGCAGAGCATTTTCGAGTTGTTCATGATGGCTCCTATTTCTTCAGCGGCTGTGTGAGTGGCTGCTGCGACGGCCCAGTTGCGGCGGTGGGGGCGACCAGAGAATTGATGGTGCTCTGATGGACCTGGGTCGGCGCACCCGGTTTGCTGGAGTGGCACAGGTCGCAGTTCTCTACCGACCACGCAATGTTGCCGTTATGGCAGGCGCCGCAGTATTGGCCGTCGATAATTTTGACCATGTTGATTTCATTGCCCCCAGCCTTGAATTTGAAGCCGAGATCGGCGTGACATACCTTGCAGCGAAATCGAATTCGGTGAAACCAATGAGGAAATACCGCAGGGCGCATACCGGCAGCGTCCGAATAATTATTGATAACAATGTCACCGTATTCGGCATGAGCAAGCTGCATGTCTGCCAATCCGGTCACCAATATCATCAAAATCAGAAGAGCTCTTTTCACCGCGGCAGCATATTTCTTTAACGACATTTCAACCCACCTTTCGAATAAAACTAAAACTAAAAATTAATCTCCAAAATTGCGCGACAAGGAGAACATGATCGATTTATTGATTTTATTCACGTTCTCTATCCCCATAGCGGAACCGGCTCTGCTCTTTTGCGCGCCGCTCCTCGATATCATCATATTGGCCCGCAATTGCGTGCGTCCGATCACATAATCAAAACGATTTTCCCAGGCTGCTGTCTCCCGGTCCTGTACGCTGCCCAACAGCGGCAGCAACGCCTGACTGTTCAGGCGCAGATCGGATACGAAACGCAAACGGCGGATACCGAACACACGTTGATTTTGATAACTAATGGAAGCGCTTGAGGTTGACACAAACCCCTTGTTTGACGTCGAATTTGTTTGCTGGTTGAACGGGTCCATATTGCCAAAAATCGTGTTTGCACCTTGGCGCACCGATTGTATCGTCAGATTGCCGGTCCATGAACTGGACCCGCCGGTCGGAAAATTACTTGAGGCCTGAAAATTAATAAGCTGAAAAAATTCCTGCGTGCCGCCCAGCGCCCGGGAATCGCTGGCGCTTAATCGCATTTGCGCCGAACCGGATTCCTGCTGCCGATCCCACGATAAGGAGCCGCTATGGGTCAGTTGTTTGGTGGGCCCGGCTTCGCTGCCGTTGCTCGACGTGCTGCTGCTCGAAACGGCGGCCAGGCTTTGGCTGCCGTCCACACTGACCGTAGACCCGCCCGCCAACTTGAAACTGCGGCTCAGGTTGTGACTCAGTTGCAGCGTCAATTGACGTCCGGAATCCTGTGCGCTGGACTGGTTGGTGGCGCCACCTGAAGTCGACCAGTTATATCGATAGCTGCCAAGCTCGATTGCGTCAGGCTGATAGGTCGCGCCCACAGATTGGTTGGAGCTGGTGCTTTTCGCGCCATTGCTTTCCGCTAGATTCAGGTTGGCACCGGCATTGATGCGAGTGAACCGGGTGAGGTCGTAATTCACGCCGAGGTTGGCATTGGCATTGCGAATGCGCGCGCCAACCGCGTTGCTGTCAACGCCAAGACCGGTGGTGTCGGCCCCCAGCGCGAACACGCGTGCGCCGCCGGTCACGGTCAGCGCCTGGTCGGCTGGACGCCAGAAAGCAAGGCTGCTCAGTTGCACCAGACGCGTATCGTTATCGCCCTGCTGCAGGTGATAGTCGGAGCGGCTGATATTGGCCATACTCTCCACCGAAATCGCTGGGTCCGGTGCGTAGCTGTGCTGCAACGACAAATTGTTTTGTACTGCGTGTTCGCTGCTGAACTCATGTACATTATTGGAGCGGTTGCCATTCAGTTGCAGGCGATGATTTTCCAGCCTGTGCGACAGACTCAGCTGCAGGCTATCCTGCCGGTCAGCACCGGAGTCGGCGCTGCTTTGCGTGTTGCGGTCCCAGCCGATCATCGAATCGCCCTCCGGTCTGAAGTAATGCTGTGTAAAGCCGTAGCGCTGGCTGGCGTAACCATTGGCGAGCGCCAGATCGGTGGAAACGTGACTGTCGTTGCGTTCGAAATGCGCTTCGAACGGAAAATTACTTTGCGCCAACGCCGATAACTGTCCGCTGCCGGTCATGATCACGCTCTTGCTGCTGTTATTGCTAAAATTGACTGCTTCATTTGTGTTGCTGCTGTCACGTGACATCGTCAAACCCAGACTACCATTCACCCGCGCGAACCACGGCTGCCAGATAAAGGTATTGATGCTGGCTTTCAATGTTGCGGTCAGTCCCTGTTGCATCCTGCTTTGCTCTTCCGCCATATCGCGCCGAAGGTCATACGACAATATGCCGCCGAATCGCACCGCTGGAATGGCCCACAAGACTCCACCGGACTCGGTCGCCGCGCCGGTTGGTGCTGATGCGGGGGCGCTACTGCTAACGGTTTTTTGCTCTGATGCGCCCGCTGTTGCGGGCGGCAATGCCGGTTGCGCTGTGCCGGGGCATAGAACTGCCAACATGGCCAGCAGCAAGGTGGGTGCGACACCGATATGCGTTGCTCGTCGATTAGCCACGGCACCCACCGATTACCCACCCCCACCCCATGTATTACTTGGGGGTGGGTCGCGGGTTGGATTGCCCGGCCAGCGGCAGGAAGCGAGACCGGTCAATCTGTGCTGGCGTCTTCGCTCTCAAGTCAGCCACGAATGCAGTCCACGCACGATCGTCTTGCTCGCGTTGCGCCAACTCCTGCGCACGCGTTTTTACCGCTTCAAATTCATGCAGTCTGGCGGCCTTGCGGTCGGTCAACCGAAATACCGCGAAGCCTTCCAGCAAACGCACTGCATCACTAATTTGACCGGCCTTCAATTTAGCCAACGCATCCTGGGCGCCCTCCGGCAGCATGCCGCCATGCAGATAACCCATGTCGCCCCCCTGCTTGGCAGAGTCATCCGCGGAATGCTGGCGCGCCAGCGCAGCGAAATCCTCTCCGTTGTGCGCACGTTTTGCGATAGCCTGCGCTTGTGCATCGACCTTGTTCCAGGTTGCGCTCGCCGCCGATGGGTCGACCTTCAACAGAATCAGCGAGACGCGAAACTGTTCCGGCTCGGTAAACTGGGCCTGATGCGCGGCGTAATAGGCCTTGACTTGCTTCTGGCTCGGCTTGCCGCTGGCGCGCGCTGTTTTTTCAAGCTGGCCCAGCAGGCTATCCTGCTCCAGGCGAAGCAGTAACGGTGGCAGCATCTGGGCCCGGTTCTTTTTCCATTGCGCGCTTCCGGCATAGCGCTGCTCATACGACTGCACCGTTTTTTGAATCTCGGCGGCGTCCGCACGCAATCCCTTGCGCTTTGCTTCGCGCAGCAGCAGGATGCGCGCGACCATCTGGTCGCCCACTTCCCGCTGCAGCACGGCAATCTCGTTGTCAGGCGGCTTGCCGTGATAGAACTTGCCGCGCGCCGCCGCATTGAACGCTGCGTTGTATTCGTCCTGCGTGATCACGCTTTCGCCGACTGTTGCGAAGACGACCGCTTGCGCCGCAGCACCCGCGACTACCGGCGCAGTCGGGTTAGCCGCAACGATATCTGCTGCCGCAACCAGCGCCAGCGAGAACAGCGCCGCTCGCGATAAATAATTGGGTATATGTCTCATAACAGCCTAGCTTCCTTGTCAGCGTTCAAAACCAGCACAAATAAGAGATAGGCAAAAAAGGTAGACAAGTCCCCCTGTCCACCTCTTGATCAAACAAACAATCAATGACTTATTTGATATGGCATGCCAGGCAAACTGCACTTCCGTCATTCTTGATACGCAGGAAGGTCGCATTAGCGCTGGAATGAGGGTCGTGGCAGCTTGCGCACTCGACAAAAGGCTGCGGCAAGGTTGCAACAATGTTACTCGTCCCACTAGCCCATGCATCGCCAGCTTTCCCCCGAGTGTAAAGCTGCATATCGGTCTTCTCACGCGTTGCCGCCGTTCCAATTGCAGTATCGACCCACCATACTTGCGTGCCATTCAATGGCGCCGATTGCGCGTTATTGAAATCCGTATCCTTGAAAGTACTGTAGGGGCCGGTCGCTGGGATTGTAGTGCCGGACGGTCCACCGCCGTATTGAATGCCGACCGGATGGTCGTTCGTCAAGTCCGTGCCAATTTTGGAATATTCACCCGTGATCTGGCCTGACGTCTGATTAGCACCCGTCCAATTACCGATGGTACCCACCGAACCAGTAGTGCCTGAGCCTGGTGAATTGATCACCACATTCATTGCCTGGGTGCCGTCATGGCAGGAAAGGCAGGCCAGCGACACCGAGCCAACCGGCGCCATGGCACCATCCAGACTGGAAGTGCCCAGGGTGTTGTAGGTGGTGTAGGTAGGTGGACTGGTAATGTTTCGGTTCCATAACGGCACCGAGGCACTCGTATCCGCGCCGTGCGGCGTATGGCAAAACACGCAGATTTCAGCGGTGCCGGTGGTCTTGTTGACACCAGGGTTTCCAGTAGTGGAACCAAGATTATGTTTCGTATCAGTAATCCCTGCCAGTGCCGGATGACTGCCAAACACGCCCAGTGCCAATAACGCGATGACCATGCTGCCGGCCAGTCGTGCCAAGAAATCTTTCATTAAAGTCCTATTCATGATTCTGTTACCCGCCTTTCTTATTGACATTGTCTTTACCATCAAGCTCGCCATCCAAAATTTTGAATGTATTCAAGTTCTATACAGCAAGTTTCAGGCCAGATACTGTCTTGATCTCGGTCAAGCATTTGAGTGTGTTCTTCGTGCATTTTTGCTCTTTCCGGACATCAGTCATTCCCGAAGGCAGGAAAAACTTCCCGTTTCCGGGATTGACCGGCGCTATTTTTTGATGACATCTTGCTTTTGCACGGTAAAGCCTGCGTCGGCGGCGAGCTTGGTCGGCCGGTAGATATCGACCTTTTGGAAGTACTGATCCACCATGTAGACCCGGCCGTCGCCATCAATCGCAATCCCGGACGGCAACATGTATTTCGCCATGCCGTCTGTTTCCGAACGGCTGCCGACCGACAATAACAATTCACCTTCGGGGGTGAAGATCTGGAAATTGCCGAACGCGCTATCGACGACATACACATTTCCATCCGCATCGGTGGCCGCTTCCTTGGGACGGGAAAATTGCCCGCCCTGACGGCCGATGCCGCCGAACTCGCTCACAAACGTGCCGTCCGGGCGGAACACCTGCACTCTGAAATTGCCGCCGTCGACCACATACAGCAAGCCATCGCGGCCGATCGTCACGTCGCGCGGCAAATTGAATTCGCCCGGACCCGAGCCGCGTTTGCCGATATCCAGCAAATGTTGGCCGTTATGCGCGTCGAACACCCGCACCATATGTTGGTCGCTGGAAACGCCGCCGGTATCGACCACATAGATGCGGCTGCCCGCGCCATCGACCGCGATGCCGGATGGACGCTCAAACCATTTTTCACCGCCCGCCAATGTGCGCTGATATTTGCCATCCCTGTCGTACACCTGAACCTGTTTGGCCCTGCTGTCGACCACGTACAGATTGCCATTGCCATCGACGTCAAGACCCATCGGCGTGACCAGTTTTCCGGGGTCATCGTCACCGATCTTGAAAGTGCGCTGTCCCGGAATATCGAACACCACTACCTCGTGCAGAGCAGTGTCGCTGACATAGACGCGGCCATGATAGACTGCGACGCCATACGGTTTTCCCATGCCTTCGCCGGTTTTGATTTCACCCGTCAGCAGTCGCCTCAGGCCTGCATTCTTGTCTTCGTTGACCACATCGGCATTGCTGCGAATGGTGCGTTCGTAAATGAAACGCGCCTGGTCAGGCGGCGCCGGAAAGACAGGAATTTCTTGCACCTTGGGGCTCTGGGTGGATACTGCACAACCGGCCAACAGCAGAACGCCGGCCAATTGAAGAATATCGAAGATCACCTTACCGGAAATCTGTTTTTTCATTTTCACGTTTTGCATCCGTTTTGCATCCTCTTGTCAGACGCGCGCAATACCAAAAATAAATTGCCCGCGAGTTTGGCGTAAGCAAACAACATACCATCCGCCAACAATGGGCTTTGAATGACAAGAACGAAAGACGGAGTACGCTTGGGCATCAATCTTGCATTGAATTCTTCCAGAAATTCATTTGGGTTTCTGTAAAGGTCGCATCATGCGACCTCGCTTTGCCAACCTTGCTTTTATAAAAATGACCAGAAACAGACTGCTTGCCATCACGCGCACCCTGCTGCCATTCGCCTATCGCGCCTATCGTCATCTCGCGTATCTGTTGCTGCTTTGGACCGCGGGCAGCTTTTCGCTGGCGCAAGCCGGCGCACATAGCACCCTCGGTGGAGAAATCCGGCCAGCCGTTCTCTATCACAATTACTGCTCGGTCTGCCACGGCGACAAAGGTGATGGCAAGAGCCGCGCACAAAACAGCCTGAATCCGCCGCCGCGCGATTTCACCACACCGAATGCCACCCAACTGACGCGCGCGGGCATGATCGACGCGGTGAAAAACGGCCGCACCGGCACTGCAATGACGGCCTGGAAAACCCAACTCAACCCGAAGGAAATCGAAGCAGTGGTGGACTATCTGCGCAATACGTTCATGCCGGCATCGGCGGCACCCGACAGCAGCCGCGGGCGCATCGTGTTTAGCAAGAGTTGCTCGGTGTGCCATGGCGAAAAAGGCGATGGCCGCAGCCGCGCACAAAACAGCCTGAATCCACCGCCGCGCGATTTCACATCGCCTGCCGCAAAAACCGAACTGACGCAACAACGAATGATCACTTCGGTGACCTTTGGACGCCCGGACACCGCAATGGCCGGCTTCAAAACCCAACTCGGCAAGGAAGATATCAGTGCGGTGGTGGATTACATCCGCGCCGGCTTCATGGCGAACGCGAACACGGATGGCATTTCCGGAATCCGGAATGGCCGGCACCAGGCGCCACCGGTCGGATCGAATACGCCGCTGGCGGCTACATCGATACCGACGCCAGCGCCTGCCAATAAACCTGTCAAACCTGTCGTAGTAAATATGTCGGTGCCGATGCCCAACGCCTTGAAAGGCGACATGGCCAAAGGCGGCGCCTTCTATATGAGCAACTGCGCCACCTGCCACGGCAGCAACGGGGACGGTCGCGGTCCCCGCGCCTATTTCATCAATCCGAAGCCGCGCAACCTTCTGCACCCCGCGTCACGCCAGGAGTTCAATCGTGTCGCGCTGTTCAATGTGATTTCCGCGGGCAAGCAGGGCACTGAAATGCCGGCATGGCGGCAGGTGCTGAATCAGCAGGAAATCGCCAATGTCGCCGAATTCGTGTTTCAGCGTTTCATCCAGCCGACCGCAGGAAGCTCCAAGCCGGCGAAGGCTGCGAAGTAATGAGAATTCCGGTTCTACTGATACTTGCCCTCTGGCTGACGGCGTGTTCCGATAAGCCGCCGTCGACAGTGGTCGTACCAAAAATATCGACTGCGGTTGCTCCCGCGACCGCGCAGCATGAATTGGGTCGGCGCATCTACAATTTCCGCTGCTATTTCTGTCACGGTTATTCTGGCGATGCGCAGACCTTGGCCAGCACATATCTCGATCCGCGTCCGCGCGATTTCATCGCGACGGCCCCCGATCAACTCAGCCGGGAGAAGATGCTGGACGCAGTCAAAAACGGCCGCACCGGCACCGCCATGCGAGGATTCGACGGGATATTACAGCCGTCCGAAATGGCGGCCGTGACGGACTTCGTACGCCAGCAATTCATGATTGCCAAGGCGACCAATACGCGTTACCACACGGCGGAAAACGGCTGGCCGAATCACGAACGCTACGCTGCCGCCTTCCCGTTTGCGACCGGAAAAATCACAATTGACACCCCGGCCAAACAGCTGACGCCGGCGCAAAGAGCCGGCAGGCACCTGTTCATGTCGACCTGCATCAGTTGCCATGACCGCGCTAGAGTGAGCGAACCGGGATTGCCCTGGGAGTCGCGTCCACTGTCCTATCCGCGCAACGGATTTTCGCCGGGCGACAATTATGCTTCACCGGGCCGCGCTGCACCGGGCGATGTGCCGAAAGTTGACGCAATCACGAGCGCCACACCCTATCATCTGCATGACAAAGTGCCGCAGCTTGCAGGCTTGTCGGCACAGGAACTGCGCGGCGAAACCATCTTCCAGCAAAATTGTACGTTTTGCCATGCCGCCGACGGCACAGCGCGCAACTGGATCGGCAGTTTCCTGGAGCCGCATCCGCGCGATTTAACCGCGACAACATTCATGTCCACCATGACGCGCGAGCGTCTTGCCGGCGTGATTCGGGACGGTTTGCCCGAAACCTCCATGCCGGCCTGGAAATCGGTGTTGCCGGAATCGGATATTCAGGCAGTCATCGCCTATATCTCACGGGCTTTCCATCCGCTGGCGCCGAGCCATTCAGCTCCCGTTTCCAGCGACGCGCCACGCAAGTAGACCAGGCCGGCTGTATCAACTTCGAGCAATCTGCGTTCTTTCGATTCATTGATTGCTTCTCGGCACGCACGTTCGCATGAATATCGCTTACGTCTTGGCAATAGGCACCTATCCTGGATTCCCATCTTTGAAAATTGAGATTGGAATTTTACTGTTTCTGAGAATGGAATCCGTATCTAAAATCACGAGCAACGATCTGCAAGGGGCAGTCAAAAAATTTGATTTGTAAATCCTTGTGGCACATTAATTGCTAAATTCCAACAATGTAACTTCCGTTGTACTTTTAAGCTGTGCAATTTTTTAATCTCAAGGTGAACACATGAAATCCCGTATCGTTAGTGCCGCAATCATCGCAGGATCTTTGTTAATCGCTACCCAAGCCAATGCTGTCAGCGGCAAGGATGTCTATACAAACACATGCGCCGCATGTCATGCCACTGGCGCGGCAGGCGCGCCCAAGCTTGGCGACAAGGCGATCTGGGCGCCACGTCTGGCAACTGGTGCCGATGCCTTGCATACTGCCGCCCTTAAAGGCAAAGGAATCATGCCACCGAAGGGCGGAAATGCCGGTCTGTCCGACGCGGACGTCATCGCTGCGGTGGATTTCATGATCGGCCAGTCCAAGTAATCTCGTACGTGATTAACGGTTGACAAAGTAATGGTTGACCGAGGCGCACGCTGACCCCGTGCGCCGTTCAACAGATTTTCCTCCGAAGCTTCCCGTCCCTGGCTATCGTTCCACCCTTACGGCGTCTTTGAATTTGTCGTACTACGGTGTTGAACATGATGAAAGCTACCAACAGAGAATCCCATACCAGAGAATTCATAAATGTCCGTAATCGTTTGACATTCAGGCATGCGCTTTGTGATCATATCGAAGCGATGTCTACAACAAATTGCATCGCATTGAAATTGGCTACACCGCTCTGTTATGGGCACTTAGAAGGGAATGCACCATGCGCAAATTCATTGTTTCGAACCTGTTGTCGCTCATGTTTATAGTGGGTGCGGCGTCAGGTTTTTTTATCAGCAATGCCGGTTGGTGGGGATTGCACTTGGGCGCGCGCGATCTGAGCCAGATGTATCACACCAATACCGAGAACCTACTCCAGGTATCTGAAGTAGAGAGCGGCTTACTCCAAGGCCATGAACTGTTCCTCGACATTTTAAAAAAACAGCAGTTTTCCACCGCCGACACCAATGCACTGGCGGTAACCGATAGCAAGCTGAAAGCGCAATTCGATCAACAGAAAAAATCCGGAACGCACCGAGAGCAATGGGCCCAGATCGCCAGTCAGTATGCACGTCTTTCCGTGGGCCGCGAACACCTGCTGCGCATGCTGGCAGAAAATCCCGATAGCATTTATCGGTTGTACGTCACCGATACGCTACCGTTGTCCAATCAGTTGCATCAATCGTTACATCAGCTTTCTCCGCTGACGATCCAGGCGACACAGCAAGCGTACGCCTCGGCAGCTGAAACCAATCGTAATGCGCGCGATACAGTGCTCGCGCTGTCATTGCTGGCTACCCTGTTTTTCTGTTTCACTGCATGGCTCACGTACCGGCAAGCTATGGAAGGAAGGAAGAAGACCGCACAACTAGTTCGCGAACACGCGCTATTCAAGACACTATTTGACGGCACCAGTGATGGCATCATCCTGTTAAGCAAAAATAAAATCATCGATTGCAACCATACTGCATTGCGACTGTTCGCAGCGCCAAGCGCAGCGCTGTTTGCCAGCGTCAATCTCAGTCAGGTGCAGCCGACTCGGCAGCCCGACGGCAGCGCGTCCGACGAAGCATTCCGTACCAGGCTCGATGAGAACATCGCATCGACCGGGACGCCGCGATTTGAATGGAGTTTCAAATCGCTCGAAGGCAAGGAATTCCCAGCCGAGGTCACCATCAATGCCGCCCGCATGGGTAATGACAGCATCGTCCAGGTGATGGTCAGAGACATTACCAAGCGCAAGCAAGCGGAAAATTCGATGCGTCTGGCAAGCCAGGCGTTCGAAAATTCGCTTGAAGGCATCGCCATCACCGATGAAAATAATAATTTTCTGAGCGTCAATCAAGCATTTTCCACAATAACAGGTTATGCCCCCGAAGAAGTAATCGGCAAGAGTCCGAGCATACTCAGCTCCGGCCGGCAAACCAAAGAGTTCTACAATGACATGTGGTCATCACTGAATGAGCGTCGAAAATGGCAGGGCGAGATATGGAATGTTCGCAAGAACGGCGACATTTATCCAGAATGGTTGAATATCAGCCAACTTGTCGACAAGCACGGAAAGGTTACCAATTTCGTTGCCGTATTCAGCGATATTTCAGAACTTAAGGCCGCCCATGCGCGCATTCTGCATTCGGTCTATCACGATCAGTTGACCGACCTGCCCAACCGTGTACTGTTCGCCGATCGCCTGCATCAATTGTTTGCAGTGGCAGGAAATAACCCGGAAAACAATATCGCAGTGATGTTCATGGACCTGGACCGGCTGAAGGTGGTCAACGACAGCATGGGCCGCGAAGCCGGTGACCAATTGCTGCGAATGGTTGCCGCTCGCCTGAACGGCTGCATTCGCGAAACCGACACGCTGGCGCGCATGAACGGCGATGAATTCGCGATCCTTCTCAGCAAAATCGCCAATATCGAAGATGCAACCGCCGTCGCGCAAAAAATTCTGCACATTTTTGAACAGCCATTCATACTCGACGGCGAACCGATTTATGTCTCGCTGAGTATCGGCATCAGCGTATATCCGACCGATGGCACCAATTCTGAAGCGTTGCTGCAGAATGCGGCGATGGCCATGTATCGCGCCAAAATGGCGGGCGGCATTGGTTATGAGCTTTATGACCAGGATCTCGGCGCATGGGCCAGCAAACGCTTGGCGATCGAAACCGGTCTGCGCAAGGCAATCGACCGTAACGAACTGGAACTGTATTATCAACCGCAGTTCGAGTGCCATACAGGCAATCTGATCGGATTTGAAGCCCTGCTGCGGTGGCAGCATCCCGAACTCGGGCTGATTCCACCTGATGCGTTTTTGTCGGTTGCCGAAGAAACTGGCTCCATCGTTCCGATTGGCGCATGGGTACTACAAACCGCCTGTGTGCAGGCGCAGGCATGGCGCCTGCAGTCGCCCCAGCATCGCCTGATTGCAGTGAATCTGTCCGCACGACAGTTGCAACACCCAGATATCGTAAAACACGTTATATCTGCATTGAACATCAGTGGTCTACCCGCCAATTGCCTTGAGCTCGAAATCACAGAAAGCATGATGATGCGCAAAGTGGATACCTGTATCACGGTCATGCACCAGTTGTCAGCGCTGGGCGTGGAGTTCTCGATCGACGGCTTCGGCACCGGCTATTCATCGCTGGCTTACCTAAAAAAAATGCCGATCAATGCGCTCAAAATCGACCAGTCATTTATCCGCGACATCGTGACCGATGCCGATGGCGCAGCGATCGTCGGTGCAATTTTTGCAATGTCACACACACTCGGCTTGCGTGTAGTAGCGGAGGGAATTGAAGACCAGGCACAATTGAATCACCTCAAATCGTACAATGGCATCATCGGCCAGGGCTTTTTGCTGGGGCGACCTATTCCAGCGCAGGCAATGACGGTGCTGATCGAGGAGACAGAAGCGAAAATCGAACTTGAACCGTGCCTGTAGTAGCTAGCCGGTAAATTAACATGTTGCTGGCGGTGTTAAAACCTGGTTCAACCCCGCGCTGAGTTTGGCTCTCACGGGGTTTTCTTTCAAAGATAATTTGTGCTCGATGAAAAAGGCCGCAAACCCAAATGGGGCGCGACCTTCTGTTAAATCAACAACACTTTAAGTTAGCCCTAGATACGATATCGCGCCTGGGTTATCCCATTTTAGTATTACTACGCAAATGCTCGTAGGGCAACTAGCCCACTAAATCAACACACTTCTAGAGGACCGTGCCAGTCGGTAGAAACTGGCGAATAGATGGCAACTGTCAATGTGCAGGGTGTCTGTAAATATCTCTATCGGGCCATAGACCAGCTAGTACCAATTGAACGTCGATTTGATTACCATACCGGAATTGCTGCGAGATAGTGGTAAAAATTACGCTTGATCATAACGCCTGATTCCAGGGGGTTTTACAAAATACGCCTGCATCAGTGCGAGGCTAATCGTGCAAGGACACGAACGGTGCATCTGTTTCGTGCAGTCGTTCGCGTCCTTGAATCATCAGCTAGCCTTGCTGACCATGTAATCGACTGCAGCCTTAACGTCTTCATCCTTCAGGGTGGCATTGCCACCTTTAGGCGGCATCATTCTGATGCCATTGATTGAATTGGTGTGCAGCGTATCAATGCCCTGTGCAATGCGTGGACCCCACATTGCCTTGTCGCCAAATTTCGGTGCGCCCAGTACTCCGGCTCCATGACATGCCAAGCAAGTGGCGGTATAAACTTGTTCGCCCTTAACTAAATCGCCAGCAGGTGCTGCTGGCGCGACTACTGTAGGCGTTGCAGGAGCAGTTGCTACTTCTGGTGCTGTAGCCGCTGGCATCGTTTCCGCGGCCGGTGGTGTTTTTTCGCCGCAGCCAGCTATGACAAAAGCAATGGCGAGTGGCAAGAATTTAAGCGTTTTCATGTATCTTCTTCCTATTTAAATTAAAAATTTTCCGATGCAATACATTGCGCTGCACCACACGTTTAATCAAACCAATGTATCTTTTGCAGCGCATTGATCCCGACTACAAAGATTTGACACGCTACAGCAATGCATCAAAGCGTCCTGTTCCATCATTTATCCTTAATTAGCTTTTAATGTTACATCGCTGTATCGTGCGTTGCATCGCCACTCTTATTGAGCATATCCGGCGTCATCTGCGCATAGCGCACTATTTTTCCGCCCTCTTTTTTGACGAAAGCCTCGGCATCCTGCATGCTGGAAAACGCCCCCAAGGTAGGTCCCATCGAGCCCGTTTTTTTGCTTCCTGCCACATAGATGGCGCTCTTGGCATCGATCCAGTTTCCGTCGGGATGTTCCCATGCCGTCTTGCCCATATCTTGCACAAACACGCCGGTAACCGAACGCTTTTGTTCAGGCACCAGCAACATCGAGAACAGCTCCATCAGATCGCAGAAAAATTCAGGCTTGCCTTGCGCGTAATGGATCTGCGCCTTGGGCCCCGGATAATCCTTGAGTATCATGCCGTCGAGTTCACAAGCTGTCTCGCTGGTCGGCTCCAGCGCTACCACTTTGGGCGTAGCCTGATTGCAGGCAGCCAGCAAGATGCAGAGCACCAGACTGCTTGCCAATTTGTGCGGCGCCGGCAGAGATTTTTGCCAGCCGATTATTTTCGATTTCATTTGAATCTCCAATGCGTAAATATGAATGGCAGCACGATCCAGCCCAACATAATGCTGACCAATATTGCGGGATTGGTCAGACTCTCCGGCATCACGGTTGCCAGGCCATACATGCTTTGCACCTGATCGGAACTGAAAATATTCAGCAAACGGAAGACATCGGCGGGATTAAGCATCAGTAATCCGGCAAAAACCGCACTGTCCAGTTTTCCCTGGCTGACGACCAATGCACCCATCAGCAGCAGATCAAAGATCAGCACGAAAAAGAACCACAGCATGATGGCCGCACCGCTGGCGCGCATCCGATCCTGGGCGATTACCGACACCAATAACGACAGGCTCAAGAAAGCCATGCCCATCAGAATCGCGCTCAATACGAAGCCGGTATAGTGATACAGGTCGTTCACTCCCAGTTGGGAAGCCAGCGGCAGCAAACCGGCACCGAACCCGATCACAGTGGCGCTGGCCAGTGCACCTGACAGACCCAGATATTTCCCTAGCAATATCTCAAAACGGGTAATCGGCATCGACAACAGCAACTCCAGCGAGCCGCGTTCTTTCTCGCCGACGATGGTGTCGTAACCCATAATCAATGCAATCAGCGGCACCAGATAAATGACCAGGCTGACCAGGCTGGCAATCGTGACATCGATGCCGCGAAAGCCGACCGAGCCCAGTTGCGCTGAGCCGAGATAGGCAATTGCCAGTGCAAACAGGGCGAATATCACGGCAACCGCTACCACCCACAAGTTGCGCAGCCGGTCCCGAAACTCCTTGGTGGCAATGACGCGCACCTGCGCCCACTCAATGCGCTTGGACATTGCGCTCTCCATAACCGAGAAACAGGTCTTCCAGCGACGGTTCATGCACCACGATATCGCGTACGGCATCGGACAACGCCATGATCTTGGCGAGTACGCTTACCTTGCTTGCCGCCGGGCAGGAAATTCGCACGCACTCGTTATCGAACTGCCACTCCAACCCTGCCAGCCCAGCCAACTCGTCCAGGGCGGTGCGCATCTGCGTCTCGTGGCCGGCGCGCAGCGTGACCTCGATGACAGAAGGCAGCACCATGTGGGAGCGCAATTGCGTCAGCGTTCCCTGTGCGACGATTTGACCGGAGTTCAAAATCACCAGGCGATCGACGCGGCCTTGAATCTCCGCCAGTATGTGCGAGGTAATGATAATGGTCGCTCCTTGTGACTGCACATCGCGCAAAATGCGGTAAAACTCGTGAATCCCTTCCGGGTCGAGCCCATTGGTCGGCTCATCGAGAAAAATCAGATCCGGGTTACCCAGCAGCACCTGGGCAAAACCCAGTCGCTGCCGCATGCCTTTGGAATAACCGCGTACCCGCCGCCCGGCCGCATCTGCCAGTCCAACGCGCGCCAGGATTGCATCGCAGGTATTGCGCGGCACCTGCTTCAAATCGGCGAACAGGCGCAACACTTCCAAGCCGGTCAGATTGTCGTAGGTCACGAAACTCTCGGGCAAGTAGCCGATACGGCGCCGCATCTGCCTGAAATCACGGCCGCTGATCAATGCATCGTGAATTCGGATTTCACCGCTGGTGGCTGGGATTAGTCCCAACATCAGTTTGAAAAGTGTGCTCTTGCCGGCGCCATTGTGGCCGATCAGACCGAACATTTCGCCTTTCGCAACCGACAGGCTAATGCCGTTGACAGCATGCACATCACCAAAATGTTTGGTGACGTTATTCAGTTGCAGGGGGTTGTTTGTCACTCCACCGTCTCCAATCCTGATTCAAAGGGCGCATACGCGGATGCTTGTCCACGATGCTGGGAGCGCGCAGCACAGGGAACTGTCGGGCCACAAAACGCAATGTCTGCATCGACGGGCTCGACAACAGTAGTTTGATCAATGGGTATTGCCAGTTGAGCCGGTCCACCACGTCGTTGGCTTCGTAGGTAACATCACCCATGCCATCGCCATCTTGATCCCAGCCGCTGTAATTGCTCCAGTAATTACCCTGTGTCAGGCCCCATTCGACATCGCGCGCGGCAACGTACTTGATCTGCGACTGATTGTCGATGAAGTCATTGCCATTGACCTTATTGTTGTAGGAACCGGCCGACAAATGCACGCCGATCCGGTTACCGATCACCAGGTTTTTTTCCAGCGTGTTGTACTCGGCGTCATAGATAAAAAAGCCGCGTCCATTGCCTGCCACGATGTTATTTTCAATCACGGAATCCTGAATCGTGCGCAGCATGATGCCGTGGTCGGTATTACCCCAGGTAATATTGTGGCGCACCGTCAATCGACGCACTTCCATCAGCGCCAAGCCCCCTTGATTGAGATAGGACTCGTTGTTTTCCCAGACGCTGTCGTCGGTCGTCATGAAGTGGCTACCATAACGCAGGTGATGAATTTTATTGCCGCGAAACAGTGCATCCTTCGAAACATCCACATAGAGACCATCGCGACTGTAACTGATGTTGTTGTCGATGATTTTGGCTCTGATAGTGTTGTATACCTGAATGCCATTACCCCTTAGTACCGACTGCAAATCGCGTTTGCCGGTAATCACGTTGTGTTCAATGCGCGAGTCTGTAGATTTTTCCAGCCAGATGCCAAACAAGTTATAGACCAGATCGCAATCCTGCACCGTGGCACGGTCTGAACCGGGCTGGATGTAGATGCCGGCGTTCTGCGCAGTCAGGTCTATGCCACTGTCGCGCACGATCAAGCCTTTGATTGTCACGTCCGAGGCACGCACGCGGATGACGTCGCCGGTATTTCCGCCACTAATGGTCGGCCGGCCGATGCCCTGCAAGGTAAGCGGTTTATCGATCACCAGATGTTCGTGGTAGTCGCCCTGCGCCACCTGCACGGTGTCACCTGATTTGGCCGCAGCTAGCGCCGCAGCGATCGACTGACCTGCCTGCACCTGGAGCACAGCGCCCCAGGCAGTACCGCCAGCCAGGCCAAGCCAGGCTGCCAGCATTGCGATACTACCCAACCGTTTTAGTGAACCGCTTGTTGTTTGTCGGGTCACGGATTTTTGGCCGCCATTTGTGCGGTTTTTTCAGACAGATTGCGACGTACGCTGTCCAGTGGAATAAAGTAACCCTTGGCATCGATAGGGGTCAGCGGCAAGCTCAGCTTCTCGCGCGTTTTGCGCTCTTTCGCCAGTGGCGGACATGCATGATCGTCGTAATACAACACCATGCAGTCGAGACATTGCATGCATTCGGTCTGATCGATCTTGCCGGCCGCGTCAATCGCGTGAGAACCGCAACCGGTAGCGCAGGCATGGCAGGTTTGGCATTCGGTCTTGCGCTTCAAGCCGAACAGGCGCAATTTGCTGGGAATCGCCAGACCGGCGCCGAGCGGACAAATATATTTGCAATACGGCCGCTCGCTCAGGAAAGACAAGCCGAGAATGCCGCCGATAAACAGCCAGAATGGCCAGGTACGGTTCCACACGCCGACTAAAAAGGTAGTCTTGAACGGTTCGATTTCGGCCAGATGCTCGGCCGTTTCCATCGAATAGAACGACACTCCCAGCAGCACGAAAAAGACGCCGTACTTGATCCATTTGAGTTTGTCGTGCAATCGTTTTGGCAACAGTTGCTGGAATTTTTTCAGGCCCAGCATCTTGCCGGCGCTGAACGCCAGTTGCTGCAGCGAGCCGAACGGGCACAACCAGCCGCAAAACACGCCACGGCCCCACAGCAGTACGGTGATGATGATGAACCACCAGAAGATGAAAATAAACGGGTCTGACAGGAACAATTCCCACTTCCACTGGTGAATCAGCGAATGGAACCAGGTCAGCACTTGTGTGATGCTGGGCTGAGCTTTCAGATAAAAGCCCAGGAAGACAACACTGGCGATCCACAACAGATGGCGCGGCCGGGAAATCCACGGCTTATGCTTGCGGCTGGATATGCGCACCAGCTTGTCGCGTTGCGAATACATCAGTGCGGTAAATCCCAGAATCAGCACGAACAACGCTATTTCCAGTTTCCGACCTAGCCAAATCCCTTCCCATACGGCTTGCGGGCGTTCAATCTTGGGGCGGCCGCCTTCCAGATATTGGGCCGGCAACCACAGTTCCTGATCGAAATGGATGAATGTCTTGCTGCCGCTTTGGGCGTCGGTCTTGTTGGCCAGGAATGTCAACTGCCACGGCCAGGCCGGGTTAAAGTTGGCGGAACGAATAATGAAGATGGCGGATTCCTTGAAACCCGGCACATCGGCTGGCTGCAAGTGGTAGAGATTCTGGTAATCGGTATCGCGGAAGGTGAAAGTCTCCGGGTCCTGACGCACCTGAATCCGGTCATAAATCCCGCCGCGCACATAGCCTGAACCCTTGAATGAGCTCTGGCCGTTGGCGATAATGAAAATGGCGTGCTCGTCCGGCTTCAAATCTGCCATCAGGCGTTTATAGCCATGTTCCCCGAGCAGGCTGGTGCCGATCGCCGGCGCATTCAGGTAGCCGAAATACAAATCCATATAGGGCTGGTCAAGATTAGTTGCGCCTACATCTTCGGCCGACACCAGCATGTGCTGGACGCTGCCTTCCTTCAGTAAATCTTCCCAATTCAATTTGGCATTGAATGCGGTAAATTTGGCCGGCGGCCTGGGTACGCTTTTGATGAGCCCTACTTGCCGGCCAATGGCATAGGCGCTGCGGGAAATTACCTGATTTTCGGCAATGGCGGTAACAGTCGCGCCACTGATGGCGTCCAGGCTCTGCGCACCATTGTCATTCTGGCCCTGGCCAATGACCAGCTTGGCGTCGGCTGATTTGCCGATATATTGCTTAATAAATTTGAGCAATACCGATTCAGGAATACCTGCCAGCAAGATCGGTTCCGAGTGTTTCAGCACCCGCACGCCGGTAATGATGCCCTTCGTATCCATGCCGATCAGGGTCACGATCGGCTTGCCGGAGTAGGCCGGAATATCCACCACATCGGTCGACAAGAACACATAACCGACTAATTGCTTCTGTTCGCCCTTATTCCCTGATTCACCCTTACTTTCCGCGTAAGCCTCGACGTAGCTGGGCCGTCCCTTGCGCTTGGAGAATTGCGTGGCCGATGGCATCACGTCACGGCATGGCGCAGAGGCACAAAGATCCGGACCGGTCATGAGTTCTTCCGGTAACTCGGCGTCATATACGGTGGCGCGGGCGGGCGTGACGGCCAGCAAACCTGCAAATCCTACTAACAATGCAAGGATAAATTGCAACAAACGGCTACGATCAAAAATGGTTCTCATAAACTCTATTGAATTTTTGTAAATTGAGTGACGCGGACTTATTGGCATGCGCCATTAACATAAAATATGGAGTATTTTCAATTCCGCAAAGAACATAAGCGGATAGTATGGCATTTTAAGGCATACTCCATAGTAGTATTTAAATAACCAAAAACATGATTTGACTTGTATCGGCAATATTTGATATTGCGGCCGCTTAGATCGGCAGGGATTTGAGGGGGCCGTAAATACATCTGACGCAACACTTAGTGGCGATACCGCCATATTTTCACTGAGCAAAACAATATGTGACAAGTGCGAGGCGTGATAACGAACCAAGATAAAACCAACAAATGTCGCGCGCCCGCCGTTACCAGCGCAGCGCGCGACATTGCAACTTTAAGCTTCTACCAGGAATCGGCTACGCATTTCAAGATGCAATGCGTGGCAGAAATTGGTGCAGTAAATCCAGTAAGCACCAACATGATCGGCCTTGAAGGTGACCGATTTGGTTTCCTGTGGGTTCACAATGAAGTTGATGTTGTAAGTCGGAATCGCACAACCATGCGTCAAATCCTCAACCTTGTCATGGTTGGTCAGGGTGAGCGTAACTTCGTCGCCTTTCTTGACCTTGATGAGGGGTATGCTGAAGTTCGGCGCTTGCGACATCAAACGTACATGTACCTTGTTGCCCTTGCGTTCAATACCCGCATTCTCCGGTTTGACCGCATTCGGAAAGTCATCGATGTTGTAGATCTGGCGCGTCTTGACAAGATCACGCCGCACAATGATGCCGTCATGCGGTTCTGAATACGCTGAATGATCGGCAAGGTGCTTGACTTTCTCGCCGCTGATGTCGAACAATTGCTCGGTTTCGGGATGCAGCGGTCCAACCGGCAAGAAACGATCCTTGGAGAATTTATTCCCAGAATTCATGTATTTTCCATCGGCTTCCTTGGTTTCACCCATCGACGAATAGATATGACCGGGCTGAAAATTCAACTCTATCTTTTCAACGATGGGCTTGGCCGATTTGTCCCCTTTGAACTGGGCAATCGCCTGGTCAACATTCCACTTTGTACACTGACTATCCAGGAACAGCGAAGTGTACGCATTGCCTCTGTCATCGAAGCAGGTATGCATTGGACCCAGGCCGATTTCCGGCTCTGCCACGACCGCATCGCGTTCTGTTTTCAGTTGACCAGCGAACCACTTCGCCACTAGCGACAATTCAATTACAGTTGCGGTCGGCGACAATTTTCCGGCGCAAACAAAATATTTTCCGTCTGGCGAGGCATTGACGCCGTGCGGGTTCTTACCTACCGGCACATAACAGGTAACCGCGGTTTTTGGATCGGAATTGGCGGCTTTGCGGCCATCGACCACCGGCACCTTGGATGTGCCGACATGAGTGAACTTGCCATCCTTGACCATCTGCTCGACGCGCGCCACATCGAAAAATACGCAGGCATCGCGTTCAGCCGACATCATGCCGGTCAAATCGACGCCACCTTCGGTGTTGTACTGATTCGAAGCGATAAACTTGCCGTCATAAGATGTAGCTATCGGGTCCAAATTGCCGTCCACGCGGCATTGCCACATGACTTCCATTGTGCTGGCATTTACGCAAGATAACAGGCAACCCCATTTACTTGGGTCATCCAGATCGCGGCCATCGTTAGGCAGCGGAATACGGAACTCGGCACCACAGAAGATACGAGTAGTGTAATTAATCGCCGCATCAACCGGGTCGCACTTGTCGGTGAATATGCCGTGGAAACCCTGGACGTTAGGTAGATCGATAATTTTGTCGCACTCCATCGTATCCATGCGGATACGTGCCAGACGCGAATGAATCTTGTCATTGATGAACATCCAGCGGCCATCGTAGGTGCCGTCCTTGTAACTGGCCGTTAGATGGTGCGTATCACCAGTGGTATACCGCAAACTGCCATCGGGCTTAGTACCGATGATCGCCTTGGATTCATTGGTAATGCCCCACCCCACCATGCAATCAATATTGAATACCGGAATATGCTTAAAGGTACGACCGGAAGGAAGGCCTAATATCCGCGCGTCGCCACCGTGTCCTGAACTGGTAAAGGCATAGTATTCATCCAGTAGACCAGGCGCTATTTCGTGTCCTCCTCCAGCAATTGGCTTTACCGCACTTTTGGGTTTCGCCGTTGAAACATCGTCTTTACAACCGATCAAACCAAGCGATACACCGGCGCCAGCCAGTCCCAACAAGGCACTCTTGCCCATAAAGTTGCGGCGCGTTGCCTGCTTCGGCGTATCACCATCCATATGGTTTTTTTCTTTCATTTCCATCTGCTGTTTTCCCGTTTAATCTGGCCGCCAAATTGAATCCGCATCAGGCGAAGCGGTCGGATCGCCGTATACTTTTTTCCTGAATATTGGCAATGCGTCATTCGATAAAAAATGTTATAAATCACCTTGTGCGGATAGCATCAAAATTTTGAATGCATACATGAATCGCAGCGCACTCTTGATTTCCGCTTCCCTGTTGATGTCTCGATTGTCACCGGAACACATCAGAAAAAACAGGCTCAAAAGCCGTGGAAAAAGCCAGAGCAGATTTGTCTCAGAAACACACAAGACCATATGCGAAATTTTTATGGCAACGGTTTACTAAGCATTATTTCTAGTTAGTAGACATCGATAGCTAGCTACCAAAACATCAATACCGGGTGCATTGAACTACCTGCATCAGGAATAGATGACGGAGGAAAGCAGCCTTTTCATCGACCACTTATCGATCAATCGCCGGGCAATTCGATTTCTACCGGTACTGGAGAAAGTGTTCCGCAGGCATAAACGCGCATTGGCGGGATTGCGCATTGGATTGTCTATCGGGCAACCGGAACTCATCGAAGCACTGGAGCGCGTCAAGAACAGCTTCAATTTTTACCCTCATAATCGGTTGGCGATTGCCGGTGCTATTGCTTCCTACGAGGACGAAGCGTGTTTCCAAAAAACCTGGAGCGCTATTATCGAAAATCGGAAGGTGCTGGTGCAAGGCATGCGCGCACTTGGATTTAATGTGTTGCCGTCAACAACCAATTTCATCTTCGCTTGTCATTCATCTCATGACGCTGGCTGCCGGTTTTCCGAATGCTCCATTATCGTGCGCCACTTCGACCAGCCGCGCATCTGCCAATATCTACGCATCAGCGTCGGCAATCCGTCCGAATGCGCTGCACTGGTCAATGCGCTTGCAGCATTGACTCAGTGTCGAGTACTGCTTTGCGAACGCCCCACGCAAGAGGGGGCCGCGCATATAAGGTGACAAACGCGGCCAGGACCTCGCCATATATGACAATTGGTCTGGTATTTTTTCGACAGTCTGCCCCTTTTTTTTACGCCGGATTTCTTTAAAATCACACCATGTTTTTAGACCTCAATGTTAGTAGTTGGAACGTCAACAACACTACTTTCAAGCGATACTTTTACTATAAGGCGATAAAAATGGTGCACTCTGTCACGAAGTTAGATTTGGTCTGCCCAGCCGGCAGCCTACCCGCTTTGAAGGCTGCAGTTGATAACGGTGCTGATTGCGTTTATTTAGGTTTTCGTGATGCGACCAACGCGCGGAACTTTGCCGGCCTTAATTTCGACGATGCCGCCATTGCAGAAGGAATCCGTTACGCACGCAACAGGGGGCGTAAAGTAATGGTCGCTCTGAATACATACCCGCAACCAACCGGATTGGCGCTGTGGCGTACCGCTATTGATCGCGCGGCACGTCTTGGTGTCGATGCCGTGTTCCTCGCTGACCTGGGGCTTATGGAGTATGCAGCAACAACCTATCCCAACCTGCAATTGCATCTTTCCGTACAAGGTTCAGCGACCAATTACGAGGCAATCAATTTTTACCATGAGCGCTTTGGCATTACCCGTGCCGTCTTGCCGCGCGTACTATCGTTGGCGCAAGTAGAACATGTACTGAAAAACACGTCGGTAGAAATCGAAGTATTTGGCTTCGGCAGTCTGTGCGTCATGGTCGAAGGCCGTTGCGCGCTCTCGTCCTACGTAACCGGTGAAGCACCGAACACCCATGGGGTCTGTTCGCCGGCCAAAGCCGTGCGCTGGGAACAAACTCCGAAGGGGCTCGAATCTCGCTTGAACGGCATATTGATCGATCGCTATGCAGATGGAGAAAATGCAAGCTATCCGACGCTGTGCAAGGGGCGATTCGACGTGGGTGGTGAAAATTATTATGCCATCGAGGAGCCGACCAGCCTCAATACGCTAGAACTTTTGCCGCAACTGATGGAAATGGGCGTGCGCGCCGTGAAGATCGAAGGCCGCCAGCGCAGTCCAGCGTATGTAGCCCAAGTAACGCGGGTATGGCGAGAAGCCATCGACAGCTGCTGCGAAAGCGTCCAGCGTTATTCGGTGAAGCCGACCTGGATGACCGAGATGAACAAGGTAGCGGAAGGACAACAACATACATTAGGTGCTTATCACCGCTCATGGAAATGAACACGCACAAATTGACGGAAAAGCCAACGATGAAGCTCGCATTGGGACCATTACTGTACTACTGGCCACGCGACACAGTGTTTCGTTTTTACGAGAACATTGCTAGCACAGCGATCCATACCGTTTATCTCGGTGAGGCAGTGTGTTCGCGTCGGCACGAGCTGCGCCTGTCCGATTGGCTGTCGATTGCCGAGCGACTGGTAGCGGCGGAAAAGGAAGTCGTACTATCTACGCTGCCGTTGATTGAATCCACATCCGATCTGATTGTGCTGCGCAAGATTGCCGATAATGGCCGCTTTCTGGTAGAGGCGAACGACATGGGAGCAGTTCGCTGCCTTGCCAACAAGGTCCCATTCATTGCCGGCCCACACCTGAACCTCTTTAACGCCTCTTCGCTGAAGCTGATTGCACGTCTTGGTGCGAAGCGCTGGGTAATGCCACTTGAATTAGGCCGCGAGGATCTCACGCATATGATGCAAGACATCCCCACCGGCCTTGAAACCGAGGTATTCGGCTATGGCAGGATGCCGCTTGCTTATTCAGCACGCTGTTTCACTGCCCGCCATCACAATTTACCCAAAGACGATTGCCGTTTCAGCTGTATGGATTACCCGGATGGCTTGTCGTTGCGAACGCGGGAAAACCAGCCGTTCCTCGTATTGAACGGTATTCAGACGCAGTCGACCAGGGTGTATAACCTAATCGATGAAATGCAGTCGATGGATAATATTGGCGTTGACGTAGTGCGTATTAGTCCGCAGGCACAGCATACCGAAAAAGTGATCGGCTTGTTCGATGAAGCCATCAGACAGCAAGTGACTCCTGCGGAGGCCTTTGAACAGACGAAAAACTGGATGCCAGATCAGCCGTGCAATGGTTACTGGCACGGCAAGCCGGGCCTGGAACAGATGGTCGCGTAAATACACAAGAATCAACACTGGACCGGTTCAAACTCTTTACCCAAACACCTCGCACGATGGCTGCTTCGCAATCGAAATCTCGCCAGCACGGTACGTACAGCAAGAATAATAGGGCTTACCAAAAAAAGAACGTGGGCCTGTAAAGACCTGTACATGCCAACCCGCCCAGCCCGCCTAGATTATTGCCAGTATTTATTGGCGAATCCGATTAAGCACACGATCACAAATTTTGCCGATCATGTAGGAAATATGAATCTCGATGCCATCAATCTATTTTTGCGGGATGAAAAGATGACGCTCCGCTTGGTGTGGGACAACGTGGGAGGGGAACTTGATTGTGGCGCTGCCAACAGGTTGTGCAGCGTTCGATGACACGATTATTGACAAAGATTTTTCGCACAAAATCGAACAGGTGAGGCGCCAGTACAGTGGTAATTCGCACGAAATTACCTTACCCGTTTTCACAAAATAAAAGGACAAGATGCATAAACGATTGCATCCGCACAGACGATCACATCACTTTATCAAAATAACGCTAGACCGCATTGCGCATATGCCAGCAATGCGTCCTACAACAGGATCAGGAAATGTGGATTTGACATGAAAAAAATACTCCAATGGATATGCCGTTTCAATGCAGTGGATCTAACTGCTTTGGTAAGCTTGCATGGATGGGCTTATTCACATGCACTAATATCGCCTGCTATAGAAATGTGCTTGCGCTCGATCCCTATGATCCAACCAGACAACTCCTGCTGGAAGCAGTTATCGCAAGACCAAGATAACGCAGTGCCAACAATATCGGTTTTGCGACACCATTCGGTGGAGAATGAGTATGCGTAATGACCTGATGCAGCCTGCAACATCTCCCTTTCATCCCTCGGCAAATCGGAAGCGTTGCCAACAGCACTTTGAGGCATGTCGAACAAAATCTTTTCATCAAGGTGAACAGATATATTGTGCCCGCGCATCTGGAATTTCTTGGCGCGTGATCAGTGGATCTGTTCGACTAAATCGAATGGCTAATGATGGAAAAATGCTGTTCGCAAATTTGGCTGTGGAAGGTGATCTGATTGGTGCCGAGACATTATTAATGGGACGCTATGAATTTGGGGCCGTTGCGCTTTCCGATTGCGAACTGGAACCTTGGCCAGATGGTGCATCGAGTGCGTCCCGGGATTCTCTTTTGCACATCCTGGCCGCATCAGAACGTCGAACCGCGGATGTTGTTGCTTTAAGATCAGGGCCCGCAATTGATCGGGTAACGCGATTAATCGTAATGATTGCGCAGCGCGATGAAAACGAAGACTTATGCTTTACATTGCCGAAAGGACAGGACATCTCAGAAATTACTGATCTTACGAAAGAAACTATTTCCAGGACTATTTCCAGTCTGAAACATGATGGAATTTTGCGGAAAAAAGAAATTCACGGTCACGCTAACTATCGAAATTACACCTTTTGCAGCAGCATCGCCTTATCTGTTAATGATGGCAACAATCAATAGTTTCACATTTCCAACACGTTCACATATCCGCAACGAATAAAGTTAGAGTTGGGCCTTTCATCACAATCATTTTCCACATGACAAGTGTGAGAAGCTGTCTTGCAATAATTCTTGCGCACGTGCAGGTCGATATGATTGATGCCCATCCATTAACGTTTCAACCCTCTGCGTGGCTATCAAAAAAAATGAATAAATCGGTATTTTCTTAGTATATTTTTCTTCTTCGTCAATCTGGCCGTACGCAGATCCTTGACCTATTCCGGCTTCCTCTTGCCAGTGCCTTGCGCGGCTGAAACCAGCTTTCCCAGAATTTCGACGGCGGCCTCAATACGCGCATCCCAAGGATGCCCGTAATTAAGACGAATGCAGTTGGTAAACGCTCGTTGCGCAGAAAACATCGGTCCAGGAGCAATGCTGATGCCAAACGATAGCGCCTGTCGGTGGAGATCCAACGCGTTCACGGCGCCGGGTAACTCCAGCCACAGAAAATAGCCGCCATTGGGCCGTGTTGCTCGCGTACCCACTGGAAAATACCGTATCACTGCCTGCATGAATTCGTTTTGCTGGACGGACAGAGCATGACGCAACTGCCGCAGGTGCCGGTCATATCCCCCCTTCGCAAGGTATTCGGCCAGGGCCAGCTGTGCCGGTGCAGAGGTGGACAAGGTAGTCGTCAGCTTGTGACGTGCGACTGCTTTCCGATATCTGCCTGGCACCGCCCATCCTATGCGATACCCGGGTGCCAGGCACTTCGAAAAGGATGAGCAGTGCATGACCAGCCCCTTGGTGTCGAATGCCTTTGCCGGAACTGGTCGCTTGTTTCCGAAATACAGTTCACCGTACACATCGTCCTCGATCAGCGGCACATCGTGCCGCGTCAGCAGTTCCACCAAGTCGCGCTTCTTTTCGTCCGGCATCAAGCTGCCCAGAGGATTCTGAAAGTTCGTCATCAACCAGCATGCCTTCGGCTGATGCTTGATCAAGGCCGACTCCAACGCGGTCAAATCGACCCCCTCGCGCGGATGGGTCGGCACCTCTACCGCCCGCAACCCGACACGCTCAAGCGCTTGTAATGCGCCATAGAACGCTGGTGATTCAATAATCACAGCATCCCCCGGCCGCGTCGCTGCCATCAGACACAAATTCAATGCTTCAAGCGCGCCATTGGTGATGACGATATCGTCGGTATGGACTTGGAGCCCGTCCACCAGATATCGCAAGGCAATCTGGCGGCGAAGGCCAGCATTGCCGGGCGTTAGATCGTCTACCGTGCTCCATGGGTCCATGCGCTGCACGCTCGATGCCATTGCCCGCGCCAACCTCGGTAGGGGAAAAAGTAGCGGGCTCGGGAATGCCGATCCAAACGGCACCACATCTCGGGTTTGCGTTGACTCCAACACCTCGAACACCAACTCGCTGACATCGACCGGTCTCGACTGCTCATCCGAGGGAATCGAAATGTCTGGTTCCTGTGGCAACACAACAGATCCGGCTGTCACGTAATAACCCGAGCGTTCGCGAGCCCGGATCAAGCCTCGTGCCTCAAGCAAGTAATAGGCCTCGAAAACGGTCGACGGACTAACCCCCCTACTCATGCTCGCCCGACGTACGGATGGCAACCGGTCGCCAAATTTCATCACCCCGGTCCTGATCGATTGTGCGATGTCATCTGCTAACGCTTCATACAGTTTCATGTTGCTCATTCTGCTTTCAAAATTAATTGCTATGCACTGTTTCTAAGGAGAACTACTGTACTGCCGTCTTAGTCTGTCTCAAATTAGAGGGTATACGATACTGTAAATTCCCATTTCAACAGTACATGAATTTCCAAAAATAAACAATCTGATCTGCTATTTATGATTCTTACTGAATCTGTTTTTTTTATGCGGATAGTATATTCTTTTGAGGTCATCATCAATCCCAGACTGTGAGAAAAAAATGTTTGGATTCAGCGCACTTGACCTTGCCCGCATTCAATTCGGCTTTACGATTTCGTTCCATATTATCTTTCCCGCAATCACCATTGGGCTGGCAAGCTATCTGATGGTGCTGGAGGCATACTGGCTGCGCACCTGCCAAGGGCTCTATCGCGACCTCTATCATTTTTGGTCGAAGGTATTTGCAGTCAACTTTGGCATGGGGGGTGGTATCCGGCCTTGTGATGGCCTATCAGTTCGGCACCAACTGGAGTGTCTTCTCCGATTTCGCCGGCAGCATTACCGGGCCGCTGCTGACCTATGAGGTGCTGACCGCATTCTTTCTCGAAGCCGGCTTCCTGGGAGTGATGCTGTTTGGCTGGAGTCGAGTCGGCCCCCGTTTGCATTTCTTTTCCACTGCAATGGTCGCGCTGGGAACCCTGATTTCGGCAACCTGGATTCTGGCGTCGAACAGCTGGATGCAGACGCCGCAAGGCTTTGAAATTGTCGACGGCCGCGTGATTCCCACCGATTGGCTGCAAGTCATTTTCAATCCGTCGTTTCCTTACCGCCTCGCGCACATGAGTGTGGCTGCGTTCCTTGCGACCGCGCTGTTAGTCGCTGCATCGTCGGCCTGGCACCTGTTGCGAGGCAACGATAATGCGGCGGTCCGGAAAATGCTTTCGATGGGCCTGTGGATGATCCTGCTTGTCGCGCCGCTACAGGCAGTGATTGGTGATTTTCACGGATTGAATACGCTGCGGCACCAGCCGGCAAAGATTGCGGCGATGGAGGGACACTGGGAAAACAAGGGGAATGCGGGCACGCCGTTGATCCTGTTCGGATGGCCGGACATGGCGCGGGAAGAAACCCGCTTTGCCCTGAAAATTCCGCACTTGGGCAGTTTGATTCTGACGCATAGCTGGGATGGAAAAATTCCCAGCTTGAAGGAATTTGCGCCGCAGGACAGGCCCAATTCGACCGTGGTGTTCTGGTCGTTCCGGCTCATGGTAGGACTCGGATTGCTGATGATTGCACTTGGCCTCTGGGGAACCTGGCTGCGCCGGCGCGGAACGCTGTGGCGTTGCCGTCCGTTTCTTCACTTTGTCGTATGGATGGGGCCATCCGGATTGCTGGCCCTACTGGCGGGTTGGATCACCACCGAGATGGGGCGGCAGCCCTGGACGGTCTACGGATTGCTGCGCACGGCCGATGCTGTGTCCGCGCACGGGGCGATACAGCTTGGCGTGACGTTGAGCATTTTCGTCCTCGTGTATTTTGCCGTCTTCGGCACCGGCATCGGCTATCTGCTGCGCCTGATCCAGATTGGGCCGATATTGCATGAAGGCGAACGCGCCAGCGAGGGCGGCCCGGGCCGGGAACGACAGCCTATGCGCCCGATGTCGGCGGCGAGCGAGCACGATGCCGATGCACAACATTCAACGATAAGGAGCTGAGCCATGGGAATCGATCTTCCGCTCATATGGGCTGTCATCATCTTGTTCGGCATCATGATGTATGTAGTGATGGACGGTTTCGACCTCGGCATCGGCCTCCTCTACCCGTTTTTCAAGAACAAGGAAGACCGCGACGTCATGATGAATACCGTCGCGCCGGTCTGGGATGGCAATGAAACCTGGCTGGTGCTGGGAGGAGCCGGTCTGCTGGCCGCTTTTCCGCTGGCGTATGCGGTGGTGCTCAGTGCGCTCGCTCTGCCGCTGACACTGATGCTGGTGGGATTGATCTTTCGCGGGGTCGCGTTCGAATTCCGTTTCAAGGCGCGCGAGCACGAGCGGCATTTCTGGGACAAGGCGTTCATCGGCGGCTCATTCGCGGCCACCTTTTTCCAGGGTGTCGCGCTGGGTGCATACATCCAGGGCATCCCGGTTTCAAACCGTGCTTATGCCGGCGGTCCGCTTGACTGGATATCGCCGTTCTCCATCTTCACCGGCATCGGCCTGGTGGTCGCGTTCGCCCTGCTCGGCAGTACCTGGCTGATCATGAAAACCGAGGGCAACCTGCAGCAGCGCGCTTACCGCATCACGCGCTGGCTGGCGTGGATACTGCTGGCTGTGATCGCCGTGATCAGCGTCTGGACGCCGCTTGCCGACGACAGGATTGTACAACGCTGGTTCAGCTTCCCCCACTTGCTGTGGTTCGCACCGGTGCCCTTGCTGGTCGTGGCAAGCACCTATATGCTGGTGCGCGCCGTATCCAGAAAAGCACAGGTCGCGCCATTTCTGTTTACCCTGGCGCTGGTGTTCCTCGGTTACAGCGGCCTGGGCATCAGCTTGTGGCCAAACATCATTCCGCCTTCGATTTCGATCTGGGAGGCATCCTCGCCACCGCAAAGCCAGGGATTCACGCTGGTCGGCGCATTGCTGATCATTCCGGTTATTCTTGCCTATACCATTTGGGCATACTACGTCTTTCGCGGTAAGGTTAAGCATGGCGAGGGCTATCATTGATGGCGCCGGATCAGCATAATCCCTGGTGGAAAAAGCTGGGCTGGCTGATTTTCATCTGGGCCGCAAGCGTGGCTGCGCTGGGTCTGGTCGCCTACGGCATGCGGCTCTTCATGAGGGCGGCAGGCCTGACGACCTGAGGCTGGCCGCTGCATATTTCGATTAACCCATTATTAATTTTCTAAAATGAGCCGATTCTGGAGTCCCGTGGTAAGCAGCCTTACCCCTTACGTTCCGGGCGAGCAGCCCAAGCTGCCGAACTTGATAAAACTGAATACAAACGAAAATCCTTACGGACCATCGCCCAGGGTATTGGATGCCATCCGTTCGGCGGCTGCCGATACGCTGCGGCTGTATCCCGATCCAGGCGCAAGCGCACTGAGACAGACACTGGCCGATTATCATGGAGTAGACCCGACTGAAGTCTTCGTCGGAAACGGTTCCGACGAAGTGCTGGCGCTCGCGTTCATGGCTTTGCTCAAGCATGAAGCGCCGTTGCTTTTCCCCGATATTACTTACAGTTTTTACCCGGTCTATTGCAAACTTTACGGTATCGAATGCCGGCAAGTTCTGCTGAACCACAACATGGAAATTCGTCCTGACGACTACCGGCAAGCTTGCGGCGGAATCATCTTTCCGAACCCGAACGCGCCGACCGGCATCGCCCTGCCGTCAGCCACGATCGAAATACTGCTGGCCCAGCATCCCGATGTCGTTGTGGTGGTGGACGAAGCCTATATCGATTTCGGCGGCGAAAGCGTCATCCCATTAATCCGCCGTTATCCCAATCTGCTGGTGGTGCAGACCTTGTCCAAGTCGCGCTCCTTGGCGGGATTGCGCGTCGGATTGGCTATCGGGCAGCCGGAACTCATCGAAGCACTGGAGCGCGTCAAGAACAGCTTCAATTCTTATCCGCTTGACCGACTGGCGATGGCAGGCGCTATCGCTTCTTACGAAGATGAAGCGTATTTCCAAAAAACCTGCAACGCTATCGTTGAAAATCGGGAGCTGCTGGTGCAGGGACTGCGCGCGCTGGGATTTCAGGTATTGCCGTCAAGCGCCAATTTCATCTTCGCCAGCCATCCATCGCATGACGCCGGCCGGCTGGCTGCCGGCTTGCGTGAACGCGCGATCATCGTGCGTCACTTCGAGCAGCCGCGCATCCGCCAATATCTGCGCATCAGCGTCGGCAGCCCGCCCGAATGTGCTGCGCTGGTGAGCGCATTGGCGGAGCTGGTCCGCGGTTGAACATGGCGCTGCTGATGACCCAAGCCAGTCGTATTACTTGCTAAGAAATGAAGTTAGCAGCAGCGCTACCGGAGCAAACGCTACAAAGACTCGTAGCAACAAGGCAATCAAAGGATGGGTCTTGTGCGACTCGATGAAATATCGCGCTACCAGAGTCCCTTTTATCCAGATGATTAGCGCGACAAGTAGCGGCATCCAGGGCGCATGCCCGAATAGGTTCCCAAGCACCAGGCTCACAAAGGTCAGCGCCAGCAAACCCAGCCAGGGGAGGACAAGGGGGAGCATATTGTCGTTTGTTCTGTTCATGACTCAAGCCAGCACGTAAAACAGCGAAAAAATAATCAGCCAGATGATATCGGTCGCATGCCAATAGCTGGCCAGCGCTTCCAAACCATCATGCTGCCCGGCCGAATAAGCGTTCATCGACATGCGCACCAGGACCCAGAGCATGCCGCCGATTCCCCAGCATGCATGGATCAGGTGATTGAAGCTCAGGTAGTAATACACCGCATAGAAGATGCCGGAACTGCCGTCGATCCCATGCGCCAGGTTCCAGCCGATTTCATGAAACTTCATGAGCGGATAACCAAGCGCGGTGATGATGGCGGCGACCAGCCATCGCCGCGATCGCTGCATGGTCCCCGCGCGCATGGCGGCGACAGAGCAAGCGATAAAGAAACTGCTGGTAACCATCAGCACCGTATTGATTGCACCTGCGGTGGTCCAGATTGCCTCCGGCCCCTTTTTGAATGCCTCCGGATAATTTAACCGGGCGACAAAATAGATCACGAACATCACGGTAAACTCGACAAATTCGCAGCTAATGCCAACCCAGATGCCCGTGGTGCCGGGGATGCGGCCGGTGCTTTTTACCGCTGCCTCCGGCATATACGTCGATTCCATCATCATGCTGCGATACTCCTGTCATATCCGGTACGGGCCACGGAATGTTGCCTGCAAAGTCAGCGCGGCACAAAAAAACTTGCTTTTTCTTTCACGCGGACGCTGTCATCGTTGATTGTCTTCAACTCGAAGGCAATCTTGTTTGGGCCTGACGCACCTTTACCGTGTGTAACGCGGACAGTCGCAGGTATTGAACGCGATTCCGCACCTTGAAGTTCCACTTCGTCCGAGGTCGTCAATGCAATGCCATCAATACCGGATACGACGATCCTGTAGCGGTGTGCGATCTCATCGGTATTCATGATATGCAAGCGGTAAACATTTTCAATCGCGCCGTTCTCCACTTCGCGCGCCATGCTGCCGCGATCGCGAATCACATTCATCTTGAGCGGCGTGCGCGTCAGAAGCGAGCCAAAAAACACCACTACTATCGCGACCAGGATCACGCTATATATCAGTACGCGGGGGCGCAATGTATGCTGTCTGATTTGCTTTAGCGAGAACTTGTTTTTCAGCGCATTTTCTGATGTAAAACGCACCAATCCACGCGGTGCACCGATTTTATCCATCACGGAATCGCAGGCGTCCACGCAAGCGGCGCAGCCGATGCAGTCATGTTGCAAGCCGTTGCGGATATCGATGCCAGTCGGACAAACCTGCACGCACATAGAACAGTCGATGCAAGCGCCTTGCGCTGTTTGTTTCTCTACCGTCTTGCTGAGAGGGCTGCGCGGCTCACCGCGGACTTGGTCGTAACTGACGACCAAGGTGTCATGATCGAACATCGAACTTTGAAAGCGCGCGTAAGGGCACATGTGGCGGCAGACCTGCTCCCGCATCCAGCCGGCATTGCCGTAAGTGGCAAATCCATAGAACAGTATCCAGAACGATTGCCACGGCCCGAGCGCCAGCGCCACCACCTCGGCAGCAAGGGTATGAATCGGCGTGAAGTAGCCAACGAAAGTAAAGCCAGTCCACAATCCGAGAGCTGCCCAGAGCGCATGCTTGGTCGATTTTTTGGCAAATTTGGAAAGCGACCACGGTTGCTTGTCGAGGCGCATGCGGGCGCTGCGCGTGCCTTCTATCTTGCGCTCGATCCACATGAAGATCTCGGTATAGACCGTCTGTGGGCAGGAAAAGCCACACCAGACGCGGCCCGCAACCGCGGTAAAAAGAAAGAGCGTATAAGCGCAGATAATCAGCAGCAATGCCAGATAAATAAGATCCTGCGGCCACAAGACGACACCAAACAGATAAAACTTGCGCGAGCCGAGTTCGAATAGAACGGCTTGCCGATCATTCCATGACCACCACGGCAACCCATAGAACACCAATTGCGTCAACCATACGCATACCCAACGCCAGTTGGCATAGCGGCCTTTCACCTCGCGCATATAAACATTTTCGCGGGACTCAAACATTTTGATGACTGAAACGGTTGTGGCAGGTTGGCTCATTGCTGGCACTCGCTAAGCATGATTAATTTGTTCGCATCCACCTGAAGGGCACTGCCCCTTCAGGTACTCTTGTGTCTCATGACGCTGTTATCTGCGCTGGAACAGGGGCAGCGGTTGATCGACAGCCCCCTGGTACTGCACCGTGTAACGGCTGAAACTTTTGAGCGCATCGTCGATGTTTTTGTCGGCTCGCACGGCAAATGCGTCGAAACCGCAGCGGCGCATGTAGTTGAGTTGATCGCGTAACACGTCTCCGATGGCGCGCAGTTCGCCTTTCCATCGGTAGCGGGTCCGAAGCAGGTAGCCGATGCTATAGCCACGCCCGTCGCGAAACGATGGAAAGTCGACCGCAATCAGATCCAATTCGCCCAGTTGCACCGTACGCGATTCAAAGTCGTCGTCTGGAGAAATCCAGATGGCCCTCGGTTTCGCTGAGGCATCGTTTGGATCTAAGTCATTCCAACGGGAGAATGGCAGAATTTTCTGCGTTGTCAGCTGGCTGCCTGCCGCTTCCGCTTCCGGCACAATGACCCACCGGTCTTCGATCACTCGTGGAGTGCCATCGATAATTTTGATGATGTTTGCCATATGCCGTTTCGTTATGCCATAGCTTTGGGCTGGCCATAAATACCGACCTTGAACGGGTCCAGGCCCACGCGCGTCACCGTATCGATAAATGGCTCATCTTGTACCCGCAGTTTGCAGTAGGTGGTGACGATCCGCTCTATGACGCCGGGCATTTCTTGTGCTCGGAATGAGGGGCCGATGACTCTACCCAACATAGAACTATTGCCCTGCGCTCCACCTATAGTGACCTGGTACCACTCCTCACCGTCCTTATCCACGCCGAGAATGCCGATATTCCCCATGTGATGATGTCCGCAGGCATTAATACAGCCCGAAATATTCAAGGATAGGTCGCCCAAGTCGGAAAGAAAATCCAGGTTATCGAACTGTTCAGTAATAGCTTGTGCAATCGGAAGTGACCGCGCATTTGCCAGCGAACAGTAGTCACCACCGGGGCACGCGATCATGTCAGTTAGCAACCCTAGATTAGGCGTACCCAACCTGGCGTTGCACGCCAGCTGCCACAGCGCGTACAGATCTGCTTTTCGAATGTCCGGGAGGATCAAATTTTGTTCGTGGGCAACACGGATTTCGCCGAAGCCGAAGCGCTCTGCCCAATTTGCGACGAACTCCATCTGCTCGGCAGTAACATCGCCTGGAGGGATGGCTGCGCCTGGCTTGGTCGACAGCGTCACGCAGACATAACCTGCCACTTTATGTGGTCTGGTATTTCGCTTTACCCATTGTGCGAAGCGGGGATTCGTCGCCAACTGCGCCTGGAACGATGCATCGTCGCCGATGGTTCGGTCATATCGGGATTCTTCAAAAAAATGCGCAACGCGTTGATATTCGGTTTCGGTCAACGTCGACGGGCCATCTTTAAGGTGTGCCCATTCCTCTTCGACTTCCTTGGCAAACACATCGGCGCCCAGTGCCTTGACCAGGATCTTAATCCTTGCCTTGTACTTGTTGTCGCGCCTGCCATAACGGTTGTATACCCTCAGCACGGCTTCAAGGTACGAAAGCATATGTTGCCACGGCAATTCCTCACGGATCGGCGAACTCAGTATTGGGGTGCGGCCCAGTCCGCCACCCGCAAACAAGCGCAACAACTTGTCGCCCGATGCATTCTTGTGAAGATAAATGCCAACGTCATGCATCCGCACGGCGGCGCGGTCTTGTGCCGATGAGGAAAGCGCGATTTTGAATTTACGCGGCAGGAAGGCGAATTCGGGATTCAGGGTCGACCATTGGCGCAAGATTTCCGCCAATGGTCGCGGATCGATCACCTCGTCATTCGCGACCCCGGCAAACTGTTCTGTCGTTATATTGCGTACGCAGTTGCCGGAAGTCTGGATCGCATGCATCTGCACCGTAGCCAGTTCGGCCAGAATATCCGGCGTCTTCTCAAGCTTGATCCAGTTGTACTGAATGTTCTGACGCGTCGTGAAATGACCATAGCCGCGATCATAGGTGCGTGCGATGTATGCGAGCATCCGCAGCTGTTTGGATGACAGCACGCCATACGGAATGGCGACGCGCAGCATATATGCATGCTTTTGCATGTACAGACCGTTCTGCAGCCGCAGTGGCAGAAATTCCTCTTCACTCAGCTCACCTGAAATTCTTCTGGCAACCTGATCCCGAAATTCGTCTACACGTTCATTGACCAGCAAGGCATCATAATCGTCGTATTGGTACATGGGTTTTCCTATCGACCTGGGTCGGAAACGATGATTGGCTTGCAGCCTAGCGCCCTCGGAATTCAACAGGCGTCTCCTGCTTCCCCCGTGCGACAGCCAGTACCAATTTTCAGGACTGGCTCTTCCGCTGTGCCGTTTTCTTGTTGATGTCCGTATTTTCACCGCAACACGGCATAAAAAACAGATGCAGTAAGTAGATGAAAAACCAGATCAGATTCATCTCAAAAGTCAACATGACATATACGCGGCACTTTTATGGCAACGATTAATGGCAACGATTTGTGGCACATTGCGTCTAGTTCACAGATGTCTGGCGTTACCAAAACATTCAGCTGTGGGAGTGAACAGAGGTATTTCACCCAAGTATTTAGAAGAAAGTCGTGTGCTGGTCATACATCAAAAGTGCATTCTTGATTAGATAGCCGATCTCAGCAGATCACGCAGGCATGACCACACGCATAGAAAAATAGACGGACGTAAGTTAATACGTGGGTATATTTTGGTGAATTCGACTGGCGTTGGAACACTTGGTCGTGCAGCACAAGTGCTTAATTTGGATGAGTAACTGATGTTACGCACCTTCACCATGGTGGAAAACAATGTCCACGAAAAATACGAAAGGCACGAAAAAAGGGGGAATCGATAGCGCAGGAACAGGTGCTCACGCTGAAGAAAGCATTCGGAGTTGCCTATTATTGGCATGAGTATATTTCATATACGCAATTAATATATGCGGGGAATGCCATAAAAATGATGATACTCCATACATTATAAGAAACCCGTTGTGTTGCGACGCATGTGCATTCCTTGCACGGACAATGCGCAACATCGGCACATAACAACAATCAATATGTCTGGCGAATGGAAAGCGACCACATGACCGAAGACAACGGGAACAAGAAACACCCGTCTGGCTGGTCGATGTTGGCTACACCTGCGTCTATGGCCCCGACATCGCGCCGGATGGCAATGTGCCCGAGCTGAACGCTTGCGCGGGGCGATCAAGCGGCTCAATCCTCTGGTTTCGCTAGCCGCTCGTGAAGATGTGTTGCAGCAAGTGTTGAATCTGGATACGCCGGTACTGCTGGCGGCCAATCGCCAGTTTCACCGCTTGTTGATCAACGGTGTGCCGGTGCAATATCAAAAGGATGGCGACGCATCGGGTGAAATTCGAGGCGATTTTGTGCGGAGTGGGCGTAAATTCTTGTATCAGGTGATCAGGTGTATTAGTGGCTATTAAAGCAATGCAAAACGGGCCGCAAATGCGGCCCATTTTATCTTGTTCACATGCTGTTTTTATTTTACAGCTGCTGCTTTTTTAACGCCTTGTGTAAACTGGTCCGATACTTTGACGACTTGCGCTTCTGTTGCTTCGATAGCTTGTTTGGTGGCGTTGTTGACTTGCTCGTAGCCGGCATGTGCGTTAGCGACGGACGATTTCATCATTGCAACCACGTTTTCAGAACCGGCTGGTGCGTTCTTTGTGATGCTTTCTACCAAAGCGTTTACTTTGCTCTGAACTTCGGCAACTTGTGCTTCGGCGATCTTGGTGAACTCCGTTTTTGTGGAGGACACGATGTCCGTCAACTGGCGGCTGTAGGCAGCGACTTTTTCAGAATTTGGTTTGGCGTATGCAGTTGCCAGCGCGAAGAAAGCTTGTGGGTCTTTAGCGGCCAACAAATCTTTTGCTGCAGCTGTGGAGTCTGCGGCAGATGCTTTGGCAACTGCCATATTCAATTCAGCGATCTTTTCCGTTCCTTGAACCGCTATGTTCGCCAGCGCGCTGAGTGCAGCGAATTGTGATTCGAAAAATGCTTTGCTGGCAGCTGTGTATTGGTCTGTGTTTGAAAACATGATTTTCCTAAAAAGGGGTTTGACTACATTGGTACCGGATGCGGCTTGTGCTTCGCAACATTTGCTACTTTTACATAAAGAAATCTCACTGCTTTGATCTGCGACAAATTAAGAACAGATTCCCAATGCGCCAAAGAATGCATATGCTGACTGTGCGATTGGCCGGTTGGGAGGTGTTCTCTATGATGCGATCGAAGCAGCCAGGAAAATTTTTTGCCGGTAACAACGCGGGTGTATGCGATTCATAGAATATGAGCAACCCTTTACTACAGATGCTTTCAAGGCAATATTCAATTCCTTCTATTGCCAAAAACGTGTTTCAAGAAGCCCAAAAAACACCATAAACCCGCGTTTCTACCCGTGAGAGCGTGTGTTTTTGTTGTTTAATCGTTTTTTAACGTTTATTTACATTCGGCATCTTTGGCAGCACTCTTTAGAGCATGCTCACAATGAGAATAAAGGCGTACTTAGATACCCCTCCTAAATGCGTTGCATGTCAGGATGATTGAGCCGGCCAAATTAGCATTTAAAGCACCAAAAGCGCCAGGCAACGGCCCTCTTTGCCTGTCAATTGACTTGGAGGTGGGCGTAAAGGACGAACGTATCCATAGCTTTGCTGCAGTGCGGGGTGATAGCGGGATTTCTTTTGTATTCCAGACCGGCGATCTGCAGAATGCGCTGCTGCAGCTGGATGATTTTGCCGATGCGGTGGCTTTTCTGCTTGGACACAACATCATTGCATTCGACTGGCCGCATCTGTCAACGGCCAAGCCCGATTTGCGCCTGTTAAGGCTACCGTTAGCAAATACTTTGCAACCTAATCCATCGGCATTTTCACGCGATCTTATCGAAAAATAGTAGAAATCAACGGAGTATATTTAATTATCGCAATAAACATATGCGGTAAACGCCATGAAAATTGCAATACTCCATATACTATAAAAAATATCGTAGGGGCAGGCTGCCAACCTGCCCTCTCAGGTTGGTCGCGCAAGGGCAGGTTTGGAACCTGCCCCTACGAATAGCCTGCTGCACCATGAAGCCATCGCGCCGATGTGATAGTCTATTTGCCCTTGTCTCTTCCACATAACGTGTGACTATGTTGCGAATTAATAATGAATAATCAGCAATGAAATCGAGCGATCCCATGCGGACAAAACATTTTCTATCGGCAATCTCGTTGGCAATCTTATTGGCAACATTGACTTATTCTGCCGCAGCCTACGAGCGCCCCTTTCCATCGAATGCCAAACGCGGGACAATGACGCCTGCAATTTATCCGGCCATCATCATCGATGGCAAGCAGCGCATGCTGTCACCGGGTGCGCAAATTTTTAATACCAATAATACGATCGACATGCCTGACACTTTGCGCGTCAGCAATGTGGCAGTGAATTTCACCGAGAACAATCAGGGCCAGATCCACCGGATCTGGATGCTGAACCCGCAAGAAGCCGGCAAGCCTTTGCCGGCCCAGAACCGCTAGAACCTTACAAGCCCAATTCGCACAAAATTCGCACAAAGCCACTCCATGCAAAAAAAAGTATTCATCAAAACCTTTGGCTGCCAGATGAACGAGTACGACTCGGACAAGATGGCCGACGTACTCAACGCCTCCGACGGCATCATCAAGACCGACATCATCGAAGATGCCGATGTAATCCTGCTCAACACCTGCTCGGTGCGCGAAAAAGCGCAAGAAAAAGTATTTTCCGACCTCGGCCGCATTCGTGAATTGAAACTCGCCAAGCCCAATCTGGTGATCGGCGTCGGCGGTTGCGTCGCGTCCCAGGAAGGCGCGGCGATTCTGAAACGCGCGCCGTATGTGGATGTGGTGTTTGGCCCGCAAACCTTGCATCGTTTGCCGGCGCTGATCAATCAACGCCACGCCACCGGCAAATCGCAAGTCGACATCAGCTTTCCTGAAATCGAAAAATTCGATCATTTGCCGCCCGCCAAAGTGGATGGCGCAACCGCCTTTGTATCAATCATGGAAGGCTGCAGCAAATATTGCAGCTACTGCGTGGTGCCTTACACCCGCGGCGAGGAAGTGTCGCGCCGTTTCGATGACGTGCTGACCGAAATCGCCGGCCTGACCGAACAGGGCGTGAAGGAAATCACGCTGTTAGGCCAGAATGTCAACGCGTTTCGCGGCGTGATGGCCGACGGCGAGCTGGCCGATTTTGCACTGCTGATCGAAACCATCGCAGAATTTCCCGGCATCGAACGCATCCGTTTCGTCACCAGCCACCCGAAAGAATTCACCCAGCGCTTGATCGATACCTATGCCAAGGTGCCGAAACTGGTCGATCACTTGTATCTGCCGGCCCAGCATGGCTCCGACCGGATTCTGGCGGCGATGAAACGCGGCTACACCGCGCTGGAATACAAGTCGGTAGTGCGACGCTTGCGTGCAGTGCGGCCGAATATCGCGATATCAAGCGACTTCATCGTCGGCTTCCCCGGCGAGACCGAGGCTGATTTTGAAATCTTGATGCAGCTGATCGACGATATCGGCTTTGACAATAGTTACAGCTTCGTCTTCAGCGCCCGCCCCGGCACGCCGGCTGCCAACCTGCAAGACGACACGCCGCATGAAGTCAAGCTGGCGCGCCTGCAACGGTTGCAGGCTGTTATCAGCGACAACACCAAACGCTATAGCCAGCAAATGATCGGCACCGTTCAGCGCATCCTGGTCGAAGGGCCGTCGGCCAAGAGTCCCGCAGAAATGCAGGGCCGCTCGGAAAACAATCGCGTCGTCAATTTCGACGGCGGCCCGGATGGCGCACGTCTGATCGGCCAGCAGGTCGATATCGACATCACGCACAGCTACACCTATTCACTGCGGGGCGAATTGGTCGCCACAGCATCCACACCGATCCAGCAAAGCGCCATTTGAAAACCAAATCTCCCTCCCCTTCGCAGCATTTCCTGCCGGAACCGCTCGACAATGCGCGGCTGGCGCATTTGTGCGGTCCGCTCGACGAAAACCTGCGGCAAATCTCGGCAGCATTGGATGTGACGATTTTCCGGCGCGGCGACCGTTTCGTGGTTGGCGGCGCCAACGGCGAACGTGCGGTCGCGATCCTGGAACAGTTTTATGCCGCTGCTACAAAACCGATTTCAATTGACGAAGTCCAACTGGCGCTGGTCGAGCAACGGGCAAAACTGGTCGCAAAAGAAATCAATCCGGCTACCGATGCACTCACCTCGGCGATGGTGGAAACCACGCAAGACGCCACTGAAAGCCCGGCACTGAAGACGCGTCGCGCCGATCTGCGCGGCCGCACGCCGCACCAGAACTTGTACCTGAACGCAATCCTGGCGCACGACATCACTTTCGGCGTCGGCCCGGCCGGCACCGGCAAGACTTATCTGGCGGTGGCTTGCGCGGTCGATGCACTGGAGCGCGACGCGGTCAAGCGCATCGTGCTGACGCGCCCGGCGGTCGAAGCCGGTGAGCGTCTCGGCTTCCTGCCCGGCGACATGGCGCAGAAAGTCGATCCTTACCTGCGTCCGTTGTACGACGCGCTATACGATCTGCTGGGTTTCGACAAAACCCAAAAGCTGTTCGAAAAACAAACCATCGAAATTGCACCGCTGGCGTACATGCGCGGCCGCACGCTGAACCACGCTTTCATTATTCTCGACGAAGCGCAAAACACCACGCCCGAGCAAATGAAAATGTTTCTGACCCGGATCGGCTTCGGCAGCAAGGCCGTGGTCACCGGCGACGTCACCCAAGTCGATTTGCAGCGCGGCCAGAGAAGCGGCTTGAACGATGCGCTCGGCGTGCTGAAAGACGTGCGCGGCATCGCTTTCTCGCATTTCACCAGTATCGATGTGGTGCGCCATCCGCTCGTCGGGCACATTGTCGATGCCTACGAATCCGCCAGCAGCCTGGAAGTCGAGCTGCATAAATACGCCCCCGCCAATCATGCCCGCAAAAAATAAACTCGCGCTGTCGGTGCAGTATCCCGACCCGCGCCTGAAAGATATAGTCACCCGCCCCAAACTGCGGCGCTGGGTGCAGGCAGCGCTGTTCGCTCCGGCCGAACTGACGATCCGCTTCGTCGATGCGGCAGAAGGCTGCACGCTGAACCGCGATTATCGCGGCAAGGATTACCCGACCAACGTACTGACTTTTGCGTATACCGAAGACCAGGATGCCGAAATCACGCAGGCCGACATCATCCTGTGTACCGACGTGCTGGAGCGCGAAGCTGCAGAACAGGGCAAGTCGGTCACTGCCCACACCACGCACCTGATCGTACATGGCGTGCTGCATGCGCAGGGTTACGATCACGAGAACGAGGAAGAAGCGCAGGAAATGGAAGCCATCGAAACCGAAATCCTCGCCGCGCTGGGTTTGCCCAACCCGTATGCCGAGGGTTGATGCCAGTCAAATTTAACCGGCAAATTTAACCAGGTATAACGGGGCTTTTGGCGTCCCGTTACATTTGTTGTATCCTATGCCGATCGAAACAACGGCTAATCGCCCCTTATGCAAGATCAACTTACCGGCGTCAGAGTCCCTGACGCCAAGCCTCACCGGTCATTGTTTGAACGCCTGACCGCCCTGATTTCCCCCGAACCCGAAAGTCGCGCCGAACTGCTGGAAGTCTTGCACGACGCGCATGAACGCAACCTGATCGACGCCGATGCACTCTCGATGATCGAAGGCGTGTTCCAGGTCTCGGATCTCTCGGTACGCGACATCATGATTCCGCGCTCGCAAATGGACGTGATCGACATCACCAGGCCGATCGAGGAATGGATGCCGTACGTGTTATCGACCGCGCACTCGCGCTTTCCCGCCATCGAAGGCGAACGCGACAAAGTTGTCGGCATTCTGCTGGCCAAGGATTTGCTGCGCTATTACGCGGAAGAATCATTCGACGTGCGCGACATGTTGCGTCCGGCAATCTTCATTCCCGGATCAAAGCGCCTGAATGTGTTGCTGCGCGACTTCCGCGCCAACCACAACCACATGGCAATCGTAGTCGATGAATACAGCGGCGTGGCCGGCCTGATTACGATTGAAGACGTGCTGGAACAGATCGTCGGCGACATCGAGGACGAATACGATTTCGATGAAGAAGAAGACAATATTCTTTCCATCAAGCATGGCGCTGACGGCCCGCGCTGGCGCGTCAAGGCGCTGACCGAAATCGAACAATTCAATGAAGCGCTGGAAAGCCAGTTGGCCAATGAAGACGTCGATACCATCGGCGGCCTGGTTGCCAACCACCTCAGCCGCGTGCCGCGCAAGGGCGATGTATTCAATATCGAGAACCTGCGTTTTGAAGTGCTGCGCGCCGACGCTCGTCAGGTCCACGTCTTGCTGGTGGAAAAACTGCCGTCAGTTGATCTCGACGAAGCCGATTGAGATAATCTGAATTTATAGGGGGTATATGGAAAAAACCATAGCCTCCCGCATACATCCAGAGCAATTCTAAAAATACATAGTCGTGTATAAAATACGTAGGATGGGTGAAACCCATCGCATATTGAACATGCAAGATGGGTTTCACCCATCCTACGACGCCACTTTCTCCAGCTTGGCAATTCCCAAATCCAGCAACTTGATTCCCACTTGGCGGCCGAAATTGATTTGCGCCCGCGCATTGGTGCCGCTGCCTTCGATGTTGATGATCACGCCTTCGCCGAACTTGGCGTGCGCAACCGATTCACCGATGCGCCAGCCGTGGTCAGGCTTGCTGATGCTTTGCGCAATCCGGTTGGCTCCGGTTTGCGGCGCATCGATCCAGGCCGCCTTCGGTTGGGCGAACCATTGCGGCTGCACTTTCACCTGCGGCGACAGCCATTTCAACGCATCTTCGGGCAGTTCCTCGAAAAAACGCGATTTCACGTTGTAGCGGATTTGGCCGTGCAGCATGCGGGTCTGCGAAAAAGTCATATACAGGCGCTTGCGGGCGCGCGTGATGGCGACATACATCAAGCGCCGCTCTTCCTCGACGCCGCCCTCTTCCCTGGCACTATTCTCATGCGGGAACAGCCCTTCTTCCAGACCGGTGATAAAGACTGCATCGAACTCCAACCCTTTAGCCGAATGGACCGTCATCATTTGCAGCGCGTCTTGTCCGGCCAGCGCCTGATTCTCGCCCGCTTCCAGTGACGCGTGCGACAGGAAAGCCGACAGCGGCGACATCACGGTCGGCAACGCCGCATCGGCGTCGAAAATTGTGATGCCATCGGCGGTGGTAATTGCTGCACCCGCCACCGCTTCCACATTAGGGCCAAGGAAAGCCGGCGCGTCGTGGCCGAAACCCTCTTCGGCGACGAACAGGGAAGCGGCGCTGACTACTTGCTCCAAATTCTCGATCCGGTCCGCGCCTTCTTTTTCTTTCTGGTAGTGCGTCAGCAGACCGCTGGCGTCCAGTACGATTTTGACCATTTCCGGCAAAGGCAGGTTCTGCGCCTCGAAGCGCGCGGCTTCGATCAATTGGATGAAAGCGTTGAGCGACGACCCTGCTTTGCCCGCCACATAAGGCACGGCGGAATACAGCGAAATATCGTATTGCTTCGCTGCATCCTGCAATTGCTCCAGCGCACGCGCACCAATGCCGCGGGTCGGGAAATTCACCACCCGCAGGAAAGCCGAATCGTTGTGCAAATTGTCCAGCAATTGTAAATAGGCAATTGCGTGCTTGACCTCGGCGCGCTCGAAAAAGCGCTGGCCGCCATACACCTTGTATGGGATACCGGCCGAAAACAACGCATGTTCGATCACCCGCGATTGCGCGTTGGAGCGGTACAGCACCGCAATTTCGCTGAGTAAGCCGCCTTCATTGATCAAGCTCTTGGATTCTTCGATAATCCAGCGCGCCTCTTCCAGGTCTGAGGTGACTTCCTGAATCCGCACCAGTTCGCCATGCCCGGCATCGGTGCGCAGATTCTTGCCCAGGCGCTTGCTGTTATGGGCGATCAGCGCATTGGCGCTGTCGAGGATATGGCCGTGCGAGCGGTAATTTTGTTCCAGCTTAATCAGATTCTGCACGTTGAATTCGCGCTCGAACGCAGCCATGTTGCCGACATTGGCGCCCCGAAATGCGTAAATACTCTGATCATCATCGCCGACCGCAAACACCACATTGTGCGGCCCGGCCATCAGCTTCAACCACTTGTATTGCAAGTCATTGGTATCCTGGAATTCATCGACCAGAATGTGCTTGAAGCGGGCTTGATAATGCTCGCGCAGCGGTTGATTACGACTGAGCAATTCATAGCAGCGCAGCAATAATTCAGCGAAATCGACCACACCTTCGCGCTGGCACTGATTTTCATAAATCGCGTACAACTCAGCCATCTTGCGCTCATGCGGGTCGTGCGTTTCCATCTTGTCGGCGCGCAAGCCCTGATCCTTGGCGCCGTTGATGAAGTACATCAAGCTGCGCGGCGGATATTGCTCTTCATCGACATTATTGGCTTTCAGCAAGCGCTTGATGACCGACAGTTGATCGGAAGAATCGAGAATCTGAAACGTCTGCGGCAGGCCGGCGTCGTGGTAATGCGCGCGCAACAGCCGGTTGCACAGGCCGTGGAAAGTGCCGATCCACATGCCGCGGGTCGGGTTTAACAAATGCGTCGGCAGCATCGCGGAGAGCCGCGCGGTCATTTCTTTCGATGCTTTATTGGTAAAAGTCACTGCCAGCAAACCGCTAAGCGACACTTGCTCGCTCTGGATCAGCCACGCGATGCGGGTGGTCAGCACCCGCGTTTTGCCGGAGCCGGCACCGGCCAGAATCAGCGCGGATTGGGCCGGCAGCGTGACTGCGGCGAGTTGTTCGGGATTGAGGTTTTGGAGAAGTTTTTGCATCCGCCGATTATAAGCCGGATGCGGCAGACGAAAGAATCAAAGCCATGATGTGATTTATAAAAATAGGGAGTATCACTATTTTCATGCCATTATCTGCATACATTTATTGCCTATATAAAATATACTCAAGCCCCGTAGGATGGGTGAAACCCATCGCATAGTAAACTTACAAGATGGGTTGCACCCATCCTACGGTATTCCTACGCATCCTAAACGCTTTCCTTCAACAAGCGCAGCAAGGCTGCCGTGTCCATTCTTCCTGCTGCGTCGCCGCCATCGAGCAGGCTGTCGGCCAAGTCCCGTTTCTCTGCGTGCAAGGCGAGAATTTTTTCTTCGATGGTGTCTTGCGCCACCAGCCGATAAATCGTGACCGGCCTTTGCTGTCCCATGCGATGGGCGCGGTCGGAGGCCTGGTCTTCCACCGCCGGGTTCCACCATGGATCGAGATGGATCACGTAATCGGCGGCGGTCAAATTCAAGCCGGTGCCGCCAGCTTTCAAGCTGATCAGGAATATATCGCCCTCGCCGGCCTGGAACGCATTCACGCGTTTGATGCGCTCTGCGGGCGGGGTGCTGCCGTCCAGATATTGGTAACTGATACCTTTTAGGTCCAGCCATTCGCGCACGATAGCCAGATGGTCGACAAACTGGCTGAACACCAGCGCCTTGTGGCGATTCTCCAGCAATTCTTCGACGACATCAGCCAACGCGGCCAGCTTGCTGCCGGGCACGTTGTAATTCTTGAGCACCAGTTTCGGGTTGCAGCAGAAACGGCGCAGCTTGGTGATTTCGGCCAGCACATGCATCGCCTGGCCTTCGCCGGGTTTCAGTTGGGCGATTTTATCGAGGGCTTCCTGACGCAGCGCTTCGTACAAATGGCGTTCTTCGTCGCTCAGTTCGACTAACAATTTAACTTCCGTGCGCGAGGGTAATTCGCTCAAAACCTGGGTCTTGGTACGGCGCAAGATGAAAGGTTGAATCAATTTTTTCAAATGCAAACGTGCCGGTTTGTCGCCGCGTTCAATCGGATTGCTGAAGCGCTGGGCGAAGCGTTCCTTGGAACCCAGCAAGCCGGGATTGATGAAGCGAAACAGATTCCACAATTCGCCCAGATGGTTTTCCACCGGCGTGCCGCTGGCGATCATCTTGAAATCGGCGCTGAGCGCCATCGCGGCCTGACTGCGTTTGGTGGCGGCGTTCTTGATTACCTGCGCTTCATCCAGCACCACGCTATGCCAATGCCGGGCGCTGAAACTTTCCGTGTCCGACTGCAACATGCCGTAGCTGGCGATGACCAGATCGAACGGCCCCAACTCTGCCAGCGAGCGGTTGTTGTGATACGCCCGCACCTTCAGCGTCGGCGCGAAACGTGCCACCTCGGCTTGCCAGTTCATGGCCACCGAAATCGGCGCCACCACCAGCGCCGGGCCATTCGGTGCGCGCTCCAGCAACAGCGCCAGCGCTTGCACGGTTTTGCCCAGTCCCATATCGTCGGCCAGACACGCGCCGACACCCCAGCGCGCCAGTCGCGACAGCCATTGGTAGCCGTCTAGCTGGTAATCGCGCAACTCGGCTTGCAAGGTTGATGGCAACACCGGAATGTAGTCGGCCAGCGAGTCCAGTTTTTCGACATGTTCGCGCCAGGCAGCATCGGCTTTCAGCTCGCCCACTTCAGCGGCCAATTCGGCCAGTGCCGGCGCGGCCAGCGGATTAATACGGACGCCATCTTTGCCAACCGGCTCGCCTAAGGCGCGCAACTCTTCCAGCCGTTTGCGGAAGGCGTCGGTCAGCGCCAGATAATCGTTCTCGCCCAATTTCAGGAAGCGACCAGACGCCCCATCCATTAGTTGCAGCAGTTCGCGCAAGGCCAGCACCCGGCCATCGTCAAGCGTGATGTCGCCGCCCGCCACGAACCATTCACCCTGCCTTTTGATCGTCAGCCGCATTTGCTTGAGGGAACGGCTGCCTTTCAGACGGAAGCGCTCACCCTCCGGCCAGACCAGTTGCAGCGTGTCTTCCGGCAGGATTTTGAGTTCGCCCAATAATTCCAAACAGAGTTCGGGATGCAGCAACACCCACTCATCCCCGTTATCTTCGGCTTCGGCCAGCGTCGGGCAGGAATCCTTCACCTGCTGCAGGCGTTTCTTTTCCTGCTTCAGATTGCGACTGGCTTGCACCGCGCTGCCGCCCTGCTCGCCCAGCACATTGGCGGCACCTTTGCCGGGCGCAAACCAGCCGCCATGTGCCAGCGGACGCACCAGAAATTGCAGACGCAAGCCTTCTTTCAACGGCAGCAAGTGGGCGAATAAGGTGGCATCGGCATCAATGGTGGCGATGTGCGCCGCCAATTCCGGCAAATCGGAATGAATCGCCAGATGCGGCGCGATGGCGGCGATCACATCCACCAATTGCGCCTTGGCAGTGGCCGGCACCGTCAAGCCGCGGCCCAGGATGCCGGCAATCTGCAGGATTTCCGGATTAGACGTAAACACCGCCAGTCGGGTCGGCGTTTCCTTGCGCCAGATGGTGGGCGTATCGGCGCTGATGAGAGGATTCAGTTGCAGGCTGATCTGGCCGTCTTGCTCCTTGAGTTGCAGCGCAACTTCGCCTTTGACGATATCGATCCCCACCTCGGGCGCATCGAACCAGAACACCGCCGGATGGCCGATCAGGTAAGGCAGCGCTTTTTCGCCATCCAATTCGTACCCGCCGCCGTAGTAACTGGCATACGTTTTGTCGACACAGGCAGAGATGCGCTTGTCCTGCTCGCTGATGCCGGGCAAAGCATCTTGCTCCTGCGTCAAACGTCGCAACGCTACTGCGCGGCCCTTGCTCCAGACGCCTTTGGCGCTGCGCTTTTGTTCGCGTGGCTCCAGCTTGATGTGGTTCGGATGCGATTCAAGCAGCCAGGCGATGCGCACATCGCTGCCGCTAACTGCCGCCGCAGCAGCGTCGGGCTTGAGCTTCGCCAGCGCCGTCAATGCGCGTTGCCAGGTTTCTTCGCGCTGCAATGCGGCGACCAGCGGTTGGAATTGATGTTCCGCGTGCCAGTTCGGCAGCTTTTGGATCTCCGCATATTGCCGCTGCAGCAGCGCATCGAGTTCGGCAGCAATCCACGCGTAGCCTGACTGCAGGCACGCGTCGCGCATCTGCAGCAGTTTGTCGTGCATCGGTGGATTGTGCGGTGCATCCTGCCAGTACAACGCGAGTCCTTCAAACAGGACATCGACCGTTTTTTGCGGGCGCACCGACGGCGGCACGCTGTTCAACGGCACGCCTTGCGCCAGGTGATTGACCAAAGGTTGCAGCACATCATAGGCGAAAGAATTGTACTGTTTGGCCCCGTCATCGACCTGTTCCTTGGCGCGTTTCAGGCTGGCGGCATCTTTTTTGGCCAGCATTGCCACGGTGTACAACAAGCCGATCAACCCGGGCAAAAATAGCTTGCGCTTGCCCGCCTGTACTTTCAGCGCCTTGATAAAGACTTCGGAAATCTCGCTGGCGAGCGCAAAATTTCCTCTGAAAATTGCCAGCGCGATCAGCGATTCAGGCTGGAAATGGGTCCGCATCTTTTGCTGAAACAACTGCAATTGCGCGATATCGCCCCGCAATAGCGCTTGCCAGCACAACAATTCCAACAAAGGCGGCCAGTCTTTGGAAAATGCTTCGAAACGCATGCATGCATAATCATAGGCAACGCGGCAATCATCCAGAGTCCAGTTAGCGCGAGAAAACATATCGGCAAGCAGCATCGCCTGCGCCTGATTATCCAGCGTAGCGAACAAAGTGATGCCGTCGTCGCTGCCAAAAAAAACACTGCCGGGCAGCGCTTGCGCGGGTGTTGCCGCATGGAAGAATTTGTCACGCCAGAGTATCAACTCTTCCCTGTTTCCTGCCACCGCCGAGAACACAATCTCGCGCCGGCAAAATGCGGCGTCAGTAGCTTTCCAGTAGGTGTATTGCTGATGCTGTTTCAGTAACGCACGCGCACTTTCAACCCAACTTTTGAGCCGGCCACTTTGCTGGAGTTTTAGTAAAAGCGGCATGCGCACATCGTCGCGCGCCACATAGCCTTGCCCGATTTCCTGGCGCACCAGCGCAGCCTTGCACAAGCTGGCGAGGCAATCCTTGATCTGCTGGATATCGTATGCGCCATCTGTTGCTGCCTTCTGGTGAAGCAGTTGCAACAGTTCCATCAGCCGCGTCTGGCCGATTGGCGCGTCGAACAGCGCCAGCGCGTACATTAAAGGTAACCCGTCGGCAGAAAGTGCGGTGAGATCGGTCATCGGATGAATAGAACTAAAAATTTGAGCTTACGCATGTTCATCATGAAGCAAAACAGTGTCCACGAAAAAAGTGGCAATCGATAGCGCTGGCGCCCAAGCTGCGCTTCGGCGCAGGCCAAGTATTGATATGAGTATATTTTATAACCGCATTAGATATATGCGGAAAATGCCATGAAAATTGTGATACTCCATTTTTTTCAAAAAATTACGCAACTATTCAGCCGACATGGCAATTAAGAGCGAAATGGTACGTTTTTGGTGGAGCGCACCCGGGCGCGATCAACGGCTGCAGTCTGGCGACTACTCTCGTAGGGGCGGGTTCCAAACCCGCCCTTTTGCCGTCAAAGTACAAGGGCGGGTTTGGAACCCGCCCCTACGAACACTCCGACTCTCGCCATCAGGCGGGAAAAAGGATCGTTCATAGTGGGCTGAATAGTTACGAAAATAATTGTATTCTGGGGCCTGTTCGTGCTTTTCGTGTCTTTCGTGGACAATGCCGTCTTGCAAAATGATTCAGACAGGCTCCTGGCCATTGAGCGTTGCGTGATGAAACGACAGATGGTCTTCCATGAAAGTGCTGATGAAGTAGTAGCTGTGGTCATAGCCTGGTTGACGGCGCAATGTCAGCGGTTGATGCGCCGCTGCGCAGGCCGCTTCGAACGCGTGCGGCAGCAACTGTTCCGCTAGAAACTGGTCGTTCAAGCCCTGATCGATCAGAATGCCTCGCGGGAAAGGCGTGGTGCGCGCTTTCATCAATGCGCTGGCGTCATATTGTTGCCAGCCTGCAGCGTCCGGGCCCAGATAATTACCGAAAGCCTTTTGCCCCCACGGACATTGCGTCGGTGCCGCAACCGGCGCGAAAGCCGAAACCGATTGAAATAGTTTTGGATGGCGTAGCGCCAGCACCAGCGCGCCGTGACCGCCCATCGAGTGACCGAAGATGCCGATTTGGTCGGGACGGGCCGGAAAATTCTGCACGATGATATCGCGCAATTCCTGCACGATATAGCTTTCCATCCTGAAATGCGCATTCCACGGCGCTTGCGTTGCGTCCAGATAAAAACCGGCGCCGTTGCCGAAATCCCAGCTGTCGGCAACGCCGGCAATACCGGTGTTGCGCGGGCTGGTGTCTGACGCCACCAGCATGATGCCGTGCTGGGCGGCGAAGCGCTGGGCCCCGGCCTTGATCATGAAAGTTTCTTCGGTGCAGGTCAGCCCGGCTAAGAAGAACAACACCGGCACCGGCCCATCCTTGGCTTGCGGCGGTTGGTACACCGAGAACCGCATCGGCAAGCCGATGGCGCTCGATGCATGTCGATAAAACCCTTGTACGCCGCCGAAGCAGGCATGTTCGCCGATGCGCTCTAACGTTGGCATGGCGGCCTCAGTAGATGACGACCGAACGGATCGATTCGCCGCTCTTCATCAAGTCAAAGCCTTCGTTGATGCGTTCCAGCGGCAGGCGGTGGGTAATCAAGTCGTCGATATTGAGCTTGCCTTCCATGTACCAGTCGACGATTTTCGGCACGTCGGTGCGGCCGCGTGCGCCGCCGAAGGCAGAACCTTTCCAGACCCGGCCGGTGACCAATTGGAATGGCCGGGTGCTGATTTCTTCTCCTGCTGCCGCCACGCCGATGACAATCGACTGGCCCCATCCTTTGTGGCAGCATTCCAGCGCCTGCCGCATGGTATGGACGTTGCCGATGCATTCGAAGCTGTAATCGGCGCCGCCATCGGTAATCCCGATGATGGTATCGACCACGTTTTCGACTTCATGTGCATTGACGAAATGCGTCATGCCGAATTTGCGCGCCATTGCCTGCCGCGCCGGGTTGATGTCAACTCCGATGATCTTGTTGGCGCCCACCATGCGCGCCGCCTGAATCACGTTCAGGCCGATGCCGCCCAGGCCGAACACCACCACGTTCGCGCCCGCTTCGACTTTAGCGGTAAACAACACCGCACCAACGCCGGTCGTCACGCCGCAGCCGATGTAACAGACCTTGTCGAACGGTGCATCTTCGCGAATTTTGGCCAGTGCGATTTCCGGCACCACGATGTAATTTGAAAAGGTCGATGTGCCCATGTAATGGTAAATCGGTTTGCCGTCTATCGAGAAGCGGCTGGTAGCATCCGGCATCAGGCCGCGGCCTTGGGTCGAGCGGATTTTCTGGCACAGATTGGTCTTTTGCGACAGGCAGAATTTGCATTCGCGGCATTCCGGCGTATACAGCGGAATCACATGATCGTCTTTTTTCAGGCTTTTGACGCCGGGGCCGACTTCCAGCACGATGCCAGCGCCTTCATGCCCGAGGATCGCCGGGAAAATGCCTTCCGGGTCCGCGCCGGACAGCGTGTAGTAATCGGTATGGCAAATCCCGGTGGCCTTGATTTCTACCAGGACTTCGCCCTCGCGCGGGCCGCCCAGTTCGACTTCTTCGATCGTCAGCGGCTGTCCCGCTTTCCAAGCTACTGCGGCTTTGGTTTTCATTCTATTTTCCCGTTGAAGTTCAGATCAATCGGTGATTGTAGCCGTTTGGACCGGTTCCAACAGGCGTCAACCCGGCGATGCGGTGTCGACTAACGCGTAAATAGCTCCGTCGCCGACGCACCACGCCGGCGTCTATGCCCCGCCAAAATTGACGCTCGCCACAAGAAAAAGTATGCTACGGCACCGTAAATCTTCGTGTTGCAGCGACCCATCAAGCAGTCGGAAAAAACAGCTTGAACGGCGCAAGCTGCGCACTGTACTTTCGCGTGGCGGACGCCGCCTTCTGACAGGCATCGGCATGGCGACGACAACCGTCAGCGATTGCTTCTGACGATCTGGCAAGCACGGCGCAAGATTGCGTGCTGTGTGCATCCAGCCTCCTTTCATCTAAGAAAAACAGGAAATCAATGAGCTTTTTAATTGTGATTGCAGCACTTTTTCTGCTGATGTTCGCCGCTTACCGTGGCTATAGCGTCATTCTGTTTGCGCCAATTTGTGCGTTGCTGGCAGTGGCATTCACCGACCCGTCTTATGTCTTGCCGATGTTTAGCGGCATCTTCATGGAAAAAATGGTGGGGTTCGTGAAACTGTACTTCCCGGTATTCATGCTCGGCGCAGTGTTCGGCAAGGTCATCGAGCTGTCCGGCTTTTCAAAGTCGATCGTGTCATCGATTATCCAGTTGGTGGGCCGGGAACGGGCCATGTTGGCTATCGTGCTGGTCTGCGCGGTGCTCACTTACGGCGGCGTATCGCTGTTCGTGGTGGTGTTTGCCGTGTATCCGTTTGCCGCCGAAATGTTCAGGCAAAGCGATATTCCGAAACGCCTGATCCCCGGCACCATCGCGCTCGGCGCATTCACCTTCACGATGGATGCGCTGCCCGGAACGCCGCAAATCCAGAACATTATTCCCACCACTTTTTTCAATACCACTACCTGGGCTGCGCCTTGGCTGGGGGTGATCGGTTCAATATTTATTCTGGTTATAGGCATGAATTATTTAGCATGGCGGCGCAGGCAGGCGGTCAATGCAGGCGAGGGTTACGGTAGCGGCCATATCAATGAGCCGGAGCCATTCGAAAAAGAGCAACTGCCGCATCCTTTGCTGGCCATTACGCCGCTGATCCTGGTCGGTGTACTGAACAAATATTTTACCGTTGCGATTCCCGAATATTTTGGCACGACCTTTATCGTTCCCATCCCGGCACATCCGCTGACTGTCGAAGTATCGAAACTGGTTGCGATCTGGGCGGTGGAAGGCGCGCTGCTGGTCGGGATTTTGACGGTGATGGCATTCGCCTACAAGCAAGTCCTTGCGAAATTTTCCGAAGGCTCGAAAGCAGCGATTGGAGGCGCGTTGCTGGCATCCATGAACACCGCTTCCGAATACGGATTTGGCGGCGTCATCGCCGCGCTGCCAGGGTTCGTGGTGGTGTCCGATGCGTTGAAAAGCATCCCCAATCCGCTGGTCAACGAAGCCATCGCGGTCACCGTGCTGGCCGGCATCACCGGCTCGGCATCGGGCGGCATGAGCATTGCGCTGGCGACCATGTCGGATCTGTTTATTCAAGCGGCGAACGCTGCCAACATACCGCTCGAAGTCTTGCACCGGGTCGCTTCGATGGCGAGCGGCGGCATGGACACCCTGCCCCATAACGGCGCGGTAATCACGCTGCTTGCGGTTACCGGCCTCACGCACAAGACTTCGTATCGCGATATTTTTATGGTGACCTTGATTAAATCTGCAGCCGTTTTCGTGGTTATAGGGGTGTATTACGTATTTGGGATTTATTAACTGATGTTATGTACGACGCATACAAAACAGGAAAAGCAAGGCCGTAAGGCGCAATTCGTAGGGCGCAATAAGCGCAGCGCATTGCGCCGTATGTTCTATATATACCTACAAGTGTATTTTTTAATACTGCATGTGAAACATGCGGAAAAATGCCTGTTTTAAGTGATACTCCACTTTTTTTACAAAACCATGAAAGCTGTATAGCGTAGCTCCTAATCCTTGCGCTGCCAGCATGCGGCGCAATGCGCTGCGCTTATTGACGCCCTTGTATGCTGATTTATAAGATGTTTGGTGTTTGTTTGGATAGGCGCCAAAGACATCGGAAGGAGCGCGCAGCGCGACTGCAGAGGTCTTTGGCGCGCCGCCGCAAAATGCAAAATGCACTACCGCGCTAAAACCGTGAAATATCAATTAGCGGAGCGATAAGCATTTTCACTCCAGTATTTGCTTTTTTGCTTCGTGGAGGAAGTCCATCCCAAGATGATCAACTCCTTGGCAATAAGGCGGTTCATGATGCCGTGTCCAACGAGCAAAACAGGTCCCTCTTTAGCAAGGACAATAAGCGTTTGGGCAGCGCGTTTAGCGCGGACTTTCGTGACTTGAACCGAGTCAGAACCCCGCGAGTAGCCGATTAGCCAAAGTAGACGGAAGAATGCCGCCCAAACGAAAGGGGGCAAGCGGGGAAAGTGCCAAAGAGCAAACGGAAGCTGCGCCTCACAAAACACGGCGTCTGTAATATGTACGGTATGGCCCAGCGCCCGCACAGACGATAATGCTCTAGATGCGGTGCTCGCAACGATGATGGCAACCGAATTAGCCAGAGTCAAACTGGCAATTGGTATGTGCTCATGTTCCACCTCGGAAAGATTGTAGTGCTCAATCCATTGCTTCATTTCTGCCGGCGTAATCCAGCCTATTTGATCCAAGACCGGTTTGCCGTGTCGCATGAGGATAATTTCCATTGCAGAAAAACCTTTCACTTTCCTTCTTTGCTGGCTACCAAAACTCGATATACAGCACGGTAGGTTGAGTTGATGGTTAGAAGCTTCCAGCTACCCGATTAAGCGATTGGTAAGCGGACTCAAATTCCTCGCCACCATTCAAGCGTTTTATAAAACCAAGAAGTCCCAAGCTACCCGTCTTAGCGAGCCAAGGGCGAAGCTCATGTCCAGCCGCTGAATAGAGCGGATGCATTTCTGGTTCGCCCTTCGCTTTGCGTTCAATGTTCTTGTCATCGCCGTATTGGTGAACTGCGTCGAGCCACTGCCACAATGACTTGAAGGTATGCAATTCTTCGCGCGTTGGGCGAGGGATGCTGGATGCGACGAGGAATTGCCAGTGTTTTTCAGAGTGTTCCGGTGCCTCGCTTACCGCAACTGCCACGCCTTCATCAAACCATTGCGGCATATACCACCATGCGCTAATGGTCAAACGGGAACGCATTTCAGCGTGTGACCATTCGTGCGCGAGGAAATGCCAGTTCAGCCCTCGAGGTGAAAGCAAGATGCGATCACCATAAACCTTCGCTACGGAACCCCGCCCTCCGAATGCTTCGTAGCATTTTTCGCTGATACATGCATGAACTATAGGGCGTGAATTCACACTCCCGTATGTGGCGCGTATGACGTTTTCTGCTTTTTCCATCGCATCGCGAAGCTTTACCCGTGTCGCCTCGTCTGCGCCAGTCTCGACATAGATATTTGGGGTGATCGGGGTCAAACCAAAGCTTTCTGGCGTAAGGAGTTTGCCTCCTTGAAGAACGCCACATCCGCCGATGAGGCTTGCCAATAGTAGAAAAACAATGATTTTCAAATGATGCATAGGTGGGCAGGTGGGCTGGATTGACGAGAAGGCTGCTAGTTTAGACACACGCCCGAGGAAGTCGCTCGGGTTCTGATCACAGGTAAAGATTTACAAGGCCGTAGGGCGCAATAAGCACAGCGCATTGCGCCGCATGTTCTACATATACCTACAAGTGTATTTTTTAATACTGCATGTGAAACATGCGGAAAAATGCCTGTTTTAAGTGATACTCCACTTTTTTACAAAACCATGAAGGCTGTATAGCACAGCTCCTAATCCTTGCGCTGTCAGCATGCGGCGCAATGCGCTGCACTTATTGACGCCCTACGGTTAGGTGTTACGGCCTTAACGCAACACTACAATCGACATTGGACTAATCCGGACAATTCGTCACTCTTGTTTTCATTCCGTTTTGTATGTGATCATTTCCATCTGCGGCACCGGCAGATTCCGAAAGAGCGCAATACGTGCCACCAGGCCCTATGACTTTCGTCATCTTTCTCCTATCTGCCAAAGTGTATGTTTCCGTCGTCGTGGAGCGAGGCTTCGCCGCAGCAACGAGCGCCTTTTCAAATCTCGATTGTGTCGTATCGGCGCTGGGATTTGATAAAGTTGGAAAAGCTTTACGTAGCTCGCGATCAATTTTTCCGATGTCGCGCTTGGCGTTCATAATCATGCGATCTACATGAATGGCTTCCACTTCTGCCGTCGAGGATAGTTCCCTTTTCTCGACGTTGACGTGCGGTGCGATGGTGTTCGCCGTTGGCACGGTTATCGCTCGCGATACAGTACCGCTTGTTGCTGGAGATTGTTTTCTTATGGCCTGCAATTGAGATGTATGTGGTATTCCAGTGGCTTGAATTTTTTTGGATACATTCTCATTTTTATGTGGCGGGATGAGAAGCACCGTTAGTGTGCCAGGAGCTGCTTTTGGTAAACTCGAATTGCGAGTTACGGTCGGCAAAAAATAAATCGCAAATAGATGCAGACAGATCGTCACGGACAACAGGGTAATTTGGCCCATTTCGTTCTTCTCTTCGTTGTAAGTTGTTGCCATTAAATATAATCACCTTTCCGTAATGGTGAGTGTGGTTTCATAAAACGAAGATAGTAAGCACTTCAACTCATATTTTCTCTCGCTATTTCGCGATAATCAGGTTTATCTCGTTGCCCGTTGGGCTAATAAAACGTTAGCCCAACCGTGCTAGCGATTATTCATTGAGAGTTTTCTCTGTATTGACACCAATGTGCGTCGCCTAATCCATCCGCTCGCAAGACGGATAGCTAACCAGTAAGGCGCAAATAACATTTTTGTCCGTGTATTTGGGCAATACACGAAAGTCTCGGTCCGAAGGGTGCGCATGTCTTTTGGATATTCGATCACCTGGAATCGTAGTACCAACTTTGCGACATTAGGATTATCGAATAATCGGAATTCCTGGGCGTTAGAAATTTCGTAAATACTCAAATCTGGCCGCCAGAAGCGCCCTACCAGACCTAACGAAGTTTCATGGTTATTTCGCCGAAGTAAAGTGAACGCATCAAACCCAAAGGGCGAAGGCTTTTTATTGTATTGATCTTTGCGGAATATTTTTCCGATCTTTAATGGCAGCTCACGAACGGATAAAAGCACATCGGCAACCCGATCGGCCCGCATATCAAGCGTGGAAACTGCAGCAATAATTTCTTCAGACTTCGCACTTATGGCACCTGATTCGTGAACTTCGTAAAAGCTAAAAAATGGAAGAAAAGATGAGCCTGAGATACATTCCAAACTCTCTTTCCTCGTGACAAAACCAAGAATCTTCATGAAATTTTTTTCACAGGTAGTGTTTTCTGTGGAAGGACGGTAGGTTGGGTCACAAATTTGGCTATTTTGAGGCGTTAAACAAATCCGCAAATTCCCGCGCCGCCGCTGCCGGATCGTCGGCCAGATAGATGCTGCTGATCGCCGCCACCATGTCGGCCCCGGCAGCTACCAGCGGCGCAGAATTTTCCTGCGTCATGCCGCCGATCACCACGCTGGGCAGCGGGATTTCCGCCTTCGACTGCGCCAAAATATCAATCGAAGTGGTAAGCGGATATTTTTTCACCTTCGAAGCATAAAAACCACCGTAAGCGACGTAACTGGCGCCGGCCAGATGCGCCGCGTGCGCCAGTTCCAGGCTGCCGTAACACGATGCGCCGACGATTTTATCCGGGCCAACCGCTGCGCGCACCGCTGCCACCGCCGCATCGGTGCCGCCGACATGGATGCCATCGGTATCGAGTTCCAGACACAGCGCGACATAATCATTGATGATGAAAGGCCGGGCGTAGCGGCGGCACAGCGCTTGCAACGCAGCGGCCTGAATCCGGCGTAGTTCCGGGCCGGCGGTTTTGTGGCGATATTGCAGCAGCGCCGCGCCGCCCTGCAATGCTTGCTCGGACACCCGCAGCAAGCGTTCGGTGTCATCCCAATCGGGTGTGACGATATACAGTCCGTTCATGGCTTTTCTTTACTATCAAGGGGCGCGCCAGCCTGTTGCTGCGCCGCGCCGGTCATGTTAAATATACACAATACTGTATTTTTATGAGTCGCTTTATATATATGCGGGAAATGCCATGTTATATGGCATACCCCCCACTATTTAGTATGTCTGCGTGGACACAAGTGGGTGCCCACGCTACGCTACTTGTAGGTGCGAATTTATTCGCATTCTTAACTGTTCCATGCGAATAAATTCGCACCTACAGCGCTACTTCTATGCAACGCGTCCCGCCATCGGCGACGATGGCGACGCTGCAAAACGTTTGGCGATCCGTCCGGCCAGATACGCGTGGCGTCCGGCCTGTACGCCCAGCTTCATCGCTTGCGCCATGCGGATCGGGTCGCGCGCGCCGGCAATCGCGGTATTCATCAGCACGCCGTCGCAACCGAGTTCCATCGCGATTGCGGCGTCCGATGCAGTGCCGACGCCGGCGTCGACGATCACCGGCACTTTCGACTGCTCGATGATCAGCGACAGATTCCACGGGTTCAGGATGCCCATTCCGGAGCCGATCAGGGACGCCAGCGGCATGATGGCGACGCAGCCGATTTGCTCCAGCATCTTGGCCTGGATCGGATCGTCGCTGCAGTACACCATTACGTCGAAACCATCAGCAACCAATATTTCAGCCGCCTTCAGGGTTTCCGGCATGTTGGGGAACAGGGTTTTTTCGTCGCCCAGCACTTCGAGCTTGACCAGCTTGTGGCCGTTCAGTAATTCGCGCGCCAGTTGCAGCGTGTACACCGCATCTTTCGCGTTGTAGCAGCCGCCGGTATTGGGCAGGATGGTGAACTGCGACGGCGGCACGAAATCCAGCAGGCTGGGCTCGTTTGCATCCTGGCCGATATTGACGCGCCGGATGGTGACGGTGACGATGCCGGTGCCGCTGGCGTCGACCGCGGCGCGGGTTTCTGCAAAATCGCGATATTTGCCGGTACCAACCAGCAGGCGTGAATCATAAGTTTTGCCGGCGATGGTCAAGCCATCGACGATTACGTTGTTGTCTTGCATTTCAATATCTCCACAAAAAATTCTACAAGTTACCCGCCGCCGATTGCGCGCACGATATCGACCCGGTCTTTCGGCTGCAACAACCGTTGCGACCACTGCTGGCGCGGCACCACTTCACGATTGATGGCTACCGCGATGCCCTTGCCGGCCAAATCCAGCGACGCTATCAGCGCCTCCAGATTGTGCGCGGCGGGCACCGGATGCGGCACGCCGTTGAGTTCGATTTCAATCATTGCAACCTCGCTCCAAATTTCATTGCTTGCGGTAAATTTCTGCGCCGTTTTTAATGAACTCGACCGACTTGATTTCCATCCCTTTCTTCAGAGCGGCGATTTCGCTGATGCCTTGATTGGCTGCGTATTCGCGCACTTCCTGGGTGATTTTCATCGAGCAGAAATGCGGGCCGCACATGGAGCAGAAGTGTGCCACTTTGGCCGAATCCTTGGGCAAGGTCTCGTCGTGGAATTCGCGCGCCTTGTCGGGGTCGAGTCCGATGTTGAACTGGTCGTCCCAGCGGAATTCGAATCGTGCCTTGGATAAAGCATTGTCGCGGATTTGCGCGCCCGGGTGGCCCTTGGCTAGATCGGCGACATGGGCCGCGATTTTGTAGGTAATGATGCCGTCCTTGACGTCGGCTTTGTTGGGCAAGCCCAGATGTTCTTTCGGTGTCACGTAGCACAGCATCGCGGTGCCGTACCAGCCGATGGTAGCCGCGCCGATGCCGGACGTGATGTGGTCGTAACCCGGTGCGATGTCGGTGGTCAACGGCCCGAGCGTGTAGAACGGTGCTTCGCTGCACTGATCCAATTGCAGATCCATGTTTTCCTTGATCAGATGCAGCGGCACATGGCCGGGGCCTTCGATCATCACTTGCACGTCATGTTTCCAGGCGACTTGCGTCAGTTCGCCGAGGGTTTTCAGTTCGCCCAATTGCGCTTCATCGTTGGCGTCATAAATCGAACCGGGCCGCAAGCCGTCGCCGAGACTGAAGGCGACATCGTAGGCTTTCATGATGGCGCAAATGTCTTCGAAATGCGTGTACAGGAAAGATTCTTCATGGTGCGCCAGACACCATTTGGCCATGATCGAGCCGCCGCGCGAGACGATGCCAGTCAGGCGCGAGGCCGTCATCGGCACATAGCGCAGCAGCACGCCGGCGTGGATCGTGAAGTAATCGACGCCCTGCTCCGCTTGCTCGATCAGGGTGTCGCGGAAAATTTCCCAGGTCAGGTCTTCGGCCTTGCCGTTAACCTTTTCCAGCGCCTGGTAGATCGGCACGGTGCCGATCGGCACCGGGCTGTTGCGGATGATCCACTCGCGCGTTTCATGAATGTGCTTGCCGGTAGACAAGTCCATCACGTTGTCGCCGCCCCAGCGGATGGCCCAGGTCATTTTTTCGACTTCTTCGCCGATGCTGGAGGTGACCGCCGAATTGCCGATGTTGGCGTTGATCTTGACCAGGAAGTTGCGACCGATGATCATCGGCTCGATTTCCGGGTGGTTGATGTTGGCGGGAATGATCGCGCGGCCGCGGGCAATTTCATCGCGCACGAATTCCGGCGTGATTTCGGCTGGGATCGATGCGCCGAACGACTGGCCCGGATGCTGGCGGCCCATCAGGTCGGCCAGCTTGTTGCCCATCGGACCGGAGGCTTTCAGTTCTGCCAGGTATTCGCGACGCCGCAGGTTTTCGCGGATGGCGACAAATTCCATTTCGGGCGTGATGATGCCTTGTCGGGCGTAATGCATCTGCGTGACATTTTTACCGGATTTGGCACGGCGCGGCTTGCGTTGCAGGTTGAAGCGCAACTCGGCCAGTGCCGGATCGTTCAAGCGTTCAACGCCATATGCGGAACTGGGGCCGGATAATTCTTCAGTATCGGCGCGCTCGGCAATCCATGGGCCGCGTACCGATTCCAGACCGGAGCGAATGTCAATCTTGGCAGCCGGATCGGAATACGGGCCGGAAGTGTCATATACATAAATCGGCGGATTTTTTTCTGCACCGAATGAGGCTTCGGTATCGGATTGGCTGATTCTGCGCATCGGCACCCGGATATCGGGGCGCGAACCCTCGATATACACTTTGCTGGAATTCGGCAACGGCTGGATTGCGGCTGCATCTACCGTGGCGGTAGCGGACAGGAATTTCGGATTGGCGTTCATTTTGGCTCCTTTGTATTTCTTTAAAGAAGCCAGCTAAGGAGGATGGGAGCGGTAAAGGTGGAATCACCTTGTGAAATCTCTCAAGCTTCCCTTCGCTGGCATTATCCAGATCAGGTTCGGAGGGTGTTTCTCACCCGATTGCCGCATGCTGCAACTTCTTGCGACTTGCGACAGTCAGGACCCCTAGCATTACGCTGCCTTGACGGCAGCGCGGTTTGAATTATAACGTTTTCAGGATGATTGGGCTTTCGATTTACTCAACGGCCTGTTTGTTTTCCGTGCCAAGCGTGAAAGCAACCGCCTGGTTGCGGCCTGTTTGTTTAGCGCGGAACAGCGCTGCGTCGGCACTGTCGAGCAGTTGAGTAGGGTCGCAATCGGTGTCCGGCACGAAAGTGCAGAAACCGATGCTGACAGTGAGCAGATCGGAGGTACTGGATTTGTTGAGGGGTATGGCCAGATTCAATATCGCACAGCGGAGTTTTTCGGCAAAATCGGCAGCACTTATCTGGGATAGGCTGGGCAATACCAGCACGAATTCCTCGCCGCCATAACGCGCCGCCACATCGGTAGCACGCGACAACTGCGACTTCAAAGCCCTTGCCACCCGTCGCAGTGCCCGGTCGCCTTCGATATGCCCGTAGTAATCGTTGTATTCCTTGAAGTGGTCAATATCCACCACGAACACCGACAGTGGCTGATGTTCCCTTTTGGCATGACCCAGCGCGATCTTGTAGTGCCCATCGAAAAAGCGCCGGTTATAAATTCCGGTCAGGCTATCGGTGATGGTTTCCAGCCGCAATGTCTCTGAATGCGAGCGCAACACTTTTTCGCGCTTGATCGACGTGCTGGAGTCACTCACCTGGATCAGGCAACAACGCTCGCCCAAGCGGGAGAGAATCGGCGTGATGGTGATCGATTGATGCATCCGGAGCCCGGATTGCTGCATCTCGGCGCTGTCGTATAGCGGCAACGGGCAGCGATGCAGCGCGTTCGACAGTACTGCCGGCATGCCGTAGGTCAGCGTATTTTTGATCGCGGCCAGAAACGCCGGCGTCAATGGTTCTGCAAACACGCCGGCGAGTTGCGCATTGATGGCATCGGCCGGATCAATATTGCTGCGCTTGATGATCCATTGGTTCCACAGCAGGATATTGCCGTTGGCATCGACAATGATCAAACCGAGATTGACTGCATTGAAGAGCAGCTCGATATCAAAGCGGTTTGGCTCGGTTGCGTTCATCACAGGCCGTCGATAAAGCGTTGAATTTGCGTCACCAGGTTACCGAGAGAAGTCGAACTCAGCAGAAAAATAAGATGACCCTCAGTATGCCGTTTCTCGATCGCCAGATCGATATGCAGCAACAGAATATAGGGTTGATCGCTGTTATCGGTAATCCTGTGCAAAATATCGGGCAGCGATTCGACCGTGTAGCTGGGCAGCGAGCTGTCCATGCTAATGCTGAGCATATCGGCCATCGCCGACAGGCAGGCATTCAAAATGATGTTGCCAAGTTCACACATGGCTTCCTGCTCGAAGTCGGCCAATTCCTCCAGGCTCATTTGCGAGCCCATCATGTCGCGCACGATTTCGAGAGTATTTTCTTCAGTGAATAACAGCACCGCATCGGCATCAAACGGGCCGCTGAAATGCTGGCTGACTGCGCTGAACTTAACATCGCTCTGCGCCAACAACTTGGCATCGACTTCATCCGACTTGATGATTTCTACCGACGGCACCGACAGCTTGACTTCGTCGCCGACAATCTCGCTCAGACTGGATGCGGCGCGACCGGCACCGACATTGAATATTTCGGTCAGTGCGTCCAGATGCAAATTGGAGAGTAGATTCACTGGGCGCCTGCAAAATGACCCAAGGCCTGGGCAATGGATTTTTCCGTGACTGGCTTGGCAACAAAAATAATGCCCAGCAAACTGGCGCGGGCCTGATTGGCTTCCTGGATGTTGGCCGAGAACATCACCATCCGCAGCGCCGGATATTTGGCCAGAATCTGCTCTGCCGCATCGTGGCCGGAAATCCCCGGCATGTTGATATCCATGGTGCAATAGTCAGGTACATCCTGATCTATCAACGCAATCGCTTCCGTACCGCTAGCCGCCTCGGAAATGATCCAGGCCGGACGCTGTGCCAGCACATGGGCTCGAATAATCATTCTTGATACCTTGCTATCGTCCACGATAAGCAGCTTTTTTACGGTTCCATCCAGTGTCATGGCAGTTCTTAGTTGATATTGGCGCGATTATTTTACATCAGTGCCTCATTGCAATATAGCCCAAAAGAAAGGTTCAGCGTATTTTCTATCCGACGTTCACTCAATCCGGCAGGCTGCTAACCTTTATAATGCGCATTTACGCAAACTCACACGCCAAATCATGGAATTAGCCAAGTCTTTCGAGCCCGCCGACATTGAACAGTTCTGGCGCACAGAGTGGGAACAGCGCGGCTACTTTGCCGCGACAATGGATGCGGGCAAACCGTCATTCTCGATCCAGCTACCGCCGCCGAACGTGACTGGCACCCTGCACATGGGGCACGCGTTCAACCAGACCATCATGGACGGCTTGACGCGCTACCACCGCATGCGCGGCTTCAATACCGCCTGGATTCCGGGCACCGATCACGCCGGCATCGCAACCCAGATCGTGGTGGAACGCCAACTCGACGCGCAAAAGATTACGCGCCACGACCTGGGCCGTGCCAAATTCCTGGAAAAAGTGTGGGAGTGGAAAGAAAAATCCGGCTCCAGCATCACCGGCCAGATGCGCCGCCTGGGCGCGTCGGCCGATTGGAAGCGTGAATATTTCACGATGGACGAACCGCGCTCCAAGACGGTGACCGATGTCTTCGTGCGCCTGTTCGAACAAGGCTTGATCTATCGCGGCAAGCGGCTGGTGAACTGGGACCCGGTGTTGGGCACTGCGGTGTCCGACCTGGAAGTGGTGTCGGAAGAAGAAGACGGCAGCATGTGGTACATCCGCTACCCATTGGCCGACGGTTCCGGCCACTTGACGGTGGCAACCACGCGGCCTGAAACCATGCTGGGCGACGTCGCGGTGGCGGTCGATCCGACCGATGAACGTTACGCCCACCTGATCGGCAAGATGCTGGTGTTACCTCTGTGTGGCCGCGAAATCCCGATCATCAAGGATGAATACGTGGATAAGGAATTCGGCACCGGTTGCGTGAAGATCACGCCGGCGCACGATTTCAATGATTATCAAGTCGGCCAGCGCCACAACCTGGACAAGATCAGCATCCTGACGCTGGACGCGAAGATCAACGAATACGGTCCGGCTGTCTATCAGGGCATGGATCGCTTCGTTGCGCGCAAGCAGATCGTCGCCGACCTCGACGCCCAGGGTTTGCTGGAATCCGTCAAGCCGCACAAGTTGATGGTGCCGCGGGGCGACCGCACAGGCGTGGTGATCGAGCCGATGCTGACCGACCAGTGGTTCGTCGCGATGAGCAAGGCCGCGCCGGAAGGCACGCATTTCCCCGGCAAATCGATTGCCGAAGTGGCGCTGGAAAAAGTCGCGAATGGCGAAATCAAGATGGTGCCGGAAAACTGGACCACTACTTACAACCAGTGGCTCAACAACATTCAGGACTGGTGCATCTCGCGACAATTGTGGTGGGGTCATCAGATTCCGGCATGGTATGACGAAGACGGCACAATTTATGTCGCCAAGACCGAAGCCGAAGCGCAAGCCCAGGCCGGCGACAAAAAAATCACCCGCGATGAAGATGTGCTCGATACCTGGTTCTCCTCCGCGCTGGTGCCGTTCTCCACGCTAGGCTGGCCGGAAGAAACGCCAGACTACAAAATGTTCATGCCGTCATCGGTGCTGGTGACCGGCTTCGACATCATCTTCTTCTGGGTTGCGCGGATGGTGATGATGACCACCCACTTTACCGGCAAAGTCCCATTCAATACCGTCTATGTGCATGGTCTGGTGCGCGACTCCAGCGGCCAGAAGATGTCGAAATCGAAAGGCAATACGCTCGATCCGATCGACCTGATCGACGGCATCGATGTCGAGTCGCTAGTTGCCAAGCGCACTACCGGCTTGATGAATCCGAAGCAGGCCGACAGCATCGCGAAGGCCACACGTAAGGAGTTTGCCAGCGGCATCCCGGCCTACGGCACCGATGCGCTGCGCTTCACGATGGCTAGCTACGCGTCGTTGGGACGCAACATCAACTTCGACCTCGGCCGCTGTGATGGCTATCGCAATTTTTGCAACAAACTGTGGAACGCCACCCGCTTCGTGCTGATGAATACCCAGGGGCATGATTGTGGGCTTGAGAGCCAAGTTGATGGCGTTTGCAAGGATGATTACCTCGACTTCTCGCCAGCCGACCGCTGGATCGTGTCGCAACTGCAGCGCACCGAAGCCGACATCGAAAAAGGCTTCGCCGATTACCGCTTCGACAATATCGCCTCCAGCATCTACAAGTTCGTCTGGGACGAATATTGCGACTGGTATCTGGAAGTAGCGAAGGTACAAGTCCAACACGGCACAGAAGCACAGCAGCGCGCCACCCGCCGCACCTTGTTGCGGGTGCTGGAAACGGTACTCCGCATCGCGCATCCGATCATCCCGTTCATCACCGAAGCGTTGTGGCAAACAGTAGCGCCGCTGGCCGGCAAAGTGCTGAATCCCGCCGGCGACTGCATTATGCTGCAAGCCTATCCGCTGCCGCAGCCGCAAAAAATCGATGAACAGGCCGAAGGCTGGATGACGCAACTCAAGGCGATGACCGACGCCTGCCGCAACCTGCGCGGCGAGATGCAATTGTCGCCGGCACTGCGCGTGCCGCTGATCATGGAAGCCGCCGATGCAGAAGGCAAGGCGCAGTTGCAATCGTTCGCGCCGTATTTGCAAGCGCTGGGCAAACTGTCCGAAGTGCTGGTGGTGGATGCGCTGCCGGAGTCGCCGGCACCGGTATCGATCGTCGGTACAGTCAAGCTGATGCTGAAGGTGGAAATAGATGTTGCCGCCGAACGCGAGCGTCTGAGCAAGGAAATGGCGCGACTGGAGGGCGAAATCAGCAAGATCAACAGCAAACTGGCCAACGAAAGTTTCGTCGCCCGCGCGCCGACAGCCATAGTTACGCAGGAGAAAGAACGCCTGTCAAATTTTTCCTCAACCCTGGAAAAACTGCGCGAACAGCGTGCCAAACTGCCGATTGAATAATCCGGGAGCGCCGAGCAAACGCTCGGCGCTTTCAGTACGCAATCAGACGAAAGTGATACCCATCCCCGCCAGGTCCACGGCTGAAAACGCGGTGGACCAGGTCTGCCCGGCCTCGATCGGGATGGCTGCGGCCCAGGCGCCGGTGGCGACGATTTCCCCGGCCCGCAATGGCGCGCTCTGTGGCTGCATCTGCAATTGCTGGTGCAGATGCAACAGCGCATGCACCGGGCTGCCCATCACATCCGAACTATAACCGGCGGCGCGCAACCAACCGCCGCAGGATAGCGAGACGCTGGCATCGGACAGCATCAGGGCCAGATTGCGGCGTGATGCCGGCGACAGCAGACGCGCTTCGCCAATCAGCAGCGCGCCGTGCAGGCCGAAGGCGGCAATCGCATCGACTGCGGTAAATTTCCAGTCCGGGTATGGACAGATGACAATTTCCAGGCCGTGCGCCATCCATTCGATGCAATCAACCAGCGCATCCAGGTCGGCATCTGCTTCCGGCGTACGGCCCAGACGAAATACCACCGACGCTTCCAGACGCGGCTGTAAAGCGCCGGCCAGGCTCTGGACGCCATGATTTTTTTTCGAGGTGCGCACGGTGGCATCGAACAGCGGAGCCCAGATCAGCGTGCCGCTGGTCACGCTCGGGCCGTGTTCGGGACCGAGCTTGCGGTCGATGAAGCCAATCCGGCGCCCGATGATAGTTTCGCCCTGAGCAATGCGGGCGCTACTGATGCTGTGCGCAATATCGTAGGCATCTTGCAGCGACAGACTGGCGTCGGACGACAACGGCGCAATCAGCCGCGACATGGCGCGTGCATCCAATAATTGATGGGCGTAACGGTTGGCGAGGGAAGACATCAACATGGCATTGGCTTGTAAGACAAACGCTGCTCGGCCTTATATTCTCAGCGTCATTGCGAGTTTATGCAAGAGCGGCGATACGCTAACTAATAAAAAACGCGACCATTCAGCCGGCCATGTACGCCCGCTGTCAGGCGACAGGAACAGGAGCAGGAGCGCGGCGCAGGGGCAGGTTTCAAACTCGTCCCTGGCGCAAACATAAAATCAGCGCAGCTTTGGAAACTGCCCTACGTAAGAATAATACTTGGAGTATCATAAAAAACAGGTATTTTCCCGCATTATTTCAGTGTGACTTGAATAATACAAACTGCAGTATCAGGATTCAGGCGGCTCCATCGCAGCCCATTGCTCGCCGTTTGGCCCGACGCTGGGCGCTGCGAGGCCGAAGTGGGCATAGGCGGCAGGCGTGGCGATGCGCCCGCGCGGGGTGCGCTGCAGAAAACCTTGCTGTATCAGGTACGGTTCCAGCACATCTTCGATGGTGTCGCGCTCCTCGCTGAGGGCGGCCGCCAGATTGTCGACCCCGACCGGGCCGCCGCCGAATTTGAACAGTACCGCTTCCAGCAGCTTGCGATCCATCACATCAAAACCGACCTTATCGACATCGAGCATTACCAGCGCTGCGTCGGCGATGCTTCCGGTGATATCGCCATTGCCCTTGACTTCGGCATAGTCGCGCACCCGGCGCAGCAGGCGGTTCGCGATGCGCGGCGTGCCGCGCGAACGCTTGGCGATCTCGAACGCGCCGTCGTCCTCGATCGGCGCTTTCAGCAGCGCTGCGCTACGCAGCACAATCCGCGTCAACTCGGCGGCGGTATAGTATTCCAGCCGGGCGACGATGCCGAAACGGTCGCGTAAAGGATTGGTCAGCATACCGGCGCGGGTGGTCGCGCCCACCAGCGTAAACGGCTGCAAATCCAGCTTCACGCTGCGCGCAGCCGGACCTTCGCCGATCATGATGTCGATTTGGTAATCCTCCAGCGCCGGGTACAGGATTTCCTCCACTACCGGCGACAGCCGATGGATTTCATCGATGAACAGCACGTCGTTGGCTTCCAGGTTGGTCAGGATCGCCGCCAAGTCGCCGGGACGCTCCAGCACCGGGCCGGAAGTCTGGCGCAGATTGACCCCCATCTCGCGTGCGATGATGTGCGCCAGCGTAGTCTTGCCGAGCCCCGGCGGGCCGAACAGCAGCGTGTGGTCGAGCGCTTCGCTGCGGTTGCGGGCGGCCGTGATGAAAATTTCGAGCTGGCCGCGAATTTTTTCCTGGCCGACATATTCGTCCAGCTGCTTGGGGCGCAACGCACGCTCCATCGCCTCCTCGACATGCGAGACGGGGGTGGTGGCGATGATGCGCTGTTCGGTAAAACTGTCGGTCTGGATGCTCATGGAATACTTTTAACCTTTGGATAAAGCCTTCAGAGCCAGCTTGATGCCATCCGAGACGCCGCTGCCGGCTGGAATCTGCTTGGTGGCTTGCAGCGCTTCCTTGTCCGAATAACCCAGCGCCAGCAGCGCGTTGAGGATATCACTGGCCGAGTCGGCTACCAATATGCCACCGGCAGCGCCGAGATCGGCACCGAGTTTGCCTTTGAGTTCCAGCAGCAGCCGTTCGGCGGTTTTCTTGCCGATGCCTGGCACCCGTGTCAGACGACCGGCTTCCTGCAGCGTGATGGCTTGCGCCAGATCGGCCACCGACATGCCGGACAGAATCGACAGCGCCATGCGCGCGCCGACGCCGGTAATCTTGATCAACTGCTTGAAGACAGTGCGCTCTTCGGCGCTGCCGAAGCCATATAACAGGTGCGCATCTTCGCGCACCGTCAGATGGGTCAGCAGCACCACCTTCTCGCCCAGCGCGGGCAGATTGTAAAAGGTGCTCATCGGCACGCTGACTTCGTAGCCGACGCCGTTGCAATCGATCAATAGTTGGGGCGGATTTTTCTCAAGCAAAATGCCGGAAAGACGACCTATCATGAGGAGTGCTTTCGAAAACAGGTGGGAAAAGAATAAAAATAACAGCGGAAATTGGAAAGAATCATACTGCACAGACCGTAGCCAGCGCAAATAAACTGTATAAATACACAGTAGGGCTGAAGCGTCAAAATTACGCCGGAACGACGCTTCAGCCCACCAGCCGCCCGCCTTTGACCCGCAAGCCGCGCTTGGCCAATGCCGGCGCCAGCTTGCCCAACATCGCCAGCGCTTCGCCGCAATGCGCATGACAAATCGCCACCCCCAGCGCATCGGCCGCATCCGGTCCGGGCAGGCTGGGCAACAGCAGCAAGCGCTGCACCATATCCTGCACCTGCTCTTTCTTGGCCTTGCCATGGCCGACTACCGCTTGCTTGAGTTGCAGCGCGGTGTATTCGGCCACCGCCAGGTCGGCGCTGACCAGCGCGCAAATCGCTGCGCCACGGGCTTGCCCGAGCAACAGAGTCGATTGCGGATTGACGTTGACGAATACTTTTTCGATCGCCGCACAATCCGGCTGATACGTCGCAATCACTTTGGCGACGCTATCGAAGATGACTTTAAGACGCTCCGGCAGACTGGCGTCGGCGGTCTTGATGGTGCCGGAAGCAATATAGGCCAGCTTGTTGCCCTGCTTGTGGATGATGCCAAAACCGGTGATGCGCAGGCCGGGATCAATGCCGAGGATGCGCATCTCAGGCCTGATCAGCCGGCGGCACTGGAATCCGGCGCAATTCAACCGCATTGAAATCCGGCGGCGCATCGAAATCAATCGCTTTCGGCAACAGAAAGGAAGGCAGAATTGTGGTCAGTATCGCGTACACCAGCAAAGCGCCGTACAAAGTATCCGGCACCGCAAAACGCTCGCGCAAGATGCCCGCCAATACCAAAGTAAAGATCAGGGTCGGCATCAAAGTGATCGACACATGCAAACTGCTGCGGAAGGTTTCATTGAAAATGGCGCGCCGCTGCCCCCATACGATCAGCACCCGTAACGGCAGCACCACCGCAGTGATGCCGACGCCCAGCAACAGCGCTTGCCAACTCAATGCTTCAACCGGCACCCCGATGCCGCCATGAAAAAAATAGAACGGCAAGAAGAAGGAAGCAAACAGCTTTACCGCATGCATCATGCTGTCGGACACCAGCGAAGGCATGCGCTCGCGCAACTGACGCGCCAGGAAGCCGGCCAAAAATGCGCCGACCAGGTAATACACGCCCAGTTCCTTGGTGATCGAAGCGGCGATCACACCCATCAGCACCAAAAAAGTGAATTCCGAACCGGGCGCATACGGCAGCACGATGCGGCCGAACAACAGGAACAGGAATGGCATGACGAAAACCATCGCCAGCATAATCGCCGACGACAGCGCCAGATTTCCGACCGAATCCGATTGTAATGCGACGAACATCAATGCCAGCGCCAGCAATTCGCTGGTGATGGCTTTGAGCGTGACCCAGAATCGCTCCGAATCGCTTAAGCCAAATTGTGATAGCGAATCCAGGATGAAACCGGTCGACGGAATAAATAGCGCCAGCGCCACCAATGTTGCCGCCTGCCACGACAGCGCAAGAAACTGCATGCCAAGCAAGGCGCAGGCAGTCACAATCAACAGCGTCAGCAACAAATGGGTAAAAATCGGCCATTTGTGCTTAACCAAGTCGCTCAGGCTGACTTCGAGTCCGGCGAACAGGAACAAGGATGCGATACCGAATACCGACAGCAGCGTCAGGGTTTTGTCATGCTGGTAATCGCCGCCCCACAGCGAAACCACGATGCCGAAGAACAGGCAAGTAACAGGTCCCGGGATGCGAAAGCGCTGCAGTGCTTTCGGCACCACCAGAATGCCCAGCAGCAGCCCCAGATAAATCATCGGCTGCACAAATGACGCCGGCAGGTTTAATTCCATGGAATGGAATTAAATTAATGACGGAAATGACGGATGCCGGTGTACAGCATGACGACGCCACGCTCGTTGGCAGCGTCGATCACTTCCTGATCGCGCATCGAGCCGCCCGGCTGAATCACGCAGGTTGCGCCGGCGTCGATGACGACATCCAGACCATCGCGGAACGGGAAGAATGCATCCGACGCCACGGCAGACCCGATCAGCGACAAGCCGGCGTTCTGCGCCTTGATGGAAGCGATACGGGCCGAATCGACCCGGCTCATCTGACCCGCGCCGACGCCCAGCGTCATGCCGTTGGCACAGAATACGATCGCGTTGGATTTGACGAACTTGGCGACGCGCCAGGCAAACAACATGTCTTGCATTTGCTGCGGTGTCGGTTGCAGTGTGCTGACGACCTTGATATCGGCAATGCCGACATTCTTGGCGTCCGGCGATTGCACCAGCAAGCCGCCGCCGACGCGTTTGATTTCGAATGGATTCAAGCTGGTGCCCAGCGGGATTTCCAGCAAGCGGACGTTCTGTTTCGCGGCAAAAATCTGTTTTGCTTCGGCTGTGAACGAGGGCGCGATCACCATTTCGACGAATTGCTTGGCAATCGCCTCGGCCGCCTTGCCGTCGCAGGCGCAATTGAAGGCGATGATGCCGCCGAAGGCCGAAGTCGGATCGGTCTGCAACGCCTTCGAATACGCTTCCAGCGCATGCGCGCCGACTGCCACGCCGCACGGATTGGCATGTTTGAGAATCACACACGCAGCGGAATTGGCCGATGCGTCGAAAGTTTTTACGCATTCCCACGCGGCATCGGCGTCACCGATATTGTTGTACGATAATTCCTTGCCCTGCAACTGGGTGTAATTAGCCAGCGCACCGTCGAACGGGTTCAGGTCGCGATAGAACGCAGCGGACTGGTGCGGGTTTTCGCCATAGCGCATTTCCTGCACCTTTTCGGCATGGATGTTGAGCGTTTGCGGATAGGCGCTGCGGGTTGCGTGCGCTTTGTCGGCACCCAGGCTGGTCAGGTAATTGGTGATTGCGCCATCGTATTGGGCGGTGTGGGCGAATACTTTCTTGGCTAGCGTGAACTTGGTGTCGTAGCTGACTTCGCCGTTGCCGGCTTTTAATTCCTCTAGCACAACGCTGTAATCGAGCGGGTCGCAGATGACGATCACGTCTTTGTGATTCTTGGCTGCGGAACGCAGCATGGTTGGACCGCCGATGTCGATGTTTTCGATTGCATCTTCCAGAGAGCATTCTTGCTTGGCAACGGTTTGCTGGAACGGGTACAGATTGACCACCACCATGTCGATGGTCGGAATGCCGTGTTGCGCCAGCGCGGTTACGTGCTCGGGAAAATCGCGCCGCGCCAGGATGCCGCCATGCACTTTAGGATGCAGCGTCTTGACGCGGCCATCCAGTATTTCGGGGAAGCCGGTGTAATCGGCCACTTCGGTCACCGCCACGCCATTGTCGGCCAGCAGTTTGGCGGTGCCGCCGGTGGACAGGATATTGACGCCCATGACCGACAACGCGCGCGCGAAATCGAGTACGCCAGCTTTGTCGGAAACGGATAGGAGTGCTTGTTTGATCATGATGAGGTTCTCTGAATCTGAAGCGGCCGTAGTGGCCGTGATGGTCTATGGGGCCGTAATGGTCTATGGGGCCGGAGTGGTCTAAGTGGCCGGGGTGGCCAAAGCGGCTAATGTGAAGGCGGCAGCAAGTTAATAATCTAATAATCTAACTAAGAAGCTAGCCGCGCCCCTCACGTTATCCGCCGTGGATTACAACAGCCCGTGCTGCTGCAACTTCTTGCGCAAGGTATTGCGGTTGATGCCGAGCATGGCGGCAGCCGACGATTGGTTGCCTTCGGCACGCGCCATCACGACCGTCAACATCGGTTTTTCGACGCTCAACACCACCATGTCGTACACGTTCGACGGTTGCAATTCGCCCAAGTCGTCAAAATATTTTTCAAGGCTGTGCTGGACGACTTCCTGGATGCTTTCTTTGCTCATGCTTTTTCTTTTAACGTGTTGATATTTTTGAATAACTTATTTTTAAACTTAATTAGTGCAGGGTGTATTTTTTAATATCGCAATGAATATACGCGGGAAACACCTTATTTTTTCATATACTCCAGCAATATTTCGAACTGGCAAGAACTCCGATGCAGCTTCAAGCTGCCAGCGCGGGTTCGGAGAGGCCATATTGTAACCGCTCGCCATACGCCAATTGCGCCTCAAAAAATGTATTCAGCGCATCCAGTTGCGCCTCAATCGACTCGATCCGGTTCATGCTCTGGCGAAAAACCTCACCGCCGGGCAAGTCGCGCACATACCAGCCGATATGCTTGCGGGCGGTGCGCACGCCCAGATAATCGCCATAAAACGCATAATGGGCGCGCAAATGCGCGATCATCAACGGTTGCACCTCGGTCACCAGCGGCGCCGGCAAATGGCTGCCGGTGCGTAAAAAATACTCGATCTCGCGGAAAATCCACGGCCGGCCTTGCGCCGCGCGGCCTATCATCACCGCATCGGCCCCGGTGGCATCGAGCACGAAGCGGGCTTTTTCCGGGGTCGTGATGTCGCCGTTAGCCACCACCGGAATCGACACCGCCGCTTTTACCGCTGCAATCGTGTCGTATTCCGCCGCGCCGCTATAACCGTCGGCGCGGGTGCGTCCATGCAGCGTCAGCATCGCAATCCCGGCCGACTCCGCCATTTTGGCAATCGTCAGCGCATTCCTGTTTGATCTATCCCAACCAGTACGAAACTTTAGCGTCACCGGCACATCCACCGCCGCCACCACCGCATCCAGAATCCGTCCAACCAGTTTCTCGTCTTGCAACAGTGCCGAACCGCACCAACTGCTGCAGACTTTTTTCACCGGGCAACCCATGTTGATGTCGATGATCTGCGCCCCGCGTTCGACATTGAACCTGGCGCAATCGGCCAGCATGGTTGGATCAGCGCCGGCGATCTGGACCGCTTTCGGCTCCATTTCGCCGGCGTGATTGATGCGGCGCGACGATTTTTCGGTCTGCCACAGCTTCGGGTTCGAGGCCGCCATTTCGGACACCGCATAACCGGCGCCGAGTTCCTTGCACAACTGACGAAACGGCCGATCGGTCACTCCCGCCATCGGCGCGACGAATACATTGTTGCGCAGCAAATAAGGGCCGATATGCACGATGGGCGAGTGGGAATGATTAGGGGGACGCTATTCTATACGAATTATGCCTACAAAATAAGCATAATCAGGGAACGCGCTGATCAACCTCGTCCAGCGCCATCGCATCCAGGTGCGCGACTTCGCCCCAGGACACCAGCCGTAGCGTATCGGCTTCCAGGCGGAAGCGGTTGACGCTGGCATTCAAGATCGGGAAGTTGCGCGGCGTCGAAAGCGGCAGCGCGAGGGCGGCGCGGTATGCGCATTCCAGCACGCCGCCGTGCGCCACCAGCGCGATCTTTTGGCCCGGATATTGGCGCGCCCAATGCAGTATGGCAACCATGATGCGCGCATAAAAATTACGGAAACTCTCGCCGATGCGCGCCCCAGGCGGAAAAACCGCGTCGATATCGCGCGCTTGCCAGGCAGCAAAAGCAGCCGGATAGCGCTGGCTGATTTCGCTGTAGTACAAGCCTTCGAACGCGCCGTAACAGCGCTCGCGCAAGCCGGAGTCGCTGACGACTTCGGACTTTAATCCCGATTGCTGCACAGCTACCGCCTGCGCGGTTTGCCGTGCCCGCTGCAAGTCGCTGCTGATGATGGCCGCCAGCGGCTCATCGCGCAACGCCTGCCCCAACGCATCGGCCTGCGTCTGGCCTTGGGTGTTAAGTGCAATGTCACAATGCCCCTGCAGGCGCTTCGTCGCATTCCAGTCGGTTTCGCCGTGCCGGATCAGCAGTATTTCAGTACTCTTGCCCATACTTCCTTTATTTTTCTTGCCGTAGGATGGGTAAAACCCATCGCATTTGACGGCCGATCATGATGGGTTTCACCCATCCTACGGAGCCGCCAGTTCAGGCGACAGCGTATAAGTGCCGCTGATGCTGGCTTGCGCCAGAATATGACCTTCCATCGCCGCCAGTGCTTGCTGGGCGGTAAAGCTACCTTCGACCAGCAAATGGACGCTATCCAGCGCATACACGGTAAAAATATAGTGATGCACAATCGAATCGTTCCACGGCGGACAGGGACCGTCGTAACCATAATATTCGCCTACCATGTCCTGATCGGCAGCGAACCAGCCGGTGTAATCGTTGATGCCCTGACGCGCCCCGCGCAGAGCTTCCGGCCCCGGCTTGCCGCGCGCCAGCACGCCATCGCAGAATTCGCCCTCGGCAAGCGCCAGCATGGCCGGCGGCAGATCGACCAAGGCCCAGTGGAAAAAATCGACTCGCGGCAGATCGGCCGGAACCTTGCGCCCCAGCTGATTCACATCGTCACCTTGTGAAGGCGCATCGCGGTCATGGCAAATCACCACTAGCGACTGGGTGCCGGGCGGCACGTCGCGCCAGCCCAGATGCGGATTTTTATTGTCGGACAAGGCGACATGGGCCTTGGTATCGATTTTACAAAATGCAAATTTGGCAGGAATGGCGCCACCGTCCTTGAATGAATCGCTCCAGAGTTGCATGATTACTCCTTCATTATCGTTGCCAGGTTTGGATTGCTTCATACCAACATACCTATTACTGTATTTTCATGATCGCATTAAAATACAGCGGAAGAACCAGTATCTTCGGGCATACCCCACTAAAAATAGGTCTTACACAGAAGCATCAGATGGCCGGCCTGACCTGTAGCCAAAAAGTTACCGGCCCGTCGTTGGTCAGCGTAACTTCCATGTCGGCGCCAAAGCGCCCGCTTTCCACCAGCGGATGCCACAAACGCGCCTGCGCCACAAAATAATCGAACAGGCGACGGCCCTCTTCGGGTGGCGCAGCTGGCGTAAACGACGGCCGGGTGCCGGATTTGGTATCGGCTGCCAGTGTGAATTGCGGCACCAGCAATAAACCGCCCTGCACTTGCGCCAAGCTCCGGTTCATCTTACCCGCATCATCGGAAAACACGCGGTAAGCGATCAATTTGGCCAGCAGCGCATCGGCTTGCTTGATGCTGTCGCCGCGCTCGGCGCACAGCAATACCATCAAGCCGGCATCGATGGCGCCGACGGTGACCCGATCGACCACCACGCTGGCATGCGACACCCGCTGCAACAATGCGATCATCGCGGCAACCTCTACGCCAGCGTGACGCGGGCAAACTTGCGCTTGCCGACTTGCAGCACCATGGTGCCAGCTTCGACTTTCAAGCCTTTGTCGGAAATCATATTGCCGTCAATCCGTACCCCGCCCTGCTCCACCATGCGCAGCGCTTCCGAGCTGGAGGCGCACAGATTGGCCTGTTTCAGCAACTGGCCGATACCCAGCGGCGCGCCGCTTAATGCTACCTCTGGAATGTCGTCCGGAATGCCGCCCTTGGAGCGGTTGACGAAATCCGCCAGCGCATCAACGGCTGCCTGCGCCGAATGGAAGCGGGCCACGATTTCCTGCGCCAGCGTCACTTTGACATCGCGCGGATTCTTGCCAGCCGCGACAGCATCCTTGAAGCCGTCAATCTCAGCCAGCGAGTGGAACGACAGCAGCTCGTAATAACGCCACATCATTACATCGGAAATGCTCATTACCTTGGCGAACATGGTATTGGCCGGCTCAGTGATGCCGATGTAATTATTCTTCGACTTCGACATTTTTTCGATGCCGTCCAGCCCTTCCAGCAGCGGCATGGTCAGGATGCACTGCGGCTCCTGGCCGTAATCCTTTTGCAGTTCGCGCCCGACCAGCAGATTGAATTTCTGATCGGTGCCGCCGAGTTCGAGGTCGCTTTTCAAGGCCACCGAATCGTATCCCTGCATCAGCGGGTACAGAAATTCATGCACTGAAATTGGCGTGTTGGCCTTGAAGCGCTTGCTGAAATCGTCGCGCTCCATCATCCGCGCCACCGTCGAATGCGAGGCCAGCTCGATCATGCCGCGCGCGCCCAACGGGTCGCACCATTCGGAGTTGTAGCGGATTTCGGTCCTGGCCGCATCCAGCACCAGACTGGCCTGCTTGAAGTACGTCATCGCATTTTGTTCGATCTGCTCTTTCGTCAACGGCGGGCGCGTCACGTTGCGCCCGGACGGGTCGCCGATCATCGAAGTGAAGTCGCCGATCAAAAAAATCACGTTATGACCCAGATCCTGCAACTGGCGCATCTTGTTCAGCACCACGGTGTGGCCCAGATGCAGGTCGGGCGCGGTCGGGTCCAGCCCGAGCTTGATGCGTAGCGGTATGCCGCTGCGTTCGGCGCGCGCCAGTTTTTGTGCGAATTCAGCTTCGATCAGCAGTTCGTCGGCACCGCGCCGGGTGATGGCAAGCGCTTCTTGCACCATATCCGACAACGGCAACGCTGTGCTTGGTCCGGAAGAATTTGCATGATCGGCTGGAGCTTGGTCTAGGGCAGATTGGGATTGAACGTCCATGTTTTAACTTTGTTTCACTTTCAAAAGGCTAATGAGTGCTTCCGACTTTGTTATAATGCTTGACTATTTTCCACCTTGCCGCTAGTCAATAGCAAGGCAGCAAGAAAACGTACTTGCACTGCATTTACACAAAATTCACACCAACCCGACAAATTTTAACTGATTAGATGCAACCAAATCATAAATACCTGAGCCTCGGCTCGACCGGCAAGCTGTTGCTGGGCACCTCCCGCAAGACCCGAATCATCTCGGCCACCGGTCTATTTCTGGCAGCATGCGCATTCGGCGCAATCGGTGTCGCGCCGCTCGCACCGGACGCCTCCGACCTACCGGTCAGTTTGATCGAACAGCAAATAACGCTGCCCAACCTGTCACAGCAAATCGCGGCGCTCGAACAAGCCTCCCCCCAATATTACATGCGTGAAGAAAAAGTCCGTACTGGCGATACGCTGGCGACTTTACTGGAACGGCTCGGGATCAACGATGCGGCAGCGGAGAATTTCATCAAGTCCGACAGCACCGCACGCAGCGTGATGCAATTGCGCTCCGGCAAAAGCGTGCAGGCGCAAACCAATGGTGACGGCAGCCTGCAATGGTTGCGCACCACCGTCGTCAGCGGCAGCGACAACCCGGTCAAGAACCTGGTGATCGCGCGCAATGGCGACAACTTCAAGGCTGTGGAAGAAACCGCTGCCATCCAGATGCGGGTTGAAATGCGCTCCGGCCTGATCAATTCATCGCTCTTTGCCGCCACCGACGGTGCCGACATCCCGGACACTATCGCAACCCAAATGGTCGACATGTTCTCGACCAATATCGACTTTACCTCCGACTTGCGCAAGGGCGACCGCTTCAATGTGGTCTATGAAACTTTCTGGCAAAACGGTGACTTCGTGCGCACCGGCCGTGTGCTGGCGGGCGAATTCGTCAACAATGGCAGCACCTACCAGTCGGTCTGGTTCCAGGAACCGGGCAGCAAGCAAGGCGGCGGTTATTACGGCTTCGACGGCAAGTCGCTGAAAAAAGCTTTTCTTAAATCTCCGCTCGCATTTTCCCGCATCTCATCGGTCTTCTCGATGCGCAAACACCCGATTTTGGGCCAGTGGAAGCAGCACAAGGGCGTCGATTTCGCCGCGTCGAGCGGCACCCCGATTCGCGCCTCGGGCGATGGCGTGCTCGATTTCGCCGGCACTCAAAACGGCTATGGCAACTTCATCCTCATCAAGCACTGGAACAATTATTCCACCGCTTACGCTCACATGAGCCGCTTGGCGCCCGGCATGCGCAAGGGCAGCAAGGTCAGCCAGGGCGACGTGATCGGTTATGTCGGCTCCACCGGTTGGGCTACCGGCCCGCATTTGCATTACGAATTCCGCGTCAACAATGTAGCGATCAATCCGATGTCGGTCGATGTGCCGAACGCGCAACCGATGACGACGGCCCAGTTGCGGCAATTCCGCAACGTTACCGGCGACATCATGCATCGCTTCGCTTTGATGCAGCCGCAGGAAAACCCAGTCAAACTGGCGTCCATCGATTGATGTGATTGCTTGTACGCAGCAACAACAAACGGTTACTGAAGCACTTCAGTAACCGTTTTTTTAATTAGAAGCTGGTGTTACGCACAAAAAATTCTGTCCACGAAAAACACGAAAGACACGAAAAAAAATTCTCTGCCATAGTCGAAAGAAAGATTTTTGCATTCTTTCGTGCTTTTAGTGTCTTTCGTGGACAATGCTTTGCATGTCTGCATCAGTTCCATAAGTCCTATAGATATCAGCCAAAAATGCGCCCTCCTCTTATGCCCAAACCCTGCCCCGATAGTCTGACCATTGGCCTCATGTCCGGCACCAGCCTGGATGGCGTGGACGGCGTGCTCGCCGCTTTCGCGGCCGATGGCAACAGTAGCAATGGCCAGATCCGTTCCATCTCAAACGCTTACATCCCGTTTCCGGATGCGCTGCGGGCCGAATTGCTGGCCCTGCAAAAGGCGGGCCACAACGAAATCGAGCGCGAAGCGCACAGCGCCAATGCGCTGGCGCACCATTACGCAGCCTGCGTGCAACAGTTGCTGGACAGCGCCGGCAACAGCGCTGGCGAGATTAATGCGATCGGCGTGCATGGGCAGACCATCCGGCACCGGCCCGAGCTGGGCTTTACCCGCCAGACCAACAATCCAGCCCTGCTGGCAGAATTGACCGGAATCGACGTGATCGCCGACTTTCGCAGCCGCGACATCGCAGCCGGCGGCCAGGGCGCACCGCTGGTGCCGGCCTTCCATCAAGCCGCATTCGGCCAGGCCGGCGAGATCCGGGTGGTGGCCAATATCGGCGGCATCAGCAACATCAGCATACTCGACAATAGTGGCAATATCGGCAATACCGGCGATCGCGTTACCGGCTTCGATACCGGTCCGGGCAATATGCTGCTCGATGCATGGATCGCGCGCCACCGGGGTTTGCCTTACGACGCCGACGGCGCCTGGGCCGCCAGCGGCACGGTGATTGCCGGGCTATTGCAAGCGCTGCTGCAGGAACCGTATCTGGCAGCGCCGCCGCCCAAGAGCACCGGGCGCGACCTGTTCCATCTGGCATGGCTGGATGACAAACTGCAAGCTTTCCCCGCCGTGGCGGCTGCAGACGTGCAAGCGACCCTGACCGCGTTCACCGCCCATTCCCTGGCCGACGCCATTGCGCGCTACGCCGGCGGCGCGGCGGCAGTCTATCTGTGCGGCGGCGGCGCTTACAATGCGCAACTGGCGGCGCTGTTGGCAACAGCCCTGCAGGCCCGCGCGCAGCACGCGCGTGTGCTGTCAACCGAGGCGCTTGGCGTAGCGCCCAATCAAGTCGAAGCGCTGGCTTTCGCATGGCTGGCGCAACGCTTCCTGCAACGCCAGCCCGGCAACTTGCCAGCCGTCACCGGCGCCAAAGGATTGCGTGTGCTGGGCGCACTTTACCCACGCTGAAACAATTGCATTTTAATGTGTACTGCTATGTGTGTTTTTGAAGTCACAATATTTACATGCGCAAATAATAGATTTTTACTGCATACCCCCTGATAATTTTAAAACTAGAAAACTATCGAGGCTGCGTTTTTGGGCTTCGCAAGCGCAGCGCCAACCTACGAAGCAGACCACAATCTCGTAGGGGCGGGTTCCAAACCCGCCCTTTCGCCGCCAAAGTGGAAGGGCGGGTTTGGAACCCGCCCCTACAACCTGAACAGGTCCACAATTATTGGTTCACATCGCATCAAAACCGTTCGGACATTAAAAAAGGACGCTTTCGCGTCCTTTTTGCGTTCTGCGCAGAAACTCAGGCAGAAAATGAAGAACCGCAACCGCAGGTGCTGCTGGCGCCCGGATTCTTGATCACGAACTGGGCCCCTTCCAGATCATCCTTGTAATCGATCTCGGCTCCGACCAGATATTGGTAACTCATCGAATCGATCAACAACTGCACCCCGTTCTTGGACATCGTGGTGTCGTCTTCATTGACGACTTCGTCGAAAGTGAAGCCGTACTGGAAGCCAGAGCAGCCGCCGCCCTGCACGAATACGCGCAGCTTCAGATCGGGATTGCCTTCTTCGGCTATCAGGTCAGCGACTTTTTGTGCGGCGCTGTCGGTGAAAATTATCGGCGCAGGCATTTCGGTAACAGCATTCATTTCAGACTCCTACTTAGGGACAATATAAGACGATTATAGACGTTCACCGCAACTCATGCTTTGGACGCGGCCAGCTTAAGTATTGGCTCTTCTGCTAGCTGCTCCACTGACTCTGCTGCCGGTTGCCCGTGCGTCAGTCTGCCGGCGACCAGCGCGCCACCATGCATTTCCAGGGTTTTGTAAAACACATCGCCAGTTATGCGGGCTTTCGGCTGCAATTCAAGCAGCTCGCTAGAATGCACCGCACCGATAATCTCGCCGTTGACCACCAGATGCGCGCCGCGCACCTCGCCGGTGATTCTGGCCAGTTCGGAAATCACCAGCATGCTGGTCTGGCCGGGTTCCGCAATCACGTCGCCGTTGATCTTGCCGTCGATGCGCAAACCGCCCTTGAAATGCACATCGCCCTCGATAGTGGTCGTTACGCCGATCAGGCAATCGATAGTATTACTGGGCTTACGTTTGAACATGCCGCACCTCCTTTACAAATTGGCAGACTGATGGGCCAAGATCTTGCCCTGCTCCAGCACCCGCGCCTCGACTGTTTTTACCACTGCGCCGGCAGGCAACTTCAGCACCCCGTCGATGCGCTGATAATGCTTGAATTGCAGCTTGAATCTGGCAGCTTGCGCCGATTTTTGTTCCGGGTAAAGCAGCACTAGCTCCTTTCCCGCCAGCGACAGCGTCACCGCCAACTGCAAAGTGCCTGAAAAATCACGCACAGCGCGGCCGCCCTGCATTGCCAGCAAGCGGTAACGCAATTGACCGGGCCGCGCCATTTCGAGTGTCAAGCGACGGATACTGATGCCGGCCGGACCCGTTGCGGTGGGCAGCAGACTCTCGAAAAAAGCCAGGTCTTCCTTCATCTGCGCATTGGCAGCGCTCAGATTTTTCACCTGCAACGCCAGTTGCTGCTGTGCCGAACGCTCAATATTCAAGCTGGAATCGGCCGCATCGGCAATCGCCGACAAGCGGTCGCGCTCGCTGGTCAACTGCCGGACTTGTTGCTCCAACTCGGCAATGCGCTGCCGCGACGCACCGGGATCAAAGCCGGTGAAGCTTCGCCCCAGATCGTAAGCCAGCAAGGCCATGACGCCAGCCAGACCGATTGCGACTGCGGCAATCAGGGTTTTCAACGACCAGTGCAATTGACGCTTGATGGTCATCTTCGAGGCCGACACCGACAGCCGCTGAGATCGTAACTTACGCTTCAATGGAACGCGATCCGGATTGCTGTATCAATCACTCACCTCAAGCATCAATTCAAGGCAATACCGGCACATGCAGCAAACCCGTCGTCTCAGCCACATTGAACATCAGATTCATGCATTGCACCGCTTGCCCGGATGCGCCCTTGACCAGATTATCCTGCACCACCAGCACCACCACCATATCGCCGTCGTCGGGCCGGTGCAGCGCCAGACGCAGCATATTGGAAGCGCGGGTGGAGCGGGTTTCCGGATGGCTGCCGAACGGCATCACATCGACGAACGGCTCATCCCGGTAGGCATCCTCGAACAACGCTTGCAACGCTTGATTGTCGATTTCTTTGGTCAGGCGGGCGTACAGGGTCGAATGCATGCCGCGTATCATCGGCACCAGATGCGGCGAGAACAGCAAGCCGACTTTTTCTGTGGTCATGCGCTGCAATTGCTCCACCGTTTCCGGCTTGTGGCGATGGCCCGAGACGCCGTACGCCTTGAAGTTGTCGCTGGCTTCGGCGAACAAGAAACCGATTTCCGCCTTGCGGCCCGCGCCCGAGACGCCGGATTTGCAATCGGCGATCAGGTGCGACGCATCGACCACACCAGCCTTCAGCAAAGGATAAAAACCCAGTTGCATGGTGGTCGGATAACAGCCGGGGTTGCCGACGATACGCGCGCGCGCAATCGCCGCACGGTGCAATTCCGGCAAGCCATACGCTGCTTCCGCCAGCAGACCCGGGCAGCTATGCGGCATGCCGTACCATTTTTCGAACTGCGCGGTGTCCTGCAGCCGGAAATCGGCCGCCAGATCGATCACCTTGACGCCCGCATCCAGCAACGCTGGTGTCTGCGCCATGGCGACGCCGTGCGGAGTGGCGAAGAACACCACATCGCACTCGGCCAAAGGCGCTGTTTCCGGCGCCGAAAATGCCAGCGACACGCGCCCGCGCAACGACGGATACAGTTCCGCCACCGGCAAGCCGTTTTCCTTGCGTGAAGTAATAGCGGTGAACTGCACTTCCGGGTGCGTCGCTAACAGGCGCAACAATTCGACGCCCGTGTAGCCCGTACCGCCGACGATACCGACTTTGATCATGTTTTTTCCTGGGAATGCTTGAACTTGGGCCCATATTTTAACAGCCGAAGCTTACATCGCAATCACCCGGGAAGTGCAGTCGGACAGCCGCAAAGATACATTTTCTGTTCTCTGGCAGGTGTGCGGCAGGGAATTCATGCCGGTCATAGGCATAGCGATCGCGCACAAACGCCCCAGCATTAAAAAACCGGGGCATTCACGCCCCAAGTCGGACTTTATTTTATCGGCACAGCACCAAGCTATCCGATCTGAGCGCCACGCGGCTTGAACTGCTTGTCGCTTATACGAAACTTGTTGCGCCGGTCGCCCATCAACAAACGCAGATCCGCGATGCTCAAATTGGTGACCTCATGCATCCGAATTAACAGTGACGCACCAACCGGTATCCTGCGGTGACGAATCTTGCTGATCATCGGTGGCGCCACCTCCAGCGCACGTGACAGAGCGGCGTCGTTTTTCAGATTGAGTTTTCCGATGACCGATGCTAACAAGTTATCAGGGGCGTATTGAATTTGATCAGGTAGATTTTGAATATTCATACTGGCTCCTCTTACTCTCTCACTATGGGTTGAAGTAACCCAATTGTGATCAATTGTAACAATGAGTCTTTTGATAACTCGCAATACAAATCGCGTAAAACAGCAAGCGCTGTTAATAAATATCAGCTAAAAAGTCAATCACATCTTGCAAAAGATGTGCACAAAGCGTAGCCCAGGTCGGGCTGTTGGCTATTTACGACAGCAAGGCGCTAGATCGCGAGATTATGACGGATGAAGGGTGCTGGAAAAGCCTGGCGGAAAGTCGGGAAATTGGGTGGCGGCGCAGGCTTAGGTAGGGCGTAATAAGCGCAGCGCATTGCGCCGAATGCGCAAACCACAAGCGCCGTCGGTGTTGCGGCACACCGACATACGGCTTTTTGCATGGCGACGCTCAATCATCGGCGCAAACGAAAAAACACCCCACGAATGGGGTGTTTCGGTTTGTCGCCGGTCATGCAGCGCAATACGCTACGCCATTGCGCCGTATGTGGGCTTAAACAGCTGCAACATCAAAGCCAGTTTTAGCCTTTGTGCAATTAGTACCAGTAGTAATATATTGCCAAGTAATGTTGGCGGTATCGACAGTGCCTGTAGCCGTAATTACACAACTGTTTAATGTGGAATTTCCAGTTAGTATGAATATTGCTGTGGTAGAGGTAAATGTTCCGCGTGTAACAGTAATTGCATCTTTTGCCGCTTTTGTCGGCATGGTTATGCCGATCAAAGTATCGGTATTACACTTAGTAGCATCCCCTGCGTTTTCTTGTATGCAAATTGCCGTTGTTGTTTTAACCGAATCAATTGAAGCGACGCCATCCTGGAATTTCGCACGAGTGACGTAATCTTGATACTGCGGAATTGCCACCGCCGCCAAAATACCGATAATCGCAACAACAATCATCAATTCGATCAGCGTAAAACCGCGTTGTGCGCTCTTCATTATTTTCATCGATTTCATTTTATTTCTCTCTGTGGTTAGCAATGCTGACAGTCGGTCTGCCATGCTTACCTATTAGCAAATGTTGTGCCAAAGCAAAAAGCGGCTGATTACAACGTTTTCTGCTTAAAAAATGTGCGCAACAGGAATATTTTTGTCGCTGGCTGACAATAATTGTCAATCCCGGCATGGATTGTCAGATTGTCACAGCACCCGAAGCAGGCTTCACCGGTCTTGGCTGGATGCGCTGCGCCTTGCGAGACCGGTGCACATAAAATAAACATGGGGGTATGCCATTAAATATGCGACTTCCCGCATATTTTTAAAGCGGCGCGAATAAATACATGACAGGGTATTTGTTGCGGCTTGAACACATTCATTATTAGTACGCGTGCAAGCGTCATTCGTTGAACAGTTTGGCGTGCGTGCCTGCACGCACAAAGTTGATGGCGTTGCCCTCGACCTGATAGATCACCAAAAAGTCGCCGCCAATATGGCATTCCCGGCAATCGGTCCAATCGCCCTTGAGCGGGTGATCCAGCCATTCCGGGCCGAGCGGCGCATCGTTCGCGATCAGCAACAGCATCGCCTCCTTGAGACGGATCATGTCGTAGCGCCCCGAGCGTGAAAGGCTGTCCCAGTCTTTGAGGAAAGACTTGGTGTAATCCGATGCACGTGGGAGCGGGGGCGCTTATTTGCGACTGTTCTTTTCGAGGTCATCGAATAGCGCGTTAGCGGCGGCAAAGCCGGTACGGCGAGAGGTCAACATGGCACGAGACTCTTCCATAGCCGCACGGGTCTCCTCGTTTGGCACCTTGAGTTCAAGCGGAAATGCCTGATCGACGACCACGCGGCGTAAAAACAGACGGACAGCATCGGACACCGTCATGCCCATTGCAGCAAGCGCCTGGGTCGCTTGCGCTTTCGTTTCATCGTCCACCCGGACGTGAAGCATTGAAGTTTGTACAGTCATGATTTGATCCTCCTATGGATTTTTCCATAGTGTATCTCATATGCGATACAGTCAAGTCGTTTGGGCTGCTTCAAGGCGCGGGATATCAATGAAGAGATGCATTAATTAACCGGCGCATCAGAAGTGTTTGCAAGTCCCGTTTCTGGTCGCAAATGACATGAATAATAATTCGACTATTTGCAACTTCCACCGCATAGATGATGCGGTTTTTGCTGGTCAGCATTTGACGATAATTTGTTATCCCCAGTGCCGCAAGGTCTTGGCACACGGCACCGGCATAGGGCTGATCTTCAAGAATTGACACTGCATGCCTGATTTGGTCAGATGCAGTTTTCCAGACTTGCTTCGACCAATTTTGAACCACATAGCCTTTCAGTTCCTTGATGTCTGCTTTGGCGTTATTGGTGAACCAGGATTGATAAGTCACTCCGGCGTTCCATTGACGCCATCCATGTCTTCATCGAGTTCTGCAAATACAGACTGCGCCGAACTGAATTCACCGTGTTCAACTTGCTGCCTGCCCAGCGCCAATATTTTAAGTAGTGCGATTGTCTGCTGCGTTTGTTCCCAACTATGGATGTCCTGAACCACACAGGTAGCCTCACCATTTTGGGTAATGATAATGGGTTCGCGTGTTGCCGTGATTTCAGCAATAACTTTGGCAGAATTATCTTTAAAATAACTTATTGGCTTGATTTGCTGTGAGTAAAGCATGATGTTGCTCCAGGGTGTAGGTGGGCATACAAGTCACTTTAAAGACCGAATTAAGTCTTGTCAATGCATGCTTGCTCACGGCGGAGCACGTAGCGCCGGATGATTGTGATGCACGGAAACCTTCTATTCGCGTGGTGCTTTTTTATATAGTCCATGCTTACGCCTGAATTTGCGCAATACAACAAATGGGTTTACCGAGCCCCGCAATATTGATGGCGATTGTGGTCTGCATAATCGGCGCAATGCGCTTCGCTTATTGACGCCCTACTTTTAGGATGGGCGTTCACCTGTCGATTAGCGCATGCGCTATCAAAGAATGTGCAACAAATATTGGCTTTATTTCAAGCTGAACTGCATTTCGGTGCCGGCCAGATCGAACACATCGCCATCCTGCAGCGCTTGGGCTGTGGTGCCTATGGTTTGACCGTTGACAGTCGGCCGGCGGTCGCCTTCGATGTGGGTAATTGCGTAGCCTTGCGGGCTGCGGGTGATGACGGCGACCTGGATGCCGGGGCGGCCGATGGTGGTGAGCGCCTTGGTGAGGTGCATTTCCTTGCCGCTGCCGGTGCCGCTGATGATTTTAATGCTGGCTGGGCGGACGCCGTCGTCGTGCATTTCAGACGGGTTGTAGACCTGCGTGTTTTGTGCGTCTGGTATGACTTGCGTTAGGGTGTTGACGGCGTCGCTGGTATCGGAGTGATTGGCTGCGCTGCTGTCGCGTTGTTGCACTTGGACCTGGGTCTGGTATTTGATCCGGTATCTGGCCAGTTCGATGACGTCGCCATTTTGCAGGAAATGCTTTTTGACCGGCTGGCCGTTGACCTGAGTGCCGTTGGTGCTGCCCAGGTCTTCCAGGAAGGAGTCGTCCTGTATGGTGGTGATAACGGCGTGCTGACCGCTGATGGCGAGGTTGTCGATGACGATGTCGTTGCTGGGTCGGCGTCCGATGGTGATGCGCTCTTTCGAGAGCGTCATTTCCTGCAATACCGCGCCGTCTGCCATGAGAATGATTTTGGCCATGCTGTTTCTCCTGCGATCTATCTGATTCCTAGTAGCCCATTATGGGGCGTAGCCGTGATTGTCGCGTGCTTTCATCAAAACTACCGAGACATTATCCTGCCCGCCATGCGCATTGGCGCAGGCGACCAGTTGCGCGCAAGCGTACGGCAAGTTGGACCGGTTGGCATGCAGCAGACCGGCGATCTGTTGGTCCGGCACCATTTCGGTCAAGCCGTCCGAACATAACAGCGCGATGTCGCCGGCTTGAAAATCGTGGTCGTGCAGTTCGACTTCGAGCAGCGGATCGACGCCCAGCGCACGGGTGATGATGTTGCGGTTTCTGGACAGCGCCGCCTGCCCGGGCGTAATCAGGCCGGCCGTGATTCGCTCCTGCAGCAGCGAATGGTCGCGGGTCAGTTGTTGCAGCGTGCGCCCGCGCAGCCGGTATAGCCGCGAATCGCCGACGTGGGCGACGCTGAGCGTGTTTTCATACTGCAGCGCCAGCACCAGCGTGGTGCCCATGCCGCGGCAACCGATTTGGCTGTGGGCGGCCTGCAGGATGCGGGCGTTGGCCAGACCGATTGCGTCCCGCATCCAGCCATGCAGATGCTGCCGCACTTCGACCGGGGCAGTGTTTGCGTGGTTCAGCAGAATGCCTTCCAGCGCCTGTTGGATGATGGTCACGGCCATGCCGCTAGCCACTTCGCCGGCCAGATGACCGCCCATGCCGTCAGCCAGCAGCGCGAAGCCACAACCCGCGCATGCCGGACTGATGGCGACCGCGTCTTCATTGTGGCGGCGCACCTGACCGATATCGGTCAAGGCGGCGAATTCGAGGTTGCTGTGTGCTGGCTCTGGGGTCATCGGGACAGTTTAGCTAAAAAATGCAAGCGGAAGACACAATAATCTGCCAGCCAAGGGCTGGGCGTCAATAGCGGCCGGGAATGAGTGTTCTTGTAGGATCGCACCCGGGCGCGATCAACGTCTGCAGTCTGGCGACTGCTTTCGCGCCCGGGTGCGCTCCTACAGAAACCACTTCGGTTTAGAAGTCTCTTATAGCGTGCTGAATAATTACTGCCTAATTATTATAGGGGGTATATGCAAAAAATATGATGTTGCCGCTTTGTTTAATTGTGATATTAAAAATACACTTATATGTATATATCGTACAGCAGGCATTGTCGGGCCAAAATAAAACGGGAAGCCGCAGCTCCCCGTTGTTACTTCCGTTACTTCCAGCAACTATGAATTACAGCATTGCCTTGAGCAAACGCGCCATTTCTGACGGGTTTTTGGTGGTTTTGATGCCGCAGGCTTCCATGATGTCGAGCTTGGCTTGCGCAGTGTCGGCGCCGCCGGAGATCAGCGCACCGGCATGGCCCATGCGCTTGCCGGCAGGTGCTGTCACGCCGGCGATGAAGACCACTACCGGCTTCTTCATGTTTTCCTTGATCCAGTAAGCCGCATTGGCTTCGTCCGGGCCGCCGATCTCGCCGATCATGATGACTGCATCGGTGTCTGGATCGTCATTGAACATCTTCATGATGTCGATGTGCTTCAGGCCATTGATCGGGTCGCCGCCGATGCCGACTGCCGACGATTGGCCCAAACCGAGTGCGGTCAGTTGGCCGACTGCTTCATAGGTCAGCGTGCCGGAGCGCGACACCACGCCGATACGGCCTTTCTTGTGGATGTGGCCTGGCATGATGCCGATCTTGATTTCGTCCGGTGTGATCAGGCCTGGGCAGTTCGGGCCCAGCAGCAACGTTTTGCTGTTGGCTTTTGCCATGCGATCTTTCAGGATCATCATGTCGCGCACCGGGATGCCTTCGGTGATGCAGATGGCCAGATCGAGTTCGGCTTCAACCGCTTCCCAGATCGCTGCTGCCGCACCGGCTGGCGGTACGTAGATGACGGAGACTGTCGCGCCGGTGGCGGCTTTGGCGTCGGATACGCTGCCAAAAATCGGGATGCCTTCGAAATCTTCGCCGGCTTTTTTCGGATGCACGCCAGCTACGAAGCAGTTCTTGCCATTGGCGTAATCGCGGCAGCCACGGGTGTGGAACTGCCCGGTCTTGCCGGTAATGCCTTGGGTGATGACTTTTGTATCTTTATTGATCAGGATCGACATATAGGTTCCTTGTGCGATGTTTTAGGCGTTGGCGGCAGCGACGGCTTGCTTGGCTGCATCTTCCATCGTGTCGGCGGCGAGGATAGGCAGACCGGAGTCGGCCAGCATTTTCTTGCCGATGTCTTCGTTGGTGCCCTTCATGCGCACTACCAATGGCACATCGAGCGACACCGCTTTGGCGGCTGCGATCACGCCTTCGGCGATCACATCGCAGCGCATGATGCCGCCAAAGATGTTGACCATGATGGCTTTCAAGCCCGGGTTTCTCAGCATCAGCTTGAAGGCTTCGGTCACTTTCTCGGCTGTCGCACCACCGCCGACGTCGAGGAAGTTGGCCGGTTCGCCGCCGAACAATTTGATCGTATCCATGGTGGCCATCGCCAGACCGGCACCGTTGACCAGGCAGCCGATGTTGCCGTCGAGCGAGATGTAGGCCAGGTCAAATTTGGATGCTTCGACTTCGGCTGGATCTTCTTCGTCCAGATCGCGGTAAGCGACGATTTCGGGTTGACGGAACAGCGCGCTGTCGTCGAAGTTGAACTTGGCGTCGAGCGCGATAACTTTGCCGGAGCCGGTCAGAATCAATGGATTGATTTCGGCCAGCGAAGAATCGGTTTCCCAATACGCTTTGTACAAACCTTGCAACTGCGTGCGGGCGTCGGCAAGCGATGCTGCCGGTACGCCGATTTTGGTGGCGATATTGTCAGCTTCGGCGTCAGTCAGGCCGACGCTAGGGTCGATGGCGACTTGGTGGATCAATTCCGGGTGGCTTGCGGCCACTTCTTCGATGTCCATCCCACCTTCGCTGGAAGCCATCAGGACTACGCGCTGGCTGACACGATCGGTCACCATGCTGACGTACAGTTCTTTCTGGATGTCGGCGCCTTCTTCGATCAGCAGCCGACGTACTTTCTGGCCTTCTGGGCCAGTTTGATGCGTGACCAGTTGCATGCCGAGGATTTGGTTGGCGTATTCGCGTACTTGTTCGAGCGTTTTAGCGACTTTTACGCCGCCGCCCTTGCCACGACCGCCGGCATGGATTTGCGCCTTGACGACCCACACCGGACCACCAAGGGTTTCGGCTGCTTTAACTGCTTCATCTACGGAATTGCACGGAATACCGCGCGGAACCGTGACTCCGAACTTGCGGAGAATTTCTTTGCCCTGATACTCATGGATTTTCATGCGAGGTTCCCTTCAGACGCTTAGGTATGGATAAAAAACTATGGATAAAACTAACTGGCTGGATTGCCTGGGATATCTGCTGGCGAGGTGGCGGCCCAGCGTGGATAGTATTTCGCGACCGCCGCACCATCGGTACGTAATGCATGGCAGCGGTCGAGTTGAAATGGTTTTTGGCTTTGCGGGTCGGCACCATCGCCATCGCGGGTATCGAGCACCTCGCCGGCAAACGCCTGGATCGCGGCAGTCGGCAGAATCTGCGCCAGTTCCGTCAGATGGGTGCAGCCGTGCGTGCCTGACAGCAGTTGCTTGAGCTGATGCCGAAAACCGGACAGCAGATTCAATCCGACCATTTTCTGATAATCGGGGCCAATCGTGTTGCAATAACTGGGATAAGGCACGGCGTCGGAAACCGCTTCGGCCGCAACGATATTGAACTCGATGTCAATCGTCAGGCGCAGCCAAAGTTCATGGATCGGCGTATTGGCCGGGCGCACGCCGGAAGCGAGCGGGATGTCGCGGGTCTTGACATCGGTAATGCAGGCGTCGATGTCCCATAGGCCATCTTCGCGTGCAAACGCTTCGATACGAATGGCGCGCGTGTGCTTGCGGATGCGCGGGACAGCGGGTGGTGAAAGGGGCATAGGGACCAATGCCGAACAAATCGGCGAAATTAATCAAGCCGCAATTGCGTGCGTTACCGCAGCTTCTACGGATTTGTACGATAGCAGCCGCTCATGCGGCACTGCAATAAGCGGAAAAGTGTAGCACATTGAGACAGTGTTACAGAATAATGCTTATTATCATGTCGAATATTGAGTTGCATAAAATACCGTAGTTTTATCGGCCTAAGACCCGCGCATCGACCCGCTCCACAGACAAAAATTCAGGCTTTGATCAGGGTCCTGAGGATGTCCACCAACACCACCGGCAGCCGCTCGGGATGTTGCAACACCGCGTAGCGTCCAGGTCCGAACACGCTGGCCAGATACTGCGGGGCCTGGCGGTCGACCGTCAGGCAAAACGGATGGATCGCCTGCAACCTAGCTTCGGCCACCGCCTGGCGCATGTCTTCCACGCCGTAGCGGCCTTCGTAATGATCGACATCGTTCGGCTTGCCATCGGACAGCACAATCAGCAGGCGGTGCTGGGCCGGGCACGTATTGAGCGAGGCCGTCAGATGACGAATGGCGGCCCCGGCGCGGGTATAGCGTTGCGGTTCCAGCGCCGCGATACGGCGTTCGATCAGGGTGCCGGGGCTCTCGTCAAAACCTTTCAGCGGCCACAGCGCCACGTTATGCGGGCCTTCACCGGAAAACGCCTGGATGCAGAACGGATCGCCCAGCACCACCAGCGCGCGATAGACCAGCAACAGCGCTTCTTTCTCGACGTCGATGATGCGCAAATCCTGCGTCACCCAGCCGTCGGTCGAGCCGCTGATATCGATGAGCAGCGCAATCGCGATATCGCGCCGCGCCGGCCGCGCCGACTGATACCAGCGCTCTTGCAACGGCAAGCCGGCGCGCCGTTCGGCGTAACCATTAACAAAGGCGCTAATATCAATCTCATCGCCATCCGGCTGGCGACCTTGGCGCACCCGACGCGGACGCAAGCCTTCGAAGCGGCGCAAAATCAGTTGCAAGAGCGCATGGCGTTTCTGCAGCACCGCTTCGGCCCAAGCCGGGTCGCCTTGAGCGGGCGCCTGGAGCCGCACAATCGCGCCCTGTCGATGGTAACCGCCGATGCGGCAATCCCATTCCGGATACACGATTCCCGCAGCGACCTCAGCAGCAGGCGCATGCAATATTGCACGCCGCTCCAGCGCATCATCGCAAACCAGGATTTCCGGCGCTGGTCGCGGCGTAGAGATCAGGCGCGCTTCGGCCAATTCGGACAGAGAATCGGCCAGGTCGCCCGGGTCTGCGCTGTCGTCGCGATCGGTCGGGCGCTGCAAACCCATCGGATCTTCCACATGTTGCTGCGGATCGTCCATCTGCAGCATCCACATGCCCTGTTCCTGCTGATCATCTTCATCCTCGCGCGGTTCGCGTACTTCCGGCCGGCGCGCTAACTTTGCCTGACGTTGCGGTTTGGCTGATGCATCCGCTGCCGGTTCGCTGCCGCACTGCAATTGCTGCTGCCCCGACGCCAGCACAGTCGCACCCAGCCACAGACCTTTGCGCATGCCGCGATAGTGCGCATCGATGGTTGCCATTTGTTGTGCCGTGGCAATTGCCCAGGCCAGCGAATCGGCAGCCGTAGATGCCAGCACCAATGGTGCCGGAATAACCGCAGGAAATGCGCACAGCACGCGCGCATACATGTCTTCAATAGCTCGTTCCGGCGCATTGAGCAGCGCCGGTCGCGGGCGTTCTGACAATGTGGCGCGACGCAGCGCTAGTAAATCCGGCACGACGCCGGGGAAATCCCTGGCCAACGCATGATCGACTGCTGCGGCTTCGCTTAAGCAAAACAAATCCTGCACCAGTGCGTTTGCCATGCAAGGCGATGCGGTGCCAGTGCTAGTGTTGCGCAGCGCACGCCCGGCCTGCTGCAAGGCGAGAGCGCGGAATGTCGCCAAGGTCGCCAATGCGGCCGGATTGCCAGGCACCAAGCGCAGCGGAAGGAAAATTTGCGTGCCGTCATGGGCCGGCAGCGCATACGGCTCGATCAAGTGGCTAGCCGTGCGCTTGAACAGTCGCGCTAGCGCAGTCTGCGGCGCAGGCAATTGCGCCACGCGCAAGCCGATATGACGGCCGTATGCGGCCGCCAACAACAGTTCCAGCCGGTGCCGATATGGCAGCAAGGTATGGGAATCAGGCTGATCGCGGTCGCCTCGCTGCCATAACCGCGACACGAATACGGTCGCATGGCGGGCCGCGTCGATGATGAGTTCTTCTGGTTCGGCCATGGCAGTAGGATGGGTGCAACCCATCTTGTAAGTTCAATATGCGATGGGTTGCACCCATCCTACGGCTGCTCAATCGATCAGCACTGCATCGACCAGGTCGCGCATCGCGGCAATCATGCCGGGATCGTCTGACAGCGGCGATACCAGACCGACATAACAGGCCAGACGCGGCGCAATGCCGTTGGCGATCAGGCGTGCGGTGGCGACCAGCAAGCGCGGGCTGGGTACTTCAGCCAGGCCACGGTCGCCAAGATGGCGAATGCGGCCGGCCAGCGCGACCAGATCGTGCACTATCGCGCGGTCGGCACCGCTTTCATGGACGATGATGTCGACTTCGCGCTCTGCTGGCGGGAAATCGAATTCCAGCGCAACGAAGCGCTGCCGCGTGCTGGGTTTTAAATCCTTGGAAACATGCTGGTAGCCCGGATTGTAGGAAATCACCAGCTGGAATCCGGGCGCTGCCTCGATATGTTCACCGGTCTTGTCGACCGGCAAAATCCGGCGGTAATCAGTCAGCGGATGGATCACAACCACCGCATCCTGACGCGCCTCGACCACTTCATCGAGATAACAGATCGCGCCCAATCGCACCGCTCGCGTCAGCGGCCCATCCTGCCAAACGGTGCCATTGTCCCGAATTAAAAAGCGCCCAACCAGATCGGCAGCCGACAGATCATCGTGACATGACACCGTCACCAGAGGACGCTTGAGACGCCAAGCCATATGCTCGATAAATCGGGTTTTGCCGCAGCCGGTGGGGCCTTTCAGCATCACGGCCAGACTACGCAAATGACACTGCGTAAATATGCTGATTTCATCGCCCAGCGGCAGATAGTAAGGTTCAATGCTGGCAGGCTGGAGTTGCGGGTGAGTTTGAGAGTAAAGCAAGCTCTGGCGCGTATCGGCCAATCTGCAGCTTGCTTCTGCCAAGCCTTCCATCGCTTATATTGCCGCTGGTGCCGGCACCACATTGAGCGCATCACTGCTGAGTTTTGGAGCGCTACGAAAAAAATCCCAGATGAACAGGCCTGCGCCAAGCGTAAACATCGTGGCGGTCGTAATCAACATCAAAAAGTGCACCTGCAACTTGAGTTGCGTATCCAGGTAACCCAGGCCAAGAATACGCTCCAGATACACCTGGCCGATACCGGCGGTGCCAAACGACAGCACCATGCCGAACATGCCGGCAATTTGCAGCCAGAAAGCCCCGTAGCCGATACTGCTGCCTTCCACCCGGCGATTGTTGGTCAGGCTGGGCAGCGCATAAGTGATCATAGCCATTACAATCATTGCATACCCACCGTAGAACGCCCCGTGGCCATGCATCGCCGTCACCAGTGTGCCGTGGGTCCACTTGTTGACGTCAGGCAAGGTGTGCGCCAGCCCGAGCAAGCCAGCGCCAAACACGGTAAATACCGCACTGCCTATGGTCCAGTGCACGGCCAGCGCATTAGGATGAGACAGCCCCGAGCGGCGCATCGCAAAATAGGCAAACATCGCCATCCCGAGCAATGCCAGCGGTTCCAGCGCGCTGAAAAAACCCCCAATCGGAAGCCAGTAATGCGGTACGCCAATCCAGTAATAATGGTGGGCGGTGCCGATGATTCCTGCCAAAAAAACCAGGCCGACGATGACGTACAGCCATTTTTCCATCACTTCGCGATCGGCGCCGGACAGGCGTATCAGCAGGTACGCCAGCAAGCCGCCCTGAATCATTTCCCACACACCTTCCACCCACAGATGGATGGTCCACCAGCGGTAAAAGATGGCTACCGTGTAATTATCGTACTCAACCAGGGCTGGCAAATACAGTAATGCCGCCAGCGCCAGACCAGCTACCAGCACGCCTTCGGTGACGGTCCAGCGCCCTGCCTGCCTGATCGTCATCAGGATGTTGTAAAGGAACAGCAACATCACAATCACAATCACGATTTTCAGCGGAAACGGCTGCTCCAGCAACTTGTTGCCGGCAGTCCAGCCGAACATATAACCAACTACGGCGGTCACGCCCATCAGCGTCCAGGCCACCAGTTGCACATACGCGAGTTTGGTACTGTAGATTTCACCGCGCGATTCTTCCGGCACCACGTAATACGTCGCTCCCATGAAGCCGGTTAAGGTCCAGACAATCAACAAATTGGTGTGAATCGCCTTGACCTTGTCGAATGAAAGAATATTCAACAACGGGTCCGGGCCAAGGTATTTTGACGCAGCAAGCAAGCCAAACACCAGCTGCAAACCGAACAGACACATGGCAACAGCAAAATACCAATATGCAACGGATTGTGAGCGATAGCGCATGGCAGCTCCTATTTCAAAGTTTCTAAATAAGCAACGAGAGTGTCGATTTGTTCGGGTGTGAGGTCAGTCGCGAAGCTGCTCGGCATAAAGGACTGGCCGTTGGCCGAATACATCGGGCCGGTGACAAGATACGCGCTGGGTTTGGCGATCGATTCGCGAATATAGTCGGCAGGGGTTTTGGCGCTGCCTTTGTAATCGGGCGAAGCAATGACTGTGGCAGCATGCGCCCCCAGCCCAGCCAGCGAAGGTCCGGCCAGATTCACCCCGGGAGAAACCGAGTGGCAAGCAAAGCAAGCAGGCGGCGTAGATTTGAACAAAGCTTCACCCTTGGCAACCGGTTCCGAGGATGCGGCGACTGCCTTAGTTGGCTGGCCGACATCCGAGCCGGGAATCGCGGCCCCCGACACGATAATCGGGCGAGGCGGCCAGCCCTGATTGTCAATGTGGCCAACCCAGTCGAGGAAAGCGATGACATTGTCGATGTCCGCCGTGCTCAGATTCGGATTTGGCATCAGCCGCCGATGATTTTGCTCCGAATAGAATTTCGATGGATCTTTCAGGAAAGCCTGCAAATAAGGTGCGCCGCGCTGCTGCGTGATCTTGGTCAGATCCGGCGCGTAATATGCACCCTCGCCCATCAAGGTATGGCAATTGATGCAATTGTTGTTGTGCCAGACGTGTTTGCCGCTGATTACCGCAGGTGTAATTTTTTCTGCATGGGTCAGTTCGCTAAAGCGGGTATGGCTGTGAACCGTCATGACGATGAATAGCACGGCCGTGGCGGCAGTGCAAAGAATGAAAAAAAGCCGTCCTTGTCGTTTAGTCATCGCGGCCATCCTTTTTTTTATTGAAACCAGGGCGAATCACAAGCAGCCTGACAGGCAGATTTACACGCTAATACCACTCCAGTTGCTAATTGAAATTACTGCCGCATAGCCGACCGCCAGCACCATCAGTGCCAGAACTACCATGCTGAAAATTTTGAGGGGTGGGAAAAACCGGGAAGTGCGACTTGTCATGGTTGTCTCCATTTCGGTCGGGGGTAAATCTATGCGCTACATTAATATCAATTCGACATTAACTGTTTTTTCGTCGCATGAAATTTGACAAATATCAAAAAAGCAATGAAAAAGACAATCGAAACAACTGTTCAATAACTGGGGTTATGCACGGTCCACTAAAAACAGGAAAGGCACGAAAAAGATGGGAATGAAGTGCCTCGGAACAGCTGTCCAAGTTGCCAATCGAAGGTTCGGCACATTTTCAATACTAGCTTTAGTATATTTTGTTATCGCAATGAATATATGCGAAAAACTCAATAAAAATGGTAATACTCCTTGTTTTTTCACAATTCAATGGATTCTGAATCCTGTTTGTGCTTTGGTGTCTTTCGTGGACATTGTTTTTTGCCGATGGAATCGCCGACCGTTTGCTGGGCTGTTTTTGAAAAAGCCGAGCAGACGCTCGGCACTCCCACACTCCCAGTTACTCGCCGCAATCCCGAATTAATCGTCGCAATCGACAACGCCGCGCATGGCGGCCTGGATGGCGCGATGGGAGAAACCGCGCTGCTGCATGAAGCGCATCTGCTTGGCGCGTTCGGTGGCATCGGTAGCAGGAGTGCCAAACTTTTTGCGCCAGACTGCGCAGGCGCGCGCGACCTCATCCACAGCCAGTTCCGTCTTGATTTCGGTCAGTGCCTCGCCGCCAATGCCGTGGCTCTGCAATTCAGCGAGGATGCGGCTGTTGCCGTAACGTGCCGCACGCCGATTGATCAGGGCTTCGGAAAATCGGGTCTGCGACAACCAGTTTTGCGCTTCCAGAAAATCCAGCAGAGCTTCGATATCATCGGATGCTTCTGCGTAGCGGGCGAGCTTGCGCCCCAACTCCGCACGACTGTGCTCTCGCATAGACAGATATCTAAGCGCACGCGCTTTCAGGCTGATTTTTAATGCGGCCATGATTTTAAATCGGCAAAAGCCGGCGCGTAGGATGGGTGAAACCCATCATTTGCGTTGATAGCGATTGAAAAGTGATGGGTTTCACCCATCCTACGAAACTGTATGTTGTGCTTCGCAAGTTCAGCGCCAACGCTTGTGCTACGGCGCCAACCATTCTCTCGTAGGGGCGGGTTCCAAATCCGCCCGCGCACTTTGGCGGCAAAAGGGCGGGTTTGGAACCCACCCCTACGGACACTCATACTCCTGACAACAGGAAGCGCGTTAAGGCTGCACTGGTTCCGCGTCCTTATCCTTATCCTTGCCCTTGTCTTTATCCTTGTCTTTGTCCTTGGCTTTTAACTTGGCTTGGACATCTGCAGCAATCGGCGGCAACTCCCGCACACCTAGCGATACCCGTACCTTGTTCTCGATTTCGCGCGACAGTTCGGGGCGCTCTTTCAGGTAACTGCGGGCATTATCCTTACCCTGTCCGATGCGTTCGCCGTTATAACTGTACCAGGAACCGCTCTTTTCAACGATCTTGGCATCGGCACCGAGATCGAGTATTTCACCTTCGCGTGAAGTGCCTTCCCCATACAAAATATCGAAATGCGCTTCCCTGAACGGTGGGGCAATTTTGTTCTTGACGACCTTGACCCGAGTTTCGTTGCCGATGACTTCATCGCCGGACTTGATCGATCCGGTGCGACGAATATCCAGTCGCACCGATGCGTAAAATTTCAGCGCATTGCCGCCGGTCGTGGTTTCCGGGTTGCCGAACATGACGCCGATCTTCATGCGGATCTGGTTGATGAAGATCACCAGCGTATTAGTACGGTTGATGCTGCCGGTCAGTTTGCGCAGTGCCTGCGACATCAGTCGCGCCTGCAGGCCTGGCAGCGAATCACCCATGTCGCCTTCGATTTCGGCGCGCGGCGTGAGTGCTGCGACCGAGTCGATGACGATCAGGTCAACGCTGCCGGAACGCACCAGCGCATCGGTAATTTCAAGCGCCTGTTCACCGGTATCCGGCTGAGAAATCAGCAAATCCGACAGGTTAATGCCCAATTTTTTGGCGTAACCGACATCCAGCGCGTGTTCGGCATCGATAAAGGCACAGGTGCCGCCGAGCTTTTGCATTTCTGCAATGACTTGCAGGGTTAGCGTGGTTTTGCCGGAGGATTCCGGTCCGTAAATCTCAACCACGCGGCCGCGTGGCAAGCCGCCGACACCCAGTGCAATATCCAGGCCGAGCGAACCGGTGGAGACCACCTGCACTTCTTCGACCACCGCGCCATCTTCCATGCGCATGACCGAGCCCTTGCCAAACTGTTTCTCGATTTGGGCCAACGCGGCAGCGAGGGCTTTGCTCTTGTCCGTAACGGGAGCGGCTTTCTTATCGTCCATAAGTTTCTTTCAGCAGTGAGGGCGCGGTTGCAGCGTACAGTATTCGCGGTAATGATCGAGTTGAATTATGTCACAAATAGTACTGTATAAAAAAACAGTGAAAATTGCAAGTAAATTTCGATCCCGGTAATCATACTTGAAACTGGAAGCCCGCTGCGCCTTGCTGCCGGGATTGAAACGCAATAGACTGTAAGTCATATCCTGCGAGCATCAAGGCGTTCATTTTCGCTGCGGCTCGCTCATGTTCCTGCTTACTTTTTTATGACTAATTAAAAACCATGCGTATCCTGCTTGCGGAAGACGATAGTGTGCTCGCCGATGGTCTGACCCGTTCTTTGCGTCAGGCCGGTTATGCGACCGATTACGTGCAAAACGGTCTGGAGGCCGATTCTGCCTTGTCCACTCAGGATTTCGATCTGCTGATTCTGGATCTCGGCCTGCCCAAGATGCCGGGCCTGGAAGTGTTGCGGCGTCTGCGCGCCCGCAATTCGCATTTGCCGGTATTGATCCTGACCGCAGCCGATTCGATCGAGCAGCGCGTCAAGGGACTCGATCTGGGGGCTGACGATTACATGGCCAAACCGTTCGCGCTGTCCGAGCTGGAAGCTCGGGTGCGCGCACTCACACGACGCGGCGCCGGCGGCGGCCCGACTGTCATCAAGCATGGCCCGCTGACCTATGACCAGGTTGGCCGTACTGCCTACATCGATGAACAAATGCTGGACCTTTCGGCGCGCGAACTCGGTTTGCTGGAAGTGCTGCTGCAGCGCACCGGACGCCTGGTTTCCAAGGATCAGCTGGTAGATCATCTGTGCGAATGGGGCGAAGAAGTCAGCAATAACGCGATTGAAGTCTACGTACATCGCCTGCGCAAGAAAATCGAGATCGGCGGGGTACGCATCGTAACGGTGCGCGGCATCGGCTACTGCCTTGAAAAATTCCCTGAGACGCCCAACGCCAATACTCCCGGCGCTTCCGGCAACCCTGCTGCATCGACGCCGCGCTAGCACCATCATGATCCAGTCCTGAGCTAGCTATGAGCGACGCTAGAAAAGTGGACGCCAGTGCTGCCGATACCGCATCGACTGCATCACATTCATTGCCCGCTACGCCAGCGGCCCAGCCGATTGAGCCGATCCAGCGCTCCTTGTTCGGTGAAATCCTGGACTGGATGCTGGTGCCTTTATTGCTGCTGTGGCCGATGAGCATCGCCATCACTTACATCGTCACCAAATCGATCGCCAACCAGCCGTTTGATCATGCACTGGAAGACCGGGTCGCGGTGCTGGCGCAGCAAGTCAAGCAGGTGAACGGCAAAGTCGTCACGCAAACCAGCGCCGCTTCACGCGACATGCTGCGGGCCGACGATATCGATTACGTGTATTTCCAGGTTCAGGGACCGCATGCGGAGTTCATCGAAGGCGACCGCGACATGCCGGTGCCGGCGCCGCAGGACGCGGAGAAACCTCTGCCCGGCATCATCGCATTTCGCAACGATACGATGCACGGGACAGAAATTCGGGTCGCCTACACCTATGTCGATTTGTACCGCTGGCAGTCGCAATCGAATATAACCGCCTCGAAAGAAACGGCAACGGCGCTGGTGCAGGTCGGTGAAACTCTGGACAAACGGGCCCAGCTTGCCAATGAAATCATCAAGGGCGTGATCATGCCGCAGTTCATCATTCTGCCAATCGCGCTGGCGCTGGTCTGGCTGGCGCTGTCGCGCGGGCTGCTGCCGCTGGCGGAACTGCAGCAACGCATTCGCAACCGGCGGCTGGACGATTTGAGCCCGATCGACTCGGGCCAGGTGCCGGAAGAAATTTCGCCGCTGATAAATTCTTTCAATGACATGCTGGTGCGGCTATCGCAATCGACCGAGATGCAGAAACGCTTCATCGCCGATGCCGCGCACCAGATGAAAACGCCGCTGGCGGGGATGCGCATGCAATCCGAACTGGCTCTGCGCCAGACCGATCAGGATGAAATCCACCGTTCGCTGCTGCAATTATCGAAAAGCTCGGAATCGGCCACGCGCCTGGTCAATCAATTGCTGGCGCTGGCACGCACCGAAAACCAGACCCCGGCCGCCAAACCGTTCGAGCCGCTGGAATTGTCGGAACTGGCGCGCAATGCGGTGCAGGACTGGGTGCAAACCTCTTTTGCCTATCGCATCGACCTGGGCTTCGAGTCGCCGGGGCACCCGATCATGATCAGCGGCAATCCGCTGATGCTGCGCGAACTGCTCAACAATTTGATCGATAATGCGCTGCGGTATACGCCGCCGCAAGGCTACGTCACCGTACGCGTGCGCAGCGACGCAGACAATGCGCAAGCGTTTCTGGAAGTCGAAGATACCGGGCCGGGCATCCCTGCCATCGACCGCAGCCATATTTTCGAACGCTTTTACCGCATCCTGGGCAGTAATGTCGAAGGCAGCGGACTCGGCCTGGCGATCGTCAAAGAGATCGCCCTGCAACACGATGCAGTAATCGATATTTTCGACAATCCGCATCAGAACGATCCGAAATTTCCCGGCAGCCTGTTTCGCATCACTTTGCACATGAAACCGCGCCCTGCCATCGACATGATCGAGGATCTGGGCTGATATGGCACGCCCCAGCCGGCAATTCGCACCGCGCGCCAATCACTGGCGCGCCACCAAGCGCCTGACAGCGGTGCTGCTCCTGACGTGGCTGATCGTCACTTTCGGTAGTATTTTTTTCGCCCGGGAACTGTCCGGCCTCACCCTGTTCGGCTGGCCGGTGTCGTTTTACATGATGGCCCAGGGCGTGCCGTTAATTTACGTGGTCATTCTAGGCATCTATGCCTGGCGCATGCGCACCCTCGACCGGCGTTGCAGGAGCGAAGACTGATGGCGGACAAGGCTTTCAACCGAAAGCTCCGGCGCTATTATTCCTGGTACACCCTGGGTCTGATCCTGTTCCTGGGCGCACTCTCGATTCTGGAATTCGAAGGTGTGCCGCGGGCCTGGATCGGCTATCTGTTTTTGTTCGCCACCATCGCGCTGTATGCCGGCATTGGCGTGATGAGCCGGACCTCCGATGTGGCGGAATATTATGTGGCCGGACGGCGCGTGCCGGCCATGTTCAACGGCATGGCGACCGCTGCCGACTGGCTGTCGGCGGCCAGTTTCATCAGCCTGGCCGGCGGCCTGTACTTGCAGGGTTTCGACGGCATGGCGTATATCGTCGGCTGGACCGGCGGTTATTGCCTGGTCGCCTTGCTGATCGCACCTTTCCTGCGCAAATTCGGCCAGTACACTATTCCCGACTTTTTGGCGGCACGCTACAGCGGCTACCACGGCGGCAACCCGGTGCGAATCCTGGCGGTGATTGCCACCGTTCTGGTCTCATTTACTTATGTAGTGGCGCAAATTTACGGCGTCGGCCTGATCACATCGCGCTTTACCGGAGTCGATTTTTCGGTCGGAATATTCCTCGGGCTGGCCAGCATCCTGGTGTGCTCCTTCATGGGCGGCATGCGCGCCATCACCTGGACCCAGATTGCGCAATACATCATCATGATTGCCGCCTACATGATCCCGGTGTTCTGGCTATCGGCCAAGCACACCAGCGTGCCAGTGCCGCAAATCGCTTACGGCGCAGTATTGGCGAAAATCGGCCAGGCCGAAAAAAAGCTGGAAAACGATCCGAAAGAACAGCAAGTGCGCACCATCTTCAAGCGCGTCGCCGCCGATTACACACAGAAAATGGAGGCGCTGCCGGCCTCGCTGCAGCAAGGCCGCGCCGTATTGCAGAGCCAGGTTGATCGCCTGAAAAAAAACGGCGCGACCCTGATCGATATCAAGATCGCCGAGCGGGCATTGTCGAGCTACCCAAAAACCAGCGAAGAAGCCCACAGCCTTTGGAGCCAGGCGCGGCGCCATAATCTGGCGCGGGCCGACTCCATCCTCGACCATAGCACGCCCTTTCCGGCCCAGGATGCGGCTGCCTCCGACATCAAGCGCAACAATTTCCTGGCACTGGTGTTTTGCCTGATGGTGGGAACCGCCGCCTTGCCGCACATCCTGCTGCGCTACTACACCACGCCATCGGTGCAGGAAACGCGGGCTTCGGTGTTCTGGTCGCTGTTTTTCATCATGCTGATCTACATCACCATCCCGGCGCTGGCGGTACTGGTGAAATATGAAATCTATACGTCGCTGGTGGGCACCGCCTTCACCAGGCTGCCGGCGTGGGTGTCGTACTGGGCCAACATCGACAAGATCGCGCCGCTGATCTCGATCATCGACATCAACCATGACGGCATCGTGCAACTGGCCGAGATCGCCATCGACGGCGACATCATCGTGCTGGCCACGCCGGAAATCGCCGGGCTGCCGTATGTGGTCTCCGGCCTGATCGCTGCCGGCGGTCTGGCGGCGGCATTATCGACTGCCGACGGCTTGCTGCTGACCATCTCAAACGCGCTGTCGCACGATATTTATTACAAAGTGCTGGACCCGAGCGCATCGACCCAAAAACGTCTGACGATTTCCAAACTGTTGCTGGTGGTGGTGGCGCTGGTGGCCGCCTATACCGCATCGCTGAAACCGGGCGACATCCTGTCGATGGTGGGCGCCGCATTTTCAATGGCGGCTTCGGCGCTATTTCCCGCACTGGTGCTGGGCGTGTTCTGGAAGCGCGCCAACCGGCAAGGCGCCATCGCCGGCATGGTCACCGGCTTTGCCGTATGCGTGTATTACATAGTGCATACGCATCCGGCTCTGGGCGGCAGCAGCGCCGGGCTATGGTTCCATATCGCGCCGATCTCGGCCGGCGTGTTCGGCGTGCCAGCCGGAATGCTGGCGCTGATTGTCGCCAGCCTGGCGACACCGCCACCCACGCAAGAAACGCTAGTCTTTATCGACCATATCCGCGCGCCTTGACCGCCCTCTCCCCCAACCCCTCTCCCGCAAGCGGGAGAGGGGAGCGAAATGAGTCGCTACACGATTTTCACATTAAATTGCAGCGGAAATGAAAAAAACGGCAGAACGAACAAGTTTCGTTCTGCCGTTTTTTATGCTTATTGACGTGCAATTACATGGGCTGAGTATAGCCAAAAATTACATTATTTCCGCATATAAACAGAGCGCCTTTAAATATACTATGCCAACAACCGGTAGGGGCGGGTTCCAAACCCGCCCTCGCACTTTGGCCACGAAAGGACGGGTTTGGAACCCGCCCCTACTTGCTCAACATCACAGCACGATGGTTTGCGCTTCGTCGCCTTGGCGGGCGCGAATGGTGCCGATCTGGCTGACGGTTTCGCCGGCGGCTTGCAGTTGGGCGATGGCGGCGGCAGCGTTCTGTTGCGAGACGATCACGACCATGCCGATGCCGCAGTTGAAGACGCGGTGCATCTCGGCATCGGCCACATTGCCGTGCTGTTGCAGCCAGGTAAACAACGGCGGCATGGTCCATTTTGCGCGATCGAGCTCGGCTGTCAGGTGCGGCTGCAGCACGCGCGGCACGTTTTCGACCAGGCCGCCGCCGGTGATGTGCGCCATGCCCTTGACTTCCATGGAGGCGATCAGCGCCAGCAGCGGCTTGACGTACAAGTGCGTCGGTTCCATCAGCACGTCGGCCAGTTTGCGGCCGTGGAAATCGCTGTCCAGGTCGGGCTTGGCGATTTCGATGATCTTGCGCACCAGCGAGTAACCGTTGGAATGCGCGCCGGACGAGGCCAGGCCCAGCACCACGTCGCCGGGGATGATCGTGCTGCCGTCGATGATTTTCGATTTTTCCACCACGCCGACTGCAAAGCCGGCCAGATCGTATTCGCCGTCCGGATACATGCTCGGCATTTCAGCGGTTTCGCCGCCGATCAGTGCGCAACCGGACAATTCGCAGCCCTTGGCGATACCTTTGATGACATCGGTCGCGCTCGCCACATCGAGCTTGCCGCAGGCGAAATAGTCGAGAAAAAACAACGGTTCGGCGCCCTGCACCAGGATGTCGTTGACGCTCATCGCGACCAGGTCAATGCCGACCGTGTCGTGCCGGTTCAGGTGAAAAGCCAGTTTCAGCTTGGTACCCACGCCATCGGTGCCGGACACCAGCACTGGCTCCTTGAATTTTTTGCTAATTTCAAACAGCGCGCCGAAGCCGCCGATACCGCCCATCACGCCTTCGCGCATGGTGCGTTTGGCAAACGGCTTGATCGCTTCGATCAGCGCATCTCCCGCATCGATGTCAACACCGGCGTCGCGGTAGGAAAGGGAAACGTTTGGAGTCGAGTTCATGGTGTGATTGGCGGCAGAGGCGGTAAAATAAAGGAATGTGACCGCGTCAAACAGGCGCGGCAAAGTGGTATTTTATCAAATTGACCCGAACCGACACCCATTTAATGCCATTTCCCTTCACTTCCGAGCAAAAACAATCCGCAACCTGGCTAGCGCTGGGGATATTACTGATCGTCCTGCTGATCTTGCTGGGGCCGGTTCTGACCCCGTTCATTGCGGCGGCGATTCTGGCGTATGCGCTCAACCCGGGCGTCGACTGGCTCGACCGCAAGCGCATCGGCCGCTTCAGGCTGCCGCGCCCGGTGGCGGCATTGCTGGTGATTGCGCTGCTGTTTGCCACACTGCTGGCGCTGATCCTGATCGTGGTGCCGGTGTTGCAGAGCCAGTTGCCGCTGTTGCGCGAAAAAATACCGGCCTTTCTGGCGCAGGCAAATAATTTTCTGAGCCCACGTCTGACGGCACTGGGAATTCACGTCAATCTGGATATCGATGGCCTGAAAGAACTGGTGTCGTCGAAGATGGCCTCCAGCGGCGACCAGATCTGGGGTACCCTGCTCACCTCGGCCAAACAGGGTAGTTCGGCGGTGCTGGGGTGGACCGCAATGGTGCTGCTGATTCCATTCATCCTGTTCTACCTATTGCTGGACTGGCATCGAATTTTGACATCCACCTTCAGGCTGATACCGCGCCCGTGGATCGACAAAACCCGCGTGATCTCGAACGATGTCGATGGCTTGCTGGCGCAATACCTGCGTGGGCAATTGCTGGTGATGCTGATTTTGGCAGTGTATTACTCGGTGAGCCTGATGCTGGCGGGCTTTGACGTTGGGCTGCCGGTCGGCATCATCACCGGCTTGCTGGCTTTCATTCCCTATCTGGGCTTCGGACTGGGCCTGATACTGGCGCTGATTGCAGCGGTACTACAATTCGACGGCTTGCACGGCTTGCTTCTGGTGGCCTTGATTTACGGAATGGGCCAAGTGATCGAAAGCTATTTCCTGACGCCGCGCCTGATCGGCGAGCGCATCGGCCTGCATCCGCTGGCGGTGATTTTCGCGCTGATGGCGTTCGGTCAGCTGTTCGGTTTTGTCGGCATCCTGCTGGCGCTGCCGATGGCGGCCATTTTTTCAGTCGCGATCAAGCATGTGCGCGCACATTATTTAGAAAGTAGCTTTTACAACCAATGATGCGGCAACTACTACTCGATTTAGGGGCGGAAAAACCGCAGACCTTCGATAACTTCTTCGTCGGACAGAATCCCGAACTGGCCGAGCGCCTGCAGCAAATCGTGGCGCGCGTCTCCAGCGAACGCTTCGTATATGTCTGGGGCCAGCCCGGCGCCGGCAAAACCCATCTGCTGCGTGCGGTGGCGGAAGCGGCCGCGCCCACTGCGCGTTTCATTACATCCGAAGCCGACGCGGCAGCCTTCCAGTTCGACCCTGGCGTCACGCTGTATTTGATCGACGACTGCGACCAGTTATCCCCCGCGCTGCAAATCGAAGCCTTCAACCTGTTCAATCAGGTGCGTGAGCACGGCACTGCGCTGGTGGTCAGCGGCAACCTGCCGCCAGCCACCCTGACGGTGCGGGAAGACTTGCGCACCCGGCTCGGCTGGGGCTTGATTTACCGCCTGCATGAACTCACCGACGAAGAGAAAATTGCCGCCCTGAACCATTCCGCCCAGATGCGCGGCCTGAGTTTATCGCCTGGCGTGCTGCCGTATTTGCTGACACACACCGAGCGCGACATGCGCTCGCTATCGACCATTCTGGACGGTCTGGATAAATATTCCCTGGAAACCCAACGCCCGATTACCTTGTCGCTGTTGCGCAGCCTGCTGCAACTGGGACAACTTGAACCTCCGGAAAGCGCACCGAAAGCACCATGAATTTAGCCCTGTTTGACCTCGATCACACCCTGATTCCGATCGATTCCGATTATGAATGGGGGCAATTTCTGGCCCGCATCGGCGCGGTAGACCCTGCCGCATTCGAGCTGCGCAATGCCGCCTTCTTCGTCCAGTACCAGGCCGGCACGCTGGACCCGGTCGAATACCTGGAATTCGCACTGGGTACGCTGGCGCAATTTTCGCGCCGGCAACTGGACGACTGGCATGCGCAATTCATGGCCGAAGTGATCCTGCCGGTCATCACGCCGGCAGCGCGCGACCTGCTGAAACGCCATCAGGACGCCGACGATCTGGTGGCCATCATCACCGCCACCAACCGTTTCGTCGCCGCGCCGATTGCCAGAGCGCTGGGAGTGCGGCATCTGATCGCAGCCGAGCCGGAAACCCGGCCCGACGGCACCATCACCGGCAAACTGATCGGGATTCCGAGTTCAGGCGCCGGCAAGGTGCGCCATACCCACGACTGGCTCGCTGGCATGGGGAAATCCCTAGCCAGCTTCGATCAGAGCCATTTTTACAGCGATTCGCAAAACGATATTCCGCTGCTGTCGGCCGTCACCCATCCGGTGGCGACCAATCCCAATGCCATACTGGAAGCGCACGCCAGAGCGCTCGGCTGGCCCATCCTGAAGTTATTCCATGATTAAAAAATACATCCGTAAAATATTGGGCATGCACAAGACCGATGCCGCCGGCAACAACATGGAGGCGGACACGCTCGGCCCGAAACAGCACGGCATCGACCCGGCGCTTTTATCGAACAACGCGATCCGCGTCACGAAAACCCTGCAGGACGCCGGCTTCAAGGCGTATGTGGTGGGCGGCGCGGTGCGCGACCTGCTGCTGGGCGTAAAGCCGAAAGATTTCGACATCGCCACCGACGCCACCCCGGAGCAAGTCAAGCGTTTATTCAGGCGCGCCTTCATCATCGGCAAGCGGTTCCAGATCGTGCATGTGATGTTCGGCCAGGATTTGCTGGAAGTGACCACCTTCCGCGGCCCGGCCGCAGTCGAGTCGCCCAAGGACGAGCATGGTCGCGTGCTGCGCGACAATACCTTCGGTGCCCACCACGAGGATGCGGTGCGGCGCGATTTCACCATCAATGCGATGTATTACGATCCGGCAACCCAGACCGTGCTCGACTTTCACGGCGGCATGGCCGACATCCGCAAGAAAACGCTGCGCATCATCGGCGTCCCGGAGGCGCGTTTCCGCGAAGATCCGGTGCGCATGTTGCGGGCGGTGCGCTTCGCAGCCCGGCTGCAGTTTTCGATCGACCCCACCACCGCCGCGCCGATTGCGGTAATGGCGCCGCTGATCAACAACGTGCCCTCGGCCCGGGTATTCGACGAAATGCTCAAGCTGCTGTTGAGCGGCCAGGCGCTGGCCTGCCTGAAACGCTTGCGATCGGAAGGCTTGCATCACGGCTTGCTGCCCTTGCTCGACGTGGTGCTGGAACAGCCGATGGGCGAAAAATTCATCACGCTGGCGCTGGCCGCCACCGACGAGCGGGTCAAGCTGGGCAAACCGGTTTCGCCCGGATTTCTGTTTGCATCGCTGTTGTGGCATCAGGTGCTGGAGAAGTGGACTGCCTACCAGGCCGCCGGCGAAAATCCGATTCCCGCCTTGCATCTGGCCGCCGACGACGTGCTCGACACGCAATCCGACAAGCTGGCGATTCAGCGCAAGATCGGCTCCGACATGCGCGACATCTGGGCCATGCAGCCGCGCTTCGAGCGCCGTGTCGGCAAATCGCCCTACAAACTACTGGAGCATCCGCGCCTGCGCGCCGCTTACGACTTCCTGCTGCTGCGCTGCGCTTCCGGCGAAATCGATGCCGAGATCGGCGTATGGTGGACCAGCTTCATGGCCGCCGATGGCAACGAGCGCGAAGTATTGCTGACCGCAAAACCGCGCAGTGCCAGCGCGCCCGACGGCGCAGCAAAACGCGGCGCATCACGCGGCGGACGCGGCCGCAAGAAAGTCATCGGCAGCACCGAAAGCGCGCAGTGACATTGCAGCCGCCAATGCAAGCTTACATTGGCCTGGGGGCCAATCTGGGCGATGCGCGCAGTCAAGTGCTGCGCGCCATCGAACAACTGCAAACCCTGCCCGATACCCGTGTCAGCGCGCAATCGAGCCTGTTTCGCAGCGCGCCGATTGACGCTGCCGGCGACGATTTCATCAATGCGGTGGTGCAACTGGAAACCCGCTTGCCAGCCGCCGAACTGCTGCTGGCGCTGCAAGCGATCGAACAGGATTTCGGCCGCCAGCGCCCGTATCCGAATGCGCCACGCACGCTCGACCTTGATCTGCTGCTGTACGGCAACCAGACGATTGCCAGCGCGACGCTGCAAGTGCCGCATCCGCGCATGACACAGCGCGCCTTCGTGCTGATCCCGTTGCTGCAAATCGACCCGCTGATCCAGATCCCGGGCCACGGCGCCGCACATCAGTTCGCGCCGGCAGTGGCGGATCAGGTCATTCAGAAGATCTGACGCGAGCACAGTGTAAAAATATACTTTTTGGCTACTATTTAGCCGGCATGGCAATTAAGAACAAAATGGTGCGCTCCACCAAAAACCACTTCCTTCGGAAGTCTCATATGGCAGGCTGAATAGCTACTATTTTTTAAGATATACATCTAGTATTTTTTGAAGCACTCAAAATACATGCGGAAGATGGTATGTTTTAATGCATACCCCATTAATATTTCTTGCATCACCAAAACGTTTCAGGCGACACCATGCCAAATTCCATCACACTGCAAACTGTCAGCCTGCTGTTCTTTTCGAATATTTTCATGACCATAGCCTGGTACGGTCATCTGAAAAACTTGGCCAGCAAGCCGTGGTGGATCGCGGCGTTGGTGAGTTGGGCGATTGCGCTGTTTGAATACATGCTGCAAGTGCCGGCCAACCGCATCGGTTATACCCAGTTCAATCTGGCGCAACTGAAAATCATGCAGGAAGTAATTACACTCGTGGTGTTTGTGCCGTTCGCCATGCTGTACATGGGCCAGTCGTTCAAGCTCGATTTCGTTTGGGCGGGTCTGTGTCTGGTGGGCGCGGTGTATTTCATTTTTCGTGGTTAAGGTGCGCAACAATATTGCTGCGCAGTACCAAGTCCGCGCCAGGGCGCTACACTATTGCAACCAGGTTTTGTAACTTAAAGGATTTTTATGGCTAGTTATTTGCAAGGAAAAGACATGGCCGCTGCCGGCACACCGACGGCTGCCGCCAAACCGGTCGCGACCAAGGCTGTCACGATTCCATCGCTGAACGCGATGCGCGCCGCGGACCAGAAGATCAGCATGCTGACCTGCTACGACGCCAGCTTCGCGGCTCTGATGGATAGCTGCGGGGTCGAAGTGCTGCTGATCGGCGATTCGCTCGGCATGGTGTGCCAGGGCCACCATTCGACCCTGCCCGTCACGGTCGCTGACATCGCCTACCATACCGCCTGCGTCGCGCGCGGCAACCAGGCGGCCATGGTGCTGGCCGACATGCCGTTCGGCAGCTACGCCACGCCTGAATCGGCATTCAACAACGCGGTGCAATTGATCCAGGCCGGCGCCCACATGGTCAAACTTGAAGGCGGCGCATGGCTGGCCGAGACCGTGCGTTTCCTGACCGAACGCGCGGTACCGGTCTGCGCCCATCTTGGTCTGACGCCACAATCGGTGCATCAGTTGGGCGGCTACAAGGTGCAAGGCAAGACGCTGGAAGCGGCTGACACGCTCAAGGCTGACGCACTGGCGCTACAAGCCGCCGGCGCCGCACTGCTGGTGCTGGAAGCGATTCCCGCCGCGCTGGGCCGCAAAGTGACCGAATTACTGGCGATCCCAACTATCGGCATTGGTGCCGGGCCGGATTGTTCCGGCCAGGTGCTGGTAATGCACGACATGCTGGGCGTATTCCCGGGCCGCAAGGCGCGCTTTGTGAAGAACTTCATGGACGGTCAAACCAGCATCGGCGCGGCGGTGCAGGCGTATGTCGCGGCGGTCAAGGATAAATCGTTCCCGGCTGCCGAACACTGCTTCTGACAGCCATGAAAGCACCATGCCCCCTCCCTTGCAGGGCGCACATTCGCTTGCAAGCGAATGCCGTTCAGCAGGCGGGCAGCATGCTGCCCGAAACCCCTGCTTCCCCCCCCAACCCCTCTCCCGCAAGCGGGAGAGGGGAGCGAAATGAGTCGCTGCGCGACTTTCACATTAAGCGCCGCTAGCCGATGGGAATGTTGGAGGCCACCGGCGCTGCGTTCGCGCTGCTGTTTTCGGGCGACGCCGCGCTGTGGCAAATTATCTGGGTATCGCTCAAGACTTCCATCGTCGGGCTGGCGATTGCCACCCCGATCGCACTGCTGGCCGGCTATGCGCTTGCCAGTAGCAACTTTCGCGGCCGCCGCATCCTGATCTGGCTGGCGCAAGTGGCGCTGTCGGTGCCCACCGTGCTGATCGGCCTGCTGCTCTACATGATGCTCACGCGCCAAGGGCCGCTGGGCGATTTGCAATGGCTGTTTTCGCAGTCCGGCGTCATCGCCGGGCAAGCAATCATCGCGCTGCCGGTGCTGATCGCGCTGACGCTGGCTGCGGTGCAGGCGGCCGATCCGCGTCTGGCGGAAACCGCCATCACGCTCGGCGCCTCGCGTCTGCGCGTGATGCTCACGCTGCTGCATGAAGTACGATTCGGCGTGATGGCAGCCGTCATCAACGGTTTCGGCCGGGTGATTTCGGAAGTCGGTTGCGCGATGATGGTCGGCGGCAATATCGCCGGCGCCACCCGCACCATTACCACGGCAATTGCGCTGGAAACCAGCAAGGGCGAATTCGCTCAAGGCATTGCGCTGGGCCTGGTGCTGATCGCGATTGCGCTGGTGATCAATGCCGCGCTGATGCTGCTGCAGGGCGACGCGCAGCGGCAAGGGCAACGGTAATGACACTATGACGCTACTTCTGCAACTGCGGCAGTTGCGCAAGCGCCACGGCCAGCGCATCGTGCTCGATATCGATAGCTTTTCGATCGCCAGCGCCAGCGCCTATGTGCTGACCGGCGTCAATGGGGCCGGAAAAAGCACGCTGCTGCGCATCCTGGCAGGGCTGGAAACCGCCGAATCCGGCGCGCTTGCCCTGCTCGGCGAATCTATGTCCATGCCGATGTCGCTGACGCCCTACCCCACCGCATTGCGCGCCGCGATCATTTACGTGCACCAGCATCCAGTCATGTTTGCCGGCAGCGTCGCGGCCAATATCAACTTCGGCCTGAAGCTGCGCGGCAATTCCAGAGTATTGCGCGCCAAGCAAACCGCAGAAGCAATGGAGTGGGCGGGCGTCGCGCACTTGCGCGACAACCTGGCAACCACTTTATCCGGCGGCGAAAAGCAGCGCGTGGCACTGGCCCGGGCCCGCATCCTGAAACCCCGACTGCTGTTGCTGGACGAGCCCACTTCCAACCTCGACGGCGCCGCGCGCGAACAAGTGATCGAGCTGATTCCAACCCTGCTGAAAGAGGGCAGCAGCGTAATCATGGCCTGCCACGACCGCGACCTGATCGCGCTGCCGCAAGTACAACGCCTGAAATTACGGGATGGCCGGTTGCAGGTGTATTCATAGTCGGCCGGCTCTGCAATTGAAATATACCCGGCAATGTATTTTTTGAGGCCGCATGTAATCATGCGGCTATAGCATCAATTATTGCTATACTCCAATGGATTCCCATGAAGAGTAACTGTTTTTAGCAAGTAAATACGCACAATGTGTGCGATTAAATTGAGCCGCGTGAAATCCGCATTGCAGAGCTGACCGATCCCGGCAAACGGCAACTGCTGCGCTGGGTCTTCACCGATCCCGAAAAACTCCGCCCTGAGAAATCCAACGCCGCCATCATAGCCGAGGCCGCCAGCCAGTTTTCCAGCCTCGCCAAAGCCATGCGCGCACGCGGCACTTGGACGGCCAGCGGGTTGCGCGGATTTTGAATAGCACAAACATCTTTGAGGCGTGGTCGGACGAGAATTGGATCAACGAAGGCGCAGCGGTACGGGTTTCGCTGGTGTGCTTTGGCACACAGCATTCCGTAATTCATCAATCGGTGAATCAATCCGAGCCAAGTATCGGATTACGCGATAAATCGGCTAACTCACCCTGCCAAATCCGGCTCGACGGCCAGCCCGTTTCCGCTATCCATTCAGACCTTACTGGTAGTGCGCAGGCTGAGGCGCTGGACTTGACCAGTGCACGACCGCTGGCAACCCACAAGAATCGTTCGTTCTTCGGCCTCTGTCAATCCGGGCCGTTCAAGGTCGACACGGCAACCGCATTGGTCTGACTGAAAGATACCGGCAATCCGAATAGTCGCCCCAACAGCGACGTGCTGCGGCCTGTCTATAACGGCTCTGACATTACTCGGCGCTGGGCTGGCAACAGGGTGGTGGATTTCGCCGGAAAGAGCTGACCGACGCTGCCGATTACATTGCACCATTCACCTATGTGGAGACACATGTAAAGCCGCTACGGGCAGATAATCGGGAGGCTATTCGCCTTGAAAGCCACTGCCGATCTCAATGGCTGGCGGGGAAAATGGCTCAACCCGGAAGGTTGGCTGGAGTGGGTAATCACGCAGGAAGAAGGAAAACCTGGTTTCCCGAGCGCCCGGTCGCTAAGCCGGAACAAGCTGTGACATGGAAGAAGCGCACTCTGACCAACCTCTGCAACGAAATGCCAGCCAGACTGAATGCGGCATGAAAGCCTCGACAAAGCCGTCGCCGTCGCCTACAACTGGCAGGATTACACACCGGAAATGCCAGACGATGAAATTCTGCGCCGCTTGCTTGCGATGAATCTTGCGAGAACCAAAGCAGCCGCATAACAATTACCAGCAAATACATTTGTCCACGAAATACACGAAAAACTGGACAAATATGGGACCGGATTTTGGTGGTTGGGCTAGGTTTTGTAGGTCGGGTTAGCGGCTTCATCGCTGAACCTACAAAACTGCCCCGACATTTGCGGCTGAGAATGTCGGGTTACGCACTCGCTAACCCGACCTACCGATTTCGGCTCGTTCTGCTGGTGAAGTGCGTAACAGAAGGTTTTTGTGGTATTTGAGATCAACGCAAAGCGCTTGTACCCACATCGCCCACATCCGGGCAAGGAAGCCAAGCGCTATCAAGTTGAGGAATTCCGTGCATTGCTAGAATCAGAAGGAATCAAACCATGAACAACACCATGACCTATAAGGGCTACGGTGCCCGTGTTGAATTCGATCCCCTCGATGCTGTTTTTGTGGGTCGCGTTCTCGGTATTGTCGACATCATCAGCTTCCACGGCGAAACCGTCGCCGAACTGACCTCCGATTTCCATAATGCAATCGACCATTACCTGGCAGATTGCAATGCCGCCGGTCGCCAGCCGCAAAAACCAGCGTCCGGCAAAATAATGCTGCGCGTTCCGCCGGAAGTGCATGCCGCTGCCGCCATCGCTGCCGAGGCATCCGGCAAAAGCTTGAATCAGTGGGCTACTGAAGTGCTGGATCACGCCGCCCACGTGTAGCCTTCATTATTTAATACGCCACACTGTATTTTTACATGCCGCAATGAATACATGCGGTCATAGCATAGTTTATTGATATACCCCCCGTAAAAACCATTATTTCACAGCACTAGTTGATAGCGGTCAAACACCGTCGCCAGCCTTTGCGCCAGTACTTCGGCTGAATCGACTTCCATCCCGAGTTCGCGCAACAAGCCGTCCTGCAAGCCATACACCCAGCCGTGCACCGTCACTGGCTGGCCGCGTTCCCAGGCATCTTGCAGGATGGTGGTCTGGCATAGATTGGTGACTTGCTCGATCACGTTCAATTCGCACAAGCGATCCTGCTGCGCACGGCTGGGCAAGACATCGCCGAAATATTTCTCATGTTTCTGATGCACATCCTGCACATGGCGCAGCCAGTTGTCGGCCAGGCCGATGCGGCGGCGCGTCAATGCTGCATGCACTCCGGAACAGCCATAGTGGCCGCAAATGATCACATGCTTGACGCCCAGCACATCGATGGCAAACTGCAGCACCGAAAGACAGTTGAGGTCGGTATGCACCACCACGTTGGCAATATTGCGATGGACAAACAGTTCGCCCGGCAGCAATCCGAGCAGTTCATTGGCCGGAACGCGGCTGTCGGAGCAGCCGATCCACAAATATTCCGGCGACTGCTGCGCTGCCAACTTCTTGAAATAATCTGCATCCTTGGCCTTGATGGCATCAGCCCAGGCTTGGTTATTCAGAAAAAGCTGGCTGGGCGAAAGGTCGGTTTTTGGTTCTAGCATCTGTCACTGCTCCTGAAAAAATATGACAGCCAGCATCAATTCAGCGGCTGGCACAGTATATTGCGCGCACATATTTTATCGGAATGGGCAGCCTGACGCAGGCAAATTCAAACCCGGTCGTCGGGTCCAGGCTCCGGCAACGGATCTGCCGGCTGCAACGGCAGTGCAAAACGCCGCATGAAACGCCGGTCGATTCCATCCTTCCAGCGCCACACCCAGTCGCCCTGCCACACCAACCCGTGCCAGCAAGCGATTGCATGGCGCGCCCCGGTTGTCAGCAGCGATAAATAATCGCGCTGCGGCCGATGCTCGATCAAGGGTTCGCCAAATACTTGATGCAGCAGGTTTTGCGCCAATATCGGCCCCTGCCGCACCGCAAACACGCCGGCTTTCGGGCGCGACTGCTGCGGATTGCTGGCAATATCGCCGGCGGCAAACAGTTGCGGATGGCTCACCGATTGCAAATGCTGGTTGATCTGCACGAAGCCGCCGTCCACCGTCGCCACTCCAGACTGCGCCAGCCACGGCTGCGCTGCTGCGCCGGTGGCCCAGAGCAGATGATCGAAAGACGCGGTGCTGCCATTATCAAAGTTGAGCCGTCCCGGCGTCACCGAACTTACGCTGGTCCCGGTCAGCAACGCGACTCCGGCAGCTTCCAGATGGCGTGCCGCCAGACGCGCGGCGCGGCGTGGATAAGCAGGCAGCAGAGCGGTACGCGTGACCAGCGACAATTTCACCAAACTGCGCCGGGTCCGCAAACGATGCGCCATGGCCAGCGCCATTTCGACCCCGCCGGCGCCGGCGCCGACCACCACGATATGGATCGGCCGCTGCAGCGCAGCGCTGGTCTGTTCCAGTGCATGCCATCGCTGCAGGAAGACATCGATCGGCTTGATTCCCAGCGCGTGTTCAGCCGCGCCCGGCACCAGCGCCAATGGCGGCGTCGCACCGATGTCAAGCGACACCAGATCGAAGCGCCACTCCCGGCCCTGTGCCATGGCAACATTGCGCTGCAGGTCGATCTGATCTACGCCGACCTGCACCAGCTCGATGCCGGCACTGTTTGCCAGCGGCCGCAAATCGACATGACATTCCGAACTGCGGTAATGCCCGGCGACCAGTCCCGGCAACATGCCGGAATACGGCGTCATGACATCGCGCGACAGCAAGGTTATTTCCAGCCTCTCACGCCACAATGCGCGTTGCAGGCGCAACGCCTCCAGCACGAACAGATGCGCATGGCCGCCGCCCACCAACAACAATCGCTTTCGCATCACGCCCCTGATTTTTTCAAAAAATGCCGTACCGCAATGCATTCTGTCGCAAACGGATAACCCGGGACAGATGCGTCACCACCTTACAACGCATTTCCCCAGACTCCGGATAACGGAAACAGAAGGTAACAATTTCTTTCAATTGGGCCTGTAACCGGCAGCAGCTTTATGACGATTCAGAGTAGAAAAGCTTCTGAATCAGGGCCAGGATAGCACCCGGCCCTAGCGCGAAGCCGAGTCCGCATTTCCAAGCTGCGCAGCGCCAAGCAGCAGGCGCTTGAGCGCATTGTCCAGCGGTTTTTCACCCAGCCAGATCTTTAACAACGCGTGATAAAAATTCTCATCAGGAATAATGTCGCCGATGTTTTTGCCATTGAGCTGCATCTGCGTGCCAATTCCCGGCAGCCAGTCGGTGGTCAGTACATCACCTTTTTTCAGTTCCGGTACTGAGGCGAACAATTCACCGAACTTCATCAACGGGCCGGTGATTTTCATCAGTTCGGCACGGTCGGAATTTTGCCTGATGCCGGCCATGAAGCCGCGTCCAAACTCATCGTTGCTGACATCCCGCAGCATCACGATTCTGACCCGTTTGGGGCCGGCCGCCGCCAGCACTTCAGGCACGCTGGTCTCTTTACCGGCCAGATACAATCCTGCCACATAGACTTTGAAAACCAGCTTGGAGCGTACGCCCAGGCCATTCAGATGCAGTTGCTGCTTGCCTACCGTGACTGCGTCATCCATGCTGACGCCAGCGCTTTCGGCAGCAAAACTTAGAGAACTAAAACAGGATAGACAGGATAGGGCTAATGCCAAAAACAACGATGATTTAATCCCAGGAAGAAAATGCATGTTCGCTCCACTCTGTTTGTCAAAATTGCACAAAAGTAAAAATCAGAACGTTCATTCTATTATGAGTGCGAGCACAAATCGGCCAAATGCGCCATGTGGAATACGCCACTCAGAATACGGAATGCTGCATCATTTCATTACATGACATAGATGCACGATGAAAACGCGAATTCACCTGACATTGGTGAATTTTTAGTTGATTACGTGCATTCTTTGGCAAAATATCCCGGTTTGCACAAAATTAGAGAATCAAATCTAAAACCGCTACAACCGAATACGTACCAGCATCAGCCGGTCTCTGTGGCGGAATCCGCATAATCGCCCTTCGCCATACAGGCCGCAGCCGTAAACAATACGTCAGTGGAGGAGTTCAGCGCCGTTTCCGCCGAATCCTGCACAATACTGATGATGAAGCCGATCGCCACCACCTGCATGGAAACCTCGCTGGGGATGCCGAACAGGCTGCAAGCCAGCGGGATCAGCAACAAGGAACCGCCCGCGACCCCGGACGTTCCGCAGGCGCAAATCGACGCCACCACACTGAGCAAAATTGCAGTCGGAATATCCACCGCAATCCCCAGCGTATGGACTGCCGCCAGGGTGAGTACTGTGATGGTGATTGCTGCGCCGGCCATATTAATGGTCGCGCCCAGCGGGATCGAGACTGAATAGGTGTCTTCATGCAAGCCAAAACGCTCGCAGAGTTGCAGGTTTACCGGAATGTTGGCGGCGGAACTGCGCGTGAAAAACGCGGTAATCCCACTCTCGCGCAAGCAGGTCAAGACCATCGGATAGGGATTGCGGCGAATCTGCCAATAGACGATCACCGGGTTTATCACCAGAGCAACAAACAACATGCAGCCAACCAGTACCAGCAACAGTTGCAGATAGCCCAGCAGCGCACCGAAACCAGATTCGGCCAGAGTCGAGGCAACCAGGCCGAATATTCCCAGAGGAGCAAAGCAGATCACCACCTTGACGATGTACGACACGCCGTCGGAGAGGTCACCAAGCACGACCCGCGTGGTATTGCTGCCATGCCGAAGTGCGATGCCCAGCCCAACGGCCCAGGCCAGGATGCCGATAAAGTTGCCTTTCACTAAAGCGTTGACCGGGTTATCGACCACGCTGAGCAACAGTGTCTTCAAAACTTCAGTAATGGTGCCCGGGGCTGCGACCGCGACATTATCGGCGACTAGCACCAGTGTCGACGGAAACATGAAACTGGCGATGACTGCCACCATCGCGGCGGCGAATGTGCCCAGCAGATAGAGCAGCAGAATCGGCCGAATATGCGTTTTCTGGCCTTTTTTATGGCTGGCAATCGAAGCCATCACCAGGACAAAAACCAGAATGGGCGCTACCGCCTTCAACGCCGAGACAAACACACTACCGATGAAGCCCACGGATACCGCAGCGACAGGAAAGACCAGAGCAAACAAAATCCCGGCGATTAAACCGATGATGATTTGCGTTACAAGGCTGGTACGTTTAATCAGATTCAGAAAAAATTGTTGCGCATAAAACATGGCAGGAATCACTAACTTTAAAAGTTTTTAAAACGTAGCGGGGGCAATCCGGACAAGGCAAAAACGGGCAAAAACGACAAGGGCGTAGGGCGCAATAAGCGCAGCGCATTGCGCCGAACTAGCTCAGACGAAAAAACACCCCACGAACGGGGGTTTCTATCAATCGTCTAGTCATACGGCGCAATGCGCTACGCTTATTGCGCCCTACGGCTACGGGCTATGACGAAAGAGATTCAGAAAACTACTCAAAAAACCCCTTGACCTTGTCCATCCAGGATTTGCTTTGCGGGCTGTGCTTGGCGCCGCCTTCCAAAGTCAGGCGTTCGAATTCACGCAGGCTGGCTTTCTGGGCTTCCGTCAATTTGACCGGTGTTTCCACCACGACGTGGCAAAACAGATCACCCGCATAGCCGGAACGCACTCCCTTGATACCCTTACTGCGCAAACGGAATGTCTTGCCCGACTGGGTGCCTTCGGGAATCGAAAACGACGCCTTGCCGCTGAGAGTCGGCACTTCGATGTCGCCGCCCAACGCCGCCTTGGTGAATGAAATCGGGATTTCGCAATGCAGGTCATCACCATCACGCTGGAATACCGCGTGCTGCTTGATGTGAACTTCGACATACAAGTCGCCCGACGGGCCGCCATTGGTGCCGGGTTCGCCGTTGCCGCTGGAGCGAATCCGCATGCCTTCGTCGATACCGGCCGGAATTTTTACTTCCAGCGTCTTGTTGCGCTTGATCTTGCCGGCGCCACCGCAGGGTGGGCAAGGATCGGTAATAGTCTTGCCGGTGCCATGGCATTTCGGGCAAGTTTGCTGAATACTGAAAAAGCCTTGCTGCATGCGCACCTGACCATGCCCGCCGCAGGTAGAACATGTGCTCGGCGACGTCCCGGCCTTGGCGCCGCTGCCGTGGCAAGTTTCGCAGGCGTCCCAGGTTGGCACCCGGATGGTGGTGTCGAAGCCGTGCGCCGCTTGCTCCAGCGTGATTTCGAGGTTGTAGCGCAAATCGGCACCGCGATAGACTTGCGGCCCGGCACCGCGTCCGCCGCGAGCGCCGCCTCCGAAAATATCGCCGAAGATGTCGCCGAAGGAATCGCCAAAACCACCTGCGCCGCCGCCACCGCCGCCGCCCATGTTTGGGTCCACGCCGGCATGGCCGTAACGATCATAGGCGTCGCGTTTTTGCGCGTCCGACAACATTTCGTACGCTTCCTTGACTTCCTTGAACTTGCCTTCTGCGGTCTTGCTATCCGGATTGCGGTCCGGATGATGCTTCATTGCGAGCTTGCGATACGCCTTCTTGATGTCTTCCTCAGACGCATTTTTCGCTACACCCAGCACTTCATAAAAATCACGCTTCGCCATCTTTTTCCAACCTTTTACTCAGAGCTATTAGTTATTCCAATTTGCATTAAAAAGGAGAGCAAAACAAAGTCAAACACCAGCCAAATACAGCACACAGTGTTTTCAACGCTGCCATCGTTTGTGCCATCTTAATGCGAATGGGAATATGCAAAAAGCCGAGTCAGCATCGCTTGCGCTTTTGCATGAACTCGGCAAGCCATTGCGGCGCATTTGCTGCCTACTCCGCCCGACAGGGGATTACTTGTCTTTGACTTCCTTGAAATCGGCGTCGACTACATCATCTTCCGCCGGTTTTCCTTCTCCATTTGCGCTACCCGCACCTCCGGCTGCGCCGCCAGCGGCTGCACCTGCTGCTGCCTGTTGCGCTTGCATGTCGGCATACATTTTCTCGCCCAGCTTTTGCGATGCGCTCGACAGTGCGGCTGTCTTGGCGTCAATGGCAGCCTTGTCATTGCCCTTGAGCACTTCTTCCAGCTCCTTGATCGCCGCTTCGATTTGCTCTTTTTCACCGGCGGCAAGCTTCTCGCCATACTCGCCCATCGATTTGCGGGTCGAGTGTACCAGTGCATCGCCCTGATTGCGGGCATCTGCCAGCTCTCTGAGCTTATGGTCTTCTTCCGCATTCAACTCGGCGTCTTTGACCATCTTCTGGATTTCTTCCTCGGTCAAGCCGGAATTGGCCTTGATCGTGATCTTGTTTTCCTTGCCGGTCGCCTTGTCTTTTGCGCCGACATGCAAGATACCGTTGGCGTCGATGTCGAAGGTGACTTCAATCTGCGGAGTACCGCGGCTTGACGGCGGGATACCTTCCAGGTTGAATTCGCCCAGCGCCTTGTTGCCGGCAGCGATTTCGCGCTCACCCTGGAATACCTTGATGGTAACTGCAGGCTGATTGTCTTCGGCGGTCGAAAATACCTGGCTGAACTTGGTCGGGATCGTGGTGTTTTTCTGGATCATCTTGGTCATCACGCCGCCCATGGTTTCAATACCCAGCGACAACGGCGTCACATCCAGCAACAACAAATCCTTGCGCTCGCCCGACAATACCGAACCTTGAATCGCAGCGCCGACAGCCACCGCTTCATCGGGATTGACGTCTTTGCGTGGTTCCTTGCCAAAGAATTCCTTGACCTTTTCCTGCACCATCGGCATGCGGGTCATGCCGCCAACCAGGATGATGTCATCGATATCCGTAACCTTGACGCCGGCATCCTTGATCGCGATGCGGCATGGCTCGATGGTACGGATGATCAACTCTTCAACCAGGGATTCCAGCTTGGCACGGGTCATCTTCAGGTTCAAATGCACCGGTGCGCCGTTGGCCATCGCGATGTACGGCTCGTTGATTTCGGTTTGCTGGGCGGAAGACAATTCGATTTTTGCGCGTTCGGCGGAAGCCTTGATGCGCTGCAATGCAATTGGATCTTTTTTCAGATCGAGGCCGTTGATCTTCTTGAACTCGTCGATGATGTAATCGATGATGCGCTGATCGAAATCTTCGCCGCCCAGGAATGTATCGCCATTGGTGGATAGCACTTCAAACTGTTTTTCGCCATCGACATCGGCGATTTCGATAATTGAGACGTCAAACGTGCCGCCGCCCAAGTCGTACACGGCAATCTTGCGATCGCCCTTTTCTGTTTTGTCCAGACCGAACGCCAGCGCTGCCGCAGTCGGTTCGTTGATGATGCGCTTGACATCCAGACCGGCAATGCGTCCGGCGTCTTTAGTTGCCTGACGCTGCGAATCATTGAAGTACGCTGGCACCGTGATGACGGCTTCGGTAACTTCTTCGCCGAGGTAATCTTCAGCGGTTTTTTTCATCTTGCGCAAGACTTCGGCGGAGATTTGTGGTGGCGCCAGCTTCTTGCCGCGCGTGGCGATCCAGGCGTCGCCGTTGTCTGCCTTGATAATCGAAAAAGGCATCAGGCCGATGTCTTTTTGTACTTCTTTCTCGTCAAACTTACGGCCAATCAAACGCTTGACGGCGAACAGGGTATTAGTGGGATTCGTGACTGCTTGGCGCTTGGCCGAAGCGCCAACCAGAATCTCGCCGTCTTCCTGATACGCAATGATGGACGGCGTGGTGCGCGTACCTTCGGAGTTCTCGATTACTTTCGGTTTGCCGTTTTCCATAACGGAAACGCACGAGTTGGTTGTACCCAAGTCAATACCGATAATTTTGGCCATGATGTTTCCCTTTTAAGCTGAATGACTGAAATCTGATGAATGCAACTATGTGGTGAAAAACGCCATTTTCAAGCATTTTTGACCACTATTTTGATTGATTATTTGCCTTGCGATACCGTTACCAGCGCGGGGCGCAGCAAGCGGTCGGAAATCATATAACCTTTTTGCAACACGGTAACTATGGTGTTGGCTTCTTGCTCGGCCGGCACCATCGATATGGCTTGATGGCGAGCCGGATCGAGTTTGTCGCCCGGCTTTGGCGATACTTCAGTCAACTTGTTTTTCTCGAACGCGGTGGCAAGTTGTTTCAGTGTCATTTCGACACCTTCCTTGAGCGAGGCGACCGATGGCGTTTCGATTGCCAGCGCCATTTCCAGGCTATCTCTGACTGGCACCAGCAACTCGGCAAAAGCTTCAATGGCGAATTTGTGCGCCTTGCTGACGTCTTCCTGCGCGCGACGGCGAATATTTTCGGCCTCCGCCTTGGCGCGTAAAAACGCATCCTGCATCTCGGCAATTTTGGCTTGCGCCGCTACAAGTTGTTGCTGCTGCTCCAGCGCCGCATCGCCGGCAACTTGCTCGCCACCTGCTGCTGATGTTTCCTCCCCTGCTTGTAAAGGTTCCAACGTATCCATTTTTTCTGTTTGTTTCTCTGCGTTTTGCATCCAAAGCCTCCGACGATCAATAACGTAATTTCAACACCCGAAATAAATGGGGCTATCCGGATCAGATTCAAGGGGCGCTGCAGTCCGCGAAAGGCATGAAAATAATGCAAGCTTCCGTGCCTTGTCGCGGACCATGTGCAATATCAGTTGGTATATGGAGTATGCATAAAAACACATGTTATTCCGCATGTATCTAAAGCAACTTGAAAAATACTGTCATTTTTACTATGAAATTGCACCCAAACGTTTCGATTCTGCACGGGAAATCGCAGCGGCGGCCTGTTGCGCATCGGGTGACGCTGCAGTGCTCCCGGTAGGCCAGCCGCTGGCATGCTGCAAGACGATATCGGCCAGCGCATCCACCCATACCGCGGACTCGTTGAGGCAGGCAATATAGTTGAATTCGTCTCCGCCGGCGGCCAGAAAGTCGCGGCGCGCTTCGATTGCTATTTCTTCCAGCGTTTCCAGGCAATCGCTGGTGAAGCCGGGGCACATCAGGTCAACTCGCTTGACGCCTTTTTTTGCCAGCTTTTGCAACGTTGGCGCGGTGTACGGTTGCAGCCATTCCGCTTTGCCGAAACGTGACTGGAAGGTGACCAGATATTGCTCTTGCGTCAACCCCAGCGCTTGCGCCAGCAGGCGTGCGGTTTTGTGGCATTCGCAATGGTAAGGGTCGCCCAAACTCAGGGTGCGCTTCGGCACACCGTGAAAGCTCATCACCAGTTGGTCCGGGCGGCCGTTGATCTGCCAATGCGCCAGCACCGATTGTTTCAGGGCGTTGATATAGCCGGGATAGTCGTGATAATGCTTGATCAGGCGCAGTTCCGGAATGTTGCGCACCTTGCGGTAATACGCAAATACCGCGTCGAAAACGGATGCCGTGGTGGTGGCTGAATATTGCGGATAAGCGGGCAAGACCAGGATGCGCTCGCAGCCATCCAGCTTCAACTTGTCGAGTACCGCTGGCAGCGAAGGATTGCCGTAACTCATCGCATACGCCACTTGCACTTGGTGACCGCGCTGGCCCAAAGTGCCTTGCAACAATTTGGCCTGCTTTTCGGTGTGAACCTTCAGCGGCGAGCCTTCCTTGGTCCAGATGGTCGCGTACTTGGCCGCCGATTTGCCGGCGCGCAGCGGCAGGATGATGCCATTGAGAATGCACCACCAGACTATTTTTGGAATTTCGACTACGCGGCTGTCCGACAGGAATTGCTTCAGGTAAGGCCGCACCGCAGCAGCGGTCGGCGCCTCGGGCGTACCGAGGTTTACCAGCACGACGGCGGTTTTAGGCAGCGTGCCGTGCGTGTAGGGCGGTTCTGATTGAAAAGACATGTCGGATGATTTCTGGTGATGGGTTGAACGAATAATGTGCGTAGGATGGGTGAAACTCATCACTTATCAAGTCTGCAAGATGGGTTGCACCCATTCTACTTTTAAAATAACGGGGGTATTTTTTAATACCGCAATCAATCATTGCGGAAAACAAGTGTTTTTATCACATACTAGGCGCAGTTAAAGTGCCAGCAATTCCCGCGCATGCTTGCGGGTGGTGGCGGTAATTTCAATCCCGCCCAGCATGCGGGCGATTTCTTCTATGCGATCTTTTGCTTCGAGTGCATTGATGCGGGAAAGTGTCCTGCCGTCCTGATTCGCCTTGCTGACCTCGAAATGCTGATTGGCTTGGCTGGCGACTTGCGGCAAGTGCGTCACGCACAACACCTGCCGGTCCTGGCCCAGGCGTTTCAACAGACGGCCAACCACTTCGGCCACGCCGCCGCCGATGCCGCTATCGACTTCATCGAAAATCAGCGTCGGCGTCAAAGTGGCGCTGGAAGTGATGACCGAAATCGCCAGCGAGATGCGCGCCAGTTCACCGCCTGACGCGACTTTGGCTAAAGGGCGCGGCGCAGTGCCGGCATGGCCTGCCACCAGAAACTCCACCTGTTCCAGCCCATAAGCGGCTGGCTCGCAGGGGTTCAATCCCACCACGAAGCGCCCGCCGGCCATGCTCAAATCCTGCATCGCGGCAGTCACCGCATCCCCCAGTATCTTGGTGGCTTTGCTGCGGGCTTTGGACAATTTTTGCGCCACTTGCAAGTATGCAGCCTTGATTTTTTCTTCCTGCGCCCGCAGCGCATCGAGGTCGCTGGCGTCCGCCAACTGCTTCAATTGCACCGACAGCGATACGAATTCGCCCGGCAAGTCTTCCGGCGCGACGCGGAATTTGCGGGCGCTGGAATGCAGCGCTTCGAGCCGCGCATCGACTTCGCGCAGGCGATTCGGGTCCAGCTCAACCCGGCTCAGGTAATCGTTGAGCGCGGACACCGCTTCCTGCAATTGAATACGGGCCGGTTCCAGCAATTCCAGCACCGGTTTCAGCGTGCCGTCGATGTCGGCCAGTTTGCCCAGTTTCTGGTTCAGGCTGGAGAGTTGCGACAGAATCGGGTGGTCGGATTCGGAAATCGCGTCCAGCGCTTCCTGCGCGCCTTCGATCAGGCTGGCGGCATGCGACAGACGGCTGTGTTCGGTGCTGACTTCGTCCCATTCGCCCGGTTTGGCGGCGAGTTTTTCCAGTTCGCCCACCTGCCATTCCAGCCGCTCGCGCTCCAGCAGCACGTTTTTGGCGTCTTTTTCATAGGTTTCGCGCTGTTTGGCAATGCCGCGCCAGTCTTTGTAGGCCGCAGCCACTTCCCGCGCCTGCGTCAGCAAACCGGCTTGGCTGTCGAGCAGAACGCGCTGCGCGTCGGGTTTCAGCAGGGACTGGTGGGCGTGCTGGCCGTGAATATCGACCAGCATTTCACCGATTCCGCGCAATTGGGAGGCGGTGGCGGCGATGCCGTTGATGAAGGCCTTGGAGCGCCCGGCGTTGTCGATCACGCGGCGCAGCAACACCGCGCCCTCTTCACTCTGGAATTCGTTGGCGTCCAGCCAGGCGACCGTTTGCCCATTGACCGCGAACTCGGCGCTGATATCCGCCTTGGACGCGCCTTCGCGCACCACGCTGGCGTCGCCGCGTCCGCCCAAAGCCAGCGCCAAAGCATCAATCAGAATCGATTTACCGGCACCTGTCTCGCCGGTAAATACCGAAAAACCGGAGGAAAATTCCAGCTCGATCGAATCGACAATCACGAAATCACGGATGGAAAGTGTACGTAGCATGGTGAGACCTGAAGAATGTAAGACTGGCTGCTGCATTGGCGTGAAAACCGCAATTTAACGCAATTCAGCGCAATTTAAGTTAACTGCCCTTCGGCCGACGGATATTCGTTCCAGTGCAACTTCTCGCGCAGGGTATCGTAATAATTCCAGCCTTGCGGATGCATGAAGGTGATGCGGTGCGCGGAACGCTTGATATGGATACGGTCGTGCAGCAATATGCTGGCAAACGACTGCATGTCGAAGTTGACGCTGGTATCGCGGCCGCTGACGACTTCGATCATGATTTCACTTGAATCGGGCACCACGATCGGACGATTCGACAACGCGTGCGGAGCAATTGGCACCAATACGACGCCGCCCAGGCTGGGATGCAGCAATGGCCCGCCGGCCGACAGCGAATACGCGGTCGAACCGGTCGGCGTGGAAACGATCAAGCCATCGGAGCGCTGGTTGTACATGAAGTGACCATCGACCTCGACCCGCAACTCGACCATGCCGGCGCCGGCCCCGCGCGACACCACCACATCGTTGAATGCCAGGGCGGAAAAGATATTTTCACCATCGCGCATCACACAACCTTCCAGCAGGCTGCGAAATTCCGTCTCGTAATTTCCTGCCAGCATGTCAGCCAACACCGGCAGCATGCCATCGATCGGAATATCGGCCATGAAGCCCAGCCGCCCCTGATTGATCCCAATCATCGGCACGTCATAGGGCGCCAACTGACGTGCGATGCCGAGCATGGTGCCGTCACCGCCGACCACAATCGCAACATTGGCATGCTGGCCGATTTGTGTCGGCGTCATTGCTTCGAAACCGGCCAATTCAATATCGCGCGCGGTTTCTGCTTCCAGCACCACGGTATACCCTGCGTCATCGAAAAAATGGGCAATCTGGGACAGCGATTGCGCGATGCCGGGAGCTTGGGGCTTGCCTATAACAGCGATTGTTTTTGGCGCTAAAGGCATATTGAGTTGGGCTGGAGAAGGGAGGACGAGGTTCACAGATTAGAACATAATTCAGCCATCTCTTGAAGAATGTGAAAGTTAACGACGTTGAACACTCCAATCAAAGCTGTGCTGTTCGACCTCGATGACACCCTGTGGCCAATTGTTCCAGTGCTAGAACAGGCTGAAAAAGTGTTACACGGGTGGCTGCTCGCGCACGCGCCGGCAGTGGCCGAGCGCTATTCGATCGACCTGTTGCGCACCCGGCGGCAAGCGCTGATGCAGACTGAGCCGCGTTACCAGATCGACCTCTGGGGCTTGCGCCATGCAACACTTTGCGAGGCATTCCGCCAGGTAGGCGCAGATGTTGCTCTGGTGGATCATGCGATGGTGTTTTTTTCCACTGCCCGCAATGCGGTCACGCCCTTTGCGGATGTGGTGCCGGGGCTGACCAAGCTCAATACGCGGCTGGCGGTAGGTTCGATCTCGAACGGTTTTGCCGACTTGCAAGCTATCGGCATCGCCCACCATTTCCAGGCCTCGATTGCAGCGCACCGTTTCGGTCGCGCCAAACCCGATCCGCAGATTTTTCATGCGGCCTGCGCAGCCCTCGAAATCCAGCCGCAGCAAGCGGTGTATGTCGGCGACGACCTGATGCTGGATGTGCAGGGTGCGCAAAATGCGGGAATGCATGGCGTCTGGATGAACCGTTTTGAGCGCAGTCTGCCCGAACAGTGCCGTCCGGACGCGGTCTGCACCACTCTGCACGAACTCGACCGCTGGCTGATTGACGCGATGGGCGCATAATATTGCTGGTGGCAACTTGTGAGTTGTATCCGTTGTTCCGATGTCGCTGTTCCAATCCCTGTTTCCATCCATATATCAACTTGCTTCCTATAAACCTATGCAATTCGATATTCGCGCACAAACTCTGCTCAAGGCCCTGGTCGAACGCTATATCGCCGACGGCCAGCCAATCGGCTCGCGTGCCTTGTCGAAACTGTCGGGGCTGGATTTGTCGCCGGCCACCATCCGCAACGTCATGTCAGACCTGGAGGAGATGGGCTTCATCGCCAGCCCGCACACCTCGGCCGGCCGGGTGCCAACGCCGCGCGGCTACCGGGTTTTCGTCGACACCCTATTGACGTTGCAAGCCTTTGACGAAGCCGCGGTCGAGTCCCGGATGCAAACTACGCTGTCCAGAAAATCGCCGCAGAAAATCATTGCCAATGCCGCCCAGGTGCTGTCTTCCCTGTCGCAATTCGCCGGCGTGGTGCTGACGCAGCGGCATGAATCGGTGTTTCAGCAGATCGAATTTTTGCGCCTGTCCGATAAACGGGTGCTGCTAGTCATCGTCAGCCCGAGCGGCGATGTGCAGAACCGCCTGCTACTGACGGACGTTGATTACACGCCGGCGCAATTGGTGCAGGCCGCCAATTACATCAATCAAAATTACGGTGGACTGAGCTTCGACGAAGTGCGCGGGCGGCTGCAAAACGAATTACGCAGCCTGCGCGACGACATGACGCGCCTGATGCAGGCCGCGGTGGAAGCCGGCAGCGAAGCGATGGCGGATGACAGCGAAGATATGGTGATCGCGGGCGAGCGTAACCTGCTGCGCGTAAGCGATCTGGCCGCCAACATGAATTCGCTGCGCAAACTGTTCGACATGTTCGAGCAGAAAACCAGCCTGATGCAATTGCTCAATATTTCCAGCAAGGCCACCGGGGTCCAGATTTTCATTGGTGGCGAATCGCAACTGATGCCGATGGATGACACCAGCATCGTCACCGCGCCCTATGAAGTCAACGGCCGCGTCGTTGGCACATTAGGCGTAATCGGGCCGACCCGCATGGCGTATGAGCGCGTGATACCGATGGTGAATATCACGGCCAAGCTGCTGTCGCATGCGTTGAGTCATTAACATTAAGTCATTAAGTTACGCACGTTGCATTGAAGATTTGAAGCACAGTAGGATGGGTGAAACCCATCGCATATCGAACTTACAAGATGGGTTTCACCCATCCTACGCACTGCATTACTTGGTGCGATGCGGGCAATCGGTCTTGATGCAATTGCTGTACAGCGCCAGCGCATGCTCGGAGATATGAAAACCGCGTTCAGCAGCAATTTTTTGCTGACGTTTCTCGATTTCTTCATCGTAGAACTCTTCCACCCGGCCGCAGTCCAAACACACCAAATGGTCGTGATGCGATCCTTGGTTGAGTTCGAATATGGCTTTGCCGGTCTCGAAGTGGTTGCGATTGAGCAACCCAGCCTGTTCAAATTGTGTCAGGACTCTATACACAGTAGCCAGACCGACATCCATATTTTCAGTCAGCAATATCTTGTATACATCTTCGGCCGTCAGGTGGCGCACTGCACTATTCTGAAAAATATCGAGAATTTTCAGACGCGGCAAGGTTGCCTTGAGCCCGCTGGCTTTTAAATCACTGGGGTTTTTGTTCATGGTTGTCGTAAAACTAAATCCGGTTTGAAACCCCGTCCCTTGGAACGGTACGAAAGTTGAAATCATAACGTGGACTGACAATGCATGCATCCGATATGCAGGGCCGCGATGAGTTAACCAGCCGCTTCAGGTAAGATTCGGGCAGTTCTGTTTTATCATTATGTGTTTTAGCACAATTGAATTGAGATACCTTATGCGATTGCTGCACCCCCACTTCACCCGCGCCCCATCTTCCCTTGCCTTGCTGCTGATCGGCAGTTTGTGCTTGGTGCTAGCAGGATGCGCCTCCAAGAATCCACTGATGGATGATGCGCCTGCGGCCAAGGCAAAGACAACGGATGCAGCCCCGGCCAAAACCGCTGCGGCGGAACCGCTTGACGCCGCCACCGGCACCCGAACCAGCGGCCCGACCGGGATGGCGCGTGTATTGGGCGCTTTCTCGCCCTACAAGATCGATATTCAGCAGGGCAATTTCGTCTCGAAAGAAATGATCTCCCAACTCAAGGAAGGCATGACGCACGATCAGGTGCGCTTCGTGCTGGGGACACCGATGTTGAGCGATATTTTTCACGACGACCGCTGGTATTACCCATTTCGCATGCAAAAAGGCAACGGCGAAGTCACCGCCAGCCGCGTGACGGTGTACTTCAAAAATGATCTGGTGGAACGCTTTGAAGGTGGCGATTTGCCTACCGAAGAGGATTATCTGTCGCGCATAGCGGGCAACCCGCCAAAAGACAAAGCGCCCGAAGCCGCTGCACCCAAAGCCGCTCCCACCAGCGCCGCTGCCCCAAAATAATTACCCGAAAATCGCATGAACCAAATGAAAATCGCCGTCGCCGGCGCATCCGGCCGCATGGGCCGGATGCTGATTGAAGCCATCCACAACGCAGTTGACGCCACCCTAACCGGTGCGCTGGACATCGCGCAAGCGCCTGACATTGGCACCGATGCCAGCGCTTTTCTGGGCGCACAGCAAGGCGTATTAATCGAATCCGATCTGGCCAAGGGCTTGGCCGGCGCGGAATACCTGATTGACTTCACCCGCCCGGAAGGCACGCTCAAGCATCTGGAATACTGCGCTGCACACGACATCAAGATGATTATCGGGACTACCGGTTTCGATGAAGCCGGCAAGGCCGCGATTCTTGCCGCGTCGAAGAAAATCGCCATCATGTCCGCGCCCAACATGAGCGTCGGCGTCAACGTGACGATGAAGTTGCTCGAAATGGCCGCTAAAAGTTTTGCCGAAGGCTACGATATCGAAATCATCGAAGCGCATCACCGCCACAAGGTGGATGCGCCGTCCGGCACTGCGCTGAAGATGGGCGAAGTCATCGCCAGCGCGCTCGGCCGCAATCTCGATGAATGCGCGGTATATGCGCGCGAAGGCGTCACCGGCCCCCGCGACCCGTCCTCGATCGGCTTCGCCACCATTCGCGGCGGCGATATCGTCGGCGACCATACGGTGCTGTTTGCCGGCATTGGCGAGCGCATCGAAATCAGCCACAAATCGTCCAGCCGTGTGACCTATGCGCACGGATCGTTGCGGGCGGCGCGTTTTCTGGCCGATAAATCCACCGGTCTGTACGACATGCAGGACGTGCTCGGACTGCGCTAGGCTTGCATCCGCATGCCGGTTTGGCCGATGACTTCCGTTGAACTTCAATGACTACCGGCAAAAATCCACAGCGCGCCACGATTGTCGCGCTGCTCGGGACCATAGCGCTGCATCTCGCACTGATTGCAGCGGCGGCGATCTGGCTGACACCACCAGCTAAACCGGATCAGCGCGATCCAATTCTAATAGTCGCCCTGCACGCCCCGGCTTTAGCTGCATCGCCCGCGGCAGCCGTAGCTTCCGCCGCAGCCGCCAGCAAGCCGAAAGCAACACCGCAAGCCAAAAACAGCGCGCCACCGAAACGGCCAAAATCCGTGCCAAAAATTGTGCCGCAACAAAAGGCGCAGCCCCGACGACCGACTGCTGCACAGGTTCCAGACAATTTGAACCAGTCGCGGATATTGGCCGCGCCTTCCGCACCACCGCAGCCGCAGTCGCAACAACAAAGCGCTCCGTCCGAGTCGTCTTCAACGCAAAATTCCACGCCAAACGCGCCGCCGGCAGCCGCTCCTGAAGCGCCGCCGATTACTGCCAAAACCGGCGTTGCCAGTGTTGCCAGCGTCACCAGTATGACGATTCCCGCCGCCTATGCGGCCCGCAATCGCAAGCCCGATTACCCGCTGATGTCGCGCCGATACAATGAGCAAGGCACCGTTGTACTGCGCGTACTGGTCAATGCCGGCGGCACTGCCGGTGCCGTGCACATCAAGCAATCCAGCGGTTATCCGCTGCTCGATCAGTCCGCGCTTGCGGCGGCACGAGACTGGCGCTTCGCCGCTGCCACACAAGACGGAAAACCCGTTTCCCAGTGGTATGAAATTTCCATTCCCTATACACTGCGGGATTAATCTATCTTGACTCAAAAACCATGAATCAAACCCTCGGGCTTGCCCACTATTGGTCGCAAGGCGATGCTATTAGCCACGCGGCCGCCTATGTCTTGTTGCTGATGTCGATTAGCAGCTGGTATTACATCCTGTCCAAAGCGTGGAGCGCATGGCGCGTCCGCAAGGCCGCTTCAGCGCTCCCAGGTTTCTGGAAAGCGCCCACGCTGTCCGACGCCGTTACCGTCATCCGGCAGCAAGATAGTGAAAATATTTTCACCCCGCTCGCCACGCAAGGCGTCGAGGCTGCCAATCTGCACCAGCAAACCGACGCTGCCGCTTCGCTCAATACCGCCACCGATCCGAGCGAACTGATTACCCGCACCTTGCGCCAGGAAATCAACCGCGTTTCGTCGCGACTGGAAAATGGTCTGACCCTGCTGGCCTCGGTCGGCTCCACCGCCCCTTTCATCGGCCTGTTCGGCACCGTGTGGGGGATTTACCATGCGCTGATTGCAATATCCGCAGCCGGCACCATCCAGATCGACAAGATTGCCGGGCCGGTCGGCGAATCGCTGATCATGACCGCGCTCGGGCTGGTGGTAGCGATTCCGGCCGTGCTGGCATATAACGCATTCACCCGCATCAACCGGCTCACGCTGGCCGAACTCGATGCCTTTGCCCACGACTTGCACGCCTACCTGACCACCGGCGCACGGGTCGGAAAATAAATCGGTAAATAAACCGCAATCTTCACCCTACACTCTGGAGTACCCCATGACATTCGGCGGATTCAACGACAACCGACACCCGGCCCCGATGGCAGAAATCAATGTCACGCCGATGGTGGACGTGATGCTGGTGCTGCTGGTGATTTTCATCCTGTCGGCGCCGCTCTTCACCCATGCGATCAAGCTCGATCTGCCGAGCGCACAGTCGGCGGCAGCGCCCGAGAAGCCCGAGACGATTTCACTTTCGATCGATGCCGCCGGCAAGATTTTCTGGAACAATCAAGCCATCGATCAGGCCGGACTGCCGGCCAAATTTGCAGCCGCAGCGCAGAAGCAGCCGCAGCCCGAGTTGCAACTGCGCGCCGACAAGGAAACCCGTTACGAAGTCATCGCGCAAGTCATGGCGGCAGCGCAAAGCAACGGCCTCTCCAAGCTCGGCTTCGTTACCGATGCAAAAGCGGCAGAATCAGGGCAATGAGTAAGGTAATGAATCAGGAAAAATCACGTACGGCATACTGCACTACGTATTTTTTAAATACCAATTAAATAGTGCGGAAGATGCCATGTTTGTTGACATACTCCCGTAAATAATATCAACAGAAAGAGAGCCGCAACATGCCGACCGTGAAACTGAACGGTGAAGCCATCACCAACTGGGAGGCTTTCCACAACGAAAGCCAGCGCGTGTTCGGCTTTCCCGACTTTTACGGCCGCAACATGAATGCCTGGGTCGATTGCATGAGTTATCTGCGCGACGATGACAGCATGTCAACATTCCATCTGAAGCCGGATGAAGTCTTGCGTATCGAAGTGCAGCACGCCGATCTTTTGCGCGCGCAGGCGCCTGAAATTCTCGACGATCTGGCTTTTTGCATCGAAGCCATCAACGACCGCTACGCCGATTACGGCGAAAAACCGGCGCTGGAACTGATCCTGCTCTAAAGTCCCTCTCTCGCAAACGGGAGAGGGGAGCAAAATGAACCGGTATAATGTGCGGTTCACAGCCACTTAAAGCCGGACCCGTCATGCAAGAAAAATACAGCCCCGCCGACGTCGAAACATCCGCCCAATCCCACTGGAAAGCGATCGACGCCTACAAAGCGGTCGAACACGACCCGCGTTTCCCGAAAGGCAAGTATTACGCCTGCTCGATGCTGCCCTATCCGTCCGGCAAGCTGCACATGGGCCATGTGCGCAATTACACCATCAATGACGTGATGTACCGCTATCTGCGCATGAACGGCTACAACGTGCTGATGCCGATGGGCTGGGATGCGTTCGGCATGCCGGCTGAAAACGCCGCGATGGCCAACAACGTGCCGCCGGCGCAATGGACCTACGCCAACATCGCGCACATGAAGCAGCAGATGGAATCGATGGGGCTGGCAATCGACTGGTCGCGCGAAATGACCGCATGCACGCCCGAATACTACAAATGGAACCAGTGGATGTTCCTGAAGATGCTGGAAAAAGGCATCATCTATCAAAAAACCGGCACCGTGAACTGGGACCCGATCGACCAGACCGTACTAGCCAATGAACAAGTGATCGACGGTCGCGGCTGGCGCTCCGGCGCGCTGATCGAAAAGCGCGAAATTCCGATGTACTACGCCAAGATCACCGATTACGCCGAAGAACTGCTGGATTACGTCGATAACAAACTGCCCGGCTGGCCCGAGCGCGTGCGGCTGATGCAAACCAACTGGATCGGCAAATCGACCGGGGTGCGCTTCGCCTTCCCGCATGACATCCAGGACGCCGATGGCAAGTTGATTCAGGACGGCAAATTGTGGGTATTTACCACCCGCGTCGACACCATCAAGGGCGTGACTTTCTGCGCAGTGGCGCCGGAACATGCGCTGGCCGTTTTCGCCGCGAAAGACAATCCCGAGCTGACCGAATTCATCGCCGAATGCAAGCTGGGCGGCGTGGCCGAAGCCGACATGGCGACCATGGAAAAGAAAGGCATGCCGACCGGCCTGTTCGTCACCCATCCGTTGACCGGCAAGCTGATCGACGTCTGGGTCGGCAATTACGTACTGATTACCTATGGCGACGGCGCCGTGATGGGCGTGCCGGCGCATGACGAACGCGATTTCGCGTTTGCGCAAAAATACCTGCTGCCGATTCAGCCGGTGATTGCAGTTGAAGACAAAATATTTTCTACTGAGGTCTGGCACGACTGGTATGGCAACAAGGAAATCGGCCATTGCGTGGATTCCGGAAAATACGACGGCCTGGCGTTTCAGGAAGCAGTCGATGCGATTGCCGCCGACTTATCCGCACTCGGTCTGGGCGAAAAGAAAATCACGTACCGGCTGCGCGACTGGGGCATCTCGCGCCAGCGTTACTGGGGTACGCCGATCCCGATCATCCACTGTGCCGATTGCGGCGCGGTGCCGGTGCCTGAAAAGGATTTGCCGGTGGTGTTGCCGGAAGACTGCGTGCCGGACGGCAGCGGCAACCCGCTCAACAAGCACGCGCAATTCCTGCATGTCGATTGCCCGCAATGCGGCAAACCGGCGCGGCGCGAAACCGACACCATGGACACCTTCGTCGATTCGTCCTGGTATTACATGCGCTACACGTCGCCCGGCGCAAGCGCCGGCATGGTCGATGCGCGCAACGATTACTGGATGCCGATGGACCAGTACATCGGCGGCATCGAACATGCGGTGATGCATCTGCTGTATGCGCGTTTCTGGACCAAGATCATGCGCGACTTCGGTCTCGTGAAGTTCGACGAACCGTTCGTCAACCTGCTCACGCAAGGCATGGTGCTCAACGAAACCTATTACCGCGAAGAGGAAAGCGGCAAGAAGACCTGGTACAACCCGGAAGATATCGAGCTGGAACTGGACGAAAAAGGCCGTCCGCTGGCCGCCAAACTGCAATCCGATGGCCAGCCAGTCGCCATCGGCGGCACCGAAAAAATGTCGAAGTCGAAAAACAACGGCATCGATCCACAAGCCCAGATCGACCAGTACGGTGCCGATACTGCCCGCCTGTTTACGATGTTCGCCTCACCACCGGAACAAACGCTGGAATGGTCCGGCAGCGGCGTCGAAGGCGCCAACCGCTTCCTGCGCCGGGTGTGGGCGTTTTCCTATGCGCAATCCGGCCGGCTGACAGTGGCAGCATCGACCAATTGGGCCCAACTGAACAATGCGCAAAAGACCCTGCGCCGCGAAATCCACAAAATTTTGCAGCAGGCCGATCACGACCTCAAACGCATTCAGTACAACACCGTGGTTTCAGCCTGCATGAAAATGCTGAATACGCTGGAAGCCGCCAAGCTCGATGACTGCGCGGCGTCCAATGCGGTCATCTCAGAGTGCTTGTCGATATTCCTGCGCGTGCTGTATCCGGTCGCGCCGCACATCACGCATGCCTTATGGCAGGAACTCGGCTTTGCCGATGTGCATGGCGACATCCTCAATGCAGCCTGGCCGCAAGTCGATCCGGCCGCGCTGGAACAAGCTGAAATCGAGCTGATGATCCAGGTCAATGGCAAGCTGCGCGGTAGCATTACCATGCCCCGGGATGCCGACAAGGCGACGGTAGAAGCCGCCGCTCTGGCCAATGAGAATGTCCAGCGCTATCTGGATGGCACGCCGAAAAAAATCATTGTGGTGCCAGGCAAGCTGGTCAATATCGTTGCCTAATCTTATTGTCTTTCGGAAAAATCCATGATGCCAGCTCGCCCTGCACTACTGAAATACGCCCTTGGCCTGCTGCTGGCCGCAATGCTGTCCGCCTGCGGCTTCCATTTGCGCGGGGCCAGTGATATGGCAATGCCGTTCAAGACGATTTATCTCGGCTTTGCGGACACGTCCACTTTGGGTAATGCACTCAAGCGCAATATCCGGGGCGCCGGCAATACGGTCGTGGTGCCCGACGCCAAGGAGGCAGAGGCGATTCTGGACGTGTTGTCAGAAACGCGCGAAAAATCTGTGCTGTCCCTCAATAGCCAGGGCCGGGTACGCGAATACACGTTGATTTATGTGTTCAAATTCCGCGTCCGGGATGGCAACAGCAATGAATTGCTGCCGCCCACCGAGATCAGGCTGGCGCGCGACATCAACTACGACGACTCGCAAACGCTGGCCAAGGAAAGCGAAGAAGGCATGCTGTATCGCGACATGCAGAGCGATCTGGTGGCGCAAATACTGCGGCGGCTGTCCGCTATCCAAATCCCGCTATGAGGGCATCCGATGCAGTTGCGATCTGATGCAATGGATGCGCATTTAGCCAAGCCGCTGGCGCCGCTGTATGTCGTCACCGGCGACGAGCACTTGCTAGCGCTGGAAGCGGCAGACAAAATCCGCAAAGCGGCGCGCGCCCAGGGCTTCTCCGAACGCGAAGTGCTGACGGTGGAGCGCAACTTCAAGTGGGGCGAATTGCTCGCCGCCAGCCAGTCGCAATCGCTGTTCGGCGACAGGAAATTGATCGAACTGCGCATCCCGACCGGCAAGCCGGGCAAGGACGGCGGCCAAGCGTTGCAACAGTATTGCGCTGCCGTGGGCGGCCACACCGGGGCCGATACCGTCACAATAATCTCGCTGCCGAAGCTCGACTGGGCTACGCAAAAAGCGGCCTGGGTCAACGCCTTGCAGCAAGCCGCCGTATATATCGATATTCCGCTGGTCGAGCGCGCGCAACTGCCGGCCTGGATCGGCATCCGGCTGGCCGCGCAGCAGCAAAGCGCCGACCGTCACAGCGTGGACTTTATCGCGGACCGGGTGGAAGGCAATCTGCTGGCGGCCCACCAGGAAATCCAGAAACTCGGCCTGCTGCATCCGCCGGGCAAACTGAGTTTCGAGCAGATCCAGGATGCGGTGCTGAATGTGGCGCGCTACGATGTGTTTAAGCTGAACGAAGCGATGCTGGGCGGCGATGCGCTGCGACTGGTGCGCATGGTGGAAGGCTTGCAAGGCGAAGGCGAAGCGCTGCCGCTGGTGCTGTGGGCGGTCAGCGAAGAAATCCGCACCTTGCTCAAGCTGAAGTCGGGCATAGAACAAGGCCGGGCGCTGGGCCAGTTGCTCAAGGAATACCGAATCTGGGGCCCGCGTGAAAAATTGATGCAGCCGGCGCTGCGACGGCTGTCGCTGAAAACGCTGGAAGCCGCGCTGCAAGAAGCGGCACAAGTCGATAAGATGATCAAAGGCTTGCGCGCCCCGGCATTTTCCGGCGACGCTTGGGATGCATTACTACAATTGGGCTTGAAAGTGGCACGCGGTTATTAAGAAAACGCAGCAATCAATAAGTAGGGCGGGTGCAACCCGCGCAAAATCCGAGTGTACGCGCGGGTTGCACCCGCCCTACGGTACTTCGTATTAATTGCAGTATTTTTTATAACCGCAACTTTATATGCGGTAACTGCCATAAAAATGATGGTACTCCCTATTTTTTACGAAATGCATTGTGTTCTGACACCTGTTCGTACCTTTCGTGTCTTTCGTGGACAATGCCGTAGCAATAGCCATTAAGAAAACGCTTCAAAAAAAGAGATCATGGATATCAAACACTACATGCACGACCTTGGCCAAAAGGCCCGGACCGCTTCCCGCGCCATGGCCAAAGCCGATACTGCCGCCAAAAATCAGGCGCTGCTGACGATTGCCGGCGCCATCCGGCGCGATGCCGCATTGCTGCGCGCCGCCAACCAACAGGATATGGCGGCGGCACGCGCCAGCGGCCTGACTGACGCAATGCTGGATCGCCTGAACTTGTCCGACCAGGCGATTGCGACTATGGCCGAAGGGCTGGAGAAAATCGTCTCGCTGCCCGACCCGATTGGCGAAATTTCCAACCTGAAGTATCGCCCGAGCGGCATCCAGGTCGGCCAGATGCGGGTGCCGCTGGGCGTGATCGGCATCATTTACGAGGCGCGCCCGAACGTGACGGTGGACGCTGCCGGTTTGTGCATCAAGAGCGGCAATGCGACCATCCTGCGCGGCGGTTCGGAAGCGATTCGCTGCAACCAGGCCTTGGCAAAAATCGTCCAGGAAGGGCTGGCTGCGGCCGGACTGCCGCAGGACGCGGTGCAAATCGTCGAGACCACCGACCGCGCCGCAGTGGGCGAACTGATCACCATGCCGCAATATGTGGACGTGATCGTGCCGCGTGGCGGCAAAGGCTTGATCGAGCGCCTGATGCGCGAATCCCGCGTGCCGATGATCAAGCATCTGGACGGCATCTGCCACGTCTACATCGACGACAAGGCGGACATCGAGAAGGCCACGGCGGTTGCCTTCAACGCCAAATGCCACCGCTACGGCACCTGCAACACCATGGAAACGCTGCTGGTAGCACGCGCACTCGCGCCAGTGATATTGCCAAAACTGGCGGCACTGTATGCCGGCAAGGAAGTGGAATTGCGCGCCGACGATGCGGCCCGCGAAATTCTGGCCGGCTACCCGCATCTGGCTGCCGCCACTGCTGAAGACTGGGAGACCGAATATCTGGCGCCGATCCTGGCGGTCAAGATCGTCGAAGACATGGAGCAAGCCATCGAGCACATCAACAGGTATTCGTCCCGACATACCGACGCCATCATTACCGAAGATTATTCGCGCGCGATGCGCTTTCTGCGCGAAGTCGATTCGGCTTCGGTGATGGTAAATGCATCAACCCGTTTTGCCGACGGTTTCGAATATGGCCTGGGTGCGGAAATCGGCATCTCGAACGATAAATTGCACGCGCGCGGCCCGGTCGGACTGGAAGGCTTGACCTCGCTGAAATACATCGTGCTCGGCCACGGTGAAATTCGCCAATAAAATACATCGTAAAACGCGTGCCTTAAAGGTCACACCCAAGTCATACCGGCAAACAATTAACAAGCTCTATAAGGAATCCGCATGCTCTGGATCAAATCGCTGCACATCGTCTTCGTCGCTTCCTGGTTCGCCGGCCTGTTTTATTTGCCGCGTATCTTCGTCAACCTGGCGCTGGAAACCGAACCGATTGCAACCACTCGCCTGATCATGATGGCGCGCAAGCTGTACCGTTTCATGACCATTCTCGCTATTCCCGCAGTGATTTTCGGCCTGTGGCTATGGCTGGGTTTCGGGATTGGCAAGGGCCCGGGCAATGGCTGGCTCCATGCCAAACTGGCGGTGGTGGTGCTGATGCTGGGCTACCATCACTCCTGCGGCCGGATTCTGAAGAAGTTCGAACTGGGGCGCAACACGCGCAGTCATACCTGGTTCCGCTGGTTCAATGAAATCCCTGTGATCGCCTTGCTGGCGGCCGTCGTATTGGTGGTTGTTAAACCATTCTGAACCTCTAGCTGGAGCCTGCCATGACCAATACTTGTGAATATTACTTCTCGCCGCAATCGCCTTTCGCCTATTTGGGCCATGCGCGCTTTGCCGCGCTGGCAAAAAAATACCGGGTGCAGATTGACCTTAAACCGTGCGACTTGGGCAAGGTGTTCAGCCTCTCCGGCGGGCTGCCGCTGGCCAAACGTGCGCCACAGCGCCAGGCGTACCGGCTGGTCGAATTGCAACGCTGGAGCGATCATCTGGAGTTGCCGCTCAATCTGCAACCGAAATTCTTCCCGGTCGCCGACAATGCCGCAGCCAAGCTCATCATCGCAACACAATTAGCGCACGGCACCGAGGCGGCGATGGTGCTCGCCGGCGCGATCATGCGGGCGGTATGGTCTGAGCAGAAAAACATCGCAGACGCGGATACGCTCGCCGGCATTGCGGCGGAATGCGACCATGACGGCAAAATGTTATTGAAATCCTCCGAGACCGCCAGTGTTCAGGCACAGTTCGACCGTTTCACCGACGATGCGATTGCCGCCAACGTATTCGGCGCGCCGTGGTATGTCGTCAACGGCGAAGGATTCTGGGGCCAGGACCGGCTGGACTTCGTCGAGCGGGCATTTTTGAAATAAACGAAAACGAGAATAATGTAGGGTGCGCCATGCGCACCATCACTGCAGTGGCAGCCGGTGCGCATGGCGCACCCTACCATTTCAGCATGGCGCACCCTCCCATTTCATATAGAGCAGCGCCAACCACCGGGGTTGGCGCTGCGCCTGAATAATTTTGCAACATAACGGATAAAGGGTTCCCCATGGCACATTCCTATTTTTGTCCTTGCCCACGCGGCCTGGAAGCAGCATTAGCCGAAGAACTGCTCGAAATCGGCCAGCAATACACACCGACGCTCAAGGTCCACAATCAGGTTCCCGGCGGCGTCCATTGCTCGGGCGAACTGACCGATGCCTACCAGATCAACCTGCATTCGCGCATCGCTTCACGCGTGCTGATGCGCATGGCGCACATCAGTTACCTGAATGAAAACCATATCTACGACCTGACGCTGGCGCAGGAATGGGAAGACTGGTTTAGCGTCGACCATACGATCCGGGTCGATGTCACGGCGATCAAGTCGCCGCTGCGCAGCCTTGAATTCACCACGCTGAAGATCAAGGATGCGATTTGCGACCGTTTCCGCGACCAGTTCGACAAGCGGCCATCGGTCGACACCCACAACCCGGACATCCGCATCGTCGGCTTTCTCGATGCGCGCCATTTCACGCTGTATCTCGACACTTCCGGCGAGGCCTTATTCAAGCGCGGCTGGCGGCTCGATACCGGCGACGCGCCGCTGCGCGAAAACCTGGCAGCAGGATTGTTGCGGGTGGCCGGCTGGAAACCCGGCATTCCGCTGTTTGACCCGATGTGCGGTTCCGGCACTATCCTGGCCGAAGCGGCGCAAATGATCGCCGGCATTCCACCCGGCTCCCGGCGTTCGTTCGCCTTCGAAAAATTCCACGGCTTCGATAACGCCGCCTGGCTTGCCATCAAAGGCAACGTCAAGCCACATCCGCTGCCGACTGAACCGAGCATTTTCGGCAGCGATATTTCCGGCGACGCGATTGCGATGACGCGCGAAAATCTGCGCAACGCCGGCATCCTGTTCGAGGTGCCGCTCAAACAAATTGAAGCGCAGGAAATCAAACCGCCTACCGAAATTCCCGGCATCCTGCTGACCAACCCGCCGTACGGCGAACGGATCGGCGTGCGCGGCGACAGCACCATCGAAGCCGATGAAATGACCGGTTCTTTTTACAGCGCATTTAGCACCACCTTGAAGCAGCGTTTCGCCGGCTGGAAAGTATTCCTGTTCTCAGCCGACCTGACCGTGCCCAAAATGCTGCGCTTGAAAGAAGCGCGCAAGACGCCATTCTTCAACGGCGCGCTGGAATGCCGGCTGTTCCGCTTCGATATGGTGGCCGGCTTTAACCGGCGCGAAGAAGCCAAACCCAAAGAACATTGAGGCAGCGCTTTTTTCCGGATATTTTGATGCTTAAAATATACTGAATAATGTATTTTTGAAGTGCTGATGAAATAGTGCGGGGACATGGCAATATTTGCATATACTCCCATGTAATTATCTATATTTGCAGCTATTCAGCCGACCTGCTAATGCAGATAGAAGTGGTGCTGCAGCTCTGTAGGAGCGCACCCGGGCGCGAAAGCAGTCGCCAGACTGCGGACGTTGATCGCGCCCGGGTGCGCTCCTACAAAAACCACTTCAGTTTAGAAGTCTCATATATCCGTCTGAACCGTAACGTATATTTTTAAAATTGGGCGAACGGTTCGGCAGCAGCCCGAACCGGCCCTGTCAGAAAGAATCCCCACCATGTCATCTGAAACCAGCCCTCCTCCAGCCATAAACCGGGCCGCGCTGCTGGGCTCCGGCGGTCTGGCATTGATGCTGGCTGCGCTGTCCATGCTCGGTCCGTTTTCGGTCGACACCTACTTGCCGGCTTTCCCCAGCATGCAGGCGGCGCTGCAAGCCAGTCCGATGGAAGTGCAGCAAACGCTCACTGCCTACATGTTTTCGTTCGCCGTCATGATTCTGTGGCATGGCGCGTTGTCCGATGCTTTTGGCCGGCGCAACATCATCCTCGGCGCGCTGGTGGTGTTCGCGCTGGCCTCGCTCGGTTGCGCTGCTTCTCACAGCGTTGAATATTTGTGGGCGTTTCGCATCCTGCAGGGCATGTCGTCCGGTGCCGGCGTGGTGATCGGCCGCGCCATCATCCGCGACCTGTATACCGGCGCTCCGGCGCAGCGGCTGTTGTCGCTGGTGACGATGATTTTTTCGATCGCGCCGGCAATTGCTCCGCTGATTGGCGGCTGGATTGTCCTGTTGCTGGACTGGCGCGCGATTTTTCTGTTCATGTTCGCCTACAGTGCGCTGCTGCTGTGGTATTGCTACCGCAATTTGCCGGAATCGCTGCCGCCTGAAAATAGGCAACCGTTTAATCTACGATTTTTATCGGTGAGCTACCAAAAAGTTTTTCGCTCGCTGCCATTTCATTTCAAGGCGGGCACGCTTGCTTTCAATTTTGCCGGCTTGTTTTTGTATGTTGCTGCGGCACCGGTATTCATTACCCAACATCTCGGATTGAGCACGAGTCAATTCGGCTGGCAATTCATTCCCACCGTGGCAGGGATTTTTCTGGGCGCGTTTAGCGCCAACCGGTTGGCCGGCCGCATCACCATCCCGCAGCAGGTTATGGTCGGATACGCCTTTTTAGTCGGTGCCGGCTTGTTCAACGTGGCATACCATCTATTCTTCCCTCCAGCATTGCCGTGGTCGGTGCTGCCTCTGATGCTGTATACCTTTGGCATGTCGGTCGCGGCTCCCGGAGTGATGCTGATGGTAATGGATCTGTTTCCGGATATTCGCGGCATCGTCGCTTCCTGCCAATCCTTCTTCCAGACCATGCTGGCCGCTTTGGTTGCCGGCATCATCGCACCGCTGCTCAGTGCGTCGGTACTCTGGCTGGCGCTCGGCCAACTCGGTTTTGCCCTTGCCGGGCTAAGCTGCTGGCTGGCCGGCCGCCGTTATCGCACCAAATCTGCATACCCCAGTCTGAACGTCTGAGAAACGGATCAAGAACAAAATAGTGCGATTTTGTAGGAGCGCACCCGGGCGCGAAGCAGTCGCCAGACTGCAGCCGTTGGTCGCGCCCGGGTGCGCTCCTACAAGAACCACCTCGGTTTGGAAGTCCCTTATAGGAGACTCAATAGTAGCGAAGCTTAGCCAAAAAACAGATAAGTCACCGCCACCGCCGCGATAAAACCGACCAGGTCGGCAAACAGTCCGCACTGGACCGCGTGGCGCGTATGCTTGATGCCGACCGAACCGAAGTACACCGCCAGTACATAAAACGTGGTTTCGGTGCTGCCCTGTATCACCGAAACCAGATGACCGGCGAACGAATCCGCGCCTTCGGTTTTCATGGTGTCGATCATCATTCCGCGCGCGCCGCTGCCCGACAGGGTTTTCATCAATGCGGTCGGCACCCCATCGACAAACCGGGTGTCCCAGCCGATGCCGGCTACTGCATACCTGATGGCATTCATCAGCAAATCGAGTGCGCCGCTGGCCCTGAGCACGGCAATCCCGACCAGCATCGCGACCAGATACGGAATAATCCGCACCGCGGTGGCAAAACCTTCCTTGGCGCCGTCGATGAAAGCGTCATACACATTGACCCGTTTCAGCGCTGCGCCACCGATAAACACCACCACCAGCAACAACAGCAGGAAATTGCTGATCAACGAAGATTGCGCCTGCATCTGCGCTGCGGATAAATGCGCAAACCACAACGTCAACCCGCCCACCAGCAGACTTAACACGGCCATGTAAGTCAGAATCACGCGATCGAATAAGTTAATTTTCTGCACCAGCGCCACCGCAATAAAACCGAACAGGGTCGAAATATAGGTCGCGATCAAAATCGGAATGAAGACATCAGTCGGGTCGGCAGCGCCGAGCTGGGCCCGATAGGCAAAGATGGTGACCGGAAACAGCGTCACCGATGCGGTATTGATCACCAAAAACAGGATCTGCGCATTGCTGGCTGTATCCTTGTCCGGATTCAGCGTCTGCAGTTCCTGCATCGCTTTTAATCCCATCGGCGTGGCGGCATTATCCAAACCCAGCATATTGGCCGCAATATTCATCGTCATCGCGCCGAGCGCCGGATGATTGGCCGGAATAGCCGGAAATATCCGGGCGAACAAAGGATTCAGCGCGCGCGCCAACGCCGCCATGAATCCGGCGTTCTCGCCGATTTTCATAATCCCGAGCCAAAGCGTCATCACGCCGGTGAGCCCAAGCGAAATTTCAAACGCTGTTTTGGAGCTATCGAACATCGCCCTGACAATCGCAGAAAAAATATCAAGCTGGCCAAAAAATACCGCTTGCACGCAAGCGGTAAGAAAAGCCACGATAAAAAAACTGATCCAGATAAGATTGAGCATGGACGCGGCTAGGCTTTCATCGGAGCGAAGACCGGGGTAGGAAGCCCAATCACTGAAATGGTCATTACATGGCTTGTTTTGCTCTGCCTATTCATGCAACTACTTCCCAGCCAGCTCATTAGCGATCATTTCCGCCTGCTTCATTACCGTCTCTGTGGCCAGCAACTGCATATCAGGTGGATAGCCAAATTGTCTCAGTGTTCTCTTGACGATCACTTTCAACTTGGCCCGGACGCTCTCCTTAATAGTCCAGTCTATCGACGCATTTTCGCGTACTTTTTGGGTCAAAATCACGGCTAATTCACGCAATTTATCTTGCTGCATCAGCTCTTTGGCGCTGTTATTGCTGGCAACTGCCGTATAAAACGCATACTCAAAATCCGTTAAGCCAAGCGCTTTTGCCTCATCATCAGACGCGACAATTTCTTTACTGATTTTGATCAGCTCGTCCATCACTTCGGCTGCGGTCAGTATTTTATTGTGGTATTTCTTGATGGCGTTTTCCAGCATTTCCATCAATGATTTACTTTGCACCAGGTTCTTTTTAGCTCTCGCCTTTAACTCGTCGTTAAGCAATTTTTTGAGTGTTTCCAGCGCGACATTTTTATGCTCCATGCCTTTAAGTTCAGCCAAAAACTCATCCGACAAAATCGAAATGTCAGGCTTCTTGATCCCTGCTGCATCAAATACATCGATTACCTGTTCAGACACGAGTGCTTTATCAATTACCTGCCGAATCGTTGTTTCTATCTCTTCATTGCTACGACCTGAACCAACGCTGTCAAATTTTGACAATCGTGCTTTTACTGCCTGGAAGAACGCAACTTCATCTTTGGCATCCATCGCCTGCTCATGAGGAATAGCAATTGCAAAAGCTTGGGATAAAGCGGTGACCTGATTGATATAACGTTTCTTGCCCTCATCCAAGCCTAAAATATGCTCTTCGGCCGCTAGGATCAAAGACAGTTTTTGAGACGTATCTGCTGCAAAAAAATCTTCATAAGAAAACCCGTGATACATGGCAGACACCACTTCGATTTTCTCAAGCATCACTTGTACCGCTTGTTCTTGCGCTAAAGTCGGATCACCTTTGCCTCCCGCGTCCGAGTAGAACGACAAGGCTTGCTTCAGGTCAGACGCAATCCCCAGATAATCCACCACCAAACCACCAGGCTTATCTTTATAAACTCGATTGACCCGTGCAATTGCCTGCATCAGGCTATGCCCCTTCATCGGCTTATCGATATACAGCGTGTGCATACTAGGCGCGTCAAAACCGGTTAGCCACATATCTCGCACAATCACAAGCTTTAGCGCGTCATCACACTCTTTCATTCGATCTGCCAAGGTTTTACGCTGCTGCTTGGTAGTGTGATGTTTAGCGAGTTTAGGGCCGTCCGACGATGAAGCCGTCATCACCACTTTGATCATGCCTTTATTCAAATCATCGGAATGCCATTCGGGTTTCAGCTTGATGATTTGTTCATATAAATCAGCCGCAATGCGACGCGACATACTCACGATCATGGCCTTGCCAGAAAACACCTCTTGCCGTGCTTCAAAATGATGCACTATATCTTGCGCAATATTCTTGATGCGGTTTTCGCTACCGACCAAAGCTTCCATTTGTGTCCACTTGGCCTTGGCTTTTTGGGTTTCGTTTAATTCGTCTTGTTCCAGCTCCTCGTCCAGCTCAGCAATCATCTTTTTCCCTTCGTCGCTTAATGCAACTTTGGCCAGACGGCTTTCGTAATAAATACGTACTGTCGCACCGTCTTCTACTGCTTGAGCAATATCGTAAATATCCACATAATTGCCAAATACGGCAGGCGTATTTACATCCGTATTTTCAATCGGTGTGCCGGTAAATCCCAAATAGGTGGCATTGGGCAAGGCATCGCGCAGGTACTTGGCAAAACCGTACACTACTTTTTTACCGATTACTTCACCTTGAGCAGTCTTCTCATCTATGATTTTGGCTTTAAAACCGTATTGGGTGCGATGCGCTTCATCGGCAATCACCACAATATTTCTCCGGGGTGAAAGCTCTTCAAACACATTGCCTTCTTCCGGCTGAAACTTTTGGATGGTAGTAAAAATCACACCACCTGAAGCGACACTCAACAGGCTTTTTAATTGTTGCCGGTCTTCAACCTGCTTAGGCTCCTGCCGCAACAATTGCGACGAAGCCGCGAACGTATCAAACAACTGATCATCCAGATCATTGCGGTCGGTAATCACCAACACCGTAGGGTTATCCAGAGATAACACAATTTTGCCGGTATAAAACACCATTGACAAGGACTTGCCACTGCCTTGGGTGTGCCATACCACGCCAGCCTTTTGGTCGCCTTTGGGTTGTGTCCTGACACTGGGAACGCCATAACTTTCCGGCGATTGTTGAATACAATGCGCATCCGCTTGACTGGCAGCGCGCAAGGTGGACGCCACAGCTGCATTCACCGCGTAATACTGGTGATATGCGGCCAGCTTCTTGACCGTGCTGATGCTAATCATGCCGGTTTGCAGGTCTTCTTTTTTTGATTTTTCAAACACCACGAAATGCCGAATCAAGTCCAGCAACGTGACCTTATTCAACATCCCATAAATCAAGGTTTCAAGTTGACTGATCAGAGGCGATGCCTCCAATTTGCCATCCGCAGTTTTCCACGCCATAAAGCGACTTAGACCCGCCGACAACGAACCCGTTTTAGCTTCCAACCCATCAGAAATCACCAGCAACGCGTTATAGGTAAACAGGCTGGGAATAGTCTCCTTGTAGGTTTGCAACTGATTGAATGCCGATTTAATCGTCGCGTTTTCAGCGGCAGCATTTTTAAGCTCAATCACCACCAGGGGTATGCCATTCACAAACAGCACCAGATCCGGGCGCTTGTTCTGATTGTTTTCAATCACCGTAAATTGATTCGCCACCACAAACTCGTTGTTATCAGGCGTGTCAAAATCAATCAGCCACACCAGATCGCCACGATCATTACCATCACGCTGATAACTTACTTTCACCCCTTCGGTGAGCATGCGGTGAAAGTTTTCATTATTGGCGAGCAGTTCAGGAGAATGAATCCGTTCGACTTCTTTAATCGCTTGTTGCTGTGCCGCCAAAGGAATCGATGCGTTAATACGCCGTACCGCCGTCCGCAGGCGGTCAACCAGCACTACCTCGTCGTAACGACACCGCTCCGGCCGTTCTCCGTCAGGCGCAATGTCGGGTGCATATACGTGGTCATAGCCCAGTTTTTCAAACAGTTTGATCGAGAAGGCTTCAATGGCGTTTTCCGTTAATTTATTCACGCTACTTCTCTTTCTTTTTACTGGTGACCTGTTTCACGACTTTGTCAAAATCAGACAGATGGTTTTTATCCTGCACCACACGAAACGTCTCATACTCATGCGCGGCTTTCAGCTTGGCTGTTTCTGTGCTGATTTTTCCTTTGTCGGCGAGAATGGGATAGTTAGATAGTTCCAGAAAACCATCCAGAAATTTCACCCAATCAGCCATATTCATTACGATTTGTCGTTGCGCCCGGTTCTCTGCCAAATCCAGATACGCCGATACAATTCGTTCAAGTTCTTTAATGTGCTTTTCGTGCAGATAGTTCTTGGCAACGCTGGTGTCGCTTTTTAGAATCTTGCCCTCCGGCCCGTTTTTCCAAGTGGTCAGCCCCATATTCGGCAATGTGGCATCGGCGGCTTGGTAAATGATTTCCGCTGAGGTTTTGCCGGTTATCGCCCAGTGCAATTTGTTTTGTACTGTTGCGAAAAAATCTTGCGTCAGCGGCGCGTTTTTATCGTAATCCAGCGCCAACGCATAGATGTCCGTAATCTTCTGATAAAACCGCCGTTCACTGGCGCGTATCTCGCGTATGCGCTCCAGCAATTCATCGAAGTAATCCTTGCCAAACACTTGATTGCCTTGTTTCAGGCGATCATCATCCAGCACAAAGCCCTTGATGATGAATTCCTTCAGGGTTTGGGTTGCCCAGATGCGAAACTGCGTGGCTTGGTAAGAGTTGACGCGATAGCCAACCGAGATAATGGCATCGAGATTGTAGAAGCGCGTATTGTATTTTTTTGCGTCGGCGGCAGTGTGTTCCAAAATGGAACTAACTGAATTTTCGTCCAACTCGCCCGAATCAAAAATATTCTTTAAGTGCTTGGTGATAGCTGGACGCTGCACCCCAAAGAGCGTTGCAATAGAATTTTGCGTTAACCAGACGCTGTCGTCTTGTAAGTAAACATCGACTTTGATATCGCCACCTGCAGAGGTGTACAGCAAGAAATTGGATTGTTGCGAGGTGTCTTTTTTACTCATTTTTGCTCCTCATCTAATTCTTCCGATTGCGCTGCGCTTTCAGCAAATGTCAGGTATTCGGTTTTATAAGCTTTGTGATCCACCGCAAATAGAATTTCACTGGCGGTAAAAGAATAATCACCCATTTCAAATTCGCCGAAAGACTCATCCCAAGAGTCGTTAAAGTCTGTCGCTTCAAGATAGTCAAGTTGCGCTTCTGCTTGCGCGATGGCCAGTGAAGGTTTTTCATCTTCTCTTCTACCCTCAAAGGCGCGAATCAGAAAAACCGCCACGACCAAGGTGCTATCGATAAGAAACTCGCGTGTGAGCAAATCGACTTTATCGTTGCGCTCCCTGAGTTCTTCCAGTGATTTACCGTGCGATGTCGGGCTTATTTGGTTCCTGAGATTTCCTATCTCTTGCCCAATGTTTGCCAGCGACCCGGAAACTTTATTGACTAAATCATCATTCGAATAGCCGAGAGAGCAAAAGGCTTTTTTTAGCACACCGTTAATGCTTGGAGCGGCAGGCAACGGTTCACCTCGGGCATGGCAAATTTCCTTGCCTATGGTTTCCAGCAATGCCTTGGCGTTTTCCAATGCGAGACTAAAGTCCGATATCAGCGCCGCCTCCATGCGATCAATGTAGGTCGAGAGTCCCGACCAGTGCGCATATTGCTCTATCGCTAACCGTATTTTTTGCATCAGTGTTTCACTCGCACTTCACCGCTCATCAGCTTGGGCAGCAAGCCATCTCGCAGCTTTATCAGTAATTTAATTTGTTTGGAATTCGCAATCGATTTATTCAACAAAGGCTCTATTTGGCTAGTCATTAACTCAAGCTCATCAGGCTTCGGCACTAAGACCATCGCCCTATCTAAATCACTTCTTTTAATATGCCCCATCGTCGTAGCATGGCTTGCGGAAATAGCGATGAACTCTTCCAAATGATGTCTGCACCAAAAGTAGTAAAACCATTTCGGATAATCAACCGAGGTCACCTTAAACAAGTGTTGATTAAGAATGGATTTTTCACCATCCCAAATTTTCACCATTAATGATGCTGACCAAGCAAAAATAACATCACCATTTTCGACAAAATATTCAGGTTTTACGTCAGTTGATGCCCAGTCTGAAGAGTCAGAAATGCCACTACCCAGGTCTTTAATCTTCAAAACAGGCAATCTATCAATGGAATTTTTTGGCGGATATTTCTGGCAAGCCAAACCATTCAGAAAATGCGCAATCCCGCTTAAGAATTTTGCTTCCCACCCTTCCCGAGCATCTTCCACAAACCATTGTCTGAACAGTGTTTCGGCCATCGCTTCTAGGGTTTTGTTTTGGCGATGCAACAGATCGATTTTATCGTCCAGACTGCTGAGGACGGCGGAGATGGCTTTCTGTTCGGGGAGGGCCGGACATAATGCAGGTAAAAGATGAATGTGATTTCTATTTAATGTTGGATTTGAAGAACCGACGTCATAACGTTCAAACTCAAATTTTTTTAGATAGTAATAGATGAAAAAGGGATGATTCCCATGGAAATCTTTAATCCAAAGCGTAGTGTCATGTGGCCAAAAATCTTCCCTCAAATAGAATACTGAACCGAGCGTCCCCTTACGACCAATAACTACCCCAGGTCCATTTACCTTGCTGGCATTATGGTAACTCTTGATGCCAGATGATGAGACGACAGGGTAGCTGCCTAAGCTTTGCTCCTTTTGGGTGATATCGAAACCTCTTTGAAAGGTGACGATTTCCCCCAACTTACCTTCTCGCCATTCACTCATAACTCAACCTTTTGCAAATTTTTCCTAATCGCATCGTTGAGTGCTTCTTCTTCATTTACTTGCGCTTCAAACTCGGCTTTGAGGGCAGCGAACCGTTCAGAAAAATTGAAATCATCTTCTTCATCGGGCAGTCCGACATAACGCCCCGGAGTCAGCACATAGTCCAACTCCTTTACACGCGCAATGCTGGCGGAACAACAAAAGCCTTTTACGTCCTCATAATCACCTTCGGGGTTGCGCCAATTGTGATAAGTGTCGGTAATTTGCTTCAGATCGTCGGAGGACAGTTCGCGGGTACGGCGATTGATCAGATGCCCCAGGTTGCGCGCATCGATAAACAAAATCTCTCCGCTGCGATTCCTGAATTTACCATTCTTCCGATTGCGGCTCATGAACCACAAGGCCGCTGGAATCTGCGTGTTTAAAAACAACTTGGCAGGCAAATTCACGATGCAGTCGATCAGGTTGCCATCTTCAATCAGCGCTTTGCGAATATCGCCTTCGCCACTGGATTTGGAAGTGAGCGCACCTTTGGCCAGCACCACGCCGGCTTGGCCATTTGGCGCGAGATGGAAGGCAAAGTGCTGCAACCAGGCAAAGTTGGCATTGCCTGCGGGCGGCGTGCCATATTGCCAGCGACCATCCTTGCGCAGCAATTCGCCGCTCCAGTCGCTGACGTTAAACGGTGGGTTGGCGATGATGTAATCGGCTTTGAGGTCTTTGTGGGCATCATTTAAAAACGAGCCTTCATTGTTCCATTTCACCTGTGAGCTATCGATGCCGCGAATCGCGAGATTCATTCGCGCCAGGCGCCAGGTGGTCTGATTGCTTTCTTGCCCATAAATGGAAATATCGTTGATGCGGCCTTGATGTTCTGCGACGAATTTTTCTGATTGCACAAACATGCCGCCAGAACCGCAGCAAGGGTCGAACACCCGGCCGTGATAGGGTTCCAGCATTTTCACTAACAGTTCAACGATGCTGCGCGGCGTGTAAAACTGTCCGCCTTGCTTGCCCTCGGCAAGCGCAAACTCACCAAGGAAATACTCAAATACATGACCCAGCACATCGGCACTGCGAGCTTTGGCATCGCCCAATGCGATGTTACCCACCAGATCAATCAGATCGCCCAAACTGGTTGGATCAAGATTTTGCCTGGCAAACACCTTGGGTAATACGCCTTTCAACGAAGCGTTTTCTTTTTCGATAGCATCCATCGCGTCATCGACAAAGACGCCAATATCAGGTTGCTTTGCATGGGATAGTAAAAACGACCAGCGCGCATCCGCAGGAACGAAGAACACGTTCTCGGCTTTGTATTCATCTTTGTCTTCGGGGTCAGCGCCGGCATATTCGCCTTCGCCCGCTTTCAGCTTGGCAAAATGCTCTTCAAACGAATCGGAAATGTATTTTAGAAAAATCAATCCAAGCACGATGTGCTTGTACTCGGCGGCATCAATATTTTTCCGCAGCTTGTCGGCGGCCTTCCAGAGTTGCTTATCTAACGGTTCTTCTTTTACTGCTTTTTCTTTAGCCATGTTGTTTTCTAATATTAATTTTTCGTGCGGGTCGATTGAGATAACGGAGCGCTAAGGTGTGTAGTCTGTTTCTCTGTATAACTTTTACTAACTTCACGTCCGGTTTGGCTACCCTGCATAAGCTCTGTCAAGGGCTAATTCAGCAATATTATCCCTGAAAAAATTACCCATAAAGCACGAATACTAGCAAGATGAGAATAATTCGATCACCTCTTTACAAGCCAAAGACGACACGCTATCTGCCCCAAACCAGCCTTGCATGAAAAGCGACAAAAACCGCGAGTGAAGCATTGTGTCTGGATGTACCCAAGGCAAATTCTGCAGATCTAGGCCGCGATGATACGCTTTCGGATTCACGTATACCCACGCCAGTCGCATGAAATTGTTGCATATAAGGCGGGTATCGGTGATAATTGCGGACGCGTTGCCGGGATGGCGGAATAGGTAGACGCACGGGACTCAAAATCCCGCGGTGGAGACACCGTGCCGGTTCGATTCCGGCTCCCGGCACCAACAGAATGTTTTATACTGTATCGAGTAGTCTCAAAACCCGCATGCCTCCCAGCATAGCGGGTTTTTTGTTGTCTCACGCAGTTGAGCCCGATACCATGAGATACCAACATTTTATTGGTATCTCTGTTGGTACTAATAAAAACCCAAAAACGAGATACCAACATCGCGACCGATTTTGAGACTTTCAATATAGATTGTTGTAATTATGATGCAAAGGCTGTTTTCGGTTCTCCAAAATACATTCTAGAAATGATTTTTGTGAATTTCGCCTAAATATGAGTTTTGAGAATAGCGTCAGGCGCCATTTAAGTTGGTTCACCGTTCCACTGCGCCCCAATCCCTACAGTCACCCATATATCTATAAAAACGGCATTAACTGCGATTATGTTTATTCATCGCATCGAGCCGGGCCGTAAGTTCAGGCGACTTCAGGGATTCGGCGTAATGCGCGCGCAGTACGGTCTCTTCAGCAGTACCCTCCGCCATCGCCATCAGATCGGCTTTTATGGTAGTGACCACCTTGGGTTCGCACGCGAGAATACCGTCCACATATGCGCGCACAGTGGCGTCGAGTTCGTCGGTTGCTACCAGTTCGCTTAGAAAACCTATGCGCAACATCTCTTGATCGCCAATGGTCTGCGCGGTGAGGAATAATTTTTTGGACGCAGCAAGGCCCAATACCGTGACGTAGCGCCGAATTCCGCCGGGGTAATAATGCAAGCCGATGCGGGATGCCGGCATCAGCATGCGACTGCCGTGCAAGCCGATACGAAAATCGCAACAAAGCGCCAGATCGGTGGCGCCGCCATAGACGCTGCCGTTCAGCACGCACAGGGTCGGCAACGCAAACCGTTCGAAATGGTCCAGCATGTCTTCAAAGCGGCTGTCGAGCTGGTCACGGATCGCGCCCAACGTGTAACCGGAGCTAAAGGTTTTTTCTCCGGTGCCAGTGAGGATTAGCAGGCGCAATCCGGGCGTCGTTTCCAACTGCGTCAGGTATTGGCGAATCACGTCTGAATCTTCCGGCGCGATGCGGTTATGCTGACGCGGCCGGCGTAGAGTGATCGTCGCCACCGCACCGTCCAGCGTGAGGCCAGGTGCTTGGTCTTGCATCAAATCGGACATCATTTTCCTCGCTTACTGGTTTCGTCGCCGGTCTCGGCCGGCATCACAAGTTTGGTACGGGCGCGCTTACTCATGCAGGCCCCATTAAGGTTTCGGGTAGCCAGGTGGCGATGCCTGGGAACACTGCCAGCAACACGATGAAGACCAGCATGATGCCAACGAATGGTAAGGCGCCCATCATGATGTCCCGCAATGGAACTTCAGGCGCGACGCCGCGGATCACAAACAGATTAAGTCCCAGCGGCGGATGGATAAGACCGATTTCCAGATTGATCGTCATCATCACGGCGAACCAGACTAGATCTATATTGCTGTGGATTAGCACTGGAAGAATCACCGGCATGCTCATCAGGATAATTGAGACCGCCGGCAGGAAGAAGCCGGCAATCAGCAAGAACACATTCAGGATCAGGATAAGTTCCCAGTTGCCGAGATTCCAGCTGAACATCCATTCCGCCAGGCTTTGCGTGATGTACAGGTAGGACATCATGTACGCATACACTGCAGCGCCGGCCACGATCATCAGGATCATGCAGGATTCGCGCACAGCTTCGCGCATGATGAGCCAGAGTTCAGTCAAGCGCCAGGTCCGGTACACCACCACTACCATCACCAGCGCCAGGAAGGCGGCAATCGCAGCCACTTCGGACGGTGTGGCAAAGCCGCCGTACATCACCACGGTCACCGAGATGATGATCGCCAAAAAGGGGAGAATGCGAATCAATCCTGACATTTTTTCGCTAAGCGTGTAGCTTTCGATGACTTGCAGCGGATTGTTGCGCAGTTGGCGGTAGCTGCTGGCCCAGGCATAGGCGGCGAATATCGTCACCAGCATGATGCCGGGAACGACGCCGGCCAGGAACAAGCGCGCAATCGAGGTGTGGGTGACAATGCCGTAAATAATGAAGGTCAGCGATGGCGGAATCAGGATTCCGAGCGTGCCGCCGGCGGCAATTGCACCGGTTGCCAACCGCGGTGGGACGTTACGCCGGATCATTTCGGGAATGCCTACGCGCCCGATCGCAGCGGCGGTGGCAGGACTGGAGCCGCACATCGCGGCAAACAAGCCGCAGCCAAAAATATTGGCAATGACCAGGCCGCCTGGTATTTTGCACATCCAGCGATGCAGCGAATCGTACAAGTCCTTGCCGGCACGCGAAGCGCCGATGGTGCAGCCCAACAGAACGAATAGCGGTATGGTCAGCAGCGCAAAATTGGACAGTTCGCCTACAAAGGTATTGGGGATCGTTGACAAGCCGCCGGCATCGCCAAAAAAATACAGAAAACCAATGGAAACCAGGATCAACCCGAACGAGATCGGGATACCGGAAAACAGCACGGCGAATGTAACGGCAAACAGCAAAGCGCCAATTTCTAGTTCTGACATGATGCTGCCTCCTTGTGATTGGCATCGCAGCGCACGCAATACTCCGCATCCTTGCTGCTTGCTACTTGATCCTTGCTATTTACCTTCTGAGGCTCGCTGCTAACCTCCTGGTGCATGCTGGTCACATACTGCAAGGCGGTCATGAACATGCCGACCGGAATGGTCGCGTATTTGGGCCAGGACAGCGGCTGCCAGATTCCCAGCGCCCGCTCGCCTGTGACGAAAGCGTGCTGCGCCATGCGCAGCCCTTCCCATCCGAGGTAAAGGCAAATCAGGCATCCGGCCAGCTTGGCGATAAACGCCAGCTTATGCTTGACGCACTCAGGCAGGATAGCGTCCAGCAGATCCATCTTGACGTGGCCGCCGGTTGCTAGCGTGTATGGCGAAGCAAGGAAAATTGCGCCGATCATCAGTTCGATCGAGAGTTCCAGTTCCCATGAATTCTGCATGCCGATACTGCGCTTGACCACCATCCAGGTGATGATCAGCGTCGCAGCCAGCAGCAGCCCGGCAGCGATCACGGCCAGAACGGTACTGGCGCGTGCTACCCAGCGATTAAAATAATGCATTTGTCGTCTCCGTATTTATTCTGGTTGAAACGGACTCGAACGGTCCGTCCAGCTTATTTTGCGAACCCTATTTGCTGAGCTTTTCCACTGCTTCCAGCAAGCCTTTGGCTTCTGGACTGATGCTGGCGTAATCGACCCAGGCGGTTTTCTTAGCCAGATCCAGCCACTGCTTGTACTCCGCCTGCGTCATTTGATGCACATCGACCTTGGCTGACTTGAATTTGGCGACGACCTCAGCCTTGAGCTTGTCCTGCTCAGCGTTAAAGTTGGCCTGGGTAGCGTCGGCGGCCCGTTCGAATATTTTCTTCTGCGCCGGTGTCAGCGCATTCCACGCCTTGGTCGACATGACCAGTGGCTGGAACACCACGAAGATCGTGTAGTCGCCACCCAGCGTCGCATACTTGACCTGCTCATACAGGCGCATGCTCATGAAGGTTTCATACGAGGTCATCAGGCCATCCAGCACACCGGTCTGCATCGCGTTGTACAGCTCGGTGGACGGCATAGCGAAAACCGATGCGCCGGCCTGTTTCAGCATGGTGTCGAGGGTGCGGTCGGCACCGCGGAATTTCAGGCCCTTGACCGTATCGGGCGTGGTAATCGGGCGCACGCGATCGGCAATACCGCCTTCGGTCCACCACCATGTCAGGATATGAAAACCCTGCTTTTCGGCGACCGCCTGCAGCCGTTTTTCATAGTCTGTGCCCTTGAAGCGCATCGCATCCTGCACGCTATTGATTGCTCCCGGCAAAATCGTAATGGAAAACTCAGGGGCCTTGCCGACCGCGTAAATCAGCGGAAAAATCGATAGGTCGACCGAGCCACCGGCCAGCGCATCGATCTGCTTGAGTGGATTGCTGATGAGCGAGGCGCCCGGATAAATCCGGAACTTGAAGGAAGGATCGTGCTTGACCACTTCATCGACAAAGTGGCGCGCGCCTTTGTCGCGACCGTCGCCCTGCGGCCATTGATGCGTCAGTTTCAGTGTGTCGGCATGCACACTGCCCAAGGTCAGGACAGCCGTTGCCAGTAATACTAGGTTCTTGAATTTCATGTTTGTCTCCGTTCATGTTATTCATATCGCTCACACGATCGACGGACAACTTATCCGTCGTCGCACTCGCGGCGTTCAACTGCTTTGGTATACCACTTTTTTTATTATTAATTCCCGTATCGCTTCCGGCGACAGGCCGTAAGCTGCCAATACTTCTTCGGTATGCTGGCCAAACAACGGGGGTGCGCTGCGCACCGAACCCTGCGCGGTTCCAGGCATCTTGATCGGCAAGGCCACTTGCTTCAGCATCCCCAGCAACGGATGGTCGACCGTCTCGACGAGCTTGCAGGCGATGACCTGTTCGTCGACAAATACATCTTCGAGCGTATTGATCGGCCCGGCAGGAATGCCAGCCTTGATCATCAAAGGCGTCCATTCCATGCGGGTCTTCTTGCCCAGGCTGGTTTCCAGCAATTCTTTCAGCACCAAGCGGTTTTGCATGCGCTCGGCATTGGTCTTGAAGCGCGGGTCTGTCGTCAACAACTGCAACCCCAGCACTTCGCACAGGCGAACCCACATGTCCTGGGTGGCCGGCGCCAGATTGAGCGGACCGTCGGCGGTATCGAAGGTGCCGTAAGGCGCGATGACCGGATGCACATTACCGCAAGGCTGCGGGATATCGCCGACGCTCAGATAACGCTGGCCCTGGACGCTGAGCAAACCGAGCAGGCTGGCCAGCAACGAAGTTTCCACATGCTGGCCAAGACCGCTGCGCTGGCGCTCTATATACGCGGCCAGCACGCCAATCGCTACCCACATGCCGGCGGTGAGGTCGCCGATCGCAGTACCAACGCGGGTAGGGCCAGATTCCGGTGTTCCGGTCAGGCTCATGAAGCCCGAATAGCCTTGCGCAATCTGGTCAAAACCGGGCCAGTCGCGCGCTGGACCGGTGCTGCCAAAACCGGAGATGGAGCCGTAAATCAGTTCGGGGCGGACAGCGCAAAGTTCTTCGTAGCCCAAACCCATGGCCGCCATGGTGCCCACTTTGAAGTTTTCGACCACAATATCCGACTTCAACGCCAGCTCTTTAATCAGCGCCAGCCCTTCCGTTTGACGGAAATCGACACCGATACCTTTTTTGTTGCGGTTGGCACTAAGATAATAAACGCTTATGTCTTGATCGAACGGTCCCCACTGACGGATCATGTCGCCGTTCGGAGTGGGTTCTACCTTGATGACTTCGGCTCCCAGATCTGCCAGGATCATGGAGCAAAATGGTCCGGACAATGCACGGGTCAGGTCGAGTACCTTGATGCCGGAAAGGGGTAGTTTCATGTTAGCTTGTCTCCTAGATTAGTCTTTTATGTCTTTTCAAGGATTCTAGGCAGTAATCTAGATAGTTTGAAATACTGTTTTCTGACCATTGCATAAGATTATCTTATGGCCAAAACTGGAGACGCATCGGAAGGTGTCCCATTGCGATAGCCCAGGAGATCCACTTGAACCTGAAACAGCTGAATTATTTCGTCAAGATCGTGGAAGCGCAGAATATGACGCGCGCCGCCGAAGGGCTGCACATTGCGCAACCGGCATTAAGCCAGCAAATCACGTTGCTGGAAGACGAATTGGGAGTAGCGCTGCTGAGCCGCAGCTCGCGCGGCATCCAGGCGACGCAACAAGGTGATTTGCTGTACCGGCATGCCAAGACCATCCTGCGCCAAGTCGACAATACCCGCATCCTGCTTTCGAAAAAAGAAGGCGACGTGACAGGCAACGTCTCGGTTGGCATGCCATCCAGTACCGCCAAGCTGCTGGCACTGCGTTTGATGCGCTGTGTTAAAGAGCGCTATCCCTCCATCGTTTTGGAGATCGTCGACGTTCCCAGCGCCGATCTGACTTCGCTGGTGAGGCATGGGCGCGTGGATTTTTCGCTGGTGCCAGATCCTCAGAAACCCAAGGACATGAGTTTTTTTCCGTTGTTCCGCGAAGAGCTGTATTTAATGACCTATCCGGGTGTTGTCCCCGGGACGAGGGCAGTTTCCTTTAAAAAAATCGCCGAATTTCCTCTGATTCTGCCGAGTGCACCCAACACCTTGCGCTCCCGGCTGGAGCACGCGTTCTTAAAGTCTAATCTGAACTTCAATTTATTTGGCGAGGCCAGCACTTCGGCCATCTTGATTCCAGCGGTCCGGGCCGGATTTGCAGCGACGATTCTGCCTTACTCGGCGGCCCATGAAGAAATTTTGAATCAGCAAATTGAAATGCATTCGATCGGAGCAGGCTTTGCGCGCGATGTGTATCTATGCTCTAGCAATACCCTTCCTGTATCTCCGGCAACTACCACGGTCATCACGCTGTGTAGGGAGGTGTTGCAGGACCTCGTAAGTAGCGGCACATGGAAGGGTTGTAAACTTCTACATTGACACGTATAGGCATTAGACCTGTGCGCTCCACCATACCAAGCCATCGGTGTTGTTGCACGGATATCGGTCTGGTCGAGGGCTCCCCCTCCCCCGAGAATAACGGTATCCGTGCAACAACGCTCTCCTGCAATGGTGGGTATCGGCTTCATCATCATTGGGGTAGTCGTCACAATCTGCTTTCGAAGTCATCTGCCCACTGACTGGGCAGCGGCGGCCCCGTGTAGCCACTATCGGCCAGCACGCTCAGGACTTGTAGCAGGTTCGCGGCGCACCTTTGCGATCCGTGACCTACACCGTTGTAATGGCGATGGCGTGCTGCAACGTTACCGTGAGCACGAGCGGCTTTTCATTTGCAATTAATTTAAATCGAAAAACGCGTCAAACGCGAGCCGTAACAACTAGGTGACGCGACATGGATAGAAACGCGGTAGACGCTAAAGAGTGCTAGTTTTCAGAGACGTCACGCGGACACCGCGTCAGCCGTAACTCTTGGCGCACGCCCAATTTTGGCAAGAACAAATTATTCAAGAAAGTCTCTCAGCAGCTAAATTCGACCACTAGGAAATCAATGAACGCGCGCACCTTCGCCGGCAGATTGCGCCGGCTTAAATAATATACATACAAGTCGGCCGGCGGCAGCGAATATCCCGGCATTACCTCCTTGAGACGACCGCTAGCGAGGTATTTTGCTACGTCCCATTCGGAGCGTTGCACGATGCCGTGGCCATCCAAAGCCCAATTCATTACAACGTCGCCGTCGTTGCTCGATACAGCGCCCCTTACCTTGACCAGTTCAACCTTGCGGCCCTTTTCGAGTCTCCAAGTGCCGTACACATCATCGTTCTGTCGGTGAAGTATGCAACGGTGGCGATGCAACTCGGCAGGTGTCTGCGGCTCGCCTGCTTTTTTCAAATACGCTGGCGAGGCGCACAAGAAACGCCGGTTCGACATGAGCTTGCGTGCACTGAGTCGCGTGTCAGGCAGTTCGCCAAAACGGATCGCAAGGTCGTAGGCCTCCTCGACCAGACTGATCGGCCGGTCGGTCAACTGCAGTTCTACTTCGACTTCTGGATGAGCGTGCGCGAACCGCGACACCAAGGGCGCAATTCGGGTGCGACCAAACCCCGGAGTGCCGTTCACCCGTAACAAGCCTTTCGGAGCGACTCGTCCGCTTGACACAGATTCCTCCATATCGCGGATGCTGCCCAGGATCTGCGTCGCCTGGGCCAAGTAGCTCTCACCCTCGCTTGTCAGGCTGATGCGGCGCGTAGTGCGGTTGACCAGGCGCACGCCAAGGCGCTGCTCCATCATCATCAGGCGCTTTGTGACGGCCGGCGGCGTAAGGCCGAGTTGGCGCGCAGTTGCCGACATACTGCCCAGCTTGGCAAGCAGCACAAAGAACGACAAGTCTGGTGCAGTTTCAATTTTCACTTGAAGTTAATAATGGTTTCAATTGAGGTGAATTATATCTTCATGTTTGAAGAGTAAGCTTGGCACATGCACTGCAAAACCAGCCTCGTCCATAACCCTAAAAGACACTTCATGAGAATCGTTGAAATCCGCGAAAAAACTGTACCTATCAGTTCCCCAATCCGCAACGCCTACATCGACTTCAGCAAAATGACGTTGAGCTTGGTCGCGGTAGTGACCGACGTCATCCGCGATGGCAAACCAGTGATCGGCTATGGCTTTAATTCGAACGGCCGCTACGGCCAAGGCAAGTTGATGCGTGAACGCTTCATTCCGCGTGTGCTAGAAGCGGACCCTGCAAGCCTGATCGACGACAGTGGTGCCAACCTCGACCCGCACAAAATCTGGAACTGCATGTTCACCAATGAGAAGCCGGGCGGCCACGGAGAGCGTTCGGTCGCGATCGGCACCATCGACATGGCGGTCTGGGACGCAGTTGCCAAGATCGAAGGGAAGCCCCTGTTCCAGTTGCTGGCCGATCGCTATGGTAATGGCACGCCAGACCGGAAGATCTTTGTCTATGCAGCCGGCGGCTATTATTACCCGGGCCAGAGCCACGACAAGCTGAAGGACGAAATGCGCAGTTACATCGACCGCGGCTACACGGTGGTCAAGAAGAAAATTGGCGGTGCCTCGCTCGACGAGGATTTGCGCCGCATTGATTCTGTGCTCAGCGTGCTGCAGGACGGCCAGAAGCTGGCGGTCGATGCCAACGGCCGCTTCGACCTCGATACCGCCGTGGCCTACGCCAAGGCGCTCTCACAGTACGACCTGTTCTGGTACGAAGAGCCGGGTGATCCGCTCGACTTCGAGCTCCAGGCGACGCTGCGCAATTATTACAAGAATCCGATGGCGACCGGCGAGGATCTGTTCTCCATGCAGGACGCACGCAATCTGATTCGTTACGGCGGCATGCGCGCGGACCGCGACTGGCTGCAGTTCGATTGCGCCCTGAGCTACGGTCTGGTTGAATACTTGCGCACGCTGGACATGCTGCGTGAGCACGGTTGGTCACCGAAACGCTGCATTCCCCATGGCGGCCATCAGATGTCGCTCAACATCGCAGCCGGCCTTGGCCTCGGCGGCAATGAATCCTATCCCGACCTGTTCCAGCCTTACGGTGGCTTCCCGGATGGCGTCGTGGTCGACAACGGTCATATTCTCCTGCCAGAACTACCGGGTATCGGCTTCGAAGGCAAGGCTGATTTGTATCGTGAGATGGTCAAGCTGGCTGAGTAACAGCCGCTCGCAATATCGCTGAACAAGCCAGCCAAACGAAGCCGGCGAGATTATTTCGATTCATCTGGATGAGACGCGCATGAACGCGCAACGCATTAAGACGTTGCTTCTACGCTATACATCCAAGTCCTCGTCGGCATCACGGCCGGTGTCCTCCTGGGTCACTTTTGCCCCGCCATCGGGGGCGAGCTCAAAACGCCAATGAAAACCATTCCCACCGTGATTACACGAGATATAAATGTATTGAACAATTAGTACGATTGGCAACACACTTACTTCCCATCACATAGTCCTACCTCACAGCAGGTAATTTTTAACGAATATTGCTAGATGTCAATATGCAACCACATCAAGTCGCTACCATAACGACTTGCATGCCTGGGCTTGGAAGATTGAATTAGCAATCTTGGCAAGCAATCGGAGACGTTATACATAAAACAATAACAATAGGCGGCACTACCGGGGCTGGCGGTCGGGAAACATACCAGCACCAATTCAGAAGCCCGCAACCACAAGGTTCGCGGGCTTTTCATTTCTGAAATTCCCTTTGATGATTTTTGGCTCATAAGTTGCACGTCACCCGCATGATGCTGGCCCGCGATACGCCATAAGTCCGAGACAAGGCACTTACGCTGGTGTCCTGGTTGCGCCTGTCGAGGATATCAACGCGTTGGCAGTTGTCTTGGTTGGGCGGCCGAGCGTCTTGCCTTCAGTTTTGGCTCTGGTCAAGCCGGGCTGGGTGCGCTCCGCCAGAAAATCCAGCTCGATCTTAGCCACAGCGGCCAGCATATTGAGCATCATTTTTTCTGCAGGCGAAGCAAAATCCATTTCGAACACGCCAATGAGCAGACATTTTTTAGGTAAATCAGATAACGTAAAGATCAACATATTCATGCACCGGCATCGCTTCCAGTGCGGCCTGGTCGAGCGATGCATCGAGGATGGTCTTTTGCTGCTTGGCCGGGAATCGGCGTGCCAGGTTGGTCTTGAACTTGGCTTCCAGCAGCGGGATACCATCGATACGGCGACGCGCATGGCCGATCGGGTATGCAACGACAACTTCATCAAACTTGCTGCCGTCCTTGAATTCGACCGTCAATGCATTGGCAATCGAACGCTTGTCAGGATCATGATAATCGGCAGTGAAAGCGGGGTCTTCGACGCACACGATCTGGTCGCGCAGCAGGTCGATGCGAGCATCGACGGCAACGCTGTCTTCATAATCGCCGGCAGTCAGACGACCGAAGATCAGTGGCACCGCAACCATGTACTGGATGCAATGATCGCGGTCAGCCGGGTTGTCGAGCGGGCCTTTCTTGTCGATGATGCGGATGCAGGCTTCGTGGGTGCGTATCGTGATCTGCTTGATGTCTGCGACCGATTTGCCGGCTTGCGCCAGTTGACCATGCAGCGTCATCGCCGCTTCCACCGCGGTTTGCGAGTGGAATTCGGCCGGGAACGCAATCTTGAACAGCACGTTTTCCATCACGTAAGAACCGTATGGGCGCTGGAACTTGAACTTGTTTCCTTTGAACAACACATCGTAGAAACCCCAGGTCTTGGCGGAAAGCGCCGATGGGTAACCCATTTCGCCGGTCTTCGCCATCAAGGCCAGGCGCACCGCGCGCGAGGTGGCGTCGCCGGCGGCCCACGATTTGCGCGAGCCGGTATTCGGCGAGTGGCGATAGGTACGCAGCGATTGGCCATCGACCCAGGCCAGCGACACCGCGTTCAGGATTTCTTCGCGGGTCAGGCCCATCATTGCCGCCACCACCGCGGTGGACGCGACCTTTACCAGCACCACATGGTCGAGGCCTACCTTGTTGAACGAATTTTCCAGCGCGATGCAGCCTTGGATCTCATGCGCCTTGATCATCGCAGTCAGCACCTCTTTCATCAGCAGCGGTTGTTTGCCGGCGGCCACCGCATTGCGCGACAGCCAGTCGGCGGTGGCGAGGATTCCGCCCAGGTTGTCCGACGGGTGGCCCCATTCGGCCGCCAGCCAGGTATCGTTGAAGTCGAGCCAGCGGATCATTGCGCCGATGTTGAACGCGGCTTGCACCGGGTCGAGCTGGAATTGGGTACCGGGTACCTTGGCGCCATTTGGCACCAAGGTACCCGGCACGATCGGCCCCATCAATTTGGTGCAGGCCGGATATTCCAGCGCTTCCAGGCCGCAGCCGAGCGTGTCGATCAGGCAGTTGCGCGCAGTGGTGTATGCAATGTTGGAGTCGACTTTGTAATGCATGACGTAATCGACGATATCGATGATTTCCTGATCGAATTCGGTACGAACGTTGGAGATGTGTGCTGACATGCTGATTCCTTTTAATTGAAAAATTAAAGAGTTATCTAAGCTAAGGCTGCAGTTCACGAAACAGTTTAAGCCCAAGGAATAATTGTGTGTAATGGCCTGCATTTGAAACTGAGCAAACATGTATTCAGCGGTTTTTTCGAGCAGTAATAACTGCATCTATCCCCTGTTGCCACCAATGCGTTTTGCCCCAAACCACAGACTGCGGCTGACCCAGATCAGAATCCATGGAACCGTGATGACGCGAACGGTTGCGCCGCCGATCTGTGTCACCGGAAATTTCCGTATTCATTATTATTTTGCGCCCCTCGCAATGCAGGCTGTGATGCCTGGCTCACACCCGCTCCAGCACCACGGCAATGCCCTGCCCCACGCCGATGCACATGGTGCACAGAGCGTAACGCCCGCCGCTGGCGTGTAGCCGGTTCACGGCGGTGGTGACCAGGCGCGCGCCGCTGGCGCCGAGCGGATGACCCAGCGCAATCGCGCCGCCCCAGGCGTTGACGCGCTGGTCGTCGTCCCGCAGGCCGAGCAAGCGCAGCACCGCCAAACCCTGCGCGGCAAAGGCTTCGTTGAGCTCGATGACGTCGATCTGATCAAGGGTGAGGCCGGTGAGGGCCAGCACCTTCTGCGTGGCCGGTGCCGGGCCGATGCCCATGATGCGCGGCGGCACACCCGCAACTGCCATGCCAACTATCCGGGCCTTGGGCACCAGACCATTGCGCACAGCCGCGTGCTCGTTGGCAAGCAGCAACGCGCACGCGCCATCATTTACGCCGCTGGCGTTGCCGGCGGTCACCGTGCCATCGGGCCGCACCACGCCTTTGAGTTTGGCGAGCGTCTCCAGGCTGGTTGCGCGTGGGTACTCGTCCTGACTCACGATGACGGGCTCACCCTTCTTCTGCGGAATGATCACTGGCACGATCTCGCGCGCCAGATGGCCGGCCTGTTGCGCAGCAACGGCATTGCGCTGGCTGGCCAGGGCCATGCGGTCCTGTGCCTCGCGCTCGATCTTGTATTCGGTGGCGACGTTTTCGGCCGTTTCAGGCATGGAGTCCACTCCATACCTGGCCTTCATCAGTTTGTTGATGAAGCGCCAACCGATGGTGGTGTCATAAATTGCGTTGGCGCGGCCAAAGGCGGTCTCTGCCTTAGGCATGACGAACGGTGCACGACTCATACTTTCCACACCGCCGGCAATCATCATCTGCGCCTCGCCGCTCTTGATCGCACGCGCGGCTGTGCCAACCGCATCCAGACTTGAGCCACACAGGCGGTTGAGCGTGACGCCCGGCACCTCGAATGGCAATCCGGCCAACAGGCTGACCATGCGGGCAACGTTGCGATTGTCTTCGCCGGCTTGGTTGGCACAGCCATAGATCACGTCAGTCACGGCCAGCCAGTCCACGTTGGGATTGCGTTCCATCAGGGCTTTGAGTGGAATCGCACCCAGGTCGTCGGTGCGCACGCTAGAGAGTGCGCCGCCGTAGCGGCCAAATGGTGTGCGGATGGCATCGCAGATGTAGGCTTGGTTCATGCTGTGACTCCTTGGAATTTGAGAGAGATATTTTTGTGCACTGTGCGGTCAGTCCATCAGTACGGCCAGGTTTCCTTGCGCAAAGCTGCCGCCGCTGCATCTGGCCAGTTCATCCATACCGGTCTGCAGCGCGGCCGCACCCTGCTGGCGAGCCCAGAACACTGGTCCGCCTTCCCAGCGCGGGAAGCCGTAGCCTTGCACCATCACCACGTCAATATCGGTAGCGCGACTTGCCACGCCTTCGACCAACAACAACGCAGCCTCATTGACCATGGCCAACAGTGCGCGGCGCTGTATCTCCACATCACGCAGCAAACGACGTCCGATACCGCGCTGGGTGGAGGCCTGTTCGATGATGCCGCGCACCGTCTGGTCGGTGGTTGCGGATCGCTTGCCCTCCGGGTAGATGTAGTAGCCAGCGCCGGCCTTCTGACCAAATCGCCCCTGCTCGCACAGGTGATCAAGGATCGCGACATAGCGTTCATCGGGGTTGCGGGTGGCCGCTTGGGCGCGGCGCATGCGCCAGGCAATATCCAGGCCGGACAGGTCGGCCACGGAAAACGGCCCCATGGCGAAGCCAAAAGCCTGTAGCGCAGCGTCAATTTGTTCGGGCCAGGCACCATCTTCGAGCATGAACTCGCATTGCTTTCGATAGGCGTTGTAGATGCGGTTGCCAATGAAGCCGAAGGCGTTGCCCGTTACCACCGGCTGCTTGCCCAAGCGCTTGGCCAGATCCATGCCGGTAGCCAGCACATCCGGTGCGGTCTGCTCACCACGCACCACTTCCAGCAGTTTCATGATGTTGGCCGGGCTGAAGAAGTGCAGACCCAGCACATCCTGGGGGCGGGATGTCGCTTGGGCGATGGCGTCCACATCCAGGTAGGAGGTATTGGTGGCGAGCACGGCACCCGCACGCGCATGGGCGTCGATCTTGGCAAAGACCGCATGCTTGACCGCCATCTCTTCGAACACGGCTTCAATGATCAGATCGGCGCGGCGTAGCTGTTCCCAGTCGGTAGTCGGCGTAAGGCGGGATTCGTTGGCCGCCGCCTGGGCCGCCTTGAGCTTGCCGCTGTCCACGCGGTTTTTGTAGTGCTCGCGGATGCGCTCGCTGCCGCGCTGCAACGCGGCTTCATCCTGTTCCACCAGCAGCACGTCCATGCCAGCGTCGAGGACGCTGATGGCGATGCCAGAGCCCATGGTGCCGGCACCGATGATGGCGACCGTTTGCACAGGCCGGGGCGTTGCCTGAAGCGCCTTCGGCAGCTTCATCGCTTCGCGCTCGGCAAAAAATTGATGGCGCAGCGCGAAGGCTTCGCGCGAAATCCGAAACTGCTGAAATGCCGAACGTTCGTTTGCCAGCGCATCGTCAAAAGGCAATTGAACTGCGGCCCGAATCGCCTCAATCGCAGCCATGACCGCAGGGCGGCGCTTGCCGGTACGCAAGGCGGATTGCACGGCAGATTCAATGATTGCCAAATCGTCCGAAGGTACCGACGCATCGCGGATGCGGCACTTGCGTCCAGCCAGTGAGCGGGCATAGGCGATGGCAGCAGCCCGCAGGTCGGTACTCACCACGTCGTCCACGAGGCCCAACTCCAGCGCTTTGCCACTAGAAATACGCTCGCCGCTACAAATTATTTGTATCGCACGCGCCACGCCGACACGCCGCGGCACACGCTGGGTGCCGCCCGCGCCCGGAATGATGCCCAACCTCACTTCGGGCAGGCCGACTACGGTATTGACCGCCGCGACACGCCCGTCACAACCCAGCGCCAGCTCGAAACCACCGCCCAACGCAGCGCCGTGCAGCGCAGCCACAACCGGCTTGGAGCAAGTCTCGATGGCCGCGATGACGGTCGGTAGCTCCGGCACCGCCAGTGGTTTGCCAAATTCGCGCAAGTCCGAACCAGCAATGAAAGTGCTCCCCGCGCCGATCAGCACTCCTGCAAGCAGATCGGGCGTCGTCTGCAAAGTGGCAATGGCCTGCAGCAGGCCGCGTCGGACTTCAAGCGAACCGGCGTTGACCGGAGGGTTGTTGATGATAACAACGAGCACGTCACCATCACGCTCGGTATGGACTATCGGCTCCAACAGAACCTCACTCGCGCTCATAGTGCGCCAACCAGTTCCGGCACTGCGACGAACAAATCCGCCACCAGGATATGGAATTCGCTGCCGGTATGCAGTGCACTTCCTTTTAACGAAGCGTTGTCGTGTTCAGCAATGATGAGTACGGCCATGATGTGTTCCTAATATGTTCCCGATAAGCAGGATCAAGTGAGCGTTAAACGCATTCCAAATACTGTATTTGGTATATTTTGTATAACCAATAAATATATGCGCAAGATGCCATAAAAATTATGATACCCCCTATTTTTTTAAGAAACGTATCGGATTCCGGAAACGGCAATGGCTTCGCTCGCCACGCCCTTTTCCTTCAGGCGCGCGGCCTCTTCGATAGCAATCTCGTCAAACGAGTTCATGCGCATCTTGACGTTGGCGATCTCGACACCGCTGTTGTCCGACTTGATCCAAACCTTGAGTGTTGTAGTCGACCACGCATTTGACGGGGACTAATATGGCACGTCCCAGAATCAGCGCATGCACATCATGTGTGCCCTCATGGGTGTTGACCACTTCCAGGTTGACCAGATGGCGTATGACGCCAAACACTGGAAGGATGCACGGTTGGGACTTATGGTCATCACAGTCTTTCAATAATAAAAGGGGAAAAAACAGCTCAGTCGCGCCGCATCAACTCGCGGCCGATGATGAGTTGCTGTATCTGCGTAGTGCCCTCGTACAAGCGCAATAGCCGCACATCACGGTAGAAACGCTCTACCGCGTATTCGTTGATATAGCCTGCGCCGCCATGCACTTGAACGCCGCGATCAGCCACACGACCGACCATTTCGGTGCAGAACATCTTGGAGCACGAAGCGCGCATGCTGACATCCGGATCGCTTTGACCCTCTGGTTTGGCGTCATAGCGTTTGGCGCAGTCCTGCACCATGGACCACCCGGCGTACAGTTCGGCCTGGCTGTCAGCCAGCATGGCCTGGACTAGCTGGAAGTCGCCGATGCGCTGGCCGAATTGTTTGCGCTCCCGGGCGTAGGCCACCGACTCGTTCAGTACCCGTTGCGCTACGCCACAGGACAGCGCCGACACATGCAAGCGTCCACGGTCGAGTACTTTCATTGCAGTCTTGAAGCCTTTGCCGGGCACGCCGCCAATGATATTGGCGGCCGGGACCCGCACGTTCTCCAGAATAACGTCGCAAGTCTTGGTGCCGCGCTGGCCCATCTTCTTGTCAGCCTTGCCGAGGCTGAGACCGGGCAGATTGGACGGCACGATGAACGATGAAATGCCACTGGCACCAGCACCACCGGTGCGCGCCATCAGCGTAAATGCGCCGGCACGCGGCGCGTTCGTAATAAACCGTTTGACGCCATTGAGCACATAGAAGTCGCCATCCAGATCGGCTTTGGTATTCAGCGCGGCCGCATCGGACCCTGCATCAGGCTCCGTGAGCGCAAACGACATAATCAATTCACCACTGGCCACACGCGGCAAAAATTCATGCTTTTGCGCTTCGGTACCATCCATCAAAATACCCTGCGAGCCGATGCCCACATTGGTGCCGAACACCGAACGAAATGCCAGCGCGGTCTGCCCCAGCTCGAAGGCCACCTGGCACTCCTGACTCATCGACAGGCCAATGCCGCCGTATTCTTCGGGGATGGACAGGCCGAACAAGCCCATCGTTTTCATGTCCTCGACGATATCTGCAGGCACCTCGTCGAGTTCCTCCACGATGTTTTCAGCAGGCACCAAACGCTCGTGGATGAAGCGCTGGACGGTGGCGAGCAAGAGCTCAAAGGATTCGTTATCTAGTGACATGATGGATGATCCATTCGTAAGTGGTGGTGGGGCGTCAGCGGTGTTGGAACACCGGCTTGCGTTTATTGAGAAAAGCGGCCATGCCTTCGTGTGCGTCAGCGCTGGCAAAGCGCGCATGCAGCTGACGCCGTTCGAATCCGATGCCTTCGGACAGCGACGACTCGTAAGCACGGTTGACCGACTCCTTGATCGCCAGCAGCGCACACCCCAAAGCATCCATCAATGCATGGTTGATGGCATTCATCTGCTGCGGCCGATTCAGCGTAATCATGCCGCCCCGACCGATGGTTTCTACCAGAACTAGGGAATCTTCCATGATTGTTGTCTTCGGGTGTGGTTTGGTGAGATGTGACATGGAACTTCAGATTGCACCGTCGATAAGCATTTGGCGCAGCTTGAATTTCTGGATCTTTCCGGTCGGTGTGCTGGGCATCGCTGCACGCACGATCAGGCGCTCGGGGATGTATTGAATGGCGACCTTCTGTGATTTCAAGAATTCCACAATCGAAGGCAGGTCGACGCATTGACCCGATTTTGGAACAACGATTGCACAGGCCCGCTCACCCAACCGCTGGTCGGGGTAAGCGACGATGACTACCATTTCAATGGCAGGATGCCGGTACAACATCGTTTCGATCTCAACTACCGGAATGTTCTCGCCGCCACGAATGATCACGTCCTTGCTGCGCCCGGTAATGCGGATATAACCCTGCGCATCGATGCACGCCTGGTCTCCTGTGTCGAACCAGCCGTCGGCATCGGTAGCGTTGAACTGTGGGCGATGCAGGTAGCCACCAAAGTTCGAGCAAGAGCGCAGCAGCAACTGGCCTGAGATGCCAGGCGGAAGTGCAGCACCATCAAAATCCACCACCTTCACCTCCACACCGGGAAGTGGGCAACCGTCGCTATTGACTGAGCGCTCATCGTCGTCATCCAGCTTCGTCAGCGTGACTGCCCCATTTTCGGTCATGCCCCAGGCCGAGATGATTTTGGTTCCCATTGCCTGGCGCGCCTGTTCGACCAATGGCCCCGGAATCGGGGCTCCAGCACAGAGGAAGGTGCGCAGCGTGGGGACTGCGCTACCGGATTCCGCCACCGTCTTGGCCAGGTCAGTCAGGAACGGGGTTGAGGCCATAGTGAAAGTGACGCCATGTTCACGTATCAGCTGCACAGCTTTCCTGGGTTCCCATATGTCCTGCAATACCGCACTGGCCTTGAGCATGATGGGCATCAGCAGCCCGTACATGAAGCCCGTCTGGTGCGACATCGGTGATGCCATCAATATCACGTCATCGGAACCCAAGTACAGTCGTGCTGCATAAGGGATGATGTTGGACATGGTTGTGTTGGCGGTGTGCATCACGCCTTTTGGCTCACCCGTGGTGCCCGAGGTGTAGATCAGTTGCGTGATGTCGTCCGGGCTCGGACGGTGACGACTCAGGATGTCCTGCGCATCAGACTCCTGCTCCCATTTCGGGCCGCTGAGCAGAGACTCAAAGCTGTTGGCGCCACTACCGCCCACGATCACGACATGCTGGAGATCAGGCAAGCTCGGCTGTAAAGCCGTCACCATCTCTTCGTAGTCGAATCCGCGAAATATCTTGGGCGCAATCATGACCTTTGCAGCCCCATGCTTGAGCATGAACGACAGCTCGTGTTCGCGGAAAATGTGCATCAACGGATTCATCACCGCGCCAATGCGCGAGCAGGCCAGATATGTCAGCGTGAACTGCCACCAGTTGGGCAACTGGCACGACACCACGTCGTTACGGCCTACGCCCAGGCGCGACAGACCAACGGCTATGCGGTCGGCCATGGCAGCCAATTCGCGGTAAGTGAAGCTCGTGGTTGCGCCACCGTCAACCTGTACGGCCGTAAGTGCGACTTTGTCAGGAGCGACCTCTACACAGGCATCCAGATAGTCGTTGATCGTCCTGTCGTGCCAGAGCCCTTGCGCAATGCTCGCCGCACGGCGCGGCGGAATCAAAACAGCATCGAATTTCATGGTTTGTCTCCTTTAATTGTTGTGTGTTTTATTGCCGTGCCGGAGGCAGGGTTACACCGGAACTGCCGCACGTCCGGCACGAGTGCGGGCAACAATGGTTTTCATGATTTGAGCGGTACCGTCACCGATCTGAAAGCCCAGCACATCCCGTAGCCGTTGCTCCATCAGTCCGTGGTCATAGCCGCCGTGACCGAACATCAGCAGGCACTGGTGTATGACGTCGTAAGCCAGCTTGGGCCCCCACCACTTGCACATCGCGGCTTCGGCGGTGTGCGGCGCACCCTTGTCCTTGAGCCAGAGTGTTTGCAGGCATAGCAGCCGTGCAGCAGTCACCTGCGTGTCGAAATCTGCAAGCGGGTGCGACACACCTTGGAATGCAGACAGGGGCTGGCCAAATGCCTGCCGTTGGGCGACATACTCCCAGGTCTCTTCCAGTGCAACACGAGCCACCGCCAGCACCTGAAGTCCAATCAGGGCACGGGAAAAATCAAATCCTTGCATGACTTGCACGAAGCCCTTGCCCTCCTGTCCCAGCAGGTGATCGGCGGGCACCTTCACGTTCTCAAAAAACAGCGAGCCACGGCCAATGGCGCGCTGACCATGACAATCGAAGCGGTTGCGAGTGATTCCTGGCAAATCCATCGGCACCAGCACCGCAGACACGCCATGCGCACCAGATTCGACCGAGCCGGTGCGGGCGAACACCACGGCGGCATCGGCCTGATCGGCTGCCGAAATTGAGGTTTTTTCACCGTTGAGCACGTAGTGGTCGCCGACGCGCTCCATCTTCAGGCGCAGATTGGCCGCATCGGAACCACCGCGCGGCTCGGTCAGCGCAATCGCAAGCAGCGCCTCACCCTGAGTGAGCTTGTCCAACCAGGGCTTAACAACTTCCAGTTTCCCGTGTTGCGCAAGAATCTGTCCGTTGAGCGAGGCCAGCAAATTAATATAGGAAATACTGAGGTCGGCGCGCGCGATTTCTTCGTGAATCACGCCCGCTGCCAGGCAACCCAACCCTTGTCCACCATACTGCTCCGGCAATTCAGGCGCGATGAAACCCATCTCGCCCATCTCACGCATCAGTGCGCGATCCAGAACGCGAGTTTTGTCGCGTTCAAGAAAGCCCGGTGCCACGCGCCCGGTAGCAAAGCGACGGGCGTGTTCAGCCAGTGTCGCGAGGTCATCGTCAATGTAGGGATTCATCATGTTTCCTGTTTGGATTCAAAAGGCAAGAGCTGGGATACTTTGGCCGACTGGCCTTATTTAGCGTACTTACGGAAGTCAGGCTTGCGCTTTTCTTTCAGCGCATTAACGCCTTCGCGCGACTCTTCTGTGTCGTAGTACAGCTTGAGCGCGTACATGCCCAAACCGGCGATGCCGCTTTGGTGGGCAGTGTCGGCATTGAAGCTGCGCTTGGCAATCGCAATGGCCGTGGGACTGCGTTCACCAATTTCTTCGCCCCACTTCTGCACTTCAGCGTCCAGCTGGTCATGCGGCACGCAGACGTTGGCCAAGCCCATTGCCACCGCTTCGGCACCGGAGTAGCGACGGTTCAAGTACCAGATTTCGCGCGCCTTCTTTTCGCCGACCACGCGCGCCAGGAAAGCGGTGCCGTAGCCGGGGTCGACCGAGCCCATCTTGGGGCCAACCTGGCCGAACTGCGCCTTGTCAGAGCAGATGGTCAGGTCGCAAATCGTGCACAGCACGTTGCCGCCACCGATGGCGAAACCTTGCACGCGGGCAATTACCGGCTTGGGCACGTCGCGGATGGCGGTATGCAACTCTTCCATCGGCAGCCCGATGGTGCCGCGGCCGTCGTAGTTGCCATTGTGGGCAGACTGGTCACCGCCAGTACAGAAAGCGCGATCACCCGCGCCAGCCAGCACGATCGCGCCAACGTTGCGGTCGTAGCCAGCCTTGTTCAGAGCCTTGATGATTTCGTCGCAGGTCTGGCCGCGAAACGAGTTCATCTTTTCAGGACGGTTGATCGTGATCCAGGCAACTGTGTTGCGCACTTCGTAGAGGATGTCTTCGAATTCCATGGTGTTCTCTCTTGAATAGGGTTGTGAAAGTGACCGAACGACTTAGCCGTGCATGGTCAAACCGCCGGACACGCTAATAACCTGGCCGGTGATGAAGCTGGCATCGTCGCTGGCGAAGAAGACAATCGCGCTTGCCAAATCATCTGGTTGGCCGAGGCGGCCGAGCGGAATGGCGCTCTTGAAGGCTTCGATCAGCTTGGCCGGATCACGGGCACCTTCGGCCACACTAGCCAGCAGGGCGGTGTCGGTCGGACCCGGGCACACCACGTTGACGGTGATGCCTTGGCGAGCATGTTCACGTGCCAGTGTCTTGGACAGAGCAACCAGACCACCCTTGCAGGCGGCATAGACTGCTTCACCCGAAGAGCCGCCACGTGCCGCATCCGATGCGATGTTGATGATGTGACCGTACTTGCGTTCGACCATGCCTGGCAGCACCGCGTGGTGCATGTGCAGCGCGCCGGTCAGGTTGATGGCGATCAGTTTGTCCCACTCGGCAGGCACGGTCTTGACGAAGGGCTTGAAAACATCCCAGCCGGCGTTGTTGACCAAAATATCAATCGGGCCGAGTTGAGCCTCGGTCGCGGCGACAGCGGCATCGACCTCAGCCCGGTTGGTGATGTCGCATTTGAACGCCGCCGCCATGCCGCCGGCCGTGACGATGTCGGCCACCACGCTCTGCGCAGCTTCCTGGTTCATGTCAAACACCGCGACACGCGCACCCTCTTGCGCAAAACGCCGGCAGGTAGCGCCACCGATACCACCGCCGCCGCCAGTCACGATTACTGTCTTTCCGTCAAATCGTTGCATAGTTTTCTCCACCAGAGTTATCAAGGTTGGTATCCTTACGCGCCGCGGTCGAAACTTACCGCATATACGTCAATACATTTACATATATTATTTTACGATTAGTGTTTATGCAAGCACTAAATTGAAGAATTATATGCAAATATATTTACGTATTATTCATATAATAATTATTTTCGTAATAGATAAATTACTGGAGAATCCATGAAACACCCAGACAACTCGATCACTACAACGCGCATGGAGTTGGCTAACAGGCTGTTCTTCCGTTTGTATCAATGCGCAAACATGTTGCATAAAACAGGTACCCGGGCAGTTGAGGACCTAGGTCTTACCACGCAACAGTGGGCTGTTCTTGGCGCTCTATCGCGCCCAGAAGCGGAAGGTGGAATGAGCGTGGGGGATCTGGCGCGCTACCTGTTGGTAAGTCGGCAAAATCTGTCCGGATTGATCAGCCGGATGGAGCGCGACGGCCATCTCAGCAGCGACCCGGACGGACGCGACCGGCGCTCACGGCTAATCACCATGACCGAATCAGGCCACGAGGTCTGGAACAACAAAGCGATACCGAGAATCAATGGCTACTATGAGCAGGCGCTCACGGATTTCTCAGTCAGTGATATGACCCACACCCTGCATTACCTGCTCAAGTTGCTGGATAACATGAAGCGACTGGACGGCGACGTTCCAACAGGCGACGGAAATGATGCAGTATGAAATATAAATGGCGTTCCCATTGGGAATTCCAGGCGTTGCAGCATCGGATGGCCGAGATGGCGCTGCACATTGAACAAGCGCGTTCGATGCGTTATCTGACTGCGGTCAGTTGTCTGGAACAGGGTCCTGCGTTGCGCAGGCGGACCATGTCAGCGGCAAAAGTCGTGGTTGGCCAGGCTTGTCGTTTTGTGGGACAGCAAGCGGTGCAACTTCATGGCGGAATGGGGGTCACGGATGAACTCGATGTCAGCCATTACTTTAAACGCCTGATGGCGATAGAACTGCAATTTGGCAGCACCGATCATCATTTGGAATTATTTGCCCGCCAACTGAGCTGACGATCAGATATTGATCGCAGCTATTTTAAATATGATTCACCCCTGCTACCTTGCACCGAGAGGGGAGAATCCAAGCTTATTCGACTAACCTTCCTTGCCATCAAGGCGCGCTCTGTAGAGATACGGGCCATAGATAATCAGGAAGAATACAAATGCCGCCGACCAGCTCGCTGCGGCCACAACCAGCGCACCATCTCGCAATCCGGTGGTATTGATGGCGGCGCAAAACCGCGCGACGACACCAATTTGTATCAATACATACATCAATACTTCATTACGGCCCGCTTTCAGCGGTCTTCCGGTATGACCAAGAGTGGTGCGGGTCATCATGCCCATGATCAGTCCTGCCATCGAGCCAATCGCCAATACATGGAAGGCGGAATTTGCCGGAACCACTTGCAGGGCCGCCAAAGCGATAAGGATAAAGCCGCAGGGAATCCACCCATACGACAGATGCAAAATCCATAGCAATGGGTGTTGCAAAGTCTTATACGGCTTCCATCCACCCAGCCGCAACAGTTGCGAACAGGCTGCTGCAAACGCCAATGCGGCGATCAACCGCGGGGGAAAGGTGAAAATCCATGCCAGGCTTGCCAATGCAGTCAATGCAATGGTCAGGCGGTCACGTTTAGAATTAACAAGGGGCTTGGCTGTGGGAACAGTGCTGGATGTAAAGCCAGGAATTACGCGCCCGCCGATCACGGATTCGATCATCACAACAATCAGAATAGCGGCCTGTATTATCAGTACGGTTGAGGTGGTAATCCAGCCCAGAGCCGCAAGATGAAAGAGTATGTTGACGGTTGTGAGCAGGCTGAGCAAGCCGATTAAAAACATATTGCGCTTGTTGCCAGAGCGTTGCAGTACGCGGTATATGGGCCAGGCTGCAAGCGGCAGAAATAATATATCCACCAGCGCCGCGACCAAGGCCGGAGCGCTCAACATGGCAATGCGCCCTGCCAGCCAGACGCCGGCAAGCAGCGCCAAATGGCCTCTGCGCGGAGTCCACAAACCGGTCCAGTTGCGCCCGGCGGTAAACAGAAAGCCGATAATTACCGCTATCGCAAAGCCGAACACCATTTCGTGCATGTGCCAGTTGACGGTTATATTTGCCAAGCCGGACATCTGGCCGAAATATTTTGCCAGCCACAGCGGAATGCTGACAGCGGCAAAGGCTGCAGCCAACATATAAAAAGGCCGAAACCCCAGCGCCCACAATGGATGGTGTGTCGGCGACGATTTCCCTGGTCGCAACACCTTGGGTTCATCAATAGTCATAAGCGCCATATTGCCCCGCATTTAAAGATATAAATTATATGAATCTTATATTGTGGCTTTGAATAAAGCAACTAATGTTACGCATATGTGCTGTCACGAGAAAAATGAACCAATATTGAAGCAGCTTTTGGTGGTTGGACTAACGCTTTGTCAGATCAACATTATGCGCATAATGCTGGGCTTCGCAAGCTCAGCGCCAAGCTACTAACTGCGGCATGTATTTATGAATACGCATTATATATATGCGGGAAATGGCATGTTTTTGCCTATACTCCAACATATTTCTTGAGCGCACAGGTTGGAATAACGCTTTGCCAGCCCAACATTGCGCCGAGATTTTTCAAGAAATTGCTACCCCTGCTTTTCAGCGCCGCCGGTAGCGACGCCGTGTTCAACAGCAAATACCGCGGCCTGCACACGACTGGATAAATTCAGCTTCTTTAAAATATTTTGCACATGTATTTTCACCGTGCTTTCGGCAACATTCAGAGAGCGCGCGATGTTCTTATTGCTCTCGCCGCGCGCCAGGCAGGCAAGAGTTTCTTTTTCACGCGGCGTCAATATATCGAGTTCGGAGGGCAGAACTTTGGGTTGCACAGCATTGCCACCTTGCCATTGCGCCACCAGTTTGGCCGTCATCGCTTCGGCGATTACCGGCTCGCCTGCTGCAGCGCGCCGGATTGCGCGCACCAGAAAATCGGTATCGATATTTTTGATCAGATAACCGCGTGCGCCCGCCTGCAAGGCCGCAGCCAAATCTTCGGCGTCTTCCGATACGGTCAGCATGATTACCGCCGTATCGGGACGATCCTGCAATAGTAGTTGCAGCGTTTCCAGGCCGGAAATACCGGGCATATTCAGGTCGAGCAAGATTACGTCAGGCTGCAACTGTCTGGCGCGCTTGACACCTTCCACGCCATCGGCCGCTTCGCCGACGACGGTAAAATCCGCATGGCGCTGCAACAGCGAGCGGATGCCGCTGCGAAACAAATTGTGATCATCAACCAACAGTACGCTGATAGGATTGGTAGGCGTGATAGGCGTAATAGGAGCGGCGGTCGGGTTATCCATGGGAATCTTTGTAGGGAGTAATCATGCTGCCAGACGCTGTTCGTGCGGCAAATGCAGTACGACGGTGGTGCCGGAACCGGGCACGGAGGCAATATCAAACGCAGCGCGGAGGCGTTGTGCACGTTCGCGCATGATGTTGATGCCGACATGGCTTTCACCCTTTTGTCGCAAGGTTTCCGCATCGAAACCAATACCGTTATCGCGAATGGTCAAGGCAAAATCCTTCTGGTCCGACAAACTGACTTCGACATGGCTGGCTACCGCATGCTTGCGAATATTCGAAAGCGCCTCTTGCACGATGAACAGAATCTGCAGCTGCTGTTCGCGCGGAAATGGCGCACCATCGACATCGGCGACAAATTCGGCGGTAATACCGGTCTGACGGCGGAATTTATCCACTGTTGTCTGCAGAGACCGCACCAGATCGCCTTCGGCTAAACGGCTGCGGAAATTGAGCAATAATTCGCGCACATCTTCATAACTCTCTTTCACCCCGGCCTGCAATGCAGGCACGATTTCGGTGACTTCCTCGATATTGCCCTGTTGCAGCGAATCCTCCAGCAGTTGCACCTGAATATTCAGGAACGTCAGTCCTTGAGCGATGCTGTCATGCAATCCTTGCGCCACCATATTGCGCTCTTCGGAGATTGCCATTTCGCGCTCGCGCATGGCGAGCCGCAGGTTTTCAATCGCCACTCCGAGCAGTTGACCCAGCGTAGCGAGCAAGTCAGTTTCATGTTGGTTGAAGGTTTTCACTTGCCGGAAATGCATATTAAAAAATCCGAGATGCTGATCGCGAGCGTAAATATGAAACACCGATACTGTGGCAAAACCTTCCCGATGGCATAGCAATTGCTGCGCCGCATCCATCTGTTGCAGATTATGTACAACCGATACGCCTTTTAATGCAGCCTCGCCACACAAACAGTCACCGACTTTGAGGCAGTGCTCCGTTTCCACCATTTTTTCGGAAATCCCCTTATGCACCACCATGTGCAAGTTGCCCCGAATCGGGTCCAGTATCCGCACCGAACCGCCGTCAGCCTGGAAATAGCGGCTGATTCGGTCCAGAAAGCCTTCGCAAATGGCTTCCACCGGCTGCGGCACCTGCAGGAAAGCGGCAATATCGTAAAGCAGCGCCAACTTTTGATTCTGTTCGGCCAGCGCTGCCGTTTTTTCCTGAACACGGCTTTCCAGACTGCTGTACAGATTTTCTAGGCGGTCCGCCATATGATTGAATCCCTCGCTCAAGCGGCCGAATTCATCGTGGCTCTCTACCGGCAAACGCACGCTGAAATCCTTGTCCGTCATGCGCCGCATGCCGTCATACAGGCGCGTAACCGGCTGGATGATTAACAGGAACATCAGGTAAATTACGATCACAGTGCCAGTCAGCGCCAATGCCACCAGTCCCAGTTGCGACGAGCGCAGCCAGAAGGTGCGTTTTTCACTGTCTTTTTCGATCATTTTTACCAGCGCATCGACACTCGCCACGTAATCATCGACTTGCGGGTAATAACGCTGCCAACTCGCTTCTCGTTCAGGATTCTGCTGGGACAGCATGATGTTCACCAGAGGCAGCAACTTTTGATGCCACTGCGCCGAAACAATATTGAACTCGGCATGAATCTCGGCGGCGGGCGGCAAAAACAGCGGGCGCTGCGGATCGCCTTTTTGCAACAGGGAAAACTTGGCTTCGATCGTCTGCAGTTGTTTATCCACCAACTGCCGGGTACCCACGGGCTCCGGCTCATTCACCCAGCGCGATAACACCATGGACAAACGATAGCTCTGCATGCGCAGACTGCCGGCTTCATTGATTGCAGCAGAACTGCCTTCGAGCTGCCACGACAAAAATAGCGTAGCGCCGATTGCCATCAGGGCCAGAACCAGAAATCCCAGCAATACGCTAACGATTTTGGTGGAAAGTTGCTGCCAGGCAGGCAGGATGGTGTCGAGTGTCATGGGGTGCAGATTACGCCATTTTTGGCATAAGTCATCACCCATGCCAAGATCTGCTCGCGCCGCGCCAGGTCAAGCCAGGCAAGCTGGCGCGACAGCAACGGTGGCGCAGCATCGGACGCCACCGCCACGATGTCGATATCGTCCAGATACAGCGCCGGCTTGCCCAGGGCCGGGCGATGAATTTCCAGCTTCGGAATCGGCTCGCGCTTGAATCCCTCCACCAGCGTCAGATCGGCAGCAGACAAGCGCGCCAACTGCTCGGCCAGAGTCGGCTCGGGAGCGCCGCGCAATTCATGGATCAGCGCGAAGCGGTAAGGCGAAGCCAGCAAGACTTCGGCTGCGCCGGCAGCGCGCAAGCGTGCGCTATCCTTGTGCGCCGGTTCCAGCTCCAGATCGTGATGGCTGTGCTTGATCACGTTCACCCGCAAGCCTTGTGCGGCCAATTGCGGCAACAGGTATTCCAGCAGCGTCGTCTTGCCGCTGCCGGACCAACCCACAATGCCTAATACCCGAGATGTCATGGTGTGTCTTGTCGTGTCTTGTCGTTAAAGTGAGTTCAGGCGCAGGATGCTCCGGCAGCCGTCTTGTTGTAATCCGTCTTGTTGTAATCCGTCTTGTTGTAATCCGTCTTGTTGTAATACCGCAGTCAACAAACTGTCCATGCAGTTTTGCAAGGCTTTTCAAAAATTGGTTTTTCGGTGCGTGCCTTTTGACGGCGGGTCCAGCGGGCAGACCAGCGGCAAGAACTCCTGCTGGCGTGGAGAATATGCCAGCAACGCGCCGGTTTCGATATCGAAATACCAGCCGTGCAGCATCAATTTTCCTTCTTCTGCGCGGCGCTTCAACCATGGATATGTCAGCAGATTATCGAGCGAATGCAAAATGCTCGCCATCTCGCACGCCTTGTGCTGGGCCTCTGAAGACTTGTGTGCAAGATCGCGCAATACCCGGTCCCGCACCGGTTCGGCAATGCGCATCCAGCGCGCGACGAAATTGGTCTCTGGCGCAATTTCGGACGGCGACAGCAAAGCCCGGATGCCGCCGCAGCGCGCATGGCCCAGCACGATGATGCGCTTGACCTCCAGATTGCATACGGCAAACTCGATGGCGGAACTGACTCCGGGCGGTGCATCCTCGGCGCAAGGCGGTACCAGATTGGCAATATTACGCACGATAAACAGATCGCCAGGGTCGCTGCCAGTCAGCAGCATCGGGTCCACCCGTGAATCGCAACAGCCAATCAGCAAGGTGCTTGGGTTCTGCGATTCGCGCAAACTATCGAACAGCGTTTGCTGATCGCTGAAGTATTGCTGTTGGAAACGGTGGTAACCGCGCACAAACTTTTCGATATCATTCATATTTTTGCCACATCCTGTTTGTGCGATACGCTAAGGCGACTACCAGCTGCATGCCCGGACATGCAGTCAACGCAGTCACGCAGGTCTCAATCGCGGATCAATGACACAATTTTATTGCATCAGACCGGCCGTGCCTGTCGGCATGAAGGTTTAGCCAAGCTAGTTATTTAGGTGTAAAGCGTACTAGAACAGCGCAGCGCAGGCTCGCCATAATTTTTTGGTGGCTGCAGAAAAATAGAATAATTGGAGTATAGCTAAAAAACACTGGTTCCCGCACGATATAATTGTGGGACTAAAAAATACAATGTGCAGTATTTAAAAAGAAAAGCCACACTCAAGCTTTGCGCAGTCGTGTGCAGATTGCATAGGAAATGCGTGCGCAAAAACAGGTGCAAAGTGCACAGAAAAACATTCTATTGCCAAAAAACAAGAAAAACTTGCATGGACTGCCACAATGGCAGACATAACCGCCTGCTGCCAAAACGGCACAAGGACACAAGGAAAATAATGCCTGATCTTGCTTCGAAACCTGTTTCACCTTCTTCTATCGAAGCTGCCCATAAAAAGCTTGATTTCAATACCGCATCCAAGAAATTACCGATCCCGGCATATTTGCAAAAAATCTATTGGTGGGCGTATGTCCATCCGCGTGCGGTCAGAATTTTCGAACGCGAATGGCTGGTCAACCTGATCCTGTTCGGCAATTATGCAAAGCTGCGCAATGCAGCCCTGGATGAAATCGGCCGGCCGACCAGCGGCCGCACGCTGCAAGTGGCCTGTGTCTATGGCGATCTGACCCCGCGCCTGTGTAAGCGCCATGCCGGCAATGCGACACTGGACGTGATCGACGTGCTGCCGATCCAACTCCAGAATCTGCAGCGCAAGCTGGCACCTGATTCCAACGTTTCGCTATTCCAGCGCGACTCGGCGGCGCTCGGCTTTGCCGATGGCAGCTATGATCGGGTGCTGATTTTTTTCCTGCTGCACGAACAACCGGAAGAGGTACGCCGCGGCACCTTGGCTGAAGCATTCAGGGTCGTGAAGCCCGGTGGAAAAATCGTCATAGTCGACTACCATCGCCCAGGCAAATGGAATCTTCTGCGCCGTCCACTACAGGCGCTATTAAGACGTCTGGAGCCTTTTGCGGACGATCTTTGGCAGCACGATCTTGCGTTCTATTTCCCGCAAAACATCAAGCCATCCAGCCTGCGCAAGCAAACCTTTTTCGGCGGACTGTACCAAAAAATCGTCTTGACGCGTTAAAGAACATGCAAAAACGTGCGGGAACGTGCACGAAATCAGCGCATCGCAGCATTGTCCAGACATGATGATTATTTAAAAAATCGGGAGTATAAGCAATAATGCCATCATTGCCGCATATTATTATTGCGGCATATAAATATACAATAGTGTGTATATAAAAACCTGCAGACGACTGCGTAACAATCGTGTGCAGGTTATTGGATTATTGCACCAGCGGCGTGTCCGCACCTTCGAGCGTGACGCCTTGCACGTCAGCCTTGCCAACCAAAATTTTCAGATACTGATGCACTGCGCTTTGCCACGCCTGTCGCGTCAACTGATCGGCGATTTGCGACTTGACCGCCTCAAACGGCAATAATTCGCCCTCCACGCGGCGCATCACTTGCACGATATGCAAGCCAAAACGGGTTTCCAGCAAGCGCTCGCCCATCTCGCCGGATGCCAGGCGAAACACGAAATCTTCAAATTCAGGCACCGTCTGACCGCGTGAGAGCTGACCCAGATTGCCGCCCATTGCGCCGGAAGAACAGTTCGAATATTCCTTCGCCAATGCATCGAAACGTTCAGGATGGACGTGCAACTCGGCCAGAATGGCTTCTCCGGTGTCGCGCAGCAACTCCAGCGTGACAGACGGCGTGACCTGAAACAGTATATGGCGCGCTTCGACCATTTCGCCGTTGCTAAACAATGCCGGCTGGTTGCGGTAAAAAGTGGCGCAGGTCGCTTCATCGGCTTCCGGCACCCGCACTTCTTGCGCGAACAGGGCTTCGACGCGGGCGTCATCATCCTCTGCGGCAATCTCCAGGCGGTCGGCTTCTTGCAGCAGCAAGGTGCGCAAGATCAATTCGTTTACCGCTTGCTTGACTGGATGCTGTGCCTGTTGGTGATGCGGCAGCTCTTGCTCGATGGCATGGTCGGTGATTTCAACGCCGTTGACTGAAATACTCATGGTATTTGCCTTTCAGTAGGGATTGGCGTGCGCCGTGCAATATTGCCGCAGCGCACACACACATAATTTAACGAGGGCGCACCAGTTGGAAAGCGCGGCCGAGATAAGTAACCGCACCGAAACCGCTCCAGACATGCACCAGACGCGTGAATGGGAAAATCAAGAACAGCGACATGCCCATGAACAGATGCAGCTTGAATACCAGCGGAGCATCGACAATGAAGGAAGCGGCGTCGCCCCGGAAGGTCACGATATGCTGGGCCCAAGTCACCAGCAGCACCATCATGTGGCCATCCATGTGGCCGGCGGAAGCGAAGATCGATGACAATCCCAGCAACAGGGTGACCAGTATCCACAGTATGACGACCTTGTCCTTGATGGTGGTGACGGCCATGATGCGGTCATTGGTGAAGCGCCGCACCAGCAGGATCAGGATGCCGATCAGGCCCAGACTGCCCATGATGCCGCCGGCTACCATGGCAACCAATTGTTTGGTGCCATGCGCGATGCCGAGTGCCTCCCAGACCCAAAGCGGGGTTAGCAAACCTGCCGCATGACCGAAGAACAGGCCGATGATGCCGATATGAAACAGGATATTTCCGGTACGCAAGTTGCCGGTGTGCAGCATCTGGCTGGAGTCGGATTTCCAGCTGTATTGCTCGCGATCAAAACGAATCAGGCTGCCAAGCAGGAAGATGGCCAGCGCGATGTAGGGGTAAATCCCGTAAATGAATTGGTGGAAATATTCCATGATGTACTCCTTTTTTGATGCACAAACGCATCACTATTTTGTCATTGGATCAGCGGGCAGCTTTGAGGTTGCCGGTGGTCCCTTTTGGATAGAAGTTGATCGGTTGCGCACCGCCGACATGGGTTTGCAGCAAGGGTTCCACGCCATCGGCGCCGGGGCCGAAGGTTTCCAGCGCTTCATCCATATTGCGCACCGGTGGCTCGGTCAATTCTTCGGCGGCAATCGGGCTCAATTGCTGCAAAACATCGAAGACGCCGGAATACGGGCTGCCGTTGGCTGCCAGCTTGCGGCCGATGTGCGCCAGCACATGAATCGCGTCCGACAATAAGCGCGCCGCTTCCTGCTCGTCGACTTGCGACAAAAATTCCAGGAACAGCGGAACGAAATCAGGCAAATCCTCACCGGTCATGTCCAGACCGTGTTTTTTGTACTCTTCCATCAAATCCACCATCGCTTGCCCGCGATCCCGGGATTCGCCATGGATATGCTCGAACAAGTGCAGCGAATGCGATGGGTTGCGGTCGAACGTGGTGACATAACGTTCCTGCAGCGTGATCAAATCGTGCGTCGCCAGCATATCCAGCAACGGGCGCAACGGCGCGTGCATCAGCGGTGTTTTTGCCAGTTCCGCTTCGAGTGTGGGTAAATTCTCCAGCAACGCAGGCTCGGGATAGAGCAGCAGCGCGGATAAAATCTGGAAGTGTTGCATAGCGTTTCCTTCATGGATAATCAGAGCGGGGCCAGTGCCGGGCGCAAGCGCCCGACACTAGGCAGTCCTAAAAAACGTTTTCTTCGCGCTTTTTACGGGATTTCGGCATCGCCATGAAAATCGCCGATCCCTGCTTTTTCTTGCCGAACAAGGATGGCTCGCTGACACCGTCGGAACAACCGTTGCCGAAGGTGAAGCCGCACGAACCTTTTTCGTTGAAGCTGTCTTCTGCCATTTCCTTGTGGCTGCTCGGGATCACGAACCGGTCTTCATAGTTGGCAATCGCCATAATGTGGTACATGTCTTCGACTTCTGCCTTGCTCAATCCGACTTGCTGCAACACTGTCAGGTTTTCAACCTTGTCCACCGTCTTGCTGCGCATGTAAGCCCGCATCGCCAGCATCCGGTCCAGCGCGCTGATGACAGGTGCTTCCTTGCCGGCAGTCAGCAGATTGGCAAGATATTTGACGGGAATACGCAAGCTCTTGGTATCTGGAAGAATGCCGTTCAAACCCATTTTTCCGGATTCGGCTGCAGCCTGGATCGGCGACAGTGGCGGGATATACCAGACCATTGGCAGCGTGCGATATTCCGGATGCAGCGGGAATGCGACTTTCCACTCTTTCGCCATTTTGTAGACCGGCGATCTTTTAGCCGATTCCAGCCATGAATCGGGGATGCCCTGTTTGCGCGCTTCCTCGATCACTTCAGGCGAATGCGGGTCCAGGAACAAATCCAGTTGCGCTTCGTACAGATCCTGCACATCCGCCACCGATGCCGCCGCTTCGATCTTGTCGGCGTCGTACAGCAGGACGCCTAAGTAACGGATACGGCCGACGCAGGTTTCAGAACAGACGGTAGGCTGGCCGGCTTCGATACGCGGATAGCAGAACGTGCATTTCTCGGCCTTGCCGGAAGACCAGTTGTAATAAATTTTCTTGTATGGGCAGCCGGAAATACACATGCGCCAGCCGCGGCATTTATCCTGATCGATCAGCACGATGCCATCGTCTTCGCGCTTGTAGACCGAGCCGGATGGGCAGGATGCGACACAGGTCGGATTCAGGCAGTGTTCGCACAGCCGCGGCAAATACATCATGAAGGTGTTCTCGAACGTGCCGTACATCTCTTTTTGCATGTTGTCGAACAGCTTGTCCTTGCTGCGCTTGGCGAATTCGCCGCCCAGATCGTCTTCCCAGTTCGGACCCCAGACGATCTTGTCCATGACCTTGCCGGTGATGACCGAGATCGGACGTGCGGTCGGTGGCGTTTCCGACAAAGGCGCGTTCTGCAAGCGCTCATAGTCGTAGGTGAACGGCTCGTAATATTCGTCGATCTGCGGCAAATTCGGGTTGGCGAAAATATTGGCCAGGATTTTCAGACGGCTGCCTTGACGCGGCTCGATCTTGCCGGCGGCGTTACGACGCCAGCCGCCATTCCATTTATCCTGGTTTTCCCATTCTTTCGGATAACCGATACCCGGCTTGGTTTCAACGTTGTTGAACCACGCGTATTCCACGCCATCGCGGCTGGTCCACACGTTTTTGCAGGTGACGGAACAGGTATGGCAGCCGATACACTTGTCCAGGTTCAGCACCATGCCGATTTGTGCTCTTATTTTCATGCTTTACTCCAGATATTCCGCTTCCGTAGGATGGGTAAAACCCATCGGCACTCAGCGGACGATAATCTCGATGGGTTTCACCCATCCTACGGTGACTACGCGATTTCTTTCAGCGGGCCTTCCAGCCACTCCACATTCTTCATCTTGCGAACCAGCACAAATTCATCGCGGTTGGAACCGACCGTGCCGTAATAGTTGAAGCCATACGACAACTGCGCATAACCGCCAATCATGTGGGTCGGCTTGGTGACGATACGCGTGACTGAGTTATGGATACCGCCGCGCTTGCCCGACATCTCCGCACCTGGCACGTTGATGATTTTTTCCTGTGCGTGATACATCAGGGTCATGCCTTCCGGCACCCGCTGACTGACCACTGCGCGTGCTGTCAGCGTACCGTTGACGTTGAAAACTTCAATCCAGTCGTTATCGACAATGCCGGCTGTCTTGGCATCGGTTTCCGACAACCATACGTGCGGACCGCCACGGGACAGCGTCAACATCCGCAAGTTGTCCGAATAGGTCGAGTGAATGCCCCACTTCTGATGCGGCGTGATGAAGTTCAGCGCGATTTCCTTGTTGCCGTTGGGCTGCGCACCCAGCATTGCCGCCGTGGTTTTGGTATTGATCGCCGGTTTGTAGACACACAAACCCTCGCCGAAATCACGCATCCACAGGTGATCCTGATAGAACTGCTGACGGCCGGTCAGAGTGCGCCATGGGATCAGCTCATGCACATTGGTATAGCCGGCGCTGTAGCTGACTTCATCGCTTTCCAGGCCTGACCAGGTCGGCGATGAAATGATCTTGCGCGGTTGTGCCTGCACATCGCGGAAACGAATCGAATCATGTTCGCGTGGCAGCGCCAGATGGGTATGATCGCGCCCGGTCATCTTGGATAACGCATCCCATGCCTTGACCGCCACATGGCCGTTGGTTTCCGGCGCCAATGACAGAATCATTTCTGCTGCATCGATCGCCGTATCCAGACGCGGCTGGCCTTTCGATACGCCCTCTTCCAGCACCGTGCGGTTGATACCGCGCAACACCTCGACTTCATGTCCGGTTTTCCAGCCGATACCCTTGCCACCGTTGCCGATACTTTCCAGCAATGGGCCAATCGATGTGAATTTCTTGTACACATCACGGTAATTGCGCTCGACTACGGTCATGCTCGGCATGGTTTTGCCTGGAATCGGTTCGCATTCGCCGGCGCGCCAGTCTTTCGGGTCGAACGGTTGTCCCAGTTCGCCGGGAGTGTCATGCATCAGCGGCGACAGGATCAAATCCCTTTGCGTACCCAGATATTCGCCACCAATTTCGGAGAATTTCTCAGCCAGGCCTTTGTAGATTTCCCAGTCCGATTTCGACTGCCACAGCGGCTGTACAGCTTCCGACAATGGATGAATGAACGGATGCATGTCGGACGTATTCAAATCGTCCTTTTCATACCAGGTTGCTGTCGGCAACACGATGTCGCCATACAGGCAAGTGGTCGACATGCGGAAATCCAGTACCACCATCAGATCGAGTTTGCCTTCTGCGGCCGGACGCATTTTTACATCCTTCGGTTTGACGCAGCCGTCTTCATCGCTCATCAAGGCATTTTGCGTACCCAGCAAATATTTCAGGAAATATTCGTGACCTTTGCCGGAACTGCCCAGGATATTCGAGCGCCAGACAAACATATTGCGCGGGAAGTTGGCAGGATTGTCCGGATCGTCGCACGAGAAATTCAACTTGCCAGCCTTGATTTGTTCTACCGCGTAATCCGCCACATCCATGCCGGCAGCTTCCGCTGCGCGGGTAACTTCCAGTGGATTGGTTTCCAGTTGCGGCGCGGATGGCAGCCAGCCCATGCGTTCGGACTTGGCGTTGTAATCGATCAATGCCATCTCGGCCATCTTGCCGTCCGCCGATGGCGACAGGATTTCCGCTGCATGCAGTTTTTCGTGGCGCCACTGGCTGGTGTGGGCATAGAAGAACGAAGTGCCGGCCATTTGGCGCATCGGACGATTCCAGTCGAGTGCGAACGCCAGTGGCGTCCAGCCGGTTTGCGGCCGCAGTTTTTCCTGGCCCACATAATGCGCCCAGCCGCCGCCGGATTGGCCGACGCAACCGCACATCATCAACATATTGATGATGCCGCGATAGGTCATGTCCATGTGATACCAGTGGTTCAGTCCGGCACCGACAATCACCATGCTCTTGCCGTGCGTCTTGTCGGCATTTTCAGCGAACTCGCGCGCAACCGTAATCACATCGGCCGGCTTGACGCCGGTGTGCTTCTCTTGCCAGGCCGGCGTGTACGGTACATCGTCGGCATAATCCACCGCAACATTGCCGCCACCCAGACCACGGTCGATGCCGTAGTTGGCGAGAGTCAAATCGTACACGGTGGTAACCAGCGCGGTGCTGCCGTCTGCCATGTGCACTTTCTTGACCGGCACATTGCGCAGCAACATATCGCTGGCGTCCTTGCCGCCGAAATAGGCAAATCCGACTGGCAGTACTTCGTCGCTGCAGTCGATCAAAGACAAGCGTGGATCGATCACACGGCCGCTAGTGCCGGTTTTCATTTCCAGATTCCACTTGCCGGATTCGCCCCAGCGGAAACCGATCGAGCCGGCCGGCGCGCAGATATCGCCGCTGGCGTCATCAATGACCAACGTTTTCCATTCCGGATTATTGGTTTCGTCTAAATTGTTGTCCAGGTGCGAGGCGCGGAGGAAGTACTCCGGCACCAGTGCGCCGTTTTTCTCTTTCAGCAGCACCAGCATCGGGAAATCGGTGTATTGCTTGGCGTAGTCGCGGAAATAGGCGGATTTTCCGGTAACGTGATATTCCTTGAGGATCACATGGCCCATCGCCATCGCCATCGCGGCATCGGTGCCTTGCTTCGGTGCCAGCCAGATATCGCTGAACTTGGCCATCTCGCCAAAGTCGGAAGATACGGCGACTGTTTTGGTGCCCTTGTAACGCACTTCGGTATAGAAATGGGCATCGGGTGTGCGCGTCATCGGCACGTTGGAGCCCCACACCATCAGATAGGTCGAGTTGTACCAGTCTGCCGACTCCGGCACGTCGGTTTGCTCGCCCCATACTTGCGGGCTGGCTGGCGGCAAATCGCAATACCAGTCGTAAAAACTCAGCGCCACGCCACCGATCAAGCTTAAATAACGGGTGCCGGAAGCATAGCTAATCATCGACATGGCTGGAATCGGCGAAAAACCGACGATACGATCCGGGCCGAATTTCTTGATCGTGAAAGCATTGGCGGCGGCGATGATCTCATTGGTCTCATCCCACTTGGCCCGCACAAAACCGCCGAGCCCGCGTATCGATTTGTACTGTTTCGAGCGCTCCGGGTCTTGGCTGATGTATTCCCAGGCCGCAACAGGCGCCATGGTTTTGCGTGCTTCACGCCACATTTCCATCAGGCGGCCGCGCACCATTGGGTACTTCACGCGCTGGGCCGAATAGACATACCAGGAATAGCTGGCGCCACGCGGACAACCGCGCGGCTCATGATTCGGCAAATCAGGACGGGTACGCGGATAATCGGTTTGCTGGGTTTCCCATGTAATCAGGCCGTTTTTGACATAGACCTTCCAGCTGCACGAACCAGTGCAATTCACACCGTGGGTTGAGCGAACGATCTTGTCGTGCTGCCAGCGCTGCCGATAGGAATTTTCCCAAGTACGGTCTTCGTTGACGACTGCGCCGTGCCCATTGGAAAAAGTTTCCTTGGTCTTGCTGAAGAATTTCAAACGATCCAGAAAGTGACTCATGGTCTCTCCAAACATGCGCCTGACAGGCAGGCGCTAATCATTAAAACTGCTAATCGGGAATGTGTAACTATTATTCTAAACAGGGAGCCCGCCTCTTACCATTCGCAAGAAGTCGGACTCCCACAGGTAGTCCGAACTACTCCCTAGTTCTTAATGACTAGTTTTGCCGGACTACCTTTCAGTGCGCTACTGCTATTAGCAGGGCATTTCTGCATTCTTACGGGAATAAAACCACCAGGTGACAACCACGCAGGTAACGTAAAAACCGATGAAACACCATAACGCCGCATCTGGCCCGCCCGTCAGTGCAATCGAGGTGCCGTAACTTTTCGGTATGAAAAATGCACCGTAGGCAGCAATCGCAGAAGTGAAGCCCAGTACTGCAGCACCTTCTTTGTTGGCGTCCACAATTGCCTGAGCTTGCGCTACCGCGTCCTTGCCTGCTTCACGCTGGCGCTCGGTCAGAAAAATCACTGGAATCATGCGAAAAGTCGATGCGTTGCCAACGCCAGTACCGGCGAACAGCAGCATGAACATCCAGAAGAAACCCCAGAAATTGCCCGTGTTGCCGGCTTCTGGCAGGAAGTTGATAACCCCGATTACGGCTGCGATCATGACAATGAAAGTCCAGAACGTGACCCTTGCGCCACCCAACTTATCTGAAACCCAACCGCCTGCAACACGGGTCAATGCGCCAACCAATGGGCCAAGAAAGGCATATTGCAACGGATTTACATCGGGAAACTGGGTCTTGATCAACAAAGGAAAACCTGCCGAATATCCGATGAAAGATCCAAAAGTGCCGACATACAGCCAGCACATCAACCAGTTATGCTTGCGCTTGAAAATCACCGCCTGATCGGCAAAAGATGCTTTGGCAGAAGCAATATCATTCATGCCGAACCAGGCGGCCAAGGTGGTGATGACAATGAACGGCACCCAGATGAAACCAGCATTTTGCAGCCAGAACTGCTTGGTCTGACCGGCCTTGGCCCAGACTTGCGGCTCGCCGCCCAGCGCACCGAAGACGCCGGCAGTGATTACCAACGGAACCACGAATTGCACTACCGATACGCCGAGATTGCCCAGACCGGCATTCATGCCTAGCGCGTAACCTTTTTGTGACTTAGGAAAAAAGAAACTGATGTTTGCCATCGAAGATGCAAAATTACCGCCGCCGAAACCACACAACAGAGCCAGTATCAACATGGTGGGGTAACCGGTATTGATGTCTTGCACCGCAAAGCCGATGCCAATCGCAGGGATCAGCAACGACGCAGTGGAAATGGTGGTCCACTTACGGCCACCAAAAATAGGCACCATGAACGAGTAAAAAATCCGCAACGTTGCACCCGACAAACCCGGCAAAGCGGTCAGCCAGAACAGCTGATTGGTGCTGTACTTGAAGCCGATATTCGGCAGATTCACAACCACTACGCTCCATACCATCCAGACCGCGAAAGCCAATAGCAATGCCGGAACGGAAATCCATAAATTACGATTTGCGATCGAACTTCCCTGGCTTTTCCAGAAGCTTTTTTCTTCCGGCTCCCATCGATCAATGACATGAGTACTCATCTTTTTCTCCTGATTCACTATTAAGGAACGCGCGCCAAGGCAGCACCAGCCACCCTGGACTTAATTACGCTTAATCACAATTTATGCTGCGAGAGCGACGACCTTCTTGCTTGGCTCTTGCTGCGGCTTGAACGAGAAATACATCCAGACCAGCGACACGCACACCGTCCCGTACAACAACATGAACGTACTGGAACGCACACCTGTCAGATCGACTAACGCGCCGAACATGATCGGCAGGAAGAAGCCGCCCAAGCCACCAGCCAGACCGACAACGCCAGAGACGGCACCGATGTTGTGGGTAAAATCGTTACCAATGAATTTGAAAACGGATGCCTTGCCGATCGCCATTGCGACGCCGACGATGAACAGCAGAATGGTGAACATCGTTGATGACAGACCGATATGAAGATTCACATCGCCGGTAACGGTCTTAATGACCAGATTCGTTTGCGGATAAGACAACAGGAAGAAGCAAACCCAGCACACCCACATCACCGCCCAGGTGACCTTGTGAGCGCCGTATTTATCGGAAATCCAGCCGCCCATCGCGCGCAACACACCACCCGGCAACGAGAAGCAGGCTGCCAACAATGCCGCCAGCTTCAGATCAAAGCCATATTCGGCTACGTAGTACTTGGTCATCCATAGCGCCAGGCCGACATAGCCGCCGAACACCACCGAGTAATACTGGCAATAACGCCAGACGCGCGGATCTTTCAGCACCTTCAACTGATCCGAAAACGAGACGTTTGCGCTGACCTGATGCGACTTGTCCGTAAAGGAAAAAAACCAGAACAGCAGCGCTGTAATGAACATGGCTACCGCGTACACCTTGGGCAACATTTGCCAGCCGAATCCAGCGATAATCGCCGGAGCCACAAATTTGGTCAGCGCGGCTCCCGAATTTCCAGCGCCAAACACGCCCATCGCCAGACCTTTACGGTCCGAGTTGAACCAGCGCGCAACATAAGGCGTACCGACCGAAAACGAACCGCCGACCAGTCCGACAAATAGCCCCAGCACCAAAAAATGCCAATATTCTGTGGCGTAGCTCATCAGGTAAATCGGTGCGACGCAGATCATCATCAGCCAGAAGAAAACCACGCGGCCGCCGAAGCGATCGGTCCAGATGCCAAGCGGCACGCGCACCAACGAACCCGTGAGGACAGGAGTAGCTGCCAACAAACCGAACTGGGTTTCATTGAGTCCCAGTTGTGTCTTGAGCGGAATGCCCAGGACTGCGAACATCATCCACACTGCAAAACAAATGGTGAATGCGAAAGTACTGCCAACTAATACAGAAAGCTGCTTATTCTTGATTTCCACGATACCCCTCCATAGACGCACAATCCAACACACCAAGCTTATGGCTTGCATCGCTAAAGGGCTACTGGTCGAAGGGTTATTCCGGCAAGGCAATCTGCCTAAGCGGCTTCTCCGGAGTATCTAGCCAGTCGTGACACGTTATAGGTCAAAAGGGGTAGAAGGAGGATGACGGCTTTCCGCATATTGCTGCAATGTGTAGTAGCCGTGGGAGAATAGGCGGAAATCAGCAAGGAACTTCTTTTTTCCATTCTGTGCGCAGATCATTTTTTAGCATCAAAACTAAAGCTGCGTAATCTTCAGACGCGCTATTTCGACAAATCGGTTTTTGATAGAATCTCTCTCACTCTGTAAAAAATGCGTCAAAAACCATGAATAAACCCAAAATTAAACCCCAGGATTTCCTTTCCAAGCTCGCTTTATTCAATCAAATGGGACCGCAGGAACTGGATCGCATCGCAAGTGGCACCTCAGAAATGCATGTGCAGCGCGGAGAAACGCTGTTTCAACGCGGCGACGTCTGCACCGGCTTTCACACCGTCATCTATGGACAGGTCAAGCTTGCATTTACTTCTTCGCAAGGCAGCGAAAAAATAGTCGAAATCATTGGTCCCGGCCATAGTTTTGGCGAGGCTATTATGTTCATGGACAAGCCCTACATCGTTGCCGCCCAAGCGCTGGCTGACACTCTGCTGCTGCATATCTCCAAGTCAGCGGTACTGGCAGAACTGGAACGGGACCCGCTGTTTGCGCGCAAAATGCTAGCCGGCCTGAGTCGGCGTTTGCATGGTTTGATTTGTGACGTAGAAGCGTATTCTTTATATTCCGGCACCCAGCGTGTTATCGGCTACTTACTGCAGCACGGTGCAGATGCAGATACGCAGGTCAATGGGCAGGAAATCGTATTGCCGTTTAGCAAGGCGGTGCTGGCATCCAGACTCAATCTGACACCCGAACATTTTTCGCGCATTCTGCATGACTTGTCAGAAAACCAGCTGATTAACGTCAGCGGAAAAAATATTACCATTCTGAATATCGAGAAACTGCGCAACTATGAGGGATAGCAGCCCGAAGGATAAAAACAAGGCATAGCAGCGCGCTTATTTCGTCGCAAGACTATGCGCTGCATGCAGTTTGATGCGTCGATACATGCGTGTTGCGCCAATCAGGTTTACCAGCAGCCAGCATGAAGACATGGCAAAAGCAAGTCCGGCGACATGCGTCAAAACACCCGGCCACTGCACCGCTGCCAGTAATATGAGCAGCGCTGCCAGATGGGCAAAAAATTGTTTGGTAGTCACGCTATCAGGCAAGACCTGCTTCACGTTGGGCACAATTCCGCGCTGTTTTATTGTGCTTTGCAAGTGGTACCACACCAAAAATGGCACGATCTTGTAGAGCATGCCATTGATTACCGAGTAAGCAAATCCGACAATAAATAGCACCCCCAAAAACAGTGCGTACGAAGGAGCGACCGTAATCTGCGGCATCAAGCGCCCGGCAATCCAGAGTACAGCACAGACAATTAAACTTGCCATGCCAGTACGCCAGAACATCACAGCAACATCCGGCTTGGGACGTTTTCTGAACCATAACAAGTACAGGGTAGTCAGCCCGAACAGCATGAATCCGAGCGCAACAAGAATTGACATCGCGGCATTCCAGCCATTGGTCTGCTGCCGCGCTAGCGCATCGACAGCCGACCAAACCAGCAATAGCAGAAACAGCACTGGCGCCAGCCAACGCGTCAAATAAGGTGGATACAGCGGCGTCACCTGAAACATCGGCACCACCTGATAGGCGACCCCGACGACCAGCAAGCCGACCCATCCAAGCAGGCCCCAACGGGCATGCAAATTCGTCAATTCAATCAGCGGCAGCCCAAGCGTCCAGGCAAACGCGCTGGCAAGCGTTGCGCCCAGTATGACGGTACCAAGCAGCGCAATGAGCGCCAGGCGAATTGCCCAAAGCGTGGCGCTGGCATCGGGCACCCGCCACAGGCCAACCACACTCGCACCCAGAAGCCATAGAAAAGCTGAACCAAGAAACAGCAGCGCCAGTTTAAAGAGTAGCGGTTGTGCCAGTAAAAAAGCACTGGCCAATGCGGCAGTGCCGACTGCCAATAAAAAATGTACGATCCCGGCGGTCAACTCCGCACGCGGCAGGTGGACGCCGGCCACCACGGGCAGAATCTGAACCAAGGCTCCGATCATCGCAGTGACCAGAAATCCAAGCGCCAACAAATGCGTCAATGCCAGCGTCAAAGGAGACCAACGGGATTCCAGTGCCTGTGGGCCATACCAAATAAGCAAAAGAGAAGCAAGAATTGCAAACGCGGGTGCCGTCAAAAAAAATCGCAACGGGACTGACAGTGGTGGTGCTTGATCAAACGATAAAATACGCTGCATCAGACCTTGTGCCAAATCAGTATTTCGTAGAGATAATCCGGGCGGGAGTGGGTCTCGTGCGCAAAGCCATTGTTATCAAGAATGCGATACAGCGGACGTGGCTCGCGGTCGATCACCATACGCAAACGCTGGCCCGGAGCCATCAGCGAAATCGCATCGAGTACGCGCTCCATGGGCTCGGGCGGCTCAAGTCCGCAGACGTTTAATTCGATCTCATTATTCACGGCCTCAGTCAGCCTTATCCAGAGACGCAATCACACTATCGATGTGATCCATGGCATCTATGATTTCATGACATTTGGAAGAAAGTGCCCTGTCCGTCATTGGATACAACATGCTTTCTTCTTTCATATTATGCTGCTGCAGCATGATATTCAGCGTTTCCGCATAACCGAAAAAATTCGACGCATTCCGCTCTACTATGGCGTCGTCCATCTGCTCCATCAACTCCAGCATTTGTTTATGCTCGGTACGCATGACGCTAGTCGGACCATCCGTGTTGCCAGTTGCATTTTCAAAGGCTGGAAACAGTATTGCTTCTTCCATCGTCAAGTGGTGCAACTGTGCTTCGCTGAAATGCTGAAATGCAGCTTTCGCCTGCTCCCAATTGCCTTGATCAACACTATGCTCGGCTGCCGCAAACAGTTGATCGCAACGCTTATGATCAGTACCCAAGTATTCACTAATCGTTTTCATGATATGCACCCTAGTGGACGATAGGTCATTCTCACATCAAGCCTTGCCCCATCTCATTGATCTATATTAAGGATTCATAGGCTAATGGCAGTCTAGAATGACCGGGCTGATACGGAATTCCCCTTCGCATGGCCACCCTGCCCTACGCCATATTCGACATCAACCGGTGTATTTTGCAGATAGCTTTTAAATCATGCGCAAATTGCACTAATTTTAATCATACTCCCCTAATTTTATGATATGTCAGAAGTGCTCAGGGCAGATGAAGCACGTCGAGCGTGGCTATCGCCGCCCGTATAACGGGATCGTCATCGTGGTTTTAACCGGTTGCAGCGCGAATAATCGCCCTGCCTTAAATCAATATTAAATCAGTCTTTATCAAGTAGCAGTGCCTGTTCGAGTTATTCGTGCAGGCCGGCAACAACAAGGATCATTGTGCTGCAGATCGCATTACCACACCCTTTACGCAAATTTAAACTCAAAGATACATTGTTGCTGCCGATCGTCCAGGGTGGCATGGGCGTCGGCATCTCGGCGCACCGCTTGGCGGGCAGCGTGGCAAAGCTCGGTGCAGTCGGCACTATTTCCAGCGTCGACCTGCGCCGTCACCATCCGGATCTGATGGCGCAAACCCACCGTTCGCGCGACAAGGCATTGATCGATAGCGTCAACCTGATTGCGCTGGATCGGGAAATCAAGGCGGCGCGCGTGCTGGCCGATGGCCGTGGCATGCTCGCCGTCAACGTCATGCGTGCGGTGTCCGAATATGCATCCTCGGTGCGCCAGGCATGCGCCAGTGGCATCGACGCATTAGTAGTAGGCGCCGGTTTGCCGCTGGATTTGCCGGAACTGACTGCACACTACCCGAAGGTCGCGCTGATTCCGATTCTGTCCGACGTGCGCGGCATCGCGCTGATACTGAAAAAATGGATGCGCAAAAATCGTTTGCCCGACGCCATCGTGATTGAAAACCCGCGTTATGCAGGCGGACATCTGGGCGCGGCAAGTCCGCAAGAGGTAGCCGATCCGCATTTCGCATTTTCTACCGTACTCGAAGGCACACTGGAATTATTCAAGCAGCTTGGTCTTGAGCGCGAACGCATTCCGCTGATTGCTGCCGGCGGCATCAATAGCCACCAGGAAGTGCGCGAGCTATCCGCTCTGGGCGCGAGCGCAGTCCAGCTCGGTACGCCATTCGCGGTAACGAAGGAAGGTGACGCCCATCCCAACTTCAAGAAGGTTCTGCTAGAAGCCCGGCCGGAGGATATCGTGACCTTCATCAGCAACACCGGATTACCAGCGCGCGCGGTACGCACGCCGTGGCTGGCCAACTATCTGGACAAGGAAGCGAAGCTAAAAGGCATCGCCAAGGCCAAGCCCTGCACGATGGGCTTCGAATGTCTGGTCCAGTGCGGCTGGCGTGACGGCATCGCCAAGGCCGGCCAGTTCTGCATCGACACCCAGCTCGCTTTCGCCATGAACGGCGACATCAAACGCGGCTTGTTTTTCCGGGGCTCTGAAGAATTGCCCTTCGGCAGTGCGATCAGATCGGTACAAGAACTGATGCAGTACATGCTCACAGGACAAAGGCCAGCCGATCTGAAGACCCAATCGCTGGAACAGCATCTGCAGCCAAGCTGACGCGCATCGTGCCGTCAATACGCATTCACCGCCACCGCTACATTGCCACTGATAAATTGATCATGACGAATACAACCGTTGATATTTTGCCCGAAGCCACAGCGGCAGCAGCAGCAACTGCAACCGCTGCTACAGAAAAAATGGAATTGGTCTGCCCTGCCGGTAGTTTGCCGGCGCTTAAAGCAGCAGTCGACAACGGTGCCGATTGCGTCTATCTGGGCTTTCGCGATGCCACCAATGCGCGCAACTTTGCCGGCCTGAATTTTGACGATGTCACCATCGCCACCGGCATTCGTTACGCGCATGACCGGGGTTGCAAAGTGTTGCTTGCACTGAATACCTATCCGCAGGCGTCGGGCTGGCAGAAATGGCACACTGCGATTGATCGCGCCGCCCATGCCGGCGTTGACGCCGTGATTCTGGCCGACCCGGGATTGATGCAATACGCGGTATCGCATCATCCAAACTTGCGCCTGCATCTTTCGGTGCAAGGTTCTGCCACCAATTTTGAAGCGATCAATTTCTATTACGAGCACTTTGGCATAGCCCGTGTGGTGCTGCCGCGGGTGCTGTCGCTGGCGCAAGTGGAACAGGTAAGCAAGAAAACGCCGGTTGAAATTGAAGTGTTCGGTTTTGGCAGTTTGTGCGTGATGGTGGAAGGCCGCTGCGCGCTATCGTCGTATGTCACTGGCGAAGCGCCGAACACGCACGGCGTCTGCTCGCCGGCCAAATCGGTACGCTGGCAACAAACGCCAGTAGGACTGGAGTCGCGCCTGAATGGGGTGCTGATCGACCGTTACGCCGATGGCGAAAACGCCGGTTATCCAACCTTGTGCAAAGGCCGCTTCGATGTCCGCGGCGAAAACTATTACGCGATTGAAGAACCCACCAGCCTGAACACGCTGGAATTATTGCCGCAATTGATGCGCATGGGCGTGCGCGCAATCAAGATCGAAGGGCGCCAGCGCAGTCCTGCCTATACCGCACAAGTGACCAAAGTTTGGCGCGAAGCAATCGATAGCTGCCGCGAAAACCTGCAGCGCTATTCGGTAAAGCCGGTCTGGATGACGGACTTGGACAAGGTGGCCGAAGGACAACAACACACATTAGGGGCGTATCACCGCCCTTGGAAATAATTCCATTTCTAAATCAACCGTGCACTTTGTCGGTTTCGCCAGTCGTACTTACTGTACATGCGTACTGTCTGCGCTTCACCTTCGCGTTCACGATTGATGGTAAAAAGGAATAACTGCACAGGAGAATGCATTTTGAAACTTGCTTTAGGTCCGATACTGTATTACTGGGGACGCGATGATGTATTCAAGTTCTATGAAACCATTGCCAACTCCGCCGTCGATATCGTCTATCTGGGCGAAACGGTGTGTTCGCGCCGCCATGAATTGCGCCTGTCCGATTGGCTGACTATTGCCGAACGCCTGCGTGCTGCCGGCAAAGAAGTAGTGCTGTCGACGCTGGTACTGATCGAGTCCGGCGCGGACACCGCCACCTTGCGCAAGATCACCGAAAATGGCGCATTCACGGTCGAGGCCAACGATATGGGCGCGGTGCATTGTCTGAGCGCCAAAACGCCTTTCATTGCCGGACAGCACCTTAATTTATATAACCCACCTTCGCTTGAACTTGTCGCCGGTCTGGGTGCCAAACGCTGGGTAATGCCGCTTGAAATGAACCGCGATGATCTGGCGCAGATGCAGGCCGGCAGGCCGACCGGAATGGAAACCGAAGTATTCGCTTACGGCCGCATGCCGCTGGCATTTTCGGCGCGCTGCTTTACTGCACGCCACCACAACCTGCCGAAAGACAATTGTCAATTCGTCTGCATGGATTATGCAGACGGACTGATGCTGCAAACCCGTGAGAGCAAAGATTTTCTGGTACTCAACGGCATCCAGACCCAATCCGCGCTGGTCTACAATTTGATCAATGAGCTGACGCAGATGCGCGTGTTGGGAGTGGACGTGGTGCGCATTAGCCCGCAATCCCAGCACACCGAGGAAATCATCACACTATTCCATGCGGTGCTGGCGCAACAGGCGTCACCAACCGAGGCGATGGAAACGATGCGTACAATAATGCCGGATCAACCCTGCAACGGTTACTGGTATGGAAAACCGGGTCTGGAATTGCTGGTCGCGTAATCATGAATGGAAGAACGGCTCGACTCCGCCTGAAATCGTGACCTGCGCGTCAGTTCGTGCGCAGCAGATTTTTAGAGGAGCTTTAGCTTTATGTATTACTGTGATTACGGTGAAAAATTCAACAGCATCAGCCATTTGATCGGCGCGGTATTGGCTGCGATCGGATCAGTGCTGCTGATTGTGCTGGCCGCGCGTCTGGGCGACCCGTGGAAAATCGTCAGCTTCAGCATCTATGGGGCGATGCTGCTGACCCTGTATGTCGGCTCCACGCTGTATCACAGCGCACGCGGGCCAGCCAAGGATGTGCTGCGCAAGTTCGATCACTGCGCGATTTACCTGTTAATTGCCGGCACCTATACCCCTTTTGTGCTGGTAACGCTGCGCGGCGCTTGGGGCTGGTCCTTGTTCGGCGCGGTATGGGGCTTGGCAGTGCTGGGAATTGTGCAGGAAATCTGGTTCGCCAAAGGGGCGCGCCTGTTGTCGCTGGTGATTTACGTTCTGATGGGATGGCTGGCGCTGGTCGCGATTATGCCGCTGATATCAGCGCTGACAATGGCAGGATTTGCCTGGTTGGCGGCAGGCGGTCTGCTGTATACGATTGGCATTATTTTTTATGTGTACGACACAAGAATACGCCATGGACATGGCGTCTGGCACCTGTTCGTTCTGGGCGGCAGCGCTTGCCATTACTTTGCCGTATTGCTTTACGTAGTATAAAAATTGGGAGTACTCATGCATCAAAGCCGTTATGTAATACCAAAACAAGTGGGCAAATTGCTGTCGCTGCTGCCCGCATATCCGGGTTCGTTCTTATTCGTCACCGCACTCAATCTGGCGCTTTTAAAGAACTTGCCGGCCGATGTGCGAGAATCGCTTGTCGATAAAAAAATGCGCATTACGGTGCGCGATGCGCAATTGTCATTCGACTTTCAATGGATGCACAAGAGCTTTTCCGCCTGCCGCAACATGGGCGAGGCCGATCTGACCATCAGCGCCAGCGCGCACGATTTTCTGTTGCTGGCGCAGCGCCAGGAAGATCCCGACACCTTGTTTTTCAGCAGACGGCTTTCGATGGAAGGCGACACCGAGCTGGGTCTGTTGATGAAGAACACCATCGATGCGATTGAACTACCGGTTTTTCACCTGAGCCAGTTGTCACCGGAAAACGTGATGGCGCGCATGAAGGCGAAACTGAAAGCGTGATTTTGGCTGCAACAGCAGCGCAGGTTTTTAGAATTTCTGAAGGGAAGGATTTTTTCATGCGTGCGAAAGATGCCGCGAAAGATGCTGCGAAAACTGCAAATCTACCGCTGGTCTACTCGTGCTCCGGCTGTTCCAGCGCGGCGCAACTGGCCAACCACGTCGCCTTGCAACTCGATAGACGCGGCGTGGCCGAAATGTCGTGCATCGCCGGTATCGGGGGCGACGTACCGTACCTGCTGAAAATTGCACAATCCGGGCGCCGCATTATCGCGCTCGACGGTTGCGCACTGGCGTGCGCCAGGAATTGCCTGTCGCGGCACGACATTGCGCCGGATAGTTATCACCAACTGCAAGAATACGGCGTCAAAAAACGTCTTCATGAAGATTTTGACCCGGTGCAGGCAGAGACCGTAATCGACCGCGTGGTGGCGGATCTGAAGCCCTAATTAACTGTGGTTGCGAATTTGTCCGCGGGAAAAGAGCAACAGTGCATAACATCAGCTACCAAGGCGCACATACTCCCTATTAAATTTTAAAAATACGCCATTTTCCGCATTATTTCATTACGTGTATTAATAATACTTATTGCAGTATATTAATACTATGAAATCAAAGGCGCCAAAGATTATTCTTCTCTGAACAGGCGCAACAGGGCGTTTCTATCGGCGCAGAAGTGCAAAGCAATTTTGCATTACCCGATAATCGCTGCCTGCCGGGTCAGCGCCACACCCACGATGTAGGCAAATACCAGCATTGCACTGATAAATGCAGCCACCCGAACCGTCTTGGTTTTGCCGCGTTTTAACGCGATGGTGCCGAGTCCGATATAGGCCACCAATGCGATGACTTTGGCCGTCAGCCAGTTCTGCACAAACGGATACTGGCCGCTCCAGAACACCATGATCAGCGCGCTGGTGAGCAGCAAGGTGTCGATGACATGTGGCGCAATTCTGACCCAGCGCCGCTGCAGGGTCGGCGAATCCACTAGCATCCAAAATCCGCGCAGCAAAAACAAACTGCCGCTGAGTGCGGCACAGGTGACATGGAAGTGTTTAAGAGCAAGGTAACTCATGGGGAAGGTCTCGATTTTGCCGACTTCAGTAGAGTTGCAACGCGCAGATAAGAATCCAGGCACAACATTGAGATGCAAGCCCTGTCGGCAGGGCTTTGCTGGTTAAATCTTGAATTTGCGAATGCGTGCAGCCCGTTAAGCCGGCGAACCCTGGCGGAACACCAGAACCGGGATCGTCGAATGCGCCAGCACTTTTTGCGTTTCGCTGCCGACAAACAATCTGCTCAACCCTTTGCGTCCATGCGAAGCCATGAAAATAACGTCGCAATTGTGTTTGACGGCAACGCTGATGATTTCTTCATGCGGGCTGAACGATTGGCGCACGTAAGTTTCACACAGGACATTCGCTGCTTGTGCCGCATCCGCTATTTTCCGGACGTGCATTTGCGCCATTTCGTGCATTTTTTCTTCATAGTTATTCGCGTCCACCGTAATCGAGCCATCGGTCAACGGCGTGTATGGGTAGGGCTCGGCTACCGACAAACCGACAATTTTTCCACCAGTGGACTGCGCGAATTCGATCGCCGCATTAATTGCCTGATCGGACAAGGATGAACCATCCGTTGGCACCAGAATCGTCTTGAACATATTCTTACCTTCCCTGTTATGACATCGATTATGCAGGCGTATTGGGTTAGGGGTTAGCAATCACATCACGCCCTGCTTTGGCTACGCGTTAGTGTAAATCAAACGCACTACAGCAGCCAAGCGGTACCATTTTTAAATGCAGACAGGCTGGCAAGCTATCGATTACCCGTCACCTGAAAATCGATGACGATTTCGCCCGGTTCACGCGATACATAGGCAATCTTGACGCCAGCACCATAATGTCCATTGATTTGCGCCAGCAGCGGCAGTGGGTCATGATCGTTACAGAAGCGCATGGTTTCGCCCGGCTGCAAGGCTTCCAGCGCGCCAAAAATCGCTGCGTGCCGAAAACGCTTGGCGACGCCGCGTGCATCGAACGGATAAATTCCCTGGGCTATGGTTGGCAGTGAACAATCGTGGGCCATGATAAAACTCCTTTTAAAACGATGAATAAAAAATACGGGAACAGACCGACAGCTACAGCGGCCTGCTCCGGACTGGGACGATCAACCTTTGACCGGACGTACTGCCGATACTGTTTTTTCCTGAGCGCGCCTGGCTCCGGTGAGTAATCGCAGCGCAAAAAATGCCAGGAAAAACACCCCTATCGAAAACACGATATCGCCAGGCACCCGCATCCATACGAATGTTTCCATCAGATGTGAATGCACCACTTCGGCCGAACGTGCGTACCACACGCCCTGGGTAATGCTGGCCCAGGCTTGATAGATACCTGACGGCACCAGTGAGATGAACACCATCATGCCAAGACCGATATTAAGCGACCAGAACATCGGCTGCAACAGCTTGTCGGACCAGGCGGCCCGATCCGACAGACCGCGCAGGCAGAACAGCAGCAAGCCGATGCCCAACATTCCATATACGCCGAACAATGCGGCGTGGCCATGGGCCGCCGTCAGGTTCATGCCTTGCATGTAATACAGTGCGATCGGTGTATTGACCGCAAAACCCAACAAACCCGCGCCGATCACATTCCAGAAACCCACGGCAATGAAGCACAGGATCGGACATTTGTAGGTCTGCACCCAGGGCGCAGCCTTGGAACGCTGATAGTTGCGATATGCCTCAACGCCGATCATTGCCAAGGGAACTACTTCCAGCGCCGAGAACATCGAGCCGATAGCGATCACCGAAGTCGGGGTGCCGGTAAAGTACAGATGATGCAGCGTACCCAGAATGCCGGCGAACAGGAACACGATGGTTTCCAGCACGATCGCGGTATTTGCGGTCGCAGCGTGAATCAATCCAAGACGCGTGAACAACAGTGCAATCACAGCGGTGGCAAACACTTCAAAGAAGCCCTCTACCCACAGATGCACCAACCACCAGCGCCAGTACTCGACAATCGAGTAATGCGTGTCCTGCCCCCAGACCAGCGAAGTCGCATAAAAACCGCCAATGCACAGCGCCGCCAGGAAAACCATCGCAATCAAGCCACGGCTTTCAGAAGGCTTTTTGAGCGCCGGCAGCAAGCCACGGCCCAGCAAGAAGACCCAGAACAGCAGGCCGATAAACAGCAAGATTTGCCAGATGCGACCCATGCTGGTGAATTCGAGCCCCTGATTGCCGATCCAGAAACCGAAATCGGTTCCCAAATGCTGCAAGGTGCCGATCCAGCCGGATACCGTAGAGCCGACCACGATGAATAGCAATGCATAGAACAGCAGATTGACGCCCAATTTCTGGTATTTCGGCTCATGCCCGGAGATTGCCGGCGCAATATACAGACCGGTGGCCAGCCATGCGGTGGCGATCCACAATACAGCGAACTGGGTATGGATGGTCCGACTCACGACAAACGGCAGAATTTCGCCTAATGGGTAACCGAAGAAGCTGGTGCCTTCCACCGCATAGTGTGCGGTGATTACACCCATGCCGACCTGGGCCAGAATCAATCCGATCACTACGAAGAAATATTTCTTGGTGGCGCGCATCGATGGCGTCGGCTTCAGGTCGAACAGCGGATCGGCCTTGGGCGGCGTAGGATCGCTTGCTTCCTTGTTGACCGAATGATAGAAAATCATCCCGGCAATCGCTGCGATCATGAAGATCACACTGGCAATCGACCAGATGCCGGCGCCGGCAGTCGGCGTATTGTCCACCAGCGGTTCGTGCGGCCAGTTGCTGGTGTAACTCAGATCCGATTCGCCAGGACGATCAGTGGCGGCCGACCAGGCGCTCCAGAAAAAGAAGGCGGTCAATGCTTGCCGATCCGCCGGATCTTGCAGCGAACCGGGATTCATCGCATATTGCTCGCGCAATGCGTCCAGCGATTTGTCGTCGCCAAACAAGCCGGCATAATGCCGCGCAACCTGTTGCACCGCTGCGGCCCGTTCCGGCGTCAGCGTAACCACGCCGTTCTCGGCGTCATAAGTATTGCGGCGCATCTCGACCTTCAGCAGACCGTTGAGTTGCCCTTGCTGTCCAACATCCAGTTGCTCGAATGTGTTGCCGAAATCCCGCTGCGCCCAGACTTCACGCAATGCCAAAGCTTCCCGATGCAGCCAGTCGGCAGACCAGTCCGGCGCCAGATAACTGCCATGTCCCCACACCGATCCCAATTGCTGACCGCCGGCAGACAGCCAAGCTTTCTGCCCGCGCTGCACCTGCCCTGCTGAAAAAACCACTTCGCCCTTGGTACTGACGACCTGATTGGGAATCGGTGGAGCCTTAACGTAAATCTCGGACCCGACCCAGCCTAATACGGCGAAGGAAAGAACACAGATTATGGCTAGCCAAGTCCAAAGTTTGCGCGTTGCGTGCATGGCAAATATCCTTTTTCAATTGAATTGAACAATATTTCGGATGAAAAATTATGGGCTTGGTCGCCCGATAAGATGTATTTTATATGCACTTTTTTAAAGATGCAATTAGAATGCATCTTTAACGAGAATCAGTTTAATGGCGTGTGCTGGAGTGGTAACATGATCCGCTGGGATTTCACCATTTTCATCGCGCTGTCGGCGATCTCCATTTCAAGCTGTCCAGCAAGAAAAAAGAGTAACCAGGCCTAAGCCCGGGCCGGCCTTTCCAGCAATTAACGGATATCAAGAGATGCTACAAATGGACGCATTGACGATCCTGATCATCGAGCCGCATGCGGGAATGCGCACCAGCTTGCGCGACATGCTCAAGCAGGGTGGCATGATTAAAATTGATTATTCCGTCGGAGCCAGCGCTGCCATTCGGGCATTCAAGAACCGGAGTTACGACATCGTGTTGTGCGAGTACGATCTCGGCGAAGGACAAGACGGGCAGCAGTTGCTGGAGGATTTGCGACACCATAAATTGATCTCGCTGTCGACGGTATTCTTCATGGTGACGGCCGAACGCGCTTACGAAAAAGTGGTAAGCGCCGCCGAACTGGCTCCGACCGATTACCTGTTGAAGCCCTTTGCCGCCGATGCACTGCTGGCGCGGGTGGAGCGCGCCATCGAGCGGCGCAATATATTCCTGCCGGTACATGCGTTGATGGAGCTTGGCAATCTGCGTGCTGCCATTGCCGTCTGCATTGAAGGGGCCGCCAAATACCGTCGTCATATGGTCGATTTCATGCGCCTGCGCGCCGAGTTACACGTGGCGCTGGGGGAGCCGGTGGAAGCCGAACAGATGTATGCGCAACTGCTGGCCACCCGTGCCGTCGCCTGGGCCCGGCTGGGCCTGGCAAAATCCCTGTACCTGCAGGGGCGGTTTACCGAGGCGGAAAGCAACTTGCAGGCACTGGTAACGGAGAACGGTAAATTTCTGGATGCCTACGACTGGCTGGCCAAGACGCATGTAGCAATTGGCCAGCTGGAATCAGCCAAGGCCGTGTTGCAGGATGCCGTCACCGTATCCCCGCACGCGATCCGGCGCTTACGCAAACTGGGCGAAATCGCACTGGAAACGGGCGACGCCGAGACTGCCGAGCGCAGTCTGCGGCAAGTCATCAGCAAAGCGCGTTATTCGGACTTCCGCGACCCGGAAGATCACGCGCGTCTGGTGCAGAGCCTGCTCAAGAAAGGCGATACGGTGCAGGCTACCGCGGTCATCCGCGATCTAGACAAATCGATGGGTGGGCTGAATAAAACGGCAGTCTGCCGGGCAATATCTAGTGCGATGGTGTACTCCCACACAGGTGATGAAGCGCGCGCCGCACAAGCGTTGGGTGAAGCCGTCAGTGCCTGTCGCGATAGCATCGGCATGTCGAGCGATCTCAAAATTGAACTGGTGCGCAGTTGCCTGGAAAGCAAGCTGGAAGACGGTGCCTCGGAAGTGATGCTCGATGTGATGCGCAACGCGCCGAGCGGCCCGGTGATGGAAAAGGCGATGCGCGTCTTTGCGCAGGCCGGACGGCAAGAGATGGCTGAAAAACTGGTGCAGGACAGCCGCCGCCAAGTCATCGAACTGGTGGCCGCAGGTGCGGAGAAAGCCAAACACGGCGATTATCGTGGCGCAGTGGCATTCATGTTAGAGGCTGTTGACAAATTGCCCGACAATCCGCAGGTTGTTTTCAATGCCGCGTTGGCAGCACTTAAATGTCTGGATAACCTGGGCTGGGAGGATGCACTTGGCCAACAGGCACATTCCCTGATCGAGCGTGCGCGGATTCTGGACCCGGCTAACCCTCGGCTGGCACCACTGACCAGCCTTTATCACGACATGCTGAAAAAATATGGCATCCGGCCTGGCCGCAGCGCGGAAGCGCCAATATCGGCCGCTTAAGCGCGTATTGCGGCAGCCAACCCTACAATGTTCGCACGTGGAAATGTTCGTGTGAGTCTGCAATCCGCATCGTCAAGGCTTGCGCAAAGAAGCTTATCGCCAGTTTAATTGGTGTTTCCAAGTTTCTATGCCAATAACATATATAATAAATACTGCATTATGCATGTTATGCAGCATCACTCTTTAACAGGCTTGGATCCAGCAATGAGATTAACTGCTTATACCGACTACACATTACGCACCCTGATGCACTTGGGCCTGAATCGGGATAAGTTGGTAACGATTCAGGATATAGCCAATATTCACGGCATCTCCAAGAATCATTTGATGAAGGTAGTGCATCAACTGGGCTTGACCGGGATGGTGGAAACCGTACGCGGCCGTAACGGCGGACTGCGGCTCAACAGAGAGCCGGCAGATATCAATATTGGGGAAGTGGTACGCAACACTGAAACCGATTTTTTCATGGCTGAATGTTTTTCACCCGGAAACTTCCAGTGCAGCTATGCCGCAGATTGCACGCTAAAAGGCGTGTTGCATGCTGCTACGGCAGCGTATCTGGAGGTGCTCGATGGCGTTACACTCGAAAATTTAATCAAAAAAGATAGCCGCTACGCCAGCCAAGTCTGCGTGGCCAGCCAAACTACCAAGCTCAAATCGATACGCATCTACCCGACCAAGTCAGAGGCCTGAGAACGACTTTGGTAGCAGCATCGGCGCCTTCGACACCACAATCCGGCGCCCAATAAAAAATGCCGTTTCCCCGTAAGGAGAAACGGCATTTTTATGCCGCGCATCCGGTTGAAGGTTATCGCTCAGCTATCGCATCCACCACGCACAGGGCTGTCATGTTGACAATCCGGCGCACGGTGGCCGACGGCGTCAGGATATGCACCGGTTTGGCGCAACCGAGCAGGATCGGCCCGATCGCGACGCCATTGCCTGACGCTGTCTTCAGCAGGTTATAGGCAATATTGGCGGCATCGATATTCGGCATCACCAGCAAATTGGCGTCGCCGGTCAAAGGCGAATCCGGCATCATCGCTTTGCGCAAAGCCGAATCAAGCGCGACATCGCCATGCATCTCGCCGTCGATTTCGAGATCAGGTGCATTCTTTTGGATAATGGCCAGCGCGGCGCGCATTTTTAGCGCCGACTCGCTGTTGCTGGAGCCGAAATTCGAGTGCGACAGCAGCGCGGCGCGCGGATGCAGACCGAAACGACGCATCTCTTCAGCAGCCAAGATGGTGATTTCCGCCAGCTGTTGCGCAGTCGGATTCTCGTTGACGTGGGTGTCGACTAGAATCAACTGAGTTTGCGGCAGGATCAGGCAGTTCATCGCCGCATACACATTGACCCCTTCGCGCTTGCCCAGAACCTGATCGATATAGTGCAGGTGCAGGTTAGTGGACCCATACGTGCCGCAAATCATGCCGTCGGCATCGCCTTTGTGAATCATCATGGAACCGATCAGGGTGTGACGACGGCGCATTTCCAGCTTTGCGTACTGCTCGTCCACACCTTTGCGCCGTGACATTTTATGAAAGGTTTGCCAGTAATCCCGATAACGCTCGTCAAAATTGGGATTAATCACTTCGAAATCGTCATCCAGTTTCAGGCGCAAGCCGAATTTCTCAATCCGTTGCGCCAGCACCGATGGCCGGCCCACCAGGATCGGTTTGGCCAGCTTTTCATCGACGATGATCTGAACTGCACGTAGCACGCGCTCCTCTTCGCCCTCGGCAAAGACGATGCGTTTTTTGCCAGAAGGGGCTTTTTTCGCGATCTGGAACAACGGCTTCATGAAAGTGCCGCTGCGATACACGAATTGCTGCAAGCGCTCAACGTAAGCCGGCATGTCCTGAATCGGACGCGCGGCAACACCGGATTCTGCCGCCGCCTGGGCTACCGCCGGAGCCACTCGGGTCATCAGACGCGGATCGAACGGCATCGGAATCAGGTATTCGGGGCCGAAGGACAGATTACGGATGCCGTAAGTGGTAGCCACCACATCTGATTGTTCGGCTTGCGCCAGTTCGGCAATCGCATGCACCACCGCGATTTCCATCTGACGCGTGATGGTGGTCGCGCCGCAATCGAGCGCACCGCGGAAGATGTACGGGAAGCACAATACGTTGTTGACCTGGTTCGGATAGTCGGAACGGCCGGTAGCGATGATTGCATCGGGGCGCACCGCCTTGACTTCTTCCGGCAGGATTTCCGGGGTCGGGTTGGCCAGCGCCATCACGATCGGTCTGGCCGCCATGCCAGCCACCATTTCCGGTTTCACGACGCCGCCGGCAGAAAGACCCAGAAAGATATCCGCGCCCGGCATCACTTCAGCCAGTGTGCGGGCACTGGTCGGCTGTGCAAAACGGGCCTTGTCCGGGTCCATCAGTTCAACCCGGCCCTGATACACCACGCCAGCCAGATCGGAGACGAAAATATTTTCAATCGGGAAACCGAGATCGACGATCAGGTCGAGGCAGGCCAGCGCTGCAGCGCCGGCGCCGGACACCACCAGTTTGCAGTGCTTGATATCTTTACCGACTACTTTCAAGCCATTCAGAATGGCGGTGCAGACGATGATCGCAGTGCCGTGCTGATCGTCGTGGAAAACCGGGATCTTCATCCGGTCGCGCAGCTTGCGCTCGATGTAGAAGCATTCCGGCGCCTTGATGTCTTCCAGGTTGATGCCGCCGAAAGTCGGTTCCAGCGCGGCGATGATATCGACCAGTTTGTCCGGATCGAGCTCGTTGATTTCAATGTCGAAGACGTCGATGCCGGCAAACTTCTTGAACAGAACGCCCTTGCCTTCCATCACCGGTTTGGACGCTAGCGGGCCGATATTGCCCAGGCCGAGCACTGCTGTGCCGTTGGTGATGACAGCCACCAAATTGCCGCGTGCGGTGTATTTGAAGACGCTGGCCGGATCGGCGACAATTTCTTCGCAGGGCGAAGCCACGCCGGGAGAATAGGCCAAGGCCAGATCGCGCTGGTTGGACATCTGCTTGGTAGCGGTAACGCTGATCTTGCCAGGAGTCGGAAATTCATGATATTCAAGTGCTGCCCGGCGCAATTCCTGACGCCGCGCCTCCTTTTGATCCAATGTCGATTCCATGCTCTACGGCCTTTCTGTTTTTTTAAAGCTTACCGAAAGCTTACGATTCTAGCAGAGCGGGTGCGCAGACTTTATACGTATTTGTACTAGTCTTATGTGGTTTGAACATAAATCAGCAGCGCCGACTACAGATTAAGGCTGCAATTTTGCAGAAGTGCGTTCCTTGCAACTTCGCCGCAAATACACTCGATTAAACAAAAATATAGGGAGTATATGAAAAAATATGCATATATCCGCATTAATTATATGATGTACGTAAAATACACAATATAGTATATTTTTCGCTACGGAACCGCTATTTTCCAGTAAGCAGAAATCGCTGCTTTTTGCGCGTCTTTGGATTGCAACGGATTCAACTGATACCGGTCCCGTTGTTTGCTAAGATAGATGTTCCCCACAGCCGCTAGATATAGCCTGGGATAACTTTCTTCGGTTTCAAAATTTCGAAATTCCTTTAAAAAAACCTAAAGTTTTCTAAAGAGGGCCCGCTAATGTCATGGGAACCTCTGGTACTTTCTATTACGTTTCCCAACTTAGCCATAACAGCCTTAAATTCATTTCATGCAGTTGTTTGAGCTTCAAAACTGTGGTGATGCGATTTCTGCTTGTATGGACATACCCCATTGCTCATTGTTTGTAAGACAAACAATGACGCGCATGCTGCCGCCCAGACTTACGAAAAATAGCAAAGAGAGCCTATTTACCGGCGCTAATTAAAGCATCACTATTCAGATTATCTGCAACATGAAGAAAATTCTATTTCAACTGGGGGGCAACATGACAGAAAATGATTTAATTGCCGAGATTCGTGATGCCAACCTGAGTTACTTGATGCTTGCACAGCAAATGATTCGGTTTGATAAAACTACTGCAATTTTTCGCCTAGGTTTGAGCATGGAAATTGCGGATCTCATTGATGGATTAAGCAATGCCCAAATTCTCAAACTTGCGAACGCAAACATGATGTTGGCTCGTTTCCGTTTTGACGACAGTGCCATTCTGATGATGCTGACAAATCACAACAAGGAACGCTCACAAGCCCAATCGCATGCCGCAATCTTGATGGCAGGACAACCTATAGAAGAGATAATGTAGCCACGTTGGTATTAACATGGGTAGTTATCACTAAGGAACGAGTGCAAAATGATTTGTGTATTTGTTCCGCCCGGACGAACGCGTTGCTGCTCTCGCTATGACTCTTACAACCGTCCTGCATCGCATCCTGCCAGAAGCGTCCAAATCGACAACTAATCTTTTACATATTTTTAAAAATACAACCATTATGGCCAAGAAAAGCGTCATAACCGAAGCTAATGAAATTAAGATTGCGATCGAACTCATTAACTTAGGGGCGCGACTTCAATTGCTTGAGACCCAAACCTCACTTTCGCGCGAGCGTTTGCTGAAGTTATATAAAGAGATCAAGGGTTCTTCACCACCAAAAGGGATGCTACCCTTCTCTACTGACTGGTTTTTAACTTGGCAACCAAACATTCACGCATCACTATTTATCAATATTCATAAATATCTTATTGATCACGCTGGGGTCTCTGGTGTGATGGCTTTGACTAAAGCGTATAAGCTTTATCTTGAACAGATACAATCTCATACTAAGTCGGGTGAGGAACCGGTGTTTTCTTTAACCCGTGCATGGACATTGGTACGTTTTTTTGATAGCAAGTTGCTTACGACCGCATGCTGCGTCAAATGTGGTGGTAATTTTATTGTGCATACACTTGATTTAAGTAACGACTATGTGTGCGGTCTTTGCCATATCCCTTCACGCGCCGGAAAAACCAAAAAAATCAAAGAAAGCGAATCGATATCCGCGATATCAGATACATCGCAGACTTGATCACCGCAAGGGAATGTATTTTGATTAATAGGGGTTCGTTTTCTACTCTTGCAAGAAACGCTAAATGTTTTGTTAAAATTCCGGCTTCTCAGGCCCTTTTCATTCAATTTATCAGTTTTATTTTCGTATTTATATTGTTTGCCAGCATTGGGCTATTATTTAGCATACGCAGTAACATCATACTAGCCTCCTTGATTCAGGGCGCTGTAGCAATGTCTCTCTCTTATCGCCATCAGATGGCTTCATGGTGGTGGCCGATACAATTCATCTTCCCTTGCGCAATAGTACTGACGCTTGCGCTGCAAATTCCATCCGGATTTTTCCTTGTTTTTTTTATATTTTTACTTGGGTTCTTCTGGACAACTTTCCGTACCCAAGTTCCGTTTTACCCATCAAGCGTCAAAGTTTGGGAATCAATTGAAAAACTGCTCCCTCATGACAAGCAGATTCGGATGATAGACATTGGCAGTGGCTTGGGTGGGGTAATCCTGCATCTGGCTGTGCGACGCCCTGAAAGTATATTCATTGGCATTGAATTGGCACCTCTGCCTTGGCTACTGAGCGCGTTGCGTGCTGCATTCAGAAAAAGCTCTGCGCGCTTTATACGAGGCGATTACGGCCATAGATCCCTTACTGAATATGACGTGGTCTTTGCCTATCTATCACCAGCGGCAATGTCAACCCTGTGGCAAAAAGCTGTTCGTGAAATGAAGCCTGGAGCACTATTGCTTAGTTATGAGTTTTCAATCCCCGAAGCAAATCCCAGCATCATTATCTCTTCAGAATGTGGTGGGCCCAATCTTTACGGCTGGCACCTGTAAAGAACTTTTTTGTTTCGTTCTAGTAAGATTTTTACTCAAGTTTGTGTAGTATGTGCCGTTCACAGCACCATTAAAGCTTTATTACGTCCATAGGCAGTCTGTAGCTGCAAGTCACGTTTTTACATCAAAAATGGTGATGTGTTAATAGATCCCTTTGCCCCGACTTGATTGCTGGAGAGTCCCAACGTGTTAGTAATTTTTGGATACATCATTGTTATCGCCTCCGTTTTTGGTGGCTTTGCCATAGCGGGTGGACATCTAGCCTCACTTTTACAGCCAGTGGAGTTATTGATGATTGGTGGTGCCGCTAGTGGAGCATTCATCGTTGGCAACAATAGCAAAGCAATCAAGTCAACCATTAAGGCATTACCTACTGTATTCAAAGGCTCAAAATACAATAAAGCCCTATACATGGAATTAATGTCCTTGCTTTTTGAAATATTAAGCAAAGTCCGCAAAGAGGGGTTGATGTCTATTGAAGGTGATGTTGAAGTACCGGAGCAAAGTCCAATTTTTAACAAATACCCGAATATTCTCAATGATCACCACATCGTGGAGTTCATGACGGATTACTTAAGATTGATGGTTTCTGGAAATATGGACGCCTTCCAGATCGAAAACCTGATGGACAATGAACTGGAGACGCATCACCACGAAGGCGAAGTTGCTGCAAACTGCATTGCTAAAGTTGGAGACGGCTTACCAGCTTTCGGTATTGTTGCTGCAGTCATGGGTGTAGTACATACAATGGCATCTGTGGGCCTACCTCCTGCCGAGTTGGGCATCCTGATTGCAAATGCGTTGGTAGGAACATTTCTGGGCATTTTGCTAGCATACGGATTTGTGGGTCCACTAGCAGGACTGTTGGAACAAAAACTGCAGGAGTCTTCAAAAATACTGCAGTGTGTAAAAGTAACCTTACTCGCTAGTCTGAATGGCTACGCCCCTGCACTGGCAGTTGAATTTGGCAGAAAAGTATTGTTTTCAACTGAGCGCCCAACTTTTATTGAGTTGGAAGAGCACGTCAAGCAAACCAAATCAAAATAAACATAAGTTTTTTCAGGAATTGATATGGCTGATGACGCACCACGCCCAATAATTGTTAAGCGTATTAAAAAAACTATAGGCGGTCACAATGGAGGGGCCTGGAAAATAGCTTATGCTGACTTTGTTACGGCTATGATGGCATTTTTTCTTTTAATGTGGCTCCTTGGCTCCACCTCAAAAGGCTCATTACAAGGTATTGCCGAATATTTCCAAACACCACTTAAAGTAGCAATGGCAGGTGGCTCTGGGAGCGGCGATAGCTCAAGCATTTTGCCAGGCGGAGGCAAAGACCTGACTCGGCAGGATGGCCAAATCAAACAAACTCGTATTGCTGCAGAAAAGAAAAAATATGACCTGAAAGATGCAGAAAAAGCACTTGAAAAAATTGATGCAAGTCGACTGAAAGGCCTAAAAAATCTTATTGATGCCAACATAGCAGCTCACCCGGTGCTGAATCAATTCAAAAATCAATTATTGCTGGACATTACCACTGAAGGTTTGCGAATTCAAATTGTTGACGAGCAAAACAGACCCATGTTTTCTTCTGCAAAAGCTGATCTGAAACCATACACCAAGGTAATCCTGCACGAAATTGGTGCAGTTCTGAATCAAGTCCCAAATAAGATAAGTTTGTCTGGGCATACTGATTCAGCCCCCTATTCAAGCGGAGAAAAAGGGTACAGCAACTGGGAACTCTCAGCTGATCGTGCCAATGCATCCCGCAGAGAATTAATTGCCGGCGGCATGGAGGAATCAAAAATTGTCCGCGTAGTTGGACTTTCTTCCGCAGTGCTTTTCGATAAAAAAGAACCTCTGAATCCTATTAATAGACGCATCAGTATTATCGTGATGAACAAGAAAGCTGAAGAAACCGCCACTAGGGATGGCGGTGTTATCGAAGTGGCGAATGAACCGTTAAACCAGCAAGAATTTACCAAAACAATTAAAAACTGAACCTTTACGTTCTTTCTTATATTGTTTTTTGCCAAGAACAGGATAAATGCATGGCAAATAATAAAATATTGGCGCCACAACTTAAAGACCTGCTATCCGATGTTTCTAATCATGGCAATCAACATCTTTTGGAAGTAGAAGTTGACTTGATTCAGACTACGAACTTGCTTGGAGAAGCAATTGACAAACTGGTTAATAGTTTTACATCAATTAACGAAGCAGTAAATTTCCAGCAAGAAGCCGTCAATCTGCTTCTTGCTGGAAAACGGCCATCGCCCGAAGATATCGAGCGTCTGAAAAAAATTCATTTAGAAATTGGAATGCATGTTAATGAGGCAGTTACCAGCATGCAGTTTCAGGACATGACGAATCAATTGATTGGCCGAGCGGTAAAGCGTGTGGTAGCACTCAGAGACGCGCTGGCTTCACTGGGCAATACGGGTGCTCAAATGATCCCTGAGAGTGGCGGTGAAGAAATTATTGCATTCTTGAACGGAATAAATAATGCATTAGTTGTACGAAATATTGAGCTTGAAGGTGCGCTACGTAAAGTAGTCAATCAAAGCAAAATGGACAGCGGTGATATTGAATTGTTTTGATGGCCTTGATTTTTATAGCGGCTGATATTTGACCTGTAGATATGCGAAGAAAGTGAAATAAAAATGGGTAAAACAATACTTGCGGTAGATGATTCAAGCTCACTAAGACAGATGGTCTCCTTTAGTTTGAAAGCTGCCGGATATAAGGTAATTGAAGCTGTAGATGGTCGTGATGGACTCGACAAGGCAAAAAACCAGATAGTTGATTTAGTTTTGACTGATCAAAATATGCCGCGCATGGATGGTTTGGCCCTCATTAAGGCATTACGTGAATTAGAGAGTTACCAGAAAGTACCAATTCTGATGCTAACCACGGAGTCGAGCGGCGAAATGAAAGCACAAGGACGAGCGGCAGGCGCGAACGGTTGGCTGGTTAAACCATTTGATCCTCAACGCTTGATAGAAGTGGTAAAGAAAGTGATCGGCTAGTGATCTACTCACCGATCAACGCTATGGCAATCTTGTAAAAGAAAAAAGGCAAAGGCCAATAATGACTATTGATATGAGCCAGTTCTTTCAGGTTTTCTTTGACGAGGCAGAAGAACTGCTTGCAGAAAAAGAGCGCTTACTTCTTGAAGTTGATTTGGCAAACCCCGATAAAGAATATCTAGATGCCATTTTTCGTACTGCGCACTCCCTCAAGGGAGGAGCCTCAACTTTCGGTTTTACCGATATGGCGGACATAACGCATGTACTTGAGTCCCTGCTCGATAAAATTCGCAAGGGTGAAATGACATTAAAAACAGAACATGTGGACGCATTCCTCGCTGCTAAGGATGTTCTGAAAATGCAACTTGATGGTCATAGAAATGGCGCGAAGGTTGATTTGGATGCTGTTGAAGAGGTTCGTACCAGATTGGCATTGCTTTCGCAAAATATTAAACCGAACACGCCATCGGTAGGTGCAGCACCCATTCATGTGATCCCGGCTGAAACACTTCGCCCAAACAAGGGTAAACAGCTTCACAAAATTCATATCGGTCTGCCCAGCATGCCGGAACGCGACTTAAAGTCGCTGGCAGCTGAATTGGCCTTGCTCGGAGAACTGGAACAAACACCACCCGACACACAGCCAGTTGTTTTCACCCTGCTCACAGCGGAGGACACAGAAGAAATCATATCCATTTGTGCTTTCATACTGGACCCTGATGACCTGAAAATATCGGAAGAATCTGTTTCCTCAAATGCAGACGCGACACAATCAGAGAATGACAATGGTTACGGATTCTTCGACTCGATGGCCGAGTTAGGCATAAATACTGAGAAAAGTTCGCCAAATCGGCCTTCCGAACTTACTCAAAACATTTTGGATAATGTCTCCGCTACTCCGAGCGTAGACCTGGATGAAACCGCGCCCGAAAAAAAGCATGATTTCAAATCGCGTGAAACAGAAAAAATCCATGTCAATCACGAATCGTCATCAATTCGCGTCAGCATTGAGAAAGTAGATCAACTGATCAACCTGGTGGGAGAACTGGTCATCACCCATGCAATGATTGAACAACGCATAGACGGACTTGATCCGATTGTGCATGAACGCTTGTTAAACAGTGTCAATCAGTTGACCAGAAATACACACGACCTCCAGGAAGCCGTCATGTCTATCCGCATGCTGCCTATGGACTATGTATTCTCCCGATTTCCACGCATGGTAAGGGACTTGGCAGGCAAGCTCAGTAAAAAAGTTGAATTCATTACGCACGGAGCGTCAACCGAACTCGACAAAGGCTTAATTGAACGAATTGTCGATCCTCTGACGCATCTGGTGCGTAATAGTATTGACCACGGCATAGAAACAACCGATATCCGTCTGGCTGCAGGTAAGAATGAAACTGGAAAACTTTCACTTTCTGCTGGCCATCGAGGAGGAAAAATCGTCATTGAGGTTAGTGATGATGGTGGTGGCCTCAACCGTGAAAAAATTCTAGCTAAGGCAACGCAACAGGGATTAAATATTCCTGATGGTATTTCGGATGCGGAAGTCTGGCAATTAATTTTCGCGCCTGGGTTTTCTACTGCAGAAATAGTCACGGATGTATCGGGACGCGGCGTCGGCATGGATGTCGTCAAACGGAACATTACAGCCATGGGCGGTATTGTCGAAATTCGCTCCGCCAAAGGTTTAGGCACCGCAATTACTATCTCATTACCTTTAACCCTGGCGATTCTGGATGGAATGTCCATTAAAGTCGGTGATGAGATATATATCCTACCGCTCAATTTTGTCGTTGAATCTCTGCAACCGATACCGGGTGACATCAAGGAAATCAGCGGTCAGGGACGTGTCGTCAAGGTTCGGGGCGAATATCTGCCATTGATTGCGCTCTACCAAATATTTGCAATTACTCCACGCTATACCGATCCATCTCAAGGAATAATTGTAATTCTTGAAACGGATGGTCAAAAAATTGGTTTATTAATCGACGAACTTATCGGCCAGCAACAAATCGTCGTTAAAAATCTTGAATCGAATTATCGTAAAGTGAGTGGCATTTCCGGTGCCACCATACTTGGCGATGGCGGAGTGTCCTTGATACTTGATGTAGCAGCACTTTTTTTGTCACATCAAAAACAAAGCGCCGAATCGATGGATTTTTGAAAGCCAACTATTATCCTGAAAAACATAATCCATATTTAATGGCTCTCGCTCATCTTCTATATTTAACAAAAATAGGGAGATAAGATTCAACACTAATCACATATTTAGTCAAAGGACGAATGCCAAGTCTGCTAAATATTGAAGAATACCTACCATGGAGACGTTGTTCTTACTATTTTTACAGGACTGCATAATAAGCAGATATCAAAAAATTAAAAAAATGAGGGGACATATATGAATCTGCGTAATCTGCGTATTGGCAATCGTCTTAATTTAAGTTTTGGCACCATATTAGTGATGTTCATTATTGTTTTATCCGCAGCAACTTTGATGACGAAAAGAAGCAGAACTGAATTGATTGGCGGATTTAACGCAATCAATGAAAAAGTGGCTCTGGCTTCAGCGATGAAAAGTGCTTTACTCGAAGGCGGTATTGCCATGCGCAATATCGGTCTGCAATCTGACCTCCAGAAGATGCAGTCCGAGTATGAAGAAGTTAAAAAACAACGTAAATTGTATATCGGCATGCAAGGCAAACTTGCCGCCATCGGCCTTACGGATGATGAACAGAAACTCATTCATAATCTGACCAAAATAGACAATGAACTTGATGCTCATGTCAAAGAGGTGATTCGAGCAGTACAAGCCTTCGACAGTGATCGAGCCATTAGTGTCATTACGTCCAGCGTGAACCCCTTAAATCATCAGGCTGTAGCTGAAATTAATAAACTTATTGATGCTCAACAGATCAAGAGTCGCCAAATAATCGACCGTAATGTCGCGACCGGAAACAATCTGATGTATATCGTAATTGCGATTGGAATGATTGCTCTGGCGTTCGGTGGCATATTCTCATGGCTTATCACCCGCAGTATCGTATTGCCTTTAAAGTCGGCGCTAGGTGTCGCAAATCACGTCGCAACAGGAGATTTGACAACCGCCATCGAAACCAGTGGAAAAGACGAGATAGCGCAGTTACTTGATGCACTCAAGCTCATGAATACCAGCTTGATCAGCACGGTAGGAAAAGTCCGCCACGGCACCGACACCATCGCCGTCGCCTCGCACGAAATCGCTTCCGGCAATGCCGACTTGTCCTCGCGCACCGAATCCCAGGCCAGTTCGCTGGAAGAAACCGCCAGCTCGATGGAACAACTGACTGGCACCGTAAAGCAGAATGCCGATAACGCGCGCCAAGCCAACCAACTGGCCGCCACCGCCTCCACGGTGGCAGTCAAAGGCGGCCAGGTGGTGTCGCAAGTGGTCGACACCATGGGCTCGATCAAGGCCAGCTCGCGCAAGATCGCCGACATCATCAGCGTCATCGACGGCATCTCGTTCCAGACCAATATCCTGGCGCTGAATGCGGCGGTCGAAGCAGCCCGCGCCGGCGAGCAGGGGCGCGGCTTTGCGGTGGTCGCCACCGAAGTGCGCAACCTGGCGCAGCGCAGCGCCAGTGCCGCGAAGGAAATCAAGACCCTGATCGACGATTCGGTACGACAAGTCGATCAGGGCAGCAAACTGGTGGACGACGCCGGCCACACCATGAATGAAATCGTCAGCTCGGTCAAACGGGTGGCCGACATCATGAGCGAGATTACCGCCGCCAGCCAGGAGCAAAGCGACGGCATCGAACAGGTCAACCAAGCCATCGGCCAGATGGATGAAATGACGCAACAGAATGCGGCGCTGGTGGAACAGGCGGCGGCGGCTGCCGAAAGCCTGCAGGATCAGGCTGCGTCGCTGGCGCAGGCGGTCAGCGTTTTCAAGCTGGGCAGCGAAACTTCGGCGATGCTGTTGCAGCGTGCGCCTGCGGCAAAAATTCCGGCGCCTGCCAAAACCGTCTCAAAGCAAAAAGCCATCACGGCTACAGCCGCGCCAAAATCTGGAAAAAATCCGGCTGGCGCGAACAGTGACGAGTGGGAAGAGTTCTAAACCAGAGCACGAGCAGGACCGCCGTTACATGTGAGAAAGGGAGCCTTCGGCTCCCTTTCTGGTTTTGCTCTCAAAAACTATGTTATCAATCTTTGAATTCTAATAATACAACGTGCCGTATTATTAAAAGCCCAATGATTATATGTGGCAATATACCTATTTCTCGGCATACTCCCATATTAACGTGCGTGCCGGACCGGATACAGAACCGACATCGGAACTTAGGAATTCGCTTGAATTTGAATCCTCAAATAACTCGATGGATTTATCGAAATCCATGGGCTGTCAACTGCAGTTCAGGGCAATTCTTTATTTGGATTTTGCATTATTGAAAGCCTCGACGCCTGCCATGATCTCTGCCTTGGCTTCGTCCGGGCCTGCCCAGCCTTCAATTTTTACCCATTTGCCCTTTTCGAGATCCTTGTAATGCTCGAAAAAATGCTGGATTTGATTCAGGCGTAATACATTCATATCTTCCGGCTTTTGCCAGTGGGTGTATATCGACAGGATCTTGTCCACCGGTACCGCCAATACTTTGGCATCTTCGCCGCCGTCATCCGTCATTTTAAGTACGCCAATTGCACGGCAACGCACCACCACGCCTGGAAAAAGCGGGAATGGTGTAATCACCAGCACATCAACCGGGTCGCCATCACCGGCGATAGTGTTTGGAACATAGCCATAGTTGCAGGGATAGTGCATGGCGGTGCCCATGAAACGGTCAACAAAAATCGCGCCAGATTCCTTATCCACCTCGTACTTGATCGGATCGGCATTCATCGGGATTTCTATAATAACGTTGAAATCGTTGGGTAAATCGCGGCCGGCAGGGACTTTATTCAGGCTCATGGTGTTTTCTCAGAAAGTTTAGAAATTTGATTGGCGAATAATTATAGCGATTTTCAGCAGTAAATTTTGCATTGCAACATAGCAGGCTTACATTCCGATTACAGCATGGTGGCCAGCGCGCAAAGACGGTAATGTGTCGCTGCCTGCTCGGTCTGATTCAAGGCGTCATGCAGTTGCGCCAATTTCAGATGTGCTTCACGCACCAACGTCGCTTCAGTCGCATCCGACAGGGCCTGCTCCAGATAGCGTTGCGCCTTGCCCCATAATTTTTGCTTTAAACACAACGCCCCGAGCGTGAGCACAAGCTCGGCATCGGTTGGACGTTTTTTGATCCAGGCTTCGCAATATTCAATCTGGGCCAGCAATGCAGGATCACCTTTGGCAGCGGCAGATTCGCGATATGCGCGTACCAGGCGCGCATCCCAATCAGCACTCAATGCTTTCTCCACCACTTTGCGGGCATCGTCATGTAAACCCAGGATATTAAATGCGGTGGCAGCACGCACCGCGACAAACGGTTTTTTCTGATCTTCGTCGGGAATATTCCACAACACACGACGGATCGAGTCCGCATCATGGCTGCGATTTGACAGTGCATCAGCATATGCCAACTCGCGCAGACGACCAGACAATGCAGGATGCAATACTTTATTCCTGTCCAGCAATTGCACCAGGCGCAATACTTCAGGCCAATTCTTAGCCTGTTGATTGGCCTTCAGCGCCAGGCGTAACGCATGAATATGCCGGGTACCGCTGGTATTGAGCTCTTTTACCGCCTCCAGAGCAGCTTCAGATTGATGGTCATCGACTAGCAATTCGATGGTTGTCATAAGGCGGGCAGTATTGAGCGACAGATCATGCTGCGTCATGGATAGCCAGGCATCGCGCCGTTCAGGCTGGAGCATTCTGTGCGCGGCCCGAGCACCGATCAAAGCTGCCAAACCGGCATTATCCGGCAAATTTTCAGCCAGCTTAGCTGCTTTTTGAGCTTGGCCAAAACGACCTTCAAATAGTGATTTCAGGGCATCGCGCAGGGCTTGGTTACCGTCATGCTCACGCCGCGCCTGGCGATAAGCAGCAACACGCCCGGGCATTTTCTGCGTCATGCGAATAGTGCGCAGCAAGAAATACAGCGACAGGAACAGCAGTGTAATCAGCAGCAGAAAAAAATTCAGCGACAAATCAATCCGGTACGGCGGATAGAACAGCACGACGTTACCAATATTAAAGCGTGCGGCAACAGCAAGGCCCACGGCAATGGCCAACAATAAGAGAAGCCTGAGAAACAATCCCATATATTACCGCTTCGCTTTGTAGTTACGCACTGCGTTAAGGCTGTTAGTCAGGGTCGGCATCTCAATTGACAAGTTGCTGCCCTGCACTTGCTTAAGCAATGCTTGCACAGTCTGCGTGCGCTTGGCGCGGGTATCGAAGTATTTGGTTATGGCGTCTTGCGAAGCGATCATGTCGCTGCGAAATGCGGATTCGTTACGCGACAATAGCGCCAACCGGGCATTCAGCAAGCGCAGCTTGAGGTTTTCCCTGGCGTAATATTCCTGCGTCGGCGATAGCAATAGCGCCTCGGGCGATTCCACGCTACGTATGCGTACCAACTGCTGCAAATCGCCCCACATCTCGGTTGAAACTTTTTGCCATACATCCTCTAATTTCAGCATCCATTGCGCGCCAACACTTTGATTGACTGCGCTATCTGCCTTGGCTGCCTTGACATTCTTAGGCGCTGCTGATCTTGGCTTCGGTGTTGGTGGCTTTTCATCCGCTAGCAAGGGTATCGTGTCGATTTGTGCGATGACGCTGTCAAGACGCAACGCAATCCCGGTCAGATCCAGGTTGGGCAGGGATTTCAGCTTTTCGAGGTCGCTTGCAATGGCGCGGCGTATCTGGATAAATTGCGGCTTGTCCGAACTGGACAAACGCGTATCGGCATTTTGCAAGGCAATTAAGGCGCCTGACACATTGCCAGCCAATTGCAGTTGCTGGCTGGCAGTAGAGAGGACCTGTTCGATTTCGGCCAGAGCCCATTCATCGCGGGTCCTGGAAAAAGCTTGATACAGTTGTTCCAGTGCCAGTTGCTGGCTCTGTGCCTCCACCTGTTTGCTTTCCAGTACATTTACCTTGGCTTGTATTTCTTTCAAGCTTTCCAGGCTTGTCTTGGCCACTAACCTGGTTTCACTATTGATAGAGTCGGCACTTTGCAGGCGACGCGCGAGCTCTTCGCGCAAATTGCCAAACTCTGTTTTCGCGGTCCACCACTGCGCTGCGATTAAAAGCAGTAGTACCAGTAATCCAATCGGCAGCAGCAATTGCATCAATTTATTGCCCTTGGCCGCAGCGGCAGGCTTGGCTGACGGATTATTTTCCAGAGGTTTCGGGGTCTCATTCATGGCTGGATTGTAACGCGGCTAGCAGTGGTTCGTCGCCTGATCCGGTCAGGGTGACATTGTCGAAACACAAGTTTTTGGCAACTTCCGCAATACGGCTATGCGGAACGATCAGGTGTTGCTGTTGCATTTTTACAACGCTTTCTGTGCCTGCAAGCCGTTCAACCATGGCTAACAGGATGCGCAAAGCTTCGGAGCTGGTGATGATCCAATCGCATTCGACATCCAGCAATCTCTGCAGTTGCTCCAGAACTGCCGCACTCGGTTCCGGAGCGCTGCGCCGGTAAGCGGCAACCTGGGTGACGCTGGCGCCGCTCTGGCGTAACGCGTCCGCCAACAATTCACGCCCGCTCTCGCCGCGCACGATCAGCACCTGGCTGCCGCGCAAGGCCTCGATATCCAGCACTTCCAGCAAAGTTTGCGAATCGGTTCGCAGCGGGTCACGCGGACAATGAATGGTGGCATTGGCGTCACTCACGCCATGCTCGGCCAAAGCGGCCCGACTACCCTCTCCCACCACCGCAATAGCGACTTGCGCCGGCCAATGCGACAGATGGGAAAACGCGGCATGAATCGCATTCGGGCTCACGAACGCCACCATCGAGAACTGCGTCAGATCGGCCAGCGCCGCTTGCAATGCGGTGGTATCCGGCAATGGATGAATTTCCAGCAAGGGGAATATGGCGGCGGCACGGCCCATGGCCGTCACTTGCTGCGCAAGCGCCCCGGCCTGCGCAATCGGGCGGGTAATGACGACCGGCTTACGCACTTTATTCATTCCACGTCGTCTGAAGCGCACGCTGCAAGTATCCCTGCTGCATCTTGCGCAGCCAGTGCTTCAGCCACCTGGCGGCCGAGAGCCTCCGGCGCATCGGCGGGGCCAAATGCCTCTGCTGTTGCCATCCGCTGGCCGTCCGGCGTAGCCACCATCGCACGCAAGCGCAAGGTAGTCCCGTCCAGCGTAGCAAACGCAGCCAGCGGAATCTGGCAACTGCCGCCGAAGACCCGCGATACTGCGCGCTCGGCCAACACGGCCTGGGTCGTTGCCTGGTGCGCCAGCGGCGCCAGCCAGGCTTTCAGGTCGGCGCGCTCGGAATGGATCTCGATTGCCATCGCGCCTTGTCCGGCTGCCGGCAAGCTTTGCTCCGGTTCCAGCACGCAACGGATGCGCGCAGCCGCACCTAGCCGCATCAAGCCCGCAGCAGCCAGGATAATTGCTGCGTATTCGCCGCGGTCGAGTTTGCCCAGCCGGGTATCGAGATTACCGCGCAATGGCCGTATCACCAGATGCGGGTAGCGGGCGGCGATCAAGGCTTGCCGGCGCAAACTGCTAGTGCCCACTACGGCACCGTGCGGCAGCGCGTCCAGCGACGCGTAATCGTTGGAGACGAAAGCATCGCGCGGATCTTCGCGCTGCATCACCGCTGCCAGGCAAAAACCGTCCGGCAGGGTCATCGGCATATCCTTGAGCGAATGCACGGCAAAATCGGCCCGCCCTTCACTCATGGCGACTTCCAGCTCCTTGATGAACAAGCCCTTGCCGCCCACTTTTGACAATGCGCGATCAAGAATCTGGTCGCCGCGCGTGGTCATTCCTAGAATTTCGATGCTGCACTGCGGATATAATTCGGATAAACGGGAGCGCACATACTCGGCCTGCCACATGGCTAGACGGCTTTCGCGCGATGCGATTATCAACTTGGAGGGAGAGGATAGTTTCAACACGGGCTCTTTCGATGAATTATTTTCTATGGATTTTCTACGGATCATTTCGATTTAAAAGGCTTGGATGAATGCTCAAATCCATGCCATTGCGCAAATGCTTGAGGCCAAATGTTATCACGCGTCCACTTGCCATTCATGGCTAAAGGCCATTTCCATCACCAGATCAAAACGGATTGCATTCGTTCACCATGGCTAAAAAAACCACCAGTAACAGTAACGGGCACGCCGCCAACAAAAAGACCGTCGACAAGGATGCCCCGCTCAAGGATGACATAAGGCTGTTAGGCCGCCTGCTAGGCGATGTGCTGCGCGATCAGGAGGGCGATGCTGTCTACGATGTGGTGGAAACCATTCGCCAGACCGCAGTACGTTTTCGCCGCGATGCAGAAACCCAGTCCGGCGCCGATCTGAATAAGCTGCTCAAGAAACTCACCCGCGATCAGACCATTACGGTGGTGCGCGCTTTTTCCTACTTCTCGCATCTGGCCAATATCGCTGAAGACCAGCATCACAACCGGCGTCGCCGCGCACATTTACTGGCCGGTTCCGCGCCGCAACAGGGCAGCGTCGCCTTTGCCTTGTCCAGGCTCGATGATGCCGGCGTATCCGGCGATGCCGTTCGTGATTTTTTCAAGCAGGCATTGATTTCACCGGTATTGACCGCGCATCCAACCGAAGTGCAGCGCAAAAGCATTCTGGATGCGGAGCGCGAAATCGCCCGCCTGCTGGCCGGGCGCGACCATCCGATGACACCCAAAGAGTTGGCCGGCAATACCGAACTGCTGCATGCGTGCGTCGTCACCTTGTGGCAAACCCGCATGCTGCGCAACTCCAAACTGAGCGTTGCCGACGAGATCGAGAATGCGCTGTCCTACTATCGCATCACATTCCTGCACGAGTTGCCTGGCTTGTATAACGATATCGCAACCGAAGTCGCCACCCAGTTCCCATCCCATGCCAAACCGTCCGACACTCCGGCCTATCTGCAGATGGGCAGCTGGATCGGCGGCGACCGGGATGGCAATCCGAACGTCAATGCCGACACCATGCAGCATGCGCTGGGACGCCAATCTACCACCATCATCGAATTTTACCTGGGCGAAATTCATCTGCTCGGGGCAGAACTCTCCAGTTCTGCTGCGCTGGTTGAGGTCTCACCGCAACTGCAAGCGCTGGCGGATGCCTCGCCCGACACTTCGGCCCACCGCGCCGATGAACCTTACCGGCGCGCCCTGGTTGGCATCTATGCACGGCTGGCTGCAACCGCACGCGCGCTGGGCGTAACCAACATCCTGCGCCATGAAATCGGCCACGCGGCACCCTACTCGGCAGCTACCGAACTCACCTTTGACCTCAACATCGTCGCCGAATCGCTGAAATCGCATCATGCCGCCGCCTTGATCAAGCCGCGCCTGTCGTGCTTGAAGCGGGCCACTGAAATATTCGGCTTCCATTTGGCCACCCTGGATATGCGCCAAACTTCAGACGTGCATGAAATCGTTCTGGCCGAACTGTTCGCCCATTCCGGGGTGGAAAAGAATTACACCGCACTGCGCGAAGAACAAAAAATCGCCTTGCTGCGCCAAGAGTTGACCCAGCCGCGCCTGATGTATTCGCCCTACATTGCCTACTCGGACCAGACCAATTCGGAATTGTCGGTGCTGCGTGCGGCACGCGAGATCCGGCACCGTTTCGGCGACCGTGCGATCCGCAATTACATCATCTCGCACACCGAAACCGTGTCCGACCTGCTCGAAGTGCTGCTGCTGCAAAAGGAAACCGGCTTGCTGCGTTCGCAATCGGACCCCGATGTACTGCCGGCAGGCGAAGCCAGGCACGACCTGATGGTGATTCCGCTGTTCGAGACCATCCCCGATCTGCGCCGCGCTGCCGCGATCATGCAGGAATTGATGGCGCTGCCGGAATTTGCCCGGCAACTGGCGCAACAAGGCCAGCTGCAAGAAGTCATGCTGGGCTATTCGGATTCCAACAAGGATGGCGGCTTTCTGACTTCCAACTGGGAACTGTACAAGGCTGAAAACGCGCTGGTCAAAGTATTCGATCACGCCGGCGTCAAGCTGCGCCTGTTCCACGGCCGCGGCGGCACGGTAGGGCGCGGCGGCGGCTCCAGTTACGAAGCGATCCTGGCGCAACCGCATGGCACCGTCAACGGCCAGATCCGCTTGACGGAACAAGGCGAAATCATCGCCTCCAAGTTCTCGAATGCCGAAATCGGCCGCCGCAACCTGGAGCTGCTGGTAGCTGCGACGCTCGAAGCCAGCCTGATGCCGGCCATATCGGATTCGGACGCACGCCATACCAAAAAGCTGCAGGAGTTCGAACACGTGATGGGTGAGCTGTCCGAACGCGCGTATGCGGCCTACCGCAATCTGGTATACGAAACGCCGGGCTTTACCGATTATTTTTTCTCGGCCACGCCGATTGCCGAGATCGCCGAACTCAACATCGGCTCGCGCCCTGCCTCGCGCAAATCGACCCGCCGCATCGAAGACTTGCGGGCAATTCCATGGGGCTTCTCCTGGGGCCAGTGCCGTTTGCTGCTGCCGGGCTGGTATGGTTTCGGCAGCGCCGTATCCGAATGGATGAACGATGGCGATGAAAAAGCGCAAGCCAAGAAAGTCGCCACTCTGCGCGCGATGTTTCGCGAATGGCCGTTTTTTGCCACGCTGCTGTCGAATATGGACATGGTGCTGGCCAAAACCGACCTCGCAGTCGCCTCCCGCTACGCCGGACTGGTAGCCGACAAAAAGCTGCGCACCAGCGTTTTCAACCGGATTGTGGCGGAACACGAACGCACCACGCAATGTCTGGAAACCATCACTGGCGCCACCGAACGGCTAGCCGGCAATCCCTCGCTGGCGCGCTCGATCCAGAGCCGCTTCGCCTATCTCGATCCGCTCAATCACTTGCAGGTCGAACTCATCAAGCGGCACCGCGCCGGGGCCACCGATCCCGACAAAATCGACCAGCGCGTCCATCGCGGCATCCATTTGTCGATCAACGGGATTGCGGCAGGGTTGCGCAATACCGGTTGAGCCAGTAGCGTAGGCCTCCGTGCCTGCGGCCCGGCCGCAGGCACGGAGGCCTACGCTACTTAATATTGCCAACTGCACTTTTCACTTTATCCATTCTGCAAAATACGACGTTTTGCACACTCCCGATTCGGCCGCCATGACCTCAATGCACTGGGTAATAATTTGTACTGCGGCGCTGTTTGCCGGCGGCTTGAATGCGATTGCAGGTGGCGGCAGTTTCTTGACCTTTCCCGCCTTGGTGTTTGTCGGCGTGCCGCCGATTATGGCGAACGCAACCGGAACCACCGCATTACTGCCGGGATACATCACAGGCGCGCTGGCCTTCAAGGACGATCTCGGCAGTCTGCGTTGCATGACCATGAAAAAGCTGATCGTGTTCAGTCTGATCGGCGGCCTGATCGGAGCGTCGCTGCTGCTGGCGACTTCGGATGCCGGCTTTCGCCGCATCATTCCGTGGCTGCTGCTGGCGGCAACCTGCCTGTTTGCGTTTGGCGGAAAACTGGCTAACCGTTATGCAAGCGCTGCCGGATCAGCCGGTTTTGCGCCGGACTCGGTCTGGCCGTCGATTGTCGTGTTTCTGGTGGCCATTTACGGCGGCTATTTCAACGGCGGCCTCGGGATTCTGTTGCTGGCGGCGTTTGCGCTGCTGGGCGAAACCAACATGAACAGCATGAATGGCTTGAAAAATATTGCGTCCGCCGTGTTGACGGCAATCTCGGTGCTGGTCTACGCGGCAGGCGACGCCATCAACTGGCCGCTGGCATTTGCCATGATGGCCTGCTCCACGCTCGGCGGTTATATCGGCGGCAGGCTGGCGCGCAAAATGCCGGCCAAGGCGGTGCGCACGGTGGTAATCATTACCGGCGCTGTGATGACAGTAATTTTCTTTCAGGGATAAAGAATATACATTGCACTGTATTTATACTTACCGCATGGTATATATGCGGGAAATATGGAGTTTTTTGGCATACTCCCTGTATTTCAATAACCACATTAATCAGCGCACCAGTGCCCTGAGCACCGGCCATTGGCGGCGTGAAATCGGCAAGCGCTCTGCCACATCGCGCAGAATCACTTGCCAGAAATCCCCGCCTTTGCCCTGCTCGTCGCCCTCCAGCCCCTGCAAGCCGGTAGCGCGTTCTACGCCGCAGATAGCGCTGCGCGCTACCAATGCATTGCGATGCACGCGCACGAATGTGGCAGCCAACTCGTGCTCCAGCGAGACCAGCGACGCCTCGATCAGATATTCACGCGCCTTGGTATGCAGGGTCACGTACTTCAATTCGGCTTTCAGGTACAGCACATCATCGATCGGCACCAGCACGACCCGGCTGCGTTCCTGTACCGAAAAATGCTGGCGCCGGACTTGTTCTGGATGGTCGGCGGCGGGCGGCAGCTCCTCGCTGCGGTCGAGCATGGGTACCGGCTTGAAGCGCTGAAAACGCTTGAGCGCATCCGCCAGACGGGATGCGCGCACCGGCTTCAACAGGTAATCGAGCGCCTGCACCTCAAAAGCGTCCAGCGCATATTCCTCGTGCGCGCTAATGAAAATAATCGCCGGCGCCTGCACGCCGGTCAAATGTGCCTGACGCGCCAGTTGCGCAGCCAACGCTATCCCGCTCATGCCGGGCATCTGCACATCCAGCAACAGAATATCGGGCTTGCTCCGGACAATGCCGATCAGCGCCTGCGCGGCGTTATCGGCTTCGCCGACGATCAGATGCGGGCATTCTGCGGCGATATCGGCCAGCAGAGTGGTCAACCTTACGCGCGCCGGAGCTTCGTCATCGGCAATGAACAAGCGCAATTTGCTGCTCATGCTGGACTCTTTACATAAGGAAAACGCAGCTGCACCTCGAATTTCCCCGCCACCACGGCGGTGGATAATTGCGCTTCGACATCGAATAACAGCGCCAGCCGCTCGCGGATATTGACTAGCGCCATGTTGTTGCCGGCCTTACCGCCAGCGATCGTGTCCTGTCCATGATAGGGATTGGTGATGACGATTTGAATCCGGTCGATCGAGCGGTTCAGACGCACCGAGATCAGGCAAGGCGCGGATACCGGCTCGACGCCGTAGCGCACCGCGTTTTCCAGCAACGGTTGCAGCAACAGCGCCGGCACTTGCGCCCGGCGCAGCGTCGCATCGCTGACGTTGCCGCGCTCCCAGCGCACCTGCAGGCGCTGGCCCAGGCGAATTTTCTCGATCGACAGGTATTGGCGGCATAACCGGATCTCTTGTTCCAGGCTGGTCATGTTGCGGGTGTCGCGCATGAATACGCGAAACAGGTCAGCCAAATCCTCCAGCGCGGTTTCGGCCTGGCGCGGCGCGGTGCGGATCAGGGACAATACCGCGTTCAGGCTGTTGAACAGGAAATGCGGCCGGATGCGCGCCTGCAACGCTTGCAAGCGCGCCTCTGCCAGAGCCGGCGAAAAGGCGCGGGTACGCAGCTCGAAGTAATGCTGCAGCACAATGCCGAACAAGGCCGCCGCCAGCAAACCGCCCGGCACCGTCAAATGGGGGAAACTGCTGGCGAACCAGTCGAAGGATGACAAGTAGCGGATGATGGCCGCCGTCACCAACGCCGGCACCAGCATGCACAGAATGCGCTGCGCCCACAGGCGAGTGTGGCGCACCGCCCGTAACTGGCGCAGGCTGCACAGCATGAAAAGCGACCACAGGCAAGCCAACTCAATCACGATCGTCGATTCGACGAAATCGATCAAGCCCGCCTGCATGCCGTCATTACGCAGGATGACGGCAGTCAGGATCGCCAGATTGACCGCCAGCATCGAGCGAAACACCACGCCGATATTGCAACAGTCTGGAATGACCGTATCGATTGCTGCACTGGCACTGCGAGGAACCGTAAATAGCGACATAGGCGAGCGTTAATCCGATGCAGAAAAAGTAAGAACCGGCTTCATGGAAGATATACTACTTAATGTATTTTTATAATGCGCATGATAATAATGCGGAAATATGCTTGTTTTTAAGCATACCCCCGCACTATTAATAAATTCCTGAGTACAAATTAAACGCGGCCTGCTGGCTGGACTTATTTCCGCCTGTTATGCACAAGTCCTGCAACTCCTATTTATAATCGCAGGATTCCCCAAGACCAAAACCTGGACCCAATTATGACAGCACAACTCTCCAAAAAAAGCGAAGCGTGGTCAGCGCGTTTCTCCGAACCGGTATCCGATCTGGTCAAGCGCTATACCGCTTCGGTGTTTTTCGACAAGCGCCTGGCCCAGTTCGACATCGAAGGTTCGCTCGCGCATGCCGAAATGCTGTGCGCCACCGGCATCATCAACCCGGCCGATTATGCTGAAATCCAGCGCGGCATGACGCAAATCCGTGCCGAAATCGAGGCCGGCCAGTTCGAATGGCTGCTCGACCTGGAAGACGTGCATCTGAACATCGAAAAACGCTTGACCGAACTGGTCGGCGACGCCGGCAAGCGCTTGCACACCGGCCGCTCGCGCAACGACCAGGTCGCCACCGACATCCGCCTGTATCTGCGCGCGGCGATTGACGACATCACGGCGCTGCTGCACGCGTTTCGCCTGGCGTTGCTGGACCTGGCCGAACAACATGCCGACACCATCATGCCGGGCTTTACCCACATGCAAGTGGCGCAGCCGATCACTTTCGGCCACCACATGCTGGCCTATGTCGAGATGTTCAGCCGCGATGCCGAGCGCATGGCCGACTGCCGCCGCCGCGTCAACCGCCTGCCGCTGGGCGCGGCCGCGCTGGCCGGCACCACGTTCCCGATCGACCGCGAACGCGTCGCCAAAACGCTCGGCTTCGATGAAGTCTGCCGCAATTCGCTCGACGCAGTGTCCGACCGCGACTTCGCCATCGAATTCTGCGCTGCCGCCGCATTGGTGATGACGCACGTCTCGCGCATGGCGGAAGAACTGGTGATCTGGATGAGCCCGCGAGTCGGCTTCATCGACATCGCCGACCGCTTTTGCACCGGTTCGTCGATCATGCCGCAAAAGAAAAACCCGGATGTGCCGGAACTGGCGCGCGGCAAAACCGGCCGCGTCAATGGTCACCTGATCGGCCTCTTGACCCTGATGAAAGGCCAGCCGCTGGCGTACAACAAGGATAATCAGGAAGACAAGGAACCGCTGTTCGATACCGTCGATACCCTGACCGATACGCTGCGCATCTTCGCCGACATGGCAACCGGCATTACGGTGAAGGCCGACACCATGCGCGCGGCCGCGCTGCAAGGCTTCGCCACCGCCACCGATCTGGCCGATTATCTGGTCAAGAAAGGTTTGCCGTTCCGCGATGCACACGAAGCGGTAGCCCGCGCGGTGCGCACTTGCGTCGATCGCGGCTGCGACCTGACCGACCTGACGCTGGACGAACTGCGCGCTTTCTCCGGCTTGGTCGAGGCAGACATCTTCGCGGTGCTAACGCTGGAAGGCTCGGTCGCCGCCCGCGACCATATCGGCGGCACCGCGCCCAAACAGGTGCGTGCAGCCATCGCCCAGATGCGCAATTTGCTCAACTAAGACAGGCATCAACTGGCAGCAGCACTTAATACGCAGCAAAGCACGCAGCACCCAGCCAGCCAGGCAGGGAATCTGATCGCACCGATCACATCCCCTGCTTGGCATCGCTGCGCAAAGGCCGCATTGCGGTCGCGCAAACACTCTCGTTTGTCAAGAAAATCTGCCCATTTTGCTGCCCTTGCGCAAGCATCGTAAGTAGTATCGCGTATCCATGGCTGCAACAATTCATGCGACCATTTCGCGCTTGACATGAAAATTACTAAAGTGAAGCATGCGGCGCTAATTCACAAAGTGAAATGTCATATACTGGCCCGCAAATAAAATGCCGCGCCGGAGCAATATTGCGCATCAGGCATTAACCGTTCATTCCAAACAGGAGACAACCACCATGTCGTTTTTACTTTTGCTGTCGCGAATCATTGACAAATTCAATGATAAAGTCGGGTTAGGCGTCAGCTGGGCGCTGCTCATCGCAGTCCTTATCTGTAGCGGCAATGCCCTCATCAGATATACCTTCGATATCAGTTCCAACGCATGGCTGGAAATCCAGTGGTATCTGTTCTCTGCCATCTTCCTGTTGGCGACTTCGCATACCTTGCACCGCGATGAACACATCCGCATCGACGTCATTTCCGGCCGACTGCCAAAACGGGTTCAGGTCTGGGTCGACATCTTCGGATTCGCCGTTTTTCTGTTGCCGATCTCGCTGATCATCCTGTATTACGCCATTCCCTACGTATATGAATCGATCCAGGGTCAGGAACTCTCCAGCAATGCCGGCGGCCTCATCGTTTGGCCAGCCAAACTGCTGATCCCGATCGGGTTCCTGATGCTGACCTTGCAAGCCCTCTCCGAACTGATCAAACGCATCGGTTACCTGATGGGCAAAGTCGATGCCAGCGCATTCGAACGCCATGTAGCGACTCCCGAAGAAGAAGTCGAGGCCATCAAGGCCGCGAACAAGATCAACTAATTGGCTCAAGACGGCTCAAGACAGGTTAAAAAATGACAGAATTCATCATCATGAACATCGCGCCGATCATGTTCGGCGCGCTGGTAGTTTTTTTGCTATCGGGTTTCCCGGTGGCCTTTGCGCTGGCCGCCAACGGCCTGTTTTTCGCCTTTATCGGCATCGAATTCGGCTTGATCAAGCCGGAACTGCTGCAAGCGTTGCCGAACCGGATTTTCGGCATCATGCAAAACGACACGCTGCTGGCGATCCCGTTCTTTACCTTCATGGGGTTGATACTGGAACGCTCCGGCATGGCCGAGGATTTGCTTGATACCATCGGTCAACTTTTCGGGCCTTTGCGCGGCGGCGTTGCCTTTGCCGTGATTTTTGTCGGTGCCTTGCTGGCAGCGACGACCGGCGTGGTGGCGGCATCGGTGATTTCGATGGGTCTGATTTCCCTGCCGGTGATGTTGCGTTACGGTTACGACAAGCGGCTCGCCAGCGGCGTGATTGCAGCATCCGGCACGCTGGCGCAAATCATTCCGCCCTCGCTGGTATTGATCGTCATGGCCGACCAATTGGGCCGCTCCGTCGGCGACATGTACAAGGCTGCATTCGTGCCTGGCCTGTTGTTGACAGCAATGTATGCGGGCTATGTAGCGGCTGTTGCAATTTTCAAACCGAAAGCATTGCCAGCGCTACCACCGGAAGCACGCAACCTGAGCCAGCCCAACGGTGACAGCGGCGCCAGATCCCTGTTTGTCCTGATTGCCGTTGCGATTGCCGCGTCTTACGTTGGCGCCAAGTATTATGCAAGCGGCCATCCGAATGCACCTGCAGATGAAATCGCTGCAGTGGGCGTGGCAATCGGTGTGGTGGGCTCGTTCATACTGGCACTGATCAACCGCGCACTCAAAATGGGGCTGCTGTCGCGTATGGCTGAGAAAGTCGTATTCGTGCTGATCCCGCCGCTGGCATTGATTTTCCTGGTATTGGGCACTATTTTCCTTGGCATTGCGACCCCCACCGAAGGCGGCGGCATGGGTGCGTTCGGCGCTATCGTCATGGCATTGATGAACCGCCGCTTGTCATGGGACTTGCTCAAACAGGCAATGAATTCAACTACCCGTCTGTCCTGCTTCGTTATCTTTATTCTGATCGGCTCCAGCGTGTTTTCGCTGATCTTCCGCGGCATGAATGGCGATTTATGGGTGGAACATTTGCTGACATCCCTGCCGGGCGGCCAGATGGGTTTCCTGATCGTGGTGAATATCCTGTTTTTTGGACTGGCATTCTTTCTCGACTTCTTTGAGCTGGCGTTCATTCTGGTGCCGTTAGTCGGACCCGTGGCTGAAAAAATGGGAATCGACCTGATCTGGTTCGGCATACTGTTGAGTGTGAACATGCAGACTTCCTTCATGCATCCGCCGTTTGGTTTCGCCCTGTTCTACCTGCGCTCTGTGGCGCCCAAGGAAGTCAAGACCAGCGATATTTACTGGGGGGCGATTCCATTCGTGTGTATCCAGGTCATCATGGTGGGACTGATCATCTTTGTCCCGAGTATCGTGAATATTGGCCAAGCCGAGGATATGCACAGAAAATTAAATCTCAGTATTGAAATTCCCACTGCATCCGAACCAGCATCGGAATCCGTGCCACCCGCATTTACCTTCACTAAATAAGCAACAGCGCACCCCCAATAAAAAACCCTGCAGATGCAGGGTTTTTTTATTTCTAACGAGAATTATTTAAATCCTTATAACACGCTAATTCGTTATTTCAACGCGCGGGTTGCGTTAAAGCGATCGAAAGTACCTTCTGCAACATTGAACCATTGGCCCTCATTGTTGCGGAATACTTTCCAGTCGTCATAGACTTTCTTGAATTTCGGATTCTTTGCCGATTCTTCGGTGAAAGTTTCCTGTGCAGCCTTGAAACAAGCATCCATGACTGCGGGTGGGAATGGCTTGAGTTTGATTCCAGTTTGCAGCAAACGCGCTAATGCAGCTGGATTTTTGGCGTCGTATTTGGCCTGAATATCGACATGCACTTCCATTGACGCAGTTTGAACAGCTGCCTGATACATCTTGGGCAGCTTCTCCCATTCTTTTTTGCCCATGTAAAAAGAAAATTGCGTGCTACCTTCCCACCAGCCGGGATAGTAATAGAATTTCGCGACCTTGTTAAAGCCCAGCTTCTCGTCATCGTAAGGGCCAATCCATTCGGCTGCATCGATCGTGCCTTTTTCCAGCGCAGGATAGATATCGCCGCCAGCAATCTGTTGCGGCACAACACCAAGCTTGGACAACACACGACCGGCAAAACCCCCAACGCGGAATTTCAAGCCATTGAGATCGGCAACTGTCTTGATTTCCTTGCGGAACCAACCACCCATCTGCGTACCACTGTTACCACCGATGAAGTTGACGACATTGTATTCAGCCATCAGTTCACGCATCAATTTCATGCCATTGCCATGCAGCATCCAGGCGGTCTGCTGACGCGAGGACAGGCCGAACGGTACAGACGTATCAAATGCCAGCGTAGGATCTTTGCCGAAATAGTAGTAAGAGCAGGTATGCCCCATCTCAATGGTGCCGGCCTGCACAGCATCGAGTACCTGCGTACCGGGAACGATTTCACCGGCAGCAAAAACACGAATGTTGAACTTGCCATTGGTGAGTTCCTTTATCCGGGCAGCAAACAACTCGGCACCGCCGTACAGGGTATCAAGACTTTTGGGGAAGCTCGAAGCCAAGCGCCAGTTCAGCGTGGGTGTGGACTGCGCCAGAGCAGGTGCAGCGATTGCACCTGCTGTTGCACCTACGGCTGCTTTTTTAAGGAATGAACGTCGTTCCATTTTGTCTCCTGAGGAATTGAACAGCAAAAAAACTGTTAAGCCGAAATCAGTGACCGCACATCGGGCACCCAATCAGTTTCTGTGTAACAAATTGTAGGGGGTGAATACGAATGCAGCAATACAAAGTCTCGCTGCGATGCAGCACGCAGCATCTGTTTCAAATATCGACATGAAATAAATTCACCATTGCAATTGGTGAATATACGGATGCAAGCTGAATACTAAAAATATGCGCAATAGGCTCGATTGAATGCTTATTCAGCTACCCGCAAATGCCAAATATTTTCATGTGGAGCATGCCCGGAATCGGTATACCTGGCGCTCCTGAACCCGCATATTTCAATCTCGATTCCACACATGCTTCGGATCGCGGCTTGTATGCGCCAATCTGCAATAAGCCCTTGATATCAGGCGGAAGATCCATTGCTTCGAAAAAAATCCCCGCACTTCAGTGCAGGGATTGGTATTAAGAGCTGACGCAAAACACTGCTTTTTTCACATCCTAATGGATTGCAGTTGCTGATCTTGCCATCACTTCAGGGGACGCACAAAACTAAAGCGATCAAAAGAGCCTTCTGCGAGATTGAACCACTGACCCTGATTGTTGCGGAACACTTTCCAGTCGTCATAGACCTTCTTGAATTTCGGATTCTTTGCCGCTTCTTCGGTGAAAGTTTCCTGTGCCGCCTTGAAGCAAGCCTCCATGACAGCGGGCGGGAACGGTTTGAGTTTGACTCCACTTTGCAACAAGCGCGCTAATGCAGCGGGGTTTTTAGCATCGTAATTGGCTTGCATGTCCATATGCGCTTCCAGCGATGCCGTTTCAATCGCATCCTGGTACAACTTCGGCAGCTTTTCCCACTCTTTTTTGCCGATGTAAAAAGACAACTGCGCGCCGCCTTCCCACCAGCCTGGGTAATAATAAAATTTTGCAACCTTACTGAATCCCAGCTTCTCGTCATCGACCGGGCCGACCCATTCGGTCGCGTCGATGGTGCCTTTTTCCAGCGCCGGGTAGATATCACCGCCGGCAATCTGTTGCGGCACCACGCCGAGCTTGGACAACACACGGCCGGCGAAACCACCCACGCGGAATTTCAAACCTTTCAAATCATCCACTGTCTTGATTTCTTTGCGAAACCAGCCGCCCATCTGGGTGCCGGTATTGCCGCCCATGAAATTGATGATGTTGTACTCTGCCAGCACTTCGCGCATCAATTTCAAGCCATTGCCATGCAGCATCCATGCGCATTGCTGACGCGAGGTCAAGCCAAACGGCACTGCCGTGTCAAATGCCAGTGTTGGGTCCTTGCCGAAATAATAATAAGAGGCGGAATGACCTATTTCAACGGTGCCAGCCTGCACCGCATCGAGCACCTGCGTGCCGGGAACGATCTCACCGGCGGCAAAGATGCGAATATTGAATTTGCCTTCAGTAAGGTCTTTTACGCGTGCGGCGAACCGTTCTGCAGCGCCATATAAGATAGGCAGGCTTTTGGGAAAGCTCGATGCCAGACGCCAGTTCAGGGTGGGCGCAGCTTGCGCCAGAGAAGGAACTGCAATTGCACCAGCCGCGGCACCTACTGCGGTTTTTTTAAGAAATGAACGTCGTTCCATACTGTCTCCAAAGAATTGAACATCGAAAAAATCATTAAACCCGGCCACCCCGCCGATCTGGCACTCTGACACACCTATTCAGTGCGCTTGTGTACTTGTTGCGCAGGAGATTATAAGCATAGAGTCGGCGCGTAACGCCAGAAAATCATGCCGCGATGCAACATGAAAAATAGCTTAGATGGGCGAATTGGGCTAAATCTTAGCCGCCGGCTACCATCATTTGCTCGATCAGAATGGAGCCGGTTTGTTTCGAGCCGCGCACCAGAGTGTCGGCACCGACCGCCACGATTTGTTGGAATATATCTTTCATGTTGCCGGCAATAGTGATTTCCTCCACCGGATACGCAATCACGCCATTTTCCACCCAGAACCCGGAAGCGCCACGCGAATAGTCACCCGTCACATAATTGGTTCCCTGCCCCATCAGCTCGGTCACAAGCAGGCCGGTGCCCATCTTCTTCAGCATCGCCTTGAAATTATCGGTGCGCTTGGTCAGCTTGGATGTCAGCGACAGATTATGCGAACCGCCGGCGTTGCCAGTGGTTTGCATGCCGAGCTTACGGGCCGAATAAGTAGACAGGAAATAACCCTGCAGCACGCCATCCTTGACCACGTCGCGCCGGTGGGTCTTGACGCCTTCGTCGTCGAACGGCGAAGAACCGACGCCGCCAATGACGTATGGATCTTCCAGAATCTGGACATGCGACGGAAACACTTGCGTGCCCAGTGAATCGAGCAGAAAAGTCGATTTGCGATACAACGCCCCGCCCGACACCGCTTGCACAAAAGCGCCCAGCAAGCCCGCTGCCAGCGGCGCTTCGAACAATACCGGGCACTTGCGGGTATCGAGCTTGCGCGCACTCAGCCGCGCCAATGCACGCTCTGCCGCATAACGGCCGATATCCTCCGGCTTGGCCAGTTTTTTTGGATTGCGCATCGACGAATACCAGTCATCGCGCTGCATGTTGCCACCCTTGCCGGCGATTGGAGACACTGAAATGGTATGGCGGGAATACGGATAGCCACCGATAAAACCACGGCTATTGGCTGAAATGAAATGCGACTGTTGCACATACACGCCAGCGCCTTCGCTGTTGGTAATGCGCTTGTCGACCGCAAACGCCGCTGCTTCGGTGCGCTGCGCGAGCAAGACGGCCTGCTCCGATGAAATCGTCCACGGATAGCACAGGCGCAAATCGCGCGGCGCCATTTCCAGCATGTCGGCTTCGGGCAAGCCGGCGCAATCGTCTTCCGCGGTAAAGCGGGCAATGTTGTAAGCCGCTTCCACGGTGGCGCGCAAGGCTGCTTCCGAGAAATCGGAACTGCTGGCATTGCCGCGTTTTTTGCCGATATACACGGTCACGCCCATGCCTTTATCTTTGTTCTGTTCGATGGTCTCGATCTTGCCCTTACGCACGGACACGGACAGACCGCTGCCTTCGCTGAAGTCGACCGAGGCGTCCGATGCTCCGGTCTCAAGGGCGATGCGCAATACATCTCGCGCTAACTGCTTTAATTGGTCTTGGCTGTGAATGAATAGGGAGTCGCTCATGAGCTGTTTTCTTCGGATGGTCGTATAAACAGTTATGATAGCAGTCGTTTACAGAATGGCTCACTGCCCTACCTCAATTCATTATGCCAAATCCAAACCGAGGCGCTTGCGGCTTCCAGACCAGCGAATTCGAACAAGAATACGACCGCCCATCCAAGTCGCAACTCAAGCGTGATATGACCGCCCTGCAAAAGCTGGGCCAGGAACTGATCGACCAGCCACGCGACCGCGTCAAGCGTGTGCCGATGCCGGAAGATGTCAAAGACGCGATTCTTGATTGCCAACTGATCAAGGACCATGAAGGCCGCCGCCGCCAACTGCAATATGTCGGCAAAAAAATGCGCTCGCTGAATGAAGAAGAACTCGCCATCATCCAGCGCGCGATGGACGGCTGGAAAGGCTTGTCCAAAGCCGATACCAGCGCCATGCATGCACTGGAACGCCATCGCGAACGGCTGCTGAAAGACGATGCCGCGCTGACGCTGTTGCTGCAGCAGCATCCGGAACTTGAGGCGCAACACTTGCGCACGTTGATCCGCAATGCGCGCAAAGAACAGGCCGAGAACAAGCCGCCTAAAGCGTACCGCGAGATTTTCCAGATACTCAAACAACTGCAAACCCAGGCCAAGACCTCTGAGCAAGACGATCAGGACGAGCAGAATGACGACGACGAAAATAAATAACCCTGATCAGTTGCGCATCGGGTTGGTTTCGATTTCCGACCGCGCTTCCAGCGGCGTCTATGCAGATCAGGGAATTCCGGCGCTGCGCGACTGGTTTTCCGCCGCATTGACCAGTCCATGGCAGATGGAAACCCGACTGATACCCGACGAACAGGCCGCGATTGAAAAAGCCTTGATCGAACTGGTCGACGTATTGCACTGCGATTTGGTACTGACCACCGGCGGCACCGGCCCGGCCAAACGCGACGTCACGCCAGAAGCAACGCTGGCAGTCGCCACCAAGGCAATGCCCGGATTCGGCGAACAGATGCGCCAGATCAGCCTGAAGTTCGTGCCGACTGCGATCCTGTCGCGCCAAATCGCGGTGATCCGCGAAACCGCTGACCACGCGGCATTGATCATGAATCTGCCCGGCCAGCCGAAATCCATCAAGGAAACGCTGGAAGGCTTGAAAGACGCCGACGGCAAACAACTTATTGCCGGCATCTTCGCGGCGGTGCCCTACTGCATCGACCTGATGGGCGGACCGTACATCGAAACCGATGAAAACGTCTGCAAGGCATTTCGCCCGAAATCCGCGATCCGCGCTAAGACACCCATCGCACCCATCGCATAAATTGTCAGGAGTCCCGCGCATACGCGGGAACGATGACTGTTTTTGCGCACGCCATCTCCCTGCGACCACGAAGAAGGTTCCAACCATGACACTAGAAACCATTGAAATCGAAACCGCTCCGAACCCGAGCGTATCCGTCATCTGGCTGCACGGCCTGGGCGCAGACGGCAATGACTTCGTGCCGATCGTGCGCGAACTGGATTTGACTGGCTGTCCTCCGATCCGCTTCGTATTCCCGCATGCAACAGCGATACCGGTGACCATCAATGGCGGCTATGTGATGCGCGCCTGGTATGACATTCTCGGTGCCGACATCGCCAAGCGCGAAGATGAAGCCGGCCTGCGCAAGTCGCAAATATCGGTCGAAAATCTGATAGCCAAAGAAATCGCACGCGGCACGCCCGCCAATCGCATCATCCTGGCCGGATTTTCCCAGGGCTGCGCGATGGCACTGCAAACCGGCTTGCGCTATCCGGAACCACTGGCCGGCTTGCTGTGTCTGTCAGGCTACGTTCCTTTAAGCGGCGTCACCGCCGCAGAACGCCACCCGGCCAATCAGCACACGCCGATCTTCATGGCGCATGGCCGCGCCGATCCGGTGATCCCGATTCCGCGTGCGGAACAATCGCGCGACTTGCTGACATCGCTTGGCTATAGCGTCGAATGGCATGAATACATGATGCAGCACGCGGTGTGCACAGAAGAAATCGATGACATCGGCGCTTGGTTCAAACGCGTTCTAGCCTGATTCAAGCGATAAAAAAATGCCACCAGAAGCTTGCATGCGGCTGGTGGCATTCGGTATGTTGTGCAGAACATACTTGATAATGTATTTTTAAATGCCGCATAATAATATGCGGAGATGGCATGGTTTTAAGCCATACCCCCCTAAGAATCAACGCTGCACCGGAGCCTTCAGCGTCTCCAGATCGATCTGCACCGTCTGATCCCCGCCTGTCATCCAGATCTGTCCATCTTGAATCGTGCATTGCAACTGCATATTGCGCTGCGCCAGCTTTTGCAATGCCTGGCTGGTTGCTGCCGGCACATTGAACACCGTCAAATTCTTGGCGCGCTCCAGGCGGCTGCCGATCTGGTTCCACCAAATGCTGCTGTTGCTGGCGTAGCTATAGACCACCACTTGCTCGGCACGCCCGCAGGCTTTGAGCAATCGTTTGTCATCCGGCTGGCCGACCTCGACCCAAAGCTCGATTGCGCCGGTCAAGTCTTTTTGCCATAAATCCGGCTCTTCGGTATCGAACAAACCCTTGGTAAAAGTCAGCGCCTCGTGTGCATGGCGGGCAAAGGCCAGCACCCTCACCATCATGCGTTCGTCGGTTTCGGACGGATGGCGGGCGATAGTCAGGATTTGCGTTTCGTAAAAATTGCGGTCCATATCTGCAATTTGCAGGTCGGCCTTGTAGATGGTTGCTTTGATAGCCATTGCGTCGCTTAAAAATAGGAGGCGGGATACCGGGCGCTAGGCGCACCCGGTGAAAGTTACTTGAAAACCACCGTCTTGTGGCCATTGATCAAAATGCGGTGCTCGACGAACCACTTGACTGCGCGCGCCAGCACCACCGATTCGACATCGCGCCCGACCGCGGTCAGCGTGCTGGTATCCATCGCATGATCGACCCGCGCCACATCCTGCTCGATGATCGGGCCTTCATCGAGGTCGCCGGTGACGAAATGGGCGGTGGCGCCGATCAGTTTCACGCCGCGCTCATGCGCCTGGTAATACGGCTTCGCGCCCTTGAAGCTGGGCAGGAAAGAATGGTGGATATTGATCGCCCGCCCCTTGAGCGCGTCACACAAAGCCGGCGACAAAATCTGCATGTAGCGCGCCAGCACCACCAGGTCGATCTGGTGGGTTTGCATGAGGTCCAGCACGCGCGCTTCCTGCGCTTGCTTGGCTTGTTCGGATGCGCCCAGCGCCAGCGGCAGATGATGAAATGGAATGTTGTAGCTGGCCGCGAGCTGATAAAAATCCATATGATTGGACACGATGGCCGGGATTTCAACCGGCAGCAGGCCGCTCTTGTAACGGAACAGCAAATCATTGAGACAATGGCCGATCTTCGAGACCATCAGCATCATGCGCGGCTTGAGGCGGGCATCGAACAATTGCAAATCCATGTGCCGGGTTGCCGCCAGTGCCGCAAAGCCGTGGCGCAGCGTGGCATCGGTAACGCCGGCATCTTCGGCGGCGAAATGCACCCGCATGAAAAACAGTTGCGACGAAGCGTCGCCGAATTGTGCGGAATCGATGATGTTGCAGCCGTGATCGGCCAGAAAACCGGAAACGCTATGGACGATCCCGCGCTGGTCGGGACAAGACAGGGTCAGAATATATTCGGGATGCATGAGGGTGATGTGGTTGCGAACTGAAGTTACAAACTTAATTTCGAACTTAATTACCAACTTAAGTTACGAGTGAAATCGCGGCGCCCATGCGCCGTGCAATAGCCGTCTATTGTCGCACGCCGGACCTACCAGCAAGGCCGTCCCACACAGCCCAACCGCTTCAAGCCCTCTGCACGCCGTCGGACAGGCCAAGCACTGCCTTGAGCGCCTGGCTGTACATGCCGGTCAGATTGTCCATCGTTTCCAACAAACGCTCGCTGGTGGTGGCGACATTCCTGGCTGCGGTATTCGGAACGCTTCCGCCATTGAGCGCCTGTTCCAGAAACAGCCACTGGTTTTTGGCCAGGGCAAGCTCGCGTTTGATTGCATCAGAGGACAAGGGCGCCGCTTCGAGCGTGGTCATCGCATTCTTGAATTCCTGGCCAAATTTATCGAGATCAGGCTTGGTATTGTTCAGCAATGCGCCGAAATACAGCCGTGCCATGCGTTGCGACAACATCCGCTGACGGCCGGACAGGTTGACAATTTTAGCGGTAGGGATGTTTGCCTGCAGCTGAAAGGCGATGGTCAGCTTATCCGCCGCCGCCACCAGTGCATCGGTAATCTGGTGCGCCGCAGCCACATTATCTCTGCTGGCCGGCTTACCCAGCGCCACACCATAGCGACGATACATTTCGGTTAGGGTCGCCAGTCCGGCCTTCAGTTCCGGCGTGTGCGCACCCTTGCCCAGAAATTGCAAGGCGTCTTCATAACGCTTTTGCGATTGCGTGATCTGCTCAAGGGCTTTCTCGGGCAATATTTTCAGCGCCTGCTGCGCGTACGCCTTGCCCATGCGCTCGGCCAGATAGCGCAAGCGGCCTGATTCATTGATCAGTGCGCCGGCATACGGCAACGCAGCCGGGTGCGCACCAAACGCAGCAGCCGGTTCCGCCGCAGCAGCGCGCAACGGCAAGCTCGATGCGATGCATCCAATCGATAACAGCAGGCTTGCAAGGGTCAGAACATTGGGTCGCAACATAATCTTGATTGCATTGGAAATCAGGCTTTTGATCGGTGCCGAAGCAATTTATTTTTTGCCCAGCATGCGGTTTTTATTTAAAAAATTTAACATTTTCTAAAATTTCTTGCGGGCAAATTTTAGCGCGCGTCACCATCCGACACAAGTTGAAATAGTCCGGCGGCGCTTTAAAGGCTCTTTCGTTGCCGCGCACCAAACCGGCCCCGATACATTCGCGCACGTAAAAAATCGCGCAGCCTGTTTCCAGGCTGCGCGATTTTCGATTCGGGTTATGCGGATTAAGACGATACGGCAGCACCAGTTTCCTTGACCGCCGAAATGGCCGATGCAGCGGACGCGCCGCCGACTTGCACGTCGCCAATCAGTTGCCCACCCTCTTCGATCACAATCTTGCCATAGCGGATCTTGCCAGTGACCTTGCCGGTGGCATAGATCACCAGTTTGACGCGCGCCGTCAGATCACCATTGAATTCGCCCCGGATTTCAGCAATATCGATTTCCGCCGAACCCTTGAAAGCGCCGTTTTCAGCAATCTGTATCACGCGGGAATCCATCGTCGCCTCGACCCGACCCTCGACCACCAGAGTGTCGCAATCGGTGATCTCGACCCCTTTGAGCTTGATGTTCGGGCCGACTATCAGCTTGCTGCCAACTTCATTGGTACTGGCGTTTGAAGTGTTCATATTGTGAGAAGTTGTCGAGGAGACTGGATTGACAGCATTAGGCGCCCTGGGAATATTCAGGCTGCCACCGGAGGTAATGCCGCTGGCGGCACCAAGAGGCGAATTAAGCTTGCTGCTGCTGATTGGAGAATTGTCGGGGCTAGTGGGATTGCGCTTACCAAAAAGCGATTGGGAGCGAAGCATGTCATTTCCTTCAGGGGCTCTGGACGGTTAGCAAGTGTCCTGTCATGTTTGCGCAACGCATTTACAATCCAGGACGCTAGGGAATTATGGCTATCAACTCTGGCATCGCTACGTCGCATTACGTTAATACTGTGGGTGCAAAAATCGATTCCACAAACGCAAGCAACGCAACTCTGCACCAGAGTGGCGGCCCGTAACAAGTATATCAAGCGTGCAACTGCACTGCTGTTTGTCTGTCATATGCGTTAATAGTTCCTGAGTTTTTACGTATTTTCAAAATAGAACGACCGTGCAAATTTACGTTATAGTAAACCCACAATTTTGACTAGAGGAGACTAAACATGAACATCACTGCCTTGCAAAACCAACAATTCCACCTTGCCGCTCGCCCGGTCGGCATGCCCAAACCCAGCGACTGGCAATTTACCAGCGAAGTGGTGCGCGACATCGCCGATGGCGAAATCGTGGTCCAGACGCTTTATCTGTCGCTCGACCCTGCGATGCGCGGCTGGATGAACGAAGGTAAATCCTATATCCGCCCGGTCGCGATCGGCGAAGTGATGCGCGCTGGCGGTATCGGCCGCGTGATCGCCTCTAAATCACCGAAATTCGCGATCGGCGACACCGTTTCTGGCGGCCTTGGCGTGCAAAGCTACTGGGTCGGCGCGGCCGAAGACAAGACTGCCGGTTTCTATAAAATCGATCCGGCACTGGCGCCGCTGCCAAAATATCTGAACGCGCTCGGCATGCCCGGCATGACCGGCTATTTCGGCTTGCTTGAAGTCGGCCAGCCGAAAGCCGGTGAAACCGTGGTGGTCTCCGGTGCCTCCGGCGCAGTCGGTCAGACCGTCGGCCAGGTCGCCAAGCACAAAGGCTGCCGCGTGGTCGGCATCGCCGGCGGCCGCGAGAAATGCGATTTCGTGGTCAATGAACTCGGATTCGACGCCTGCATCGATTACAAGAACGATGCGTTGAAAGATGGCTTGAAACAGCATTGCCCGAACGGCGTCGATATCTATTTCGACAATGTCGGCGGCGAAATCCTCGACACCGTCCTGACCCAGATCAACCTGAAAGCCCGCATCATCATCTGCGGCGCGATCTCGCAATACAACAACACCAGCGCGGTCAAAGGGCCGGCCAACTATCTCTCCTTGCTGGTAAATCGCGCCCGTATGGAAGGCATCGTCGTGTTTGACTACGCCGACCGCTACCAGGTCGGGATGAAAGAAATGGCCAAATGGATGAAAGAAGGCAGCTTTAAAACGCGCGAAGACATCGTCTTTGGCCTGGAAAAATTCCCGGAAGCTCTGCTGATGCTGTTTGAAGGGAAAAACTTCGGGAAACTGGTACTGCAGGTGGCGCAGGAATAAACCGCATCAGTGCTGCTAATCAGGACTTGCGAAAAGTAGGGTGCGACGCGTTGACGCGCCGATGGCGCGCAAAAAATTCCAGCATCATCTTGCTGGCATCAGGCCCGGCCGGGGAATTGAACGCCAGGCTGCCGTCGCCGCCACTCCACGCATGCTCCAGGTGGGCAATCCGGGTAACTCTCAACAGCAGCTTCTTGCGCAGGTAAAAGTCACCAATTTCATACGCGCGGCCCGGGTTTCTGCTGCCAACCCGCCCGGCCGGCTTGGCTACGACTGGCACCGCACTCTCTGCCGCCAAACGATTCAAAAGCAAGGATTGCTGCACCAACTGCGTCTGATTGATCGGACGCACAATTTTATCGCCCTGCCCCTGGATCAGAATTGTCGGCATTGCGGGAAACTCAGGGTGCTTGTGAAAAACTTCAGCGATGGCACTGCCGACACGATTGTTCGCGCCATGCTGCATCACGCCATAGGCACCGATCAGACTATGTCCGGCACCAAACATCGGCCCTGAATGCAGTCCGACCGCGGCAATCAGGTGCGGATGATTCAGCGCCACAATGTTGGCCATCGCCGCACCAGCCGATATGCCGCAAATATAAATGCGCGTCCTGTCAATCGGGTATTTTTCAGCTACTTTTTCTATCATCCCCACGATCATTTTTACATCGCCGCCACCGTCCTGGGTCGCTTTGTCGTACCACTTCCAACACCGATGCCGATGCGTGCGCAAGGATTGCTCCGGATACAGTACCGCGTAACCTTTTTGTTCGGCGCGCTGATTCATGCGCGTGCCTTGCGAAAATTCCGGTGCCGTTTGTTCGCAGCCATGCAGCATCACGATCAGAGGCCAAGTCTTTTCCTGTTGCTGGTCACGCGCCAACTGCGCCGGGAATCGATCGGGAAGATACAAGTAATAGCGCATCCGCCGCAGCGGCATCATCCCGCCATCGGCTAAGGATGAATAATAGGAAGCCAGCCATTTGCCGGGCAACTGGCTCGATCCAGCCTCCGCTTTTGAATTTTTTTGTGCTGACGGCACCCGCATTTTACTAGCTGCCCGAGTGCTAACCAGCGGTGCACTCACCCGCTTGACGGCCCTGGATTTGCGGATAGCCTTGGATTTCGGCTTGACGAGCAAGCTCTTGAGCAATTTTTTGGCCTGGCTCCGTTGCACTCTTCCCGCGCGCGCCAAACCGCTCAACCAAAGGCGACTGAGTCCCTTTAACATCGCGTGCTCACAATAGATCGCAGCTGCATCATTCCATACACAAATGTTGCGCATCCACATTTAATACTACAAAGAAAAATCGTCATCTTTATTTCCTCCATTTGTTATAAAGCATACCAGCGAAGCCTGAAAATTTCAGGGCGCTAAATGCATAAGACTGGAATTGATCAAGTAGTTTCCTCGTGACAATGAGACTCGCCTGTTTGCATCATCAATACTTATTCAAAGCAGAATAAAACAACATCAGTTTTTGTTTTCTTATGTTCGGAACCGAACAGACTTAGCTCCAATTACAGGATCACATTGACGTCTTAAACAGGAGAAACATCATGAACAAAAACCAGATTAAAGGTGCTGCAAAAGAAAGTGTCGGCAAAGCACAGGAAGCAGCAGGTAAATTGGTTGGAAGTGAGAAGCAGCAAGCTAAAGGGCTGGACAAACAGATTACCGGAAAAGTGCAGAAAGCAGTTGGCGATGTGGAAGAAAAAATCAAATCTAAAATGAAACCTACCTGAACAGTGCATTGTCTAACCGATACCACTTTTGAATGGAAGTTATAAAATTTACGCCAATAAATAGAAAGTAGAAGTATTCAACAAAAATAATTCCGAGATTGTTGCCCTACAAGAAAAAAACGTTGCACAGAATCTAAAGGAGATTCAAATGTATATAGGCGTCGGAACCATCATACTAATTATTATTTTGATTCTAATTTTCAATTAAAAATCTCCTGTTATGCACGCCTGATGGGAGAAGGACGATCCACGAAAAATGAAGGATAGAAAATTTGATATGCATATTTGATACGTATAACAATGTCATCCAATACAAGGTGCAAGCACTGAGTACATTAAAGTGGCAGAAATGCACCTGCGTTTGCTAGCCAACGTCTGTTGCTAGCCGAGCGCAACAGCCCAATGATTGGGCTATAAATTCCGTTCGTGCGGTCATCGTAAGCAGCGCTTCCATCCGCGTAAATTACGGAACCTTTTGCATGAATGCATCGGCCGGTCTGCCTATATCGGCTTGATTTTCGGCCTTCATAACGCATGCGATAGTCTTGCTTGTCCCCCTGATTGTGTCGCCAATCGCATTGCCCCTCTGACACATCACGAACGCACGACGCTTGCCACCCAGCCAAGCGACTGATCCATCCAATCTTCTTTTTTGTTCTTCGGGCTTACATGTGCGTTGACAGAGGCAACTCGCGTCCATGTGGTGTGACTGAAAACGGTTTGTGGACTTATCCCTATTTATGTAGAATGTTCACTATTTTCAAGGAACATGCGAGGTTTGCCATGCAAGAAGAATGGAATCAACTGGCGACCAATCTACTCAAGTCGGAAATGGCTCGCGCAGGTCTGGGCTATGAAGAATTGATCAGCCGTTTGCAGAAAATCGGCATCGAAGAAAGCTACAAGGGCATTGCCAACAAAATCAATCGTGGCGCATTCAGCTTTGCTTTTTTTATGCAATGCATGAAAGCATTGGGCGTTACGGATGTGAGATTGTAAAAACGCGTTGGCTAGTTCTGGATTAAAGAATAGTTTTTCTCCCAAAGCGAATACGTAAATTAAATATAAAAATGGAGTATGTACAGTGTCAAAGTATTCTCACCTCAGTCAGGAAGAGTTGATTAGCCTGCTTGAACAGCGCGATGCAGAACTAAAACTCGGCTTAAATTGGGAACGCAATTCCAATGAGCATGAAAGTGCTTTGAATGACGACTTTATTGCGCTGGATTTAGACACTGCCTTATCGTTTGGCGCCAGCCCTTACGATAATCTCCTGATTGAAGGAGATAACTTCGACGCCCTGCGATACTTAAAGAGAGCCTACACAGGGCGGGTCAAATGCATTTATATTGATCCTCCTTACAACACAGGCAATAAAGATTTTATCTACAACGATAATTACGTTGATAAGGACGACAATTTCAAGCATTCAAAATGGCTTGAATACATGTATCGGCGCTTGTCACTGGCAAAGGATTTATTGACCCATGACGGCGTGATTTTCGTCTCTATTGATGACAGTGAGTACGGATATCTGTCGGTGCTTATGGATGAAATATTTTCTAATATGCGGGTGGGCACATTTGTTTGGAAACGCCGTAGCGGCGCCAATGATTCTACCGGCTATTTCACCAGCACCGATCATGAATACGTGCTGTGTTATGCGAACGCCGGATTCTCATTTCAAGGCATTGACAAGGATTTTTCATCCTATAACAATTATGACGATGGATCTTCCGATCCCTGGAAACGCGGCGACTTAACAAAAGCACATACGTATAAAGCCAGGCCGAATTCCTTTTATCCGATTCAAAATCCCGACACCGGCGTCTGGTATCCGGCCAATCCACAGCGGGTATGGGGCCCCATATCTGAAATGTTTATAAAGCCAGGAAAAAAAGCGCCTAAGACGACCATTGAGAAATTGATAAAAAATAATAAAGTGTTGTTCCCGGAAGAAACCAGAATCGTTCAGTATGCATCCATAAATGAATTGATCGATGCAATCCAGTCTGGCACTTCGCCGCAATACATACGGGAAAATCTTTTTGATTCCGATAAAGAGAATCAGGCCTATCTGAATTTTTGGGTGAATAAGCCGATTGGATATGGATCGCCAGGATATAAGCGGAATTTATCCGAAGTAAAACGGACAGAAAAACCGCTGTCCACCTGGATCGTTTCGCCGTCGGACAAATCTGCGCAGGATAATGCCGTGACCTTTATGGAATCCGGTATGACGCAGGAAGGCACGAAATTGATTCAACAAATGCTGGGCAGCAAGGCATTCAGCTACCCCAAGCCGCTATCCCTGATTAAAAATTTGGTAAAACAATCCACTGGTGACGGCGATATCGTCCTGGATTTCTTTGCCGGCAGCGGAACTACAGGACATGCGGTACTGGCGCTCAATGCAGAAAGCGACGATGAGAGAAAGTTCATTCTCGTATCGACCACCGAAGCAACCGAGTCTGATCCAGAAAAGAACGTATGCCGCGACGTTACCCGCCAGCGACTGGTCGCGGCAATTGACGGCTATTCCTACAAGACCAAAACAAAGCAAGAATCAATTGATGGCGTCGGCGGAAATTTTGCATATCTCGTTACCCGCCGCATCGATGTTGGGCACCTCCATGCTGAAATTCAACATGAACAAATCTGGCATTACATTCAACAATTTTATGGTTATGGCTTGCAAGCTTTTGCGCCTTATCAGCCGGTGCAATCGACAGACACAGACCAGGCTCGCCTGATCTATGCGCCGGAAGTTAATGAAATAGCCTTAAAGACTATTGTTGAATTAATGGAAAAACAGTCTGCCGTAGTGGTGTATTCATGGCAGCCGGAACTGTTAAAGGAGCGGATATTGTCAGAGCATGTGAACTTTGAAAAAATCCCTGATTTTCTTGTGAAGAAATTCGGAAAGAATTCCGAGAGGAACACATGATGAGGAACGCATGACGCCGATAAAAATAAACCTGGCAGATTTTTAATATCGATCTGATGACGGGATACTAACGATGATTGCCGATACAGATTTGGTGTATGTGGAGTTAAACAAGGCTGAACTGGATGCGTGCATCGATATAGCGCAACATCTTTCAGCACATATCGTAGACAGAAAGGATTTGCACGAGAGAGATGACCTGGAACGCTTCATCAACGTTCTGATGGGGGAAGTTGCGGAGCAAATGGTCATCAAGTGGTTGACGAGTGCGGGAAAGATCGCCGAATCTACGGTGGATAAGAAATCCGGTCAACCCGATCTCGGTCATGATGTGCGGGTATTCAGGCGTACAGACGGGTCTGAAGCATTTTGCTCCGTGAAGTCATCCTTGTCCTTTAAATTGGATGTGAATGGCATTCTAAATATCTGCAAGATGGCCACGAAAAAATCCGAACTCAGGGATATCAATATCCAAGTGTATTTCTGGCTCTCCACGGAACCAAAAAACGGGGAAAGTCGCGTGACCGTACCATCATTGAAACAGGCTGCAATTATCGGTTGGTTCACTAAAAACGAGCTTATGGGATTTGCCGCATACAAACATGAACCGGGTAGAGAGGCGCCAGTCGAAATTCTGCGAACAGCGAGATCAATGGACTCATTGCTGCATTATTTGAAGTAATTGGCGCTTAAATTCTGGTGCAGCGACTACATAATTCAGGTTATGTGCGCTATCACACGGAACTGCGGCGAATCGTAGTAGACAATCTTTACATTGAGTGGAATTTCGAAACCTGCTCAACCGCTACAGCAGTATGCGGTGCGTTTGAGAAAGTCCAACCATTACGGGAATGCGCGATGTCAGCTACCACCACAAAGTTTTCCACTTTGCGCCTCATCACTGCAACAGTCTTAATCATTTTTTTCTGTGCAGGTACGGCATTCGCCATCGTCGGCTGGATGCCTGGCGCATCCGGGCTTCCTGCTGATATCGCCGCTGTCCAGGAATAAGAATGGAAATTGCAATCGGTAAGCAAAGCAAGTTGGCATAATAATTTTCCAACCTTTCAAGAGGCAAAAAAATGAGCTTAATAATCAGCTTGATTGTGTATCTGGTTGTATTTGGATTGATCTGGTGGTTAATCGGCATGTTGCCGTTGCCGTCACCAGTTGGGCAAATCGTGCGCGTGCTCTTCATCATTTTGTTAATCCTGATCATACTGTCGGTGGCTGGCATTCTGCCTGGCGTAACTGTGCCGCTGATACGCTGGTAAAGCGATAAATTGTGCTTTTTGCCGATCCTGGCGGATTATCGCCGGGACGGCATTGGACGCACACAACAGACGCTCTATCCGAGCCCGAACCAATTGGACAAAGGCTTGCATCATGAGCGCCGCATTTTCTGCCGTGATTACGCCGCAAGGCTGGGAATTTGACGCCCCCGATTCACGCTCGTTGCTGGCGTCGGCACAACTGGCAGGCATTCGCTTGCCCAGTTCCTGCCGAAACGGCACCTGCCGCACTTGCATCTGCCGTCTGCTCAACGGGCGCGTCAGCTACCGCATCGAGTGGCCGGGGCTGAGTGCGGAGGAAAAGGCAGACGGCTTTATTCTGCCCTGCGTCGCCTATCCGGAATCAGACCTTGTCATTGATGTGCCCGGCGCTGTACGACTTACTGCCTTCCGATAGATCCGCTGCGCGGTGCACACTGTAACCAGTAAAAAATATCGGCGATATTCCACAATCCACAATCCACATCGGGATGCCATTTGCTGGTAGGTGCGAATTTATTCGCATCAGTCGCATGGAATCGTTAAAAATGCGAATAAATTCACACCTACGCCGCTGTTGTTTCAACGTGAAAAGACCTGATTTTGAACAGAGTATCTACAAGACAGTGCCACTTCGCTCTTAATTCGCACGCTGGCTGAATAGTTGCAAAATTTTTCAAAAATACGGGAGTATAGTTAAAAACCATATATCTACCGCATATTTATATTAAATAATAAATTTTACTGAATACAGTATATGAATATTCATTCAATGCTGCAGCCCATTACCTTGGCAAATCCCCATCGCCAGCAAATATTTCCTGAACGTTCTATAATTTCAGTAATTCCTGAATATTCAATAATCCAAATCAAGAAAAACGAAAAATTATGGACACACTCAGCCCGCTGACCCAGCGCTTCATCCTCCATTTCGGCGAAATGGGCAGTCGTTGGGGCATCAATCGGACCGTCGGACAGATTTATGCGTTGCTATACGTGCAGGGCAAGCCGCTGAATGCGGACGAGATTGTGGAATACCTGTCGTTTTCGCGCTCCAATGTCAGCATGGGACTCAAAGAGCTGCAATCGTGGCGGCTGGTGAAGTTGTTGCACCAACCGGGCGACCGGCGCGAATATTTCGAGCCGCCGAAGGATATCTGGGACATTTTCAAGGCATTGCTGGAAGAACGCCGCCGGCGCGAGATTGAGCCGACGCTGTCGATGCTGCGCGATGCGTTGCTGGAAAATCCAAGCTCCGAGAGCGACAAGATTGCGCAGCAACGGATGCGCGAAATGTATGACCTGATCGAACTATCGACTTCCTGGTTTGATGATGTGCAGAGGTTGTCACCGGAAACCCTGGCGTCCCTGATGAAGATGGGCTCCAAAGTAAAAAAGCTGCTCGATGTGCGCGACAAATTCCGTATAGGCAGCAGCGAGGACAAGACCGCCGTGCCGGATGATGCCCGCGAATAATCGATGACCAAGCTTACCTCACCGCGCTGGCGGCGCTGGCCGCGACTGACACGCTTGCCGCTGGCGGTTGAAATTGCATTAGCCTTGCTGCTCAAGATCGCGATTTTATTTGCCTTGTGGCAGGCCTTTTTTTCCCGTCCGCAAACCAAGCACATGCTGCTGCCTACCACGCAGGTGGAACAACACTTGCTGGCGGGCGCATCTTCAGGTTCTTCTGCGCTGGAAGATGCGCACGCGGCGCATTCAAACCCCTCATCCCTATCCCAACCCAAGGCGCAACATGGCTCCGATTGAAGCAGTCGTCAACCTGTCGCGGCTGCAGTTCGCTGCCACCGCGATGTATCATTTTCTGTTCGTTCCGCTCACGCTCGGTCTGGCGTGGATATTGGTCATCATGGAATCGGTCTATGTGATGACCGGACGCGAGATTTATCGCGACATGACCAAGTTCTGGGGCAAGCTGTTCGGCATCAATTTTGCGATGGGCATAACCACCGGCATTACGCTGGAATTTCAGTTCGGCACCAACTGGTCGTATTACTCGCACTATGTGGGCGACATTTTCGGCACCCCGCTGGCGGTCGAGGGCATGATGGCTTTCTTCCTGGAATCGACTTTCGTCGGGCTATTCTTCTTCGGCTGGACCCGCTTGTCCAAGGTGCAGCATCTGGGCGTGACCTTTCTGGTGGCGCTGGGGTCGAGCCTGTCGGCGGTATGGATTCTGATCGCCAACGGCTGGATGAATAATCCGGTCGGTGCCGAATTCAATGTCGAAACCATGCGCATGGAATTGGTCAGCATCACGCAGGTGATCCTCAATCCGGTAGCGCAAGTGAAGTTCGTGCATACGGTGGCGGCCGGTTATGTGGCGGCCTCGCTATTCGTGCTGGGCATTTCATCGTATTACCTGCTGAAGGCGCGCGATACCGCGTTCGCGCTGCGCTCGTTCGCGATTGCCGCCGCTTTCGGGCTGGCTTCAACGCTGTCGGTGATCGTACTCGGCGACGAATCGGGATATACCGCCGGTGAAGTCAACAAGGTGAAAATGGCTGTAATCGAGGCCGAATGGGAGACCGCGCCAGCGCCGGCTGCGATTACGGTCTTTGGCTTACCCGACAACAAGACTGAGCGCACCGATTATGCGGTCAAGATTCCGTATCTGCTGGGCCTGATCGGAACCCGCTCAACCGACCAACAGATTACCGGGATCAAAGATCTGAAACTGCAGCATGAGGTGCGCATCCGCAATGGCATGCGCGCTTACGCCGCCCTGACGCGTCTGAAGTCGGGCGACAAATCGCCGGCAGCGCGCGCCGCCTTCGAGCAACTGAAAGGCGATCTCGGCTTCGGCCTGCTGCTGAAGAAATACACGCCGAACGTGATCGATGCCACTCCGCAGCAAATCAGGATGGCGGTCGACGATACGATCCCGAAAGTCGCGCCGCTGTTCTTCGGCTTTCGCCTGATGGTCGCGCTGGGTTTGCTGTTCCTGTTCATCTTCAGCGCCTCGTTCTATTTCCTGATCCGCAAGCGGCTGGCGAAGCAGCGCTGGCTGCTGAAACTGGCGCTGTTCAGTATTCCATTGCCGTGGGTGGCAATCGAGACCGGCTGGATGGTGGCGGAATACGGCCGTCAGCCGTGGACCATTTCCGGCGTGCTGCCGACCCATTTGTCGGCCTCGACGCTACAAACGTCCGACCTGTATTTCAGCCTGGCCGGTTTCATGATTTTTTACACGGTGCTGCTGGTCATCGAACTGATCCTGATGTTCAAGTACGCCCGGCAAGGACCGAGCAGCCTGCATACCGGCAAGTACCATTTTGAACAATCTGAACCATCCAAAGCTTAGGGGCTGCCATGTTCGATTATGAAACCTTGAAAGTCATCTGGTGGGGCTTCGTCGGTGTGCTGCTGATCGGCTTCGCGCTGACCGATGGCTTTGATTTCGGGGTCGGCATGCTGCTGCCCTTTCTGGGCAAAAACGATACCGAGCGCCGCATCATCATCAATGCGATCGGCCCGACCTGGGAAGGGAATCAGACCTGGTTCATCACCGCTGGCGGCGCACTGTTTGCCGCTTGGCCGCTGGTGTATGCGGCAGCATTTTCGGGCTTTTATATTGCGATGATGCTGCTGCTGTTCTCACTATTCCTGCGCCCGGTCGGCTTCGATTATCGTGGCAAAGTGGCTGATCCGCGCTGGCGTAATGCGTGGGACTGGGGATTGTTCACCGGCGGCGTGGTGCCGCCGCTGATCTTCGGCGTCGCGTTCGGGAATCTATTGCTGGGCGTGCCATTCCATTACGACGACAGCATGCGGCTGGAATACATCGGCGGCTTCTTTGGCTTGCTCAATCCGTTCGGGCTGTTGGCCGGAGCGCTCAGTGTGGCGATGCTGGCGATGCATGGCGCGGCGTTTCTGCAGGTAAAAACGGATGGCGTGGTCGCACAGCGGGCGCGCAAGGCCGCTGCCATCGCGTCGCTCATCACATTTGCCCTTTTCGCGCTGGCGGGAGTCTGGATCGCCACCGGCATCGAAGGCTTCCGCATCGTGGCGATGCCGGACATGAATACCGCCTTCATGCCGACAGCCAAGATAGTCGAACTGGTGCGTGGCGCCTGGATGGACAACTATGCGCGCTGGCCCGCGATCTGGGCGTTGCCATTGCTGGGTCTTGCGGGTGCCATGATGTGCCTGTTTTTTACCGCGTCCAAACGCGCGCTGCCGGCTTTTCTCAGCAGCGGCCTGTCGGTGGCGATGGTGATCCTGACTGCGGGCGCCTCGATGTTTCCGTTCGTGATGCCGTCTTCGCTGGACCCGAATAGCAGCCTGACCGCGTGGGATGCGGTGGCCAGCCACAAGAGCTTGGGCATCATGTTCTGGATCGTGGTGATCTTGCTGCCGATCATCATTTTGTACACCGGCTGGGTCTATCGCATCGTGAGCGGCAAGATCGATGAGAAACATATCAGCGACAATGAACACACCGCGTACTAATTAGGAGATCATCATGTGGTATTTCAACTGGATTTTAGGGATCGGCCTGGCGCTGGCTTTCGGCATCATCAACGTGATGTGGCTGGAAGCGAATTACGCTTTCGGCGAGCGCGACGAGGATCAAACCCAGCACAGCTTCGAGCGCGCAAGCGGCGAGCATGAAATGCAAAGCCACCGGGCAATAAAAAAACGTTAATTACTGTTGGAATTTGAATCTTGAACCACCAAAAAATGCATCCGAAAGAGCATCAAACAACATCGCTGGCATTGTTTTGCAAAGTCGTCGATAACTATGGCGACATTGGGATTTGCTGGCGTTTGGCACGGCAACTGGAGCAGGAACATGGCATCACCGTCACCTTGTGGGTGGACGATTTACGGAGTTTTCAGCGGATTTGTCCAGAAGTCGCACTCGACCGCGAGGAACAACAGATCGGTACTGTGACGGTGCGCTATTGGCGCGATCAAAATGGCGTATTTGCAGCCAGTGATGTTGCCGATATCGTGATTGAATTTTTTGCCTGCGACATACCGCCTGCGTATATTGCGGCGATGGCACAGCGTACGCCGCATCCAGTGTGGCTGAATCTGGAAGGCCTGAGCGCGGAAGAATGGGTGGAAGGTTGTCATGCATTGCCATCACCCCAACCACTGTCTTTGACAAAGTATTTTTTCTTTCCTGGCTTTACCAGCAAAACGGGCGGCCTGCTGCTCGAATCCGGATTGCAACAACAGCGCCAGACATTTCGCCATGATCACGCGGCAATGGCAGCTTTTCTCGGGCAATTTGGCGTCACGCCAGCAGAGATGGCAACTCTGAAGGTGTCCTTGTTTTGCTATCCGCAGGCACCGGTTGCGGGATTATTTCAGGCATGGCAAAAGAGCGAGACAGCGATACTCTGTCTGGTGCCAGAAGGTGTTGCCGTCGATGCAGTTGAAACATTTCTTGGGCAAGCTGCGAAAGCGGGGGCAACGGCGACCCACGATGCTTTAACCGTGCGCGTGCTGCCTTTTATTCCCCAGCCTGATTACGACAAACTGTTATGGGCATGCGATCTCAATTTTGTGCGGGGAGAAGATTCCTTCGTCCGCGCACAGTGGGCGGGTCAACCGTTTATCTGGCATATCTACCCGCAAGACAAAGATTTGCATCACGTTAAATTGAACGCATTTTTGCAGCGCTACGCAGCAAAAACAGAGAGCTTGAGCGAATTTTCTTTAGGCTGGAACGCTGCAACGAAAACCACAGTGGATTGGGCCGAGACATGGCCATTGCTTGAAGCCGACATGCAAAAAATTGCCCTAATGTCTACAGATTGGCAGCGCCAATTATGGGAAAATGGCGACTTGACATCCAATTTACTGCAGTTTGCCGAAACAGTTCGGTAAGGAATATTCAAAATATGGGTTAAAATGCACGGTTAAATTTTACGCATTTTAAAATTCAATCAAACGTAGGCTTACGGCGCTTTTTGCCAGCAGGCTACCAATGATTTTTGTGCAACCACCTTTTTACGTATATTCGCTATGAAACCTGCAAAAGAAATTCGTGTTGGCAACATTATCATGGTTGACACTAAGCCTATGATCGTCTTGCGCTCTGATGTCAACGGCTCGAGTCGCACGGGCTTCACCTATAAGTGGAAGATGAAGAATCTTCTGACAAATAGCCCTCTGGAAAATGTTTTTAGGGGTGACGACAAGTTTGAGGTAGTGGTACTCGACAAAAAAGCGGTGACCTATTCTTATTTCGCTGATCCGCTGTATGTGTTCATGGACGCAGACTATGAACAGTTTGAAATTGAAGGCGAGAACCTGGGTGATGCGCTGCACTACCTGAAAGACGGCATGGAATGCGAAGCTGTTTTTTACGACGGCAAAGCAATTTCGGTCGAACTGCCAACGACTATCGTTCGCCAAATCGTGTACTCGGAACCAGCAGTTAAAGGCAACACTTCGGGCAATGTATTGAAAGAAGCCAAGATTGAGAATGCAATCGAAGCGCATCGCCACATCGTTCCAGTGCCATTGTTTGTCAGCCAGGATGACATGATTGAAATTGATACGCGCACCAACGAATTCAAAAAAGTAGTACGCAACTAATTTCATCGAACAAAAAAAAACGCTGCGATTTTCCGCAGCGTTTTTTTTCGTTCATTTTCCGGTAAAACACCAGTTCCGGACCACGGCACCAGATGTCGGACGCCTGCCACTATCGCAGTTTTGTAGGTTGGGTTAGCGGCTTCATCGCGTAACCCGACATTTTCGGCTGAGAACGTCGGGTTACGCTATCGCTAACCCAACCTACGATGTACCGAATTGCAATTACAGTACCTTGGCAATCGACGCGATAACGTAACCAATATTGCGCGTATTCAACGCAGCCACGCAGATGCGGCCGGTATCGACTGCATACACCGAAAACTCTTCGCGCAGGCGATTGACCTGGGGCTTGGTCAGACCGGAATACGAAAACATGCCGCGCTGCTTGATCACGAAATCGAAATCGTTGGATGGCGCTGCTTCCTTCAGATTCGACACCAGCAATTGGCGCATTTCACGGATACGCAGCCGCATGCCGGCCAGTTCCTGCTCCCATAGTGTGCGCAGTTCCGGTGTTGCTAATACGGTGGCAACCACCTGACCGCCGTGGATGGGCGGATTCGAGTAATTGGTGCGAATTACGCGTTTGAGTTGCGACAGCACGCGCGCTGCTTCCTCGGTGCTGGCTGCGACAATACTCAGTGCGCCAACCCGTTCGCCATACAAGGAGAACGACTTGGAAAATGAGTTCGCCACAAACAGCGGACCGCCCGCAGCGGCAAAGCGGCGCACCACTTGACCGTCTTCTGCGATACCGTCGCCAAAGCCCTGATACGCCATGTCGAGGAAAGGCACCAGGCCGCATTGGGCCACGACGGCAATGACTTCATCCCACTGCGCATTGCTCAGATCGGCACCGGTCGGGTTGTGGCAGCATGCATGCAGCACCACAATCGCGCCGGCAGGCATCGATTTCAGCGCAGCCAGCATGCCGGCGAAATTGACGCCACGCGTTGCTGCATCGTAATACGCGTAGTTATTCACGACAAAACCGGCCGACTCAAACAGCGCACGGTGGTTTTCCCAGCTCGGGTCACTGATCCAGACTTGCGCGTCCGGGGCAAAGCGTTTCAGGAAATCGGCACCCAGCTTCAAGGCGCCGGTGCCGCCGATGGCTTGCGCGGTCACCGCACGTTTTTCTTGAATAACCGCGCTATCGGCACCAAATACCAGTTCCTGCACCGCTTTGTCGTAAGCTGCCAGGCCGTCGATTGGCAAATAAGTGCGTGGCGCGAATTTTTCCATCAGGATCGCTTCGGCCTTGCGCACGCATGCCAGCAGCGGAACTTTGCCGTTGTCATCGGAATACACGCCGACGCCCAGATTGACCTTATTAGGGTTTTGATCAGCATTAAAAGCGTCGGTTACGCCAAGAATCGGGTCGCGGGGCGCCAGCGCGATAGCGGCGAATAGGGAGGCAGAAAGAGGTGAGTTCATCGTGATAACATCAAAAGTTGGCAGCGAAAGCACCGAAAGCGCTTCTCAGTACTTCTCAGCATTTCTCGCAGCGGGGTTGAATGGTGCAGAACAAAGCGAAGATATCCGCCAAGCACCATAAACAGTTAACAGTCACCAATTTTACCAAAGGTCGCTATTCATGGCTGAACTATCCGAAGTTTCCCCTCAAATTGATGAATCCAAAATCGTCACTTTTCCGGATTCTCCGTATCGCCTGTTCCAGCCTTTCGCGCCGGCCGGCGATCAACCGCAGGCCATCGACAAGCTAGTCGAAGGCATCGAGGACGGCTTATCGTTCCAGACCTTGCTCGGCGTAACCGGCTCGGGCAAGACGTACACGATGGCCAACGTCATCGCCCGCATGGGCCGGCCCGCCATCGTATTTGCGCCGAACAAGACGCTGGCGGCGCAGTTGTACAGCGAATTCCGCGAGTTTTTCCCGCAGAATGCGGTCGAATACTTCGTCAGTTATTACGATTATTACCAGCCGGAAGCCTACGTGCCGCAGCGCGATTTGTTCATCGAAAAGGATTCGTCGATCAACGAACACATCGAGCAAATGCGCCTGTCCTGCACCAAATCGCTGATGGAACGGCGCGACGTGATCATCGTCGCCACCGTCTCCGCCATCTACGGTATCGGCAACCCGAACGAATACCATCAAATGATCCTGACCTTGCGCGCCAAGGACAAGGTCAGCCAGCGCGACGTGATTGCGCGCCTGATCCAGATGCAATACACCCGCAACGAGATCGATTTCGGCCGCGCCACTTTCCGCGTGCGCGGCGACACCATCGACGTGTTTCCGGCCGAGCATGCGGAATTGGCGATCCGGATTGAAATGTTCGATGACGAAATCGAAAGCCTGCAACTGTTCGATCCGCTGACCGGCCGCGTGCGCCAGAAGATTCCGCGTTTCACCATTTATCCCGGCTCGCATTACGTGACGCCGCGCGCCACCGTGCTGCGCGCGGTCGAAACCATCAAGGATGAATTGCGCGAGCGGCTGACTTTTTTCCGCAAGGAAAACAAGCTGATCGAAGAACAGCGCATCGAGCAACGCACCCGCTTCGACCTGGAAATGATGGCCGAAATCGGCTTCACCAAGGGAATTGAAAATTATTCGCGCCATTTGAGCGGCGCGCAGGCTGGCGAACCGCCGCCGACGCTGGTCGATTACCTGCCGGCGGACGCGCTGATGTTCCTGGACGAATCGCATGTGCTGATCGGCCAGTTCAACGGCATGTACAACGGCGACCGGGCGCGCAAAACCAATCTGGTCGATTACGGTTTCCGGCTGCCGTCGGCGCTGGACAACCGGCCGCTGCGCTTCGACGAATTCGAATCGAAAATGCGCCAAACCGTGTTCGTCTCGGCCACTCCGGCCGCTTACGAGACAGCCCACGCCGATCAGGTGGTGGAACAAGTGGTACGTCCGACCGGCCTGATCGATCCGATGATTCTGGTGCGGCCCGCCAGCAGCCAGATCGATGATTTGACCAATGAAATCAGCGACCGCGTCAAGAAGAACGAACGGGTGCTGGTGACCACGCTGACCAAGCGCATGTCCGAGCAATTGACCGAATATTTGAGCGACAACGGTTTCAAAGTACGCTATTTGCACAGCGATATCGACACCGTCGAACGGGTCGAAATTATCCGCGACTTGCGCCTGGGTACCTTCGACGTGCTGGTCGGCATCAACCTGCTGCGCGAAGGGCTGGATATTCCAGAAGTCTCATTAGTGGCGATTCTGGATGCCGACAAGGAAGGTTTTCTGCGTTCCGAACGCAGCCTGATCCAGACCATCGGCCGCGCCGCCCGCAACCTGAACGGCATGGCGATTCTGTATGGCGACAAGGTGACCGATTCGATGCGGCGGGCGATTGACGAAACCAATCGCCGGCGCGAAAAACAGGTTGCGTTCAATCTCGCCAACAACATCACGCCGGTCGGCATCAAGAAACATATCCGCGACATGATCGACGGCGTCTACAGTCCACAGGAAGCACGCGAAGAGATGCAGGTGGCGCAAGAACACGCCAAATATGAAGCGATGAGCGAGAAACAGGTCAGCCGCGAAATCAAGCGACTGGAAAAGCTGATGCACGATCACGCGAAAAATCTGGAATTCGAACAAGCCGCGCAAGTGCGGGATCAGCTCAGTGTGCTCAAAGACCAAATATTCGGTGCCCACGGAACAGACAATATCGTGTCAATGAACGGATAATATACTCACATCCGTATATTCAGCCTCCGCAATATATATATGCGGAAAGTGGCATGTTTTAAAAATTAAACCGGGAGTATGATTACTTCTCCAGTAAATGCAGCGGAGCAAACAATGCCTGCATCTGCGCGTGTGCGATGAAAGACAGGTTGTACGGATGCTCGGACAATACCTGCGGAAAAGCATTGATCACCGGCAACGGTTGCAAGCACTCGGCGATTTTTCCCCACAGCACTAATGTTGGAGCCGGTACATTTCGCGCTTCGGCCCGCGCCGCCAATGCCTGCAAAACCACGTCCAGAAAAGGCAGCCAGGCGCGCGCATCTTTGACTGGGCCACTTCGGCCCGAAACACCAGCGATGCATTCAGTAGCAAAAAAACTTGCGCCAGCATATTGCGCTACAAGCCAGCCAGTGTTTGCCTTCGACCTGTCTGGCATCTGGGGCTGCTGCCGAGCCAGCTCTTCATCGAGCGCATCAGCCGCCCTTCCGTCCCGCTCAGATAACCGGCCAACGCGGCGCGACCGTATTGCACGCTGTCGTCTTCGGCGTTAATGAAAATCGCCGACGGCAAAGTCGGCTTGCCATCCTCCAGCGCCAACAATGCCGGCTGGCCGGGACGACTCCAGCCCACGGTGGATTTGGATGTTACCAAATCAACTCCGCATGCGTTTGCCATAGCACTCTTATCAACACAAAGGGCGCACATGAAAAGCCATCCATCGGCTGTTGTCTTGAGCCATTGCATCGCGATTTCCCGAATCGGCAACTCACCCTAACTGCCCCTAGCCACTCCACGAAGACACGCTGCCAACGTTACCAAGAATTTTTTGTTGACAATTCTCAAGATTCATTAGTGCAAAATTGTTATCTTATTAGTATGCATTTATGACAACTATAAATCGCAATTGCTAACAAATCCACGAAGACTGAATAGATATCCAGTTAGCCGTTTGAAGCATCAATGCATTGTCAATCGTAATTTTCTTATAAATAATCAGGGAGAAATCACATGGCAACAAATTATCAACTCAAACCATTCCGCTTCAATCTCGACGACTTGAATTTTATCCGGGATCAGATTAACTTCCGTCCATTGTTCGATGCGGATGGCAACGCAATCATCAACTGGGAGGGCACAACTGCCATTTTTGATGCACAACGCAATGGCTACAACACGACGGGTATGAACGCAACGGATGCAATCGCTGCTTACGGACATTCCTATGCGTCCGTTACCGCAGCACAGGGCCTGCGTGAAGTTACCGGTTTTAACAACAATTTGCATTTGGTAAATTCAGCTTGGGGTGCAGTAGACCAGCCGTTTCTGCAAAGAATCACGGCGAACTTCACCAATTACGTACAAGCTTTGCATGCCGGTGATTCAGGAGCTTTTTATGCTAATAAAATTGGGTTGACGGGCAATACTGCTGCCACTCCGGACTACATTAAGTCCGCAGATAATCCTAATACCAGCGTGAGCGAAGCACATCCCGGCATCGACGTGATCGATTACACCCCGCGCATGATCAGCCAGTTAACGACGACAGCTGGTGCGACATTCACGCTAACTGATGGGCACATCACGAAGGACGCGAATGGTTTTACCTCAGTTGCTGATTACGGCATGCTAGAAACATTGGGGCAGCAAGATAAGCAGAATGCGGATAACCATGAATTCTTCATCGGCGCAATCAACCCTGGCGTGGCACCGGCCAATGGCTGGCTGGCATTATTTGGTCAATTTTTTGATCATGGCCTGGATTTCATCGGCAAAGGTGCTGACGGTACAAAAATAACTATCCCTTTAGCCATGGATGATCCCATGTATGGGGTAATTGGTCCGGATGGTCGACCTGCGACAACAATTACCATTTCCCGCGCTGATGTCAGTGGCTTTGATGCTAATGGTAAAGCGCAATGGGTTAACCATTCATCGCCCTATATCGATCAAAGCCAAACTTATGGCTCTAACGAGCAGGTGACGCAAATCTTGCGCGAATGGGTAAAAGACGTAAACGGTGACTACCATGCGGGTGCTGAGATGCTCGATGGTATCACCGCAGTCACCGCATGGAAAAATGCATTTGGCGAAATGACCCATGCCACGTTGCCAACTTTGAATGAGTTACGCGCGCATTTAGTCGCAACAGGCCGTGATGATCTTACTTGGGAAGATGTGCTAAACCTGCGCGACCGTGATGCTAGCGGGCATGTAATCGATTCCGATCTGATTACGGCCGGCGTGCAAAGCACGCATAGTGGGCAAGCCTTATTGTTGGATATGAATCCGCATTTCAACACAGCACATCTATCAAGTGCAACGCAACTGGCATTGCACGATTTGGGAATTGATCCCGGGGTTGACGGTACATATGCCCTAGGAGGCCCTCCTGGCGCAATCACATTGGGCACTATCATTGACTTTCGCACCTTTGGCCCAATGGCTGGCGGTACTCCACAGAATAACGCACTAGCCGCCGAAGTATTGCTCGAATCCGTAGGCGACCACTACATTGCAGGCGATGGCCGCGTAAATGAAAACATTGGGCTAACCACGATTCACCACGTGTTCCATGAAGAGCACAACTATCAGGTTCGCAACATTGAAAATTCCATTTTGGCGCAAGACGCGCGCGCGGTTATTTTGGGCGATACATCTCATTCTGTAGCGCACGATTGGCAAATCAATACAGGTATCCTGGACGCCAACGGCAATTATCTGGATAGCGATGGCAAGATCGCATGGAACGGCGATAAAGTTTTCGATGCCGCCAAACTGACGGTGGAAATGGAATATCAGCATACTGCGGTTGACCAATACGCCCGCTCCATTACCCCTGATTTACCAGAATTTGTGGGCTACAACAGCGGCGTCAATGCCACCGTTTCTCTGGATTATGCGCAGGTGGCTTTCCGCTTCGGTCATTCCACGCTACGTGAATCCATTGACACTATCGATCCTACAGGTGGCATCACTGGAAAAGTAATGAGCCTCGCGCTGGAACAAGCGTTCCTTAGCCCGCAGCTTTTTGCCAGCACAGGTGCTGCTGCTATTGCTCTAGGTATGACGCATCAACAAATGAACGAGGTAGATGAATTTATTACGCCGGCATTGAATCAAGGCTTGCTGGGTCAACCACTGGATTTAGCCGCAATCAATATCGCACGTGGACGTGATGTTGGCATTCCCACCCTCAATGATTTCCGCACCGCGATTAACTTAACCGCCTATACCAGTTGGTCGGATTTTGGTGCCAATATGATTCATCCGGATAACTTGGTGAACTTTATTGCCGCTTATTCGTTTGATGGTGATGTGGCTAAAGCACACGCCATTATCGGACTGGAAAATGGTTCAATAATAGATGGTGCCACAGCAGCAATGGGCTACACATTTAATGACGCGATCGCTTTCCTGAGTGGCGGCGACCAGGGGTATACCAAAATCGATAGCTGGGTAGGCGGGCTTGCCGAGGCCCATGTGCTGGGTGGCTTACTGGGTGAAACCTTCAATGCCGTGTTTCTGGATCAGATTAACCGTTTGATGGATGGCGACCGATTCTATTACCTGTATCGCTTGAACAACATGCAGATGGGCGATGAAATTGCCAATGCGCAGTTCAAGGATATTATCGAGCGCAATACGGGGCTTGAACACCTGAACGGTAGTGCATTCTCTTATGCGGATCAGTATTTTGATCTCTCCCAAAACGCATCTTCGCTTGCAAACGCTGGGAACGAACACAAGTATGGCGGCGATGCAACTGGCACAAATGGCGCGCTCGACCTTCACCCTACGCTAGGGATTTACACCGATGGTGGCAATAGCACAAATGCAAATGGCTCGGTTGTTACGGTCAGTGGCGTGCAATACATTCGCGATGTTCGAACAGTTTTGGCTGGCACTGATGCGCACCCGGTTAACAACATTACAAGCACAAATCTCGATGGCACTCCCGACTCTGGCGCGTACTCCAACGAAGTATTGGTGGGCACTGACAATAACGACCTCATTTACATGCGTGGGGGTGACGACACAGCTTATGGTGAAGGTGGCAACGACATCATCTACGGCGGCGCAGGAATTGACCGTTTGTATGGTGGCGATGGCAATGACGTGATCTACGGCGGTGATGGCCCTGATCTGATCGACGGCGGTAATGGCGATGACATTCTCTGGGGTGAATCCAGCGCTTCTGCTATGGCGGGGGTTGACCAAATCATCGGCGGTGCAGGCAATGACATTATCCATGGTGGTGTAGGTATTGACAAAATTTCCGGCGGTAGCGGCGATGACGTGATCTATGGCGAAGGCGATACGGATGCCTTCACTCACGGCGGCGACGGCAATGACTACATCGACGGCGGCATGGATGGCGACGTGTTGTGGGGCGATGATGGCGACGATTTAATTGTCGGTGGTGACAATCAGGATATCGTGGCGGGCTTGAATGGCGATGATATTTTGCGCCCAGGCAATCCCTCATCCGCCATGGGTGGCGGGCCGGATGAAGTGCTTGGCGGAGATGGCGCCTCTGACTTGGGTAATGGTGGCGTTGGCGTTGGTTTCGACATGATTGACTTCAGCGACTATGTGCTAGCGCCAGCAGGCGGCGTAACTGCAAATTTTGCAACGCAGCAGAACCCGCTGGTGGCCATTGATGGCACTACGCCTTTCCCGGCTTGGGTTGGCATTGAAGGCTTTATCGGCTCGCGTAATAACGATACCGCCATTGGCGACGCCAATGCAAACTGGCTCATAGGGGGTAGCGGCAATGACACCCTGACAGGTGGAATCGGCAACGATGTCATCATCGGTGATGGCATCCGTCTGGATAGTTTGATTGGCACTTATGCTGGAACTTACACCAACGAGTTTGATGGTGCTACGCATCGTGCCCTTGGTTTTATGCAACACAACGGCCTGCTAGACCAAGTAGGCCCAGGCTTTGACAAGCACTACACCGAAATGCTGAAATCGGAAATGTTCAAAGACCTTGAACTCGGCTATGGCGCAAGCAAGACACTTATGGGCGGCGGCACGACTGGTGATGGAGGTACGGCTGGCTTGTCTGACACGGCCGTGTTCACGGGAAATCGCGCTGATTATACGGTCGAGAAAATAACCTTCGCTACGGCACATCAAGGCGACATCACCGCCTATAAGATTATCGACAGCGTTGCTGGTCGTGACAATACGGACGTAGTGGTTGGCGTTGAAAACTTCAAGTTTGCTGATGGCTCATTGAACACGTTACAGCTGCTCAATATTGCCCCTGTCATTACCTCCAACGGTGGTGGCGCGACTGCGGCAATAGCAATGGCAGAAAATACTATAGCAGTCACCACTGTAACGGCAACAGACGCAAATAATATTCCCGTCAACACGCAAACGCTCACTTATTCTATTAATGGCGGTGCAGATGCTGCTCGGTTTGCAATTGACGCAAGTACAGGTGTTTTGAGTTTTGCAAATGCCCCTAATTTTGAGGCACCCACTGACACAGGAAGCAACAATGTGTACGACGTCATCGTCCAGGTCAGTGATTCCATAACGATTGACACGCAAGCGCTTGCAGTAACGGTGCAAAACGTCAATGAGGCTGCAACAGGTGCGCTCCACATCAGTGGCTACACAAGCACTAATAATGCGGCAAGTCTGACCGCAACAAACACTATTGCCGACCCTGATGGCATGACTAACTTTACACAATATCAATGGCAACGATTAGCTGGCGGCACTTGGGTAAATATCGCAGGCGCCACAGCAGCTACGCTTAACAATCAGTCCAATACTACCGTGCGTGTGGTGTCTAGTTATTCTGATCCATTTGGGGCAAATAACTTCATTTCAGATGAAACCGCATTCATCACTGGAAACAGCAACAATAACAACATCGTTGGTACTGCAGGAAATGACGTCATGTTGGGCCTGGGCGGCAACGACACTCTGACCGGTGGCGCTGGAAACGATGTGGTCGATGGTGGCGCGGGCAATGACAAACTGGTTGCAACTGTCAACGACGGCAACGATGTCTTCCTCGGTGGCACTGGTACAGATAGCTACGATTTATCAGGCACTACAGCTAATGCAACGATCAACCTCACTTCAGGTGTAGCTTCCAGTGCACAGACTGGTGCTGATACGCTGGCCGGTATTGAAAATGTGATCGGAAGTTCTGGCAACAACACTATTACAGATGGTGCTGGCAGTAATCAACTCGATGGAAGATCCGGTAGCGATACTTTTATCATGACAGTTGATCATGCCAGAGATGACATTAACGCCGGGACCGGAAACGACACCGTTGACTACTCAGCTTTTGCTGCTAACTTGAGCGTTACGCTGAATGGCAATAGTCAGGCTATTGTCATTGGTACAGATACGAGCACTTTGAACTCTGATCGAATCACAGGCATCGAGAACTTTATCGGAGGTTCAGGTAACGATCAAATTGTGGGTGATATTCTGGCCAATTTGCTAAATGGTGGTGCTGGCAATGACACCATTACCGGCGGACGAGGAGCGGATATATTGACGGGTGGATTGGGTAGCGATATTTTTGATTACAACAACACTAATGAGTCTGGTATGGGTGCTGCAGCACGTGACCTCATCACTGATTTTTTAAGTGGCACTGACAAGCTTGACTTCTCCAGTATTGATGCCAATACGGGGGCAGGTGGAAATCAGGCATTTACCTTCAATGCGGCCGCTGGTGCAGGATTTACAGCAGCCGGACAGCTGGTGTATCACTATGAAGGATCGGGTGCCAATGAAATTACCGTGATCGATGGCAATGTGAATACTAATCTGGGGGCCGACTTCCAAATTGCTTTAATTGGTCACCATGATTTTGTACCTCAGGATATGGTCCTCTAAATCCTAGGCAAATATTCCGATTCTGACGCGATATTGACGCCGGGTGTGAATAGTAATACAGGGCCTGCCGACGGCTGCTGGCAGGCCCTGTTTATTGCATCCCAAAATTCATCAGAGACCCGTAAAATTATCGTTAATTTGATGAGTAAATAAAAAAATAGCTTTACCCCAGGTATTCATTGCCACTTTAAAATACTCGATATAAATTAAAAGGCAGATTCAACTACGAAGTGCAACGGTATCTAGTTTTTAATGGGAGTATCTTCAAGCCAGTTGCACTTCATACCTGAATCCGCGGCATGTTTTAAAATTAATCAGGGAGTATGCTTATTTCTCCAATAAATGCAGCGGTGCAAACAATGTCTGCATCTGCTCATGGGCGATGAAAGACAGGTTGTATGGATGTTCGGACAACACCTGCGGAAAAGCATTGATCACCTGCAACGGTTGCAAGCGCTCGGCGATTTTTCCCCACAGCACTAATGTTGGAGCCGGCACATTTCGCACCTCGGCCCGCGCCGCCAATGCCTGCAAAACCACGTCCAGAAAAGGCAGCCAGGCACGCGCATCCTTGACCGGCGCCACTTCGGCCCGAAACACCAGCGATGCATTCAGTAGCAAAAAACCCTGCGCCAGCATATTGCGCTGCAAGTCAGCCAGCGTTTGCACCAGCGGCGAGCCCATCGCACGCGCCTTCAAAGCCACTTGCGCCATTGCTGCGCCCGACGTATTTGCCACTTGCAACTGACCGTCTGCCACCAGCAGCATCTTGATGAAATTACGCAGCGAAGTCGCCTTGTTCACCGGCTTCGATAAACCGCCGTCCGGCAGCGCCGACCACAAACCCGCCACCGCGCCATCCATAAAACACACGCCAGTCGCACTCCCGGCACGCGGATACGGCCCCTCGCCCACCAGCACAAAACGCACCGCATCCAGCGGTTGCGCAAAGGCCGCGAACAAACGCCCTTGCGTCGGCAGATACGCGCTGCTTGCCAACGCCGGCAAATATCCAGCATCGGTGCGCGCCACCGCCCGCAAGCCGTCACGCAATATCGGCTGCCAGGACGCATGCGCGCCAGTCAGCGCATCCAGTATTGTTGCAGGAATATTAAATGTCATAGGCAACCCAAGAACAAAAGCGGTCCACGAAAAACACGAAAGTCACGAAAAAACCAATCAAATACATTCTGACATGCCGTCCTTTCGTGTTTTTCGTGCCTTTCGTGGACAAAAAAAATAACAACGCAAGACGGGCAATTTATCCAAACTTACGCTGCGCATCCAGCGCCAATCCGGCGCCGATGCTGCCGAAGCGGTCGCCTTCGACTTGTCTTGCATCCGGCACCACGGAAGCGATTCTTTCCCGCAACAACCGCACGCCGCTGGAGCCGCCGGTGAAGAATACGGTATCGACCGCGGCGGCCGTTATGCCGGCGTCGCGCAGCAGACTGGCGACGGTGTTTTCAATGTTGCCGACCAGGCCGTGAATGGCGGCCTCGAAATCGGCCAGGTGAATCGCCAGCGTCTGGGGCGGCGACATGCGGTCGAGATCGAGCTGAATCAGATCGGCGTCCGATAACGCAATTTTGCCCAGTTCCATCTGGCCGGCCAACCAATGGCCGGCGCGCTGGTCGATCAGTGCATGCAGGCGGTCGAGCCGGTCACGCGCCATAGCATCGCGATAAATATCCTGCAACTGAGCCCGGGTTTTTTGGGTGTAGGCAAGATTGATGTTGTGCCAGGTGGAAAGATTGAAATAAATGCTGGACGGTATCGTGCTGCCGTTATTCAGAGCACTGCCATAACCGAGCAGCGGCATCGCGCACGCCAGGCTCAGATATTTGTCGAAGTCGGTGCCGCCCAGATGAACGCCGCCGGTAGCCAGAATATCGCTTCTGCGGTCGACCTTGCCGGCGCGCTGCGGCGACAAGCGCACCAGTGAAAAATCGGAAGTGCCGCCGCCGATATCGGCAATCAGCACCAGTTCCTCCCGCGCAATCTGCGATTCATAATCGAAGGCGGCGGCAATCGGCTCAAACTGGAAATCGATTTCGCTGAAACCGACCATCTGCGCAACTTCGGCCAGCGTATCCTGCGCCAGCCGGTCGGCGGCCGGATTGCCGTCCACAAAAAAGACTGGCCGGCCCAGCACCGCCCGGCTGAATGTGCGCCCGGCCGCGCATTCCGCGCGCTGTTTCAGCTCGCCGATGAATTGCGCCAGCAGCGACTTGAACGCCATCGCGTTGCCTAGCACTTCGGTCTGGCCCTCCATCAGGCCGCTGCCGAGCAAGCTCTTCATCGAGCGCATCAGCCGCCCTTCCGCCCCGCTCAGATAACCGGCCAGCGCGGCGCGACCGTATTGCACGCTATTGTCTTCGGCGTTGAAGAAAATCACCGACGGCAAAGTCGGCTTGCCATCTTCCAGCGCCAGCAAGGCCGGCTGACCAGGACGACTCCAGCCCACGGTGGAATTGGATGTTCCGAAATCAACTCCGCATGCATCTGCCATGGCGCTCTCATCAATCCAAAGGGCGCACATGATAAGCCATCCACCGGCTGCTGTCTTGACGCATCGCAGCGCGAACTGCCGAACGGCCAACTGTGCCAACGCTGCCAACGTCACCAACGTCTCATTTACCGGCGCTTGCCCAGCTGCAATACCGCATCGTTGACTGGGGCACTTCCAGAGATTCATCACGCGAGGCCGAGGCAATTTCGCTCATGATGATGCTCACTTCTTGTAAACAGTCGTTTTATCGACGATCCCAACGTGTATGTTTCGTCGACTTATAAACATCACGCGTATTCGCCATTTACCTCTCCATTTACCTCGCCTTTTAGCTCTGCATCAAGCACAATCCCGCTTGGCTTTCGCGTTTCTCAAGAGCATCATTAGAGGCTGATATTTCTTGTTCTATGAAATTTTGGGTTAGCGCACTAAATTGACAGTACCACCTATGACAATCGTTGCTTTTTTTGCAAAATTCAGGCTAATATGAAAATTTGGGTACAACTCTTGGTTACCATCGGGATCTCGCTGATTGTTGTCTGGTCAGGCGTGATCATTTGGCAAAATTATGTCTCTCGCGAAGTCGCCGTTGATCAGGCGCGCGGTTTTTCCCTTAGCATGCATGAAGTCACCATGGCCGGACTCACCAGCATGATGGTCACCGGCACGGTAAAAGACCGTGCCGTCTTTCTCGACCAAATCAAGCAACTCAATTCCATCCGCGATGTGCGTGTCATACGCGGCGATGGTGTCAGCAAGATGTTCGGAGTCGGCACAGCCAAGGATATATCCACTCCGGACGCACTCGAAAAACAGGTGCTGGACACTGGCAAAGAAATCATTCGCGTCGAATCCGACAGCAACGGCGAATATCTGAGGGCGGTGCGCCCGACTCTGGCCCAAAAAAATTACCTCGGCAAGAATTGCATAATGTGCCACCAGGTGCCAGAAAATACTGTGCTGGGTGTCGTCAGCATGAAAATCTCGCTGGACGAAGCCAACGCGGCCTTGTCCAGGCAGCGCCTCAAATTGATTCTCGCCGCCATTCTCACTTGCATTCCGGTGCTGCTCCTGATCTACCCTTTCATTCGCAAAGTCGTCACGCAGCCGCTGGAAGCGGGAATACGGATCGCCAATGGCATCGCCGCCGGCGATTTGACGCAGGAAATCGAAGTTAACTCGACCAACGAAATGGGGAAACTGCTGCAAGCGTTGAAAGACATGAATGGAAGTCTGGTGCGGATCGTGGGCCAAGTGCGCCAGGGAACCGATACCATTTTCAGCGCTTCCAGCGAAATCGCCAGCGGCAACGCCGATCTTTCCTCCCGTACCGAATTACAAGCCAGCTCACTGGAAAAAACCGCTTCCTCGATGGAAGAACTGACTTCCACCGTCAAGCAAAATGCCGCTAATGCGCACCAAGCCAACCAGCTTGCCATGTCCGCATCGGAAGTCGCGGTCAAAGGCGGTGCGGTCGTCTCGCACGTGGTCGACACCATGGAATCGATCAATGCTTCGTCCAAAAAAATTGTCGATATCATTGGCGTGATCGATGGCATCGCGTTTCAGACCAATATTTTGGCCTTGAATGCCGCAGTGGAAGCCGCCCGCGCCGGCGAACAGGGGCGCGGCTTTGCGGTTGTCGCCGCCGAAGTGCGCAGCCTGGCGCAACGTTCGGCCGCAGCCGCAAAAGAGATCAAGGGCCTGATCGGGGACTCGGTCGAAAAAGTCGATACCGGCAGCGCGCTGGTGCATCAGGCCGGCGCCACCATGACAGAGATCGTCGACAGCATCCGACACGTCACCGACATCATGGGCGACATCAGCACAGCGAGCAACGAACAAACGGCAGGCATCGAGCAAGTCAACAACGCAATTATCGAGATGGACAACGTCACCCAGAAAAATGCCGCGCTGGTGGAAAAAGCCGCCGCTGCAGCACAATCCCTGCAGGACCAGGCAGGTCACCTGGAACAGGTCGTCAGTGTCTTTAAATTGGAAGTGAAGCATGACGAGGTAAATAGTTAAGTATTGGTTTGAATAGATTTACCTTCCGGCATTCGAGGAGTCCCGATGAATTCTGATGAACAAGCCATTCGCAATCTCGTCGCGCTTTGGCACAGCGCGACCGCTGCCGGTGATATTGATACCGTTCTCAATCTGATGGCTGAAGACGTTGTCTTCCTGGTGGTAGGACATCCGCCGATGCGAGGTCGCAGTGCGTTCGAAAGCGGGCTTCGCGCTCTGCTCGCCAAGCATCGCATCGAGTCCACTGGCGACGTGCAAGAAGTCGAAGTTTCAGGCAGCCTCGCCTACTGCTGGACGAATCTCAAGGTCCGAATCATCCCGCTCTCCGGTGGAAGTGCTACCGTCCACACTGGCAGCGCGATGTCTATTCTTCGCAAGCAGGCGAGTGGCGCGTGGGTAGTAGTGCGGGACGCCAACATGTTGTCTCCGGCAGCGTGAGCCCGACCATTCCAGGCGAGAGTCGCAACGTGAAAACTAAGCCCTAATTTTTTAAAGCGTTGTTTGCGTTACTCATAAGCATTTTTATTTCGGCGCAGTCGCTTGCCGATAATGAAATTTCCAGTTTCGCCTTGGTGCAAGACGATGGTTCGCTGAAAATTAGCGGAATTCTCATACACTTGTACGGCGTCTACATTCCGCCCACCGATCAAACCTGCGTTACTTTCATTAGACCGGTAGCTGGTGGGAGCGGCGCATCTTTAGCCCTCGATTTTAAGATCGGCAGTGACTTTGTGCGCTGCCAGCAAAAATTTTCAAGTTTGTACGGCGAAATACACTGGTGGCGTCTTAAGCTAGAATGTGGCCCGGCTCGTGCCCAAGCTGCGAGTCTACGACGGAAATTTTAGGAGACCATGATGCAGTTAATTCTTTCGGCCGGATCGATCCTGGTCATTGTGTTGTGGGGCCTGCTGGCGCCAGCCTCCCTGAGCGGGGTGTTCGACCAAGCGCTCGTATTCATCACCCGCAACTTCGGTTGGCTTTATCTCTGGGTTGTGCTGGGACTCGTGATCTTGGCGATCATACTGGCCTTCAGCCGCTACGGTGACCTGAAGCTCGGCGGCGAAGACGACGAGCCCGAGTTCTCGATTGGCGCCTGGTTCTCAATGCTGTTCGCCGCCGGCATGGGCATCGGACTGGTGTTCTGGGGCGTGGCCGAGCCGATCTCGCATTTCGGCGCAGCGCCGCCCGGCCTCGTCGCAGGCACACCCGAGGCGGCCAACGCCGCCATGCGCTACAGCTTCTTTCACTGGGGACTGCACCCGTGGGCGGTGTACAGCATCGTCGCACTGGCGATCGCGTTCTTCCAGTTCCGTCGCGGCGGCGCGGCGCTCGTCAGTACCGCGGTCGAAGCGCTGCCGTGGCGCTTCGCGCAGCATGCCTCGGTGCTGGTCAATGTGCTGGCGGTGATCGCCACTGCGTTCGGTGTGGCGGCATCGCTAGGCATCGGCGCATTGCAGATCAACAGCGGCTTGCACGCGGTTTTCGGTTTGCCGGTAAGCAATGCATCGCAGGTCGGCATCATCGCGGTAACGACTGCGCTGTTCCTCGTCTCGGCGGTAACGGGTGTCGAGCGCGGCATCAAGTGGCTGTCCACCTTCAACTTGCTGGTAGCGGCCGCACTTGCGTGCGCGGTTTTTGTGCTGGGGCCGACGGTGGCGATCATCGATACTTTCACCAACACGCTGGGCAGCTACATGAGCGAATTCGTGCGCATGAGCCTGCGCATGACGCCGTTCCGCGACAGTAGCTGGGTCGGCGGCTGGACCGTTTTCTACTGGGCCTGGTGGATCTCATGGTCGCCTTTCGTCGGCTTGTTCATCGCGCGCGTGTCGCGTGGACGCACGATCCGCGAGTTCATCATCGGTACTGTTCTCGCGCCTACGCTGGCGGCTTTCGTCTGGTTTTCGGTGTTCGGCGGCACCGCGTTGTACATGGAGATCTGGCAGGGCGTGCCGCTCGCCGAAGCGGTGAAAACCGATGTGTCGACGGCGCTGTTCGCGATGTTCAATGCGCTTCCAATGGGCGGCCTGATGTCGGGCGTGGCCACCGTGCTGGTACTGGTCTTTTTCGTTACGTCAGGCGACTCGGCCACGCTGGTGCTGGGCATGATGAGCACTGGCGGCAATCCAAATCCGCCAGCCCGGGTCAAGGTGCTGTGGGGCTTGCTGGTCTCCGGCATCGCGATCAGCCTGCTGCTGGCGGGCGGCTTGAAGGCGGTGCAGACGGCGACGATTGTGTTTGCGCTGCCCTTCACCATCGTCATCGTATTGATGGCGGTATCGTTGTGGCGCGGAGTACGAGAAGATTGGCGGGAAGAACAGCGGCAAGAGAAGCTGCTGCGCCGGCGCATGCGCGAGATCGCCTCGAAGCAAACCGAGTTGGAGCGCTGACATGGCAGTCGAATTGTTACTGGTGCTTGGCAAAAGCTTCCTATTCGTGCTGGCGGCGATCCTGCCGATCCTCAATCCCGCTGCGACTGCACCATTTTTCCTCGGCCTGACCGAGGGTGCGTCGGCCGCCACGCGGGCGCTGCTGGCACGGCGCATCGCGCTCAACGTATTGGCCCTGCTGGCGGGTTCAATGCTAGTCGGCTCCTACGTGCTGGCTTTCTTCGGTATCTCGCTGCCAATCGTGCGCATTGGCGGCGGAATGATCGTGGCCGCGAACGCATGGCGGTTGCTCAACGCCAGCGCTGTCGGCGCAGATAATCGCACCGAGCTGGCCGAAGCCTTCACCGCCGAACAGGCCAGCAGCAAGGCCTTTTACCCGCTGACGTTCCCGATCAGCTGCGGCCCGGGGTCGATCGCGACAGCGATCACGGTCGGCGTTGCGCTGCACGACGAAAATCTGCCGCTGTCACTGGCGCGCACGGGCGGCGGCGTACTGGCGCTGCTGGTGATCGGCTGCGTGCAGTACCTGGCGTTCCGCTACGCCCAGCGCCTGCTTAAGCCGCTGGGTGAAGCTGGCACCGTCATCTTCCTGCGTCTGTCCGCCTTCATCCTGCTGTGCCTGGGCGTACAGATCGTCTGGGACGGCGCCAGCGAACTGCTGCGTAGCGTGCTGCTGGCGCCGGGCGCCAGTTGAACGAGTCGCGCTGCATGCTCCCGCGCCGTCGAGGCATCGCCTAGCCAATTGGCCCGGCGCGGAATCAACCGGCCAGCCAATGTGGCACATGACATCAGAAGAAGTATGAATAGCGATGGGCCTGCCGACGACTGCCGGCAGGCCCCTTTTGATGCATCCATCAACACATCCGTGAATACCTCCAACCTCCGTGGAAATTATATTTACTATGATGGGTATATCTAAAAACATGTAGTTTTCCGCATATATCTATTAGTAATATAAAATATACTCCATTAATTTTGAATAGGCTTCGAACCTTCGCTGGCACTTTGGCAGCGGTTCCGAGGCACTCCATTGCCACTCTTTTTTCGTGCTTTTCGTGTCTTTCGTGGACAAATGCTTAACGCCAGTGCTTAAAAAAACCGCCGCTTGTTGCCAAGCGGCGGTTTGTGGAGGTTTAAAAAACGCAGGCCAACTTTCGGCCGCTGCTTTTAATCGCTGCTATTGGCAAATCCAAGCAACTGCAGCAGGCTGGTGAACAAGTTGAAAATGGTCACAAACAGCGTCACTGTCGCCATCACGTAGTTGGTTTCGCCACCGCGGATGATTTCACTGGTCTGGTACAGGATCAGGCCCGACATCAGCAATACGAAGACTGCCGATACCGTCAGCGACAATGCCGGAACCTGCATGAAAATGCCTACCAGTCCAGCCAGAAACGCGACCAGAATACCGACCGTCAAAAACCCGCCCATGAAGGAAAAATCGCGCTTGGAAACCAGCGCATAGGCTGACAGCCCCATGAATATGGCTGCGGTGCCGCCCATTGCCATCATCACTGTCTGGCCGCCGTTAGGCAACTTCAGATACATGCTGATGATCGGCCCCAGCGTGTAACCCATGAAGCCGGTCAGGGCAAATACCAGGGCGACGCCGAGACCGCTATCGCGGTTTTTGGTGACCAGATACAGTAGCCCGAAGTAACCCACCATCGTGATGATGAGGCCAGGATGCGGCAATCCCAATGCGATAGAGGCTCCAGCGGTTAATGCACTGAAAGCCAGGCAGACGGAAAGCAGCATGTACGTGTTGCGCAGCACCCGGTGCGCAGAAGCGTCCAGTCCCAGCGTGGCTGACGAAGCCGACGTAATATTGGTACGCATGTCATTAAATCGATTATTCATGTTTATTCCTTTTTGATAATTTCAAACAAATTCAGGCAAATTCCGGTAACGGCATCGTGTGCTTCGTGTGCGAAAACGACTTCGCCCGAGACAAAAGCCGCTGCACCGTGTAAGCCGCCCGATGGATCGCACGGTCAATTGTCGCATTTATAGTATGCCCTGTTTCTGTAACGACGATATCAGGCAGGCCCGGCACGCTCAACTTGATCAGGCAACGCTTGTCGGCTCCACCCTTTGGGCCATTTACATCGCTGATATGGACCGTCACGGCACGAATATTGTGCCGAATCCTGTTTAGCGCAAAATCCAGCCGACGTGTCGCATAATCGCGTAATGCACGGCTCGTTTTCAAACCTTTGGCAACGCCCTTGGCAACAATAACTGGCTTCATTGTGGACTCCTGTCGTTATTCACCAGTTCATGCTATTGGGTTTCTACCTCATGTAAAAGCGAAGATAACATGAATATTACTTCATAAAAACTGAACTATGAAATCAACTGGATTAAATTTTCACCACCTGTACTACTTTTGGGTGGTCGCCAAGGAAGGCGGCGTGACGCGCGCCGCCGAGCGGCTCGGGGTCGCGGTGCAGACCATCAGCATGCAGCTCAGCCTGCTGGAGCAATCGATCGGAAAGTCTTTGCTTACTCAGCAAGGCCGCCGGCTGGTGCTGACCGAAGCCGGCAGAATGGCGCTGGGTTACGCCGACCAGATATTCTTGCTCGGCGAACAAATGCAGGAAGCGCTGGCCGAAAACGATATCGGCCGCACCATTCGTTTAACGGTGGGCATTTCCGACGCCCTGCCGAAACTGGTCGCCTACCGCTTGCTGGAAGCAGTGCTGCAGATGCCGGACCGGGTCAGGCTGACGTGTTATGAAGGCAAGTTCGAGTCCTTGCTGGCCGACCTCGCCTTGCACAAGCTTGATCTGGTGCTAACCGATCGCCCTGTCAGCCCGGGCACCAGTTTGCGGGTGTTCAGCCATTTGCTAGGCGAATGCGAGATCATGCTGTTTGGCATCCCCGCTCTCGCACAGAAATATAAAGAGGGCTTTCCGGCCAATCTGAACGGCGCGCCGCTGCTGATGCCCACCCGCAATAGTGCGGTTCGCGGCCAAGTCGATCAATGGTTTGAACTGAACGACCTGCATCCGGAGATCGTCGGCGAATTTGAAGATAGCGCACTCCTCAAGACTTTCGGGCGCAGTGGGCTGGGCTTGTTTCCGGCCCCATCGTTGCTGGCCAAGGACATCGAAGTGCAATTCGGCGCCGTGCCCATCGGAGATTTGCCGGGTGTGCAGGAACAGTTTTACGGCATCCTGACCGAAAGGAAAATCAAGCATCCTGCGGTGGAAGCGATTCTCTCGGCCGCACATGCGAGCTTTGTCAAACCGGTCTGAGCACGTAAATGCGTAGTTGATGGTCGAATTCGCCTTTGCGCTTACAACTTGTTACAGGGCTTACGCATTGATGCTGGCGCTGTCCGGCGATTCGGACTTTAATAGAATCATATCGGAAGAAAACCAAGGAAACCAACGTGAAAAAGTATCTCACCTTTGCAGCCGGATTATTGACTTGCGCCAGCCTGATGCTGACTAGTGTGCCGGCGTTCGCCCGCTCCGACGTCAGTGTTGGCATAAATATTGGTATTCCGGGCATTTATCCGGGAGCGGTGTATGTGGAACCGCAGCCGGTCTATGTTGAACCGCGGCCGGTGTACGTACAACAACAACCGCGCGTGATCTATACCCAGCCGCGTCCGCTTTATATAGAAAGGGGTCCGGTGTATTACCAGGGGCGGCAATGGGAGGATAGGGAATATCGCGGTCGCCACTGGAAAGACAAGGAACATCGTGGCGGCCATGAGAAACATCGTGGTCATGACCGCGACGATGATTGATAAGCGCCTTTGATTGGATGCATCAGGGTGCATAAAGTTACCCACATCTTTTGTGGATAACTTTGTGTGTAACTATAATTCAAAGTTTCAAGTTATTGAATATAAACGATTTATATTGATTGTCTATAAATCAGGCACTTGTACTAACACTTGTACTAAAGATGTTGAGCAGCGTCGGAAAGTATATAACTGCCGCATTTGTCAAGAGGTCCAGCCATGAAAACATTAGCAAAACGTTTGGCACTTTGTCTCATTACGCTATCCACCTTGGGCGGCTGCGCAGTATATGGACCGCCAAGCTATCCAGCCACCTATTACGACACAGACCCTTACAGCCAGCCGCAGCCGGTATATGCAGCGCCGCCCGTTTATGCAGCGCCGATGTATGTGGGGCCACCATTATTCCTCAATTTCGGATTTCGATCCGGCGGCGGTCATCGTGGACATGGGGGTGGCTTTCGCGGCAATGGTGGCGGTCGCGGCTTTGGTGGCGGCGGTCGCGGTCACAGGTAAGCAGTCACACTCTGCATTTACCGTAGTTGCATCACGATTACTGAGATGCATCTACGGGCGCGGCAACTGGCGCCGGTCGCGCGCGTTACCCCAGTCGCACAAACCCAATTCCGATATATGGTGCATCTCGCCATTGCGGTCTACGCTGTAATTCTTGAAAACGATTTTTTCATGCAACTGCGCGTTGGATGAGATCCGGGTGTATTCAAACAGCACACTGCGCACCACCTCGGCACCGGCACAAAGATGGCTGCCGTGTCCGATCCAGGTCGGGCCTACGATCTTGCAGCCAGCCTCGATATGCGAACCCGAACCGATATACACCGGTCCCTCGATAACCGTGCCTTCCCAATCGATGCGGGTATTGAGCCCGACCCAAAGCCCCTCCTCGATCTGCAATCCCGGCATATCCATCTGCGCCAAGCCGCCCGTCATGACGCTTTGCGAGACCGACCAGAAATCCTTGACGCTACCGATATCGATCCAGTTGAAACGGCGATTCTGCGCATAGAACGCGCCTCCTTGCCGCGCCAGTAACGGGAATAATTCCGAACCGATATCAAACACCTGGCCCGACGGGATCAGATCAAGCACTTCCGGCTCGAAGATATAAATGCCGGTACTGACATGGTTGGACAGCGCGTCTTGCTGCCGGGGTTTTTCCTGGAAGGATTGAATCCGGCCATCGGGGTCGGCCACCACCACCCCATAGTCAGGCACTTTATCCCACGGCACTTCCTTGGTGATGATGCTGGCTAGCGCGCCCTTGCGCTTGTGTTCGAACAGTGCCGACTGGATATCGAGGTCGATCACTGCGTCGCCGCACAGAACGATCGTGGTTTCATCGAAGAAGCCGCCAAATTCCTGAATCTTCTTCATGCCGCCAGCCGAGCCGAGCGGTTGCGGCACCACTTCGCCGGCGTCGTTGGTATAGCCTTCGAACGAGTAGCCGATATGGACCCCGAACTGATTGCCGTCACCAAAGTATTCTTCGATCTTGTCGTGCAGATAACTGACGTTGACCATGATTTCGCGCACGCCATGCTGTGCCAGATGCTTGATCAGATAGGCCATTACCGGCTTGCCAAGGATCGGAATCATCGGTTTCGGCAAATCGTAGGTCAAAGGCCGCACCCGTGTACCCTTGCCGGCAGCCAGAATCATTGCTTTCATGAATTCCTTTCAGGAGCGTTTTTTTGTGCGCTTTGCGCGGTGTGCGTCGATTGTTGCAGGATCGCGGCGACCTCGGTGTCATCCACCGCGGTAAAGTCGCGGTAAAACTGGCTTACCGCACGGAAATCGGCCACTGTCAGCAGGCACACCACCGCATCGGCAAAAGGCGCCACGGCCTTGATGCTCTCGGGAGGTGCGACGGGAGTAACGCAAATGAGTGTGTCGGGGTTTTGCAAGCGGACTGCCTTAAGCGCCGCAATCATGGTCGAACCGGTTGCGATGCCGTCATCCAGCACCAGCACGATGCGCCCCTGCGCACTGATGGCGGGCCGGCGCGGCAGGTACGCGCTGCGGCGTTTTCGCATCAATTCCATCTGCTGCTGTTGTTCCGCTGCCAAGCTGGTGGCGTCGATGTCGCTGACATCCACCTCCAGGTTCATAGTGGTGTTGCCGGCTTCATCGATCGCACCGATCGCATATTCCGGATTGCCGGGCGCTCCCAGTTTGCGCACCAGCACGATATCAAGCTCGCCACCCAAACGTTCAGCAATGATCTTTCCCATCGGCACCGCTCCGCGCGGAATGGCGAGAATGAGCGGATTACATCCTCGATATGCCTGCAGGCAATCAACCAGTTTTTCTGCAGCATCTGCGCGGTCTGCGAAGCCTTGAAACGGTGTATGCATGGCGCTTGATCTCCTTCACACCAAGAATAGTGGCGACAAACCAGACTGTGTTGCGCATCCTCAAACCCGGCGCAAGCAGATGGACAGGTTGCGGGCGAGTCGAGTCTAAGCCGAATGCCAGCGGGCCAGCGGACGTATACCACCGCGCTATCCTTCAGTTTTTTGGAGGATAAAAAAATCCGGCCTGAGCCGGATTGCTTGTTTTGAAGTTCAAATTTTTCAAGTTCAAATCAAACCGCATCCGGCCCGGTTTCGCCGGTGCGGATGCGCACCACTTGCTCGACATTCTGGACAAAAATCTTGCCGTCGCCGATTTTGCCGGTGCGCGCCGCCTTGATCACTGCATCGACCACATTTTCAACCACGCTATCGTCGACCACGATTTCGACCTTTACTTTTGGCAGAAAGTCGACCACGTACTCGGCGCCGCGGTACAGCTCGGTATGGCCTTTCTGGCGGCCGAAGCCTTTGACTTCAGTTACGGTCAGGCCGGCGACGCCGACTTCAGCCAGCGCTTCGCGGACTTCATCCAGTTTGAACGGCTTAATGATGGCGGTAACTTGTTTCATGGGGGCTCCTTTAGGGTATTGTAAAAACGGTGTAGTGGATGATTATTCGGAAAAGCGGGAAGTAATAGGATAGCGCCAGTCGCGCCCAAACGCTCGGTGCGTGATGCGGATGCCTACCGGTGCCTGACGCCGCTTGTATTCGTTGATTTTGATCAGGCGCGTGATGCGTTCCACGTCTTCCTGGCGGTAGCCTGCAGCGAGAATCTCGGCAATGCTCAAATTCTGCTCCATATACATCTGCATGATGGCGTCCAGTATTTCGTAAGGCGGCAATGAATCCTGATCGGTCTGATCGGGCCGCAACTCGGCCGATGGCGCACGGGTCAGAATACGGCTTGGAATGACGTCCGACAGAGTATTGCGATAATCGCACAAACGGTACACCAGCGTCTTGGCGATGTCCTTGATCACCGCGAAGCCGCCCGCCATGTCGCCGTACAGGGTGCAGTAACCGACCGCCATTTCGCTTTTGTTGCCGGTGGTCAGCACAATCGTGCCGTGCTTGTTCGACAGCGCCATCAAAATGGTGCCGCGGATGCGGGCCTGAATGTTTTCTTCGGTGGCGTCTTCCTTGAGTCCCTTGAATTCCTCGGCCAAGGTAGTACGGAAAGCGTCAAAGCAATCGTTAATCGGAATTTCATCGTAGCGCACGCCGATCCGGCGCACCATTTCACGCGAATCCAGCCACGAGATATCGGCCGTATACGGGGACGGCATCATCACCGTGCGCACGCGGTCGGCGCCCAGCGCATCGACTGCAATCGCCAGCGTCAGCGCGGAGTCGACTCCGCCCGAGAGGCCGATAAGCACGCTGGGAAAGCCATTCTTGCCGACATAATCGCGCACGCCCAGCACCAGCGCCTGATACACCTGGGCCTCGATTGGCAACGCATTGGCGACATGGCTGCTCTGCGGCACGCCATCGACGAATTCGATTACTTGCAACGCTTCTTCGCAATGTGGCAATTGCGCGCAAACGCCACCGGCGGCATCCATCACGAACGAATTTCCGTCAAAAATCAGTTCATCCTGGCCACCGACCAGATTCGCATACACCAGCGCCAAGCCTTGCGCGCTGACGTTTTCGCGCATCACATCAAAGCGCACGTCCTGCTTGTTCATGTGATAGGGCGAACCGTTTGGAATCAGCAGCACTTGCGCACCTGCAGCCCTGGCGCGCAACGGCGCATGCGCAGACCAGGCGTCTTCACAGATATTGATGCCGAATGCAACACCTTTTACCTGGAACACCAGCGGCGTGTCGTCCGAAGAAAAATAGCGCTGCTCGTCAAACACGGTGTTATTCGGCAATGCGAACTTGCAATAGGTCGCCAGCACCGCGCCATTGACCAGCACCGAGGCCGCGTTGTACTGCGCGCCATCGCGCATGATCGGATGGCCGACTACCACATGCAAGTCCTGGAACTGGGCCAAATCGGCTGCCAGCGCCGCGAACGTTGCAGCGGTTTTTGCGTAAAATGCCTGACGCAGCAGCAAGTCTTCCGGCGGATAACCGACCAGGGATAGCTCGGGCGTAAGCACGATATCGGCGCCCTGCACGGCAGCGCGGCGGGAAAAATCGAGGATTTTGGCACGATTGCCGGCCAGGTCTCCGACGATGCTGTTGATTTGGGCAATGGCGACTTTAACTGTCATGATAAAAAATAATGGAATCCGGCGAATGATGCTGCAGCAATTGCACAGCGCATGAGTTATTTAACTGATATTACGTATTGTCCACGAAAGACACGAAAAGCACGAACCGACCTCCGTACACAGTGTATTTCGAAAAAACAGGGTGTATCACCATTTTCATGGCATTTCCCGCATATATTGATTGCGACTATAAAATATACTCCAATCAATATGGGACATGCGCCGCAGCCTCACTTGAGCCTGAAGCACTTGTTCCGGCGCATTCCATTGCCACTTTTTTTCGTGCCTTTCGTGTTTTTCGTGGACATTGTTTTTCCACATGATGAACATACAGAACCGCAGTTATTTAAAATTGAATGTGGGCCGGATCAATAAAATCAGGCACAAAAAAAGTACGGAAAAAGGCGAATGAACCTATGAATTATCGCACGCGAATCATCTCTTCCCTGTCGGAGGTTGGCCAACACGATTGGGATGCGTTGGTGCAACTGCAAACCGACGCCAACCCTTTCCTGTCCTTCGCCTTCCTGGACGCGCTGCATGCGACCGGTTGCGCCAGCTTTGATACCGGCTGGAAGCCGCAATACCTGACGCTGTGGCAAGACGATGCGCAGGAAAATGCGCAACTGGCGGCGGCGCTGCCGCTGTATGCGAAATTCCATTCCTACGGCGAATACGTGTTCGACTGGGCCTGGGCCGATGCCTACCAGCGCCACGGCCTGGAATATTACCCAAAGTTGCTGGCGGCGATCCCGTTCACCCCGGTTACCGGCAGCCGCTTGCTGGCGCGCGATGCTGCGGCCCGCGCGGCGCTGATACAGGCATTGCGCGCCTTGCAGGTCGACAGCGCTGTATCGTCCTGCCACATCCTGTACCCGCCGCAAACCCAAGCCTTGCAGCTGGAGCAAGCCGGCTACCTGTTGCGCACCGGCGTGCAATTTCACTGGATCAATGCCGGTTATCGCCATTTCGACGATTTCCTGTCCACGCTGGAGCACAAAAAGCGCAAGAACATCCGTGCCGAGCGGCGCAAAGTCGCTGAAGCTGGCATCACTTTTCGGCATATTGCGGGCAGTTGCGCGACCGAATCGGACTGGGCGTTTTTCAACCGCTGTTATGCCAACACGTATGCCGAACATCACTCTTCGCCCTATCTGAATTTGGAATTTTTCCTGCGCATCGGCGCTGCCATGCCCCACAACATTCTGCTGATCGAAGCGCTGCGCGACGGCCGCCCGATTGCCTGCTCGCTATTGATCCACGATCAAAACACCCTGTACGGCCGTTACTGGGGCGCGCTGGAACATGTGCCGTGCCTGCACTTTGAAACCGCGTATTACCAGCCGCTGGAATTCTGCATTGCGCACCGCATCGGCTGCTTTGAAGGCGGCGCGCAGGGCGAACACAAGATGGCGCGCGGCTTCCTGCCGCAAAAAACCTGGTCGGCGCACTGGCTGGCGCACCCGGCATTTGCCGATGCAATCGAACGTTTCCTGACGCGAGAAAGCGGCGGCATCGAGGCGTATATGGATGAATTGAACGAACGCAATCCGTTCAAACCGGCGCAGACCCGGACGCACCAAACCTGAAGGTTACATTGGGCTAATTCCCTTTAACGTGAAAGTCGCATAGCGACTCACTTCGCTCCCCTCTCCCGCTTGCGGGGGAGAGGGCGGCCATGGCGCTTTCATGTGTTGGAGTGACATTTTCGCCATGGCCGTTAGGGCTTGCCGTAGTTCATTGGCATAAACTGCAACCGCTCCCAGGGGAATCCATTCAAGACAGCGTAGGAAGGTTTGCCGCCGAACAGCGCGATATAGGGATCAATTTGTCCGAGCGCCGTGTAGGATTTTGGATTTTGCGCCCGAATCGAGATTGCGCCCGCCTTGTCCCATACTACGAAACCGTATTTCTGCGCCGCTTTTGCAATGATTTTGCCGGCAGTGGTCATGCCAAGCGCGTCAACATTGACGGCAGGGTCAAGACGAAAGCGCAGCCCTTCCGGAATGCGATTCGGGGCCAGCCCGGGGTTCCATCCGTCGGAGCGCTTGGCCGGCCAGGAGAACACGTTGTAAGACTCCGTTTCGACCAGAGAAATACCGATCGCATGGCGAATTTCGCCACGGCGCAATTCTTCCGCCGTGATTTGCCCGCCGATGAATGGCAATCCGGTCGCGGTAGTGCCATACGGGCGAGACCAGGTTCCATCGCTAGTGTTGGTGTTTACCATCTTGCCGCCCCAGCACCCCTGCCACTGCCCCGCCACATTGCGCGTTACCCAAAATTCCCACAGCGTATTTGTGGATGGCTGATAAATTGTCATCTCGGCATCGGTGCCGTTGGCGGGCACAGCGTAAGACGGTATCGGCACCGCTGTCCACTGCGCCTCCAGTGCCGTTTCAGGATAGGTTTTGTTCTGACAGTTCCAATAAGCCACCTTTGTGGTCGGCGTGTTTGCAGCTGCGATAAAGACCGGGCTGGCGTATGACCATGTGTTGATGTTGACCGTGCCGTAATAGGCCTGTTTCTGGCGCAGGAAATCGGCGACGAAACCGGCCGAGTTGGCGTGTAGCGGTGCATTGAGCGGGAGCGCCGAATACCAAAAGCTGGTAGCTGCAAATACCGCGTCTGTCAGCACGGGTGCAAAAATTGAAACGCCGGCTGATTGCGCACCGCCGGGGAAATTGGCATCGCCATTCACCAATGCACGCACGACAGCCTGCCCCGTCCATGCCGGCGCGGCGGAACAACTTGCGGTCGCGCTATTGCCCGTGCTGCTTCTCAACGCCGACTGGCAAATCGTCGCTTGATTGGCGTCTCGAATTGTCACGGTGCCGCTTGGTGTACCGTTCATCACCTGTGAATCGGTAGCGACGACGGTGGAATATGTCAGCGATATTCCTGGCGCTAGCGGGTTGGGGCTGGCGGTCAGCGTCACGGTGATGGGGCTGACGGTGACGCTTGTATTGACGCTATTGCCGCTGGTCGCAGTAGCAGTGATGACGGTACTGCCGACCGCAATGGCTTGCACAACTCCGGTTGCGGCATCGATGGTTGCCACGGCCGGATTACTCGAGCCCCACTTTGCCGCTGCCGATTCAAGCGACGCAACCGCAGCCGACATCGTGATCGGCTTTCCGACGATCATATAAGGATCTTGCGGCGATATCGTCACACTTGTCTCCGCGGCCTGCGATTGCCTACTTAAAGTTGACGTCTCTTCCGCCAGAAGCTGAGCGCCAGCCCCACCTGAAGCTGACGTCTCTTCCGCCAGAGGCTGAGTGCCAGCAGTGAGATCCTCGCCGCTTCCACCGCCGCAAGAGGATAGCCCGATACTGAGCAGCAGCATCATTGACCAAGTGATCAAGACGCGAAATCCATAAGCATAAGAAACGTTGCGCGGCATGCTGATACCTCTTGAGTAAAATTTGTCTTATTGACCGCCCTCCGATGAATCCAATTGTTTGGAAGGTCGACATTGAGATATTGGCGTGAGACTACCTCTTCAGCATCACCCTTCATTGCGGGAACGCAAGGAAGGGTGATGCTGAAAAATTCCAATGCTGCAAAAACCTGCAACATTCTAAAGAAACTTTTGAAGCAAACTGTTCTCTGCCGTTAAAAAAACAAGCGTCAATACGCTCTGCTGCCAATCAATGAATCAATTCTCAATAAGCCGCATATAAAATATGTCGCACCTCGCATCTCAACTAGACAGGAATACCCATGGACCAACAATTTGAAGACGGCTTGCGCATGCGCAAGCTAGTAATGGGCGACACTTTTGTGGAGAAAGCGTTTGCCGGCGTCGATAGTTTCACTGCGCCGCTGCAGGATTTCGTCACGCGCAACGCCTGGGGCACGGTCTGGTGTCGCGACGGGCTGGACCTGAAAACCCGCAGCCTGATGACGCTCTCGATGCTCACGGCGCTGGGCCGTGCGCATGAAATCCGGGGCCATGTACGGGGCGCGGTCAACAACGGCGCCAGCATGAAGGAAATCCAGGAAGTGCTGCTGCACGCCAGCGTGTATTGCGGCATGCCGCTGGCAATCGACGCATTCCGCTCGGCGCACGAAGTGCTCAAGGAAATGGATATGATCCAGAATGCATTGCCATAAAAGCAGGGGTATTTATGAAGCCACTTTATTTATATGCGGAAAGTATCACAATTTTAGCTATATACCAGGCAGTATAAAATATCCACTGACACTGCGGCGAGCAACCGACGGATGCAACAGCCATCACTTTTACTTATAGCCCTATCCCGATTCAATATTTCCCACCGGGGACCCATCGTCCTACACTGTGTTTCACAGCAGTGCCAGTACCAACATGAGGCGGCCAAACACCATGGCCATAGCGCTCGCACCTTACCGGGTGTCTGCGCATATCCAATCACTTTGGATTACCAATCCAAAAACGCATTGGGTAGTCAACTCAGCGTGGGAACTGCTGGTTTATTTTTCACCCTCCTCCGCCACACTTAGTTACAACACTTACCGCTACGCCATCGCGACGCCCCGCTCCAGAGGTTATGATGCGCCATCATTAACGCGCAAACGGATGGATCGCATGGACCTCAAAAAACTCGCCAATCTCCTGACCGTACTCGGAATTGTATTGCTGCTGGCGGCAATTGCATGGTGGGTCAATTTTTATTCCCCGATCATGAAAGACCTGAATGCGCCGCTGTCGGACGCACTGGATTGCCTGTATTCGAACGCCGGCGCTTGCAACCTGGCATCCGGCATTACCCAGCTATTGGGCAAGACTCCCTACAACCCGACGCTATTCCTGGCCGGTGCCGGCGCAACCTGCGCCGGCGTGTTGCTGCGATTGACGGCCAAGTCGCCCCGATAAATTGCTCCGATGAACGTGCTGCATTTATCTTAAAATTAAGCAAAATCGAACACCGGGTGATTCAGCCCACCATGCAATGAATGCGGAAAGAATAGTTAACATGTCCGATTCTAAAATAGGCACTTCACCCTTGCGCCTCGACCGCTTGAACCAGGTCATCGCATCCCATATCGCCGATGGGCTGATCCCCGGTGCGGTGATGCTGATTGCGCATCGCGGCAAAATCGTCCATCAACAGGCACTCGGACGGCAAGCGCCGAATGACGCGGCGCCGATGCGAATGGACTCGATTTTCCGCATTTTTTCGATGACCAAACCGATCGTCTCGGTAGTGGCGATGATGTTGGTGGAAGAAGGCCGCGTGCTGCTGAGTCACCCGGTATCGCGCTATTTGCCGCAGTTGGCCAATCTACAGGTTGGCCTGACCCTGAGCGGGTCGGATGGCCAGCCGGCGCTGGGCTTGGCGCCCGTGCAGCGCGAGATGACGGTGCAGGATTTGCTACGCCACACGGCAGGTCTGACCTACGGCATCTTCGGTGCATCGCTGGTGAAATCCAGTTACAACGCAGCCGGCATCGGCGGCCCCGACATCACCAATCAGAGCTTGATCGAAAAGCTCGGCACCCTGCCGCTGGAGTCTCAGCCCGGCACCACTTGGGAGTACAGCCGCGCCACCGACGTGCTGGGCGCGCTGCTGGAACGGTTATGCGGCAAGCCGCTCGATGCAATCTTGGAGGAACGCATTTTCGCGCCGCTGGGAATGCACGACACCGGATTCTGGGTGCCACCCGAACAGCAGCACCGTCTGGCCGAAGGCTTTGCGATTGATCCGGTCACGCTGCAGGCAGTGCATCTGCTGAACGTGCGCGAGCGGCCGCAATTTTTGTCCGGCGGCGGCGGGCTGGTGTCAACCGCGCACGATTACTGGCGTTTCGCCAACATGCTGCTGCGCGGCGGCGAACTGGACGGCGTGCGCATCCTGTCACGCAAACTGGTGGCTCTAATGACCAGCGATCATCTGGCCAGCCTGCCGCACGCAAAATCCGGCGCCAATTATTTGCCCGGCCCCGGCTACGGCTTCGGACTTGGCTTTGCGGTACGCACCGCCGCCGGCGAATCGACGATCCCGGGTTCAATCGGCGACTATCACTGGAGCGGCCTGGCAGGCACTTATTTCTGGAACGATCCGCAAGAGCAACTGAGCGCGATCTGGATGGTGCAAGCGCAGGAACAGCGCGAATATTATCGCCAACTGTTTCGCAACCTGGTCTATGCAGCGTTGCCGGACTGAAGAATTGAAGTAGTACGGCCAATCTCCGGCACGCTCGTCTTACAACAGTAACGAAACCCCACATTCAAAAATACCTGATGCCCACCCATACCTTCCTCTGGCACGATTACGAAACCTTCGGCTTGCAAACGCGCCGTGACCGTCCTGCCCAATTTGCCGCTATCCGCACCGATGCCGAGCTCAATGAAATCGGTGAACCGATCATGCTGTACTGCCAACCGGCATCGGACTATTTGCCCGATCCGCAGTCGTGCCTGATTACCCACATCACGCCGCAACACTGCCTGCAAAACGGCGTGCCGGAACATCAATTCGCCGCTCAGATCGAACAAGCGTTCAGCCAGGCCGGCACCATTGGCGTGGGCTATAACACGATCCGTTTCGACGATGAAATCACCCGTTTCCTGTTCTGGCGCAATCTGATTGATCCGTATGCGCGCGAATGGCAAAACAGCTGCGGGCGTTGGGATATTCTCGACATGGTGCGCACCACCTATGCATTGCGCCCGGACGGAATCAACTGGCCGCAGCACGAAGACGGCCGCCCCAGCTTCCGACTCGAACAGCTGACTGCCGCCAACGGCATCAGCCATACGGCCGCGCACGATGCCTTGTCGGATGTGCGCGCCACCATCGCTTTAGCGCGCCTGATTCGTCAGCATCAGCCCAAGCTGTTCGAGTTCTGCCTTGCCCTGCACAAAAAAGAGCGCGTCTCTGCCGAAATCGGCTGGCCGCTGCAAAAACCCTTCTTGCACGTATCCGGCATGTTCGCCGCCGAGCGCGGCTGCATCGCTCCGATGTGGCCGCTGGCCGCGCATCCGGGCAACAAGAATGAAATCATCGCCTGGGATCTGACATACGATCCGGCAGAATTAGCCACGCTGGACGCCGCCATCATCCGCCAGCGCATGTTCAGCAAGACTGAAGATTTGCCGGAAGGCATGACGCGACTGCCGATCAAAACCATCCACCTGAACAAATCGCCGGTCGTGATCGGCAACCTGAAAACTCTGTCGAGCAAGATGGCCAGCCACTGGGGCATCGACATAGGCGCCGCGCAGCAATACGCCGCCACCGCCGCCAGCCTGCCCGACTTGAGCAGCATCTGGCGCGCAGTTTTCCAGCGCCCCGAGGCAGAAGCAGTCATCGATGTGGATGAGGATCTGTATGGCGGCTTTGTCAGCAACGAAGATCGCCGCACTCTGAACCGCTTGCGCACGCTGAACCCGGAACAGTTGGCAAGCACGAAAGTCAGCTTCGCCGATGCCCGGCTGGAAGAACTGCTGTGGCGCTACCGCGCCCGCAACTTCCCGCAATCATTTTCACCCGAAGAAACCGCAAGCTGGGAAGCGCACCGCGCCGCGCGCCTGTTCGACGGTGTCGCCGGCGCGCGCACGATAGATGCCCTGTTTGGCGAAATCGATACATTATCGGAAAGCGCAGACGAACACGGTGAAGAAACCCTGGGCGCACTGTATGACTACGCTGAAATGATTGCCCCGGTACGACGTTAAAACACGGCTGAACAATTCCCGTTATTTGATAATAAATATGGGAGTATGCCGATAAGTAGTGCAATAGCCGCTTTATTCTACTGCAGTGTTAAAAATACATGCTCGTGTATACTTTTTGACATAGAAAGCACAGGATGCGCGCAAAAATGCCGTCAAGCGCAAGGTAACTCTGCTATAATTTTGGACTTTTGCAGTACCCGTATTGCAAAATAGACCGAACAAGGAAAGGTGGCAGAGTGGTCGAATGCACCGGACTCGAAATCCGGCATACGTTTATAACGTATCCAGGGTTCAAATCCCTGCCTTTCCGCCAAAATATCAAGGTCTTACGAAAGTTTTTCCTTAAAGAAAAAGCCCCGGAAACGGGGCTTTTTTTCGTCTGTATGGGGAAAATCTGCCAATACTTCTATTTTGACTTCCTGCCAGCGGCGTTTAATGGTCCGCTCTAAAAGCTTGATGTGCACATGAAAACCATGCGCAAGACAGCTTCTTAGTCGCAACGCTTGCTCGCCGGCATCCTCATTTCAGCCAAAAGCGAACGCGATTTGCGCCATGTCAGTATTCAAGCGAGGGGTCAGTATTTTTACCCGACAACACTGTCTTATATTAGTGTCCTTTGACCTAAAGGAAATAATATGCAACTCAAAGATAAAGTCGCCATCATCACGGGTGCGGCTAGCGGCATCGGCAAGGAAATCGCCTGCGAATATGCACGCCAGGGCGCCAAGGTTGTAATTGCGGATCTGGCGCTGGAAGCGGCAAGCGCGACTGCCAATGAAATTATCCAGGCCGGCGGCAAGGCGATGGCAGTAGCGATGGATGTGACGAATGAAGCGCAAGTGGATCAGGGCGTCGCGGCGGCAGTCGCAGCGTTCGGCGGCGTCGATATCCTCATCAGCAATGCTGGCATCCAAATCATCAGTCCGATTGTCGACTTCGGTTTCGAGCAATGGAAAAAAATGCTCGCCATTCATCTCGATGGGGCGTTTCTGACGACCCGTGCCTGTATGCGCGAGATGATCAAAGCCGGCAAAGGCGGCGCCATCATTTATATGGGTTCAGTACACTCGCATGAAGGTTCCCCCTTCAAGAGCGCTTATGTCGCGGCCAAGCACGGTTTGCTCGGGCTGGCCAAAGTCGTGGCGAAAGAAGGTGCGAAAGACCGTATCCGCGCCAACGTAATCTGCCCCGGCTTCGTGCGCACGCCTCTGGTCGATAAGCAAATTCCGGAACAGGCGGCGCAACTGCATATCAGCGAAGCCGACGTCATCAAAAACGTGATGCTGAAAGAAACCATTGATGGCGAATTCACGACGACGCAAGATGTGGCGCAAACAGCTCTCTGGCTAGCGGCGTTCCCATCGACGGCGCTCAGTGGCCAGTCTATTGTCGTCAGCCACGGCTGGCACATGCAATAGAGCAACACGGCAGCGCTGTCGCCAGCGCTCACTTTCACCCCTCTGCAGTACGCTGCCTTTTTGCGAGCGGCGGCAACTCATGCAGCACCAGGCCCGTCTCTTCCGAGACGGCGGTGAGCCAGCCGGCGTGCTCAATGGCGCGCATCGCATCTTGATACCCCTGATCCCAGCGCCAGGCGATCGAACCCTGCGAGAAATTGATATCTTTCGAAGCCATGTGCCAATCGCGGCCGCCGTATGGCAGTCGTACAACATGCATGGTGCTGGTGCAGCCGAGCGCGGCCAATTCCTCGACCCCGGCATCGGACTTGGCACGCTCGGGCAATAAGGCGTAGAACTCGCGCAACTTGTTCTGCAAGTTGTGGGTACGCTGATAATCTTCGATATGACGCTTGGAGCGCGAGGCGAACATGACGTCCTTTTGCCGCGTCTGCACTTCATCGAGTGTGGTCGGGTCCGGCCCTTCGGCGCTCCACAAATCGACCATGAAACACAAGGAATCGACATGCGGCAGATCGTCGAGCACCGTTTCCAGCGGTGTATTTGAATACAAGCCGCCATCCCAGTACAGTTCGCCATCAATGCGCACCGGTGGGAAACCCGGCGGCAAGGCACCGCTGGCACGGACGTGGTCGGCGCTCATGACTTGCTGGGTGTTATCAAAACTAGCCAGTTCACCGGTCTTTACTTTCATCGCATTGACGGTCAGACGAATGCCGCCAGGCGCATTCAAATAATCGAAATCGACCAGATCGTCCAGCGTGTCGCCCAAGGCCGCCGTATCGTAAAAACTGGCCGCTTCCGGCGCCACCACCAAGCCCGTTGGAAACAAACTGAAAAGACGCGGCGTGAAGAAGCCGGGCACACCGCGCAGTACCGTATCGAGGCTGGACAACCAAACATTGGAACGCCGCTGCGCATCGGGTATCCGCGCCAAATCGATCCCGTCCTGGTGTGATACCCGGTCCCAAAACTGTTTCAGGCGTTGCAAGCGCGTCGCATGATGGTTGCCGGCAAGGAGAGCGGCATTGATGGCGCCGATCGAGGTGCCGACGATCCAGTCCGGCACCAGATCGTGTTCGTGCAGCGCTTGATAGACGCCAGCCTGGTATGCCCCGAGCGCACCGCCGCCTTGCAACACTAAAACGATACGCAAGCCTTCGGGATTCAATTTATTTATTGGTTTCATCAGGACGTTTCAGTGAAGAGGAATAAGGGTGTCGGTCTGGGCGACACGTTGTGGCAAAGAACGCCGGGCCGGGCGCAGATCATACGGATTCAAGCATGCCAAGTCGGTGTCAAAAATCTGCCACCAACGGCGATTACGATATCACGTTCAGTCTTTGTAGCGGCCAGACCGGTCACCCTGTATTTTCCAATGCAGGTATGAACCTGAAGCAATCTGGGTGATTTTCTGGTGCGGATTAATCGGGTTGAAAGAGAGCGAATTTAATGGTTTAATTTTAAAGTATTAAGTAACTGATGTTACGCAGCCCGCAGAGCCTGTAGTTCGGCATAGGCTTGGCGGGTTGCTTTGATAAAGAGCTTTGCTCTTATCGCAAAATGGTTTGTTTTGAGCTTTATATTCAGGCACTCCAGTTTGAATACGGCATAAATTGACATGAACACATGGTTGTTTTGCGTGGTTATTCTGCGTGTGGGCGATCTCGCCAGCGCGGCGTTGGACTTCAATGATTTGTGGAACACTTCCACTTTCCACCGTTTTTTGTAAAGAGCAGTTATCTTCTCGCCATCACACGTCAAATCGCTGCACACCAGTTTCAACAAGCCCGCGCTGTCGTCTTTGTTCGTAAAGGCCTGGCGGACTAAAAGCACTGCATTTGCATAGCCTTTTAACCAACCGCGTACCGCCTGTTTATCCGATAATTCCAGTGCATCTATCCGTACAAAGCGACCTTGTGGTTTGTCTTCCCCGCTCAGCGCAACCAAGCGATTGTCCTTGAGCGCAGCAATTAAATGCTTCTTCTTTTTTACGATGAAATCAAAGTTTTTCACTGAGCCGAACCAGCTATCCATCAATACATAACGGAATTTCAGTGTATTATTGACAATTTTTTCGATAAAAACCGTGTCAGGTGGTCGTGACTCATGTCGCCATCAACCATCGCAGACAACCCTGTCGCCGTCGCCCATCCAAACGTGCTTATCAAATAATCCGCGTACAACTCGAGTTCAGCTTTTTTCATTTCCATACATTAACAATTTCTACCGGGGCCTGCGTAACATCAGATAGTATCTCCAATAATTATTTTTATGATATTTTTTGCAACCATCTATCCTAGATAACACCCCTTCCTTGAGTGCATCAATTCGTGCAGTGTCACAAGCTAAGATATTGGCCTAGGCATCGCCCTGCGTAGTAGTTCGCCGACTACAACCATCTCCGGGATACGTAAAGTAAAGCTGTCAATCGCCGATAGCAACTGGTCTCGATGCAATGCAATCGGTGGCGCGATATTGGGTAGAGGAACCATCAGACTTGCTAACTCTGCTGCCGCGACAACGACATCTTCCCGGAGACGGGCTGCCGCCGCGTCTATCGCACGAAACTCAGGCATTACGATTACTGCGGCAAAGCTGATCATGTTCGGCCAACGGGCCAGATGACGATAAAGGCTTGGCCAGATTCCTGACTCCTTCGATTCCCCGCGTCCAGCGAGCAGCAACACCAATTCGCGAACAGCTGGTTCCATGTCCTGTGGATTGATCATAGCCGGCAATAATGCCAGTACTCGCGGCGCAGACCAACTGCGCACACCCAGGCGATCGGTCGTATTCGCAGAGATTCCATGCAGGTGAAGTGCCAGGCATCGGAGGGCCAGAATATTGATCGGATTCGCACGACCATAAGCATCGAGAATGGCCGTGATCGTCGTTTCGTCAGCCTCCATAATTCCAGCAACGCGCAATGCCGCGCGCGGAATTGCGCGAATGGACGGGATGTCTGCGCGGCAGGCAAACTCCTTCGCCCGCTCCTGGACTATGCCAGCAGCCAGAACAGGTTTCAGCAACGCCCACGCCCATTCGAGGGCGCCCGGTATGGTTGCCAAGTGGCGGTAAATCAGTGCCACCATGGGCACGCCACACAGACTTTTGATCTCATCATAGATCGCGCGTGTATTGCCGCTGGCCTCGGCCTCCGATAATTCGCGGAGCATGCCGTCCGTCGGGCTGGCTTTGGCCGTATTTTCGGTCATCCAATTTCTCCTTGATACGTTGCGGTTGCAACGTGGATTTTGGCGAGATAATCTTTGAGAATATGGAGCCTATTTTGTGGCTGTTTCGTATGCCATCTTTGGAACAACGATGCGTCTTTCATTCAGCTGGACTGGACCATGGCACTGTGGCACGCGTGCCGGACACTTGTGCTACGACCTCTGGCGTTCTCCTTGTCGCATCGAAAGCGGTATAAACCCAAGGTCGGGCACGCCTGTCTTCCTGCTGAAACTGATCGATAGACGCAGCCATATTTAAGGTTTGAGTAATTTCGTCCAGACCATTCAGTAAAGCCTCGCGCTGCGTGTCGGGGAGCGTGAACTCAATTGGGCCCGTGGGAGCGGTGAAAATTCTACATGCTTGCAGATCAACTGCCACTGTGGCTCCGGTCACTGCGGCTCTGGCCAACGCATCAATTTGGCCGCATTCAAGCCTGATCGGCAGTACGCCATTTTGCAAGCAGTTACCGTAGAAAATATCGCCGTAACTTTGTGCGATGATGCAGCGAATACCAAATTCTTCAATTGCCCATACCGCCATTTCGCGCGAACTGCCGCAGCCAAAATTTGCTCCCGCTATGAGTATCTTCGCCTTTCGGAATGGCTCTCGGTTGAGGATAAAGTTTGTATCCTCGCTGCCGTCAGGCAGGTAACGGATTGCCTCGAAGGCCCATGGTGCAAACTGGCCTCGCTTGAGTTTGGCGATCCGTTCGATGCGCACGATGATATCGGTGTCGATGTTGTCCTGCATGATGGGCGCGGCATAGCCCTCGACGACAGTAATTGGCTTCATAAAGGATATCCAATCATTTCGGGGTAAGCGATAGCGCCGGCGATAGCGCTGGCGGCAGCGACTGCGGGGCTGGCCAGGTGCGTCATCGCCCCCGGCCCTTGGCGTCCGACGAAGTTGCGGTTCGATGTTGATACGCAACGTTGTCCCGAAGGTACCAGGTCGCCGTTGGCACCCACGCACATCGAACACCCGGATTCACGCCATTCGAATCCTGCAGCGATAAAAATTTTGTCCAGTCCTTCAATTTCGGCCTGGCGTTTTACAGCCAAGGAACCGGGCACGACCCAACCTGTGACGTTGGTAGCGATGTGGCGTCCTTTGACGACTGCAGCTGCTGCTTGCAAGTCAGACAGGCGACTGTTGGCGCAAGAGCCGATGAAGACGCGGTCAATCCGGATCTGGTCGATACGCTGGCCGGGCTGGAGCTGCATATACGCGAGTGCGCCCATGAGCTGGGTCCGTCGCGCGACATTGGTTTCCAACGATGGATCCGGCACTGTCGCATCAATCGGCGCGACCTGCTCCGGACTGGTGCCCCACGTGACTTGAGGTTTGATGTTGCCTACATCAATCTCAACTTCCTTGTCGAACACCGCATCGCTGCCTGATACAAGCTGTTTCCAGAGGGCGACAGCGTGCTCGAATTGCTCTCCTTGTGGTGCAAAATCGCGACCATGTAGATAGTCAAATGTCACCTGGTCCGGTGCGATCATGCCGATCTTGGCACCCAGTTCAATCGATAGGTTACACACGGTCATGCGGCCTTCCATATCGAGCCTGTGGATGGCCTCGCCGGCAAATTCTACCGCGTAGCCCGTGCCCGCTGAGGTGCCAAGTACGCCAATCGCGTACAAAATCATGTCTTTGGCACCGACTCCGGCGCGCAGCGTTCCATTGAAATTGATGCGCATGGTTTCAGGGCGGCGCTGCCGAATGGTCTGTGTTGCCAATACGTGCACGAGTTCGGACGAACCAATACCCCAGGCAATAGCGCCAAATGCGCCGTGCGTGCAGGTATGGCTGTCGCCGCAAACGATGGTTAGTCCAGGTAGAGTTAATCCGAGCTCGGGTCCGATCACATGCACGATCCCTTGGCGTCCGTCATTGATATCAAAGCGGGCAATCTTCATGCGCGCGGTTTGTTCACGCAAGGTATTGATCATCACTGTGCTCCACTCCTCGTCGCCCGCAGTACTCCCGGGTCGGGTCGATATCACATGGTCGAGTGTGGCAAAGGTAAGCGCAGGATTGCGGATGTCGATCCCGCGCTGTTCCAACTGCGTGATCGCGGCTGCGCCAGTCAGTTCGTGCATCAAGTGACGGTCAACATGCAGCAGGCTGACACCACCAGGTAATTCAGCAATTTGGTGGATATTCCACACCTTCTCAAATAGTGTATTTGCCATCTCAATTCACCTTCTGCGCATAACGTCGTTCGAACTCCAAAATCTCCGGAAATCCCATTAGCTTGTGCAGCTGATCCATGCTGTAGGAAGGCGTGTCAAGGCCAACCGTTGAGCGCTCTGATTGCAGGAACTGGTAGCCTGCGGCCAGCGCCGCAGTAGCTACCCCCATTCCCAGAGCCGGGTAGATGGCGATATTGAAACCCCACTCATGCAGCGTGTCAGCCTTGATTTCCGGAGAAAGTCCGGTTGGTACCATATTGGCCAGCAGCCAGCAGTCAATTTCGGTACCGACGCGGCGAAACTCGTCGGCTGATTCGGGTGATTCGACAAAAATGATATCGGCGCCGGCTTTAGCATAAGCGTTGCCGCGTTTGATCGCCTCATCTAGCCCAAGACTGGTGCGTGCATCGGTACGCGCGATGATCAATGTGTCGTCACTGCGCCTCGCTTCCACCGCAACTTCTATTTTTTTTAGCATGTCTGCCATTGGAATCACTTGGCGGCCAGGCGTGTGGCCGCATTTTTTAGGCGACTCCTGGTCTTCAAACTGGATTGCCTGCACCCCCGCCGCTTCATAGCCGCGCACCGTTCGGCGCAGATTGATCAGACCGCCAAAGCCCGTGTCCGCATCGGCGATCAGGGGTTTGCTGATGCCTTCGGCAATTGTGGCCGCGCGTCCCACCATATCGGTGTATGTGACTAGTCCGGCGTCGGCTACACCGAGATAGGAGCCGGAGACGCCATAGCCGGTCATGTAGAGTGCTTTGAAATCGAGCTGGTCTGCAATACGGGCAGAGAACATGTCAAATACGCCCGGCGCGATAACAAACTCGCCGGCGGTCAGGATTTGCTTGAGTGACTTCGTTGTGCTCATGTGTCGGTTCCAATTAATTAGGCGCTACGGCGCAGGTATTTGTCCCACTGCAGCAAGCCGAGGCTCACTGCAGTGGCGAAGAGAAAAAGCATGACCGCCAGCGCCATGATTGTGGGCGAGTCATTGCGGTCGATCGCACGCATCAGCAAATGACCGATGCCACGCTGCGAGGCAAACATCTCACCGAGCAGAGTGCCAAGAAGGGTCAAGGAAAAACCGATGCGCAAGCCAGCCACGATTTCGGGTACAGCCGCCGGGATCAGTACATACGCAGCACCTTGCCACGCTGTCAGCCGGTGGGTTCGGATCGAACGCATGTAAACTGGGCGAATGTTGCGCACTGCGGTCATCGTAAATATCACCATCGGAATGATCCCGTGGATTGCACCGAACGCGATTTTGGCGGAAATTCCCAGTCCGAACATAAGCAGGATAATCGGATAGAGGGCGATTTTCGGAATGGAGTACAGAGCGATGAGCAGCGGTTCGAACACATCGCCAGCCAAGCGGCGTGAGCCGAGTAGTACACCGATGAAGGTGCCGCCTATCAGTGAAATGCATAGAGCAACTCCGAATGCCTTGCTGGTTTCAGCGAGGTGATCGCCAAATTCGGCGTCACTGATTTCGATCCAAATTTGCCCGAACGTGCGCATCGGATCGGGCCAGACCGTAGCGCCGAAAAACCAGCTGGCGAGCGTCCAGAGACTCAGTATTGCCACTATCAGCAGCACAACATCGCCCCAACGCGGAGAACTGGCGGTCGCTTGCATTTTTGATTGCAGTTTGGTCTGGGATGTCATGCCATCTCCTTTAGCACACGGCGTTGATACAGACGCTGTTCTGCAGTGTGCAACAGAAGATTGAGCGTGCCGACAAAGACCAGCAGCAACATCATCAGTCCGTACATCGTCGGGTTATCAAAATTGTTGTACGCATAGGCGATTTGATAGCCAAAGCCTGCGCCAGACAACACAAACTCCCCACCGATTACGGCGATAAAGGAATAGACGATAGAAAGCTTGATGCCGGTAAAAACAAATGGCAGGCTGGCGGGCAAGGTAATCAGGCAAACCTCTTGTATCCTGCCCATGCGTAGCATGCGGGCGGTACGCAGCAGGACATTGGGTACGCGCTCAAGTCCATTTAGCGTATTGACTGCCATCGCCACCACCGCAAACAGAAAACCAAGCGCAACCAGTGGCCAGCGATTCAGGCCCAGAAGCACAATGAGCATCGGATATAGCACAAAGATTGGCACGGCGTAATAGGACAAGAGCAATGGGTCAAGCACGCGCCGCACCCTTGGCAGCTTAAAGAGCAATACGCCGAATAGAAACCCGAATACCACAGCCAAAATGACGGCAAGGCTGGCGGCAGACAGTGTAAGTAAAATATCTGTTTTATAAGTGCCAGCGATCAAAATGTCCCATGCACTGCGTACCATCTTTGACGGAGGAATGAAGGACACAGGGTTGATCCATCCCAGCCGACTGGCTACTTCCAGCAGCAGCACGCTGAACACCACAACCGCAATGCGCAGCAAGATGACACGATGCGCTAACCATGCCTGCATCATCCTGCTCTGCCTGGCAGGAGCAGGATGGACAATCGCGATCGCTGTCATGACTTTATCCTTAGTGCCTTGATCGACTCTTCACGCAACATGCCCCATATTTTCGCTTGCAAGGCGCCGTAACGCGGATCCATCGCGGTCTGGGAATCACGCTCGCGGCTCCAGCCGGTTTCGACGATATCGATAAACGTACCGGGAAGTGACGACATGACCCCAATCCTGTCAGACAGAAGAACGGCCTCATCGATCGAGTGCGTGATGAGCATGACGGTGGAGCCAGTGTCGCGCCAAAGCTTGAGTGTTTCCTCGCCCATCAGCAGTCGCGTCTGTTGATCGAGCGCACCAAACGGCTCGTCGAGCAGCATCAGGCGTGGTCGCAACACCATCGCTCGGGCGATGCATACGCGCTGGCGCATGCCGCCCGAAAGTTGAGATGGATAGACGCGAGCAAAGCTGGACAGTCCCATGAACGCCAGCGCATGGTCGACACGCTCCTTGATTTCATTTTCCGGCAGACCGCTGCGACGTACACCAAAAGCGGCGTTATCAAAAACGTTAAGCCATGGAAAGCTGGCGTCTTCTTGGAATACCACGGCTACCCCGTCCGGCACCTCGCCGGTCACCGGCTTTCCCTCAAAATGGACGGTACCGCTGGACGGTGCACACAGTCCAGCCAGCAAATCAAGCAATGTCGATTTTCCACAGCCGGATGGTCCCACAACGGAAAAAAATTCTCCCTCGCGCAAATCGAATGTGACTGGGCCAAGCGCGTGAAATGGGAGGCCAGTATCACGCGCGGTGAAGGTCCTGGTTGCTTCATTGATGGCGACGTGCGTCTTGGTATTGCTAGCCATTGCGGAATGCACGGCAGCCCCTCCTGTCGCAAGAGAAGTCATCTTATCCATCCTCATTTACGCTGGTCGGCAGGGAGTTGATTCTCATCAACTATTTTGGACCAATCGAATGGGCCAGGCTCAACTGCCTTTACAAGCACAAGGCCGGACAACATGGTGTTCATTCCCTCGTAGTCAAGTTTGCCCGTACTCCAATAGGTTCCTTTTGATGCGAGGATTTCATTGATGGACATCTTTACAATGTCCGCTGACATTTTGTAGTGTTTCGCAACAATGTCGCCTGCCTCACTCGGATTCTTTAGAACGAATTCGACGCCCTTGCGGCGTGCGGCGATGATCGCCTTGATGACACCCGGATTTTTCTTGAGGTAATCAGTGCGTACGACACCGACAGTCTGGGTGGCATTGGGGATCACATCAGTCGATTTGAATACCATTTTTAGGCTGGCTTTTTCGCGGCTGTAAACTGGTTCCGTCGTATAAATCACATCGATTGCACCCTCGCGCAGAGAGGTAATTGCTGCAGACAGACTACCCACGGCTTTGCGGTCCACATTCGGCAAAATGCCAGCCTTGCTCAAGGACATCGTCGACACCATGTCGGTCACCGATTTCGGGCTGCTGTAGCCGAGCTTCTTACCTTTCAGGTCTTTGATCGAATTGAGCGGAGAATCAGCATTCGCGACCCAATAAATGTCGGCCAAACTCAGCACACCACCGTGCACGATGGTCAGTTCTACCCCTTGCTTGAATGCTGCAATTGCAGCCGGAAGCGCGACCTCGCCGTATGGGATCTCGGACGCCATCGCGTTGCGCACCGTAGTGCCACCGCCCTGTGAAGTGATAAATCCAGTGACATCGATGCCAGCCTCTTTGAAATAACCTTTTTCCAGTGCCACGGCAAAGGGGACGCCGTACATACCGTCAGCCCAATGGGTTACCGTCAGATTTACTGCGGAGGCGGAAGTACCCATCGCGGTGAAGGAAAGGAGCCAGCATGCTGCGGCTGCATGAAAAGGGCGAGTGAGTTTCATTGGTGTGTCTCCTATTGAAATTAAAGGTAAATTTTGCTGACCTTGCAAGCTCGAAAGCTTTAGTCATTTTTATATTATTTTTCGCGTACGGCACAACTTGATGCATGAACCTAAACCACAAGTAAGAACTGCCGAGAGTCCCGAGCAGGCTACTTTTAACGGGGAGTTGATGGCTTTTTTCCATTGAGAACTACTGACTCTGCTGGCGACGTAGCCATGTGCTTGCGTGGCCACCGAGAGCACGTTTCAATTCAATTTCTGCGAAATCGACCGCAGCAAGAAGTCGGTTGAGATCGATGCTGGTGGCGAAGCCGCTCTGCTCCGCCATCAGCACCAAATCTTCTGTTGCAAGGTTGCCAGCCGCACCTGGTGCAAACGGGCAGCCACCAATGCCACCTGTGCTGGAATCAAAGCGGCGAACGCCCACTTCAAGCGCAGCCCAGGCATTGGCGACTGCCATGCCACGCGTGTCATGCAGGTGTATTGCCAGTTGCGAGAGTGGAATTGCATTCGCCAATGCGGTCATCCGCTCCTTGACGTCCAAAGGCGAAGCCGCACCGATGGTGTCGGCAATCACGATTTCATCTGCGCCAGCTTCTCGCATGCTGACCGCCAGCGCCACCACGCGTTCGAGTGCCGGTGTGCCCTCGAACGGACACCCGAAGGCAACGGCAATATAGGCGCGCGTGCGCAAGCCATATTTGCGTGCTTGGCGTAGCGTCTGTTCACTGGCTGTGATGGCACCCGCCAAGCTCATGTTGATGTTCTTTTGGTTCATCGTTTCGGTGACTGACAGCACCACTGCAATTTCCTTAGCTCCTGCAGAGTATGCACGTTCCAGTCCCTTCAGATTCGGCACCAGAACCGAAGTACGCAGGTCGGGAAATGTGAAATTAATCTGCTGCAGCAGATCGGCAGCATCTGCCATTTGAGGGACCGCTTTGGGAGAGACAAAACTGGTCGCTTCGATGCTAGCCACGCCAGCTTCGCGCAACAGGGAAATGAGCTTTAGTTTCGCTTCAGTTGATATCTGTACTGTCTGATTTTGCAATCCATCGCGCGGTGATACGTCTGTAATATAAATAGGTTCCATGATCGTGCATCCTTAACCTATGGCGCCAGTCAAGCGCAATTGTTTCATCGTTTCTTGCGAGTAGCCCAGCAGGCTTTCAAGGACGTCGCTTGTGTGCTCCCCCAAGTCGGGCGGGCGTACATAGCCGGTCTGCTTTGATGCCGAAAGTTTCATTGGATTACCGGGCATGCGCACTTTTTTTCCGGACGCCAGCGTCACTTCCACAACCATGTCTCGCGCTTGGATCTGCGTATCGTTGAGGGCCTGCTCAAGATTATTTACTGGTCCACAAGGAATGCGTGCCGCTTGCAACTTTTCGAGCCAGTAAATGGTCGATTCCGTCTTCAACTTTGCATTAATGATGGCTTCGATCTCCGCTTTGGCCGCGTAGCGTACTGGCTGCTGCAGGAATGCGGGGTTGCGCAATGCTGGTAGGTCCATAGTATTGACGAAACGTTCGAAAAACGCATCGCCGATACAGGCGACAATGACGTGACCGTCGCTGGTTGTAAAACTATTATAGGGAACGTGCACAAAGTGACTGTTACCAATGGCTGTTGGAACAATGCCCGACATTAGGTGCATGGTGGCCATGTAGTTGAGCATCGAGATCTGGGCGTCAAGCATTGAAACGTCCACATGCTGACCGATTCCGGTCTGGTCGCGTTGCACGATCGCAGCCAGTACGCCCATGGAACCGAATATGCCGCCGCACAAGTCGCCAATCGGTATGCCGCTACGCGTCGGTCCATCAGCCTCTGTGCCAGTGATGGACATGCCCCCGCCCATGGCCTGGACGACTTGGTCGAAAGCAGGGCGATGAATTTCTGGCCCGGTCTGGCCAAAACCTGTTACCGAGCAGGTAATGATGCGAGGATTAATCTCGGATAGGGAAGCATAGTCAATGCCAAGGCGTTCAGTGACGCCGACGCTAAAATTGTCGTAGACAATATCTGCCTTGCGGACCATGTCAAAAAAAACGGCCTTGCCGGCTTCTGTCTTCAAGTCAACACACACGCTTTCCTTGTTACGGTTGAGTGTCAGGAAGTAAGCACCCATGCCATCGATGGAATAGTCAGTATCCTGCTCGAGTAGTCGGCGTGTGCCTTCGCCGCTGCCCGGTGGTTCCACTTTGATGGTGCGCGCCCCGAGGTCTGCCAATAGCATGGTGCCGTATGGGCCAGACAGCATGTGGGTAAGGTCCAATACCGTGATGTGTTCGAGTGCCATTATGTGTCTCTAAGGTTGAGGTTTTATCTTCTCTTTATTCTTAGCATGGAGCGTGCCAGCCTTATATATTTTTCTAAGTAATTGATTTTAATGTTTTTTTCACTTTAAAAATTTATGCAGCATGTTTCATGCAACAATATTGCAACAATATTATGTGTCACTGACACGAATTTATTCTATGGCTGAACGTTTAATAACTTCCACTGCCCTTCCTCGTGTTTGCTTCCTGGCGTATCGCCATATCGCACAATTTGCCGGTCCTATCATTGCCGAATATGCGCACAAGGCCGATATCGAAGTCGTCGAGGGTGCGTTTGACGTAGCGCTGTCGATTGCCCGCGAACGTATTAAGTCTGATTCGGTTGACGTTTTTATCAGCGCCGGCTCTAACGGTGCGATTCTGCGAAAAAATATACGCATTCCGGTCGCCATTATTCATCTCGATGGCTTTTCATTGTTGCAGGCCCTGATCAGGGCGCGAAGCATGTCAACACGGGTAGGCGTCGTCATGTACGGGCGCACCATTCCAGAACTTGAGGATGTCAAGGACCTCCTTAAGCTTGATGTCGCTCAATTTGCCTATGAGACACCTGACGATGCGCGACGTTGCTGCGTGCGGCTCAAGGAGGATGGTTTCAATGTGATCGTGGGTTCCAGCGTTGTCGTCGAAATTGCGGAAGAGCAAGGTCTTTCCGGTATTCTGGCCTACTCTCTAAACGGTATTCGGCGTGGCTTTGACGATGCAATTGAACTTGCCCGCGTGAAGAGACTGGAGTCTGGCCGCTACCAGCAGCTCAACGGCGTGCTCGGTAATTTGCAGGATGCGGTGCTCGCGGTTGATCGGCGACATAGGGTGATCGCAATAAATTCGCGCATGCAGCAACTTTTGAATAAGGTGGACACCGTGCTGTTGGGCAAGCCGCTCGATGCAATTGAGCCGGAACTGTCATTAATCCAAACCATGGAAAGCGGGGTAGAGGAGCGTGCAATGGTGCTGCGCTTCGCGCGACGCGACTGGATCGTAAACCGTACACCGATCCGTGAATACGGCGATATTGTCGGCGCGGCATTGACACTATATGACGCGCAAGTGATTGCCGATGCCGATACGAGGTTGCGCATCCAACAGCGCAAGCGTCAGATCGCAGCAAAATACAGCTTTGACGATTTAATTGGTAACAGCCTATTGTTCAAACGCGCGGTGCATACCGCGCGACGTTTTGCGCAAACCGATCTTACCGTGCTCATCGCAGGCGAGAGCGGCTCCGGCAAGGAGTTATTCGCGCAAGCGATCCACAATGCAAGCGCACGTGCCGGCCAACCTTTTGTCGCACTTAATTGTGCAGCATTCCCAGAGGCTTTACTGGAGAGCGAATTATTCGGCTACGAGGAGGGTGCATTTACGGGATCACTGCGGGGCGGCAAACGCGGCCTATTCGAAACGGCTCACACAGGTAGTCTGTTCCTTGATGAAATTGGCGATATGCCGCTCTCGCTGCAAACACGCTTGCTGCGGGTGCTACAGGAGCGCGAAATTATCCGGGTAGGCGGCGTCACCACCATTCCAGTCGATGTGCGTGTGATCGCAGCCACACACCAGCCATTACAGGAAATGATCGCTGAACGCAGTTTCCGTCAGGATTTGTACTATCGTATCAACACGCTGCGGCTGAGGCTTCCCGCATTACGGGAGCGGCCGAGCGACATTGCTCTGCTGGCACAAACGCTCGTGGGACGCTCGCTCAGAAAGCTGTCCAGTGAACTTGATGCGGAGTCCGTATTGAATCCATTGCTGCCTTATCTCGCAGCCTATGCATGGCCAGGGAACGTACGAGAATTGGAAAACATCGCTGACCGGATCGCTGTCTACGTACTGCAGTTCGATGATATTGGATCGATCAATTATGTTGGGTTACGCGAAGATTGTCCTGAATTATTTTTGCCGGATCAGTTCAATGTACAAGGCGACGTCGATATTCTTAAAGTACGTTTAATTGATGCCCTGAAACGTAGCAATGGAAACCGGACGGCCACCGCTCAAAAACTCGGCATCAGCCGCTCAACATTGTGGCGTTGGATGAAGGAACAAGATCTGGACTAGTGGCTTCCCATGTAGAGTGAATTTATACAAGTGACAAAAATGTTTCATCGCTGGCCGGTGGCAACGCCGTAGATGCTGTCATCGCGGCCGCGGCCACGCTCACGGTGGTCGAGCCGATTTCCTGTAGTTTGGGCAGCGATACCTTCACCATTGTATTGGAGGGCAAGCAATTGCATCGTCTCAATCAATGCCTTTTATATTAAGGTTGTAATTCAGCACACTTATTGCATGTACGGCAAGCGAAGTCGACAAAGTGCACAGTTAATTTAGAAATGGAATTACGCACGTTTTTACCCACGCCGCGCATGCGTACATCGGATATCCCCGTTCTCTGCGATTACCACAGGGACAAACCGTTATGTTTTCACTTCATCAAAAAACAATGGAGCACCGCGCCGCTTATCCCATCACAACATCGGATCAGCTTGTTTATAGCAGTATGAAGCGGTTTTAATCCCGTAGGTTTTTAGGAGAACAGCGATGCGCACCATGAAAGCAGCAGTATTCATCCGTCCGGGCAAGATCGCCCTCGAAGAAAAGCCAATACCCGCTGTCGGTGCTGGCGAAGCGTTAATCAAAATCACCACCACCACAATCTGCGGCACCGACGTGCATATCCTCCAGGGAGAATATCCGGTGGAGGCAGGGCTCACTATTGGTCATGAGCCGGTGGGCGTGATTGAGGAATTAGGCGCGGGCGTCACTGGATATACAGTCGGGCAACGGGTTATCGTCGGTGCGATTACGCCGTGCGGACATTGCCATACTTGCCTCGACGGTCATAAATCCCAGTGCGGCGGTAAGGCGGGCGGCGGCTGGCGCTTTGGCAATACGATTGACGGCTGTCAGGCGGAATATCTGCTGGTGCCGGATGCAATGTCGAATCTCGAACCGATTCCGGACGGGCTCACCGATGAACAGGTGTTGATGTGCCCTGACATCATGAGCACGGGTTTCGGCGGTGCCGAAAGCGGCGGGATCAAGATCGGCGACACGGTGGTGATTTTTGCACAGGGACCGATCGGCTTGTGTGCGACAGCCGGCGCAAAACTCAGGGGCGCAAGCCTGATCATCGCGGTGGATGGCGTGGATGCGCGACTGGAAGTGTCGAAGAAGCTGGGCGCCGATGTCACCATCAACTTTACCAAGACTGATCCGCTTACCGAAATCATGCGCCTGACCAACGGGCGTGGCGTCGATGTCGCGATTGAAGCTTTGGGCACACAACAGACGTTTGAAAGTTGCCTGCGCGCGCTCAAGCCAGGCGGAACGCTCTCCAGTCTTGGGGTGTATTCCGGCAAAGTCACCTTGCCGCTCGATGCCTTTGCCGCCGGACTGGGCGATCACAAGATCATCACCACACTCTGCCCCGGCGGCAAAGAACGCATGCGCCGGTTGATGAATGTGGTGGCTTCGGGTCGGGTCGATTTGGAACCCATGGTCACGCATCGATTCAAGCTCGATCAGATCGAGGAAGCCTATGAATTATTCGCAAACCAGCGCGATGGTGTATTGAAGGTTGCGATCACAATGTAACCATGCTGAACGGTTAATTGTTAAGGCTGTCCAGCGGAATTAAAATCTATCAGCTGCAAATCGCGGTCTTGCATGCCAAGACCGCCGGTTCAAGGAATGGGCGGCGCGCCGGTTTGAGTATTGGCTGTGATGCGGCTGGCTGGAAACTTAACTGTGAGGGAATGGCAATGCATAAGCGTTCTTGGTCATACTCTTTGCACTGGTTGAGATGCCTGCTGTTGATCTGGATTGCGGGTATTTCTGGTATTGCGGGTGTTGCGCACGCCGCAATGGCGGAGTCCGATCCGGCTGCGGCACTGCGCGCAAAATACGCGTCGCTAAAGGCGCAATTGCAGCAAAATCAATTCAAGCGGCCACTGGTTCTCGATTCCGCTGAAACGCCGGACCGTTTGAAGGGCGACATCTACGCGATCGTCGATTACCCGTTTGGCGCGGTGAATACTGGCTTGAATAATCCGGATCACTGGTGTGACGTGATGCTGCTACACATCAATACCAAATATTGCCATCCGATGGCAGGGCCGTCCGGCACCACCCTCAGACTCCATGTCGGCAGGAAGACACCCGAAGAACTGGCCGCCGCGCCGCGGCTCGACTTCAATTACAGCGTCGTTGCAAAAACTGCGGAATATGTTGAAATCATGCTGAGTGCCGAAAACGGGCCGCTGGGCACCAGCGACTACCTTATCCTGCTGGAAGCGGTAGCGCTCCCGAACGCCAAAACGTTTTTGCATCTGACCTATTCTTACGCAATGAATATTGCCGCACGGCTGTCCATGCAAACGTATCTCGGCACTATCGGCAGCGACAAAGTGGGATTCACCGTGATTGGCAAGCAGGCCAGTGGCCAGCCTGAATATATCGGTGGGGTGCGTGGCCTGGTGGAGCGCAACACGATGCGTTATTACCTCGCAATCGATACCTTTTTAGAGGCTGCCAGTGCCGCCCCGACAGCGCAGTTCGAGCAACGCTTACAGAGCTGGTTTACGGCTACCGAGCGCTATCCGCGGCAGTTGCATGAGATGGATCGGCAACAGTATATCGAGATGAAACGGGCCGAATATGTGCGGCAGCAGACGGTGCATTAGCAGGCAATGCCGTTATATGAATCTCACTGAATAACACGGCATAAGAGCATCTTGATACCAAGATGCTATCGTGGGCCAGCATCATTTTGGCTTGCATTGGGGGGATCGTCAGTGGTTGCCGAGACTGGCCCGGTTTGCTGTTTCACCGCCTCGAACGTGGTCTTGCTGGCCGGACAAGGCGCTGCATCGCATCTTTGTCCGGCCCGGCCATCAAGAAGATTGCAGCAGCCCTGTCAGCCGGCTTCGTAGCCGCGCGGCACCTCATCGCGCTGGACCTGTGCGGGCGCAAGGCGTAATGCGTAATAGAGCACCGTCAGCAGCACCAGCCATGCCGGTCCGACCACCAGCGCAACGCGCGTGTCGGGAAAATACGCCATCAAACCGATCACCAGTGCCAGGAAGGCCAGCGCGATCCACGAGCCATACGGCCAGAACGGCATGCGGAAAGCGAGTGCCTTACGCTCTGCCGGCGACAGCGACTTGCGAAATTTTATTTGCGTCACCAGAATCACGCCCCAGGTCCAGACTGCGCCGAAGGTCGAGATCGAGGTCACCCACATGAACACTTTTTCCGGCACCAGGTAATTCAGCAGCACGCCGAACAGCAGTGCTGCCATCGACAGCAAGATCGCGCGGCGCGGTACGCCGCTGTCGGTGGTCTGGGCGAACATGCTCAGCGCCTGGCCTTGCTGGGCCAGGTTGTAGAGCATGCGGCCGGTGCTGAAGATGCCGCCGTTGCAGGACGACAGCGCGGCGGTGAGCACGACGAAGTTGATGATGCCGGCGGCAGTCCTGATGCCCAGTCGCTCGAATGTCATCACGAAAGGGCTGCCTTGGGTGCCGATTTCGTTCCATGGATAGATCGACAGGATCACGAACAGCGCGCCGACATAGAAAATCAGGATGCGCCAGAATACCGAGTTGATCGCGTCCGGGATCGACTTCTTCGGGTTGGCCGCTTCGCCTGCCGTCAAGCCGATCATTTCCACGCCAAGATAGGCGAACATCACCATTTGCAGCGACATCAGCACGCCCTGGGCGCCGTTCGGGAAGAATCCACCATGCGCCCATAAGTTGGAGAAGCCGAGCGCGACGCCGTGGTTGCCAAAACCGAACACGATCATGCCGGTGCCGCCGATGATCATCAGCACGATGGTGACGACCTTGATCAAGGCGAACCAGAATTCGAATTCGCCATAGGCTTTGACTGCCAGCAAATTGACCGAACCCATCGCGCCCAGCGCGGCAAGCGCCCAGATCCAGCGCGGCACATCCGGAAACCAGATGCCCATGTAGATACCGACCGCGGTGATTTCGGCGATGCAGGTGACCAGCCATAAGAACCAATAGTTCCAGCCGGTCAGGTAGCCGGCCAATGGCCCGATATAGTCCTGCGCATAGCGGCTGAACGAACCGGCCACCGGATTATGGACCGCCATTTCGCCCAGCGCGCGCATGATCATGAAGATGACGGCGCCGCCGATAATATAGGACAACATGATGCCGGGGCCCGCCATTTTGATCGCATTGGCCGAACCCAGAAACAGGCCGACACCGATCGCCGCGCCCAGTGCCATGAGGCGGATCTGACGCTCACCCAAGCCACGCTGCAGGCCTTGTTTACTCGCTTTCATTGATGAATCTCCTGTTTTATTTGAATCGATGGCTGATTGAATAGCCACGCCTCTAAGGGCTGAATTGACTGCGTCGAGACGCCATGTCAGGCTTGTTGTGGTAACGCAAGGGATGCCTGTTGCCTCTCATCGGCCCCAGTCACATCCATAGGGAGCAAGCGACAAACCAGCGCTGGCTGAGTCACACTGGTGTAAACGATCACACCAGTTCTGCGATCAATTCGATTTCGACGCAGGCGCCCATCGGGATTTGCGCGACGCCGAATGCGGAACGTGCATGCTGACCTTGTTCGCCGAAGATTTCGACTATCAGTTCGGATGCGCCATTGGTGACCAGGTGCTGCTCGATGAAGTCGGGGGTTGAATTGACCAGGCTCATCACCTTGACGATGCGTTTGACGCGGTTCAGATCACCGCCACAAGCCGTTTGCAAGGTCGCCATCAGGTCGATCGCAATGGCACGTGCAGCCTGTTTTCCCTCTTCGGTGGTGATGTTCTTCCCGAGTTGGCCGACCCATACCTTGCCGTCTTTTTTCGCGAGATGCCCGGATAGGAACAGCGTGTTGCCGGCTTGCGCGTACAGCACGTAGGCTGCAGCAGGGGCCGCCACTGGGGGCAGTTCGATGTTGAGCGCTTTCAGTTTTTCGTAAAACGACATACTTTTTTCTCCTAAAAAATAATAATGTCATTCCAACGGAAAGGCTCAGGATCAACAACACCTTGAATCCAGCGGGTTTTTAACAACCCTGGATTCCAGCCTGCGTCGGAATGACGGATTAAACAAATTTACCGATTTTTTTCAACCACGGACCGCACCGATGCGTTGCTCACGAACGCAGGAATCCGGGCTTCACAAAGGCCCTGTCCAGGCAGGGCAGCCTCAAAAACCTAGTGCAACACCTTTTGCGGCAAGGTGCTGACGTCAAGCGTAATGGTATCCATCGAGATGGCGCTGCGGGACCCGGATGCAGCGCCGCTGCGGTTCTTGCGCGCGTTGGACGCCATATCAAGCATCGGCGTAGTTCAGGCGGGGATTGCCACGCTCACCGATAACACCGCTACCCAGAATGACGATACGCATAGAGACCTCAGTTTAGCAAAACCAGATTAACCGCCATGATATTGTGAATACACTAGTAATTGTTCACGTATAAGTCGAAAAACTCAGTAAAAAATCATGAAAATTAAAAGAAAATAGACATGTTGCCTGAATACACTCGACCTGAATATTTTATGAAATTGGTTGATGGCAGGAATGTGGCCGGGATGCAGATCCAGTCGGCGACAGGAAGATGTATTGGGCGAAGTTGGTCCTATCCATGCGAAGCGGGGTCAGCGTCGATCGGGTTGGGCAGTCAATGGAAAGGGCGGGCACCGTTCACGAACTGACGGCCGTAGCACATCGCGGGCAATGGAATGAGGAAGTAACGATCAAGTCGGGCCGAAGCGCAAAGCTTCGGCGGCTATCGGCATCCGGCGTTTCGGCAGGCCGGACGCAGCTGCCGGCGATTAAATATACCCACCCTATGTATTTTTATCTAGCGCAATACATTTATGCGGAAAGTGGCATGATATTGCACATACTCCTGTTATTTTAAAAAAACAGGTATCTATTCAGCCTGCTATGAGGTTGATATCCAAGTGACTGCTTTATGTCATTGGCGGTTGTATTGACGCTGTTTTTGATGTTAGGCCGCTGGGGCCCTGTGTCCCTGTAGGGAGGGAACATTGCCTTGCAAGGCAATGTCGTTACGCAGGCGGATTGCATGCAATCCGAAACCCCTGCTGCACCGCAGCCGTTTGTGTGCTGCAGAAAATGGATCAGAAATGAAGGTTGTCTGAGGTGCAGCAGGGGTTTCGTGGGGCACTGCCCCGCGCCTGCGTAACGGTATCCGCTTGCAAGCGGATATGCGCCCTGCAAGGGAAGCGAGTTCCTTCATTTCCCATTTTTTGCAGCACACAAACGGGTACCCGAAGGGCAAGTCTGCGGTCGCCTTTCTTTTGCTTACTTTTCTTTGGCGAAGCCGGTGTGTGTCAAGGTAGCTGTCGGGCTACCCCGACAAAGCATCCACGAAGAGTACAGCGATTAATTAAGTCGTCGACTTTGCAGTCACCCTCTCCCCAACCCTCTCCCGCAAGCGAATCGCATGGCGATTCGGGCACCAGGGAAGGCCATGCCGGGCAAGGGGGTATTCGTAGCGAGGTGAACAGTTACAAAAACAGCAGGCAGCTGCACCGCCGCGCAAATGCGTCTTGCCAGCACCGCGCTTGATCCATCCCAGCTTTTCTGCATTTGCACCGATGACGCTCAAAGTGCCGCGCTATAATCCGCGGCCATGAGGAACATTCTGAAAACCAAGCCGCTGTTTATCTGGATCGCCTGTTTTGCGATACTGCTGAACGCGCTTGCGCCTTCGATTTCCCATGCGGTTACAGCCTGGGGCAGCGCGCCATCGTCACCGATAATGGAAATCTGCACCATGAATGGCGTCCAGTCCATGGCCGCGATGCCAGGCCAGTTGGCCGGCGACCATTCCGGCCCAGGCGACACTGGCGCCAGCGAACACTGTCCGTTCTGCCTGCCGCACGGCGGCAGCATCGGGCTGCTGCCATCCGACTTGCCGGTGCTTCCGATCATGGCCGGCCATGATTTATTCCCGCACCTGTTCTATCACGCACCGTATCGCCTGTTCTCCTGGACGGCTGCCAATCCACGCGGCCCGCCGCTGGCTTCCTGATTTCACTCTAGTTTCTCTCTAGTCCGCTCCGGGTGCAGTTCTGCGCACTCGCCAGAGCGCTGTGGATTTCTCAACAGGAAGCAAAATCATGTCTCGCATTTGCGTGCGCATTCGGTTCCGGCCGAGCTGTGCGCGATACGGATATGCACTCTCGTATGGCTACTTTCACTTTCGTTTCACCGACTACGCATCTGCGCGGCATAGCCCTGAAATCCTTGCTGACGCTGGTGCTGCATGGCGCGCTGCTGTACTGGACGTTGCAAGCAATGCCCGGTCAAGCGGTGCTGCCGCAAACAGTGCCGGTGCCGATTCAGGCCGTGCTGATCCCGCTGCCACGGCCCGCAATTCCGGCTCCGACTACGCTGCCACGGCCGCTGCCCAGCGCAGTTCCGGTTTTACGGCCAGTCGCACGTCCGGCTGCACGTCCGAAGCCACACAGCGCGCCCAAACCCGCACCGGTAACGCTCCTGACTGCCGCCAGCGGGATCACGGCGATGGCAACCGCGCCGGCAGCACCGGCGACTCCTGTTGCAGCCGAGCCAGTGGCCGTTGCAGTGGCCGCACCTGCTCCACCCACCTTGGAACCGGCCCGCTTTAATGCCGATTACCTGAACAATCCTGCGCCGTCGTATCCGCTATTCTCGCGCCGCAACCGCGAACAAGGCACCGTGCTGTTGAACGTCAAGGTCAGTGCGCAGGGCAAGGCCGAACAGGTGCAGGTCAAGCGCAGCAGCGGCTTTGCCCGACTCGATGAAGCGGCGCTGGAAGCGGTGCGGCAATGGCGCTTCGTGCCGGCGCAGCGCGGTCCGGTGGCGGTCGCCGCCAGCGTGGTAGTGCCGATTGTGTTTCGACTGGACTCCTGAGTTTTTTACCTTCTTTTTATTTGCCTTTTATTCTTAATTTACTGGAATCAAACCCATGATCATTCCTCTGAAACCTTTATCGGCGGCGCTGCTGGCAGCCTGTGCCGGCGGCGCTTTCACACCGGCAGCACAGGCGGCAGGTAACACAGAAAGCGACACCCAACTGCAGGAAGTCGTCGTGCAAGGCGGTTCTACTCCCGGCGTACCGAAAGAATTGCCGGCCGTGGTGGAGGCCGTCACCCGCCAGCAAATGGCAGACAGCATCAACGTGATCAATACTGAAGATGCGCTCAAGTATTTGCCGTCGATACAAATCCGCAAACGCTTCATCGGCGACACCAACGGCATCGTCGCTTCGCGCTCTTCCGGCACGTTGTCCAGCGCCCGTTCGCTGGTGTATGCGGACAATCTGCTGTTGTCCAACTTGCTGGGCAACAGCTACAGCTACCCGCCGCGCTGGGGCATGGTCACGCCCGAGGAAATCGAGCGCGTCGATGTGATTTACGGGCCGTTCTCGGCGCTGTATCCGGGCAATGCGATGGGTGCGGTAATCAACATGACAACCCGCATGCCCGACAAGTTTGAAGCGCACGCCAAGGCGCAAGTGTTTGACCAGCACTTCAAGTTATACGGTACCGACGAGAGTTATTCCGGCAAGCAGTTCAGCGTCGCCTTGGGCAACCGCGCCGGCCCGTTGTCGTGGTGGATCAATGCCAACCATCTCGACAGCCACGGCCAGCCGATGTCGTATCTGACGCAGCCGCTCTCGACTAAAACTGCGCAGCCCGGCGACACGCAGGTCAGCGGCGCGCACACCGATTTGGATACCAATGGCAATCCGCGCACCATTCTGGGCGCTACCAGCATCGCGCATACGATTCAGGATCAGGCCAAAATGAAACTGGCGTATGACATCAGCCCGACTCTTACTGCCAGCTATACGCTGGGTTTGTGGCAGGGCGATAACACGACTGACGTCGCGTCCTATCTGAAGGATGGCGCTGGCAATCCGGTGTATAGCGGCAATGTGAATTTCGCTGGCAAGCAGTACACACTCAAAGATACCGACCTGAATCCCGGCAGCTCCGAACAGCAACACTGGATGCACGGCCTGTCGCTGGCCACCCACAGCGGCGGCAGCTGGGATTGGGAAGCGCTTGCCAGTGTGTACGATTACAGCCGCGATCTGTCGCGTGCGCCGACGACGGCCTTGCCGGCTGCGGCCAGCGGCGGTCCCGGCAGCTTGACCGATATGAGCGGCACCGGCTGGCGCACGCTGGACTTGCGCGGCACCTGGCGTCCGAGTCCTGCGCATGAAGCCAATTTTGGCTATCACTTCGATCAATACCAGCTCGATACGCAAGTCTCCAGCACGGCCAATTGGACCAGCGGCCCGGCAGTAAGCCGCACTTCGGCGTTTGCCGGCAAGACCGAAACCCAGGCGCTGTATGCGCAAGATGCCTGGCGCTTTGCCAAAGACTGGAAAGCCACTGTAGGCGGCCGCTGGGAAAACTGGCAAGCGTTTGACGGTGCGGTATCCAACGCGGCCAGCACCTTGCCGTTCGCTGCGCGCAACGAAACCTTTTTCTCGCCCAAGCTAGCTTTGTCATTTCAACCAGCACCGGCCTGGGCTTTGCGCGCTTCGCTGGCGCAGGCGTATCGGATGCCATCGGTGGCCGAGTTGTATCAGGGCAGCATCAGCAACAATGCCATCGTCAAAAACGACCCGAATCTGAAACCGGAGCAAGCGTTGTCGGGCGAATTGACGGCAGAGCGCGAGCTGGGCAACGGCGTGCTGCGCATCAGCTACTTTCAGGAAAACGCCAGGGATGCGCTGTATTCGCAAACCAACATGACGGTTTCGCCGACCATCACCAACATCCAGAATATCGACGGGATTCGCACCCGCGGGCTGGAACTGGCATATCAGGGCGTAGATGTCGGCTTGCGTGGTCTGGATCTGACTGGCAGCATCACGTACGCCAATTCGATCGTCACCCAAAACGACGCCAATCCGGCCACCGTCGGCAACAAACAGCCGCGCGTGCCGGACTGGCGCGCTACCGTCAGCGCGACTTACCGCCAGAATGCGCAACTATCGTATGCGCTGGCCGCGCGCTACAGCGGGCGGCAATTCAATACGCTCGACAATAGCGACAGCAACGCCGACACCTATGGCGGCACCAGCAAATTCTTCGTGCTCGACCTGCGCCTGCGCTACAAGGTGGACCGTCAATGGAGCGCCGCCGTCGGCATCGACAACCTGACCAACCAGCAGTATTACGTGGCGCACCCGTACACGCAGCGCACGCTGTCGGCCGAACTCAAATACGATTTCTGATTAAGGATTTTCATGATTCTCTCTTTGATCCGCTCTCTGATCCACTCTCTATTACGCATCCCTTTGATCTTCTGCCTGACGCTGCTGCCGCTGGCAGCCCAAGCCCAAGCCCAAGGCGGCCATGAACATCAACCGGCCAAGGCTACAAAAAAATCCGCGCTAGCCATTGGCGCAGCCTTTGCGCCCGATGGCGCGCTATGGGTAGTTGGGCTGGATGCCCAGGCACATTTGGAATTACGCATCAGCCGCGACGACGGCCATAACTGGCAAGCGCCGCGCCTGCTCGATACCGGCGGCGAAGCGGTGGCGGCCGATGGCGAGAGCCGCCCCAAGCTGGCGTTCGGGCCGCAGAATCAGGTAGTGGTGGCCTACACCACGCCGTTGGGAAAACCGTACACCGGCGCGATCCGGCTGTTGCGCTCAATCGATGGTGGCGCGACTTTTGCAGCGCCGGTCACCGTGCATCACGACCGTCAAATCATCACCCACCGTTTTGAGTCAATTGCATTCGACGCGCATGGCCGGCTGCATACGGTCTGGGTCGATAAACGCGATCTGGAATTGGCAAAAATTGCTGCCGTAAAATCGGGCGACGGCAAGCTCGCCTATCGCGGCGCGGCGATTTACCATAATGTTTCGACCGACGGCGGAGCCACTTTCGGGCCGGACACCAAGGTCGCCGATTACAGTTGTGAATGCTGCCGCATCGCGCTGACTCTCACACCAGATGGACAAGTTGCCGCGTTATGGCGGCATGTGTTCGCGCCGAATATCCGCGATCATGCATTTGCGATATTGCGCGACGCATCTGCAACAAGCGCCCCGGCCAAAGCGCCGGTCCGCGCTACTTTCGACAACTGGGCGATTGATGCTTGTCCGCACCACGGCCCCAGCCTGACGCCGGCTGCGGATGGCGGTTATCACGCGGTCTGGTTCGGCGAGAAAACTGGCGTGGCGCAAGTACGTTATGGCCGACTGGATCAAGACGGCAAACCGGTTGGCGCAGTGCTGGCGTTGCCGGACGAGCAAGCCGAACATGCCGATGTGCTAAGTGACGGCAAGCGCGTGGCGATTGTCTGGCGCAGTTTCGACGGCAGCGGCACCAACCTGAAGGCCTGGATATCCGACGACGACGGCGGCCATTTCACGCTCAAACAATTGGCGCGCACCACTGCCAACAACGATCAGCCGCACTTGCTGCGCAAAGGCGCGCAACTGTTTGTGCTTTGGAACCTTACCGGAGAACTCCATGTTGAAGCACTATAAATATTGGGCCGCCTTGTTGCTGACTCTCTCGATGCTGCCGGTACAGGCCGCGCCGCAGAAAATCGAGGCGTTCGATGCGCAGAGCTGGCAGCGCTTCCAGACTGAATTGCCACGACCGTCCGCCGTGGTTTTTTCCACCACAGATTGCACCCATTGCCCAGCCGCCATCGCAGCCGTGGCGCAGCAGCTAAAAAAAGGCAAGAAGCAGATTCCGCTGATCGTGGTGGTGATGGATGGCGACCAGCATCCGGAGCTATTGCAAGACCCGCATTACCGCCAGGCCAGCCGCCTGTTCGTGTTCAACGGCCAGACCGCAGCGCTGCAATATGCGGTCAACCCGAAGTGGCGCGGCATCACGCCGTATGTGGCGCTGCTGCCCCAAAACGGGGCTGCAACGCTGATTACCGGCACGCCCTCGCAGCAGGAATTCGAACATTGGATCGCAGCGGGAGAAAAGCCATAGGAGTACGAAGCGTAGCCGAGACAGCGCCGTAGGTGCGAATTTATTCGCATCAGTTCGTATGAAATCGTTAAAAGTGCGAATAAATTCGCACCTACAAGCAAATGGCATCCCAATGTGGAGTATCGCCGCCCCGCTGTTTTAGTCACTACAGAGCGCCGGAGAACACCCTGCAAACTGATTATTTGCGACTCAGGAGCGCACCCAGCAAAAGTCCGACGCCGGCCGCAATCGTAATCGCACGCAATGGATTTTCTTTCACGTAATCTTCTGTCGTGACTACCATTTCCTTGCCGGCGACGACTGTGCACGCTTGCGCTTCCTGGGCCTTGACCAGCGCCGTATCGAGCAAACCCATGCCGCGGCTGCGTACTTCCTCGGCTTTTTCGCCGGTCAGTGTAGCGGCAACCTGGAGCAGCGCTTGCGCGTCCGCGACCAGGGTTTTCACGTCTTTGCTGATGGCTTTAAAATTTGATTCCAGCATGATCCACTCCTCAAAATAAATACGATATCAATCTAAATATACTGCCACTGATTGGTTCTGTGGTCGAACCGGATAGGCGCACCGGCGTTTCCTGTGCGCCGCGTCAAAATGCAAGTGCGTAAGCTGTCAGGCCAGCAAATCGCGCATGTCGTCAGCATGTTCTTCTTCCATTGCCATGATGCCGACCAGCATTTGACGCGTGGTCGGATCGGTCTCGCCGATTTGTTCGATCATCTGGCGATAGGCTTCGATGGCGATGCGCTCGGCGATCAGATTGGCCTTGATCATGGCCTGAATGTCGTCCGAGTCGTCGTACTCTGCGTGACTGCGTTCGATCAGCGTGGCGGGATTGAAATCGGGGCTGCCATTCAATTGCACGATGCGCTCCGCCAACAAATCCGCATGGCCTTGTTCCTCCAGCGCGTGCTGCAAGAATTCAGCCTTGATCGGCCCGTTCTGCGGCCCGGCTGCCGTGTAGTAATGACGTTTGTAGCGCAAGACGCAGACCAGTTCGGTAGCCAGCGCGCCATTGAGCATCGCAATCATTTCCTCGCGATTCGCCCGGTAGCCGACTGTCACGGCGCCATCATCGTAATTTTGGGCTGCGGCCCTGATTGCGGCAGTGTCGATACCGGCGTGTAGTGGTTGTTTAATTTCTGTCATGATTTTCTTTCAGTGTTTAATTGTCAAGAATACATCTGAATGACAAGACGCGCACATCCATGCGACAGTTGTCAAAGCGCCGCTATGGATGCGCTGGGTTCACGACACTAAGTTATATACGGTGCGGTGTATTATTTTCCACCGCAACATATACATGCGCAAAACAGGTTATTTTGTAAATTTTCATTGGAGTATATCCAATAGTGCATAAAATATGATGAAAATCAACAATTTTTCGGACGTTTTGTCAGGTCTCAAAACTTAATTATCGCGGTGCAATCTTGCCGCCATCGTCAGAAAGAATGATCTCGACGCGCCGGTTCAATTGGCGACTCTGTGCCGTGTTATTGGCAGAGACCGGGTAAGCCTCGCCATATCCGCGCACAGCGACGCGGTCAGGGGCCACGCCCAGTTCCTGCAAGGCGCGGCGCACTGCGGTGGCACGGCGTTCAGACAATTGCTGGTTATACGAAGCTTCGCCGGTGCTGTCGGTAAAACCTTCCACCAGCACGGTACGTTGCGGATTTTGCTGCAAAACATCAGCCAACTTTTGCGCAGTACGCATGCCATCCGGAGTCAAGCGCGCCTGGTCGGTGCCAAACAATACATCGCCTAAGGTAATGACTATTCCGCGCTCAGTTTTTTTTGCGGCCAGATCAGCCAACTGCGCTTCCAGTTGTGCCGCCCGCGTTTGCGCTTCCTGTGTTTTGCGCTGGGCTTCGGCTGTCTCGCCCTGTGCTACCTGGGCTGCCAGCTTGGATTGTTCAGCGTTCATTGTGGCCCGGTTGGCCTCATTCGTGCGTTGGTCCAAACGCATTTGGTCGCGTTCCTTGCCGGCTACAGCAATGCCGGCTTCCGCAGATTTCTGTTTCGCAACTTCTTGCGTCAGTGCGATTTTTTGCTTGGCAAGGTAAGCCAGCTTATCTATTTTTTCAGCGCTATCGTTATGGCTGGCCGCTGCATTGGCTTGCTCCAGCGCTGCACCGGCTTGCCGCATTTCCCCTGGTGCGTAGCTCGCGACTTTTGGGTTGTTTTGCGCTGCCATAAAATCACCGCGCGCCTGTTCCAACAAACTGGTGGTTTTTGGCACGGAGCTGCAAGCACCGACGAGGGCGGCAATGGCTAAAAGAGCGGGTGTAAAGGGAATTTTTTTCATGATGAAATCCTTTGTTTTGCGGCGGCGTCCTGTATCAACGCGGCTGAATGTTGGTGACATTGCGTTTGATCTGTGTTTGATGCGTGTTCTTACTTACTGGTGCGGTTCAGTTCTTCACGCAAGACCCTGATGTCGTCTTGCAAGGCGTCTGCCGCCGTTTGTGCTTTGGCCGAGTTGGCTTTGCTTTGCGCCAGTTTGGCGTCGGCCTGGGCCTGGGTTGCCAAATCATTTGCCAGCTTGTAATTTTTGTCCGCCATCGCTTTATTAGCCAAGGCCATTTTTTCACGCGCCGAATTCATTTCGGCCGGCGCAAATTCTGCACCGCCGGCACCGACGGCATTGTCGACAGCCGCATTGGAGACAGCCACAGATGCGGTCGCCGGCGTCTTCATGCTGCTGCAACCGACAGTCAGAACCACTACTGTGCAGCACAGAACTGTTAGCAATTTTTTTGAATTTCTTGTCATCATTTCTCTCCGGTGAACTTTTCAATCGGGCCAGGTATTGCCCTCGATGTATGATGTTATAAACCCTGTTTTCAACGAGATCAGTACGCAAACGCACATAGGCCAGTTCTTGTGCGCAATCACTGCTTGATGTGGCCAGACCATAATAATGGTTGGGCTGTGTGCGTCAACGCACATAAAATAGCCTCCATTTCGTCTAATCTGATGTACTCCATTGATTCATTACTGAAAGATTCCTGCCATGAATATCACCTTAAGTCTGGTCCCGGTCGTGTCCCTTATCGCCGGCATATTGATCCTTATCATTCCCCGTCTGTTGTCGACGATCGTGGCCATTTATCTGATCATGATTGGCCTGGTAGGATTGTTTGACGTTGGTCACTTTCTGCGATAAATCATGAATATGCCGCGCCGCACGAAAATAGCGCTCGCCGTTGTCGGCAGTCTGATTGTTGTTCTTGCGCTCACGCTGGTGGTGCTGCTCAATTTTGACTGGAACCGCGCCAAGCCGTGGCTCAATGCGCGCACCAGTGAAGCGCTCGGCCGACCGTTCGCAATCGCCGGCGACCTTTCGCTGACCTGGGAACAGCAAGCCGGCGGGCAAGCTGCGGGTCCGATCGAGCCCGATCAAGGTTGGCGCAGCATAATTCCGTGGCCGCATTTGGTGGCGCAGGACGTTCACATCGGCAATCCACCAGCCATGACAGCGCCAGCCTCGGCTCCGTCGGGTAAAGGCGCTGGCGCACCGCCGTCGGTCGAGATTGCAAGCATCCGGCAATTCTCCTTTTCGCTGAATCCCTTGGCATTACTGGGAAAAAAGATCGTCATCCCCGTCCTGCGTTTCGATTCGCCCGTGGTCAGCTTGCGGCGCGACGCCGATGGCAAGAACAACTGGACTTTCAAGAAAGACGAGAAGGCCTCGCCCTGGCAGCTGGAATTGCAACGCGTCGTTTTTGCCAAAGGCAGCGTCCATCTGGTCGACGCCATCAAGCATGCCGATGTGACGAACGATATCGACACGCTCGATTCGGACCCGCGTTATGGCGTAGCGTGGAAATTGCGCGGCAAGTTCAACGGCGAAACAGTCAGCGGCAACGGCCGCGCCGGCGCCGTGTTATCGCTGCAACACCAAACCGTGCCCTATCCGATCATGGCCAATCTGCGCATGGGACAAACCGTGATCGCGGTCGAGGGTACGCTGACCAAGCCGACTGATCTGGCGGCAATCGACATGCGTTTGAAAGCATCCGGCGCGAGCATGGCGCGACTGTATGCACTGACCGGCATCGTCATGCCGGAGACGCCGCCATTTGCCACCGAAGGCCATTTGATCGGCAACCTGAGCCTGCAGGACAGTCGCTGGATTTACGAAAAATTCAGCGGCAAGGTCGGCTCCAGCGATATTGCCGGCAGCCTGGAATATCAATCGAAACAACCACGCGCGCTGGTATCCGGCACGGTCGTGTCGCGCTTGTTGCAATTTTCCGATCTGGCGCCCCTGATCGGTGCCGACTCGAATACCAGCAAGGCCAAACGCGGCGCAGAGGCGGTCCAGCCGACCAACAAAGCATTGCCGGTCGAACCTTTCAAGACGGAACGCTGGACCAGTATCGATGCCGACATACAATTTAGCGCCGAAAAAATTGTTCGCAATAAGGAATTACCGATCAACAAACTGACCACGCACTTGCGCTTGCAAGACGGCGTGGTGTCCTTGTCGCCGCTCAATTTCGACATGGCGGGAGGCAGCCTGAATTCGGACATCACGCTCGACGGTAGCGGGAAAGCCGGCAAGAATGCGATCAAGGCGAGCATGAAAGTGACGGCCCGTCATTTGAAGCTGAAACAATTATTTCCCACTTTGCAACCGCTGCAAGCGAGCGTCGGCGAAATCAATGGCGACGCATCCTTGAGCGCAGTCGGCAATTCAGTGGCCAGCTTGCTGGGCGCGTCCAATGGCGAAATCAAGACCCTGATCAATCAAGGCACGATCAGCAAGCTCTTGCTGGAAGAAATGGGATTGAATATCGGCAACGTGATCCTCACCCGTCTGGTGGGCGACAAGCAAGTCAAGCTCAATTGCATGGCGACCGATTTTGGCGTGACCAGGGGTTTGATGCAAACGCGCAGTTTTATCATCGATACCGACGATGCCATTCTGGATGTCAGCGGCAACATCAATTTGGCGCAGGAACAATTGGATTTGACCATCAAGCCCAATAGCAAGGGGCTGCGCGTGTTCTCGCTCAGAGCCCCGCTGTATGTGCGCGGCAGCTTCAAACAACCGAGCGTGAGTGTTGACAAGGGCGTATTGGCCATGCGGGCGGGCGGTGCAATTGTGCTGGCAGCCTTGGCGCCGATCGCGGCCCTGATCCCTTTGATTAATACCGGGCCGGGAGAAAACAGCGAGTGCGCCAAGCTATTGGCAGATGCGCACGTCAAGCCGGTGGCGCCGCCGCCGGGCAAGACTTACCGTAGCAAAGTCAAACCCAGCGCCCAGTAAATCGATAGTCCCCTCCTTGCTTGGTTGCTGTGCAGCTTGTGAACAAGCTGCACAGCAACCAATCCATACTCTTTCTCTGTGCGGTAACGCAAAATCTAATTCGCCGTTCCGGTGATAATATCAAAAAGTCAATTTTAATGCCGCACCAAAAGGTGCTGCGCTGCATCTTTTTCTGACTCAATTCAATGCGATGGTCGATTTACGGGAGCGCCAAAATCGGAATTTCTGATAACTGACAACACCACGCGCCCGCCGTAATCCGCTTCATTCAGATTCGTCGAATAGAAAGAAACGTCAAAATTGAAACCAGACCGCACATCCCTACGCGATGCGTTAGCTTACTTACTTGGCTTCAAAAAGGCATTGCTGTCCAGCGGCATTTTCGGCCGGCAAGCATATGAAGAGCTGCCGCTGCGCGCAGAATTATTCAGCGCCTTGCAGATGGAGCAACACGGACGCATTCTGGCCAACGCACACAAGCTCAGCACTGGACGTGGACGCGACCAATTGTTAGCGCGCCTCGCCGATAATGAAAACATCATCATCAATACCTGCAATCAGTTGGCCGAGGCAATCAAGGCTGGCCGGCAAATGACCCATGCGTCGGAATGGCTACTCGACAATTTCTATCTGATCGAAGAACAAATTCGCACCGCCAAGCGGCATCTTCCGAAAAATTACAGCAGGGAATTGCCACGTCTGCTACGCGGCAACACCAAAGGCAGGCCACGCGTATACGACATCGCACTGGAAACCATTGCACACGGCGATGGCCGCGTCGATCCTGAAAGCCTGTCCCGCTTCGTCGCCGCCTACCAACAGATCACGACACTCAAGCTTGGCGAACTGTGGGCGATCCCGATCATGCTGCGCCTGGCGCTGATCGAAAACCTGCGGCGCGTCGCCGCCCGGCTGGCAATAACCCGCTTCAACCGCGACCTGGCCTATTCCTGGGCCGACAAAATGGTGGAGGCCGTCGAAAAGAATCCTAGTGATCTGATCCTGCTGGTGGCCGACATGGCCCGTTCCGAGCCGCCGATGGACAGTGCATTCGTGGCCGAACTGGTGCGGCGTCTGCAAGGGCAAAGTCCGGCGCTGACGCTGCCGCTTACATGGCTGTCGCAACATCTGGCGAATTCCGGTCAAATCATCGAACTCATGGTCCAACTCGAAACACAGCAGCAAGCCGCCGACCAGGTGTCGATTAGCAATAGCATCTGCAGCCTGCGCTTTCTCAGTGCAATGGATTGGCGCGAATTTGTCGAAACCATGAGTGTGGTCGACCACACCTTGCGCAAAGACCCGGCCGACGTCTATGCGCGCATGGATTTCGCTACGCGCGACCACTATCGACATGTGGTGGAAAAAATTGCCAGCCACAGCCGCCTGTCCGAAGTTGAAGTCGCCGACAACGCGATTGGACTCGCCAGTGCCAATATGGCCCATGCCGGAGCCGAAGACCGCAGCGCACATGTTGGTTATTACCTGATCGGCAATGGCCTGCCAGAATTGGAAAGTTCGGCAGCTTTCCAATTGCCGCTACTGGAAGCGCTGCAACGGGCCACCAGAGGCGCACCGTTAATGGTCTATCTTGGCAGCATATTGTTGTTCACCCTGGCCGCCACCGGCGTCATCGTTTTTAAAGCCGCTGCCGATGGCGTGGACGAATGGCTGCTGGCCCTGGTCGGATTGATCGCACTAGTGGCCACCAGCCAGCTTGCGCTATCCATGGTCAACTGGTTCGCCACCTTGATCACCCTGCCCTGCCCGCTCCCGCGCATGGATTTTTCTGATGGTATTCCACTTGAATCGCGCACGCTGGTGGTGGTGCCGACGATGCTCATCTCGACCCAAAATATCGACGGCCTGACCGAGGCGCTTGAGGTCCACTTTCTTGCCAACCGCGACGACAGTTTGCACTTTTGTCTGCTGACCGATTTCACCGATGCGAAAACAGAAACGATGCCGGCCGACGGAGTCTTGCTGGAATACGCGAAAAAAAATATTGATGTATTGAATCAGAAATATCGCCCCACCAATGGCGACAATTTTTTGTTATTGCATCGGCCGCGGCGCTGGAACGCACAGGAAAAAACCTGGATGGGTTACGAGCGCAAACGCGGCAAGTTGGGCGACCTCAACGCCTTCTTGCGCGGCGGCGCGGCCGATGCGTTCGCGCTGATCGTTGGCAACACCGACGGCCTGACCAATGTCAGGTATGTGATCACGCTCGACACCGATACCCATTTGCCACGCGACACTGCACGGCAATTCGTGGCCACCATGGCGCATCCATTGAACCAGGCGCAATTTGACGAAACACGCCGCTGCGTGTGCGAAGGCTACGGCATCCTGCAGCCGCGGGTGGCGGTCAGCTTGCCCAGCGCCGAGGCATCGCGCTATGAACTGCTATGCGGTGGCGAAGCAGGTATCGATCCGTACACGCGCACCGTGTCCGATGTCTATCAGGATCTATTCGGCGAAGGTTCTTTCATCGGCAAAGGGATTTACGATGTCGACGTATTCGAACATGCGTTGAACGACCGCATGCCGGAAAACCGCATCCTCAGCCATGACCTGCTCGAAGGATGTTATGCACGTGCCGGTTTATTGAGCGATGTGCAACTCTATGAAGAATATCCATCCTGCTACAGCGCCGACGTCAGCCGTCGCCGGCGCTGGATACGCGGCGACTGGCAACTCGCATCGTGGCTGCTGCCGAGCGTACCCGGCGCACGCGATGCCGCGACCGGCAAGGTCCGCCGCTACCGTAATCCGCTCTCGGCATTGTCGCGCTGGAAGCTGTTCGATAATCTGCGCCGCAGCGTCGTACCGTTTGCGATGATGGCATTATTATTGACAGGCTGGAGCGTCTTGTCGTCAACCTTGTCCTCCGCCTGGTTCTGGAGCGGTGTGGTGCTTGGCATCGTGCTGATTCCATCGGTCTGCGCATTCATCTGGAACCTCGTACGCAAGCCAGTCGATGTGCTGTTCCGTCAGCATTTTTCGGCATTACTGCGCTCGTCCACCCAGCAATTTATCCATGCTGCCCTGACGCTGATCTTCCTGCCGTATGAAGCCTGGTTCACCCTTGACACAATCATCCGAACCCATTGGCGGGTCCTGGTCTCGCACCGGCAACTGCTGGAATGGAATCCATCCAGCGCGGCTAGTCGCAACTCAGGTCCTTCAAACTATGTCTTTGGGCTAGTTTCCTATTATCGATCGATGTGGATCGCACCGGTGGCAGCGCTGGCGAGCGCTGCCTGGCTGACCATGAACAATCTGGTTGCAATGGAAGCGGCTGCGCCGATCCTGCTGCTGTGGTGGGCCTCACCCATAATTGCGTACTGGATCAGCCGGCCGATCGCGCGCCGCAGCGCACATTTGTCCGAGGAGCAGACGCTGTTCCTGAAATCGCTGTCGCGCAAGACATGGCACTTTTTTGAAACCCACGTCGGCCCGGAAGGCAACTGGCTGCCGCCCGACAATGTGCAGGAACATCCGGTGGCGATAATTGCGCGCCGCACCTCGCCCACCAACATCGGCCTGTCGCTGCTTGCCAATCTGGCCGCGTACGACTTCGGCTACATCCCGGCCGGGCAATTAATTGAACGGTCCCAAAACACCTTGCGCACCATGGCTGCGCTGGAACGTTATCAGGGTCATTTCTACAACTGGTACGACACGCAATACCTGACGCCGCTACATCCGATTTATGTCTCGGCGGTGGACAGCGGCAACCTTGCCGGCCACCTGCTTACGCTGGCTCCCGGTCTGACCGGATTGCTCGATACACCGATCCTCGGTAATCGCGTATTTTCCGGCATTCGCGATACCTTTGAAATCCTGCGCGCCATTGCAGACGCTGCAAATAGAACGCAGCCGGGCATCTTGGTCCAGTTCGAGAAAGTCTTCGAGTCAGCCTGCCAGGCTGCACCGAGCACACTGATGGTCAGCCACGATTGCCTGGAACGACTGAGCCACTGCGCTGCGAACTTCGTTACCGGCCTCGACCCCGTACCCGATTTGCCGATCAACGTATGGGCACGCGCCCTCGCAAGCCAGTGCCGTGAAGCGTTAAATGAACTCAGCTTCCTGGCGCCGTGGACACAGATTCTCGAACCTGGCGATTGGCTCGGAGACTTCCCCGAACTGGGCCAGATTCCAACGCTGCGCCAGCTGGCGCGACTCCATGCCAATCTGACGCCGGCATTTGAACAGCGGCTTGCCGGGCACGCCAATCCGCAACAGGCGCACCGCATGTCCGCTCTCCAACAACTGGTGTCCGATGGCAGCCGCCGCGCTGCCGAACGCATACTGTTGATCGACCAGCTGGTGCTGCAATCGTTAGAGTTCGCACGCATGGAATACGGCTTCCTGTACGACCCGGCCACGCACCTGCTGGCGATCGGTTACAACGTCACCGAGCGACGCCTCGATGCCAGCTGCTATGACCTGCTGGCATCCGAAGCAAGATTAACCACCTTCGTCGCCATCGCGCAGGGACAATTACCGCAGGAAAGCTGGTTCGCACTCGGACGCCAACTCACCATCGCCGGTGGCAAACCAATCCTGTTGTCGTGGAGCGGGTCGATGTTCGAATACCTGATGCCGCTGCTGGTGATGCCGACGTTTGAAAACACCCTGCTCGACCAGACCTATCATTCGGCAGTGGCACGGCAGATCGAATACGGCATGCAGCGCAGCGTGCCGTGGGGCATTTCGGAATCGGGCTACAACGCTTTCGATGCCAACCTGAATTATCAGTACCGTGCATTCGGGGTGCCGGGCCTGGGCTTCAAGCGCGGGCTCGGCGACGACCTGGTGATTGCACCGTATGCCTCGATGATGGCATTGATGGTGGCGCCCGAAAAAGCATGTAGCAACCTGCAGCAATTGTCGGCCCAGGGATTCGAAGGCGAGTTCGGTTTCTATGAAGCCGTCGATTACACGCCGTCACGTCTGCCGCGCGGGCAGACCAATGAGGTGATTCGTTCGTTCATGGCGCATCATCAGTGCATGGGATTCCTGTCGTTGGCATATCTGCTACTCGACCGTCCATTGCAAAAACGTTTCGAATCCGATCCGCTGTTCCAGGCCACGATGTCGCTGCTGCATGAGCGCGTGCCGAAAGCCTCCGCGACCTATTCGAATACAACCGAGTTGGCCGACATCCGCACCGTATCGACCACGCAGGAAATGCAGATGCGTGTGCTGCAGCGGCCCGACTCCCGTACACCGGAAGTGCAACTGTTGTCCAACGGTCGTTACCATGTGATGATCTCCAGCGCCGGCGGCAGCTACAGCCGCTGGAACGACCTGTCGATCACCCGCTGGCGGGAAGACTGCACGCGCGATAACTGGGGCACGTTCTGTTATGTACGCGACCTGGAAGACGGCCGCTATTGGTCGACCGCCTTCCAGCCGACACTGACGCAGCCGCAGAATTACGAAGTAATCTTCTCCGAAGGCCGCGCCGAATTCCGCCGTAGCGACAACAACTTCAACATGCACACAGAAATCGTAGTGTCGCCGGAAGACGATATCGAACTGCGCCGCACCCACATCATCAATAGTTCGCGCCAGAGCAGAACCATCGACATCACCAGCTATGCAGAAGTGGTGCTGGCGCCGGCCGCCGCCGATGCGGCGCATCCAGCGTTTTCCAACCTGTTCGTCCAGACTGAAATCATCCATTCGTCCCGCGCCATCCTGTGCACCCGCCGTCCGCGTTCTGCAAATGAAAAAATGCCGTGGATGTTCCATCTGATGGCGGTGCATGGCGCCGACATCGGCGCGGTATCGTATGAAACCGACCGCATGCAATTCATCGGCCGCGGCAATACCGTCGCTGCGCCACAAGCGATGCAGGACGCAGCGCCGCTGGCGGGCACCGAAGGTTCGGTGCTCGATCCGATTGTCGCGATCCGTTATCAGATCACAATCGGCGCAGAACAGACGGCCACCATCGACATGGTGACCGGCGTCGGAGAATCGCGCGCACTCTGTCTCGATTTGATCGAAAAATATCAGGACCGTCATCTGGCAGACCGTGTGGTCGAACTGTCGGTAGCCCACAGCCAGGTGGTGCTGCGCCAGCTGAACGCCAGCGAAGCGGATGCGCAACTATATGGACGTCTGGCGAACTCGATCATTTATGTCAATCCGCTGTTGCGCGCCGATGCCAGTGTCCTCATACGCAATCAACGCGGACAGTCAGGCTTGTGGAGCTACGCAATTTCCGGCGACCTGCCGATCGTGCTGGTGCAGATCAAGAATCAGAAAAATATCGGGCTGGTGCGCCAGTTGGTGCAGGCGCATGTGTATTGGCGCTCGAAAGGGCTGGTGGTCGATCTCGTGATCTGGAACGAAGAACATGCCAGTTACCGGCAGGTCTTGCAGGAACAGATCATGGGGCTGATTGCATCCATCACCGGCGCCCATGCGATTGATATTCCGGGCGGTATTTTCGTGCGGCTAATCGATCAGATCCCCAACGAAGACCGTGTGCTGCTGCAGTCGGTGGCACGGGTTTTTCTGACCGATAGCCGCGGCACACTGGCCCAGCAGATCAACCGCCGCGACCTGGTGGTAGTGCGCGTGCCCCGCCTGAGTCCGGTACGCAGTCCGTCATCCGCAATCCACGAGGTCGCACCCTTGCCGAAGCGCAATCTGATCCTGTCGAACGGCATTGGCGGCTTCACGCCGGATGGACGCGAATATGTAATCACCACCGCAGCCGGCCAAGTTACGCCTGCGCCGTGGGTCAATGTGATGGCCAATCCGCAGTTTGGCAGCGTCATTTCCGAAAGCGGACAAGCGTACAGCTGGGGCGAGAACGCGCATGAATTCCGTCTGACGCCATGGGCCAATGATCCGGTCAGCGACGCCGGCGGCGAAGCGTTCTATCTACGCGACGAAGAGACCGGACTCACCTGGTCTCCTACTGCGCTGCCCCGTCGTGGCGAAGGCGAGTATGTCACGCGGCATGGTTTCGGTTACAGCGTGTTCGAACATAGCGAAGACGGTATCGCATCCGAGCTGACCGTGTATGTCGCAGTAGATGCAGCGGTCAAATATTCGGTGCTGCGCATACGCAACGATTCCGACACGATACGCAAGCTATCCGCCACCGGTTATGTCGAATGGGTGCTGGGCGACCTGCGTCCAAAATCATTGATGCACATCATCACCGAAACGGACCCGGCAACCGGCGCACTGTTTGCGCGCAATCCGTACAACACTGACTTTACCGAGCGCACCGCGTTCTTCGATGTCGATACAACGTCGCGCACCATCAGCGGCGACCGCAATGAATTCATCGGCCGCAACGGATCGTTGCAAAATCCCGCCGCGATGGCGCGGGTACGCTTGTCCGGCAAGGTCGGCGCCGGTCTCGATCCATGTGCTGCGATCCAGGTGCCGTTCGAACTGGTCCAGGGACAACAGCGCGAAATCGTCTTCATGCTCGGCATGGCCGATACCCGCCGCACCAATGTCGGCGATCTGGTGCAGCGTTATCGCGGCGGCGCCGCAGCGCAGCATGCGCTGGAGGCCGTGCATGCCTACTGGAAGCGTACGCTTGGTGCGGTACAAATCGAGACGCCGGACCAATCTCTCAATGTCCTCGCCAACGGCTGGCTGATCTACCAAACCATCGCCTGCCGCTTGTGGGCGCGCAGCGGTTACTACCAGTCCGGCGGCGCATTCGGCTTTCGCGACCAGTTGCAAGACACCATGGCGCTGGTCCATAGCGAGCCGAAACTGGTGCGCGAACATCTGCTGTTGTGCGCTGCGCATCAATACATCGAAGGCGATGCCCAACACTGGTGGCATCCACCGACCAGCCGCGGCGTCCGCACCCATTGTTCCGACGATTACCTGTGGCTGCCGCTTGCGTTGTATCGTTATGTGATCAGCACCGGCGACACTGGCGTACTCGGTGAAGCCGTGCACTTCATCGAAGGCCGTCCGGTCAATCAGGATGAAGATTCTTACTACGACCTGCCGAACCATTCCGAACAGATAGCCACGCTGTATGTGCATTGCGTGCGTGCGATTGAAAGAGGATTGAAATTTGGCGTGCATGGCCTGTCGCTGATCGGCTCCGGCGACTGGAACGATGGCATGGACAAGGTCGGCGAACACGGCAAAGGCGAAAGCATCTGGCTCAGTTTTTTCCTCTATGAAGTGCTGATGCGTTTTGCTGAAGTCGCCACGATCCATAAGGACCCGACGTTCGCCGACCGTTGCCATGCCGAAGCAGCCCAACTACGTCAGAATATCGACAAAAACGGCTGGGATGGCGAATGGTATCGCCGGGCGTATTTCGATGATGGGACACCGCTTGGTTCTGCGCAAAACGCCGAATGCCAGATCGATTCGATTTCGCAAAGCTGGTCGGTACTGTCCGGCGCCGGCGATCCGGAACGCTCAAAGATGGCGATGCTGGCAGTCGATCGCCGGCTGGTGCGGCGTGAAGACGCGATCATCCAGTTGCTCGATCCTCCGTTCGACAAATCCGATCAGAATCCCGGCTATATCCGCGGCTATGTTCCAGGCGTACGCGAGAACGGCGGGCAGTACACGCATGCGGCGATCTGGACCGCGATGGCGTTTGCCAAGATGGGCGACAACGTGCGTGCCTGGGAATTGCTGCAAATGATCAATCCGGTCAACCATGGCAAGACTGCCCAGGATATTGCCACCTACAAGGTAGAGCCTTATGTGGTTGCCGCAGACGTGTATGCGGTATCGCCGCACGTAGGTCGTGGCGGCTGGAGCTGGTACACCGGATCGTCGGGATGGATGTACAGGTTGATTGTGGAGTCGCTGCTGGGCTTGAAGCTGAAAGGCGACAAGCTGATTATCACGCCGTGCCTGCCGGATGACTGGAGCACGTATGGTTTGCATTATCGGTATCGCGACACGATGTACAGGATCGTGGTGACGCAAAGCAGGGACCATGGGGTGAAGGACGCTGTAAAAGTGGATGGCTTTCTGCAGATGGATGGAATGATAACGCTGGTTGACGACAAGCGAGAGCATGCGGTGGAGATACTGGTGCATGCGGGTAGCGTTAATGCATAGTTAATGCATTAAGGAACGCTGAACCAGTAACCGGTCTTCAAGAATCCTGCGACTCCAATCGTTTGCAATCGGCGCTGATGACGCCAACCATGATCCAGTTATCGATCACGCGCAGCGCGCGCCAATCGATCATGGCGGCCAGGGTCGAACCATCTTTGCGGCGCAAGTCCGCCGTTTGCATGTGCGTCGACTCGCCGGCGATGAGCGCATCAAAGATGCGCGCCAAATCCTCGCTGCTGCCGACGCCGAGATCGGCCAGATCCACGGCGAACAACTCGGGCCGGCTATAGCCTGACATGCGGCAAGCCGTTTCATTGACGTCGACCACGCGCAGGCTGACCCGATCGAGCAAACACACACCCTGATCGATCACATCCATGGCGCTGCGAAAACGGATTTGCTCCGGGTCCGGACGCCTGCGGTCGGTGACCTCCATGCCGATTCCGCGATAACCGATAAAGCGGCTGGCCGAATCGAACATCGGCTCCCCGCTTACTTGCAGATATTGCGTGGTGCCATCGGCATTGCTGCGACTGTAGACGAAATCCAGGAAAGGACGCCGCGCTGCAATGTTGGCGTCCAGCAGCGCGCGCTCGGCCGCATTCCAGCGCCCCGCCAACACCGCGCTGGCCGCACCCGGCATACCGTTCGCTTCGATCCCGAGCATGTCAAAAACCGGGCCGGAGATTTTGGTAAATAGTCCTTGTGGGTCTTGCTCCCAATACCAGTCCGATGACAGTTCGGTAAAACTCTTGAAACGAGCCTCGCTCTGGCGCAATTCGACGGTGCGCTCCTGCACCGTCTGTTCCAGCACCTTGTTGTAATTGCCCAGCTTTTGATACAACAGCCGCACTTCCAGCATGTTGTGGATGCGTGTTTGCACTTCGATCAAATCGAATGGTTTGCTGACGAAATCTTTGGCGCCCGCTTGCAGGGCGCGCAGCTTGTGGCCTGGTTGCGCGGTGATGACCAGCACCGGCAGATAACCGTCCGTCTCGATTTCCTTCAAGCCTTCCATGACCTGAAATCCATCCATGTCGGGCATTTGCAAATCGAGCAAAATGAGGTCATAGCGATGCGCCAAATGCAAGGGACAGACCGCGCGCGGGTCCATCGTCGATGTGATGCGCTGGTAACCTGCATTGCGCAGCATTTGTTCCAACAGCATCACATTCGTTTTTTGATCATCAACGATCAGGATGCTGGCGTTTAGAATCTCGGATGCTTCAAGCATTGCGTTCCCTCTATTGATTTGGCCTGGAAAGAGTTTTATTTTCCAGGCCACTATTCTCACCCTCTCCCTCTGGGAGAGGGTTGGGTGAGGGAATCCGGTTCTAACTTTATTTGTTCCGGATCAAAAAAATCGTCCACCTGTTATTCACTGATGTTACGCACTGTCCACGAAAAACACGAAAGACACGAAAAAACTGGCAATGAAGTGCGTCGGAACAGCTGCCAAAGTTGGCCAACCGAGGATGCGGTACATTTCAAATAGTGGCCTGGGTATATTTTGTTATCGCAATTAATATATGCGTAAAATGCAGCAAAAATAGCAATACTCCTTGTTATTATCACCTCGTATAACTGTTCAACCCACAAGGCGAGGACTGTTTGATCCCCTCTCCCACTTGTGGGAGAGGGTTAGGGAGAGGGTCTTAGCAAACATTCCGGCCGCGTTATATGGCAATGCAATCAAGGTTGAGCCTTGTTTTGACCACCTTGCTTATTGCGAGCACCCTCTCCCCGGCCCTCTCCCGCACGCGGGAGAGGAGGCATCCATAGGGGGCTAAATAGTTATCACATCGTTATGTTCTGATTCATGTTCGTGAGTTTCGTGCCTTTCGTGGACAATGTTTTCCACCAAACTGCACTGCGTCACATCAGTTATCCGGCGGCATTACCGTTCCGCTTCACTTGCCAAGCCATTTTCGGCCGCATAATGCAATGCGACATCAAGCGCATCCATAAACGCGCTGACCTCGATTGGTTTTGTCAAATAGCGGAAAAACCCGGCCTTCAACCCCTTCTCGATGTCGCGCGGGACAGCGTTGGCCGACAGTGCCATGACCGGGATGTGAGCGGTTACCGGGTCTTCTCGCAAAATTTTCAAAGCGCCGAAACCACTGATGCCAGGTAAATTGATGTCCATCAAAATGACGTCCGGCTGATGCATACGTGCCAGCTGGATGCCCAGATGACCATCGATGGCCGTCAGCAATTTCAAATCGCTGCGCCGCCCAATCAATTGTTCGACCAGCACCAAATTTGCCGGATTGTCTTCGACATAGAGCAGCGTGCGCTGGAACGACAATGCCTGCGCTGCCAGTGGGTCCGGCGCATTCAGGCCGCTCTCGCCGCTGCCGCCAAACACCAGCTCCGGCGCGCCGGATGCGGGAAATTCGACCCAAAACACGCTGCCGACACCTACATTGCTTTCGACGCCAATTTCACCGCCCATCAACTCGACCAGTTGCTTGGTGACGACCAGGCCGATGCCGGTGCCTTCTTCGGTACTGGACTCTTGCCCAAGCCGATTGAACGGCTGAAATAGTTGCGCCAACTGTTCCGATGCCAGGCCGGCGCCGGTATCGTTGACGCTTAAGCGCACCCGATTTTCGCCGCGCACCACGCATTCGACCATGACTGCGCCGCCGACCCGGTTATATTTGATCGCATTCGACAACAGGTTGATGATCACTTGCTTGACTCTGGTCCGATCGGCATGGACATAGAACGGATGATCGAAATGGGGGAACGTCATCTGTATCCCGCGCTGCTGCGCCTGCGGCTCGATCATGGCCTGACAGTCTTGCAGCACTTCGGTGAGCGACATCGATTCTTGCGACATCGTCACTTTGCCCGATTCGATCATTGCCAGATCGAGGATTTCATTAATCAGGCGCAGCAGATACCAACCGGCTTGCAAAATCTGGTCGATCGACAGTTTCTGCGCCGGTGATGGCGGTGGCGTCTCGGATGCCATCAACTGCGCAAACCCGAGCACCGCATTGAGTGGCGTGCGCAATTCATGGCTCATGCTGGACAAAAATTCCGATTTCGCCAGATTGGCTTTTTCCGCGGCCGCTTTCGCACTTTCCAGTTCAACGTAATTTTCCTGCAGCGCATGCTCGAATTGCTTGTGGTCGGTAACATCGCGTGCCGCCGCGAACACGCCTTGCAAATTGCGGTCGCGGTCATGGAAGGTGGTGGCGTTGTACGACACCACCGTTTCCTTGCCATCCCGGGCGTGCGCGGTCAACTCATAGTTGGTCACCTTGCCATCGCGCAGCACACGCGTGATGGCCGCCTCGGCCCGCGCCGGATCGGTAAAATAATTCTTGAACGGAGCACCAATCAATTCATCGCGGGTGCAACCGGTCAGCGCTTCCATCTGGTGGTTGACGTCGCTGATGATGCCGCGCGGATCGGTGGTTATGATGGCGTCGATATTCGATTCAATCAGTGAGCGCGTGTAGAACTGCTGATCGCGCAAACGCTGGTCAAGCAGCGCCTGCTCCGCTTCGACTTGTTTGCGCGCGGTGTTATCGGTGCCAATCAGCAGGTAACCGATCACCTTGTCTTTTGCGTCGCGTAGCGCGGTGACGGACACGATCGCCGGCAAGCGGCTGCCATCTTTGCGGATATAGGTCAGTTCATAAATATCTTCGATGCCGCGTGAAGCCTTGAACACCAGCGCTTCAAAGCCCGGCTCAATCGGAGTGTCCCATTCCAGGCTCAGGGCCGCTGCCCGCGCGATCACTTCTTGCGCATCCGAAATGCCTGCTGGCGTGATCTGGTCCACCACATCCGCCGCCGTATAACCGAGCATGCGTTCGGCGCCGACGTTGAAAATCTGAATCACGCCTTGGGCGTCAGTGGCAATACTGGAGAAATTGGCGCTGTTGAAAATAGCATCTTGCAATGCGCCCGCTTTCAGCAATGGCTGCCGCAACTCTTGCAATTCCTGTTCGGCCGCCAAACGGCGGCGTATCACCCGCCGTATCCGCACATACAGCAGCGCCAGGAACAGCAGCAGCAAGCCGATGCTGGCCGCGATGACCTTGACCGCGATAACGGATTGCACCGCAGCATTCCACGCGACACCACCGACCAAAAGCAGAACGCCCAGGGTCATCCCGAAACCGATCAAGATCAGTCGCTCGATCGACGTTGTTTCCATTTTGTGCATAATTTTATACGTTGATTAGATTGCAACTGAATTACAAAAAGCGCTAGCCTCGGTGCAAACAAGGTGACCGCGCAGCCGCAACGCCGGCAAGGCGCGGCATCCGGCATTTGATGTCGAGGTTCTGCGTCGTCAGACCGACCGGCCTTGGAGCTGACGCACATCCAGCAACAAGCGCGCAAATTCTTTCTTGACGACGTCATAACATTCGCAGGCATGCTGTTCCAGGCCGGACCGGTCCAACACGGTGATATGGCCACGCCGATAGCGGATAAAACCGCAGCTTTGCAATTTCCCGGCTGCCTCGGTCACACCTTCGCGCCGCACGCCCAACATATTGGCGATTAATTCCTGGGTCATTGTCAATTCATTCGAGGGCAAACGATCCAGTGTTAGCAGGAGGAAGCGGCTCAATTGTTGCTCCACCGAATGATGACGATTGCACACCGAGGTCTGCGACATTTGCGTGATCAGCGCATGGGTATAACGCAGCAGCAGACGCAGCACCGGTCCGGCCCGATAGAATTCTTCCATTAAGATGTGCGCCTTGAGGCGATAGCCGTAGCCGCCTGTCTGCACCACGGCGCGACTGGGCGTGGTGTCGCCGCCCATGAAAAGAGAAACCCCCAATATGCCCTCGTTGCCAACCCCGGCAATTTCAGACGAGCCGCCGTTTTCGAGCAAGTAGTGCAGCGAGACGATGGACGTGGTTGGAAAATAGACGTGCTGCAACTTGCCGCCGGACTCATAGAGTACGTCGCCGAGCAGCATCGGAATCAATTCCAGATGGGGCGACAGGCGGTCGAATTCAGTGTCGAGCAAAGCTGCCAGCAGATGATTTTGATTCGGATCATGCATACAGGACATATCAGAGTTCCTGCTTTTAATCTTAACTAGTTGGAAGGTACAAGGCGTCCGAAAGAACGCCACGGCCGACAGGGTAACACGCCTACCCCGTCCGTCTGTGCTGCATTGCACCTTGCGCATTTTTGTCTGTGCGTTACCACACATTACAAAACTGGAGCGGCGCCAAAAGGCAATATTGCTGTGTGTGTTGGCGCACAGACATGGATGCATCTAAACCATAATCTTGTGTCATCGCAAAGCCACACCACAGCATCGCATTTGCGTTCTGCCGCGACGGGGTCGCCAGGATAATCTCTTCAATCACCAAACCAGGAGTATAAAAATGAAAAATCTTAAAATTGTATCCACACTGATCGCCGCACTCATGTTGACCACTGTCGTCGGTTGCACCACGACAACAAAACATGAAACTACCGGCCAATATATCGATGACACTGTGATCACGACCAACGTCAAGGCCGCGATCCTCAACGAACCGACCTTGAAGGTAGCTGAAATCAATGTCGAAACCTATAAGGGCGCAGTGCAACTGAGCGGCTTTGTGAGTTCCCAAGACAACGCCACCACAGCCGTGAAGGTAACGAGTGCAGTCAAAGGCGTGAAATCAGTCAAAAACGATATGCGTCTGAAGTAGTCGCACGACTGGCGCGCGCAGCGCCGGCCATGGATGGGATGGCAGTACCCGGTACTGCCATCCTATTTTGATTCTTACGAGGGAGTTCAACATGAAACTGATAAAAAAATTAGCAATACATACGGTGGCTATCGCCTTCGTGCTTGGCTTGACGGCTTGTTCCGGCATGTCGCGGCAAGATAAAAATACCGCAGTCGGCGCCGGTGCAGGCGGCGTCCTTGGCGCCGTATTGACTGGCGGCAGCGCAATCGGCACGGTGGGCGGTGCAGCAGTCGGCGGTGTGATCGGCAATCAAGTCAAGCATTAAGCTTGCACCTGATCACAGGACGGCTTAGCTAACGCGCCCGTTCCTGTGTCTTTGGTAATTTCATAATGAATGTACGTATTGCGTTGTCTGCGAAGCACACAAAAAATTTGATGGAGTATGCCGTTAAAAGCAATACTTCCCGCATATATTCATTAGATTTTAAAAAATACAATTGGCAGTATATACATACGCGGCAGCGAGCATGGCCGCACTCCATGGCAGCATGCGGCGCAATGGTGTAGCAGGGGTTTCGTGGGGCATTGCCCCACGCCTGCGAAACGGTATCCGCTTGCAAGCGGATATGCGCCCTGCAAGGGCTGCGCTTATTGACGCCCTGCGGCGGGCCTTGAAACCCATCGTCCAGATGGGTTTCAATCATTGCTAAAGACCGCGCCCTTTGATGAGGCGCAGCAATATCATAATCACGGCTACTACCAATAAAATATGAATGAAGCCACCGATGGCGGTAGACGTGACGAGGCCAAGCAGCCACAGAATGATCAAAACGACAGCGATTGTATAGAGCATGATTTTTCCTTTTTATAAGTGGTGCTTATGTGCGTACCAACATGTGCGTGCCAACCCGTTTCAACGCACTGCGTGAGCCAGCATAAAACTGCTTCCCATGAAAATGATTATCCGCCAGCGTATCCCCCGGGTCTGTACGCTGACGTACACACCGGACATATTTCAAAGTATTTCCCAGCAGCCGGTCACCCAGGATTGCATGCGCAGCACGGCAGGCGGCGCTGGAAAAAGAAGCGTCGGCCTACCGACGAAAAAAAGCCGTTCAGCTTTTGACTGAACGGCTTTCCGCTTGCGCGGATTGCTGGCAATGCGTGAAAACTTATTTCGTTACGGTGCGCGTGCCGACGACTTCCACTGTGACGCGGCGGTTTTTGGCGCGGCCTTGCGCCGTTTTGTTATCGGCAAGAGGCTGTGCTTTACCCTTGCCTTCGGTGTACACGCGCGATGCTTCGATGCCTTTGGAGATCAGGTAAGCCTTGACCGCTTCCGCACGGCGAATCGACAGTTTTTGATTGTAAGTATCGGAGCCGATGGAATCGGTATGACCGACCGTGATCATCACTTCCGTGTCCATGCCTTGCAGCTTGTTCAACAAATCATCGAGGGCGGCCTTGCCTTCAGGCTTGACCGCCGCTTTGTCGAAGTCAAACAAGGCTTCCGCAGCGAACGTGACTTTTTCAGACACCGGCACCGGTATTGGCAGCGGCGCCACCGGCTCGGGTGCAGCGGCAACAGTAACCGGTTCCGGCATCACCGCCAGCGGCGCGGGGGCCGCCGTTTTCCCGCCGAACTGATACAGCAGGCCGACCGAAACCAGATCGATATCGCCTTTGTTGCCGACCGCATCATCGATCCGGTAACGTTCCACCTCGGCGCGCATGGCGAGAGATTCGGTGAAAGCGTATTGCAGTCCCAGGCCAACTTTGAGGTTCGTAGCGCGCTTGCTGGGGTTCGGGTTGACCACATTGACTGCGCCGGTTCCGCTGAACGAGTCTCTGGCTTGGGCGTAATTCACGCCGACCCGGCCAAACGCAGAAAATTTTTCGGTGATCGGCAGCATCCCGACCAGGTCGAGATTCAAGCCTTTGACCTTGCTATTGCCGTTCAGTGTTCCCTGGCCCGTGGTCGCCGCGAAACCGAACTTTCCCAAATCAAAATAGCCGCCTTCAAGGGAAAAATTCTTGTTGAGCTTGTACCCGCCATAAATTTTATAGCCGGTGTCGCGATCGTCATCGTCGATCGAAATTCCGGTGAAACCACTTCCCTGCAGGCTGCTGCCGATTCTCGCGTCATCGATTTTCGCTCTTGACTGGCCAACGTTGGCCCCGGCGTACCAGCCGGAATCTTGCGCCACTGCGAATGGGCTGGCGATGACAGCGAATGCCAGCAAACCCAGCGTCCCTGAGGCTCTTGCTAATTTCATGTTTTTCTCCAGGAGGATTTAAAATCTCTTGCTCCTATTGCAAACGCAACATGAGCAATATTTGTCAGTCCCTTGATAAAGGCCGGCAGAAATGACTCTGCCGGCCTTTGCCTTTGATGCCTCAAGCCTTCTTACTGGCAAGTAGACGGTGCGCTTGAATTACCCGGCACGGAAACGACATTACCGTTCAATACAAACGCGCCATCCGTAGACGCCCCAGCAAACAATCTGCCACAAGAGGTTGCGCCGATCAGCATCGAAACGTCATCACTGGCCAGTACATTGCCCTGCCAAACAGTGTTGGTTCCAAGCGTTGCGGCACTGCCGGCCCACCACCAGATGTTGGAGGCCTTGGCGCCGCCGACCAGGAGGATACGATCGGCGCCGCTGCCTGGCGTGCCGATCGTGCTTGATGACTGGAAGACGAAGACGGCATTCGGGTCGCCTTTGGCGTCGAGCGTGACATCACCGGTGATCGAAATCGACGTCAGGGATTGATAAACGCCAGGCACGAAATAATTATCTCCCTGCACCAAAGCACTCCCGGCCGAGTTTCCTAAAGTAGTGCCAGCCGGTATCGCGGTGGCTCCTGCCAATATAGCGGGAGAGAGGGCGATATACGCTGCTCGCAAATCCGCCTTGACAGCGCCCGAAGTGACTCCTGCATCTGGAAATAAAGGGCTGGCTACCACTCCATTGAGGGTTGGCGCGAAACCATTGCAAAGGCCAAAAGTTCCAGCAGCTAAAACGGACTCACCATTACAGGTAGCATTTGGGTCCAGCACCACATTCCCGTTAATCGTGGTAGCGCCGGCATTAGTTACTCCGGCAGTAGACGCAATCGCGTACGGAGCCGCCAATCCAAGATTTACCGACGGGGCGCCAGCAGCGGCGACAGTTGCGGTCTTGAAGGTCCATACATAGTTGCAGCCGATTGGGGTGCCGGCAGCGCTTGTGACCGTACCCTGGATGACCGCCGTATATTCGGTATTAGCCAGCAGAGCTGATGATGTCTTTAAGGTCGCTACTTTGGCGTCATAGATCACCGACGCTGGTATCAGGGCAGCGCCGCCCACTCGCGCCAGAGTAAAGGTTCCGGGGTTGATCGTTGCGGCGTTCATCACCAGACTGAAAGTGGCAGTGATCGATTTTCCGTTGCCGGCGACGCCAACCGTGCTGGTCGTCACAAGCTGCTTACCATTAACGGGATCGGACGTAGTTACCGTGGGTACTGTTATGTTTCCCGAGGCTGCAGTACATGCAGCGCCTGGGATGATCGCACCCGTTGGCGGAACGAAGATGGCTGCGGCGAGTGGGTCAACGACACCCGCGCCCAGAATCGGATCTCGGCCTTGATCGCTTCCGCCGCCGCATCCGGCCACGAGTGCTGTCATGAGTAATGCTAAAAACCACATGAACGGTTTCGCATAGCGTTGCTGATTTTTCATTTGTGTTCCCTGTGTTTCGATACCAATCCGGCGCCGAAAAATTTCGGTCTGACCGCTGTTTTTGTCGCTATTTTTTGTCGCTATTTTTTACAGTTGCGTCGTGCTTCACAGACGGATTGACCCCACTACGGCACCGGTTGTGCAACATCGCGCAGACAGGCTTTGGCGCAACTATCCGTCACGCATCCGTTATCCGGGTTTCGGCCGGGAAGTTCTGTTCGCTGCCGCACATACGGAGAAAAAATATTGTTTTGCGTAACATGGCCGTCCTGCCGGAATCGTCGAATGACGAAATCGAACGGCTCTTCAATGATGGAATCGTCAGAAAATTATTACCGGGAGAGATAATCTTGGATATCTGCAGCGTGATTTTCATGAAAATTCATGCAAATAATCGGGAACAAACAGGTAAAACTAAAATACATGCAAGCAATTTTTGGTCACCAGTGGCTTGGCTTTTTAATGATTGCATGTCAACCGAGGTTAGAACGCTCGGTAAAAAAACCCGCATCAGCGCTGGGCTTGAGGCGGGTTTATGGACTTCCATCCAGTTCAATCTCTTGGTCAGGGAATCATTCCAGATTCTTTCCAAGGATGGAATTTTTTCGGCGCATTAATGCTTGTGACCGCGGCGCATTAATGCTTGTGGCCGCAAGCGTGAGCGTCGGAGGCGGCGGTCATGGGAGTCGTGCGTCCGGCATCGGCGCTATAGCCGGCGGCCTCCAGACGCGCCAGGTATTCAGCCCAGAGATCAGTCTGGTTGGCGCCCAGCCAATACAGGTAATCCCAGGCGAAGATGCCGGTATTGTGACCATCGGAAAAATGCGGCTGCACCGCGTAGTTGCCGACCGGCTCCAGCGCCGTCAATTCCACCTCGCGTTTGCCGGTTTGCAGCACTTCCTGCCCCGGGCCGTGACCGCGCACTTCGGCCGACGGCGAGTACACGCGCAGCAATTCGAACGGCAGCACGAAAGCAGCGCCATCGTTAAAAGTAATTTCCAGTACCTTTGATTGCTTGCGCACGGTCAATTCGGTCGGAATCGGAGTTGCTGCGGCCTGTTTCGATCCAGCCATGATTTCAGCCATGATAATTATCCAGTTATTGTCCAGTTTAGTTAGATTAGAGAAGCCAGCCGGGCCCGGATCGCGGTGCGCAAGGTCGGCAGCAGATCTCTGCGCTGCGCCAGGGTTTCGGGCGCTGTTGCGCGTTGCGCCTGGGCCCAGACCGGGGCGGGAAACTGCGCATCGTCCTCAAAACGCGGGATCACATGCCAGTGCAAATGCGGCACCATGTTGCCCAGGCTGGCCAGATTGATCTTGTGCGGCTGCATCACGTCGCGCACCGCAGCTTCGACTTGCCACACCGCCGCCATCAGCGAATTGCGCTCTGCCAGCGGCAGATCCGTCATTTCCTGCACATGACCGTTCCAGATCACGCGGCAAAAACCGGGATAGCCGGCATCATCCACCAGCACCACGTGCCAGTGAGCCGCAACATGCACGACTTCACCGCCCTGCAAAGAACATAATTCACAATCGATCTGCATCGTCAAGTCCGGTCCTTATACTGCTTCTTATACTGCTTCTTATACTAATACGCGCTCGATACCGCCTGCATTAGCGCGGGCGACGTATTCGGGCATCCAGTTCTGGCCCAGCAAATGCTTGGCCAGTTCGATCACGATGTAATCAGCATCGGTATCGCTATCGTCGTCGTAGCGCTTCAACCCTTGCAGGCAAGATGGGCAACTGGTCAGAATCTTGACTTCGCCGGTGAAACCATCGGCGCGCAGCTTGTCGGCACCCTTGACCATCTCTTCTTCCTTGCGGAAACGAATCTGGGTCGCGATGTCCGGGCGGCTGACCGCCAGCGTGCCGGATTCGCCGCAGCAACGATCGTTTTTCTCGATCTTGACGTTGTCCACGGTGCTGATCAAGGCATTGATGGTCTTGCCCGAATCTTGCAGTTTCATCGGGTTGTGGCACGGCTCGTGGTACATGTAGCGGGTGCCGGCCACGCCTTCCAATTTGACGCTTTTCTCCAGCAGGTATTCATGGATGTCGATGATCCGGCAACCTGGGAATATCTTGTCGAACTCATAGGTCGCCAGTTGATCGTAGCAAGTGCCGCACGACACGATCACGGTCTTGATATCGAGATAATTGAGCGTATTGGCCATACGATGAAACAGCACGCGATTGCTGGTCATCATTTTTTCGGCCTTGTCATACTCACCGTTGCCGCGTTGCGGATAACCGCAGCACAGATAACCCGGCGGCAATACGGTCTGCACGCCGACGTGCCACAACATCGCTTGCGTCGCAAGTCCTACCTGCGAAAACAGACGTTCCGAGCCGCAACCGGGGAAGTAGAACACCGCTTCGGTATCCGCCGTAGTGGTTTGCGGGTCGCGGATGATCGGCACGATTTTATCGTCTTCGATATCGAGCAACGCGCGCGCGGTTTTCTTGGGCAGATTGCCGGGCATCTTCTTGTTGATGAAGTGGATCACCTGTTCCCTGACCGCCGGTTTGCCGACGGAAGCCGGTGGCGCTTTGGTCTGCTTTTTAGCGAATTTTTTCAGGATGTCGTGACCCAGGCGCTGCGCCTTGTAACCCCAGCCAATCATCACTTGTCGAGTAGCGTTGATGGTGGCCGGATCGGTGGCGTTGAGAAAGAACATCGAGGCAGCGGTGCCGGGATTGAACTTCTTCTGTCCCATCTTGCGCAGCAGGTTGCGCATGTTCATCGACACCTCGCCGAAATCGATATCGACCGGGCATGGTGTTACACACTTGTGGCACACCGTGCAATGGTCGGCCACATCGGAAAACTCATCCCAGTGCTTGATCGAAATACCGCGCCGGGTTTGTTCTTCATACAGGAAGGCTTCCACCAGCAGCGAAGTCGCCAAAATCTTGTTGCGCGGCGAGTACAGCAAATTCGCCCGCGGTACATGGGTGGCGCACACCGGTTTGCACTTGCCGCAGCGCAGGCAATCCTTGATGCTATTCGAAATCGCGCCGATATCGCTTTGCTGCATGATCAGCGATTCGTGGCCCATCAGGCCGAACGACGGCGTGTAAGCGTTGCGCAAATCGGCCCCGGCCAGCAGCTTGCCCTTGTTGAAGCGGCCTTCCGGATCGATGCGCTGTTTGTAATCACGAAATGCGTCGATTTCAGTGTCGGTCAGGTATTCGATCTTGGTGATGCCGATACCGTGTTCGCCGGAAATCACGCCGCCCAGCGAACGCGCCAGCGCCATGATGCGGCTCACCGCTGCGTGGGCATCTTGCAGCATCTGGTAATCGTCGGAATTGACCGGGATATTGGTATGCACATTGCCGTCGCCGGCGTGCATGTGCAGCGCCACGAAAACGCGCCCGCGCAGCACGCGCTGATGGATTGCAGTGCACTCATCGAGGATCAATTTGAATGCAGCGCCGCTGAATATCTGGCGCAGCGCGGCGCGCACTTCCTGCTTCCAGGACACGCGCACGGTGCGATCTTGCAGCACATGAAATACCAGTGCATCCGGCTGCGCAATCAAACGTTGCGCAAACACGGGTGCCAGTTTTTCCAGGCCGAGCGTAAGCAGAATATCTCTCGATTGCGCCAGCGGCTTATCTATGTTTTCCAGCAAATAAGTCCAGCGCGCATGGGCCAGATCGAGCAATTCCATAGCCTGATGGGCGCGGTCTTCCAGCATTTCCGCATCGGGAATCGCCTCGCCTTCGGCATCCTCGCTCTTGCCGAGCGGCAGATTGCCGGCAGCGAAAAAACCGCGCAAGGCATCGATCAATTGCAGCTTGTTGCGAATCGACAGTTCGATATTGATATGCTCGATGCCATTGGTGTATTCGCCCATCCGGTCCAGCGGGATCACCACGTCTTCATTGATCTTGAAGGCGTTGGTATGCTTGGAAATAGCGGCGGTGCGGGCGCGGTCGAGCCAGAATTTCTTGCGCGCTTCAGGCGACACCGCGACGAAACCTTCGCCGACGCGGGTGTTGGCGATGCGCACCACTTCCGAGGCCGCTTGCGCGACCGCATTTTCGTCGTCGCCTACGATGTCGCCGAACAAAGCCATTTTCGGCAATACGCCGCGCTTGGATTTGGTGGCGTAGCCAACCGCACGCAAATAGCGCTCGTCCAGATGTTCCAGGCCGGCCAGCACTGCGCCGCCTTTTTTGGTTTCGGCATCGAGATAATCCTTGATTTCGACGATGCTCGGAATCGCGTCGCTGGCCTGACCGAAAAACTCCAGGCACACGGTGCGGGCGAATTTCGGCATTTTGTGCAAAATCCAGCACGCCGAAGTAATCAATCCGTCGCAGCCTTCTTTCTGAACGCCCGGCAAACCCGACAGGAATTTATCGGTTACATCCTTGCCCAAACCTTCCTTGCGAAATTTGCGGCCTTCGATCTCCAGCATTTCGGTTTTGAACGGTGTACTGCGCCCGCCTTTGGCCCCCGGATGCGACCATTCGAGCTTGAATTTCGCCATGGGCTGATCATGAATCTTGCCCAGATTGTGTTCAATGCGCGTGACTTCGAGCCAGTCGCCATTCGGGTCAACCATGCGCCACGAAGCTAAATTATCCAGCGCCGTGCCCCACAACACCGCCTTTTTGCCGCCGGCGTTCATCGCGACATTGCCGCCGATGCAGGATGCTTCAGCCGAAGTCGGATCGACCGCGAACACGAAACCGGCTTGCTCGGCGGCGTCCGAAACGCGCTTGGTGACTACGCCCGCGCCTGAATAAATGGTTGCGTATTCGCGATCCACGCCGGGCAGCGTGCGCATTTCAACCGCGCCCAGTTGCTCCAGTTTTTCGGTATTGATGACGGCCGAAAAAGGTGTCAGCGGAATCGCGCCGCCGGTATAACCGGTGCCGCCGCCGCGTGGAATGATGGTCAGACCGAGCACGATGCAGGCTTTGACCAGACCGGCCATTTCGTCTTCAGTATCGGGCGTGAGCACCACGAACGGATATTCGACGCGCCAGTCGGTGGCGTCGGTCACATGCGACACCCGGCTCAAACCGTCGAACTTGATATTGTCTTTCTCGGTATAGCGCCGCAGCTCTTTGGTGGCGCGTTTGCGCAAGTCGTAGGTGCGATGGAAATCCTCGGCAAAATCGGCCACCGCCTGGCGCGCCGCTTTCAGCAGCGCCTCCACGCTGACGCTGCGCTTGACCGCCTCGGCGTCGCCGGCATCGGCCAAGTCAGTGGTGACGCGACGGCGCTCGACTTCGGCCAGGCGATGGTTCAGCGCATCGATCAGGCTCTGGCGCCGCTTGGGGTTGTCCAGCATGTCGTCTTGCAGATAAGGATTGCGCTGCACCACCCAGATGTCGCCCAGGACTTCGTACAGCATCCTGGCGGAACGGCCGGTCTGGCGCGCGCCGCGTAGCGTGTCGAGCAGCTTCCAGGCTTCTTCGCCGAGCAAACGGATGACGATTTCGCGGTCGGAAAACGAGGTGTAGTTATAAGGAATTTCGCGCAAACGGGTCGGCGCAGCGCCGGGGCCGGCGGGCGCGTCTGAGAGCAAGGCTTGGATGTGTGCTGGGGCGTTCATGGCGTGGTGTTGGACTGACACTAAAAAAGCATTTTAGCGTATCGCGCCGCAGCACGTCGCAACAGCCTTACGCTTCATACGCCTTAACGCGGTTTGCCTGGAGTTTGGACCGGGCCTCTACATGATCTATTTATAGGTGGAGTATGCATTAAAACATGGCTGTTACCGCATACAATACAAGCGCATACATTTTATACCTGACGCTGTATATAAACTGCTACTAAGCCAGCCAGAGTGCGATTTGGCGCCACACGCCATTGGGTACACTGAGCAGCAGCCAGGTCACCGTGATGTAGCGGCAGAATTTACCCAGCGCCATATATGCAGCGCAAGGCCAGAACGGCAAGCGCAGCCAGCCGCCCAGGGTGCAAATCGGGTCGCCCACGCCGGGCAACCAGGCCAACAGCATCGTTTTCGCGCCGAAACGACGCAACCAGCCGAACCAGCGGCTTTCCCGCTCTTTTGCAAATACGCTCTTGGCGCCATAGCCGATCCAGTAATTGACCATGCCGCCGAGCGTATTGCCGGCGGTAGCCACCAGGATGACTTGCCAGAACAACGCAGTATCGGCCTTGATCACCGCAAAAATCAGCGGCTCCGAGCCCAACGGCAGCAAAGTCGCAGCGATAAATGCGATCACAAAAACCGATGTCAGCCCGATTTTTGGTAGCGCCAGAACGCCTAATAGCCAAGCGATTGCAGATTCGATCATGAAAGACTTTGGACGGTCGCGAAAAAAACGTCCATTATAATAAGCGACCAGCAATGACCACTTGGCATTTTTCACATCCACGTCATGGCTTGGCGCCTATCCGCGCTGATGCCAACTGCGCACCCGACCGGCCACCAGCCCTGTTCGAGCCGGATTGCGAACCAGATGATGCCGCACCCAAATCGACGCCACCCAAACATAATGAATACCGACTACCTGAAGAAAATCCTGACTGCCCGCGTCTATGACGTAGCCTCTGAAACCCCACTGGAATTCGCGCCCACTCTGTCTGAGCGCATGGGCAACAAAATTTATTTCAAGCGCGAAGACATGCAAAGCGTGTTCAGCTTCAAGCTGCGCGGCGCTTACAACAAGATGGCGCACTTAACGCCAGAACAATTGAAACGCGGCGTAATTTGCGCCTCGGCCGGCAACCATGCACAAGGCGTCGCATTGGCGGCGGCAAAGCTCGGCTGCAAGGCGATGATCGTGATGCCCACCACCACGCCGCCGGTCAAGGTCGAGGCGGTCAAGGCGCACGGCGGCGCACTGGTTGAAACCGTGTTGTTCGGCGAGTCCTTCACCGATGCCTGTGACCACGCGCTGACGCTGGAAAAGAAGCACAAGCTGACCTTCATCCACCCGTTCGACGATCCGTATGTGATCGCCGGCGCTGGCACCATTGGGATGGAAATCCTGCGCCAGCATTCCGGCCCGATCCACGCCATTTTCGTCGCCATCGGCGGCGGCGGCCTGATTGCCGGCGTAGCCGCGTATGTCAAGCAAGTGCGCCCCGACATCAAAATCATCGGCGTCCAAACCATCGATTCCGACGCCATGGCGCGCAGTCTGAAAGCCGGCAAACGCATCACGTTGCCCGATGTCGGCCTGTTTTCCGACGGTACTGCGGTCAAACTGGTCGGCGAAGAAACTTTCCGCCTCGCCCAGCAATATGTGGACGAAGTGATCCTGGTCGATACTGACGCCATCTGCGCCGCGATCAAGGATGTATTTACGGATACCCGCAGCATTCTGGAACCGGCCGGCGCATTGGCAGTAGCGGGCGCAAAAGCCTACATTGCACGCGCCAAGGCGGACAAAAAGCCGCTCAAGAACGAAACCCTGGTGACCATCGCCTGCGGCGCCAACATGAATTTCGACCGCCTGCGCTTCGTCGCCGAGCGGGCCGAAGTCGGCGAAGCGCGCGAAGCGGTGTTCGCCGTCACTATTCCAGAAGAGCGCGGCAGTTTCAAGCGCTTCTGCGAACTGATCGGGGAACGCAATGTGACCGAATTCAACTACCGCATCAGCGGCGAAAAAGAGGCGCATATCTTCGTCGGCATCCAGATCGCGAATCGCGACGAAGCCGACAAGATCGCCAAAAAATTCGAGAAACACGGCTTCAAGACGCTCGATTTGACCGATGACGAACTCGGAAAATTGCATATTCGCTACCTGGTCGGCGGCAAAAGCCCGCTGGCGCAAGACGAATTGCTGTACCGCTTCGAATTCCCCGAGCGGCCCGGCGCACTGTGTCGGTTCTTGTCCTGCATGGCGCCGAACTGGAACATCAGCCTGTTTCACTACCGCAACCACGGCGCCGATTACGGCCGCATTTTGATCGGCTTGCAAGTGCCGAAGAAAGAAATGAAAGACTTTCGCGCATTCCTGAACACGGTCGGCTACCGCCATTGGGATGAGAGCGAAAATCCAGTTTATAAACTGTTTTTGGGATAATTTTAGGATAATTTTAGGATAAGCATTGATGCACACGCCCTCCACGCCGGACCAGTCGCCACTGGGCAAACCCGCCAGTTACCAGGCCGAATACGCACCGGCCTTGCTGTTTCCGATCGCCCGCCAGGGCAAAAGGGATGAACTGGGGCTGGGGCCAGAGTTGGGCACCCTGCCCTTTTTCGGCCTCGACATCTGGAATGCTTACGAATTATCCTGGCTCAATCTGCGCGGCAAACCGCAAGTGGCGATTGCCACCATCACGGTGCCGGCCGATTCGCCCAACATCATCGAATCCAAATCCTTCAAGCTGTATCTGAATTCCTTCAACCAGACCCGGCTGGCGGGCACCGATGCGCTGCTGCACTTGCTGCACACCGATCTGTCGGCAGGATTCGGCGCGCCGGTGCAGGTTGCGCTGACCCTGCCGGAATCTTTCGGGACGCTGAAATTCGGCGAACTGGAAGGCCAGTTGCTGGACCGGCTGGATATTGAAGTCAGCGATTACACACCCAATCCGGCGCTACTTAAAACCATCCCCAACACAGCGCCGGTGCAACAAACGCTGGTGTCGCATCTGCTGAAATCGAATTGTCTGGTAACCGGCCAGCCGGACTGGGGCAGCGTGCAGATACGTTATTATGGCGCGCCAATCGATGAAGAAGGCTTGCTGCGATATTTAATCGGATTTCGCACCCACAATGAATTTCATGAGCAATGCGTGGAGCGGATTTTTATCGACATTCTGCGCCAATGCAAACCGCAAAAACTGGCGGTGTATGCACGTTACACGCGGCGCGGCGGACTCGACATCAACCCCTGGCGCAGCAATTTCAGCGCCGGCACACAAGCATTGAACTTACGCAATGCCCGCCAGTGACGCCGGCATTGGCGTCCAATAATCGAAATATCGAAGCAGTCGAGGACAGCACGCAATGACATGGTTCGCAACAAATTTTCTCAGGCAATGCAAGGCGGCAGCCAGCGGTTGCGGCCTTGCTGCGGTGCTGCTGGCCGCGTCCTGCAGCGCGACGGCGGCAGACAACCCAACTGAAAACGTCGAAAACCTCGGCTGGTGGCAGCAAACCAGGAACATGGTGCGCACCAAAGCCGAAGCAATCAACGATCAGGGCAAAACCAGCCTGTTCCTGTCCGGCTACGCGCATCACGGCAGAACCACCTACACGCCTGAACGCATCAGGGAATTCAACGAAAACGCCTGGGGCTTGGGCTACGGCAAAACCCTGCGCAACCCGGATGGAAATGAAGAATACCTGTTCGGGATGGCGATTTCGGATTCCCACTACGACCCGCAACTCATGGCCGGCTACGCCTACCAGTGGATCTGGCCGGTCGCTGGCAGACTGGAGGTCGGCGCCGGCTGGACTGCAATGCTCGTTAGCCGCACCGACACCTGGGGCGGCCTGCCGTTTCCGGCCGTCTTGCCGGTGGCCTCGATCGGTACCCCCGATGCAAAACTGATGGCCGCCTACATACCGCGCATTTCGAACAACAAGGGCAATGGCGACGTATTGTTCCTGTTCGGACGCATTAATTTCAACTGACTGATGTTGCGCACGTCCCTAATCGAAAAAATATGTCCACGAAAAACACGTGATATTTCAGTAATGCAGGCCTGCATACTGATAAATAACAGTCAAAAGAATTGTCATGCAGTTTTTCGTGCTTTTCGTGTTTTTCATGGACAAGTACTTAACATCTGTTGCACATCATTACTCACGCTGCAAAGAAGCTTATAATCGCCGTCACATGGACCGATTGTGCATTGCACCATTACTATTTGCATCATGACAAATCTCGCAAAAATATTGCCACCGAACAATGTCGTGCTCGACCTTGAAGTCTCTAGCAAGAAAAGAGCTTTCGAACAAGTCGGCCTGATTTTTGAAAATAATTGCGGTATCGCGCGCTCCAACGTATCCGACAACTTGTTCGCGCGGGAACGCCTGGGCTCGACCGGTCTCGGCCATGGCGTGGCGGTGCCGCACGGCCGCATCAAGGGCTTGAAAGCGCCGCTAGCCGCTTTCGTGCGCCTGGCCGAGCCAATTCCTTTCGAGTCCCCCGATGGACAACCGGTTAAATTGTTGATTTTCCTGCTGATTCCGGATCATGTGACACAGCAGCATCTGGAAATCCTGTCGGAAATAGCCGAGATGTTTTCCGATGATGCGATTCGTGCGGCGCTCACCGCTGACCCCGACATGGCATCCGTGCACCAACGCATAGTCTCCTGGGAACCACAACAGCAAAAAATTGCCGCCTCCCGCTAGCAGCTAACCGCCAACATTCCCAGCTTGCTGCCCCCCTTTCAAACCAGCACCCATTCCGACCATGCCACCAACAATGCCTCTCACTATTCAGCAACTGTTTGACGACAACCGTGAAGCACTGGAGCTGGGATGGTTTGCCGGCTTCTCCGGCAGCGAACGACTGATATCCGGCGACGCCGCCTCGGCGGCGGACCAGGTCGGCCATCTGAACCTGATTCATCCGGGGCGGATTCAAGTGTTCGGGCATCAGGAAATCGAATATTACAAAAATCTCAGGGTGCAGTCGCGCGACTATCAAACGCACGAACTGATGGCGGGCGAGCCGCCGGCGCTGATCATTGCGCAGGGGCTGGAAACACCAATCGACATCATGGCCGGCTGCGATGAGAAAAACATCCCGTTGTTTTCCACTCCCTTGCCGGCCGCGCAGGTGATCGATTATCTGCGGGTCTATTTGTCCAAAAAACTCGCGCAACACATCACGATGCACGGCGTATTCATGGATGTGCTGGGAGTCGGCGTGCTCATTACCGGCGAGTCGGGGCTCGGCAAAAGCGAGCTGGGGCTGGAACTGATCTCGCGCAGCCACGGCCTGGTAGCGGACGACGCGGTCGAATTTTCGCGCATCGCGCCGAACATGATCGAGGGCCGTTGCCCCAAGTTGTTGCAAAACCTGCTGGAAGTGCGCGGCCTGGGCTTGCTGGACATCAAGACGATCTTTGGCGAGACGGCGGTGCGCCGCAAGATGCGGCTCAAACTGATCGTGCACCTGGTGCGCCGCGGCGTGCTGGAAGATCATATGGACCGGCTGCCGTTCGAATCGCAGACCGAAGACGTGCTGGGACTGCCGGTGCGCAAGGTCATCGTTCCGGTGGCGGCAGGTCGCAACATCGCGGTCTTGCTGGAGGCGGCGGTACGCAACACCATCCTGCAATTGCGCGGCATCGATACGCTGGAACAATTCATGGAACGGCAGCGCAAGGCGATGAGCGAAGATTGACGTTATGATGGAAAGACTAAACGTCTCCCCCATCTCTTTTCCTCTTCCTCTATAAAATCATAGATCCATGCGCATTATTCTCATTACCGGAATTTCCGGCTCCGGCAAATCGGTCGCACTGAATGCGCTGGAGGACGCCGGCGTGTATTGCGTCGACAACCTGCCGCCGACCCTGCTGCGCGCTCTGATTGCAACTCTTAGTGCAGAGGGCGTCGATACTGCAGCGATTGCCATCGATGCGCGCAGCGCCAAATCGTTCGCTGCGCTACCGGCCGACATCGAGCGCCTGAAAAGCGAAGGGCACGACGTCAAGGTCTTGTTTCTGACGGCCAAAACCGAATCGCTGATCACACGATTTTCCGAGACGCGCCGCAGCCACCCGCTGTCGCACCGCGCCGATTTTGGGCAAGGCGCGCAACGACACAGCACCCTGGAAGAATGCATCCGGGAAGAGCGTGAAACATTGGTAGCCTTCGAAGGCTACAGTCAGGTAATCGACACTTCCGGCATGAGTGTCAACAAATTGCGGCTGTGGATCTCCGATCTGGTCGAAATCAAGGGCACACCGCTGACGCTGCTATTCGAATCGTTTGCCTTCAAATTCGGCGTCCCGCTGGATGCCGACCTGGTATTTGACGTGCGCACTCTGTCGAACCCGTTTTACGACAGCAACCTGCGCGCGCTGACGGGCCGCGATGGGCCGGTCATCGCCTTCCTGGATGCAGAACCGGACGCCGCCGACCTGTTCAACGATATTCGCAATTTCGTCGAAAAATGGCTGCCGGCCTTCAAGAAAAATAACCGCAGTTACCTGACGGTGGCCATCGGCTGCACCGGCGGTCAGCACCGCTCGGTGTATATGGCCGAACAGCTGGCACAATACTTTGAACACGCGGAGCACGTGGTATTGCGCCATCGAGAACTTGGACCACGACCAGAGAAAGTGGCAGTATAGGTAAAAACACTGTATTTACCGCATATATTCAGTGTATTTTGTAAAATACAATATACGGTATATTTTTTATCTCAGCCAGTTTGCAGCGCTTTCGCGGCCGCGCCGAACAACGCCAGCAGCAGTTTCTTGACCGGTGCCGGCAGCGGTGCATCAGCCAGTTGGCTCTGTGCATACCAGACGTGACTGCCCTGTCCTGCCGGTGTCAAACGGCGCGCCAGCCTGACCCGATACGGCGTGACCTGCAACTTGAAGTGGGTAAAACCGTGGAAAAACGACGGCAATGGCTGGCAAGACGCGATGCTGCCGAACGGCGCGACGATGCGGGCGACCGATTGCGCAAACTGTGCCGGGTCCGGCAACTGCTCCGGATTCAGCGCGGTTTGCCCATCCACTTCCGGCAACGATAGCAGGCCACCCCAAATTCCATTGTCCGGACGCAACTGCAACAGCACCTGATCTCCGTCGGTAATGATCAGCATCGCGGTCTGCTTATGCGGTACCGGCGGCTTCGGTTTGCGCATCGGCAATAACGCAACCCGATCGCTGGCATACGCCACGCAGCGCGACATCAACGGACATCTGCCGCAGGCCGGTTTGCTGCGCGTGCATAGCGTCGCCCCTAAATCCATCAAACCCTGGGTGTAAGCCTCGATGCCACACTGTGGCAGCAAGGCTTGCGCGCGCAGCCAAAGCGCATCTTCCACCGGTTTGGCGCTGGGATAACCTTCGATCCCGAAGGCGCGCATCAGCACGCGCTTGACGTTGGCGTCCAGGATGGCGGCCCGCACCCCTTGCGAGAATGCGGCAATGGCGGCGGCGGTGGAGCGGCCGATGCCGGGCAATTCGGCCAGCAAGACGGGATCAGCCGGGAAAACCCCGCCATACTCCGCCACCACGCGCTGCGCGCAGCGGTGCAAATTGCGTGCGCGCGAATAATAGCCGAGGCCGCTCCAGTGCGACATCACGGCTTCAGAAGACGCGGCAGCAAGGGAAAACAGGTCGGGAAAACGTATCAGGAAGCGGTTGTAATAAGGAATCACTGCGGCAACCTGGGTCTGCTGCAACATGATTTCCGAGAGCCAGATGCGGTAGGCGTCGTGCGTGTTTTGCCATGGCAGCAGATGGCGGCCGTGTTCTTTTTGCCATCCGATCACGCAGGCGGAAAAGCTCGGATCGATGAAATCATCGATCTGCTGCCTATCAGTATCAGCATTGGCGCCGGCGTCGGCTTTCGCGTATTTGTACAACTATGCAGCCTGCAGCAGCGGTGCGGCGCCAGTTGCCAAGGCTGCCATCAGTGCGTGTTGCAATTGCAGCATGGTGTCTTTATGTACCTGCAAATCAATCTGGATTACCTCGATGGCCTGGATTTTTTCTTCCAGGCTATCGGTCGCCAGATGAATGCGCTGCATCGATTGCAGGCGCCGTTTCAACTGACTCTTGTGCTCGCGGATCTGGGCTTCGAGCGGCGCCATGATGACTTTCAGCCAGGCTTCAACGTCGCGGTTGGCCTGCAAGAAGCTGTGCTTGACGCGCGAGACGATCGAGTCGAAGAATTTCTGCATCAGCACTACCTGTGGCGTGGTCATGATGGCGGCGGCGCCGAACTGCTTTTGATACACGGTCTCGATCAGCTCGATTTCATTGCAGTATTTTTGTAGCGAGAACGGCATCGGCATCGATACCGCCAGGCCGTGTTCGGTCGAAAATTTACGGTACATGACCGTCATCATTTCGGTAATTTCTTCGGTCTTTTGCCCGGATAGCGCCAGATGGTGTTTGGCTCGGCCAAAAAACACCCGCACCGCCTGGCGCAAGCCGATAGAAAAATTACTTTGTTGCATCGCATCGCGCGCGCTCAGGATGTCTTCCTTGAGGATTTCCATGCCGAGGTTAGTGAACACTTCCATCGACAGGCGCGTAAAAACCGCACGCGTGCCCTGCAATTTCAGCAAGCTTTCATCGAATTCCTTTTTCTCGACGTCGATGCGCTGCATCATGTGTTCGATAACCCTGCGATTCTTGCCGCGCAGGTTTTTCAGCTCCATCAGTTGCTCCGTGACATTGCGCGCACGCGTCGACAACACCGTCAGGTGCTCCGCAGTCATCGACTCGATGTCAGCCGTCAACTGGGCTCGGATGATTTCTTTTTTAGCCGGAATCAGCGCGTTCGCCAACGCATCCTCCAGCGCCGGCAAACGGCTCCTGGCCAGCAATTGCGGGTCGCGGTTGATTTTGCCAACCAGCCCTTTTTGTGCCGACACCGGAAAGACCTGCTTATCCGGCAATGCCAGCATCTGTGTAACGCTCTCAATCTGCCGCTCGATTTGCCGTTCCACCTCTTCCGGGCTGCGCAGTTCATCCCACATGCTGTCGATTTTGTTGAGCACTACCATGCGCCCAGGGCCGGAACCGATATGGTTGCGCCAGACCTCGATGTCGCTCTTGGTAACGCCGGTATCGGCGGCCAGCACGAACAGCACCGCGTGGGCGTTCGGAATCAGGTTCAGCGTCAGTTCAGGCTCGGTGCCGATCGCATTCAGGCCCGGCGTATCGATGATGATCAAGCCCTGTTTCAGCAGCGGATGCGGAAAATTCACGATCGCGTGCCTCCAGCGGGAAATTTCGACCTGCCCTTGAGCATCGACCGTCAGGCCGTCATCCGGATTGGCGGCGTCGAACAAGCCATACCTGATCGCTTCCTCGACTGGCACGCGCTTGGTCAGGCTGACCTGCTTGAATGCCTCCAGCATACCGTCGGAGGATGAAATATCCAGCGGCAGCACGGTCCAGACCTTGCTTTGCCCCTTGAAATCGCTGGTGGAAAGGATTTCGGCCCGGGTTTCGATCGGCAACAGGCGGATCGACGGCGGAAAAGTTTCGTCGTACAACAGTTCGGTCGGGCACATGGTGGTGCGGCCAGCCGAAGATGGCAGGATGCGCTGGCCGTAATCGGCAAAGAAAATCGCATTGATCAGCTCCGACTTGCCACGCGAGAATTCGGCCACGAAAGCGATCGACAGCTTGTCATCGGCCAGCTTGCCCAGCAAGCGGGTGATGCGCTGTTCGCTGGCGGTATCCGACAATTGCGACTGCCCGGTCCATGTGCGGTAGCGTCCCAGCGCCACCGTCACGCCGGCGCGCCACTCACTGTAAGCTTCGAATTTTCTGACCAGATTGCTCATGTTGCTCCAAATAAATCTATTTGATTGCGCTCAATCTAGCACTCTCGCTTACTTTTGACAATTTACACAGTAAAACGTCGAACGCTGTCCCTGCTTGATCTGCCGGATCGCCCCGCCGCAGACCCTGCAAGCCACACCGCGACGATCATAGACGCAATACGACTGCTGAAAATATCCGCTTTGGCCGTCGGCACCGATGAAATCGCGCAAAGTGCTACCGCCCTGGATGATCGCGGCGGCCAGTATGTCGCGGATCGCTTGCGCCAGTTTCTCGTAGCGGGCCAGGCCGATGCGGTGGGCCGGCGTTTTCGGATTGATGCCGGCTCGAAACAGACTTTCGGAAGCGTAGATATTGCCCACGCCCACCACGATATCGCCGGCCAGCAACACTTGCTTGATCGCCGCCCGCCGCAGGCGAGTCTGCCGGTACAGCAGCTGGCCTGAAAAGTCGGAGCCGAAGGGTTCCACCCCCAAGCCGCGCAACAACAGATGCTGCTCGACCTCGCCGTCCTGGGCCGGGTGCCACAATACCGCGCCAAAGCGGCGCGGATCGGTCAGGCGCAACAACTGGCTGCCAACCTGCAGATCGAAATGGTCGTGTTTTTGCGGCGCACTTCCCAAGGGCAGGATGCGCAAATGGCCGGACATGCCCAAGTGGATGATCAGCGTGCCATGCGCGAAACCGATCAACAGGTATTTGCCGCGTCGCCCGGTCAGGCCGATGGTGCGCCCACATAACAGTGCAGGCAGATCGTCGGGGAAAGGCCAACGCAAGCCGGCGCGGCGCAACACCACGCCGGTTACGATGTGTCCCTCCAGATAAGGTGCAACGCCGCGGCGGGTAACTTCAACTTCAGGCAGTTCTGGCATGATGGTCTCAATCCGAATAAGCACGCACAATACACAAGTTCCGCAGACAATGCTCAACCCATGGGGATGTGGTTGAGGGTAAAATCGTCGCTCGCACCCCAGTACCCTTGCCAGGATTAATCACTTGAAAAACACCATCGTCATTGCAAGTCTTGCGCTCATGCTATCCGCATGCGCGGCTTTGCAGCCTGAATCCACCACCCTGCAAGAGCAAGTTGTGGCCGAAGCTGCTGCCGAACCGGCCACCGGCAGCGTGCCGCTTGATCCGCCAGACATGGGCGAACCCGGCGCCGAGCCAGACCGGGCGGACAATAAAGACGCGCTACCGGCGACCGTGCTGACGAATGAAATTCTGTTCAAGCTGATGGCGGCCGAAATCGCCTTTCAACGCGGCCAGTGGCAAGCTGCCTACATTACCACCCTGGCCGTGGCCCAGGAAACGCGCGACCCACGCATCGCCCGGCGCGCGGCGGAATTTGCGATGAGCGTGAGCCAACCGGCCGAAGCCCTGTCGGCGATCCGGCTGTGGCGCGAACTGGCGCCGCACTCGGAAGAAGCGACCCAGTATTACCTCGGGTTGGTAATCCTGTCCGACCAACTGGCGCAGGCCCAGCCCCTGCTCGCAGAGCGGCTCAAGGCAGCCAGCCCGCAAGAGCGCGGCGAACTGATCGTCCAGATTCAGCGTCTGCTGCTGCGTGCCAAAAATAAGGCCAGCGCCTTCGACATGCTGGAGCAATTGCTGGCGCCTTACGCCAGCTTGCCGCAGACGCCGCTGGCACTGGCGCAAGGCGCACTTGCCAAGGGCGACCGGGAACGCGCCTTCGAGGAAGCCAGCCGCGCACTCAAGGCCGAACCGGACTCTGAATTGGCGGCGCTGACGCTGGCCCAGATGAGCGCCGACCAGAACGCTTCGGTTGCAGTGCTTACGCAGTTCCTGGACAGTCATCCGCAAGCGCGCGAAGTCCGCATGGCGTATGCGCGCATCCTGGTCGAACAAAAGCAGTTCGAACTGGCGGGCGGGCAGTTTGAAACCCTGCTCAAGGCGCAACCGCATGATCTGGGAGCAATTTACGCGCTGGGTATTCTGGGGGTGCAGGCCCACGATCTGGGCAGTGCCGAAAAATACCTCAGTACTTATATTGCAGCGCTGGAAAACATGCCGCGCGAGCAGCGCGATCCGACCCAGGCGCTGATGATCCTGGCCCAGATCGCCGAAGACCGCAATGACAGCGCAGGCGCGCTGCGCTGGCTGGAAAAAATCGCGCCGGGCGAACTGCAGAGCCCGGCCTACTTCAGCGCATTGCTGAAACGGGCGCAACTGATCGCCAAACAAGGCGACTTGCCGGCTGCCCAAAGTCTGCTGAAGGATTACGCCAGCGAGAACGCCCAGCAGCAGGCACAGATCATCCTGGCGCAAGCACTGATCCTGCGCGAAGCAGGCCAGCACCGCAATGCACTCTCGGTTCTGGAGGCCGGCCGCAAGCGCTTCCCGGACAATACCGAACTGCTGTACGACGCCGCAATGGCTGCAGAAAAACTGCAGCAGTACAAGCAAATGGAGACTACGCTACGCCGCATCATCAAGCTCGAACCCCAGAAACAGCACGCCTACAATGCGCTCGGCTACTCGCTGGCGGAGCGCAATCTGCGCCTGCCGGAAGCCCGTACGCTGATCGCCCGGGCACTGGAACTGGCGCCGGAAGATCCGTTCATCATGGACAGCATGGGCTGGGTCGAATTCCGGCTAGGCAATTTCAAGCAAGCCGAGGCCCTGTTGCGCCGCGCCTACGCGCTGCGGCCGGACGTTGAAATCGGCACCCATCTGGGGGAAGTGCTGTGGATGAGTGGCAAAAAAGACGAGGCGCAACAACTGTGGCGCGCCGCACTTGTCAAGGAACCGGCTAACGCAATACTGAAAAGCACGCTGACCAGACTCAAGGTACAGCTCTAAAGCTGATTCATGGAAACAATATACTACATACCGTATTTTTCAAACCAGCCTAAAATAATGCGGGAAAAGCTCTGTTTATTGCCATACTCCAATACCATACAATCATGCTGAATAAACTCGGAAGCCCGGCGCGGCACTATGTGCTGGCCTGCGGGCTGGCGCTGCTACTGGCCGGCTGCGCCAGCCCGCCCAGTTTGCCCGGCAGCGCGGTCGACACCGTAGGCACCGTCGCCGCACAGAACTATCACGCCGCAATCGAACTCAGCGGCCGGCTCTCGGTACGCTATCAGCGCAATGGCCAGGACGAAGCGCTGCATGGTAGTTTCGCGTGGTCGCAAACCGCCACGCGTACCCTCGTCACGCTACTGTCGCCGCTCGGACAAACCCTCGCCACCATCGAATTGACGCCACAAGGCGCTACCCTGATCCAGCCCGGACAAGCCCCGCGCAGCGCCGCCGACGCCGATGCGCTGGCCGCCGACGCTTTCGGTTGGCCGCTGCCGGTAGCCAACCTGCGCAACTGGCTGCAAGGCTATACGCTCGATACGCACGGCCGGCGCATCGCTGCTGCAGGCAATGATGGCACCATCCGCACGCCCGACGACTGGCAGATCCACTATCCGGCCTGGCAGGAAAGCGACAGCGGACCCGACTACCCAAAACGCATCGACCTTGCGCGCCACACTGCCCAAGCCGGCGAGATCGCGATTCGCATCGTCATCGATAGCTGGCAGCCGCTACCGTGATGACGGTAGCGACAATACCAACGATAGCAACGGCGCGCACACTGAAAAACTGTCCGGCCCCGGCCAAGCTGAACCTGTTTTTGCACGTTACCGGACGCCGCCCGGACGGCTACCATTTGCTGCAAACGGTATTCCAATTGCTCGACTTTGGCGACACGCTGCACTTTGCACTGCGCGACGACAGCCGAATCGAGCGCAGCAATGCCTTGCCCGGCGTACCGCAGGATTCCGATCTGACCGTGCGCGCAGCCCGCCTGCTGCAAGCTGCCGGCAGCGCAAAACTGGGCAAGCCGCTGGCGGGCGCCGACATCGCGCTGGAAAAACGCTTGCCAATGGGCGGTGGCCTGGGGGGCGGCTCGTCGGACGCCGCCACCACCCTGATGGCGCTGAACCATCTTTGGCAAACCGGTTTCAGCCGAACCGAACTGATGACGCTCGGTTTGCAACTCGGCGCCGACGTGCCTTTTTTCCTGTTCGGACAAAACGCCTTTGCAGAAGGCGTGGGCGAAGTTTTGAGTCCAATCGACACCCCCGTTTGCTGGTATGTTGTCATCGAACCCGGCGTATCCATTCCCACCGCAGCAATATTTAATGCAAAGAATTTGACAAGGGATACAAATCTGGTCAAAATATCGAACTTTTCAAAGGCACCAAAAAACTTTGGAAAAAACGATCTGCAAGCGGTAGCCACCGAGTTGTTTCCTGAAGTTTTTAATGCCATAGAGTGGCTAAAAAAATTCGGAGATGCTAGAATGACCGGCTCAGGTTCATGTGTGTTCTGTTCAGTAGAGCAAGAACATCAGGCCAGCGAAGTACTGAAAATGGTACCGCCGCACTGGAGAGCATGGAAAGCCAGGGCCATCGCGCAACATCCGCTGACGGATTTGCTCAGAACGCAGTAAGGAATTGGTTTGACGTTGAATATGATGGTAAATTTTTCACATACAAGACGGCAGACAATCGATCGTGTAGGGGAGTCGCCAAGTTGGTTAAGGCACTGGATTTTGATTCCAGCATTCGAAGGTTCGAGTCCTTCCTTCCCTGCCAGTAAGTCACATAAAGCAAAAACGCATATAGTATAAAAGCTGCCGACGTAAGACTAATCCAGTCCTGCGTCGGTGGCTTTTAATCCTTTTAACGACTGCAATTAGGCATTATTCCATGGCACTCGAAAACTTGATGGTATTTGCCGGCAACGCCACGCCGGATCTCGCTACTGACGTATGCAAACAGCTTGGCCTTTCCTTGGGAAAGGCCAGCGTCACCAAGTTTTCAGACGGTGAAGTAATGGTCGAAATCAACGAAAACGTGCGCGGCAAGGACGTCTTCGTGCTGCAATCGACCTGCGCGCCGACCAACGACAATCTGATGGAACTGATCCTGATGGTCGATGCGCTGAAACGCGCATCGGCCGGCCGCATTACTGCCGCCATACCGTATTTTGGCTATGCCCGCCAGGACCGTCGCCCGCGCTCGGCGCGGGTCGCGATTTCGGCTAAGGTAGTGGCCAACATGCTGGAGCAAGCCGGCGTCGGCCGAGTCCTGATCATGGACTTGCATGCGGACCAGATCCAGGGATTTTTCGACATCCCGGTCGACAACATTTACGCCTCCAAGATTTTACTGGGCGACTTGGTAAAGAAAAATTACGACGATCTGATGGTGGTTTCGCCCGATATCGGCGGCGTAGTGCGCGCCCGTGCGCTGGCCAAACGCCTCAATTGCGATCTCGCCATCATCGACAAGCGCCGTCCGAAAGCCAATGTGTCCGAAGTGATGAACATCATCGGCGAAGTCGAAGGCCGCAACTGCGTGATCATGGATGACATGGTCGATACCGCAGGAACCCTGACCAAGGCGGCCGAAGCGCTGAAAGAGCGCGGCGCCAAAAAGGTGCTGGCTTACTGTACGCATGCAGTACTGTCCGGCCCGGCCATCGAGCGCATAGTAAGTTCGCAGATAGATGAAGTGGTCGTAACCGACACCATTCCGTTGTCGGACGCAGCAAAAGCCTGCAGCAAGATCCGCCAATTATCCTGCGCTCCCCTGCTGGCGGAAACCTTCCGCCGCATCACCAAGGGCGATTCGGTGATGTCGCTGTTCGTGGAATAAGCAAAACTACACATCAAGTTCAGCCCGGTCCAAACCCGGGCTGAACATAATATTAGGGCATGGCAAACGCTATGCCCGCACTTGGAATCCCCTGGTCGCGGGGGATTTATACCGCAAGGCATTGCCTTGCATTATCTGGAGCTTCAAAATGAAAGTTATCGCATTCAAACGCACTCTGCAGGGGACCGGAGCGAGCCGCCGCCTGCGTATTACCGGCCAAACACCTGGTATCGTCTACGGCGGCACCGAGCCTGCAATCAGTCTTACGCTGGATCACAATGCGCTATACCACGCATTGAAAAAAGAAGCATTTCACGCTTCGATCCTGGATCTCGAAATCGACGGCAAAGTTGAAAAAGTCTTGCTGCGCGATTTCCAGGTGCATGCTTTCAAACAACTCGTGTTGCATGTCGATTTCCAGCGCGTCGATGCGAACCAGAAGATCCACGTCAAGGTGCCGCTGCATTTCATCAATGCAGACATCGCCCCGGTCGTCAAACTGTCTGCCGGCATCATCAGCCACGTCATGACAGAATTGGAAATTGCCTGCCTGCCAGCCAACCTGCCTGAATCGATCACCGTCGATTTGTCAACACTGGAAGCCGGCGAATCAATTCACTTGTCTAGCATCGTGTTGCCAGAAGGCGTGAGCGCTATCGTGCATGGCGATGATCAAACCGTCGCAACCGGCACCATTCCTGCCGGCACGGTCGCCAGCACAGAGACAGAAGTAGTTGTCGCTACCGAAGAAAAGCCAGCAGCCTAAGTTTTAAGCTGTTGCATTATTCGGCTGCTACAGCCGGGTACAGGAACCCGTCATTCGTGACGGGTTTTTTATTGTCTTAAAAATTGTAACTATTCACCATTCTCTCTCTCGCGTGCGGGAGATGGAATGCAAACAGTCGTTACCTAGCAGGCTGAACTGTAGCTAAAAATTGTTATTATGTGGAGTATGGCAAAAAACATGCAATTTACCGCAATTATATAAAGCGACTTTAAAAATACTCATCGTTTATTTTCATATCTATCTGACCTGATCCAGCCGCTGCCGGCACAACCAATTGGACGCAACCCCCTTCCTCCGGGATAATCGCTGTTTTGCTCTAAAACCATACCATGTCCATCCGCCTCATCGTCGGCCTCGGCAATCCTGGGCCAGAATACGAACAAACGCGCCACAATGCCGGCTTTTGGCTGCTCGACAATCTGGCCAATTCGGTGGCGCACTGCCGACTGCAACGCGAATCACGCTTTAACGCACTGCTGGCGAAAACCAGCATCGCCGGGCAGGAAGTGTGGCTACTGGAACCGCAAACCTTCATGAACCGTTCCGGCCAGTCAGTCGGCGGCTTGGCGCGGTTCTACAAAATCTTGCCGGACGAAGTGCTGGTGGTGCATGACGAACTCGACATTGCCCCGGGCCTGGCCAAAATCAAGAAAGGCGGCTCGTCCGGCGGCCATAACGGTTTGAAGGATATCAGCGCCGCGCTCGGCAGCCAGGATTACTGGCGCTTGCGGATCGGCATCGGTCATCCGCGCGCGCTGAATTTACAGCAAGATGTAGTCGATTTCGTGCTGCACCGCCCGCGCAAAGAGGAACAAATGCTTATCGATGAAGCCATCGCCAAAAGTATCGATGCCATCCCGCTGCTGTGCGAAGGCAAATTCGAAGCCGCCACGATGCAACTACATACCACCAACTGAGAACTTCGCCGAAGCGCCTCTACGCCTGACCCAAAACCCCTTCATCAAATCTAACAGCAGGCGGTCACGGCGCTTTCATTCATTGGGGCGGCATAATAACTGCCGAACCTCTCAAGCAACAGAGCGCGCGATTGCTATTTCTTCGCATCGTTCGCCGAGTCTTGGATTTTCTCCCCTGCTTTTTCGATTTCCTGGCCTGCTTTCTGGGTCGTCTCATCAATGCTCTTGCCGGCGCGTTCGGCCGGGCCTTCTGGCTTTTGGCAGGCCGACAAGCCGGCCAGCAGAATGATGGCGGCGAATGCTGTAGCTATGGATTTGCTTGCCTGATTCATTTTTTTCTCCTTTGTGATGAATGAAACCCATGTCCCGCCCCGCCATCGAGACAAGTAACGACTGAATGGCGAACAGGGAGGAAGTGAGGCGGCCTAAGCTGCTCCGCTGCAAGCGCAGCAGGGCAACCTGAGACTGTCGATCATACTGGAAAAACGGTATAAAAATGCCGATCAAAAAAGCTTCAGGGCGCCTCGCAGGCGAATGCCTCGACTGCCGGCGCCGCTGCCGGCGGCCCGACCAGTTCCGCCAGTCCGCGGCAACTGCCGTCCCAACAGATGCTGTAATCGGCCACATAATCCGAGCGCGCCAAATGCAGCCGGTCGAGCGGCGCCAGCGGCGGCCGGTAATGCCAGACGCCATCCGCCAGCACCGCATCGGGCGGCGGCTCCATGCCGGCGCCGGAGCCGCGGATGCGCGCCTCGATCAACTGCAGGCGGGCGCCGTCCACCGTTTGCATCACCCGGTAATCCTCTTCCCAGCGGATTTTTTCGATCGAATGGGTCCAGGCCAGGGTGAATTCCTGCAACGGCAGGCTCACCACCAGTCCTGCCGCCGCCAGGCAAACTCCGATCATGCAATCGCTAGCCGACGCTTTTGCCAGACATGCCAGATCATGAACGCCAGCGCCATCGCGAAGCCGATCTGGTCGGTCAGCGGCACCGCTGCCACCAGCATCAGCGCGGCGACACCAGTAAACACCCGTTCGTGTAATTTCAGCGGCGCCAGCAGATAGCCGACTGCGGTGGCGCCCCACAAGGCGATCGCCAGCAACGCTTTGCCGACGATATAGATTACCGCTACCGCGGTCCACTCACCCTGCAGCATCAGCGCCGGCGTGTAGACCGCCATGTACGGAATCACGAAACCGGCGATCGCGATCTGAGTCGCCTTGATGCCGATTTTCATCGGCGACGCCTTGGCGATAGAAGCCGCGGCAAACGCCGCCAGCGCCACCGGCGGCGTCAGATCGGCCATGATGCCGAAATAGAACACGAACATGTGCGAGACGATCAGCGGCACGCCCAAACTGAGCAATGCCGGTGCGGCAATCGAACTGGTGATGATGTAGTTCGGAATGGTTGGAATCCCCATGCCCAGGATCAGGCATACGATCATGGTCAGGAACAGCGACAGGAACAGGCTTTTTTCGCCTACCGTCAAAATGAAGCCGGCAAAACTGGAGGCGGCGCCGGTCAGCGTCAGCACGCCGATAATGACGCCGACGATGGCGCAGGCCACGCCGACCGGCAGCGCCTGCTTGGCGCCATCGATCAGGCTGGCGCGGATCGTGCGCAAGGTGTCGCGGCCGCCCTTGACCCGAAAGCACACCAGCACCAGCAGCGCAATCACCGCCAGGATCGCATAAATGCCGAACTCGAAGAAGGTCGCCGCAGCCAGACCCAGCCCGACCCAGAACACGTAGCGAAATGCCATGCTGGACACGCGCGCCGCCACCGCCGCACCGAGAATCAGAATCGCGGTCAGCGCCAGTCCGGTCAGGCCGGCGAACATCGGCGTGAAACCGTGGAACAGCATGCCGACCAGCGCCGCCAGCGGCAGTACCAGATACCAGCTCTCTTTCAGAGCCTTGAGCGGACTCGGACACTGGTCTTTCGGCAGGCCGACCAGGCCCATGCGGCCCGCCTCCAGATGCACCATCCAGAACGCGGTCACGTAATACAGAGTCGCCGGAATCACCGCCGCCTTGACGATTTCCACATATGGCACGTTCAGCGTCTCGGCCATGATGAACGCCACCGCGCCCATCACCGGCGGCATAATCTGGCCACCCATCGAGGCGGTTGCTTCGACCGCGCCGGCAAACACCGAGCTGTAGCCGAAACGCTTCATCAGCGGGATTGTGAACTGGCCGACGGTCAGCACGTTGGCGACGCCGGAGCCGGAAATGGTGCCCATGAAACCGGATGAAATCACCGCTACCTTGGCCGGTCCGCCCTTGGCCTGGCCGACCAGACCGAGCGCGATCGAATTGAACAACTTGATCATGCCGGCATGTTCCAGAAATGCACCGAACAGGATGAACAAGAAAATATAGGTGGCCGACACCATGATCGGGATGCCGAGAATACCCTCGGTACCGAGAAACAACTGGCTGACGATCTGATCAAAGCCGTAACCACGATGCCCGAGTGGCGACGGCAGATATTGCCCGAATAAGCCATACAGCAGAAACGTGCCGCACACGATCGGCAGCGCCCAGCCGAGCATGCGGCGGGTGGCTTCAAATACCAGCACGATCATGATCGCGCCGACTACCAGATCGGCGCTGCTCGGATCGCCCGAGCGCTGAATCAGGTCGCCCTCGAAAACCCAGTGATAGAACGACAGTCCGAAGCCGGTCGCCCCCAGCAGCCAGTCGTACCAGACGACCGAAGTCAGCTTGCCGCTCTTGAAAGCGGGGTAAATCAAAAAGGTCAGCAACAGCAGAAAACCGACATGCAGCGAACGGATCGTTAGCGACGACAACGGGTGAAAAGCGGCGACGATCAATTGATACGTCGAGAATGCCAGTGCGGCCGCAATCAGGATCTTCAGCGCAGTGCCGCTGAGTGTGCGTTGCGCGCCATGTTCCTGGAATTCTTCGGCAGGGGTATGAAGGGAAGACATTTTTACGGGGCTCCTGAGTACGTGATCGGGGGAAGGTATGACTGCCCTCCCCCGTTATACCTGCTACCTACTTATTTGATCAGGCCGATTTCGCGGTAGTACTTCGTAGCACCCGGATGCAGCGGCAGTGGCATGCCGACCAGCGCAGTTTCCTTGCTGATCGACTTGGCTGCGGCGTGCGCCGCCACCAGATGATCCAGGTTTTCAAACATGCTCTTGGTCATTTTGTAGACGGTGTCGGTCGGTACCCCTTCATGCGTTACCAGGAAGTTCTGCACATACGCGGTCGGCACGTTGCCGGTCTGGCCTTCATAGGTATTGGCCGGCACCACGCCGGACTGGTAGGCCGGATCGCCGACTTTGGACACAACGTCGGCCGGAATCGGCACGACGACGATCTTGACCGAGGTGGCGAGGTCGCGCAGCGACGACACACCCAGACCAGCCGACTGCAGCGTGGCATCGAGTTGGCGATTCTTCATCAGCTCCACCGATTCGCCGAACGGCAAGTATTCCACTTTGGCGAAATCTTTGTAAGTCAGGCCGGCGGCCTTGAAAATTGCGCGCGCGTTCAGTTCGGTGCCGGATTTCGGCGCGCCGACCGCGATGCGCTTGCCCTTCAGGTCAGCCAGAGTTTTGATGCCGGAATCGGCCGATGCCACGATCTGGATATAGTTCGGGTAAATGCCAGCCAGACCGCGCAGTTTTTTGAGCGGCGTCTTGAAACCGGCTTCGGCATCACCCTTCCAGGCGTCCGACAGCGAGTCACCCAGCGTGAAGCCGAGTTCCCCGCGACCGGCTTGCAACAGGTTCAGGTTTTCGGCGGAAGCCTTGGTCGCCTGCACCGAGGTTTTCACGTCCGGCATCGCCTTCACGTAAATCTGCGACAGCGCCACTCCCATCGGGTAATACACGCCGCTGGTACCGCCGGTGAGCACATTGATAAATTGCTGCTGGGCCTGAGCCGGGCCGGCCGCCAGCATTGCGACACCAGCCAACGCCAGCAGTCCGCGCAAAATTTTATTTTTCATTATTGTCTCCTAGAGTTGATAAACCAGGCAAAAGCCTATCTGCATTCTACTGGCAGAAACCGCGCCATCAAGATGAAAAAGTAGGATCACGCCCGCGGAGCAGATCAGGGTTCGCCGATCCGCATGATCTTCAATGCATTGGTGCCGCCGGCCTGCCCCATCGGGTCGCCCCAAGTGACGACGATCAGGTCGCCGTTTTGGACGATCCCTTTCGCCAGCAGCAATGCTTCGGTCGCCTTCAACACTTCTTCGCAATCATTCGATGGCACTATTCCCAGTGTGCGCACATTGCGGTACAAGGCAACCTTGCGTTGCGTTGCAACACTGGAGGTAATGGCAAAAATCGGAATGTCGATGTTGTTGCGGCTCATCCAGAGCGCGGTCGAGCCGGATTCGGTCAAGGCCGCAATTGCCTTGACCCGCAGATGGTATGCAGTAAACAAGGCGCCGTACGCAATCGATTGATCAATGCGGGTGAAGGTCAGATTGAGGAAATCGGCATCGAGCTTGCAGACATCCGATTTTTCCGCTTCAACGCAAATGGCGGCCATTGCGGTGACTGTTTCAATCGGATATTTGCCCACTGCAGTTTCTGCCGAAGTCATCACCGCATCGGTGCCATCGAGCACCGCATTGGCGACGTCCGATACTTCGGCCCGCGTCGGGATCGCATTGACGACCATCGATTCCATCATTTGCGTGGCGGTGATGGTCAGTTTGTTGGATGCACGCGCCATTTTTATCATGCGCTTTTGCAGCCCGGGTACTGTCGCGTTGCCGACTTCCACTGCCAGATCGCCGCGGGCGACCATGATGCCGTCGGAGGCATCGATGATTTCCTGCAATACCGGAATCGCCTCGGCGCGCTCGATCTTGGCAATCATCAGCGGCTTGTGCCCATACGCTTCGCCGGCGCTGTTCGCCAGTTGCCGCGCCATTTCCATGTCGGTGGCATTTTTCGGGAACGACACCGCGACATAATCTGCCTGGAAACGCATCGCAGTCTTGATGTCTTCCATATCCTTGGCGGTCAGCGCCGGAGCAGACAGGCCGCCGCCCTGGCGATTGATGCCCTTGTTGTTCGACAGTACGCCGCCGGTTTTTACCGTGGTGTGGATCGCGCTGCCGATCACCTTGTCCACCACCAGCACGATCAAACCATCGTTCAGTAACAGCACATCCGCCGGCTTCAGGTCGCGCGGCAATTCTTTATAGTCGAGGCCGACACGCTCCTGGTTACCCAGTTCGCAGGCGGCATCAAGGATAAATTGATCACCATCATTGAGTTCGATCTGAGCGTTCTCGAACTTGCCGACCCGAATTTTAGGTCCTTGCAGATCGGCCATGATGGCAACTTCACGCCCGCAGGCTGCAGCTGCCTGACGCACCAGGCTGGCACGATCAATCTGATCCTGTGCCGTGCCGTGGGAAAAATTCAGGCGCACCACATTCACTCCAGCCGCAATCATCCGGATCAGGGTATTCAGATCGCTTGAAGCGGGGCCGATGGTGGCAACTATTTTGGTGGCGCGGGTCAGGGCCATTTCGAAATTTCCTTTAAATTAGCTGAAGCAACACTCTCACTGGCAGTGAGAGTAAATCGTGCTTTAAATGTAACGAATATACGTAAAATTTATTATTCGCCGGGGCAGCTTCCAAACCTGCCCCGGTGGATCAACCAAGGGCGGGTTTGGAACCCGCCCCTACGATGCCGATCGCCGTCTCCCATCTTTGCATCAGCGCCTGCGCCTGATCGCGGCTGATTGCAGGTTCGAATACACGGTCAACGCGCCAGTGCGATTCCAGCTCTGCGGTGTTGCGGTATATGCCGACTGCCAGGCCGGCCAGGTAGGCGGCACCGAGCGCGGTGGTTTCAGTGACTTGCGGCCGGATCACCGGGATGCCGAGCAGGTCAGCCTGAAATTGCAGCAATAACGCATTGGCGCAAGCGCCGCCATCGACCCGTAATTCGGTGATCGGCGACGCTGCATCGCGCATCATCGCCCGCAGCAGCGCGGCACTCTGGAACGCGATCGACTCCAGCGCCGCACGCGCGATATGGGCGACCGTGGTGCCGCGGCTGAGGCCCAGAATTGCGCCCTTGGCGGACGGTATCCAGTACGGCGCGCCCAGGCCGGTAAAGGCGGGCACAAAGACCACGCCATCGGAATCCGGCACCGAGGCAGCAAGCGCTTCGATGTCGGCCGAATCCTGGATTGCCTTGAGGCCGTCGCGCAACCATTGCACCACTGCGCCGCCAATGAAGACGCTGCCTTCCAGCGCATATTGTTTGTTGGCGCCAATCTGGCAGGCGGCGGTGCTGATCAGTCCATTGTGCGAGTCAGCGCAAGCGTCGCCGGTATTGAGCAGCATGAAGCAACCGGTGCCGTAGGTATTCTTGGCCATGCCGGGTTTGAAGCAGGCTTGTCCAAATAGCGCCGCTTGCTGGTCGCCGGCAATGCCGCTGATAGTCACCGACTGGCCTAGCCACTGCGGATCGGTGGCACCAAACAGGTGGCTCGATGGATGCACTTGCGGCAGCACCTCGGGCGGGATATTCAACCATCGCAGCAATTCCTGATCCCAGCAGCCCTCGTGGATATTCCACAGCATGGTGCGCGAGGCGTTGGTCACATCGGTGACGTGCAGACGTCCGCCAGTCAGATTCCAGACCAGCCATGCATCGACGGTGCCGAATGCCAGTTCGCCGCGCTGGGCGCGCTCGCGTGCGCCGCTGACTTGGTCGAGTATCCATCGCAGCTTGGTGGCCGAAAAATACGGATCCAGCACCAGGCCGGTCTTGCGGCGGATGCTGTCGGCCAGTCCTTTGCTGCGCAACTCTTCGCACAATGCTTCGGTACGGCGGTCTTGCCAGACAATTGCGTTGAAGATCGGTTTGCCGCTGCTGCGCTCCCACACCAGCGTGGTTTCGCGCTGGTTGGCGATGCCCAGTGCGGCCAATGCATCGGCCCTGATACCGGCCTTGGCCAGCACCGCCCGGCAGGTCTGGAGCTGGCTTTGCCACAGATCCATCGGGTCATGTTCGACCCAGCCCGGCTGGGGAAAGTGCTGTTTGAATTCCTGCTGTACTGCGGCAACGATTTCGCCGCTATCTTTGAACACGATGCTGCGTGAACTCGACGTGCCCTGATCCAATGCCAGCAAATACGCCATGGCTATTCCAATCGGTCAAAAACTGTAACTGAGGTTACCCACTGTCCACCAAAGACACCAAAAGCACGAAAAAGTCTTCATAACGAAATCCTGTCGGCGGTTGCTTTCAGATAGCAACTGAAATCTGATCACACTCTAATCGGTACCCACAACCACCATCCATCTTTTTTCGTGTCTTTCGGGTTTTTCGTGGACCCAGCCTTTACCACGATGAATGTGCGTCAGTTACTCAAATTTGATTGTCCTAGCTTCGATAAGATGCTTGTTCTATTGCTGCGTCATCAGCCATTCCTGCAATCGCGCGACATGCTGCGGCTGGCAATACAAGCCACATTTGGTTCTGCGCCAGAGGATATCTTCGGCGCTGCGCGCCCATTCCACCTCAAACAGATAGCGCGCCTCCTGTTCGTACATGCCGGGCGTCAACTCCTCACCCAGATCAGAACATTTTTTTGCGGTACCCAGCATGCGACTGGCGCGGCTGCCGTAACAGCGCGCATAGCGTTGCGCCAGCTTACCCGGCAGCCATGGATACTGGGTGCAGAATTCTTCCGAAAAACGCGCAAAGTCATAGGTGTCAACCAGCACGCCGGCTTGCTGCAGGTCGCCGCCCGGCAACGGTGCAGCAGAGGTCCAGTCCGGCGCATGGAGGTCCAGACGCGGCAGCAGCATGGCCAGCGCTTCTTCCGCTAGCTTGCGGTAGGTGGTGATCTTGCCGCCCCATACATTCAGGAACGGTGCATTGTTTTCGTCGCATTCGAGCAAATAATCACGCGTCACTGCAGAGGCGTTTTGCGCGCTGTCGTCCAGCAGCGGCCGCACCCCGGAATAGGTCCAGACCACATCGGCCGCAGAAATCTGTTTGGTGAAATAACGGTTGACCATCGCACACAGGTAGCGCACTTCGTCGTCGCTGATGGTCACCTTGCCGGGATCGCCGGTATATTCCAGGTCGGTGGTGCCGATCAGGGTGAACTCGTCCTGATACGGGATCGCGAAGATGATGCGTTGGTCGGGGTTCTGGAAAATATACGCGTACGGATGATCGAACAGACGCGGCACGACGATGTGGCTGCCTTTGATCAGCCGCAGCCCATGCGTATTTTTGACGCCAAAGGCTGTGTTGGCGAATTGCCCAGTCCAGGGGCCGGCCGCATTCACGATGGCGCGCGCGCTGACCTCGATGCGGCCATGTTGCTGGCTGTCGAGCGTGGCGCGCCAGCCTCCGTCTTCCTGTCGCACCTGCACGCATTTGGTGCGGGTCAGGATGTTGGCGCCGCGTTCGCTGGCGTCCAGTGCATTGAGCACCACCAGCCGCGCATCGTCGACCCAGCCGTCAGAATACACAAAACCCTTGCGGTAATTACCCTTCAGCGGCGCACCTGCGACGTGCTGGCGCAGCGACACGCCTTCCGATGCCGGCAGGAATTCGCGGCGCGCCAGATGGTCATACAGGAACAATCCGGCACGTATCATCCAGGCCGGCCGTTGTCCGGCATCGTGCGGCATCACGAAGCGCAGCGGCCGCATGATATGCGGCGCGGCGCGCAACAGCACTTCGCGTTCCTGCAAGGCCTTGCGCACCAACTTGAATTCAAAGTACTCGAGATAGCGCAAGCCACCGTGGATCAGTTTGGTGCTGGCCGACGAGGTATGCTGGGCCAGGTCGTGCTGCTCGCACAGGATCACGCGCAAGCCACGGCCTGCCGCATCACGTGCGATGCCCGCACCGTTGATGCCGCCGCCGACGATCAAAAGGTCACAGTCCTGTTGCGCTTGCTGCCTGGGTGTCGATTGCATCATGATCCTGGAGACGACGACGGGCCGCTTATGCGCTTCGATAAGTCGATCTGTTGCTTGTGATTTTTCATGTGCCTGCCATGCGCTTAAAATCAAAAATAATACTTTTTTATTTATTTTACCTACGTTCGAGAATATCGATTATGGCCAGCGGCGCATCGGCGGAGGATTCTGACGCAAAAAATACACATGGCTGTATTTTTAACTACGCTTTATTTATAAGCGGCATCATGGGTATTTGTTCTTATACTCCCACTATTTATCAGTACTTATTAAGTGGTTTGAATATCAAGCGTCGCAATCAGGCCTGAAGCACAGACCTCACCAGCATCCGGCTGGCGCCAGATGCCAGTCGAGTTCAGACCAATCACGGCTCTGGAAATTTCAATGTCATCCGAAAATTCACCATCCATCTGTTGCGGCAAGATACCTCCATCAAGCGCAGTATTTCGAAGAAACTATTCTATGCAGCAGTTCCTGATCGCTACCGGGCCGAAGTTGTTGGCTTGGAAACGTTGACAATTTGATGCATTTGCGCTGTGAATCGGGTGGCCGGTTGCACTTCGTGCATGAATCCGCGGTACACTTGCCAAAATTTAACTCAAACCAACAGTTGAGTGCAGTGAGCAGTTTTAATTGGCTCATATATTGGCGATAACTAACTAACAAGGCAATCTATGCTTTACGAACTTCACGAAATGCGACGCTCTTTCCTAGGCCCACTTACACAATGGGCGGAAGCATCTGCCAAACTTTTATCAAATCCAATTTCGCCGCTAGCGCATACGCCACTCTCTCAACGCCTCGCCGCTGGCTACGAGTTGATGTTTCGCATCGGTAAAGATTACAAGAAGCCGGAATTCAAACTTGATCCAGTCTTAATCAATGGCAAACCAGTCGATATTCTGGAAGAAATCGCAGAAAAAAAATCTTTTTGCCAGCTGATTCATTTCAAAAAAGATCTGAATGACAAGGAAATCGCTGCATTAAAACAGCCGAAAGTGTTGTTGGTAGCGCCGCTATCGGGGCATCACTCCACTTTGCTGCGCGACACAGCACAGAAACTGTCAGAAGCACACGATGTCTACATCACCGACTGGATCGATGCGCGCATGGTGCCGCTCTCCGACGGTCCATTCCATTTGCATGACTATATTTATTATGTGCAGGACTTCATCCGGCTATTGAGCCCTGACCTGCATGTGATTTCAGTCTGTCAGCCAACGGTCCCTGTGCTTGCCGCCATCGCGTTAATGGCAACCGCAAATGATCCGTTATTGCCCAAGACCATGACAATGATGGGCGGACCGATAGACGCCCGGAAATCTCCCACCAGCGTCGACAACCTGGCCACCGAAAAGAAATTTTCCTGGTTTGAAAATACAGTGATCTACAGCGTGCCGCAAAATTATCCGGGCTCTGGCCGCAAGGTTTATCCGGGCTTCTTGCAACATGCCGGATTTGTTGCGATGAATCCTGAGCGGCACGCGCAAAGCCACTGGGATTTTTATATGGATCTGGTAAAGGGCGACAACAGCTCGACTGAGAATCATCGAAAATTCTACGATGAATACAATGCTGTGCTGGATATGCCGGCCGAGTACTACCTGGATACCATCAAAACCGTTTTCCAGGAGTTCAGTTTGCCGCTAGGCACCTGGGAAGTCGAAGGAAAACTGGTACGTCCGCAAGACATCAAAACGGTTGCCTTGTTCACGGTCGAAGGCGAACTGGACGATATCTCCGGCGCCGGCCAGACCGAGGCAACGCAAGAATTGTGCAGCGGGATTCCGGAGTCGATGCGACTCGAATTCGTAGCCCCGGATTGCGGTCATTTTGGGATTTTTTCAGGTCGCCGCTGGCGCGAAATAGTTTATCCAAAAATTGCCGAATTCATTAAAGCACAGGCCTGAAACTGCAATCGGCTAACCGGCAACAAAGCTTAGCAAACCAGAAAAGCCGTTTCCTGATACGAGGAAACGGCTTTTTTATTTGAAGCTGTCGGCGTTTGCCCGATAATGACGTTTTATGCCATTGAAACCTGCCGTGTCGAAGCCAGCCTCCAAATCACTCGCGGATCTAATCGAAGATATCCTGCCGCAAACCCAGTGCACTAAATGTGGTTATCCCGCCTGTCGTCCTTATGCGGAAGCGATTGCCAGCTGCACCGCCGATATTAACCAATGCCCGCCGGGTGGCGCCGAGGGCGTCCGCCGGCTGGCGCAATTGCTCGGCAAACCGGCAATTGCGCTCAATCCGGCCAACGGTCTGGAGCGGCCGCGCCCGGTTGCGGTAATTGATGAAGCGCTGTGCATCGGCTGCACTTTATGCATCCAGGCTTGCCCGGTGGATGCGATCGTTGGGGCGGCCAAACAGATGCATACCGTATTGCCTGACCTGTGCACCGGCTGCGATTTGTGCGTTGCGCCGTGCCCGGTCGATTGCATTGCAATGGTCAGCGTCACCGGCACCCGCACCGGCTGGAATGCCTGGTCGCAAGCGCAGGCCGATGCGGCACGCGCGCGCCATGACTTCCGAACCAATCGCTTGCGGCGCGAAAAGGCAGAAAACGAGGCCCGGCTCGCGGCCAAGGCAGATGCAAAACTGAAAAGTGTGGAAGCCGAGTTGAGCGTCACCGAGCAGGAAAAGGTCGAGCAAGCCAGGAAGAAGGCCATCATCCAGGCCGCCATCGCACGGGCGCAAAAAAAGAAAGAAGAAATGGCTGCAGCAGCAAATGCAGATAGCGCTCGATCGACACCACCAAAAAATTGATGAACACCCTAAAACGCCGTGAAATTTTTACCCGCTTTCGTAACGCCAACCCGCATCCAACCACGGAACTGGTATACAGCACACCGTTCGAGCTGTTGATTGCAGTCATGCTGTCGGCGCAAGCGACCGACGTTTCAGTCAACAAGGCGACGCGCATATTGTTTCCCGTGGCTAATACTGCGCAATCGATTTACGCACTCGGCGTTGACGAATTAATTCCCTATATTCAATCGATCGGGCTGTACCGCACCAAGGCCAAAAACGTGATCGAAACATGTCGCCTGCTGCTGGCCGACCACGGCGGCAAAGTGCCATGCACGCGGGAAGCATTGCAAGCGCTTCCGGGCGTTGGGCGCAAAACCGCCAACGTGATGCTGAACACCGCATTTGGGCAGCCGACCATGGCGGTCGATACCCACATTTTCAGGGTGTCGAACCGTACCGGCATAGCGCCCGGCAAGAATGTCGATGCGGTTGAGCAAAAATTATTGAAAGTCATTCCGAAGGAATTCATGCTGGATGCGCATCACTGGCTGATCCTGCACGGCCGCTACACTTGCACCGCGCGCAAGCCGCAATGCTGGAACTGCCTGATTGCCGACTTGTGCGATTACAAGTCGAAAACGCCCACGCCAAAAGGGGCTTGATTCCTTACCGCCACGAGCAAATTTAGCCGCAGCAAAGCCGCGTACAATGTGCCGACTTCATAGCCTTTCAAAATATGTACACACCCTCGCAGCACGACGTTCGGCGCTTCTTTTGCGACACTTACCGCAAGCAGCATGCCAACCAGATATTGACCCCGCTGGAAGCGATTGCGGCTGACTGGATTAACCAGCACCCTGAATATGCGGCGGTGCTGGCCGATCTGGATGCCGCTTTGGCAGCCGATTATTCGGTGGAACAAGGCCAGAGCAACCCCTTCCTGCACCTGTCGATGCACCTGTCGATTGCCGAGCAAGTCTCCATCGACCAGCCGCCAGGAATCCGCGCCGCGCATCGCATCCTGGTGCAAAAGCTGGATTCGGAACATCAAGCGCAACACCAGATGATGGAGTGCCTGGGTGAAATGCTATGGGCTTCGCAACGCAGCGGATTGCCGCCCGACGGTGCCGCGTATATCGCGTGCGTCAAGCGGCGGGCATCGACATAATCATCCTGCGGTCCGCCATAAAAAAAGCCACGTTAGTCGTGGCTTTTTTCATGACGCAATTACAAAAATCCGGCAGCGCGCTTATTTGCGCAACACCAGCGAGCCTGGCAGACTGTGCAGATACGCTGCGATATTTTTGATGTCCTGACGCGACAAGGGTTTGACTTGCCCGCCCATGATCGCGTTGCCGCGGCCGTTGGGGCTTTCGCTGCCGCGCTGGTAGCCTACCAGCGCGTACTCCAGATAGCTCTTCTGCTGTCCGGCCAATTTGGGGTAGCTCGGATCGATCGGCGCATTGAAATTCGCACCATGACAGGCAGCGCAAGAATATTTTACAGTCAAGGCCTTGCCGGCAGCGATATCGTCGGCCGCGAAAACGCTGGAACAAGTCAGTGTCGAAGCGAACACCAGCGCCAAAGAAAGAGTGGTTTTCATAGTGGGCTCCGGTTATTTCTGCTGTGCATAGTAAGCTGCCAGATCGGCGATGTCCTGATCCGACAAGCTGCCTGCAACACCGCGCATCGACGGGTGCTTGCGTTCGCCTTTTCGATATTGGATCAGCGCATTTTCAAGGTATTTCTGCGATTGACCGCCAATCATCGGGACTTGATAAACATCGGGAAAAGCAGTTCTGTAACCGGGAATGCCGTGGCATCCGATACACATGGCATTTTTGTTTTCGGCTGCTTTCGGATCACCAACCAGATCCGCTGCTGCAACACCGCTGGCAACACCCGCCAGTGCGAGAAGTGCGAAGAATTTTTTCATGATAATAGGATAGAAAGTACACAGATATTATTCGGATGTGCGGCAGATGATGATGGCTCTGCGCACACTATTCATGTTTATATCACCCGAAGAATTTTTTATATTTATGCCGAACATCAACGGTCTCCTGCCGGCATATTAAGAACAATATGGCTGTCAATTTTTTGATTATTCGCCATTTGTTCCCCGGGTGATTATCACCGATTGTGAAGTTTGCTGCTCGGCACCCCTAGTTGGCAATAAAAATGCCAGCGGCGCGGCGCTGAAGCGGCGCCAGACCAGCCGCAACACCATGCGCCGCACGCGTGCCGGAACGTTGCGCGCCCGCATAGCAAGCGCCAGAGCGCAGCTGAATGCGACGCCCACATTCAGTGCGCCAATACTCGCCACGCCCGCGGCCGCCAGCCAGAACTGGCTCGACAGCACAGTCTGCCACCCCAAGCTCGCCACGGCGGCCGTCAGCGTGCCGGTCGACAGCGTGACGTGCCGCACGTCCAGCGGCAGCCCGAAAAATTGCGCCAGTACCGGCGTCATCCCCAGCAGTACGCCGATGGCGAGGTTGCCGGCCACGCCGGCAATGTGTTGCTCAAGCCACAACGCGCAACGTGCGGCACGGGTAGCGCCCACCACATGCACCAAGCGGCGCTGATAAGTCAGCGATTCGCGCAATCGACGCAACGCAAACCAGTTGTCGGCATAACCTGCCGCCAGACTGGCCAGCCACAGCAAGACTCCGGTCAGCGCGGCGTATAGCGGAGTTGGGCCTAGCGCGGACAAGGAGTGCAGGCTGGCTTGAGCCTGGTCCGCTGTCAGGATCGGAGCGCCGGAAAACAACGCTACGCCGATCGATATCACGACCATGGCAGGGATCACCGCCATCAGATTGCCGAAGATGGCAGCCGATTGCGCGCGCAGCACCAAGACAATTTCCTGCGCCAGCGCACGCAAGCTATCGACGCTGTCGAGCTGACCCATTTTGGCAGCCAGCGCCGGGGCGGTAACTGCCGGCTGCTTGGCTGCAAGAACGCCGCCCACGGCCTGGATCAGGATGAAGCTCAAGGCATAATTCAGGGATGCGAACAGGCCGACAAAAAAACCCGCCAAGCCGATGCCTGCCAGCAAAAACTTGATGCAAACGGTAAACGCAAGCACCACGCCGCCGCGATAGGCGCACTGCCGCATGGCGCGGTAAGCCGCTTTGTCGCGTGCGATATATTGTTCGCCACGATCTGTGTTGCGCTCCACCATTTTCCTTGCAAGCAATGAAAAACTGCGTTGGAACAGGCCGAACAAGGATGATTTCTTATGATACGCATTGATCAGATCAACCAGCAGCGCCTGCATCTGTCCGGCGCCTTGCTCCGCATCGGCGGCAGCCGAGCGCATCTCGATCAGACGCGACATGCGCGCCAGTTGCGCCCGCATGCGCTCGACGCTGTAGACCAGCCCGACCGAGACGCCGAACTCGTCCAGATGGGCATAGATCTTGTCGGTCCGGGCTTGGCAGACGGCAATCAACATGCGCACGCTGCGCAATACCGCGAGGTCCGGCTGCTGCGCCATCAGATAAACTTCCAGCTCGCGTCGAAGCGCCATGAACGGCGTCGCCGACAGCGGCGTGCGGGGCAAAATCCGATGCCGGAAGCCGGCACTGATGCCGGTGGCCACGACATCCGTTACCAAATGGGTCAGTGCTTCGTCGATTTGTTGCGCATAAGTATGGTTAATGCCATCGTCGCCGCACAATTTCCAGATCCGCGTCAATGTGCCCGCATCGAGCTCCGATAACCACAGGGCGTCGGCAGGATCGGGGAACATGGCGGTGATCAGGTGCGACAGATCCATCCTGGTGGGCATCGCCGGCAGCAGTTTGCTTACCAGGTGTTCGTACAATTCGCCGAAGAAAGCCAGCTTGCCAGGCAAGCCGGTAGCGCAAAAAAGCTCGGGGCCGGCGGCCTCGCGCAAACTTTTTTGCAAAGTCAGCTGCACCAGGCGACGCTCTTCGCGATGCCCATCCAGCCAGTCCAGCAAATACAACAAGCGCTGATTCTTGACGCTGCGCCAGACCGCGTTGCCCTGCAGCGTCACTTTCGGCGCATGCCGCAGCCATTCCGCCACATCCATCAGCCAATTGGCGCGCTCTTGCCAGCGCGCATCCGGATTGGCCCGATGCATCAGGGTTTCCACCCGATGCTGAAATTGGGACGGGTTTTGTGCCAGATGATCGGCGCCGTGACGAAACCGGCGCCACATCACCCTGATTTTTAGTAATGTTACTTTCATATTCTTAGTTCGCTTTTACGGGTGCTTTGAATTGTTCAATATGGCAACTTGTGCAAATTTAAAATGCAGGAAAGAATCTTCTGAATGCCACGCCCGATGGTGCCGTTTTAGCGCTGTTGCATGACGCCTTGGCAGGGGCATTCGATTCTCCCTTATACTGAAATCCGATTTCATTCTGATGACACAAGACTATGCGACACAACAACCGCTTCGAAGGTTCCCAAAGCTACGTCGCCACCGACGACCTGAAACTGGCCGTCAATGCGGCCCTGACACTGCAACGCCCGCTGCTCATCAAAGGCGAACCGGGCACCGGAAAAACCATGCTGGCGGAGGAAGTTGCCGCCGCGCTGGATATGCCCTTGTTGCAGTGGCACATTAAATCGACCACCAAGGCGCAGCAGGGATTATATGAGTACGATGCGGTGTCGCGCCTGCGCGATTCGCAACTGGGCGACGAGCGCGTGCGCGACATCCACAACTACATCGTCAAGGGCGTGCTGTGGCAAGCCTTCACCGCCGACCGGCCGGTGGTGTTGCTGATCGACGAGATCGACAAGGCCGACATCGAATTCCCCAACGATCTGCTGCGCGAACTCGACCGCATGGAATTTTACGTCTACGAAACCCGCGAAATGGTGCGTGCCATCCATCGGCCGCTGGTAATCATCACCTCGAACAACGAAAAGGAATTGCCGGATGCCTTTTTGCGCCGCTGTTTCTTCCACTACATCAAATTCCCCGACAAGGACACGATGCAACAAATTGTCGATGTGCACTTCCCGGCGCTCAAAAAAGATTTGCTGGCGCAAGCGCTACAAACCTTTTATGAAGTGCGCGAAGTGCCGGGCCTGAAGAAGAAACCGTCCACCTCGGAATTGCTGGATTGGCTCAAACTGCTGCTGGCCGAAGATATCCCGCCGCACGCGCTGCACAGCAAGGACGCCAAAACGATCGTGCCGCCGCTACATGGCGCATTGCTCAAAAATGAGCAAGACGTGCATTTATTCGAACGTTTAGTATACATGTCGCGCACCAACCGGTAATAAAATATAGGGGAGTATGTACATAAAGCATGCCCTTACCGCATAATTTACATGCGGAAACTAAAAATACATCAAGTAGTATACTTACTCCCAATGTACATGCCCCCACACATGCCGATTTCGCTCACAGGTACGCACGCGACGCTGCGGTTTCTAGGATTATTGTGCTGATTGATTTTTTCTTTACGCTGAAAAACGCCAAAATTCCGGTCTCGATCAAGGAATTCCTGCTGTTGCTGGAAGCGCTGCAAAAAGGCGTGATCGGCACTTCGGTCGACGATTTCTACTATCTGTCACGCACCCTGCTAGTCAAGGACGAAGCGCATTACGACAAATTCGATCAGGCTTTCGGATTGTATTTCAAAGGCATCCACACGATTTTCGAGAAAAATGCCGAGATCCCGCTCGATTGGCTGATGAAGCGCATCGAGCGCGAATTAACGCCGGAGCAGAAAGCGGCAATCGAAAAGTTCGGCTACGACAAGCTGATGGATCGGCTGAAGGATTTGCTCAACGAGCAAAAGGAGCGCCACGAAGGCGGCAACAAATGGATCGGCACCGGCGGCACGTCGCCGTTCGGCCACAGCGGCACCAACCCGGAAGGCATCCGCATCGGCGGCGAAAGTCGTAACCGCAGCGCGGTCAAGGTGTGGGAAGCGCGCGCCTATCGCGATTACGACAGCGAGCGCGAACTCGGCACCCGCAACATCAAGGTCGCGCTGCGGCGACTGCGCAAATTCGCCCGTCAAGGGGCGGAGGAAGAACTGGCGCTGGACGCCACCATTCACGCCACCGCCAACAATGCCGGCTTTCTTGACATCCGGATGCAACCGGAACGCAAAAACAATATCAAGGTGCTGATGCTGCTGGACGTCGGCGGCACCATGGACGACCATATTGCGCGCACCGAAGAACTGTTTTCTGCTGCCAAAACCGAATTCAAGAATATGGAATTCTTTTATTTCCATAATTGCGTCTACGATTATCTGTGGAAAAACAACCGCCGCCGCCACGCGGAACGCTTCCCGACCTGGGATATTTTGCGCAAATATCCGGCTGACACCAAGCTGATTTTCGTCGGCGACGCCACCATGAGCCCGTATGAAATCCTGCAACCGGGCGGCTCGGTCGAATACAATAACGCCGAAGCCGGCGCCGCCTGGCTGCAGCGCTTCACCCAGGCCTTCCCGAAATTCATCTGGCTCAACCCGGAACCGGAAGGCTTATGGCAATACCGCCAATCGGTCGCCATCATGCAGCAGTTGATGAGCAACCGCATGTTCGGACTCACCATCGACGGCCTGGAACGCGGAATGCGGCTGTTGAGCAAGTGACCGTATTCATGCGTATTCATGCGTATTCATGCGTATTCATGCGGCGCAATGGTGAAGCAGGGGTTTCGTGGGGCAGTGCCCCGCGCCTGTGGAACGGTATCCGCTTGCAAGCGGATATGCGCCCTGCAAGGGCTGCGCTTATTGCACCCTACACATTGCGCCCTACACAGAATTTTCATTAAAATGTTGGCGCACAACATAATCCTGCAACACACCATTTCAGTCTTTAAAAAGTATCGCCCACCGCATGGCAACTAAACAATCCGAATACAACGAATCCTCCATCCGCGTGCTGAAAGGCCTGGAACCTGTCAAACAGCGTCCAGGCATGTACACCCGCACCGAAAACCCGATGCACATCGTGCAGGAAGTCATCGACAATGCTTCCGACGAAGCGCTGGGCGGCTTCAGCAAGACCATTCTGGTCACCATCAATGCCGATAGCAGCGTCAGCGTCGAAGACGATGGCCGCGGCATCCCGGTCGGGCTGCATCCGGAAGAAAATGTGCCGACCGTCGAAATCGTATTCACCCGGCTGCACGCGGGCGGCAAATTCGACAAGGGTAGCGGCGGCGCCTATGCATTCTCGGGCGGCTTGCACGGCGTCGGCGTATCGGTCACTAACGCCTTATCTTCCCGGCTGGAAATTACGGTCTGGCGTAAGGATGATCAAGGCAATGGCGTGCATCAAATGGCGTTTGCCGACGGCGACGTGATCGAACCGCTGATATCGCGCCCGGCTTTTCGCGAAGGAAAAAAATCCGGCACCCGCGTCACCGTCTGGCCTAATCCTAAATATTTCGATTCTCCCAATATCGCGCTGGCCGACTTGCAGCGTTTGCTGCGCTCAAAAGCGGTGCTGCTACCGGGTGTCAAAGTCACGCTGGACAACGCCAAGACCGGCGACAGTCAAACCTGGCAATACGATCAAGGCTTGCGCGGCTACCTGATGGAATCGCTGGCGCAAACTTCCAGCGGCGAAACCCTGATCCCGCTGTTTGAAGATGCACAACATGCGAGCAGCGACACCGAAGGATTTGCCGAAGGCGAAGGTGCGAGCTGGGTGGTAGCCTGGACCGAAGACGGTAGCGTAGTGCGCGAATCGTATGTGAATCTGATCCCGACTCCGGCCGGCGGCACCCACGAATCAGGCTTGCGCGAAGGCTTATATGGCGCGGTGAAAAGCTTCGTCGACATGCATTCGCTGCTGCCGAAAGGTGTCAAATTGTTGCCGGAAGACGTATTTGCCCGCGTTTCCTTTGTGCTGTCGGCCAAGGTGCTCGATCCGCAATTCCAGGGCCAGATCAAGGAAAGATTGAATTCCCGCGATGCAGTCAAGCTGGTGTCGAGTTTCACCAAACCGGCGCTGGAGTTGTGGCTCAATCATCACGTCGAATACGGTAAAAAACTGGCCGAACTGGTGATCAAACAGGCGCAATCGCGGCTGCGCTCGGCCCAAAAAGTCGAGAAAAGGAAATCCTCCGGCGTGGCAGTGCTGCCGGGTAAATTGACCGATTGCGAATCCTCCGACATTGCGCGCAATGAAATTTTCCTGGTCGAAGGCGATTCCGCCGGCGGCTCGGCCAAGATGGGGCGCGACAAGGAATTTCAGGCGATTCTGCCCTTGCGCGGCAAGGTCTTGAACGCGTGGGAAACCGAGCGCGACCGCCTGTTTGCGAACAACGAAATTCACGATATTGCAGTGGCAATCGGCGTCGATCCGCATGGCAGGAACGATGCGATTGATTTCAGCAGCCTGCGCTACGGCAAAATCTGCATTTTGTCCGATGCCGACGTGGATGGCTCGCATATTCAAGTGCTGCTGCTGACGCTGTTTTTCCGCCACTTTCCACAACTGATCGACCGCGGCCACATTTGCGTGGCGCGCCCACCCCTGTTCAGAATCGATGCGCCGGCGCGTGGCAAGAAACCGGCACAGAAAATCTATGCGCTCGACGATGGCGAACTGACCGCAATTGAAGACAAGTTGCGCAAGGAAGGCATCAAGGATGGCGCGTGGACCATTGCGCGCTTCAAGGGTCTGGGCGAAATGAATGCCGAGCAATTGTGGGAAACCACGATGAACCCCGATACCCGCCGCCTGTTGCCGATCACGCTCGGCGCGCTGGACGTGACTGACTCCGAAGCGCGCTTCCACATGCTGATGGGCAAAGGCGAAGCCGCGTCGCGCCGCGCCTGGATCGAAGAGCACGGCAACGAAGCCGAAGCCGATATCTAACAAGAAAAACCATGACCGACCAAACCACGCTATTTGAACCTGCCTCTGCCGACGACGAAACCCTGACGCTGGCCACTTTCGCCGAACGCGCCTATCTCGATTACGCGATCTCGGTCGTCAAGGGCCGTGCGCTGCCCGACGTTTGCGACGGCCAGAAACCGGTGCAGCGCCGCATTTTGTATGCAATGAACGAACTGGGCCTGAACGCGGCCGCCAAACCGCGCAAATCGGCGGCCGTAGTCGGCGACGTGCTGGGCAAACTGCATCCGCATGGCGACCAATCGGTGTATGACGCGCTGGTGCGGATGGCGCAGGATTTCTCGTTGCGCTACCCGCTGATCGACGGCCAGGGCAATTTCGGCTCACGCGACGGCGATGGCGCGGCGGCGATGCGGTATACCGAAGCGCGGCTGACGCCGATTGCCAAATTGCTGCTGGAAGAAATCGGCATGGGCACCATCGATTTCCAGCCCAATTACGACGGCTCAACCGAAGAACCGATGCTGCTGCCGGGCCGCTTGCCTTTCGTGCTACTGAACGGCGCGTCCGGCATCGCGGTCGGCCTGGCGACTGAAATCCCGTCGCACAACCTGCAGGAAATCGCCCGTGCGTGCGTGGCTCTGATCCGCAATCCCCATCTGAGCCATGCCGAATTGATGGAATTCGTGCCGGGACCGGATTTCCCCGGCGGCGGGCAAATCATCAGCGCGCCACAAGCGCTGTCTGAGATGTACCAAAGCGGACGCGGCAGCATGAAGGTGCGCGCTTGCTGGAAAATCGAAGACCTGGCACGTGGTCAGTGGCAGGCAGTCATCACCGAACTGCCGCCGGGCACTTCGTCGCAAAAGATTCTGGAAGAAATCGAAGAACTGACCAACCCGAAGGTCAAACTCGGCAAGAAAACGCTGACGCCGGAACAGGCCAATTTGAAGCAAAGCGTGCTGTCGATGCTCGACACGATACGCGACGAATCCGGCCGCGCTGCGCCGGTACGTCTGGTGCTGGAACCGAAATCCCGGACCCAGGATCAGGCCGCATTCATGCAAATGTTGTTAGCGCACACTTCGCTGGAAACCAGCGCCTCGCTGAATCTGGTGATGATCGGCGGCGATGGCCGGCCGCGCCAGAAAGCACTGGGCGAGATCCTGCGCGAGTGGATAACATTCCGCTTTGCCACGGTAACGCGCCGCACCGAGCATCGCTTGCGCCGTGTCGATGAGCGCATCCATATCCTCGAAGGGCGGGAAGCGATCCTGCTCAACATCGACAAAGTCATCAAAATCATCCGCGCATCGGACGAGCCAAAACCAGCGCTGATCCAGGCGTTTTCGTTGTCCGACCGCCAGGCCGAAGACATCCTGGAAATCCGTCTGCGCCAATTGGCGCGGCTGGAATCGATCAAGATTCAACAGGAACTCGCTACGCTGCGCAGCGAGCGCGCCGGCTTGCAGGAATTGCTCGACAATCCTGCGGTCTTGAAAAAATGCATCATCAAGGAAATCGAAGCCGATGCAAAGCAGTTTGGCGACCCGCGCCGGACCCTGATCGAAGCCGCTGAAAAAGCGGTGATGGAACAGAAAGTGGTGGATGAAGCGGTCAGCATCGTGATTTCACGCCAGGGCTGGATACGGGCCCGCACCGGCCACGGCCACGATGCGGCGCAATTCGCCTTCAAGACCGGCGATGCGCTGTATGGCATCTTCGAATGCCGCACGGTCGACAACTTGCTGGCGTTCGGCTCCAACGGCCGCATCTATTCGGTGCCGGTCTCGGCCCTGCCGAACGCGCGCGGCGACGGCATGCCGATCACCGCTTTTATCGAACTGGCTAACGGGTCGCACATCCTGCATTATTTTGCCAGTGCGGCGGATGTGACGCTATTGCTGACCTCGGACGCCGGTTACGGCTTTACCGCGCAAACAGGCGACATGATCAGCCGCAATAAAGCCGGTAAAACCTTCGTCAAACTGGAAGACGGCGACACCCTGCTGCCGCCTTGCATCGTTAAAAACGATGACAACGCGATCGCCTGCCTGTCGGAACATGGCCGCTTGCTGGTGTTCGGCCTGACTGAAATCAAGTCGCTCTCCAGCGGCGGACGCGGCGTAATCATGATGGCACTGGAAGACCGGGAAAAACTGTTGACTGCGCAGACCATCAATCAGAATGGACTGATCGTCACCGGCATTGGCCGCGGCGGCAAAGCCCAGACCGTGACACTGAAAGCCACCGCTCTCGTAGCCCACATCGCCAAACGCGCGCGCAAAGGAAAAGTGCTGGAAAGCAGGATCAAAGCAGTTGCCCTGGAACCGGCAGCTTGACGATTGACTGGTATTTTCGCTGGAGTATATGCATAAATATGCCTATCTCCGCATATCTTTATTGCGCATAAGAAATATACCGTATTGAGTATATATGGAGTGCTGCAGCAGGCGGTTGTGCTGAGAAAGCCCCAGCGGGGGCGTTGGTCACGGCAACCGATTAGCTCAGAGGCTGTCCGGCAAACGAAATGGATGCCTTGTTAGGTGTCCATTTTTTTCTATTCAGATGGCCAAAGGCATCGGGGACGACTGTCGCAGAATAGCCAGTACCGCACATTCATCGACAGTAGAGCGCAAGGGGGTCGCGCCTCGTGGCCGGCAGCATGGCGCCAGGGAATCGTTTGGTATTCCGCTCGCGCAGAGATGGCGCTATCGGGCAAGTGAAAAGCCAGCCTATCGAGTAGTAATTCCATTAGGCGCTAACGTCGCCATATTGACGTTTCCAGTGATGTATTTCTCCAGGAATAAGGAGGCCGGTTTCCCGTGTCTGACTGACGGTAACGGATTCCTGTTTTAAGACGATATGCGTTTTGGCTTCCGGATCAAAGTAATTTGCATGCTTCATCAAAATCGAGGCGGGGGCTGCGCGGAAAAAGTTTAATCGGATCTCCATAGCCCAGGTTGCACAGGAAGTTGGTCTTGATGTGGCTGTCCGGAAAATACTCATACTCGAAGTTCAATCGCTTCGTGCCCGGGAAGAATTCATGGTCCACTTTCGTTTGGTCGAACCCGGACATCGGACCACAGTCCAATCCGAGGGCACGCGCCGCGATCATGAAGTAGGCTCCCTGCAGCGAACTGTTCCGCCTGGCAGTGACCTCGGCGAGTTCCGGCGTGTCGGCGAACCAGGCGCGTGCGTCCACGTGAGGAAATAGTTTTGGTAATTGCTCAAAGAACTTACCATCGTAGCCGATGATGGCCGTGACCGGCGCCGCCATGGTCTTTTCCACATTGCCCGGCGCCAACGCCGGCCGTAGTCGCTCTTTAGCTTCTGGCGTGCGCAGGAATAAAATTCGCGCCGGAGAACAATTTGCGCTGGTCGGTCCCCATTTCATGATGTCATAGAGTCGACGTAAGACATCGTCGCTCACCGGCTTATCCAGCCAGGCGTTGTGGGTACGCGCCTTGAAAAATAAAAGGTCAAGCCCGTCTTCGTTCAGTTGGTTGCTCATGGTAATTCCATAAATTTTGGTTAGACTTGCCGATGCCCCTGCCCTAAAAGTATAGTTGGCATGAACCAAAATGAAATGACTTTCTTCATGAATCAGTCACACAGCGGAATGGCGTCGGCTGTGGTCCGCAGTATCGACCCGTGCACGCACCTCCTGCGCAAGGTGTTGAGATTGACGAGTCGCAATTCACGCAACATTTAGCAAACATGGCGCGGATCAGTGTCGATGAGCTGCAACAGTTAATGGCGACTGGCGAGAAACCCGTGATTGTTGACGTGCGAGGGTGTCCGCGATTTTGTGTAATCGGAAAATTGCTTAATGCTGCGGCATACGCACATAGATTTCAGTATTTTTGACTCTTTCGTGCTTTTCGTGTCGTTCGTGGACAGCGCAATGGCTTCATGCAATCGCCCTGCATTGGTGTCACTTACGTAGTGAATCCAGTTGTTCGTTCTTGGTCGCGACCTCTTGTGCCTTCGTGTAGCTCTCGATCAGCAACTGATACTCGGGGAATATTTTGGTGTAAACCTCAGCCCACTGGAGTGCATTCTCGCGGTAGTGATCACCGGGATCTTGCACAGCGTCGCCATCTTGGCCAGCGCGGCGGCATCGGCATGTCGTTAATGGTCTGGAACAGGCCGCTCTGGTTCTCTTCTGCTAGTTCAAGCGCGGCCAGCGCGTCACGCACTCATCTGGCCGAACCGGCCGCTGTTGAAATCCTGCATCGCCTGCGTGATTTCGTCCGATGTGTTCATCACGAACGGCCCGTAGGCGACCACTGGCTCGTCGATCGGCTCTCCGCTCAGCAGCAACACCGTGGCATCACTGCTGGCTTCCAACGAGATGTCGGTGCCGTCCCGCTCCAGCATCACCATCTGGGCCTCGTGCGCCGCTTGATTGCCGTTTACCAGCACGCTGCCGCGCAGGACAATCAGCCCGAGCGTCCGATTCTCAGGCACGCTCAGTTCGGTGTAGCCACCCTGCTTCAGGCGCAGATCCCACACGTCGATCGGCGTGAAAGTATGCGCAGGCCCATGGTGACCTTCGTAATTGCCTGCAATGACGCGCACGCGACCGGCTTCGTCAGGCAACGCTACTGATGGAATGTCGCCGTCCAGCACGGTCTGGTAGCCCGGCGCGGCCATCTTGTCCTTGGCCGGCAGATTGACCCACAATTGCACCATCTCCAGAGTGCCACCATTGCGGGTGAACTCCTGCGAATGGAATTCCTGGTGCAGGATGCCGGAGGCGGCAGTCATCCACTGGACGTCGCCAGGACCGATGCGCCCACCACTGCCGGTAGAGTCGCGGTGCTCCACTTCTCCCTGGTAAACGATGGTCACCGTTTCGAAGCCGCGATGCGGGTGCTGGCCCACGCCACGGGGACTGGTTGCCGGTGCGAACTGAGTCGGTCCGGCATAATCCAGCATCAGGAAAGGGCTGATGTGCTGACCTAAAGTGTGGTGCGAGAATAGCGTGCGCACCGGGAAACCATCGCCGACCCAGTGCTGCTTGGGGCTGCTGTAGACGCCGAGAATCTTTTTCATGTCGTGCTCCTTGCTTGAGACCAATCTGATGTGATTGGGATGATATAAGTGTAGTTTTTACCTGATAATTGCGCTAGATAGCCTGATTCATACTCAGCGTCCTATATTCAGAACAATGGGGAAGACATGACACGAGACCTCAATGACCTCTTTTTCTTTGCCCAGGTGGTCGATCATCATGGCTTTGCACCCGCAGGGCGGGCATTGGGCATCCCTAAGTCAAAGTTGAGCCGGCGTATCGCGCTGCTGGAGGAGCGGCTTGGAGTGCGCCTTATCCAGCGCTCGACACGAAGCTTCTCGGTCACTGAAATAGGGCAAAGCTATTACAACCACTGCAAAGCGATGTTGGTGGAAGCCGAAGCGGCGCAGGAAGCCATCGACATGAACCGCTCCGAACCGCAAGGGATAGTGCGGCTGACCTGCCCGGTTGCCTTGCTCCACTCCCGCGTGGGAGTCATTCTGGCCGACTTCATGGCCGATAACCCACGGGTGTCCGTGCATCTCGAAGCCACCAACCGCCGCGTCGACGTGATCGGCGAGGGTATCGATGTGGCGATCCGGGTACGCCCGCCGCCGCTGCAAGATAGCGATTTGGTGATGAAGGTGTTGGGCGAACGCAGATGGTGCCTGGCAGCGAGCCCGGGTTTGCTGCAAAAATACGCCGTACCCGAAGTGCCGGCCGATTTGAATAACTTGCCGAGCCTGGATCTGGGGCCGCAGCAAGCCGAGCATGTGTGGCAGCTTGCGGGGTCAGCAGGCGCAGTGGCGGCAATTCGTCACATCCCGCGCCTTGTCACCGACGATATGATTGCGTTGCGCCTGGCTGCGATCGCAGGCGCGGGAATCGTCAGCCTGCCGACGATGATGCTGACTGACGAGATCAGGGACGGCAAGCTGGTGCAATTAATTCCCGACTGGGCGCCGAAAGGGGGCCTCATCCACGCGGTATTTCCTTCCAGACGCGGACTGCGTCCTGCGGTTCGCTTGCTGATCGATTGTCTGGCTATGCGATTCCAGCAATTGGACGAAGACTAGTTCCCGGATTTTGGCGGCGATCTGCGGCACAGCGGATAAATGCGGACGCAGGGCGTCCGCACGCACATCTTAAAACTCTTCCCACTCGTCAGCCTTGCCTGCTGGCGCATTGACGATTCTTTTGACTTGCAGCGAACCGTTGGCGGCCGGCGGCGCAAGGGTCTTCCGGTTGCGTATTGCGAGGCCGGCATTGGCATCAACCTTGGCCAGCGGCGCCACCGCCAGCGCATGAATTTGATTGAGCTTGAAAATGCCGACAACTTGCGACAGATTGCCGGCCTGATTCTGCAACGATGCGGCGGCGGCAGCAGCTTGTTCCACCAGCGCCGCATTTTGTTGCGTGACCTGATCCATCTGGCTGATGGCTTGATTGATTTGCTCGATGCCGGAAGTCTGTTCCTGGCTGGCGGAACTGATCTCGCCCATGATGTCTGTGACCCGTTTGACGCTCTCCATGATCTCGCTCATGGTGGCGCCGGCCTGGTCGACCAGCCTGGCGCCCTGGTCCACTTTATCTACCGAGTCGCCAATCAGTGTCTTGATTTCCTTCGCGGCACTGGCGCTGCGCTGCGCCAGGCTGCGCACTTCGGTTGCGACTACTGCAAAGCCACGGCCCTGCTCACCGGCGCGGGCCGCTTCGACTGCAGCGTTCAGGGCCAGGATATTGGTCTGGAACGCAATGCCGTCGATGACGCCGATGATGTCGACGATCTTGCGCGACGAGGCATTGATCGAATCCATTGTATCGACCACTTGCGCCACCACCGCGCCGCCCTTGGCGGCAACCTCCGATGCGGATGCTGCCAACTGGTTGGCCTGGTGCGCATTGTCGGCATTCTGCAGCACGGTATTGGTCAATTCTTCCATTGAGGAAGCAGTTTCTTGCAGCGAACTGGCTTGCTGCTCGGTGCGCGACGACAAATCCATGTTGCCGGCTGCAATTTGGTCCGATCCGGTAGCGATGGTGTCGGTGCCGGTGCGCACCTCGCCGACGATCTTCACCAGGCTATCGTTCATGTCCTTCAAGGCTTGCATCAACTGCCCGGTTTCATCCCTGGAACGGACTTCAATCTGCTGCGTCAAATCGCCTGCGGCAACGCCACGCGCAATCTTTACTGCTACCTCCAGCGGGCGTGAAATGGCGCGCACCAGCCAGATGCCGACTATCGCTGCCAGCAACAAGCCAAACAGGATGCCGGCGATGCAGCTAATGAACACCCAGTGATAGATGGTTTGCGATTGTTCAAACTCTTGTTTAGCGCCATCGATCTGATGCTTGATCAGCGCATTGATGTCGGCTTCGACCGGGATGAACAGTTGCGTTATCGGCCCATTCAGAATTTCGGCGGCCAGTTGCCCGCTCCCCGCCCGCAGCGCTGCGACTGCCGGCAACAAGCCATCGGCCACGAATTTATTGCGATTTTCCGTAAATTGATCGGCGATTTTTTTATCTTCCGCAGTGCGCACGTGGGCCTGGTATTCGCCCCACACTGTGCCAATAATTTGTATATTGGCTTCCACCAGATTCATTTGCTTGCCAAGCGCGGCCAAGTCCCCTGTCACTGCTTTGGCAATGATCAACTGGTTGGAGTCAATCAATCGGATCACCTGATCAAGTTGCCCGGTGGATATCAGTCGATCGGCATACAGCGACTTCATCGCGTCATTGGCGAAACCGAGGCTGACGATGCCAATCACGCCGCCGATGATCAATTGAAAAGACAAAAAAGTAATCACGAAAATCAAGCGTGATTTGATGGTGAGATTCTTTAGCATGTATGCATCCTAAATATTGACGGGCACCAATCAGGTGCAAAATTACGTTGAAAATTTTAACCACCGGCACACTTTTTCAGTACTACTTTGTTATTTTCGATCAGACCGGCAATGTTGAGGATGTCCCCGCTACGGGTTGATCATCTGGCTATCATTGCCGGTTATCAACTATGCCTTAAGGGTCTTTCGGTGTCACTTTTTATTTCCGGGTGAGCGCGCATACGCAGCGGAAATGCTTGTAAAAATTACTCTTAACTCAAATTAAGAGTGGGAGTATGCTTAAAAACACGGTAGTTTTCGCATTATATTAATGCACCATCAATAATACATATGCAGGTATAAATAAAATGGGCCTGCGGCACGCCGTTTGACGTGCCGCAGGCCCATTTGATAACGCCAGTTGTTGCGGCTGGCGTTATTACCGCATTTACATGCTGGCCGCGATCAGCTTGCCCAGGATGGCGACACCCTCGCGGATTTTTTCCGGCGGCACGGTCACGAAACTCAGGCGCAACGTATTCGCTACAGGCGCATTGGCATAGAACGGCGCGCCCGGCACGAAGGCGACGTTGTGCGCGATCGCTGCATCCAGCAGCTTCTTGCTGTCGATGTGTTTCGGCAAGGTAACCCAGATGAACATGCCGCCTTCCGGACGGGTCCAGCGCACATCGGACGGGAAAAATTCTTCCAGCGCGGCCAGCATGGCCTGGCATTGGCCGGCGTACAGCGCGCGTATGGTCGGGATGTGTTTATCGAGGAAGCCATCCTTGATGACTTCATACACCGCCATCTGCGTCAGTTGTGCAGTATGCAAATCGGCTGCCTGTTTGGCCTGCTCCAGCTTGCGCACCAGCGGTTGCGGCGCCACCACATAACCGAGCCGGATGCCGGGCGTGAGTACCTTGGAGAACGAACCCATGTAAATCACGCCATCCGGATTCATATTCAGCATCTTCGGCTTCGGCTCGGCGCGGTAACTGAGCGCGCCGTAAGGATCGTCCTCGATCAGCGGCAAACCCAGACGCGCGCAGGTTTCCACCAACTCCTGGCGACGCGCAACCGACAGGCTGCGGCCGGTCGGATTCTGGAAGTTCGGCAATGCGTACAACATGCGCGCATCCTTGCCCATTACGGCCACCGAAGACGGCACCAGACCGGCATCATCGGTGTCGACCGAGACGAATTCCGGGCCATAGACAGAAAATGCCTGCAACGCGCCCAGATAGCTGGGCGTTTCAACCAGCACCCGACTGCCCTCGTCGATCATCACCTTGCCCAGCAAATCCAGCGCCTGCTGCGAGCCCGACACCATCAGCACCTGATCCGGCACAATCACCGAACCCGGAATCGACAGCGAATCGGCAATCCACTCGCGCAGCGGCTGGTAACCGTCGGTCGGGCCGTATTGCAATGCCACTCGTCCCTGGCTAGACAGCACTTTGTCGAAGGCGGCGCGCATCTGCTCGATCGGGAAAGTCGCCGGCGACGGCAGGCCGCCGGCAAACGATATGATTTCCGGGCGCATCGTGATTTTCAGAATTTCACGGATGGCCGAGCTTTCCAACTGTTGTGCGCGTTGGGCAAAGTGCCATTGGATCGGGTTCGGGTTTTCAATTTTCATTTCGTCTCTTTGGAGTGATGGCACTTGCCACCGGGTCGGGCCGGCTTGTGGCTGGCGCTCAGGGCGGCATTGGGTAAATGCCGCCGCTTCGGATCGGACGTGCCGGCACCAGGCACGAGTAATAGTTATTGCGTTATTGCGGCTTTAAGCGATTTCCGCGATCAATTCGATTTCGACGCAAGCGCCCAGCGGCAATTGCGCTACGCCGAAGGCCGAACGCGCATGCTTGCCCTGTTCGCCAAAAATCTCGCCGATCAGTTCGGAGGCGCCATTGGTCACCAGATGCTGCTCGGTATACTCGCCGGTCGAATTGACCAGGCTCATCACTTTGACGATGCGGGTGACGCGGTTCAGATCGCCGCCGCACGCGGCCTGCAGCGTTGCGATCAGGTCGATCGCCACCGCGCGCGCGGCCAGCTTGCCCTCTTCGGTCGAGATATTCTTGCCCAATTGACCCACCCACACTTTGCCGTCTTTCTTGGCAAGATGGCCGGACAAGAAAACGGTATTGCCGGTTTGCGCAAACATCACGTAGGCTGCCGCCGGCGCTGCGACCGCAGGCAGTTCAATGTTGAGTGCGGCGAGTTTTTTGTAAAAAGACATGGTATTCCTCATTGGATTCAAAAAATGGAGCGATTTTCTTGTGAATGGTGTGGGTTACTGCGTCGCAGCTGCGCAGTCCTTTTCATCCATTATGCCCTTGTGTGCCGGTGATTATCTCAAAACGCCGGCATTGCTGCCAAACATTACTGCCAGATCGCCAGCGAAGAATATACCGTCAGCAGAATCATCACCACGCAAAACACGCGCTGCCATTTAGGTTCCTTCAAATGATGACGCAGTGTCGCGCCGGTGCCGGCCCACACCACGATGCAGGGCAGATTGATCGCGCAAAAGACCAGGCAGAACAAAGCGATGGCAAGCCACACCGGCTGCAGCGCCGGCAAAAAGGCCGCAACGCCGGTCAGCGCCATGACCCAGGCTTTCGGGTTGGCGAACTGAAATAGCGAAGCTCCCAGAAACGACATCGGTCTGGCATCCGCAGAAGTATTGTGTTTAAAAGCAATCGAGCGCAGCTGCCAGGCCAGATACAGCAGATAAGCCGAACCCATGACCTTGAGCCCGGTATGTGCGGCCGGCACTGCCAGAATCAGGCTGCCGATACCGACCGCGCACAGCAACAACATCACGCCGAAGCCGAAGGTCACGCCCAGCATGTGCGGGATGGTGCGCTTGAAACCGAACACGATGCCGGACGAAGTCAGCATGATGTTGTTCGGCCCCGGCGTGATGGACGAGACGAAAGCGAACAGGGCTAGCGGAAATAGAGGCTCCATGATGATTCCTTATCCGACCGATGCGTATGCAGTGGTGTCTTCTGTCGATTGCCGATCAGCAGCCTGCAGCGACGGCAGGAAATCGATACGGCTGAAGCCCTGGTCCGCCTCAATCACCACATGCCGTCCAGCGATCAATGCCAGGGTATCGCCATCGAACAGCCAGTAATCGTTCTTGTCTCCTGCAATGGTGACCCAGACGCGGCCGCAATCGACCTGCAGCGTCAGCGCGGCATCGGCGCTGACAGAAATCAACTGACCCGGCTGCAAAACCAGGAAATCATAGACTTCGATGTTTTTCATGCTGACTCCTTGAATGGGTTTGATGTATGCTAATCGAAAAAACCAATACAGTACCAGTACAGTTGACCAGATAAATTGAAGACTGTACTGGCAATATGACCAATACACAGGAAAGCGCGATGGATAGGCAACTCACCCGAGACTCAGGCACTTCGCTGGTAAACCAGATCGTGCGCTCGGTCGAAGCGCGCATTGAGGACAAGCTGCTGCGCACCGGTGCGCGCATGCCGTCGATCCGCCAGTATGCTGACAGCAGTGCGGTGTCGCGCTTTACCGTGGTCGAGGCGTACGACCGGCTGGTGGCCAACGGTTATCTGGAATCGCGCCGCGGCTCCGGCTTTTATGTGCGGGAACGCTCGCCGCTGCTGGCGGCGATCGATCCGAATCACCCGCCCCGCAGCGCGCCGCCGCAGCTCGATGTGGCGTGGTTGGTGCGCAGCATGTTTCGCCCGACGCCGCCGCAAAAAATGCCCGGCATCGGGCTGCTGCCGCATGATTTTCTGGACGGCGAGCTGATCGCCAATGGCTTGCGCGCGGTCAGCCGCCAGCACCAGAACTTGCTGCTGCATTACGGCACGCCGCAAGGATTTTTACCGCTGCGCCAGCAATTGCAGCTGAAACTGGCGGCGCTGGAAATCGCCGCCACGCCGCAACAGATCATCACCACCTCCGGCGTGACGCAGGCGCTGGACCTGATCGCACGCCAGTTCACGCAGCCGGGCGACACCATCTTCGTCGATGATCCGGCCTGGTTCCTGATGTTCGGCTCATTCACGATGCTGGGCGCCAAGGTGATCGGCATCCCGCGCCTGCCGGACGGCCCCGACATCGCCCAACTGGCGGAACTGGCCGCGCTGCACAAACCCAAGCTGTTCGTGATCAATTCGGTGCTGCACAATCCAACCTCGACCTCGCTCTCCAGCGCCAAGGCGTTTCAAGTGCTGAAACTGGCCGAACAACACGACTTCATCATCGTCGAAGACGACATCTATTGCGACATGCACCCCGGCAGCAACGTGCAGCCGGCCACCCGCATCGCCTCGCTCGATCAGCTGAACCGGGTGATTTACCTGGGTGGCTTTTCCAAGACGCTGGCGGCCAATCTGCGCGTCGGCTTCATCGCCACCTCGCGCGAGCGGGCCCAGCAATTGTCGGACCGCAAGATGCTGACCGCGCTGACCACCAGTGAAATCGGCGAGCGCGTGGTCTACAAGATCCTGTCCGAAGGCCATTACCGCAAACACACCGAGCGCCTGCGCAGCCGGCTGGACGCGGTACGCGACCAGAGCATCAAGTGGCTGGAAAGCATCGGCATGACTATCGACATCAGCACCCCGGCCGGCATGTTCGTCTGGGCCGACACCGGCTGCGACACCAATGTGCTGGCGGAAAAGGCGATGAATGAAGATATCCTGCTGGCCCCCGGCTGCCTGTTCTCGCCCAGTCAGCTGCCATCGCGGCGCATGCGCCTCAACGTCGCCACGCTGTCCGACCCGGAGGTGCGGGCGTTCCTGGAACGGGAAAGTGGGGCTGCGCCGCACGCGGGCTTTCCCAGCAATGGATAGTTGGCGAGTATATTTAAAACACTACGTAACATAAGCGGAAACAGCACTGTTTCAGACTATACTCCATTGGTATATGGATTGCGCTGCGGGCACTGAAAAATTGCAACGATTCGTAATATTTTTGAACTATCGACGGGAATCGACTCAAATAATTACACGCTGCCAATTTTAGAATTGGTGGGCGCGAATGTATTTATTCGTTTATTTTTTATAGAGGTGATCTCATGAAAACAATACAAAAATTGGCAGTTAATACGATCGCTGTGGCAGCATTTCTAGCGCTGGCCGGGTGTTCCGGCATGTCGCGGCAGGATAAAAGCACGGCAGTTGGCGCAGGTGTTGGTGCGGTGGGCGGTGCGGTGCTGACTGGCGGCGACGCGCTTGGGACAGTCGGCGGCGCCGCAGTCGGCGGCGTCATCGGGCATGAAGTGAACAAACCCAGAAGATAAGCGAAAAACGCCTGCGGTAGAAGCGTGTGCAGGAGGCAAGGCCGCAGACCTTGCCTCCTGCTCAACTTCTTGATGAACTTCTCAAATTAAGCTGCAGGCTGTCCCAGCACCCGTCGGATAGTGCCGGCCAGATCTTCGGCCACGAATTTAGCCACGTAGGCATCCGCGCCGACGCTTTTGACGTGCTCTTCGTTGGTCGAACCCGTCAGCGAGGAATGAATCACCACCGGGATCGATCTGAAGCGCGGGTCCTGCTTGATTTTTCGGGTCAGGGTAAAGCCATCCATTTCCGGCATTTCCAGATCGGTCAGCACCAGCGCAACCTTGTCTTGCACCGTCTTGCCCTCGGCCAGTGCGGCGTCGGCGATGGTCTGCAGGCGCTCCCAGGCTTCCTTGCCGGTCTTGGTCATGATGAACGGCGCACCCATCGCGTTCAGCCCATGCTCGATCAGAGTGCGCGCCATCATCGAGTCGTCTGCCGCCAAAATCACCGCACCGGGCGGCAACGCTAAGGCCGGACCGACAGTGCCGGGATTGATATCCACCTGAGTTGCCGGCATGACATCGTGCAGGATCTGCTCCACGTCCAGCACTTGCGCCAGGCGAGTGCCGTCGATGTCGCCATCGAGTCGGGCAATGCTGGTTACCATGCCGCCCACCATGCTCGACTCGGCCGACAACACCTGACTCCATTCCAGCCGCACGATCTCTTCCACGGATTCGACCGCAAAGGCTTGGGTGGAACGCGCATATTCGGTCACCAGCAGAATATTCAATCCGCTCTTTGGCGTGCAGCCGACAATCGCCGGCAGGTCGATCACCGGGATGATCTGGCCGCGAATATTCGCCACCCCCATCATGTGCGGCAGCGCGCCGGCGACGCTGGTAATGGTCGGCATCGCGAGAATTTCACGCACTTTGAAGACGTTGATGCCGAACAGTTCGGAGCGATCGGCATTGATCGCGTCCCCCAATCGGAACAGCAGCAGTTCAAACTTGTTGTTTGCTGTCAGATTGGTTCTTTCATCGACTTCCTGCTGCACTGTACTCATATATCCACCCCTGGCGCTGTATGCAATTGACGTTTATTAAAGATTATTGTGGTTGCTGCTGACATTGAACGGAGTTGTCTTCCAGCACTAAAGTATCGCTGAAAATTCGTGATTTATAACGGATTTTTTAAGCATATCTTTAACGAAACAACGCAATTCCTGCAAATCTCCGGGCGCGCAGCACGCTTCCCGGCAAGCTTGCGCTGTGCAATTCGGCCTATCGCCGCAACAGCGCCGGCGCTTTGTCTTGAAATCAATTTCATCACCCCCATTTTTGCACCATCTATTCAACAAAGTTCCACCACGAGGTATACATGACTGTTTCCGAAAAGCAAACCCTGGGATTCCAGGCCGAAGTCACGCAACTGTTGCAGTTGATGATCCATTCCTTGTACTCCAACAAGGAAATTTTCCTGCGCGAATTGGTATCGAATGCGTCGGATGCGTCCGACAAACTACGTTACGAAGCGATCCATAACGCCGATTTGTTCGAGAACGATCCGGAACTGAAGATCAAAATCACTTTCGACAAGGCGGCGCGCACGATTTCGGTCTCCGACAACGGCATCGGCATGAGCCGCGACGAAGCGATTGAACATCTGGGCACGATTGCCAAATCCGGCACAAAGGAATTTTTCGGCCGCCTGTCTGGCGACGAGCAAAAAGATGCAGCGCTGATCGGCCAGTTCGGGGTCGGCTTTTATTCCGGCTTCATCGTGGCCGACAAGATCACGGTCGAAACCCGCCGCGCCGGCGCGCCAGCCAGTGAAGGCGTGCGCTGGGAATCTACCGGCGCCGGCGACTTCAGCGTCGAAGCTATCGACAAGCCATCGCGCGGCACCGACATCACGCTGCATCTGCGCGAAGGCGAGGACGAGTTCCTGTCATCCTGGAAACTGAAAACGATTATCCGCACCTATTCCGACCATATCCCGCTGCCGATCCTGATGCCGAAAGAGGAATGGGACGAAGAGAAGAAGGAAACCGTCGTCAAGGATGAATTCGAAACCGTCAATCAAGCCAGCGCACTGTGGGCGCGCAGCAAGTCCGACATCACGCCGGAACAGTACGACGAATTCTACAAACACGTATCGCACGATTTCCAGGCACCGCTAATCCATACCCACAACCGGGTCGAAGGCCGCAGCGAATACACGCAATTGCTGTACATCCCATCGCACGCGCCGTTCGACATGTGGGACCGCAACAAGCGCGGCGGCATCAAGCTGTACGTGAAGCGCGTCTTCATCATGGACGATGCCGAACAACTGATGCCGGTCTACCTGCGCTTCGTCAAGGGCATCATCGACTCCAACGACCTGCCGCTGAACGTCTCGCGTGAAATCCTGCAAGAGTCGCGCGATGTGAAAGCAATCCGCGAAGGCTCGACCAAGCGCGTGCTGGGCATGCTGGAAGAAATGGCGAACGCCGACGAACAAGAGAAAAAAGACCAGTACGTGACTTTCTGGACCGAATTTGGCCAGGTTCTGAAAGAAGGCATCGGCGAGGACGCCGGCAACAAGGAACGCATCGCCAAACTGTTGCGCATGGCCTCCACCCAGAGCGACAGCGACCAGCAAAATGTCTCGTTTGCCGATTATGTGGCGCGCATGAAAGAAGGCCAGGACAAGATTTATTACGTCACCGGTGAATCGTATGCAGCCGCCAAGAACAGCCCGCACCTGGAAATTTTCCGCAAGAAAGGCGTCGAAGTATTGATTCTGTCCGACCGCGTCGATGAATGGATGCTGTCGTTCCTGACCGAGTTCGAAGGCCGCGAACTGGTATCGGTAGCCAAAGGCGGCCTCGATCTGGGCGCGCTGGAAGACGAAGCCGAGAAGAAGCAGCATGAAGAAACCCAGACCGAATACAAGGACTTGGTTGAAAAAATGAAGGAAGCGCTGACCGACAAGGCCAAGGAAGTGCGCGTCACTTTCCGCCTGACCGATTCGCCGGCCTGTCTGGTAGCGGACGAACACGAACTCTCCGGCAACCTGCTGCGCATGTTGAAGGCAGCGGGACAAGCGGCACCAGAATCGAAGCCGATTCTGGAAATCAACCCGAGCCATCCTCTGGTGCAACGCCTGAAGCTTGAAGATGCCAAGTTTGCCGACTGGGCCAACCTGTTGTTCGATCAAGCAGCGCTGGCAGAAGGCGGCCAATTGGCCGATCCATCAGGCTTCGTCAAGCGCTTGAACGCGATGTTGCTGGACATGGCAAGCAAGTAATAAGTTAGTGTCGAATAGGGGTATGCCGGCCATGTCGGCATACCCGTCGTTGGATTCCTTCCTGCGCTCTATTCTGTGCGCAATATCTCGGTTTTCTGGATGGCAATAGGCTGCTATTGGCAGAAATCGGCCATTTCTATTTTTCTGGCAACCAGACATTTGAATTTAGCCTTGACACACGCAATGACGCCATCAATGTAACGCCAAACTTATCAAGTCTCTTGATCTACTAGAAAAGCGTTCCAGTGCTTGAAGTGTTTCACGATAATCTAGCATTGTGCGCACATACAGTTTGATGTCAAAGTTAGCACTGGTGCGGCTTATGGAGGGTCAAACTAAGGTACTTATCAGTCTTCCAACCTGTATACCGGCTCATCCTATCTGTATAGGTACCAGTTAGCCTTAATTCCGGCGAGGCCATCGGCAGCACACATGAAAAAAAATCATATCAAACAATATCTAAGATGCATTACGCCAACGATAGGCGATCCAACTTTCTCTTTGTTGAAATCACATCTGCTTTTTGAGGAACTTCTACGCGCACACTTGAATCGGGTTCTTCCCCATGCCAACGCTCTGGATGGAGCAAGGTTTACTTTCGCCCAACTCTTGGCGGTTGCCAGGGCGGTTAGCTCAACAGTGGCATCGGACCACTGGATATGGAAAGGGATTGCGGACCTAAATAAGTTGCGGAATCTACTCGCGCATGACATCCAAGCAAGCTCTTTCAACGATAAGATGAAAGCATACATCGAGTTCGTTATAACTAGTATCGGTGTCCCGTTGCCGCCCGCATCAGCACGAATTGAGGAAGGGTTTCCAAGCACTAACCCAGAGCCTCATTACTTGGCAGTCGATATAGCAACAATCGGGCTTTATCACCATGCTGCGTCAGTCCTTGGCTTTGATGTAGGTGTCATGCTTGCTGATGATGTGCAACATACGAGCACTATTCATGTACCCGAACCGAAGTCCGGGTAAGGTCGCAATACGGTCTAACTTTTCATTCCAGCGTACGCCAGCCAGGTAGTGCGGGTGAAACCCGCGCTACTCTAGCGCTAGGTGGGTTTCACCCACCCTACTAAGCTGTATTTGAGGCTTGTGCGACTGGTCCGCTCAGGGTCGGAACCAACCCATTACATCTGCGCCGCACCGGCCTTGAAAACGATGGTTTTTCTCACACACCCCATCCATGTCCATGCAGCGTGCGCCGACAAGGCCAATGCGCGTCACCTTTCGTTTGACCTATTCGCCGGCCTGTCCGGCAGTCTGTCGCGCATGTTGAAGGCGGCAGGAATGTGGAGGAAAATGTAATTATTCAGTTCGCTATGGAAAATCTTTAAACCGAAGCAGTTTCTGTAGGAGCGCACCCGGGCGCGATTCCCCCCGTAGCTATTCGCAATCCGGTCGCGCCCGTGTGCACTCCTACAAGACGCGCCATTGCACTTCACTTTTGATTAATATGCGACTGAACAACTACAGGAAAGCCATGCTTCTCATAATCGTTGGCTTGGTCGTCGCGGCGGCTGCAAGCCTCTACGGAAAATTCCGCTGGGAATCGGGCACGCGAGGACTGCGCGACCGGATCGAAGCCGCCAGACTTCCGATCGAGCCCAAGGTCTTCGATAGACATGAACTGGAGAATCTGCCCGCACCGGTTCAGCGCTATTTTCGCGCCGTGTTGCAGCATGGGCAGCCGATCGTGGCCGCCGTCAGCGTGGAGCACATCGGAACTTTCAACATGGGCGAGACGGACGAACGGTGGAAACCGTTCAGCTCCACCCAGCGCGTGGTCACCCGTCGCCCCGGCTTTGACTGGGACGGCAGCATCGCGATGCTGCCCGGCCTGCCGGTGCGGGTGCATGACGCCTACGTTGCGGGCGAAGGCATCCTGCATGCGGCGGTGCTCGGGCTGGTATCCATGGTTAACCTGCGCGGCACGGGCGCAGTGGCACAGGGCGAATTGATGCGATTTTTTGCCGAAGCCGCCTGGTACCCGACCGCGCTGCTGCCGAGCCAGCACGTACTCTGGGAGGCCGTCGACGACCATTCCGCCCGCGCCACGCTGAAAGATGGCGACCTCACGCTGACGCTGCTGTTCCGCTTCAATGAAGACGGACTGATCGACACCGTGCGCGCCGAAGCGCGCGGCCGGACGGTAGGCGGCGCAATGGTGCCCACACCTTGGCAGGGCCGGTTCTGGAATTATGCAATGCGTGATGGCATGCGCGTGCCCTTGGACGGTGAAGTAGCCTGGTTGCTGCCGGAAGGACCGAAACCCTACTGGCGCGGGCACATCACCAAACTGCGCTACGAGTTCGCACAATGACCGAAAACAGCCGAATCACACATTGCTTAAAGGCCTTGGGCCGCATATGGTAAGGCGCCAATACATGGCAGCCCAGTAACAAGTTAGCGTCACACTGCAGGTATGCCTGCCATGTCGGCATACCCGAAGCGGTATTTGCACTACCGCGTTCTTTCATCGGCAGGAAATATTTCTCCTGCAGACTCCCAATAAAATCAAATCGGCCGGCGACGTCTGTCAATATTGCTGCGCAACAAAAACTTATTCAAGTAATACCATATGTTGCTGATATCATAACTGGCCAATTACAATTATTGTCTCCCTGAAAGCAATGTATGCGTCTGAACACGCCCATCAACGATACCGAATGCCATTTGCAAGATGGTCATGCCATCATTTCCAAAACCGATTTACAGGGCAATATCCACTACGTTAATGCGTATTTCGCTGAAGTCAGCGGCTTTTCGGAAGCGGAGTTGATCGGCGCGCCGCAAAACATCTTGCGCCATCCGGATATGCCCGAGGAAGCTTTTGCCGATATGTGGCGCTGCATCAAAGCCGGCTTGCCCTGGACTGGAATGGTAAAGAATCGTTGCAAAAACGGGAATTTTTACTGGGTATTTTCGACTGTGACGCCGGTGATAGAAAACGGCGTGCCGGTGGGCTATATGTCGGTGCGCGCCAAACCGAGCCGCGAGCAGGTTGTTGCCGCAACCAAACTGTATAAGGAAATCCGGGAAGGCAATCCAAACCGGCTCGCCATCAGACATGGCAGCGCCACCGCAACCGGATTGCGTAGCAAGATTGCTGCCATCCGAGGCATGCCACTGGATTGGCGTATCGGGCTCAACATTGCTCCATTGTTGTTGATTATTGCTGTTCTAGGGATGCTGGCATGGACTGGCGGCAATAACGTCCGCACCGAGAGCAATGGCTGGGTGGCCGGCATCGCCACGCTCGCCATCGCGCTCACTCTGTACCTGTGGTACAGCTTGCATGCAAACGTCATTGCCCCGCTGGCGCTGGCAATCGATACTGCCCACGCCTTGGTCGGCGGCGATCTGACGCAGCAAGTCAATATCGAACGCAACGATGACCTGGGAAAATTGTTACGCGCGTTGGGGCAACTCAGCATCAACATGCGCGCCATCATCGGCGACTTGCATAGCAATTTGGACCAGATCATCGTCGACACCAGTGAAATCGCCAGCGGCAATATGGACTTGTCGGGTCGGACCGAATCGCAGGCAGCCAGCCTGGAAGAAACCGCATCCAGCATGGAAGAACTGGCGTCAACCGTATTGCAAAACGCCGACAATGCGGCCCAGGCCAATGCGCTAGCCGGCGCCGCTTCCACTATCGCGGAAAAAGGCAGCGTGATCGTATCGAGTGTAATCACGACCATGGGCGATATCAGCCTGTCTGCCCGGAGGATAGGCGATATCATCGGGTTGATTGACGGCATCGCGTTCCAGACCAATATCCTGGCATTGAACGCGGCGGTAGAAGCCGCCCGCGCCGGCGAACAGGGGCGCGGCTTTGCGGTGGTGGCCACCGAAGTGCGCAATCTGGCGCAGCGCAGTGCCAGTGCCGCGAAGGAGATCAAGGTGCTGATCGACGACTCGGTCACTAAAGTGGATGCCGGCACCGCTCTGGTCGATCAGGCCGGAGCAACCATGAATGAGGTCATGTCCTCGGTCCAGCGCGTTGCCCGCATCATGGGCGAGATATCCTCGGCCTCGCGCGAACAAAGTGCCGGCATCAGCCAGGTCAATGATGCGGTCACACAAATGGATGAAGCTACGCAGCAAAATGCGGCGCTGGTCGAACAGGCTGCCGCTGCCGCCACGAGTCTGGAACACCAATCGGCCAAGCTGATGCAGGCGATTTTGATCTTCAAATTGTAAGGAGCGTTTTCAGGCCGCGCCCAGCCCAAAATGGTGTCGCGGCAATCTGAATAATGCGCAAGGCCATCTGATACTGGGATCGCTCGCAGCCGCTAACGGCGCGGTTCCAGTAAAATTGCCAGGCGCGTCGGCTCCCAACTACGGCAAGATCGAACCGGGAATAGCGACGAAAAACCCATTCAAGCGGGATCGAGCAGTTGATCCGCCCAACCACGGAACTGAAAAACCATGTCCATCTCCAACTTTGAAGACTTGCTGCAAGCGGCAGCGCAACAACCCGACCCGCAGCGCTTGCTGTTTGTGTTCGCGAAAAAAGAATTGCCGGACGACCATGTCGAAACGGAAGCACAAAATTTCCAGGCCGGCTTGGGCGGCGCATTGACTCCGGTCGTGTGCGTGGACAAGACGCTGGATGCACTGAGTAATTTTGCCGCTCTGGTGCAGGAATCGGAACAGACCGGGCAGCACTGGGATGTGGTGCTGGTCGCTTGCCTGTCGGGCAAGAACGGCATCATGCCGAGCGCGTCCGAAGCGGATCAGGGCTTGAAAAAAATGGTCAGCGCAGTACAGACCGGCGCCAAACTATCGCAGTTTATCGCCTTCGACCGCGCCGGCGATCCGCTGCAGTTCGCCTGATGCACAAATAAATACTGAACGTTGTATTTTTTAATACCGCATGAATATATGCGGTAATAGCATTGTTTTTGCTGATACTCCGGCATAAACCAGCTATCTCGCGGCGCTTACAAGTTCACGTCTGGGCACTGCAGAAAGAAATCAACAGCCCTGGAACATCGAAGCGCCGATCAATGGGTAACCCGTATCGTACGGCCGGACGACAGCAAACGTACCCGGTCGCCGGCACGGAAAAATTCATCGGCGTCCTGGGTGACGGCGCGCAAGCTGCCGTTATCAAGCTTGACGGTGATTTCCAGCCCAGGCCGGTTCACCATATTGGCTTCGACATTCTGACCCACCAGACCGCCGGCGACCGCTCCGATGATGCCGGCCACAATCGCGCCATTGCCGCCGCCGATGCTGGAGCCGGCCGCAACCGCACCGACTGCGCCGCCGGCCAGTTGGCCGACGCCGCTGGAGCCTTTGTCGATCCGCACTTCGCGCACCGACTCGACCACGCCCAGGCGTATGGTTTGCTCGCCCTGCGCTTGTCTGCTGCTGTAAACATTGGCGGAATTCGGCGCCACCGCGCATCCGGCCAGCGCGGTCAAACTGACCAAACTGGCGACTAAAATCTGTTTTTTCATGTTGTGGGCTCCGCTTGGATTGATGATGCAAAATTGTGTACTTATTTATTTTACCGCTTCCAGTCGGACGACTTTTGCGCCAACCGGCAGCAGAACGCGCTATCTGACCGACTTGCTATAAAATCCATCTCCACTCCATGCCTGCGCACATGGCCGCTCACCCATTAAGAAAAATTATGAAACTAGTACGTTACGGCCGTCCCGGCAAAGAAAAACCAGGTTTGATCGACGCCGAAGGCAAATTGCGCGATCTGTCGGGCATCATTGCCGACATCGGCAATGATCAATTGTCCGACAAGGCACTAGCCAAACTGGCAAAACTGCAGCCGGACACGCTGCCGCTGGTGCGCGGCAATCCGCGCTTCGGCGTGCCGCTGGCGCAAGTCGGCAAGTTCATCGCCATCGGCCTGAATTACGCCGATCACGCGGCAGAAGCGGGCTTGCCGAAGCCACCTGAGCCGATCATTTTCATGAAAGCCACGTCCTGCCTGTCCGGTCCGGACGATCCGATCATGCTGCCCAAAGGCTCGAAGAAAACCGACTGGGAAGTGGAGCTGGGCGTGGTCATCGGCAGCAAGGCGCAATCCGTCACCGAAAAGGATGCGCTGCAATATGTGGCCGGCTATTGCGTGGTCAACGATGTGTCGGAACGCAAATATCAACTGGAACTCGGCTCGCAATGGGACAAGGGCAAGGGTTGCGACACTTTCGGCCCGGTCGGTCCGTGGCTGGTGACGCGCGATGAAGTGCCGAATCCGCAGCGGCTGAACCTGTATCTGGACTTGAACGACGAACGGATGCAGACCGGCAGCACCAAAACCATGATTTTTTCGATCGCCAAACTGGTCAGCTATGTCAGCCGCTTCATGACGCTGATGCCGGGCGACATCATCACCACCGGCACCCCGCCGGGTGTCGGCATGGCGCTGACGCCGCAACGTTTCCTCAAGCCGGGCGACCGACTGACGCTGGGAATTGCCGGCTTGGGCGAGCAGCAGCAAGAAGTGATTGCTTATCAGAAACCGTGAGTTAGTCGCAAAAACTTGTGGTTAGTAGTGCAGGCCTCCGTGCCTGCACTACTTTATTCAGCGTCCGGTTGATTCTCGGGCGCTGCAGCGACAAATGCACCCTGTTCCATGCAGGCAGCGCGGATGCGCAACAGGGTCGGCATTGCGCTTAAATTGCAGTCAACGCGCTCGGCATTGTATATCTGCGGAATCAGACAGCAATCGGCCAGCGTCGGCGTTTCGCCATAACAATACGTTCCCACCCGCGCATCGGCGGACAGGGTTTGTTCCAGCGCCGCCAAGCCTTGCTCGCACCAGTGGCGATACCAGGCGTTTCTATCTTCCTGCTCCACCTTCAACTGCCGCGCCAGATAACGCAACACGCGCAAATTGTTGAGCGGATGGATATCGCAGGCAATCGACAACGCGATGCCGCGCACATAGGCGCGCGCCAGCGGCGTCGGCGGCAAGAGCGCCACCGCCGGGTAGGCTTCTTCCAGATACTCGATGATGGCAAGCGATTGCCTGAGCACCGGAGCAGATGATTCGGCCTCGGACTCGGCTCCAGATTCGAGCCCGCTGTCGTCGATCAGCACCGGCACCAGCGCCTCCGGATTGCGTTGCAGATATTCGGGCGAGAATTGCGCGCCGCCCTGCCGCAGCAGATGCACCGGAATTACATCGTAAGCCAAGCCTTTCAGATTCAGTGCGATGCGCACCCGGTACGAAGCTGAGCTGCGGAAATAGCTATACAGTTTCATGGCAAGGGCACCTCATTATGCAAGGGGTATAGTAAAAAATTGTGCGTTTACCGCATAGTTTCATTGACTTGCAAAAAATACATGCAATAGTATATTTTCCACGCAAAAACACGCGGGGGCCGGCAATCACACGATTCTGAGCGATAACGATTCCAGGCCAGCGATCCCGCCTTCCAGCAGATCGCCCGGCACCACTGCCGCCACGCCGGCCGGAGTGCCGGTAAAGATCAGATCGCCCGGCTGCAATGCATAAAATTTCGAACAATGCGCAATGATTTCAGGAACGCTCCAGATCAACTGGTCCAGCGTGCTGTGTTGGCGCACTGTGCCATTCACTTTGAGTTCGATGCGCGCATTGGCAGCCAGCGCGCACTGCGACACCGGATGGATCGGCCCGATCGGTGCTGAACCATCAAAACCCTTGCCGGTACACCACGGCCGGCCCAGTTTCTTGGCTTCACTTTGCAAATCGCGGCGCGTCATGTCCAGCCCGACCGCGTAACCCCACACATGCTGCAAGGCAGCATCGGCGTCGATGTCCTGGCCGCCTTTGCCGATGGCGATCACCAGTTCGATTTCATGCTGCAAGTCGGCAGTCTGGGTCGGATATGCCATCTGCCCTACCGCACCAATCGGCACCGGCAGCACGGCGTCCGCCGGCTTCATGAAGAAAAATGGCGCTTCGCGGCCGGTTCCGCCCATCTCCTGGGCGTGCTCGACATAGTTGCGCCCGACACAATAAATGCGATGGACCGGGAAAAAGACGGAATCTCCGGCTACCGGTACGGCGGCAGGAGCAGGTGGCGGAAAAACGAATTGCATCGGAGCTCCTCGAAAGGGCAGAATTTATCTGACTGCAGATAAGAAAATACCGGCTCAATACTTCCGGCAAAGACGGCTGAAAATAACTTGTATCACAGCATGATGGCTAGCGCCTTATAATAAGCGCCAGAATCACAAAGCATCGTGCGTCCACTATTTTTATTCAAAGTTCAATAATGACCAACAATTTCAGCTGGTGTGTGCGTGTCTATTATGAAGACACCGATGCCGGCGGTGTCGTGTTTTATGCCAATTACCTGAAGTTTTTCGAACGCGCACGTAGCGAATGGCTGCGCGACGCCGGCGTCGGGCAGCAATCGTTGATGGATACTGACGGAGTCATGTTTGTCGTCACCAGCACTGCAGTCGATTATCTTGCTCCCGCAAAACTCGACGATGAACTCAAGCTGACGGTCGTGGTCGAAAAGCTGGGACGGGCCTCGGTGCAATTCGTTCAGCAAGCCTGGCGCGGTGAACAGTTGATGACCACCGGCCGGATCAAGGTCGCTTGCGTAGATGTGAAATTGTTCCAACCGCGCCCGATACCAGCACGCGTTCTGTTGAAAATTACGCCATAAAACATATTGCGACGATATTGCGCTGCCTCAGGCAGCGTGTCCGCCCACCGATGAACCAGCCCCAAACACAACATAATCCATGACTGTCACTCAAGATCTCTCGTTCTTCGCCCTGATTACCAACGCATCCGTCATCGTGCAACTGATCATGGCCTTGCTGTTGGCCGTGTCACTGATGAGTTGGACCTACATTTTCCGCAAAACGTTTGCCATCAGGGCGGCGCGCGCGCAAACCGAAGAATTCGAGCGCGCCTTTTGGTCCGGCGGCAATCTGAGCACGCTGTATCAGGATGCAACTTCCAACCGGCGCCAGAGCAATGGCGAAACCGGCGCGCTGGAACGCATCTTCACCGCCGGCATGGGCGAATATCTGAAGGGGCAAGCGTCCTACACCAAAAAAGACATCACCGACGCCGGCGCGATGCTGGATGGCGCCCGCCGTGCGATGCGCGCAGCCTTTCAGCGCGAAATGGATGCTCTGGAATCGCATCTGGCCTTTCTGGCATCAGTCGGTTCGGTCTCGCCCTATGTCGGCCTGTTCGGCACCGTCTGGGGCATCATGAATGCGTTTCGCGGGCTGGCCAACGTGCAGCAGGCCACGCTGTCGGCGGTGGCGCCGGGGATCGCCGAAGCGCTGATCGCCACCGCGATCGGCCTGTTCGCAGCGATTCCGGCGGTAGTCGCTTATAACCGGTTCTCGCATGACATCGATCGGCTGGCAATCCGTTTTGAGAGCTTCGTCGAGGAATTCTCGAACATCCTGCAACGCCAGGCGCACTAAGGAAAGCCCATATGACCACGTCAATCTCAGGCTCGATGCGCGGCGGTCGCGCCCGCAAGTTCAAATCCGAAATCAATGTCGTGCCCTACATCGACGTGATGCTGGTGCTGCTGGTGATCTTCATGGCGGCAGCCCCGATGCCGAACCCCGGCATGGTGGATTTGCCGAACGCCGGCAAATCGGCGCTGCCGCCGAGCCAATATATCGAAGTGATTCTGAAAAAAGATGCCAACGCACAAATCCGCATCAATGCCCCAAGCCAGAACAGCGCCGGGGGCGACGCCACCACTGCAAAAAACCACCCGGTGCTGCTGGAAAATTTACGCGAACTGCACCAGCAATATCCTGAGATGCCGCTGATGATTTCAGCCGAAAAAAACATCATTTATGACGATGTGGTGCAAGTCATTTCAGACGCAAAAAAAATCGGCATCAATCGCGTCGGACTCGCGGCCAAACAGTGAAAGCCGTCATAAATCCATGAACGAATCGACGCCCTATTCCGTTCCACATGAGCCCGGCCGCTGGCGCGCCTTCGCTCTTGCTGCGGTGGTCCACGTGGCACTGTTCGCCTTCCTGTGGTTCGGCATCCGCTGGCAAAACGAAAAACCGCTTACGGTCGAAGCTGAAATCTGGAGCCCGAACACGCAGGAAGCCGCACCCGTAGCTGTGCAGAAAATACCGGAACCGCAACCAGAGCCCCAGCCAGAACCAGAACCGCCAATCGAAAAAGTGGTTGAAAAACCGGCGCCCATACCTGAGAAACCGGCGCCCATACCTGAGCCGCGTCCCGTGGTTGCAACGCCGCCGGTAGTAAAACCCGATATCGCACTGGAGCAGGAAAAAAAACGCAAGGCACGGCAAGAGCAACAGGAGCGGGAGCAAGAACGGCTGGAGCAAAAGCGCCATGAAAAAGACCTCTTGAATGAAAAGCAGGCACAGAAGGAAAAAGAAGCGTTGCAGCGAAAAGAAGTACAGAAAGAAAAAGACGCGTTAAAGCAAAAAGAAGCGCAGAAAGAAGCGCAAAGGGAAAAAGACGCGGCACAGGCTGAGCAAGAAAAAGCGCTGGCACAGAAAAAACGCGAAGAAAAAGAAGCCAGCAAGATTGCCGCCGCGGCGCAGGAAAAAAAGCACAAGCAGGAACTTGCCAAACAGGCCGCGCTCGCTGCGGATGACGCAAAACTTGCCAAATTGCGCGATGCAGAGATGCGCCGCATGACGGGAGGAACCAGCAGCGCCAGCGGTAGCGGCGGCGCCGGCACTGCCGCCAAATCGCAGGGCAATCGCGGTGACCCGGGGTATGGCGACCGCATCAAGGGGAAAATTAAATCGAACACGATCTTTAACGTGCCCAACGACCTGAATGGCAATCCTGCCGCAGTCTATGAAGTCAACCTGCTTCCCGACGGCTCCATTCAGAGCCTAAAATTGCAGAAATCTTCCGGCGTGCCCGGCTTTGACGACGCAGTCAAGCGCGGCATAGCAAAGTCGGAACCGTTTCCAAAAGATAAATCGGGACAGGTTCCATCCAGCTTCGAATTGACATACAAACCGAAAGACTAATGACCATGACGAAAAAAACCTTACTGCGCGCCGCCATGGCGATGTGCCTCACCGTGTCGGCCTTCGCGCATGCCCAGTTGCGGGTCGAAATTTCCGGCGTAGGCGCCAACCAGATACCGGTCGCCCTCGCCTCCTTCGCCAACGAATCGATCGCGCCGCAACAGGTCAGCGCCATCATCAGGGACGACCTGACCCGCAGCGGCATGTTCAAGATCATCGACACCGGCAGCGTGCTGTCGGAGACGTCGTCCGTCAATCTCGGCGACTGGAAATCGCGCGGCGCCGATGCGCTGGTGGTCGGCAGCGTGCAGCGACTGGCGGACGGCCGCTTCGATGTCCGCTACAAATTGCTCGATACCGTTAAATCGGCGCAACTCTCAGCCTTGGCGCTGGCAGCGCAACCGCAATTCACCCGGGTCACCGCGCACAAGATCGCCGACGATATTTATGAAAAACTGACCGGCAGCCGGGGCGCTTTCTCCACCCGTATCGCGTATGTCACCAAGGCCGGCAACGAGTACCGCCTTGAAGTGGCCGATGCCGATGGCGAAGGCACCCAGATTGCCTTGCGCTCCAAAGAACCGATAATCTCGCCTGCATGGTCGCCGGATGGGACCAAGGTGGCTTATGTGTCATTCGAGGCCAAAAAGCCGGTGATCTATGTGCAAAACCTGATCACCCGCCAAAGAACCGTGCTGGCCGGCTTCAAGGGCAGCAACTCCGCTCCGTCATGGTCGCCGGATGGCAGCAAACTGGCGGTGGCGCTGGCGCGCAACGGCCTGACCCAGGTCTACAGCATCAGCCAGGATGGCAGCAACGTGCGTCGCCTGACCAACACCAATGGCATCGATACCGAACCGCAATTCTCGGCTGACGGCCAAAGCATCTATTTCACCAGCGACCGCAGCGGCGGCCCGCAGATCTACAAGATGGGCGCCAACGGCGGCGAGGCACAGCGCGTCACTTTCAACGGCACCTACAACATCAGTCCGCGCATCTCGCCCGATGGCAAACTGTTGGCCTATATCTCACGCCGCAATGGCCAGTTCCAGCTATACGTTCTGGACCTCGCCAACGCACAAGAACAACGACTGTCTGACACAGCCAAGGACGAATCGCCGAGTTTTTCAGCCAACAGCAAGTACCTGATGTACGCAACCGAAGCCGGCAATCGCGGCTCGCTTGCGGTGGTATCTGTTGATGGCCGTGCCAAATACCGCCTGACCACCAGGGCCGGCGATATCCGGGAACCCACTTGGGGTCCTTTCATGAAATAATGTTTTTATCAACGTTTTACATTTTACAATCAGGGAAATCCAATGCGTACACCAATTACCTTTACTATCATCGCCGCCAGTATCCTGTTACTGGGTGCCTGCAGCTCAACTCCCAAATTGAGCGACAAGGTGCCGGTAGAAGATCGCAGCGACATATCCAGGGCAGGCACCGGGCAGGTTGACCCGCGTACCGTCAGCACTGTCAACGCCGGCGCCACCGACCCGTTGAATGATCCGCAAGGCGTTCTGGCCAAGCGCAGCGTCTACTTCGACACCGACAGCTACGTCGTACAAGGAGAATTCCAGCCGGTAGTCGGAGCACATTCCAAATATCTGGTCAAAAACAACGCGCGCAAGATCATCATCCAGGGCAACACCGATGAACGCGGCGGACGTGAATACAATCTGGCTCTAGGCCAAAAACGTGCCGAAGCAGTACGCAAGTCGCTGTCCTTGCTAGGGGTGCCAGAGTCGCAAATGGAAGCCGTTTCGCTGGGCAAGGAAAAACCAAAAGCGTCCGGCAGCGACGAAGCATCATGGGCTGAAAACCGCCGCGCAGACATCGTCTACCCATAAAACATAGACTATGAAAACGCCCATCCACTCCACACTCGCTGCGGCCTTGATGGTCGTTTTCATCTATGCCGCAGTGCCGGTGCCGGCCCACGCCGGCCTGTTTGACGACGACGAAGCACGCCGTGCCGTGCTTGACCTGCGCAGCAGGATCGATGCCAGCAATGCCCGCATCGATAGCAAGGCCGATAAAAGCAGCGCGCTCGACCTGGCCAATCAGAACGAACAACTGCAAACTGAAATCGCAAAGCTGCGCGGACAAATCGAGCTTTTATCCAACGAACTGGCCAATGCCCAGCGTCGGCAAAAAGATTTTTACGTGGACCTCGATAACCGCATGCGCAAACTGGAACCGCAAAAAGTGACCGTTGACGGCAAGGAAGCCAGCGTCCAGCCGTCCGAACAACTGGCTTATGACGCCGCACTGGCAATCTTCAAGGCCGCTGACTACAAGCGGGCCGGCGTAGCGTTTTCCGACTTCCTGCGGCGCTATCCGCAATCAGGCTACGCACCATCGGCCCAATACTGGCTGGGCAACGCATACTATGCGCAGCGCGACTACAAGAACGCGATTGCAGCGCAACAGCTGGTAGTACAAAATTATCCGGACAATCCCAAGGCCGCCGATGCGATGCTCAATATCGCCAGCTGCTATACGGAGTTGAAAGATAAGACCAATGCCAAAAAAACGCTGGATAAACTGATTGCGCAATATCCGGACTCCCCTACCGCGCAAACCGCCAAAGAGCGCTTGAGCGCACTTCATTAGCGCAACAGGCTGGCATCAAGTGCAGCTTTCTTTATAAATAACGCCCGGCGCATTTGACAGAATCCGGGCACTTACTTATAATTGCGTTCTTCGGGTCGTTAGCTCAGCTGGTAGAGCAGCGGACTTTTAATCCGTTGGTCGCAGGTTCGAATCCCGCACGACCTACCACGAATACTGCAATACTTTAGTACCGCAATAATTTAAAAAGTCTTGCTCTTGCAAGATTTTTTATTCCCCGAAACAGAAAGGGAATAGCAACATTTTTAGGTCGTTAGCTCAGCTGGTAGAGCATCGGACTCTTAATCCGTTGGTCGCAGGTTCGAATCCCGCACGGCCTACCAAGAATACCAAAAAGCCCACGTGACTTACGTCCCGTGGGCTTTTTGCTTTCTGATCCCGCTCTAATCACTTCGGAAAATGTAACTGTAACGCGGCGGTTCATTTGAGACAGATTCGCGGTCTATTTGAGACATCGAATTTGCTATTTATTTGAGATTGACCACAGAAACTGTAACGCGCCGAATGCTTTCGTACTGATTTACGCTTGCTTCTGCACTTACAAAATCTGAAAAATGGTGCAATGCCTACGCAATGCACCCATCTCGAAGCAACCATGGCATAGGACCAATGCTCTACGGCATTACAATACGCCGCAGCGCCACCTTCGCCCCTCGGAACCCATGCTGACACTTGCTTCGATTTTTACCACTACCGCGCTGCTCAGCCTCGGGATGTCTCTGCTGCTGGGGTCGCTGCTGCGCACGGCGGTGCCCGGGGTGCGCGAATGGTTTGCAGCCAACGTCGCAGTGATCGTTGCGCTGCCTTTGATGGTGCTGCGCGGCACGATTCCGGACTTCATCTCTATCGTCGTCGCCAACACCATACTTTCAATGTCGGGGGTCTGCTACTACGCCGGTTGCGCGCGCTTTCTGGGCCGGCCGCCGCACTGGAGCCGGCTGCTCGCGGGTACCGCACTGCTGACCATGGCGATGGTAGCCTGGCGTTACGTGAGCGATAACATTCCGATGCGGGTGCTGGCAAGCACGCTATTTAACAGCTTCGTCTGTATTGCCGTAGCGGCTCTGCTGCTGCGCCATCGCCCCTCCGATCGCAGGCCCTACAACTACTGGTTTGCAGCGACTCTGGCACTGGCCTTTGCGCTGTCCCAAGTGGTGCGCGGGCTTTACTTCATCACACTGGCGCCGCAATCAGGCGCGCTGATGTTCGGCAGCATCTGGAATATTGCGCTGCTGACGATTGGCGCGGTCATCATGCCCACCATGACCATGGCTGCTGTAATGATGATCCATGACGCCATGCTGGCCAAAGTCGAGGATGCCGCCAATCACGACCACATGACAGGTGCGCTATCGCGCAAACGGCTTGAAGCAGTGGCGCGAGAGCAGATCGTGCTGGCGGAAAAATATGGCCGGCCGCTGTCGCTGTTGCTGATCGACCTGGATCATTTCAAGCGCATCAACGACACCCACGGCCACGCCGGCGGAGATGAAGTGCTGCGCGAATTCGTTCGCATGTCGCGCGCCTCCCTGCGCGACGGCGACGCAATGGGCCGGCTGGGCGGCGAGGAGTTCGGGATACTGCTGCCCGATACCAGCACGGCAGGCGCATTGGCAATCGCGGAACGATTGCGCGAACAGTCGGAACGGCATCTGATCTCGGGCGCATTTGGCAGCTGCCATTACAGCATCAGTATCGGCATCGCCAGCTCGCTGGGCGGCGAAACCTTCGATGCCCTCAGCGTACGCGCCGACCGGGCGCTATACACCGCCAAGAATTCCGGGCGCAACCGCGTGCTTGCAGACAGCCAGCCCGCCGACGACCGAGTCCTTTCAGCCTAGGGCGAGACCTTCATGACTGCATGGGCGCATTCCTCAATGCGCCCCTCCGGCATCCACCGACCCGTGCGACTTGATCGGCTTGGCCATCCAGACAAAACCTATCAGCAGCAGGAACATGATGGCCGAGATCCAGAAAATATCGGCAGCGGCCATGGTGCTGGCTTGCACGCTCATCAGGCGATCAATCGCTGACAACGCTTGCCCGTCGCTCAGGCCCTGACTGGTCATGCCTTGCACCGCCTGCTGGAAAGCCGGATTGTGCGGCCCCGAGTATTCCGCCAATTGCGCGTGATGCAAAGCGGTGCGGCTATCCCACAGCGTGGTGGAAACCGAAGCGCCAATGCCACCGAACATGATGCGCACGAAGTTCGACAAGCCGGACGCCGCCGCCATTTTGTCGTGCGGCTGTCCCGATAAAATGATGGAACTGAGCGGGATGAAAAACATCGACATCGCCGCCCCCTGAATCAGGGTTGGAATCATCAATGCCATTGTGTCCACCTCGGGCGTGTATCGGGAACGCAAATAAAACACCAGCGCAAAGATGATGAAGGCACACGACGCCACGATACGACTATCGGTCTTTGGCAGCAATTTGCCGATAATCGGCGACATCACAATGGCGAGTATGCCAACCGGCGCCATGATCTTGCCGGCTTCGGTTGCGGTGTAGCCGATCTGGGTCTGCAGCCACAGCGGCAATATCACCAGACTGCCGAAGAACAAGCCATAGCCGACTGAAATCGCGATCACGCCGGAGCTGAAATTGCGGCCCTTGAACAAGGATAAATCCACCACTGGATGATCGTCGCCCAACTCCCAAATGATGAAATAGATAAAGCCGACCAGCGCCACGGCCGCCAGCAAAACAATCTCACCGGAGTTAAACCAGTCCAGTTCCTTGCCCTTGTCGAGCATCAATTGCAGCGAACCGACCCAAATAACCAGCAATGCCAGACCGATTTTATCGATTGGCAGGCTGCGGGTAACAGACTCCCGCTCACGATAAATCATCCATGTCAGCCACAGGGTGAATGCGCCAACCGGAATATTGATATAAAAAATCCACGGCCAACTGTAATTGTCTGAAATCCAGCCGCCCAAAAGCGGCCCCATGATGGGCGCCACCAACGTGGTCATGCCCCACAACGCCAGCGCCATCGAACTTTTCGCAACCGGGTAACTGGCTAACAGCAGCGTTTGCGACAAGGGAATCATCGGCCCGGCCACCGCACCTTGCAACACGCGTGCGGCGATCAAGGTTTCGATATTCGGCGCCAGGCCGCACATCCAGGAGGCAATCACAAACAACAAGATCGACGTCATGAACAGGCGAACCTGGCCGAAACGCACGGTCAGCCAGCCGGTCAGCGGTACCGAAATCGCGTTGGCAACCGCAAACGAAGTGATGACCCAAGTGCCCTGCTGCGGTGAAATCCCCATGTCGCCGGAGATGGCAGGAATCGACACGTTGGCAATCGATGAATCGAGCACGTTCATGAACACGGCCAGCGACACGGCCAAGGTACCCAGCGCTAACTGGGCACCGGTGAGCGGCTGTATGGCGGGGTGAATAGGTGAGCTCATAGAAACAATCTGGTTGCCTTAATTAATCAAAAAACGTCAATCAAAAAACGTCAATCAAAAACGCTGGCAGAACGCCCTGCGCAATCGGGTTCAATGCGTTCAATGCACTGCAGAATTGGCACTACTGCCCACGTTGGCGGCGATGATGCCGGCAATGCGGACATCCGCTTGCTGCGCGACGGCGTCGAATACGGTAGTTTTATAGGCTGGCTCGGTGCGCGCAAGTCCGGTCGCTGGCAACGGCGCGCCTTTCTGCTGGGCCACTGCCACCCTCACCTGCATCGACAAACCCAGCCGCAGTGGATGTTCTGCCAGTTCCTTCGGATCGAGCGCGATGCGCACTGGCAGACGCTGCACAATCTTGATCCAGTTACCGCTGGCATTTTGTGCCGGCAACAGCGCAAATGCGGAGCCGGTGCCGGCGGAAAAACCGGCAACTTTGCCGTGGTAGACGATTTTGCTGCCATACACATCGGCTTCCAGCGTCACCGGCTGACCGATGCGCATGTGGGCAATCTGCACTTCCTTGAAATTGGCATCCACCCACAAGGCATTGAGCGGCACAATCGACAGCAACGGCGTGCCGGCAGCCACCCGCTGCCCCAACTGCACCGAGCGCTTGGCAATATAGCCGGTCAACGGCGCCGGCAAGGTGGTGCGCGCATAGGCCAGATACGCTTCCCGCACGCGTGCTGCGGCACGCTGGACGTTTGGATGTTTTGCCACGGAAGTGCGGTCGGTCAAGGCGCGATTCGATGCCAATTGCTCGCTTGTCGCCAGCAATGCCGAGGTGGCGCTCTGCAGCGCGCTGCGGGCATGTTCCAGTTCTTCCTTGGATACCGCGCCGGTGCCGACCAATTGCTGACGGCGCGCCAGATCCGCCTTGGCCCGCGCAACTTCGGCGCTGCGCTGCGCCACGCCCGCACTCAGCGCGCCGTTATTTGCATACAGCACGCGCACTTCGCGAATGGTCTGCGCCAATTGCGCATCCGCCTGGTCGAGAGCCAATTTGGCATCGCTGCGGTCAAGTTCGATCAGCGGTTTGCCGGCTTGCACCAGTTCGGTATCGTCCGCATGGATAGCCACCACGGTGCCGCCGACCTGCGGCGTAACTTGCACCACATTGCCGGCGACATAAGCATCGTCGGTGCTCTCGAAATTCTTGGCGTTCAATATCCACCAGACCAGATAGGCGATGAGAACGATTGCCAGCACCAGCGTGACCACAATCAATGGGCCACGGCGTTGGTTTCTGGCGGGGGCAACGGATACAGCTTGACTCGGAGCGTTCATGACGCGGATTCCACAAAAGTTAAATAAAAATAAAGAGGATCTGAGCAGGTTTTGCAACCTGTTTATTACATGCATGAGTATGTTAAATAATTGCCTATCTTCCGCATTATTTCAGTGATTTTTTAAAAATACTCCCGATATATTGCGTATTACAAGGCGTGCTGATTAGCGTCGAAACCGCCGCCCAGCGCCTTGATCATGCCGATCTGCACCTCGGCGCGACGCACCTGCAGATCGAGTGCCAGCTTGCGCTGCGTCAGCCAGATCGATTCGGCCGCCAGCACCTGCAGCTTATTGGCGGTACCGACCTGCCAACGTTGCTGCGCCAGCGTCAAGTTCTGTTGCGCGGCGCGCAGCGCGACGTCCTGATTCTGCAATTGCCGGTCCGATGCCCGCAACGATTGCAGCTGGTCAGCCACCTCATGCAACGCTTGCGTCAGGCTTTGGTTGTAATTTGCGACAGCGCCGTCATAAGCGGCGACCCGACCCTTGAGCTGGGCCCGCAACTGGCCGCCCTCGAAAATCGGTAGCCGGATTGACGGGCCGATGCCGACGATACTGCTGCCGCCATCAAACAAATTCGACAAGCCGAGACTGGACAATCCGGCAAAACCCAGCAAATTCACATTCGGATAAAACTGCGCGCGGCTACTGTCGATATCGCCCTGCGCCGCCTCCACATGCCAGCGCGCTGCAACGATGTCGGGCCGACGCCCCAGCAAAGCCAGCGGCAATTGCGCCGGCAATTGAAACGCTTGCGGTTCCGATAACTCCGGCACCCCCGGACGCGCAATCCTCTGGCCGCGATCCGGGCCCTGACCCATTAAAGCGGCCAGTTGGTTGCGCGTGAGTCCGATGGCTTCCTGCCATTGCAACTGTTCGGCGCGCAAGGCTGCGCTTTGCAGTAGAACTTGTTGCGCATCACTATCCATGTCCAATCCGGCGGCAATGCGTTGCTGCGTCAAGCGATCGACTTGCTGATGCAAGGCTTGCTGCTGCCCGGCCAGATCGAGTTGCGCCGATTGGCGCGCCAATTGCACCCACGCCTGCGCCACGGCCGCAGTCAGTACCAGCCGCGCGCCATGCAGCTCGGCTTCCGCCATTTTTTCCTGCGACAGCGCGGAACGCCATTCGGCTGCATGCTTGCCCCAGAAATCGAATTCATAGGAAAAATTCAGCGCCAACTGGTTATCGCTTTGAAAGCTGCCCTTCAAGGGTGCGGGAACCATGCCGTTTTCCGTAAAGCGCTGGTAGGTGCTGTCAAAACTGGCGCCGACGGTTGGCAGCGCAGCACTGCGCACGGCCTCGGCCAATGCGCGGCTGGCGCTCACGCGGGCTGCGGCAATCGCCATTCCAGGGTTGCCGGCCAGCGCCTCATCGACCAAGCCCTGCAAGGGCGCGCCGCCAATCGTGCCGGCCCAGGGTGCACCGACTGCCGGCCACGCCCCGCTACCGTCAGACAGCGTGCCGGCGGCATAATCGCTCGCGGCGTTTTGTCGGGCGCTAGGGCCGATGCCCTGAAAATTAGCGCAGGAAGAAAGCAGGATGGCGCTGGCACTTGCGGCCAGAATGCGTTTTGAAATGAAAGGAGTCATATCGCGCTATTTAAGTTGTTTGGTCAATTATATTTTTAAGCGTTGTCAGATATTGTTATTGACCAATAATTTACGCAGCAGGCACTTTAGAAAGCCGACTTCCTCGGCACTGAAGCCGGTAAAAAGACGGTTCAGCATATCGACATAAATGACCGGCATTTTTTGCGCCAGCGCATCGCCGGCCGGCGTCAGGCTCAGCAGAATCTGGCGACGGTCATCCGGGTTCGGTTTGCGCTCTATGATCTTGTGCGCTTCCAGCCGATCCAGCGTACGTTTCATGGAGGCCGCATCGATATAAACTTCGCGCGCCAGATCGGCCGCAGAAGAATATTTGCCGGTCGACAACATGTAGATTATGCCGCCCTGGGTATGGGTGATGTCGCAACCGGCCAGCGCCTCATCAATCGACTTCGCCAGCAGCGAACGGGCACGCGAGAGGAGAAAACCGACGCTATCGTCGATCCGATATTTCTCCAAAGTAAACAAAGGGGAATTTTCTTGCATATCGCCGCCAGAAATTAATTGACCAGGCAAGAATATACGCGAAAAGAAAAAAAGCTGCTGGCGATGGCTTATTGGCGGCAACGGCAGCAACAGCAGTACAGCGGCATGGCTACAATAGCGGTAGCGCGCTGGAATATTATTCCATTACATCAATCGTGAACGCGAAGTGCATGATTGATTTAAAAACGGAATTAGACCACCCACAACGGCCCTTCTTCCATCAGAGCAATCTGTTCGCGCAATTCCAGAATCCGGTCCTGCCAGTAGCGCTGCGTGTTAAACCACGGGAACGCCACCGGAAAAGCCGGATCATCCCAGCGCCGCGCCAGCCAGGCCGCATAGTGAATCAGGCGCAGGGTGCGCAGCGCTTCCACCAAATGGAGTTCGTGCGGATTGAAGTCGCAGAAATCTTCGTAGCCGACCAGCAAATCGGCCATCTGGCGCGACCGGTCGGCGCGCTCGCCGGACAGCAGCATCCAGAGATCCTGTATCGCCGGCCCCATCCTGCTATCGTCAAAATCGACGAAATGCGGGCCGGCATCGGTCCACAACACATTACCGACGTGGCAATCGCCGTGCAAACGCAGCATGTGTGGCGCACCGGCACGCTCATAGCAGCGCTGCACGCCTTCCAGCGCCTGCACCATGACGCTGCGGTACGCGGCCAGCAAATCGGGCGGAATAAAGCTGTGCGACAGTAAATATTCTTGCGGTGCGGTACCGAAGCTATGGATATCCAGCGTCGGACGCGCCTGATACGTCTGCAGTGCGCCCACGGCATGAATGCGGCCGATGAAACGCCCCATCCATTCCAACGTAGCGCGGTCCTCCAGTTCCGGCGCGCGACCGCCGTGTCTGGCAAATACCGCGAAGCGAAAGCCGTCGAATACGTGCAGCGAAGCACCGTTTACAACCTGCGCGGGCACCACCGGAATCTCGCGCTCGACCAGTTCCTGTACGAACGCATGTTCTTCCAGTATTGCAGCGTCGTTCCAGCGCTGCGGACGGTAAAACTTGACCACCAGCGGCGGCGCTGCATCCATGCCGATCTGGTACACCCGATTTTCATAGCTATTGAGTGCCAGCATGCGGCCATCGCCCTGCAGGCCGACGCTTTCGAGCGCATCCAGCACGCAGTCGGGAGATAATGTCGCAAATGACGTAATGTTTAAAGGTTTCATAAATACATTGTACGGTTTATGGCGGTTTCTCCGATGTCGCTGTTTCCGTCGCTTAATCCACATCGCCGCTCGTCGGCACATGAGCCAACGCGTTACACTGCGGATCTTGCCGCTTTCACCCTGACAGAAAATCCTTATGCAACTCGACGACCCGTTATCCGATAAAGAATTCAAGGAGCTGGACCAGTTCCTGCTCTCCGACCGCTGCGCCGAAGATGGCATGACCATGGATTCGCTGCATGGTTATTTAACCGCACTGGTGATCGGGCCGGAAATGGTGCTGATGCCGGAATGGCTGCCGAACGTATGGGGGCCGGAACAGAAAAAAGCGCCCGCATTCAAGTCTGAAAAAGAACTGGAACGCATCACCGGCCTGATTGCGCGCGTGATGAACGAAATTGCAGTGACGCTGGAAGTGGCCCCAAAGGAATTCGAGCCGCTGTACTGCGAATATGAATTTGAAGGCCGCTCGGTGATCGACGGCGAAGCCTGGGCCTGGGGATTCTGGGAAGGCATCCAGCTACGCGCACAGGCGTGGGAACCAATTTGGTCATCCAATATCGCGGCTTTGGCGCGCCCGATTTACCTGCTCGGCGCAGAGGAAATCGAAGAAGAAGAAATGGTGCTGGTGGACGACCCGCTCAAGCGCCATAAACTGGCAATCGAAGTCGAGGCGGCGATTCCGGAAATCTACCGCTTCTGGTTGCCGCACAGAAAATCGGCAGTCGCGCCCATCAAACGCGAAGCGCCCAAGGTAGGCAGAAACGACTTGTGCGCCTGCGACAGTGGCAAGAAATTCAAGAAGTGCTGCGGCGCGGAGCCGGCTGCTGAAAACAAGACTGAATGAGCGGTTGCCGCCCATCAAAACGAGATAGCGCGGTTATGTAGATACTCTGCTCATAACCACGTTTTTTTCAGGTTGAGACAGCAGCGCCGTAGGTGCGAATTTATTCGCATGGAATAGTGAAGAATGCGAATAAATTCGCACCTACACAATGGCATTTCAAATATCCACACCGCCAAATAACTGCTCAGTCCGCACCAAGAAACTTCCAAACCGAAGTGGTTTTTTGTAGGAGCGCACCCGGGCGCGAAAGCAGTCGCCAGACTGCAGCCGTTGATCGCGCCCGGGTGCGCTCCTACAACATTGCACCATTTCGCTCTTAATTGTCTTGCTGGCTGAACAGTTACGCCGCCAATAAAAAAATATGGAGTATGCCGATTTATAAGGCAATTCCCGCATTATTTTATTACAAATTGTAAAATACACTGATCCAGTATATTCAATTTACGCAACCCGAACCAGATGACTGCAAGCGAGAAGCGCGATACCGCTTATTCCTTGATGAAATGCTTGCGGTAGTAGCACAGCTCTTCGACCGATTCCAGAATATCGGCCAGCGCGGTATGTTTTTGATGCTTCTTGAAGCCGGTGGCAATTTCTGGTTTCCAACGCTTGCACAGTTCTTTCAGTGTCGATACGTCGAGGTTGCGGTAATGGAAGAATGCTTCCAGTTTCGGCATGCCGCGCGCCATGAAACGGCGATCCTGACAAATCGTATTGCCGCACATCGGCGATTTGCCGGCCGGCACAAAATGCTTCAGAAAATCGATCAGCGCAGATTCGGCATCCGCTTCGCTTATCGTAGATACCTTGACCCGCTCGATCAGACCGGAGCGGCCATGCGTGCCTTGGTTCCACTTATCCATGCCTTTCATGGTTTCATCGGATTGGTGAATCGCAAACACCGGGCCTTCGGCCAGGATGTTGAGTTGCGCATCCGTTACGACGACTGCAACTTCGATGATGCGATCCTTATCCGGGTCCAGACCGGTCATTTCCATATCAACCCAGATCAGGTTAAATTCGTTCGGACGCACAGCAACGGCCGGTTTGTCGGATGATGTTGGTAATTCAGTGGCTTGTGACATAATTCTTCCTTTAGCAAGACGCCATTTTCTCACAGGAACAGAATGTATTCACTCGCGTTTTCAGTTTTGTTCGTCAGCTTCCTGCTGCTCACTTTAGTCGTGCGATTCTGGCTGGCATCGAGGCACATCCGGCATATCCTTGTGCATCGCAGCGCGGTGCCGACTGAATTCGCCGGCAAGATCCCGCTCGCGGCCCATCAGAAAGCAGCTGATTACACCATCGCCAAAACCAAGTTCGGCATCGTAGTGCTGCTGGTGCATGCGGCGGTCCTGATCTGTTTCACCCTTTTGGGCGGCCTGCAATGGCTATCGAGCGCGGTATTTAATGTCACCGGTATCGGCATGATTTACCAGATCGGCCTGATTCTCGCATTTGCCCTCATTTCCAGCCTGATCGACCTGCCTTTCGACTATTACAAGCAGTTCGTGCTGGAGCAGCGCTTCGGCTTCAACAAGATGCGCCTGCATCTGTTCATTGTCGACATGCTGAAAAACACGCTGATCGGCGCAGCCATCGGTCTGCCCTTGCTGTGGGTAGTGCTGATGCTGATGGAAAAATCGGGCAGCCTGTGGTGGCTCTATACCTGGCTGGTCTGGAGCGGTTTCCAGTTGCTGATGCTGGTCCTGTACCCCACCGTGATTGCACCGCTATTCAACAAATTTACGCCATTAGCCGATGCAAGCCTGGTGCAGCGCATCGAAGGATTGATGCAGCGGGTCGGCTTTGCAGCAAAAGGGCTTTATGTGATGGATGGCTCCAAGCGCAGCGCCCACGGCAACGCCTATTTTTCGGGCTTCGGCGCTGCCAAACGCATTGTATTTTTTGATACGCTGCTGTCGCGCCTGGCACCGGAAGAAATTGAGGCGGTGCTGGCCCATGAACTCGGACATTTCAAGCTGAAGCACGTAACTAAACGCATTGCCGTGATGTTTTTGGTGTCGCTAGGTTTCCTGGCGTTATTGGGCTACCTGAAGACGCAGACCTGGTTTTATACCGGTTTGGGGGTTGATCCGATGCTGCTGGCCGGCACCGATGCGATGGCGCTGATCCTGTTCATGCTGGCGTTGCCGGTATTTACCTTCCTGCTGTCGCCGCTGACTTCGATCACTTCGCGCAAACACGAATTTGAGGCCGATGCCTTTGCGGCAAAACATACCCAATCGCAGGATTTGGTCTCGGCACTTGTCAAACTTTACGAAGACAACGCATCCACCCTGACGCCAGACCCGCTGTATTCGGCCTTTTATGATTCGCATCCGTCAGCGAGCGTGCGCATCAGTAAGTTACTTTCAACTTAAATAAGGTGAAGCACATGATGAACACCAATACTTTGCTGCAAAAAAAATGCGCTCCTAATGCAGCGGCGCTGAGCGCAAATGAAATCACCGAATATCTGACTGCGATCAGCGGCTGGCAACAGGATGGCCCGCGCATCGCCAAGACATTCAAGTTCAAGGACTATTATGAAACGCTCGCTTTCATCAAGGCGATTGCCTATGTCATCCATGCCGAAGACCACCATCCGGAACTGACCGTCACTTACAACCACTGTCTGGTGAAATTCGATACCCACACGGCAAACAACGGTCAAGGCGGCATTTCGGAAAATGATTTTATCTGTGCTGCGAAAATCGATGCGATTTTCGAGCAAACCTTTTCCTGATCGAGCGCCACTGAATGACAATTTCATGACACTTCAATCCGGCACCGTGATCGCCGCGCATGGCAGGCACTATCTGGTTGACGCAAATAACCTCAAGCTCCAATGCGTCACTCGGGGCAAAAAAAGCGATGTCGCGGTGGGCGACATCGTCAACCTGAAGCTGACCTCCGCCAACCAGGGCGTGATCGAATCGATAGCCGAGCGCAAGACCTTGCTATACCGCTCGGATCAATACAAATCCAAGTTGCTGGCAGCCAATGTCACGCAACTGTTCATCGTGGTGGCCACTGAACCCGGCTTTGCCGATGACCTGATTTCGCGCTCGCTTGTCGCTGCAGAAGCGGCCGGCGTCACAGCCCACATCGTGCTGAATAAAACCGATGTGGTTGAAGCACTGCCGAAAACACGGGAGCGCCTGAAAGCCTATGCATCGTTGGGTTATCCGATCCATGAAGTATCGGCACGCACCCAGCCGGATGCGGCTTGTGCGACGCTGCAGCCATTACTGGACGGACAATCGACGATTCTGATCGGCCAGTCCGGGATGGGTAAATCGTCTTTAATTAACCTGCTGGTACCTGATGCAGAAATTGCCACGCGCGAAATTTCAGCCGCACTCGATACCGGCAAGCACACGACCACCTTCACCCGCCTGTATAGCACTGACGGCAACACCGCGATCATCGACTCGCCGGGATTTCAGGAATTTGGCCTTTATCATTTGAGCGAAGGAATGCTGGAACGCGCGTTCGTGGAATTTGCGGCGTATCTGGGCCAGTGCAAGTATTACAATTGTCATCACAACAACGAGCCGCACTGCGCGGTTCAAGCCGCAGTAACAGCGGGGCAGATTGCCGAAATGCGTTACGCGTTATACCTGCAATTAGTACATGAGTCGTCTCAGACGCTTTATTAACCGCTGAATTTGGACAATCTGAGATTCGTGCGAGAGGTCCCAGTTAAGGGTTTTTTTATAATTAATCCCTTATAATTAAAACAGACACACAACTACGGCGGCAGGCGACATGCTTGCTGCCGCTTCTATTTATGACAATCAAACCAATCAAACACTTCCTGCAGTTTTCCGACTTTTCGCTGGCCGAGTTCGAGCATGTAATCGAACGCACCCGCATCATCAAACACAAGTTCAAGAATTACGAGCCGTACCACCCGTTGATGGATCGCACGCTGGTGATGGTGTTCGAGAAAAGCTCGACCCGCACCCGCTTGTCTTTCGAGGCCGGCATGCAACAGCTTGGCGGTGCGGCAATCTATCTGAACACGCGTGATAGCCAACTCGGTCGCGGCGAACCGGTGGAAGACGCCGCGCAAGTGGTATCGCGCATGTGCGACATCATCATGATTCGCACCTTCGGTCAGGACATCATCGAACGCTTTGCGAAAAACTCCCGCGTTCCCGTCATCAACGGCCTGACCAATGAGCACCATCCTTGCCAGGTATTGGCCGATATATTCACCTACATCGAACATCGCGGCTCCATCAGCGGCAAGACCGTAGCCTGGATCGGCGACGCCAACAATATGCTGTATTCATGGCTGCAAGCGGCCGAAGTGTTCGGCTTTCACGTCAATGTCTCGACACCAAAAGGTTACGACATCGACCAGAGCCTGGTGTCTGCCTCGAATACGCGCTACACGCTGTTTGGCAATCCTTCCGACGCATGTGAAGATGCACATCTGGTTACCACCGATGTCTGGACCAGCATGGGCTTCGAGGCTGAAAACGCGGCGCGGCTGCAAGCGTTTGACGGCTGGATTGTCGACGCTGAAAAAATGCGCCGGGCAAAATCGGATGCACTATTCATGCACTGCCTGCCGGCGCACCGCGGCGAAGAGGTCTCTGCAGAGGTAATCGATGGGCCACAGTCGGTAGTCTGGGATGAGGCTGAAAACCGGCTGCATGCACAAAAGGCTTTGTTAGAATATCTGGTACTAGGGAAAGTCTAATTTTTCTGCATTGAAACTCGACCGTTGCAATGCGTAATTCCACACCGAATTTAACTCATTAGATTAATAGATTAACAAAAAGGTTGCTTATGTCTGACATCAAAAAAGTTGTGCTCGCCTACTCGGGCGGCCTGGATACATCGGTCATTCTCAAATGGCTGCAAGATAACTATCAATGCGAAATCGTCACTTTTACAGCAGACCTCGGCCAAGGTGAAGAGTTGGAGCCGGCACGGCTGAAAGCCATCAAGTTCGGCATCAAACCGGAAAATATCTATATTGATGACGTGCGTGAAGAATTCGTGCGCGACTTTGTTTTCCCAATGTTCCGCGCCAACACAGTGTATGAAGGCGAATACCTGCTGGGTACCTCCATCGCACGCCCGTTAATCGCCAAACGCCTGATCGAAATCGCGCGCGAAACCGGTGCCGACGCCATCTCTCATGGCGCCACTGGCAAAGGCAACGATCAAGTTCGCTTTGAGCTCGGCGCCTATGCATTGATGCCGAATGTAAAAATCATCGCCCCTTGGCGCGAGTGGGATTTATTGTCACGCGAAAAACTGCTGAAATACGCAGAAGATGCCGGCATTGAAATCGACATGAAGCACAAGAACGGCGGCGCCCCTTACTCAATGGATGCCAATCTGCTGCATATCAGCTTCGAGGGTCGGCACCTTGAGAATCCAAGTGCAGAAGCCGAGGAATCCATGTGGCGCTGGACCGTCAGCCCGGAAGCCGCACCAGATGCAGTAGAGTATTTGGACGTGGAGTTTGAGAAAGGCGACATCGTAGCGCTGAATGGCAAACGCCTGTCGCCGGCACAAGTATTGACGGAACTCAATCGCCTGGGTGGAAAACATGGCATCGGCCGCCTGGACTTGGTGGAAAATCGCTATGTCGGCATGAAATCGCGTGGCTGCTATGAAACCCCAGGCGGGACCATCATGCTCAAAGCGCATCGCGCCATCGAATCCATCACGCTAGATCGAGAAGTAGCGCATTTGAAAGATGACCTGATGCCACGCTATGCAAGCATGATTTATAACGGCTACTGGTGGGCTCCGGAACGCGTTGCATTGCAAACCTTGATCGATAATACCCAACAAAGTGTCAATGGTTGGGTACGTATTAAGCTGTATAAAGGTAATGTAATTGTTGTATCGCGCGATTCCAAGACGGATTCATTATTCGACATGAACATAGCAACCTTTGACGAAGATGGTGGTGCCTACAATCAAGCCGATGCAGGAGGTTTCATCAAATTGAATGCATTGCGCATGCGAATCGCAGCCAATGCAAGGAACCGCCGCAAAATTTAGGTTATTACAATAGCGTCTACCAGATGACGCTGATGTTAAAAGATCCGCTTAGAGCGGATCTTTTAACATCAGCGTCATTTACAACTACCTCGGCATTCAATACCAGCGTCCTAACATTCCCCTGTTGCGCCTGCCTGTTCCTGTCCGATCACAATAGAAGAAATTTTTTGCTCGTCCATGGTCTTTTTGCGCCTTTAGTAGGCATCATAAAAGCGATGCCAGCGGCAGAAGCCTTAAAAAACTGATTGCAGTAATGTGAACCATCCATGATGAGGCGCTTATTACTGCGCGATGCACATGACATGGAGTGGACTTGCATCAAAATCCGCAGCAATCCACACTGTACAATTTGTGTGCACTGATTTCTGGCCGGTTTTGGTTCTTGCGGGCGTATTGCCTATTTTCTGAAAGCGGATGCGGAGTCATGCTGCGGGGGTTTAGTGCGGTAGTTGAGCAAGCGGCGTTGAATACTGAAGGGTATTTACGCGTGGGTGCGCATAAAAAAACCCCCATACGATGAGTACGGGGGTTTTAGGAATAACAGCCTGACGATGACCTACTTTCACACGTGTTGACGCACTATCATCGGCGCGAAGTCGTTTCACGGTCCTGTTCGGGATGGGAAGGGGTGGTACCGACTTGCTATGGTCATCAGGCATAACTTGTAACATCGTTTGCTACTGCGTATATCGTATTTCTACGAGTGTGCATGTCAGCAAGCGACGCAATCTGGAAGAAGTAAAGGTATATTATTTTTTGGGTTGTGACTACCAAAGTTGGCAAACACAAGTGTTACACATTGATTTCTATAACCTGCCAAGGTTATAGGGACAAGCCTTACGGGCAATTAGTACTGGTTAGCTTAACGCATTACTGCGCTTCCACACCCAGCCTATCAACGTCCTGGTCTCGAACGACCCTTCAAGGAGCTCAGGGCTCCAGGGAAATCTCATCTTAAGGCAAGTTTCCCGCTTAGATGCTTTCAGCGGTTATCTCTTCCGAACTTAGCTACCCGGCAATGCCACTGGCGTGACAACCGGTACACCAGAGGTTCGTCCACTCCGGTCCTCTCGTACTAGGAGCAGCCCCCTTCAAATTTCCAACGCCCACGGCAGATAGGGACCAAACTGTCTCACGACGTTTTAAACCCAGCTCACGTACCACTTTAAATGGCGAACAGCCATACCCTTGGGACCGGCTACAGCCCCAGGATGTGATGAGCCGACATCGAGGTGCCAAACTCCCCCGTCGATATGAACTCTTGGGAGGAATCAGCCTGTTATCCCCAGAGTACCTTTTATCCGTTGAGCGATGGCCCTTCCATACAGAACCACCGGATCACTATGTCCTACTTTCGTACCTGCTCGACTTGTCAGTCTCGCAGTTAAGCACGCTTATGCCATTGCACTAACAGCACGATGTCCGACCGTACCTAGCGTACCTTCGAACTCCTCCGTTACACTTTGGGAGGAGACCGCCCCAGTCAAACTGCCTACCATGCACTGTCCCCGATCCGGATAACGGACCAAGGTTAGAATCTCAAACAAACCAGGGTGGTATTTCAAGGTTGGCTCCACGCAAACTAGCGTTCACGCTTCAAAGCCTCCCACCTATCCTACACAGATTGGTTCAAAATTCAATGCAAAGCTACAGTAAAGGTTCATGGGGTCTTTCCGTCTAGCCGCGGGTAGATTGCATCATCACAACCACTTCAACTTCGCTGAGTCTCGGGAGGAGACAGTGTGGCCATCGTTACTCCATTCGTGCAGGTCGGAACTTACCCGACAAGGAATTTCGCTACCTTAGGACCGTTATAGTTACGGCCGCCGTTTACTGGGACTTCAATCAAGAGCTTGCACCCCATCATTTAATCTTCCAGCACCGGGCAGGAGTCACACCATATACGTCCACTTTCGTGTTTGCATAGTGCTGTGTTTTTATTAAACAGTCGCAGCCACCAGTTTATTGCAACCCTTTCATCCTTCCCCCGCAGGGGGGTCAAACTACCAGGGCGTACCTTATCCCGAAGTTACGGTACCAATTTGCCGAGTTCCTTCTCCCGAGTTCTCTCAAGCGCCTTAGAATACTCATCTCGCCCACCTGTGTCGGTTTGCGGTACGGTCTCGTATGACTGAAGCTTAGAGGCTTTTCTTGGAACCACTTCCAATTGCTTCGCGAACAAGTCCGCTCGTCTCAACCCCTTGAATTACGCTGCCGGATTTGCCTAACAGCCTTCTACAAGTCAAGAACCGGCACTTCCAACCGCCGGACAACCTTCTGTGATCCGTCCCCCCATCGCATCATACGACGGTGCAGGAATATTAACCTGCTTCCCATCAGCTACGCATCTCTGCCTCGCCTTAGGGGCCGACTCACCCTGCTCCGATGAACGTTGAACAGGAAACCTTGGGCTTACGGCGTGGAGGCTTTTCACCCCCATTATCGCTACTCATGTCAGCATTCGCACTTCTGATACCTCCAGCATCCTTTACAAGACACCTTCGCAGGCTTACAGAACGCTCTCCTACCATATCCTTACGGATATCCGCAGCTTCGGTGACTGGCTTAGCCCCGTTACATCTTCCGCGCAGGACGACTCGATCAGTGAGCTATTACGCTTTCTTTAAAGGATGGCTGCTTCTAAGCCAACCTCCTGACTGTTTTAGCCTTCCCACTTCGTTTTCCACTTAGCCAATCTTGGGGACCTTAGCTGGCGGTCTGGGTTGTTTCCCTCTTGACGCCGGACGTTAGCACCCGACGTCTGTCTCCCACGCTCGCACTCATCGGTATTCGGAGTTTGCAATGGTTTGGTAAGTCGCGATGACCCCCTAGCCATAACAGTGCTCTACCCCCGATGGTGATACGTGAGGCACTACCTAAATAGTTTTCGGAGAGAACCAGCTATTTCCAAGTTTGTTTAGCCTTTCACCCCTACCCACAGCTCATCCCCTAATTTTTCAACATTAGTGGGTTCGGACCTCCAGTGCGTGTTACCGCACCTTCATCCTGGCCATGAGTAGATCACTTGGTTTCGGGTCTACACCCAGCGACTAAATCGCCCTATTCGGACTCGATTTCTCTACGGCTTCCCTATGCGGTTAACCTTGCCACTGAATGTAAGTCGCTGACCCATTATACAAAAGGTACGCAGTCACGGAACAAGTCCGCTCCTACTGTTTGTATGCACACGGTTTCAGGATCTATTTCACTCCCCTTCCGGGGTTCTTTTCGCCTTTCCCTCACGGTACTGGTTCACTATCGGTCGATATCGAGTATTTAGCCTTGGAGGATGGTCCCCCCATGTTCAGACAGGATTTCTCGTGTCCCGCCCTACTTGTCGCAAGCTTAGTACCACAATAAACATTTCGTGTACGGGGCTATCACCCTCTATGGCAGCCTTTTCCAAAGCTTTCCACTATGTCTACTGCTATTGCTTGCAGGCTCTTCCCATTTCGCTCGCCGCTACTTTGGGAATCTCGGTTGATTTCTTTTCCTGTAGCTACTTAGATGTTTCAGTTCGCCACGTTCGCTTTGCACACCTATGTATTCAGTGTGCAATGACCTTTCGGCCGGGTTTCCCCATTCGGAAATCTGCGGATCAAAGCGTGTTTGCTCGCTCCCCGCAGCTTATCGCAAGCTACTACGTCCTTCATCGCCTGATATCGCCAAGGCATCCACCATGTGCACTTATTCACTTGTCCCTATAACGTTGGCTTCTAACCCGATAGTGCTGTTCATGCACGGATTAAAAACCGGTTATAGGATATTTCTATGAGTATTACTTTAGCGTTTGCCGTATTGCAAGGAATTTGTATTTAAAACATCTTAACAAACTCACTTTTAATACTTTTTTGATTTGATACAATCACAACCCATCAAGTCATACAGGTCTATCCATGTGCACGTCTGGCATTGCTGCCGCGATATTGCTATCAACGTGCGCATCGATTTATCCATACTCCTTGATAAATCTTTACTTCTTCCAAATTTTTAAAGAACGAAACAGCTAATGGCTTAAGAAACCAAACCTGAATTTTTCATGCACTTCTTACTTTCGCATGGGTGACTCAGGTTTGTATTCTTGATCAATTACGTGGTGGAGGTTGACGGGATCGAACCGACGACCCCCTGCTTGCAAAGCAGGTGCTCTCCCAGCTGAGCTAAACCCCCCAGATATGCGCACTTACAATCAACACATAATCTTTGTCGTATGGTAGGTCTGGTTGGACTCGAACCAACGACCCCTGCGTTATCAACACAGTGCTCTAACCAGCTGAGCTACAGACCCGCTTGGATCAGTGCTTGGTCAGCTCTGCGCTGTTGCCTGTGCGGCCTTTCTTGCACAACGCACACGCCGGCAGTCCAATTACTGTTCATTGCTGCTCTTCTTTTTCATAACAGTCGATAAGTGTGAACACTTGACTTGGGCACATACTCTAGAAAGGAGGTGATCCAGCCGCACCTTCCGATACGGCTACCTTGTTACGACTTCACCCCAGTCACGAATCCCACCGTGGTAAGCGCCCTCCTTGCGGTTAAGCTACCTACTTCTGGTGAAACCCGCTCCCATGGTGTGACGGGCGGTGTGTACAAGACCCGGGAACGTATTCACCGCGACATGCTGATCCGCGATTACTAGCGATTCCAACTTCATGTAGTCGAGTTGCAGACTACAATCCGGACTACGATACACTTTCTGGGATTAGCTCCCCCTCGCGGGTTGGCGGCCCTCTGTATGTACCATTGTATGACGTGTGAAGCCCTACCCATAAGGGCCATGAGGACTTGACGTCATCCCCACCTTCCTCCGGCTTGTCACCGGCAGTCTCATTAGAGTGCCCTTTCGTAGCAACTAATGACAAGGGTTGCGCTCGTTGCGGGACTTAACCCAACATCTCACGACACGAGCTGACGACAGCCATGCAGCACCTGTGTTACGGCTCTCTTTCGAGCACCCTCTGATCTCTCAAAGGTTCCGTACATGTCAAGGGTAGGTAAGGTTTTTCGCGTTGCATCGAATTAATCCACATCATCCACCGCTTGTGCGGGTCCCCGTCAATTCCTTTGAGTTTTAATCTTGCGACCGTACTCCCCAGGCGGTCTACTTCACGCGTTAGCTGCGTTACTAAGTCAATTAAGACCCAACAACTAGTAGACATCGTTTAGGGCGTGGACTACCAGGGTATCTAATCCTGTTTGCTCCCCACGCTTTCGTGCATGAGCGTCAGTGTTATCCCAGGGGGCTGCCTTCGCCATCGGTATTCCTCCACATATCTACGCATTTCACTGCTACACGTGGAATTCTACCCCCCTCTGACACACTCTAGCCATGCAGTCACAAATGCAGTTCCCAGGTTGAGCCCGGGCATTTCACATCTGTCTTACATAACCGCCTGCGCACGCTTTACGCCCAGTAATTCCGATTAACGCTTGCACCCTACGTATTACCGCGGCTGCTGGCACGTAGTTAGCCGGTGCTTATTCTTCAGGTACCGTCATTAGTAACCCTTATTAGGAGCCACCGTTTCTTCCCTGACAAAAGAGCTTTACAACCCGAAGGCCTTCTTCACTCACGCGGCATTGCTGGATCAGGGTTGCCCCCATTGTCCAAAATTCCCCACTGCTGCCTCCCGTAGGAGTCTGGACCGTGTCTCAGTTCCAGTGTGGCTGGTCGTCCTCTCAGACCAGCTACTGATCGTGGCCTTGGTAGGCTTTTACCCTACCAACTAGCTAATCAGATATCGGCCGCTCCACGAGCACAAGGTCCTTGCGAATCCCCTGCTTTCCTCCGTAGATCGTATGCGGTATTAGCGCAACTTTCGCTGCGTTATCCCCCACTCGAGGGTACGTTCCGATATATTACTCACCCGTTCGCCACTCGCCACCAGAGCAAGCTCCGTGCTGCCGTTCGACTTGCATGTGTAAGGCATGCCGCCAGCGTTCAATCTGAGCCAGGATCAAACTCTTCAGTTTAATCTCTGTTTTATGTCATTGCTGACATGGTCCGTTTTACCAGACCGGTCGCTCACTCAAAATACTGACAGGCTCTTCCTGAAGTTGCCTCCAAAAAAATCCTATTCTTCTTCTGTGCGAGCATTTGATATTTTAAGTTCACCCCAAACGCTTGCGCGTCTGACGTGGCGCCTTCATCAAGTGCCCACACTTATCGACTGTTAGTTGTTAAAGATCTTTCTTTTCTCCGTCAGCTCTGGTATCTTCACCCGGGCCAACCAGACTGCAAAGCGTTTTGTTTGCAGCACTGAAGAGGGCAGATTATGCAGCGTTTTTCTTACTCAGTCAACATTTCTTTTCCGTCCCGCACCGCGCAAACTCCAACTCCCTGCACTCCGCGTTTCGTCCAATTCCGTCAACTTCCGCTGCCACTTCTCTTCCTGCCTTTACCCCGCCTCTCAGCGGGAGCCGAACTATATCAAACGTTGCGGAACTTTGGCAAGCGCTTTTCTAAAAATGCATGCATCCCTTCCTTTTGGTCGGAAGTGGCGAACGTGCTGTGGAACATACGGCGCTCATATTGAATACCGTCTGCAAGCGACGATTCATAGGCGCGATTGACAGATTCCTTGATCATCATGGCAATCGGCAAAGACATGGAAGCAATCACGGTTGCTGCTGCCAATGTTTCTTCCATCAGTTTATCAGCGGCCACTATGCGCGAAACCAACCCTGCCCGCTCGGCTTCAACGGCATCCATCATGCGTGCGGTCAAGCACATATCCATGGCCTTAGACTTGGACACTGCACGTGGCAGGCGCTGCGTACCGCCAGCGCCGGGCATGGTGCCAAGCTTGATTTCAGGTTGCCCGAATTTGGCCGTATCGGCTGCAATGATGAAATCACACATCATTGCCAACTCACATCCACCGCCCAGTGCATACCCGGCCACGGCTGCAATCACCGGTTTGCGTATTCGCCGGATTTGCTCCCAATTGCGCGTAATGTAATTGCCTTTGTAGGCATCCATATAAGTGTAATTTGACATCGCGCCAATATCGGCACCAGCGGCAAACGCTTTATCGCTACCAGTAAGAATGATGCATCCTACATTTTCATCATCATCGAACTTTGACAGTGCGTCACCAAGCTCATCCATCAGCTGATCATTTAGTGCATTTAATGCCTTCGGCCTATTCAATTGAATCAAGCCTACTTTGCCATGCATTTCAACGAGAATATTTTCGTAAGTCATATCACCCCTTAGTGAAAGTAAAAAATTTATCGCCCCGATAACTTGAAAGGCAGTTTCGGCAGTAACACCCACATCGTGCCGCGCTGTTTCATGCTCCCTGCTTTCTCACCCGCTTCGGCACCGAAACCCCAGAAAAAATCCACCCGCACCGGATTCTTGATTGCGCCTCCAGTATCTTGGGCTAGCATCAGGCGCTGCAGCGCGATTGCACTATTCGGTTGCGTTGTTGCCAAAAAAACTGGCGCACCCATGGGGATGAATTGTGCATCTACCGCAATCGAGCGTTGCGGGGTCAGTGGTAAGCCCATTGCGCCTTTTGGTCCCACTTTTGGATCAGGCAATTTTTCTTCCCTGAAGAAGACATAGCTTGGATTGACATTGAATAACTCCGTTTTGCGGGATGGGTTGGCTGCGGCCCAGCTCTTGATGCCTTGTGCAGAAGCCTGCTCAAGCTTCAACTCGCCTTGATCGACCAAGTATCTACCAATCGATTTATAGGGGTATCCATTCTGCTCAGCATAAGCGACGCGCACCGTTTCTTTTTCATCCATTAATTGCACGCGCCCGGAGCCTTGCACCTGCAGAAAAAATGCCTCGACAGCATCATCGACCCAAAACAGTTCCTTGCCGGACAGAGCGGCGGACTGCACCAGTTCAGCGCGCGCAGGATAAGGGATTACCTTTTTGCCGACAAGGCGCCCGCGCAAACGCATGCCTTTGAGCTCCGGGTATACGCCAGCTAAGTCGATAATGAGCAGATCGTCCGGCACACGATGCAAAGGAGTCTGATAAGGGCCGCCGCGTTTGCGCGAACCGTGCAATAACGGCTCGTAATAACCGGTCACTAGGCCCTGTTCGCTGCCGTCGGCATTCAAAACCTGATGGGGCACGAAAAACGCCTCAAAAAATGTCCGTATCGCAGTTACATCGGAAGCATTCACGTCCCGTGCAATAGTGCATGGTTCACGCCAGTCTTCTTTTTTGACCAGCACCTGGCAAGAAGTCAGGAACGCCGGCCACGCCTGACGCAAATCATCCTGCTCCCAGCCAGATAAGGCGGCAAAAGTGGTCGGCTTGAGCGTTTCCTGCACTTTTTCTATGGGCTTGACGGATGGCACGCCAGGCTTGATGGGAGGCTTGGCCTGTTGTGTTGTGGTGCAAGCGCTGATTGTGAATGCAACCAGAACTGCAGTTACGAGTAAACTAAAACGTGTAAATAACATTTGAAGAGTGTGCCATGTGGCTATTGATAGTTGAAGCAGGCTGCGCGATGCTGATATTGGTGTTTATTGTCTGGTGGACGATGTTTTCAGGCCGCAAACCGCCGCCACTGTCCACACCCGAAAAACCGACACGCAAGGAAGATGAAACGCGCTGAAATCAATGCAAGGCGCGGGGCAAGCACAGGACGAACTCCGGTATCTTGACCTCAAATTGTTCACCGTCTTCGGCCACACAGAAGTACTCCCCAGTCATGGACCCCTGTGGAGTGGCAAGCGCAGTGCCGCTGGTATATTCGAACTGCTCTCCGGGCGCCAAGAACGGTTGATGACCAACCACTCCGAGGCCGCGTACTTGTTCGACATGGTTATTTCCGTCCGTGATGATCCAATGCCGTGAAATCAATTGCGCTGCTATCTTGCCTGTATTCTGGATAGTAATAGCATAAGCGAACACATAACTGGCGCGATCCGGCTCCGACTGCTCTGCCAAATACTGTGTATTTACTGAGACGGTGAACTCATAAGCTGCCATATTAATTCCTTGAATGTAGTCGATACGCAATCGATGTGTATTTGTGCAATTTTTGCAATCCTGCGGTTGCCAATAAATAGTCCATTGCACACCAAAACAGACTGTGACGCAAGGCATGCCGGGTGCTACGGGGTAAAATGGCGGGTCTTTTCTAAACGGTTTTTTCTAAAATATATCGTCATGCCTACTTACCGCATCGCTCCGAGCATCCTTTCCGCCGACTTCGCACGCCTAGGCGAAGAAGTACGCAACGTCATCGCTTCTGGTGCAGACATCATCCACTTTGACGTGATGGACAACCATTACGTTCCCAATTTAACCATTGGCCCTTTGGTTTGCCAGGCTATTCGCCCGCATGTAACAGCAATAATCGATGTGCACCTGATGGTCAAACCGGTGGACCGTATCGTGCCAGATTTTGCCAAAGCCGGTGCAAACATCATCACGTTTCATCCAGAGGCATCAGAACATATCGATCGCACCCTGCAATTGATCCGCGACAATGGTTGCAAAGCGGGACTGGTATTCAATCCAGGCACGTCCTTGCACTATCTGGATCATGTGATGGACAAGTTAGACATCATTTTAATCATGTCGGTCAATCCCGGCTTCGGTGGCCAATCTTTTATCCCGGAATCTCTGCAAAAAATTGCCGAAGTTCGCCGGCGCATCGATGCCTACCAGTCATGCCATCCCGGCCGTGAAATCCTGCTTGAAGTCGACGGTGGTATCAAGGTTGAGAATATCGCCGCTGCAGCCAAAGCCGGTGCGGATACCTTTGTCTCCGGCTCGGCCATCTTCAGCCAAACCGATTACAAGGCCGTGATCGATGCGATGCGCCGCGAACTAGCCGCCGTATGAAATCAGCAAATGCTCTTCTGTTTGGCGATATCCGCGCTGCCATCATCGACCTCGACGGCACCATGCTCGATACTGCAGCCGATTTCCATGTCGCCATCAACCGCATGCGTGACGAATTTGCGCTGGCGCCACTCGGCATCGGCAGCATCAAGGAATTCGTCGGCAAGGGTACGGAAAACCTGATCCGGCGGGTGCTGGCAGTCGATTTCGACGCGCCCGCGGCCGAGCGTCATTTCGAGCCGGCAATGGCGTCCTATCAGCGCCATTATCTGGCGATCAATGGTGATTACAGCAGTCTGTATCCTGGTGTTGTCGCCGGCTTGGAGAAATTGCGCATCGATGGCATACGACTGGCTTGCGTGACCAATAAGCCGCTGGCCTTTGCTTTGCCGCTGCTAAAAAAAACTCGGCTGCATGACTATTTCGAAGTGATTTACGGCGGCGATTCTTTTGCCAAAAAGAAACCAGACCCGATGCCCTTGCTGCAAGTTTTCGCCGATTTCTCCATTGATCCGCAGCAAGCGGTGGCCATTGGCGACTCTTCCAACGATGCGCAAGCCGCGCGTGCGGCCGGTTGCCGTGTTTTGAATGTTCCATATGGCTACAATCATGGGCAATCTATACAAGACGCTGATTCGGATGGTATAGTCGAAACGCTGCTGGAGGCAGCACAATTGATAGCAGCACAGCGCGCAACATACCGAGCAACACATCGTTTTCCCACTGCATCCATTCTTCTATAACGTCATGTTTCTCGTCAATAAACGTCCCGTCACGCAAGCAAGCCAGATTGAGGCTTGGCTTTGGCGACGCTGGCAATCCTGGACTGCATAATCCCTGATCTGCCGTTGCCTATCCCATCCGGGCAACCACGTTGTATAGACAATTTATAGACGCGCCACTCATTGTTACTAACTAATGGCGCGTCGGAGAATCGACATGACCGAACTTGAATTCAATTCACTGGCCGCCCAAGGCTACAACCGTATCCCGCTGATTGTCGAAGCACTGGCCGACCTGGAAACGCCGTTATCGCTGTATCTCAAACTGGCGCAACAAAACAATGTCGGCAAGAATTCGTTCCTGCTCGAATCCGTAGTCGGCGGCGAGCGTTTCGGGCGCTATTCCTTTATCGGCTTGCCGGCCAATACCCTGTTGCGCGCAACCGGCATGCGCACGGAATTGGTCAAGGATGGCGCTGTCATCGAAACCAATGACGGCAATCCGCTCGATTTCATCGCGCAATTCCAGTCCCGTTTCAAGGTTGCGCTACGGCCCGGCATGCCGCGTTTTTGCGGCGGTCTGGCCGGGTATTTCGGCTACGATGCGGTGCGTTACATGGAGCCGCGTCTGGCGCACAGCACGCCGAAAGACGACCTCGGCTTGCCGGACATCCAGTTGCTGCTGACCGAAGAATTGGCGGTAATCGATAACCTGTCCGGCAAGCTGTATCTGATCGTATATGCCGACCCGACCAAGCCGGAAGCGTACAGTCAAGCGCGCCAGCGGCTCAAGGATTTGCGCAATCTGCTGCATCGCCCTGTAGAAGCACCGGTCACCGGCAGCAGCGTGCGCACTGAAACTGTCCGCGATTTCAAGAAGGATGATTATTTAAAGGCAGTTAATACCGCCAAGGAATACATCTTCGCCGGCGACTTAATGCAAGTGCAGATCGGCCAGCGCTTGCGGAAACCTTATGTCGATTCGCCTTTATCGCTATATCGCGCGCTGCGCGCATTGAATCCATCGCCGTACATGTATTTCTACAACTTCGGCGACATGCAAATCATTGGTTCATCGCCGGAAATCCTGGTGCGCAACGAAAATCTCAGCGCCCATCTGCAGAAAATCACGATTCGGCCGCTGGCCGGCACCCGCCCTCGCGGCGCCACGCCGGAGCAGGATGCGGCGCTGGCGAAAGAATTGCTGGCCGATCCGAAAGAAATCGCGGAACACGTAATGCTGATCGACCTGGCGCGCAACGATATCGGCCGCATCGCCGAAACCGGTAGCGTCAATGTTACCGACAAGCTGGTGATCGAAAAATATTCGCATGTGCAGCACATCGTCTCGAATGTCGAAGGCTTGCTCAAACCCGGATTGTCGAATCTGGACGTGCTGAAAGCGACCTTCCCTGCCGGCACCCTGTCCGGTGCACCGAAAGTACGGGCGATGGAAATCATCGACGAACTGGAGCCAGTCAAGCGCGGCATCTACGGCGGCGCCTGCGGCTACCTGAGTTTCGGCGGCGAAATGGATGTCGCGATTGCGATTCGCACCGGCATCCTGAAAGACGGCATGTTGTACGTTCAGGCGGCGGCCGGCATCGTCGCCGATTCGGTGCCGGAAATGGAATGGCAGGAAACCGAAAACAAGGCGCGCGCCGTTTTACGCGCCGCCGAACAAGTGCAAGATGGCCTGGACGGGGAGATTTGACATGCTGCTGATGATCGACAATTACGATTCATTCACCTACAACCTGGTGCAATATTTCGGCGAACTGGGCGAAGACGTGCGCACCTTTCGCAACGACGAAATCACGCTGGACGACATCACCGCGCTGCGGCCGGACCGCATCTGCATTTCACCGGGACCGTGCACTCCGGCAGAAGCGGGGATTTCGGTGTCGCTGCTGCAGCACTTTGCCGGCAAGTTGCCGATTCTCGGCGTCTGTCTCGGGCACCAAAGCATCGGCGCCGCTTTCGGTGGCAAGGTAGTGCGCGCCAAACAGATAATGCACGGCAAGACTTCTCTGATCGCGCACACCGGCGTCGGCGTGTTCCACGGTTTGCCCAGCCCATTCACCGTGACCCGCTACCACTCGCTGGCGATAGAACGCGCTTCGCTTCCGAGCTGCCTGGAAGTCACCGCCTGGACCGATGACGGCGAAATCATGGGCGTGCGTCACAAGACGTTCGATATCCAGGGTGTGCAATTCCACCCCGAATCCATTTTGTCCGAACACGGCCATGCGCTGCTGCGTAACTTTATCGAAGGAAAAGCATGATGCCGCACACTTCAGAATTCACGCCGCAGGAAGCGCTGCTGCGCTGCATCGAACACCGCGAAATTTTCCATGACGAAATGCTGTCGCTATTTCGCAAAATCATGAGCGGCGAAATGTCGCCGGTGATGATTGCGGCGCTGACAATCGGCTTGCGCGTGAAAAAGGAAAGCATCGGAGAAATCACCGCCGCCGCCCAGGTGATGCGCGAATTTTCGACCAAAGTACCGATGGCCGACACCACCAATTTGCTCGATATCGTCGGCACCGGCGGCGATGGCGCGCACACATTCAATATCTCGACCGCCTCAATGTTCGTCGCCGCAGCCGCCGGAGCGCGCGTGGCCAAGCATGGCGGGCGCAGCGTATCGTCGTCTTCCGGCAGCGCCGACGTGCTGGAAGCGCTGGGCGCAAACATCAACTTGAAACCGGAACAGATCGCGCAATCGATCGCGCAAACCGGCATCGGCTTCATGTTTGCTCCGAACCATCATGCGGCGATGAAACATGCGGCTCCGGTACGCCGCGAACTAGGCGTGCGGACAATTTTCAACATCCTGGGACCGCTGACCAATCCGGCCGGCGCACCGAATATCCTGATGGGCGTGTTCCATCCCGATCTGGTCGGAATTCAGGTGCGCGTGCTGCAACGCCTCGGCGCACAACGTGCGATTGTGGTTTGGGGGCGCGACAATATGGATGAAGTTTCGCTCGGCGCGGCCACCATGATCGGCGAACTGATCGATGGCGAAATTCGCGAATACGAAATCCATCCGGAAGATTTTGGCCTGCAAATGGTCGCCAGTCGCAATTTGAAAGTCGCCAATGCGGCCGAATCGAAACAGAAAATTTTTGAAGCGCTGGAGAATCAGCCCGGCGCGGTGGCTGACATCGTCGCCCTGAACGCCGGCACTGGACTGTATGCGGCCGGAATCGTCGCATCGATCGAGGACGGCCTGCAACAGGCGCGCGCGGCGATGGCATCCGGCGCGGCACGCAAGAAGCTGGACCAGTTCGTCGCCGTAACGCAGCAGTTAGGCGCTGCCGCATAATTATGCGATTGCACATGCAACAAACATACTGCATTGTGTAATTTTTAATGCCGCATATAAAACATGCGGAATATTGGTTATTTTTACCTATACTCCATTAAATACCGCTGTTTAAAGGCAGCATGAAAACTGAGTAAAACCATCATGTCCGATATTCTGAACAAAATCCTGGCGGTCAAAGTCGATGAAGTGGCAGCCGCCAAGAAATACCGCGCACTGGCCAGCCTGCGGCGCGAAGTCGAAACCGATACCGCAGCGCGTAATGACTTGCGCGGCTTCGAAGCAAGTCTGCGCGCGAAGATCAAAACCGGCGGCGCTGGCGTGATCGCCGAAGTCAAAAAAGCGTCGCCCTCCAAAGGCGTGATCCGCGCCGATTTCCATCCGGCCCAGATTGCTGTCAGTTATGCGACCCACGGTGCAGCCTGCCTGTCGGTGCTGACCGATGTGCACTTTTTCCAGGGTGCGCCCGATTACCTGAAAGCCGCGCGCGCCGCTTGCGCATTGCCAGCCTTGCGCAAGGATTTCATGATCGACCCGTACCAGATTTACGAGGCACGTTCGTGGGGCGCGGATGCGATTTTGCTGATTGTGGCAGCACTCGATCACGGTTTGATGGCGGAATTGGAAGCCTGCGCGGTGGAACTCGGCATGGGCGTGCTGGTGGAAGTGCACAACGGCATCGAGTTGGATGCGGCACTCAAGCTTAAAACGCATCTGCTCGGCATCAATAACCGCAACCTGCGCACTTTTGAGACTTCACTGCAAACCACGCTCGACCTGTTGCCGCGGATTCCACCCGACAAACTGGTGATTACCGAATCCGCGATCCATACGCCGGACGACGTCAAGCGCATGCGCGACGCCCAGGTACACGCGTTCCTGGTTGGCGAAGCCTTCATGCGCGTCCCGGAACCGGGCGTAGAATTAAGGCGTCTGTTCGCTTAAAAACACCCCAGTTCAGCGAGCGCAATCCAGCATCGGGAGCCGCCATGCGCACCTTGCAAAATGCACTGATCGCCAGTAGCGCGGCCGTGTTGTTCGGCTGCAGTTCGCTTTCAATGTTGCTACCGCAATCATCGGTCACTCCGCCCCAACCCGCCGCCAGCGCAAACCCGACAATGAGCCCGTCCCAGGCCCGTCATCTGGACGCGTACAAGATCGACGTCGCCCAGCATATTTTGACAGCCAATTCCGGCCACACCTTCAGCGGCCAATTGCCGCCGATGCTGCCGGCCATCGTGGTGGTCAGCATCGGCATCGACGCCAATGGCAAGCTGAGCCAAGCGGTAGTGCAGCGTTCGCGCGATCCTGAAGCCTCGCGGGTGGCGCTGGCCAGCCTCAGACGCGTCGGCCCTTACCCGAAACCGGCCCGGCTGCTGCACTCCGGCAGCAAGATGCTGGAATTCTCCGAAACCTTCCTGTTCAACGCCGATTACAAGTTCCAGCTGCGCACGCTGGCTGGGCCGCAATGAATTTTAAAGTAGGCAGTATGCCAATAAACAATGCCATTACCGCATATAAACAGTGCGAATATTAAAAATACTCCAGAATTATTTGCAAATATGAAGTAGTTCAGGCCTCCGTGCCTGCAACCAAATGCAGGCACGGAGGCCTGCACTACTAATCAAGAACTGTCTGCAACCACGCCGCGCGTTTGCGCGCAATCGCCAGCGGCTTCGGTTCGGCCCGCAAAGACCATTGCGGCGCAGAATCGCTGGCCAGCGTGACATCAAATGCCATCAGCACATCGCCCCGGTAAGCATGCAGCACGACCGCATCGCCGACACGGTAGCGCGACAACAGTGCATCCAGATTGCTTGCCGTCACCCGCAAACCGTCCAGCGCCAGCAGTAAATCTCCGGCCGACAAGCCGCCTTGATGCGCGGCGCCGCCTTCATACACGTTGGCGATCTTGCAGAAACTGCCATTGCGCACGCTGCGCAGGCCGAGGTCCGGCTTGTCTTTATGCCGTCCGTCCGACAGGCTCACGCCAAAAGGCACGAGCAATTTCGCCAATGGCACATCCTCGGTGCCGCGCACATAACGCTCAAAAAAGCGCTTCAGCTTGAGGCCGCTGACTTCGTCGACGATGGCTTCAGCTTCCGGTTCAGTAATTCCGGTCAGCTTGCCGGCCTGTTTGCCACGCGTATAAAAATCCTGGCCGTAACGCAGCCACAGCGCACGCATCACGTCATCCAGCGATTTTTTGCCTTTGGTTTCAGTACGGATGGTCAGGTCCAGCGCCAAGGCGATCAATGCACCCTTGGTGTAATAGCTGACAATCGCATTCGGCGCGTTTTCGTCCTGGCGGTAATACTTGCTCCAGGCGTCGAAACTGGATTCGGCCACGCTTTGCTTGCTGCGGCCGCTGCCGCGCAATACATTGTTGATCGTCTTCGCCACCAGTTTGAAGTAAGCCGACTGGTCGATTGTGCCGCTGCGCAGCAACATCAGGTCATCGTAATAACTGGTGAAACCCTCGAACAGCCACAGCAGCGAAGTGTAGTTTTCCACCTGCAAATCATAGGGTGCGAACGCCGCTGGTTTGATGCGCTTGACGTTCCAGGTATGGAAATATTCGTGACTGCACAAGCCGAGGAATGTGCGATAGCCATCGCTCATCTGCTGTGGCACTGCAGTGCTCGGCAAGTCGGCGCGGGCGCAGATCAGCGCGGTCGATGCGCGATGCTCCAGGCCGCCATAGCCGTCGCCCACCGCCGTCGTCAGGAATACGTAACGCGGCATAGGCGCACGCTTGCGCTGCGGGTCGAACAGCGCGATCTGCGCGGTGCAGATTTTCTTCAGATCGACGGTTAGCCGTGCCAGATCGAGGTTTGGCACTTGCCCGCTGATGACGATATCGTGCGGCACGCCGTGCGCCTTGAAAGTCGCTAATGCGAAAGTTCCCATTTCGACCGGATGATCAATCAGCGCATCGTAATCATCGGCCATATAACTACCGAAGCCATAACGCAGCGCGTTAAGTTCCGGCAAGCTGGTCGCAACCCGCCAGTCGGCATATCCATCACCGTCCGGACGAACAATTTCGACAATGTGCTGCGCCGTCTCCTGCCCCGCCACGCACAAGAACACGCTGCTGCCGTTGAAAAATCCGTGGGTCTGATCCAGATGGGCCGCACGTACCGATTGATCCCACGCATAAATTTCGTAATGCACAGTCAATGGACCGGTGCACACCACCGCTTGCCAGCTGTGCTTGTCCAGCTTGCGCAACGCCACCTTCTTGCCGCCAGCCTCGGCCCGGATTTGCACGATGTTGCGGGCAAATTCACGCATCATGTAACTGCCCGGAATCCAGGCCGGCAAGCTCAGAATCTGTCCTTGCGCATCGGGTGCCGGCACCGTCAACACGACGCAGAACAAATGTGCGGCAGGGTCGCCTGGAACAATACGGTAACTGATCGCGCTCTTCATTTCAGTCTTCATCTCAACTTTCATTTCAACCTCTCACGTTGCCGGCAATGACCGTCAATGCCAACAAGACCACCACCGAGCAGGTCAGGATAAAACGCATGCGCAGGAACCACTGCGGCAAGCCATACCATCCGAATACATGCTTATCGACCTGATAGGCGCCGATAAAACCGGCCATCAGGACCGCAAAGCCGAAACCGCCCACGGTAGTCGCAAACAGCGAAATGATCGTCGGCACCACGCCCCACAACAATACTTTCTTGGTCTGCTCAATCGACAGATGGGCGGAAACCAGCGCGCCGCCCCAGTGGATGCCGCCGAGGAAGGACAGAATCGCAATGCTATAAGCCAGTTGCCCGCGCATGAACACCCCAATCCAGTCTGTCTGCACGTTCCAGCTAGCCAGCGTGAACAGGGCAAATGGAATCAGGCCGGCAAAACCGAGGACGTGCGCAAAGCGCTTATTCAGAAAATGCGTATTCATGGAAGGAATTGGGCTGCGCCGGCGCGATGCCGGGCCAGCGCCACATTGAGCGAGTTGGTCAGGCTGATAGTGTAACGGGGATTACTGATAAACAACATGCCGCATGGTGGATGCGGCATGGGGGACAAAGATAAACACAAATTGCGACCGCGCTGCAGCGGCGCACATCAATCGGTATTTATTTGATCGCAGCCAATTTGGCTTCCAGCCCCTGTGCGTCGATGGCGCCAGGGATGCGCGTGCCGTCGGCAAAGAAGATAGTCGGCGTACCGGTCACCTTGAGCTTCTTGCCCAGCGCAAGAACTTTTTCATGCGGGGTGCTGCAGGCCGCTGCCGCAGCGGGCGCCACTTTGCCATTCAGCATCCAGTTATCCCACGCCTTGGAGCGATCCGCACTGCACCAGATATCGCGTGCTTTTGTGATCGAATCTTCTGACAGGATGTTGTAGAGGAAGGTGTACACCGTTATGTTGTCCACCTGCTGCAAGGTTTTGTCGAAGCGTTTGCAATAGCCGCAATTGGGATCTTCGAACACCGCAATCACGCGCTTGCCATTGCCCTTGACTACCTTCATCGCAGAAGCCAGCGGAAGGTCGGAGAATTTGATCTTGCTCAGTTCGTCAACCCGGGTCTTCGTATAATCCTGATAGGTTTTGGTGTCCAGAATACGGCCGATGAAAAGATACTTGGCCTTCTCATCGGTGTACAGGATATCGCTGCCGATACGGACTTCAAATAAACCGGAATAAGGCGTCTTGGTCACCGAATCCACTTTTGCATCCTGCCCCAAACGCGGTTCGATCATTTTCTTTATTGCTATTTCCTGACTGGTCTGGGCCACAGCCCAAGCCGATGACAGTGCCAACATGGCTACAAGTGCCAACTTATGCATTTCATTACTCCGAATTGATTGTGTTACGGCAGGAACACTGCCTGAATTTCTAGAATATCTATATTGATTACTTGCTGCCTAAAGCATGCGATATCAAATGACGCTTTATGACCGGAAATTTGTCGATCAAGTTCAATCCGGCATTCAGAACCATGCGTACCGGTGCAAAATCAGTCGCAAAAAGTCGCGCCAGACTATCGGTCGCCAATTGCATCAGCAGGATGTCTTCCTTGCGGCCGCGCGCATAACGCGCCAGCACGCGCGCATCGCCGCAGTCGCGGTGCGCTTCGCGCGTTGCGACTGCTTCCAGCAATCCGGCAACATCCGCAAAACCCAGATTCATCCCATGTCCAGCCAGCGGATGCACCACATGCGCCGCATCGCCCACCAAAGCCACGCGTGGAGCGACAATCGCATGGGGGCGAATCAATGCCAGTGGAAATGCTTTCACATCCTCCGGCTGAACCGGGCGCAACAGCCCCAGTTTCTCGCCGCAGAACACATTCAAGCGCGCCGCGATCTGGGCCGGCGACTCGCGCATCAAAATTTCCGCCAGCGCCTCCGGCGCCGACCAGACCAGCGACACACGCTGACCCGGCAGTGGCAACAAAGCCACGATCCCTTCGGTGGCGGTAAACCACTGATAGGCCACCCCATGATGCGGCTTGTCACACTCGAAATTGGTCACCACGCCGCGCTGACCATACGACCGGTAATCGATCCCGATATCGCACTGGTTGCGCACCCAGGACTGGCCGCCATCGGCTCCCACCACCAGCGACGCGCACAGTGTCCCGCCATTTTCCAGCGTGATCGTGGCACTCTCGCTAGTATTGCGCAGCGCTGTCGCACGGCCCTGCACGACGCGCACTCTGGGTGCGAATTTCAGCGCCGAATCCAGCGCCGCATTCAGATTGCGATCTTCCACAATCAACGCCAGCGCACCGACGCGCGCGCCATATGCATCAAAGCCGAGCAAACCGGAATGCGTGCCGCCATCACCTTGCACCACCATTTCATCGACAGCCGCGATACGCGATGCATCCAGCGCATCCCACACCTTGAGCGACGACAGCAACACATGTGCGACATGGTTCAATGCATACACCCGCGCATCCCAACCCTGCGTCAAAGCAGATGGATCTTTGGTTGGCGCTACCGCAGGACCAAGTAGCGCAACGCTCAAACCCGCCTGCGCAAAACCCAATGCAGTCGCCTTGCCAATGACGCCATTGCCAACGACACAAACATCACTTTGTATCGGGAACGTGGGCGAAGCAACGACTGAAAATGAAGATGAAGTATTCATGGACGGATTATAACGGCTGCATGAAAAAGAAAATTAACGATCCACTTTGCTTATTGAAAATTCTTTTGCTATAATTCGGCTCCTTGGCCTGGTAGCTCAGTCGGTAGAGCAGAGGATTGAAAATCCTTGTGTCGGTGGTTCGATTCCGCCCCGGGCCACCAAGAAAAAGCATAAATATCAAAGGATTACACGCTTCGGCTTGTAATCCTTTTTTACTTTCTGGTCTCCTACATATCTCCGTGTAGCCACTGTGTAACCCGATTCAATCAACAGCAGACTTCCTTCGGCGTTAAAAATGTTTGCTCTTGGCCTGGTAGGCAGCGCACGTCCATGCGCACCGGATTCGGCATCGGCATTTGCCAGCTTGGTCTCGGTCGTTGCAACCCCAATCTGGTTTCAGTAAGTGCGGCCAGCAGCAGACCTTGGACGTTTTTAGCATTTGTATGTGGTTACCCTGGGGCGTATCCAATACAAACGGCGCACTTGATATCATTGCGTACACCGCACATGAACTCTAGCCTTATGAATCCAAGAATAACTTTGTCGACCGCCTTCTTGCTTACCGTGCCTCCTTTGCTCTGGGCGGGCAATGCCGTCGTCGGTCGAATGGTGCATGAGTGGGTACCTCCAATGACCTTAAACCTGTTGCGATGGGTCATTGCACTGGTCATCCTGTTGCCGCTGGCCGGTTCAATCCTCCGTCCCGGCAGTAGCTTATGGGCCTGCTGGCGGCGCTTTGCATTGCTGGGGTTACTTGGAATAGGTCTTTACAACTCACTTCAGTACCTTGCCCTGCAGAGTTCCACGCCGATTAACGTGACCCTGGTCGCGGCCGGCATGCCAGTCTGGATGCTGCTCGTTGGAAAAATGTTCTTCAGTGCGAAGGTCGGGCGCAAGCAGATGATCGGCGCCATTTTGTCGATAGCCGGAGTGTTGTTGGTGCTCAGTCGCGGCGAATGGCACCAGTTGCTGGCGATGCATTTGGTGTCGGGCGATCTCTTCATGATAGCCGCGACTATCGCATGGTCCTTTTACAGCTGGTTGTTGACACTGCCGAAAGAACCGAAGGATATCCGCAGCAACTGGGCGGCTTTTCTTCTGGCCCAAGTCGCGTTCGGCGTAGTGTGGTCGAGCGTGCTTACAGCGGGTGAATGGACGCTTAGCAATCCGCATATCGTCTGGAGCTGGCCGCTGGCGGCAGCGCTTCTGTATGTCGCGGTCGGGCCGGCAATCATCGCCTTTCGCTGTTGGGGTGCAGGAGTGCAGCGCGCGGGGCCAACTATTGCAGGCTTCTTCAGCAATTTGACACCCCTTTTCGCGGCAATAATGTCGTTGGCATTTTTAGGGGAAATGCCGCATCTTTACCATGTGGTCGCCTTCGCTTTGATCGTCGGAGGAATTGTGTTTTCATCAATGCACTGAGATGTCAGCTGCTTGTAATAATCCGAACAATCAACATTCACGGCAATACCGGGCGCATCGTCTGGTAATCCGACTCGGCCACCCCTGGGTGCGATACCCATTCTTTTTATGTTGGAAATACCGAGCGCTTCATCATGGTTGTTTGAGTAATTTGTCAAACGCACACAATGGCGATAGAGGGAATTTGGCATGGATTGGAGAAGGCAATAGCTCGCCCCTAATGAAATACCTCCCTGAGATGTCAGTCTCTGATTTTGAGCAACAAATTACGGTCTAATCGCAGCAAGGGCTAATTTCCAGGCAAGTTGTTGGCTCTACTGATCTTTCATAGACAGCTTCACATACCGAAATAGTGCCAATGTTTGAAAACGGAAAATTGGAAGCTAAAAGAACTGGAGAAGCCCTTGGGTGATACGAAAAAGAAGTCGACGCCAGTAATACGCAATCAATGTATTTTCTTGGGATCGTGCTTTTTGAAGGTAAGATCGCAAAAAATAATCCTGCAAGAGCTATTGAGATTTTGGAAGAAATTAAAGGAGTGCCATTGTCCCGCTGTCCATACAGGCATTTTTCGATCCAAATGAGATCCTGCCAAAATGGGTTCCGGAAGCGATGATAGCAATCATCGGCGAAGCACAAAAATCCGCACAATTAAGTGTGGAACTCCGTGCTGTCGATATTTTTTAAACCTATTTGGCGACGCCGTACTTCTCGCCGTACTTTTCGATGACAAAATCGATGTCCTTGTCACCTCTTCCGGAGAGGTTGATCAGGATGGTCTGGTCCGGACCTGAATCCTTGGCCAGTTTCATGGCAAAGGCAACGGCATGGGCACTTTCGATGGCCGGAATAATCCCTTCCACGCGGGACAGTTCAAAAAAAGCGTTGATGGCTTCGCTGTCGCTGGCGGTGACGTACTGAACGCGATTAATGTCCTTCAGCAGGCTGTGCTGAGGCCCTACGCCGGGATAGTCCAGGCCGCTGGCTACGGAATAGACCGGCAGCGGTTCTCCCTGATCGTCCTGAAGCAGATAAGACTTGAATCCGTGGAGGATTCCAGGCTTTCCCAAGGAGAGCGTTGCCGCATGGTTCCCATCCTCAAGGCTGAGACCGGCAGGTTCCACACCGTAAATGCTGACCTGTTCATCTTCTAAAAATGCGGTGAAAAGGCCAATGGCGTTAGACCCGCCACCCACGCAGGCGATGATATTGTCGGGAAGTTTGCCGGTTTTTTCGAGAAACTGTTCCCTGGCTTCAATCCCGACCACCTTCTGAAAATCCCTGACCATCATCGGGAACGGATGAGGTCCCACCACCGATCCGATTGCATAAAACTGACTGATCGGGTCTCCGAGGTAGGCTTCGAAAGCGGCGTCGACCGCATCCTTCAGGGTCTGAGTTCCGCGTGTGACAGGCACGACGTTCGCTCCTAGTATCTTCATTCGGGTCACATTGGGTTTTTCTTTTTCAATATCGATGACACCCATGTAAATGTCGCATTCAAGGCCCACAAGAACCGCTGCTGTGGCAAGTGCAACCCCATGCTGGCCTGCTCCCGTCTCGGCAATGAGCTTCTTTTTGCCCATCTTTTTAGCCAGAAGAGCCTCTCCAAGACAGTGATTGATTTTATGAGCACCTGTGTGATTTAAGTCTTCTCGTTTCAGGTAAATCTGCGCTCCGCCGATTTTTTTTGACAGATTTTTTGCATGGAATATCGGGCTGGGTCTGCCCACAAAGTCCTTGAGAAGGACGCAAAGTTCCTTCTGGAACTCTGTGTCATCCTTGATTTTGTGATATTCCGCGGTAATTTCATCCATGATTTTTTGCAGCTCGAGAGGTATAAAACTTCCACCGTACTCGCCAAAATAACCATTCTCATCGGGCAATGCAATTGATTTGATGTCAGAGCTCATAAGTTTTAAGATATTCTTTCCCAGTATTTTCATACCGTTATTTAATTTTTAAAAATTCAAATCAATATTATCAAACGGATTGCTCGGAAAGAAGCGATATTAGCTGATTGTTATGCCACTGTTTTGCGCATTGTTGACGCCGACGCCAGATTGATCCATGTGCCGACATTTCATTGACGCAACTACAATCCTTGCAATTCGTTACCATCTTTGTTTTTTTTGAGATTGAAGGTAGGTCAGCCCAACATCGACATCTGGCTGGGTCCATGCGCGACTGACGCCGACGATCAGAATCCCCGGCTTCGCACACGAGTTACTTACGCGACGATACATCCCAAGATGGCATTTCGTTCCAATCTCATATACAAAATATCCTGGTTTTCGAAAACTACCGAGCCACAAGTCTTCCTTGCGGTTACAAAGTACGAGCGCATAAGTATTGTTTCGTAAATTCAGGAAGATTAGCCTGATGTTTGTGCCAATCAAGGCCCTGCACCAGGGTTATCTCTTAGCGGCCATAAAAAAAGAAGACCACTAAAAATTAGTGGTCTTCTGTCGCGTATCAAGTACCCGGATCGGGCGTCTTTCGAACCGAGTCTTAATTGGACATCAGAACCGGCACTGTCATGTGCCGAAGTATGTAACGGGTGCCAGCGCCACGGCTAACAAACGGCAGCCCGATATGACCATGGGCGCCCATGACCAGCAGGTCGGACCCGAAGTCGGCGGCCCGGTTGAGCAGCATGTCCATGATGCCGATGTCGTTGACCAGCATGATTTCCGATTTGGCCTGGATGCCGTGGCAGGCAAGATGACGGGTTACTTCATTACTACTGTTACGGGCATCTTCGGTGGTGGTGGAGAACGACATTACTGTGGCGTCATCACAGCCTTCCATTAGTGGCAGAGCATCGTTGAGCGCGCGGGCAGCCTCGCGGGCGTTGCTCCAGGCGATCAACGGGCGCTTGGCCACTTCAGAGAAAGTTCCGACGTAAGGCAGGATCAGTACCGGCCGGCCGGAATTGAGAACCACTTCCTCGACCAGATCAGCCGGCACATAAGACTTGGCCGCTTCGTCATGCTGGCCCATTACGACCAAATCGGCATGACGCGCCAGATCGGTGATGTGGCGCAGCACTTCGGCTTCGCTACCACGATTGATGTCGTGCCATTCGGCCTGCGGCAGGCCGGCAGTGGCTTTCTCGAATGCAGCTTTGCTGGCCTCGGCAACTTCGGTGTATGCCGCAGTAGGCCAGGTAGAGACCGTGCCCACCTGTTGCGATGGAGCCAGTTGTCCAAACACGCCTATCAGTCGTGCCTGATGCTGGCGCGCCAGCGATGCCGCGAGTTCCAGCCTTGATGCAGTGCGCTTGCCTTGGTCCAGGTGAACCATCAAATTCTTCAGTGACATTTTTCATTCTCCGCATCGTCAAAAAAACTATTTTCAGATAACCCTAAATGTATCTACCTATCGGCCGGTATCGAATCCGCGTGGTCTTGATTCGTCTCCCGGCTTCGATGTGTCAGTATATTCAAGTTCTATGATGCGGTGGAATTAAGTAAGTCTGAAGAACAGACTTGAAAATGTTTTTGCGTTGAAACTGTTGGCTACAGATGGATTTTAATGCGGTTTATTCTGCGATTGCGTGCCCATCATGATGCGATCACAGTACGCGATCGCCATTGCGGAAAGCAGGAAAACCACATGGATGCCAGTCTGCGCCAGCAGCGTCTTTTCATCATAGGCTTTAGCGTTGATGAAAGTTTTCAGCAAATGGATGGATGAAATGCCGATGATCGCCGTCGCCAGTTTCACTTTCAGTACTGACGCGTTCACATGCGACAACCATTCCGGTTGATCCGGATGGCTTTCCAGATTCATCCGCGACACGAAAGTCTCGTAGCCGCCAACGATCACCATGATCAGCAGGTTGGAAATCATCACCACGTCGATCAGGCCCAGCACCACCAGCATGATCGTGGTTTCATTCAACTTGCTGGGTCTGACCATGCCGTCGATCGTGACGGCATCCAGAATATGTTTGAGCGCTGCCTCATTGCCGAACACAGCGCCGATAAGGTCGGACAATTCGACCCAGAAATGGAATACATAGACGCATTGGGCCAGAATCAGGCCGAGATACAGCGGTAGTTGCAGCCAGCGCGTCATGAAAATGAAATTCGCCAGCGGTTGGATTAATTTCCTGGAGGTGGTATCAGAATTATTAGAAATTTTCATGAAGCCTTGCTTTCTTAGTGTACGAAAAAATGCGTTCCGGCATTTTACACGGGCAAACCATCCCTTCGCGCTCCAGGCCAACTAATGTCTTGGGCGTTAATCAGCTCAGCTGACAAGGTGTGATTATTTTTTTGCAGCAACGTTTGATGCGACTGCCGGCGTAAGTCTCTGTTAAATCAATCCAACATCCCGCATCCGGTAAAATAGCGCCTTAATTCCATTTGCAAAGCACATATCATGAGTCTCCAATGCGGCATCGTCGGCCTGCCTAACGTCGGTAAATCCACCCTTTTCAACGCGCTCACGAAAGCCGGCATTCCGGCCGAGAATTATCCGTTTTGCACCATCGAACCCAACGTCGGCATAGTCGAAGTGCCGGACCCGCGCCTGACTGCATTGTCAGCCATCGTCAAGCCGCAGCGGGTGCAAAATGCGATTGTTGAATTTGTCGATATCGCCGGCCTGGTGGCGGGCGCATCCAAGGGCGAAGGTCTGGGCAACCAGTTCCTCGCGCACATCCGCGAGACTGACGCGATTGTCAACGTGGTGCGCTGCTTCGAAGACGACAACGTGATCCACGTCGCCGGCAAGATTAATCCGCTGGACGATATCGAAGTGATCCAGACCGAACTGGCGCTGGCCGACATGGGCACGGTCGAAAAAGCGATTCATCGCGAACACAAGAAAGCCCGTTCCGGCGACAAGGACGCCGCCAAGCTGGTTGAATTGCTGGAACGCATCATGCCGCATTTGAACGAAGCACAACCGGTGCGCGCGATGGGGCTGGACGCGGAAGAAATGCTGCTGATCAAGCCGATGTGCCTGATTACCGCCAAGCCGGCGATGTATGTGGCCAACGTGTCCGACACCGGCTTCACCAACAACCCGCTGCTGGATCAACTGACTGCCTATGCGGTATCGCAAAACGCGCCTATCGTTGCCATTTGCGCCTCGATCGAAGCTGAAATTGCCGATCTTGACGAGGAAGACAAGGCTGCCTTTTTGGGTGACATGGGGCTGGAAGAGCCTGGCCTGGATCGACTGATCCGTGCTGCCTACAAGTTGCTCGGCCTGCAAACTTACTTTACTGCTGGAGTGAAAGAAGTGCGCGCCTGGACCATCCACGCGGGCGATACCGGACCGCAGGCAGCCGGCGTGATCCACACCGATTTCGAACGCGGCTACATCCGCGCCCAGACCATAGCGTATGAAGACTTCATCACCTACAAGGGCGAAGCGGGCGCCAAGGAGGCGGGCAAGATGCGCGCCGAAGGCAAGGAATATGTAGTCAAGGATGGCGATGTGCTGAATTTCCTGTTCAACGTCTGAATCGAACCCCTTGTTTCAGTCGATTTCCTGATGCTTCAAAAATCTCAGGAAACGCTCTTAAAGCCCAGTTTTTACTGGGCTTTTTTAATAGGGTTAAAAAGTTACGCATAAAATTCGATATACAGCAGGCACGAGTAACAGCATCCATCCACAGCGAAATTTGGACCACAAGGAAATCCCCTTATGACCCGTGATACATCTGCATATAGACAAGTGGTTGTCGAGTCCTTCATCCCGGCAACTTCCACTGGAAAACGTAGTTTGGTGCAGATACGGCCGATCCATGGGCAAGCATTTTCCAGCACGCTGTTGGTGCAGTGTTCCAGGCGGCTGACTGACATCGGTCGATTTCCGCTGGGCACTCAATTTTTGCTATTGGCAAAAATGACCGATCGCCTGGGCGGCACGCCTTTTTTATATGCGTACCACGGCGATCCGGATATTGTCGTCACGCATGCCCAAGCGATAGCATTCATATCCGAATTCAAACGTGGCCGTATCTGATTCTCAAGAGTTTTAAATAATGGAAGTGGGGACCGGCGCAATCCTGATAATTAAATATACTCCCTATAAAAAATTTAAAACGTGCATTTCTCCGCATATATTTAATGCGGAATTAAAATTTACTACCCACTAGTATAATAATAGGTCTACTGGCGCAAGGCACTTGCCGCAGCCGCCAACGCGGTGATGCGGGCCCAGTCGCCGGACAGCATCGCGTCTTTTGGCGTCAGCCACGAACCACCGACGCAGGCCACATTTTTGCAGGCAAGAAATTGCGCTGCGGTCGCGATTGAAATGCCGCCGGTCGGGCAGAACGTGATGTCAGGCAACGGCCCGGCGATCGCATTCAACATGCCGATGCCGCCGGCCGGCACCGCGGGAAACAGCTTCAACTGCTGAAAGCCAAGCTCGCGCGCAGCCATTACTTCGGATGGGGTCATGACGCCGGGCAGCAAGGGCAAGCCACTTCTCTTCGCGCCTTCGACCAGCGCCGCAGTCAATCCGGGCGAAACGCCGAATACCGCACCGGCGTCGCGGGCTGCGGCAAATTCCGATGCTTGCGTCAAAGTGCCGACACCGACTATCGCTTCCGGCACTTGCTCCGCTATTGCGCGAATCGCAGCCAGCCCGTGCGCGGTGCGCAGCGTCACTTCCAGTACGCGGATGCCGCCGGCGACCAAGGCGCGCGCCAGCGGTACCGCATGGGCTAAATCGTCGATTGCGATGACTGGGATCACGGCTGAAGTGCGCATGATTTCAAGGATGGTAGGCGACATTTTCATATTGGTTTTTTGATCAGGTGATCTTCATCGTTGAATGGTTCGGCGTCCAGCACGTCGGGCTTATGTTCACTGGCAACTTGCAGCAATGGCAGCGGCAATGGAATCGGCAAGCCGAAGGTGGTTGCGCCCTCCTCTGCTGCACTCACCGCGGCACGGAACATGCTGAACAACTCGCGCCCCATGCCGATATGATTCGCCGATAAATCCGCACTGGCTTGAGCCCGCGCAGCCCATTGTTCGGCTGGCACCAGCGCCTCCAGCACGCCGTTTTCGGCGTCGATGCGGATGATGTCGCCATTCATAACGCGGCCCAGCGGACCGCCAGCCAGCACTTCGGGCGTGACGTGGATTACGGCCGGCACTTTGCCCGATGCACCAGACATGCGGCCGTCGGTTACCAGCGCGACATGGCGGCCGGCATCCTGCAAATTTGCCAGCGCCGGCGTCAGCGCATGCAGTTCCGGCATGCCATTGGCGCGCGGTCCCTGAAAGCGCAGCACCGCGACAAAATCACGATCCAGTTGGCCTGCCTTGTAAGCATGCATGAACGCTTCCTGCGAATCGAACACGATTGCAGGCGCTTCCACCGAGCGATGCTGCGGCTTGACTGCGGACACTTTCATCACCGCACGGCCGAGATTGCCGGACACCAGTTTGATGCCGCCATCGCTGGAAAACGGTTGATCAATGGCGCGCAACACCTCCTGATCGCCGCTGACAGTTGCGGCAGGTTTCCACATCGCCGTTTGATCTGGCTGCAGGAATGGCTCGCTGCAATGAGCCCGCAAGCCATGACCCAATATCGTCGTCACATCGTCGTGCAACAAACCCGCATCCAGCAATTCGCGGATCACGAAACCGGTGCCGCCAGCGGCGTGGAAATGGTTGATATCGGCGTCGCCGTTGGGATAAATTCGGGTCAGCATCGGAATCACGGACGACAACTGGTCAAAGTCATTCCAGTCGATCACGATGCCGGCCGCTTTCGCGATGGCCACCAGATGCAATGTGTGATTGGTCGATCCGCCGGTTGCCAGCAAGCCGATGATGGCGTTCACAATCGATTTTTCATCCACCAAACGCCCTACCGGCGTGTACTCCTTGCCGTGTTCGGCAATCTCCACCGCACGCTGCGCAGCGGCCACCGTCAGCGCATCGCGCAAAGGCGTATTCGGCGTGATAAAAGCAGCGCCCGGCAAGTGCAAACCCATCACGTCCATCAAGAGTTGATTGCTGTTGGCGGTGCCGTAAAAAGTGCAGGTGCCGGCTGCGTGATATGACTGCGACTCGGCTTCCAGCAGCGCCTCGCGGTCGACTTTGCCTTGTGCGTACAGTTGGCGAATGCGGGCCTTTTCCGGATTCGACATGCCGGAAGTCATCGGTCCGGCCGGGATGAACACCGCCGGCAAATGGCCGAAATGCAGCGCGCCGATCAGCAGTCCAGGAACGATTTTGTCGCACACGCCGAGGTACACCACCGCATCGAACATGTTGTGCGACAGCGCAATCGCGGTCGCCATCGCAATCGTATCGCGCGAGAATAAAGAGAGTTCCATGCCGGGCTGCCCTTGCGTGACGCCATCGCACATCGCCGGCGTGCCGCCGGCAAATTGCGCCACCCCGCCGGCAGCACGCACCGCATCCTTGATCAGTTGCGGAAAGCGTTCGAAAGGCTGATGTGCCGACAGCATGTCGTTATAGGCAGACACGATCGCTACCGAAGGCTTTTTCTGCTGTTTCAGCACCAGCTTGTCGTTGGCCGGGAACGCGGCAAAGCCATGCGCCAGATTAGTGCATGACAAACTGCTGCGCTGGACAGTTTCCAGGCGCGCTGCTTCCAGCCGATCCAGATAGGCCGCACGATAAGGCGCGCTGCGCGCAATGATGCGCTCGGTGACAACAGATACAACAGGATGAAGTGACATGATGCGATCCTTAAATTTCTGATTGCGTAATATTACTACAAAATAGCGCAATGAATCTTCAACAAATGCGCAATAAGCATGCGACGATTGACTGCCAATAATTACCATTAAACGTTCTGAAATATAAGTAAAGTACTGGGGCAATACATTAAATCAATGCATATTGCATGTAGTATATTTACCTAAAATTCCTGTATAGTTTAATTTCTCACCACTATTCCCCCCCCTATTTCGATGAATTCTATTCAGGTCGCGTTTGACCAGCCGATGCAAGTCGGCGAATGCCCGCTCTGGCATCCGATTGAGGCGGCGTTGTACTGGGTCGACATCGACGGATATGCGGTGCACCGGCTGCATCCGGCAACTGGCGCGCACAACAGTTGGCAGATGCCGGCCGAGCCAGGTTGCATTGCACGCAATGCGACGGGCGGATTGATTGTCGCGTTGCGCAGCGGATTCTTCCATCTGAACACGGACGACGGCACATTGCAGGCAATAGCAGCCGCGCCTTACGACACAGCGACGACGCGCTTCAACGATGGGCGTTGCGATGCGGCAGGACGCTTCTGGGCCGGCTCGCTGTATGAGCCACGCGACCGGCAATTGGGCGCCATGTATTGCCTCGATCAAGGCAGAATACATACGCATTGGAGCGGCGTCACGGTATCGAACGGCCTGGCATTCAGCCCGGATAACCGCACGCTGTATCACGCCGACACTACCGCACATTTGATACGCCGTTATGCATTCGACCTGGAACACGGTGCGGCCAGCGCGCCGCAGGTTTTCAGGCAATTCTCCAGCGACAAGCTGCACAATTACGGCGGCCGCCCCGACGGTGCCGCAGTCGATAGCGAAGGCGCTTATTGGTGCGCGATGTTTGACGGCGGACGCCTGCTGCGACTGTCGCCGGAAGGCGACATCCTGCGCGAAATCCCGCTCCCCTTGCGCTGTCCGACCATGATCGCTTTTGGCGGCGCGGATTTACGCACCTTGTATATCACCAGCGCGCGGCACAATCGTGCTGCGGCAGAACTGGCAGAATATCCATGGTCCGGCTGCCTGCTGTCGATGCGCGTGGAGGTGCCGGGCCTGCCTGAACATGCTTATATCGAATAAATTCAAAACACTTTTTAAAAACGCTTGATCCGATTAATTTACGCAAACCATAAAATGACTCTTAACGATTTCGACTTTGTCCTGTTTGGCGGCAGCGGTGATCTGGCGATGCGAAAATTGCTCCCCGCCTTGTTTTCATGCGGTCTTGCCGGCAGCTTTCCGGACACCGCACGCATTATTTGCATCGGCCGCAATGACTGGAAGCAGGAAGATTTCCACCATGAAATCGACAAGAATGCAAAGATCCATCTCAAAAATGCTCCTGACGCAGCATCCTGGCAGGCATTCCTGAACCGTGTCGTCTATGTGCGCCTGGACGCCGACGACCTCGGCAGTTATCCAGCGCTGGTTGCGGCGCTACGTGACGATGCAGCGATCACGCGCGTGTATTACCTGGCTACGCCACCGGGCCTGTTTTCCAAGATTTGCAGCAATCTTGCCGCATCCGGATTGGTGCATAAAAACTCCCGCGTGGTCCTGGAAAAACCGCTGGGTCGCGACCTGGCCAGCGCCAAACAGATTAATGCTGAAGTCGGCTGCGTGTTCTCGGAGTCGCAGATATTTCGCATCGATCATTACCTGGGCAAGGAAACGGTACAGAACCTACTGGCACTGCGTTTCGGCAATGTACTGTTCGAGCCGCTATGGCGACGCGAATGGATTTCCGACGTGCAAATCACCATCGCCGAAGATTTGGGCGTGGGCACTCGGATGGGTTATTACGATACTTCCGGCGCATTGCGCGACATGCTGCAAAACCATTTGCTGCAACTGCTATGCATCGTCGCCATGGAGCCGCCAACCTCGATTGCCCCCGATGCGGTGCGCGACGCCAAACTCCAGGTGCTGCATTCCCTGCGCCGCTTTACGCCGACCACGCTGGCGCAAGATGTGGTCCGTGGCCAATACCGCGCCGGTTACATTGAAGGCGTTGCGGTGCCCGGTTATCGCGAGGAAGACGGGGCCGATCCGCATTCACGCACCGAAAGCTTCGTTGCCTTGAAAACGGAAATCGATAGTTGGCGCTGGGCCGGCGTGCCGTTTTATTTAAGAACAGGAAAGCGCATGCCCGACCGCCTGGCGGAAATCGTGGTGCGTTTCAAGTCGATTCCCCATTCGATTTTTGCCCAGGCCAGCAGCAGTTTTCAGCCAAACTGCCTGGTCATCCGACTCCAGCCGGATGAAGGACTTACGCTGCATTTGATGGCTAAAACACCCGGCGACAGCATGCGCTTGAAGCCGGTTGAACTGGAGATGGATTTCCTCGAAACCTTCCGCGCACCGCGCATGGAAGCTTATGAGCGTTTGCTGCTGGATGTATTGCGCGGCCAGCTCACGCTGTTCATGCGCGGCGATGAACTGGAGGCGGCATGGGAATGGATCGAACCGGTCCTGAACTACTGGGAGCAGAACGAAACCGAGCCGCTTCCGTATACTGCCGGCACTTGGGGGCCTCCTGCTGCCAGCGCCTTGATCGGCCGCAATAGCCTGCAGTGGCGCGAAGAAGTCTTGCCGCAATCCTGAAAGAACAACATGCTGCTTGAATCGATACGAACGCAACTCGGCGCACTCTCCAAATCGGAGAAAAAAGTCGCGCTCGCGATACTTGCACATCCGGAAACCACGGTCGCCGAAAACATTACGGCGCTGGCCAAAAACGCACAAGTATCGGAACCGACAGTGGTGCGTTTCTGCCGCTCGCTTGGCTACGATGGCTGGCATGCATTCAAGCTCAAGCTGGCGCAAAACATTGCGCTGGCAATGTCGGGGGCGCCCGAATCGCTAGCGCAGGATGATCTTGCGGCCGATCTCGTCAACAAGATTTGCAGCCGCTCGATCCACACTTTGCTCGACTTGAGGAACCATCTGAAGCCGGAGACGATTCAGCGCGCGCTGGATATTTTGGTGCAATCCAACAAGATAGAATTTTATGGTCAAGGCAGCTCCGGCATTGTCGCCGCCGATGCCCAGCATAAGTTTTTCCGCTCCGGCGTACCGACCGTCGCCTATGCCGACCCGCACATTCATAGCATCGCGGCCACGCTGCTGAAAGAAGGCGATACCGTGGTCGCGATTTCGCAACGCGGCAACAGCACTGCCCTGCTGCACAGCGTGGAATTGGCGCGCAAAGGCGGCGCCAGCATCATCGCACTGGCCCCCAGCGGTACGCCGCTTGCCGCACTGGCAACGGTGCTGATTCCGATCGACATCAGCTTCAATATCGATCCCTATACGCCGATCTCCGCACGATTGGCGCACCTGGTCGTGATTGACATTCTGGCGGTGGGCCTGGCGCTGAAACGCGGGCCGGAATTCCGCCAGAAAATGCAGGGAGCGCAAAAGGCCTTGCAGGAATTCGATATCCGGCTTGATTCATTCATAAGCTGAAAACAACCAGCAAAAAATCTAATGAAATCTAATAGCACCATGGCGACACTGACCGCACTAAATTTCTACCCAATCAAATCCTGCGGCGCGATTGCATTGACCGAGGCGACCTTGACGCCTGCCGGCCTGATGCACGACTTCATCTACGACCGCGAATGGATGGTAGTGGATATGCAGGGCAACTTCATGACGCAACGCGAACATCCGGCGCTGGCGCGGATTACGCCGCGCATCTATGCCGATCAACTGAAACTGCGCGCGCCCGGGATGCTGGAGCTGGAGATTCCGCTCGATCTGCCCGACACGGAACATGCGCCGACCATTACCGTGCGGGTCTGGGACGATACGCTGACGGCCTACGATTGCGACGCCGTTACGGCGCGCTGGTTTTCGCAGGTATTGGAGGTGCCGTGCCGGTTGGTGCGCTTTCATCCGCACGCCAGCCGCGTCACGAACACCCGCTGGACCGCACATGCCGATGTGCCGGCGCTGTTTTCGGATGGTTATCCATTCCTGCTGATCTCGCAAGCATCGCTGGCCGACCTGAACCAGAAACTGGCTGCGCAGGATCGCGCGCCACTGCCGATGAACCGCTTTCGCCCGAATCTCGTGATTGATGGCGTGGAAGCGTTTGAGGAAGATTACATCGAAAGTCTGCGCATTGGCGAGGCTACATTAAAACCGGTAAAACCCTGTGCGCGCTGCCCGATACCGTCGGTCGATCAGGCCACCGGCATTGTCGGCCCAGATCCGCTGGACATCTTGCGCAGCTATCGCGCCAATCCCAAGGTCGATGGCGGCATCACGTTCGGCATGAATGTGATCCTGCAACAGGGAAAAGGTCAGATTGTGCGACAGGGGCAGGAAGTCGAAATTACGCTGGCATTTTGATTTTCTGTAACAATTTCCCGTGTCGGATTTACGGTTTGTTATCTGAAGTATAATCGCGCCGTTTCCTGAAATCGAAGCAGTATCTGGCTTTTTTGGGGGGGAAGTGCCGAAATGTGTTGCCAGTCAGCGCACTGGCTTATCAGTCGCTTTGTGGCATATAAACATTCGGCCCGACAACAACTTAGGAAGAATCCATATTAGATGACAAGCAACCAAATATCACTCAATCCGTCTTCAATTGCTCGCGTTTTGGGAGTAGTGGCTTTGTTTCTAGTTCTTGCCAGCACTGCAGGACAGTTGACGGTTTACCTGACCGGGCATGAGCGGGTGTATGGGCTGGTCCGGCTGTTTAACGTCGGCACTGAGTTGAATCTCCCGGCCTTTTTCTCTACGTTTCTGCTGGTCTTCGCGGCGCAGCTTCTGGCGGTCATCACCGTATTGGAAAAAAAACGGCAAGCTTCTCACGTTTTGCATTGGACGATCCTTTCATTCGGATTCTTGCTCATGGCTGTTGATGAAGCAGTTACCCTGCATGAAATGCTGGTTGAACCAATGCGCACGCTGTTGGGCGATGGCAATCTCGGTGCCTTTCATTTCGCCTGGGTCATTCCTGGCATCGTACTGGTGCTGGTTCTCGGACTGTACTTCCTGAAATTCCTGTTGCATCTCCCTGCGAAAACGAGGTTCACTTTCCTGATAGCTGCAATCATCTACCTCGGCGGAGCCATCGGTTTCGAGCTTATCGGCGGGCGCTACGCTGAATTGCATGGAACACACAATTTGGCCTACAACATGATTTCAACCATTGAGGAAAGTCTCGAGATGGCGGGCGTTATTATTTTCATCAGGGCGCTGCTGATATATATCGCCGGCAACTATAAGGAAGTGCGATTCCGGTTTGATGAAGTCAAGGCCTGACCAGGCGCTGCGCCAGTGCGGAACTGAAACGAAAAAAGGAGAGATTTTCAATCTCTCCTTTTTTCACAGCAAGCGCTGACTTTTAATCCGCAAGCGCTTAACTTGCCTTCAACTCCGCCTGTAGCCGCTCATACTTGGCTTGCAGTTGCTCTTTGGTCTCGCGCCGGTCCGGGTTGAACGGGATGCAGCTTACCGGGCAGACTTGCTGGCATTGCGGCTCCTTGTAATGGCCGACGCACTCGGTGCATTTGTCAGGGTCGATCTCGTAGATCTCCGGCCCCATGTAAATCGCTTCGTTCGGGCACTCGGGCTCGCACACGTCGCAGTTGATACAGTCATCCGTTATTATTAAAGCCATAAAACACCTCTTTTTACCGCTGAAATTCGACTTGCGCCGCAGCGGCCTGCGACTCAATCAAACTCAGCCAAACTCAATCAGGCTCTTGCTTTTGTTCCGTTAATTTGGATTGTAGCCATTTCTCGACCGAAGGGAAAACGAACTTGGAGACGTCGCCGCCCAGGGTCGCAATCTCGCGCACGATGGTGCCGGAAATGAACTGGTACTGGTCGGATGGCGTCAGGAACATGGTTTCGACATCCGGCAGCAGGTAGCGATTCATGCCGGCCATCTGGAATTCGTATTCAAAGTCTGACACTGCGCGCAAACCACGCACGATGACGCGCGCATCGTGGCGGCGCACAAAATCCTTCAGCAAGCCGGAAAAACTCTCGACCTGCACGTTCGGATAATGGCCCAGCACTTCGTTGGCAATTGACAGCCGCTCATCCAGAGCAAAAAACGGACTTTTGTTTTTGCTGTCGGCGACCCCGACAATCAGCTTACTGAATAAGCTCGATGCACGGCGCACTAGATCTTCGTGACCGCGCGTGAGCGGATCGAATGTTCCCGGATATACAGCAATAACCATCGACTTTCCCTCGAAATATCAACCAAATTGAACGCGCATTATGCCTCATAAAACATGCCAAACAGGACTGCTTAGTGCTTAATTCTTGCGCTGCAGCAAATGATAGAACACCATTCCCGCCTCTCCTTGCCGAATCACCTGCCACGGCGCCAGCCATTCCGGCGGGCTGTCCTGCGTTAGCGCGATCTCGGATTCGGCATAAATGATACCGTTTTCGGACAATAAGTGTACGCACAGCGGCAAAATCCGCGCCAGCCATTCTTGCGCATAGGGCGGATCGAGGAAAATCAGGTCGAAGCGCTGGGCGCCGTCCGGCGTGCTGCCGGCGAGTTTGTGCGCCACTGACAACGCATCGCCGCGCAGAATACTGACTTGCGCAGCTTGCAGCTTGTCCTTGGTGGCCTGGAGTTGTTGCGCTGCGGGGGTATGTTCTTCCACCATCAAGACGCTGGCCGCGCCGCGACTGGCCGCCTCGAAACCGAGCGCGCCGGTGCCGGCAAACAAATCAAGACAATGCAGCCGGCTCCAGCCGCCATTAAGCAAAAAATGCAGCCAGTTGAATACCGTTTCGCGCACCCGGTCCGGAGTCGGGCGCAGACCTGCCGCGTCCAGCACCATGAGAGGCGTGCGTTTCCACTGACCGCCGATGATGCGCACTTGTTGCGCCGGACCGCTGCGAGGGCGGCCCGGCGCAGTTTGTTTGGTCTTGCCGGAATATTTTTTCTGTGGCTGCATGTATATTAAATATGAGGGGTATATGAATAAATGCTGCAATTACCGCATTATTCTATGCAATTAAATAAATACGGTATTGAGTATATATTTAATCAATCACAATATTACATACAAAAAATTCAGTCCACGAAAGACACGAAAAAAATTCTCTGCTGCTGCCAAAGGATGCTGTTGTGCATTCTTTCGTGCTTTTCGTGTCTTTCGTGGACAATGCTTTTCATGTCTTATATGCACCGTGTGTAACAGCAGTAGATCAGTATCAAATTATTTTTGCTGATCTACGCCAACCACCACCGTGACCAGTTTGTCGAGCGCCACTTTGCGTGCGAATGCGGCCCGGATGTCGGCCGTCGTAACTTTGGCAATGTTGGCAGTCCAGGTATCGAGGTAATCCAGCGGCAACCGGTAATAACCGATGGCGGCGATATTGTCGAGAATCTTGCGGTTATTGTCGATGCGCAAGGCAAAACCGCCGACCAGGTTGTCCTTGGCGGCCTTCAGTTCAGCCTGGCTCGGGCCATCTTGCAGGAAGGCGTCCAGCGTGCTGCGCACCACTTTCAGTGCGTCATCGGCCTGCGCCTTGCTGGTCTGCAAGCCGATCTGGAACGGTCCGGGCTGCGCCATCGGGCTGAAATAACTGTAAATGCTGTACGACAAACCGCGCTTTTCGCGCACTTCGCGGGTCAGGCGCGAGACGAAGCCGCCGCCGCCCAGAATGTAATTGCCCACCATCAGCGTGAAGTAATCCGGATCGCTGCGTTGCAGCGCCGGCGCGCCGATCAGGATATGCGCTTGCGAGGCTGGATGCGGAATACGCAATTCTTCTGCGTGGGCTGGCGGCACGTCCGGCATTGCCGGCAGCGCAGCAGCGCTATGCGGCAAACGTTGCGTCAACTGCTGGGCAATCGCATCCGCTTCGGGCCGGGATATGTCGCCGATCAGTGCGATCACCGCGCGGTCGGCGACGTAATGGCTGCGATGAAACTCCAGCACATCGGCACGGCTGATGGTGGCGACCGAATCGACGCTGGCTTGCTGTCCGTACGGATGATTGCCGTACAAGGTCTTCCAGAACGCCTTGTCGGCAATCACTTCCGGCTTGGTCAGCTCCTCCTTCAGATGGGCGATGGTGCGCGCCTTGTCGCGGGCCAGGATGTCCTCCGGAAAACTCGGCTGCGCCAGCAGGCGCGCCAGCAGCGCCAGCGAGGCATCACGCTCGGCCGGGCTGGACAGGGTGCGCAAACTTACGCCGGCGCGCTCGCTGCCGGCAGCACCGCCGCGTTGGGCTGCGGTATCGGCGAAGGCGTCAGACACTTGCGCCTCGGACAGCGCCGGCTCAGTTGCCACCGCCAGCACGCCGCGCGCCAGCATGCCGTTGGTGAATGCCGCCAGGCCGGCTTTGCCAGACGGGTCGCGGCGTGCGCCGGCATCGAACTCGACGCTGACATCGAGCATCGGGATCGTGTGGTTTTCGACAAACAGCACGCGCGCGCCATTTTCCAGCGTCCAGTTCTGGATTTGCAGCGCAGCGTAGGCAGGAACAGTGCCAATCACGAAACTGATGGCGACCCATATCGGAAATAAAATGCGTTTCATATTTTTCTCAATTTTTTGCATGTTGGAGTGTGCGCGGCAAGCACCATTTCGATCCTGGGCAGACTGCAGCCACAGTGAGTTTCTCGATGCCATCCGGGCTGACGTTTAGCAATGCGTGTCTATTGCAGGGCTAGCACGTCAGTGCCGCAGCCCCTTCACTTCGGTGGCCTGCGCCGGTTTTTCCGACAGCGGCAGCGGCTCCAGCGTGGCCACCGTCAGCGCATCATCAATGAAATAGCGTTGTGCGACCGCCTGCACTTGTTGCGAAGTGACCGCCCGCAGTTTTTCGATGATGCGGTCGATCTGCTTGTACGACACGCCGGTCATTTCCATCATGCCGATTTCCATCGCCTGTCCGAACACCGAATCGCGTTTGTAGATCTGGCCGGCAATCAGTTGCGTCTTGACCCGTTTGAGTTCCGCTTCGGGCACGCCTTCGCGGCCGATGCGCTCGACTTCGGCGCGCAAGCGCGCTTCCAGTTGTACCGTGGTGGTGCCTGCGCTCGGCGTACCTTCCAGCGTAAACAGTACCGGGCCGCGGGCATTGCTGAAATAGCCGGCGCCGACTGCGTTGGCGACCTTGTCGGCACGTACCAACTGCGCATTCAGCCGCGCATTGTCGTAGCCGTCGAGCACCGCCGACAGCACATCGAGCGCATGCACATCGTCATCTTTTTCCACATCGCGCAAGGTCGGCACCTTGAAGGCCAGCACCACGAAAGGATTTTCGGCCGGCGCCTTGACGGTCACGCGCTTGATGCCGCGTTGCAGCGGTTCTAGTTGCGGCTTGCGTACCGGTAATACCTTGGCGGGGATTTTGCCGAAATATTTTTCGGCCAGCTTGACCACTTTGGCCGCATCGACATCGCCTGCGACCACCAGCGTCGCATTATTCGGCGCATACCAGCGGTCATGCCAGGCTTTGGCGTCCTGCACCGTCATCTGCTGCAAATCGTCCATCCAGCCGACAATCGGATGGTGATACGGATGCGCCACGAAAGCTGCGGCGTCCAGGGCTTCACCCACCAGCGCCATCGCCTGATCGTCGGTGCGCAGGCGGCGCTCTTCCATTACGACCCTGATTTCCTGCGCAAACTCTTTCTTGTCGAACACCAGATTAGCCATGCGGTCGGCTTCCAGCGCCATCACTGCTTCCAGCTTCGACTTTCCGATTTGCTGGAAATACGCAGTGTAATCCTTGCTGGTGAAAGCATTTTCGCGCCCGCCCAAAGCCGCCACTCGCTCGCTGAATTCGCCCGGCTTGAGGGTTTTGGTGCCCTTGAACATCATGTGTTCCAGCGCGTGCGCGACACCGGTGGTGCCATTGAACTCATCCATCGCGCCGATTTTGTACCACACCATCTGCGCCGCGGTCGGGGCCCGATGATCTTCCTTGACGATGATTTTCATGCCGTTTTTCAGCATGAATTCCTGCGCCGGCTGTGCCAGTGCGAAAACTGGCGCCAGCGCCAGCAGCCCGGCTGAAACAAGAAGTCGAAATTTCATAGTTGTCTGCTCTGTTAGAATGCGGTTGATTGTATCTCCTTGCATGTTCCATCGCTACAGACCCCCATTCCCATGTTTAGTTTCTTCAAGAAAAAACCAAAACCCGAGGCCGCTATACCCCAGGTGCCGCCGGTAGCTGAACTCCGGGAGCAGACATTGCCGCCGCCTGCACCAAGGCTAGAACCGGAGCCAGTCGCTAGCGCCAGTTTGGCTGCAGTGCCAGCGATAGCGTCAGCTACCGAGCCGGAAGCAAAACGCACCTGGTTGGCCCGCCTGAAATCCGGCCTGTCGAAAACCTCCAACAACCTGACAATGCTGTTCGTCGGCGCCAAAATCAACGACGACCTGTATGAAGAACTGGAAGCGGCGCTGCTGATGGCCGACGCCGGCATGGAAGCGACCCAGTTCCTGCTTAACGCGCTGAAAAAGAAAGTCAAAACCGAAAAACTCACCGAGGCCGCGCAGGTCAAGACTGCTTTGCGGGCGCTCTTGATCGAGATGCTGACGCCGCTGCAAAAACCGTTCGAACTCGGCCGCCATCAGCCGTTGGTGATGATGATCGCCGGCGTCAACGGGGCCGGCAAGACCACTACCATCGGCAAATTGGCCAAGCATTTACAGGCCCACGGCCAGTCGGTGTTGCTGGCCGCCGGCGATACTTTCCGCGCCGCCGCACGCGAGCAATTGGCAGTCTGGGGCGAGCGCAACAATGTCAGCGTGATTTCGCAAGAATCCGGCGACCCGGCCGCCATCGCATTCGATGCGGTGCAATCGGCACGCGCACGCAGCGTCAATGTGGTGATGATCGATACCGCCGGACGGCTGCCAACCCAGTTGCATCTGATGGAAGAACTGAAGAAAATCAAGCGGGTGATCGGCAAGGGATGCGAGGGCGCACCGCACGAAATATTGCTGGTGATCGACGGCAATACCGGCCAGAACGCGCTGACTCAGGTCAAGGCTTTCGACGACGCGCTGGGCCTGACCGGCTTGGTGGTGACCAAGCTGGACGGCACCGCCAAGGGCGGCATCATCGCCGCGGTGGCAAGAAACCGCCCGATCCCGATTTACTTCATCGGCGTGGGCGAAAAGATTGAAGACTTGCAACCGTTCGATGCCCGCGAATTCGTCGATGCGATATTCGATTGAGCGTTGTCTGAATCACATCCTAAGCAAATTCGAAGTAAGTTCCGAATAACACCCAAGCAGGCACTGCGCACAACCATGATCGCGTTCCAGCACGTTTCCAAACGCTATGCGCACGACGTCACCGCACTTAGCGACATCACCCTGACAGTCACCAAAGGCGAACTGGTATTTTTGGCCGGCCCATCCGGGGCCGGCAAATCCACCCTGCTCAAACTGCTTGCCGCCATTGAGCGCCCGAGCAGCGGCCAGGTCACGCTCAACGGCCAGGATATCGGCAAGCTTAAACGCGCCGGACTGCCTTATCTGCGTCGCAATCTGGGCTTGATTTTTCAGCAACAACGACTACTGCAAGACCGCCATGTGCTGGCCAACGTGATGCTGCCGCTGATCGTCACCGGCGCATCTTCGGCAGAAGCCGAGAAGCGCGCACTAGCGGCGCTGGACAAGGTCGGGCTGCTGGACCGGGCCAAATCGGAGCCGCAAGCACTGTCCGGTGGCGAACAACAACGTGCGGCGATCGCGCGCGCAATCGTCAACCGGCCACAACTGATTCTGGCCGACGAGCCGACCGCCAACCTCGACCGCGACAGCGCCAACCAGGTGCTCGAAGCGCTCAAGGCGTTTCACAGCGCCGGCGTGACCTGCCTGATTTCGACCCACGATGAACAATTTCTCGATAGCGCCACACGCGTAATTTACCTGCGCCAAGGTCAATTAATCGAGACCTGGCGCAAGGAAACAGCATGAAAATCTGGCTGCGGGAACATCGTTTCGCCTTGACTGACGCGCTGCGCAAACTTATCAGGACACCCGGCAGTTTCGCCTTCAACGTGCTGGCGGTGGCGATTGCGCTAGCCTTGCCGATCGCCGGTCTGACCTTGCTCGAAAACATTCGTCCGGTCACGCAGCAACTGGCGGTGGAACCTGAAATCAGTCTTTTTCTGGCGGCCAACACGCCGGCCGAACAGGCGCGCGCACTGGCATCCGGCATCCGCAACACGCTGCCGCCGACCAGCAAAAAGTCCCGGATCGAATTCGTCCCGCGCGAGCAAGCGCTGGACGCACTCAAAGAAAAAACCGGATTGGCCGATGCGCTGGCCACACTGGGCCAGAATCCATTGCCGGACGCCTACATCATCCGGCTGTCGAATACCGATGCTAGCGCAGTCGATGCGCTGGCCGAGCGCCTGAAAGCGTTGCCGGGCGTCGAGACGGTGCAAGTTGATTCGGACTGGGTCAAGCGGCTGGCAGCAATGCTGCAAATAATGCGGCTAGCCCTGCTGCTGCTGGCGGTGACGCTGGGCGTGGTGGTGATGGCAGTGGTGTTCAATACAGTGCGCCTGCAAGTGCTGACGCAACGCGAAGAAATCGCGGTCTCGCGCCTGCTCGGCGCCACCGACGCCTTCATTCATCGGCCGTTTTACTATACCGGCGCACTGCTCGGCGTATGCGCCGGCGCGGTGGCGCTGGGCGCGGTGGCGCTGGCGCTGCAACCGCTCAACGTAGCGATTACAGAATTTGCCCGGCTCTACGCATCGGAGTTCCGCCTTACTGCGCTGGATCTATCCACCACGCTGTCGCTGCTGGCGATCAGCGCCGCGCTGGGCCTGTTCGGAGCCACCCTGTCGGTACGCAGGCATTTGGCGCAACTTCCTTAGCACTTTAAAATATACTGGATGATGTATTTTTTAAGATGTTTTATATCATTGCGGAAAAAGCAGATAAAAACGATATACTCCGCTTTTTATAATTTATGAGATTTTTTTACGGAGCGTAATCCGACCATAAAATCTTGATGCTGCGCAATTAGTAGAACTAATTCGTCTCTATACTTTCTAACTGTGTAATTACCTGTTTGACTGGCAATAAAGATTGACACTCGATGCAACTAAAACCCAATTTAGCACTCTCCTATAGAGAGTGCTAAGATATCAAAAGAACTTGTTTGGCATGCCGCAAAGCAATTTCACCATCAGTAATGTGAGGAGAAAAATGAAAGTACCAACCACTCAATCTCAGTCTGTCGCGCCAGCGTTGGTTGCCAATAGCAATAATGCACTCGCGCTGGGATTTTCGGGTAGCTTGGGCAATATCGACGCTTACATCTCGGCAGTCAATCGCCTGCCTATGTTAAGCCACGAAGAAGAAATGTCGCTGGCGCGCCGTCTGCGCGAGCAAAACGATCTGGCTGCAGCGCAGGATATGGTGCTGTCGCATTTGCGCCTTGTGGTATCGATTGCACGCGGCTATCTGGGCTACGGCCTGCCGCACGCCGACCTGATCCAGGAAGGCAATATCGGCTTGATGAAAGCGGTCAAGCGCTTCGATCCCGACCAAGGCGTGCGGCTGGTGTCGTATGCAATGCACTGGATCAAGGCTGAAATGCATGAATACATCCTGAAAAACTGGCGGCTGGTCAAGGTTGCAACTACCAAGGCGCAACGCAAGCTGTTTTTCAATCTGCGCAGCCACAAGGAAGGCCTGGGCGCGATGACGCCGAAGCAGATCGATGCGCTAGCCGCAACCTTGAATGTCAAGCGCGAAGAAGTCATCGAGATGGAAACGCGTCTGACCGGTCGCGATATTGCACTCGAACCACAGACCGACGATGACGAGGACAAGTTCGCGCCGATTGCCTATCTGTCTTCGGAAACTACCGAGCCCACCAAGGTTCTGGAAGCGCAACAAACCGACCGGCTGCAATCTGAAGGGCTGCAAACGGCACTGGGCACGCTGGACGCCCGTTCGCGTCGCATTGTCGAAGCACGCTGGCTTGCCAATGACGATGGCTCTGGCGCCACCCTGCACACGCTGGCCGACGAATTCGGCGTCTCTGCCGAGCGCATCCGCCAGATTGAAGCTGTCGCACTGAAAAAGATGAAGGGTGCGCTGGTGGCGTATATCTGATCGCTGGCTCCTACTTTAAGGCCCAGCTTCAACGTTAAAAAAGCGCTCTTCGGAGCGCTTTTTTTCGTTGCGACGGTCATCATTTCAACATGCATTATTTCAGCAGCAATTTCAAGTCGCTGGCAATCGGTGCCGCACCTTGTCCGTGCCGGATGAACAGGCGCATCCGGCCCTGCGGATCGAACACGTAGCTACCGGCGGTATGGTCCATCGTGTAGCTGCCTGGCTCCTTGCCCGGCGCTTTTTGATAAAAAATACGGAAGTCCTTGGCTATTTTTTCGGTGGCAGCCTGGTCGCCAACCATGCCGAGAAAGCGTGGATCGAAGGCCGGCACATATTGCGCCAGCAACGCTTGCGTGTCGCGCTCCGGGTCAATCGACACAAACAACACTTGCACGCGGTCCGACAACGGACCCAACTCTTGCATGACACTCGCCATTTCCGCCATGGTGGTCGGGCAGACATCGGGGCACTGGGTGTAACCGAAGAAAACCACAACGGCTTTACCCTTGAAATCGGCCAGAGTCCGAGCTTTGCCATGATGGTCGGTCAGCGCAAAATCCTTGGCGTAATCGATCCCGGTGATGTCGGTATTCTGGAAGGCAACCTTGTCAGCAGATACCAGGCTCTGCAAGCGTTCCGACAGCGGTTTGTCGCCGCAGGCGGTCAGTGCCAGAGTGGCAGTAAAAAGAGTAATCAGAGTACGTGAGGCGGAAATTAAGCGCATGGATTCAAAATGGAAAATAGTGATCGACCAACAGGGCTGCAAATAACAGCGACAGGTAAATAATCGAATAAGCAAATGTCTTACGCGCCAGCAGGTCATTGTAATGGCGATAAATTTGCCACGCGTACCACAGAAAAATAGCGCCCAATATCAGCGCGCTAAACAGATAAATCAAACCGCTCATGCGCACCGCATAGGGCAAAGTGGTGGTGGCAACCAACACAATTGTATACAACCAGACGTGAAAACCGGTGAATTCCATGCCATGCGTAATCGGTAGCATGGGCAATCCCGACTTTGCATAATCATCGCGCCGGTACATGGCAAGCGCCCAGAAATGCGGGGGCGTCCAGACGAAAATAATCAACACCAGCAACCATGCCTGCATCGGCACATCATTGGCTATCGCGGCCCAGCCGAGCGCAGGCGGCATCGCACCGGACAAGCCGCCGATGACGATGTTTTGCGGTGTCGCCGGCTTCAGGATAATGGTGTAAATCACAGCATAGCCGACGAAGGTGGCGAAAGTCAGCCACATCGTCAATGGGTTGACCAGGTTGTATAAAACCAGCATGCCGATGCCGCCCAGAACGCCGGAAAAAACCAGCGTTTGCGGTACCGTGATAGCACCGTTGGCCGTCGGGCGACGTGCAGTGCGTGCCATGCGCGAATCGATTTCACGCTCCACCAGGCAGTTGACCGCAAATGCCGCGCTTGCCAGCAACCAGATGCCGGCAGTGGCAGCGATGACGACTTTCCAGTCCGGCAAATCCGGGGTGGCCAGGAACATGCCGATCACCGCGCAAAATACGGCCAGTTGTGTGACGCGCGGCTTGGTCAGCGCTAGATATTGGGCCAGACGGTTTTGAGAAGCGATAAGGGTTGTCATTAGGCAGAATTTAAAAGGATGATGACCGCATATGCGCTGCGCCAGGCAAGGTTTGGGATGAGATGGTTGCCTTGTAGTTTAGCATCACCAGCAACAGTACGAGCAGCGCGGCGCCGCCGTTATGCAGTACAGCAATAGCTAGCGGCCAGTTCAGGAATATGGTCGAAAGTCCTGTCGCAAATTGTAAGCCGACAACAATCAACAGCCAGCGTGCGATCTGGCGCAAGGCTGCAATCTGCAGAGCGCGATATCCAACCCAGGCAATGCAGCCGATAACTATAAATGCGAAGTTGCGATGCATCCAGTGGATCGCGGTCAGAGCCGAAAACGGCAGGTAATCGCCGGCAGCAGTCTTGCCAAGATGCCGCCACAGCGTGAAGCCATGCTCGAAATCCATCGGCGGTATCAGCGCGCCATGGCACAGCGGGAAATCGGTGCAGGCGAGCGCGGCGTAGTTGGTGCTGACCCAGCCGCCCAGAGCGATCTGCAAGAATAGCAACACTAGTGCAACAATTGCTGGCAGACGCAACGTCGCGGCACGCGGGTCTGGCACAACTGGCGCGCTTTGGCGCGCTGCCAGCCAGGTCAACAAGGCCAATAGCGTCATGCCAAGCAAAAGATGGATGGTCACGATCACCGGTTGCAATTTCAACGTCACCGTCCAGGCACCGAACGCGCCCTGCAGGCAAACAAAAAACAGCAGCCAGGTCGGCAAGCCCGGGTGAAAAGCGCTCGCCGGATTACGTTCAGAACGAAGCCACAAGCGCCAGGCAATCAGCATTAGCGCAATGATCAGTACCCCAACACCCATCGCCAGATAGCGGTGCACCATTTCAATCCAGGCTTTCAACACGGTCACCGGACCATCCGGCATCAAGGTCTGGGCCGCATGAATATCGGCATGCGCCAGGAATGGATTAGCTTCGCCATAACAGCCAGGCCAGTCGGGGCAGCCCAAGCCGGAATCGGTCAGGCGCGTAAAGGCACCGAACATGATCAGATCGAAAGTCAGGAAAACGCTCACCCAGGCCAGCTTGCGGTATTTATTCGCGTCAGTCGAGACCCAAACCAGCGTCAGCGGCAACAGCGCCACAAGCAGCCCCATGATGGCAAGTTGCATCAGCATAATTTTGGATCAACCAACGGCTGACGCTTTCAACAGCTTGATCAGGTCTTTCTTGATCTTGTTCGGATCGGCATCTTTTGGATAGCGCATCATCAGATTGCCCAACGGATCAATCAGGTAGATATGATCTGAGACAACGCCACCCTGCTCTGCCGGCAGCCAGTCTTTTAAAGCTTGCAAGGCTTGCGATGGCACACGCAAATGGCGCATGCCGTCGTATTCGCGCAGCAGCATAGTTTCGAGCGGCTTGTCGTCGGTAATGAGCCAGACGCGTTCAATGCGATCCATTTCCTTGCCTTGCGCCAGACGCAACTGGCGCATATCGTTAAGCCTCTTTTGGCAGGAAGCCTGACAATCGGCGTCATTGACCTGCACCATCAGCCACTTGCCTTGGTAAGCCTGCAAGGAAAGCTGGGAGCCATCCAGCGCGGTACTGGCAAGGACCGGCATCGGATGATTTCTCGGGTCCAGCAAAGTACCGTAGTTGGTGCGTCCGGATGGCTTAATCACGTAATAGGTAAAATAGGACACGATCAAGGGTGCGGCACAGACCGCCAGCACCATGAATAATTTGCCGCGCCCAGCGCGCCGTTGTTTATTTTGTTCCACGTCTAAATCCTGTCACTACAAAGAATATAAATGCCACCGCAGTCAGCGCGAACCACTGAAATGCATAACCCCGATGCCTGTCTATGCCGATTGACGGCAGTGGCCAATCCCGCTTCAAGCCATCCGGTAGCGCGCTCGTTTGCTCCAGCAGGAAGGGCTGCATTTGCAAGCCGCTGGCTTGCGCAAAACTGACAACCTCCAGATTTTGCAAAATGACGCCCGGGCGTAGCGCATCTTGCTGCCCAAGCTGCAATAATTTGCCCGGATTGCGCCGGGCCATGCCTTGCACTGTAATTATGCCCGCGGGCGTCGGAATAACCGGCAATTTTTTCCGGTCAGTCGGGTCCCGCGGCACCCAGCCACGCGCAATCAATACGTGCATCCTGGAGCCGTCAATCCTGAACGGCATCAAAACATACAAACCGGCGACGCCTTGGTAAGGACGGTTGTCCAGATAGACCGGCCAGTTGGGGAGAAATTCTCCCTTGACGCTCACCGTGCGGTATTCCACATCAGTAATCCCGAGCGGCCGCGCATCAATGGCAAGGTGTGGCGCTGCCGCACGTTGCGCCAATTTTACTTCGATCGCTGTCTTTTCTGCCGCGCGTCGGGTTTGCCACTGCCCGGCCGTAATCCCTATCGCCATAACCAATAAGGTGGCAACGAATGGAATCAGTCTGAAGCGAAATACACTAGGCATTACAATGTCACCTCCCCGTACGCCGCGTTGTTGGCAATGCGCTTACCGTAATCGAAACACTCTTGCACGTGACGCCCCATCATGAAAATAATCATCGCAGTCGGATTCATCCTGATTATTGCCAGTCTCGTATCCGCTCTGGTTTTTTTGATGAAGGACAAAGGAAAAAGCAACCGAACCGTCAATGCACTGGCACTACGGGTCGGTTTTTCGATCGCGTTATTTGCGCTATTGCTGGCGGCGCATTACTTCGGGCTGATACAACCCACTGGGCTGCGCTAGAAAACTGACCGGGGCAATCGCAATCCTGTTCCAGCAAAAAAGCCGCACCGAAGTGCGGCTTTTTTGTCTGCCCGTATTGAGCCAGAAGGTTTTATTCCGGTTCTAAATCAATCGTGAGCACGAAGTCTACAAAGTGCAAGTTTGATTTAGAAATGGAATTACAACCAGTAAATCACCACATACAGGCCAAGCCAGACCACATCCACGAAATGCCAGTACCAGGCGGCACCTTCAAATGCGAAATGCTGCTGCGGCGTAAAGTGCCCTTTCAGAACACGGTACAAGATAACCGACAGCATAATCGCGCCCACCGTGACGTGGAAGCCGTGAAAGCCAGTGAGCAAAAAGAAGGTTGAGCCATAAATTCCTGAAGTTAATTTCAGGTTCAGTTCGCTGTACGCATGCATGTATTCATAAACCTGGAAGCCAATGAACGTGGCCCCCAGCAATATTGTCGCAAAAAGCCATAAAGCGGTCTTGGTGCGCGCACCTGCACGCATGGCATGGTGCGCAATCGTCAACGTCACGCCTGATGTCAGCAGCAATGCGGTATTGATGGTTGGAATCGGGAATGGACCCATGGTCTGGAATGGCTCGACCGTACCGGCAGGACCGGCATTACCCCAGTGGGCGCTAAAATCCGGCCACAAAAGCTTGTGATCCAAGTCTCCGAGCCATGGCATCGAGATACTGCGCGCATAGAAAAGCGCACCGAAAAATGCCGCAAAAAACATCACCTCCGAAAAGATGAACCAACCCATGCTCCAACGGAACGAGCTATCAATGCGCTGGCTGTACAAACCGCCTTCAGACTCGGCAATGGTGTCGCCGAACCATCTGTACAGGACGGCGATTAGCATCAGTATGCCTGCGATATTGGCATACGAACCCCAAGCCAGATCGTTCACCCAGGCCGCTGCGCCGAACATCGCTATTAATAGCGATACGCTTGCAAACGCGGGCCATTTTGAAGGACCTGGGATGAAATAATATGGCGCGCCAGACTGCGCTTTAGCGTGTTGAGAACTCATTTACATCTCCCGATACGAATATTTGTGTGCTATTTTGCGACGACTATCCTGACGATAATCACCAGCGTCGCAATAAAAATCACGGCGCCAATAACACCGGCGATAATCACATGCACAGGATTTAGTTGTGCGGCATCTTGTTCGTAACCGCTCTTTTTGCGTATCCCCAAAAACGACCATAAGACCGCTTTCATGGTCGCCAGAAACGATGACTTGCGCGGCTTTTCCTGTTTTAAGTCCTGCATCAACATCCTCTTAGATCGATTTTTGTAGCTGACCACCAACTTCAAAAAAAGTGTAGGACAGAGTAATTGTCTTCACGTTTTTGGGCAGCGCTGGGTCAATATAAAATACCACCGGCATTTGTTTTGCTTCGTTGGGTTTCAACGTTTGTTGCTGAAAGCAGAAGCACTCCACTTTCTTGAAATGTGCCTGAGCCTGTTGCGGCGCATAGCTTGGAATCGCCTGTGCATTAATGCTGCGGGCCTGGGTATTGACCACCTCATAAATGACTTGCGCCATTTCACCCGGGTGTACCTGCAAACTGCTTACGGTCGGCCGAAAACGCCAAGGCCCTTGCGCATTGGCATCAAACTCCACCGTAATAGTCCTGGTTTTGTCCACTTGCGTATTACCTACCGTCTGCAAACCAGTCTCTTGCGCGGTCAGGATATTAATACCAGTTATTTCGCAAATCTTTTTGTAAAGCGGGATGAGCGCATAACCAAACCCAAACATCAGGCTGGCAATCAACAGCAACTTGCCCAGCATTTGCTTATTCAAGGATTTACCCGGCGTCAATTCAGAATCGACGTTTGTGCGCTTATCCATTTTCAGCGAAACCAGACTTGTTTGATGATCACGCCCAGAAAAAACGTCAAAGCAATTGAGGCAAGTATTAATGCCATTTTAAAATTATTAGGTTTTTTTGGTTCTGACATTTACTTCGTCTGGCGGGCCTGTTCAGCCCGCCACCCTTTATTTAACGATTGGCGGCACTTCAAAAGTATGGAACGGCGCTGGGCTAGGCACGGTCCACTCCAGACCTTCGGCACCCTCCCATGGCTTGTCTGCTGCCTTTTTACCGCCCCTGATGGTAGGAATTACGATCGCAAACAGGAAGTACACCTGCATCAATCCAAAACCGAGACCGCCAATTGACGCCACCATGTTGAAGTCGGTGAATTGCGCCGGATAGTCAGCGTAACGACGCGGCATCCCAGCCAGGCCCAGGAAGTGCATCGGGAAGAAAGTCACATTAAACAGGATCAACGAACCCCAGAAATGGATTTTCCCACGCAATTCGTTGTACATGAAACCGGTCCATTTTGGACTCCAGTAATAGAAACCGGCGAACATGGCAAACAGCGAACCGGCCACCAGCACATAGTGAAAATGCGCCACTACGTAATAGGTATCCTGCACTTGGATGTCGATTGGAGCAACCGCCAGAATCAGGCCGGTAAAGCCGCCCATTGTGAACACGAAGATGAATCCGACGGCAAACAGCATCGGGGTTTCGAAAGTCATCGAGCCGCGCCACATGGTCGCGATCCAGTTGAAAATCTTAACCGCAGTCGGCACTGCGACCAGCATGGTTGCGTACATGAAAAATAGCTGACCCGTGACCGGCATGCCGGTAGCGAACATGTGATGCGCCCAGACAGTGAACGACAGAATCGCGATTGCTGCGGTCGCGTAGACCATCGACGCATAGCCAAACAGTTGTTTGCGAGCGAAAGTGGGAATGATGTGCGAAATGATCCCAAACGCCGGCAAAATCATGATGTAGACCTCAGGATGGCCGAAGAACCAGAAAATATGCTGAAACATTACCGGATCGCCACCGCCGGCCGCATTAAAAAATGAAGTGCCGAAGTGACGATCGGTCAGCGTCATTGTTATCGCGCCAGCCAGTACCGGCATCACTGCGATCAGCAGGTAGGCAGTGATCAACCAGGTCCAGCAAAACATCGGCATTTTCATCAGCGTCATGCCGGGTGCACGCATATTCAGCACGGTGGTAATGATATTGATCGATCCCATGATGGATGACGCGCCCATCAGATGGACGGCAAAAATTGCCATGTCCATTCCAGGCCCCATTTGCGTCGACAACGGCGCATACATGGTCCAGCCGGCTGCGTTGGCGCCGCCCGGCGCCAAGAAGGAAGTTACCAGCAGAAGGGCCGCCGGCGGCATCAACCAAAATGAGAAGTTGTTCATGCGCGCAAAAGCCATGTCGGCGGCGCCGATTTGCAACGGAATCATCCAGTTGGCGAAACCCACGAAGGCCGGCATGATGGCGCCGAAAATCATGATCAGACCGTGCATCGTGGTCAGTTGATTAAAGAATTCCGGCTGCATCAACTGCAAGCCTGGCTGGAACAATTCCGCCCGAATTCCCATCGCCAGCACCCCGCCTACCATCAGCATGGTGAGCGAAAAGCACAGGTACAAAGTACCGATATCCTTGTGGTTGGTGGCATATAACCAGCGGCGCCAACCATGCGGATGGTCATGCGCGTGGTCGTGAGAATGATCGGGTGCGTGGTCGATTGCAGTTGTACTCATCTCAATATCCTAAAGATTCAATTACTTGCGCGCTGCAAGGACTTCGGCTGGCTGAACAATGTTTTGCTGGGCCTTGTTGGACCAATTATTACGCGTGTAAGTGATTACCGCCGCAATGTCAGTATCAGAAAGCATCTTCCAGGATGGCATCGCATTTTTGCCATTTAACACCAGTTTGATTTGATCAATTTTAGGTCCCGTCACCACCGCGGACCCATCTAGTGCTGGAAACGCCCCCGGAACGCCTTTGCCGCTTGCCTGATGACAGGTAACGCAGTTGGCCGCATATACCTGGTTGCCGCGCTGCTTGAGTTCATCCACGGTCCAGGTCTTGTTCGGATCGTCCGCTTTGGCTGCCAGTTCTTTCTTTTTGGCATTAACCCATTGGGTATATTCGGCATCCGTTACGACCTTGACGACAATCGGCATGAATGCGTGTTCTTTGCCGCACAATTCGGAACACTGGCCGCGGTAAGTGCCCGTTTTTTCCACCTTGAACCAGGTGTCGCGCACAAAACCGGGAACCGCATCTTGCTTGACGCCGAATGAAGGAATCGCCCAGGAATGGATCACATCGTTGGCGGTGAGGATAATGCGGACCTTCTTGTTGACTGGAACAACGACTTCGTTATCGACTTCCAGAAGGTAATTGTCGCTTTTGATCTTGGTCGGATCGACCACTTGCTCGCGTGGCGTGGACATGCTGGAAAGGAATGAAACCCCCTGGCCTTCACCCTTGATGTAATCGTAGCCCCACTTCCATTGCATGCCGGTTGCCTTGATGGTGAGGTCCGCATTGGAAGTATCTTTCATCGCCACCACCGTCTTGGTAGCCGGCAATGCCATGCCGATCACGATCAGAAAAGGAACCACTGTCCAGGCAATTTCGACTGTCGTGCTTTCGTGGAAGCTGGCCGATTTATGGCCCTTGGATTTGCGGTGCTTGACAATAGAATAAAACATCACCGCAAACACCGCGACGAAAATTGCCAGGCAAATATACAACATCAAAGTGTGCAACGAATAGATCTCGCGCGCGATCTGCGTCACCGGCGTCTGCAAATTCAGTGCAAGCACGGCCGGGCCGCCCGGACTATCCACTGCGGCCCACGACGGCAATCCTGTTGCCAGAAGCGCAGTACCGACCATCAACGATTGAAGTCGTTTTGCATTTTTCATGTTTTCCCCAACAACCCTAAATTAGAATTTTTATGACTACCTGACGTCTGTGCGCTCTAATTGTCTGTCGCGCAAATTCGCGTCTCTTGCTTTTCATCAAAAAACGACTCTATGCCGATTTTTTATATCGGTAGAAGTATAAGTTGTAACGCGAAGTATTATCAAGCGCTAATACGCTCTGACAGTACCCGGGACATGTTGACAAAAGATAGGCCGCCTAGTCTTGATCGACGGCGCTGCCGGCGATACCAAACCGCGATCTTATTTTTGGTTGGGATTGGGCGTTATCCGGATGATGGATTCACCGCTGCTGATCACTTTGGGCGCTGGCCTGAATGCGTGGCCGTAAATGATTTCGAAGGTCAGGGGGATTTTGCCATCGGCCTGGCGCAGTTGCTCCAGATGGCCGACGATTCTGGACCAATCGCCTTTGCCCAGCAGGCCGCGCCGGCGCGTGGAGAGCGGATTGCCGCCCAGCGCACGCACATCCGCCATCAACTTTTCCACGCTGGCATAAGTGACCGTGATGTGCTCCATGTCCATCACCGGAGTCGAAAATCCGGCGTCCACCAGCATGTCGCCCAAATCATGCATATCGACAAACGGCAGCACGTGCGGTGCGGCATCGATAGCGGCAAATGCGTTGCGCAACTCCTTGCAAGTATCGGGGCCGAAACAGGAAAACATCAGCAAGCCGTCTTGCCGCAGCACCCGACGCCATTCGAGAAATACGCGGTCTGGTTGCGGGTGCCAGTGCAGGGCCAAGTTCGACCAGACCAGATCGACCGCATTGTGCGTCAGCGGCAACTGGGCGAAGTCGGCGCACAACAGAAATGCATCCAGCCCGCCACCCCGTTTTCCCTTGCCGGGAAGGTATTTTCCCAGCAGACGGTGCATCGAGGACAGCGCGGCGGATAGCCGGCTGCTGGCTTCCAGCAGCATCGCAGCAGAGGCATCCGCGCCCAGTATATGGGCATTGGCATACTGCTTTTTCAGCAGCGCCAAATCGCCGCCCGCGCCGCAACCGGCGTCCAGCAGCCGTTGCGGATCGATTTTTACCAGTTCCAGACGCTCGAACATTCTGGCCGATACTTCGCGGCGTAAGAATTCGGCGTCGGACACCCGCAGCGCAGAAGAAAACAAATGCCGCACACGCGCCAGGTCTATCGGCGCGCTCAAACGGGGTTCGGAAGAGGAAGGTGGTGTCGTCACGGAGATATCGCTTCAGCAATGAGATAATCGAGCCTCAGTTTACACGCTTGAGGACCGCACCACCGCATGCAATCCCGAATCCACCACTGGTCTCATCTGTTGCGCAGCCGCATGTTATCGCTACTGCCGTCCTGTTGCGCGCTATGTGGCGCTACGGCGACGGATGCGATTTGCAACGACTGTATGCACCAATATGGCAGCCGGCGGCAGCAACGTTGCCCGCAATGCGCTTCGCTCCTGAGCGGCAACGAAGCATCCACGACGGTTTGCGGCGCCTGCCTGAAAAACCGTCCGGCATTCGATGCCACGGTGGTTGCGGTGGATTACGCAGCGCCGCTGGATCAACTGGTGCTGGCGCTGAAATTCGGCAGCCGACTGGCGCTGGCGCCGCTTTTTTCGGCAATGCTGCGCGACGCGATGCTGGAACAATCCCACTGTGCGCTTCCCACGCTATTGACGGCGGTTCCGCTGAGCCGGCAAAGATTGACGGAGCGCGGCTTCAATCAAGCGCTGGAAATCGCCAAGCCGCTGTCGCGCGCATTGGGAATCGATTTGTTTCCGGCTGCCGCATGCCGCCTGCGCGATACCCAAGCACAAGCCACTCTGCGACCGCAAGAACGCAGCAAAAACATCCGGCAGGCATTCAGCGTGCCGGCCGATGCAATCGATCGCATCCGGGGCCAGCATATCGGCATCGTCGATGATGTAATTACTACCGGAGAAACGCTCAATGAACTGGCCGCAACCCTGAAACGCTTCGGCGCGACACGCGTCACCAACCTGGTCTTTGCGCGCACGCCGGCGCATTAAAATTGCTCACAATATCTGGAGAATAGCTTGTTCCATGTCGTACTGGTTGCACCTGAAATCCCGCCCAACACCGGTAACATCATTCGTCTGTGCGCCAACAGCGGCGCTCAATTGCACCTGATCGAACCGCTCGGCTTTGCGCTCGACGATGCAAAAATGCGCCGCGCGGGACTCGATTATCACGACTATGCAACGATGCAGGTGCACCGCGACTGGGCCGCATTCCTTAGCGCTGCGACGCCCGATCCGCAGCGCATGTTCGCACTCACCACGCATGGATCGACCCCGTTCGGCGCGGTTTCCTTCAAGCCCGGCGATTTTTTCGTGTTTGGTTCGGAAACGAAAGGACTGGACCCGCAACTACGCGACACTTTTCCGCTAGCGCAACGCATCCGCCTGCCGATGCGCCCGAATAATCGCAGCCTGAATTTATCCAACACGGTTGCGGTAGTGGTCTATGAAGCGTGGCGGCAGAATGACTTTGCGGGCGGGAATTGAGATACTGCAAAGAAGAAATTACAGGGGGTATATGCAAAAACAGTGTACTTCCCGCAATATTTCAGTGCGGATTTAAAAATACATTATTCAGTATAAGAAACAAAAAAAACCGCACCAGGCGGTCTTATGATGCTGAAAAAAGCGTAACTTATTGGACCGGTTCCATCCGCAATACCGTATAAGCGCCCTTGACGATGTTGACATGAAAGCGGATTTTCTGACCCGCCTGCACCTGCTCCAGCATCGCCGGGTCCTTGACACGGAACATCATCGTCATCGGCCCCATGCCCAAATTCTTGATCGCGCCATGGGCGATCGTGATCTTGCCGGTGCCTTTATCCACTTTTTTGACTACGCCTTGTGTCATTACCGGCTCGGCAGGTACGACGGCATTGGGTTCTGCGATTTCGGCAACCGGTTCCGGCTCTGCAGCCAAAGCCAGCGGCGTCAGCGCGCAAGCCAGCGCCAGGCTGAATATGGTTTTAATCGTTACATTCATCGTTCTTCCCCTATTTTGATGTGCCATTGTAATGCCGGTACACCGCGTATTGGCCGTCGGCGCTAAATGCCAGCACATCGTACGGGTCGCTGCGCGGCCCTTCCATGCCGGGCGAACCCTGCACCATGGCAGGTACCGCCAGCCCTTTCACTTTCGGACGCTCGGCCAGCAAACGCTTGATTTCGCGCGCCGGAACATGACCTTCCAGTGCATAGCCACCGACCACTCCGGTATGGCAAGAGGCCAGCGCTTCAGGCACGCCGAATTTTTTCCGGTAACCGGTAGTGTCGTCCACATCATGCGCATTCACGGTAAAGCCGTTGGCGCGCAAATGTTCAACCCACAGATGGCAACAGCCGCAACTAGGCGTTTTATATACTTCAATGGCCGGCAATGCGGCTTGGGCCTGCAAGTGCACGCCCAGCACACTTGCCAATATTGACTGCAATACAATGCGACGCTTCATATCGTGCCTTTCATACATCTCTCATACATTTTAAAAAATACGTGATGATCCCTTACAGCCCCCTCAATTACCCGAGCGCACTTTTTGCAGCAACTGGGTAGTCGAGCGGTCGTGTGCGAAATCGATTGCCACTGCCTGCCCGCCGTACGCCAGCACCGCCTGTCCTTCCGGAATTGCCGTCATATCGTAATCGCCGCCCTTGGCGTAAATCGCCGGACGCGCCTGCTGCACCACTTCCAGCGCAGTATCTTCATCGAACGGCACCACCAGACTGACCGATTCCAGCGCCGCCAATACGGCCATCCGGTCGGCGCAGGAGTTCAGCGGGCGCTCGTCGCCCTTGCCCAAACGCTTGACCGAGGCATCGGTATTCACCGCCACCACCAGCGACGCTCCCAGCGCGCGCGCCTGCGCCAGATACGTCACATGGCCGCGATGCAGCAGGTCGAACACGCCGTTGGTCAAGACCACCGGTTGCGGCAATGCCGCAACGCGACCCTGGAGTTCGGTGCGCGGGCAGAGCTTGGCTTCAAAGAATGGCGAAGTAGTAGGCATCAGAGTTGCGACAGAAGTCCGGTTAATTATTAATTATGTGGAGTATGGCAGTAAACATGCTTATTGCCGCTTGTATTTAGAGCCACATTAAAAATACTCTAGCAACACATTCAGGCAACTTCTACCGTAGCAGCCAGCCGCGCTGCAATTTCTTTACGGTAATGATTCAAATCCTGCACCGAGTCGAAACTGCGTTCCAGCAGCAGCGACAGATTATGCAGGATGCGCTCGACCACCTTTTTTTCCCAGGCGCCATCGAACTTGATCTGATCGTCCAGCCAGTGCTCCAGCCAGCCCGGGTCGGGTACTCGCGATTGCACGGTATCGTTCGGAAACAGCGCATGGTTGACGTGCAGATTGGTCGGGTGCAACGGCTTCTCGGTGCGGCGGGCCGACGCCATCAGCACGCCGATCCGGGCGAAAGCGCCGCGCGCCTTGTCGCCGTTGGCCAGCAAGGCCTTCTTCATGTAGCGCAAATAAGCGCCGCCGTGGCGCGCTTCGTCCTGGCTAATCAACTTGTAAATCTGCTTGATGACCGGCTCGTTATGCCAGTCGGCGGCGCAGCGATACCAGTGATTGAGGCGGATTTCGCCGCAAAAATGCATGGTCAGTGTTTCCAGCGCCGGTGCCGGGTCAAACTCGAAGCGCACCTTGTCCAGCTCGTCTTCTGTCGGCAAGTACTCGGGACGGAAGCGGCGCAGATATTCCATCATGGCCAGCGAATGCTTTTGCTCTTCGAAGAACCAGATCGACATGAACGCGCAAAAATCGCTGTCATCGCGGTTATCGCGCAAAAACATCTCGGTGGCCGGCAGCGCCGACCATTCGGTAATCGCGTTCATCTTGATGGTTTGCGCCTGCTCGTCGGTGAGCAGGCTGGCGTCGAAGCTGTCCCACGGAATATCCGTCTCCATGTTCCAGCGCACTTGTTCGAGCGATTTAAACAGTTCCGGATACAACATACATGCCTTCAGACTTGTGAGTTTATCGGCTGATTTTAGCAGAGATGCCCTTTTGCTTTTAGGCCCGTCCGAATTCGGCGCGCATGCAGCCGAGGTATCCGGCAGCGTCGATGGCAGCAGAAATATTTGTCAAAATAGCCACATTTAACAAACATTACCTGCGTTATTAAAATATACGATTATTAATTGATATAAACGATATATATAAAAAATCTAAAAGTTGCTTTCAATAACTAAATTTTGGAGTAATTTACCAGTTAAAATTTAGCGGGACAATTTCACACTATTTGCGGATCAATCATGCATACAATAATCAGCAACATTCGCAACTGGGGCATCGGGACTAAACTCGCGCTCGCAATATTAATGCTGGTCGGCAGCCTGTACACCTGTTTTACGCTCGCGATCGGCTACTCGAACAAGCAGTTAATGGAATCCCAGACGACGGCAGCGCTCAAGACGCAAGCCAGGATGGTGGTCGACATGATTGACGTTCTCGATAGCACGACCCGCAATGAAGTCGGCCGCTCCGCAAAATTATTGAAAAATTATTTCTACGGCGAATTTGCGGTCGATACAACCGCCATGGTCGATGTCGGCGGCACCCAAACCCCCACCCTGAAGAATGGCGACACCCCGCTCAATCTCAATTTTTCGGTAGTGGACAACTTTCTCAGCCAGACCGGCGCCACGGCAACGATTTTCGTCAAGTCGGCAGAGGATTTCATACAGGTATCGACTTCGGTCAAAAAAGAGGATGGACAGCGCGCAGTGGGCACGCTGCTCGATCGCAACTATCCCGGCTATAAGCTGTTGATCGCGGGCCAATCATATAGCGGGCCGGCGACGCTGTTCGGCCGCCAATTCATGACCCAGTACGACCCAATCAAGGATGCCAGCGGCAAGGTAATCGGCATCCTGTATGTCGGCGTGGACATCACCGATGGTCTCAATGCGCTGAAAAACAAGATCAAAACCGTCAAAATAGGCCAGACCGGTTATTTCTACGTACTGAACGCGAAGGAAGGTCCGGACTACGGCAAACTGACCATCCATCCAACGTTGGAAGGAAAGAACATGCTGGAGGCGAAAGACGCCAACGGCATCAGCTTCGTCAAGGAAATAGCGATCAAGAAGCAAGGCACCATCACTTATCCGTGGAAGAACAAGGGCGAGTCGACAGCGCGCGAAAAAATTGCCATATACGACCACATCAAGGGCTGGGACTGGGTAGTAGTCGGCGGCGTATATACGGATGAGATTACCAACGCAGCAACATCGCTGCGCAACACTTACGCCATCATCGGCACCATCCTCAACCTGTTTCTGGTGAGCCTTTTGTATCTGGTGATACGCCAGATGGTCAGTCGTCCGCTCGGTGCTGCGACGCGAGCCGCACAGCAAATTGCCGCGGGCGACCTGACTACCGCGATCAAAAGCAGTGGGCGCGACGAACTCGGCCAACTCGCAGCGGCCATGAACGGCATCAGCCAGGGTTTGGCCCGCGTAGTCGGCAATGTCCGGGTTGGCACCGACACCATCGCCGTCGCCTCGCGCGAAATCGCTTCCGGCAATGCCGACTTGTCCTCGCGTACCGAATCCCAGGCCAGTTCGCTGGAAGAAACCGCCAGCTCGATGGAACAACTGACCGGCACCGTGCGTCAAAATGCCGACAATGCGCGCCAAGCCAACCAACTGGCCGCCACCGCCTCCACAGTGGCAGTCAAAGGCGGCCAGGTGGTGTCGCAAGTGGTCGACACCATGGGCTCGATCAAGGCCAGCTCGCGCAAGATCGCCGACATCATCAGCGTCATCGACGGCATCTCGTTCCAGACCAATATCCTGGCGCTGAATGCGGCGGTCGAAGCAGCCCGCGCCGGCGAACAAGGGCGCGGCTTTGCGGTGGTCGCCACCGAAGTGCGCAACCTGGCGCAGCGCAGCGCCAGTGCCGCGAAGGAAATCAAGACCCTGATCGACGATTCGGTACGACAAGTCGATCAGGGCAGCAAACTGGTGGACGACGCCGGCCACACCATGAATGAAATCGTCAGCTCGGTCAAACGGGTGGCCGACATCATGAGCGAGATTACCGCCGCCAGCCAGGAGCAAAGCGACGGCATCGAACAGGTCAACCAAGCCATCGGCCAGATGGATGAAATGACGCAACAGAATGCGGCGCTGGTGGAACAGGCGGCGGCAGCTGCCGAAAGCCTGCAGGATCAGGCTGCGTCGCTGGCGCAGGCGGTCAGCGTTTTCAAGCTGGGCAGCGAAACTTCGGCGGTGCTGGTGCAGCGTGCGCCTGCGGCAAAAATTCCGGCGCCTGCCAAAACCGTCTCAAAGCAAAAAGCCATCACGGCTACAGCCGCGCCAAAATCTGGAAAAAATCCGGCTGGCGCGAACAGTGACGAGTGGGAAGAGTTCTAAACCAGAGCACGAGCAGGACCGCCGTTACATGTGAGAAAGGGAGCCTTCGGCTCCCTTTCTGATTTTGCTCTCAAAAACTACGCTATCAAGCTTTGAATTCTAATAATACAACGTGCCGTATTATTAAAATCCTAATGATTATATGCGGCAATATACCTATTTCTCAGCATACTCCCATATTAATTGGTATGTCCGGTGAGATACAAGACCGTCACCACGCCCAATCCAATCAATGCGATCTGCGGCACGGTTTCGCGCAGGGTGGCGCGGCGCTGCATTTGCGGCATCAGGTCGGACACCGCGATATAGATGAAGCCGGACGAGGCCAGCACCAGCACATAGGGAATGGCGCCGGTGGCAGACTCCAGCATGAAATAGCCGAGCAAGCCGCCCAGCACCGCCAGCAGACTGCTAATCAAGTTGTAGGTAAAGGCGCGCGCGCGGCTGAAGCCGGCATTGAGCAGCACGATGAAGTCGCCGATTTCCTGTGGAATTTCGTGCGCGATGATGGCCAGGCCAGTGACGATGCCAAGCTTGGGATCGGCCAGAAATGCGGCGGCGATCAGGATGCCGTCGGTGAAATTGTGCAAGCCGTCACCGATCAGAATCATCAGACCTGACTTGCCGGCTTCGCGCATATCGTGACCGTGTGCATGCGCGTGGCCGTCGCCTTCATGGTGGTGCGAGTGGCGCAGAATGGCGAATTTTTCCAGCAGGAAAAACCCCATCAAGCCGCCGAACAGCGTGGCGAACAGAGTATGCGTATCGGCTTGCGACTCGAACGCTTCCGGCAGCGCGTGCAACAGGGAAGTCGACAACAGGATGCCGACCGAAAAGCTGACCATCCTATCCACCAGCGTCGATAACAGGCTAAACGAAAAAATCGCTGCAGCAACAATGCTGCCCACGCCTGCTATCGTTGTTGCGAGCAGGATGGATATAAGGGTGGAGTTAATTTTAAGCCTCAGATTTGCAACTGGGTTGCAATTAAAACACGGACAAGGGTTACCTGTAAACAAGCAGCTAATTCAAGCGGTTGATTCAGCAGTTAAGTTTATGGTGGCAGGTGCAGCCGATTTACGCTACGCCGTTCGCCTTGAACCAGGCCAGACAGCGCTGCCAGCCGTCCTTGGCATCGACTTCGACATAACTAGGCCGATAGTCGGCATAAAAAGCATGGCCGGAGTCCGGATACACCACGAATTCGGAATGGCTGCTGCCCTTGGCCAGCGCCGCTTGCATTTGTTCGATGGTATCTTGCCCGATCCCGCCATCCTTGCCGCCATACAGGCCAAGCACCGGCGCCTTCAGGCTGGCGGCGATATCGATCGGCTGCCGGGGCGTCAGTGCGAGATCATTGCCGCTAGTGCTGGCCACCAGTCGGCCATACCACGCCACGCCGGCTTTGACGTCCGGATTGTGCGCCGCGTACAGCCAGGCGATGCGTCCGCCCCAGCAAAATCCGTTAACGCCGAGCTTGTCGGCATTGCCGCCATGCTTGCGAGCCCAGGCGGCACAGGCATCCAGATCGCCCATCACTTGGGCATCCGGCACCTTATTGATCACTTTTTCGATCAATTCGCCCAGCGCCGGGTAAGCGCGCGGATCACCCTGGCGCACGAACAATTCGGGCGCCAGCGCCAGATAGCCCTGCTTGGCAAAGCGGCGCGCGACATCGGCAATATGCTCGTGCACGCCGAAAATCTCGGACACCACCAATATCACCGGTAAATCGGTCTTGCCGGCCGGCTGGGCCCGATACACCGGCACGCTCCGTCCATTCACATCAATGGTGATCTGGTCTGCAGTCAAACCGATACTATCGGTCTTGATCACGGTCTGCGCCATCACCGGCAGCACCGCGGCCGCAAAGCCGGCACCCAAAGTGGTTTTCAGGAAATCGCGCCGGCCAAGTGGCTCCGACAGGGGCGTCCTGCTCACCAGGCTATCGAAATCTTGTTTCATGTATGGCATTTTTATGCTCCAAAAGACAGTGGCAATCGGAATAATTCAGGAACAGTGCATATCATATCCATAACTGGGCTGAAGCATCGGCGACAGCAACAGCGCCAACTGGTGCTGTTGCACTGTAGTGGCTTGATCGCTATCAAGCCTGATTTGCGCTGCAATCCATAAACTAAACATCATCACAGCGATGCTGATAGGCATCAGGAAAATTTGCACAACCAACGGGGAAAACAGCATGACCAAAAGAATTGCAGTAGTAACAGGCGGCACCGGCGGCATCGGCACCGCAGCCTGCCGCGCTTTGTGCCAACAGGGGCGACACGTGGTTGCAACTTACTTTAACGGCGACCAGGAAAACGCAGCCGCCTGGCAACGGAGCATGCAGCAGCAATCATTCGAAGTTGCCGTGTATCCGGTCGATATCAGCGACTTCGCTTCCTGCCAGCAGTTGATCGAGCGCATTAGCTCGGACATCGGTGCGGTCGATATCCTGATCAACAATGCTGGCATTACGCGCGATGGCACGCTCAAGAAAATGTCGGTGGAAAACTGGCTGGCGGTGATCAACACCGATCTCAACGGCGTCTTCAACATGACGCGCCAAGTGTTCGACGGCATGCTGACGCGCGGCTGGGGACGAGTGGTGAATATTTCGTCGGTGAACGGTCAAAAAGGGCAATTCGGCCAGGCCAATTACAGCGCCGCCAAAGCCGGCGTGCATGGCTTCGCGATGGCGGTGGCACAGGAAGGCGCGCGCAAGGGTGTCACCGTCAACACCATTTCACCGGGCTACATCGGCACCGAAATGACGCTGGCGGTAGCCGAAGAAATGCGTCAGCAAATCATCGCGCAAATCCCGGTCGGCCACATGGGTACGCCGGATGACATCGGCCGCACGGTAGCGTTCCTCTGCGATGACGCGGCCGGGTTCATCACCGGAGCCGATTTTTCGATCAATGGCGGGCTGCATATGGGTTAAGCCGAGGTGGTGATCGGGCGTCCCAGCCGGATCACGCCATTGGCCAAGGCGGTGCCGCACAATACCAGCGCACCGCCGAACAGCTTGCTCCAGCCGACCGTCTCACCCAGAAACAACGCGCCCCACAATACGCCGAATACCGGAATCAGGAAGGTTACCGACAGCGCGCGCATCGGCCCGACATCCTTGATCAGCCTGAAAAAAATCAGATAAGCGGCACCGGTACAGACGATCGCCAATGCGCTCACCGCCAGCCAGTCGGCGCTCTCAGGTCTTTGCTGGACCGGCAGCAACAGTGCGAATGGCAACACCAGAATTGCGGCCGCCCACATGCTGCCGTGTGCATTGTCGGTTGGATCAATGGCGAGCGGCGACTGCTTGGTGTAGGCACTGGCTAGCCCGTAACAAAACGGCGCTGCCAGACCGGCCGCAGTCGCCAGCCACCAGCCATCGCCATCCACCATCGGACTGCCCGCCACCAACGTCGCCACCCCGAGCACGCCCAGCACCAGCCCCAGCGCAGCCGAAAGGCCCACCGGTTGGCGCAGCCAGAGCGCGACAATGATGGCGCCGAAAATGGGTGCGGAAGAATTCAAAATCGACAGCAGCGACGCGCTCAAAGTCTGCGCTGCATACGCGAACAACAGAAACGGCAGCGCCGAATTGAGCAGGCCGATGATCAGGAAATGCCGCCAGTGTTGCAGCAAATGGGTCTGCCGTCCGAGCATGCGGCACATCAGCCACAGGAAGATCGCAGCCAAACCAACCCGCAACTCGATCAACACGCCCGGCCCGAACACCGGTGCGCCGATGCGCATGAACAAGAAAGAGCCGCCCCAGATGGCGGCCAGCGCGATTAAGCGAAAAATACTTGCGACATCCATGTGCGCCTTTGTTGATTAGGAATTACGCAATAACTAGTGCGGATCTCTGTGCCTGCTGCCCGGTGCAGGCACAGAGGTCTGCGCTACTAAAGCATCGTAGGTCGGGTTAGCGATAGCGTAACCCGACATCCTCAGCTGTAAATGTCGGGTTACGCGATGAAGCCGCTAACCCGACCTACAAAACTTGCGATTTCATACGGTCAATCACACGCTATCAATGCGCTTCATCCCAGTTGTTGCCGACGCCAACTTCGGCAATCAGCGGCACTTTCAGCTTAGCCACGCCGGCCATGATCGCGGGCAATTTATCGCGCACGGTAGCCAGTTCAGCTTGCGGCACTTCCAGCACCAGTTCATCGTGCACCTGCATGATCATTATCGATTGCATCCGGCTCTGTTCCAGCCAGTCCTGCACTGCCACCATCGCCAGCTTGATCAGGTCAGCGGCAGTGCCCTGCATCGGCGCATTGATCGCGGCTCGTTCGGCGCCCTGGCGGCGCGGACCATTCGGGGAGTTGATCTCTGGCAGCCACAAACGGCGGCCAAACACGGTTTCGACATAGCCGCGCGACTTGGCTTCCAGCTTGGTGTCGTCCATGAAGCGCTTGACGCCGGAAAAGCGGGCAAAATATTTATCAATATATTGTTGCGCGGCAGCGCGCTCGATGCCGAGATTGCCGGCCAGGCCGAACGCGCTCATGCCGTAAATCAGGCCGAAGTTGATGACCTTGGCGTAACGGCGCTGCTGGCTCGATACTTCCAGCGGCGTAACACCGAAAATCTCGGCGGCGGTGGCGCGGTGAATGTCTTCGCCAGCGGCAAAGGCGCGCAGCATGTTGGTGTCGCCGGAGATATGCGCCATGATCCGCAACTCGATCTGCGAATAATCGGCCGATACGATCACGCTGCCCTTTGGTGCGATGAAGGCTTCGCGGATGCGCCGCCCTTCGACGCTGCGAATCGGAATGTTTTGCAGATTCGGGTCGTTTGACGCCAGCCGGCCAGTCACCGCCACCGCTTGCGCATAATTGGTATGCACGCGCCCGGTCTGCGGGTTGACCATCTTCGGCAGCTTGTCGGTGTAAGTCGATTTCAACTTCGCCAGGCCGCGGTATTCAAGCAACACTTTAGGCAGCGGATAATCCTCGGCCAATTTTTGCAGCACTGCTTCATCGGTTGAGGGCGCGCCGGATGGGGTTTTCTTGAGCGCCGGCAATTTCAATTTATCGAAGAAGATTTCACCCAGCTGCTTCGGCGAATTCAGGTTGAACGGCTGACCGGCCAATTCGTAAGCGTTCTGTTCCAGTTCCAGCATCCGCTTGCCGAGTTGGTTCGATTGCTGGCCCAGCAGTTCGGCATCGATCAGCACGCCGTTGCGTTCGATCTTTTGCAGCGTGACTGCGGTCGGCAATTCGATTTTTTCGTAAATGAAGGTCAGGCCAGCATCGGCTTCGACTTCCGGCCACATCGCCTGATGCAGTTGCAGCGTGATGTCGGCGTCTTCGGCCGCGTATTCGGTGGCAACGCTAATCTCGACCTGGTCAAAACAGATTTGGGATGCGCCCTTGCCGCAGACGTCGGCGAAGCTGATGGTCTTGTGGTTCAGGTGGCGCAGCGCCAGACTGTCCATGTTGTGGGCCTTGTGCGACTCGAACACATACGACTGCAGCAGCGTGTCGTGACGGATGCCGCGCAGCATCACGCCGTGATTGGCAAATACATGACTGTCGTATTTCAGGTTCTGGCCGACTTTGTTCTGGCCGGCATCTTCCAGCCACGGTTTCAGTCGGGACAGCACGAATTCGGTTGACAATTGCTGCGGTGCATCCTGATAACTGTGCGCCAGCGGAATGTAGGCGGCGCACCCGGCCACGCAACATAGCGAGATGCCGACCAGACGCGCCTGCATCGGCTCCAGCGAAGTGGTTTCGGTATCGAGCGAAGTCAGCGTCGCAGCCGAAATCGTCGCCAGCCAGCGCTCCAGGTCGGCTTCAGTGAGCACGGTTTCGTATTGTTTTTCGACTGCCGCCGGTGCCGAGGCGGTAACGACATTCGGCCCGGTTGGCGTGGCGCTCTGGCCGACCTGATCGGTCAGCTGACTGCTCAACTCGCGCAGCCAGCTCTTGAAGCCGTAGCGGGAAAACAAGGCCAGCATCGCTTCCCGGTCTTCGGGTAATTGTTGCAGCGATTCGGAAATGTTCTTCATTTGCGCCGACAGATCGCAATCGGTCTTGACAGTTACCAACACCTTGGCCTGCGGCAGCCATTCCAGCGCAGTGCGCAGATTTTCGCCAACCACGCCCTTGATATTGGCGGCGTTTTGCATCACGCCTTCCAGCGAATCGTATTCGGCCAGCCATTTAAGTGCGGTTTTCGGCCCCACTTTGGATACGCCCGGCACGTTGTCGACGGTGTCGCCGATCAGGCTCAGGTAATCGACGATGCGCTCCGGCGGCACGCCGAACTTGGCGACTACGCCGGCATGGTCGAGTTTTTCGTTGCTCATGGTATTAATCAGCATCACATGGTCGTTGACCAGTTGCGCCAGATCCTTGTCGCCGGTCGAGATCACGGTATCCATGCCGTGCTTTACCGCCTCCACCGCCAGCGTGCCGATCACGTCGTCGGCCTCGATGCCTTCTATCATCAGGATCGGCCAGCCCATGGCCCGTGTTGCTGCATGGATCGGCGCGATCTGGCGCACCAGATCTTCCGGCATCGCTGCGCGCTGCGCCTTGTACTGCGGATACAGGTCGTCGCGGAAGGTCTTGCCTTTGGCGTCGAAGACACAGGCCATGTATGCTGCGGGATAATCGTGGCGCAAGCGGCGCAGCATGTTGATCATGCCGTACATGGCGCCGGTCGGCGCCCCTTCGGCGTTGCGCAAATCGGGCAAGGCATGAAAGGCGCGATACAGATAACTGGAACCGTCGACTAATAACAGGGTTTTATGCATATGGAAGAAATTGGGAAAAGGGTGCTGCGCTTGCGGCAGGTGACGGACAAGGAACGCGCCACCTCGCAAAAAGCGCGCGAATCGTGGCATATGTTCACGATTATGGCAGAGTTTATTGAGTCCACCGAACGGCTTTCCGAGCTACGGCCGGCGGTTTCGATCTTCGGCTCCGCCCGGCTCACGCCGGAAAACCCGTACTACATCAAGTGCGTCGATGTCGCCCGGCGCTTGTCGGATGCCGGCTTTGCGGTGATTTCGGGCGGCGGCCCAGGCATCATGGAAGCCGCCAACAAGGGCGCGTTCGAGGGTAAATCGCCGTCCGTCGGCCTGAATATCGAGCTGCCGCACGAGCAAACCCGTAATGCGTGGCAAAACATCTCGATCAGTTTCCGGCATTTTTTTGCGCGCAAGGTGGCTTTCGTCAAGTATGCCGATGCCTATGTAGTGTTTCCCGGCGGCTTTGGCACACTGGACGAACTGAGTGAAGCGCTGACCCTGATCCAGACCGGAAAATCACGCCCGATGCCGATCATCCTGGTCGGCACCACGTACTGGCGCGGCTTGCTGGGCTGGTTGCGCGAGACCATGCTGACTGCCGGCGTAATCAATGAAACAGACCTCGACCTGATCCATCTGATCGATGAACCGTCCAATATCGTCGACGCCATCTTTGCTTTCTATGAAGCGCGCGATATTGAACTGTCGGAAGAAGAGCGACAAAAAATGCTGTATTTGTAATCCATTCTTGAGCGCGACAGACTCTGTTTGCTACAATCGGCGACACTGCTATCTTTACTAGAACATTTCCCGTTCATTTCACGCCAACCGGCCTTATTATCATGCGACTATCAAAAGTCTGGATCACCGTCGGATGCGGCATTGCCGCCTGCGCAATGCCTTTACTGGTGAGCGCGCAACAGCCAGCACAACAGCCGCCCGTGATGGAAAAACTGGAGGAAGGCGAGCCGCCTGCGATTTCCATCACCCCGCCGGGTACGGAAAAGAAAATCACCGAAAAACGCCAGCAAGGCAAAGTCACAGAAGTCGAGGTCAAAAGCGGCAACAGCACCTATTACCTGAAACCGGTCGATCCAGCCGGCAGCGCCCTGCGCGGCGACGGCCAAAGCAAGGAGATGCGCGCGGCGCAATGGCCGGTGATTGAGTTCGATATGGGCCTCAAGAAAAAGAAAGCGGCTGAAGCAGCGGCTGCTGCGGCAGCGGCAGCGGCGGCTGAAGCCAAAAATGCAGGAACCACTGCGCCGGCCGCCAAAGCGCCGCCCGCAGTGAAACCTGCCGCACCAGCAAAATGACGCGCACAGGAGTCTGTCGGACTTAGGAAGAATCGGCTGCAAAACATCCTAAGTCCGGCAGGCTGCTGCCGCGTCATTTCATTTGTATCCGATTGATCCCGTCTTTTACCTTATCTTCATTTCATTCCCATGGCAGTATTTACCCCGGTCACACTGGATGACCTCTCCGACTGGATTAAGCAATTCCCACTCGGCCGAGCGCTTGCAATCGAAGGCATTTCATCCGGTATCGAAAACAGCAATTTTTTCCTCACCACAGAAGCAGGCGAATTCGTCCTCACCATTTTTGAGCAACTCAGCTTCGAACAGTTGCCGTTTTACCTGCAACTGATGCGACACCTGGCGCAGCACGGCATGCCGGTGCCGGAGCCGATTGCCAATCGGCAGGGCGAAATCCTGCACCGCCTGCACGGCAAACCGGCCTCGATCGTGACCAAGCTCGCTGGCAGCTGCCAACTGGCGCCGCAAGCGGTGCATTGCACCGAAGTTGGCAGAGCCATGGCAAAAATGCATCTGGCGGCGCAGGATTTTCCGCTGACGCAGCCGAATCTGCGCGGCCTGGATTGGTGGAATGCCACCACGCCGGCGGTCTTGCCCTTTCTGTCAGACGATAACGCCCACCTGCTGCGCGCGGAGATGCATTTTCAGTCGGCCTTCGCTGCTTCTGCCGCTTATTCGCAATTACCGCACGGGGCTATCCACGCCGACCTGTTTTGCAACAATGCGATGTTCGTCGGCGACACTCTGAGCGGCATCTTTGACTTTTACTTCGCCGGCTGCGAGCGCTGGCTGTTCGACGTTGCGGTGACGGTCAACGACTGGTGCATCGACCCGGAAACCGGAGTGCTCGATGCGGCCCGGGTGCGCGCGCTGCTGGACGCCTATCATGCGGTGCGCCCGTTTACTGCCGCCGAGCAGCTTGCCTGGCAACCGATGTTGCGGGCCGGCGCGCTGCGTTTCTGGCTGTCGCGCCTGTACGACACCCATCTGCCGCGCGCTGCAGAAATGCTGACGCCGCATGACCCGACGCATTTCGAGCGGATCTTGCGCCTGCGCATCGCCCATCCCGCACCGGCATTGTATTGATTATGGAAAAACTCCCCGCCGCAACCGGCCTGCAATGGATCAAACAGGGCTTCGCGTTGTTCCGCAAGCAACCGGCAGAAATGTCGATGCTGTTCCTGGCGTATATGTTCTTGATGCTGGCAATCGGCATCATCCCGTTTGTCGGTCAGGTGCTGCCGCTGATGCTGGTGCCGGCATTTTCGCTCGCGTTCCTGCAGGCTTGTGTGAATATCGAACACGACAAGCGCATCACGCCTGGCTTGCTGCTGACCGGATTTCGCTCGCCGGCAGTCGCAAACCTGCTGATACTGGGTGCCTTGTACCTGCTCGCTGCTGCCGCCGCTGCCGGCGCATCCAGCCTGATCGACGGCGGCGTATTCTGGAACGTCATTACCGGCCAGACCGCACTCGATCCGAAAACCGTACAAAACTCCGACATGGCGTCTGGAATGCTGCTTTCCGCGCTGCTGTATGTGCCGGTTTCGATGGCATTCTGGTATGCGGCGCCGCTGGTGGCGTGGCACAAGATGGGCGTCGTCAAGGCGCTGTTTTATAGTTTCTTCGCGGTCTTCCGCACCGGCAAACCGTTTCTGGTGTTTGGCCTGGCATGGGGCGTCATCGGCATCGTGTTCCCGACCATAGTTAGTCTGTTCGCCGTCCTCCTGCTGGGCAGCTCGGCCGTTGTCATGATGATCTTGCTGCCGCTGTCGGTGGTGTTGACCGTCATCATGTATTGCTCGTTCTACCCGGCTTACACCGATGTTTTCGGCACTACCGAAGTGCCGCCGGAAGCCTGAACCAGCCCCATAGAAATAAAAATATTGCTGGAGTATGCATTAAAATACATCACTTTCCGCAATGATTATATGCGGCAAGTAAAAATACATACGCTAGTATAAAAATCAGTAAAAATCCGGCAAATGCCCTATTGCAGCCGCAACAAACCTGCGTTGTGGGGCGATTTTCATTACGCAATTCTTCCCGCAACTCTTCCCGCAACTCTTTCATTACTCAAACCGGACCTCATCGCGTGCCACTCTATCGATCCATGTTGCTGGCACTGCTGGCAGGCGCACTAAACATACTGGCATTTGCGCCTTTCGGCCTGTGGCCGCTGCAAATCCTGTCGCTGGCTGCGGTGCTGCCGCTGGCGTTGCGCGCCAGCAATTGCAAACACGGCGCGCTGATCGGCTGGGCTTACGGTTTCGGCTGGACCGGGTGCGGGGTCTACTGGCTGTATATCAGCATGCACGATTTCGGCGGCATGGCAGCGCCAATCGCAGCGCTGGCAGTGATCCTGCTGGCGCTGTTTCTGGGCAGTTACGCGGCGCTGGCGTTCGGCCTCAGTGCATGGCTGCGGCAGCGCTGGCAAGCTGCGCCGACCTGCGTGGCGCTACTCATATTCCCGGCGCTATGGGCGCTGACCGAATGGCTGCGCGGCTGGATTTTCACCGGTCTGCCCTGGGTTTCGTCCGGTTATGCGCATACCGCCAGCCCGCTGGCTGGTTATGCACCGCTGATCGGCGTCTACGGACTGGCCTGGATTTCGGCCCTGATCGCCGGCTGCCTGACGCTGTTTTCGATCCGCACATTGGCGCTGGCACTGCTGCTGCTAGTAGCCGGGCTTGGCCTGAAAACGGTGCGCTGGACCAGCCCGGCCGGTCAGCCGATCACGGTCCGGCTACTGCAAGGCAATGTGGCGCAGGCAATGAAATTTGCGCCTGAACAAATCGACACAACGCTGGCGCTGTACCGGGACCTGATCAGCGCTGCGCCGGCCGACCTGATCGCCACACCGGAAACCGCAATCCCGCTGTTTGTACAGCAATTGCCGCCCGAATATCTGCCGCTTTTGTCCGATTTTGCCCAGCGCTCCGGTAGCCATCTGGCCATTGGGATACCGGTCAGCGACGGCCCGCAACGCTATGCCAACAGCGTGATCGGCATCGCGCCCGAGCGCAGCGCTGCCACCGTCACCACCTATCGCTACGACAAGCACCATCTGGTGCCATTCGGCGAATTCATCCCGACCGGCTTTCGCTGGTTCGTCGACCTGATGCACATTCCGCTGGGCGATTTCAGTTCCGGCCCGGTGGTGCAGGCGCCGTTCGCGGTCAAGGACCAATGGCTGCTGCCGAATATCTGCTACGAAGATTTGTTCGGCGAAGAAATCGCCGGCCAGCTGGCCGCCAACCACTTCGCCGGTGCGCCGGTGGCCACCATGCTGCTCAATGTCTCGAACATCGCCTGGTTCGGCGACACCATCGCGCTGCCGCAGCATTTGCAAATCTCGCAAATGCGCGCACTGGAAACCGGCCGTCCGATGCTGCGCGCCACCAATACCGGCACCACCGCCATCATCGACCCGCAAGGCCGCATCACCGCGCAACTGCAACCCTACCAACGCGGCACGTTGTCGGCCACGGTGCAAGGAATGCAGGGCATGACGCCTTATATTCTGGCCGGCAACGCAGCCATGCTGTTGCTGGCGGCGCTGGCGCTAGTCACGGGCTGGCTCACCAGCCGTAAAAACCGGCGCAATCGCGCATAAGCCGATTAAAACCCGTTAAAATTCATGGTTTGGCGGGCTTACCCGCTTATTATTCACCCCATTCACCCTGAGCGCGGCGCGACGCCGTGCGGCTAGAGAATCACAACATGCTTACATTCCAACAAATTATCCTCAAGCTGCAAGAATATTGGGACGCGCAAGGTTGCGCGCTGCTCCAACCCTACGATATGGAAGTCGGCGCCGGCACGTCGCACACCGCGACTTTCCTGCGCGCAATTGGCCCCGAGCCATGGCGCGCCGCCTATGTGCAACCGTCGCGCCGTCCCAAGGATGGCCGCTACGGCGAAAACCCGAACCGCATGCAGCATTACTACCAATATCAAGTGGTGATGAAACCGGCACCGGAAAATATCATCGACTTGTATCTCGGCTCACTCAAGGCGCTGGGACTGGATTTGCAGCAAAACGACGTGCGTTTTGTCGAGGACGATTGGGAAAACCCGACGCTGGGCGCTTGGGGCCTGGGCTGGGAAGTCTGGCTGAATGGCATGGAAGTAACCCAATTCACCTATTTCCAGCAAGTCGGCGGACTTGATTGCAAGCCGGTGCTGGGCGAAATCACTTACGGCATCGAACGGCTGGCGATGTATCTGCAAGGGGTGGAAAACGTCTACGACCTGGTCTGGACCGAATGGGAAGAGCACGGCATCACCAAGAAATTGACCTACGGCGACGTGTTCCATCAAAACGAAGTCGAGCAATCGACTTACAACTTCGAACACGCTAATACCGAATTCCTGTTCTCGCTGTTTTCCAGCTTCGAGGCCGAAGCCAAGCGTTTGCTGGAAGTGCCGCTGACGCTGCCGGCCTACGAAATGATTCTGAAAGCTGCGCACAGCTTCAACATGCTGGACGCACGCGGCGCGATTTCGGTCACCGAACGCGCCGCTTACATGGGCCGCATCCGCAACCTGTCGCGCGGCGTGGCGCAAGCGTATTACGACTCGCGCGAGAAGCTCGGCTTCCCGATGTGCGGCGATGGCCGCAAAGCGGCTTAGGCTATTTAGGCTGCCATAGAAACGTGGGCACGCTGTACGCCCACCCACCCACTCCTTCAATACGCGCTTCCCGGGCCAACCGGGAGGATGGCAAAAAAATGAACCAGACACTGTTAGTCGAACTGCTTACCGAAGAACTGCCGCCGAAAGCGCTGGCCAAACTGGGCGCTGCGTTTGCCTCCGGAATTCTCAACGGCTTGCGCACCCGCGATTTTCTCGACGCCAGCGCAGTCGCCACCACCTTTGCCTCGCCGCGCCGGCTGGCGGTCACGATCACCCAAGTGCGCGCCACGTCACCGGACAAATCGATCCGCGAAAAAGTGCTGCCGGTAGGCGTCGCGCTCGATGCCAGCGGCCAAGCCACCGCGCCACTGTCCAAAAAACTGGCGGCGCTGGGCTTCCCTGAGATCGGCATCGATGCGCTGGAGCGCGCGCCGGACGGCAAGACGGAAAGCTTTTTCTACACCCACACCGCACGCGGCTCGGCGCTGCATGGCGGATTGCAGGCAGCGCTGGACGAATCGATCGCCAAGTTGCCGATTCCTAAATTGATGAGCTATCAGCGCCCCGACGGCAGCACCGTGCAGTTCGTGCGTCCGGTGCATAAAATTGTCGCACTGCACGGCAGCGCAGTGGTGCCAATCGCAGCCCTGGGCCTGGCCGCCGGCGCGCAGACGCTGGGCCATCGCTTCCTGACGACGGGCGAAATCAGCATCCCGAACGCCGACAGTTACGCCGCCACGCTGGAAGCGCAAGGCAAGGTCATTGCCGCCCCTGCTGCACGCAAAGAAAAAATCCGCGCCGCGCTGCTGGACAAAGCAGGCGACGACCGGGTGCTGATGCCGGAAACCCTGCTCGATGAAGTCTCCGCGCTAGTCGAATGGCCGGTAGTCTATGAATGCCATTTCGAGCCGCAATTTTTGAGCGTGCCGCAGGAATGCCTGATCCTGACGATGCAGACCAATCAGAAATATTTTGCCCTGACCGATAGCCACGGCAAGCTGCGCTCACGCTTTCTGATCGTCTCCAATATCGAAACCAGCGACCCGCAGCACATCATCGGCGGCAACGAGCGGGTGGTGCGGCCGCGCTTGTCGGATGCCAAATTTTTCTTTGAGCAAGACCAGAAAAAAACCTTGGCCGAACGCCTGCCTGGCCTTGCCAACGTGGTGTATCACAACAAACTCGGCACCCAGGCCGAACGCAGCGAACGCGTCAAGACGCTGGCAGGCCAGATTGCACTAGCACTCGGCGCCGACGTAGCACTGGCGGAACGCGGCGCGCTGCTGGCGAAAACCGATCTGCTGACCGACATGGTGGGCGAATTTCCTGAGTTGCAAGGCATCATGGGCACCTACTATGCCCGTCACGACGGCGAGCACGAAGAAGTCGCGCTGGCCGCCAGCGAGCATTATCAGCCGCGTTTCGCCGGCGACGCCTTGCCTGCGACCCCAACCGGCACTGCGGTGGCGCTGGCCGACAAGCTCGAAACTCTGGTTGGCATCTGGGGCATCGGCCTGCACCCGACCGGCGACAAGGACCCGTTTGCGCTGCGTCGCCACGCGCTGGGCGTATTGCGCATGTTGCTGGAAAAACGCCTGCCGCTATCGATCCATACGCTATTGTCAGATAGCGCCGCACTATTCGCCTACAACCCGCATTTCAAGCTGGCGACCGCGGATATCACCGTCTTCCTGCTGGATCGCTTGCGCGGTTTGCTGCGCGAGCGGGGCTTTACGCCCAACGAAATCGAAGCAGTGGTAGCGCAAAACCCGGACACGCTGGACAACATCATAGAGCGCCTGGAAGCGGTGCAAGCCTTCGCCGCGCTGCCGCAAGCAGCGTCGCTGGCGGCAGCCAACAAGCGCATCACCAACATCCTGAAGAAAACCGACATCGTGCCCGGCCAGGTGCAACAAAATTTGTTAAGCGAAGCCGCCGAACAAGCATTGCACGCCGCCATGACCGCGTTGCAGCCGCAGGTGGACAACGCATTCGCCGCCGGCGACTTCACTCTCACCCTGAAGTTGTTGGCCGAGTTGCGCGACGACGTCGATGCCTTCTTCAACTCGGTGATGGTGATGGCCGACGACCTGCAACTGCGTAACAACCGCATCGCGCTGCTGGCCGCATTGCACGCGATGATGAACCGGGTGGCGGACATTTCAAAACTGGCTTAAGCGAAAGATTTGGCTATGAAACTGATAATCCTCGACCGCGACGGCGTCATCAATGTCGACTCCGCCAATTTCATCAAAACAGCCGACGAATGGCAACCGATCCCCGGCTCTCTGGAGGCGATCGCGCGCTTGAACCAGGCCGGCTACCAGGTGGTGGTCTGCACCAATCAGTCCGGCATTGCGCGCGGCTTGTTCAACATGAATGCGCTGAATGCGATTCACCAGAAAATGCACATGGCAGCGCAGGAAGTCGGGGCTGAAATCGATGCGATTTTCTTTTGCCCGCATGCAGCCAGCGACAATTGCGACTGCCGCAAACCGAAGTCCGGCATGTTTTTAGAAATCGCCAGGCGCTACGAAGTCAGCCTGAAAGGCATTCCCAATATCGGCGATTCGCTGCGCGATTTGCAAGCCGGCTTCAATTGCGGCTGCATCTCGTATCTGGTGCTGACCGGCAAAGGCACAAAAACCCAGCTTGATGACGGCCTGCCGCCGGACACCCTGATTTACCCGGACCTGGCCGCAGCAGTCGATGGCTTGCTGGATGCGACTGCAGCTACTGCAGCCTCCACGGCCGCCAATAAAGACGCCGCCGTAATTCCGCCGCTGGCCTAAATCTTCCCCTTTTTTTGGAGACACGATGTTACGCAGCACCACCTTGTTTTTGCGTTCACTGTTTTTTGTATTGGTCATCCTGCTGGTGACGCCGGTCTGGGCCTGCGTCTGCCTGCTGGCCGCGCCGCTGCCGTATAACCGGCGTTATTACGTCACTTCGCGCTGGAATGTATTCGCCATTTGGCTGGCAAAAGTGGTGTGCGGCATCCATTACCGCTTCAAGGGCTGGGAAAACCTGCCGGATGCGCCGGTGATCCTGATGCCCAAGCATCAATCGGCCTGGGAAACGATTTTTTTGCTGTGCATGATGCCGCGCCCGCTGGTATTCGTATTCAAGAAGGAACTCCTGTACGTGCCGTTTTTCGGCTGGGCGCTGGGCTTGTTGCGGATGATCCCGATCGATCGCAGCAGTGGCAAGAATGCCTTACGGCAAGTCGTCATGCACGGCAAGAAGCGTTTGGCCGATGGCCAGTGGATCATCATGTTCCCGGAAGGTACGCGCATCGCGGTCGGCAAAAAAGGGCAATACAAGAGCGGCGGCTCCCGGCTGGCGATCCAGACCAAGGCGCTGGTGGTGCCGATCGCGCTCAATTCCGGCGAATGCTGGCCGAAGAATGCATTCATCAAGCAACCCGGCACCATCACGGTCTCGATCGGGCCGCCGATTTCGCCCGAAGGCCACACTCCGGATAGCCTGCTGCAACTGGTGGAAAACTGGATCGAAACCGAAATGCGGGTTATCTCGCCGGCGGCTTACGCCAGTAAATGATTTCAAGGAATGACACCGCGGGATAGCGGCGCTATGCCACTCCACCCCAAGACCGTGCAGAAAATCGACCAGACTACCGTGCTGCGCAGCATTGCCATCGACGGCCAGTTGCTGGAATATGGATTGCGCCGTTCCCAGCGCCGCTCGATCGGATTCCTGATCGACGATCAGGGACTGCGCGTGAGTGCGCCAAACCGGCTGTCCGTGGCCGCCATCGAAAATGCGATCCGCGACAAGCAGGGTTGGATCAACAGCAAACTGCAACAACGCCGCGAGCGTGCGCTGCAGTCGCAACTGCAGCCCCAGCTGCCGTGGGGCGACGGCAGCTTGCTGCCTTATCTCGGCGCGCACCTGACGCTGCGGATCTGGAATACCAAAACCGCGCGGGTCGATTTCGATGCGATCAAAGGCGAACTGCACCTGCATCTGCCGGCAGACACCAGCCAGCAACAATTGCAAATTCACTTGCAGCGATGGCTGCAAACGCAGGCCAGGCGGCTGTACGGCCAGCGCTTGCCGCACTACGCTGAAAAACTCGGCGCGAGCTACCATTCATTCGGACTAAGCTCGGCCAAAACCCAGTGGGGTTCCTGCACCTCGCAACGGAAAATCCGCATCAACTGGCGCCTGATCCACTTCCCGCTGGAGCTGATCGACTATGTGATTGCACACGAACTGGCGCATCTGCGCGAAATGAACCACAGCCCGCGCTTCTGGGCCACGGTGGCGTCGATCTATCCCGAATATGCGGCAGCCCGATACCAGTTGCGCGAGCAGGCGCGCATTATGCCGCCATTGTTTTAATACGGCAGGAGACGGAGTAACGGTAGGAGCAGGGTTAACGCAGCGCCAGGGCAGCACAATACGCCGCCAGAACAACTATGATAAATTGAAATATCATGGAGTATAGGCAAAAAGCACCGCATCGCCGCATTATTTAATTGGCCCGTAAAAAATACATACCAATGTATATTACCGGCCACAGATATGACGCAGGTACCATATCAGCCCACCGGCAGCGCTGGCACGATATGGGCGGCAATCGCTTGCAACAGCGCATCTTCCTGATACGGCTTGCCGAAGTAGGCGTCAACCCCCAGTTCCATTGCGTAATTGCGATGCTTGTCGGCGGTGCGCGAGGTAATCATGATGATCGGGATCTGGTGAGTGCGCTCGTCGCTGCGCACGTTGCGGGTCAAATCGAAGCCATCCATGCGCGGCATTTCGATATCGACCAGCATCACGTCCGGCGTGATGGTCTGCAACTGCTGCAATGCATCCACGCCATCCTTGGCCAGTGCGACCTGATACCCTTCGCGCGTCAGCAGACGCTGCGTCACCCGGCGCACCGTCAATGAATCATCGACCACCATCACGATGCGCTGCGTGCGCAAACCCGATACTGGTTGCGTCGCCTGAGCGTCGATCCGACTGGCCTGCGGGTCGGACAGTTCGGACAGTTCGGCCAACTCAGCCACAGCGCCCAAGCCGCTTGATGCCAATCCATCGGACCGCGTCGGGCGCTGAGCCCGCTGGTCGGCCCGGGCCGCACGCAATGCCAGCGCCACCGGATTGAGGATCAGCACGATTTCGCCGCTCCCCAGCACGGTAGCGCCGGCAATCCCCACCATCCGCGCCAATTGCGGGCCGACATTCTTGACCACCACTTCACGGTTGCCGAGCACCTTGTCGACATGGATTGCCACCCGGTCATTGCCACTGCGCAGGATAATCAGCGGCGAATACTGCGAATATTTTTGTGCCAGCGGGGTCGCCGCATCATCAGCCAGCAAGACCGACAGATTGTGCAGTTCCACCCGCTGGCCCTGCCAGACTATGCCGGCTTCGTTGTAGGCACTGGCCAGCGCCTGGCTTTTCAGTTGCTGCACTTGCTCGACCAGCGCCGAAGGCAGCGCATAGGTTTTGCCGCCGCTCTCCAGCAAAACCACCTGGGTCACGGCCAGCGTCAGCGGCAAATGAATCGTGAAACTTGCGCCCTGCCCGGCTACCGAACTGATCGCCACCCGGCCACCCAAGGCGGCCACCTCTTCGTGCACCACGTCCAGGCCAATACCGCGCCCGGCCAGCGCGGTAACTTCAGATGCGGTCGACAGGCCGGGCTGAAAGATCAGATCCATCGCATCGGCGTCGGAAATCGTGTCATCCATGCTGAGCAGGCCGGCGCTTCTGGCCTTGTCGCGAATCCGCGCCAGGTCGAGCCCACGGCCGTCGTCAGAAAACTGGATCACGACTTCATTGCCTTCCTGGCGTACCTGCACCAGCAATTCGCCGGCGTCAATCTTGCCCAGTGCGCGCCGCTGCTCGCGCGATTCAATCCCGTGCACAATCGCATTGCGCAGCAGATGCTCGAACGGCGCCGCCATTTTTTCCAGCACGCTGCGGTCGATTTCGACTGCAGCACCGCTAATCTCAAGATTGACCCTTTTATCTACTTCCTTGGCGGCTTGCCGCGTGACTTGGTACAAGCGCTCGGCTACGCTGGCAAACGGCACCATGCGCACCAGCATCAGATCTTGCTGCAAATCGCGGGTCAGGCGCGCCTGGTTGCTGAGGTTGGTGCTGGCGTCTTCTACCGTGCGCGTCAGGCTTTGCTGCACGCTGGCGACGTCATTGACGCTTTCGGCCATCATGCGGGTCAGTTCCTGCAGACGCGTGAAGCGATCGAATTCCAGCGGATCGAATTCGCGGTCGCCCGATTGCGGCATCAGCGACATGATCTGCGATTCAGCCTGCATCTCGATTTCGCGCAACTGGCTGCGCAAGCGGCTGACGTTTTCAGTCAATTCCGACAATGAGCCGCGTAAGGTGCCGACCTCGGTTTCCAGCCTGGAACGCGAAATCGAGACTTCGCCGGCCTGGTTCACCAAGCGGTCGATGATGTCGGCGCGCACCCGTACCAGCGGCGCTTGCAGCGCAGCGGGAGATAGCAGCGGCACGACTAGCAGCGGCGCGACTGCGGGCTGGACAGTCAGCGCATTGCCGCCATGTTCAGCCGACGCCTCTGCTGCCACTACAGCGGATTCGACAGCCGGTGCCGGATGCTGCAACTGCTCAAACAGATGCAGGCTGTGATCGTGACTGGCCAGCAGTTCGTCCAGCGCCAGCGCGCCCGGCGAGCCGGCCTGCATCAGTTGGTCGATGCGGGTTTCGATGTCGTGCGCATGCTGTCCCAGCAGCATCGCGCCAGCCATACGCGCACTGCCCTTGATGGTATGCAGCGAACGCAGCAATGCTTGCGGCAATCCGGCGTCAGTAGGCGCTTGTTGCCAGGCGCGCAGCAAGCGACCGATTTCCGGCAGCACATCACGTCCTTCCTCGATGAATACCGGCAACAGGTCGGCGTCAAGTGCATCCTTGACCTGCAGTGCAGCGTCGCTGGCAGCATACGCATTGGCAGCGCCCGGTTGCACCCCGGCGTCGGCAAGCAAGGCTTGTACTTGTTCTTGCTGCACCGGCAAGACTTCCGGCGCTGCCGGCGGCGCAATTTCTACTTCCGCACAGCGGTCCGCTGGTCCGCGCCGCTGTCTAAGCAAGCGGTGCAGGCTTTCCAGTAGCCGTATTTGCGCCAGCGGAAGCGGCGGCATCTCGCCCAGGGCGAAGGTCTGCAACATCGACTTGCAATGGGCTACGCATTGAGCGAGAGCGTCGAACTCTTCGGTCTCCAACAAGGCCGGTTGCCGCGCCAGATGCTGCAACAGTTTCTCCAGCGCCCGCGCCAGATCGTGCAATCCCTTGAAGCCGACCGTGGCTGAACTACCGCACAGCGAATGCGCGGCATTGATCGCTTCCGGACTGACTGCGCGCTGGGTTTCATGCCGCCATTCGGAAAAATCGTTCGACAGCAAACGCACAATTTCATCGGCTTCGGCCAGATAAATAGCGTGCAATGGAACACTGATCTCGACATCGCCAATTTTCTTGACGGTATCGTCCATCCGCGCATCCATCGCAGCGATGGCCGGGAACTCGATTACGCTGGCAGCCTGCTCCGGCTCGGGCGCTGATGCGTCCGGTGGCTGTTGCGCGCGACTGATTGTTTCGGCATCATCGCTGCGCTCTGCAACCGGCTGCTGCGTTTCGCACGGCTGGCCTGCATCCTGCGGCAGCTTCAGCTTAGGTTCCAGTTCAAGATCGAGATCGAGATCGAAGTCGAAATCCACGGCCGACAGCGGCTCCAAATCAGTAGCCCCAGACCGGGTCGGCAATATTGCTGCGACTGCTGAAGCCTCCGGCAAATCGGCGCTTGCAACGGCGCACTGGGCGATGGCCGGCAATTCCAGCGCCTGGCCGGTTTTCACGCGTTCGGCCGCCTGTACCAGCGCGTCTGCAGTGCGCCCGGAGTGCCCGTGCAACTGGATTTCCGCCACCCACGTCTGCAACTCTTGCACTGCCATGTCCAGCAACGCGTACAGATCGGCGCTGGCGCTGCGCGCTTCGGACAACCAGAGATTCATTACCTGCTCGATACTCCAGGCGGCGTTGCCGAACACGCTTAAGCCGACCATGCGGCCGCTACCCTTGAGCGTGTGAAAGGAGCGCCGCATGGTAGCCAGATGTTCCTGGTTATGACTGTCCTGACGCGACTGCGGCAAGGTCTGATTCACAAAAGCCAGCACTTCTTGCGCTTCAGAAATAAATATCTCCAGCAGTTCAGCGTCAATTTCACTGTCGGTTGCCGCCGCCTCGACCGGAACGGCCGGAGCCACGGCAGCCACGGTAACTACAGCGGCAGCCGCGCTTGTCACGCCCACCGGAGCCTGCGGCGTGGCGACCGCCGCTGGGCCAATTTTCTGAAACAGGTTTGCATGGAAAATGCCATCCTGCGCATTGAAGGTGAAATGGCTGCGCGCGGCGCGCGGATCTGCCGCCAGCATTTCCAGGAAAAACCCCAGCGCACCGACGTTTTGCGCCACATCCTGATACGCCTGCCGGTCGGTCGGCGCGTGGGACGGGCTTTCGGCAAAACCACGCACCACGGCCTGAGTATGCTCGACGGCGCGCATCGCATCGTTCTGGTCCAGGATGGCCAGCGCACCGGCAATCTGGTGCAGCGCCGGCTCCAGATTGCGCAGCAATTCTTTTTGGGCTGGATTGAAAAAGTATTCCTCCAGCGATTTTTCGACCTGACGCAGATTGGCCTGCATTTCGGTCGCCAGCACGCACAGAGTCTGTCTCTGCTGGGCTTGCTCGGACAATTCGTCGAGCCATTGCGCACCCGCGCCAGGCACCTCTCCGGCGACAATTGCAATCAAGCGGCCGGACAGCGCATCGGCACGCCCGGAAAAATCGGCGCCCAGATGGCTGATGTTATCCAGTGCATATTCGACGAATAACAAGCCCGTCGCCATTTCCAGGCAAATACTGTGCTCCGGGCTGGAATGCGCGGCATCGCGGGCGATGCCGTTAAGTTCGCGCAATAATTTGGCGAGTGAGGATGAATTCAGTTTTTCACCGGCCACGGCCAGTGTTTCCATTGTGTGCATGAAAGATTCGGCAAAACTGGCATCGCCAGCGGCGATCCGGCTCCACATGCTTTTGGCCTGTGCCAATCCTTCCTTGGCGGTACGCAGCGCCTCGAGATCGATTTGGCCGTAATACCGCACTGCGTAATCGGAGGGAATCGGCGCTTCGATGCGATGCGTAGCGCGTATCAATAGAGCTGCGGCAGAAGGCTGCTCGATCTGCGCGATGAAAAACAGGGCATCGCGCATCAGGCTCTCGGAAGTACTCGGGGAACCCTGTGCCAGATGCCGGATCTGCAGGTTGAGCAAAGCAAACAGTTGCTTGACGAAGTGCCCGATGGGGATCTGGCCGCAACATACTGCTTCGGCAAAGCCGTGCATCACCCACCAGAATCTGCGCACTTGCGATTCGGTTTGCGCCTGTTCTATTTCTGCAATAACTGTGCACATGGCTGCTGCGCTATCGGAGTCAGCCGGCGCAGCGCCATTTTTAAGAAATGGCAACAAAGCCATCTCGAACCGCCGCCGCAAACCGGCATACGAGGCAGCCGATGCCGGTTGCCGCATCTGGTCCGCATCCATGGCAGGCAATGCGAGCGGATCAGCCAACTGCGGAAAGAACAGGTCGGCGGGATGGATGCGCGCTGCGCCAAGCGCCTCCAGCACGGCCTTGTGATAAGGGTACAGGCGCACCGCTTGCTGTGGCGCGCCAGACAACACATCCTCCAGATACTCCAGCAAGGCTTGGTAAGCATCGCCGACGATGTCGGCATGGCTTTGCGTCAACGTAATTTGGGCCGCCGCCAGACGCTCCAGCAATTGTTCGATGGCTTCGGTGACGATCGTCACGCCATCGAGATCCACCATTTGCAAGGCGCCGTGGGCTTGATGCAAATGGGTCTTGGCATGGTACAGCGAGGTTGTTCTGGACTCGGCGTCCTGTACCACTGCATCTTGCAGCGCCATTTTGGATCGCCCCAGCGCATCGCGGATTTCACCTATTACCCAGGATAAAGGGCCGGTATCGGTCTCAACCGGCTGATCGTTCGGGTACGCGGAAAAAGGGATGGTCATGCTTGTCTCGCCAGTATGAAGCCGGGCACTGCCCGGCTCGAAGAAGTGGATCAGGCCGCCACGCGGAAGCGCGACACCGAGTTTTTGAGTTCTTCGGCCAGCACAGACAGTTCCTGGATCGACTGCGCGGTCTGCTGCGTGCCGCCTTTGGTCTGCTCGGTCACCGCGAGGATGTGCTGGATGGTTTGCGCCACGCTGTTGGCAGAGGTCGCCTGTTGTTCGGTTTCATACGAAATGCCCTGAATCAGCTCGGCCAGCCGGTTCGAGACGCGACTGATGTCGGTCAGTGCGGCGCCGGCCGCATCCGACAGTTTGGCGCCTTCCACCACGCCCTGCGTCGATTGCTCCATCGCGGCGACCGCGTCGAAGGTATCGGTCTGAATGGTGCGCACCAGCGCGCCGATCTGCTTGGTTGCCGCTCCGGAACGTTCAGCCAGGCGCTGCACTTCTTCCGCCACCACCGAGAAGCCGCGCCCGGCTTCGCCGGCCGAGGCCGCCTGAATCGCAGCATTCAGTGCCAGCACGTTGGTCTGTTCGGTAATGTCGGAAATTAACTCGGTAATCTCGCCGATCTCTTGCGAAGATTCACCCAGGCGCTTGAGGCGCTTGGAGGTTTCCTGAATTTGCTCGCGGATCTCGGTCATGCCCTTGATCGCATTTTCCACTGCTTTCGAACCCTGCTGCGCAGCTGCCACCGACTGCCGCGCCACATCGGCAGACTGGTTCGCCGAGCGCGACACATCGGTAATCTGCTCTGCCATCTGCAATATCGACTGGCCGGCATTTTCAATTTCACGCGATTGCTGCTGCGACATCAGCAGCAAGTCGGCTGACACGCTTTGCGCCTGATTCGACGCCGAAGTCACCTGTTCGGCGGTATTGGTTACCCGCCCAACCAGCAAGCGCAGCTCTTCCACGGTGTAATTGACCGAGTCGGCAATTGCGCCGGTGATGTCTTCCGACACCGTGGCCTGCACCGTCAAGTCGCCGTCGGCCACCTCCTGCAATTCATTCATCAAGCGCAAAATGGCCGCCTGATTCTGGTCGTTGCTGCTTTTCGCACGCTCTTCCTGGCTCTGCGCCAGATGCTGCTGCCGTTCCGCTTCCTGCCGGCGCGCCTCAGCTTCACGCGCGCGGCTGCGGCTATCCTGCAGCAACATCAAGGCCACCCCGGCCGCCGCGAACAAGGCCACAAAGGCGCTCACGAGCAACATCCAGAACGGCCAACCCCAATCGTCCTGTTCGGCCCGGAAGGTGGTCTGCAAACTGCCGATACGCTGTTTCAGGGTTTCATTTTCATTGAACAGCAATTGTTCGGCCTGTTTGGCTGCAATGAAATTCTGCAGATTGCCGAGAATCGAAGCAACCGATAGCTGATATTCGGCAAACACTTTTTGCAATTCGGTCAGCCTTGCGCGTATTTCCGGGTCCTTGTTGGCAGTCAGTTTGAGCACATCGCTACCGTTCAAAAAACCGTCGACAATGTCGCGGAAAGTATTGGTGTCTTTTCCCAGCAAAAAAGCGGTTTCCGGGTTGACGCCTTCGGAGGTCAGGAATTCGCCGGCACTGCGCTCCAGGCGCTGGGTCAGCATCATCAATTGGCCGGTGGTCAGGATTTCGTGCGGAGCGGCGCCGGCTTGCACCTTCAGCGCAGCAATTTGCTCGGCCAGCTCAAGCATCACCGGCGACAGGCGGTTCAGGCTTTCCAGGGTAGCGCCGAAACCTGTCAGTTCTTTCTTCAGTTTCAGGATGGTGTCGGCAGCCTGTTCCGAATTAGTCCACATTTTCAGGCTTTCCTTGATGCCGGGCACGACTATGGCGTCCGGCAACCTGATTTTCGAGCCCAGATAATTACCGCCATTAGCCAGCAATTTCAAATCCCTGCTGAGTTCGCGCCGACTGTCTTCCAATTGCTTGAACGCCTCCCGATTGCCCTGGATCGCGTTCGGCGCTGCCTTGCCGATACGCTGCGAGTGCATCAGAGCATCGCCGGCGATCTGGGTCTGGGTTGCACTTTGCGCCCAGCTGTTCACGCTGTACCAGACAAAAAATGCGCTCAACAGCAGCGCGGCGCCTACCGAAATCAGCAGCAGGCGAATTTGCCTTTGCGGGGCCAGATGGCCGATCAGGGGTAGCGTGACATCGAGCAAGCGCTCCAGTCCACTGCTGCCGCCGCTTGCCGGCACCTGGATTGCACCGAGCACCACAGCGTCCTGCTGCAGATTCTCTTCCTTTGAAGAAAGGAAAGGGTTTTTGAACGCCATGAAGAAATCTCCTATTGCCAATGAAGAGGCGACCGGCATGCGCAGCAACGCCTGCGCCGGTCGCTCATAAACCTATTTGTAAGAAGCGGGAATCCTGCACCAGCGCGGTCAGATCGACCTGCGTCCAGAGCTGGGATTGCGCATCACGGTAGCGCTGCCCAACCCAGGGCCAAGGCGACAACTCGGATACCTGATCGGGCTCGGGCGTCATCTGCTGCGGATTGCGCAGGCCCAGCACGCGCGGTACCAGCAAGCCGCCATGCAGCGACAGTGCATGCGATAAAACGATGATCCGGCACTCCGCATCAATCGCGGTGCCCGCATAACCCAGAAAGCGGGAAAGATCGATCACACCCACCAGATTGCCGCGGATGCTCGACAAGCCTAGATACCAGTCCTGCGTCAGCGGGACTTTGGTGATCGAGCGCACCGGCATGACTTCACTGGTCTGCTGCAAATCGAACAGGCAGTGCGTGTCTCCCAGCATTACGCCTAGCTGATTGAGATTGCTTTCCGTGCTGTTTTGCGCGGCTTGCACCCGTTGCGCCAGCTGCGCCTGAAATTCACGCAAGCGGGTCCGGCGCGCAAGCGGCTCCTGCTTGCCGGCGGATTGCGCCTGCATGCGAGGCATCGAAGGTTGGCTCATAAAAACAGGTTTAGCCTAGTGCAGCGATTTTGGACAACAGTTCCTGCGCATTGATCGGCTTGACCAGGTAGTCGCGCGCGCCCTGCCGCAAACCCCAGATACGGTCGGTCTCCTGATCCTTGCTGGTGCAGATGATGATCGGGATATCCTGAGTTTCCGGATCGCGGGCAATCGAGCGGGTCACCTGGAAACCGTTTTTTCCGGGCATCACTACATCCATCAGGATCAACTGCGGCTTGTCGGCCTTGATCATCAATAACGCATCGTCGCCATTCTCGGCGGTGGATACTGAAAATCCATTCTTGGCCAGGATGTCGGTAAGGAAGTAGCGCTGGGTTGCCGAATCGTCGACAATCAGAATTTTTTGAATGGTCATCTTTACATTTCCTGCTTCGAAGTTGGCTGATCTGCAGTTTGCGCGGTAAGGTCGCGCACCGTTTTTAATAAACTATCCTTGGTGAACGGCTTGGTCAGGTATTCGGAGGAGCCGACCATCGCCCCCCGCGCACGATCGAACAAGCCATCTTTCGACGACAGCATGACGACCGGTATGGCGTGGAATTTGGCGCTTTTTTTGATCAGTGCGCAGGTTTGGTAGCCATCCAGCCGGGGCATCAGAATGTCGCAAAAAATCAGCGCCGGCTGGTGATCGTTGACTTTCGCCAGTGCATCGAAGCCATCCCCGGCCAGAATCACCTGATAGCCGGCCTGCCCCAAAAATATCTCTGCGGAACGACGAATGGTGCTGCTGTCATCAATCACCATGATTTTCAAATTGCCATCCTGTAACGTTGTTGTCATGATGCCACCCCACCCAGCCAATTGGAAATTCTGCCCAACTGTAACAAAAAATGAGGTGCTTTAAAACAATACATTTCAAAGCGGTGAATTTGGGATGTTGATTTGCCACCGGACATTATTTAGGTGGCAAAATTCAGGTGGCAAGCATTGCTGGCACCCGCCAAAATAGGGCGCGCGATAATGCCGTTCAGAGTGCGACCATCTCGAAATCTTCCTTGCGCGCGCCGCATTCCGGGCAGGTCCAGTTCATCGGGACGTCATCCCAGCGCGTGCCTGCAGCAATGCCTTCCTCCGGCAAACCCTGCGCCTCGTCATAGACCCAGCCACAAATCAAGCACATCCACGTCTTGAATTCTTCTTTGTTGCTCACAGCTGACACCCCATCTAGTAAAATACAAAATCAGCTATATTAATCCCCCTGTCGTGCAAAACCAAACTTCCCCGCTCATATTAACTTTTGGCGCTTCCGACCCGGTCGGCGCCATCGGCATCCAGGCTGACTTGGCTACGTTTGCGGCGATGGGGTGCCACGGCGCATCCGTGGTTACCGCGCTTCTGATCAGCGACACCACGCGCATCGAAGACATCCAGCATATCGAAGTTGATTGGGTCATGGACCAGGCCCGCATGGTACTCGAAGACATGCCGATTGCCGCTTTCAAGGTGGGCGCGCTGGGTAACGCAGAAAACATCAGGGCGATTGCCGAAATTGCCTCCGACTATCCCGATATCCCGCTCATTCTCGATCCCTTCATTTCCCTGATGCCGGATCAGGGCATGGGAGGCGAGGACATGCTGCTGGCGATGCGCGAATTGCTGCTGCCGCAAACCACTTTGTTTCTGGCTTCCGTCACCGAACTGAACCAGTTGGCGGAAACCTGGCGGGCGCCAAGCGGAGCCGACATGCTGGCTGCTGACGTCGGCGAAACCATCGCATTCGGCTGCCAGCACCTGTTCCTGACCGGCACGCCCTGCGATTTGGGCGATGTCGCCAACACGTTATACAGTGACTCCGGCGTGGTGCGCCACGATGTCTGGCAGCGCCTGCCGGGCGCTTTTTCCGGCGCCGGATCGACTCTCTCCGCTGCGATTGCAGCGATGCTGGCCAATCGCCTGGAGGTGCCGGAAGCGGCGCTTGAAGCGCAGGAATTCACCATGGCAGCACTGTCCCACGCGCTGCGCATCGGCATGGGCAAACTGGTCCCGGATCGCTTCTTCTGGGCCAGGGAATCCGGCCTGCAACAACCTTGATCGACACTACGCAACACTATTTTCACGCTACTTTCCACCTGCTACTTTCCACCTGCTACTTTCCACCCTTAACCGACTGTTTGCCATGACCTCCAAAAACCAAGACTTATTTGCGCGCGCCCAACTGACTACGCCCGGCGGCGTCAATTCCCCGGTGCGCGCATTCCGCTCGGTGGGCGGCACGCCGCGCTTCATCACCCGCGCCGAAGGCCCCTATTTCTGGGATGCCGACGACCAGCGCTATATCGATTACATCGGTTCCTGGGGCCCGGCCATCGTCGGCCATGCGCATCCCGAAGTAGTCAAGGCGGTGCAGCAGGCGGCAGCGCGCGGCTTGAGCTTCGGCGCGCCGACCGAAGGCGAAGTGCTGATGGCCGAAGAAATCTGCCGTCTGGTGCCGTCGATCGAACAAGTGCGACTGGTATCGAGCGGCACCGAAGCCACCATGAGCGCATTGCGGCTGGCGCGTGGCGCGACCGGACGCGACAAGATCATTAAATTTGAAGGCTGTTATCACGGCCACGCCGACTCCTTGCTGGTCAAGGCCGGCAGCGGCTTGCTGACCTTCGGCAACCCGACTTCGGCCGGCGTACCGGAAGATTTCATCAAGCACACGCTGGTGCTGGACTACAACAATAGCCAGCAACTGGAAGAGACGTTCAAGTCGATCGGTCATGACATCGCCTGCGTGATTATCGAGCCGGTCGCCGGCAACATGAATCTGGTGCGCGCCAGCTCCGAATTCCTGCACACGCTGCGCCGCCTGTGCACCGAATACGGCACGGTGCTGATTTTCGATGAAGTGATGTCGGGCTTTCGGGTTGCGCTCGGTGGCGCACAAGCGCTGCATGGCATCACGCCGGATTTGACTGCGCTGGGCAAAGTCATCGGCGGCGGCTTGCCGGTGGCGGCTTTCGGCGGCCGTGCCGATCTGATGCAACAGATGGCGCCCATCGGCGCGGTGTATCAGGCCGGCACCCTGTCGGGCAATCCGGTGGCCGTCGCCGCTGGCATGACCACGCTAAAACTGATTCAAGCGCCCGGTTTCTATGAATCGCTCGGAGCGCAAACAACCAAACTGGTGCAAGGTTTGACGGCAGCGGCCAAAGAAGTGGGCGTGAGCTTCTGCGCAGACTCGGTCGGCGGCATGTTTGGCATGTATTTTTCTGCCGCGGTACCAACCAGCTATGCCGAAATCATGGCTGGCGACAAGGACAAGTTCAATCTCTTCTTCCACGCGATGCTGGACGCCGGCGTGTACTTCGCTCCGGCTGCTTTTGAAGCCGGCTTTGTCTCGGCGCGACATGATGACGCAGTAATCGACGCCACCATCGCCGCTGCACGCACAGCCTTCGCGCAACTGGCCTGATAGCGCACGAGCATCTCCAGCCCTCGACAAAGGCGCTAGAGATGCTCTTTCAGCACCATCTATACTGCAATATGTATTTTTATGTTCCGCAATAAGTTAATGCGGGAATTGCCATAAAAATACATATACTCCCTGTTTTTTATATTATCTTCCGGCACTCACCGGAGCCAGCCGCGGCGTCTGAAATACCAGAATGGCGTAATCGCCGAAGCCAGCATCAGCGTCAGCGAAAACGGATAACCGAAATTCCATTCCAACTCGGGAAACCAGCCCTTGAAATTCATGCCGTAAATGCTGGCGATCAAAGTCGGCGGCAGGAAAGCGACGCTGGCGACCGAGAAGATTTTGATGATCTTGTTCTGGTTGATATTGATCAGACCGACGGTGGCATCCATCAGGAAGTTGATCTTGTCGAACAGAAAAGAGGTATGGCCGTCCAGCGATTCGATATCACGCAAAATCTGGCGCGATTCCTCGAACTGGTCGGCATTCAGCAGTCGACCGCGCATCAGGAAACTGACCGCGCGCCGCGTGTCCATCATGTTGCGCCGGATGCGTCCGTTCAAATCCTCCTCTTGCGCAATCGCATTCAGCGTGGCAGCCGCGTCCTGATCGGTAAATTCCTTTTGCAGCACACGCCGGCTGACATCCTCCAGATTCAGGTAAATCCCTTCCAGCGCATCGGCTGAATACTCGGCGTCGGTGGCGAACAGATCAAGCAGCACATCCTTGAAATCCTCAATCGAGCCGGGGCGCGAACGGGCTCGCATGCGCACCAGCCGGAATACCGGCAAATCGTCGTTGTGGACTGAAAACAGCATGTTCTTGGTCAGGATGAAAGCCACCGTGACGCTGCGCGACGGCCCTTCTTCTTCCTCGATCAGGAAATCGGTGCGCAAATGCAGATCGCCGTTTTCCGCATCGTAATAACGTGCCGAGGCCTCGATATCCTTGACCTCGTCTTCGCCCGGCAAGGTGACTTGATAGATGCTTTTGATCCAGGCCCGCTCTTCATCGTTGGTGTCGGTCAGGTCAACCCAGACCGGTTCGATACTGGCCAGATCGGCGCGCGTGTCGATATATACCTGGCTGAGCCGGCCATTTTGCAAAACGAATGCATTAATCATAAATTCTCCCAGTCATGCCGCCGCGCCCACCGCGCGCACGACGCACATATACGCGCAACACATACTGTAACTAAATCGGATTGGAACGACCAGGCGGGCTACAAATCGCCGCCCGAACACGGTAGCGCAAAAAGAACGCGACTATAAACTGGCGCAGTGACGACCTGATGACAAGCCTATTGCACAACCTGCGGGATAAAAACAGCGCAAGTGTACTGACATCGAAACCGGCTAGCAAGCGTATTCACCGGGCCGATGATAATCTGATTTCAGCGTTGTATTTCGTTGTATTAGCTTGCTTCAAGGCAGTTCCGCCGAACCCATCCGGCGCAAAATCAGGCGGGTGCGCTGCGCCAGATATGCGGAGCCGCGATGGCTGTCGTAAAAGCGCGGATTGGGCAGCATCACCGCCAACTTTGCAGCTTGGCTGGCGCTCAGATTGGCCGCGGAAGTACCGTAGTAATGACGGGCGGCGGCTTCTGCCCCGAACACGCCGCTGCCCCATTCGACCACGTTCAGATAAATCTCGAAAATGCGTTCCTTGCTCATCCAGAATTCCAGCATGTACGTGATCACCAGTTCCTGCGCCTTGCGGAAATAGCTGCGACTGCCCGACAGGAACAAGTTTTTTGCCAATTGCTGGGTAATGGTCGAACCGCCGGCCACCACCCGGCCTTTGCGGGTATTTTTCAGATAGGCTTTTTCCAGAGCGTCCCAATCGACGCCCTGATGTTCGGCAAACAGCGCATCTTCCGAGACGATGATCGCGCGCTTGAGATTCTTCGAAATCCGCTGGTATGGCACCCATTGCTGCTTGAGGACGACGTTCGGATTTTTTTCCTGCAACTGCGCCAGTTGCGCATGCATGAAGCTGGTGGATGAAGGATTAAACACGACCCACAGGCCGATTTGCGCAAAGTAATACAGTTGCAGCAACAGGATCAGCAAGAATGGCGTCAGCAGCAGCCACCACAAATATTTGCGCAATTTCTTCATACAGACGCCAGCTCAAGCCTGCAATTGGGATTGCAGTTGCGCCAACACGGCGGCGGTATCGGGCCGCACGCCGCGCCAGAGCAAGAACGATTCCGCCGCCTGCTCGACCAGCATGCCCAAACCATCGCGCACCGCAGCGCCGTGCTGGGCGGCAAAGCGCATGAAGACGGTCGGCTGTTTGCTGTACATCAGGTCATAGGCAAAAGTGGCATGACCGAAGACGCCGGGCCTAATCGGCGGCAGCGCAGCCGACAGGCTGGCCGCGGTGGCATTGATGACGATGTCGAACGGCCCTGCCAGATCGGCGAAATCACACGCCAGAATCGGTCCATCGGCGGCGAACTGCTGCGCCAGCGCACCCGCTTTGGCGCCAGTGCGATTGGCAATCACCAACGCAGTCGGGGCCTGCTGCAATAGCGGCAAAATCACGCCGCGTGCGGCCCCGCCCGCCCCCAGCAACAGGATGCGCCGGCCGGCCAGCGGCACCCCGGCATTGCGCACGATGTCAGCCACCAACCCGACGCCGTCGGTGTTGTCGCCCACAATCGCGCCATCTTTGAACTGCAGCGTATTGACCGCGCCGGCCGCTTGCGCGCGCGCGCTCAAGCGCGTTGCCAGCGCAAACGCTTCGAGCTTGAAGGGCACCGTCACATTCGCCCCCTTGCCGCCGGCGGCAACGAAGGCCACCACGGTTTGCGCGAAACCGTCGAGCGGCGCCAGCAAGCGCCGGTAGTCGATGTCTTGCCCGGTCTGCCGGGCAAAGCGGGCGTGAATCTCGGGCGATTTGCTGTGCGCTATCGGATTGCCGATGACGACGTATTGATCAGTCATGATGCAGTCATAAAATTTAACTGGCAGGCGCGGTTAGCACGGTTTCCAGCGCTTCTTCGCGGGTGAATTTGAAGCGGGCGATGACTTCCCACAAGTCGTCCTTGCCGACGCTGCGCATATTGTCGGGAAAGCGGCCGAAAGGCGCGGAACGACGGACAATCGCCAGCGTGGCGCTGTCGAGGTCGGGGTTGCCGGAACTGCGCTCGATGCGCGGTCCGCCATCCCGCTCGAAAATGCTGCCGTCCTGGAATACCGGGATCGAGACGGTCAATTCGCCATACAGCTTCTTGCCATTTTTCTGCGGGAAATTCAGGGTGCCGATTTTTTCGATGCGTTCTTGCAGCGCCTTGTAATACATCGCATAGCCGACGCCACGCGTGCTCGGCGTGATCTGGGTGCGCTTCGGCCGCTTGTTATAGTCTTCGATATTCTTGGCGATTTCCGCCTCCATGCGCGCAATGACCTTGGCGCTGTCAAGCAAATCGGTGCCCTGCGGCTGCGGCGGCGTTTCCTGTGGTTTGCCCTTGTCTTTTTGCGCCGGCACCTGGAATACGCTGTCCTTCTTCTGCAGTTGGGTCATCAGTTTTTTTTGCTGCACTTCCAACTCCACCTGCTTGCGCTGGGCCGCCTTCATGCTCTGGCCATCCTCGGTTTTATGCAAATCCGGCAATGGCGATTTGGCGCGGCCCTTGTCGGCATTGCCGCCGCCATCCAGGTTGGCTTGCGCCAGCGCCTCAGCCTTGAGCGGTGCCTTGTCGTGACGGGCATTGACCAAAATCACTTCCAGACCGGGGTCGGCCGGCTTAAAGCGCAGCGCTTGCGGCGCGGCGAAATTCACCGCCAGCAAAGCGCCATGCAGCAGCACCGACACGGCGATAGCCAACGAGAACGGGGTAAATTTATCGAAAAATTTCACGAATAGCGGAGTATTGAGTGGCAAAGAATGGGGATTTTACGGCACCCGCCGCGCCAGCGCGACCGCATCTGAAAATGCGCATACATCACATACCTCATTCTGCCAATGCGCTCTTGTCGGCATCTGCATCTGACCCTACCTCAGCCGCGGCTTGTTGCTGCACACTGTCGCTCTCGATGGCAGCCGCTTGCTCGCCGCTGGCAACATCGGTTTCAGCCTCGGTGTCGCTCATTTCATCTTCCTCTTCCGTCACGATGCCAGCACCAGGCACCGCAATTACTTCCAGCAGGCGCGCTTCCACCGTCAAATCGACCTCGTCCCAGCCGATCAGATCGAGCCGGACTTGCGCGCCGCGCGCCATCGGCTCCGTGCCTGAGAGCCGGATCACCAGCGGAATATCGACCAGGCGGAAAATTTCATCTTTCAGCACCACAGCTTCGACCTGCCGGTTATTTTCCTGCCCCAGCCAGCGCAGGCACCAGTAGCGCTCCATGTTCGACTGAAAATCGCCGTACGCTGCATAGGCGGTTTCAAACGCCGAAACGATCGCAAACAAACTGGCATCGCGCTGCTTGAAGGGCGCCACCATCGGCGCGGTAACGCCATGTTGCACGCAAGCCAGAAGCTGCCACTGATTGACCAGATCGGTATACCGGCGCAGCGGCGACGTGCTCCATGCATATTGATCGACGCCCAAACCCTGATGCGGCGCGGCGTGCGTGACCATGCGCACCTGCATTTTTGCCGCCCAGCCATTGCCGGAGCCGCCGCCCTGAGCGCGATAAATGCCCGGCACGCCATGCTCATGCAGCATCTTGCCCCAACGGCTGTTGGCGAAGATCATCAGTTCGGCCACGATCTTGTCGAGCGGCGCGCCGCGCTTGCGACGCACCACGCTGACCACATCGTCTTCGACGTAAAAATTGAAATCGACCCGGTTGTTTTGCTCCGGCCTCAGGCCAAAACTCTCGCGCTTGGCCATGCGACCCTGTTCCAGCGCTTGCGCCCATTGCCACAACACGGCCAGTTCCGCCTTGTGCGGATACTCGCCCTCACCCGCCGCCAAAGCTTCTTCGGTGACCAAGCTATCGAGGTCGTTCAAGCGCAGATTCGACACCATTGGCACCGCTTCGGCGCGCGACTCGGTGGCTATTACCGACCAGTCCGCAGTATCGACGGTGGCGTACAAGGACAATGCCGGACGGGTTTGGCCGGCGCCCAGCGTGAAGGCTTGCACCAATTCGTCCGGCAACATCGTGATCTTGTCGCCCGGCATGTAGACGGTAGACATGCGCTGGCGCGCAATCGCATCGATCGCATCGTCCGGGCGAATCCCCAGTCCCGGCGCGGCGATATGGATGCCGATCCGCACCAGACCGTTGTCCAAGGTTTGTAGAGAAAAAGCATCGTCGATTTCGGTGGTGGTAACGTCGTCGATCGAGAAAGCCTGCACATCGGCCACCGGCAACTCCGGCATGGCAGGCACTGCTAATGGCGCGAAGCCGGTGCCTTTGGGAAAATTTTCCAGCAAAAATTTGCTCATGTGCAATTCTTTGGCGGATTTGATGCCGCCGCACGCCAGCATCAGACGCGGCGCGCTGGTGTGCAAATCGTTACAGGCGGCGTCCAGCGCTTTGTATTCGAGCGAATTTTTATCCGGCTTGAACAATAGTTGGCGCACCAGCGCTTGCATCGCATCCGGCAACTGGCCGGCTTTCAATTCCTCGACATACTGCGCCTGCAACAGCGACTGCAAACGCTTTTTCTCGATGCCAGCCTGCGCCGCTTGCAGCGACGCTTGCGGCGCAGCCTTGTAACGGCCCTTGCCTTTTTTGTGGAAATAAATCGGCGCTGCGTGCAATTTCATCAGCAAGCCGGCGGCCTCGCCCGGTGTGGGCGCATGGCCGAAGTATTCGCCGCCCAGTTCGGCAAACCCGAATTCTTCGGTGCCGGCGACTTCCCACAAAAAATCCAGATCCAGATCTTCCGCCGCCAGATGCGCTTCGGTCAGCAATTCGGCGGCGGTCGGTGATTCGAACTGCAGCAGCACATCCTTGGCCCGCACCTTGCTGCGTTTGCCGCTGGGCAATTCGACTTGATACGATTCGCCGGTGTGAGAAAGGACGTGACCGGCTTTGAAATCGCCGGATTCTTCGAAAAATAGATTCATGAATCGCTTTATGGATAAATGCTGATTAAATGCCGTATCAAACCGGCACCAGTGGCACCAGTTTATCTTAAGTAAATACTACAACATGTATTTTTAAAAACACACTATATATATGCGGAAAAGCATTACTTTAACAACATACTCCCTATAATTTAATATTACATAGAGTTGCAATCGCAGGCAAAAAGAGTTCAGTCACCAGCAGCACACCGCCACGACGCCGATACAGGCAACGGCGCGCAAACAACGGCGCAGCAAGTGCATGTGTTTGCAGCGGCGCATCAATCGCCATTGCCGCACAGGCGCGGCGCACCAGCGGATGCTGCGGATGCAAACGGGCATATTCCAGCGTGCCGCGCAACACGCCAGGGTCGCCGAACAAGGTGGTGCCCAGAGAACGCTCGCCCAGACCGCGAAACAGCGGCCACTGCGTCGCCGTTGCCTCCAGCCGCACGATGGTATGGGCAAACACCATCGGCTGACCATCGCATTGCAGCAACACGTCGCGTTCGATCACCTTGCGCGGACAGTGCAAGCCGATTGGCGCATATTCATCATTCAGGCAGACCGCCTGCCGCTGCGCCAATCGCCGCACCCGGAACTGCGTGCAGCGCGCTGTCAGTTTGGCAGTCAATGAAGCCCGGTCAGTCAGCCAGGCGCGCATCGATGGCGACGGATTGACTCCATTCGCATGCGCGACCCAGTCGGCGACGGTGCGACGACCCGACATCAGCGCGGAACCGCCACACCGCAAAACGCCAGCACCTGGCCGGCGTAGCGGGCGAAATCGGACAAGCCGTGGTCGCTACCGTTGATGATGCGATGCCGCGCCGCGGGATAATGCGCCACCATTTCCCGCCAATCCAGCACTTCGTCGCCAGTGGCGGCGATCAGAAAATAGCGCTCGGGCCGGCTGATCGACGCCACTTGCAGCGCTTCGAGCTCGGCAATATAACTGCGCTTGAATTCGAACGGGGCCTCGGTATGAAAGGCGGTTGTTACGCCCACGTACGATTCCAGATCACGCGGCGGTTTGACTGCAGGGTTCAGCAACACCGCCCGACAGCCCAGTTGTTCAGCCAGCCAGGTCGCGTAATAGCCGCCCAGCGAAGAACCGATGATGCTCAGTTCACTCGGCGGGCAGGATCGCACCAACGCCAGCGCCTGCGCCACCGCCGCGCTCGGAGAAGCCGGCAATTGCGGGCAAAGATAAGCATCGGCCTGACCCAATGCGCGCATCCGCTCGGTCAACAGTTGCGCCTTGAATGACAGCGGCGAAGAACGAAATCCGTGCAGGTACAGGATCATGATGCTGATGCATTTTGTGCCAGCGCATCCAGAATCTTCTGGTGCACGCCGCCAAAAGCCCCATTGCTCATCACCAGGATATGGTCGCCCTCTTGCGCGGCTGTCGCGATGGCCGACACCAACGCTTCCAGCGAAGCGAAAGTGCGCGCTTTTGCGCCCAGCGGCGTCAGCACTGCGGCCAGATCCCAGCCCAGCACATTTTCCGCACCAAAGCCGAAAATCAGATCGGCAGCGGCCAGGCTGCCGGCCAAAGCCTGCTTCATGGTGCCGAGCTTCATGGTGTTGGAACGCGGCTCCAGCACCGCCAGGATGCGCGCTTTGCCGACGCGTTTGCGCAAGCCGGCCAGCGTGGTCGCAATTGCGGTCGGGTGATGCGCAAAATCGTCGATTACCGTGACGCCGCCGACGCTGCCGCGCACTTCCATGCGGCGCTTGACGTTCTCGAATTGGCTTAGCGCCTCAATCGCTTGCGCCGGCAGCACGCCGACATGGCGCGCCGCGGCAATCGCAGCCAGCGCATTGAGCCGGTTATGTTCGCCGCTGAGGGACCAGCACACCGTGCCTTGAGAGTGACCGTTGAAAATCACGTCGAAACTGTCGTCATCATGCTCGCGCAAGGCCCAGCCGATGCCGAGTTCGACGCCGAAGAATTCGGTTTCGCTCCAGCAGCCGCGCTTCAGCACGCGCTGCATTGAAGCTTCGCGTCCATTGACGATCAGCCGCCCAATGCCCGGCACGGTGCGCACCAGATGGTGGAACTGGGTTTCGATGGCGGCCAGATCCGGGAAAATATCGGCATGGTCATATTCCAGATTGTTCAGGATTGCGGTTTTGGCGTGGTAATGGACGAACTTGCTGCGCTTGTCAAAGAAGGCGGTGTCGTATTCATCGGCTTCGATCACGAAAAAATCCGAGCTCTCGCCGCGCTCCGAGAGCCGCGCGGAAATCCCGAAATTCAGCGGCACGCCGCCGATCAGAAAACCCGGCGCATAGCCGGCTTCCTGCAAAATCCACGCCAGCATCGCGCAAGTCGTGGTCTTGCCGTGCGTGCCGGCCACCGCCAGCACCCATTTGTCACGCAGAATATGCTCGCCAATCCACTGCGGACCGGAGGTATACGGCAAGCCGCGGTTGAGAATTTCTTCCATCAGCGGGTTGCCACGCGAGACTACGTTGCCAACCACGAACAAATCCGGCTGCAAATTTATCTGTTCAGGACCGAAACCCTGAATCAAGGTGATTCCCTGCGCTTCGAGCTGACTGCTCATGGGCGGATAAACATTGGCGTCGCAGCCGGTGACGGTGTGCCCGGCCTCTTTCGCCAGCACTGCAAGACCGCCCATGAATGTGCCACAAATGCCCAGAATATGGATATGCATGATGCCCGCTTCAAAATGGAATGCCACGATTTTACCTGAGCGGCCGAACGGTAGCCGGCTGCGACCCACCGCCGCCCGCCGCCATCAGTAGTATGATGCGCGCCATGGATATCAACTACCCAACAGATGCCGCACTGTTGCGCGGCGAAATCGCTGCTGCCGCTGCGCGCATGATCGTGCAGGACGGTGCCGACTACGCCAGCGCCAAACGCCGCGCCGCCAGGCAAATTCTTGGCGAGACCAAGGTGCACGGCGAAATCCTGCCTGATAATGCGCAAATAGAAGATGAAGTGCGCATTTACCACGCACTGTTCTCGGGTGAAGCCCAGCCGACGCGGCTGTTGCATTTGCGCACCATGGCGTTGCGCCTGATGCAAGACCTGGCGCAATTCAATCCGTATCTGAGCGGCGCGGTCCTGAACGGCACCGCGGGCGAACATTCCGAGCTCCATCTACAGCTATTTACCGACAACCCGAAGGATGTGGCGGTATTCCTGTTGAACAAGAATATCCGTTTCGAGGTTTCCGAAGCGCCCCGCCTCAAGCATCGCTCTAGCCGCGATCCGATTGAAACCCTGAGCTTCCTCTGGCACAGCGAAGGCGTGCATTTGGCGATATACGGACCGGATGACTTGCGCGGTAGCAACAAGTCAAAGAGCGAACGCGCCAACCTTGCGGCGCTGCAGGCACTGATTGCAGAAAGCACACGCCATGAAACGTAACATCGCGCTTTTTATCTTCATAGGCGCATTATTTGCCGCCATCGGCGTGTACTTCGGCGCCCAAAGACTCGCGCCAGAACTGCACCCAGCTTCAACGCAGAACGCAGCGGTAGAAGACTTGCTGGCCCAAACGCTGCCCGATGCGCACGGCCAGCCGCAGGCCCTGTCCGCATGGCGGGGCAAGCCGATGATCGTCAACTTCTGGGCCACTTGGTGCACTCCGTGCGTGGATGAAATGCCGGAACTGTCGGCGCTGCAGACAGAAATTTCTCCGCGCGGGATTCAAGTGCTCGGCATCGGCATCGATTCCGCCGCCAACATCACTGCATTTGCCAGTAAGTACCGGATCAGTTATCCGCTTTTTGCAGCGGGAGTGAGCGCCACCGAACTCGCGCGCGCCTTCGGCAACCATAGCGGCGGATTGCCCTATACGGTTTTGATCGGGCGTGACGGACAAGTAAAAAAGACCTATCTGGGGCGCCTGAAAATTGCGGCATTACGCGCCGATTTATCTCTGCTGTAATTTCCACAAAGAGTTTTTTCTTGCCAATCGACGCCATTCAGCGGCAAAATGCGGCCATCCTCGCTAAACAAGCTTTTAAGTCAAACATACCTTCATGGCAAAAAATATCCTTTTGATCAACGGTCCCAACCTCAATCTTCTCGGCACACGAGAACCCGGGGTCTATGGAACGACGACCCTGAAGGATGTGGAGCAGGCCGCCGCCACCCAAGCGGCGGCTGCAGGCGCCGGCATGACGTGTTTCCAGAGCAACCATGAAGGCGCGCTGATTGACCGGATTCATGCCGCCAAAGCGGAAGGGATCGATGCCATCGTCATCAATCCCGGCGGTCTGACCCATACCAGCGTGGCTTTGCGCGATGCACTGGCGGGGGTGGCGATTCCATTTATCGAGATACACATATCGAATGTCCATCAGCGCGAAACGTTCCGCCACACGTCTTTTCTGTCCGCCATTGCCGTAGGCGTTATCTGCGGCTTGGGCGTGACAGGCTATCAAGCAGCCATTGAATTTGCATTGCGAAAACTTTAATTTCGCGCATTTTATTCGTATTTTCTTTTAAATTCTGCCAAATAGCTTACAATTTCAGCTATTTCGTCAAAAAACTACCAAGGGGTTTCACATGGATTTACGAAAACTCAAAACACTGATCGATCTGGTTTCCGAATCTGATATCGCCGAACTGGAAGTGACCGAAGGTGACGGCAAAGTCCGTATTGTTAAATCCACCGCCTACCCGCAGAATCAGCAAGTAATGATGATGCCGCAACAAATGATGCAACCACCGGCTCCTGCGGCTGCGGCAGCAGCGCCGGTGGTGCCGATAGAGACTCCGACCGAGCCGGAAGGCTATTTGGTCAAGTCGCCGATGGTCGGCACTTTTTACCGCTCTTCAGCGCCCGGATCGGCGCCATTCGTCAACCTCGGCTCCAGCGTCAAGGAGGGTGAGACGCTGTGCCTGATCGAAGCCATGAAACTCTTGAATGAAATTGAAGCCGATATTTCCGGCGTCATCACACAGATCCTGGTTGAAAACGGCCAGCCGATCGAATACGGCCAGCCGTTGTTCGTGATTGGTTAGGAACACGCACAGCCTGCAGCACCTGTCCCGTCCGGTGCTGCAAGTTTATTCTGCATTCCTGGCGTTTAACCTTCAAGGCCTCTGAGTTCACATCACTATGTTCGAAAAAATCCTCATCGCCAATCGTGGTGAAATTGCGCTACGCATCCAGCGCGCTTGCCGCGAAATGGGCATCAAGACAGTCGTCGTGCATTCCGAAGCCGACCGCGAAGCAAAATACGTCAAACTGGCCGATGAATCGGTCTGTATCGGCCCGGCGCAATCGGCTTCAAGCTACCTGAGCATGCCGGCCATCATCAGCGCCGCTGAAGTCACCGATGCCCAGGCAATCCATCCCGGCTATGGCTTCCTGTCCGAAAATGCCGACTTTGCCGAACGGGTGGAGCAGTCTGGTTTCGTCTTCATCGGCCCGCGTCCGGACTCGATTCGCCTGATGGGCGACAAGGTCTCGGCCAAGCAAACCATGATCAAGGCCGGCGTACCCTGCGTGCCCGGTTCGGAAGGCGCGTTGCCGGACGATCCCAAAATCATCATTCAGACCGCACGCCAGGTCGGCTACCCGGTCATCATCAAGGCGGCCGGCGGTGGCGGCGGGCGCGGCATGCGCGTGGTGCATACCGAAGCTGCGCTGTTGAATGCGGTCGCAATGACCAAAACCGAAGCTGGCGCCGCCTTCGGCAATCCGGAAGTCTATATGGAGAAGTTTCTGGAAAATCCGCGCCATGTGGAAATCCAGATTTTGGCCGATGAATTCAAGAATGCGATCTGGCTCGGCGAGCGCGATTGTTCGATGCAGCGCCGGCACCAGAAAGTGATCGAAGAAGCGCCGGCAACAGGCATCCCGCGCAAAATCATCGAGAAAGTCGGCGAACGCTGCGCCGACGCCTGCCGCAAGATCGGCTACCGCGGCGCCGGCACCTTTGAATTCCTGTATGAAGAAGGCGAGTTTTATTTCATCGAGATGAATACCCGGGTCCAGGTCGAGCATCCAGTGACCGAAATGATCACCGGCATCGACATCGTGCAAGAACAGATCCGCATCGCGGCCGGCCAAAAACTGCGCTATCGCCAGCGCGAAGTCAAGCTCACCGGCCATGCGATCGAGTGTCGCATCAATGCCGAAGACCCATTCAAATTTACGCCATCGCCCGGCAGGATCACGTCCTGGCACGTTCCGGGCGGCCCCGGAATCCGGGTCGATTCCCATGCTTATGACGGCTATTACGTGCCGCCCTACTACGATTCGATGATCGGCAAGGTGATTGCCTACGGCGCCACGCGCGAACAGGCGATCAGGCGGATGCAGATTGCACTGTCGGAAATGGTGGTGGAAGGCATCCTGACCAATATTCCGCTGCACCGGGAACTGATGGTCGATGCGCGCTTCATAGAAGGTGGCACCAGCATCCATTACCTGGAGCATAAACTGGCGGAAAAACCGGATTTACCGAAGGTGCCGCAAAAACCCACCAAACAGCTGCCATGAGCTGGACTGAAATCGTCATCGAAGTCGCACGCACGCACGCAGAAGCGCTGTCGGATGCATTGATGGAAGCCGGTGCGCTGTCGGTAGCTGTCGAAGATGCCGACCTGGGCACGGCGGCCGAAATACCGCTGTTCGGCGAACCCGGCATGGAGCCGGATCAAGCCGCATGGGAACGCAGCCGCGTGATCGCCCTGACTGAAGCCGACGCCGATTCTGCGGCCATCATGGCGCAGGCCAGCGCCGCCGCCAAACTTGCCAGCATTCCGGCTTACACGCTGCGGGCGGTGGCGGATCAGGACTGGGTGCGTTTGACCCAATCCCAGTTCGAACCGATCCATATCGGCAAGAATATCTGGGTGGTGCCCAGCTGGCATACCGCGCCGGACCCGAACGGCTTGATACTGGAACTCGATCCCGGTCTGGCTTTCGGCACCGGCAGCCATCCGACCACCCGGCTCTGCATGGAATGGCTGGAAGCGCATGCGCCTCAAGGCTTGTCGGTGCTCGACTATGGTTGCGGCTCCGGCATTCTTGCGATGGTTGCGCAAAAACTGGGTGCTGCCAGCGTCATCGGGGTCGATATCGACCCGCAGGCAATCGAGTCTGCCACTGCCAATAGCACCCGCAATAATTGCGCGATCAATTATTACCTGCCAGACGCCTTCGGCAAGGTAGCGCACGGCCAAACGTTCGACATCGTGGTAGCCAATATCCTGTCTGGCCCGCTAGCATTGATGGCGCCGATGCTGGCTGCGCGGGTCGCCGCCGGTGGCGCGCTGGTGCTGTCCGGCATATTGGCACAGCAGGCGCAAGAAGTCGCCGCTGCCTATGCCCCTTTGATCAGTCTGACGGTATGGGCCGAACAGGACGGCTGGGTGGCACTTTCCGGCCGACGAGCACCATCAGCCGCATCAGCCACTGCATAATAATGGCGCTCGCCACCCAATGTCCGCATTGCCGCACGACGTTTCGGGTCGCACCTGATCAATTGAAATTACGCGCCGGCATGGTGCGCTGCGGACAATGCCGGCAGGTATTCAACGGAATAGAGCATTTATTGCCGCCAGCCGGAATGCCGCCAGCAGCAACTACTGCCGCCGCGCCGGAAATCGGCACCGAAGAGGTGGGCGGACTGCCCCCGCCTGGGGCAATAAACGATCTGACTAGCACACCGACGCCAGCGGCATTCGACAATGCCGAAACCGGCTTGCAATCCGGCACCGACCCAACTCCCGTTGCTGCGACCATTCCTGCTGTTGTTACTGCAGAAGTTACTGCAGAACCTGATGATGCCGCGTCAGTCGCGCAGCCCAAGTTCGATCCGGCAGATGATCTGGAGGAACTCGATTACGGCGCGCTGGAAGGCATGACGCTGATCAATTTTCAGCAGTTAGAACAGTCATGGGACCAGGATGATTGGTACCCCGCCGATTCCGTCTCAAGCGCCGCGCCGCAGCAACAGGCAGCGTCCGAAACTGCGCCACTGGCCGACGAAAATACCGAACCGGCCGAAGCCTCGGGCAGCATGCTGCCCGGAACCCCTGCTTCACCCATCATCCCCGCCCCCTCTCCCGCTAGCGAATCGCATGGCGATTCGGGCACCGGGAAAAGCCATGCCGGGGGAGGGGAGCAGAGTGAGTCGCTACGCGACTTTCACTACATCGATCCATTGCCAGCCGAGGCACAGCCGGCTGCAGCACAATCTTTTGAGAGTGATGCGCGAGAGCCCGGTTTCGTCACGGCCGCGCGCCGCCAGCAGCACAGGAAGCGCCGGGTGCGGATGCTGTTCGGCGCCGGATCGGCCATCCTGACGCTGGTTTTACTGGCGCAAACCGGTTATGCGCTGCGCAATCAGATCGCCGCGCACCTACCGCAAGCCAAACCGGCACTGCTTGAGATCTGCCGGGCGCTCGGCTGCAGCATTGCGCTGCCGGCACAGATTGACGCGATCACCATCGAATCCTCCGAACTGCAGGCCCAGCCCGGCGCTGCCGACGCCCTAGTTCTGACGCTACTGCTGCGCAATCGCAGCAGCACAGTTCAGGCATGGCCGAATATTGAGCTGACCTTGAACGACGGCACTGAACGCGCCATCCTGCGGCGCGTCTTCACGCCGCGCGAATTTCCGGTTGCCGCTGCCGACATCGCCAACGGCTTTGCCGCCGACAGCGAACAATCGATCCGGCTCACATTTACGCTGATCCAACTGAAGGCTGCCGGCTATCGCGTGGTGCTGTTTTACCCGTAATGACATAAAACATGCCAGTATTTTTTAAGGCGCTTTATATATACGCGGGGATCAATAGATTTTAACTGATACACCCAGTACTAATACTGCATATTGCCATTCCATAGCGCGCAACTGAAATGCACTGCGCTCCACTTCAACTAACCAAATCGATTTATTCGACTCTCCATCATGACTTCCCTGATTTGCGGCTCGATCGCTTTTGACACCATCATGTCGTTCGGAGACCGCTTCTCCAATGCGATCCTGGCGGACCAGTTACACAAGATTAACGTTTGCTTCCTGGTGCCGGAGTTGCGCAAGGAGTTCGGCGGCTGCGCCGGCAATATCGCCTACAACCTGAAACTATTAGGCGGCGACCCGCGCATCATGGCAACCGCCGGCCAAGACAGCCAGCCGTACCTCGACCGGCTCGACCAGTTGGGTATTTCCAGGCGCAATATCCGCACTTTCCCAGCCGCTTATACCGCGCAGGCATTCATCACCACGGATGCCGACAACAATCAGATTACCGCCTTCCATCCGGGCGCGATGATGTTCTCGCACGAAAACCGGGTGGCCGATGCCGGTCCGGTCAAGCTGGCCATCGTCGCGCCCGACGGGCGCGACGGCATGCTGCAACACGCCAGCGATTGCGCCGATCTGGATATTCCATTCATCTTTGATCCAGGTCAGGGTTTGCCGATGTTCAGCGGCGCCGAACTGATCCATTTCATTGAACTGGCGACCTATATTGCTGTCAACGACTATGAAGCCGAGCTATTGACCCAGCGCACCGGTTTGACGCTGGATCAGATTGCGCAGCGGGTGTCGGCGCTGGTCGTCACGCGCGGAGAGTTGGGCGCCCATATCTTCACTGCAGCCGGGCGTATCGAGATCGGCTGCGTTGCGGCAGAGCGCATAGTCGATCCAACCGGTTGTGGCGATGCCTTCCGCGCCGGCATGCTGTTCGGCTTGAGCAATGACATGGATTGGGCCAGTACCGGCCGCTTGGCCAGCCTGATGGGGGCGATCAAGATTGCGCACCAGGGTGGACAGAATCACGCACCAAGCAAGGCTGAAATTGAAGAACGCTTCTTTACCGCGTTCGGCTATCGTCTGTAAGAAAGATCACGAACCTATCTGCGACCATGACCATGCGCGCCAATTTCCGTCTGCTAACCTTGCTTCTGGCTGCGCTAACCATCGGGTGCACCATGCCTGTGCGATCCAACCCCACTCCGATCACATCCTCCACCCAGGGCAGCACCCTGGTGCGGATGGCCACCATCATTGCGGCGGACAGTGCGGTTATCAGTGACATCACCGATGGTGAACCAGTGGCTGCAGGAGCGGTGATTGTGGACAATCCGGGTGCGCCGCCGGGCAGGCAATCCGGGCGCACCAGAACCGTCACGAAATTGCTGCTGCGCCTGGATGATGGCGATGGCGCAGCAGTCACTTACCGGATCGAACCCGGCGCGGTTTTCCAGCCTGGGGAGCGGGTGAAAGTGATGACACGCAGCGGCCACACCCACATCACGCACTAAGTGCAACTGAGAACTACTGAATGCGGCCGGAGCTCCATTAAATTATTCAGGAAGCAATGCCTGCCGTAGCGCGGCGAGAGTCAATTGCGGCGCGTGAATTTCCAGCAGCTTGCGCTTGCTGGTCTGGCCGTGGATCAAGACCACCGCGCTTTTAGGCAGGCCCAGCGTAGTGGCGATAAAACGCGTCAATGCCAGATTCGCCTTGCCTTCAATCGGCGGCGCCTGCAGCCGTATCTTCAATACGTCGTCCAGTACGCCGATGACCTCGCTGCGTTTCGCATTAGGCGTAATCTGAACCGCCAGACGGATTCCTTGCGCCGTGAGAGAACACCAGTCGTGGTTCATGCCAGCGCTAAGACCAGCCTGCTGAGCACTTGCAACGCCACCTGTAAAATCAGCAATGCCGCCAGCGGCGACAAATCGATATTTCCGATCAAGGGAATAATGCGCCGCAATGGGCGCAACAGCGGTTCATTCAGCGCCCGCACCAACGGCGCCAGCGGCGCCTGCGGATTGACCCAGCTAAACACCGCTTCGATGATCAGCAAACCCATCCAGCCATAAAACGCCCACTGCAACAGCCGCAACAGCGCCAGCAACAATAGCGCCTGAAATGAGAACGGCGAAATAAACAGCATCTCGACTGCGGTAGCAAGCACCGCGATCAGGTAGGCGCCACACAGGCATGCCCAGTCGTAACCGCCCGCGCCAGGCAACAAGCGACGCAGCGGCAGCACCAGCCAGTCCGACAGGCGAAAAACAAATTGCGCAATCGATGTCGGTGGCCGCATCCGCACCGCCTGCATCCAGAACCGCAACAACAACGCGCCGGCCACGATGGCCGCCACGGTACCCACTATCAACGTCAAAATGCCCTGCAGCATGGAATCCCCTTAAATAAAAAACCCGCCGTATGGCAACAAGCCACACAGCGGGTATTGTGCCAGAAGCCATTGCGGCTTCTGGGCAAGGTTGCTGGATTAAGGACGGGAGCCGGTTGGAAACGGCCATGCTGCAGCTGGATTAAGCACGGTTTTCGCATCCGACTTTGCCGCTGCCTTTTTAGGTGCCGCGGTTTTTGCTGCCGGCTTCTTGGTTGCCGCGGCTTTCGTCGCAACACCTTTCTTCGGTGCTGCCGCAGCTTTCTTCGCAGCCGGTTTGGCCGCAACTGCTTTGGCTACGACGGCTTTGACAGCGGCTGCCTTCGGTGCTGCTGCAGCTTTCTTTGCTGTCGGTTTGGCTGCGACTGCCTTGCTTGCCAGTTTTGCCGCCGGTTTGGCCGCGACCGCCTTGGCTACCGGCTTTTTGGCGACCGGCTTCTTGGCTGCGACGGCTTTGACAGCGGCTGCCTTCGGTGCTGCTGCAGCTTTCTTTGCTGCCGGTTTGGCTGCGACTGCCTTGCTGGCCAGTTTTGCCGCCGGTTTTGCCGCGACCGCTTTGGCTACCGTCTTGGCTGCCGTCTTCTTGGCTGCGGCTGCTTTGACAGCGGCTGCCTTCGGCGCTGCTGCCTTTGGCGCTGCTGCAGCTTTCTTCGCTGCCGGTTTGGCTATGACTGCCTTGCTTGCCAATTTTGCCGCCGGTTTGGCCGCGACCGTTTTTGCTACCGTCTTGGCTGCCGACTTCTTGGCTGCCGGCTTTTTAGCTATGACTGTTTTGGCAGCAACTGCTTTCGGTGCCGCTTTTTTAGCTGCTACTACAGGTGCTTTTTTTCCAGCGGCTGCTGCCACTGGTTTTTTCGCAGGCGCGGCGGACTTGACGGCCGGTTTCTTCGCTGCTGGTTTTTTGACTGCTGTTGCCATTTTTTTCTCCTTCACGTGAGATGGGAAAATCAATTTTCAAGATTTCAATCCGACTAACCATCGCGATCGGCCAGGCGGATTATTCATCGGGACAAACAAACCTTTGCATGCGCCAATGAATTCGGCACCAGCCGGATTGCCGTATCCAACGTCCAATACGGCAATCCGGCCACAATGGCACCCCCTCCCGTAACACGCACAAATACGCAAAAATCACGTCGGAGGTTAACCTGCAAAACAGGTTAAGCAACAATACTGCGGTTGTACCCAGAAAAAACGCCAGCGATAACACTGGCGCTGGAATCCTGTTCCTGAAACACTTCCAGTTTTTGCAAAGAAAAAGCCGTCTCGCCTGACTTGGTCAGGTCTGGCGGCATTAACTGATAAGGGAAATTCGGTTTTTCACTGTCCATCAAATCGGGTGACAACCTTCCATTTTTGCTTTGTCTACTGGGGTCCAGACGACGCTTGCATCTGCCCTTCGATCATGCTGCCAGATGCTCATTTTCAGTTAAGTGCAGCGCCGGTTTGATACTCGGGGACCCGCGTCTCGAAAAAATTACGTTCCTACTTCAAGTCGAACATCTCGCTCATCCATGGGAATGGATTCTCTTCCTGTGCAAACATCGGGTCAAGCCCAATCTGCTGTATGCGACGATTTGCAATGAATCGAAGGTAGCCTTTGAACATCGGCGCATTCAAACCTAGCCAAACCTGGCACTCATCGCGGCATTGTATCCTCTGCGTAGCGATATTCCAACTCTACCGCGTGCACAAACAAGGCTTTGATCCCTGCCCGAAATTGCGCTGTCGATCAGTGCGGATGTTCCATCTTGATCGTGTCGATCAGGTCGATTCCGAAGTTACAGTGCATCGCGCCGGAGGTAGCGTTACTGTTGCGCCGCGGTGATGTGGCGCTAGCCATGAATGGCATGTATTCATGCTTGATTTATTCAGCTTGATTTTTCAAGTCATATCGGAGCAGCGGGGAAGCGCAGTACGCTGCGCGTATGCACTGACAATGACTGCTGATTTAATGCATGGCGGTAATGGAGCCAATCAAAAAACGGCCCCGGATCAGTCTTCCGACCTGGCGCGATATGTTCATGTCCGACTACATCCGTGAGCCGATAACGGGTTTGCAATGCGCTGGTGAGTTTGACCAGCGACGCATACTGCGGCTCAGCATAGGGTTCGAAATCGCTTCCTTCCAACTCGATGCCGATGGAAAAATCATTGCACTGCTGCCGTTGGCCAAACGACGATGCACCCGCGTGCCAGGCGCGATCATTGACGGATACGAACTGGACCAGAACGCCATCCCTGCGGATCAGAAAATGGGCTGAAACCCGCAGCGCGCGCAACTGATCGAAGTACGGGTGCGCATCGCAATCGAGTCGGTTGGTAAATAGGTCGCAAATCCATTCGCCGCCAAACTGCCCTGGCGGCAGACTGATATTGTGAATCACCAGCAAGTCGATGTCGGCGCCCACCGGCCGTGCATCGCAGTTGGGCGAAACAATGCGCAGCGCCTGCCCACACCAGCCATCGGCCGCCACCTCGAACTTAGATTGAAACCATTTATTTTGTCTCATTTGGGCTCACTGATATCAAGCCTCTGCATCTGATAGCGCAATTGGCGAAAACTGATGCCAAGCAACTCTGCGGCTTGGGTGCGATTGAATCTGGTCTGGATTAAAGCGCGCCGGATGATGTCGCGCTCGATATCGTTCAGGTAATCCGGCAAACAGCTTGGAATGCCATCATCGCAAGGATTGCGTGCAGTTGCAGCACCGGCAGCAGCGACTATCTGCTGCTGTAATGGGATTGGCGCGGTATCCGGCGACATTAATAAGGTAAGCGGTTTTGCCATTTTCAGCGCCAGGTCGGCGACTTCAATCACCCCGTTCTCGGCAAACGCCAGCGCACGTTCAAGGATATTTTCCAGTTCGCGCACATTGCCCGGAAAGGCATGGCCGCGTAATGCTGCCTGCACTCCCGGCCCAAGCACGGCTGCGTTGTCGGTCGTCGCCAGCCGCGCCAGGATGGCATCCGCCAGCGGGCCGATATCTTCCAGCCGCTCGCGTAATGCCGGCAGTACCAGCTCGATTACATTCAGGCGGTAATATAAATCCTGCCGAAAGCTTCCCTCTTCAACGCATCGGGCGAGATTTTTGTGCGTTGCGCTAATGATGCGCACGTCCACCGGTTCCTCGACGGTTGCGCCGACTTTGCGTACGCGACGCTCCTGGATCGCGCGCAATAACTTGACCTGCATTGCCAGCGGTAAATCGGCTACCTCGTCCAGCATCAGCGTGCCGCCATGCGCCGCCTGAAAAAATCCGTCGCGATCTTCCATGGCTCCGGTAAATGCGCCCTTGCGATATCCGAAAAATTCCGCTTCCATCAAACTGTCGGGGATTGCGCCGCAATTGACGGCGATGAAGGGCTGGTCTGCCCGGGCGCTGCGGGCATGGATTTCGCGCGCCGCAAGCTCCTTGCCGCTGCCGGATTCGCCGCTAATCGCCACCGGCGCCATGCTGCGCGCCAGACGTACGATCTGGGCCCGCAAGGCTTGCATGGCGGGCGAATCTCCCGTCAGCCGCGCTGCCGGCAGGTTCGCCGCAGCAGGTTTGGCGGACATGCCCGCAGCGCCGCCCAAGTGCAGCGCAGAGCGCACCAGCAGACGCAACTGTTCCAATGCCAGCGGCTTCGAAACATAATCAAACGCGCCTGCCTTGAGTGCAGCCACCGCATTCTCAGCACTGCCGAAAGCGGTAATGACTGCGATCGGCGTATTTTTGCAGGTGCTGGCAACTTCGCTTACCAACTCGATGCCCAGGCCATCCGGCAGCCGCATGTCGGTCAATACCAGTGCATATTGCTGTTGCGCCAGAAGCGCCCGCGCAGCGCGCAGGCTGTCGGCGCTATCGACATCGAGCCCCATGCGAACCAGCGTGATTTCCAGCAATTCACGCAAATCCGCTTCGTCATCGACCACTAAAATACGAGGAGAAGCCATGGCTACAGTCTGTTAGTTGGGTTAATAATCAAGGCAAGTGCGGCAGCGCAAACGTAATCACAAACCTGCCGATGCGCTCGCCATAGCGCTGATCGACCTCATCGGCGCGATATTCGTAATCGAGCATCGCGCCATTATTCAAGCATAATTCCCGCGCCAGATAGAGTCCCAGGCCGGTGCCCTTGCTGGAAGTGGTATGAAAAGGCTCGAACAAATGCGCCCGCACTGCCGCCGCAATCCCAGGACCGTCATCCTGCACATGCAGCTCCAGCCGGCTGGCATCGTCGCAAACGATACGCAGCCGGATGCTGCCCGGCTGCGGGCTGGCATAGCGAATCGCATTCGACAGCAAATTCACCACCACTTCGCGCAGATGCATCGGATCGAAGCGCACTCGCGGCGTATCGGAACCGGTCAATGCAATCATGGCAGAGGGCAGTTGATGCGCATCCTCAAATTCCTTGACGATATCGATCAATACCGGGAGCAGCATGAAAGGTTCGCCGTGCAGTTGCGCTTTACGCGAGAGATTGAGAATATCCTCAATCATGCGGTTCACCCGGGCCACATTATCAGCGACGATATGCAAGAGTCGCGTAGCAACAGGGTCGATAGCCTCTTCCTGCAACAATGCGGCAGCATGCGAAATCGCCGCCAGCGGGTTTCTGACTTCGTGTGCGATGCTGGCGGTCAGGCGCCCCATCGATGCCAGTTTCAATTGCTGCGCCTGATTTTCGATCTCGCTGACATCACGCAAGAAAATAATGGTTCTGGCAATTTTCGGTTCAGTCGTATCGACTGCCGCAAAGCGCAGTTTGAGGTGAGAAAAAAGCTCCCGTCGCGCGCCCCGAATGGTCGTTGCAGCGGCCAGCGTCGCCTGCATCGGAGGCTTGATGAAAACAAAAATCGGCGCCTTCGCTTGCTCGGGCGCCGGCCCCGAGTTTCCAGATACGGCTGACCACGCAAGAAACGCCTCAGAAATCGGTGCAAACGAAGGTATATCGCTCAAGCGCCAAGCCGGTTTTCGGCGCAAGTGAGCCACCCCCAGCATTTGTTGCGCAGCGGGATTACCCATCAGAACCGCACCGTCGCGGTCTACCACCAGAATGCCGTCTCCCATGTCTGCGATCACCAGCCGATTGATGGCCTGCTGGATTTGCAAATCCATGCCGCGCCTGGTAGCCAGATGCTCTTGCCTGATGAGCCTGGCAGCAAGTCGATTGACGACAAAAATTACGGCAAAAAATGCTGCGCCGTAAAGCCCTGCCTGCATGAATGGCGCGTCGCCGTCCAGCGTTAATGCCCGATACCCGCTTTCCGCCAATAAAAACAAGGTCACGACCGAGACGAAAAACAGTGCCAGCACAAGAGGGGCAAGAATTGCAGCACCGGCTAGCGGGAACAGGTACAGAATCGCCAAACCGCTTTTGGCGCCGCCAGCAGCTACATACAGCGCTGAAATGACCAGAATATCGACGGCAATCTGGGCCGACAGTTGCAATAGGAAACGACGCCGGGAGTAAGCCAGCAATAACGCAAATACGGGCGCCAGCAACAAATATGCGATGCAAATTTTCAGGTAAACAGTCTGCCCGCTTACCCAGCCGCCCCTGCTGCCGTTAACACTGAAATACGCAAGCAGCAAACCGGCAATGATGATCCGGGTCAGATTCATGGCCTGCAGCGAACGCCAAAAGGTCGCGTCAGGCTCGAAAGGACTGATCAGATCACCGCGCGCCATGCTCTAGGAAGGAAAATGCAGATGGCGGTGTTCTTCGCTACAAAACGACATGTCAGCCTGGCTAACCGCTTCGGAAGCGGGAAAATGCACGCCGCAATGGGCGCATTGCACCATCAGTTCGGGCTCAGCGAGCCGCGGCACTGCGGTTTTATCCGAGCGCATCGCATTTCTCTTGGAGCGGATTGCCCACACCACGAGCAAAACCAATAATATCCAGGCCAAAAACTTCATACGCCACCTCGATGCAGCACAACTTCAAGCACGAAACGGCTACCGACATACGCCAGCAGCAAGGTTGCAAAGCCCGACAAGGTGAAGCTCAGCGCAGTTTTACCGCGCCAGCCCTGCCATTTCCGCCCCGCCAGCAACAAGCCGAACAACAGCCATGACAGCATGGTGAACACAGTCTTGTGATTCCATTTGAACGCCTGGCCGAATAGCTGCTCTGAAAATACGACGCCCGACAGCACCGTCAGCGTTAACAATACGAAGCCGAATCCAATCAGGCGAAACAACAGTTTTTCCATCGTCAGCAGGGCCGGCAGACGATCGATGGCCGAGGCAACCCAACCCTGCGAGCGGATGCCCGCATTCAAGTGCAGTCTGGATTCCTGGATCGTCATCAAAACCGCATGAAAGGCGGCCACGGTCAGCGTGCCATACGCCAGCATGGACACCGCGATATGCCACGCGAACAAGTGTGACTTCCCTTCCAGCGGCACGACGCTACCCGGAAACACAATCGGCAAGATAGCCGCCAGCACAGCCGCGGGCAACACCAGCACACGCAAGCCATCCATCGCAAAATTGCGGTTTTCAAGCCAGTAAGCGGCAACCGAAACCCAAAATGCCGCCGACAGCATGATCGCAAACCCGAGCCGCAATGTTTCAGGCGCGATAATCACGTCCGACCACAACGCAGCTCCATGCAGAAGCCAGGCGAACGCAGTTCCGCTGGAAATGGCGATGTGCTGGCGCGCCGGCAGAAATGCGCAGATTGCATAGAATAGCGCTGCCGCAATAAAAAATGAGATTTGCATGCCGGCAGTTTACACCATCTGCCCACTCCACCATACCTGACAGTGCCTGTCATTTTGTCAGGAAATTGAATCCAGGCAGAAATTTGAGAGATTTTTATCGTAAATTATACTAATGCTAGTATTTTAATATACCGCATTAAATATATGCGGTAAGCACCATATATTTTGGCATACTCCGTCAAATATAATGGTATTACAAGGAATGTTCGCAGCCCGGCGAGAATTCAGCCACGTGCAATGATTGCCAAACGGCACAGCATTAAACGCTATAAGGTTTAATGCGCGCCGGCGCCGTCGGCGCGTACCGCATCGGTTAAAATGGCGCTTTACATTCCGGCGCGCGCAATTTCAGTCCAATCGCGCCGCACACCGCGCACATTGCGCATATTGCGCTTGTTGACTCGTCGCCCCATTTCTGAAACGCCACTGCCATGCTAGATAATCTTACCCAGCGCCTCGCCAAAGTCGTCAAAACCATGCGCGGCGAAGCGCGTCTTACCGAAACGAATACCGCAGAAATGCTGCGCGAAGTGCGCATGGCGCTGCTGGAAGCCGACGTAGCGCTGCCTGCAGTGCGCGAATTCATTGCGAGTGTCAAGCAAAAGGCTCTCGGCGAAGACGTCATTTCTTCGCTGACACCGGGACAAGCGCTAGTCGGCGTGGTACAGCGCGAACTGGCATCCCTGATGGGCGCCGATCTGGGTCCGGAAGCATCGCAACTGAATTTTGCCACTCAGCCGCCGGCAATCATTCTGATGGCCGGCCTGCAAGGTGTCGGTAAAACCACCACGGTCGGCAAGCTCGCCAAATACCTGATCGGCGAAAAGAAGAAAAAAGTATTGACCGTATCGGCCGACGTCTATCGTCCTGCCGCAATTGCCCAACTGCAGGCGGTCACGGGCCAGGTGGGAGCCGATTTTTTCCCGTCGCAAAGCACTGACAAGCCGGTTGATATCGCATTGGCCGCCTTGGATTATGCAAAAAGGCATTATCACGACGTGCTGATCATCGATACCGCAGGCCGCCTGGGCATCGACGAACAGATGATGCGCGAGATTTCTGCCATCCATGCTGCAGTCAAGCCGATCGAAACCCTGTTCGTGGTCGATGCGATGCTGGGCCAGGACGCGATCAATACCGCCAAAGCCTTCAACGATGCGCTGCCCTTGACAGGCATCGTGCTGACCAAGCTGGACGGCGACTCGCGCGGTGGCGCTGCCTTGTCGGTGCGCCACATCACCGGCAAACCGATCAAATTCGCCGGCGTTTCCGAAAAACTCGATGGACTCGAAGCCTTCGATCCCACCCGGATGGCTAACCGCATCCTCGGCATGGGCGATATCCTGGCGCTGGTGGAAGAAGCCCAAAAAGGGGTGGACGTCAAGGCGGCACAGGATTTGGCCCAAAAACTCAAGGTTGGCGGTAAATTTGACCTGAACGACTTCAAATCGCAGCTGGCGCAGATGAAGAAAATGGGTGGACTCGCCAATCTGATGGACAAGCTGCCGGCGCAACTCCAGCAAGCTGCCAATGGCGCCAATATGGGCCAGGCAGATAAACAGGTTAAGCGCATGGAAGGCATCATCAATTCGATGACGCCGTTAGAACGCAGCAAGCCGGATCTGATCAAGGCCACGCGCAAACGCCGCATTGCCGCAGGTGCCGGAGTGCAAGTACAAGAGGTAAACCGGATGCTGGCGCAATTCGAACAAATGCAATCGATGATGAAAAAACTCAAGGGCGGCGGCATGATGAAAATGATGCGCGGCATGAAAGGCATGATGCCCGGCATGCGTTAAGACCACAATCGTCTGAATTCGCGGCAAACACACAGAAAACACTTGCGTCCCCCTGCAAACCCCACCAATATTAGCGGGTACGCAAAAATGCGTTATTTCTTAACAGTTCACGAGGAGTTCACCCTATGGCAACAGCGAAAAAACCCGAAGCCAAGAAACCTGCAGCAACAAAATTAGCACCGGCTAAAAAAGCTGCTCCAGAAAAAGCGGCAGCAACTCCAGCGCGCAAACCAAACGCAGCTTTCATGAAGCCGATGACTCCATCTGCAGCATTGGCAACCGTAGTCGGTGCAACTCCGCTACCGCGCACCGAAGTCACCAAAAAAGTGTGGGAATACATCAAGAAACTGGACCTGCAAGATCCGCAAAATAGACGCATGATCAATGCGGATGCCAATCTGAAAACCATCTTCGACGGTAAAGAACAGGTATCGATGTTTGAGATGACGAAATTGATTTCGAATCATCTGAAATAATTTCTGCAGTGCCATAGCGCCTGCCGTTGTAACAGTTCGGCGCATAAAAAAAGCCCGCATGAAATATCGTGCGGGCTTTTTTATTGCCCATCAGGCCTGGGTGGGCTGACGGACTTGCGGAATCGACTTTAGCCCAATTGCGCCAACATCGTTTCAGCGCTGGAAACATCAAACTTGCCACCTTCTTCTACATTCAACTGCTTGACGACGCCATCATCAATCAGCATCGAATAGCGCTTCGAACGTGTACCCATGCCAAATTTTGTGAAGTCGGCATCCAGGCCGAGCGATTTGCTGAACGCCGCATTACCATCGGCCATCATGCGCACAACACCGTTCACCTTTTGATCCCGTCCCCAGGCGCCCATCACGAAAGCATCGTTGACTGCGATACACCAGATTTCATCGACGCCCTGGGCTTTGAGATCAGCCGCATGCACGACATAACCTGGTACGTGTTGCGCCGAACAAGTCGGCGTGTAAGCACCCGGCAAACCGAAAATAACGATCTTCTTGCCTTTGGCAAGATCACTGACATTAAATGAATTCGGTCCCAGCGAACATCCGGCGGATTCAACCTCGATGAATTCTGCAAGCGTACCTTCGGGCAATTTTTCGCCGATTTTAATCGTCATATTGATTTCCTTCCATATCTGAAAATATTGTGGACAAAAAAACGCCGCGCCAGCTTTGGCGCGGCGTACGAAGAACAGTATGCCCTAGTCTATTTTTTCCTGCCGGGGACGGCATATCCGCACCGCGCCAGCAAAACCTAGAATTCTTAATCAGCCTGCTTGCGCAGAAAAGCTGGAATATCATAGGTTTCCATGCCGTTTTTTTCCAGCGCTCGCACAGTTTCCGAGGCAGATTCGCGACGCCACACCGCCGGTGCCTTGAGGCCGTCAAACGCATGCGACGCGGTAGTCATGCCTTGTGGCAAAGCGCCCGCAATTGACGGCGCCATCATTGGCTCGTTGTGGGTGCCGGTACGCAGCATGGTGTTTTGCACCAGCTGCATCGACTTCTTGGCACGTCCAAGTCCGGTCGCCACGACTGTCACGCGAATGTCATCGCCCATGCTGTCATCGTAGGCGATACCCTGGGCGATCGAAGCATCAGGCGCCGCAAACGCACGAACCGCCGCCATGACTTCCTTGATTTCCTTACCCTTCAGACTACGGCTGGCCGTCACATTGACCAGTACCCCACGGGCGCCGGACAGATCGATGCCATCCAGCAAAGGTGAAGCAACCGCCTGTTCGGCGGCGATGCGTGCGCGATCGACGCCGGATGCGGTCGCGGTACCCATCATGGCTTTGCCCTGCTCACCCATGATGGTTTTAACATCGTTGAAATCGACGTTGATGTGGCCAGGGACATTGATGATCTCGGCGATCCCGGCCACCGCATTGTTGAGCACGTCATCGGCATGCTGCAGCCATTCCACCATGGTGTCGTCTTCGTAGATCTCTTCGAGTTTTTCATTCAGGATGATGATCAGCGAATCGACATGCAGCGACAGCGCTTCCAACCCTTCGTCGGCGATGTCCATGCACTTCTGGCCTTCGTACGAGAACGGCTTGGACACCACCGCCACTGTCAGTGCGCCCAGTTCTTTTGCCACCTGCGCCACGATCGGCGCTGCGCCGGTGCCGGTGCCGCCACCCATGCCGGCGGCGATGAAGACCATGTGCGCCCCGCGCAAGGCATCTTCGATGCGCGCGCGCGATTCCTCGGCCAGTTGACGGCCGACCTCGGGCTTCATGCCTGCACCCAAACCGGTTTCGCCGATCTGGATCACGTTATGCGCCTTCGAGTGCAGCAACGCCTGAGCGTCGGTATTGGCGGCGATGAATTCAACCCCGGTAACGCCTTTGTTGATCATATGCTGGACAGCATTGCCGCCCGCACCACCGACTCCGACCACCTTGATCACGGTACCTTGCGTAGCATGATCGACCATATCAAACTCCATGATGTCCTCCTATTAGTTTGCGATTTTCAGTCGGAAGCAATCATTAAAATGATGGCTAGCGACTGAAAACAACCATTAAACAAAAAATAAAGCGATAAAAAATTACCCAGCCGAACCTGCCCACATCAAAAATTCCCGATAAACCACTCTTTCATGCGCTGCCATGCCTCCTTGAGAGAGCCTTCCTGCTGCGTCACCACATGGCCACGGTAATACTGCTTCTTGGCTTCCAGCAAAAGGCCGAGAACCGTCGAATAACGCGGGCTGCGCACCACATCGGCAAGCTGGCCGTTGTAGCCCGGCACACCCATGCGCGCAGGTTTCAGGAAGATATCCTCGGCCAGTTCGATCATTCCGGGCATCAGCGCTGAGCCGCCGGTAATCACAATCCCGCTCGACAGCACTTCTTCAAAACCGGACTCGCGCACCACCTGATGCACCAGCGCGAACAATTCCTCGACGCGCGGCTCTATCACGGCCGCCAGCGCCTGGCGTGACAACGTGCGTGGATTGCGGTCCCCCAAGCCGGGAACCTCAAGCGTCTCCCCCGGATCTGCCAATACCTGTTTGGCGACGCCATAACGCAGCTTGATTTCTTCCGCGTCCTGGGTCGGCGTGCGCAGAGCCATCGCGATATCGCTGGTGATCTGGTCGCCGGCAATCGGTATCACCGAGGTATGGCGGATCGCCCCCTCTGAAAATATCGCGACATCCGTGGTGCCGGCGCCGATATCGATCAGCACCACGCCCAATTCTTTCTCGTCCGGCGTCAGCACTGCGTCGGCAGAAGCCATCGGCTGCAATATCAGGTCGGATACTTCGAGGCCGCAGCGCCGCACACACTTGACAATATTCTGCACCGCCGATACTGCGCCAGTGACGATATGCACCCGCACCTCAAGACGTATACCGCTCATGCCGATCGGCTCGCGCACATCCTCCTGATTATCGACAATGAACTCTTGTGGAACGGTATGCAGCAGTTGCTGGTCGGTCGGTATGTTGACCGCTTTGGCAGTTTCAATCACACGCGAAACGTCGGCGGCGGTAACTTCCTTGTCCTTGATTGCCACCATGCCGCTGGAATTGAAACTGCGGATATGGCTGCCTGCAATTCCCGCATACACATGCCTGATTTTGCAGTCGGCCATTAGCTCAGCCTCCTCCAGCGCGCGCTGGATCGACTCGACCGTCGCCTCGATATTGACGACCACGCCTTTCTTCAGCCCTTTCGACTCATGCTGGCCGAGACCGATGACCTCATGGCGCCCATCAGCCATCACCTCAGCCACCACAGCCACCACTTTGGAGGTGCCTATATCCAGGCCAACAATCAAATTTTTTGCGTCTTTTGTCATCGTGTTCCGCTTACTTTCGTTTGCTTTCCAATCCAGGTGCCATTCCACTCACTTTGAGTGCCAGCCCATTCGGATAACGCATATCTACACTTTCAATCCTGTTCTGCAGCAGCGCTACCAATTGCGGATAAATACCTACAAATCGATCGACACGTTCGCGCATCATTGCCTTGCTCTGTTCCCGTCCCAATTCCACGGCTATACCGTTATTTAGCTTTACGGTCCACGCATAGCGGTCTGACAGCTGTATCGATTCCGGCGCAAGCCGTATCGGCGCAAACCATTGTTTGAACTCCTCAAAACGCGCAATCACTTCCTTTTCAGCACCCTCCGGTCCATTGAATTCAGGCAAGCTGCCATTTTCTTCAGCCTCGGCGAGGTTGGCCGTAAATACATCGCCCTTGACTGAGACCAGGCGCCCGTTTTCACCCCAGGTTCCCAGCGGTTCGTGCTCCTCTACCGTCACGACCAGTGTGTTCGGCCATTCCCGGCGCACCGTCGCTTTGCGCACCCAGGGCACGCCCTCGAAAGCCATGCGCACGGCATCCAGGTTGGAAGTGAAAAAATTCCCCTTGATACGTGGAAGCGCCGCCCCTTTTACCGTCAGCCGATTCACATGGTGCAATTGCATGGCGTCAGCGCTCACCACCCTGATCACCGTCAACATGAACATCGGCCGTTGCGTCAGCCAAAAAATACCGGCCGAGAACAATAGCAATGCGAACACTGCAAACAGTGTGTTGGCTATCGCATTGAGTGTCTTGATCTCTTGCCACATGGTTTTTGCAGTTCCTCTGTTACCGCGGTTCGACAACTAGCGCACAATCCAGTCGACGGATGACGTCAGATCGAGCGCAGCCGAACGTAATATTTCAACGCATAAATCCTCATATCCGAGTCCGATGACTTTTGCCGACATGGGCACCAGAGAGTGCCCTGTCATGCCGGGAGACGTATTCATTTCCAGTAAAAACGGCTTGTTGTCCGAGGCCCGCACCATCACATCGGCCCTACTCCAGCCACGGCAGCCGAGCGCACGGTAACTTTCCAGCGCCAGTTCCTGAATGGCACGCTCCTGTTCTGCCGGTAGGCCGCAGGGACAGAGATATTGGGTATCGTTGGAAAAATACTTGTTCTGATAATCGTAATTCGCATCGGGCGCAATGATGCGGATGACCGGCAAGGCTTTCGCCTGTTCGCCATATCCCAGAATCGGGCATGTCAACTCCATGCCGGCAATAAATTCTTCCGCCATGACTGCACTGTCGTATTTGGCGGCCAGTGCAAAGGCCGCAGGCAATTGATCAATTTGCGTTACCTTGGTCAATCCAAGGGTGGAGCCTTCATGCGCAGGCTTGACAATTAACGGCAAACCTAGCGCAGCAACGACCGCATCCCAATTGCTCTGCGTTGTCAGCATTTCGAATTTCGGCGTTGCCAGTGCGCTTGCCATCCAGATACGCTTGGTCATGGCTTTATCCATCGCAATCGACGAAGCCAATACGCCCGGCCCTGTGTATGGAATGCCAAGCAGTTCCAAAGCGCCTTGCAAGGTGCCGTCCTCGCCGTATCGGCCATGCAATGCAATGAATACACTATCGAATTTTTCGGCGGCTAGTTCCGCCAGGCTGCGCTTTGCCGGATCGAATCCATGGGCATTGATTCCCTTGCCCATCAGCGCCTGGAGCACACCCGCACCTGACATCAACGATACTTCGCGTTCAGCCGAACGACCGCCAAACAAGACACCGACCTTGCCAAATTCCTTGACCATGTCACGCTCACCCATGATGGTTTCCTTGCACCAGTTTTCCAGGAACGCCGCCGATGGAGCCAGCCCCCATCATGATCACGACATCACCATCCCGAGCAAAATTCATGATGGTTTCCGGCATATCATTGATATCCTCGACAAATACCGGTTCCACCTTGCCTGCGACGCGCAGGGCGCGCGCCAACGCACGGCCATCGGCTGCGACAATCGGTTGCTCTCCTGCGGCGTATACCTCAGCCAGAACCAAAGCATCCGCAGTAGACATGACCCGCACGAAATCCTCAAACAGGTCCCGCGTGCGCGTGAATCTATGCGGCTGAAAAGCCAGAACCAGACGGCGCTCTGGATAAGCGCCGCGGGCAGCTGCGAGTGTTGCAGCCATTTCAGTCGGATGGTGGCCATAGTCATCGACCAAGGTAAAACTACCGCTGGATTTGCCGTCGACATCGGCCAAATCAATTTCGCCATAACGCGTGAAACGACGTCCAACGCCATTAAATTCAATTAATGCTTTTTGCGTCGCGCTATCAGCCACATTCAGCTCACGGGCAACCACGATGGCAGCGCAGGCATTTTGGATATTGTGCATGCCGGGCTGATTCAGAGTCACCTTCATCGATGCGTAGCCTTCCTGGAGCACGGTGAATTGCATCTGTTCGCCAACTGCCTTGGCATCGACTGCACGCACTTGGGCCTCTTCGTGGAAGCCGTACGTGACGATCGGCTTGGAAATAAAGGGCAAGATTTCGCGTACATTAGGATCGTCAAGGCACAACACTGCGACGCCATAAAAAGGCAAATGCTGGGTAAACTGGATGAAGGCTTGTTTGAGTTTTGCAAAATCGTGACCGTATGTTTCCATATGATCAGCGTCAATATTGGTAATGACTTCAATCACCGGCAGTAAATTGAGGAAGGATGCATCGGACTCATCTGCCTCGACCACAATAAAGTCGCCAGCGCCCAGCTTGGCATTGGCGCCAGCGCTATTCAAACGGCCACCGATGACGAAAGTCGGATCTAGGCCGCCTTCCGCAAGCACGCTGGCAACCAGACTGGTGGTCGTAGTCTTGCCGTGCGTGCCGGCGATTGCAATGCCACGCTTCAGACGCATCAATTCCGCCAGCATCATGGCCCGCGGCACGATCGGAATATTTTTTTGCCGCGCCGCCAGTACTTCCGGGTTATCTGCTTTTACCGCAGTTGAAGTAACGATTACATCGGCGTTATTGGTATTTTCGGCAGCATGGCCCAAGCTAACGTGTGCGCCCAGACCAGCCAGGCGCTGCGTCGCCGCATTACACCCGAGATCCGAGCCGGAGATGATATATCCGAGATTCAGCAATATCTCGGCAATGCCACTCATGCCCGAGCCGCCGATTCCTACAAAATGAATGTGTTTTACTTTATGTTTCATACCTTGCTCGCCAATTCTTCTAATACATCTGCAATCATTTCGTTTGCATCCCGCCTGCCGATTGCATAAGCAGCCAGCGCTATCGTCAGACACTCTTGACGCGTCAGGGTTTGCAATAATATGGATAAATTTTTCGCCGTCATTTCGCCCTGTGGCTGATGGATTGCCGCATGTTGTTGCGCCATCCACTGGGCGTTGGCGCGCTGATGTGAAGTCGTCGAGACGATCAATGGCACCAGTACGCTTGCCACCCCCGCTGCAGTTAGCTCCGATAATGTAATTGCGCCGGCGCGGCAAATCACCAGATCGGCATCGGCATAGCGACGCGGCATGTCATCGATGAAATCCACTACCTCCGCCTGCACTTGCGCCGTGGCATACGCTGCGCGCAATACGTCAACATGTTTTTTGCCGGACTGGTGCGTGACTATCGGCCGCAAATCAACTGGAATCAAAGCCAATGCCGCGGGCAGGCAATCGTTCAAGGCTTTTGCGCCCAGACTGCCGCCAACCACCAGAATCCTAAGCGGCCCGCTGCGGGCTGCATAACGCTGCTCAGGAACAGGCAAAGCGATGATTTCCTTGCGCACTGGGTTGCCTGTTACCAAGGCCTTACTGGCTGCATTTCCAAAATCCGCAGGAAAACCGAACAGCACCCGTTTTGCCATTGGCACCAACGCTTTGTTCGACAACAACAGGGCTGCATCCGCATTCACCAGCGCCAGGGGAATGTGGCGCGCAGCCGCCATCACGCCGCCCGGCACCGTCACATACCCACCCATCCCGAGCACCACGTCCGGTTTGCGGCGACCGAGGATGCGGTAGCAGGAGGCGAAACTTGCGAGCAGCCTGAATGTGCCGCGCAAGCTATGCATCAAACCTTTGCCGCGCAATCCGGCGAAATCGATGGTGTCCATCTCGATGCCATGCCGGGGCACAATATCGTGCTCCATGCCATGTGTGGTGCCGAGCCAGGATACCTGCCAGCCGCGCGCACTCATGGTCTGCGCGATGGCCAGCCCAGGAAAGATATGACCGCCAGTGCCTGCCGCCATGATGACCAGCGTTTTCAGATGCGTCATATTCTGCCTCCGCGCATCAAAATCCTGTTCTCGTAATCGATGCGCAGCAGAATTGCCAGACCGATACAATTAATCAACACACCCGAGCCACCGTAACTCATTAGCGGCAACGTCAATCCTTTGGTCGGCAACAAGCCGAGATTGACGCCCATATTGATGAAGGTCTGGACACCGATCCAGATGCCAACACCTTTCGCAACCAACCCGGCGAACGTCAAATCCAGTGCAATGGCCTGACGACCAATTTCAAAAGCACGTTTGATGATCCAGTAAAACATCATCACAACCACCAATACGCCGGCAAAACCCAGTTCTTCGCCAATCACTGCCAATAAAAAATCGGTATGCGCCTCTGGTAAATAATGCAATTTCTCGACACTGCCGCCAAGGCCGACGCCGAACAATTCGCCGCGCCCAAAGGCAATCAGCGAATGCGACAATTGATACGCCTTGCCCAATGCGTTTTCTTCAGCCCAGGGATTTAGATAGGCAAAAATCCTCTCACGCCGCCATGGCGACAACATAATTACCAGACTGAAAATCCCCACCAGGGTGGCGCCGATGCCGCTAAACCAGACACCATTGATACCACCCAGAAACAAAATACCCATCGCGATACAAACGATCACGCCAAACGCGCCTAGGTCCGGCTCCAGCAACAATAACAAACCGACCATTGCCACCGCACCCGCCATCGGCAGAAAACCTTTTGTCAACTTATGCATGAATTGCTGCTTGCGCACCGTGTAATCAGCTGCATACAGCACAACGAACAGCTTCATCAATTCGGAAGGTTGCAAATTGAAAACCTTGAACGATAGCCAGCGTTTTGCGCCATTCACGCCTTTGCCCACACCAGGCACCAGAACCAACAGCAGCAGTATCAAAGTAGCCACGAACAGATACGGCGCCCAGCGCTGCCAGGTGCTGATCGGCACCCGAAACACGATCAAGCTGCTGCAAAATGCAGCAGCAACGAATATCCCCTGCCTGATCAGGAAATGGCTATTGTTGTAACTCGCGTATTTGGGTGAGTCAGGCAAAGAAATGGAAGCGGAATACACCATTACCATTCCGAACAGCATCAGTAATACCACTACCCAGATCAAAGGCTGATCGTATTCCATCATTTTGGAGCGCTGCGGCAAATCCCGTCTCGGCTCTTTGACAGATGAAAATCCAAACCACGTCATGATGGCCGGCCAGGCGGATTTCATGCGATCACCTCGCCGCGGGACAGACCAATTTCTCTGACTGCATCGACAAACACTTGAGCACGGTGCGCATAATTGGCAAACATATCCAGACTAGCGCAGGCCGGAGACAGCAACACAGCATCGCCTGGCTGCGCGACCCCGGCAGCGCGCTGGACCGCTTCTTCCAGACTGGAGCAATCGTAGAGGGCAACAGCGGTTGTGCTTAAGGCGGCGCGCAAGGCAGGTGCGTCCTTACCAATCAGGAACACCGCACGGACATGTTTTGCGACCGGCTCCGCCAGACTCGAAAAATCCTGCCCCTTACCGTCACCACCAGCAATCAATAGCAACCGATTACTGCCCTGCTGCGCCCCCAATCCATTCAGGGCCGCCACTGTTGCACCGACATTAGTGCCTTTGCTGTCGTCGTAGTAATTGACTTCGCCGATCGTAGTAATCAATTCAACCCGGTGCGGCTCACCCCGATATTCGCGCACACCATGCAATAGCGCAGCAAGCGGCAAACCGATCGCACGACACAAGGCTAGTGCGGCGAGTGCATTGAGCGCGTTGTGTTGACCGCGAATATTGAGTGCATCTGTGGGCATCAAGCGGCTTATCGCCGTAGGCAATTCAATGCTGTCCTTTTTCTGCTTTTTCTTACTGCGTTTTTCATCTTCTTCGGCAGCAACCGCTACCGACAGCCATTGGACGCCGCGCTCATCAAGCAATCCAAAATCACCCGCCCGCGTTGGCGCACCGACGCCAAAAGTTACCGTGGGTGCTTGCGCGTCGACCAAATCCATGACCGCAGCATCATCGCGATTCAATACGCGCACGGCATCAGTCCCAAATATCCGGGCTTTATCGGCCACATAAGCAGCCATGCTGCCATGCCAGTCCAGATGATCCTGGGTGATATTGAGCACGGTTGCAGCATCAGCCTGCAGACTGTACGTCGTGTGCAACTGAAAGCTCGACAATTCCAGCACCCATACCTGCGGCAAATCATCCTTATCGATGGCGTCCCGCAAGACATCCAGTGCACAGGGGCTGATATTGCCGGCCACGCACGCCGTCCAACCGGCACGCTTGCACAATAGGCCGACCAAGCTGGTTACCGTGGTTTTACCATTGGTGCCAGTGATCGCAATCAGTTTGGGCGCATAGTTTCTATCCTGGCGCAGTTTGGCCAATCCTTGGGCGAAAAATTCGATCTCGCCCCAGAGCGGGATATCTTGGGCATTTGCTGCGGCCATGATCTCCGGCAGATCGCCATGCGGCGACAAACCCGGGCTGACAGCAACAAAATCGATATCAGCCAAAAGATCAGCACCGAAAGCCGCCCCTCCGATGAACTCCACTTCCGGCAACGCGTCCCGCAAACTAGCCAGCCGTTGCGGGGCAGCGCGGGTATCAGCCACGCGCAACAACGCGCCGCAACGGTGCAACCAATGCGCCATCGCAAGGCCGGACTCTCCCAGACCAAGAACAAGAACGTGTTTGCCGTCGTAATTCATCAGCGCAACTTCAAAGTAGACAAGCCAAACAACACCAGCATCATCGAGATAATCCAGAACCGCACTACGACCTGGGTTTCTTTCCAGCCTTTTTGTTCAAAGTGATGATGCAACGGCGCCATCAACAAGATGCGACGCCCAGTACCATAACGCCGCTTGGTAAACTTGAAATAAGCAACCTGCAACATCACTGACAAGGTTTCCACAACGAAAATTCCGCCCATGATGAAAAGTACGATTTCCTGCCGCACGATGACGGCAATCGTACCCAGTGCGCCACCTAGTGCGAGCGCTCCGACATCGCCCATGAACACTTGCGCAGGGTGTGCGTTATACCAGAGGAAAGCCAATCCTGCGCCAGCCATCGCGCCACAGAAGATCAGCAACTCGCCCGCACCAGGGATATGCGGAATGAACAGATACTTCGAGTAGCTGGCGTTGCCGGTCAGGTAGGCGAATATCCCCAGCGCAGTGCCCACCATTACCGTCGGCATGATAGCCAGCCCATCGAGACCGTCGGTCAGATTTACTGCATTACTGGTGCCGACGATGACGAAATACGTCAGGGCGATAAAACCCCATACGCCCAGCGGATAACTGATGGTCTTGAAAAACGGCACGATTAAATCTGCCTTGGGAGGCAAGTCAAGGTTGAACCCGGACTGCACCCACGCCACGAACAAATCCCAAACCTGGCTGTTGGTGGGCGCCGATACCGAAAACGCCAGATACAGCGCAGAGAGGATGCCAATCAGGGATTGCCAAAAATACTTTTCTTTCGAAGACATTCCTTTGGGGTCTTTGTAGACCACCTTGCGGTAATCATCGACCCAGCCGACCGCACCGAAGCCGAGCGTCACTATCAGCACAATCCAAATGAAACGATTGCTTAAATCAGCCCACAACAAGGTTGACACCCCAATCGCAATCAGGATCAGCACGCCACCCATGGTGGGTGTGCCATTCTTGATCAAGTGTGTCTGCGGACCGTCAGTACGCACTGCCTGGCCGACCTTCAACCGAGCCAGCATGCGTATCACCGGAGGACCGGCAATCAAACCGATCGCCAATGAGGTCATCGTCGCGAACACCGCACGAAATGTAATGAAATTGAATACGCGCAGAAAACTTATATCCTGCTTAAATAATTCTGCTAGCCAAAGCAACATGTCAATGGTTCTCTTTTATATGTTCTTGTACAAAGTGGCGAACTGTTTGTTCCATTTTCATGAAACGCGAACCTTTCACCAATACCGTTGCGGCGGGAACCAGAAGGTCTTCCAGCGCATCGTTCAAGGCCGCAATATTGTCAAAGTGTTTTGCTCCCGCGCCGAATGCGCGCGTCGTATGATGGGCAAGTGCGCCGAAAGTCATAACATGCTCGATGCCGCTTTCTCTGGAATAATCTCCAATCTCTTCGTGAAACTGCCGGCCATCGTTGCCGACTTCCCCCATATCGCCCAACACCAGCACTCTTGGCGAAGTTGCTTGCGCAAGCACATCAATGGCGGCCCGTACCGAGTCGGGATTCGCATTATAGGTATCGTCGATGATGATTGCCCCGTTGCGGGCAATTTTGCGCTGGAGGCGGCCATTGGCCGGCGCGAATGCAGTCAAACCGCGAACAATTGCTTTCGTGCCAATGCCGATTGCCGAGGTACACGCAATCGCCGCCAAGGCATTACGCACGTTGTGCGCACCTGCAGCCGCCAGCGGAATGTCAAAGCGCTGCTGGCCTGCCGTGACAGACAGATTATTACCGAATGCGTTCGACTGGTAAGTGCAAGTTACATCGGCATCGGCGGAAAATCCGAAAGTCATGATTTTTCTTTGCCCAGTAGCCGCAGCGTATTCACGCCATAAGGTGGTATAGGGTTCATCTGCCGGGAATACTGCAATGCCATTGGCTGGCAGGGCAGAGATTACCGCGCCATTTTCTTTTGCAACAGCCTCCACGCTTGCCATGAATTCCTGATGCTCACGCTGGGCGTTATTTACCAGGGCGAGCGTCGGTTGCGCAATGGATGCCAAAAGGGCGATCTCACCGGGATGATTCATGCCCAATTCAATCACGGCGGCGCTATGCGCTGCTGTCATGCGCAAGAGCGTCAGCGGCACGCCGATGTCGTTATTGAAGTTGCCGCGCGTGGCCAGACAATGCTCTGCGCCAAACTGCGCGGTCATGATCGAAGCAATCATTTCCTTGACCGTTGTTTTGCCGTTGCTGCCGGTGACGCCAATTACTGGCAAATCGAATTGCTGCCGCCAGTAACGTGCGATTTCACCCAGCGCGACACGTGTATCCGGCACGATCAGTGCAGGGATTGCCAGACCTGCCGGCAAACGTTCCACGACGACTGCAGACACCCCTTGCGCGACCACCTCGGCAAGGAAGTCATGCGCATCGAAATGCTCGCCCCGTAAAGCCACGAATAGATTGCCGACACTAGCATTGCGGCTATCTGTCGTCACCCCGTCAAAAATCGCATCGCTCTGAACCTGCGCACCTGAAAGCCAGGGTTGTAACGCAAGTAACGAAGATTTCATCAAACAACTCCCTTCATCGTGGCGCGTGCAGCCAGCGCCAAGGCGGCATGATCCGCATCGGAAAACGCCAGTTTCTTGCCCATCACCTCTTGGTAGGCCTCATGCCCCTTACCGGCCAACAGGACCACATCGTTTTTTGCCGCGCGCTTTACTGCCCATAAAATTGCGGCTGCACGGTCCTCGGTCACTTGGTGCGATGTTTTTTCGGCAGCCAGGCCAGCAATGATTTGCTGGATAATTGCAGCAGGATTCTCGCTGCGCGGATTGTCGCTCGTGACTACCACCTGATCCGCCAGTGCAGAAACCGCACCCATTTGCGCACGCTTGCCTGGATCGCGGTCACCGCCGCAACCGAACAGACACCATAACTGGCCATGACGCTGCTGCGCCACCTGACGCAAAGTCAATAGCGTTTTTTCCAGTGCATCCGGAGTGTGGGCGTAATCGATAACTATCAACGGTGAGTCGTTACCGCCAAGCTGCTGCATGCGCCCCGGCACTGCAGTTAGCATTTCAATTGTCTGAACCGCAGCACGCCAGGTGGTGCCTTTGGCAAGCAATGCACCCAGAACACCCAAGATGTTGCTGACATTGAACAAGCCCACCATTTGCGTTCTGATCGACCCACTGCCAAAAGGCGATTCGACCTGAAACACGGTACCGACATGGCTGGTGCGTATGTTAAACGCGCTCAAGATTGAGATGCCTTCAAGCGCTGCGCCGGACACCGTGTATCCGATTAATGACGCCAGCGCCCTGCCCTGCAGGCGCTGCGCCAACCGCAATCCCATCGGGTCATCCAGATTGACGATTGCGTGGCGCAATCCTGCCCAGTCAAACAAAGCGGTTTTAGACGACTCATAAGCCGCCATGTCGCCATGATAATCAAGATGGTCGCGCGTAAGATTGGTAAATAAGGCCGCATCGAAATGCATGCCATTCAAACGTCCTTGTTCAAGCCCAATCGACGATGCTTCAATCGCCACAGCCTGGGCACCGGCATCGCGTAGTAGCGCCAGCCTGCGTTGCAACATTACTGCATCCGGCGTGGTGTAACCGGTCATGTCAGAGGTGTCGCAGGTACCACGCTGGTAAATGCCGACGCCGAGAGTTCCAATCACCGCCGTGGGTTCGCCCAAGCGAGATAAGGCATTTGCCAGCCATTGCGCGCATGAAGTCTTGCCATTAGTGCCGGTCACAGCCACTGTGAACATGGCGGCATCCGGTTTGTTGTAATACGCGCTGGCAATTTCGCCTGCTGTCTTTTTCAAATCGGTTACCGCAAGATGGGGTACCGACCATGCTGCATTCCAGTTCCAGGCAGCCGACTCATAGACCACGGCACCCGCGCCCATCTGAATCGCCTGCTCAATGAATTGCCGGCCATCAGCGACGTCACCGGGATAAGCAAAAAACACATCGCCTTTGATGATGGAACGCGAATCGGAATGCAATTGCGCTGCTGGCGCAACCTGCTGACGCAACCAGAAAAGTATCTCGGCAGTTAAGAATTTTGTATTTGGCATCACATGCTTTCGGTGATGCCATCGGCAGGAATAATGATATTCGTCACGCTCGAATCGGGCCTGACGTTCAAAGCTCGCAGAGTGCTGGCTGCAACGGAAGAAAATACCGGTGCTGCAACGCCACCACCGTAATGATTGCCATTGGATGGTTCATCTACCATTACTGCAATAATGATGCGCGGCGCGGACACCGGGGCAAAACCGACGAACGACGAAACGTATTTCCTGACATATTTTCCGTCGACGATTTTATACGCGGTCCCGGTTTTTCCAGCTACGCGGTAACCGGGCACCTGCGCTTTCGGTGCAGTGCCATTTGGGCCTGCGGCCGCTTCCAGCATTGCACGCATCTGGAGTGCAGTTTCTTCAGAGATAACCCTTTGCCCCGCCACCCGGCCGTTCGGTTGCCCGGCAATTTTTTCCAGAGATAACGGTGCTATCTCGCCGTTGCGGGCAAAAATCATATAGGCATGCGCTAACTGCATCAGCGAAACTGAAATGCCGTGCCCGTAACTCATGGTTGCCTGCTCGATGGGACGCCATGACTTAAATGGTCGTACACGGCCCGCCGCCCGTCCGGGGAAGCTGAATTTCGGCTGCTGGCCAAAACCGACGCTGGTAAACATTTCCCACATTTCCTGCGGCGGCATTTGCAATGCAATCTTTGCGGTCCCGATATTGGAGGATTTTTCAATGATTTGCGAGACAGTCAACAACCCTAGCGAGTGCGCATCGCCGATCGATGCAGTGCCGATGGTCAGTTTTCCGGGCCCTGTCTGGACAGTTGTCTCAGGAGTAACGCGCTTGGTTTCCAGTGCCAAAGCTATCGTAAAAGGTTTCAGGGTCGAACCGGGCTCGAAGGTGTCAGTCAAGACCCGGTTGCGCAGTTGTGCGCCGGTCAATATTTTGCGGTCATTCGGGTTATAACTCGGCAAATTGGCAAGCGCCAGAATTTCACCGGTTCTGACATCCAGTACCACAATGCCACCAGCCTTCGCCTGATTCAGCTCGACTGCCGCCTTCAATTGTGAATAGGCGATGTACTGGATCTTGCTGTCGATGGAAAGCGTCAGGTCTTTACCGTCATGCGGCTCGCGAATAGATCCAATATCCTCAACAATACGGCCCAAGCGATCCCTGATCACACTACGGCTTCCGGTCCTGCCGATCAGCGACTTCTGCGAGGCGAGTTCCATGCCTTCCTGTCCAGCGTCCTCGACATTGGTAAAGCCGACAACATGCGCCATCACCTCGCCCTCCGGATAAAAACGCTTGTATTCCTTGCGGGTCTGGATTCCATCTATGCCAAGGGCAAGAATCTTGTTAGTGGCGTCCGATTCGACCTGGCGTTTCAGGTAGACAAAACTGCTATCCGAGTCTAATTTTTTACGCAAGTCACCCTCATTCAGATCAAGCAACCCGGCCAAACTGCGCAGCTTTTCCGCCGGGGCCTGCAAGACATCATCCGGAATCGCCCAGACTGCCTTGACTGGAATACTGGAAGCCAGCACATGTCCATCACGATCCGTGATTTTGCCGCGCGTAGCAGGCAACTCCAGGGTGCGTTCGTAACGCGACGCACCCTGTTTTTGCAAGAATTCGGTAGACATGCCCTGCAACCACAGCGCGCGGCCGATCAATGCCAGAAAAGAAGTAAACAGGACGAACAAGACCAGTTTCGAACGCCAGGCTGGCAATGACATTTTCAGCACCGGGCTGGTTGAAAACGGCACACCCCTGGCTGCTGCGATGCGACTGGCCGGGCGGCTCATTTGCCCTCCACAGTCAGGTATTGCGTGCTGGCAGCTGTCAATGCGAGCATCTTCAGGTCGCGTTTTGCGACCAGCTCGATACGCGCATGCTTGCCCAGGGTGGATTGATCAAGTTGCAACTGGGCCCATTGCACATCCAGCAATTTCGACTGGGATTGCGCGCGTCCCAGCTCGACATACAAACGCCGCGCATGATATTGCGCATTCACCAGCGACAAGGCGCATACGACCAGCATGGCTGCGATGATGCCGTTGGTGCGCGCACTCATGGCGCATCCCCGGTGGTGGAAGCATCGGGGAGGCGCATGCAGACACGCATAATGGCAGAACGGGCGCGCGGGTTGCCGGAGATCTCGGCCTCAGTGGGTTTTACTTTTGATATCAAGCGCATTTGCGGTTGCGGCAAATCAACCGCACGTATCGGCAAACGGCGATCCGGCTGCTTGACATTGGCTTTGGCTGCCATAAAATGTTTGACAATGCGGTCTTCCAGTGAATGGAAGCTGATCACCACCATCCTTGCGTTTGGCGCCAAATATTGAAAGGCTTGATTTAAACCAGTCTCAAGTTCCGCAAGTTCCTGATTGATGAAAATCCGTATAGCCTGAAAGGTGCGGGTTGCCGGGTCCTTACCCTTCTCGCGAGTTTTGACTGCCCTTGCCACGATCGCGGCAAGCTGTCGTGTGGTTGAAATTGGCTCGACCGTCCGGCCAGCAACAATCGCCTTTGCAATCTGAAAAGCAAACCGTTCTTCCCCATATTCGCGTATCACCTTTTCAATTTTTTGTTCTGATTCAATCGCCAACCAGTCTGCTGCCGAAAGCCCGCGCGTACTATCCATGCGCATATCGAGCGGGCCGTCCAAGCGGAAACTGAAGCCCCGTGCAGCATCGTCTACTTGCGGTGACGAAATGCCCAAATCCAGTAAAACACCATCCACCTGCGCAATGCTGCGCCTGGCGAAGGCATCACCCATGGTGGCAAAACTGTCGTGGATAATTTCGAAACGCGGATCGGAAAACTCCCGCGCTGTGGCAATCGCCTGTGGGTCTTTATCAAAGGCGATCAGGCGCCCCTGCGCGCCCAGACGCTGCAAAATCTTGCTGCTATGGCCGCCGCGCCCGAAAGTGCCATCAACGTAGACTCCATCCGTGCGCGCACCTTCTAACGCCAGCGCATCGACCGCCTCATCCAACAGCACCGTGCGGTGCAGGTACTCTGGCACCGTTTGTATCGTCATCACAGGTCCCTAAAACGAAAAATTACTTAATACGTCAGGCATGCCTGCTGCGATCGCCTGCGACTCACTTTCGGCAAGCTTGACTGCATCCCACAACTCAAAATGACTGCCCATGCCCAGCAACATGACGTCGCGGCTCAAACCAACTGCATTACGCAACTCGGGCGCTACCAGAATCCGGCCGGCAGAATCCATCTCCACATCGGAAGCATTACCCAGAAAGATGCGTTGCCAGGCGCGCGCCGACATCGGCCAGGCGGCAATCTGTTCGCGATGGCTTTCCCATACCGGGCGCGGAAACAATAACAGGCAGCCGTGCGGATGCTTGGTCAGCGTGACCCGGCCTTCGCACTGGATCGATAGCGCGTCACGATGCCTGGCCGGGATGGACATCCGGCCTTTCACATCGAGATTTAATGCTGACGCACCCTGGAACACGATTATCAAATCCTTTTGGCTGGTTATTTTCGGAAGCGGCTTACCGGTTACAAATCTAGCGTGGGGTTCATTAAAATCCCACAAAAAAACATTTTTCCACACTATTACCCACTTTAGTGGAAGCACTATAGCCGGTCAAGCTGTTTCAGGAATGGAAAGTGAATTTTAGTGATTCAAGTCAATGACTTAGCCTACCCAATACTATTGCGACAAGAGAAAACTCTTATGAAATTAAGTACTTATCGCGCACAGTGAAAGCTGCACATAATATAAACATATGTTTTAAGGCTATTTACAATAGTTGCATGGCGAAAATGCGCGGAGAGCGCGTGACACCTGTGGAAAACCGGGTTTGAAACGGACAGCCGCGCACTGAAGGCGCGACCGAAAAAAGTGAAGCAAGCCGATAGGCCGGATTTTGTTACGGCGCACGGTTTTGCAACCGCGCGCTATGACAGCCATTCCTCTAGGCGCTGAATTACTCCAGCGCTCAAGCTTCCTACCCGCACGCTCCGCGAGCAGCATCAACGCGTGCCTATTTGGAATTGCTCCGGGTGGAGGTTACCGCGTTTCACCGTAACTTAATACGCTCGTCTCTGTGGCCCTATTCCTCGCCTTATACCTTACGGCTTTCAGCGGACGGCCGTTAACCGTCACCCTGCTGTACGGAGTCCGGACCTTCCTCCCGCCACGACCTTGCAGCCGCGGCCAGCGACTGTCTGGCTTGCTTCACCGGCGCATTGTAGCGCACTCGCGATCGCCGCTGCCTTTCAGTCTTTCGTCAGCAAATATACTGCTTTGTGTATTTTATAAAATCCCATTAATACATGCGGAAAGTGCATTGTTTTTAACTATACTCCTAAGTATATTGATAAATATCGGGGGCCGTGATGCGCTGTAAAGTTACGCAAACTTATGCAAACCACCTTTCAGCTGGTTTGCATAAGCGCCATTAAAGTCGTGTTACTGTAGGAAAATAAAACGTGTTACCAGTAATGCCACCTGACCTTTCGCACTGACACACCATGAGAATCGCAGTCATAGACGACGACCCGCGCCAAACTGAGCTGGCATGCAAAATCCTGAGTGCCGCAGGACACGTTTGCCAGCCATTTTCCAGCGGCACAGACATGCTTCAGCAGTTACGCCGGGAAAGCTGCGACATGCTGATCCTCGACTGGCAGGTGGCTGACGCAAGCGGCCCCGAAGTGATGCGCTGGGCGCGCGAAAAACTCTCGCCAAAACTGCCGGTGCTGTTCATCACCAGCCATTCCAGCGAAGACGACATCATCGAGGGCTTGGCAGCCGGCGCCGATGATTACATGATCAAGCCGATACGCCGCAGTGAACTGGTGGCGCGGGTTCAGGCTCTTTTGCGGCGTGCTTATCCGAGCCAGAATGCAGCCGAACCAATCCAGTTCGGGCGCTATGTGTTCGAAACCCGCAGCGGTCAATTGAGATTCGATGGCGCGCCGATTGCACTCACGCAAAAGGAGTTCATTCTGGCGCTGCTGTTTTTCCGCAATCTGGGCCGGCCGCTGTCGCGCGCCACCATTCTGGAATCGGTATGGTCGCGCAATATTGAAATCCCCTCCCGCACCATGGACACCCATGTATCGCGGGTGCGCAGCAAGCTGCAGTTACGCCCTGAAAACGGGTTCCGGCTGGCTCCGGTCTACAGTTACGGTTACCGCCTGGAACAGGTTTCGATATGAATCTGAAGATGCTGCCCAGCTCGGCCCGGATTGCCGGTCTGGCTTGATCCAGGTTTAGTCAATCGGAAATTCTGCCCATCCGAGCGCGATCGCCGCTGCCAGCCGGCGAGTTATCTGCGGTGAGAAGCTATAATGGTGGCCTGCTCAAAATCGAATTCCGCTCTGCGGACTGTATATAACCCACATGCAACTGCTTGCCGTAGGCCTCAATCACACCACCGCGCCGCTTGCCTTGCGCGAACAGGTGGCTTTTCCTGCGGACCAGATCGGTGCGGCAGTAGGTTCGGCGCGCGCATGGTTCGGCAATCAGGAAGGCTCCGGCTATACCGACGAAGCCGCCATCCTGTCGACTTGCAACCGCACCGAACTGTACGCGGCCAGCCACGTGCCGGGCGGGATCGAGGCAGCAATCGACAGCAGCGCGCATTTTCTGGCCGATTATCACAAACTACCCTATTCGGAACTGCGCCCGCATTTGTACACATTGCCGCAGGATGGCGCTGTGCGGCACGCGTTTCGGGTCGCTTCCGGGCTCGATTCGATGGTGCTCGGCGAGCCGCAAATCCTGGGCCAGATGAAGGCTGCGGTGCGCCAGGCGGAGGCAGTCGGCGGCCTGGGCACGTATCTGCACCAGTTATTTCAGCGCACTTTTGCCGTCGCCAAGGAAGTCCGCAGCACCACCGAAATTGGCGCCCATAGTGTCTCGATGGCGGCCGCCGCGGTACGGCTGTCGCAGCGCATTTTCGACACCATCTCCGAGCAGCACGTCTTGTTTATCGGCGCCGGCGAAATGATCGAGCTCTGCGCCACCCACTTCGCGGCGCAAAATCCGAAATCGATCACGATCGCCAACCGCACGCTGGAGCGCGGCGAAGCGCTGGCGCACCGCTTCAATGGCCGCGCCATCCGTCTGGCCGAATTGCCGGATCAGCTGGCGCAGTTCGACATCGTGATCTCGTGCACCGCATCGTCGCTGCCGATCATCGGACTCGGCATGGTCGAGCGCGCCATCAAGGCGCGCCGCCACAAGCCGGTGTTCATGGTCGATCTGGCGGTGCCGCGCGATATCGAAACTGAAGTCGGCCGGCTCGACGACGCTTTTTTATACACGGTCGACGACCTGGGTACCGTAGTCCAGACCGGCATGGAAAACCGCCAGGCAGCAGTGGCGCAAGCCGAAGCCATCATTGAAACCCGGGTCCAGTCTTTCATGCACTGGGTCGATGGCCGGCTGGTGGTGCCGGTAATCCAGGATCTGCACGAAAACAGCGAAATACTGCGGATGATCGAACTCGAACGTGCGCGCAAGATGATCGCGCGCGGCGACGATATCGATGCGGTGCTGGAAGCGCTCTCCAAAGGCATCACCGCCAAATTCCTGCACGGCCCGCAACAGGCCTTGCACCAGGCTCAGGGCGACGAACGCGCGCGCCTGGCCGCGTTATTGCCGCAATTGTTTCGCACCCGACGTTAGCGTAGTCCTGCGCTTTCGCAATCGCAACTTCCTGCACTGCATGCCGGCGGCCATCAGAACGCTGCCGGCTTTCCCGGATTGACCGCCCTTCCAGACCAGAATACTTATGAAACCATCCATGCTCGCCAAGCTCGACCAACTTTCTGACCGTCTGGAGGAAGTCGGCCAACTGTTGATGCGCGAAGATGCCACCGCATCGATGGACAATTACCGCAAACTGACCCGCGAACACGCCGAAATCGGCCCTCTGGTGGCGCTCTACCAGTCCTACGCCAAGGCTGAAAAAGATGTCGCCGCCGCACAGGAAATGCTCTCGGAGCCGGAAATGAAGGAGTTCGCGCAGGAAGAAATCGACGCCGCCAGGCAACAGATGGAGCAGCTGGAACGCGACCTGCAAAAGATGCTGCTGCCGAAAGATGCCAACGACGAGCGCAACATTCTGCTGGAAATTCGCGCCGGCACCGGCGGCGACGAAGCCGCGCTGTTTGCCGGCGACTTGCTGCGCATGTACACCCGTTTTGCCGAGCGGCAACACTGGCAAATCGAAATCATGTCCGAATCAGCGTCTGAGCTGGGCGGCTACAAGGAAGTTATCGTGCGCCTGGTCGGCCCCGGCGCTTACGCCAAGCTGAAGTTCGAATCCGGCGGCCACCGCGTGCAGCGCGTGCCGACTACCGAAACCCAGGGCCGCATCCACACGTCGGCTTGTACGGTGGCGGTGATGCCGGAAGCCGATGAAGTCAGCGACGTGGTGATCAATCCGGCCGACTTGCGCATCGATACTTATCGCGCCTCCGGCGCCGGCGGCCAGCACATCAACAAGACCGATTCGGCGGTGCGCATCACGCATAACCCGACCGGCATCGTAGTCGAATGCCAGGACGGCCGCAGTCAGCATCAGAACAAGGCGCAAGCATTGCGGGTGCTCGCTACCCGCATCATGGACGTCCAAACCCGCGCCCAACAGGCGAAGGAAGCGGCGACCCGCAAGAGTCTGGTCGGTTCCGGCGACCGCAGCGAACGCATCCGCACTTACAACTTCCCGCAAGGACGGATGACCGATCATCGCATCAACCTGACGCTGTACAAGCTCGATTTCATCATGGATGGCGATCTCGACGATTTGATCAATGCGCTGGTGGCCGAGCATCAGGCCGAACTGCTGGCGGCATTGGGCGATGCATCCTGATTTAACTGATGTTACGGATGGTCCACGAAGACACGAAAAAAGGGAGTTAATCTACCCAAGGCGGGTTCCAAACCCGCTCTGGGTAGATTAACCAAGGGCAGGTTTAGAACCTGCCCCTACTCGAATTGCAACAATCACCAACTCGAAAAACATGATGAATATTTCCAAAACCGTTTTACTGGCAATCGCCTTTGCCTGCCTGTCATTGCTCGGCGTGGCGCTGTATATGCAGCATGGGCTGGACATGAAACCTTGTCCGCTATGCGTGATGCAGCGTTATGCGTTTGCGGCAATCGCCCTGATTTGCTTGACCAGCGCCGCATTGCCGCGCGCCGCTCTGCGGGCCGGCGCAGGCATCGGATTGCTGGCGGCGCTTACTGGCGCGGGCATTGCCGGCTGGCATTTGTGGGTCAAGGCGCATCCCGAAATCTCATGCGGAGTCGATCCACTGGAAACCGCGCTGAACAAGATCCCGAGCGCTGAACTGCTGCCTTTCCTGTTCAAGGCCAACGGTTTTTGCAGCACCGATTACGCTCCGATCCTGGGCTTGTCGATTCCGATGTGGGCGCTGGTCTGGTTTGCGATTTTTAGCATCGCGCTGGGCTGGCTTGCTTTCAAATCGAAAAAATGACCTTGGCCCGCGTTGACATCGAGGCCGGTTGCACTATCGCCGCAGTGCAACGCAGCTCCCCGCTGGAGGGGCTGGAAACCCGCATGCTGCTGATGCATGCGCTGGGCTTGACGCGGGTCCAGTTGATCACCCAATCCGAACGCACGTTGAATGCAGAGGAAATACAACGCTTCACGACGCTGCTGCAGCGCCGGGAAGCGGGCGAACCGATTGCGTATATCGTCGGCCAGCGCGAATTTTTCGGCTTGCCATTTCGGGTAACAACAGATGTGCTGATTCCGCGCCCGGAAACCGAGTTGCTGGTGGAACTGGCGCTGCAACGCGTGCCGCTCAAAAGCCGCGTGCTGGATATGGGCACCGGTTCCGGCGCGATTGCGATTGCGATTGCGCACAGCCGTGCCGATTTGCAAGTCAGCGCACTCGATGTCAGCCCGACCGCACTCGACGTGGCGCGCCACAATGCTGCGCACATCTTGTCAATCGGCGGCAACGCCCTGCGCTTGCTGCAAAGCGACTGGTATGACGCGCTGCAAGCGGGCGAACAATTCGATCTCATCGCCGCCAACCCGCCCTACATCGTGGCAGGCGACGCCCATCTAAGCCAAGACGATCTGCGTTTTGAGCCGATCAGCGCCCTGACCGATCATGCCGATGGCCTGTCTGCGCTGCGCACCATTATTCATGGCGCGGCAGCACATCTGGCGGCAAGTGGATGGTTGTTGATGGAGCATGGATTTGATCAGGCTACGGCAGTGCGCGCGCTGTTGATTGACCAAGGTTTCACGCAAGTGCAAAGCTGGCAGGATTTGGCCGGAATCGAACGCGTGACGGGCGGCATTCGGCCATTGGAAGCAGTTTAATATCTTTCGGCCATCAAATTTAAATATACTACTTATTGTATTTTTGTATTCCGCTTTATTTATATGCGGCAAGTATCGTGTTTTTAATGATACTCCCTATAAATTCATAATATTGACAACTACGCAACCGCCATACTAATTAAGCGCGTAGGTGCGAATTTATTCGCACACTTAACTATTCCATGCGGACTTGTGCGAATAAATTCGCACCTACAGAAACTGCCGCGGTTTAGAAGTCTCTTTTTTTGCGCACTCCTGATTCACCCTCAAAAATCACTGTTCCAGCGGCGCGAAAATCGCCTGTAAATCTTCTTGCGTAATCTTCATGTTTTGCGTCTCGCCGTCGTTGGCCAGCATCGCGTGCGCCAGGTCGGCTTTTTTCTGTTGCAGCGCCTGAATTTTCTCTTCCAGAGTGCCTTTGGCAATCAGCTTGTAGACGAATACCGGCTTATCCTGGCCGATGCGCCAGGCGCGGTCGGTGGCCTGATTTTCGGCGGCAGGATTCCACCACGGATCGTAATGAATCACGGTGTCGGCGGCGGTCAGATTCAGGCCGACGCCGCCGGCTTTCAGGCTGATCAGGAAGATCGGCACTTGTCCCTGCTGGAACGTGCGCACCACGTCGGCGCGGTTCTCGGTGCTGCCGGTGAGGATTGCATACGGCACCTTGCGCGCCTGCAGTTCGGCTTCGATCAGCGCCAGCATGCTGGTGAATGACGAAAACACCAGAATCTTGCGCTCCTCTTCCAGCAAGTCCCCGATCATGCTCATCAATTCGCTCAGTTTGGCGCTTGGTGCGGCGGCTTTTTTGACGCTTGCCGACTTGACCAGGCGCGGATCGCAGCAGACCTGGCGCAATTTCAGCAGCGCTTCGAGGATCACGATCTGGCTGCGCGCCACGCCTTTCTTGGCGATTTCGGTACGTACTTTCTTGTCCATCGCCAGCCGCACGGTTTCGTACAGGTCGCGCTGCGCGCCGGAGAGTTCGACCGAGCGCACCATTTCGGTTTTCGGCGGCAATTCCTTGGCGACTTTATCCTTGGTACGACGCAGCAAAAACGGCTTGATGCGACGCGTCAACAACACGCGGCGGCTGATGTTGCCCTGCTTTTCAATCGGGTGGCGAAACGCGGCATTGAAGGCTTTTTCCTCGCCCAGCAAGCCGGGCAGCAGGAAGTGAAATTGCGACCAGAGTTCACCCAGATGATTTTCCAGCGGCGTGCCAGTCAGGCACAAACGGTGTCGGGCGCGCAGCAAGCCAGCGGTTTGCGCGGCTTTGGAACGCGGATTCTTGATGTAATGCGATTCATCCAGAATCACCAAGTGGTACGCATGTTCGCGCAACTTTTCTTCATCCCGCGGCAATAGCGCATACGTGGTCAGCACCAGGTCGAACTGGTCAATTGCGTCGAAATGCGCGAGCCGCTCCTTGCCATGCAGCACCAATACCCGCAAATCGGGCGCAAAACGGGCCGCCTCATCTTGCCAGTTGCCCATCAGGCTGGTGGGTGCGATCACCAGCGCCGGTTGCGTCAGGCGACCGGCTTCCTTTTCGATCAAAATGTGGGCCAAAGTCTGAACGGTTTTGCCCAGACCCATATCGTCGGCCAGAATCCCAGCCAGATCATATTCGCGCAGGAATTGCATCCAGGCCAAGCCTTCGCTCTGGTAATCGCGCAGCTTCGCTTGCAAGCCACGCGGCGGCGCGATGGTTTGCACGCCGCCGAAGGTAGCCAGCTTTTGCCCCATATCGCGCAGCCGCTGACCACCGATCCAGCGCAATTGCGTGGCGCCGGCCAGCTCGGCCAAACGCGCCGCATCCAGCGTGGAAAGGCGCATAGCGCCGCCGTCTTTCTCGGTAAAGTACAGCTCGCCCAGCGTACTGAGAATCGGCTTGATGCGGCCCCACGGCAAAGCCACGCGCACGCCATCCGGCAGCATTGCCAGCAAGGGTTCGTCGTCGGCATGGGCGGCCAGCGCTTGCGGGTTGAAATCCAGCGGCGCATTGCGGATCAGGTCAACCAGCACCGGCAACAACGACACCCGCAGCTGATTGACGACGATGCCCAATTCCAGATCGAACCACGGGCTGCCAGACTCGGTTGCTTCGTCATCGACATCGGCGTACCAGTCTTCGACTTCGGCCACGTCATAACGGTAATCCGGCATCCTCTCGATCTGCCAGCCTTGCGCTTCCAGCGCGGGAATTTCTTCGCGGGTAAAGCGCAACCAGTCCAACTGACTCGGCATGACCAGCGCGCCGACCAAGGTGGACAGTGGAGCAACTGCGTACTGCGGCGGCACCAAACCCGCTGCATGCAAGACGGCAATTGCGGCGTCTTCGGCGGCGCGCTGACGGATGATTTTCTCGATGCCCTGACCGCTGCGCCGGGTCAGCAGTTCGGCGTGGTCGTCCGTCACCCGAACCCCATCGTAATTGAAGGTGGGCGACGCAAAATCCTGCCATAGCGCTGGCGTCCCGGTCACGCCAGATTGCGATTGTGGCAAAGCGCCCAGCAGCAATATCGGCTGCGGCGCCACGTCGTCGCGCACCATCTCCTGCAACGGTTGCGGCATCGGCACCAAGTTCTGCAAACCTTGCGCCAGCAATAAATGCGACACCGCCAACTGGTCTTTGGCCGCCAGGGTCGGTGCCTGCGCCACCATCGCTTGCAATTCCCGCGTTGGGATATTGGTCCCGCCCTGCAACAGAACGAGCTCGCCGCAGACCAGATTATTGACATACATCACCGGCTCGGTCGGCAGGATGAAATCGATGCTGCCATTCTCTTGTTCTGCCGGTTCATCCTGAAACTGCCATCCCAGCCGCAGCCGTTCGTTTTCCTCATGCCAGGCCAGACCGGCAGTGCGCGCCGGGCCAGCCTTGATCGGGTAAAGCTGCCCTTTCAGGATGTCAGCGACAGAATTGGCCCATTGCAGTTGCTGTGGAGATTGCTGCGATTCCAGCAACATATTCAGAAACTGTGCGCCAACCCGGCCTTTGGGTTCGGCATCGATGCCGCTGTACAAACCGCTGCGCAGCGCCGAGAACAGACGCACGGCGTCTTCGTCGCCGGGCTGCAGGTAACTCGGCGGGACTGAAAGCATGCCGTACAGATCGGCCACCATGGTGGCCGTTGCGATGTCGCCGTTGGCGCGCAAACGCGCCTTGCACATGCTCAGGGTGACGCGCTTGCCGCCACGATCAGGCGACAGCACGAATAGCAAGCGATAAATGGTTTTAGTGGTTTTGGGCGCGATCCGGGCATTGCGCGCAATCGATGCTGACGCTGGCGATGCCAGCCCATGCGCGGCAATTTCCACCCGTTGCAGCCAGGCCGTGACCGCGCTCGGGATCATCATGGTGTCGGCTGCGGCTGCAGCTGATCCGGCCACCGGCGCCAGCTCCGACTTCGGCAGGCAAGTCAGCAGCACGGCGGCCATGTGTTTGCACATGTGACCGACCGGACAAGAGCAGCTACCGTCGAATTCCACCCCATGTTTGCGCGCAATCAGCGCAATATCCTGCTCGTAACTCCAGTCGCCGCTGCCCTGCACGCTGCCTTCGATCGCATCACCGACGATCTCAGTCGATTCCACCAGCCCACGACACACGATATCGCGCGCCCGCGCCAGCGTCTTTTCTTCGAAGGCGTCGATAACGTCTCTTAATGTGTAATGCATCGTCCCGTTTCTTCAGAAATGCGCCGTCAGATCGGCAAATCGTTCATTATCCGTGATTGACGCCGCTAGGCTAAATGGCAATCTGATGTTACGCATGGCGTCAGCAAAATATGCAAAGCATTGTCCACGAAAGACACGAAAAGCACGAAAGAATGCACAAAATCTCCTTTCGAATACGGCAGAGAAGTTTTTCGTGTCTTTCGTGCTTTTCGTGGACCGGATTTTTGTACGTAACATCAGTGACAATCCTGCAAAACATATTCATCTACAATATACACGCCAATGTATATTTACATAGCGCAATATAAATATGCGGGAATAGTGCATTTTTTACATATACTCCCACTTAAATTTCAACAATACAGGCCGGATGCAGGATCAGGAATGACGTATGCTACCGGATTGCGTATCATCGCAGCTTGATTTCCCACACCGATACTATTGCCCATGCTGCCATCCATCGAACAACGTCTCGCCCTTGAACTCGCCGCCAAACCGGCCCAAGTCGCTGCCGCCATCGCGCTGCTGGACGAAGGCGCAACCGTGCCTTTCATTGCCCGTTACCGCAAGGAAGCCACCGGCGGTCTGGACGACATCCAGCTGCGCCTGCTGGAAGAGCGCCTGCGCTACCTGCGCGAACTGGAAGCGCGGCGCGCAGCGATCATCGCCTCCATCGAAGAACAGAACAAGATGACGCCAGCCCTGCTGGACGCGATCGTCCACGCCGAAGACAAGACCCGGCTGGAAGATTTGTATCTGCCCTACAAACTGAAGCGCCGCACCAAGGCCCAGATCGCGCTGGAAGCCGGCTTGCTGCCTTTGGCCGAAGCAATGCTGGCCGATCCCAGCCTGAATCCGGAACACGAAGCGGCCGGTTACCTGAAGCCGGTTTTTTCCACCGCCAACGGCGACAACCCCGGCGTGCTTGACGTCAAGGCAGCGCTGGACGGTGCGCGCCAGATCCTGATGGAACGCTTCGCCGAAGATGCAACGCTGCTGCAAGGCTTGCGCGAATATCTGCTGGAGCACGGCGTGGTCGAATCGAAAGTAGTCGAGGGCAAGCAGGACGCCGGTGAAAAATTCGCCGATTATTTCGACTATTCGGAAACCATCGGCACCATTCCATCGCACCGCGCACTGGCGATCTTCCGCGGCCGGCGCGAAGAAATGCTCAACGTCACGCTGCGGCTGGATACCGAAGTAGAAAAACCGAAGTGGGACGCGCCGCTGAACCCGTGCGAAGGCCGCATCGCCGCCCGTTTCGCGATCAAAAATCAGAACCGCCCAGCCGACAAATGGCTGGCCGACACCGTGCGCTGGACCTGGCGCGTGAAAAGCTTCATGCATCTGGAAACCGAGCTGATGAGCGCGCTGCGCGAACGCGCCGAGGTCGAAGCGATCAATGTATTCGCGCTGAATTTGAAAGCCTTGCTGCTGGCCGCGCCGGCCGGCCCTCGCGCCACGATGGGACTCGATCCAGGACTGCGCACCGGGGTCAAAGTGGCGGTGGTCGACGCCACCGGCAAGGTGATGGATACCGCAGTGATTTATCCGCATCAGCCGAAGAACGACTGGGACGGCTCGCTGCATGCGCTGTCCACACTGGCAGAAAAATACCAGGTATCGCTGATTTCAATCGGCAACGGCACCGCCTCGCGTGAAACCGACAAGCTGGCGCAAGACTTGATCAAGCTGCGTCCAGAACTCAAATTGACCAAGATCGTGGTGTCCGAAGCCGGCGCATCGGTGTATTCGGCGTCCGAATTTGCATCGAAAGAATTGCCGGACATGGACGTCACGCTGCGCGGCGCAGTCTCAATTGCGCGCCGGCTGCAAGACCCGCTGGCCGAACTGGTAAAGATCGACCCGAAATCGATCGGCGTCGGCCAATACCAGCACGATGTCGGCCAAACCCAGTTGGCGCGCTCGCTCGACGCAGTAGTCGAAGATTGCGTGAATGCGGTCGGCGTCGATGTGAACACCGCTTCCGCGCCATTGTTGGCGCGGGTTTCCGGTTTGTCTGCCAGCGTGGCGCAAAGCATCGTCAGCTATCGCGACCTGAAAGGCGCATTCGGCTCGCGCGCCGCGCTGCGCGCAGTGCCACGACTGGGCGACAAAACTTTCGAGCAAGCCGCAGGATTCTTACGCGTGATGGGCAGCGACAATCTGCTCGATGCATCGGCAGTCCATCCGGAATCCTACCCGCTGGTTGAAAAAATCCTGGCCGACCTGAAAAAAGACGTCAAAGCCCTGATCGGCGATGAACGGCTGCTGAAATCGCTGAATCCGGCCAAATACGCGGACGCCCAATTTGGCGTGCCAACCATCACCGACATCTTGCGCGAACTGGAAAAACCCGGCCGCGATCCACGGCCGGAATTCAGCACCGCCACCTTCAAGGAAGGCGTCGAGGAAATCAAGGACTTGCGCCCCGACATGATCCTCGAAGGCGTGGTCACCAACGTCGCCGCATTCGGCGCGTTTGTCGATATCGGCGTGCATCAGGATGGCCTGGTGCATATTTCCGCACTATCGAACAGCTTCGTCAAAGACCCGCACACGGTCGTCAAGGCCGGCCAAGTAGTGAAAGTAAAAGTGCTGGAAATCGATGCCAAGCGCAAGCGCATCGCGCTCACCATGCGCCTGACCGACAGCGCACCGCAAGCAGGAGCGAAACCGGAACAGCGCCCCGACCGCAATGACGCCAAACGGCTGGCGCAACACCAGCAACCGCGTCAGGCTGCGCCGGCAGGCAATGCAATGGCAGCCGCGTTCGCCAAGCTGAAGTAAGCAGCCTGTTCGATACGAAAAAAACAGCGCGTATTTATGCAAATACGCGCTGTTTTTTTTCGTGCAAGGGGCTTATGTCAAGAGGGTCAAACGGTGCGGATTTTGAGAAGCGGCAACTGGTTGCCGCCGTCAATTTTGCGCATATATAACTAAATTTCGAAGCCGCACCACATGTTTATGGGAAGAAAAGGCGAATGCAAAATGACATCTGTTATAGCTCCTGGCTGGTCGGCCTGAACAGGATTTCGTTCACATCGATGTCGTCTGGCTGACTCATTGCATAGGCCACGGCTCTGGCGAATGAATCGGCTGGAATGGCGATTTCATAAAACTTTCTGACATTGTCAGCTATATCAGTTTCGGTGATGCTGTTTGGCAGCTCGGTTGCAACAGCGCCAGGCGAAATGACTGTAGTGCGTATGTTGTACGGTTTTACTTCCTGGCGCAGACCTTCGGATAACGCCAGGACAGCGTGCTTGGTCGCTGCATAGACGGCGCTACCAGGATGGACTACATGACCGGCGACCGACGAGACGTTTATGATATGTCCTGCTTTTTGCCGCTGCATGTATGGCAGAGCCGCAGCGATGCCGTACAACACTCCTTTGATATTTACATCAATCATGCGGTCCCAGTCCGCAATCTTGAGCCGTTCAAGAGGGGAATGCGGCATCAGTCCGGCGTTATTTATCATGACGTCGATCCGTCCGTAACTTGCAATGGCGGCTTCGACTAACTTCTTTACTTGTTCGCTTTGAGTGACATCGGTTTGCACAGCGATTGCTTTTCCCGCGCTGCCGGCCAACTCTTTCGCCAGCGCGTTAATCCGATCAATACGTCGGGCACCCAGCACCACCACGGCGCCCTGCTCGGACAGATGACGCGCGGTCGCCTCGCCAAGCCCACTGCTGGCGCCTGTGATGACGACAATCTTGCCTTCGATATTATTGCCCATGTTTACCTCCAAATTGAGAACTGCGGCTGGATAGCCTGGCTGGCGGACGCCGCCATCGCCGCCTGGATTTCAAGGTCCCCGAGAGCGGGGTCCCTGGTTTATTTTCAAGTTTCCTGTCTCGCACCGGGACTGCACGTTTCGTGCTCGAAAAAAGAATAGCACTTTTGACACTTTTTTGTCTGGCTAGGCATGGCCGGGGTATCGTCAGCACCACGTTGCAGCGCGACGGGCTCGCCAGCGCCAAAAGCCGGTTTGTGCTCGATAACGTCGCTTATGCTGCTAAGATTGCCCGGCAGAATTTTTATCCGTAAAAATTAACCAACGCAGATCGGACGCACGATGGTAGACAGCAATAAAAAAGGGTTGAGCGCAACCGGTAAAGCACTTGCCGGCGATACTTTTATCGAGATCATGGATGCGCCGGAGAGTCCCGCGCTCGGGGCCACGCCACCAGTGCAACCGACCGATCCGGCGCAGGCTCGGCAAGCCGACCTGGAGGCAATCCGAGTGCTGAAGCAGGCGGCCCACGATGCAATCAGCCGCCCGCAAAAAAAGCGCGGCGTCGCAACCGACAGCGTGCTCAACGAAGGCTGGGAAAAGGGCGTGTATCCGTACAAGTACCGACTCTCGGTCAAATCCTATGAAGCGCAAAAGCGCGGGCTTCAGGTCGAATTGCTGAAATTGCAGGCGTGGGTCAAGGAAACCGGGCAGCGCGTGGTGATCCTGTTCGAAGGGCGCGATGCGGCCGGCAAAGGCGGCGCCATCAAGCGCTTCATGGAACACATGAACCCGCGCAGCGCACGCGTGGTGGCGCTGGAAAAACCGACCGACTTCGAGCGCGGACAATGGTATTACCAGCGCTATAACCAGCATCTGCCGACCGCCGGCGAAATCGTGCTGTTCGACCGTTCCTGGTATAACCGCGCCGGGGTCGAACGGGTAATGGGATTTTGCAGCGATAACGAGTACCTGGAATTCATGCGGCAAACGCCGGAATTCGAGCGCATGCTGGTGCGTTCCGGCATCCACCTGTTCAAGTTCTGGTTCTCGGTCACCCGCAAGGAGCAGAAATTGCGCTTCGAGCAGCGCAAGACCGATCCGCTCAAGCAATGGAAACTGAGCCCGATCGACCTGGCTTCGCTCAACAAGTGGGATGACTACACCAAGGCCAAGGAAGCGATGTTTTTCTATACCGACACCGCCGACGCGCCCTGGACCGTGATCAAATCGAACTGCAAGAAACGGGCGCGCCTGAACGCGATGTGCTTTGTGCTGCAAAACCTGCCGTATGCCAATAAGAACAAGGTTGTGGTCGGCAAGCACGATCCGCTGCTGGTCGGCTCGGCCCAGGCCAATTTTGAAAGCAGCGAGCAGAAATAAGGGCAGCCGCGCTGGTGTCTTGACTGGTGCCTTGACTGAAAATTCCAGTATTTCGCTGTAACGATGCGTTGTTATACTTGAGGCTTTTCCAGTCATGCATAAGGTGCCACGATGAAATTCACGATAGGTAAGTCCCTGCTGGCGAGCGCGTTGCTCGCTATTGTTGCCGCAGCCGTCAGCACCACGCTGGCTGTTGCCGGCACGTTGCCAACAACAGTCGATGTCAAACAGGGCGCTGCGCTGCAAAGCCGCGGCGCGCTGTTGATCGACGTGCGCGAAGCCGATGAATACGCCGAAGGGCATGCGCCCGGCAGCACCCTGATCCCGCTCGGCCAGTTGCAACAGCGGCTGCCGGAAATCGCCAGCTACAAAAACCAGCCGGTGGCGGTAATTTGCCGCTCCGGCAGCCGTTCGGCGAAGGCGGTCAAGCTGCTCGAACAAGCTGGCTTCAGCGCTACTGTCAACGTCGAGGGCGGCATGAACGCCTGGCAAAAGGCGGGCTTGCCTGTCATCACCGGCGCAGCTTCCCGCTAATACTAATGAAGAGCACAGTGATGTGCTTGTGTAGGAGCGCACCCGGGTGCGCTCCTCTACAAGAACACTGCAGTTTAGACGTCTCTTACAGCGGCTTGAACAGTTGCCATATGATGGAAAATATGCGGGAGTATGTGATTTATTCATGCACTTTCCGCAATATTCGCGTGCGGATCAATAAAATACATCATGATGTATTTTAATTGGATGCAAAACTCCTGATCAGAATCCAGCCGATGCGCGCCGGTAACCCGCAAGCCAAACGCAAACGGGCCGAGTGGCGCGCATAAGCACATCAGCAACAAGCGGCCGTTTTTCTTATAATGGCCCTTTAAACCGAGAATCAACGAAAGATTGCCATGAACGACGTACAAGTTTGGATCAAAGAAACCGTAACCACAAATCCGGTCGTATTATTTATGAAAGGCACCGCCCAATTCCCGCAGTGCGGTTTTTCCGGCAAAGCCATTCAGATTCTGAAAGCCAATGGGGTCGAAAACATCGTCACCGTCAACGTGCTTGACGATGCAGACGTGCGCCAGGGCATCAAGGAATATTCCAACTGGCCGACTATCCCGCAACTGTATGTCAAGGGCGAATTCATCGGCGGCTCGGACATCATGAATGAAATGCATGATTCCGGCGAACTGAAAACCCTGCTGAGCGCGTAAGCCCAGCCATCTTCCAGTGACGATCCAAAAACGCTTGATCATTGCCATCACCGGCGCCACCGGCGCGGTGTATGGCGTACGTCTGCTGGAAGTGCTGCGCGTTGCGCCCGGGATACAAACCCATCTGATGCTGTCGGAAGCCGGCGCTCTGAATCTGCATCAGGAACTCGACCTGAGCCGCAAACAAGTCGGTGCATTGGCCGACGTGGTGCACAACGTGCGCGATATCGGGGCCTCGATTGCCAGCGGCTCGTTCCAGTCGGAAGGCATGATCGTCGCGCCCTGCTCGATGAAAACGCTGGCCGCCGTAGCGCACGGCCTGTCCGACAATCTGATCACCCGCGCCGCCGATGTGGTCCTGAAAGAACGCCGCCGACTGGTGCTGATGGTGCGCGAAACCCCGTTCAATCTGGCCCACTTGCGCAACATGACCGCCGTCACCGAAATGGGCGGCATCATCTTCCCGCCGCTGCCGGGCTTTTACCAGCATCCAAAATCGATCGCCGAAATGATCGACCATACGGTCGGTCGGGTGCTCGACCTGTTCGCCATCCCGCATGCGCTGACGCCGCGCTGGAACGGACTCAAGGCAAGCGACGCATCCGCTTAAGCTTTTTCCGCGTCACAAAGTTGGTTTGGTAGGTTGGGCTAACGCCTTATCAGCCCAACATCGCAGCCCAACATTCTGCTCAGAATGTTGGGCTGCGCAAGCTCAGCGCCAACCTACCGTATTCCGGCACGGCCGGCCTAATCTCAAATCTCAAATCAGCTCAGCCATTGGCTGAAAACGTGAATCAGCAGCCCGACGATGCCGCCCACCAGCGTGCCGTTCAAACGGATGAATTGCAGGTCGCGACCGATATTCAATTCCAGTTTATCGACGATTTCATCATCTTTCCATTCGCGCATTTTGGCCGTAATGAAGCCGCCGATGCGTGGCCGATATTCCTCGATCAGAGGCGGCGCTGCCTGAATGATCTGCGTGTTGATCCACTGTTGCATCGCGCGGTCGTCGCGCAAGGCCAGCGCCAGCCGGTGCGTGACGGCGGCCACTTTGGTGCGCACGCTGGAATCGGCGCGCTGCAAATCGTGCTGCAGCCATTGCCGGAAATCCTGCCATAGTCCGTGCAGATAATCCGACAGCCTGGCGTCGCCTGCCAACTGCTGCTGGAACTGTTCGATGCGAAAACGGTAGTCCGGATCACTCTTCAATTTCACAATCAGATTAGCCACCATGCGGTTGAAATCCAGCCGTAACTGATGCTGCGGGTCGGCATTGATTTCGTGCAGCAGCTGCAAGATGCCGGCCACGATTTTTTCGGCGGCGATCCTGCCGCCGGCCATTTTCAGGCGCGCAAAGTACAGCGGTAATTCATTCGCCAGCATCTGTTCGATCCGCTCCAGCACCTCCGGCTTGGCAAGAGCCGCTTCGATTGCTTTCAGCAACTGATCGAGCAACGCCTGATGACGATCGTCCAGGGTCAGTATGTCGAGCACACTGCCGGCCAACTGCGCCAGATCGAAGCGTGCGATGTGCGCGGTCACCGTGCGGTGCAGGTAGTTCCTGACTTCGTCGTCATTGAGCGCGTTGAGCGCGTAGGAAAAGCCGCGTACCGCCAGATCGCCGAAGCGCTCGGCATTGACTTCTTGCGCAAACCAGGCGGCGATTCTGGCTGCCGGATCGAACTCGCGGATCACATGCAGCACGCGCTCGGTGGCGAAGAATTCGCCCTGCACGAACTGGCCCAGATTGGCGGCGATGCGTTCCTTGTTGGCCGGGATGATCGCGGTGTGCGGAATGAAGCGCAGTCCGAGCGGATGGCGAAACAGCGCCACCACCGCGAACCAGTCGGCCAGCGCGCCGACCATCGCCGCTTCGGCAAACGCAGCGATGTACGGCAACCACAGCAACGACGGATAGTGCGCCTTGAAATAGGTGGCCAACGCGAACACCAGCGCTGCCAGCAGCAGCAAGCCGTTGGCCAGCCACTGCATGCGCCGCAGCCGGCTGCGCTTGGCGTTGTTTTCCGCCGCGGCGGCTTGCCGCATTTGTTCGCCAGATGCCATCATGGGCCTTCCGATTTTTCTCAATAATCAAATTATATGGGAGTATGATTAAAAAACCATGTAATTGCGCATAGTTTTATTGCGGGATTAAAAATACACTGTTTAGTATCTATAACGGCGTCAGCGCTTGCGGGAACCGATTTCAGCTGCGTGGCAGGCTCCAAGCAGCCCGTTTGGCCGGTTCGTTCTAAATAACTATTCCCCCGCTATCTTTCACCGGGAACGAAAAGCCAATGTTGCCATCTAATCCAGTTATTAGCGCAGTTCGCAGTTAGTTATTAGTAAGTTCAAGTTCACACGGGATTCCAATGCATATAAAAAAAATGAACCGGGCGGCGGTGCAGGCTGCTCCGGCGGCACTTTGGCGTTTAGTGGCATCGATGTTGGCTTTGTGCATAGCGCTGGCGGGCACCAGCGCATTCGCGTTCGGTTTTGCCGATGTCGCGCAACAGGCCAAGCAATTGGCGCAGAGCGCCTATAAAAAACCGGCCAGCAATTTGCCGAATGCAATCGAAAACCTCAGCTACGATCAATATCGGGACATCCGATTCAATACGGACAAGTCAATGTGGCGCAGCGCCAAATTGCCGTTCGAGGTCGCGTTTTTTCATCAAGGACTGTTTTACGATCATCCGGTGAAGATCAATGAAATCGCTGGCAAAAAAGTGCGCGAAATCAAGTTCGACCCGCAAGCGTTCAACTACGGTAAAAACGAGATCGATCCGCAACAATTGCAGCAACTCGGCTTCGCCGGTTTTCGTGTGCACTTCCCGTTAAATACACAAAAATACAAGGACGAGGCGATGGTATTTCTCGGCGCCAGCTATTTTCGTGCGCTCGGCAAGGGGCAGTTGTACGGAATTTCGGCGCGCGGACTGGCACTCGATACCGCGCTGAATTCCGGCGAGGAATTCCCGCAGTTCACTGAATTCTGGCTGGAACGGCCGCAGGCGAAAGATAAGAATTTAACGATTTACGCGCTGCTGAACTCGCGCCGCGTCACCGGCGCTTACCGCTTCGTGCTCAAGCCGGGTGCCGAAACCGCGGTCGAGGTCAAGGCGCAGCTGTATTTGCGCGAAAACGTTACGATTCTCGGCATCGCGCCGCTGACCAGCATGTATTTTTTCGGTGAAAACCAGCGTTCGGAGGTCGAGGATCATCGGCCCGAAGTGCATGATTCCGACGGCCTGTCGGTGCAATCCGGCACCGGCGAATGGCTCTGGCGGCCGCTGGTCAATCCGAAGCGGCTGCTGGTCACCTCGTTTGCGCTGGACAACCCGCAGGGTTTTGGCATGATGCAGCGCGACCGCGCATTTGCCGATTACCAGGATCTGGAAGCGCACTACGAAAAGCGCCCGAGCGTGTGGATTGAACCGAAGGGCAAATGGGGCAAGGGCCGGATCGAACTGGTGCAGATCCCGACGCCGGACGAAACCAACGACAACGCGGTCGCCTTCTGGGTGCCGAGCCTGATGCCGAAACCCGGCCAGCCATTTGACATCGAATACCGGATGCTGTGGCAAAAAGAATCTGAAACGCAGCCGCCGCTGTCGTGGGTAACGCAAACCCGGCGCGGCCACGGCTATACGCGCAAAGTGGATGACAGCATCGCACTGATCGTTGATTTTGAAGGCCCGGCACTGAAAAAATTGCCGGCGGATGCGAAACTGGAAGGCATCGTCACCGCAGACGCCAACGGTAAGCTGATGGAAATCAACACCTATCGCAACGGCGAAACCGGCGGCTGGCGCATGGCGGTGCGGCTGCGCCGCATCGACGATGCCAAGCCGGTCGAATTGCGCGGTCACCTGCGCAGCGGCACCGACACTCTGTCCGAAACCTGGAGCTACATATTACCAACCAACTGAGTACGCCTCCCGCAGAGGCCGAGTTGGCGCCGGTGCACAGTAATGTGCATTGCGCTGACTCCATCGACCGCTATCTTGACCGCCTGCCGCTGACCACGCTGCAGCGGCAGGCCTTGCAGAATGCCACCACCGCCCGCTGCGGCGACGACCAGCCGCAGCGGGCGATGCGCGCGCTGCACCAGACGCTGGCCGACGGCGCCAGCAACGACAGCGATAGCGACAACCCGGCCTATGCGTCGGTTGCGACGCGTTTGCAGTTGGCCTATCAACCCTCGCCACCGGCAGAATTGCCGTCGCAACCGGTGTCAGCTCCGGCACCAACCATCGACATTGACCATTGCGGCCGCAGCCGGGTTAGCACTACGCCGCCGCTGAACCGCGTTTCGATGGTGCCGCAGCCATGGGGCGCATTGAATCCGCTGACCCGTTGGCTGCACACACTGAGCGGCAATCATGATCGCGCCGCGCAAACCATCCGCACCGGGCCGCCGCCGGCCGACGCCCCCGATCCGGATGGCAACTGGCAGCGCGGCGGCGGCTGGCGGCGGCTGATCCTGCTGTTCCTGATGTTTGGGCAAACCGGACTGGCCACCTATTTCATGAGCGCAGTGTTGCCGTACCACGGCACCAGGCCAATGGAAATCGTGACGCTGGCGCTGTTCACCATTCTGTTCTGCTGGGTCTCGGCCGGCTTCTGGACCGCGATGGCTGGTTTCCTGGTGCTGTTGCGCGGCGGCGATAGCTACATGATTTCATCCAGCGACACCGGCAACCTTGCCGACGGGTCGAACAATGCATCGATCGATCCCGCAGCCCGGACCGCGATTGTGATGCCGATTTGCAATGAAGACGTGAACCGTGTCTTCGCCGGCCTGCGCGCTACTTACGAGTCGGTGCGACGCAATGGCACGCTGCAGAATTTCGATTTCTTCGTCCTGAGCGACAGCAACCAGCCCGACCTGTGCGTGGCCGAACTGGCCGCCTGGAATCGGCTGTGCCAGGCGGTCGACGGTTTTGGCCGCATCTTCTACCGGCGTCGGCTGCGGCGGGTCAAGCGCAAGAGCGGCAACATTGATAATTTCTGTCGGCGCTGGGGCAGCAACTATCGCTACATGATCGTGCTGGATGCCGACAGCGTGATGAGCGGCGACTGCCTGGCCAAACTGGTGCGGCTGATGGAAGCCAACTCCGGTGCCGGCATCATCCAGACCGCGCCGCGCGCATCCGGGCGCGACACGCTGTATGCGCGCATCCAGCAATTTTCGACGCGCGTCTACGGCCCGTTATTTACCGCTGGCTTGCACTACTGGCAACTGGGCGAGTCGCATTACTGGGGCCACAACGCGATCATCCGCTTGGCGCCATTCATCCGGCACTGCGCGCTGGCGCCGCTGCCTGGACGCGGCTCGCTGGCCGGCGAAATCCTGTCGCACGATTTCGTCGAAGCGGCGCTTATGCGGCGCGCCGGCTGGGCGGTCTGGATCGCCTACGATCTGGTAGGCAGCTACGAAGAAATGCCGCCGAACCTGCTGGACGAACTGAAGCGCGACCGCCGCTGGTGCCACGGCAACCTGATGAACTTCAGATTATTTCTGGCGCACGGCATGCACCCGGTGCACCGCGCGGTATTCGCCACCGGCGTCATGGCCTATCTGTCGGCACCGCTGTGGTTTTTGTTCCTTGCCCTGTCGACTGGCATGCTGGCGTCGCACATGCTGACGCTGCCGGAGTATTTCATCGAGCCGCGCCAGCTGTTTCCGATCTGGCCGGAATGGCATCCGGATAAAGCGGTGGCCTTGTTTTCCGCCACTGCCACATTGCTGTTTTTGCCGAAAATCCTGAGCGTACTGCTGATCTGCGTGCAGGGTGCGAAACGTTTCGGCGGCAGCCTGCATGTGACCCTCAGCATGCTGATGGAACTGGTATTTTCGGCGCTGCTGGCGCCGGTGCGGATGCTGTTCCACTCACGTTTCGTGGCCGCTGCGTTTCTCGGCTGGGAGATGCACTGGAAGTCGCCACCGCGTGACAACGCTGAAACCAGCTGGGGCGAAGCGGTGCGCAAGCACGGCGGCCATACGCTGCTGGGACTGGTTTGGGGTGGCGGCGTGTTCTGGCTGAACCCATCGTTTCTGTGGTGGCTGCTGCCGATCGTCGGCGCACTGATGTTGTCGATTCCTCTGTCAGTGTTCTCCAGCCGGGTGTCGCTCGGACGTCGCATGCGCCGCCTGCGCCTGTTCCTGATTCCCGAAGAGATGAAGCCGCCGCCGGAATTGCGCGCCACCAATGCCCATTTCGCAGCGACGCCGCCCGCGCCGGCTTTTGCAGATGCGGTGGTCGATCCGTTGCTTAACGCGCTGCTGTGCGCCTGCGCCACCTCGCGTCCCGGTTTGCCCAAGGCTACACGCGAGCAGCACATGGAATTGGCAGTCGTCGCGCTGGAACATGGCGCCGATGCACTGACACCGGAGCAGGCCAACCTGCTGCTGCAAGATCCGCTGGCACTCTCGCGGCTGCACTTCGATGTCTGGTGCGCGCCGCAGGCACATCCGCAATGGCGCCTGCTAACTACAATGACACCTGTAGCGAAACCACACCACGACGGAGAGGGTTCGCTGCTAATCAAATCTGGAAGCTCGTTACACAGTAACTACACAGCGCCATGAAGGAAGTCAAAAAGAAAAAAGGGTTACAAGCCGAAGCGTGTAACCCTTTGATTTTTCTGCTTTATTCTGGTGCCGGCTGCCGGAATCGAACTGGCCACCTGATGATTACAAGTCAACTGCTCTACCAAATGAGCTAAGCCGGCGAAAAGCGATATTATAAACTACTTGATTCTAGTTAGTACAGGTCTTCCCGATTTTTTTGATGAATTCGGCGTTTCAGGATCATCCTTGCCAGCCACATCCTGTGCCTTTTCGACGACGGCCGGCACGGCTGCCAAAGCCGGGGCATTTTTCATTGCGTTGCCTGCAGTGTTTCCTGCATTGCTATCCTGATGCGGCGCAATTGCGGCTTGGTCTGCTTGCGCATCCTGGGGCTCGAATGCCATGCCCTGACCGTTTTCATGGGCATAGATTGCCATGACCCCTTCAACTGCGACTGAAATCTGGCGCGACACACCGCCAAAGCGGGCACTGAAACTGACGAAGTCACTTTCCATCTTCAGATTGCTGGTAGCGCTAAAACTGATGTTCAACACGATCTCGCCATTGCGGACGAACTCCATCGGAACACGGCTGCGCGCATCAACCTTGACTGCAAGATACGGCGTATAACCGCTGTCGGTGCACCATTCGTAAATGGCGCGCAATAAATAAGGCTTGGTGGAAAGTTCGGACATATTGCAAATGCAGTAAAAAGGTTTTGCCTAGAAATCGTTCAGGTTGCTGCAAACTGCAACAGCGGCATACGGCTGCCCCAACCTGAACGCGTACTTGCTGAATGCGACCGGTTTAACGGCGCATGACTTTTTCAGAAGGAGTCAAGGCTTCAATATACGCCGGACGCGAAAAAATGCGTTCAGCGTATTTCATGATCGGCACCGCCGTTTTCGACAGTTCAATACCGTAGTGGTCAAGACGCCATAACAGTGGTGCAATTGCGACGTCGAGCATGGAGAAATCATCACCCAGCATATATTTGTTCTTCAAGAACAATGGCGCAAGCGTTGTCAGCCGATCGCGGATTTCGATACGCGCCTTTTCTTGACTCTTTTCTGCGCCCTTGGTTTTCTCATTTTCCAGAGTATGGACGTGAATGAACAACTCTTTTTCAAAATTAAACAGCATTAACCGAGCCCGTGCCCGCATTAATGGATCTGCCGGCATCAATTGCGGATGCGGGAAACGCTCGTCGATGTATTCATTGATGATGTTCGATTCATACAGGATCAAATCGCGCTCGACCAGAATCGGCACTTGGCCGTATGGGTTCATCGTAGAGATGTCCTCTGGCTTATTGAACAGGTCAACATCGCGGATTTCAAAATCCATGCCTTTTTCAAACAGGACCAGACGGCAACGTTGCGAGAATGGGCAGGTTGTACCCGAATAGAGAACCATCATTTTATAGTTCCTTTAAAAAACAAAGGGGCGAGACGTAAAACGGCTCACCCGAAAATATCCGCCCGCGAGGTGCGGGCGCATGATATTACTTGATATCTTTCCAGAAGGCAGCATTCAAACGCCAGGCGACGACAAAGAATATCCCGAGGAAAAGCAGCACCCAGACGCCCAGACGTTTGCGAGTATTTTGTATAGGCTCACCCATCCATTGCAGATAGCCGACCAGGTCGCCAACGGCAGCATCATAATCATTGGTGGATAATTTTCCCGCTGTAGCCTGCTCGAATCCGGCAAATTTATGTATTACGCCAGTTCCGTGCGGATCTTTTTCCTCCACAAACTTGGCCGTGCGCGTACCTTGCAACTCCCACAAAACATGCGGCATCCCAACATTCGGAAATACCATGTTATTCCAGCCAGTTGGACGCGTATTGTCTTTGTAGTAGGTGCGCAAATACGTGTACAGATAGTCTGAACCTGAGCCAGCGCCGGAAGAACGCGCCCGAGCAATCACGGACAGATCCGGTGGCACCACGCCAAACCATTCTTTGGCATCTTTGGCGGTCATCGTTGTTTGCATCAGATCACCGACCTTTTCACCGGTAAACATCAGATTGGTCTTGATCTGATCGTCAGTCAGACCGATATCCCCGAGGCGGTTGTAACGCATCGATGCGGCCGCATGGCAGTTCAGGCAATAATTAACGAAAAGCTTGGCGCCGTTCTGCAAAGCGGCCATATCAGTGCTGCGATCTGGTGCGTGGTCCAGCGGAAAGCCGCCCTCTGATGCAAAAGCGAGAGCAGGCACCAGTGCAATGGCAGCAATCAGTTTTTTAAAAAATTTCATTTTGTAGTATCCCTTTTGCGCTTAGTGCGAATGAAAAGTGACACGGTCTGGCACGGTCTTGAATGTACCCATTGCGCTCCACCACGGCATTAACAAGAAGAAGCTAAAGTAGAACAGGGTGCACACTTGCGCAACAAGAGTGCGGGTAGCGGTAGGTGGTTGGGTACCGAGGTAACCAAGCGTCAGGAACGCGATGCCGAACAAGATGTATACGTACTTATGCCATTGCGGACGGTAGCGAATCGACTTGGCTTTCGAGTAATCCAACCAAGGCAGGAACGCCAGGATCACGACCGACAAACCGAACAAGACCACGCCCCAGAATTTCGCGTCCAGGATGCTTGGCAGCATACCGACGATGGCGATCAGTGCAATCACGGCAATGGCCGCCTTGATCTTGGTCGACAGGCGCGATTTGAGCCAAATGAACACGACGTAGGCGGCAATCGCAGCCATCAACACATACATAAAGTCCGCCGTGGTCGCACGCAGCACCGAGTAGAACGGCGTGAAGTACCAGGTTGGCGCAATGTGCAATGGCGTCGTCAGTGGATCGGCCGGGACGAAGTTATTGTACTCAAGGAAGTAGCCTCCCATTTCCGGAGCAAAAAATATGACTGCTGAGAATATGATCAGGAATGCAGTCACGCCCACCATGTCATGAACAGAGTAATACGGATGGAAAGGAATGCCGTCGAGCGGAACGCCGTTCGCATCTGTCGTGTCCTTGATCTCGATTCCGTCAGGGTTATTCGAACCTACTTCATGCAGCGCAATAATATGGGCGACAACCAAGCCCAACAGCACTAAAGGAACTGCAATAACGTGGAACGAGAAAAACCGATTCAGAGTCGCATCACCCACCACGTAATCCCCACGAATCCACAATGACAGATCTGGACCGATGAATGGAATGGCGCCGAACAAATTGACGATCACCTGCGCACCCCAGTAAGACATTTGCCCCCATGGCAATAAATAGCCCATGAAAGCTTCAGCCATCAGGCACAGGAAGATGCCGACACCAAACAACCAGACCAGTTCACGTGGCTTGCGGTAGGAACCGTAGAGCAAGCCGCGGACCATGTGCAGATAGACCACGATGAAAAATGCGGAAGCGCCTGTGGAATGCATATAGCGCACCAGCCAACCCCATGGCACGTCGCGCATGATGTACTCAACCGAGGAGAATGCGAGTGCCGCGTCAGGCTTGTAATGCATGGTCAAGAAAATTCCGGTAACGATCTGCATCACCAGCACCAGCATGGCGAGCGAACCGAAGAAATACCAGAAGTTAAAGTTTTTCGGTGCGTAATATTCGGACAAATGCGCTTTATAGGTCGATGTTAGCGGGAAGCGGGAATCAATCCAATTCATCGCCTTGGCAGCTAATGGTGCATCGGCCGGAAGTTGCTTTTCATGAAACGCCATGATTATGCCTCACCTTTCTCGTCTTTACCGATAATGATTTTGGAATCCGACAGATACATATGACGAGGGACGTCCAGATTGGTTGGCGAAGGCTTGTTCTTGTATACGCGCCCAGCCAGGTCGAATGTTGATCCATGGCAAGGGCAGAGAAAGCCGCCAGCCCAGTCATCCGGCAATGAAGGTTGTGCGCCAGCCTGAAACTTGGAGTTCGGAGAACAGCCCAGATGAGGGCAAATACCAACAGCGATCAAGACGTCCTTGTGTTCAGGACGTGACCGCGTATGCTTATCGCAATAGGACGGCAAATCCATCGTATAGGATTTTTCTGACACAGGGTCGGCCAGTTTATCCTCAATTTTGGACAATTCAGCCATCATTTCAGGGGTGCGCTTTAACAGCCATACTGGCTTGCCGCGCCAAGCTACAACTTTCATTTCACCTGGCTTCAGACTCGAGATATCCACCTCCACCGGCGCACCGGCAGCCTTAGCTCGCTCGGATGGCTGAAAGGTACTTACCAATGCTCCCGCCGTTGCCAAACCAGCCACGCCACCTATCGCAGCCGTGGCCACGAGCAAACCGCGTCGGCCCGAATCGACCTGCTTTTCGTTACTCATACCAACCCCAATCAGTCAAAATACGAAACTTGCGCGAAGCACCATTAGAAATTTATACAGGGCTTCTATCAACTCTAAATTATAACGGAGCTTGCGTTTCTTATAAAGAAAAATTACCAGCAGTCCAACTTACACAAGTTTTTATCGCAGGACGCTCTGGCAGCACCCATCAATGGAAAAACAGGCTCTAAGATCAAAATTCAATGGCTTGCATTCCGCTTGATTTCATGCAAAGTACAAAGCCAGAATCAAATTAAGCTTATAACAACGACAAGCAGGAGAATCCCATGAGCATGGTACGAGAATTTAAAAGCTTTATTTCCAGAGGCAACGTCATGGATCTGGCCGTCGGTGTAATTATCGGCGCAGCGTTCGGAAAAATTGTCGCTTCGCTAGTGGAAGACATCATCATGCCGATTGTCGGAACTATGGTGGGCGGACTGGATTTTTCCAACTATTACCTGCCGCTGAACGGGCAAAGCACCGGACTAGCACTGGCAGAGGCGAAAAAAGCGGGCGCTGTGCTGGCCTACGGCAACTTCATCACTATTTCGTTAAACTTTATCATTCTGGCTTTCATTATTTTCCAGATGATTCGCTTGTTTAATAAAATGAAACAGGCAGAACCGCCTCTCGCACCCGCAGTCACGCCAGAAGAGGTGATTCTGCTGCGCGAAATCCGCGATGCACTTAAAACCCGATAATCCCTCTATCCGCTACACCGGATTGTCGATATCAATAAAATGATGTGTAATGCCAAACTGCTGGGACAGAAATTGGCCCAGTGCCTGCACCCCGTAGCGTTCAGTCGCGTGATGACCACAAGCCAGGTAGGCAACGCCAGCTTCGCGCGCCAGATGGACGGTCGGCTCCGAGATTTCACCGCTTAGGTAAATATCCGCTCCAGCCGCAATGGCATCCACCATGAAATTTTGTGCCGCACCGGTACACCAGGCGATTCGGCGCACAGGCTGCGCCGAATCGCCTATAAGCAATGGCCGCCGGCCTAGTTTTGCTTCCACCAGGAGCGCCAGATCTGATGCGGTTCTGATAGATGCGTTCATGGCAGTGCCAAGACAACCTAAATCATCGGCGCCAAAGCGAGCATCCGTAGACAGTTCAAGCACTTTGGCTAGTTGCGCATTGTTTCCCAGGGTTGGATGCGCATCCAGCGGCAGATGATAGGCGAACAAGCTCATGTCGTGCGCTAGTAACAATTTCAATCTCTTTTGCTTGATGCCCACTATGCACGGATCTTCCCCGCGCCAGAAATAACCGTGGTGTACCAGTACTGCGTCCGCCTTCAGGTCGATTGCAGCTTCAAGCAAGGCCAGATTGGCAGTCACTCCCGTGACGAGCGTTTTTATCGATGCAATTCCTGCCACCTGCAATCCGTTTGGACAATAATCGTTAAAACGTGTAATTTCCAAGGTGAGCGCTAGAAATTTTGCCAACTCATCCCTATTTACCGATTGTTGATTCATTTTCCCTTACCTTCATATGCGACGTTTTTGGTTATTATTTGCACAAGCCGTGACTATTGGTCTGGCCGTATGGTTCATTGTAACGACCTTGAAACCGGATTGGACCGGCAGACTTGGCGGCTCGCAAAACCTGCGCATTGCATCTTCTTCGGTATCAATACAGGAAGCGATGCCATCGCAGTCGCCAGCGCAAAATTCTTATCGGGACGCTGCCAAGCGCGCCATGCCCTCGGTGGTAAATATATACACCACCAAGGAAGCCAGGCAGCTGAAAAACCCCTACCTGGACGACCCTTTTTTCAAGAAATTCTTTGGCGACGGCTATGGCGCGCAGGAAGAAAAGCAATCGAGTCTCGGTTCCGGTGTCGTAATCAGCCAGCAAGGCTATATTTTGACCAACAATCATGTAGTCGAAGCAGCCGATGAAATTGAAGTAGCTCTTGCCGATGGGCGCAAGGCGGTTGCTAAAGTGGTGGGCGCCGACCCTGAAACAGACTTGGCCGTGATCAAGATCGATGTGCCGAATCTGCCTGCCATTACCTTGGGACGCATCGAACAAGTTCGGGTTGGCGATCCTGTACTTGCCATTGGCAATCCATTCGGTGTCGGTCAGACGGTCACCATGGGCATTATTTCGGCGTTGGGACGCAATCATCTTGGCATCAATACCTTCGAGAATTTCATCCAGACCGACGCCGCCATCAATCCAGGCAATTCGGGCGGTGCGCTGATCGACACCAATGGCAACCTGCTCGGCATCAACACTGCCATCTATTCCAGTAGCGGCGGTTCACTCGGAATCGGTTTTGCCATCCCGGTCTCGACCGTCAAGACAGTCATGGAATCGATCATAAGTACCGGCCAGGTAGTGCGCGGCTGGATCGGTGTCGAACCGCAAGATATCACGCCAGAACTGGCGGAAAGCTTTGGCCTGACCACGAAGGCCGGGGCCATCATCGCCGGCGTCCTGCGCGACGGCCCGGCCGATAAAGCCGGAATCAAGCCGGGCGACATACTGGTCGCGATTGAAGACAAGCCTGTCACCGATATCACGGAAATGCTCAACCTGATCGCGCAACTAACTCCCGGCAATAAGGCAAAATTCACCATTTCGCGCCGCAACCAGAAATCCGTAATACAAGTCACTATTGGCAAGCGCCCGAAAATTCAGCGCGAACAATGAAAATACGGACGATACTTCAGCACCACCCGCACCAGACCACACGATTTCCGCCATGCACATCCGTGACCTGATTCAGTTTCTCACTGAATTAAGCGAAAACAACAACCGCGCCTGGTTCGCAATGAACCGGCCGCGTTACGACATACTGCGCGAAGAATTTCTGGCGCTCGTCAGCGGCCTGATTGCCGAGATTGCTGTTTTTGATCCGCCCGTTGCCGGTTGCGATCCTAAAAAGGCCCTGTTCCGAATCAACCGCGACATGCGCTTCTCAAAGGATAAAAGACCCTACAAAACTACGTTTTCCGCTTCGATCTTGCCGAGCGGGCGCAAGAAACCGAGCGAGGGCGGCGGCCCGGTCTATTATTTTCTGATCAATGCGGCCGGACAACTGCAGTTTGGTGCCGGCGAATACGCGCCGCCACCACAGCGTTTGCGCGCCATTCGCCAGCAGATCACCATGGATGCGCAAGGCTTTGGCAAACTGCTCAAGGACAGGAAGCTGCAAGGCGCATTCGGCGGCTTCTATGAAGAAGGTAAATTGACACGCCCGCCCAAAGGATTCGCGGCAGATTTGCCGCATATCGAGCAAATCAAGCTAAAAAATTATTTCGTCTGGAAGGAGTCCGAGTTGAACCGGAACGCGCCGGAAGAAGCCACCGCGACCCTGCTTGCGGGTTTCCACGATGCTTATGCGCTGGTGGCGTGGCTGCGTGAGGTGCCGCAACTAGAGCAATGCTCTTCCTGAATTATTGCAGGGGTATATGTTAACTCCCCTTTGATTCAGTGCGAAAATTGCCATTGCATAGATGAGTATATGAACACACTCAGGCTTCAGGCGCTTCTTTAGCCGGTGCTTGCGTTGCCTTGGCAAAAATCGGGGCCACCAGCAACCCCAGTTCATACAACAGGCACATCGGCACTGCCAGTGAAAACTGGCTTACTACATCGGGCGGCGTCACGATGGCAGCGATCACGAAAGAACCGACGATGACGTAAGGCCGAATCGACTTCAATTTTTCCAGCGTCACCACCCCCATCCGCACCAGTACGATCACCACAATCGGCACCTCGAACGTCAAGCCGAAAGCCAGGCACATCGACATCACAAAATCCAGGTAATTCTCTATATCAGGCGCCACCGTGATGGAAGCGGGCGCGAATTCGTTAATGAATTTGAATACCCGGCCGAATACCAGAAAATAACAAAATGCAATTCCCGTCAAAAACAACAGCGACGAAGACACCACCAGCGGGATGACCAGTTTCTTTTCGTGCAGATACAATCCAGGCGCGATAAAGGCCCAGACCTGATATAACACCCAAGGCAAGGCCAGGATGAATGCCAGCAGGAGCGTGACCTTCATTGGCACCATGAAAGGGGAAATCACTCCGGTGGCGATCATCTTGGCGCCGGATGGTAATGAAGCCATCATGGGGCGTGCCAGGAAGTCGTAGATATGCGCCGGGCCGGGCCACAGGAACAACAGGCCGCAGATGATCAGCACACCAATCGAAGCCCGCACCAGTCGGTCGCGCAACTCGACCAGATGTGAAATGAAGGTGTCTTCCATACCTGTTTTTGGTTCTTCAGACATAGGGCTTGCTGGCATATAAATTAAGAGAGTGAATGGGGGCTTAACCCTGAAAAAAGCACTGCAGGAACCGGCCGATCTCCTGTGGATTCAAACCAAAGTGCGCACCGCAGTGCATCGAGCATCTTGCTGGCATCCGCTTTGGTTTGAACATTCCCAGCGTATGCGCCAGCCCGCGCTAGTGCGCTAGTGAAACGAGTGGGAAGTTTTGCTACCCGGACGATACCTCGAGACCCGCGCGGCGCCTGACAGCAGATGCGACTTGCCGCCATGACGCTGCTTGTACCAAGTGGGGATGGCCGATGTACGGGCCAATTTCTTCTTGCGAAAGCTCTTCGCTTTTGCAGCAACCTGCTCGTGCGGGGCGGTAGTGAATGTGTATGGCGTATCGCTGTCAAAACCACCTACAGCAGTCTTGAGTTCGCGCTCGGTGTCGGATAGATTGCGCGTGATCGAACTCTCGACGTCCTTGGCCGCTTCCTGCACTTCCTCCTGCATCTTGCGCAACTCATCGAGTTCCATCTCGCGACTGACCTCGGATTTCACATCATTTATATAACGCTGGGCACGCCCCAGTAATGAGCCCGCCATGCGCGCGACTTTCGGCAATTTTTCAGGGCCGATCACCACCAGCGCAACCACCCCGATCAATGCCAGTTTGGAAAGACCTAAATCAATCATAAGACTCTAGCGACAGCCAGCAAACAACACCAAGTACCGCGCATGGCGTCTGCCATGCGCGGTACCGACAGGCGCTGTTCAATCCTTCGTCTTCTCTTTCGATTCAACATCAATTGTGTTTTTTTCATTGGTTTGCGGCAAGTTCTTGGCTGCGGATTTTTCTTCCTCACCCTTGACGCCATCCTTGAAACCCTTGACTGCCTTGCCCAAGTCAGAACCCATACTACCTATTTTCTTGGTGCCGAACACCAGCATCACAATGACCAAGACAATCAGCCAATGCCAAATACTTAACGAACCCATGATTATTCCTTTCAAGACGGATCATTACCGCCAGAGTGTGCCTCATACGCTGACATTGTGCAGCAAATGCGCGAAAAAATTTACGACCATGCCGACCCAACTGCGCCGTTCCTAACGTCGGCCGCGCCACGGTTTCGGTCCACCGATCACATGCAGATGCAGATGGTACACCTCTTGACCGCCGTCAGGCCCCGTGTTGATCATTGTCTTGTAACCACCTGTTTGACCATTATTTTCGTCATTAGTTAGCGCGCAGCCGAATTCTTTTGCCAGTTTCGGCGCCAGCAGCAGCATCCGCGCCAACAGGTCGGCATGTTCGCTGCCGCAGTCCGATAACGTGTCGATATGCTGCTTCGGAATCACCAGCAAGTGTACCGGAGCGGCCGGATTATTGTCCTTGAATGCCAGCAGCGCATCATCTTCATAAACGATCTCGGCCGGTATGGTTTTTGCCGTAATCCTGCAAAATATGCAATTATCCAACATGACTCCATAATTAATGTAAAGCCGCGCAGCGACTCACTTTGCTCCCCTCGCCCGCTTGCGGGAGAGGGGTTGGGGGAGAGGGCCGCCATTCAGTTTTTGTGCGACTCTTCGGCGTCGCGCAAGATATCCTTGCGCGCCGCTTTTTCTTCGATGCCGGACAAACCTTCGCGCCGCGCCAACTCATCCAACACCTGTTGCGGCGTCAAACCGAACTGCGCCAGCATGACCAGTGAATGGAACCACAAGTCGGCACATTCATACAGTACTTTCGAAGCATCGCCGTCGATGCGCGCATCTTTTGCCGCCATCACGGTTTCGGTCGCCTCTTCGCCGATTTTTTTCAAGATAGCATCGTCGCCCTTGGCAAACAAACGCGCCACATACGACGTCTCCGGATTGCCGCCATTGGCCAACTTGCGCGACTCGATGACTGCAGCCAGTCGATTTAGTGTTTCACTCATTTATAAATGCTTTCAGGGTTCTTCAACACCGGATCGACTGCCTGCCAGACACCGTCAGCGGCAGCGCCTTCAAATTTCTGGAAGAAACAGGAATGTCGCCCGGTATGGCAGGCAATCCCATCGGTCTGCTCGACCTTTAGCAACACCACATCCTCGTCGCAATCCAGACGGATTTCATGCACTTTCTGGATATGCCCCGATTCTTCGCCCTTGTGCCAGAGTTTCTTGCGCGAGCGGCTCCAATATACGGCTTCTCCCAGTTGCACCGTCCGCGTCAGCGCATCGCGATTCATCCAGGCGAACATCAATACGTCATTGCTGCCCACTTCCTGTGCGATCACCGGCACCAGACCGTACTCGTCCCAGCGCACCTTGTTTAACCACTTGAAATTTGCGTTCATGCTAGCCTCATTGGAATGCCCTGCTCCGCCATGAAGCGCTTTGCTTCCTGCACAGTATGTTGGCCATAATGAAAAATACTGGCCGCCAGCACCGCATCGGCACACCCGACCTTGATGCCGTCGGCCAAATCCTGCAGACCGCCGACGCCACCGGATGCAATTACCGGGATGTTCACAGCGTCCGAAACGCCGCGCGTCAGGCCGAGGTCGAAGCCGACCTTGGTGCCGTCGCGATCCATGCTGGTAAGCAATATTTCACCGGCACCGAAGCTTTCCATTTTCTGTGCCCAGACGATTGCATCCAGGCCGGTCGGGTTGCGACCGCCGTGCGTAAACACTTCCCATTTGCCGGCGGCAGTCTGCTTGGCGTCAATCGCCACCACGATGCATTGCGAACCGTATTTTTGCGCAGCATCGAACACCAGTTGCGGGTTGGTCACCGCCGAGGTATTGATGCTGACCTTGTCGGCCCCGGCGTTCAGCAAGCGCCGCACATCTTCCACCACGCGCACCCCGCCGCCAACCGTCAGCGGAATGAACACTTGCGAGGCGACCGCCTCGATAATGTGCAAAATCAGGTCGCGCCCATCGCTGGATGCGGTGATATCGAGAAAAGTAATTTCGTCTGCGCCCTGTTCATCGTAACGACGGGCAATCTCGACCGGGTCGCCGGCATCGCGCAACTCAAGGAAATTGATGCCCTTGACCACGCGGCCGGCGGTGACGTCCAGGCAGGGAATGATGCGTTTGGCAAGTGTCATTTAATTTTCCATCGCTATGCACTCAACGCATCGGCGCGCGTTTGGGCTGACAGCAAATCGAGCGAACCTTCATAAATCGAGCGACCGCAAATCACGCCTTCGATGCCCTCGTCCTGCACTGCACACAGCGCTTCCACGTCGGTAATGTCATGTACGCCGCCGGATGCGATGACCGGAATCTTGACCGCCTGCGCCAGTTTCACCGTGGCTTCCACGTTGACGCCGCCCATCATGCCGTCGCGGCCGATATCGGTATAGATGATGGCTTCTACGCCATAACCTTCGAACTTCTTGGCCAGATCAATGACTTCATGACCGGACAGTTTGCTCCAGCCATCGGTGGCGACTTTGCCATCCTTGGCGTCCAGGCCGACGATGATCTGGCCCGGGAAGGCGCAGCAGGCATCATGCAGGAAGCCCGGATTTTTCACCGCTGCGGTGCCGATGATGATGTAGCTCAGGCCACTGTCCAGGTAGCGTTCGATCGTATCCAGATCGCGGATGCCGCCGCCCAGCTGGACCGGTATTTCCTCGATATCGTTATCGAGCGCGAACTCGCGCACCATCTGTAAAATCGATTTCACAGCCGATTCGTTCTTCGGTTTGCCCGCGAAAGCGCCGTTCAGGTCCACCAGATGCAGGCGGCGCGCGCCCTGCAACAGCCAGTGATGCGCCATTGCGGCCGGGTCTTTGGAAAATATGGTGGCTTGGTCCATGTCGCCTTGTTTAAGGCGTACGCATTGGCCGTCTTTAAGATCGATTGCAGGGATGAGCAGCATGGCGGGCAGTGGGAATAGTTAGGGGTTGAGGATAATGTACATTGATGACAGCAGCATATGACTGGAATCAAGGTTTCCAGTTAACGAAATTCTTATACAGCCGCAAGCCGGCCGAGGCGCTTTTTTCCGGGTGAAACTGAGTCGCGAAAATATTGTCGCGCGCCACAGCGCAGGCAAATGCAGCGCCATAATTGGTCTGTCCGACGGTGTCAGTTGCTACGGCAGGCTGGGCATAATAACTGTGCACGAAATAAAAATAACTGTCGTCGGCAATGCCGTCCCACAACGCATGCGACCGCGCCTGGCTGACTCGATTCCAGCCCATCTGTGGCACCTTGAAGCGCGAGCCATCTTGCTGCAACTGGCCTTCCAATTGAAAACGCACTACCTTGCCGGGCAACAATCCGAGGCCGGGAGTGTCGCCCTCTTCGCTGCTGTCGAACAACATTTGCTCGCCGACGCACACGCCAAATAGCGGCTTGCTGCGCGCCGCTTCTAGCAGCGCCTCTTGCAAACCGGATTCGCGCAGGCAGCGCATGCAGTCCGGCATTGCGCCCTGACCAGGCAGGACGATCCGGTCGGCCGCGCGCAAATCGGCGACTGCGCCGGAGATGCGCACATCCGCTTCGGGAGCAACATGGCGCAAGGCCTGCGCCACCGAGCGCAAATTGCCCATGCCGTAATCCACCACAACGATTTTATTCATATTTTATAGGTTCGACAATTCAGGTGCCAACCGGATCAATGCACTCGGCGGCAAGCGTTTACAGGCTGCCTTTGGTCGATGGAATAGTACCTGCTGCGCGCGCGTCAAGTTCGGTTGCCATGCGCAATGCGCGCCCGAAAGCCTTGAACACCGTCTCGCACTGGTGATGCGCATTGTCGCCGCGCAAGTTGTCGATATGCATCGACACCAGCGCATGGTTGACGAAGCCCTGGAAGAATTCGTGCACCAGATCGACATCGAAAGCGCCGATCATCGCACGGGTAAACGGCACGTGAAATTCCAGCCCGGGGCGTCCCGAAAAATCGATCACCACCCGCGACAGCGCTTCGTCCAGCGGCACATAGGCGTGACCGTAACGGCGAATGCCTTTCTTGTCGCCGATGGCCTTGGCAAATGCCTGGCCGAGCGTAATGCCGACATCTTCCACCGTGTGATGGGCGTCGATGTACAAGTCTCCGTGGGCTTCGATATCCAGGTCGATCAGACCGTGGCGAGCGATCTGGTCCAGCATGTGGTCCAGAAAAGGCACGCCGGTCGCAAGTTTCTGCGCACCGCTGCCGTCCAGATTGATGGCGACGCGAATCTGCGTCTCGTTGGTATTGCGAGTGACTTCTGCAATGCGCGGGGTGGACATGTTCATTGGGCTGCCAAAGTTACGTTGCTAGCGATGCTTTCAGGGCATCGAGGAATTGCTTGTTTTCTTCCGGCGTGCCGACAGTCACCCGCAGGCAGTTTTTCAGTAATGGATGCATTTTACCGACATTTTTGATTAACACCTTGCGCTCCAACAGCCGGGCAAACACATTCTGCGCATCGATGTACTCGGATTGCACCCGAATCAGCAAAAAGTTCGCGGCCGAAGGAAACACCACGATCTCCGGCAACGCCGCCAAAGCGTCGGCCAGTCGCCCTCGCTCGTCGCGCACCGCCTGCGCCTGCGCCTCCAGCACATCGGTATGATCCAGCACGAACTGCGCGGCGGCTTCGCTCAACACATTCACATTGTAGGGCGGGCGCACCTTGTCGAATTCCTGCAACAAGGCTTGGCTGGCCGCCATATAACCCAGACGGATGCCAGCCAGTCCGAGTTTGGAGACGGTGCGCATCACCACCAAATTATCGAATTCCGCCAGTCGCGGCATCCAGCTCGAAGGCGCAAACGGCTGATAAGCTTCATCCGAGACCACGATTCCGGTGTCGCCGACAGCGCGAATAATCTGTTCCATGTCGTCGGCGTTGTATAAGGTGCCGGTTGGGTTGTTCGGATATGCCAGATAGACAATCGCCGGTTGGTGTTCGGCGATGGCGCGCAGCATGGCGGCTGTATCCAGCGTGAAATCAGGCTTTAACGGTACGCCGACGAATTCCAGCCCGGCAAATTGGGCCGACATTGCATACATCACGAAGCCGGGCATCGGCGCCAGCACCTTGGCGCCCGGCTTGGCGCAGGCCAGCGAAATAATCGCAATCAGTTCATCCGAACCATTGCCCAGCACCACGTCGAAACCGGCCGGCACGCCAAACTGGGCGCAGATTTTGGCCTTCAGCGCGGCGTAGGATGGCACCGGATAACGGTTCAGCGCGACTTCGGCCAAGCGCCGGGCCAGTTCCTGGCGCAATGGTTGCGGCAAAGTGTAGGGATTTTCCATCGCATCAAGCTTCACAAAACCGCTGGAATCAGGGACGTGGTAAGCCGATAACGCGCGGATGTCGGGACGGATGATGTTTTCGATCAGGGACATGGAGATGGTTGCTATTGGTTATCGAATGCAAGTTCGTCTTGCACAGAATAAAAGGAATCAAAGGGAAAATCTGTTTGCCTGGCGACTATGCGCGTGCCTTTTTTGCGACCTTTTTGGCCTTTTTTAATCTCAGTGAGCTTGGTGCGCACCGGCTCTGTTGGCTGGTTGCGTTGGGGTATTAACCGCGCCTCTGGTGCTGCCAGTCGCTTTTCGATTATCGCGCAATACTCCGGATTCAACTCAAAACCGGCGAAGTTCCGGCCGCAGCGTCGCGCCGCCACCGCGGTGGTGCCGCTGCCCATGAACGGATCGAGCACCACGCCGTCGGGCGGGCAAGACGCCCTGATGATGCGTTCAACGATTTCCAGCGGCTTCTGGGTCGGATGGTCGGACCGTTCCGGATGCTCGCGATGCAGGCGCGACACACTCCATAAATCCTTCGGGTTATAACCCAGCTCCAGCCACTTGGCGCCGACGAAAATCGAGCGCGAACGGGCTTTCTTGGTTTCGGCGTCATACGGAATGCGAATTGCGTCGAGATCGAAGTAATAGCCTTTTTGCATCACGAAAAAACCGATGGTGTCATGCACCGAAGTAAAACTGCGGGTGCTGCCGCCCATTGACGGCACCCGGCGATCCCAGATGATTTCATTGACCATCGTCATGCGCTGTTTCAGCATCACGAAAATTTCCGGCGCATTGCGCCAGGTCAAAAACAGATATAGGCTGCCGTTGGCCTTCAGCTTGGGCAACGCCGCATCGATCCATTGCGTGCTCCAGGCCAGATAACCGGCGGCGTCAAGCTTGTCGGAATCGTTGCCGTAATCCTTGCCCAAGCCATACGGCGGATCGGCCACGATCAGGTCGATCGAACCATCCGGAATCCGCGCCAATCCTGTCAGCGCGTCTTCACAATACACCTTATTGCGCCACGGATTCACTGCAACCGTCCTCGCAAGAAAAACATACTAGAACTTGTATTTTTAAATACGCACTGAATATATGCGGAAAATACACATTTTATGCGCATACCCCCAACAAAATTCCAGGGCGCGTGGATTGACAAGAGTTTATGCGCAAGCAATTTGGCGCTGTTCATTGCAGCCGATATTCGGCGCTGCGGGCGTGCGCCTGCAAACCTTCGCCATACGCCAGTTCCGCTGCGATCCGGCCCAGCGTTTGCGCCCCGGCTTCGGATACCTCGATCATGCTGGAGCGCTTCTGGAAGTCGTACACGCCCAGCGGCGACGAAAAGCGCGCAGTGCGCGAAGTCGGCAAGACGTGGTTCGGTCCGGCACAGTAGTCGCCCAGCGCTTCGGACGAAAAGCGGCCGAGAAACATCGCGCCGGCATGGCGCACCTGATCGGCCCATTGCTGCGGATTTTCGGTGGAAATTTCCAGATGTTCGGCGGCGATCATGTTGGCGATCGCGCAAGCTTCATTCATGTCGCGCACCTTGACCAGCGCGCCGCGCTGAGTCAGCGAAGTGGAAATTACGTCCTTGCGCGGCATCTGATCCAGCAATTTGTTAATGCTGGCTTCAACCTGGTCGAGATAAGCAGCGTCCGGGCAAAGCAGGATCGATTGCGCCAGTTCATCGTGCTCGGCTTGCGAAAACAGGTCCATTGCGATCCAGTCGGGATCGGTGCTGCCGTCGCACATGATCAAAATCTCCGAGGGACCGGCGATCATGTCGATGCCGACCGTACCGAACACGCGGCGCTTGGCCGCCGCCACATACGCGTTGCCGGGGCCGACGATCTTGTCGACTTGCGGAATGGTCGCGGTGCCATACGCCAGCGCGGCGACCGCTTGCGCGCCGCCGATGGTGAATACGCGGTCGACGCCGGCGATTGCCGCCGCCGCCAGCACCAGCGGATTTTTTACGCCGTCCGGCGTGGGCACCACCATGATGATTTCCTGCACGCCGGCAACCTTGGCCGGAATCGCGTTCATCAGTACCGACGATGGATAGGCCGCCTTGCCGCCCGGCACATAAATGCCGACCCGGTCCAGCGGCGTGACTTTTTGCCCCAGCACGGTGCCGTCAGGCTCGGTGTAGCTGAAACCGTCGGAGCCGATTTCCTGTTTTTGGCGCAGATGATAGGCGCGCACCCGGTCAGCGGCAGTCTGCAAAGCGCTGCGGCGTTCCGGCGCGAGGCCGTCCAGCGCAGCCTGCAACTCGGCCGGCGCAATTTCCAGCGCAGCCATGCTGTCAGCGCTGGCAACATTCAGCCGGTCGAAGCGCTGCGTGTATTCCAGCACGGCGGCGTCGCCGCGCAGTTTGACGTCAGCCAGGATGGCGGCGACCGCGTGCTCGATCGCTGCGTCTGCGCTGGCGTCGAACGCCAGCACCGCGCTTAAGTGCGCCTTGAAGTCGGCGCTGGAACTGTCTAGTCGTCGGATTTTGATCGCCATGGTTTACCTTGCGTGTTCTCGATTATCGCTGCCATAAAATAATTTATGCAGGAGTATGCCTAAAAACAGTGCAATTTTCGCATATATACATTGTGGTATTAAAACATACCAAATGCAGTATGTTACTTTCTCACACTACCAACAGCGCTCACGCCATTTTAAGCGAAGCCGCTTCAAATGCATCCAGAATCGGCTGCAGCGCTTCCCGCTTCATTTTCAGTGCCGCCTGGTTGACCACCAGCCGCGATGAAATTTCCATGATGTGTTCGACTTCAACCAGATTATTGGCGCGCAGCGTGTTGCCGGTGCTGACCAAATCGACAATCGCGTCCGATAGTCCGATCAGCGGCGCCAGTTCCATCGAACCGTACAGCTTGATCATGTCGACATGCACACCCTTGGCAGCGAAATGTTCGCGGGCGATTTGCACGTATTTGCTCGCCACGCGCAACCGCGCGCCCTGCCGCACTGCGCTGGCGTAATCGAAGCCAGCCTGCACCGCCACCGACATCCGGCAATGGGCGATATTCAGGTCGATCGGCTGATACAGCCCTTCGCCGCCATGCTCGATCAGTACATCCTTGCCGGCCACGCCGAAATCGGCAGCGCCGTACTGGACATAGGTCGGCACGTCCGACGCCCGCACGATGATGACGCGCAAGTTTGGATTGGTGGTAGCCAGAATCAGCTTGCGCGAGGTTTCCGGATTTTCGGTCACGGTGATGCCGGCAGCTTCCAGCAATGGCAGCGTTTCGTCGAAAATACGGCCTTTGGACAGCGCCAGCGTCAGTTGTTGCATATTTTGCATTATTGCACCCGTTTGATATCGGCACCCACCGCCGACAGTTTGACTTCCATCCGGTCGTAACCCCGATCCAGATGATAGATGCGCTCGATCAGAGTTTCGCCCTGCGCTGCCAACCCGGCAATTACCAGCGAAGCCGAAGCGCGCAAGTCGGTCGCCATCACTGGCGCGCCGATCAGTTGCTCGACCCCATGCACAATCGCGGTATGGCCTTCGGTATCGATCTTCGCGCCGAGCCGTTTAAGCTCTTGCACATGCATGAAACGATTTTCGAAAATCGTTTCCGTGACGTGACTGGCGCCGCTGGCGATGGCATTCAGCGCCATGAACTGGGCTTGCATGTCGGTCGGGAAGCCCGGATATTCGGTGGTGCGAAAACTCACCGCCTTCGGGCGCGACGCCATCTGCACCCGCACCCAGCCGCTGCCCGAGGTCAGGATCACACCGGTTTCGCGCAATTTGTCGAGCACCGCATCAAGGATGTCGCTGCGGGTGTTTTGCAGCGTCACGTCGCCGCCCACCGCCGCCACTGCACACAGGAAAGTGCCGGTTTCGATGCGGTCGGCGATGATGGTATGCGCAGCGCCGTGCAGCGCTGACACACCCTGAATCAGCAGCCGGTCGGAGCCGATGCCATCGATCCTGGCGCCCATGGCGACCAGCAGGTTGGCCAAATCGGTGACTTCCGGTTCGCGCGCGGCATTTTCCAGCACCGTTTCGCCGTCGGCCAGAGTGGCTGCCATCAGCAGGTTTTCGGTGCCGGTGACGGTGATCATGTCGGTCACGATGCGCGCGCCCTTGAGCCGCTTGGCTTTGGCGTGAATGTAACCGGCCTCGATCGTGATTTCCGCACCCATCGCCTGCAAGCCCTTGATGTGCTGCTCGACCGGGCGCGAACCAATCGCGCAACCGCCCGGCAGCGACACCTTGGCTTCGCCGAAACGCGCCAGCAACGGACCCAGCACCAGAATCGAGGCGCGCATGGTCTTGACCAACTCGTAGGGCGCCTCCAGCTTGTCAATCGCATTGCCTTGCAGTGTGCAATGTTCACCCTCCTGCTCGATATGCAAACCGATCTGACGCAGCAGGCGCAACATGGTCGAGACATCCTGCAACTGCGGCAAGTTCGATAGCACGACCGGATCGGCCGTCAGCAAACCGGCGCACAGAATAGGCAGGGCGGCGTTCTTGGCGCCGGAGATGGTGATTTCGCCGGACAGCCGGCGGCCGCCAGTGATGCGCAGTTTATCCATGCTGGGCGAATTCTTCCGGAGTCAGGGTTTTCATCGACAGCGCATGAATTTCTTCGCGCATGCGTTCGCCCAGCGCCGCATAGACGATCTGGTGCCGTGCGATCGGACGCTTGCCGGCAAATGCCTCCGACACGATGAGCGCGCTGAAATGCTGGCCGTCGCCCTCCACTTCGAGATGGCTGCAGGCCAGGCCTGCGGCGATATAGGTTTTAATCAGTTCTGGTGTAGTCGACACGATTTTATCTTTCCTGGTAAACGCTAATAAGGGCTGATAGAGGCTAATGGATAATGTTTGATTTCAATGAAATTAGTGGCGCAGCTTGTAACCGTGCTTTAACATCTGGACCGCAAAAACAGCCAGGATGATGGAAAATCCGGCCACAATCGCGAAACTGAGCAGCGGATTGACGTCAGACTGGCCGAAGAATCCATAGCGGAAGCCGTCAATCATATAAAAGAATGGATTGGCATGCGAGACCGCCTGCCAAAAAGGCGGCAGCGAATGGATCGAATAAAACACTCCCGACAAGAAGGTGGCCGGCATGATCAAAAAATTCTGGAAGGCGGCCAGCTGATCGAATTTTTCCGCCCAGATGCCGGCAATCAAACCCATCGTGCCCAGCATGAATGAACCCAGCACCGCAAAGATCACGATCCACCACGGCGCCATGAAGCTGACTTCGGTAAATAATGCGGTGACGATGAAAACCCCGGCGCCCACCACCAGCCCGCGCACCACCGAAGCCAGCACATAACCGGAAAATAGCTCCCAGTGCGACAACGGCGCCAGCAGCACGAACACCAGGTTGCCGGTGATCTTCGACTGGATCAGCGAAGACGATGCATTCGCGAACGCATTCTGCAACACGCTCATCATCACCAGACCCGGCACCAGGAAAGCGGTATAACCCACGCCAGGATAAACCTGCACCCGATTTTCCAGCACATGTCCGAAGATCAGTAAATATAGCAAAGACGTGATGACAGGCGCTGCCACTGTCTGGGAAGCGACCTTCCAGAAACGCAGCACTTCCTTGTAAAACAGGGTTTGAAAGCCTTTCGGCAGGGAGAACAGGTTCATCGCAACAGTTCTCCATCCATGATTTGCAGAAACACGTCTTCCAGATCGGCCTGTTGCAATTGCATTGCTTCGATCACCGCGCCGCTTTCGCGCAGCACAGCCAGAATCGGCTCGACTTCGGCGTAATCATTAATCCGCAACGGATAGACGTTATTAGCATGCAATTTTTTGGATTCCACCAGCAACGGCCGCAACGCCGGCGGCAGCACGCTATTGCGCAAATGCAATACCAGCAGCGAACCCGAAATGCGCTTGATCAGCGCATCCGTGGTGTCGAGCGCCACCACCTTGCCGTTCTTGAGCATCGCAATCCGGTTGCACAGCGCCTGCGCCTCTTCCAGGTAATGGGTGGTCAGCACCACGGTGTGGCCTTCGCGGTTCAGGCGCTCGATGAATTTCCACAGGGTCTGGCGCAACTCGACATCGACGCCGGCAGTCGGCTCGTCCAGCACAATCACCGGCGGCTTGTGCACCAGCGCCTGCGCCACCAGCACGCGCCGCTTCATGCCGCCGGAAAGCGCGCGCATGTTGACATCGGCCTTGTCGGTCAGGTCGAGATTGTCCATCACCTCGTCGATCCATTTATCGTTATTCGACAAGCCGAAATAGCCGGATTGCAGGCGCAAGGTTTCGCGCACGCTGAAAAACGGATCGAACACCAGTTCCTGCGGCACCACGCCAAGTTGCTTGCGCGCAGAGCGGAAATCGGTGGCGACGTCAAAGCCTTGCACCGTAACGCGGCCGGCGTCAAGCCGGGTCAGACCGGCAATGATCGAAATCAGCGTGGTCTTGCCGGCGCCATTGGGGCCGAGCAAGCCGAAAAACTCGCCTTCCTCGATCGATAGCGAAACGCCGCCCAGCGCCTGCAGCGATTTGTAGCGTTTTTCGACTTGGGTTATCTGAATGGCAGCCATAGTGGCGCGATAGGCACTTTACGCAAAAAATGAGTCGGAATGCATCGGGATTGTTACCAATCCTTGACGGCAAAGCTGTTGATTATAGGAGATTTGGAAGCTTTGGGAGATTTCAGGCGTTCGAGGCAGGCAACGGCAATGGCGCCAGCCTGAAGATCAGCGATGGAGTGGATGCGCGCCGGCTCCAACCGGCAACAAGTCATCGACGTCATACAGCGCAATCAGGCTGCGCAGATTGGCCGGCAGGTTCTCAAATGTGAGCGCCAGCTTGCGCGCCTTGGCGGCGCGCTGCCAAGCCAGCAGCACGGCAACCGCCGACGAATCGACCGTCGTTACCGCGGCCATATCGATTACCGATTGTTGCTGCGCCAGCGCCTGCAAGCCCTGCTCCAGCACGGCAGTGGCGTTATTAAAGGTCAGCGATTGAGCGGGCCGGAACAGCGGCAAGACTGCCGGCATCAGGAAGATTTTGCTGTTTTCGCGACGTCGTCTGCCAGCCGCTTGTTCTTGTCGGACAACACCTTGATCAAGCCATCGATGCCGGACTTGCTGATTTCAGCCGAAAAACTGCCCTTGTAGGTTTGTACCAGCCACGCGCCCAGCACATTGATGTCATAAATTTTCCAACCGGCGGCTGATTTCTGCAGGCGATAATTCAGCTGGATCGGCTCGCCGCGCGATTGCACTACCTGCGAGCGCACTTGCACTTCGGTGTCGGTGGCGGCGGCGCGGAATGGCTTGAAATCAAGCTTTTGATCCTTGATCTGCGCAATCGCCCCCGAATAGGTGTAGATCAGCAGGCTGCGAAATTCAGCGGTCAATTGTTTTTGCTGCTCCGGCGTGGCTTCGCGCCAGTAACGCCCTGCTGCCAGCGAAGTCATGCGCTGGAAATCGACGTACGGCAGGATTTTCTCTTCTACCAGTTGCAGCACCCGTTTCTGGTTGCCGCCCTGGATTTGGCGGTCGGCTTTGGCGATGTCCAGCACTTCCTGGCTGATGCGCTTGACTAGCGCATCGGGCGCCTCTTCCGCCGCCTGGGCGGTAACGCCGAATGCCAGCGTAACAAGGGCGAACACGGCAACAATAAATTTATTCAGGATTTTCATATTTTTAAAAATTAGTTAGAACAGCAGACATGCTGTAATTCCGTAATTGCAATAATTCGACTATTGAAATATTGCGAGGTTCCCCGGAGCAGCAGCAAGGCCGCCGCATCCGACAAGGTTAATAGCCGTCATCATCTTTGCTGCGGCCATCCTGCACCAGGCTTTCGCGCCGCTGCAGATAGGCGTCGCGGGTAAATGCATATTTATCCAGCGCGGCATCCTCGATCAGGGACGAAGCGCCCAGCAGCGCCGCACGCTGGTCGACCAGCCGCACGCCGGTACCGATATTGCGTACATTGACCGGGTCCTTGTAGCTCCACAGGTCGGCTGAAAAATCGACCGGGAACGCTGCCGTGTCGCGCGCGGTGGAAGCGCCAAACACCGGCAACACCACGTACGGCCCCGACTTCATGCCCCAGACGCCCAGGGTCTGGCCAAAGTCTTCCTTGTGCTTGGTCAAGCCCGCTTCGGAACCGATATCGAGCACGCCCAGGAATCCCATCGTGCTGTTGAGCGCAACGCGCATGATGTCGCTCATGCCATTTTCCAGCTTGCCTTGCAGCAAATTGTTGACTGCAGTCCATACGTCACCGATATTGCCAAAGAAGTTGCCGACCCCGGTCTGCACAAACGATGGCAGCACATCCCGATATACGGTCGCCGCCGGCTTCAAAACCACCTGATCGAGCTTGTCGTTGAAGCCGAACATGGCCCGGTTGTAGCTTTCGAGCGGGTCCTGGGGATGGCTGCCGGTGGCGCAGCCGGTCATTGCCAGTGTCAATCCCATTACTACGCCGAGCACCGCTTTTCGATGTGTTATTTTCATTTTTCGCCCTCTTTTCCGTCTGCCACCTTGCTGAACAGGAACTGACTGATCAGGTTTTCCAGCACCACCGCGGATTGCGTCATGACGATTCTGTCGCCGGCGGCCAGGTTATTGGTGTCGCCGCCCGCTTCCAGGCCAATATACTGCTCGCCCAACAAGCCGGAGGTCAGGATTTTGGCCGAAGAATCCTTCGGAAACTGATAGCGCTGTTCCAGGTCCAGCGTCACCTGCGCCTGGAAAGTCTTGTCATCGAAACGGATCGCGCCTACCCGCCCGACCACTACGCCGGCGCTTTTGACCGGCGCGCGCGGCTTCAGGCCGCCGATGTTGTCGAAGCGGGTCACGACCGGATAGGTTTTATCAAAGGAAAGCGCGCTACTCATATTGCCCACTTTCAGAGACAGGAACATCAGCGCCGCCGCACCCAGCAATACGAACAGGCCAACCCAGATATCGAATGATTTTCGCTGCATGAAAGACTGCCTTTTTCCGCCGTTTAACCCAAAAATAATGGGGGTATATTAAAAAATACGGTGAGTACCGCATATAAATAAAGCGATATTAAAAATACTTTAATAGGTATATCTACATCGTCAGGACTGTGCGTCTACTTGTTGAACATCAGCGCCGTCATCACGAAATCGAGCCACAACACCAGCAAAGAAGATACCACTACCGTGCGGGTGGTGGCGCGCGCCACGCCTTCCGGCGTCGGCTGCGCTTCATAGCCTTGATACAGCGCAACGAAGGTCGCGGCAATGCCGAACACCACGCTTTTCAGCACGCCGTTGGCGATATCGTTCCAGACATCCACTCCAGCCTGCATTTGCGACCAAAATGCGCCTTCATCGACGCCGATCAAGGGTACGCCAACAAAATATCCGCCCAATACGCCCAGCGCGCTGAACAACGCCGCCAGGATCGGCATCGCGATGATGCCGGCCCAGAAGCGCGGCGCAATCACGCGCTGCATCGGATCGACTGCCATCATTTCCATCGCCGACAATTGCTCGCCGGCCTTCATCAAGCCGATTTCCGCGGTCAGCGAAGTGCCGGCGCGGCCGGCAAACAGCAGCGCGGTCACGACCGGCCCCAGTTCGCGCGTTAAGGACAGCGCCACCAGCAAGCCCAGCGATTGCTCGGAACCATAGCTATTGAGCGTGTAATAGCCTTGCAAACCCAGCACGAAACCGACAAACAGGCCCGATACCGAAATAATCACCAGCGAATAATTACCGATGAAGTGAATCTGATCAGTTATCAGGCGCGGCCGCCGCCACAGGCCGCTTGATGCCCGCAAAATCGCCAAGAATGCGCTAGCTACATAACCCAGATCGGCCAGCAAGGTACGCGTGCCTGCGCCCAGCGCCGCCAACCAACGCAGCATCATGAGCGCGCCTCCAGTCCCAGATCCGCCGCCAGCGTGCGGCCCGGATAATGGAACGGCACCGGACCATCGGCCCGGGCATGGATGAACTGTTCCACATACGGGTCGGTGGATGCCTGCAACTCGGCCGGCGTGCCTTCGGCGACGATTTTCCCTTGCGACAGAAAATAGATGTAATCGGCAATCGCAAACGACTCATGCACATCGTGCGAAACCAGAATAGAGGTCGAGCCGAGCGCATCGTTCAGACGCCGGATCAGGTTCGCGATCACGCCCATCGAAATCGGGTCCAGCCCGGCGAACGGCTCGTCATACATGATCAGTTGCGGGTCCAGCGCAATCGCGCGCGCCACCGCGACCCGCCGCGCCATGCCGCCGGAAATCTCGGCCGGCTTCATTTGCGCCGCATTGCGTAGTCCCACCGCGTGCAGCTTCATCAGCACCAGATCGCGGATCATCGCTTCGCAGAGGTCGGTATGTTCGCGCAGCGGGAAAGCGACATTTTCGAACGCGGTCAAATCGGTAAATAGCGCGCCATGCTGAAACAGCATCCCCATCTTGCGCCGCAGCGCATACAAGCCCCTGGCATCGAGCGCTTGCACCGGCTGCCCGTCCACCTGCACCGAGCCGGACTGGGCCCGGATCTGGCCGCCGATCAAACGCAGCACGGTAGTCTTGCCGGAGCCGGAACCGCCCATCACGGCCACCACCTTGCCGCGCGGAAAGCGCATGTTCAAGCCGTTCAGGATACGGCGCTCGCCATATGCAAAACTGAGGTTGTCGATTGCGACCAAGGGAGAGGCGTCTGAGGGCACGTTTGCGTTTATCAACAAGGATTGCGAAAAGCGCCATTATAAATGGAATGTTGCACTGCAGCTTGATTAGCCCGAGATGGTTGTGCGGTATGGTCCGCTGCACCGGCGCCTGCGGCGCACGGATGGCTGGCTGCCAGCGTGTGCAACAGCGCATCGTACAGACTCTGCAATATTGTCAAAAACCATGGGGTATGTGAAAAAACAGTATCTTTTCCGCATATATATTATGCGTATATAAAAAATACTATGATTAGTATAAATAATATAAAAAATCTGCCGCAGCGTCCGCTGCGGCAGATTTCTGGATCGACTTCAGGTTGCCGTCCGCCACGGCCCGGATTGCTGGGCTCCGTGTGATTCGCAGTCGGTCAGGATCGGCAGCGGTGTTACTGTGCCGTGGTATCGGATGGATAGACGCGCACCAGCGCGATGCGGGTGCCGCTCATCTTCTGGACCACAATCTCGAACTGTTCGAAGATGATTTTTTGACCTTCTTTCGGAATGTCGCCCAGCTTCACCATGATCAAGCCGCCCACCGAATCGGCGCCTTCCAGATCGAATTCTTCATTCTCGATATCGATGCCCAGGATGCGTTCCAGCGTAAAAATCGACAGGCTGCCCTTGCCGACCAGTGTGCCGTCGTCGAGCCGGGTCCAGTCGTTTTCGGTTTGCCTGAATTCGTCGCGGATATTGCCCACCAGCGCGCCCAGCAGATTGTCCAGTGTCAGAAAGCCCTGCGGATTACTGCCTTTTTCACCGACGATGACAAAGTGCGGAGCGCCGGTGCGGAAGCGCCGGAACAGTTCCAGCGCCGGCATGTGCGGCGGCACCTGTTGCACCGGGCGCAGATAGTCGCGCCAATTGTCGATCGAATCGCCCTCCTGCTGCGCCAGAAACAAATCCTTCAAATGGATCATGCCCAGCACGTGTGCGCCGTCGAAATAGGGATAACGGCTGAAGCGGTTGCGCGCCACCGTTTGCATGTTTTCCTGCAGCGATTTGGACTGCTCCAGCGCGGCGACTTCATGAATCGGGCGCATCAGGTCCGACACCTTGAGCTCGCTGAAATCGAGCGTTTGCGCCATCACATTCCATTCGTCATGGCTGAATTTTCCAGCCGGATGGCTGCTGCGCAAAATCAGCTTGAGTTCCTCCTTGGAATAGTGCGCATCGTGCGCGCTGGTATTGCCCAGGCCGGCCATCCGCAGCACCCAGTTGGCGCTGGCATTCAGGACCCAAATTGCCGGATACATCAGCCAGTAAAAACCGTACAGCGGCAGCGCACTCCACAAGCCGATCTTGTCGGGGCTGCGGATCGCCATCGATTTCGGCACCAGTTCGCCGACCACGATATGCAAAAATGAGATCACGAAGAAGGCGAACGCGAACGAGATGCTGTGGATGACCTCCGGTGAGGTGACGCCTGCCAAACCGAATAAAGGCTTCAGCAAGCTGGCAAACGCAGGTTCGCCGATCCAGCCCAAACCGAGCGACGCCAGCGTAATGCCGAGCTGGCAAGCAGACAGATAAGCATCGAGCTGGGTATGCACTTTGGCGAGAATCCGTCCAGGCAATCCATTTTTTTGGGCAATGGCGCGAATGCGCGTCTGCCGCAGTTTGACCAGGCTGAATTCCGCCGCCACAAAAACACCATTGAGCGCGACCAGAAGCAATGCAACAACTATGAGGAGAATATTTTCCATGAGAAGGATTTTTGTCACTAAGGCGACTACTATACATGCGCGCCGCGGGTGTCTGCACCAGATACGGCCGTTAGCAACAGGATCGAATTATTCCGGAAACTTCAGATGAACAAGCTGCAAGATTCCCCTCTTATCGAGACTCCGATGGACATATCCACAATCGCACTCTTCGTGCCAGCCTGCTTCGCGCTCAACATGGCGCCGGGTCCCAACAATTTGCTCTCGCTGAGTAACGCCACCCGCTATGGTTTTCGCCCATCGTGTGCCGCAGGGCTGGGCCGCTTGCTGGCGTTTGTCGGCATGCTCACGCTGACTTCGGCTGGTCTGGCCGCCGTGCTCCACGCCTCAGAACTTATTTTCTACGGCATCAAGATCGTGGGCGCTGCCTATCTGTTCTATCTGGCCGTCCAGCTTTGGCGTGCCAACCCAAGTCCGCAAGTCGAAGCGGCCACGCCCCGCGTCGGTTTGCTGCCTCTGGCCCGGCAAGAGTTTCTGGTGGCTGCCGGCAATCCAAAGGCAATCCTGATATTTACCGCGTTCTTGCCGCAATTCATCAATCCAGCACAACCGGTCACACCGCAGTTCGCGCTGCTGGGCGCATTGTTCCTGGCGCTGGAGTCGATAGCAATTGCCGCCTACGCATACATGGGATTACATATGCGGCGCTGGTTTGCCCGGCCGCGCGGCCAGCGCATCTTCAACCGGTGCTGCTCTGTCTTGTTGGCGGGCGCTGGTTTTGGGTTGCTGGCATCGCGCCGCGCCTGATGGCAAAACGGACGCACCGCACTAATTGAGGGGTGATCTTTGGATAAGGCGATCTTTGGATATTCGCGGGTGATCCATTGCAGAATTCACCTCACAAAATCAAGGTTTTCAGGATCAGGCCGAGCACCGCGCATGCGGCGATGACGTGAATGACATTGCGCTTGAAGCGGAACAGCGCGACGGCGGCAGCCACTGCAATCAATGCCGATACCCAATCAAATGTTGCGCCAAAGCCTTGGGGCCAGAGCACGTGGTAGCCGAAGAACAGCGCCAGATTCAGGATCACGCCCACCACCGCAGCGGTGATCGCGGTCAGCGGCGCGGTGAACTTCAAGTCACCGTGGGTAGCTTCGACCAGCGGCCCGCCCGCCAGGATGAACAGGAACGACGGCAGGAAGGTGAACCACGTCACCACTGAAGCCGCGACGGCACCGGCCAGAAACAGACTGTCCGGCCCGAACAGGGCTTTCACGTAGCCTCCCACGAAGCCGACGAAGGCCACCACCATGATCAGCGGCCCCGGCGTAGTTTCACCCAGCGCCAGGCCGTCGATCATCTGCGGTGCCGTCAGCCAGCCGTAGTGCCCGACTGCGCCCTGATAGACATAAGGCAGCACCGCATAAGCGCCGCCAAACGTCAGCAAGGCCGCCTTGGTGAAGAACCAGCCCATTTGCGTCAAGGCGTGTTCCCAGCCGTAGATCGCCGTCAACAAGCCCATCGGAATCGCCCATAACAGAGCGCCGACGCCGCCGATCCGGAGCAAGCCGAACCAACTGAATCGCGCATGCCCGGGAGTCGGCGTGTCGTCATCGATCAGCGCCGGGCCAAACGACGCGTCGGCCTTGCCATGACCGCCGCCCACCTTGAATGTGTCTGGCGCGATCCGGCCGCCGATGGCGCCGATCAGGGCCGCAGCTGCGACGATGGCGGGGAATGGCAGGTTCAGCGCAAAAATCGCCACGAAGGAGGCGGCGGCAATAGCCCATAGCGTATTGTTTTTCAGCGCCCGCGCGCCGATCCGGTGGGCCGCCTGCAGCACGATAGCGGTAACCGCAGGCTTGATGCCGTAGAACAGGCCCGTCACCAGCGGCAGATTGCCAAAGGCGATATACACCCAGGACAGCGCAATCAGGATCAATAACGAAGGCAGCACGAACAGCGCGCCGGCCACGATACCGCCCCATGTGCGGTGCATCAGCCAGCCGATGTAGATTGCCAGTTGCTGCGCCTCCGGGCCGGGCAAGACCATGCAGTAGTTCAGCGCATGCAGGAAACGCCGTTCCGAAATCCAGCGCCGGTTTTCGACCAGCTCCTGATGCATGATGGAAATCTGCCCGGCAGGCCCGCCAAAGCTGATGAAGCCCAGCTTGAGCCAAAAAGCAAAGGCTTCCCGAAAGCTTACCGGAGATGGTCTGGATTCGGCGCCCTCGACCGGGAGCGCTGCTGGCTTGTTCATTGCGCGGGAACTCCTTTTTCAAAGGCCACCTGCGAGCCGTGGTACGCACATGGTCCAACAGGTGCGCGTTGGCCGGGTCTTTTTTCCCAGCCTGGAATACGTCCCTGGCGCATGCGTCAAGCAATCCGGCCATCGACCGCATCGCGAATAAAAAACAACGGAGTATGCCAAAAAACATGGCACTTTCCGCATATATAATATGCGGTAAATAAAAATACGCACAGCAGTATAAAAAAATCTGCCGGATTGCCTGATCCGACAGATTTTTTTGCGTAGCAGCAGGATGGGTGAAACCCATCATGATCGACCGCCAAATGCGATGGGTTTCACCCATCCTGCATGCTGCCATATCGGCGACCTGTTACCTCGGCAGTACCGAAACCCCCATCAGGAATTCATCCACTGCGCGCGCGCATTGGCGGCCTTCGCGGATCGCCCACACCACCAGCGATTGGCCGCGCCGCATGTCGCCGGCGGCGAATACCTTGGCGGCCGAAGTTTTATAGCAACCGTCGCCTTCGGTGGTGGCGCGGGCGTTGCCGCGCACATCTTTCTCGACTCCGAAAGCATCCAATACCTGCTGCACCGGCGACACGAATCCCATCGCCAGCAATACCAGATCAGCCTTCATCGAAAATTCGGAATCCGGCACTTCGACCATTTTGCCGTCTTGCCATTCGACCCGGCAAGCGACCAGTTTTTCAACTTTGCCGTTCTTGCCTTCGAGGCGCTTGGTGGCGACCGCCCAATCGCGCTCACAACCTTCGTCGTGCGAAGATGAAGTGCGCAGCTTGGTTGGCCAGTACGGCCACACCATCGGTTTGTTTTCCTGTTCTGGCGGCTGCGGCATCAGTTCAAACTGGGCCACGTCGGCGGCGCCTTGCCGGTTCGAGGTGCCGACGCAATCGGAGCCGGTATCGCCGCCGCCGATCACCACCACATGCTTGCCGGTCGCCTTGATCTGGTCTTTCTGCTTGTCGCCGGCATTCACCTTGTTTTGCAGCGGCAGGAAATCCATCGCAAAATGCACGCCTTTGAGCTCGCGCCCCGGCACCGGCAGATCGCGCGGTTGCTCGGCACCGCCGGCGATGATGACGGCGTCGAAATCTTTTGCCAACTGCTCGGGCGTGATGGTTTCAGTGGCCCAGTTATTGACGTTTTTCGGGAAATCCTTGCCGACGAAAACGCTGGTGCGGAAGGTCACGCCTTCGGCTTCCATTTGCGCGACGCGACGGTCGATCTGCGATTTTTCCAGTTTGAAGTCAGGAATGCCGTAGCGCAGCAAGCCGCCGACGCGGTCGCTCTTCTCGAACACCGTCACCGCATGGCCGACCCGCGCCAATTGTTGCGCCGCCGCCATACCGGCCGGACCGGAGCCGACGACCGCGACGTTTTTGCCGGTCTTGAAAGCGGATGGCTGCGGTACTACCCAGCCGTTTTCCCAACCCTTGTCGATGATGAAATGTTCAATCGACTTGATGCCAACCGCCGTGTCATTGATATTCAGCGTGCAAGCCGATTCGCAAGGCGCCGGGCAGATGCGGCCGGTGAATTCGGGGAAGTTGTTGGTTGACAACAAGGTTTCCAGCGCCGCCTGGTAATTGCCGCGATACACCAGGTCGTTCCAGTCCGGGATCACATTGTTGACCGGGCAGCCGTTGGAGCAAAACGGAATGCCGCAATCCATGCAGCGCGCACCCTGAGTCTTGGCGTCGGCGTCCGACAGATGCAGCACGAACTCTTTGTAATTCTTGAGCCGCGCTGGTGCTGGCAAATATGTTTCTTCCTGTCGCCTGAATTCCATGAAACCGGTTATCTTGCCCATTTCTACCCCTTTATCTGATCTGACCAGCGCCCTGCGAAACACAGGGCTGGCATCGCAAACCGGATTTCCCGGCCTGCACTACTTAATTGCGTAAGCTTTATTTATGCAACGACTACCGGCAACGATTCCAGCTTGGCGGCCTCTGCCTGGTCTGCCTTTGCCGCATGCATTTCACCCAGAGCGCGCTTGTATTCGGTCGGGAAGACCTTGACGAACTTGCTGCGGGTATCGGCCCAGTTGTCGAGCATGTTGCGGGCCCGCGTGCTGCCGGTATATTTGAAATGGCGCTCGATCAAGCCTTTCAGAATCGCTTCATCGGCCAATTTTTCGCCATCGCGTTCCAGCGCATGCCACAGGCTGCGATCCACAATTACCGCTTGCTCGGCTGCCGGCAAAATCTTTTCCAGCGTGACCATGGCTTGATTGCATTTGCAGGCGAAGTCGCCCTCTGGATCGAACACGTATGCAATCCCGCCCGACATGCCGGCCGCAAAGTTGCGCCCGGTGGCACCCAACACCACCACGGTGCCGCCGGTCATGTATTCGCAACCGTGGTCGCCGGTACCTTCCACCACCGTAGTGGCACCGGAGTTGCGCACCGCGAAACGCTCGCCGGCTACGCCGCTGAAGAAGGCTTCACCCGCGATGGCGCCGTACAACACGGTGTTGCCGATAATGATGTTGTCAACTGCGCGGCCGCGGAACTCGGTGTTCGGACGCACGATAATGCGCCCGCCCGACAGGCCTTTGCCGACGTAATCGTTGCCGCCGCCCACCAAATCGAGCGTGATACCGTGCGCCAGGAACGCGCCGACGGACTGGCCGGCGGTGCCTTGCAACTGAATGTGGATGGTGTCGTCCGGCAAACCGGCATGGCCGTAACGCTGCGCCACTTCGCCCGACAGCATGGTGCCTACGGTGCGGTTGACGTTCTTGACCGGCGAGATGAAGGAAACTTTTTCGCCGGTTTCCAGCCCGACTCTGGCTTGCGCAATCAATTTGTGATCGAGTGCTTTTTCCAGCCCGTGATCTTGCATTTCGGCATGCTTGATCGGCATATCGGCGGCGACTTCAGGCTGGTAGAAAATCCGCGAGAAATCGAGGCCCTTTGCCTTCCAATGCGAAATCGCCTTGGATTTATCCAGCAAGTCGGCGCGGCCGATCAGTTCATCGTAAGTCCGTATCCCGAGTTGCGCCATGATCTGGCGCGCTTCTTCGGCCACGAAGAAGAAATAATTGACCACGTATTCCGGCTTGCCGGAGAATTTGGCGCGCAGTACCGGATCTTGCGTGGCAACCCCAACCGGGCAGGTATTGAGGTGGCATTTGCGCATCATGATGCAGCCTTCTACCACCAGCGGTGCAGTGGCAAAACCGATTTCATCGGCACCCAGCATGGCGGCGATGGCGACGTCGCGGCCGGTCTTCATCTGGCCGTCAGCCTGGACCCGAACCCGGCCGCGCAAACCGTTCAACACCAGAGTTTGCTGGGTTTCCGACAAGCCCAATTCCCACGGCGTGCCGGTATGCTTGATCGAAGACAAGGGCGAAGCGCCGGTGCCGCCATCGTGGCCGGCAATTACTAAATGGTCGGCTTTCGCCTTGGAAACACCCGCCGCAATCGTACCAACCCCGACTTCGGACACCAGCTTGACCGATATCGAAGCGCGCGGATTGGCGTTTTTCAAATCGTGAATCAATTGCGCCAAGTCTTCAATCGAGTAAATATCATGGTGCGGCGGCGGTGAAATCAAGCCCACGCCGGGTACCGAGAAACGCAGCTTGGCGATGTACTCGGAAACCTTGCCGCCCGGTAGTTGACCGCCCTCACCTGGCTTTGCGCCTTGCGCCATCTTGATCTGAATCTGGTCAGCAGAATTCAAATACGCCGCAGTCACGCCAAAACGACCGGAAGCGACTTGCTTGATGCGCGAGCGCAGCGAATCGCCGGCCATCAAGGGAATATCCGCCACCACCTGCTCGGCACCGAGAATCGAGGCCATCGTTTCGCCCTGCTTGATCGGGATGCCTTTCAATTCCTGGGTGTAACGCTGCGGATCTTCACCGCCTTCGCCAGTGTTCGATTTGCCGCCGATGCGGTTCATCGCCACTGCCAGCGTTGCGTGCGCCTCGGTTGAGATCGAACCCAGCGACATCGCGCCGGTAGCGAAACGCTTGACGATTTCCTTGGCCGATTCAACCTGATCCAACGGGATCGCCTTGGCCGGATCAATCTTGAACTCGAACAAGCCGCGCAAAGTCATGTGACGTTTCGACTGCTCGTTGACGATCTGCGCGTATTCCTTGTAGCTGTTGAAATTGTTGGAGCGGGTCGAATGCTGCAGTTTCGCAATCGCGTCAGGAGTCCACATGTGCTCTTCGCCACGGATGCGGAACGCATATTCGCCACCGGCGTCGAGCGCGTTTGCCAGCACCGGATCGTTGCCAAAAGCTTGCTGATGCAAGCGCAAAGCTTCTTCGGCCACCTCGAACACGCCGATACCTTCGACATTCGACGACGTGCCTTTGAAGTATTTATCCACCAGCGATTTATTCAGGCCAATAACCTCGAAAATCTGCGCCCCGCAATACGACATGTAAGTAGAGATGCCCATCTTCGACATCACCTTCAGCAAGCCCTTGCCGACGCCCTTGGTGTAGTTATAAATAGCTGTGTCTGCAGACAAATCGCCTGCCAAGCCGGGCGCCATGCCAGCCAGCGTTTGCATCGCCAGATAAGGATGCACCGCTTCCGCGCCGTAACCTGCCAGCAGCGCGAAATGATGCGTCTCGCGGGCCGAACCGGTTTCCACCACCAAGCCGGTCGAAGCGCGCAAGCCCTTTTTCACCAGGTGCAAATGCACTGCCGAAGTAGCCAGCAACGCGGGAATCGCGACTTCATTTGCGTCCATCTTGCGATCCGACACGATCAGGATATTGTGGCCGGACTTGACCGCATCGACCGCCTCGGCGCACAGCGAAGCCAAGCGCGCCTCGATGCCCTCACTACCCCACGCGACCGGATAGCAGATATTGAGCTCATACGATTTGAACTTGCCGCCGGTATGCGCGCTGATGTTGCGCAGATTGGTCATATCGGCGAAATTAAGTATCGGCTGCGCCACTTCCAGCCGCATCGGCGGGTTAACGTTATTAGTGTCGAGCAGGTTCGGTTTAGGGCCGATGAAAGACACCAGCGACATCACCATCGCTTCGCGGATCGGATCAATCGGCGGATTAGTGACCTGCGCAAACAATTGCTTGAAATAGTTGTACAGAGGTTTGAGCTTGTTCGACATCACCGCCAGCGGCGAATCATTGCCCATCGAACCGATAGCTTCTTCACCATTGGTAGCCATTGGCGACATCAGGAATTTGATGTCTTCCTGGGTGTAGCCAAACGCTTGCTGAAGGTCCAGCAGCGTGGCTGCCTTTTCCCCGTTTTCCGGCTCTATAGCAGCGGCCTTGACCTTGAGATCGCCCAACTTGATGCGCACTGATTTGACCCAAGCCTTGTATGGCTTGGCATTGGCGTAGGTATTCTTGAGTTCCTGGTCATCGATGATGCGGCCCGCTTCGAGGTCGATCAAGAACATTTTGCCCGGCTGCAGACGCCATTTCTGGATGATTTTCGATTCCGCAATCGGCAACACGCCGGATTCGGACGCCATCACCACGAAATCGTCGTCGGTCACGATATAACGCGCCGGACGCAAGCCATTGCGATCCAGCGTGCCGCCGATGTGGCGACCGTCGGTGAAAGCCATCGCAGCCGGACCGTCCCACGGCTCCATCATTGCTGCATGGTATTCGTAAAAAGCGCGCCGGTTATCGTCCATCTGGGCGTGGTTTTCCCATGCTTCAGGGATCATCATCATCATCGCCTGCGCGATCGGATAACCGGCCATCACCAGCAATTCCAGCGCATTGTCGAAAGTCGCCGTATCGGACTGGCCTTCGTAAATCAGCGGGAACAGTTTCTGCAAATCATCGCCCAACACCGCCGACTTCATCACCCCTTCGCGCGCGCGCATCCAGTTGAAATTGCCTTTGACCGTATTAATTTCACCGTTATGGGCAATCAAACGATATGGATGGGCCAGCGGCCATTCCGGGAAAGTATTAGTTGAGAAACGCTGATGCACCAGCGCCAGCGCGGAAATGCAGCGTGGGTCCTGCAGATCACGGTAATACTGTCCAACCTGATCGGCCAGCAGCAAGCCCTTGTAGACAATAGTGCGGGCCGACATCGACGCCACGAAGTATTCCTGTCCATGCAGCAGATTGAGTGCCTGAATCGCATGCGAGGCTGATTTTCGAATCACATACAGCTTGCGTTCAAGCGCATCGGTGACCATGATATCGGGGCCGCGCCCAACGAAAATCTGGCGAATGAAAGGTTCTTTCTTGCGCACCGTCGGCGACATCGGCATATCGGCATCGACCGGCACATCGCGCCAACCCAGCACGATTTGGCCCTCGGTACGTGCCGCGCGCTCCAACTCTTGTTCACAAGCCATGCGTGACGCATGTTCTTTCGGCAGAAACACCATGCCCACGCCGTATTCGCCGGGCGGTGGCAAGGTCACGCCCTGCTGCGCCATCTCTTCGCGATAAAACTGATCGGGAATCTGAATCAGGATACCGGCGCCATCGCCCATCAGCTTATCGGCGCCGACTGCGCCCCGATGATCCAGATTTTTCAGGATCAGCAAACCCTGCTCGATCACGGAATGCGATTTGACGCCTTTGATATGGGCAATAAAACCGACGCCGCAGGCGTCATGTTCATTGGATGGATCGTACATACCTTGTGCGCGCATAGCCGTTCTCCACTGCTTGATGAGTTTGAAAGCGAAGAATAGTGCAGCGCAAAAGAAAACTCAATAACAATAATTAGGGTCAGTGTAAAATTAAGTACGAATAATTTTGAAAATAGATTTAAATAGGGACAGAGTAACTAAAGGTTGCCTGTTACAGCAGTATCTGTTTTTCTAGCGTGCTATCCGCCTTGATCAATCCAGCTTGACGCGCGATACCTCGGCTTTTTTCCGTGGCCGCCCTCTTCTGGCTGGCGCCACGCGGCGATTCACTTGCTGTGCCAGCGACTGCTGAAACGCTGTGTCGCCCAGTACCCAGCCTTTTAATAGCGATGCATTCAGCAATGCAACCTGTTTCGGCGGCAAGGCCTGTTCCAGCAATGCCTTATATTCCGCCTCGCGCTCAAAAGGCGTATTGCCCAGCGACCAATACAGCGGGTGATCGGTCACCAGCGGATCAACTCTGGCTCCGACATGGTGCGCATAACTCGACCACGGATATTGCGCCGCCGTCGCCACCAGGCCGGAGCGCACCGGATTGGTTTCGAGATAGCGATAACAGGTCAGCAGGTAGCGCGGCGCTTCGATCACCGAAGTCTTGAAACGGCCCTGCCACAGCGTTCCGACATGTCCATGTTTGCGGTTGAAATACGGCACGTAATGGCGTCCCACCCATTGCATCATGCGGCCCAAACCGGCTTCATCAGTGGGCGTGGCTAACAGATGAATATGATTTTCCATCAATACGTAGGCGTGAATGGCGACCTTGAACTGGCGCGCAGCATCGTGCAGCCAGTCCAGAAAAGCCAGAAAATCACTGCTGTCGCAAAAAATCGGCTGCCGGTTATGGCCTTGCTGAAGAATGTGGTGCGGCTGCTGGGGAATTACGAGTCGGGGAAGTCGGGCCATGTTTATTTTTGTGCGGAAGTGGGCGAAAGTGTATGAAGCATCTTATTTTAATAAAAGCATGCAAGGCTTGGCAGCTTCAATTACATCCGCGCATTTTTGTTTTCACAGTGCAATATTGGAACAGTAATTCTTGCTGTGTTCCAAAAACAAGCACTGTGTCCCAAAAATAACCACTTTCAGCAAAGCCCTGTGCGGCATTGCGTTCCGATCAGCGCTTACACCCCAACTGATGCGCCATTCCCGGGTTTTTCGCACAAAAAGTCAGGCTGGCATGGCAATTGCGGCAAAAGGCATATGCACCGGGCACTGGTGGCAAAGATTCATTATCAGAACCATCACAATCCCGCCTGGCTTGCGCGTTTTGCAAAAGCCTTACCTATCAGGAGTACTTGCTATGACTACATCCACTTTCTTTATGCCTTCCGTTAACATGATTGGCGCAGGCTGCCTGAAAGACGCCGCCGGCACCATCAAATCGTATGGTTACCGGCAAGCGCTGATCGTGACCGATACCGTATTGCATAAAATTGGCGTGGTCGCGCAGGTGCAGGCTTTGCTGGCGGAAGCAGGCGTGAAAAGCGTGGTCTACGATGGCACCAAGCCGAACCCCACCACCATCAACGTGGCCGAAGGTCTGGTGATTCTGAAAGAATTCCGGTGTGACTGCATCATCTCGCTGGGCGGCGGCTCGCCACACGACTGCGCCAAGGGCATCGCTCTGGTGGCAGCCAACGGCGGTGAAATCAAGGATTACGAAGGCGTCGATCGCTCCCCTAAACCACAACTACCTTTGATTTCCATTAATACCACCGCAGGGACCGCTGCGGAAATGACCCGTTTCTGCATCATTACCGATGTAGAACGTCATATCAAAATGGCTATCGTCGATAAGCACGTTACCCCGATCCTGTCGGTCAACGATCCGGAGCTGATGGCGGGCATGCCAAAAGGTCTGACTGCAGCAACCGGAATGGATGCGCTGACGCACGCGGTGGAAGCGTATGTCTCCAGCGCCGCCACCCCGGTGACCGATGCCTGCGCGCTAAAAGCAGTCACCATCATCAGCCAGTCTTTGCGGCATGCGGTGGCCAACGGCGACGACATGGCAGCGCGTACCGCGATGGCTTACGCGCAGTTTTTGGCCGGGATGGCGTTCAACAATGCTTCGCTGGGTTACGTTCACGCGATGGCGCATCAGTTGGGCGGCATGTATGACTTGCCACACGGCGTCTGTAATGCAGTGCTGCTGCCGCACGTTCAGAGCTTCAATGCGACGGTTTGTGCGGGCCGCTTGAAAGATGTCGCCGCTGCCATGGGCGTTGAGGTGAAAGACATGAACGATCAGCAAGGCGCGCAAGCCTGTATCGCCGCCATCCGCACACTGTCAAAGGATGTGAAGATTCCATCGGGCCTGACCGATCTGAACGTGAAGGAAGAAGATCTGGCAACGCTGTCCACCAACGCGCTGAAAGATGCCTGCGGATTCACCAACCCGATCCAGGCCAGCCACGAGCAGATCGTCGCCATCTTTAAAGCGGCGATGTAATCCTGTTCAACCAAGACCGCCGTGCCAGCGGCGGTTTCGATGAAATGCTGGCTAAACATGATACAAATACACCGGCAATGCAGGCCTGCATTGCCGGTGTATTTTTTTTAAAGACAAGCCTACTTCATGAACACTTACGTAATCGGCGACCTGCAAGGTTGCCAGCGCCCGCTGCTGGAATTGATGGCGCGCATTGATGCGACGTCACCCGCTTCGCGCATTTTATTTGCCGGCGATCTGGTCAACCGCGGGCCTGACTCGCTCGCCACTTTACGCACGGTAATCGGCCTCGGCGATCGTGCCAGGACAGTATTGGGCAATCACGACTTGCACTTGCTGGCCGCGTCACAAGGCATCCGCCCGGTGCATCGCTCCGATACGCTGGATGACATCCTGCAAGCGCCGGACTGCGATGCGCTGCTCGACTGGGTGCGCCAGCAGCCGCTGGCGATCATGCAGGACGGCCATTTGCTGGTCCATGCGGGCGTGGCGCCGCAATGGAGCGCCGCCCGAACGCTGGCGCTGGCGCAGGAAGTGGAAACCGCGCTGCGCGGGCCGCACTGGATCGAATTGTTGCGCGCGATGTACGGTAATAAACCCAACCGCTGGGACGATGCGCTGACCGGCACCGACCGTTTGCGCTGCATCGTCAATATTCTGACCAGAATCCGCTTTTGCGCCGCCGACGGCACGATGGACTTCGCCACCAAGGAAGGCGCTGCCAACGCGCTGCCCGGCATGATGCCGTGGTTTGAGGTGCCGAGCCGCCGCAGCGAGGATGTGACGATGGTATTTGGTCATTGGTCCACATTAGGACTGGTACAACGGCCGAACCTGATATCGCTCGATACCGGTTGTGTCTGGGGTGGAAAGTTGACGGCGGTCTGTCTGGAAGACCGCAGCGTGATTCAGGTCGATTGTCCGCAATGCCAAACGCCGGGATGATGCAGGCATTTCAATGACCCATCGTTACGACGGCGGGTGTCCCAGCGCTTGCGCTACCGATGACCGGGTTGCTTGCGCGATGTCGCGCCGGTGCGCGCCGGTGGTTTCAATCATCGGCAGCCGCACCAGTTCCGCCTTGATCTGCCGCGCCTTCAAGATGATGGAGATGCTTTGCGCAAAGCTCATGTCGCCGATGAAAGCGACTGCCGGATGCGGCGCGCCGCTGGCATCCAGATAGCGCAGCGCGTACGGCTGCACCGGCACTGCCGCTTCAATCGCCGCTTCGAACAGGTTGGCATGGAACGGCAACAACAGGCCCTGCTCGGTGGTGGTGCCTTCGGGAAAGAATGCGACGCGCTCGCCGGCATGGACGGCGGCCACCAGCCCGGCATAAATCCGCTTGACTTCGCGCCGATTGCCGCGCGCCAGGAATACCGTGCCAGCCTTGCTGCTAAGCCAGCCGATAAGCGGCCAGTCGCGCACATCGGATTTGGCGACGAAGCGGCACGGCTGATAGGTATTGATGACGAAAATATCCAGCCAGGAAATATGGTTGGAGACAATCATCGCATTCTGCATCTGCTGGGATTGTTGCGCATCGACCCGATGCTGCACTTCCAGTTGCACGCCGCAAATCGCCAGTAGTTGGCCCGACCAGCGCTGGACGCGGCGCTCGCGCCCAGCGGCATCGGTGCGCGGGAAAATCACCGCACAGGTCCACAAACCCACTACCAGGTGTACGCAAATCTGCAAATATTGGTATGCGATCATCTTCGGCCAGACCTTGTGCTAATCAATATACTTTGTGCTGTATTTTTGTATCACGCAATTTCTATATGCGTAAATAGTGGTGTTTTTAGGCATACTCACACTATTTTAGGGTAAATATCAATTGCCACGAAACGTTCCGTAGGTGCGAATTTATTCGCACGAGTTCGCGCAGAATAGTTAAAAGTGCGAATAAATTCGCACCTACGGCGCTACTGTCTCAATGTAAAAAGGCGTGGTTTTGAACAAGATATCTACAGAACCACGTTACTGCAATCCTGATTACCGCATAAACGCAACGTGGCCGGCGACAATCGTAGCTTTGACTTGTCCCAGCATTTCATACCCCAAGAATGGCGTGTGCTTGCCTTGGCTGGCAAGAGCGCTGGCTTCGACTGTCCAGCGTGCATTGGGATCGAACAGGCAGATATCGGCGACGCTGCCGAGGCGCAACTGGCCGCAGGCCAAGGCGCCGATCCGGGCGGCATCGGTGGTGATTTTCGCAATCGCCCGACTCATCGGTTGCGCTGCCGGCGCGATGCATTCTTCGGCCCATTTCAGCGCCAGCGACAGCAGCAGTTCCAGTCCGGTAGCGCCCGGCGTGGCTTCGCCGAAAGGCAGCAGTTTTTCTTCATCGTCGACTGGCGTGTGATCGGAACAGATCGCATCAATGGTGCCGTCCAGCAAGCATTGGCGAATCGCATCGCGGTCGCGCTGGGAGCGCAACGGCGGGAGCATGCGGGCGTTGGAATCGAAAAAACCGATATCCATTTCGGTCAGATGAATGTGGTGCGCGCCGACGTCGCAGGTGACCGGCAGCCCTTCCTGCTTGGCCGCGCGCACCAGTTCCAGCCCGGCGGCGGACGACATGCGGCACAAATGTACGCGTGCGCCAGTCACCCGCATCAGTTCGAAAATAGTGTGCAGGGCGACGGTTTCGGCGATTACCGGAATCCCGGACAAGCCGAGCCGGGCGGCAATCGGGCCGCTATGCGCGATGCCGTCGTGGCCCAGGTGCGCATCCTGCGGGCGCAACCAGATGCTGTAGCCGAAGGTTTTTGCATATTGCATCGCCCGCAGCAACACGTTGGTGTCCAGAATCGGTTGGTCCGCTTGCGAAAAACCGATGCAGCCGGCTTCGGTCAACTCAGCCATTTCGGTCAACGCCTGTCCTTTCAGGCCGACGGTGAGCGCGCCCAGCGGATAGACGTGGGCCTGATTCAGCGATTTGGCGCGGTGCTTGAGCATTTCGACCAGACCCGGCTCGTCGAGCACCGGATCGGTATCCGGCGGGCAAATCAGACTGGTGACACCGCCCTGCATCGCCGCCTGCATTTCGGATTCCAGCGTGGCCCTGTATTCGTAACCGGGTTCGCGCAGGCGGGCGCTGAGGTCGACCAGACCGGGCGCGATGATCAGGCCGCTGGCATCGATGACTCTGGCCGTGCCGAAGTCCGTCGGCGCGCCACCGGGTTCATAGATGCCGGCAATTTTGCCGGAAGCGATGCAAATATCTTTTTTGGCGTCAATCCCATTAGCCGGATCGATCAGATGGCCGTTTTTGATGTGGAGTTTCATTGGTTAATTACCTTGGTCACTCCTCCACCTGTAAAGGGGGAGGAATTAAAAACAAATAGCAGCGATCTAGTTCCCCGCCAAAATCCCCATCACCGCCATCCGCACCGCAATCCCGAAGGTGACTTGCGGCAGGATCACTGCTTGCGCGCCGTCGGCCACCACCGAGTCGATCTCGACGCCGCGGTTCATCGGTCCCGGGTGCATCACGATGGCGTCCGGTTTGGCCAGCGCCAGCCGTTCCGGCGTCAGGCCGTAGCTTTTGAAATATTCTTGCGCGGAAGGCAGCAAAGCGCCGGTCATGCGTTCGTTTTGCAGTCGCAGCATGATGATCACGTCAACCCCTTTCAAGCCGGCGTTGATGTCGGTGAAGACGCGCACGCCCATGTGTTCCAGACCGCCCGGCAGCAATGTCAGCGGTGCGATGGCGCGGATTTCCGGTACGCCCAGCGTGGTCAGCGCGTGGATGTCGGAGCGCGCCACGCGGCTGTGCAGGATGTCGCCGACGATTGCCACCGTGAGCTGGCTGAAATCTTTTTTGTAGTGCCGGATGGTGTACATATCCAGCAAACCCTGGGTCGGATGCGCATGGCGGCCGTCGCCGGCATTGACCACGTGCACATGATGATGCTCGATCCGGCGCAGGTGGTCGGCGATCAGGTGCGGCGCGCCGGACTGGCTGTGGCGCACCACGAACATATCGGCATGCATCGCCGCCAGGTTGTCGATGGTGTCGAGCAGCGATTCGCCCTTGCTGGCGCTGGAAGCCGAGATATTCAGGTTGATCACATCGGCCGACAAACGTTTAGCCGCGATCTCAAAAGTGGTGCGGGTGCGGGTCGAGTTCTCGAAGAACAGGTTGAACACGCTTTTGCCGCGCAGCAGCGGCACTTTCTTGACCTCGCGGTCGGACACGCTGACAAACGAGGATGCGGTATCGAGAATGTGGTTGAGGATGGGTTGGGGCAAGCCTTCGATGGTGAGCAAATGTTGCAGCTCGCCATTTTTATTCAGTTGCGGATTATGCATGGGAGGTGGTTAGCGAGAGCGTGAGTTGGCCATCTTCGGCGCGTTGTAGCAGCAGGGTTTGATCGGCAGTCAGTTGAACGGTATCAGCGACAAAATCGGCGGCAATCGGCAGTTGGCGTCCGCCGCGGTCGACCAGTGCCGCCAGCATGATTCTTGCCGGGCGGCCGTAGTCGAACAATTCATTGATCGCGGCGCGCGTGGTGCGTCCGGTGTACAGCACGTCATCGACCAGCAGGATGACGGCGTCATCGACCGGGAACCCAATCTGGGTCGGCTTGACCTCGAAATGCAAGCCTTTTTCCGCGTAATCATCGCGATAAAAAGAGACATCGATAAAGCCGAGCCGGTCGCTCAACTGCAAGTCGGCCGCCAGCCGTTCGGCCAGCCAGGCGCCGCCGGAATGAATGCCGACCAGAGCGAGATTGTCGATACCCGCCAAGGCAGTTTTAATGCGTGCGGCCAGCGCCAGATACAGGGCTTCCGCGTCGAGATCAGGATTGGGCATGTTCATGTGCGTGGTCAAGGTCATCAAAGTATTGTTGCAAAATGATTGCGGCGGCGCGGGCGTCGATCACCTCGCCGCGTTTGGCTGCCAGCACTGCGGAAGAATAGCGTTCGTCCACCAGCGTAGTTTCCAGCGCGAAGCGGCCGTGCAATTGATTGGCAAAACGGCGGCAGCGCACCGTCATTTCGTGCTCGGCACCGTCCGGATAGAACGGCAAGCCAACCACGCAGCGCGCCGGCTGCCACTCTGCCACGACGGCGGCGATGGCGGCAAATTTAGCCACGTTGGTAGCCGCTGCAATGACGGTCAGCGGTTGCGCCTGCCGCAGCATGCTATTGCCGACCGCGACGCCGATGCGCTTGAGGCCGAAATCGAACGCCAGCACGGTTTCCACTAGGCGATGCCGCGACCGGAACTCTTATGCATGGCCGGCTTCGGACGTGAGCATCATCGGATCGATGCCGAGCAATTTGATGGCGGCGGCATATCGTGCATCGAACGGCACATCGAACAGCACCGCAGGGTCGGCCAGCACAGTGAGCCACGCGTTGCGGGCAATTTCATCTTCGAGCTGACCGGGGCTCCAGCCCGAATAACCGACGCTGATCAAAAACTGGCTCGGGCCATGCCCGGTGGCGATCGCTTCGAGCACGTCGCGCGAAGTCGTGAAGGCGATCTGATCGGTCACTTTCAGGGTGGATGAATAGTTCGCCGCCGGCGTATGCAGCACAAAGCCGCGATCTTCCTGAACCTGGCCGCCGAACATCACCGGCTGGTCGGCGATAGCCAAATATTCAGGCGCTTTCTCGCCAGCCAGTTCGACCCGGTCGAGCAAATCGTCGATGCACATATCGGTCGGTTTGTTGATCACTATGCCAAGCGCACCCTGACTATTGTGCTCGCACAAATACACTACGGTGCCGCTGAAAACCGGGTCGGGCATGGAGGGCATTGCGATCAGAAAATGATTCGCTAAATCAAGCGCATTGAGTGTCATGACGCCGGCATGACCGGGCACATCGGAACTGACCTGGGACGCGCCAGGCAATGCTTGCATTTTTGGATTTTTACTGAGTTTGGGCATGGCCGTATTCTAGCAGTTTTGCTGCCCCGTACCGCAGGCTGGCGTACATGGCTGCGCTGACTTGTTGTGACATACCGCAAGCCTTGACCGGTTTTGGTTTGCGTCATGATCGGTGATATTTAAGCCATTTTGACAGACTGAAGGCTGTCATACTCAATTTTTACCCACTTTGCCGCCCATCCATGCCCACCTTCGACACCGCACTGGTCTGGTTCCGCCGCGATTTACGCGATTTTGACCATGCCGCGCTGTATCACGCATTAAAGCAAAGCCGGCGCGTGTTTTGCGCCTTCATCTTCGACCAGACCATCCTGCAGCCTTTACTGGAGTCCGGCCTGAAAGCCGACCGTCGGGTGGAATTCATCCATGCCAGCCTGCTCGAACTCGATACCGCCTTGCGGGTCATGGGCGGCGGCCTGATCGTGCGCCACGCCGAGGCGGCCGCTGAAATCCCCCGGCTAGCCGCCGAACTCGGGGCCGAAGCGGTGTTCATCAACCATGATTTCGAACCGCAGGCAATCGCACGCGACGCCGCAGTCGCCATTGCACTGCAAGCAGACGGCCGGCAATTGCTGGACTTCAAGGATCACGTCATTTTTGAGAAGGACGAAGTACTGACCTTGTCCGAACGGCCGTTTTCCGTCTTCACGCCCTACAAGAACGCCTGGCTCAAGAAGTTGCATGCCCGCAGCGACGACTTTTACCTGAAACCGTACCCAGTCGATGCTTACCGCGCACAGTTGGCAGCGGCAGCCGAGTGCGTGATGCCGTCGCTGGTGGAAATGGGTTTTGCGCACAGCAATCTGCGCGAGCTGAACATCCCGACCGGCATGTCAGGCGCACAAAAACTGCTGCAGGATTTCCTGCCGCGCATGGGGAAATATGGCGCCACCCGTAACTTTCCTGCAATCAAGGGGCCGTCTTATTTGTCGATTCACTTGCGTTTCGGCACGATTTCGATCCGCACGCTGGCGCGCCATGCGATGGAGGCGATACGATCCGATGCGGGCAGCACTGGTGCTGCAACCTGGCTGTCGGAACTGATCTGGCGCGATTTTTACTGCATGATTTTGGATCACCATCCGCACGTGGTGGAACGCGCGTTCAAGCCGGAATATGACGCGATCCGCTGGGAATCCGGCGACGCCGCGCAACAATCCTTCCAAGCTTGGTGCGATGGTCGCACCGGCTATCCGCTGGTGGATGCGGCGATGACGCAACTGAACCGGACCGGATACATGCATAACCGGCTGCGCATGGTCACCGCCTGCTTTTTGATTAAAGACCTCGGTATTGACTGGCGCTGGGGCGAACGCTATTTCGCGCAACACCTGAACGATTTCGACCTGGCCGCCAACAATGGCGGCTGGCAATGGGCGGCATCGACCGGTTGCGACGCCCAACCCTATTTCCGCATCTTCAATCCCGTCACGCAGTCCGAAAAATTCGATCCCGAAGGGGCATTCATTCGCCGCTATCTGCCGCAACTGACCAAGCTGCACAACAAGCACATCCACGCGCCGTGGCTGCTGGACACGATGGAACTGGCGCTGGCCGGCATCACGCTGGGCGACAACTATCCAAGCCCCATCGTGCAACATGACGCCGCCAGAAAACGCACGCTGGAGCGTTATGCAGTGGTCAAGAAAGCAGCTTGAATGCAATTTATCCAATTAAATATACTCAGATAATGTATTTTTTAATACCGCAATTAATACATGCGTGAAAATGCATGTTTATTGGCATACTCCTTATATTTTCAAAATTAGGTATCTATTCAGCCTGTAATTCGATTGATATCCAAGTGACTGCTTTATGTCATTGGCGGTTGTATTGACACTGTTTTTGATGTTAGGCCGCTGAGGCCCTGTGTCCCTGTGTCCCTGTAGGGAGGGAACATTGCCTTTCAAGGCAATGTCGTTACGCAGGCGGATTGCATGCAATCCGAAGCCCCTGCTGCACCGCAGCCGTTTGTGTGCTGCAGAAAATGGATCAGAAATGAAGGCTGTCTGAGGTGTAGCAGGGGTTTCGTGGGGCACTGCCCCGCGCCTGCGTTTCGGGCAATTGAAGGTAACGTCGCCCGTAGGCGAATGCGCCCGATTCGATGACGCCACGGCGCGCAAGTTTCAACATGCCAACGGGGATCGCTGGCGTTTGTGGTTCGGATGCCAGGCCAACGTACAGGCTGCGCTCAAAAGTCACGTTCATCCTCTGCGATCATGCCGGCGCCAGTCTTGCCTGCACGGTGCCGCACGCGGCGACCGGCGGCAAGTTCGGCTGGCGTGGGCGCCACAAAATTCAGCGTGTCAATCTGGCCGAATAGCCACAAGGCATTGGCAAGAATACCAATGCTGGTGCCCGGCTTGCCAGCTTCGAGGGCACGATACGTGGTCGGCGAGCAAAACAGACGCGCCGCCATATCCACCACCGTCCAGCCCTGCTGCACCCGATGTGCACGCAGGCGTTGCCCCAGCCGGACCAGCGGTTGCAGTGTTTCAGGCGGCGCGCTGATGAGTGCATTGGAATGGCGTGACATCAATATCCTATCGACTAAGTAACTTAAAAGTTATTTTATTGATTTTTTAGTGATGCGCAAGAATTTTTTATATGCAAGAATTTTCAACAGCGCCGGCCTGCGTACCTGCAACCGCCTCAATCGCGCACGGTGCCCGATTCGGTTACAGTAACAATCCATCCCAATCAAAGAAAGCAGCATCATGCGCATACTTCACACCATGCTCCGCGTCGGCGATCTGCAACGCTCTATCGATTTTTATACCAAGGTACTCGGCATGCACTTGCTGCGCACCAGCGACAACCCGGAATACAAATACACGCTGGCCTTCGTCGGTTACGGCAGCAATCCGGACCACGCCGAACTGGAACTGACCTATAACTACGGCGTGGAAAAATACGAGATGGGAAGCGCCTACGGCCATATCGCAATCGCGGTCGAGGATGCTCAAAAAGCCTGTGCGGCAACCAAAACCGCCGGCGGCAACGTCACCCGCGAAGCCGGCCCGGTAAAAGGCGGCAGCACGGTAATCGCCTTCGTGGAAGATCCGGACGGCTACAAAATCGAACTGATTGAGCGCAAGGCCGATGCCGGCGGAAGCGGATTACGATAATTAAGAATACTGAGCGTGATGCTGAAAGCGCAGCACAAGTCCGATTATATTTTATAAAAATGCTTGAGTATGCCAATTAACATGGCAATTACCGCATATAAAACCTGCGGTTGATAAAAATACTCATTATGTTGGTGTTGAATGCAGCGAAGCCCCACAATCTGCCGCCTGCAAGTTGGGCTTCGCGTTGCTCAGCGCCAACCTACCCTTTCAATATGTTCAGTAAGCATTGATCAGCTACAGGCGATTGGCCAGCGCCACATATTGTTCCAGCGGCACGGTCTCTGGCCGGGTTTGCGGATCGACGCCGGCGGCGATCAGGTCGGCTTCGGTGAACATGCCGGCCAGGCAATTGCGGATCACTTTGCGGCGCTGGGAGAATGCTTTCTTCACCACTTCGCTCAACTTGTCGGCGTCGCACGGCAAGGGCTGTTCGATCGGGATCATGCGCACGATGGCGGATTCGACGCGCGGCGGCGGGTTGAAGGCGGTCGGCGGCACGATGAATAGCAACTCCATCCGGTAACGCCATTGCAGCATGACCGACAGCCGGCCGTAAGTCTTGCTGCCGGGCGCGGCGACCATGCGCTCGACCACTTCCTTTTGCAGCATGAAATGCTGATCCTCGACTTGCTGCGCGAATTCCGCGAAATGAAATAGCAGCGGGGTGGAGATGTTGTACGGCAGGTTGCCGACGATACGCAACTTCTTGCCGGGAGCGACCGGAATCTGTGCGAAATCGAATTTCAGCGCATCGCCGGCATGCACGATCAGCTTGGCCGGGTCGAAACTCGTCTGCAGCCGCGCCACCAGATCGCGGTCGAGTTCGACCACGTGCATCTGCTGCAGCGGCGCCAGCAACAGGCGCGTCATCGCGCCCAGGCCGGGGCCGACTTCGATCATGGCATCGTCCGGTTGCGGATCAATTACTTCGACGATGTGCGACAGCACGAATTTATCGGTCAGGAAATTCTGGCCGAAGCGCTTACGGGGGATATGTTTCATTAAGGAAATCTACTGTTGTTTATTCTTGTTATGCGCCGGCCGCCACCTGGGCTGCCATTTGGGCCGCCGCCTGGATGGCTTTGACCATGCTGCTGCAATCGGCATGGCCGACGCCTTTGGCCGCCAGATCGAGCGCGGTGCCGTGATCGACCGAAGTGCGGATCAGCGGCAGGCCGAGCGTAATGTTGACGCCCTGGCCGAAGCTGGCGAACTTCAGCACCGGCAAACCCTGGTCGTGGTACATCGTCAGCACGCAATCGGCGTCCTGCAGATACTTGGGCTGGAACACGGTGTCGGCCGGATACGGGCCGCTGACCTGCATCCCTTTGGCTTGCGCGGCCTGGATTGCCGGCGCGATGACGTCGATTTCTTCGCGGCCCAGATAGCCGCTTTCGCCGGCATGCGGGTTCAGACCGGTGACCAGTATCCGTGGCCGGATTAAACCGAACTTGCGTTGCAAGTCACTGTGAATGATTTCCAGCGTGCGGCTCAGACTGTCAAATGTAATGGCGTCCGGCACCTCTTTCAGCGCCAGATGAGTGGTTGCCAGCGCTACCCGCAAATGCGGCGCGGTGCCACCGGCCAGCATCATCACCACTTGCGCGGTGTGGGTCTGCTGGGCCAGGTATTCGGTATGGCCGGTGAATGGGATGCCGGCGTCGTTGATGGTGCTTTTTTGCAACGGTGCGGTGACGATGGCGTCGAACCAGCCGCTTTGCGCACCTTCGATGGCGATATCCAGCGTCTGCAGCAGCGCACGGCCGTTTTTCGGGTCAAGTTGGCCCGGAACCACATGCGCTTCCAGCGGGCAGTCGATGACTATCAGCCGATCCGGCGGAAAATCCGGCAAGCCGCCATTACGCAGCGCGCGCAAGGAAAGCGCGACCAGGCTGATGGCAGGATCGAGTGCGTCTGCGATCATGGCCAGATATGCCGCATCACCGATCAATACCGCCCGGACCTCGGCGCGCAAGGCCCACGCTGCCTTGATCGATATTTCAGGGCCGATGCCGGCCGGTTCGCCGGTGGTGATTGCCAGCGTGGGGCGGCTTGCAGGTTGTTGCGCGGATGCAAGTGCGGGCATCACATCCTCACTTCTCGTCAGTGCGGAATTCGACATAGGCGCGGTCGCGTATCTGGCGCTGCCAGTCTTGCGTCGCTTCTTCGATCTTGATCTCGCGAATGGCCATGCGTGCGGCGTTGCGCTGGCGCTCCTGCGACACGGCATCGGTCTTGCGCTCAAGCACCTGGATCAGGTGATAACCGAATGGCGACTCGATCGGTTCGCTGACCTGCCCCGGCTGCAGCGCATCCATCGCGCGCTCGAATTCCGGCACCGTATCGCCGGGATAGAGCCAACCCAGATCGCCGCCCTGGGACGCCGACAAATCGTTGGAATAGAGTTTGGCCAGGTCTTCAAACGTAGCGGCCTTGTTGTCCAGACGCTGCTTCAGCTCGGTCAGCGTACGGCGCGCTTCATTGGCCGGCACCGCCTGATTGACCTTGATCAGGATATGCCGTGCACGCGTTTGCTGCACTGCCGGGGTGTTGGCATCGGGCTTGACGGCGGCGCGCTTGCCGACCAATTTCAGGATATGAAAACCGTTCGCGCTCCTGAGCACCGCGGATACCTGGCCGGGACTCAGGCTGGCGACCGCATCGATGAATAGTTTGGGCAAGCGATCCTGGCCGCGCCAGCCCAGGTCGCCACCGGTGAGCGCCTCGCTGGCGTCGGAAAAGCTGGCCGACACCTTGGCAAAGTCACCGCCCGATTTGAGTTGTTGCAGCGCCGACTGGGCGCGCTTCTCGCGCTCGGCGATTTGCTCTGGGGAAGCGTTTTCAGGGATGCGTACCAGGATCTGGGCCAGATTTAACTCTTGCTGGGCTTGTGCGGTATTTTTTTCAGCGCCGATATAGTTATCGATTTCCGATTCGGCCACCTGGATCTTGCTGTCAACTTCGCGCTCGCGCAGGCGCTGCGTGATGATTTGTTGCCGGATTTCTTCGCGGAACTGCGGAAAGGCAGTGCCTTCACGCTCCAGCTCGTCGCGAAATTTCTGCAGGGTCATTTTGTTTTGTTCGGCAATCCGACTGATGGCACGGTCCAGCATGATGTCGTCGACCTGGATGCCGGCCTCTTTGGCAAGCTGCATCTGGGCCCGTTCAAGCACCATTTGTTCCAGCAACTGCTGCTGAAATTCAGCGCGCGGCGGCAGGTTGATGCCTTTTTTAACGGCCCGGGCCTCGACTGTGCGCAGGCGCCGCTCCAGTTCCTGGTGGGTGATGACTTCATTATTGACGACCGCGATGATGGCGTCCACCAGTTGCGGCTGGCCGGCATTCTTCGTCACGGCCGCCGCAGTTACCTTAGCTGCGGGCACCTTAGCTGCGGGCGCGCTCTTGGCTTGCGCCCAGACGCCAGCAGGCGCGCCCAATGTCAGGCTCAGTAGCAGTATCGTCAGTAGTGGTACCGACTTGTTCGCATTACGATTACGCAAGGGTTTAAATTCGCTCATGGTGTTTTCGTGTTGATGGATTGCTGGACCTGGTTAATTTCTTACTACAGGATCGTTGACTGGCTGGTAGCCGGGAATGTTTTGGCGCAGCGCTTCTAGCGGATTGGAGCCTAACTTGGATAGTCCGTTCAATTCCAGCTGGAGAAAGATGGTCGAATTAGCGGTTGTGGTCGTGGTGGTAATGCGTTGCGCCACTACCCGGAAAATCCAGCAGTCTGCCTTGTATTCCATCCCGAACAAGCTATCGACGAGTTTGCGATCCGGCAACGAATAACTGACCCGGCCGACCGCATATATCCGGTCCGCCAGCGGCCACTGGCCAGAGAGTTTAACCTGCTTTAGCAATTCCACCGAACTGCTCTTGCGCACGTAGCGATACTCGGCGTTCAACACTTTTTTCGGTGCCGGTAGCCATTGGGCGCCCAAATAAGTGCTCGACAGGCTGTTCTGATTGACGCTGTATTGCACCCCGCTGTCAAGGCGCAACTCATTGGTCACGCGGCCGCTGGCGGCCAGCAGCAGGTCGGAGCGGCTTTCCTGAATGGCGCTACCAGAATTAAGCACCACACGCGGTGTGCGGATGTAATAACGCTGCCCCAGTGACAGGCGCAAACGCTCGGTTCCGTTCGGGTCCAGATAGCGTGACGTCAGCGCCGCGGTGAGTTGATTGGCGTCGCTGATGCGGTCCGAGCCCGAATAACGGTTCTCGCTGAAGAGCTGAGGGTAATTGAAGGTTGCCTCGGCGCTATCGAAATTCGGATACAGGCTTTGATCGCGGAAAGGCGTATACACGTAAAACAGGCGCGGCTCCAGCGTTTGCGTGGCTTCCCGCCCGAAAAATGTGGTATCGCGTTCGAACATCAAACCGCTATCGAGCGAAAAGGTCGGCAGCGTACGCGTTAGCGTCGACGGTGCCGCTGATGGCAAGCTGCCCGTCGGCGCGTCGAGTTTATAACTGGTGGCGTGCAGCGACAGTTTGGGCGTGATGAAATAGCCGGGCCGCACTATCGGATAACTGATTTGCGGATTGATCACCAGACGGTCGCCGTTCGGTCTGCCGCGCAACTCTTCGTCCGGCAGGTAAAAACGCGAAAATTCCGAATCGAAAGCCCAATCGAATCCCTGCACGTCTTGCCGTCCGGAATGAAAATTGAGTTGCGGCAAGCGGCCGAACGGCCGTTCGAGCGGCACCAGCGGGTCTTGCAGCAGCTGGTAACTGGTGATCCTGGCAGCCGCATTCCAGTACGCGCCGGAATAGCTTGTGTACACGTCGCGTGGCAACAGGCGCTGCGAACTGGCAGTGATGGTTTGCGCAAAATCGCTCGGATAATCATTATCCGAAGCCCGGTTCAGGTTCCACCCGAACGACAGACGGGGAGTCAGTGTCTGATTGTGAATCGAAGCCAGCGAGTAGCGGTTGGTCTTGGTTTGCTGATCGTCCGGCAACACTTCGATCCTGGTTTGGCCGGCATAGCTCTGCCCCAGATAGCGGCCTTCGGCGCCGAGTTGCAAGCCGCGCCGACTGATGATTTTGGGAAACAGCGTCAAATCGCGGTTGGGCGCGATATTGAAATAATACGGCAGTTCCAGTTCCAGCCCCCCTTTGGAGGTAACGCCTATGGTCGGTGGCAATACGCCCGATTTGCGTGCACCCGAGAGCGGAAACGACATCAAGGGCAGGCCCATGATCGGCACGCCCTTGAAATACACCACCGCTTTGGAGGCGGTGCCGACATCGCGCCCTGTGTCCAGGCGCAAGGTGTCGGCCTCCAGATACCAGTCGGGGTCGGGGCCTTCGCAGGTGCTGTAAGTGCCTTGGCGGACGACTGCGCGTTCGTGGTTTTCAAAATCGATGCGCTCTGCGTTGCCCTGCGCGTTATTCTTTTCTAGTCGATATGTGGGATTGGTTATATAGCCGGCGCCTGAACTCATGTTGAGTTTTAACTGTTCGCCCTGGTACAGGTCGCCGAAGCGCTTGATCCATACATTGCCCGACGCGGTGACTTCATCCTCGATTTGCAGGTACAGCGCGTGGTCGGCCTTGAGGTTGGTCTGACCGCGCTGGATCTCGACCTTGCTGTCAAGCTGCAACTCGCGGTCGGGCCGTCCGGTCATGGTTTCGGCGCTGATCTCGGACGGCTGGCTTTCTTCTATCGCCCGGCTGCGGGTCGGATTGGGCAAGCCCTGCGCGTACGCCAGCACGGGTAGATACGCCAGTGCAATAGCGGCTGCCAGCATGCTGAACCGATATTGCGGCTGTTGCGTTGCGGTATGCCGACTCATGAGCGAAAGGGGTGAATAACCATGGCAGGCGATTTTTTGAATTGAATCCCTTATTATATGGGAACTCCTCACCCTCAACCGATTCCCCAGGCTGCTTCATGTCCTTACATACAACTTCACATACCCCATCCGATCTGCGCTTTGCCCAGCTAACCGAATGGCTGGCTACGCTGGCCGCCACGCCGACTCTGCCGCAAACGCTGCGCCCCGCCTCCAGCGATGCCAGTTTCCGGCGTTATTTCCGGGTCGATACGGCCGCTGGCGGCACTGCCATCGTGATGGATGCACCGCCGCCGCAAGAAGATGTGCGGCCTTTCATCCATGTGGCCGACGTATTTGCGCAAACCGGCGTGACGGTGCCGCAGGTGTTGGCAGCCGACACCGAACGCGGCTTTTTGCTGCTGTCGGACCTAGGCGCGACCACTTATTTGCAACAGCTCAATAGCGACACCGCCCATGCGCTGTATCAGGACGCGACCGATGCGCTGATCCAGTTGCAAAGCCAAAGCCAGCCAGGCTTGCTGCCGGAATACGACCGAGCGCTGCTGCTGCGCGAACTGATGCTGTTTCCCGAGTGGTATCTGGGACGGCACCTGAACGCCACCCTGACCGAAGCCCAACAAGCCGATCTGAACCAGGTATTCGAGGCGCTGCTAGCCAACAATCTGGCGCAGCCGCAAGTGTTCGTGCATCGCGATTACCACTCGCGCAACCTGATGGTTTTGCCGCAGGGAAACCCCGGCATTCTCGACTTTCAAGATGCGGTGTACGGCCCGCTGACCTACGATCTGGTATCGCTGCTGCGTGACGCTTATATCGAATGGGATGAAGAACTGGTGCTGGACTGGGCGATTCGCTACTGGGAAAAAGCCCGGCGCGCCAGCTTGCCGGTCAATCCGGACATCGACCTCTTTTATCGCGATTTCGAATTCATGGGCTTGCAGCGCCACCTGAAGGTGCTCGGCATTTTCGCCCGTCTGAATTATCGCGACGGCAAGGATGCTTATCTGAAGGATATTCCGCTGGTGCTGGAATACGTATTCAAGACTGCGCGTCGCTACCGCGAACTGGCGCCGCTGGTGCGCTTGCTCAATGTGCTGGAAGAGCAAAAGCCGCAGATTGGATATACTTTTTAGTATGCATGGAGTATAGACAAAAACAAGGCATTTACCGCATAGTTTTAATGCGATAAAAATAATACTCCATCACTAATAATTAATGAAACCATTATGAAAGCAATGATTTTTGCCGCCGGGCGCGGCGAGCGCATGCGCCCTCTGACCGATACCTGCCCCAAGCCGCTGCTGAAAGTGCGCGGTCGCCCGTTGATTGTCTGGCACATCCAGAATCTGGTGCGCGCTGGCATTACCGAAATCGTCATCAACCATGCGCACCTGGGCCGGATGATCGAAGAAACGCTGGGCGATGGCGCAAAATTCGGCGCCAGCATTGTCTATTCGGCCGAAGGCACCGCTCTGGAAACCGCCGGCGGCGTGGCCCGCGCCCGAGATTTGCTGGGCGATGCGCCGTTCGTGGCACTTGCCGCCGACATCTTTTGTCCCCATTTCGATTTTACGCAAGTCAAAGACACGCTGGCAGAAGCCGACATGTGGGGCCGGCCTTATCCAGCCGACCGGCGCGACGTGGCCTGGCTGTATCTGGTCAAGAATCCGGCGCACCATCCGCAAGGCGACTTCGCACTGAACCTGTATTCGGTCGTCAACGAAGGTGCGCCGCGCTACACCTTCTCCGGCATCGGCGTCTACCGGCCCGAAATGTTCGATGCGATCGAGGCTGGCGCTTCTGCCAAGCTGGCGCCTCTGCTGCGCGAATATGCGGCGCGCGGCCAAGTCGGCGGCGAGGTATACCGTGGCGACTGGACCGACGTCGGCAGCGCCGAGCGACTGGAGCAATTGAATGCGCCGCTGGCTTGAACGACGCACAGCCGTAGGATGGGTGAAACCCATCGCACAGGGAACTTACAAGATGGGTTGCACCCATCCTACATGGCTCCGCATAAATGCGAGTATATTTTAGAGCCGCAATGAACATATGCGGCCAGTGCCATTAAAACGGTGATACACCCTATTTTTACGAAAATCATTCGTGTCACGAAGCTTTTCGTGTCTTTCGTGGACAATGGGTATCAGATGATAACTAGAGAGAAAATCCCATGAAATCATATACAAACCGGCGCGCCAGCCTGATCGCCCAGATGCTGACCAAAGGCGGCGGCGTCGCCATCATCCCGACCGCGCCGGAAGTGATGCGCAACCGCGACGCCGATTATCCGTACCGGCACGACAGCTACTTCTATTACCTGAGCGGCTTTACCGAGCCGGAAGCGGTGATCGTGCTGGTCGCGATCCAGGGCAAGCAGCCGCAAACCATCCTGTTTTGCCGTGAAAAAAACCTGGAACGCGAAATCTGGGACGGCTACCGCTTTGGGCCGGAAGCTGCGCGCACTGCGTTCGACTTCGACGCTGCGCATCCGATTGCTGCACTCGACGCCGAAATGAGTACGCTGCTGGCCGATGCGCCGGCGCTGTTTTATGCGCTCGGCAGCGATGTCAAGTTGGATGCACAAGTGCAAGGCTGGCTGGCTGGCGTACGCGCGCAGTCGCGCGCCGGCGTAACCGCGCCCACCAGCGCCCATGATGTGCGCAGCTTGCTGGATGAAATGCGCATGTTCAAGGATGCCGGCGAGGTCGGTTTGATGCGCCGCGCCGCAGAAATCTCATCGGAAGCGCACCGCCGCGCGATGCAGATCTCCCGCCCCAGCTTGCGCGAATACCACTTGGAAGCCGAACTGCTGCATGAATTTCGCCGCCAGGGTTCGCAAGCGCCAGCCTACGGCTCGATTGTGGCGACCGGCGCCAACGCTTGCGTGCTGCATTACCGCGCCAGCGACGCCACACTGAAAGACGGCGACCTGGTATTGATCGATGCCGGCTGCGAACTCGATAGTTACGCCTCCGACATCACCCGCACCTTCCCGGTCAACGGGATTTTTTCCGGCCCGCAAAAAGCCTTGTACGAAATCGTGCTGGCATCGCAAACCGCCGCCATTGCCGAAACCCGCCCGGGGCGGCGCTTCATGGACGGCCACGACGCCGCCGTGCGCGTGCTGGCGCAAGGCATGCTCGACACCGGCTTGCTGGACGCCAATAAGGTCGGCACGCTTGACGACGTCATCGCCAACGGTGACTACCGGCAGTTTTACATGCACCGCACCGGCCACTGGCTGGGCATGGACGTGCATGACGTGGGCGAATACCGCGCCAAAGCGGAAGCCACCGCCGCAGACCAGGAAAAACCATGGCGCATCCTGCAGCCCGGCATGGTGACTACGGTCGAACCCGGCATCTATGTGCGACCGGCCGATGGCGTGCCGCCGGAATTCTGGAATATCGGTATCCGCATCGAGGACGATGCGCTGGTGACTGCGACCGGTTGCGACATCCTCAGCAAGGACGCGCCGAAGACGGTGGCCGAGATCGAAGCCGTGATGCGGCAACAGTGATGCCAACCGATTTCGAGATTGCCATTTGCGGCGCCGGGCCGGTTGGACTGACGCTGGCGCTGCATCTGGTCAAACACGGGGTGGCAGCGGCGCGCATCGTCTTGATCGATGCCAAGACGGTTGAACAGACCGTACACGATCCGCGCTCCATCGCGCTGTCTTACGGTAGCCGGCAAATTTTGGAACGGGCCGATGCCTGGCCGATTGCCGCTACCGCAATCGAACAAATCCACGTCTCGCGCCGCGGTCATTTCGGCCGCGCCCTGATCGATTGCGCCGAATACCGCTTGCCGGCGCTCGGCTACGTCACGCGCTACGGCGCGATTGTGGCGGCGCTGCATGCCAGCGCCGCGCAAGCCGGCATCCGGATGCTGCGGCCGGCGCATTTGCGCGCACTGTCCGAGCAGGATGACGGCGTGACGCTGCAACTGGAAGACGCCGACGGTCAGCGTTCGATCCGCGCCCAACTGGTGGCGCAGGCCGAGGGCGGCGTGTTTTCCGAGCAAACGGTGAAATCGCTGCATCACGACTACGACCAAGTCGGGCTGATTGCCCATATCACATGCAGCGCGCCGATTGCGCAACGGGCGTTCGAACGCTTCACTGCAGAAGGCCCGCTGGCGCTGTTGCCGCAAGACGACGGTTATGCGCTGGTCTGGTGCTGCCGTCCTGCCAGCGCCGAACAGCTGCTGCAACTGGACGACAATGCATTTCTGGCTGCTCTGCAACAGGCGTTCGGCAACCGTCTGGGCGCGTTTCGCAGCAGCAGCGCGCGACTTTCGTATCCGCTGGGATTGAATGCACAACCGGCCATAACCGCACGTACCGTCACCATCGGCAATGCCGCCCAAACTCTACATCCGGTGGCTGGACAGGGGCTTAACCTCGGTTTGCGCGACGCCGCTGTGCTGGCGCGGCTGTTGGCCAAACGGCCGCTGCCAACTGGCCTGGCCGAGTTTCAGACAGAGCGCCAAACCGACCGCAGCACGACCATTCGCCTGACCGATACGCTGGCGCGCATCTTCGCCAGCAGCGCCGATGGCACGCCGGCGCAGGCGCTGCTCGGACTTTCGCTCGGCCTGGTCGATGCCGGCAAACCGGTCAAACGCCTGCTGGCGCAACAGATGCTGTTTGGCCGGCGTTAGGGGTTGTCTGATTTGGCTCGGACATTGCATGAATATCGCCAGATTGAGAGAACTATTGTAGGAGCGCACCCGGGCGCGAAGCAGTCGCCAGACTGCAGCCGTCTGTCGCGCCCGGGTGCGCTCCTACAAAAACCATCAGCTATAAAAAAAAAGCCGCATCGGGGTGCAATACCCGATGTGGCTTTTTCAAACTTGCCGCCAACGCCGCTATTGACGGCGCAGAAATGGCTTACTTGCCAACTTACTCGATGGCTTTGGTCATATCCTCGATGACCTTTTTGGCGTCGCCAAACACCATCATGGTCTTGTCCATGTAAAACAATTCATTGTCCAGCCCGGCATAGCCGGAGGCCATCGAACGCTTGTTGACGATCACGGTTTTGGCTTTATAGACTTCCAGAATCGGCATGCCGGCAATCGACGATTTCGGATCTTTCGCGGCCGGATTGACCACATCGTTAGCGCCCAGAACAAGCACTACATCGGTCTGACTGAATTCACCGTTGATATCGTCCATCTCGAACACCTGGTCGTACGGCACTTCGGCTTCGGCCAGCAACACGTTCATGTGGCCCGGCATGCGGCCGGCCACCGGATGGATCGCGAACTTCACGGTGACGCCCTTTTCCGTCAGCTTTTCGGCCAGTTCCATCAGCGCATGCTGGGCTCGCGCCACTGCCAGGCCGTAGCCCGGCACGATGACGACGGTTTCGGCATTGCCCATCAGGAAAGCGGCATCGTCGGCCGAGCCGGATTTGACCGGACGCTGCTGCGCGCCACCAGTGGCTGCGACCGCAACAGCGCCACCGAAACCACCCAGAAGCACGTTGAAGAAAGAACGGTTCATCGCCTTGCACATGATGTAGGACAGGATCGCACCGGAAGAACCCACCAGCGAGCCGGCAATGATCAGCATCGAATTGTTCAGCGAGAAGCCGATACCCGCAGCCGCCCAGCCGGAATAGCTGTTGAGCATCGACACCACCACCGGCATGTCGGCGCCGCCGATCGGGATGATGATCAGCACACCGAGCGCGAACGCGATCGCCGTCATCAGGATGAACGGCAGCCAGGCCGGCACAGTGCCCGGAGCGAAGCAGAAAATCAATCCCAATCCGAGCATCGCAATGGCGAGTATCAGGTTCAGGAAATGCTGGCCCTTGAAGCTGACCGGCGCGCCCTGAAACAGGCGGAACTTGTATTTCCCCGACAATTTACCGAAAGCGATGATCGAACCGGAGAAGGTGATGGCGCCGACGAAGGTGCCGATGAACAGTTCCAGACGGTTACCGAACGGGATCGCAATCGCATGCCCGGCAACGATACTGAAAGCCCACGGTTCCGACACTGCGGCCACCGCGATACAGACTGCCGCCAAACCGATCAGCGAGTGCATCGCAGCGACTAATTCCGGCATCCGGGTCATTTCGACCCGCTTGGCCAGGATGGCGCCGATGCTGCCGCCGACCACCACGCCGAGGATGACCAGGCCGTAGCCCATGCCGGCACCGGAGGCTTCGGATTTGAGCTTGACGATCAGCGCAATCGTGGTCACCACCGCAATCGCCATGCCGATCATGCCGAACGCATTGCCGCGACGGGCCGACGATGGATGCGACAAGCCTTTGAGTGCCTGAATAAAGCAAACCGATGCAATCAGATACAGCATCGTGACGAGATTCATGCTCATTATTTGGCCTCCGCTGTGCTGTCCTGGCGTGCTTTAGGCTCTTTTTTCTTGAACATTTCCAGCATGCGCTGGGTCACCAGAAAGCCGCCGAATACGTTGACCGCAGCCAATGCAACGGCCAGCGTACCCATGACCTGGCCGACGACGCCTTCGGTCAGGCCGGCAGCCAGCATCGCGCCCACGATGATGATGGCGGAAATGGCGTTGGTGACGGCCATCAGCGGCGTATGCAGCGCCGGCGTGACGGTCCAGACTACGTGATAACCGACGTAAATCGCCAGTACAAAGATGATGAGATTGGTTACGGTGTGACTAATTTCCATGATGTCTCCTTATTATTTTTTAATGATCTCGCCGCCGGCGCACAGCAGTGTCGCGGCGACAATTTCGTCTTCGCGGTTGAGCGTCAGATTGGCGTCTGTGTCGATGATCAGCTTGAGAAAATCGAGCACATTGCGCGCATACAGCGCCGAAGCATCGGCCGGGACCTGGGTCGCCAGATTGGAGTCGCCGATGATGTGGACGCCGTATTGATTGATGATTTTTCCGGATACCGAAAGCGGGCAATTGCCGCCCTGCTCGGCCGCCATATCGACAATCACCGAACCCGGCTTCATTGCCTTGACGGTTTCTTCGGAGATCAAGATCGGCGCACGGCGACCCGGAATCAGCGCGGTGGTGATGATGATGTCGGCTTGCTTGGCACGTTCATGCACCAGCTCGGCCTGACGCCGCATCCAGTCGGCCGGCATCGAACGGGCATAACCGCCGACGCCTTGGGCGATTTCGCGTTCTTCATCGGTGATGAATGGCACGTCGATGAACTTGGCGCCGAGCGACTCTACCTGCTCTTTGACTGGCGGGCGCACGTCGGACGCTTCGATCATCGCGCCGAGGCGTTTGGCGGTGGCAATCGCCTGCAAACCGGCCACGCCGACGCCCATGATCAGCACGCGGGCAGCTTTCACGGTGCCGGCGGCGGTCATCAGCATCGGCATGAAGCGGCCGTAGGTGTTGGCGGCCAGCAACACGGCTTTGTAGCCGGCGATATTGGCTTGCGACGACAGCACATCCATCGATTGCGCGCGCGTGATGCGCGGCGCGGCTTCCAGTGCGAATGCAGTCAACCCGTGGGCGGCCATCGCAGCGATATTGTCGGCGTCGAAGGGGTTCAACATGCCGACCACGACGGTGCCGGATGCGATCAGCGGGCGTTCTTCTGCCGAGGGTGCGCGCACCTTCAGCACTAGGGCGCAGCCGAAGGCATCAGCTGCGGTGCCGATTTCAGCGCCGGCAGCCTGATAGGCTGCGTCTATGATGCTGGCAGTAATGCCGGCACCGGATTGCACAATGACCTGGTGCTTTGCGGCCACCAGTTTTTTGACCGTTTCCGGCGTTGCAGCAACGCGAGTCTCTCCCGAGCGCGTTTCGGCGGGGATGCCGATTTTCATGTTTCCTCCGTGGGTTTTGTATTCTTGCGGAAATCTTACACGAGAATAATAGAACATCTCGTCGAATTCTATTTGTTGCAAGGCAATACTACTTGTTAAAACTGACGCGATAGTCAGTAATGCAATCCAGTATCCAATCCCACCAGCACAGCAAGCGTGGCGCACACGGTAAAATGCCGCCACACTCAAGGAAAATTATGACTGACATCTGGAAACCCTCGGTCACGGTCGCAGCTGTGATCGAACGGCAGGGCCGCTTTTTGCTGGTGGAAGAAGAAACCAGCGACGGCATACGTTTCAACCAGCCGGCCGGCCATCTGGACCCGCTCGAATCGCTCGAACAAGCGGTGGTGCGCGAGACGCTGGAAGAAACCGCGCACGATTTCACGCCCACGGCGCTGATCGGCATGTACATGTCGCGCTATGTATCGGCGCGCACCAATCGCGACATAACGTATCTGCGCTTCACGTTTACCGGCGCGGTCGGCAAACAACACGATCAAGCGCTCGATACCGGCATTTTGCGGGCGCTCTGGATGACATACGAAGAAATCGTCGCCTGCCAAGCCACCCACCGCAGCCCGCTGGTGCTGCGGTGCGTGGACGATTATCTGGCCGGCATTCGGGCTCCGCTGTCGCTGTTGCACACCCACGCCTCGATTTTCGAGGTGCCGCATGGCTAAGAAAAAAGTGGTGATTGGTTTGTCCGGCGGCGTCGATTCCTCGGTTTCCGCCTGGCTGCTAAAAGAGCAAGGTTATGAAGTCATCGGTCTGTTCATGAAGAACTGGGAAGACGATGACGATTCCGAATATTGCTCAACCCGCGAAGACTGGATCGATGCGGTCAGCGTGGCCGACGTCATTGGCATCGATATCGAGGCCGTCAACTTCGCCGCCGAATACAAGGACCGGGTGTTTGCCGACTTCTTGCGCGAATATCAGGCCGGCCGCACGCCCAATCCGGACGTGCTGTGCAACGCCGAAATCAAGTTCAAAGCCTTCCTCGACCATGCGATGAAGCTGGGCGCAGATTATATTGCCACCGGTCACTATGCCCGCGTGCGTGAACTGAATGGCAGTTTTCAATTGCTGAAAGCGTTCGACGCCAGCAAGGATCAAAGCTATTTCCTGCATCGTCTGAATCAGGCGCAACTGGCCAATACGTTATTTCCGCTCGGTGAAATCCACAAGACCGAGGTGCGCAAAATCGCCGAGCAGATCGGCTTGCCGAACGCGAAAAAGAAGGATTCGACCGGTATCTGCTTCATCGGTGAACGCCCGTTCCGTGAATTTTTGAATCGATATTTATCGTATCAACACGGCCCGATGAAAACCCCGGACGGTGAAGTAGTGGGCCAGCACGTTGGCTTGAGCTTTTACACACTGGGCCAGCGCAAGGGCATCGGCATCGGCGGCATCAAGTCACACCAAAATGCCGATGGCAGCAGCGATGCCTGGTATGTGGCACGCAAAGATATCGCCAATAACACCTTGTATGTGGTGCAGGGGCACGATCATCCGTGGCTGCTGTCGTCCTCGCTATCAGCCGATCAGGCCAGCTGGATTGCCGGCAACGCACCGAAACCGGGGCAGTATTGTGCCAAGACGCGCTACCGACAAGCGGATACTGGCTGCGTTCTTGGGAGTATCGGTACCGATGCGTTTTCGCTGCAATTCGATCAGGCGCAATGGGCGGTCACGCCAGGGCAATCTGCGGTCTTGTACGATGGCGACATCTGTCTGGGCGGCGGCATCATCGACTCCTCGATTCAGGGCGATCAATCCACCTAAAATTTAAAACAGCAAAACATGCCGCGCAATCTGCTGCCCATAATAGCTACTCTAAATTTTAGGTGGAGTATAGTGAAAAACACTACTGTTACCGCATCATTACATTGCGCATAATAAAAATACAGGCATTGGTATATTGAAACACCGCCGTTTAGTCTAACCCAGCCTAACCCGCCGCCGTATTCAGAAACACGCCATCGGCGGGCATGATTCCATGTCCGCCGCATCCCTCCCCTGACGTCATTCCCCACCTAAAGCGCACTTATTGTGGTTGCGCAGATCACGCCTGTCCCGCGCACAAAAATCCGGAAAAGCGCTTGCCAACCTTCTTTAAATGAATAATAATTCATATGTAAATGCGAATTGTTCTCATTTAATAAAGGCAAGGTTATGACCCGTGCAGTGCAAAACCAGAAGAATTCCGGACTCGAAAAAATGCGCAGTGCAGATGCAGGGTGTACGCCGATTGTGCGCATCAAGAGCCAGGACTTGTTCCAGCAAGCGCGCGAAGTCGAAATCGAGCATGAAGGCCGCATTTATCGCTTGCGCCTGACGCAATTGAACAAGCTGATTCTGAACGCCTGAACGCAGCACAGGCATGACCAAAGCAACACCACGCCAGCCAGCCGACCGCAACCCGGTAGCCAGCCAAACCAACCGAAGCAAGGAGAATTTGATGGCAACCGACACACTGAATTCCGCGCTATACGAACCGAACGCTGCGCCCGCACAACCGGAGTTGCTGGTCGCGGCGACGCTGCACTTGATGTCGCACTACACCGCAGGCGGCGGTTGCGTCAAACTGGCCGCCGTCATAGAACGGCACCTGAAAGCGCTGGCCGCATTGCCTGAGCTGGCCCCAATCTTGCGCGCCACTTGCCTGCAATTGTCCGAACAATGGGAAACCGTGGTCGAGCGCACGCTGCCGCGGCCGGATAAATTCAAACGGCTCGGCAAATTGTTGCTGGGAGCGCGTTTCACATGAATTTCCATGAACCTGAAAACAGCCGGCCGGTGCTATCCAGCGCGCTGAAAATGCAAAAGGTGCATCAATGATTGTCTGTCTCTGCAACAACGTTTCCGACCGCAAAATTCGTCAAGCGGTCAATTCCGGCCTGACCTCGATGTCCGCGTTGCGCAAGGAACTCGACGTCGCGACCTGCTGCGGCAAATGCCATGGCTGCGCCAAAGAAATCCTGCGCGAATGTCTGAGCGCCCCGGCCCACCAGCCGCAAGCGTTAGTCTTTCAAGCGCTTGCGCTGGCTGCATAAGGACATCGGATGCACGCAATGGCAACAACAGCAATACGTCAGCAGGCCCGGCGTATCGGACCGCTCGGCCTGATCATTTTGCTGCATATCGGTTTCTTTTACGCGCTGCAAAGCGGCTTGCTGAAACAGGCGATGCAAGCGCTGCCGACAACGGAAGTGTTCGCCTCCTTCATCACGCCCGACCAGCCGCCCGCACCAACTCCGCCGAAACCACCGGCAGCGCTGCCGAAAACCGTACCCATCGTGAAAAAATCAGTCGCGCCGCGGCCGGCACCCATCGTCAAAACCACGCCGTCGCCGCAAGCGATCACTGCCGCACCGCAAATACCCGGCCCGCCGGCATCTGAGGAAGTCGCGACGCCAATGATCCCGGCGCCGCCCTCTGCACCAGCCGCGCCGGCGCCACCGAAAACCATTTCATCCGGGGTCGAATACCTGCAGCCGCCGCAGCCGCAATATCCGCCAATCTCGCGCCGGATGGGCGAGGAAGGCCGGGTCATCCTGCGCGTGCTGATCAATGACAAAGGGCATCCGGAACGGGTGGAAGTGCAAAAATCTTCCGGCATCCCGCGGCTGGATGAGGCCGGCAGACAAGCGGTGCTGGGCGCGTTGTTCCGGCCGCATATCGATGACGGTCAGGCCGTCGCCGTGTACGCAATCGTGCCGATCAAATTTCAATTGAATAATTAAATAATTGAATAACTAAACAATCAACGCTTACCAAAAGGAAACACTATGCAAGCCAGCCCCTACGGATTGGAAAGTCTCTGGACCCAGGGCGATATCGTCACCAAAGGCGTCGCCTTTCTGCTGCTCGCAATGTCAATCGCATCCTGGTACGTCATCGTCACCAAAGCATGGCAACTATGGCGCTTCCGCCACGCGGCGCAAGCTGCCGGACACGCATTCTGGGACACCACCACTTTGCCCGAAGGCGTCGCCATGCTCGGCAGCGCCAATCCTTACGCCGACATCGCGCAGAGTGGCGTCGAAGCGATGCGGCATCACAATGCACACAAGGGCCATCTGCACGATCAGTTGTCAATGAGCGACTGGGTCACGCTCTCCTTGCGGCAAGCCATCGACGAGGCATCCGGCAAATTGCAAGCCGGCATGGCGGTCATGGCTTCGGTCGGCTCGACTGCGCCGTTCGTCGGCCTGTTCGGCACGGTATGGGGTATTTATCACGCGCTGGTCGCCATCGGCACCTCGGGGCAATCCAGCATCGACAAGGTGGCCGGCCCGGTGGGCGAGGCGCTGATCATGACCGCGCTCGGGCTGGCGGTGGCGATCCCGGCCACCTTCGGCTATAACGCGCTGGTGCGCGGCAACAAGGCCACCATCGCCAAATTGAACAAGTTCGGCTTTGATCTGCACGCATTATTCGTCACCGGTGCGCGCTCCGGCAGCCCGGCCAACGACGCCGACAATGGCATCAAACTGAACCTGCTCAAGGAGGCATGATGGCGATCGGCTCCCTGTCGGACGCGGACGACGACTTCAATCCGGAAATCAACACCACGCCGCTGGTGGACGTGATGCTGGTGCTGCTGATCATCTTCATCATCACGATTCCGGTGATGAACCACAGCGTCAAGATCGATCTGCCGCGCGCCACCAACCAGCCCGATCTGGTCAAACCGGAGAACATCAATCTGGCGATCGATGCTGCGGGCACGGTGCATTGGAATAACGAAATCGTGAATCCCGGTCAGTTGCACATTCGCATTGCCGCGGCAGCGCAAAAAACGCCGCAGCCCGAGTTGCATCTGCGCGCCGAACGCACCACGCAGTACGAAAAAATAGCGCAAGTGATGGCGGCGGCGCAATCCGGCGGCTTGAGCAAAATCGGCTTCATCACGAAACCGCAAGCCAAATAATCCACAGCAATATTCAGTGCAACGGTCGCACTGAAGCGACGTAAATGTAGTCTTGATTTTCAAAATATATGGAAGCCAGCCAAGTGCCTTCGTGACACACCAGCCAGCCACCTTTTACACAAGAAGGAGGCATGATGGCTTTTATCAAAACGCGCCCTGCGCTATTAGTGGCGCTGGCATTGCAACAACTTTACAACCCTGCTTTCGCACAAACGCCCGGCCCCGTACCGTCGCCCACCAGCAATTCCAAGGTCGATGCGGAACAACTTCAACAACTGCCGGAAGTGACCGTCAGCGACAATAAAAACAACGATGATTACGCGCCGAGTGTCTCGACAGTAGGCGGCAAGACGCCGACGCTCCTGCGCGACATTGCGCAATCGGTTACCGTCATCAACCGCGCAGTACTCAATGAGCAGGCAGCAACCTCGATGGCCGAGGCGCTACGCAACGTGCCCGGCATCACGATTTCAGCCGGTGAAGGCGGCGCGATTGGCGACAACATCAACTTGCGCGGCTTCTCGGCGCGCACCGATGTTTTTCTTGATGGTTTCCGGGATCGCGGCCAATACACGCGCGACACTTTCTCGATTGAGGCGGTCGAAGTATTGAAAGGGCCGTCCTCCATGCTGTTCGGCCGCGGTTCTACCGGCGGCGTGATTAACCAAGTCAGCAAAAAACCCAACTTGGCAGCATCCAGCGAAGTCAGCGTCAGTGTCGGCACCGACGATACCTATCGCACCGCAGTGGGTCTGAATCGTCCGTTGTCGGAAACTTCGGCATTCCGCATCGAAGCCTTTGGGCAAGACACGCAATCCACCCGTGATGTCGTGCACAACAAGGATTGGGGCGTCGCACCGTCATTGCGCTTTGGAATCGGCACGCCGACCGAAGTGACGCTATCGGGATTGTTTCAGCGCAATAGCGACATACCCGATTACGGCTTTCCATTCGTGACAACCAACGGTGTCGGCACCGTGCGCAAGCCGGTCGATGCGCCGGCCAATCGCTTTTACGGTTACACCGACGACACCTTCGATCAATCGGTCAATGTCGCCAACGCCACCATTCGGCACAAAATCACTCCGAATGTCACCTTGCGCAACCAAACCCAGTACAGCCAATATGCAATCGACGCGTCACCGTCGCCGTTGAGTGCCGTCACACGCATCGGCGACGGCACACCGACATTCGGCGATCCGTTATCGCTGCTCAATGCGCCGCGCCAGGATCGCGACCGCCATCTGAACGATAAATCTCTCTTCAATCAAACTGATCTGATCGCCAAAATTCAGGCTGGTTCGGTATTGCATACGCTGACCACCGGGCTTGAAATCGGCCGTGATGAATATCATGAAGATCGCTTTGCCTGGAACCCGACCAATGCGCCGATCAACCTCGGCAACCCGGTCAACGGTACTCGTCAAGGTACGCGGGCACTTAGCCGCACAGTCGAAACCACCGCCGACACATTGGCGGCCTACCTCAACGATCAAATCGACCTGACCGAACACTGGAAGTTGGTGGGCGGTCTGCGCTGGGACCGCTACAAGGTTGGCACGACATTACAGAAATTCGCGCTGCCCGCGGGATTTGCTGCTGACACCACACTGCTTTCTGCGCCCCAAACCGATACGATGTTGAGCAACCGCGCCGGGGTGATCTACCAGCCCAACGAAGTGCAGTCTTACTACATCTCCTACGGCACTTCGTTCAACCCTTCGGCGGAAGCGGTCACACAATCGTCGACAACCGCCAATGTAGCGCCGGAGAAAAATCGCTCGTTTGAAGTGGGCGCCAAACTGGATTTCCTGGGCGGCAACCTGTCATTGAATACGGCGCTATTCCATGTCGAAAAAACCAATGCGCGCACCACCGATGCGCTGACGGGCATTGTGTCGCTGGACGGCGACGTCCGCGTCCAGGGTGTTGAACTGGGTGTGGTTGGGCGCATTACGCCCGCCTGGCAAGTATTGGCGGGCTACACGCTGCTCGATGGCAAAGTTCTCAAATCACGCGACACAGGAACCGGTGCCGATCTTGGCATCCGCGCCGAAGGCAAGACGCTGCAAAATACGCCGCGTCACAGCGTGGCGCTGTGGAGCACCTACAGCTTCCTCGGCAACTGGGAAGCGGGTGGCGGCGTGGTGTATTCCTCCAAGCGATACGTGAACAATTATGAAACTGCGCTGGTCGATGGCTACACCCGATATGACGCAACGCTAGCGTACAAACAAAAGAGTTACGACATCCGCTTGAACCTGCAAAATCTGACTGATGAAAAATATTTTGAAACCGCGTCCGGTGGCAGGGCTACCCCGGTAAAAGGTCGATCGGCGCTTGTAACGGTGGCGTATCGCTTCTGATGCATTAGTCGTTTTATCCGATTGCGTCCCTTTGGGACGCATTCATTTTAAAATCGATTCACCAGGATTCATCCAATGTTGCTCACCATCCCCGATGTTTTAAGCCCGGAACAAATTGCGCACTGCCGCGCTGTACTGAACGCCGTCGAGTGGGTCGATGGGCGCATCACCGCCGGCTATCAGGGCAGCAGGGTCAAGGACAATTTGCAGTTGCCGGAAGACGCGCCCGCCGCACGGGCGTTGGGCGATCTGATTCTGGGCGCGCTGGAACGCAATCCATACTTCATCAGCGCCGTGCTGCCGTCTGAAGTCTATCCGCCGCTCTTCAACCGTTACGATGGCGGACGGCATTTCGGCGACCATATCGATAATGCAGTGCGATTGCTTCCGGGCAGCGGACGCAAAATCCGCACCGATGTTTCGGCCACACTATTCCTGGCCGATCCGGACGAATATGATGGCGGCGAATTATTGATCGAAGACACCTACGGCGTGCATTCGGTCAAATTGCCGGCTGGCCACATGATCGTCTACCCGGCGACCAGCCTGCATCGGGTTTCCCTGGTCACACGCGGCGTGCGCATCGCGTCGTTCTTCTGGGTCCAGAGCTTGATTCGCGATGACGCGCAACGCACCATGTTGTTCGATATCGATACCGCAATCCAGCGTCTTAACCAGACCGCCGTCGATGCACGCGCAATCGTGCAGCTCACCGGCTGTTATCACAACTTGTTGCGCATGTGGAGCGCGCCATGACAAAGGCATTGCCCATCAGCCAGCACCTCGCCATCCGGGAGAATCTGATTAATATCGGCGCAATTCCACCTTTACCAAATTTACCACCTCCGCCGCTTTCGCCAAACAAGACACGTTCGCGACGGTCCGTGTTTTTGACATGGCTGCGCAAGACGCATGGCTGGATCGGGCTCTGGGGCGCGGCGCTCGGTCTGTTATTCGGTGGAACAGGCATCCTGCTAAACCACCGGGCGATCATGAAAATACCGGCCGCACAAGTTCAGGAAACCATGTTGCAGCTACCACTGCCGAATCCTGCACCGGTAAATGTAAAAAAAATGGCTGACTGGCTGCAACAAGAACTGGCTCTCGATCGTACTGCCACCCGCACGCGCCGTGAACCGTCGCGCCCCGTGGCATGGGGCGACAGATCGCTGCAGCAACCGGAGCATTGGACGGTCACCTTCAGTTCTTCGCAGGCCAACGTGCAGGCGGAATACTGGGTAGGCAACAACTTCGTCACCGTCAAGCGCAACGACCACAATGTGTTCGGCATATTGAACAATTTGCATAAAGGCGCCGGCGTTGGCGTCGGCTGGATATTGCTGGCCGATACGCTGGCGGGCAGCATTATCCTGTTGTCGCTGACCGGCGTTTTATTATGGTCGCAACTCAATCGCCGGCGCCTGATCGGCACCGCCATCGGCTTGACGGCGCTCACTCTCATGATCGTTTTTGCGGTACAGGCAATGTAAATCGCAACGGCGTTCGAGATCGCCCATCCCATCCCGTAATTCCGTTTCTAAATCAATCGTGAACGCGAAGCCGGCAAAGTGCACGTTTGATTTAGAAATGGAATCACCTATTCGCATCACCGTTTTTACCCGTTTTTACCTCATCCAATAGCCAGCCATGTGTCTTTCCGATGCACCAGCCAGCCACCTAACTAAGCACACAAATCATGGCATTCAAAAAAACCCCACTGGCGCTGATGGTGACCGTAGCGGCGCTGTCAGCGCAGCAATCGCAAGCCCAGAACACAGCCCAGGACATAGCCCCGGATTCCGGCGCGCAAGACACGCTCATGCCGCCCGTGGTCGTTTCAGCGTCCCGATCGAACATCGAGGCCGACAAGGCGCCGCAAACGGTGGTCATCATCGAGAAGGAAGAAATTGAACGGCAGCTGGCCATTTCGAACAACTCGTCGGACCTCTTGAGCAGCATTCTTCCTTCCTATACGCCCAGTCGCGGCAAGATGAACGGTTCCGGTGAAACGCTGCGCGGACGCACCCCTTTGATATTGATCGACGGCGTGCCGCAATCGAACCCGATGCGCCCTACCGGCCGGGAGGCGCACACCATCGATTTCGCCATGGTGGAGCGCATCGAGGTGATTCAGGGCGCCAACGCCATCAATGGCCTGGGCGCCACCGGCGGCACGATCAACATCATCACAAAGCAACCCGCCAAAGGATCGTTCAACCAGCATATTGATGTGCAGGCCACGATGCCGACGTCGAACCTGGGCTCCGATGTAATGAGCTACAAGACTACCTATCGCGTGGATGGACGCAAGGACAAGCTGGATTACCTGTTTTCAATCGGCTATGACAATCAGGGTTTGTACCGGGATGGCGGAGGCAGAGCAATCGGGGCGGACACTACGCAAGGCGATCTGATGGATTCCCGAAGCTACGACGTTCTTGGCAAGCTCGGCTACTGGATCGACGACAACCAGCGCCTGCAATTCACCGTCAATCGCTACGACATCAAGTCGAAGGCCAACTACATCGGGGTCACCGGCAATCGGCAACTCGGGATTCCTTCCACCTCCATCGAAGGCAACCCCGAAGGCACGCCGGCCTCGAACGAGGTTTTGACCTCCAGCGTCAGCTACAACCACTTCAACCTGGCTGGCATGGAATTGTCGGCGTTGCTGTTCAACCAGGAATTCGAAGGGCTATTCGGAGCGGATATTTCCCCAACATTCCAGGATGCGTCGATCGCGCCAGTGGGCACGCTCTATGATCAGTCACGGGCCGTCGCATCCAAGTACGGCAGCAAGGTCGGCCTGACAAAATCGGACCTTCTGAACGGACGTCTGAAGTTGACAACCGGTTTTGATACGCTGTTCGACAAGGGCAAACAGGATTTGTACGGCACCGGGCGAACCTATGTGCCCGAATCGGAATACCGCAACCTCTCCTTGTTTGCACAGGGTGAATATCAACTTCTCGACAACGTCACCTTGCATGGCGGCGTGCACAAGGAAAATGCCGACCTGAAGGTAAACAGCTACCGCACGCTGGCGGCGAACAAAAACGTACTGGTCGAAGGCGACACCGTGAAGTTCAATGAGGCGCTGCTCAACGCCGGCATCGTCTACAGCCCGATCCGGGATGTCAGCCTGTTCACCAGCTATTCCGAGGGCTTCGGCATGCCGGACATCGGACGCGCGCTGCGCTCAGTCAACACGCCGGGGCAGAGCATCAGCAACATGCGAAATCTCGAACCGATCCTGACCAGAAGTGTCGAGGCAGGCACACGCATCCGAAAAGGCCCGGTCGATTTCGAAGTCAGCTACTTCAAGTCGGATTCGGATTTCGGCACTCGCATCGTCCCGGTCAACGGCGTATTCATGATGTCGCGGGAAAAAACCCGCATTCAAGGCGTCGAGACCAGCCTCGGCTATCGATTCAACCCCGCGCACCGGGCAAAGCTCTCCTACGCTTACACCAAGGGCCGATATGACAGCAACGCCGACGGCAGCCTGGACGCCAAACTCGACGGCCTGAACGTCGCACCCAATCGCGTGATCACAACATGGTCCGCAAACTGGACCGGGAAGCTGGCATCGTTCGTGCAGGTACAGCATGCGTTCAATCAATCCTTCGACGATCCAGCCAAAGAATTCAAGGGTTACACGCTGGTCGATGCCACCTTGAATTACAAGCTGCCGAAAGGCGAGTTGCGCCTCGGAGTCGCCAACGTGTTCGACAAGGACTACATCACGTATTACTCGCAAAGCGCGCTGGTCGAACCCAAACGTTATTTCGCCGGACGGGGGCGCACGGTCACGCTGGGCTACTCGCTCGGCTTTTGACCTCGCACGTTAGCACTAGCGTGAAAGACAGGGACCGGAAGCTGCCGTTCGACCGCTTCGACCGCTTCCTGCGCTTCCTGCGCCTGCTGGGCGCAGTGTTCGGCGGCTACGCGCTGACGGCGCTGACGGTCGCCGCGGCGGGCGCAGTCATGGCCCGCCTGGGCCTGGCGCGATCCGAGGCGGTGGTGCTGGCGGCGATGCTGGGCTTGGTCGTTTATCTGACGCTGCTGTTGTGGGCTTTCAGCGTGCGGAGCGTCGCGCGGCTGTGGGTGGCGTTGGCGGCCGGCGCGATAGCCATGGCCGTCCTGTTGCACTTTGTGAACTTTGTGAAGTAGAGGTACAAACATGGAACGCAGTTTCGGAAAATCCATGGTCTGGCTGCACACCTGGGCCGGAGTGGTGCTTGGCAGCCTGCTCTTTGCAATCTTCTGGATGGGGACGCTAAGTGTGTTCGACCGCGAGATCGACCGCTGGATGAAGCCGGGGACGCGGCTGACGCCGGGCACGCACAGCATTTCCCTCGACCACATCGCGCGCGCAGTCACTGCGACGATTCCTGCGCAAGCGAGCCAATGGCGGGGCGATTTGCCGACTGAACGGGTGCCGACCCTGGGGTTTTCCTACCGGGACAGCGGCGGGGCCGTCATCGCCCGCCAGCTTGATCCGGAAACGTATGCATTCATCCCGGATCAGGGAACCGAGGCCGGCACCGGCTTCATTTTTCCTTTCCACTACGGCTTGCATCTGAAGTGGCAGGATCTGGGCAAATGGCTGGTGGGCCTGGCGTCGATGACGATGCTGGTGCTGCTGGTTTCCGGAGTGATCATCCACAAGAAGATCTTGGTCCAGTTCTTCACTTTCCGGCCAAACAAGCGCTTGCAGCGCAGCGCCCTGGATCTGCACAACCTTACCGGAGTGATCGGGCTGCCGTTTCATTTCGCGATCACGCTCTCCGGGCTGATCATCTTTATTACGCTCTACTTTCCACAGGCGCACTGGGGCGCATACGGCAGCAGCAAGCAAGCCCAGGCGGCTTTCAGCACCGAGGCCTACGGCCGCTTCGCACGGCCCAAAGCCAACACGCCGGGAACGCTCGCTTCGCTGGACGCGATGGCGGAACGCGCCGAGCGCGAGTGGGCGGGAGGGCAGCCCTACTTCGTGCGCGTGTGGCATCCGGGGGATGCCAACAGTTATGTCGAGCTACGCCGTTCCTACGCCTGCGACATCACGATGAACCTGGATCAGATCACCTTCGATGCGGCGAGCGGAAAGGTTTTGCATCACTTCGAGGCGGCACCAGTGATGACGGTGCAGCGTTTCATCTCGGGCCTGCATTTCATTCAGTTCGAGCACTGGGCGCTGCGCTGGCTGTATTTTCTCGCAGGCTTATCCGGCTGCGTGATGATCGCCACCGGGTTTATTTTCTGGCTGGAGACGCGGCGCGCGCAGCACGCGAAGAAGGGACTGGCCGGCGTGCGACTGGTGGAAGGACTGACGATCGGCAGCGTCACCGGCATCATGATTGCCACGCTGACCTTCTTCATCGCCAACAGGCTGCTGCCATTGCCTATCTCGTTCGGCGGCGTGGAGCGTGCCGGGCTCGAAATATGGGCCTTCTACCTGATGTGGATCGCCGCCTTTGCGCATGCCTGGTTGCGGCCTGGCCGGGCCTGGCGCGAGCAGGCATGGATGATTGCCGGGCTGTCGGTGCTGGCCGTGCTGCTGAACTGGCTTACCACCGGCGACCATATCGCGCATGCGCTCGTGACACGGCGCTGGGCAGTGGCCGGCATGGATCTGATGCTGCTAGCGGCTGCCATGCTTGCGGTGGCGGCGGCACGCCGGCTGGGACAGGGGCAGCTTGCGCGTGAATTTGCCGCGCCAACCGGACCATCCGTCCCGGTCCGCGGGGAGCGCAAGCATGGCTGATGCTTTGCTGACGGCCGCTGCGTTTGTCGTCACCTATTTTGCCTTCGCGTTACTGGCCCTGGCACAAGAGCAGCATTGGTCCGGCGTCACCCGCAGCCTGGAGCTGCCGCATCCGTCTGCGGCGGCGTTGCGGCGCTGGCGCTGCTTTGCCGGCACCGGCCTTGCGCTCGGTTGCGCGCTGTGCCTGTTTGGCCATGGCCCGAGCTTCGGCGCCCTGTTGTGGGTGCTGCTGCTGGGCGTCTGCGCGATGGCGGTGGCATTCACGCTGGCCTGGAAGCCGCAATGGCTGCGTGGCGTCGCAAGGTGTGCTCTGCGTGGGCGGGGGCAGATTTCACTGACTAGCCTATCGGAAAACCTTGCCAATGCCGGGGATTTTCCGCTCTGTTAACAACACGATTTTCATTTCATCCGATAGCCAGCCAAAAGTCTTTTTGAGATACCAGCCAGCCAAAAATTTTTACTCCACAGGAAGCATCATGGCAATCAAAAAGACCAAACTGGCGCTGCTGGTCGCACTAGCAATGCAACAGTTATCCAACCCGGCATTCGCGCAAACCGCCGCGCCTGCGCAATCTGAAGCGAGCCTGCCCGAGGTCAAAGTGCAAGACACGCGTCAAAGCGAAAGCTACAATCCGCCGACGGCGGTCAGCGCCACCAAGATCGAGGCGCCGCTGCGCGATATTCCACAAACGGTGAACGTGGTGCCGCAAAGCGTGTTGCGCGATCAGGGCGCACGCTCGCTGCAGGATGTGTTGAAGTCGGTGCCCGGCATCGGCCTGTCGCACGGCGACGGTCAGCGCGATCAGGTGACGATTCGTGGCTTTTCCGCGATCGCCGATCAGTTTATCGACGGCATGCGCGACGATGCGCTGTATTTCCGCGATCTGTCCAATATCGAACAAATCGAAGTCATCAAGGGGCCGGCATCGGTACTGTACGGCCGCGGCTCATCCGGCGGGCTGATCAACCGGATCTCGAAAAAACCCGGCATCGACAAGAACGAGGCCAGCGTTCAGTTCGGCAGTTGGGCCCAGCGCCGCGGCGAATTCGACCTGGCGCGCAATTACAATGAAAACGGCATCGCGTTTCGCGTCACCGGCGCGGTGGAAAGTGCCGATAGTTATCGCGACCAGCAATTCCTGAAGCGCGAAGCGCTGGCGCCTTCGCTGTCGCTCAAGTTCGGCGCAGACACCAAGCTGTTGCTGCAGGGCGAATACCTGGCCGATCGGCGCGTGACCGACTTCGGCGTTCCTTCCTATCGCGGCCGGCCGGTCGACGTTCCTGCCAGCACCTATTACGGTGCGGCGAACGCCAAGGATTTCGATTACAGCGAATCGCACGTCACCGCACTCGGCTTCACGCTGGATCACCGTTTCAACCGCGCATGGTCGGTGCGCAATGCCTTCCGCCATTACGATTATTCGCTCGACCGCAACAACACGTTGGTCGGTTCGGTGAATGAAACAACGCTCACCGCAGCGCTCACCCGCGGCAATGTAAAACGCCAGGAAGACGGTTATTCCAACCAGACCGAACTGGTCCAGAACACCACGCTGGCCGGCATCCGCCATCAATTGCTGTATGGAGTCGAGATCGGCAAGCAGAACAAAGATCAGGTGGTGCGCAATCAAGCCAATGTCGCCACCGTTTCACTCTTCAATCCGGTCGCGCCGCTGCTGCCTTTTAGCGCCACGTCAGCGCCTTCCGCCGACAACCTCGCCAGCATGACGGTGGCCAGCGCCTACGCCCAGGATCTGGTCACGCTGTCCGAGCACTGGAAGGCGCTGGCAGGCGTGCGCTATGACAAGTTCGATCAACAGACGCAAGAGCGGCGCGCCGGCCAGCCCAGTCTGGACCGCACCGACCGCGCCTGGAGTCCGCGTGCCGGCCTGGTTTATCAACCGACCCAAGATCAGTCTTACTACCTGTCTTACAGCAAGTCGTTCCAACCTTCCGGCGAGACTTTCGCGCTGGCGGCGAACAATGCGCAGCTGGCGCCGGAACTCACCACGAATAAGGAAATCGGCGCCAAGCTCGATTTCTTAGGCGGCCGCGCCTCCGCCACCGCATCGCTGTTTCAGCTGGAGCGCACCAACATCAAGTCGTCCGACCCGGCAACCAATGTGCTAATCCCTGTCGGCGTGCAGCGCACCAACGGCCTGGAGCTGACCTTCACCGGCGACTTGTCGCACGGCTGGCAAATCTGGTCCGGCTATTCCTACCTCGATGCGCGCGTCACTTCGTCGATCGCGAAGGTGACGGTCAATAGCGAGGTCATCCAATTGCAAGGCAAGCGCGCCACGCTGACTCCGGCCCACAGCGCCAATCTGTGGCTCACCAAAGCGTTGGGACACGGCTTCGGCGCCGGCGCCGGGGTCAACTATGTCGGCGACCGCTTTGCCGACACCGGCAATACCGTCACCTTGCCGAGTTACGTGACTGCCGACGCGATGGCGTACTACCGGATGGCGGGCGTCGATCTGCAACTCAACCTGATGAACGTATTCAACCGCAAATACTTCGTATCAGGCCACGGAACCGTCAAAGACCTGAACCTGCCTGGCGCGCCGCGCTCGCTGCAGCTCACTGCGCGCTACAGCTTCTAGGCAATCCTATAGCCAGCATCCGGTGCATCTGATCGGTCTAGCAGACTGTCGCAGTGCAGTGTCGATGCGCTTTCAATTTGCAGCATTCCGGCAAACAAAATACGCATGGTGTGAAAACAGGTGGGCTAAGTTATTATCCGAAGTCCACCCAGGCATTAGCCAGCCCTGCTGCCAGCCAAGCCGATTCCTTCACATCACCCATCACTTACAAGGCTCCCATGAAAGGCGACAAAAACGTCATCAAGTTGCTCAATGCGCAACTTACCAATGAACTCACCGCCATCAACCAGTATTTTCTGCATGCGCGCATGTACCGGCACTGGGGACTGGAAAAACTCGGCAAGAAGGAATATGAAGAGTCGATCGGCGAAATGAAGCACGCCGACAAGCTGATCGAGCGCATCCTGATGCTGGACGGCCTGCCGAATGTGCAGCTGATGCACAAGATCATGATCGGCGAGAACACGCCCGAGATGCTGAAGTGCGACCTGACGCTCGAATACGGCGCGCAAAAAACCGTCAAGGAAGGCATCGCCTGCGCCGAAGCCGCCGCCGATTACGTCTCGCGCGACCTGTTGCTGCTGATCCTGGATGACACCGAAGAGCATATCGACTGGCTCGAAACGCAGATCGACCTGATCGAGAAAGTCGGCCTGCAAAACTACCAGCAATCGCAAATGGGCGCTGCATCCTGATTATCACGTCAGGTAATTATTCAGCCCGCTATGCGATTGATATCCAAGTGACTGCTTTATGTCATTGGCGGTTGTATTGGCGCTGTTTTTGATGTTAGGCCGCTGGGGACGCAGCCGTTTGTGTGCTGCAGAAAATGGATCAGAAATGAAGGCTGTCTGAGGTGTAGCAGGGGTTTCGTGGGGCACTGCCCCGCGCCTGCGTAACGGTATCCGCTTGCAAGCGGATATGCGCCCTGCAAGGGTAGCGAGTTCCTTCATTTCCCATTTTTTGCAGCACACAAACGGGTACCCGAAGGGCAAGTCTGCGGTCGCCTTTCTTTTGCTTACTTTTCTTTGGCGAAGCAAAGAAAAGTGAGTAGCTGTCGGGCTACCCCGACAAAGCATCCACGAAGAGTACAGAAATTAATTAAGTCGTCGACTTTGCAGTCACCCTCTCCCCAACCCTCTCCCGCAAGCGGGCGAGGGGTGTTCATAGCGGGGTGAACAGTTACCACATCAGAATAAATGCAGGAGTATATTAAAAAACACTGCCTTTACCGCATATATCTTATGCAGTATTAAAATATACAGATTACAGTATTAAAAAATGCGAAAGACATTATGAACGTCTTTCGCATTTTTTTAACTGCGCGATCGGATCGGCCGGCTGCTTATTGCGTCACGATGACTCAGGCCGGTGTGAACATAATCGACTCGATCTGGCTGAACGATTCAGGGATGGGCGTGGCAAGCTGGATATGCAGGTTCAGCAGGTTTTCGGCCAGCGTCAGCACCGCGTTCAAATATTCATCCTTGGTCTGGTATAGCGTCTGGATGCTGTTGATCACATCGAGCTTGTTGCGCACGCCGCCGCGAAAACTTTTTTCGGTCGCTTCGACGCTGAGTTCGGCTGACTCGATGCCTTCCAGCCGGATGGCGATTTCCGCTTGCCCCGCCGCCACCAGTTCCCGCAGCCGCTCGGCATCCAGCCTGGTGCGCTGTTCGACATCCCTGGTCTGCTCGCTGAGGCGTTCGGCGCTCGCCAGCGCGCCCGAGACCTGGTAATAATTGCCGACTTGCAAAGCTAAGGACAATTGCAGGCCAATGTAATTGTTGGACAAACCGGCCGCCTGCGATCGGGTTGCGACCGCATTTATCGTGGGCAGGAAAGCGCCTTTAGCGCGCGTGACAGCCAGTTCGGCCAGCCGTTCGTTTTGGCGCGCCGCCATCAATTGCGGATTGTTCTGCGCCACGCGGGCCAGCGCATCGTTTTGCGGCGGCAGCGAGATGGCGGGCTTTTTGCGCACCAGCACGAAAGCATTGACGCCGGCAACAGCACCGGTGATCGACGCGAACTGACGCTGGGCCGCGGCCAGTCCCGCACGCAGCGTAACGTCGGTAGCGCGGGCCTGGTCCAGCCGCACCTGGGCGTCGCGCAGATCGGTAATGGTGCCGGCTCCCAGCTCGAACGTGCGCTTCGCCGACCGGGCCTGCTGGTCGAACGCGTCGAGCTTGGCCTGGTTGAGTACCAGGCTTTCGCGGGCCCGCACCAGTTCCGACACGGCCTTGAAATAGCGTTGCGCCAGTTCCTGCTCACGCACCTGATAGGTGGCGTCGGCGAGCAGCGCGCGCGGCTCGCCTTCCTTGAAAGTGGCATAGCGGTCGGCGCTGATGAGCGGCTGGATGATCGATACCGTGGTCCGTATCGTATTTTCCGTTTCCACCTGTGCCGAGTTCAGCCGCAACTCCGGATACAGCGCAGCGCGCGATACCTGAGAAGAGACGACGTTCACCTCGCGTTCCGCCCGCGCCGACTGGAACAGCGGCTCGTAACGTTTCGCACGTTCGAAGTTTTCAACCAGTTCGCCGTCGGCCGCATCGGCCAGCCCGGCCGCGGCTAGCAGCAAGGCCAGCATGCACAATGACAATGGCTTGCGGATTCTGTTTTGGGTTCGCATCGTCATCGCTCAACTCTCTTTGAAAGACTTGGCAAAGCGGTCCGACAGCGGCTTGAACAGGTAACTCATGAAGCTGCGCTCCCCGGTCTTGATCACGACGTCGACCGGCATGCCGGCCTGGACCGTGCTATCGCCCAGCAGTTTGTAGCCTTCGCGCGTGGTTTCTATCTGCACCAGATAATATTCGAACGGTTGTTCCTTGCTGGTTGCCGGCAGACGGTCGGCGCCGACCATCCTGATCCGGCCGGGAATGACCGGCGTGGTATTGACATTGAATGCGCTGAAACGCATGTCGGCTTCGAGTCCCACCTTGACCTTATCGATCAGGTTCGGCGGCACCTGCGCTTCGACCACCAGCTTACTTTCGCTGGGGACGATTTCCATCAACACCATCCCGCCCTGCACCACGCCGCCCACGGTATTCGCTTTCAATCCCACCACCGTGCCGGTGACCGGCGCGCGCAGTTCGGTCAGGCTCAGGTCGAACTTGAGCGAATCGACCTTGGCGCGCAGCGCGCCGCGCAGCTTCTGCGTCTCCGCCAGCTGGGTCTCCAGATCGCGCCGGTAGATCGCCACAGTCTGGAGCAGCTGCAGCCGGGTGGCGGCGATGCTGGAATGGGTTTTGCCGAGTTCGGAAGCGGTAGTCGCGATGCTCGCCAGGATGTCGCTGCGCGCACGTTCGACTTCGTTGGCCCGGCTGCGCGGCACGAAGCCTTCGGCGGCCAGATCATTGTTGTTCTTCACTTCCACCGCCATGATCGAAAGCTGTTCGCGACGGGCGACAATGATTTTTTGCAGTTCGGCGGCTTGCGCCGCCAGCCCGGCAATCTGCTCGCGCAGGATTCTGAGCTGGCCCTCGATTTCCTCCTTGCGCGACAGGAACAGCCGGGTTTGCTGGTGCTTGGCTTCGTCTACACGCGCATCCATCTGCACCATCTGCTGGCCCACTGGATGGCCGGTCGACTGCTCTGCGAATTCCGCCAGCCAGGCGATGCTGCGCAGGTTGCCCCGTTCGGACACCAACCGGCTTTCCGCCGCAACGACATTGATGTAATCGAGTTCGGTGCTGTTGAGCGCGGCATCGATGCTGAGCCGGTTCAGCTTGATCAACACATCGCCCTGGCGCACCGTGGCGCCTTCGCGCACGAAAATTTTCTCGACCACGCCGCCGGAAGGATGTTGCACGGCCTTGCGGTTCCCCATCACGACTACCGTTCCGCTGACGTTGGCGCCCGAATCGATCGGCGCCAACACCGCCCATACCGCGAACCCGATGAAGGCAACCATGATCAGGCCCGCCGTCTTGCCCTTGACGCGCGACTCTTCGATTTTGATCGGTTCGATGCCGTCGCGGCGCAGCCGGTCGGGGTCGTAGGGATTGAGCTTGCCGAGCAGCCTGGAAGATTTTTCCTCCGGCAGCGACACGACCTTAGGCGCTTCCGATCCATGCTGATGCTGAGAATGGGTTTTCATGCCGCCGCTCCTGTCATGGGTGTCAATGTTGTTGCTGAAGACTGCTGATTCGGATGCTGATTCGGCTGCTGCCCGGCGCCATGCTGGGGCGCTGCCTGCGGCGATTTCGCTTCGCGCAATTTGCGCGCTGCGGAGAGCATGTCGGGGACGGAACCGAAGCCGACCTGTTTGCCTGCCGTCAACACCAGCAGGTAATCCGCAGCACTGACCAGGTCCGGCCGGTGCGTCGTGAATATCACGGTCGCCCCGGCCGCCTTGAGATTGCGGATGGTCTGGATCAGGCAGCGTTCGCCGACTTCGTCCAGGCTCGCATTCGGCTCATCCATCACGACATAGCAGGGATCGCCGTACAGTGCGCGGGCAATCGCAAGGCGCTGCTTCTGGCCTCCGGTCAGGACAAAACCGGTTTCCCCCAGTTTGGTGTCGTAGCCTTGCGGATAGGCCAGAATGGTTTCATGCATCCCCGCCATGGTTGCGGCCTTGACGACTTGTTCCGAATCGACCTCGCCCAGGCGGGCGATGTTTTCCGCAATCGTGCCTTCGAAAAACTCGATTTCCTGCGGTACGTAGCCGATGTAGCGCCCGAGATTGTGCTGCACCCAATCCGACATTTCCGCGCCGTCAAGCCTGACCGAGCCATTGCTCGGGCGCCAGACGCCGACCAGGCTTTTTACCAGCGAAGACTTGCCGGCCGCGCTGGGCCCGACCACCGCCAGCACTTGGCCAGGCGCGAGGCTGAAATTGATTCCACTGAGCACCGGGCGCGCAGACGATGCCGGATGCGCAGCCAGATCGGATACGCTCAGGTTGCCGGTCGGCGCTGGCAATTCCATCCGCTCGCCCTGGACATCGTCTTCGGCAAACAGGCTATTGAGCCTCTCGTAAGCCTGCCGGGCATTCGAAATATCCTTCCAGCTGGCTAGCACCTTCTGGATCGGCGCGATCGATTTGGCAATCAGGAAGGTAGCCGCCATCACCATGCCGCCGGTGATCAGGCCTTCAATCGCCAGATAGATGCCGAGCCCCATCTGCATCGAAGGCAGCGCCTTGATCAGGAAGTTCGAGATTCCGCCAATCGATCCCGCCGATTCGCTGGCGGAAACCTGCAGCCCGACGAAGCCCAGATGCCGCTGGTGCCAGCGCATGCGCAGGCTGCGCTGCATGCCGAGCGCCAGCGCCGTTTCGGCTTGCCGCAGGCTCTGGGCGGCTAGCCGGTTAGCCTCCGCCGAGGCGTTGTTGGCCTCGCCCAGCAGCGGCGTCGAAATTTTCTGGGTCAGATAGGTGACGGCGAGCAGCACGACTGACGATACCAGCGCGAAGATCGCCAGATACGGATGGAAAAACGCGCTGATGACGATGAACACGATGGCAAACGGCGCGCTCATCAGCGCCAGCAGCGGACTGCCGGTCAGGAACTGGCGCAGTTGCACCAGGTCGCCCAACACCTGATGCACATTGATTTTCTTGCGGCCGACGAAGCGGCGAAACGACATGTCGAACACCTCCGCAGCCAGATCCCAATCGATGCGCAGCGATATCCTGACCATCATCCGGCCCCGGACCCATTCGAGTCCCGACCAAAATAGATACACGCCGAAAACCAGCGCCGACAACGACACCAGCGTGACTTCGCTGCGGCTGGTCAGCACCCGGTCATACAGGTTCAGCGTGTAGAGAATCGGAATCACCGAAAGCAGTTCCACCGCTGCCGTCAGGATAAAAACAAACACGAACGCGTGCCGGCATTGTTTCATCACATCAGGCAGTTTGTTGCCCTGCCCTGACGTATCTGAAAACGCGGCATCCGCCACAGACATCGATTTTTTGCTCACAATAATATCCTCTACCGAATTAACGGTAAGTTGCCCCCGGAAGCCGGCGGGTCCAGGTCCAGTTACCGGTCATGCGATGGTTAGCGCAAGTGTCTGCCGGCGTGATGGCCGAGGCCATCCACGCCACTCTTTTAGTGATGATGATTCCCCCAATAAACAGCCGCCAGATTGGCAACCTTTACAAATATCGACCGTTACAGGCTGCTCGCTATTTTTTACTATTTTGGTGCTGCGAAGCGATTGATTGCCGGTAATGTATTGGTTGAAGCGGCATTACCAATTTAACGAAATGTTATTTTGTTTGCAATAAATTTCCGGAGCTCAATAAGCAATGATTGATATTGCTCAGATCAAATACATTTCTGGAATTCAATAAGCAATGTTTGATTTTGCGCAGATAGAAAACCGGGCTACTGACCGGTCATACAGGCGTTTCCCTATAGCGCCACCGCGGCAAAATGGCTCTGGACCAGACTGCACAGTCTTGCGCTGGCGGTCGTCACGCATCCGGTGACTTACAAAATTATCACAGGAGAAAGCACTCGAATGGGGTTGCCAAAAATAAATTGGAACTAAGCTCGGCTTCATTGTTCGAAGAAAAACTCGGCACACGCTTTTCCTCATTTTGTGCCGGTAGCTCTGCCCTTGAGCGCGCATGCTTACTTGCTTATTTACTTGCTTATTTTCATGCTTAAATTTGTAATGTTTCCCACATACATCAAGCAACAGGTATGAAGATGTGGTGGCGATTTCGTTAACTTTTAAAGGTTATTTTTCTTCACTATTTCGATTCGTATTTGCAACACCCGGCACTAGCTTGTCGTCGATTTAATCACCTGACTTTTGACTCTCGTGCACCCCACGTGGCAGAGCTATGGCCATTATTTTGTCAAGCAAAATGCCTTTCATCATCTTTCATTTTTAATATTAAGGAATACCCATGGAACTACTGCGCATGGCGATCGTATATCCCCATCTTATTGCCTGCTGTGTGGCTATCGGACTTGTTCTGACCAGTGACATTGCGATGGTCAAGCAACTCTTCAAAGGTGATTCTTCTGCTCACCACGACGCTAACCATCTTTCCAATCTTCAAAAAACGGTTTCACTAGCGCTGATCGTGCTGTGGATTACCGGTATCGCCATTATTTCGCTGGATGCATCGACCAAAGGATGGTCGTATTTTTTAAATCCAAAATTGCAGGCCAAAGTGGGCGTAGTGATGCTATTGACCTTCAACGGCTTCATCCTCCACAGCAGCGTGATGCCGGCACTGCAAAAAGCGGGCTCTTTGCTCAATCTGCCATTGAGTCAGCGCCTGTTTGCAATTTTCACTGGGGTCATATCGGGGGTATCGTGGTTCTATGCCGCGATGCTGGGAATCGCTCGCCCACTGAACTGGAAGTATTCGCTGCTGGAAATACTGGCGGCTTATCCGTTTCTCATCGCGGGCGGATTCGGCATGATGCTGTTGCTGACAGCATGGTCAAAATATGTCAACCACTACGAGTACAGACCGTTTATGGCAACCGGCAATGCAAGCGCAAATTGAGTTCCAATTGAGGCTCCATTAAGCGGGCGTAACTGTTCACCTCGCTACGAATACCCCCTCGCCCGCTTGCGGGAGAGGGTTGGGGAGAGGGTGACTGCAAAGTCGACGACTTAATTAATCGCTGTACTCTTCGTGGATGCTTTGTCGGGGGTAGCCCGACAGCTACTCACTTTTCTTTGCTTCGCCAAAGAAAAGTGAGCAAAAGAAAGGCGACCGCAGACTTGCCCTTCGGGTACCCGTTTGTGTGCTGCAAAAAATGGGAAATGAAGGAACTCGCTTCGCTCAAACAGCCTTCATTTCTGATCCATTTTCTGCAGCACACAAACGGCTGCGTCCCCAGCGGCCTAACATCAAAAACAGCGTCCATAAAACCGCCAATGACATAAAGCTGTCACTTGGATATCAACCTCATAGTAGGCTGAACAGTTACTAAGCTGGCGGGAAATGCCGGAGTATATTAAAAAACATGGTGTTTCCCGCATACATCTAAAGCGGCACTTAAATATACAATTAGCAGTATAAAAAAGGCGAAAGACATGTGAAATGTCTTTCGCCTTTTAGTTGGCCGCTCCAAAACGTCAGGCCGCGCCCAGGATGGTGCTGACGATAGCCTTGTTTTCAGGGCACGATATCGAAGCGCACCATCATCGCGTGGTCTTCGTGAGTCAGGTTGTGGCAATGCATCAGGTACTTGCCGAGGTAATCCCTGAACCGGATGAACACGCGCAGTTCCTCGTCGGGGCCGACGACATAGACATCCTTGCGTCCGCCCTCGTGCGGCGGCGGCGCGACGCCGTTGCGGGTCAGGATGCGGCCCTCCTCGAAATGAATATGCACCGGATGCGACCAGCTTCCCTTGCCTTTGATCACCCAGATTTCAGCGGTGCCGCGCTTCGGGCTCGCAGCAGGCTTGCTGACGTCGAACAGCTTGCTGTTGACGGTCCAGCCGCCGGCTTCGCGGTCGAATTCCCAGCGGCGGGTACGCACCACTTCGGACAATACGATCGGCGGCAGTTCACGCAGCTTGTACGGCACCCGGCTCTGATCCGGTTCCGGCGGGTCGCGCTCGACATCGAAGCGCAGCAGCTGCGTGCCGGGGTTGAGAATGATGCCGCTCGGTCCCCGGCCGCTGGTCTGATCCAGCCGGTTGACGATATACAGCTGGCTGCCGATCGGATATTGCGAGAAATCGATCACGATGTCGGCCCGTTCGGCCGGGCCCAGCCTGACCTTCGACATCGTCAACGGCGCGGGCAACAGGTTGCCGTCGTTGGCGATATAAGTGAACGTCTGATCGGCGCCTTGGTGCACCAGGTAAAACTCGTAAAAGCGCGAGGGCCCGCCGTCGAGCAGGCGAAAACGGTACTTGCGCCGCGCCACCTTGAAGTAGGGCTGGATCTTGCCGTTGACGCAGAACTTGTCGCCCAGGATGCCGTCGGTCTCGAACTGGTCGAAAGCGAGATAGCCGCCCGAATCGAATTTCCTGTCCTGGAATATCAGCGGAACGTCATACACGCCGACCCCGCTCGGCAAGCGCAGCGCCTTCGGATTGTTGAAATCCTTCTCATTGCCCGAATCGATCTCGTCGAACAGCAGGTAAAAGCCGGCCAGTCCCCGGTAGACGTTGGGGCCGGTGAAATCGATCCGGTGGTCGTGGTACCACAGCGTGCCCACCGCCTCGCGCGGGTCGCCGTTGGTGGCGTGGTACCGCGGGTCGTCGTAGCCGGCATAGCAATTCGAATACAGGTGGTCCTTGTATTTGCCGGACGCGGTCATCGTCGGGCCGTACTTGGTTTCGCTATAGTAGTCGCCGGTGAAGCCGTCGCTTTCCGAACCGACGTGCAGGTTGTGCAGATGGGTGGTGATCTCCGGCGAACCGAAGCCGACGGAATTGCGCGGCAACTCGTTGTAGATGCGCACGATGACCGGCTCGCCATAGCGGGCCTGGAAGGTCGGGCCGGGCAGCATGCCGTCGTAGCCCCAGATCTTTTGGGTCGGCAGTTCAGGGTGGAACGAATGACTGGCTTCCTTGACGCGCAATTGGTAATACTTCTGCGGCACGAAATCGGCCCAGTGCTGATGCGCATCCCGGCCGCATTCGCCCTGATTCAGGTTCGCGTCCCTGGCCGGCGATGGACTGAGATGATCCACCGGCTCTTTCGGCCGATACACCGGCAGCGCCACCACGAACGGCGTGGTGTACGGCGCGCGGGCGTCGTTGCGGTCGCCGTTCTTGGCGGCCGCATCGCTCAGGCTGCCGCCGATCAGACCTGCGCCGGCGCTGGCCGCTGCGGCTCTCAGCAAACGCCGGCGGCCGGCTTGTTGTACCGCATTTTTTGTTTCAGACACAGGATTCCCCTTTTTTTGTTTCGGCCGCACAGCCGCCTGAAACAACGCTCCCGACACACCGACACACCCATAACCGCCGCCTTCAGCAGCGCCCTTTGCCATGCATTTTGCTCCCCGACTTTAATTGCTAATTTTGTAACTTGATGCTACTGGGGCGCTTTAAAAATCGATTGATAGTTATCAATATTTCAATCTGAGGCGTGATAAATAGGGCGCCAGGTTGACGCATGTTAAACGGTGATTATTTGTCAAAATAAGTAACTGTTCACTCGTTACGAATACCCCCTCGCCCGCTTGCGGGAGAGGGTTGGGGAGAGGGTGATTGCAAGAACAAAGGTGGCCAAAACAAGACTCAACCTTGATTGCATTACCACATGATCAGGCCGGAATATTTGCTGAGACCCTCTCCCTAACCCTCTCCCGCAAGCGAATCGCATGGCGATTCGGGCACCAGGAAAAGCCATGCCGGGCGAGGGGATCAAACAGTCTTCACCTAACTGGCTGAATCGTTACCAAAATAACGATAAAACATGGGGTATGGCAAAAAACAATGCCAATTACGCACTGTTTACAAGTGTATTTAAAAACACTGGTGGCACTATTTATGCTTTTCCGAAGCCTGCCATGGCTGCCATCAGATACCGCACAAACAAGCGGCAGAAATTTTATTCCGCAACTCAACTGTTTGCTATTTGTCAATAAAATATTTTTGCTTAAAGGCTATCTTAATTTTAAGGTTGCATTTTTTGCAACTGATTGCCGGAAAGTTTTTCCGAAGCAGCAATGCGGCACGGGCGCACGCCGAGGCGAGGAAAGCCGTCCATCACCCATAAAACGCAATCAAATCAGCAGTATTCATTAGGGGAAAAGCAATGGCTTTATTCAATCGACAGGATGTCGAATCCATCCTATTTCAATGTCAATTTCCAGGATCACGCGCAGCGATCATGCCGATCCGCACGCCAGCGCCGCATCAGCCTAACCAGCGAGAGCGCGGCAAGAAATGATTCTGATCGGACGCAAGCCCAATGAATACATGCGACATCAGGCGATGTCGCAACTTTTAATCAACACTCTGGAGCAATCATCATGACCACCCCACAATACAATTTCACCGTCAACCAGGCTGATCTCGCATTCATCCTCAAGCAAATCGTTGTTGCAGAGCGAGAAGTGGCGGGCGAAACGCTGCAACAGATTATCGGCCCGAACGCCGCAATCCTGCCGATGGGCTTGCGCCATGTCGATGGCAGCAACAACAATCTGCTGCCTGGCGGCGCGCTGATCGGCGCCGCCGATCAAATCCTGCCGCGCATGGTTCCCGCCAGTTTTCTGAATGACGCCGACGGCGACACGATGCCTCTGGGCCCTCCGGGATCAGGCGCGCCCACGATTACCAACAACAACTACGGCGCACCAGGCAGCGTTGCCGATGCCGACCCGCGCACCATCAGCAACCTGATCGTCGATCAAACCAGAACCAACCCGGCGGCCATTGCAGCCTGGTATGCGAACCCGTTGGCAATCGCCGCCTACCAGGATGCCCACGGTGGCGCGTCGCCGGACCCGCTCACCTATATACCGACCAACGTGGAACTTTCGATCATTGCCAACCAGTCACCGGATATCGGTCTGTCGCCGCAATTCAATGGCTGGATGACTTTCTTCGGGCAATTCTTCGACCACGGCCTCGACCTGATCACTAAAGGCGGCAACGGCACGGTGTATATCCCGCTGCAACCTGACGATCCGCTGTATGTGGTGGGCGGCCCCAACTTCATGGCTCTGTCGCGCAGCACTCCCTTCGCCGACCCGGCGACAGGCCTGCTCACCGAGACCGTCAATACAACAACGCCGTGGGTCGATCAGAACCAGACTTACACTTCGGCTGCCTCGCACCAGGTATTTCTGCGGGAATACAAGTTTTCGGTCGACTCGAACGGCGATGGCATTCTGGATTCACACGCGGTGTCGACCGGCAGTTTGCTCAATGGCGCCCATGGCGGCATCGCCAACTGGGCCGAAACCAAAGCCCAGGCGCTCAATATGCTCGGCATCATCCTGACGGATGCCGATGTCCTTGACGTGCCATTGTTGCGCACAGATGCATACGGCAGGTTCATTCCCGGCGCGCACGGCTTCGCACAGGTAGCCACTGCCACCGGATTTGTCGAAGGCACTGCTGCCGGCCTGGTCATTCCGGCCAACGCTTTCCACACCGGCCATGCGTTTCTTAACGACATTGCCCATCACGCGGTACCGGGGTTCATCGACCAAGACCACAATCCAGCAACGCCTGCGATTGCATTAACGCCGGATACGGACAGCGGTGATGTGAACGGCGATGGGATCATCAACGCAGCCGACCTGACCGCAGATGACAACAATCCCCTGACTTACGACGACGAGATGCTGAACGCGCACTTCATCACCGGCGATGGCCGCGGCAACGAAAACATCGGCCTGACCACCGTTCACACCATCTTCCACTCCGAACACAACCGCCTGGTCGACGCCAACAAGGCAACGATTCTGGCTGCCGCTGCCTCGGGCAATCCAGCCGATCTGGCCTTTCTCAATGAGTGGCTGCTGACCGATGTGACGGCTCCGCCGGCGTCCGGTGCTGCTCTCAATTGGGACGGCGAGCGCCTGTTCCAGGCCGCCAAGCTCGTCACCGAGATGGAGTACCAGCATCTGGTATTTGAAGAATTCGCACGCAAGGTCCAGCCCGCCGTTAATCCGTTCGTTTTTACCAACACCCCCGATATCAATCCGGCGATCGTCGCCGAGTTTGCCCATACGGTCTACCGTTTCGGGCATTCGATGCTGACCGACACGGTATCCCGTCTCGACATCAATATGACGTCGAACGATATCTCCCTCTTCGATGCGTTCCTTAATCCGCAGGCGTTCACGGCCAGCGGCTTGACAGTCGAGGCGGCGGCGGGCGCAATTATCCGCGGCATGACCAGGCAGGCCGGCAACGAAATTGATGAATTTGTGGTCGACGACCTGCGCAATCGTTTGGTGGGTCTGCCGCTCGACCTTGCTGCACTCAACCTCGCACGCGGCCGCGAAGCTGGAATCCCGGCCTTTAATGTGGTGCGGGCAGAATTCTACGATCAAACAAACAATATTGACCTGAAGCCCTACGACAATTGGCTGGCTTATGCGCAGAATCTGAAGAATCCGCTTTCGATCGTCAACTTCATTGCCGCCTATGGCACCCACGACACCATCACGGCCGAAGTCACCGTCGCGGGCAAACGCCACGCAGCGGAAATGCTGGTGCTGGGCGGTACCGGCGCACCCGGGGATCGGCTCGACTTCCTCAACCATACCGGCACCTGGAGCACGCACGAGACCGGCCTGAACCTGGTCGACCTCTGGATCGGCGGTCTGGCCGAGAAGAAGACTGAGTTCGGCGGCATGCTGGGCTCCACCTTCAACTTCGTCTTCGAGACGCAGATGGAGAATCTGCAGAACGGCGACCGTCTGTATTATCTGAGCCGCCTGCAAGGCACGAACATGCTCAACGAGCTTGAGCCAAACACCTTCGCCGCGCTGGTGATGCGCAACACCGATCTGGGTAATGTGGGCTCGTCGCATCTTAGCGGCACGCTGTTCGATACGCCCGACCTTATCCTGGAGCTCAACCAGTCGGTGCAGATCGGCTCCGATCCAACCCAGAACAGCGCGATTCTGCAGGCGATCGATCCGAAAGTGACGCGCGTAAATCCCGGTGCGGACGTAAATGGCGATGGCCACGCCGATGGCGGCTATCTGCGTTTCGCCGGCGGCGAGCATGTAACGCTCGGCGGCACCGCCGGCAACGACACGCTGATCGGTGACCGCGGTATCGACACGCTCTGGGGTGACGGCGGCGATGACTACCTGAATGCCGGGACCGAATCCGACCAGGTTTTCGGTGGCGACGGCGACGATATTATTCAAGATCCTTTCGGCGACAATTTTCTGCGCGGCGACGAAGGCAACGACGTCATTACCACCGGTGCGGGCGCCAACATAGTCTTCGGCGGCGGCGGCCAGGATTTCATCTCCATCGGTCAGGATGCAGCGGAAGTATTTGCCGGCAGGGACAACGACTTCATCCGCGGCGGCATCGGGGCAGACGCACTGATGGGCAATGAGGGCGATGACTGGATCGAAGGCGGCGACGGCTTCGACAGTCTTTCTGGCGAAAACTCAGACCTGTTCTTTAATTCCCCGATCATCGGCCACGACGTGCTCAACGGCCAGGGCAACGATACCGATTACGACGGCGAGTCCGGCGACGACATCATGTTCGAAGGCCCGGGCATTCAGCGCAACAACGGCATGCTGGGTTTCGATTGGGGCATCCACAAGTCGGACCCGAATGGCGCGAATTCCGATTTAGCCCTCGGTGTATTGGCTAACGGCATAACTACTCCGCCATTTGCGACCCAGCAAGACCTGACACTGCGCGACCGGTTCGACTCGGTCGAAGGTTTGTCGGGATGGAAATTCGATGATGTGCTGTACGGAAGCAACGTTCCTCTCGGTGCGGTAGGCGCTAACGGCGCAGAGGTCGTCGGCGGCACAATCTTCGACAGCGCACTGTTGCAGTCAGGCGTTGACCGCATCGCCGGGCTGCAGGCTGTAATCGGCGGAACGCACCTGGCCGACCCGAACGCGGTCGTCCTGGACACCCATCTGGGCGCCAACATCCTGTTGGGCGGTGGCGGCAGCGACACCATTACCGGCAGAGGCGGTAACGACATCATCGATGGCGACGCCTGGCTGAACGTGCGAATCAGCGTGCGCGCCCGCCTGGATCACACTCATGAATTGTTCAGCGTCGACAGCATGACCGAAATCCAGGCCAAGATGCTGACCCGTGAAATCAATCCCGGCCAGCTGGAGATCGTGCGCGAAATCCTGTACTCCACAACCGCTGCTACCGATGTGGACACCGCGGTATACAGCGGCAATCGGGCCGAATACACGCTGGTGCACAACACGGACGGATCGATGACGGTCACCCATACGCCGGTGGTGGTGGCTGGTGGGGTTTTGATTGATGATGGGATCGATACCATCCGCAACATTGAGTTTCTGAAGTTCGCTGATCAAACTCTGCTGATTGTGAACCGTGCGGCGACCGGGGCGGCAGTGATCAGCGATGCGACCCCGACTGAAGGGCAAGCGCTCACGCTCAACACCACCACGATTGCGGATTTGAACGGACTGGGGGCATTTTCCTACCAGTGGCAGGCTTCGGCCAACGGCACGACCTGGGCCAACATCGCCGGCGCGACTGCAGCGTCCTTCACGCCGGATGACAATCCTCTGACCTCCTTCGGCGACCAGGCCGGCCTCCAGCTGCGGGCGGTCGTGAGCTTCACAGACGGAGGCGGCAATCCCGAAACCATCACTTCCGCAGCCACCGGTCCGGTGGGCGTGGATTGGGATGGCATCCCCTTCGCCAACAACACCTTCAACGGCACTGCGGGCGACGATATTGCCGACGGCGTCAGTCCGATCATCATCGGCGGCAATGACACTCTGAATGGCAATGCCGGCAACGACATCCTGCGGGGGAATGGCGGCGCCGACACGCTGAACGGCGGCGCCGGCAACGACACGCTGGAGGGCGGCGCAGGCAACGATGTCGCAGTCTTCGCCACCGCAGTCGGCAACTACAGCTTCGAGAGCAGCGGCACCAACATCCTCGTCACCGCTGATGTGGGCGCCGAAGGCACCGACACCATCAGCACCGTCGAAACGCTGCGCTTCAACGGCGTCAACTACGCGGTGGTCGCGGGCACCACGGCAGCCAATACCAATCTGAATGGGGCTGCCGGGGCCGCGGGCTCACAGGCCGTCTTCGGCTTTGCCGGCAACGACACGCTCAATGGCGGGGCTGGAAACGACATCGTCCACGGCGGTGACGGCATCGATACGATCACCCAGACCGGCGTCAGCGGCGGGCGTGACATCGTCAATGGCGGGGCGGGTATCGACACCTATCAGCTCAATGGAGATGGAACCACCGAAACCTTCACGATCTATTCCCGGGCTAATGCGCTGTTGGCGATCGCGGGTCTTGCGCTCAGCGCCAACACCGAGATCGTGGTCGCCCGTAACGGCGCGGTGATCGCGGAACTCGACAACATCGAGGAAATCATCGTCAACACCCTGGGCGTGACGACCCCGGGCGGCGCGGGCGGTGGCGCGAGTGGCGGCGACACCATCGTGGTGAGCGGCGACTTCACCGGCACCAGTCTCAACTTCAACACCATCACGGTCAATGGCAGCCAAAGCACCGATACCGTCGACATCTCTGCTCTCACGTCGGAGCATCGCATTGTCTTCAATACCGACGGCGGCAACGACACCGTTATCGGAACGCTGCGTCCTCAGGACGTGATCAACCTGACGGTCACGGCCCCGACCGATGTTTTCCATGGCGGCACCGGCAACGACATCCTCAATGGCAGCGCCGGCAACGACATCCTTGATGGCGGCGCAGGCGCCGACACCATGGCCGGCGGTGCTGGCGACGATACCTATATCGTCGACAACAGCAACGACCGGGTCACCGAACTCGGAGGCAGGGGCAACGACACGGTGGAGACCACGTTGTCAAGCTATACACTGGGCTCCAATCTTGAGAACCTCACCTACACCGGCAGCGCGAACTTCACCGGCATTGGCAACACGCTGGCGAATACTCTCAATGGCGGCGCAGGCAACGACAACCTCAGCGGCGGCGGCGGCAACGACATCCTTTACGGCGGAACAGGTGCCGACACCATGGCAGGCGGCGCAGGCGACGATCTGTATTTCGTCGACAACGCGGGCGACACCATCAGCGAGCTTTTGGGTGGCGGCACCGACACCGTGCAAACCACAATGTCGAGTTACACGCTGGGCTTGAATGTCGAGAACTTGACGTTCACCGGAACCGGCGGCTTTACCGGAACCGGCAACGCGGGCGCCAACCTGCTGACCGGCGGCAACGCAGCGGATTCCCTGTTCGGAGGCGACAATGCCGATCGGCTGATCGGCGGCGAGGGCAACGACTCCATGGATGGCGGCACCGGCAATGACACCTTCGGGTTCGCGGCGCTGTTTGGCAACGATTCCATCCAGGGATTCGATGCCAATCCGGCGGGCGGCGGGCAGGACAAGCTCGACATTTCCGCGCTCGGGATCAATGCCGGCAATTTCGGCGCACAGGTCGTCATCAGCGATGTCGGTCTCGACACCCTGGTGCAGATCGGAGGCGACTCGATCCTGCTGCTCGGGATCGACGATGCCACCACCATTACCGTGACCGACTTCCTGCTCGCGGCGTAACAAGCAAGCCGGCCAGAGCGCTCTGGCCGGCAACTGAAGCTGTTGTCGGTTTAACAGAAAGACAGAAGGACAGAAGGCCGCGCCCAGTTTGGGTTTGCGGCCTTTTTTATTGGGAAAAAATAAGGAGTACTGCCATTTTTATTAAATTTTTCGTATCTATTCAGCCTACTATGAGGTTGATATCCAAGTGACAGTTTTATGTCATTGGCGGTTGTAGTGACGCTGTTTTTGATGTTAGGCCGCTTGGGACGCAGCCGTTTGTGTGCTGCAGAAAATGGATCAGAAATGAAGGCTGTTTGAGCGTAGCGAGTTCCTTCATTTCCCATTTTTTGCAGCACACAAACGGGTACCCGAAGGGCAAGTCTGCGGTCGCCTTTCTTTTGCTTACTTTTCTTTGGCGAAGCAAAGAAAAGTGAGTAGCTGTCGGGCTACCCCGACAAAGCATCCACGAAGAGTACAGCAATTAATTAAGTCGCCGACTTTGCAGTCACCCTCTCCCCAACCCTCTCCCGCAAGCGGGCGAGGGGGTATTCGTAGCGAGGTGAACAGTTACGAAGGCGCACTGCATTTTTTTCGTGCGTTGTGGACCAGGCTCTTCCCCGTCAAATTCTTGCAACTGGACTGTTTGTGAAGCATTCAGGCAAATTCGCATGCCGGAATATTTCTCGTGCCGTCATCAGGATTCTGTACCCCAGTGGCGCCATTAACAGCGCTGCGGTGAGGCTCGCGTTCCAGTTTGCAGGATGGAGGCCGCTGTAGGCGAGTTCATGGCTGAGATAGTAAGCCCCGATAAATCCAGGAACGCTGACCATGAAAGAGATCACGGAGCCTGATTCTTGCCACGGGCTTACTGGCCGGGGGAAGTAGCCAATGCGATTGCGGGTTGCCGCCAGAATCAGCAATACGATGACAATCGGCAGATGCCCGATCGCGTCTATCAGCCCGACCATCGGGATTGCCGAGACCATCAATAGCAACAAGACCGCTGCGGCGACTTGCGCCGACAGCCGGCCGAACAGCAGCACGAATGCCAAACAGAATTCGACATATCCAGCCCCCATCACGACGAACTTGGGGCTGAACCCCATCAATATTCCGCGCAAATCTTGTTGGAGCAGTTCATACGTCCAATCCGGATACATCCATTTTTCCACCCCGACCCATAAGAAACTGATGCCGACAGACAGCCGCAAAATGGTTAACCCGAGCGAGCCTTTTGCTGCTCCATAGCGGGAATCGATGACCAGAAAAGCGGCGATTCCGATCAAGTACTGGTAATCCAGCATATGAAACCAGCCGTAACTAATGACCGCATAAGCGTAAAGAAAGACGATACCGAGCGCGGCAATCCAGCAGGTGCGGCGGGACAGCGCCATGACGGCAATCAGCATTTGGATGATGGGCACCCAGGCCGCCGCCGTCTTCAGTTCCGGCGTCAGGATGATGGGCGAATGGTGAAAGACTGTTGCGATCAGAAAGAAATATGCAGCCAGGCCGAAACGCAGAAGGTGCGGCACATACGCGCTGACATCACGCTCAACGCGCGCCGTATGACGGGCGGCGACGCCGTTGGCATGCGAGATCTTCCAGTCGATCAGGCTAACGACCAGCATCGCGGCGAGCGCAGCGAAACCCAGGCCGATGAAAGTCGCGGAAACTATGCTGTCGAGCGGCGTGAGGGGAGATTTGACGCAATTGGCCATCTTGGAGAACCACTTGACATGCGCGTCTGCGATAAGTGGCGTCATGGCTGCAAAAACGAATACAAGCGATCGCATCAACATTTTGGACTCCCCCTGAGCAAAAGTTAGATAAGAAATTTATTATTAATTTTTTATTAACTATGCGCGCTGGGTAACGCAGTCTGTTGATGCATATCACAGCTTGCTGTGAGCCATAAAAATGGCGACGCATCCCGATTATCAAGTCAGGTAATTATTCAGCCCGCTATGAACGATCCTTGTCCCCTGCCAGATGGCGAGAGCCGGAGCGTTCGTAGGGGCGGGTTCCAAACCCGCCCTTGTACTTTGACGGCAAAAGGGCGGGTTTGGAACCCGCCCCTACGAGAGAATGGTTGGAACCGTGATGCTCCGCATAGATTCCTGATGGCCACAGGTAAGTTAATCATGCGCCTGTCGAAGGGAGAAAATTATGAACTTTCAATTTTTAAAGATATCCCATAGCGGGCTGAATAGTTAATGAGTTAGCGGGAAATGCTGGAGTATGTTAAAAAACACGGTGTTTCCCGCATACATCTAAAGCGGCACTTAAATATACAATTAGCAGTATAAAAAAGGCGAAAGACATGTCAAATGTCTTTCGCCTTTTAATTGGCCGCTCCAAAACGTCAGGCCGCGCCCAGGATGGTGCTGACGATCTGCCCGGTCGAACTGAGCGCCGGCACCATGCACCAGCGGTCGGCCGCCACCTTGCCGATCCGGACCATCCCCGTATGCCGCGAAATGTCGGCGTCGGCGGTCGGATCGCTGTCGTAAAAACCGAGCTTCCTGCGGATGTTTTCCATCTCCGCCGGCTTGCCGGTGAGGAAGGTCCAGCCAGGCTGGATGTCATATTGTTTGACATAGGCGCGCAACGCCTCCGGCGTATCCAACTGCGGCCGCAACGACAGCGAGTACATGAAGATGTCTTTGCCAACCCGCCCGCCCAGCGCCTGCTGCACGCTTTTCATGTTGGCGGTATTGGCGGGACAAATCCCGCTGCAACTGGTGTACATCATATTGATGACTACGAACTTGCCTTTCAGCAGGTCGTCATAGAAGCGCACGCTCTTGCCGTCATGGGTTTGCAGAATCGCGTTTGAAAAATAAGCGGCGTTGCGGGCGGCTGGCGCCGCTGCCAGCGCCCGTCCTCCGGCAAAAGACAGCGCGGGCAGCGCGGCCAAACTGCCGGCGGCCCTCAGAAACATGCGCTTGTTGTTTAGCTTGTTATCTAGTGTGTTGTTCATGATGGATTTCTTCCCTAATGAATGATCGGGCGCCGATTGCATGGCGCGGGCGATAACCTTGCTTTCACGGCACGATGTCCCAGCGGATCATCATCGCGTGGTCTTCGTGGATCAGGTTGTGGCAATGCATCATGTATTTGCCCAGGTAATCGCGGAAGCGCAGGAAAATACGCAGTTCTTCATTGTTACCGACGGAATAGACGTCCTTGCGCCCGCGTTCATGCGGCGGCGGCGCGACGCCGTTGCGGGTCAGGATGCGGCCTTCTTCAAAATGAATATGCACCGGGTGCGTCCAATCGCCTTTTACCCTTAATACCCAGATTTCCGCGGTGCCGCGCTTCGGGCTCGCAGCGGGCTTGGTGACGTCGAACAGTTTGCCGTTGACGGTCCAGCCGCCATTTTCTCTATCGAACTGCCATACGCGGGTCGTCACTACTTCCTTCAAATCAATCGGAGGCAGTTCGCGCAGTTTGTAGGGAACCCGGCTGTTGTCGGTCGTAGCCTGTTCACCGACGTCGAAGCGCAGGATTTGCGTGCCGGGATTGAGTATCTTGCCGGTGGGGCCGCGGCCGTTCACTTGCTCCAGCTTGTTGACAAGGTATAGCGTGCTGCCAGGCGGGTACTTTGAGAAATCGATCACGATGTCGGCGCGCTCGGCCACGCCCAGCCGGACTTTCGACATCAGCAGCGGCGCCGGCAGCAAATTGCCATCGTTGGCAATGTAAGTAAACATCTGGTCCGCGCCCTTGTAGGTCAAATAGAACTCGTAGAACCGGGACGGGCCGCCATCAAGCAGACGAAAACGGTATTTACGGCGCTCGACTGGAAAGTACGGCTGTATCTTGCCGTTGACGCAGAACTTGTCGCCCAGGATGCCATCCGTATTGAACTGGTCGAACGCCAGGTAGCCGCCGGAATCGAACTGCTTGTCCTGGAATACCAGCGGTATGTCGTACTTGCCGATCCCGCTCGGCAAGCGCAGTGCGCTCGGATTAGTGTCATTTTCATTGCCCGAGTCGATTTCATCGAAGATCAGGTAAAAACCGGTCAGTCCCTTGTAGACATTTTGCGCGGTAAAGTCGATGCGATGGTCGTGGTACCAGAGCGTGCCCAGCGATTCGCGCGGATCGCCATTGGTGCCGTGATTTTGATCGTAACCGGCCCGGCAGTTCGAATAAAGATGGTCCTTGTATTTGCCGGGCGCGGTCATCGTCGGGCCGTACTTGGTTTCGCTATAGTAGTCGCCGGTGAAGCCGTCGCTCTCGGAGCCGCAATGCAAATTATGCAGATGCGTTGATATTTCCGGTGTACCGAAGCCGACGTGATTGGATGGCAGGTCGTTGTAGATGCGCACGGTGATCGGTTCGCCGTAGCGGGCTTCGAAGGTCGGTCCTGGAAGCATGCCATCGTAGCCCCAGATCGATTGGGTCGGCAGCTCGCGATGGAATTGATGCTGCGCCGGTTTCACGTGCAGCTCGTAGAATTTTGTTGGCGCGAAGTCGCTCCAGCGCTGATGGTTCGGCCTGCCGCATTCTCCGCTGGTCGGAACCGCCGTTGGGCTCGGGGAAAGTCCTGAGACCGGGCGCTTCGGGGTATATACCGGAAGCAGTTCGACAAAGGGCGTGGTATACGGACTCGGCGGTGGCAGCGGGGCGGCCGGAGGGACCACGACTTGCGAATACGCGTTGCCGACCTTCGCTGCGATTACCACGCCGGCGGTCGCTGCTGCGCCCGCGATCAGCATCTCTCTACGTGCCATTTTTTTGCCTACGCCATCTTCGCTTGCCATGATTTCTGCCCCTTGAATTTTGCCTGCTTGGTTGTTTAATGCTCGCGCTGCATAAAACTCTCTTCACTGCTTAATTTTGCATTACTGACGCCATCGCTCCTGCGCCCTGACGCGGACTGTGATTCAGGAGCCGCTCCGGCAACGCCGCCCTGGATGGCACTGGCGTCGTCGGGAAAAGGGTATTGGGGAAACGGGTATTGAAATGTGCAGAATGTGCGATATGCACAGGCAAAGCGGCTGTGTGCCGAGCTTTACGCCCGGCCCGCGACTGGACTTGAACATGATGCGGCTCCCCTTCTCATACACGCTCAAACCTTTTGACGCGCCGATTTTATGATTCTATTTCTGCGGCTGCATGGTTTGATCAAAGATAAAATTAAATTGCTTTTCTGTCATCTAGTGTACGTTTCAGGACCGACTTAGGTTTGATAAATCGCACATCCGGCCAGCACAAATTACAGTCGGTTGCGATTTATCAAGCATCGGGTTGTGCCGCTGCGTCTGCGCGGGAACTCTCCTACGCCGGCGGATCAGGGTGAACGCAGAACCGGCATGCGAAATCGAGCGCCAGGCCTCCTGAAACAAAAAACAAACAGCGCGCAATCAGGAATTTTCAAATGGCATGTTTTTGCTTTTGGTCAAGGTAGCTATCAGGAAATACATTATTGTCAATTGCCTAATAAACAACTTCAAGGGGAAGCATCATGGCAACTTTCAATAGATCGGACCTCGATTTCATCCTGACCCAAATCAAGATGGCTGAAGCGGGACAACCTCCAGTGAACGTGCATCTCGCATTCGGGTTGCGCCAGGTAGATGGCCAGAACAACAACCTGGTGCCCGGCCAAGGCGATTTGGGGGCCGCCGACCAGACGTTTGCGCGCGTAGCCGATCCGTTATTTCAGAGCGCCGGAACCACCCCGGCGGGCTTTGGCCCGCCAGCACAGACTTCATACGCACAGACTAGCGGTCTGGTATTCGATTCACAGCCGCGCACCATCAGCAACCTGATTTCCGACCAGAGCGCGAACAATGCCGCTGCCGTCGAAGCCGCCGCGAAGGCCAGCGGTTTTCTGGGAACCGGCTATCAGCACCAATACAATCCCGCGACCCCGCCCGGCACGGATGGCACCAACCTGTTCATCAACAATGTCACGCCCGATAATGGGCTGTCGGCACCGTTCAACTCCTGGATGACATTCTTCGGCCAGTTCTTCGACCATGGCCTGGACCTGGTCACCAAGGGTGGCAGCGGCACGGTATTCATCCCGCTGCTGCCAGACGACCCGCTGTATGTTCCCGGCGGCCAGACCAATTTCATGGTCTTGACGCGCGCCACCAACCAGCCGGGCGCGGACGGAATACTCGGCACGGCCGATGACATTCATGACGGCACCAACACCATCACGCCGTTTGTGGACCAGAGCCAGACCTACTCCTCGCATCCGTCGCACCAGGTATTCCTGCGCGAGTACATTGCCGGCATCGACGGCCATCTGCACGCCAGCGGAAGGATGCTCGACCATATCGCCGCCGATGGCAGCCATCACATGCCAACCTGGGCCGATGTCAAGGCTAATGCCCTCAAGCTGGGCATCCGGCTCACTGATGCGGATGTCGGCGATGTGCCGCTGCTGGCGACCGATGCCTATGGCAATTTCATTCCCAACCCGGTCACGGGTATGGCCCAGCTCGTCGTCAAAGGGCCCGACGGCATTGCTGGCACCGCCGACGACCAGTTGGTATCCGGCTCCCCGAGTGCACCTGTCGGCACGGACGCCGCAGTGCGCACCGGACACGCCTTCCTCAACGATATCGCGCATACTGCGGTGCCGGTATTTGTCGGTGGCGTGCTGAGTCCGGATGCTGATACGGTTGCCGGCCCGGTTCTGAATCCCACGTTCGACGCCAACCAGTCCGAGAGCCCGGCCAACCCGAAGTATCTGCCGCAACCGGCCGGCTCATACGACAACGAGCTGCTGGACGCGCACTATATCGCCGGCGACGGCCGCGTCAACGAGAATATCGGCTTGACCGCCGTCCACGAAATATTTCACTCCGAGCACAACCGGCTGCTCGAACAAACCAAGTCGCTGGTCCGCGCCGAACTGGCGAACGGCGATTCGGCGTTCGCGACCAATTGGGTACTGGCGGGCGCCAACCTGGCCGATGGCATCCAGGACAATGAATGGAACGGCGAGCGCCTGTTCCAGGTGGCCAAGTTCGGCACCGAGACCCAGTACCAGCACTTGGTATTTGAAGAATTCGCCCGCAAGATCGCGCCGACCATCCACCTGTTCGGCAACACCGACATTCATCTCGATCCGGCGATCACCGCCGAGTTCGCGCACGCGGTTTATCGCTTCGGCCACTCGATGCTGGACGAGAATGTCAACCGTTACGAGATCGGCCCGGACGGCACCCCGGTCATCGATCCGCTGACCGGACATCCCAAGCTCAACGCGATCGGCCTGATCGACGCCTTCACCAATCCGCTCGCCTACGCCAAGGAGGGCGCTAACGCCGCCGGCGAAATCGTGCTCGGATCAGTTAACCAGGTCGGCAATGAAATCGACGAATTCGTCACCGGCGCGCTGCGCAACAATCTGCTCGGCCTGCCGCTCGACCTGGCCGCCCTGAACATCGCGCGCGGCCGCGAAACCGGCGTGCCGCCGATCAACCTGCTGCGCAATGAGTTGTACAGCCAGACCCATGACACGTCGTTGAAGCCGTATGAAAGCTGGGATGAATTCGGCCAGTACCTGAAACATCCGGGTTCGCTGGTCAACTTCGTCGCCGCCTACGGCACCCATTCGAGCATCACCGGTGCTGCGATGCTGGTCGACAAGCGCGCCGCCGCGCTCGCGCTGGTTGAACACAGCGTCGTCGGCAGCGCCGGCTTCGACATTGATGCCTACAACTTCATCCACAGCAAAGCCGCCTATGCGAATAACACCGCAGATAGCCACGCGATCCATGCCGCGAACGGCGCCATACCGACCTGGAGCACCGGCTCGGTCACCGGCCTCGACAATGTCGACTTGTGGATCGGCGGCCTGGCCGAGAAGCAGAACCTGTTCGGCGGCCTGCTGGGATCGACCTTTAACTTCATCTTCGAGACCCAACTGGAAAACCTGCAGGATGCCGACCGCCTGTACTATCTGCCGCGCATCGAAGGCACGCACTGGGGAACCGAGATCGAAGCGAACTCGTTCGCCGAGATGATCATGCACAACACCGGCACCCACCACCTGAGCGCGAGCATTTTCCTGACGCCGGAATATACAGTGGAAGCCAGCACCATCAACAAAAACGATCCATCGACCTGGCTGCACAATCCTGAGACCGGCAAACTCCTGGTTGAAGTGACGAACGACGGCACGATCCATTTCATCGGCGACGACAATTTCCTGGGCAATACCATGGTGCTGGGCGGCACCAACGGCGATGACAAGCTGCTGGCCGGGAATGCCGACGATGACACGGTCTGGGGCGACGGCGGCAACGACACCATCGATGGCGGCAACGGCAATGATTTTCTGTTTGGCGGCGATGGCAATGACATCATTACCGATACCGCCGGCAACGACACCATCCACGGCGATGCCGGCGACGACATCATTGATGCCGGCATCGGCGACGATATCGTGTTCGGCGGCGACGGCAACGACTTCATCAATGGCGGCCTGGGGATCGACGCAATTTCGGGCGGCCTGGGCAACGATATCATCCGCGGCGGCGAGGACGACGACGAATTGGTGGGCAACGAAGGCGACGACTGGATCGAGGGTGGCCTCGGCGGAGATCTGATGGTCGGCGACAGTGGTGCGCCAACCGGCCAGGTGCCTCTGTTTGGCGGCAACGACGTCCTGAACGGGGGCGGCGGCGGCGACCGCATGCAGGGCTTTTCCGGCGACGACATCATGCTGGGCGAAGGCGGCTTCGACAAGTTCGAAGGCCGTCTGGGCTTCGACTGGGCATCGTATGAACCCGCCCAGCAAGGCGTCAGCGTCGACATGAATCGCAAGGAGTTCATCGCCAATCCGAATACGCCAGCGGGCGACGCGATCCGGGATGTGTTCATTGAAACCGAAGCCGTCAGCGGCTCGGCGCACAACGACTTCTTGCAAGGCACGAGCAATGCGATAGCGGATGTCTTCAACACGCTAACTAACGTCAACCTGATCTCGGGCCTGGACACGTTTTTCGCTCCGGGACCGGTGAATTTCTCGGATGGCAACATAATGCTGGGCGGTGCCGGCAGCGACATGATCGAGGGCCGCGGCGGCAACGACATCATCGACGGCGATGCTGCGCTGCATGTCAGCCTGAGCTCGTATGCGCCCGGCGGCCAGATCATCCGGGAGATCAGGAACGACGGCCAGGCCGGCGATGTCGACACCGCCATTTACTCGGACGTGATGGCCAACTACATCATCGAGTTTCCGGATGATCAGGGCTTCTTTACCGTCAACCATATTTTGGCTACCGGCGCGATCGGTATCGATGGGGTCGACAAGGTTCGCAACATCGAGCGCCTGCAGTTCTCGGATGGCATGATCGCGCTTCCCGGCGCCGCCAACGAGGTGCCGACCGGCGAGATTGTCATCTCCGGCGACACCAACCTGGCGACCCCAATTGTCGATCCCGTTATCGGAAGAGTGCTCACCGCCGATGTGACCACGCTTGCCGATGCCAACGGCATTGTAGGGCCGCTGAAATACCAGTGGCAGCAGCAGGACCCGGCGCGCCTGGAATGGGTGCCGATCGCTAGCGCCACCAGCGCATCCTTCACGCCGGCCGATTTCCAGAAGGGCCAGCCGCTTCGGGTGCAGGTCAGTTTCGTCGACGGTCTGGGCTTCACGGAACGCATGCAATCCGTGGCGACCTCGGTCGTCACGCTGCCACCGCTGGTGAACACCGCGCCCATCGTGGTGGTGCAGCAAGCATTGACCGGCTTGCCTGACACCTCGGCCAAGTCCGGCGTACCAATCAACTTGTTCCTGCCGCTGACTACCGTCTTTGCCGACGACCAGACGCCGGCTAACCAGCTGATCTATGCGGCGAAACTGGCGAATGGCGCGACGCTCGATTCCATCGGGCTACACTTCACGTTGCTAACCGATGCCAATGGCGTGACCGGCGGCCTGATCACCGGCACGCCGCCCGACAATTTCCTCGGCGCTATCGATGTACGTGTCTCCGCGACCGATGCCGGTCCCGGCACACCGCTCACCGTCACCGACGACTTCCTGATCAATGTGCTGCCCAATATCATCAACGGCACTGATGCCTCCGAGACCATCAACGGCACCGAGGGTGTCGACCGAATTTTCGGCTGGGGCGGCAACGACATCATCAATGCGCTCGGGGCCAATGACTACCTCGATGGCGGAACTGGCGACGACACGCTTAACGGCGGCGCAGGCGCTGACACCATGCTTGGCGGCACCGGCAACGACACGTATATCGTCGACAATGCCGGCGACGTGGTAACCGAATTGGCTGGCGGCGGAGTCGACACGGTGCAGACCGCGCTGGCGAGTTATACGCTGGGGGCCGAGGTGGAAAACCTGAGCTTCACCGGCACCGGCAATTTCGCCGGCACCGGCAACCTGCTCAACAATGTCCTTAAAGGCGGCGCAGGAGACGACACGCTTAACGGCGGCGCAGGCGCGGACACCATGCTTGGCGGCGCCGGCAACGACACCTATATTGTCGACAACGCCGGCGACGTGGTAACCGAATTGGCTGGCGGCGGAGTCGACACGGTGCAGACCGCGCTGGCGAGTTATGCGCTGGGGGCCGAGGTGGAAAACCTGAGCTTCACCGGCACCGGCAATTTCGCCGGCACCGGCAACCTGCTCAACAATGTCCTTAAAGGCGGCGCAGGCAACGACATTCTCGATGGCGGGGCAGGAGCCGACACCTCGATCGACACCGCGCTGTATTCCGACGTACTGGCTAGCTATGACATCACGCACAATCCCGACGGCACCTGGACCGTGGCACACCTGCGCGGCGCCGCGACCGACGGCACCGACACGATCCGCAACATTGAACATGTGCAGTTCGCCGACCAGGTGCTGAATTTGGTCAACCACGCCCCCACCGGCGCACCGGCGATCAGCGATACCTCGCCCACCGAAGGCCAGCAGCTGACGGCTTCGATCGGATCAATCGTGGACCTCGACGGGGTGGTGGTAGCGACGCTCACCTACCGATGGCAATCGGGCAATGGCGTGAATTTCACGGACATTGCCGGCGCAACGGGCCCAAGCTTCACGCCGACCCAGCTGCAGGTCGGCACCCAACTGCGCGTTATTGCCAACTACACCGACACATTTGGAGCGCACGAGGAAGTCATCTCAGCCCCCACCACCGGCGTCGGCGACCTGATCATCGGCACCAATCTGGCCAACACGCTCAACGGCACGCAGTTTGACGACGAGCTGCGGGGACTCAATGGCAATGACATTCTTAACGGCGGCGCGGGCAACGACCTGCTGGACGGCGGCGACGGCAATGACACGCTCAATGGCGGCACGGGCGCCGACACCATGCTCGGCGGCACCGGCAACGACACCTATATCGTCGATGACGCGGGAGATATCGTGACCGAACTCGCAGGCGCAGGCATCGACACCGTGCAAACCACACTGGCGAGTTATACGCTGAGCGACAATGTGGAGAACCTGAGCTTCACCGGCACCGGCAATTTCGCCGGCACCGGCAACGCGCTGGCGAACACACTTAACGGCGGCGCTGGCGACGACATCCTCAATGGTGGCGGCGGCGCCGACACCATGGCCGGCGGCGCTGGGGACGATACCTATATCGTCGACAACAGCGGCGACCTGATTACCGAACTCGGAGGCAGGGGCACCGACACGGTGCAGACCACGCTGGCGATTTATACGCTGGGCTCCAATCTTGAGAACCTGACCTACACCGGCAGTGCGAGTTTCACCGGCATTGGCAACACGCTGGCGAATACACTCAATGGCGGCGCAGGCAACGACAGCCTCAGCGGCGGCGGCGGCAACGACATCCTTAACGGCGGCGCAGGTGCCGACACCATGGACGGCGGCGCAGGCAACGATCTGTATTTCGTCGACAACGCGGGTGACATCATCAACGAGCTTTTCGGTAGTGGCACCGACACCGTGCAGACCACAATGTCGAGTTATATCTTAGGTGCGAATGTCGAAAACTTGACGTTCACCGGAACCGGCGGCTTTACCGGAACCGGCAATGCGGGCGCCAACCTGCTGACCGGCGGCAACGCAGCGGATTTTCTGTTCGGAGGCGACAATGCCGATCGGCTGATCGGCGGCGGCGGCAACGACTTCATGGATGGCGGCGCCGGCAATGATACCTTCGGGTTCGCGGCGCTGTTTGGCCACGATTCCATCCAGGGATTCGATGCCAATCCGGCGGGCGGCGGGCAGGACAAGCTCGACATTTCCGCGCTCGGGATCAATGCCGGCAATTTCGGCGCACAGGTTGTCATCAGCGATGTCGGCCTCGACACCCTGGTGCAGATCGGAGGCGACTCGATCCTGCTGCTCGGGATCGACGATGCCACCACCATTACCGTGACCGACTTCCTGCTCGCGGCGTAACAAGCAAGCCGGCCAGAACGCTCTGGCCGGCGCTGCGCCCTGATTACCAAGTCAGGATAAATGCGGGGGTATATTAAAAAACACTACACTTTCCGCATATATATTATGCGGTACTTAAATATACAGTTAGTAGTATAAAAAAGGCGTAAGACATTAAAATGTCTTACGCCTTTTTTTACCTCCGCTGGTTGCGCGTTTTGCCAGTGGCTTATTGCGGCACGGTATCCTTGAAAGAGGGACGCTCCGACAATTTCTCAAACAGGCGTTGCAGATTGTGGTAATCATCGCGCCACTGGATTTCCGGGAAACGGAAAGACAGCCAGCCCAGCGTGCAGCCGACCGCTATATCGGCCAGCGTGTACTGGTTGCCGGTGCAAAACGGCTTCTCGCCCAAGTCGGCGGACAATTGCTTCAGGCCGGCCTGAACCTTGCTCATCTGGCGCGCAATCCAGACCTGACTTTGCTGCGACTCGGGGCGCTGGGTTTTTTCCAGCCGCATCGAAACCGCAGCGTCCAGCACGCCGTCGGCCAGTGCTTCCCAGCATTTGACGCTGGAACGCTCGCGGCCGCCGACCGGGATCAGCTTGCCGACCGGCGTCAAGGTATCCAGATACTCGACGATCACGCGCGAATCGAACAGCACGCTGCCATCATCCATCAGCAGCGCCGGCACTTTGCCCAGCGGATTGGACTCTGCAATCGCCGTGTCAGTGGCCCATACATCCTCCAATACGAAACCATAGTCGAGTTTCTTTTCCGCAAACACGACCCGGACTTTGCGTACATAAGGGCTAGCGAGTGAACCGATCAGTTTCATAAGCGCTTTATTTTAAAAGGATGGCTGCAGTATATCATTGGTGCCCGGCGGTTTCGCCGCTCGCCAGGCGGCCCATTGGGGCTCGCGCACGAATGGTAAAATCCCGTTTCCGCTGGTTTCCGGCCCCGGCTCATGCGCTAAACTGGGCTTTCATTCATTTACATCACACTTCCCTATCATGTCACTGTCCCCGCTCTCCGCTCTTTCTCCGCTTGACGGCCGCTATGCTGCCAAAGTCGATCCGCTGCGTCCGATCCTGTCCGAAGCCGGCTTCATGCGGCATCGCGTCAAAGTCGAAATCTGCTGGCTGCAAGCATTGTCGCTGGCCGGTTTCGCCGAAATCAAGCCCTTTTCAGCCAGCGCCAGTGCGCGCCTGGACCAGATTGCAGCCGAATTCACGGAAGCCGATGCGGCGCGGATCAAGGCCATCGAAGCCGTCACCAACCACGACGTGAAAGCGGTCGAATATTGGCTGAAAGAGTCGGTCGGACTGCCGCTCCAAAAAGGATTTGAACATTTGCCGGCGCGCCAGGTCACGCTCGACGCCTCGATCACGGCAGAACTGAAGGCCGCTTCCGAATTCATCCATTTCGCCTGCACTTCGGAAGATATCAACAATACCTCGCACGGGATGATGCTCAAAGCTGCCCGCGACCAGGTGATGCTGCCGGCGCTGCAGGGCCTGATCGCCAAACTGACCGAACTGGCGCACGCGCATGCAGATGTGCCGATGCTGGCGCGCACCCACGGCCAGCCGGCCAGCCCGACCACGCTCGGCAAGGAAATCGCCAACGTGGTGGCGCGCCTGCAGCGCGCCCAACAACGTATCGCGGCGATCCAGATTCTGGGCAAGATGAATGGCGCAGTCGGCAATTACAACGCCCATTTGGCGGCCTATCCCGACGCCGACTGGGAAACTTTTTCGAAAAATGTGATCGAGCAGCGGCTGGGGCTGACCTTCAATCCGTACACGATTCAGATCGAGCCGCACGATTACATGGCCGAACTGTTCGATGCTTTCGCGCGCGCCAATACGATTTTGCTCGACCTGAACCGCGACCTGTGGGGTTATATTTCGCAAGGCTATTTCAAGCAAAGCACCAAGGCCGGCGAAATCGGCTCCAGCACCATGCCGCACAAGGTCAATCCAATCGACTTCGAAAATTCCGAAGGCAATCTTGGCCTGGCCAACGCGCTACTCAAGCACCTGTCGGAGAAATTGCCGATCTCGCGCTGGCAGCGCGACCTGACCGATTCGACTGTTTTGCGCAACATCGGCGTCGCTTTCGGCTACACGCTGCTGGCTTATGACAGCTGCCTGCGCGGCCTGAACAAGCTGGAAGTCAATCCGACCCGGCTGGCCGAAGACCTCGACGCCACCTGGGAAGTGCTGGCCGAACCGGTACAGACCGTGATGCGCCGTTACGGCATCGAAAACCCGTACGAACAGCTGAAGGAACTCACGCGCGGCAAGGGCATCTCGAAACAGGCGCTGCGCGAATTCATCGCCGGCCTGGCGATTCCGCAGCAGGCCAAAGACTTGCTGCTGGTGATGACGCCAGCCAATTACATCGGCATTGCGGCAGCACTGGCACGCAAGATTTAATTTTGGTAGGGGCAGGTTCCAAACCTGCCCTGTTTCACACCTGTCCTGTTTCACACCTGCCCTGCTCCAAACCTGCCCTGGCAATCTAGCGCGTGGCAAGCAGGATTACATTTTTTTTGTTATATTCGTCCTAATCCGAACAATTTACACACTTATGCAACGATACACAAAAACAGCCATGTTGCTGCACTGGCTGGTGGCGCTACTGATCATTTCCTCCTTTGCGCTGGGTGTCACGATGACCGACATTCCAGGCATTACACCTACCAAACTGAAGTATTTTTCGTGGCATAAATGGCTGGGCGTAACCATATTGGGCTTGGTCTGCCTGCGTCTGCTATGGCGTCTGAGCCATGCGGCGCCGGCTTATCCGGCCAGCATGGCGGTGTGGCAGCAGAAAGCCGCCAGCGGCTTGCACGGCTTGCTGTACTTGCTGATGTTCACCATCCCGCTATCGGGATATTTTTACAGCCTCGCAGCCGGGGTTCCGGTGGTGTATCTGGGCCTGATGCCGCTGCCGGTGCTGATCGCGCCCGACCCGGAACTCAAAGTGTTGCTCAAGGCCGTCCACTATGCGCTCAACATGACATTGCTGGCCGCAGTCGGCCTGCATATTCTGGCAGCACTGAAACACCACTTCATCGACCGTGATCGCATTTTCAAGCGCATTTTGCCGTAACTCTGTCGCAACTTCTGCCGCAAACATTTTCCAGACAAGGATTACCCATGCAAGCCAAACCCGCCAAACTTACCAAACCCAACACCGCGATTGCCCTGATGCTGCTCGTCAGCGCGCTGGCGCTGCCCAATATCGCCAGCGCATTGCTGAAGCCCGATCCGGCCAAAAGCACTGTCAGCGCAGTTTTCAAGCAAATGAATGTGCCGGTCGAAGCCAAATTCCGCAAATTCAATGCGAAAATCGATTTCAATCCAGCCAAGCCGGAAACCTCAAAAGCCACGGTGGAGATCGACACCAACAGTTTTGACCTGGGCGACCAGGAAATGAACCGGGAAGCGCTGAAGAAGGACTGGTTCAACGCGGCCCAATATCCGAAAGCCAGCTTCGTCTCCAACGGCATGAAATCGCTCGCTGCCGGCAAGCTCGAAGTCAGCGGCAAACTCACCATCAAGGGCAAGAGCGCCAACGTCAGCTTTCCGCTGACCATCAAAAAAGAAGGCGCACATCAGGTTTTCGAGGGTGCGCTGCCGATCAAACGGCTGACCTACAACATCGGCGAAGGCGAATGGTCGGACACCAGCATGGTCGCCGATGAAGTCGTCATCAAATTCCGCGTTATTGCATCCGAATAACTTCACCACTTTCACCCTCAAAGGAATCAACCCATGAAACATCTCATCGCCCTGCTGCTCGCTGCCAGCGCCGTTCCGGCTTTTGCAACCACCTACAATATCGAACCCAACCACACTTACCCGAGCTTCGAAGCCGACCACATGGGCGGCCTCTCGATACTACGCGGCAAGTTCACCAAGAGCAGCGGCACCATCACGCTGGATCGCGCTGCCAAAACCGGCGCCATCAACATCTCCATCGATACCGACTCGCTCGACTTCGGCCATGCCAAACTGAACAAACATGCGAAGTCGGACGAAATGTTTGACGTCGCCAAATTCCCGACCGCCGTTTACAAAAGCACCTCGATCAAGTTTGAAGGCGACCAGCCGGTGGCAGTAGAAGGCACGCTGACGCTGCACGGCATCACCAAACCGGTGGCACTGACCATCAACAAATTCAAATGCATCCAGCATCCGATGCTGAAACGCGAAGTCTGCGGTGCCGACGCCAGCGCCACCTTCAGCCGCGCCGATTTCGGCATCAACTACGGTGTAGCGATGGGGTTCGCGCCGGAAGTGAAACTGGCAATCGAGGTGGAAGCAGTTAAGGCTGACTGAGCGCGTCGCTAAGACGTAAGTATCCTGCGGAAGAATCCCCGTCGTCCCCGCGAAGACGGGGATTTTTCGCTGGGCAAATCTTTGCATTAGTACGCATTAGTAGATAGAATACTTATCAGTAAATACGATAATTATTCTTAATACTTATGCAGACATCTTCTCCTCACTGGCACTTCCCCCGTCCCGAACTGGCGCAAGCGTACCTGGCGTCCTTTGAACTTGGACTTTCCTGCGCACGGGGATTATTCGCCAGGCGCCGCATGGGGAAGACTGAATTTCTGATGCAGGACTTCATCCCTTCGGCCGAAGCCAAAGGGTATGCGTGCGTCTACGTCAACCTCTGGGATTTGAAGGACGACCCTGCCACAGCCTTGGTTTCCGCACTGCACAAAGCGATTGAGCCCAAGAGCTTTGCCAAAGCGTGGGAGCGACTCAAGACCCCGCTGAAGAAAATCAAGGCTTCCGGGAAAGTAGCTGGCTTTGCAGAGGCGGGCATCGAGGCGGAACTTGCCGATAAAGACCGGTTGGCCGGTACTTTGCTGATGGACGTGATGGCGGCCTTCGACAAGACTAAAACCCCGCTGATTCTCATCATCGACGAAGCCCAGGTACTTGCCAACGCGGAAAACACTATCTTTGCGCACGCACTTCGGGCCGCGCTGGATATTCGCAAAGAGCGCATCAAGGTATTGTTTGCCGGCAGTTCTGAAGCCACCTTGCGCCGGATGTTCGGCCGCGCGTCGGAGCCATTCTACAATTGGGCCGCGCTGGAGCCATTTCAGCTGCTTGGAGCAGAGTTTGTGGCGGCGATGGTCGAGAAGGTAGCCAGCATAGCGCGTACTCCATTGCCTTTGGCCGATGCGTTGAGCGCATTTGATGCGCTCAAGCAGACCCCGCTGTTCTTCCGGCTGTACCTCGACCGGTATCTGACGAATCCGTTTGAAGGCGCGCAAGGTGCATTGGACTTCACCAAGGCGCATGTCTTCAACGACATGGGATTTGAAAAACAATGGGACGAACTGCTGCCGGCCGACCAGGCCTTGCTGGCAATGATTGCAGAAGGCGCCTCCGACTTGCAGGGCAGTGAGACCCGCAGGCGCATAAGTACCAGTCTCGGACTGGAGAAGCCGGTTACCGCCGCCACGCCGCAAAACGCTCTGCGCAGGTTAGCCGACAAGAATATTGTTACCCGGATTGACCGGGGCCGCTATCAGTTCGAAGACGAGGCGTTTGCCGACTGGGTCCGCCATCGGGAATGAGTTTTTTGCTCCTCTCTCCCGGCATGACTTTTCCTGGCGCCCGAATCGCCATGCGATTCGCTTGTGGGAGAGAGGCCGGGAGAGAGGGCGTTGTTTGTCTACGCATCAATCCTCGCGTACCAGCATCAACCCGGCGCGCAGTCCGACCCTGACATCCGGATTCGGAAACACGATGTATTCCTGCGCCTGCTGGACCCGATACACCGTCTCGCCGTCGCTGGCGATAATCTCCCCTTGCTGCATCGGCGTGAAATTGTGCGTGTTGCGATCGCATCCCATGCGAAAGTCGGCGTTGCGTTTGATGATTTCCTGCGCCACCTTGAACCGTTGCGGCAAGCGGGCCGCGGCCGATGCGCTCAAGACTTGCAGATCGGCACGCAACAGTGCCGCCAGCGCCGCTTGCGGCGGCGCCAGCAGGCTGGCGTCATTCTGGCCCAGCACGCCGATCTGCCCCAGCTCGACCGTGGCGCTGACCGTCGCGCACTCGCGCGCGCTGTATGAACTATAGGTGCTGGCCGATTGGGGACTGAACACCTCGGCCTCGACGCCGGCATGCGCCAGCCAGTGGGTTAGAGATAACGACAAGGGCAAGGTTTTTTTTCCTGCCTCGGCAGTCGATTCCGGCACGATCGCGAAGGTCGGATAGTGCGAAGGCCGGATCGCGGTGTGCAAATCCAGATGCCATTTTGTCGCGGCGGGCCGGGCAAAAAATGCTGCGGTCGCGTGCATGATGGCGTCGGCCCGCGCCGCCTCCGTGACCGATTGCAAGGCCCCGCGCTTAGCGCTGAACAGGCGGTTCAGATCGGCCTCGATAAAGCGCCGCTGCTGCGCGATGGCGTCCGGATTGCCGACCACTATCATCAAATCCACCGCCAGTTGCTGCGGCGCTGCGGCTAGTTCGTCCAGCAAGTGCGCCAGCATTTCAATCGGCCCGGTTTCATCGCCGTGGATGCCGACCGACAACAACAGCGACATCCGCGTGGCCTGCGCGGTCTGTGCTGTCTCGCAAACAATCTGCAGCATGCCCTGCCCCGGCTGGCTGACCGCGAAACCCACCGCAGAAAAAGCCTGCGCGATGGCGCTAAAATCCGCAGCCGCCAATGCGCGTACTGAATCGGGAATGGCTGGCGTGATTGCTGTCGGTACATTATTTTTCATGGGGGCTCCCGGATACGATCTGTCTAGTGTGCGCCAAGCCGCCGCGGGCTGCTTCCAGCTACGCGACATCAATTTATAGCAGTACGGCAGTTACCTGCAGCGATTTCAAGCGGCAAAGCCCGACGGCATGAAGAAATGCGCCGAACGCCTTAGAATGAGGCTCTGGCGACGCCTATTTTTTCCTGGGCGAAAAGTGGCGCCGGGCTCCGCGCATCACTCCACTTACATAAACAAATCAAAACACGCCAGCAGATGAACAACCCCACCGTCAAGAGCTACCTGCCCTGGGTTGTCGCCACCGCCTTGTTCATGGAACAACTCGATTCCACCATCGTCAATACCGCAGTGCCGGCGATGGCGGCGAGCCTGCATGTAACGCCGCTCAGCCTGAAGGCGGTGGTGACCAGTTATATCCTGGCCCTGGCAGTCTGCATCCCGATCAGCGGCTGGATGGCTGACCGGTTCGGCACCCGGCGCGTGTTCAGCACTGCGGTCGCGGTTTTCACGGCGTCCTCGATTCTGTGCGGTTTGGCGATCAATGTGCCGATGCTGGTGGCCGCGCGCATTTTGCAAGGCATCGGCGCGGCCATGATGATGCCGGTGGGACGGCTGGCGATTGTGCGCACTTTTCCCAAATCACAGCTGCTCACAGCCATGAACTTTGTCGTGATACCGGCGCTGATCGGGCCATTGCTCGGGCCTACGGTGGGCGGGCTGATCGTGCACTGGCTGTCGTGGCGCGAAATTTTCTTTGTCAATGTGCCGGTCGGCCTGGTGGCGCAATTCCTGATCCATCGCTACATGCCGGATTACCGCGGCGAGACGCCGCGCCCGCTGGACTGGATCGGGCTGGTGCTGTTCGGCAGCGGTACCGCGCTGCTTTCCTGGCTGCTGGAAATATTCGGCGAACATACGATCGATGTCACATCAGAAGCTATTTTGCTGCTGCTCGCCATCAGCCTGCTGGCGGCTTACGTCTGGCATGCGCGCCAGATGCCGTATCCGCTGCTGCGGCTGGAGTTGTTTCGGGTGCGCACCTTTCGGGTCTCGGTGATGGGCGGTTTTATCACGCGCCTCGGTTTGGGCGGGCTGCCGTTCCTGCTGCCGCTGCTGTATCAGCTCGGCCTGGGTTTGCCCGCCTGGCAATCGGGCTTGCTGATGATGCCGACCGCCGCTGCCGCAATGGGAATGAAGCTGATTTCGACCAAGGTGCTGGGGCGTTTCGGCTACCGTCAGGTGCTGATTGTGAATACGGTCCTGATCGGGTTCACTATTTGTCTGTTTTCGCTGGTCAATTCGGCCAGCCAGATTGCCCTGATCGTGCTGCTGGGACTGGCGCAAGGCCTGTTCAATTCGCTGCAGTTTTCCAGCATAAATTCAATGGCGTATGCCGACATCGACGGCTCCGACTCCAGCATGGCGAGCACCATTGCCAGTTCGCTGCAACAGATGTCGATGAGCTTCGGGCTGGCCTGCGGCTCGCTGATCACCGGCTGGTATCTGGGCGATTTGCCGCAGACCGACCAGCTGGCCGTGACCCGGGCGCTGCATTACGCGTTTCTGACCTTGGGCGGGCTGACGGTGTTGTCGTCGCTGACATTCTGGACGCTGCGTCCCGAAGATGGCGAAAGCATCAGCAGAGCGCATTTGATCGAGGTCGATTAAGTAGTGCAGGCCTTCGTGCCGGCACTACTGGATTGCAAAATTGAATTACTTCAACGCGCCAGACAGAAATTTTTGCAGGCGTGCGCTTTGCGGGTTGGATAGCACGGTGCGCGGATCGCCCTGCTCTTCGATCACGCCCTGATGCACGAAAATCACCTTGTTGGAAACGCTGCGGGCAAACTCCATCTCGTGCGTGACCACCATCATGGTGCGGCCTTCCTTGGCCAGATTCTGCATCACGCGCAACACTTCGACCACCAGTTCGGGGTCCAGCGCGGAAGTCGGCTCATCGAACAGCATCACGTCCGGCTCCATCGCCAGCGCGCGGGCAATCGCCACCCGCTGCTGCTGGCCGCCCGACAGATGCGCCGGATAAGAATCCTCGCGCCCTTCGACTCCGACCTTGGCCAGATAATGCCGGGCGCGTTCCATCGCCTCTTTTTTGGAGATTCCGAGCACGTACATCGGCGCTTCCATGATATTTTCCAGCACGGTCATGTGCGACCACAGGTTGAAATGCTGGAACACCATCGCCAGCTTGGAGCGCACCAGCTGCAATTGCCGGGCGTCGGGGCAATCGAGGTCGCCGTTTTTCTGGCGCACCAGCCTGAGCTCATTGCCGTTGACGATGATGCGGCCTTCGGTCGGCTTTTCGAGCAGATTGATGCAGCGCAAAAAAGTGCTTTTACCGGAACCCGAGGCACCGATGATGCTGATCACATCACCCTTGGACGCCTCGACCGAGATGCCCTTGAGGACTTCGTTCTGGCCGTAACACTTGTGGAGATTCTCAACAACTAACTGGGACATTCTGGTTCCTAAACTGATGTTGAAAAATACCTATTGGTGTATTTTTACACGAGTCAATCAAATCATGCGGGAATACCGGCATATTTGCACATACTCCCATATTTTTGCATATTGCTAAATATGCGCTGAGCGTACATACAATATCAGGGTCCGAGCAAATCACCACCGCTGCGCTTTTCAAACTTGCCGGCAATCTTGGCCAACTCCATGCCGCGCGTGGCATAGCGAAATATCACCCGCGAATACATCACGCCGTCAATCGGGCTGACCACTGTATATGCGCGCCCGGAGAGCGGATCGACGATGTCGCAAATCGCGTCGCCCGATGTCAGCAGGTCCCCGGGGCGGGCGAGATACGAAATTACGCCAGACTCGGCAGCATAAGCGGTCACCGAACCCGTCAACGGCGTCGGCACACAGACTGCCGCCGGCGCAGCCAAAGCCGCGTCTGCAGTCACATCCGAAATCCCGTCGACAATCATGCCGCTACTGCACAGATAATGGTAGATGCCCTGCGCATCGGCGCTGGCGAGCTGATGCGATACATCCTGCTCGCCGCGCAATTCGACCGTGCTGGCAAAACAGGGCTGCGGCACCGGAAACTGCGCGCCAAAATGCGCGCGCAAGCGCAACCACGGCTTGAACAGCATTTCATCGAAACAAGCGCCGCCAATCGCGTCCGCAATCAGGATCACGCGCGCGCCCAGATAACGGCCGAGCAACTCCGCCTCAGCAACATGATCCGACGACGCGTAGATATGCAGCACAGCTTCGCAATCGCAATGCAAGTCCAGCACGATATCGGCGTCGTGCGCCAGACGCATCAACGCGATGCGCATGCCGTCGAGCGGCGTGCGGCACTCTGCAGCGTCCAGCAATTGCCGCATGCCGGCGCGGATCAGCCGCATGTTGCGCTGCGCATCGTCGCTCAGGGAATCCGTCAGCAGTGCAATCAGCGGTTCCGACAAATCCGGAAAACTGCGATTGAAGTTGGTCCCGCTGGCGAAATCAAAGCGGCCCATCTGGTCGTGCATGAAGGTTTGCCCCAGGCCAATCGGGTTCGCCACCGGCACCACCACGATTTCGCATTGCAGGCGACCTTCGGCTTCGGCCTGCTCCAGCATAGGGCGCAAATGATGCAGTACCAGCATCCCGGGCAATTCATCGGCGTGCAGGCTGGCTTGCAGGTAAACCTTTTTGGCGCCCGGCTGTCCGTAATGGAAACTGCTCAGACTGTATTGGCAATTAGCGCTGCCGGTCGGCAGCGGGTGTTGATCGATGCGCATGATCCTAAAAACCTCAGTTGACCGCTAATCAGATTCGATAAGCGATTGATTAAATTGAGAATTGTGCCATTTAAGTCGCTCACCATTTTGGTGAGAGCGCTACGGGGCCGATTGCACATTTTTTCGGCTCCCTGGCGTTGTTGCTTCTCCTAGCAACATGAAGGTTGCTTCGTCGTCGCGCCTAGCCAGAGAGCCGCAAAAACGCACACTCGATCCCGTCCAACTAAGGTTTCTAGGATTATTTCACCTCTTGTGGACGTTGATGGGCCAGATAGCGCCATTCGGCATAACGGAAGCCGCGCACCAGGATATAGGTCAGCATCATGTACACCACCGCGGCCACCATGAAAGCTTCGAACGGCAGGTAATAGGTCGAATAGATGCGGCTGGCGGCACCGGTCAAGTCGAGCAGCGTAATCGTGCTGACCAGCGAGGTGGAGTGCAGCATCATGATGACTTCATTCGAGTAGGTCGGCAGACTAGTGCGCAGCGCGGCCGGCAAAATGATACGGCGCAGATTGGTCCAGTGGCTCATGCCGTAGGCATTGGCGGCCTCGATTTCGCCATACGGCAGACTGCGGATTGCACCGGCAAAAATTTCGGTGGTATACCCGACGGTATTGATGGTCAATGCGGCAACCGCACAAAACATCGGTTCCGACAGCGCAGCCCAGGCAAAACTGTCGCGCACCGCCTCGAACTGCGACAAGCCGTAATAAATCAAATACATCTGCAGCAATAACGGCGTGCCGCGCACCACATAAGTGAACGCCCAGATCGTCTTGCTGATCGCCTTGATGCGTGAATTACGCGCAACCGCCATCGGTATCGAGATCAGGAAACCGAGAAAAACGCAGGAGAATGTCAGTTTCACCGTCATCCAAAAACCACCGAGATACAGATAAAAAGTCTCCGGTGTCAGTATCGCCTCGAAATTCACACGTGACTCCCGTAACGCACGCCAGCCGAATACTTGCGCTCAACCCGCCGCAACAAGTACAGCGAGACCGACGTGATCAATAAATACAGCAGGCCGGCGAACAGCAGCCAGGTGAAAGGTTGGCGCGAACCGGCGCCGGCTTCCTTGGCTCGGTACATGACATCCTGCAAGCCGATGACCGAAACCAGGGCCGTTGCCTTGGACAATACCAGCCAGTTATTGGTGAACCCGGGCAGCGCGAAACGCACCATCTGCGGGAACAGGATGTGCGTATTGACCTTGAACGGGGTCATGCCGAAAGCGCGCCCGGCCTCGACCTGACCGCGCGGCACGGCCAGCAAAGCGCCCCGGAATGTTTCCATGAAATAGGCGCCATAGATGAAACCCAGCGTAATGACGCCAGCGGTAAATTGATTGAGTTGAAGCTGCATGTCCAGGCCCAGCCACTCCAGAAAATTGTTCATGGCGATCTGACCGCCGTAAAACAACATCAGCATCAACAGCAAATCCGGAATGCCGCGGATAACAACCGCATAGATACGCGTGAATTCGCGCAAAAAACGGTGTTCCGAGGTAGCCATCAGCGCGCCGACCAAGCCGATCAGTGTGGCAATAAGCAAAGAAAGTAGCGCAAGTTCAAGCGTTGTCGCAAAACCGCGCAAAATATGCCCGGTATATCCATGGAACATAAGTCATCCACTCTATAGGTGTCGAATTCAAAAACCCGATGCAGCCCGTGCCGGCAAATGACAAGTGGCAAGTGGCAGGCATCGGATTGCAGGGCGTTACAGCTTACTTGCCCGCTTACTTAGCTGCTTACTTAGCTGCTTGCTTGCCGTAGACATCGAAATCGAAGTATTTATCGGCAATCGTTTGGTAAGTGCCGTTGCTGCGGATAGCCTTGATGGCGACGTTGATCTGATCCCTGAGCTTGGTGTCCTGCTTGCGCAAGGCAGCGCCGGTGCCCGCGGTAAAGGTCGGATCATCCAGATCGGCGCCGACCAGGTCAAACGGCTTGCCTTCAGGCTTGTTGAGCAGCCCGGCCTTGACTTCGACGATATCGGAAACCAGCGCATCGAGACGCCCGGACGTCATGTCCAGATAGGAATCCTGGGTAGTGCCGTAGCCGACCACCGTGGCGCCGGCCTTGGCAAAGACCTTATTTGCGTAGGCTTCCTGGGTGGAGCCCTTGAGCACACCGATTTTTTTGCCTTTCAGCGATGCCGGCGAGCCATCGATGCCGCTGCCGCGTTTAGTGATCACGCGCGAAGGCGTGTTGTAGATTTTGTCGGAGAAGCTGACCGCTTTTTTGCGCTCGTCGGTCATCGACATCGAGGAAATGATCACGTCGTATTTCTTGGCCATCAATGAAGGAATGATGCCTTCCCATGATTGGTCGAAAAACACGCATTTCATTTTCATTTCAGCACACAAGGCGTTCGCGATGTCGACTTCGAAACCCACCAGCTTACCGTTCGGCGTCTTGTATTCGAACGGCTCGTAAGTCGGGTCCTGACCAACACGCAATTGCTTCATGTCGGCCGCCTGGACTTGAATCGATGCGGCGAATGTCAAGCCCGCGATGGCGAAAAGATGCTTCAGTTTCATTGGTGTCCCTCCTGATATGTGGATTATTCCAACTGCGTGCAGGGATGCATGCAGCCTTAACCTTGACGACGTCACGGATTGACGCAACCAAGGCTCCGATGCACCGTCTTCTTGAAATTGGGCTGGAAGCCTATTCAGCGGTGCTATTCAATTTAAATTATACGAAGCTCACCCCGGATAATCTTTTGAAATAGCGACAGAAAATTTCAAATTTATCGAAAGGAATTTTGTCGATTCAGGGCGCGAATTGTATTGCAAGATGGGGGGATTCACTCTGATGGGATAAAAATAATTTCAATAGTCTTACCGCACATCGCCTGCGAGCGAGTTGACCGGCGCAACATTCGTCATCTGCGCGGACAGCGAGCCGGTGATGCCTGTTCTGCATCCGGTTCGCTGCCAGGCAATCAAGTTCGCGGCTGCTTACTTGCCATACACATCAAAGTCGAAGTACTTATCGGCAATCTTCTTGTAAGTACCGTTGGCGCGAATCGCCTTGATGGCGACGTTGATCCGGTCCCTGAGCTTGGTGTCCTGCTTGCGCAAGGCGGCACCGGTGCCAACTTTGAAGGTCGGATCATCCAGATCGACACCGACTAGTTCAAACGGCTTGCCTTCCGGCTTGGTGAGTAGACCTGCCTTGACTTCGACGATATCGGCAACCAGTGCGTCGAGACGGCCGGATGCCATGTCCAGATAAGAATCCTGCGTATTGCCGTAGCCGACCACCGTGGCGCCTGCCTTGGCAAAGACTTTATTGGCGTAGGCTTCCTGAGTGGAGCCCTTGAGCACGCCGATTTTCTTGCCTTTCAGCGATGCCGGCGTGCCATTGATGCCGCTGCCGCGCTTGACGATCACGCGCGAAGGCGTGTTGTAGATTTTGTCAGAGAAAAGGACCGCTTTTTTGCGCTCGTCGGTCATAGACATCGAGGAAATGATCACGTCGTATTTCTTGGCCATCAATGAAGGAATGATGCCTTCCCAGGCTTGGTCGACAAACACACATTTCATTTTCATTTCAGCGCACAGGGCATTCGCGATGTCGACTTCAAAACCCACCAGCTTGCCATCCGGCGTCTTGTATTCGAACGGCTCGTAAGTCGGGTCCTGACCAACGCGCAATTCTTTCATGTCGGCCGCCTGCGCCGAGACCGCGAACGACAGGCCGATAATGGCGATGAGATGCTTAAGTTTCATTGATGCCTTCCTTGTAAGTGGACTATTTCAACTGCCGGCAAAATTGCATGCAGTTCTAACTTTGATTGCGCACTGGATTAATGCGCAATCAAACTTCCATAAATTTTTAAATTTGACAACCAAGCTGTTTAGCGGTCTTCGTACAAGCACTCCGACCGACAGCGAACAATACCAAATTTATGAACCGCATGAAAAGCAATATCCACCAGCAGGATGATCAGAGCATGAAATCGACTTGGTACAGCATGCCGCCCAAAATCTACCCCACGTAAAAAACATATTATTTACGCAAGCAGGCAAGCTGGACTTCGACACAGAATACACAATTGGTTTTTAAGTAATGTCTAGCAATCCAGCTTCTTTTGCCAGAACATGGCTTTCCCCATCTTGGGATCTAATTCATAGTTAGCGAAGCCGGAAGCTCTGTAGGCTGCTTGTGCGGGATGGTTTCCTTCGAGCACTTCCATTGTCAGTTTGCAACAACCGAGTTTGAGAGCGATGGCTTCGACTTGTTGAAGCATGCGCTTACATACGCCATGTTCTCGATGTTTCTGCGTGACAATAACGTCGTGAATATTCAGCAAGGGTTTGCAAGAAAATGTCGAAAACCCTTCAAAACACACAACCAGTCCGGCCGGTGCTCCATCCACAAAAGCAAGAATCACATGTGCTGTTTCTCTTCTGTGAAGCTCCGCCGCCAGGCTGGTTTTTACATGATTTGAAAGCGCATGGCCACCACCCATCGGGTCAAGAGAGTAATCGCTCATTAACGCAATGAGTGCGTCCGCGTGTTGCGGTAACGCGAGATTTGCTTCAACAACTTCAACCATGCTGGCATACCTTTTCTTTGTAAGCATAACGTTTAAGGTGAGGGACGAAGCGTCCCTCTCAAGCGCAATATTAGATTGCATTATGCGGCAACCGCATGTGAAGAAGCGCAACCAGATTTCCGTTCTTATCTTGCCGTTCCTCGACGACGTAAGACTGAAATCCCAGTTTCGGATAAAGCAGCAGGCCGGCAACGTTTTGATTGAAACATGACACTGTTATTTCTGCGGCCAGATGTCTTGACATGGCAAGGCCAATCATCTGTTCGATAAGATAGCGCCCCACACCACGCCCACGAACTACCGATGAAACGATGACGTTTCCGATAGAACAACAATTCAGCTTTGCTCTGCGGAAAACCGCAGATGACTGGAATATCGGCATTTTCAACGGGGCGATGCGTCAGTGGCATGTTCTCAAGCAATCCAACATAGGGGTAAGCGGCTGGCCGCCTGAAACAAGAACTCGCGGCGCTTACCGGCCCGTCTACTCGACCGCCATGTTAGCTCTCATAGCCAGTGTGAAATCTGCGGTCATTTTAATTTCTGAGGCTACATCCGAATTAGCGGGTGTCAGGTTTAGGGAACAGCGACAGACCGGTATCGGCCCTAATGCCCTTCGCATTTCTCACCAACGGTCTTTCAACGCTGCGCTAAACCGTCGCTGCATGGGAAACCGATATTCCCGCCAACCGCTTGAGCACGCGCGCAATAAACCAAGGCGGTTCCGCCTTCGGTACCAGGAAGGCAATTCCCGCTATTGCGTCCAACAATACTTTGGCCTGCATCAAGGTTTGACGCCGGGTCCATATTGGAGCCTTTATTTTTTCTGGGTGATGCAATAGCCTCTGCTCGCTTGCATATTTACAACATCCATAGGAGCAATAATGATGAATCGCAAATCAATCCTTGTCCTGAGCCTGCTGACAGCATCGATCGGAGCTGGAAACGTGCAGGCGGCGACGGCCACCACAACTTTCACGGTGGCAGCCACGGTGCTCGCCAGTTGCCTGGTTGCCGCCACGCCGCTGGTTTTCGGCAACTACGATCCGGCGGCCGGAACCGCGTTGGATGCCACTAACACGGTTACCGTGACCTGCACCACCGGCACCAGCTACAACGTCGGACTCGACAAGGGCGCTGGCACCGGCGCCGCGGTTGCCATCCGCAAGATGACCAGCGGCGCCAACCTCCTCAACTACACGCTTTACCAGGAACCAGGGCACACAACCATCTGGGGCAGCACAGTGCCAACAGACACGGTATCCGCTACGGCCGTAACGTTGCCGACGGTCCATACTGTGTACGGGCGAGTATTCGGTGGGCAGAACGTTCCGACCGGCGCCTACGCTGACACCATCAGCGTGATGCTGAGCTACTGAACGTCAGCGCGATGGGCACTTTTCTGCACACCGGCCTCGTTCTTCTGATCGGCCTGATCGCTACAACCGGAGCACGGGCCGGCGCGTTCCAGATCAATCCGGTGCGCATCACCCTGTCGGCGCAGACGCCGATCGCTGCGCTCGCGGTCCGCAACGAGAGTGCAGAGGCAAGCGTGATGCAGCTGAAGGTGATGTCCTGGTCGCAGGCGGCGGGCGAAGACAGTTACATTCCTACCCAGGAAGTGCTAGTCACGCCGCCGATTTTTACCGTTCCGCCCGGTGGCACCCAGATCGTCAGGGTGGGGATACTGCGGCAGCCGGATGAACGGCGCGAACTCGCCTATCGGCTGTTCCTGCAGGAAGTCCCGGTAGCAGCCGCGCAAGAAAATAAGGTCAGAGTGACATTACGCTTTGGCATTCCGGTTTTTGTCGCCCCCGACGGCAAGGCGGCCAAACCGTTGCTGGACTGGCGGGTAGTGGCAGCCCCGCACAGGACCTTGCGCATCGAAGCGATCAACCGTGGAGACGCCCATGTGCAGGTCTCTGGCTTTGCTCTCACCCCCGCCGCTGGCGGCGCGATCCTGGCCGAGCATCAAGAAATGGGATACCTGTTGCCGGAACAGGGTCGCCACTGGTTGATAACGGTCGATCAGGCGCAGCCGCCTGGAACCAGACTGAAGATTGTTGCACAAACGGATGTAGGCGAGATCCATGCCGAAGTGGCACTGGAGCCTTGATGGAAACCGCATCTGCGCGCTGTCCTGCATCCTTCTGGCGGGCACCGGCGCCGGCCTGGCTATGGCGGAAGGCGTGAAGCTGGAATTGACATCGACACTGAGTATCGGCAGTCCCGATAGTGCTGGAATCGGGAATACCGGCCTCTCGCCATCCTTCGAAAAGTCTCTGCTGGAAGTCCATCTGAATGGCCAGAATCTGCATCAGACGGCGCTGGTACTGGTGCGGCCCGACGGGCTGGTGTTGGCGCGCGTGGAGGATCTGGTGCGCTGGCGTCTGCGCACGCCCGACGCACCTGTGGAAGCCTACCAGAACGAGCCTTACATCCTTCTCAATACCCTCGGCTCGTTGATCTACCGGGTGGATGCCGCTACCCAGTCGCTACGGATCGACGCACAAGCGGAGAATTTGCTGTCGTCCGTGCTCGATGCGCGCACCGCGACCGTTGCGACCCCGCACATGCCATCGGCAGGCGGATTCCTCAACTATGACCTATCCGCCCAACGCTCTGAGAGAATCGGAACGGTCGGCGCGCTGCTCGATCTGGGAGTTTTCGCTGGCGGCGGAGTGGCCACAACACAGATGCTTAATCGAGATTTAAACGCGCGAGATTTAAACGCGCAAAATTTAAACGCACGAAATTTAAACACACGGGATTTAAACACACGGAATTTAAGCGCGAACGGTGGTTTCATCCGGCTGGAGAGCACCTTGACCATGGATCGGCCCGAGCAGCTGGCGAGCCTGCGTCTGGGCGACGCCATCAGCCGTGGTGGGGCGTGGGGCAGGCCGGTGCGCTTCGGTGGCATCCAGTGGGGCACCAATTTCGCCACTCAACCGGATTTCATCACCTTTCCGTTGCCTTCACTTTCCGGCTCGGCCGCCCTGCCCTCCACCGCGGAGGTATTCGTCAACAGCGTACGCACCTACCAACACGACATACAAGCGGGTCCTTTTTCCGTACGCGAGTTGCCAGTGATCACCGGGCAGGGTGAAGTACGGATGGTCGTGCGTGATCTGCTGGGGCGTGAGCAAGTCATCGTCCAGCCTTACTATGCCGCGCGCAGCCTGCTGCGCAGAGGCCTCGACGATTCCTCTTATGAGTTCGGCGCGGTGCGTGAAAACTTTGCTTCAGCCAGCAACGACTACGGGCAATGGCTGTTTGCCGGAACTCGGCGCCACGGGTTCACCGACCATTTCACGGCGGAGGTGCGTGGCGAACTGAGGCCCGGCCGCCAAGCCATCGGGCTGGCCGGAACCGTGCTGTTGCCCGGAGCGGGCGTGGTCGATGCGGCAATCGCGAGCAGCCACAATGACTTGGGCGGCGGCGGGTTGCTGGCGCTGGAGTTCGTTCGCCAAACACCGCGCTTAAGCTTCGGGCTGCGGACACAGATCGCAAGCAGGCATTTCGATCAGATCGGGCTCGCAGCAGGTACGCAAGCGCCATTACGGCAAACCACCGCACACGTCGGCTGGAACGATGCGCAGTTCGGGTCCTTCGGGTTCGGCTATATCCGGATGGACAACCGCGGCCAGCCCGACAACGAGCTGGTGAGCGCGAGCTACAGCCGGAATCTGGGGCGGGACTGGTCTTTGGGACTGTCCGCATTCAAAAGTCTGAAGGGCTCGCAGGATTACGCGGTCGGCCTGATGCTGACGCATGCGCTGGGCAAACGTACTACCGCGAGCATGAGTGCCAGTCGGCGCAACGGCTCCGAGTCGGCGCTGTTTCAAGTGCAGCAGAACTTGCCGGCGGGGACCGGCGTTGGCTACCGTGTGCTGGCGGGAGCCGAAGGCAGCGGACGCTTCGAAGGCGCCTTGAACCTGCAAAACGATTACGGCACCTACGCACTGGAGAGCGCCCGATTCCACCAAGTAGATGCCTACCGCGCCTCCGCCAGCGGCGGGCTGGCGGTGCTCGGCGGCCGAACCTTTCTGGCGCGCCACCTGGGCGACAGTTTCGCCGTGGTGCGCGTGCCCGGCTACCCCGGCGTCCAGGTGTATGCCGAGAACCAGCCGGTTGCGCGCACTGATAGTTCCGGTGCCGCGCTCGTCCCCGGACTGAGCCCCTACCAGAAGAACCGGCTTGGCATCGAGCAGGGGAGCCTGCCGCTCGATGCACGGATCGGCGCTTTGGAGGTCAATGCCGTGCCCTATTACCGCAGCGGGTACGATGTCGAGTTCCCGGTTGGAAAAGCAAACGGCGCTCTGCTGCGCATCGTCACTGCGGATGGCAGACCCGTGCCCGCGGGCGCTCAGATGCGCATCGCCGGACGCGAAGAAGCCTTTCCAGTTGCACTCGACGGGCAAGTCTACATTTCGGGGTTGACGCGGCACAACCGCGTCGGGGTAACTTGGGGTGACGCACGCTGCGAGTTCCAGATCCCTTATCCGGAGACGGATGCACCGCTGCCCGATCTGGGCAACTTCCTGTGCCGGGGAATCGCGCCGTGACGATAGTTTGGCTTCAGACACGCCCAAAGCGCCCCGCCACTTGGCTGCTGCACCTGTGCGCGCTGGCACTCGCGTTGCTACCGATCACCACGCATTCCCTTACATGTGTCGTCACAACAAGCGGCGTGGCGTTTGGCGGCTACAACTTCAACCATCCGGCTCCCACCGATACTACGGGGAACATCCAGGTAAGTTGCTCGTCGCTGACCAGCCTGTCTGTCAGCTACAATATTCTGTTTAGCTCCGGTGGCAGCGGCAGCTATGCACCACGAAGAATGACCAGCGGCGCGAACCAGTTGCAATACAACCTGTATACCAATGCCGGGCATAGTGCCGTTTGGGGCGACGGCACTGCGGGCACGTCAATCGTCAGCGACGGCTATGCGCTGGGTTTACTGTCCATGGTGCGCAACTACCCGGTCTATGGCATGCTGCCGGCCGGCCAGAACATGCTGGTGGGTGCCTACGAGGACACCATCATGGTGACGCTGAACTACTGATTAACCCTCAACTGTGTGGTGACTCCAGCAGTCATTGAAATGTTCATTCGAACGTCTGCGGTTGCGCCGTTATGGAAAGCGTTCCATAACGGCGCAACCGCACCAGCGCAGATCAAAAACGCCGGAAACAAGAACGAACCCATTAGTTGCCCTGTCGCCTTGTTCCCAGTAGGTACTCCTTAAGTCCCTACGGGGCGGGCTGGGCGGAGGCTACTCTAGCGATGATTATGCGAGCCGCATGATTCGGCGATCTCGCTTTATGGCGCAGGCATTGGGAGAAAGCGGGCGTCTGGTTTTGGCCGACTTCAGCATTGCCGCATAGCATTATTGATCCACACCAATTCTTAAATTACGGGCGAAACCGGGGCTGATTCAGTAGTACGCGCAGAGCCGTCAAGCGTATTATCAACTGGCATCATCCATTGCCCCCGAAAGATACGAAAGACTTCGCAAGCAATGTATTTATTAAAAATAGTAGGGTATGTATAACTATTTTCATGGCATTATCCGCATATATTTATTGGCCATATAAAATATACTCCAAATAATACTGGCAGACATCAGCAATTGTATGGCTTGGCGTCAGACGAGAGATGCAGGGCTTTTTCGCACTGTCAAAATATGCGCAACCGAACACTTTCCAATCTTCACCTATTATGCTGCCGCAACAATTCACATTATTCAAAAAATTTCTGCACCGTCGTTTCTCCACTGAGGGATATCTCGGGCTGCATTTGACGATTGGCGTCTTTTGGTTGATCGCCGCAAGCTGTGTGTTCGCCAGCATCGCGCAAAATGTGGTCACAGCCAATACATCCAATACGATCACGCTGATGGATGCGCAACTCGCCCATTGGCTGCATTCTCATGCAACACCGTGGTTGACGCGCTGCATGCTGGTTGTCACCAATTTGCATGGCACGATAGCGATTACTTTTTATGTTGTATTGATGGGACTATTTCTGGCCCGAAAAAAGGATTGGTACTGGCTGGTGACGCTGCTTGTTACCGTGCCGGGCGGCATGCTTTTGAATGTTTTCATGAAGCAGGTGTTTCAGCGGGCGCGGCCGGTCTTCGATCAACCGCTGCTCACGCTGTCCACTTACAGCTTTCCAAGCGGGCATACCGCGTCCACCACCCTGCTTTACGGCGTGCTGGCGGCGTATCTGATCGGCCATTCGAAGCCGTGGCGCTGGCGCATTGCCGCCGCCATGGTGGCGGTGGCGGCAATGATGGTGGCCTTGGTCGGCTTGAGCCGCATGTATCTGGGCGTGCATTATCTGAGCGATGTGCTGGCCGCCACCGTCGAAGGCGTTGCCTGGCTTGCACTCTGCCTGACCGTGGCCACCAGCTGGCGCAAGCGTCGCGTAGAGTCTTCCCGCGCCGGCAACGCTGGCAACTCTGATGAATAACATCACGGTCATCATCAACGCCGCAGCCGGCAACGGCCATACAAGCGAATGGGCGGATACGCTCGCGGCAAAATTTCGCGCCTGCGGACTCGAAGCGCACATCACGCTCGCCAAAAGTGGGGACGAAATTGCAGCGACGGTGCAACGTGCGGTAGCCGCCGGCGCACCGATTGTCGTTGCCGGCGGCGGCGACGGCACCATCAATGCGGTGGCCTCCATGTTGGTCGGCACCGGCAGTGCGCTGGGCGTACTGGCGCTTGGCACCTTGAACCACTTCGCCAAGGATCTCGGCATTCCGCTGGAACTGGACGAAGCAATACGGCACATCGCCGCCGGCCACACAATCCTGGTCGATACCGGGGAAGTCAACGGCAAGGTTTTTCTAAATAATTCAAGCCTGGGTCTCTATCCCGACATCGTCAGGGAACGGGAAAAACAGCAACAGCGCCTTGGCAGGGGCAAATGGCTGGCTTTTTGCTGGGCATGCGTGATGGCGCTGCGCCGCTTTCCGTTTTTACATGTGCGCCTGAGCATGGATGGAGAACAGCATCTGCGCCGCACCGCATTCGTTTTTATCGGCAACAATGAATATCTAATGGAAGGATTCAACATCGGCGCGCGTGCATGTCTGAATGCCGGGCAATTAAGCCTGTATGTCAGCCACCGTACCGGGCGATTTGGCATACTGCGGCTGGCGGTTAGCGCGCTACTCGGACGCATACGACAGGAGAAAGATTTTGACGTGGTGTGTACCAAGGAAATCCTGATTGAAACGCATCACAGGCATCTGCGGGTGGCGACCGATGGCGAAGTCAATGTCATGGAGACGCCGTTGCAGTATCGTATCCGGCCGGCAGCCTTGCGCGTATTGGTGCCGCGCAGCGCCGATAACGCTGTCGATGCTGCTGTCAAGTAACTCTCCATGCGCACACTTGTCCACTTGTCGGATCTGCATTTTGGCCGTATCGATGCCAGGCTGATTCTTCCGCTCACCGATTTAATCAAAGGCATCGATCCTGACCTGCTGGTGGTTTCCGGTGACCTGACCCAGCGCGCCCGCAGCACGCAATTCAAACAAGCGCGGCAGTTTCTCGACACCCTTCCGACGCCGCAAATCATCGTGCCGGGAAACCACGACATACCGCTGCATAACCTGTTCAACCGCTTCCTGCGCCCGCTCGACAAATACCGACGCTATATCTGCGCTGATGTCGAACCGGTTTATATCGACGATGAAATCGCCGTCATCGGCATCAATACTGCACGCTCCCTGACATTCAAGAATGGCCATATCAATCAGCAACAGATTGCACGCCTTCGCGCCCATCTTTTACCGCTGGATCAGCATCGCATCAAGATTATCGTGACGCATCATCCGTTTGATTTACCTGCGCAAATCGGTGCAAAAAATCTGGTGGGCGGGGCAGAAATAGCCATGCAAAGTTTTGCCGAATGCGGTGCCGACTTGTTGCTGGCCGGTCACCTGCATGCCAGTCATGCAGGCAGCACCGCAGAGCGCTATCCGATCAACGACTATGCCGCACTGGTGGTGCAGGCAGGCACCGCAACCTCAACCCGCGGCCGCGGCGAAACCAATTCATTCAACGTGGTGCGCATCGATGCGCCACAGGTGGCAATCGAGCGCTTCGGGTGGGATCAGCAGCGGGGCAATTTCGTGCGGATTGCAAGCGCCACATTCCGGCGTCATGGCGCTGGCTGGTTGCAAGTCGAAAGCGCCGAAAGCCGCGCGCCGCGATGATCTGTTAGCAAAAATTCCGCTTTCTTTCATTACATGATTAAGCCTGTTTTATCGCGCCTGGCTCCATGTAAATCAGTTCCCAAATATGACTGTCCAAATCCTGAAAGCCGTGTCCATACATGAACCCGTGATCTTGCGGTTCATTGTAAGTTGTGCCGCCGGCGGCGACTGCCTTGCGCACCATTGCATCGACATTTTCCCGACTTTCAGAAGACAAACACACCAGCACTTCTGTATATTTTTTTGCGTCGCAAATTTCTTTTGGCGTGAAAGTCTTGAACTTTTCTTCGGTTAGCAACATGACGAAGATATCTTCGCTCACGATCATGCAAGTGGCGGTCTCATCCGTAAATTGCGGATTAAAACTGAAGCCAAGTTGTGTGAAGAACGCCACAGATTCGTTGAGATTTCTTACTGGCAGATTCACAAATATCTTGGTGCTCATACATCCTCCATTCAAGGCACATTGAACGATGCCGGAGTGTAGGGCGGGTTGCACCCGCCCTACACTCCGGCATACGCCCGCTGCAGTGCTTCAATGTCGATCTTCTTCATTTGCAGCATTGCCGCCATGGCTTTTTGGGATTTTTCAGAATCGGGGTCACTGATCATCTCAGGTAAAACGCTGGGAATAACTTGCCATGAAGCGCCGTATTTGTCCTTCAGCCAGCCGCACTGCTGTGCTTTTTCGTCCCCACCCTCAGCTAGCTTCTCCCAGTAATAGTCCACTTCTTCCTGCGTTTCGCAATTGACCTGGAACGAGATGGCCTCGTTGAATTTGAATATCGGGCCGCCGTTGAGCGCGGTGAACGCCTGTCCATCAAGTTCAAATGCCACGACCATTACCGTCCCCGCCCGTTTTCCGTGGATCTCATATCCAGCCTCTCCGTACCGTCCAATGTTTGTGATCTTTGAATTTCTAAAGATAGCGGTATAAAACGCAACTGCTTCTTCGGCTTGATCATCAAACCACAAACACGGGGTGATTTTTTGAGTGACTTGCATAGTGTTTCTCCTAATATTTCTCCTGATCGGGTTTAATTTCGGCTGCGGCCCAGCACATCCGAGAAGCACTACGGCTTGAGATCAAGCGATGCCATCCCGCTCTTCCCATCGAATGGTACCGAGGCATGCTCGTGCGTGATCATCCATTTGTTGTCAATCTTGCGCAAGCAAACGGTGGCGCGCCACCACATCTCGATTTTCTCTCCATCTGTTGTTGTTCCGTTGACCCGGTTGAGGCTGTGGCAGAAAGCCACGTCATCGCCCGCCGCGATGCTGAGGTCGCGATTTTCAAAGCCGATCATGCCTTGGAACGAGGAGAACCAATCCTCCGTGCGTTTTCGACACACATCCAATCCGATTTTTTGCAGTGGGTTTACAACATCAAACAACAGGATGTCCGGCGCGTAGTTGGACATAGCCCCATTGATATCTTTAGCCCGGACTGCCTTTGCCTGATCATCCATAAGCATGCGGATCAGGGCTTCATCAATAGATGTGCTATTTGCCGTCGTCATATCTTTCTCCCCTGCTCGAAAAACGCGGCGCAGCAGCATTCCCAACTGCTTAAAGCGTCTGACTAACAGCCAAAATATTGCCTTCGCTATCTTTGAACCAGGCAGTTTTCGCGCCGCCTCCGGTGACGATGCTGTTCTCCATCTTCAGCCCTGGCATGTCGTACTCTTCGAACACCACGCCTCTATTCTTGAGCTCGGCCACCTCGGCCTCAACGTCATCAACTTGCCAGAAAGCAGTGCTTGCCTTCGAAGTACCTGCGCCCTCTGACTTGTACATAAAAAACGGTGTGCCGTTGCCACATTTGTATATGACACCCTCGGCAAACTCTTCTCCGGACTCGATCCCTAGTTCCTCCTCGTAAAATTTCCGAGCGCGTTCAAGGTTGGTAACCGGTATGTACGGTGTTATTGGTGCATTTTTCAACATAGTTATCTCTCCTTGGTGAGTAACATTTGCCAACTAGCTGGGAGAACTTTCGAGCGGCAAGAACTCCTGCCAATAGAATAATGGCGAATTGCAATAGTTTTGATCACATGGGATGCGTCTTGGCGAGAAGTGCGGTGCAGCGATGCTCCTAACCTCACTGACGCCAAAAAAACTCCGCGAACAGGTTTTACGATAATGGCGCCTGAATTTTGCAAAAACGCACAACCCCAGTTCGTATCACCCGCCACCGAAGGTATCAGCACGCCATTTCCGGCCAGCTTCATGCCATGACTTAAAGATCAACCAATACTTCAAACCCGCCATAAATCATGCGCTTTCCATCAAACGGCATGTTTTCCGGTTTCATCATGTCGGCCATACGCGGGTCCTTCATCACCTTGTCGTTTACCTCGTCGCGGTGGGCGCGCGATTCATACACGATCCAGGAGAAAATGACGGTTTCATCGGCTTCGAGGTTCACGCTTTGCGGGAACGAAGTAAGCTTGCCAGGCTTCACGTCATCGGCAATGCACTCGCGAAATTGCAGCGCGCCATGCTCACGCCAGATCGCGCCGCATTTGCTCGCAACCTCGCGGTAAGCCTCTACATTTTTTTTGGGAAGTGGCACAACGAAACCGTCGACGTAAGGCATGAAATTCTCCTTGAAGAAATACATCCGTTGAACATGCGGCGCAACTATTACGTGGCAATCACAATGTCCAGATTAGTCAAGGATAGTCAGGAAAACAAGGCGTTTATCCACCAAGCGGATGAAAGCGTTATCACCCGTTTTTGGGCAATCAGAATGAAACGTTTATGCAAATCAATAGAATTTTTCTGGAATGCAACAGCGGCTTCCGGCCAATACTGGCTGGCCAAAGGATTTACAAATTGCGCGTGAATGCGCATAAAATACTGCGGGACCTTACCGGGGCCGCAAGAGTGCCAAAATGAGATTCTCTGCGGGAAATCTACGTCAGTTATTGTCAGTTATTGTCAGTTATCAACAGGCAGAAGAGTTGGCTTGAGAAGCCGCTCCAGCCGCCAAAGGAATGCCATGAAACCATTTAGCCGGGATGCCGCCATTCCGATGGGCAAGACCGTACTCAGCCGGCGCGGATTCCTCCACGTGAGCGCGGTGGCGCTTGCCGCAGCCAGCCTGCCTGGAAGGAGCTTCGCGTCGATTCCGGCAGCTTCCGCGCCAGAGCGCAAACTGGGGTTTTACAATACGCATACGGGTGAGCAATTAAACACCGTGTATTGGGCGGATGGCGGGTACCAGCCTGCAGGGCTCAGTGAAATTTATCACTTGCTGCGAGACCACCGTTCAGGCGCTGTCAACCCCATTGATGCCCGACTACTGGATTTGCTGTGCCTGCTGTCGGCTTCGCTGGACACGAACGAGCGCTTTCATGTTATTTCCGGCTACCGGTCACCCGATACCAACGCCATGCTGTCGAAAAAAAGCAGCGGCGTGGCGAAACATAGCCTGCATATGGACGGGCTTGCCATAGATATTCGTGTGCCGGGCCGCAATCTGGCAGATATACACCGGGCCGCCATTGCCCTGAATGGCGGCGGCGTGGGCTATTACCCTGCCTCCGATTTTGTGCATATGGATGTTGGCCGCGTACGCACCTGGTGAAGCTTCAGAGCGGTGGGTTTTATTTGAAGGATGACGGCCATCCGGAATTTTGGGCTCAAGGAAACTAGCAAAACCAATAGTAATCATAGTAATACTCCAGGCGCATTTCCATTTTTCATCATCAATTGCGCCCCAGAATATGGCACTCGCCAAAAAGCTGGTATCGAATTAAAGCCCTCAACTATAAAGTTTGACCTATTCATGAAACCAATCAACACGGCAGTTCGTCCCAACCGGTGTTGCCAGTGCTTGCTGTTTGTGTTGCTTGGCTTCGTGCTGGGAAATACTGGTACAGCGTTCGCGAACAATCTTCCCGCCTGGTTCGTCGATGGACGTCCCACTTCCGATGCCATTGAGGCAGTGCAAATCCTGAAGATGGCTGATGCGGATGGCCTGAATCCAAATGACTATTCAGCGGATTCTCTGGCGCAAGCGGTGGACAAGGCTGCTCGTGCACCCATCTCGGCTGCTGAGCAAGCAACACTCTCAGGCGGACTAACGCAGGCCCTGGAACATTTCATATCGGATATTCATTATGGCCGGGTAGTTCCGCGAGATGTTCACGCATCGTTTGCAATGCCATCGAAGCAACTAAATCCTCAAGTCTATGCAAGAGAAGCTGTTGCCAGCCATACGCTCATAACTGCCACCCGTGCTGCAGCACCACAGTTGCCACTCTACGTTGGCTTGCGCCAAGCGCTGACGAAGTACCGCACGCTTGAAAACGACCCCGCTTTCCAACATCGGCTTCCCGCTATGCCAGGAAATAAAATTGCACCCGGACAGGCCTACGTTGGCACTTCCGAGTTGGCGCAGAAACTGATGGCGCTCGGGGATATGGCGGCAGATGCACAAATTCCAACACGGTACGAGGCCGCCCTGGTCGATGGCGTCAAGGCATTTCAGAGTCGTCACGGGCTAACAGCGGATGGTGTCATTGGCAGGGCCACCTTTGAGCAGATCAATACCTCCATGGCTGCGCGCGTACGCCAGATCGAGCTCACGCTCGAACGCCTGCGCTGGACGCCATTGCTGTTGGGCCCCCGGATGATCGTGGTTAATGTGCCTGAGTTCGTCCTGCGCGCGTATGAAATTAACGATGGACAGATCAGTGTGAAGGTGGCGATGAATGTCATCGTCGGCAAGGCACTTGATACCCGCACCCCACTTTTTTTTGAGGATATGCGCTACATAGAATTTAGCCCTTACTGGAACATCCCACCCTCGATTGCCAAAGCCGAAACCGTGCCGAAGCTGCGCAGTGACCCCACTTATTTCGATAAACAGGAACTGGAATTTGTGGATGGCGATGGCCGGCTTATCTCTACATTGTCCGGGACGAATCTGGATGCGGTGTTGCAGGGGAAATTGCGTATTCGTCAGCGGCCTGGGCCAAAAAATGCATTGGGCGACATCAAGTTCATTTTCCCAAATAACGACAATATTTACCTTCACCACACACCCACCCCACAACTTTTTAGACGTGATCGGCGCGATCTCAGTCATGGCTGCATCAGGGTGGAAGATCCGGTTTCCCTGGCAAGGTTTGTCTTGCAGGATCAGCCAGACTGGACCGAGGAGCGGATTCGCGATGCCATGGAAAATGGCAACTCAAAGACGATTCGTCTGAAGCAACCATTGCCGGTGGTGATTGCTTATGGCACGGCAATTGTCAAAAGCGATGGGAAGGTCTATTTCTTTCAGGACATTTACGGCCACGATAAATTGCTTGATGCTGCTTTGAGCAAGAAAAACAGTCTTACGCGCAAAGAGTCCGAAAGAGTTCAGCATCAAATGTGAGTGACCGTGTCGGGTCATGTGCCGCCCGTCACACACAGCTGCCATTCAGGAATTTCCGCTGACGGTCGGCATCGTGCCCTGAACTGCCTTTCGCAGCAGTGGAAAGCGTTCAGTCCAGCTTTCGAACGACGGCTCCATTCTTCGCAGGTCCACCATTAACCAACGGTCAACGGTCCTCCATGGGCCTTTTTTCTTGTCATTTAATGATGTTGTGCTATACATAAAATTTAACCGGGCAGTCCGAAGATGACGTACTCGCTGCGGTATTCGGATTAAATTTGGATTAAATTCGGATTAACTAAGAGGAGATCGCCATGCGTATTTCGTCTATTTTTCCAATCCTCGGTGCTGCGCTGCTTGCCTATGCACAGATAAGCCTTGCCGAGAATGCATCTGTCAAGATAACTGCCCCTGCGGACGGGACCAAGCTTGATGCCTTGACCAAGAACAAGGTTGTCTATGAAGTCATGCCCGGCGCCAAGGGCGACCATGTCCACCTTTACGTGGATACGAAGGAAGTGGCCATCCTGCGTCAACTCAAGGGCAGCTACGCACTGGCAAAGCTTACTCCCGGCCAGCACGACATCTGCGTCAAGGTCGTGGATAAGGGTCATACGCCCATCGGCGTAGAACAGTGCGTCAAGGTGACAGTCAACTAGCACATGGATCTGCAAAACCTGGCCTATGCGTCGATCCAGGTCGTTCACAATTTCGGCGCCGTCGCCGTTGTCGGGAGCGCGGCCTATGGATTATGGTCGGGGCCAGGACGGATGCGCAAACCACTGGCATGGGTAATGCTGGCGGGATGGGCCGCGCAAGCTGTCAGCGGTGGCGCTTTCGGCGTAGTCAGTTGGCTTTATTACGGACGTTTCCCGGATATTCATGGCATCGCGGTTGCCGCGCTGCTGATCAAGATGGTATGCGTCGCCGCGGGATTCATGCTCGCCGCCGCGTATCTCTATCGTGGCGTCGGGTGGAGCGAACGGGCACAGCAGGCAGCTTGGCGCGCGCTCACTACGCTGGCCGCGGCAGCGCTAACCGCCGCCGCGTTTCTGAGGTGGTTTTCCTGAACAGCGTTTCATCCTTGTAGCGAAGCGGTGTCTTTCTTCGCGTGCATATTGCAGGGCAGTCCGGGGCCGATCATGGTCGCCACTGGCTATGCCCACGCCGTCCGCGAGAACGTGCGCACCTTTGTGCCAGACAGCATTGGCCGGCCGGCGGCCGAATTGCGCCGATCAGCCGCCCGGCATGCCGGGCGGCTGATCATTCACTTGACCGGTATCATCAGGTGCTGGTACGGGGTCCCCGGCCACATCACATAGGGGGCTGACGTGTCAGGGTCAGCGCTCTTCGGATACATGTCATAAAAGCTGGCTTCGGCACCCACGATCATGACGTGCGGTCCGGTCTTGACCCAGTGATTTCCGGTGTCGGGTTGCGTCGCATAGGGATCAGTATTACTGGCGTCGGTTCCTCCCGCGAGCATGTACATGAAACCGACCATGCCGCTAGCAGGCGTCTTGTGACCCATCCACGCACCCGCCCACTCCCAGGCTGCCTTGTCCATGCACATGGGATCGGGACCCGGCGTCGCAGGATTGTCCGGCATGCAGGTGAATCCGTTCTTGCCTTCGCGCAAGGTGCGCATCTGGCCATCCGCGCCTGCGGCGACAATCGTGGCCGCAGCACTCACTTTTTTCGGCGCGGCCCGCATCGCGTTCTTGATCATTTTCTGGTCGGTGGCCGACGGTGCGGCCCCTTTTGCGCCCATTGGCGCATCGGCGGCAAATGCCGTCTGCGTGAACATGATGGCCAAGGCGGCGGCCATCGAACCTATTGCAGGGATTGGTATTGACATGGCCTTTTACTCCTTTGATATTCGTTTAAAAAATACCTGGAATGCGGATTACCATCGGCAATCTGAGGTCCGTTTTTGCTATCAAGCCAAGAAAAACATTAAAGAAAGGGACACGCCGTTTGCGGCGCATCCCGCTTGAGCGCAGGATTAGGGGGGTGTCTCACATCTCACGCCCACTTCTTCCCGAGTTCCCCAAGGCCGGCTTTTTGCAAATCATCCGGGCTCATCAGAATCCGAAATTTGCAATTGGCCTGGAAGTTGAGAAAGAAGGGTTCTGCAAAGCGGGGAACATCCGACGGATTCTGCACGTCTATCACGAAGATTGCGCCGCGTGTGCCGTCTTGCTCTGTGAAGTAGGCCATCTCCGGCTTTATTGCTTCGAGGATACGCTCAATCGTCTCACCTACTTTTCCACTTCTGACGAGGGAGTTGAAAGGCTCATGTGGGATTTCAACCGTAAGTAGCATTTTCATATCATCACTTTCTTATATTGTGGTATTCCAAGGCGCATCCGCTTAATGGACAGACGAAGGGCGCGGACAGCGATTGGAATAAAAGACAAATGGATCTTTCAGAACTTCACTGCGCCTATTTCCACTCCCACAATTTCTCGACGGTGTTGCCGTTTTCATCCACCTCGTATTCAAAGATGGCTGCAATCTGATTTAGTCCGGACAAGTGTTTCGAAGATGTCTGGTAGCAAAGCGATCCGCGCCAGCTTGCCGCCATGCCGTGTCCGGTCGGTCTGCCAACGCCGGTGCCGGTCCAGGTTGCGATCTCACCATTTTTGGTCGTGATCAGACCCTGCCCGGCACCATGGAACACACCATGTGGCGTGAGCGTGGAAATATAGGTTCCCACTTCGGTCACTTCCTGCTCAAGCAACTTGCCGGCGCCCTGAAACGACACTTCCAGCCTTGGCCCCGTACCTTCGAATGGCAATACTCTGACGCTGGTAATCTTGCCTTTTCCTTCGCCAATCATTTCACCTAACATGATGTGTCTCCTGAAGAATAAATTTGGCTTGCCCTTGGATAACAACCAGCCACGCCCGGCAATCTGGTTTGACGTGGAGTGGTGCCACGCTCCGACCACGCTGCTGGCCATAGCCGATAAGCACTAGTCAAAACCAGCACAACGGCAGACGGGTCACATCAACCAACTGAATTTCGCCGACAGTCCTGCCTGCGAAACAATGCTCCGTCAGTTGCAGACGATGTTGTTGATATTTGATAAATTCACGGCAAATAAAAGTGGTACTGGGAATTTGTGAGTGCCAATGGCATGGGAACGCCCACTACGATGAAGAGAACAGCCACCAGTCTGGCAAAGCCAGCATGTGGGCGGGGTTCTGAGTTTTTTTTTGGCCGCTCCGAGCGGCTCCTTGCAGTCCCGAACTGCCAATCAGGGTCGCTGGATCACTGTCAGAAATTGACCAAATGCGGCCATTGACACGGTCACAGGTGAGTTCGATTCGGACTGACAGCTGGGCCCGTGTCAGAATGGGAGCTGACCCCGGAGTGCGCCAGCTGCAGCGATAGCGGTCCTTCAGGTTTCGCATATGATGGACAACATCCCGCAAGAAGCGTCCAGCAGGCCCAGCCAAACCGATGGCATTGGTTGAAGCATCAGGCGCGAATGGTGGCACTGAAGGAATGGCAAAGCGAAAAGCCGGATCTGTTCGTTGGGAATGCATAGTGCCAGGTGGGTCGTGGCACTTATCCTTAAATGCGCAAAGTAGTGCCAGCAATTTAATTTTGGTATGTAAAAGAAAGAAAAATGACGATCATCGAACTACCTTTTCGGGCAACAACTGCGCAGGCATGCGACTGGCTTGCGCAGCAAACCGGTACGCCATGGGCATTGGCGCGCATGATAGAGAACGGCTTGACCCCCTACGTCTGGCTGGACTATGACGCCGACTATCCTGCGCTGTTCGGTGACGCCAACGGTGGTTACCCGGCGCCGATTTTTTTCGAAGGCGACACCCAACGACTTGCGTCCGGAAGCGAGGATGTGCTCATCACGATCACGAAAGACGCCTATAAGATAGCGACGCAACTCAAGCCCCCGGGCTTTCGAAGGGCTTTGCATGAGTTACGTTTTCTGAAGAAGGATCTGGAGCGCCTGGCAGGCAAACTCAAACGCGAGGTCGAGCCCGAACCAGTCAAAATTGCGGCGGCAAAGGAATCACAGATTGGCATTAACAAAGAGCAGGTGTTGATGGCATTTGCCAGTCTGGTAAAAATTGATTTGGAACAGGCCCTGGACGGTGGCGGCGGCATATTTGGCGATGATGGCGCAAGGGTTAAAGGCAGTGCCAAAAGGGCGAAAAACAAAACGGTGTGGAATCCGGTCACGTTGGCGCTGGGATTAAATGATCTGTACCGGGTACCGATGTCACATCTAAAAAGAGCTTTTAATGCGCATGATTTTTTGCACGCATGGGCTACGGAATGGAACCATACTCTGGCGCTACTGGGTAAATAAGCCGCCAGCGTTGTAGTCGTTCACTTCCCTTCGTGCCACAGTCGGGCGTGGCACCATCGGAGTCGGCCCCACGCCGGGGTCAGTTCCCGCCGCGCCGGGGGCACACCGAGTTCCGACATTCGGACACGAGCCCAGCTGTCAGTCCGAATTGAACTCACCTACGACCATGTCGAAGGTCAACTAACGACCCTGAGCCGTCGTTCGCTTCATCCGTAAGCTGACGGAGACTGATCCGAGTAAGCCGTGTCCCAAAAAAACGCCGTGCTGCTCGCTATAGTGGCGAATAGCACGACTTGGAAGAATCGTTCAAAGGCAAACAAGATCGTACAGGCCATGCTCCGAGCGTGACCTTACAAACCCAATCTGACGGTTTGCGGACGATCACATCTCTGCGCAGCAAGCGTACAAAACTGCAGATCGGTGGCAGCCTGACTGCAGAGTGTCTATGATCGGCAAAAGCGTTGGCTGCGACAGCGATATTGTAGTGAGATCGATTGGAAAGGCGCGCTAATTGATCTGCACAATGACCGAATTTTCCGCGACGACTGGCGGGTTCGCGTGGATATTCGAGGCATTTTTCTGAATCCAGTCGCGCGCGACTTTCAAGCTTGCATCGGTGCCGGCCTTGTCCTTGCAAACAGTCACAGACATACCGCCATCACCATTACGTAGCAGTGTGTAGCTTACGAGGCCAGACACTTTCCGGAGGGTAGCTTCGACGTCGGCCTTGTGCTCTTCTAAAACATCGAAAAGCTGCTTTGCGCCAGCACCCGAGTAGGTTCTTACAACCGCATGCATATTAATCTCCTTTGTGAGTTACCGTCCTAATGCCAATCCAGATCCGCTGATGGCCGCTATCACTTGGGTTTCAGTCCGTCCCGCCAGGAAATAGCCTCAAGTTCGACCCGGACAGCGTCCTCGACGGCAATCACAGGTCGTGCCTGGAATTCAAAAGCAGGCCAGGTCGAGCATGCCTTGTGAACGGCCAACGGATCGTCGCAATCCACCAACATGTGCCCACCCCACTCGCCCACTCGCACAACGAACAACTCGATCTTGAAATTGTCGGGCGCCTTCCATTGTGTGAAAACCTCCAGTATCCGCTTCTGGGCATTCTCGTACTCCATAGGCGATCCTTGCGCACGCTCGAACCAGCTGATCATGTACTTCATCGGAATCCTCCATTATTGAGTTGATGTCATCGGAACGGTAGTCGTTTAAACGGGCTAACGTTCGAAATCACCGAACCTGCGCGGCTTTTCGCGCAGGTTTCCCGTTGGACGTGGCTCTTGCCAGTTCATTGGTTTAGCATAGCTGGTCGCCGACAGCATTCAAGTGAAATGTAACGACCACCGACAGCTTCTGGTCGGAGGCCGCCTGTTGTCAGCAGCGGACGGAAATTTTTCCCCAGCTTAGTCAGCAATCATGCGGGAGAATTCCCCGCTATCGATCAACCGCTGTAGTTCGACTGCTCCACCCACCAACATGCCTTTGACAAACACCATCGGGAAGGTTGGCCAGCCGCTCCACATCTTGAGGCTATTACGACGCCTCCACTGGCTAAGGTAGCTGCCATACTCAAGGTACTTGTACGGCGTACCGATCGCATCCAGCAACTTGCGCGCCTTGCGGGGGAACGGATTTTGCGCCATGCCGACTACTACTACAGTGTTGCTTGCAATGGCCGCCTGCACTTCGCGAATGATTTCGGAATTATTGTTAGTGATGGCTTGGCGAATGGCAGGATGAATATGGGCTTCATCTAGAATGCTGCGAGTCATGATGGCTTTCTATGTTGTTATGGCGCTATTGCAGTGATTGGATACGGAGAACGAAAGTGTGTATTTCCAGGGCCAGATGAGCCTTGATGGGTGAAAATGAACGATCGGTTCTAGTTGCAAGCCGCCTGTTACTTTCCAGGAAACTGTGATTTGAAAGTCAGTCTACCGCCCGAAATATCGTGAGTGACCGTTAAAGAATTCCGGCAGCTTGGGTCAAAATCGCATCAGCGTCAACCGGGGTATGCGATCAGAATGTTGTTCCACCACCGTTCACACACCTACAGAAATGGGCCTTTATATGCGTCGAATACGTTTATTGCTTTTCTTGCCCCTGCTGCTGTCATTGCATAGCCAAGCGCAGGCGTCTCCAACCTGTGCCGCAACGATCAGTGAATTGAAAATTATGCTTGGCAATCAGGCGTTTCCCCTGAAATGGGAAGAGACCACCATGGAAGATGGGAAACCCCTGTTGGTGTCGATTCTTGAAAAAAAAGGAGCTCTGTTTCTGGAATTCATCAAAACCGGAGAAGGTCTTTGGGCAGAGAGCGTTGGCGTCATTTGCAAAACCGGCGCGGATCTGGAAATCCGGTTTACCGGCGAGCAGATTCGCTTGGGGCCGGCGGCCAACTGGATGTTGCGCTATGCCCTGAAAAACGGTGGAAAATTCACACTGACGAGGCTCGGGTCAGAACAGTTGCGAATAGCCACCAGCGGATGGAATGGGATTTTTTCTCCTAAAGAAAAATAAAGCTGTAACAACGCTGAAATATTTCCATGCAATGATTCCTCCATGGAAAACACAGCCCAATACGCGCATTGCCTTGCACTCAAAATCTATGTCATAGCTGCAGCGGAAATGGCAGCGGCATGACGATGCAACAAGTCCGCTCGATCTTCCTGTCTGACATACACCTGGGCACCAAGGCTTGCCAAGCCCACCACCTGCTTGAGTTCCTGAAAGAATATTCCTCAGAATATGTGTTCCTGCTCGGCGACATCGTTGACTTGTGGTCGATGAGTCGTGGCGGAGTGCATTGGTCGCTGGCACAGAATACGTTCGTACAAAAGATGCTGCGACGCGCCAGACATGGAGACAAAGTCATTTTCATTCCCGGCAATCATGACGAGGCAATCCGCGAATATGTCGGCACTGCATTCGGCAATATCATGGTGGAGCATGAATACATCCACACCGCAGCAGATGGCCGCAGGTATTTGCTGTTACATGGAGATGAATTCGATCAAGTCACGCGCCATCACAGGTGGATCGCCATTTTGGGAGACAAGTCTTACAACATATTGGTAAATCTGAATATCTATTTATCCTGGCTGCGCCGAACCCTCAGACGTCCCGGTTACTGGTCGTTGGCCGGGTATGCCAAACGCAAAGTAAAGACTGCGGTCAACTTCATTTTTAACTTTGAAGATTCCGTCATCCGCCACGCGCGTGAACAAGGTGTGGATGGTGCAATTTGCGGCCATATCCATTGGCCAATAATCAAGGAAGTGGATGGCCTGAAATACATCAATTGCGGCGACTGGGTGGACAGTTGCACCGCCATCGTTGAGCATCTGGATGGCCGCATGGAGCTCATTTTATGGAATGCAGTGCCTAGCGCAAGGTCGGCCAGTCCTGCCAGTCCCGCTCAAACTGTAATGCCAACACTTGAGAAATAAATTATGGAAAGTCCGCACAAAGGAAAAACAGGGATCAGGCGTTTATTGAATGCCTTCACATATTCGTGTGCCGGCCTGCAAGAAGCCTATCGCAATGAAGATGCTTTCCGTCAAGAGATATTGCTCGCAATCGTTTTAGTGCCACTGGCATTTTTTCTGGAGCATGACATGTTCGGTCGCGCGTTAATGATCGCTTGCGTGCTATTGCTCCTCATCGTCGAGTTGATCAATTCAGCAATCGAAGCAACGGTGGACCGCATCTCTCTCGACGACCACAGGCTCGCCAAGCGTGCAAAAGATATCGGTAGCGCGGCAGTTCTGATTAGCCTTTTCAATCTGGTTACCGTTTGGATATTGGTTTTACTGCACTAACTGAACCAGGCGTACGTGCCATCCGATTTAAATGGAACAAAGATTCATCCATCCAGCCTCGCTGAAAAAATTATGAAAATCCTGTTTATCTCCGATGTCTATTTTCCGCGCATCAACGGTGTCTCCACTTCTATAGAAACCTTTCGGCGTAACCTGCAATCGCTTGGACACACCGTCCACTTAATCGCCCCAGACTATGGGACGCCCAGTGCTGACGAAACGAATATCATGCGCGTACCTGCACGCCGTGTGCCGTTCGATCCCGAAGACAGGCTTATGCGTTACCAGTGGGTAATGCAGCATCTTGACCAATTGGCTAGCGCGCAATACGACATCATCCATATACAAACACCCTTCGTTGCGCATTACCTGGGCACCAAGTTGTCGCGTTTGCTGGGCATCCCTTGCGTAGAGACTTATCACACTTTTTTTGAAGAATATCTGCACCATTACATCCCTTTTGTACCCAAGAAGCTGATGCGCTTTGTCGCACAGCGTTTCTCTCGTCATCAGGGAAATAGTCTGGATGGCATGGTGGTGCCGTCCAATCCGATGCTGCATATATTAAAAAGCTACGGCATCTCGACGCCGACAGAAGTCATTCCGACGGGCATCGAGCCGGATAGTTTTGTGCCAGGAGACCGCGTCGCGTTCCGAAACAGCTACGATATTCCACAGGACCGGCCTGTACTGCTTTTTGTAGGGCGCGTTGCGCACGAAAAAAACATTGGGTTTTTGATCAAGACGGTTGATCAAGTCAGAAAAGAAATTTCCGACGTGCTCTTTGTGATTGCGGGCGAAGGCCCGGCGCAAGAAAGCCTGAAACTTGAAGTAAAGAAACTAGGGCTTAGCGAGAACGTCATGTTCATCGGCTACCTAGATCGCCATACCGAATTGAACAGTTGCTATCGCGCCGCAGACATTTTTGTATTTGCATCGCGAACTGAAACGCAGGGACTGGTTTTACTGGAAGCGATGGCACAAGGCATTCCAGTCGTCTCCACCGCAGAACTGGGAACCCGCGATGTACTGCAGGAAGGCTTGGGCGTATGGATTGCACGGGAAGAGTTGACTGACTTTTCTGGCAAAGTCGTCAAGATGTTAAGCGATGCTGCGCTGCGCAAAGACCTGGGAGATGCAGGCCGTGACTATGCGCAAGAATGGTCGGCCAGCAAACAAGCGCAACGGATGCTGCTGTTCTACCGCTCGGTTCTTAACCCTTCAGAATTGCGTGAAAGCAACTATATCGGTTCTGTCGCAGAACGCAAAAGCCAAAAAAATGATGATGCCTTTGACGCTAATTAGTGGAAAGTATTGGGCTCTGATTGACACTTTAGGCATTGCGCCGATTAAAACGCATACAGCTCCGGCAAGTCCATGATTGTGCGCAATGCATCTAGCGCGCTTTGCATCTCCAGCGCCAGCATCGGATCGGCCAGATCGTCTGGGGACAGCCGGTCGCGATAATGCTTTTCGACCCAAGCCACCAGACTTGCATACAGGCTCTCGGTCATGATCACGCCCTGATGCATCGCTGCCGCCTCGACAGCGGTCAGCGCCACCCGCAAGCGCAGGCAGGCTGGGCCGCCGCCGTTGCGCATACTTTGACGCAAATCGAAACTGATCAATTCATCAATCGGACCGCCGCCGGCAACCAAGCCTTGCAGATAACGCGCAACTGTCGGGTTTTCCTGGCATTCCTGCGGCACGACCAGCGCCATCCGGCCATCTTCTTTTGACAGCAACTGGCTATTGAACAAATAACTCGATACCGCGTCAGTGACCGAGACTTGCGCGCTATCTACCCGTATCGGCTGCAATTGCGCGCCGGCATCGGCCAGCGCAATGTGTAGTGCGGAAAGTGTGGCAGATTCGTCGAGGAAAGCTTGCTGGTGATAAAACAACACAGTGCCATTGCCGACCGCAATTACGTCGTTGTGGAATACGCCTTGATCGATCACTGCAGGGTTCTGCTGAACATATACGGTGCGCTGCGGTTGCAGGCCGTGCAACCGCGCCACCGCCTGGCTGGCCTCCAGCGTTTGTCGCGCCGGAAAACGTTGCGGAGCCAGCGCCGCGGGATCGAACTCGGCCCTGCCATACACGAACAGTTCTACTGCGCCAGCGCCATGCGCGGCGCACAGCCGGGTGTGGTTGGCCGCACCTTCATCGCCAAATGCCGGCGTGCCAGGCAATGCGTCATGCACAGCGAAGCGCGCACCCTCCTTGAAAATCGCGCGCAGAGTACGGGCGGTTTGGGTTTGCTCATAAGAGCGGTGCAGCTTGCTGTTCAGGTTGGCGACGGTGAAATGCACGCGGCCGTCCAGGGTGTCGGCCGATGGGCTGACCGTAGCCGCATTCGCGCTCCACATCGGCGCAGCCGAATAGGCGCAGGCCAGAATCACCGGAGCTTCTTTGGCGGCCCGCGCCAGCACATCGGCATCGCTGCCGCCGAAACCAATACTGCGCAACAGTCTGAAATCAGGCCGCAGCTGCGGCGGCAGCACAGCTTGGGCAAAGCCACGCGCCGCTAACGTACGCATCTTAGCTAAACCCTGCAACGCCGCCTGCTTCGGATTGGACGCGCTTTTGACATTATTGAACGAGGCAACATTGCCAAACGACAGACCGGCATAATTATGCGAAGGGCCGACCAAGCCGTCAAAATTGAATTCGCGTGTGGTGTGCATGATTTTTTCGGTCTGTCTGCCTGCGTAATTAGAAATTAGAAATGCAAGCCCGGCGACAGCTTTTGCGGCATTTCCAGCGTGGCATTCTCGATTGACGCTACCGGATACGCGCAATAATCTGCGGCGTAATACGCACTCGGACGATGGTTGCCGGATTTGCCGTTGCCGCCGAACGGCGCAGTACTGGCGGCACCCGTGGTCGGCCGGTTCCAGTTGACGATGCCGGCCCGGACGCTGCTTAAAAACTGTTCCCACAACGCCGCGTCGTCCGACAGCAAGCCGGCGGCCAGGCCGTATTCGGTCGCGTTTGCCGCTTCCAGCGCGGCATCAAAACTAGCCACGCGCACCACTTGCAGCAAGGGGCCGAACCATTCTTCATCCGGCACTTCTTTGGCATCGGTAACATCGACGATGCCGGGTGAAAGGAAGCCAGTGTCTTTGGCAAGCTGGCGCATTTCGAGCAGTATGCTGCCGCCACGCGCTACCAAGCCGGCTTGGGCGGCCAGTAGTTTTTCTGCGATTTTTGCCGACACGACCGGGCCCATGAACGGGGCCGGCGACGCGTCCGAGGCACCGACCGTAATCTTGCCGGCGACTTCAATCAAGCGCGCAATGAAGGCGTGGCCGCGGGCGGAATCCTCGACGATCAAACGCCGCGCACAAGTGCAACGCTGGCCGGCGCTGACGAATGCCGAAAAAATCGCGTGATGCACCGCTGCATCGAGATCCTGCACATCCCACACCACCAGCGCATTGTTGCCGCCCATTTCCAGCGCCAGCATCTTGCCCGGCTGACCAGCGAACTGGCGATGCAAAATAGCGCCAACCTGATAGCTGCCGGTAAACAGCACGCCGTCGAGTTGCGGATGTTGCGACAAAGCCTCGCCGGTGGCGCGACCGCCATTGACCAGGTTCAGCACGCTATCCGGCAAGCCGGCCTGCGTCCACAAGGCGACCGTCTTGATCGCGGTTTGCGGCGCATATTCGCTCGGTTTGAAGACGATGGCGTTGCCGGCGATCAGGGCCGGAACGATGTGGCCGTTGGGCAGATGGCCGGGGAAATTGTAAGGACCAAGAACGCCGAACACGCCGTGCGGCCGATGTCGCAATACCGCGCTGCCATCGGCCACCGCGGCTTGCGTCTGGCCGGTGCGCGACTGATAAGACTGCAGCGAAATATCGATCTTGCCGGCCATGCTGGCAACTTCGGTGCGCGCTTCCCACAGCGGCTTGCCGACTTCCAGCGCTATCAGGCCAGCTAATTCTTCCGTATTTTCTTTCAGCAGATCGCGAAAGCGCTGGCAGACTGCAATCCGCGTCGGCAGCGGGGTGCGCGACCACAGCTGGAAACCGGCGCGGGCCGACTGGCAGGCGCTATCGACATCGGCAGCACTCGCCGCCGCACCGCTCCAGAGCGTATCGCCATTGGCGGGATTGATGACAGTAAATACCGGACCTTGGCCGGCGAGCCACTGGCCGTTGATGAAATGCGCAGACATCATGAATTTTTCCTGGCGTTAAGTGTCATGGTGCGAACCGGATCGCCGACACAGCAGGCCAGCAGTTCCCGCTCGGATGTGGAGAGGGCAATACGGGCCGATGGTGATTGTGATTCCGCTGGCGAGACGATGATGCGGAAGTCGGGCAGCACGGTATTGGAAACCAGCACCGGATTAGCAACCACCTCAGTGGACTCAGCGACCTCGGTGCCGTTCTCCGCTGCCGGTTCGATGATGGCCAGCACGCTTTCGCGCAGCGCGCGCAACTCGCGCACCCTGGCCTGCAGCACCGGCCCGGCGTCGAAAATATCGACATAACCTTCGTAATACATGCCTTCTTGCTCCAGCAACCGGCGCGCCGGCGCAGTGGCGACATGCACGCGGCCGATCACTTCCTGCGCTTCTTGCGGCAGATAAGCGACATACAGCGGATAGCGTGGCATCAGTTCGGCGATGAACGATTTTTTGCCCAGGCTGGTCAAGTCATCGACATGATTGAAATCCATCTTGAAAAAATGCCGCCCCAGGCTTTCATAAAACGGCGAAGTGCCGTCCGGATGCTGAAACCCGCGCATTTCGGCGATCACCTTGGCATTGAACAAATGCGGGAATTGGGCGATGAACAGCAGCCGGCTTTTCGACAGCAGCTTGCCGTTGGTGCCGCCGCGATAATCCGGATGCAGGAACAGCGAGCACAGTTCGGTGGCGCCGGTCAGGTCATTCGACAGGTACAGCGTTTCCATCTTCGAAAAGACGCCCAGTTCCCGGCTCGAATGCACCAGCGTGCCAATCCGGTAATTGTAGAACGGCTCTTCCAGCCCGACCGCGCTCTTGATCGCGCAAATGCCGGCCAGCCGGCCAGTGCGCGTATCCTCCATCACGAACACGTAATCGCGCTGGGTCGGTGCGATCTGCTCGGCAAACGAGGCGCAGGCGATTTCCAACCGCTGCCCCAGCATCTTGCGGTCCGGCTTCAACGTCGTCATGCCGCTCCCGACCTGGCCGGCCAGCTCCAGCATCCCTTCCAGATCGGATTCATTAACAGCGCGTACAACTAACATTTCCGACCTCACAATCTGACACATAAAACGGATTCGCCAACAGTCAGCTTCAGGCTTTGCAGCACCTGCGGCGGCAGCCGAAGGTTGGCGGCATGTTCCAGCGGCGCGCAATCGAACAGGGTGGCGCGAAAATCATTTTCTCTGGCGGTAGCCAGCAGATACGTGACGCTCGCCGCGCCGGCCAAAGCGTCGTCCGCGTCATCCGGCGCATACGCTGCCACCGGACGCACAAACGATGCCGAAAACGAGCGCAACGCGTGCTTGTGCGCCTGCATGATCGGCCCACCGTCGAAGATGTCGATGTATTCGTCCGGCTCGAAACCTTCTTCGGTCAGGAGCCGGAATGGCAGCTCGCCCTCCGGATGGATTTGCCCCATCACCGCTTGCGCATCGCCCGGCAGTAGCGGCACATACACCGGGTAATGCGGCATCAGTTCGACGATCAGGGTGCGATTGCGGGCGCCTTCAATCAAGCGTTCTGCTTCCAGAAAATCCATTTGAAAAAACTTGCGTCCCAGCGCTTCCCAGAACGGCGACTGCGCATGGCTGTCGGTAATCCCGGCCAGCGACACGAAGAAGCTGTCGCCGAAACGCTGCGGCAAAATCGCAGCGAACAGCAGCCGCGCCCGCGACAACAGCGCCGCCTCCTGGCTACAGTTGCCCCAGCCGCGCACGAAAAAACCCGACAGCTGCGAATGGCTGGTCAACTCGGAACACAGCGTCAGTGCATGCACGCTATGGCTGATGTTGAGGTCGCGCGAGACTTGCTGCATGACGTCGTTGCGGAACGCGAAATAGGTGCCGTTGGAGCCGGCGGTGGCGGAAATCGCAGCGGTGCCGGCGATCGACTGGTCCAGCGTCGATTCCAGTACGAACATGTACGATTCTTCGCTCGGTATCACCACCGGCGTCGCAAAGGATGCAATGGAGCGCTCGACCGCACGCGTGATCGCTGCCCGCGTTCTGGGCAACGTGTGCACGCCGGGCGAAGCGACTGTCGCCAACGACTCAAGCGCTGCAATATCGGAAATTTCTACCGGCCGCACAATGTACATAGGCTGCTCCAATCTGATCAAAGACGACGTGTTGTTATAGATGTCATAGTGCCGCCACGGAAACCGCCAGAAACTCTTCGAGCGCACGACGCAGCAGCAGGTCTGCTTCATCGATTTGTGCATCCGACACGATCAGCGCCGGCAGCAGCCGCACCACATCGGGACCGGCAATCAGCAGCATCAATCCTTCCGCTTCGGTCGCTCTGGTGATGTCCTTGGCGCGTCCGCGGTATTGCTCGGTCAGCACCATGCCGAGCATCAGGCCGCTGCCGCGCACTAGTGAAAATACTTGAGGATAATCGCCGACGATTGCTTGCAGCATCGCGTTCAGCTTGACTGCTGCTTGCCGGACCCGCGCCAGAAATTCCGGCGCCTGGATAATTTCCAGCACCTTCAGCGCTACCGCCGCTGCTATTGGATTGCCGCCATACGTGGTGCCGTGCGTGCCGACGGAAAACGACGCTGCGATCGCTTCGGTGGTCAGCATCGCGCCGATCGGGTAACCGTTACCGAGCGCCTTGGCCGAGGTCAGGATATCGGGCGTGACGCCATAGCCCATGTAGGCAAACAGCGTGCCGGTGCGGCCCATGCCGGTTTGCACTTCATCGAAAATCAGCAGCGCGTTGTGCTGGTCGCACAAGGTACGCAGCGCTTGCAGATATTCCTTGCTGGCCGGCACCACGCCGCCCTCGCCCTGCACCGGTTCGACCACCAGCGCGCAGACATCGTTGCCCATCGCAGCGCGCGCCGCTTCGATGTCATTGAATGGAATGTGCGTCAGTTGCTGCGGCAGCGGCCCGAAGCCTTCGGTATATTTGGGCTGGCCGCCGACCGACACCGTAAACAAGGTGCGACCGTGGAAAGAATTGGCACAAGAGATGATGCGCGACTTGGCCGCTCCGAACTTGTTGCTCGCATACTTGCGCGCCAGCTTGAATGCGGCTTCATTCGCTTCCGCACCGGAGTTGCAGAAAAATACGCGCTCGGCGAAAGTCGCCTGTGTCAGCGCGGTAGCCAGGCGCAGTACTGGTTCATTGGTAAAACCGTTGCTGAGATGCCATAGCGTTTTGGCTTGCGTGCACAAGGCTTCCACCACGGCGGGATGCGCATGGCCCAGGCTGGTGACTGCGATCCCGGCGGTGAAATCGAGATAGCGCTTGCCATCCTGATCCCACACTTCCAGGCCGGCGCCGCGCACCGGCACCACCGCGCTGGGCGCATAGGTCGGCACAATTACGGCATCGAAAGTTTTCCTGGTAACGGTTATGGGCGTGGGCATTGTGGTTGCCGCGCCGGACTGCATGCTGGTCGATTCATTCATATTCACTTTGACTCCCAAATCATCCTGAAGAGGTTGTCATTGTAAAAAAACCGGCGCTAAAACTCTTTTGAAACTGCGACAGGAAATATCATAATCCTGTGTTGGGCGGCGCAATATTCGCGCCCGGGTGCGCTGCTACAGCGAAGCGCAGAGATTTGTAGATGCTCTGTTCAAAATCGGGCCTTTTCACGTTGAAACAACAGCAGCGTAGGTGCGAATTTATTCGCACTTTTAATGATTCCATGCGAGCTGATGCGAATAAATTCGCACCTACAAGCAAATGGCATCCGAATGCAGGCACGGAGACCGGCATTACTGCTGCGATCAAAAATCATGCTTTTTTCAGGAAGCAGGTTTTCAGCACCAGCTCTTTGACCAATACATAACGTTGTATTTTTATATACCGCAACATATATATGCGGAAACAGCGGCATTTATCTGCATACTCCAAGTTTTTATGATTTCAATGGGCGCGGCAGAACGCTGCGGCCAGGCACCAGCTTGCGTTGCCGTTCTTCACGCGGAGTGATGCCGAACAGCGCACCGTAGGCGGTAGAAAAATGCGAACCGGAGGAAAAGCCGCACATCAGGCCGATCTGGACGATTGAATGGTGCGACTCCCGCAACAGCTGGCGCGAGCGTTGCAGCCGCAACTCCAGGTAATAGCGAGAAGGCATCGCGTCCAGATATTGCTTGAACAGGCGCTCCAACTGGCGGCGCGAAATGCCGACCAGGTTGGCGATGTCGTCGGTGGCCAGCGGCTCCTCGATATTGCTTTCCATCAGCGCCACCGCTTCCGACAATTTCGGCTGCAATACGCCGAAACGCGCCTGCAGCGCTTGGCGCTGGCGCTCGGCTGCACCGCGGATGCGGTCCACGCACAGCGCTTCCTGAATCTGCGCTTGCAATTGGGCATCGAACAGCGCGCCGATCAGGCACAGTGCGAAATCCATGCTGGCGGCACCGCCGCAACAACTCAGCCGATTGCCGTCGATCTCGAATAAATTCGGCGTCAGAATGGCGCGCTCGGCGACCTCGCCGGCGTCTGCATACAGCGCCCACGGCAACGCGGTGCGCGCCGCTTCCATTGCGCCGCTGCGCGCCAGCCACAACACCGCCGCTCCAACCGCGCCCCAGAACGGCGCGCGCTGACAGCGCTCCAGCAAGATGCGGCCCTGATCCTTATTCAACTTGCCCAGCGCATCGTCGGATACCAGCAGGCAGAGTTGCGCCGCAGGCCAAGCGGGCGTTTGCAGCGGAGGTTTTAGTACGGATTCCAGCGCCAGCAATTCAAGCTGCAAACGCGCCGGTCCCAGCGCTTTGGCCGCCATCTGCAGCGGCTGCAACAGCCCTGCCAGCGTGAGCGAGACTTCGCCGTCGGGGCAAATCAGCAAGATGCGCAACGGGACTTGGTTTAGTGCGGAGAGAGAAACAAATGACATCGAAACAGAATACCCTTTTTCAGCGCGCACCTACAAGCAGGCAACGCAGACCGGGATTGCAAATACCGCATTCGCTGCTACCATGCCGGGATGATGACTCAAGCTACTTATTTGTCGGCGCTCAGGCGCCTGGGCCGCAAAGTGCTGGCGTGGCTCGGCAGCTGGTGGCAGATCGTGCTGTTTGGCGTGCTGGTATTGACGCTGGCGCTGTCGCCATCGACCTACAGCCGTGCCGGCCGCAACGCCATCGCGCGCGAGATCGTGCGTGCGACGATGCCGAATCTGATGTGGTTTACCGTGCTGGCGGCCCTGATCAGCGTGGTGCTGATCCGGATTGTGGTTGTCACTGCTCTCAGCTACGGCTTGTCGCGTTTTGCCATCGAGATGGTGGTCAGGGTGCTGGTGCTCGAACTGATTCCGCTCACGGCCGCCATGTTCGTGGCGCTGCGTTGCACCCTGCCAGACAGCGCAGAAATCACCTTGATGCGTGCGCAGGGCGTCTTGGACGCCTTGCGGCGCAAGGGGATAGACCCGATCCGGCAGGAATTTTTGCCGCGTGTGCTGGCTGGCGTATTTTCGGTGTGGATGCTGGGCGCGGTCAGTTGCCTGCTTACGCTGGTGCTGGCATATCTGGCAATCTATGGCTTCACGCCGTGGGCGCTGGAAGGCTACACGCGGGTGGTCGGCCAGGTATTCAACCCGGCCGTGACCTTGATCCTGGTGCTGAAGATTTTCTTTTTCAGCCTGGCCGTGTCGTTTATCCCGATGGCTTCGGCGTATTACGATGACGTCGCCACAGTTCGCCGCCACCGCACCGACCTTGCCAGCGGATTAGCCGGCATGGTGCGCCTGTTTGCCGTTGTGCTAGTGATTGAAGTGGCCTCGTTGATGGGCAATTATTATTAATTGATGGTGTGGACAGTGCATGCAAGACATGAAAAGCATCGTCCACGAAAGACACGAAAAGCACGAAAGAATGCATAAACCCTCCTTTCAACTGCAATAGAGAAGTTTTTTCGTGTCTTTCGTGCTTTTCGTGCTTTTCGTGCTTTTCGTGGACAGTAGTATCAGTTTTTTTAAAACGATTACCCCAGCAAACATACATATCCATGACAGATAAAACCAACGACACATCACCCCTGCCCGCCACGCCGCCGATTCCCCATGTCGAGTTCAAGGCGGCCTTGCTGCTGATCTTGATGGTGGTATTGGTGTCGGCCACGGTGGTCTACCTGATGTATGCACGCGGCGCATTCGAATCAACCCAGAAACTGGTGCTGGTAGCGGACGACGCCGAGGGCGTTATGGTCGGGATGGACATCACGTTCGCCGGCTTTGCGATCGGGCGCGTCAGCCGCATCGAACTCAACAACCAAGGCAAGGCCCGGATGATTGTCGAAGTGGGGCGCAAGGATGCGCACTGGTTGCGCAGTTCCAGCATCTTCACGATGGAACGCGGCATGGTGGGCGCTACGCGTTTGCGCGCCTTCAGCGGCGTCCTGAGCGACCCGCCGCTACCGGACGGCGCTATACGCAGCGTGCTGGCAGGCGACGCCACCGCCGAAATTCCCCGCCTTCTCGTTGCCGCCAAGGAATTGATTCAAAACCTGAATACCCTGACCGCGACCGACTCGGCGCTGGACTTGAGCTTGCGCAACGTGAAGTCCGTCACTGAAAAACTCAACGGCAAGAGCGGAGCGCTGGGCGTCATCACCGGCACCGATGAAAATGCGAAAAAGTTGCTGGTCACGCTAGACCGCGCCAATCAGTTGCTGGCCACCGTCGATGGCATGGCGACCAAGGCCGACCGCCAGGTGTTTGGCAAGAACGGCGTGATGCCTGAAGCACAGGCAACTATCGTTCAGCTCAACGGTTTGCTGACCGACGTCAGGACCAGCATGAAAAAAGTCGATGCGGTGTTGGTCGAAGCGCAGGCGGTCGGCGCCAATGTCAAAGACGCGACCGTCGATCTGGCCCCGCTGCGCGCCGACGTCGAGAGCAACTTGCGCAAGGTCGAGCAACTGGTCAATGAAATCAATCGCAAGTGGCCGTTCAAACGCGAAGCGGAGATCAAACTGCCATGAAATCAACCCTACTCTTGCCGCTTGGCATTGCCATCCTGCTCAACGGCTGCGCCAGTGGCCCTGCCGTGCCTGACTGGCAAATGAACGCCCAAAGCGGCATCGAGCGCGCCAGCGCTGCTTATATGTCCGGCAACGACAGAGTCGAAGTTCAGGAATTTGCCAAGGCTCGCAGCGAAATGGCCAGCACCGGTCAGATCGCGTTGGTGGCGCGCGCGGAATTGATCCGCTGCGCCAGCCGTGTGGCCAGCCTGGTGCTGGAAGACTGCACCGGGTTTGAAAAGCTGCGTCAGGACGCCGCAGCGCCGGAACGCGCCTACGCCGATTATTTGGCCGGCCGTGCGCAACCGCAAGATGTCGCGCTGCTGCCCGCGCAGCACCGAGGCGTGATGCGCGCCGGCACAGATCCTGCGGCTGCGGTGGCCGGCATCAGCGATCCGCTGTCCCGCTTAGTGGCTGCCGGCGTCTTGTTGCGCAGCGACCGCGCCAACCCGGCAGTGCTGACGCTGGCGGTCGATACCGCCTCCGCCCAGGGCTGGCGACGTCCCTTGCTGGCATGGCTGGACGTGCAAGCGATGCGCGCCGAGCAAGCCGGCGCTACCGCAGAAGCGCTGCGCCTGCGCCGACGCATGGATCTGGTTCAACAGGCCAAGCCCTGACGTTATTCCAGGCACACTGGAAAAATATCAGGACGCAGCCGGCACCGCGCCGGGTATTTTCGCCGGCGCGCCGCGGTTCTTCCACTGACTGACTATGATGCCGGCGATCAGCAACACGCCGCCTGTCACGCCGCGCCAACCCATGGTTTCGCCAATCCAGAAATAGGCGGCAATCGCCGCGCAGGCCGGCTCGAACGCATACGTGACGGCGGCCTCGTTGGCGCTGGTATGACGCTGGCCCCAGACTTGCAGCGAAAGTATCGCTGCGGTGGCGACGATGCTGAGATACAGCAGATTCGGGGTGTGCTGGCGCACCGCCTGCTGCAGTTGCAGCCAGTCCACCGATTTGTGCGGCAGCTCCCACAGCAGCAGCCAGAGCGCAGCGCAAATGCCGACCGTGATGATTTGGACCGCAGTCAATGCCATCAGATGACTGGCCTTGCGGGTCGCCATTTCCATTTGCTTGACGTAAATGCCATAGCAGACTGCGCCACCCAGCGCCAGCGTGTCGCCATACGACCAGGCTCCGCCATCCCAGCACAACGCCGAAATGCCAGCCATCGCCAACGTAATGGCGAGCACCATGTGGCGCGGCGGCAGCTTGCCGGCCAGCACGCCCAACAGCGGCACCACCAGCACGTTCAGGCCGGTGATGAAGGCATTGCGGTTGGAACTGGTCAGTGCCAAACCTTCGGTTTGCAGCATGAAGGAGACAAACAGGGTCGCGCCCAACAGCGCACCCGCCAGCACATCGGCCCGCCGGGCCCGCCACAGAAAGGGCGACAGCAACAGACCCGCCAGCGAGAAACGCAACAGCGCGATCCAGACCGCGGACAGATCGGCCGATAAATCCTTCATGGCCGGAAAAGTCGTGCCCCAGACGCAGGTCACAAGCAGCAGCGCCAGGATGCCGCGCAGGTGGTGAGGTATCAACATAGTCAAGTTCAGGTTAAAAACAGTGGGCAGGAAATCCGGCGGCAGCGAATCGAACAACAGATATGCACACTATTAACGCGCTTTTTGATTCTTTTAATGCTGTTTGGAAACATATAGTACTACATTCTGTATTTTTTAAATCGGCCTATTAACATGCGCAAAAAGCATGAATAAACGATATACCCCCTCTAATTTCATCAACGAAGGGCGGCAAACCGGGACCTCGATCAGCCTGAACAAGCGCATCCGGAGCAGCCTGATCTGAGCCGAAATAATCTGGGCCACAATGATGGCCGATAAGTTCGGCAACGCCGGCTGCCGATATAATCGCGGTATGAAAGAACGCTACTTACGCAGCCTGCGCCTGTTGTCCGAGTGCTATCACGGCTTCGAGAAAATGTCTGCGCCCGATATCCGCAAAACCGGTCTCACTCAGGCGCAATTCGACATCATCGCCACCCTCGGCAATACGCCGGGCATGACCTTCAAGGAACTGGGCCAGAAAACCCTGATAACCAAGGGCACCCTGACCGGCGTCGTCGATCGGCTGGAATGCAAGCAACTGGTGCGGCGCATCACCAGCCTGGAAGACCGCCGCAACACCATTGTGCAACTGACCGCAGCCGGCGAGCGCACTTTCGAACAAGTGTTCGATCCCCACGTACAGTTCTGTAAACAGCCGTTTTCCGGCTACGCCGAAGCGGATTTCGTCGCGCTCGAAGCAGCCTTGGGCGCACTCAAAAACCGTCTGGATGCATTGAGCGCCGTCAATAAAAGTGCAAAAAAGTAAAACAAAGCAACTTATGCTGCTGCCAACCTAAAAATGCGTCAGAATGTGCAACCAAATTAATTGTCCATATGGAATTTTTCGGGAGTTGCAGCGTCCGACCGAACAATGCAATTCTGGCAAACATTGAAGTGGCGCCTCGCGACCTAGGAATAGAAGGAGAGCCGCATCAAATTGACGACAAACGCCGCCTAACATTCGTTTCTATTTTGCGCATCAGCATGATAAAAAACCCACTTCCGATTGATCCAACGCAAAATCGCCAGATGCTGCTGGAATACCAGGCGCTGCTGGACCATGTTTCGCTCGGCATCGCATTTATCCGCGATGGCAATTTTTTGCACTGCAACCGGCGCCTGAGCGACATATTCGGCTGGCCCGACGACCAGTTGGCAGGGCAGCCGGCCGGTCTGCTCTTTCCATCGGCGCAGGCCGGTGCCGAACACGCCAGCCTGGCCACAATGGCACTGGGCGGCGGGCCACAGCGTGATGCCGAACTGCTGCTGCAAAGACGCGACGGCAGCACGTTTTGGTGCCACCTGGTGGTAAATGCGATCGATTCGACTGATCCTGGCAAGGGCCAGATATACCTCATTGAAGACATCACCGAACGCCACGCCGCGGATGCAGCGGCGCAACTGCTGCTGCTGGAGCATCAGGCGATTCTGGACAACGTCTCGCTGGCTATTACCTTCACCCGCAAACGCCGCTTTTTGCATTGCAATCAGCGTTTCAGCGAAATGTTCGGCTGGCCCAGCGACGAACTGATCCAGCAAACTACCGAGATCCTGTATCCGTCGCCGCAAGCGTTCGCCGCATTATCCAACCTTGCCAGGGCGATGCTGGGCAGCGGGCAACGGCTCGATACCGAACTGCTGATGCAAAAGCGCGACGGCACCACGTTCTGGTGCCGCATGCTGGCCAAGGCGATCGATCCGGACGATCTCGGCAAGGGCTCGATCTACATCACCGAAGACATCACCGAACGCAAGAACGCACAAGAAGCGCTGCTGCGCGCACGCGACAATCTGGAATTGCGGGTGCAGCAGCGTACCGCAGAACTGGCTACCGCCAACCAGCGCTTGCAAGCCGAGATCATGGAACGCCTGCAAGCTGAAAAACAGATTCGCCACCTGGCCGATCACGACGCCCTGACCGATTTGCCCAATCGTCGTCTGCTGGAAGACCGGCTCAGGCAAGCGATGGCCGTAGCCAAGCGCAGCGGCAACCAGATGGCTGTCATGTTTATCGATCTGGACAGCTTCAAGCCGATCAACGACATGCTCGGGCACCGGGTCGGCGACTTGCTGTTACAGGCCGTAGCGAAACGGCTGCGCGAGCTGCTGCGCGGGATCGATACCGTGGCGCGCATCGGCGGCGACGAGTTCGTTCTGGTGCTGCCCGATATGCACTCGCAGGCGACCGCGTGCGAAGCCGCCAAAAGAATCATGAGCGCACTGGTGCAGCCGTATCAGGTCGAAGGCAATGTTTTGACCGTCACGCCCAGCATCGGGATTAGCCGCTATCCCGAACACGGCGCCGATGTCGAGACCCTGATAGGCCGCGCCGACGACGCCATGTACCAGGCCAAGCAAATGGGGCGGAGCAATTACCAGTTCTATATTGACCCCGACAAAGAATAGTTTCCCATTTCCAGTTGGTCCATTTCCGCCGCAGCCGGATTGCACCGATAAAAAAAGCCAGTCGACAGGTTTCTGGCGACTGGCTTGGCAATAGCGCTGGATGTTTACACTACTGCGCCATCGTTTTCCACTTTATCCTTGACCTGTTTGACCAGATCTTCGCGCTTGATGCCGAGCCACATTGCGATGGCAGCGGCGACGAACACCGAAGAATAAATCCCGAACAGAATGCCGATGGTCAGCGCCACCGCGAAGTAATGCAGCGCCGGGCCGCCGAACAGCAGCATCGACAGCACCATGATCTGGGTCGAGCCGTGCGTGATGACGGTACGCGAAATAGTGCTGGTGATCGCGTGATCGATGACCTGCGGTACCGCCATCTTGCGGTGCTTGCGGAACATTTCGCGGATACGATCGAAGATAACCACCGATTCATTGACCGAATAGCCCAGCACCGCCAGCACGCCGGCCAGCACCGAGAGTGAAAATTCCCACTGAAAGAATGCGAAAAATCCCAAAATAATGATCACGTCGTGCAGGTTGGCGACAATCGCTGCCACCGCAAACTTCCATTCGAAGCGCAGCGCCAGATAAATCATGATGCCGATGATCACCATCGCCAGCGCCATCAGGCCGTCATGCGCGAGTTCCTGGCCCACCTGCGGCCCGACGAATTCGGCGCGCCTGAGCGCCACATCGGCATCTTTTGCCTTCAGCGCCGCCATCACCTTGTCGTTTTGCTCGGCTGCCGTCACGCCGCTCTTGAGCGGCAGGCGGATCATCACGTCCTGCGCAGTGCCGAAGCTCTGCACCTGGTTATCGGTGTAGCCCAGCGCCACCACCGATTTGCGAATGCCATCGATATCGGCCGCTTTGGAATAGGCCACCTCCATCACGGTGCCACCGGTAAATTCAATCGATAGATGCAAGCCCTTGTTCACCAGGAAAAACACCGCCAGCGCAAACGTGATTGCCGAGATCACATTGAGTAACAATGCGTTGCGCATAAATGGAATATCTTTTTTGATGCGGAATAATTCCATCATCGATCCTTTCAATGCGGTGCTCTGGCCCGGCCAGACCACCGCGAGATGCTTGATTAAAACTGACTAAAACTGACGTAAGCACAGAACCGTTTAATGTTCCGGCTTCCAGACCGTCCCAATCGACAGGCTGGTCAGTTTTTTCTTGCGGCCGTACCACAGATTGGCCAGGCCGCGCGAGACGAACACCGAAGAGAAAATCGAGGTCACGATGCCGATGCAATGCACCACAGCAAAGCCGCGAATCGCGCCGGAACCGAAGATCAACAACGCCAGACCGGCAATCAGAGTGGTCACATTGGAGTCCAGAATGGTGGCCCAGGCCCGGTCGAAGCCCATCGCTATCGCTGCTTGCGGCGAGTGTCCGGCCCGCAGTTCTTCCCGAATCCGTTCGTTGATCAGCACGTTGGCGTCGATTGCCATACCGAGCGTGAGCGCAATCGCGGCAATTCCCGGCAAGGTCAGGGTCGCCTGCAGCATCGACAGAATCGCCACCAGCAACAGCAGATTGGTCGACAGCGCGAACACGCTGAACAAACCAAACAGCATGTAATACACCGTCATGAAAGCGGCCACTACCAGAAAACCGTACATGGTCGAATCGAAACCCTTCTTGATGTTTTCAGCGCCGAGTTGCGGGCCGATAGTGCGCTCCTCGATGATTTCCATCGGCGCAGCCAGCGAACCGGCGCGCAGCAGCAGTGCCAGGTCGCTGGAGGCCTGGGACGAACCTTCGCCGGTGATCTGAAAGCGCGACCCGAGTTCATCCTGGATGGTAGCTACCGTCAGCACTTCGCCGCGGTTTTTCTCAAACAGCACGATCGCCATCAACTTGCCGATCTTGCCGCGGGTGGCGTCGCGCATGCGGCGCCCGCCGTCACCGTTGAGATCGATGCTGACCGATGGCCGGTTGTTTTGATCGAAGCTGGCAGTGGCGCTGGAAATATAGTCGCCGGTAATGATCGGCTCCTTGTACAACACCACCGGCGCGCCCTTGCCGACCTTGAACAGCTCGGAGCCAAACGGAATCGCGGCGCTTTCTTCAGTGCCGCGGGTAACTGTTTCATCGACCAGGCGCACTTCCAGGGTCGCGGTGCGGCCGATGATGTCCTTGGCGCGCGAGACATCCTGCACGCCCGGCAATTGCACCACGATCCGGCTGGCACCCTGGCGCTGGATGATCGGCTCGGCCACGCCGAGTTCGTTGACGCGCTTGGACAGGGTCGTGATGTTCTGCTGCACCCCGTCATCCACGGTTTTTGTCAGGGCTTCCGGCTTCATGCGCAGCACCAGCTTGAGTTCGCTGCCGCTGCCGCTCACATTGAACGTCAGTTCACTGAGTTGCGACGCCAGCTCTGCCTGCGCTTTAGCCAGGGTGGGCTGATCGCGGAACAGCAGTTCGAGCGTATCGGCGCTGCGGGAAAGACCGGCATGACGGATATTCTTATCGCGCAAAATGCTGCGCACGCTGGCTTGCAGTCCTTGCAAACGTTTGTTAAGCACCGCCTTGGTATCGACTTCCATCAGGAAATGCACGCCGCCGCGCAAATCGAGGCCGAGGTACATCGGCAGCGCATGCAAGCTTTGCAACCAGCCGGGCGTATTCGGCAACAGGTTGAAGGCGACGGTATATACCGGGTCCGCCGGGTCGATGTTGAGCTCCTTTTCCAGCAATGCCTTGGCCTTGAACTGGGCATCGGGATTGGCAAAGCGGGCCCGCACCGAACCCTGATTGCCAACCGCATCAAAGAACACGCCGCCAGTGGCCATGTCATTGGTTTTCAAAATCTGTTCTACCTGCGTCACCAGACCGGTATCGACCTTGATGGTGGCTTTGGCGCTACTGATTTGCACTGCGGGCGATTCGCCAAAGAAGTTCGGCAGCGTATACAACACGCCCAGCAGCAGCGCAAAGGCGATAACGAGATACTTCCAGAGGGGATAACGATTCATATCGATTCAATGTTCAGGGTTGGCCGCCGGGCAGAAATGGCCTGGGTGACTTGGATGGCCGGAACTGCGCACAGCGCGCGCGAACCGGCACACACAGCATCAAATCGATTTGATCGTGCCCTTTGGCAGCAGAGTGGCGATGGCCGCTTTTTGGATCACGATTTCGGTAGCATTGGCGATTTCCAGTGTCACATAGACATCAGTCACTTTGGTAACGCGACCCAGCATGCCGCCGCTGGTGATCACCTCGTCGCCCTTGGCGATGGCTGCCATCATGGCCTTCTGCTCTTTCTGGCGTTTCATCTGCGGACGAATCATCAGAAAATACATCACCGCGAACATCAGGATGATCGGCAGAAAACTAGTCAGGTTGCTACCCAAACCGAGGGATTCCAGTGGGCCTGATTGTGCAAATGCATTAGAAATAAACAAGGCGTACTCCAGTTGGTTGTTATAAACAGGCAGGCATTTTAGCATTCAGGCATGGGTTTCCTGATACGCGGCCCTATGACGGCATGGTATTCCAGCGCCAGCATTCGACATGGTTCTGGGCTGAAATTCATACAGGCAACAGTATTTTTAAAGTCGCAATGAAACTATGCGGAAAATGCTATTTATTTGCACATACCCTGCCAATATTTGTTATCTGAGGTTGGACATTGCCGATGCCTGCCCCAATTATGGCGTGCGTAACAGCAGTTATTAATTGGGGGGTGTCGCGACACAACAGTTCCGCTTGAAAATTATTTGCATTCGTTGTCAACCGGACTCAGAAGCGCTGCGTTATCTGCACTACGTAGCGATTGTCTACGGACCCAACCAAAAGGACTTTAGCATGAACAAACTTATCGCAACCTTAGTAGCCGCTACTTTCGCAATGGGTACAGCCTTTGCAGCAACTCCTGCTGCTGCTCCTGTTACTCCTGCAACTCCTGCTGCTGCAAGTGCACCGGCCGCTACTCCAGCCATGCCAGCTAAAGCCGCTGCGAAAAAATCCAGCCACATGAAAAAAGCCAGCCATGCCAAGAAAATGAAGCATGCAGCAGCGAAAAAAGCAACTCCTGCTCCAGCTGTGACACCAGCACCTGCTCAGTAATAAGCAATAACGCACGACCGCTAAATCAAAAGCCCGGAGTTGCCAGTTTTCATAAACTGGCAACTCCGGGCTTTTGATTTTTGTAGCTGCAATTGCAATGATCAGATTCCGCGCGAGCGCTCCGTGCGGAAGCGCAGCACAAAAGCCGAAAATTGTTGCGCGTCGATGGCCGAGCGCATTTCACGCATCAGCTGCAGGTAATAGTGCAGGTTATGGATGGTATTCAAACGCGCACCCAGAATTTCGCCGGTGCGGTGCAAATGATGCAAATAGGCGCGTGAAAAATTGCGGCAGGTGTAGCAATCGCAGGTTTCGTCGAGCGGCTGCTCGTCGTCCTTGTAGCGCGCATTCTTGATCTTGATATCGCCGAAACGGGTGAACAGCCAGCCGTTGCGCGCATTCCGGGTTGGCATCACGCAATCGAACATGTCGATGCCGTTGGCTACGCCAGCAACTAAATCTTCCGGCGTGCCGACGCCCATTAAATAATGCGGTTTATTAGCCGGCAGCCTTGGCCCGATGTGCGCCAGCATGCGCATCATTTCTTCTTTCGGCTCGCCCACCGACAGCCCGCCGATGGCAATGCCGGGAAAGCCGATGTCTTCCAGCCCAGCCAGCGATTCGTCGCGCAAATGTTCGAACATGCCGCCTTGCACGATGCCGAACAGCGCATTCGGGTTTTCACCGCCGACAAATTCATCCTTGGAGCGTTTGGCCCAGCGCAACGACATGCGCATCGATTGGGCCGCCTCGTCGAGTGTGGCCGGACGGCCGTCGATTTCATACGGCGTGCATTCGTCGAACTGCATCACGATGTCGGAATTCAGCGCGCGCTGGATCTGCATCGAGACTTCCGGCGACAGGAACAATTTATCGCCATTGATTGGTGATGAAAAATGCACCCCTTCTTCGGTGATCTTGCGCATCGCGCCCAGCGAAAACACTTGGAATCCGCCGGAATCGGTCAGAATCGGCTGGTCCCAGCCCATGAAGCGATGCAGGCCGCCGAATTTTTTCAGCACCTCCACGCCGGGGCGCAGCCACAAGTGAAAGGTATTGCCGAGGATGATCTGGGCGTCGATTTCCTTGAGCTCCAGCGGCGACATCGCCTTGACCGAACCGTAAGTGCCGACCGGCATGAAAATCGGCGTTTCGATCACGCCGTGGTTTAGCGTCAGGCGGCCGCGACGGGCCGAAGTTTGACCGCTCTCGTCGGTTTTGAGAAGTTTGAAATCAAGCATGGTTTTTTGTACTTAAGAGCATCGCATCGCCGTAGCTGAAAAAACGGTAGCGCTGGGTGATCGCGTGGGAATAAGCGCTGCGGATAGTGGCATAGCCGGCAAAGGCCGACACCAGCATCAGCAAGGTCGATTTCGGCAGGTGGAAATTGGTGATCAGGCGCGTCACCGTTTTAAACCGATAGCCGGGCGTGATGAATAGTGCAGTATCGGCACTGCCGGCGACAAGCGTGCCGGATTGCGAAGCCGACTCCAGCGCGCGCAGGCTGGTGGTGCCGACCGCCACCACGTCGCGCCCGGCGGCTTGGGCGGCCTGCACCGCATCCACCGTGGCTTGCGACAGCGTGTACCACTCGCTGTGCATTTGATGTTCGGCCAGATTTTCAGTGCGCACCGGCTGGAAAGTGCCGGCGCCGACGTGCAGCGTCACGAACGCGAACTGCACGCCCCTGGCGCGCAACTTATCGAGCAAGTCCTGATCGAAATGCAGGCCCGCAGTCGGTGCCGCGACCGCGCCGAGTTCTTTCGCATACACAGTCTGGTAGCGGGTTTCGTCAAAGGCGTCGGCGGTGTGTTCGATATACGGCGGCAACGGCAGCCGGCCGTGCGCCTCGATCAGTTCGAACACGTCGGACGGGAAGTTCAGCTTATAAAACTCGCCGACCCGCACCCCGACCGTGACGTCGAAGGCATCGGCCAGGCGGATGGTGCTGCCGATTGCCGGCGATTTGGAGGCGCGGATTTGCGCATGGACGGTGCGGTTATCCACCACGCGCTCGATCAATACTTCGACTTTTCCAGCGGTGGCTTTGACCCCGAAGAAACGCGCTTTCAGCACCCGGGTATCGTTGAACACCAGCAGATCGCCAGCGGTAAATTGGTCGGTAATATCGGCAAAGCTGCGGTCGATCAGCGTATCGCCATCGACGTGCAGCAGGCGCGAAGCACTGCGCTGCGGCAGCGGGGTTTGCGCAATCAGTTCCGGCGGCAGGTCGAAATCAAAGTCGGATAAAGAGTATTTGGGATGCATCGTGTGTCTTGAATTGATAATTCCGGAGGATTAGGCGCCCCCTCGGAAAATTAACTGTATTTAATCACAGCATTAGTTTAGATCAGTACAATAGATACAGATAATCTACCTGTATCTATTGTAAAAGCCGGCTATTTTACGCCCTAGGCAGTCCATTGATGAGCCACATGCCAGAACCAAAGCAAATACCCGCTACCGTGCCGGCGCCATCAGCCCGCAAAAAACCTGCGCCCACGACGCTGGGAAAAATGGCGGACAAGCTGGCCAAACTGGGCCTGCGATCCAGCATGGATCTGGCGCTGCACCTGCCGCTGCGCTATGAGGATGAAACCCAGGTGCTGTCGATCCATGAAGCCGGCTTGCACTTTGGCCAGCCGTCGCAGGTCGAAGGCGTAATCAGCGGCTGCGAAGTGCAATACAAGCCGCGGCGGCAACTGCTGGTGACGCTTGCCGACGATTCCGGCCAGTTGGTGATGCGCTTTCTGAATTTTTACGGCAGTCAGCAAAAGCAATTGGCCGAGGGCACCCGGTTGCGGGTGCGCGGCGAACTGCGGCACGGCTTTTTCGGCCCCGAGATGGTGCACCCGACTTACAAGGTCGTGATTCCGGGAGCGCCGCTGGCAACGGCATTAACGCCGGTCTATCCGGCCGGCGTCGGCCTGTCGCAAAGCTTTCTGCGCCGCGCGATTGCACAAGCGCTGGATAAGCTCGATTGGCGCGACACTTTGCCGCCGGCGCTGCTGGAAAATCTCGGTTTATCGGCCTTCGAGCCCGCGATTCGCCTGCTGCACAACCCACCGCCGGACGTCGATCAGCATAGTCTGATGGAGCGCACCCATCCAGCTTGGAAACGGATGAAATTCGATGAATTGCTGGCCCAGCAGTTATCGCTGAAACGCTCGCAAGCGGCCCGCCGCAAGGTCAGCGCACCGGAGCTGAACAGCATCGGTCAACTGTCGAATGCATTCCTGATGACGCTGCCGTTTGCGTTGACTGGCGCGCAGGAAAAGGTGCTGGGCGAAATCCGGTGCGACTTGTGCGCCGCCTTCCCGATGCAGCGGCTGCTGCAGGGCGATGTCGGCAGCGGCAAAACCGTGGTGGCGGCACTGGCCGCCGCGCAGGCAATCGACAATGGCTACCAGGCGGCGCTGATGGCGCCGACCGAAATCCTGGCCGAGCAGCATTTCCGCAAGTTGGCCGGCTGGATGGAGCCGCTCGGCGTCCAGGTCGCCTGGCTGACCGGCAGCCTGAAAAAGAAAGAGAAGCTGGAGGCGCTGGCTAGAATCGAGTCCGGCGCCGCGCAACTGGTGATCGGCACCCACGCGCTGATCCAGGAAGCGGTGCAATTCGCCCGGCTGGGGCTGGTGATCGTCGATGAACAGCACCGCTTCGGCGTTGGCCAGCGCCTGAGCCTGCGGAATAAAGGAACTGCGAAGGCCGCCAACGCGCAGACCCCTGACCTGACACCGCATCAGTTGATGATGAGCGCCACGCCGATTCCGCGCACGCTGGCGATGACGTATTACGCCGATCTCGAAATCTCGGTGATCGACGAACTGCCGCCCGGCCGCAGCCCGATCGTGACCCGCGCCGTCGACCAGAACCGGCGCGAGGAAGTGATCGCCCGGGTCCATGCCGCGGCCCTCGAAGGGCGGCAAATCTACTGGGTTTGCCCGCTGATCGAAGAGTCCGAAGCGCTGCAACTGCAAACCGCAACCGACACCCACGCCACGCTGACAATAGCATTGCCCAGCCTGCAGGTCGGCTTGGTGCACGGCCGCATGAAAGCGGCCGAAAAGCAGGCGGTGATGGATGCCTTCACCCAAAACCGGATGCAGGTGCTGGTCGCCACCACCGTGATTGAAGTCGGAGTCGATGTGCCGAACGCGTCGCTGATGGTAATCGAACACGCGGAACGCTTCGGCCTGTCGCAATTGCACCAACTACGCGGCCGGGTCGGGCGCGGCACGGCAGCCTCAGTTTGCCTGCTGCTATACCAAAGCCCGCTGGGCTGGGTCGCCAAGCAGCGCCTGATGACGATGCGCGCCACCACCGACGGCTTCGAAATCGCCCGCAAGGACCTGGAAATCCGCGGCCCCGGCGAATTTTTAGGTGCGCGCCAATCGGGCCAGGCAATGCTGCGTTTCGCCAACCTGGAAACCGACCAATGGCTGGTAGAAAAGGCGCGCAATCTGGCGCAGTTCTTATTGCAAGATACATCAGAGGAAAGCGCGCGCATTGTAAGAGCGCATCTGGCGCGCTGGCTGGGCGAACGAGAGGATTTTTTGCGGGTTTGAATTTTTTGGTGGACTTTTTGTAGGGGCAGGTTCCAAACCCGCCCGGGCGCGAACGTAAAACCAAGGGCAAGTTTGGAACATGAGCCAAGGGCAGGTTTAGAACCTGCCCCTACGGGATTTAAACAATAATGGCTTATGACTCTGATATTCATCACCGGAAATCAATTCGCCTGAAAGGGTACGATTATTCGCAGGCGGGTTTGTATTTCATTACGATTTGCACTGAACATCGTCAATGTTTATTGGGTGAAATCGTCTGGACGGATTCCAAACCTAACCAAATGGTAATGAATGAATGTGGGGAAATCGTCAAAAATACATGGATTGATTTACGCAATCATGTCAGCAACATCAGACTTCATGAGTTCATCGTTATGCCGAACCACATCCACGGCATCATTGAAATTGATAACCCCGTAGGGGCGGGTTCCAAACCCGCCCTTGGTTTTACGTTCGCGCCAAGGGCAGGTTTGGAACCTGCCCCTACGGGAAAACCATAACCGGTATCTGAAATTATTCGACAGTTAAAAACATTCTCTGCCAGGCGCATCAATCAGTTATGCAACACGCCTGCCAATACAATCTGGCAGCGCAATTATTATGAACACATCATTCGTGACGAGCAGGCATATTTAAATATTGCCGAATATATTCAGACCAACCCGTTGCAATGGCTGGAAGACACCTATTATTCTGAAAACAGCAATTGACCGCTTATCGGCTTTGATAAACGCATGAATTGATTGAAAATTTTCATGATTAAACAGTTTGCCGTCCGCATCAAAAAATAGCCTGGCAGATTTAAAGCCCCCAGTATTTTCTGGGTTTTTTTTAGAGTATGCTAAAAAACAATGGTATTGCCGCTTTATTTAAAACATTAAATAAAAATACCCTGTCTCAGTAAATATAAAATGCAACGGCTTTGCAGGCAAAGTGACGCTATGGGCAGAGCGTTTCAAGCTTTTAAACTGCGAATACGACAAGCGTATTGGTGATGCTCTCGGAACCGCAAAAGTCTGCGCCCATGCTGCCAAAGCAGCAGTTGGAACCTGATTGGTGCGACCAACCGCACTATCTGGCAGCAGATATTAATGAGATAACATCACAACCTGACATCTTCTCCTGATTTCGCTCAATCTCTGCCAGCAGATTTATCAAGGTCTCCAACCATGGGTAGCGCTGATAGCGTAGGGCTTTGTTCTTTACCTCTAGTTCAGAGATGATCCTCGGAGTCAAGATGCGTGGCTGGGTTCTGCTACATCCCCCGCCGTTAAGTTGCGCACGTTTGCCCAGATAAGCTATCGCACACTGCCGTTTATATGCGCTGACGTCGCCGCAACAACTGACAAAATCTTTGTTGTCTTGGGGCCTTGCGATGTGTTGTAAATAACCTTTCCAGTCGCCCTCACGAATTTCAATCGTCACCTCTTGTGGATAAACGTCAGACACCTGGTCATTTGCGTAAAGTACTGCTGACATATCGCCTCCGATGCTATGTTATTGAATTGCTACGCTAACTTGTTATTCATCCCATCCAGAGTTCGCTTCAATAGTGTGTCCGTCTCCGTCTTTTTTTCAGACCGTGCTGCCATTTCTTCGCACTATCATCGTCATATTAGTTAATAATTTTGTAACTGATACTGAGAAATAACAAGACAAGGGTCAATAATTCGGCGCGCCTAATAATCAACCGCCACGCCTTGAAAAGATTAAGGTGCAAGTCGCCATCATCATGATCGAAGTTGGGATTGAAGTGCCGGACGCGTCGCTGATGGTGATTGAACACACGCAACGCTTGAGGCAGGCGATGCGGAAACGTCAGGAAACCGGCCTGATGCAAGTCCAGATTTTCTCGCCGGACTGCGAAGCCAGCAGCGTTGCGCGCACTGGCCGATGCGATTTTTTAGATTTGGAACTTACGCAATATTAAGTAATGCCAGTAGCGCCGGCACGGACACCGGCACTACTGCCAACGCTTACACCGCTTCCATCACCGCGCGCAGGAACGCTTGGGTGCGTTCGTTTTGCGGCGCGCCGAAGATCTGTTCCGGCGTGCCCTGTTCGGCGATTTTACCTTCGGAAAAAAAACAGACGCGATCGGCAAATTCGCGTGCGAATCCCATCTGGTGCGTCACCATCAGCATGGTGAGATTGTGCTCGTCGCCGAGGCGGCGAATCACATTCAACACTTCGCCGCAGAGTTCCGGGTCGAGCGCCGACGTTACCTCATCGAACAGCATCACTTGCGGGCGCATCGCGAGGGCGCGTGCAATCGCCACCCGCTGTTGCTGGCCGCCGGATAATTGCGACGGATAGTGTTTGAACTTGTCCGAGAGCCCGACCATATCCAGCAGTTCGCTGGCGCGTTCGGTGGCTTCTTCCTTGCTCAGACCCAGCGCCTTGACCGGAGCTTCAACCACATTTTGCAATGCACTCATGTGCGGGAACAGATTGAAGTTCTGGAACACCATGCCGATCTTGCGGCGGCCCTGGCGCTTGTAGCTTTCGCTGGCCGGCACCAGGTCGCCGTTGCGCGGCATGTGGGTGAGCGGCGCGCCGTCGACTTCGATCATGCCATCGTTGATACCTTCGAGCATCATCAGTACCCGCAGCAAGGTTGATTTTCCGGAGCCGCTGGGGCCGATAATCGCCACTTTTTCATTGGCCGCCACGTCCAGGTCCAGATGGTCGAGGACGGTGAGCGGGCCGTAACGTTTTGTCACGCCGCTAAAGCGGATCATCGGAGGTGTCATGTTTTATCCTGTGAAAAGCATTTTTATGGCATGCGCAAATGCGCTTCAAGCTTGCGCACCAGCAGCGCGACGACGATGCTGATGACCAGAAAGAACAGGCCAGCCATCGTGATTGGCTCGATATAGCGGAACGATTGCGAGCCGATATTTTTGGCCTGCAGCATGAGTTCGACCACGGTGATAGCCGACAGCACCGGGGTATCCTTGAACATCGCAATCAGGTAATTGCCGAGCGCCGGAACAATCGGACGGATCGCCTGCGGCAGCACGATGCTGCGATACGCATTCAGGGGCGAAAGGCTCAACGCCTTGGCCGCTTCCCACTGGCCGCGCGGCACGCCGTTCAAACCGGCCCGGTACACTTCCGCCACATAGCAAGAGTAATGCAGTGCGATGCCTATCGTACCGGCGGCCAGCGCCGACAAGATCAGGCCGTATTCCGGCATCACGTAGAACAGGAAATACAACTGGATCAACAGCGGCGTACTGCGGATGAATTCGATCACGGCAGCGGCCGGCCACGATAGCCAGCGCAATTGCGCGCGACGCATGACAGCCAGCAGCAAGCCGAACACCAGCGCGATTGCAAACGCAACAAAGGTGATGCCGATGGTGTACAGCGAAGCGCGCAGCAGGTCGGGCAGAATCTCGGCAGCGAACTGCCAGTCGAACAAGGTGCGGCCGCTCACATGCGCCCCCGGTTTAAGCCACCACTTAAACCACGATTAAGTCGCCGCTCCAGCATGCGCATGCCCAAGTTGATCGCCTGTGCCAGCACGAAGTAAATCAACAACGCAATTGTGAAAATTTCCCCGGTACGGAAAGTCGCCTGCACCAGTTGATTGGCGCGGAACGTCAGATCGGCCAGCGTGATCAGAGATACCAGCGAGGTGCCCTTGAGTAATTCGATCAGCAGATTGGTAGCCGGCGGAATCGCTTTGGCCAGCGCCTGCGGCAGTACGATGCCGAGAAAGCGATGCAGCGGCGGAAGGTTCAATGCAATCGCCGCCTCGATCTGGCCGCGTGGCACCGCCGCAAACGCGCCGCGCATCACTTCTGCACCATAGGCGCCGATGTTGAGGCCCAGGCCAAGCACCGCAACCGCGAACGGCGTCAGAGTCAGGTTGAACGGCGGCAGCGGCAGCACAAAGAATAGCCAGAACAATTGCACCAGCAGCGAGGTGCCGCGGAATGCTTCGATGTAAATATTGGCCAGCCAGCGCAAGCCGCGCCACGGCGACAGCTTGGCCAGCGCGGCCACCAGCGCCAGCGCGACTGCCAACAGCGCAGCCAGGCAGGTGATGCGGATGGTGACTAAGGTCCCTTCCAGCAGGAGCGGCAGGAGCTCAGTCATTGTTATGGCTGGGCGAGTTCTTCGACGGTCTTGGTGGTGAGGTTGGAACTATCGAAGCCGAACGGTGTGACTGTTTTCAGATGCTCTGCGCTGCCCAGCCACGCCTTCAGCGCCACATTGACCGCGTCGCGCAAGTCCTGGTCACCCTTGCGGAAGGCCAGTGCGCCGTAACCGATATGCGCCGGATCGTCTTTAAAGTCGGCTATCGCTTCCACCCTTTTGCCGCCCTTGAGCGCCAGATCCTTCATCGTCAACTGGGTGCCAACCGCGGCCTGCGCCCGTCGTGTGCCTACTGCCTGCAACTGCGCGGTGGTATTCGGCACCTGCATGATCTGGCTATCCGAAATCCCGGCTTCGCGTGCATACGTGTACTCCGCGGTGCCCGACATTACGGCCAGCTTTACCTTGGGATTTTTTACGATGTCGGCATAGCTGTGCAATTTGCTCGGGTTGCCTTTGGCGACCAGCAGCGTATCGCCGATCTGATAGTGCGGATCGGTAAACAACACTTGCTGCAGACGTTCCGGCGTCACGTACATGCCGGCGGCGATTACATCGAAACGTCCAGCCATCAGGCCGGGAATCAGGCCGCCCCATTCGGTCAGCACCGCATCGATTTTTTTGACGCCAATCTTGTCGAACACCACCTTGGCAATCTCCGGCGATTCGCCGGTCACCTTGCCATCGGATTGCGTGTAGGCGAATGGCGCTTCGTTGGCATAACCGATACGAATCTCGCCGGTGCGCTGTACGCGCTCCAGCGTGGTTTCGGCGCTTGCCGCAGTGCTGAGCCCGATTGCGGCGGTGGCGATCAGTGCTGCGACAGCGGAAGTTTTGAAGATGGTTTTCATGATTGGTCTCATTTAAATTAGTTTTATCAAACGGGAAATTATGCAAACGTCGGTAGTCGGGTTAGCGCTAGCGTAACCCGACATTCTCAGCCGCAAATGTCGGAGCAGTTTTCCAAGTTACGCGATGAAGCCGCTAACCCGACCTACCGAATCAGGTTCGTTATGCCTGGGAGGTGCGCAACGTCAGCGGCTCAGGCTCCAGCTGCGCCAGGTTGTGACGCGCGGCGATGAACTCGGGCCGCGGCTGCAGTCCGCCCTGCGGCGCCTGCAACTGGTTTTCGATGCTGTTGTAGACAAAAAACACGTTGCTGCGCGGATAGGGCGTGATGTTGCTGTTGGACCCATGCATGGTGTTGCAGTCGAAAAATACAACCGAACCTGCTTTTCCCTTGCAAGACGTGATGCCGCCCATGTCCGCCAGGTAGCGCAGCAGGAGTTCGTCCGGCACGCCGTATTCCTGCTTCTTCAGTGATTGCTTGTAGTGATCAATCGGCGTTTCACCGGCACAGGAAATGAAGTGCTGGTGCGAACCGGGGATCAGCATCAGCGGGCCGTTGAATTCATCGTTGTCGGTGAGCAGAATCGAGCAGCTCAATGCGCGCATGGCCGGCATGCCGTCTTCGGTGTGCCAGGTTTCAAAATCGGAATGCCAGTAAAACTCCTTACCGCTAAATCCGGGTTTGTAGTTGATGCGCGACTGGTGAATATAAACTTCGCTGCCGAGTATTTCGCGCGCCACGTTCAGCACGCGCGGGTCGCGCATCAGGCTGGCGAATACATCGTTCAGATGGTGCACATCGAAGATCGAGCGCACCTCGCCGCTGCCCGACTCCGCAATGACTTCATCGCGGCCGGCCGCTGCAAAATCGGTGCGCATCGTTTGCATTTCATCGTGCAAGGCTGCGGCCTCGGCCGGCGTGAACAGCTCGGGCAGAAACAGGAATCCGTTCTCCCGGTAGGCATCGCGTTGCGCCGGGTTCAGCGTGGCGCAGGCAGCGCTTGGTTCCTGGTCATAGACAACCGGTTCGCAGCGCGCCAGAATCGCCGGTGAAATCAGCGCGCGGCTTTTGTAAGGGTCTTGGGATAGCATTTGATGCTCCTCTCTTTATGCGACAGATTCCGGCGCGGCGGCGTAGACGCCATCGGCGTCATGTACTTCGTTGCCGACCAGCGGCGGGTTGAAGCTGCATACCAGCCGCATGTCGCCGCCGGCATCGGCGCGCAGCCAATGGCGGTCGTTCTTGTTGAGCGCATAAATGGTGCCCGGCTCGATGCGGAAAATTTCACCCGAAGGAATCAGCTCAACCTCGCCGCTGCCCTCGACGCAATACACCGCTTCCAGATGGTTCTTGTACCAGATGTGGGTTTGGGTGCCGGCGAAGATGGTGGTTTCGTGCATCGAAAACCCCATGCGGTCATCGCGCAGCAGCAGGCGGCGGCTGGCCCAGGTTTCGGTCTTTACGTCGCGTTCGGTATTCAGGATGTCTTGCAGGCGTCGTACGATCATGCTGTCACCTCTGTATTCTTGGCTGCAGTGGTGCTCAGATCACCCACCGTATCGGCCAGCGCCTGCTCCAGGATATCCAGACCAGCCAGCAGCTGTTCCGGTTCGATGGTCAGCGGCATCAGCAGCTTGATGACTTCGTCGCTGCCGCCCGAGGTTTCGATGATCAATCCGTTCTGGAATGCCAGCGTGGTAACGCGGTCGGCCAACTCCGGGTCCTTGAATGCCAAACCCTGCATCAGGCCGCGTCCGCGTCGCATCATTTCGGCAGCCGGGTACGTTTTCACCAGCTTGTCGAGATAGGTGGTGACGGTCTGTGCCTTTTTGTCGATCGATGCCTGGAATTTGTTGTCGCTCCAGTAATGATCGAGCGCTGTGGCGGCGGTTACAAACGCCATGTTGTTGCCGCGGAAGGTGCCGTTGTGCTGGCCTGGCTTCCACACGTCGTGCTCGGGTTTGATCAGGACCACCGACATTGGCAAGCCGTAACCGGATAGCGATTTCGACAAGGTGATCATGTCGGGTTGGATGCCGGCTGGCTCGAAACTGAAGAAAGTTCCGGTGCGCCCGCAACCGGCCTGGATGTCATCGACGATCAGCAAAATTTCATGACGGTGGCACAATTGTTCGATTTTTTTCAGCCAATCCAGGCTGGCGAAATTCAGGCCGCCTTCACCTTGGACGGTTTCAAGAATAATCGCCGCCGGAAAGTCGACGCCGCTGCTGGGGTCGGTAAGAAGCTTGTCGAGCATCGCGACGGTATCCACATCCGGGCCGAAATAGTTGGAATACGCTGCATGATGCACGTCCGTCAGTGTCGCGCCGGAGGCATCGCGGAACTTGCGATTGCCGGTCAGCGACAGCGCGCCCAGCGTTACGCCATGAAAGCCGTTGGTGAACGAAATTATATTTTGGCGCCCGGTTACGTTGCGCGCCAGCTTGATCGCGGCTTCCACCGCATTGGTGCCGGTAGGGCCGGTGAATTGCATTTTGTAATGCATTTTGCGCGGCTTCAGGATGCGTTCTTCAAACGTGCGCAGGAAATTTTTCTTTGCTGCAGTGGCCATGTCGAGCCCTTGCACCACGCCGTCGCTGGCCAAATAATTGAGCAGCGCTTGTTTCAAAACGGGATTGTTGTGGCCGTAGTTCAGGCTACCGGCACCGGCCAGGAAGTCGATGAACTCGCGGCCATTTTCGTCGGTTTGCACTGCGTTTTGGGCTGTAGTAAAAATAGTTGGGAAGGAACGGATATACCCACGAACCTCTGATTCCAGTTTATTGAATGTACGCATCATGCTTCTCCTTAAGGGATGGAATGGATGTTGACTATCGTCTTGCCGTCAAGCTACGCGGTCCAGGGACCGATTTTGTAGAGACGTTCTTCTTCGTGCCCACTCTCGCCAAAATCATCGGCGCTAAACAGAGTGGTGATGGGACAGCCTGCAGCATGCTGCAAGGCAAAATTGGTAAACAATCGGTTGGATGCTGTGTTGCTGGGGCTGACGGTGGTTTCCATCCAGCGCAGACCGCGCGGCGCGATGCAGTCGGTAAGCAAATGCTGCAGCATGCGCCGGCCCAGTCCCTGCCCGCGCTGTTGCGGTGCGACCGCGACTTGCCATACGAATAGCGTGTCGGGTTGCTCGGGGGGGATATACGCGGTGATAGCACCGACAAGAATGCCGTCGAGTTCTGCTACCACGCTGGTGCGCGCATGGTGCAGGCACAGCAACAAATAGGCATAGATTGAATTCAGGTCGAGCGGCGGGCAAGCCGCGATCAGACCGTGCAGCGCCGCGCCATCGCGTGGCTGCGGTTTGCGTAACGTCAGCTGACTCTCTGACGCCGGATTGGGTATGGGTGCATTCATGTGCTCTCCTTTTGCAGGCAAGAACGTTCTCGCGGCCGGTCTCGGCCGCCGAACGTACTTACCGGTTAGAGGGAATCAGAATGCAGATCGGAGAATTAGATAGCGCCGGCAGGCGCCTTAACCTCAAGCAGAGTAGCGAATTGTTCCAACACCACCACCAAAGTATGCTGATCATCTTCCGGCAACGCGCCAAGCGCACTGGAAAAACCTTGCGGCAGCGCCGACGGCGCATTCTCGACCAAGTGCTGGCCGACCGCCGTTACGCTCACGTAGACATTGCGCCGGTCGCGGGTATCGCGTTCGCGGCAGACCAGCTTTTTTTCTTCCAGCCGGTCAACGATGCCCACTACCGTGCTTGAACTCAGGTGTATCGCCCGCCCGATCGACTTCAGCGTACTCGGCCCCAATTGGGCAATTGCCATGAGTGCCACCAGTTGCGGCGATGTGATGTTGTGAGTGGTCTTGAGTCGCTTCGAATGATGTTCCACGCACTGCGCGATACGGCGCACGCTTTGTAAAATGCGGATTGAATCATTTACGGCTACAAGTTTGGTGGCATCGTTCATAAGTGTCACTTTAACGACATCCTGAGTTTCTGTCTCGCCCCACGGCAACAATTCAACCATTCTCGCGTTTCTGTTTTCTGTTCCACTGGATTCCAAATAAAGAGCCATCATTGTACATTAATAACATTCCATGTCAAATCATCTCACTTCCAATCATTTCAATACGAATGATTTGAGTATGGAAATATTGGATTGTTGCGGCCGCTTGCGGCGCGCGTACCGTCCGCATCAAGCCACGCTGCCCAGCGCCAGCGTCCCGGCCAGAACCAGCATCACCACGCCGATCACGCCGTCCAGCACACGCCATGCCAGCGGCCGTGCGAATAACGGCGACAGCAGGCGCGAGCCGAAACCCAGCAGCACAAACCACAAGATGGAAGAGGTCATCGCACCCAGCGCGAACCACAGCTTGCCGGCACCGGCCTGTTGCGCGCCGACCGCGCCCAGCAACACCACGGTATCCAGATATACGTGCGGGTTCAGCAGCGACAGGACGACGACGGCCGTGACTGCCTGCGCGGCGCTCATGACGACAGCCTGCTGATTCACCTGCAACGCATGATTTGCCCATGCCGCACGCCAGGCGCGCAGCCCATACCAACTCAGAAAAGCCACGCCGCCCCACTGCGCCAGTCCCAACAACACAGGATTGCCGCCTATGGCCGCACCCATGCCGGCGATCCCGACGCCGATCAACAGCACATCGAGCACGATGCACACCAGCACCGTCAGGCCGACATGCTGTTGCCGCAGGCCCATGCGCAGCACATGCGCGTTTTGCGAGCCGATCGCGATGATCAGACCGGCGCCGAGACCGAGGCCTTTCAGGTAGAACGGAAGCAGCATGATGGAATCCTGGATGCGATTGAATGATGGACACCATTTTGCTTTTGGCCGCACAATTAATGAAGCAGGATTAATTTAATTAGTGAATCATTAAAAATTCTTAATACAGAGCCACTTTCTACCCCAAAATCCCATGAAATTCGATCCCAGACAATGCGAAGCGGTACTGGCGGTAATAGAAACCGGCAGTTTCGAGCAAGCCGCCAGCCGCTTGCATCTGACCTCGTCGGCAGTCTCGCAGCGCGTGCGGGCGCTGGAAATACAGCTCGGCAGCCCGCTACTGGTGCGCAGCCGGCCGTGCCGCGCGACGCAGGCCGGTCAGCGCCTGCTGCAATATCTGCGCCGTGCGCAATTGCTGGAACAGGATTTACAAGCGGAATTTGCCGGCAATCAGTCGGCACCGCTGATGCTGGCGGTGGCGGTCAACGCCGACAGCCTGGCCAGCTGGTTTCTGCCGGCGCTGGCGGAATTTTTAATCCGCGAGCAAGTGTTGCTGGATCTGACGGTGGACGACCAGAACCACACCTACGCATTGCTGGAAGCCGGTCTGGCGCTGGGTTGCATTTCGACTGAGCGGCTGCCGATGCGCGGCTGCGTCACGGAAACGCTGGGTGTGATGCGGTATCGCTGCATGGCTTCACCCGACTTCCGCCAACGCTGGTTTGCGCAGGGAATGAACCGCAGCTCGGCACGACTGGCACCGGTGCTGACGTTCGACCGCAAGGACCGCTTGCAGGCGGATTTCCTGCTGCAGCATTTCGGCCTGACGGCAGACGCCTACCCTTGCCATTACATCCCGGCCTCGGAAGCGTATATGCAGGCGGTGCGTCTGGGGCTGGGCTGGGGCATGGTTCCGGAGGTGCAGATGGAGCATCTGCAGGATAGCCATACGCTGGTCGATCTGGCGCCGGAGCAGCCGACCGATGTCGAACTGTTCTGGCACCGCTGGAAGGTGCAATCGCCGCGCCTGGAGTTGATGTCGGCAACCCTGGTGCAGGCGGCGCGGCAGGTGTTGCTGTAATGATGCTGGTTCGGCGCTAGTTCGGTGCTAGTTCAACGCTTATTCAACTAACCCGCCAATTCCTGCCGGTAACGAATGCGCGCTTCTTCCTCCAGCCGGGCATCCTCGATTTCGCGCAGCACTCCGTCGACATCTACCTTGCGGTTATCTTGCTTGACGCGGCCCGTCAGCGGGGTCTCGGGCGTGAGCAAACCGGCCTGATACAGGGCCCAGATTTCCTTGCCGAACTGCGAAACCAGCAGCGCGGGGGCAAATTGGCCGAAGTAGTCTTTGAGATTATCCACATCGCGTTCCAGCATCGGTCCGGCGTTGGTATTGCCGGCCGCATCCACCGCTTGCGGCAAATCGATAATCACCGGTCCTTCTTCATCGACCAGAATGTTGTATTCGGATAAATCGCCGTGGATGATGCCGGCGCACAGCATCAGCACTACCTGATGCAGCAGCAGCGCGTGGTATTCCAGCGCCGTGGCCTCGTTCATTTCGACGTCATTCAAGCGCGGTGCCGCATTGCCATTGGCGTCGGTGAGCAGATCCATCAACAGCACACCCTCGAAACAGATATACGGCGTTGGCACCTTCACGCCGGCAGCGGCCAGACGGTACAGCGCATCGACTTCGGCGTTTTGCCAGACTTCTTCCTGCATCTTGCGGCCGTAGCGGCTGCCCTTTTCCATCGCGCGCGCTTGCCGGCTATTCTTGACCTTGCGGCCTTCCTGGTAAACGGCGGCCTGTTTGAAACTGCGCTGGCTGGCGTCTTTATAAACTTTTGCGCAGCGGATATCGTCGCCGCAACGCACCACATATACGGTGGCTTCCTTGCCGCTCATCAACTGACGCACGACTTCGTCCACCAAGCCTTCCTGCACTAGCGGTTCGAGTCTTTTGGGAGTTTTCATGAATTACGGGGTCCTTATTTGATTACATACAGGGTTATGTATTTTAAATTTACTCAATGAACATATGCGCTAATGTTGCAGTTTTTATGCATACTCAACACTATTTAAAATTTTTAGTTTCTATTCAGCCTACCATGAGGTTGATATCCAAGTGACATCTTTATGCCATTGGCGGTTGTATTGACGCTGTTTTTGATGTTAGGCCGCTGGGGACGCAGCCGTTTGTGTGCTGCAGAAAATGGATCAGAAATGAAGGCTGTTTGAGCGTAGCGAGTTCCTTCATTTCCCATTTTTTGCAGCACACAAACGGGAACCCCGAAGGGGCAAGTCTGCGGTCGCCTTTCTTTTGCTTACTTTTCTTTGGCGAAGCAAAGAAAAGTGAGTAGCTGTCGGGCTACCCCCGACAAAGCATCTACGCAGAGTACAGCAATTAATTAAGTCGTCAACTTTGCAGTCGCCCTCTCCCCAGCCCTCTCCCGCAAGCGGGCGAGGGGGTATTCATAGCGTGCTGAATAATTACAACTTTCACAGTGACTCACTGCGGCGCTGGCGCATCGACTATTGACTCGTCGATACTCAAGCCGGAGTCGGAGTTCGCGTCCGGTCCGGACTCTGCCGGCACCGCTTGCCGCTGCGGCAGCGTGCGTAATTGTTCCATCCAGTCCTCGGGAACAGGTTCTGCTGCTGGTGCTGGTGCTGGTTCTGCTGGTTCTGCTATTACCGGAGCCCGCTCTGGCGGCAGTTTACCGCCCGGAAATACCGCTCTGGCATCAATCAGCCGCGCGTTCAAAGCGCTGCGGTAGAAATCGCCCACCAGCAAGACCGCGTTGTGGCCGCCCTGGCCCCAGTAATTGCTGCGCATGGTAACGCGTGCATCGTTGAAGCCGACCCAGGCGCCGGCCACCAGATTCGGGTGCATCAGAATAAACCAGCCGTCGGTATTGTTTTGCGTGGTGCCGGTTTTGCCGGCGATATCGGCGCTGATGCCGAAGCGCGCCTTGACCGCCTGGCCGGTGCCCTGATTGACCGCGCCACGCATCATGTCGATCAGCTCCACCGCCGATTCGGACGACATCGCACGCTGGCCTTTGGTATCGAAGCTGGCCAGCACATTGCCTTTGCGGTCGCTGATGCTTTTGACGAAAACCGGTCTGCGGTATTCGCCCTGGGCCGCAATGGTCGCATACGCCGACACCATTTCCAGCAAGGTCACCGGACTGGTGCCCAGCGCCAGCGACGGCACTTGCGCCAGCTTGCTCTGGTTGATGCCGACCGCTTTCGCCAATTTGACGATGCTTGGCAGGCCGACATCCTGCATGACTTGCGCGGTGATGGTGTTTTTCGAATACACCAAACCCTGGCGCAGCGTCATGGTTTTGCCGCTTGCGCCCGACATATCGGTGGGCCGCCAGATACTGCCGTCGCCGGCGCGAATGTCGATCACGCTATCCTGGTACGGCCGATCCGGGCGAAAACCTTTCTCCAGCGCGGCGCCATACACGATCGGCTTGAAGGTCGAGCCGGGCTGGCGCTCGGCTTGCGCCACATGGTCGAACTGGTCGCGCTGAAAGTCGCGGCTGCCGACCCAGGCCCGCACTTCGCCGTTGTTCGGATCAATCGCCACAAAGCCGGCTTCCAGGCGCGTCTTGGCGGCCCGCAGCTTGGCGATGAAATTGCGGTCTGCCTGTAGTTTTTTGAAAGCATCGGCGGCGCTGACGCCGGCGTCCAGCGCTTTTCTATATTCGGCCGATTCACGGATGAAACTGTCCTGCAGCTCGCCATGGCTATCCCAAAAATAACGGAACGGCGCGACCTGCCGGCGCACGCTCGCATACACGGCAGTCGAGGTCGAGATCAGGCCGCCCTGGCTCTGCCCCCATTCCACATCGGCGATGTTTTGCAGCGCATCGGCCTGCCGCTCAACCGCGCGCAACGCTGCCTTCTGCAACCCGGCATCGAGCGTGGTATGGATAATCAAGCCGTCGAGCTGCAAGTCATACTCATTCTGATCGGCCCATTCGATCAGCCACTTGCGCACATGAGCGGTGAAATGGGTTTCCGTGCTGTCGGCCTGGTCGTATTGGCGATGAAAGCGCACTCTCAGCGGTTTTTTCAGCAGCGACTTGTATTGCGCATCGCGCAGATGTCCGTGCTTGCGCATTTGCCCCAGCACCACGTTGCGCCGCTCCAGCGAGCGCTCCGGATTCAGCACCGGATTGTAGTAATGGGTGCCTTTGAGCATGCCGACCAGAGTCGCACTTTCCAGCACATTTAGTTTCGCCGCCGATTTATCGAAATAGGTGCGCGCCGCCATTTCGATGCCGAACGCGTTGTACAGGAACGGCACCGTATTCAGATACGTTTCGAGAATTTGATCCTTGCTGTAGGCGCGCTCGATCTTGAAGGCGGTGACGATTTCCTTGAGCTTGCGGCTGATGCTGCGCGACCGGCCGATCTCTTCCGGGAACAGATTGCGCGCCAGTTGCTGGGTAATGGTCGAGCCGCCCTGGGCGTCGCCGCCCAAAGTATGCAAAACCGCGCCGGCGGTGCGCCGGAAATCCACCCCGTGATGCTGGTAGAAACGGTGATCTTCGGTCGCGATCAAAGCCTGGATAACGAAGGGTGAGACCTGCCTCAGCTTGATGCGTTCCTGCTGGCCCTGGTTGAAGGCGGCCAGTTGCTGGCCGTCGGCCGACAGAATCGTGCTCGCCTGCGCGGTGCGCGCCTGTTGCAAATCCTTGATGCTGGGCGTGGTGGGAATCAGTATCAGAATGTACAAAAACAGCAATCCGCCCAGCGCCGCGCCGGCCAGGCCGAGCATCAGCGCGCCGCGCCGCAGCGGCGGCTGGCGCATCAGATAAGCATACAAATCAGCAAACCAGCGCGCCAACCGGGGCATCCAGGTGGCGCGCAACTGACCAGCGCGCTGGCGTAGCAGATCCAGCATGCGCGGCAGGAATTTTTTTTCGTTCAAGTCGAACCTATCGGGGTTTTTCGGGGAAATCGGGGGTGCCGGGGCGCAGGCACAACATGATACAGGCGGATACCGGTGGGCGCAGACAAGTCGCGCCCGGGCAAATGGAGCGAAGCATACACCAGAGCCCTGCACTATTTTTAATCAAAGTAACTGCGCGTCATTTCATAGCGTTGCGCGTAGTAGCGGTTATCGAGCCGGTCGATGCGCACCCGGCCGTTGGTCGATGGCGCATGGACGAAGCGCGCGTCGCCGATATAAATGCCGACGTGTGAAAACGAGCGGTTCATGGTGTTAAAGAAAATCAAGTCGCCCGGACGCACGCCGGAACGCGGGATTTCCCTGCCGCGTCGCGCAATATCGGCCGCGCTGCCGCTCACGTTCAAGCCGGCTGCATGCTGATAGATATACGACACCATGCCGCTGCAATCGAGCCCGGCTTCTGGATTCTTGCCGCCAAAGCGGTAGCCGGTACCGATCAAGCCCAGCGCATAGAGGGCGACCTCGTTGCCTTGTGCGCTGGCCGCCGGCCGCGCTTGTTGCTGCGTCGTACCGCAAGCCGCCAGCAGCAAGGCCAGGCAGAGAAGGAGAAATTTCAATCGCGTGATTTTCATGCGCCAAGTATAGCGGGCAAGCACCACGCGGTACTGCTGCCGGAACACTTGCAAAGAGTGGAATGCGCGTTTGACATGCGCGCGATTCGGCGTTTGATGCCGCTTATTTTGATGCCGCTTAATTTGTTGCGATTCTTACCCAATTCCTAAAGCAGATTAGGGATATTCCGATACAAGCGCCACCGCTATTTCCCTACACTACCGATCTGCGTCTGGCGACAACCGTGCTTGCGCCACGCCACATACCCATACCACTCCTTAAAAAGGTTACTCAAACAAAAAATGATGCCAGCTGAACACCAAGAAACCGCACTTACCCAATACGATCCGAGCCGCATGCTGGATGCAGTGCTTAAAAAAATGCAATGGAAAAACGATGCCACCCTGGCCCAAAAACTCAACGTCCACGTCGATGTGATTCGTCGGATTCGGGCCAAGACATTGCCGCTCGGAGCGTCGATGTTGCTGTGGATGCAAGAAGCCACTGGCATCAGCATCGATGAATTGCGCCAGTTGATGGGCGACCGGCGCGCAAAATTACGGATAAGTTGCACTCGGACATTGAAACCGCCCCGGCTTAACCGCTTCATGTCCCCAAGTCATTCGAGCGCATTGCGCGCCCTGCCGATGCCGGTAAAACTGACGGAGCAGCGCGGCTTGCATGTTTCCTGCCAACCAGGTCGATAGGATTAGACATGAGAGTGGACATTTACCAAAGAATGGAAAGCCAGAACCGCACTTCGTATCTGGCAGTGCCGCAGGGCAAACCGTTGCCGCAAGAAGTCACCAGCACCGATTGGCAGGCGGCCGAGCGCGATATCGACCTGGAACAAGATACCGCCGCGCTGGTTAATTTAACGCTTGACGATGCCCTGGCGCAGATCGGCGCGAAAGGTTACGCGATCACGCACCTGCAAGACCCGCAACCGTAGCGGATTCTTCTCATTCGACATACATGGATTGGTATTTTTTAATGCCGCAATGTTTATATGCGGAATTGCCGGTGTTTTTGCATATACCCCCGCAATAATAGATGGCGTTGTATCTATTCAGTGCGCAGAGTGAGGACTGTTTGAATTCCCTCTCCCCGGCCCTCTCCCGCACGCGGGAGAGGGAATTTTCGCCCCTCTCTCCCACTTGCTGAACGGGGTTTTTGCTCCTCTCTCCCGCTTGCGGGAGAGAGGCCGGGAGAGAGGGAGGTCGGTCAACCATGAAAACCCGCGACACGATTGCCGCAGCATCGTCACCCTCTTTCCGACCGCCTATTTTTTCAGCGCAACCTTGCCCAGATCCCAGATCGGCAAGAAAATACCCAGCGCCAGAATCAGCACCAGAATGCCCAGCGCGACAATCAATATCGGTTCGATCTGCGAAGACAGCGTCTTGAGTTCGTAATCGACTTCGCGCTCGTACATTTCGGCGATTTCATCCATCAAGTCATCCAGCTCGCCGGTTTCCTCGCCGACCGCAATCATCTGCAGCACCACCGGCGTAAACACGTTGGCCACCAAGGCAGTGCGCAAAATGCTTTCGCCGCGCTCGACACCGTCGCGCATTTGCTCGATGCGGCTGGCGATATACGTGTTGTCCACCGTTTGCGCAACCACATTCAAACCCTGCACGATCGGCACCCCGCTCTTGCTGGACAAGGCAAAGCTGCGGGCAAAACGCGCCAGCGTGCCTTTCAAGATGATTTTCCCGACGATAGGAAAGCGCAGCTTGAGCTTGTCCCATTGGTATAAGCCCTTGGTGGTCGAGATATACGTCTTGAATGCAAACACCGCAGCGCCTATCGCCGCCAGCATCAGCGGCCAATAGTGCACGGTAAATTCCGAGCTCGCCATCAGGATGCGCGTCATCAACGGCAATTCCGCATTGAAGCCGGCATACACCTTGGCAAAAGCCGGGATCACGAAGATATTGATCACCCCGATCGCCGCCAGCATCGCAATCATCACAAAGGACGGATAGCGCATTGCGGTGCGCACCCGTTCGCCCATCTCGCGCTCGAATTCAAGATGCGCAAACAGGCGCAAGAAAACCTCTTCCAGACGACCGGTCATCTCGCCCACGCGCACCATGTTCAGGTAAAAACTGGAGAACACGCTGGGATGACGGCGCATCGCCGCAGACAGTTCACGCCCGGCATCGAGCGACTCCCGAATATCCTTGAGCACTCGTCCAAATGATTTATTGATGGCCGATTCCTGCAAGCCAGCCAGGCCGCGCATGATCGGCACGCCTGCTTTCAACAGCGTATACAACTGCCGGCTGAATAGCTGCACGTCGATGGAGCGTACTTTTTCTTCGGTCAGGCGCGTCCACCAACCCACTTCGTCACCGGTTCGCGGCTGGCTGGTTGCCGTGATATCAATCGGCGTGATGCCGGTATTGAACAACTGGCTGGCGACGGCGCTGCTGTCGACGCCTTCCAGCACGCCCTTGACCAGTTCGCCGCGGGAATTGCGCGCTTTATAGGCAAAAAAACCCATTTTTAATCCTCAAGCTGGTTGCTGATGCGCATCGCTTCGCCGACCGTGGTTTTTCCTGCGATCACCAGCGACACCGCGTGGCGACGCAGGGTTTCGCCTGCCATTTGCGCTTGCGCCACCTTGATGAAGGCGGCCGGATCATTGCCATTGGCGGCGTCCGCCACTTCCTGGGTCATTTCGAGCATTTCGTAGACTCCCATGCGGCCACGGAAACCGGTGCCATTGCAATGCGAGCAGCCGCGTCCATGCCGGTAGTGGTGCGCACTGACCGCGTCCTTCAACTCCGCCTTCAACCATTCATGCTCGTGGGCTTGCAATGGATGGTCTTCCGTGCAGCTTTCGCAAATCACGCGCACCAGGCGCTGCGCCACTACCGCCTGCAGCGAACTGCCGACCATATAACCGGGCACGCCCATATCCAGCAAACGCATCGGCGTGCTGATGGCGTCGTTGGTGTGCAAGGTGGACAACACCAGATGGCCGGTCATCGCGGCGCGCATGCCGATCTGGGCCGTTTCCTGGTCGCGCATCTCGCCCACCAGCACCACATCGGGGTCTTGCCGCAACGCCGAGCGCAGCACCCGGGCAAAATTGAGTTCGATTTTGTCGTTGACCTGCACCTGATTGATGCCGGCCAGCCGGTATTCGACCGGGTCCTCGACCGTGATCAGCTTTCTTTCCATGGTATTGAGCTCGGACAGCGCGCCATACAGAGTGGTGGTCTTGCCGCTGCCGGTAGGCCCAGTCACCAGCACCAGCCCGTTCGGGCGCTGCACGATGGCGCGGAAGCGCTTCAGCATTTCTGCCGGCATGCCGATGGCGTCCAGATTGAGCGTGCCGCCGCTTTGATTGAGCAGACGCATCACCACCGATTCGCCGTACTGGGTCGGCATGGTGGAAATCCGCACGTCGATCTGTTGCTGCTTGACCTTCATCGCAAAGCGGCCATCCTGCGGCATGCGTTTTTCTGAAATGTCGAGTTCCGACATCAGCTTCAGGCGCAATGCCAGCGATGCGGCAATCTTGATATCGGCTTCGGTTTGCAGGTGCAGCACGCCGTCGATGCGGAAGCGGATCTGCAAGCGTTTTTCCTGCGGCTCGATATGGATGTCGGAAGCGCGCACCTGAGTGGCGTCATCGAATACCGATTGCAGCAGCTTGACCACCGGCGCATCTTCCAGGCCCGCGCCCATCCCCAGCGTGCCGAAATCGATGTTGCCGTCGCCCAGATCCCGCTCCAGTTCGCGCGCCAGGCCGGAGATCTCATCGGTGCGGCGATACAGACGATCAATGGTCTGCAGCAGTTCGCTTTCATTGACCACCGCCAGCGCGATGTCGCGCTTCACCAGACGCGTAATTTCATCATAAGCAAACAGATCGGTGGGGTCGGCCATGCCGATCAGCAGCGCATCGTTGCGCTCGTCGAGTGCGATGGCGCGGAAGCGGCGCGCCTGCATTTCGGGCAGCAGGCGCACCGTTTGCGGCTTGATGTTGTAGTGCTTGAGGTTGATGTAAGGGATGTTGAGCTGCCGCGCCAGCGCGCCGGAAATGATCTCTTCCGTCACAAAACCATTTTCGACAAAAACCCGTCCCAATTTACGCCCGGTACGTTTTTGCTCGCTGAGCGCCAATTGCAGCTGCTCTTCGGACAGCAGTTTTTGCTGCAGCAGAATTTCACCCAAACGAATTTTTTCCGGCCTGGCCATACATGCTCCTTGTAGTTTTTGCCTGGGAAAGTTGATGCACTGCATTTTATGCCATGCAGACGCGGCGGACCGGGTGGTTTTTGCGCTCATTTGCCATCCCGCCCCGCAGGAACCGCATTGTGCCAACACCGCCAGCCGCTTGCCGCAACGAGATTTGATGAACTGATGCTGTGCACTTGCCTGCGAAAGACACGAAGCACAAATTATTTACGCACGGCAATTTTTTCTATCAAAAATGCGACATTCGAACCAAAAAACGGCATTTTTCATTGCTTTCCCGCAAAAACCCTCTTTCCGCATGTAGTATTGCCTCAGTAAAAATTGCTGACCAGAATTTGTTGTTTCGGCGTATTATTTTTGTACCAGTTTGGCAAAAGAATTCACTTTAAAGGAGATTGAAAATGCAAAAAATACGAAAAATGCAATCTGGTTTTACTCTCATCGAGTTAGTCGTGGTCATCACCATCCTGGGCATCTTGGCTGCGCTGGCGCTGCCAAGGTTCGCCGCGCTGCAAACCGAAGCGCGCATCGCGAAAATGAACGGTGCATTCGGTTCGATCAGGGCAGCGGCAGCCCTGGCCCATTCTGCGCAATTGACGCAGCAATTGGCGCCAAATACAGATATTACGATGGAAGGTGTCACCATCGCGATGACCAATGGCTACCCGACCAGCGCGCTGGCTTCGATAGGCAGTGCGGCCGGGATGGCGAATACCACAACCGGTTTTTTGCCGGTCGCCACTGCAACCGTTTTTACGGTTACTCCCGACGCTGCGCATGCTAACTGCGCAGTCACTTATACGGAGCCTGCCGCCGGATTTGCGCCGACCTACAGCAATGCCGGCGTAACTGTAGTGAATTGCCGATAACACCAGTGGCGCGGCATTCAATTGAAATTGATTGAATGGCGCAAAAATTGTACAAGTCGTATAGCTGAATGTAACAAACCCGCATCTGTGGTACCGGCACTTGGAATTATTTAATAACGGAGTTGGATATGAAGATGAAAATGCGCATGAATAAGCAACAATCTGGTTTTACCCTGATCGAATTGGTGATGGTGATCGTGGTTCTGGGGATTCTGGCGGCGACCGCGTTGCCGAAGTTTGTCAACCTGGGAACCGACGCACGCGTCGCTGCGATGAAAGCGGTGGAAGGCTCGATGCGTTCCGCCAATGCGATCATTTATGCCAAGGCGGCTGTGGGTAACCAGTTGGGTGCCGCATCTGCTACAACTTTGGTAAAGATCAATGGTAGCGATATATTGCTAGATTTTGGTTTTGCTAAAAACGCGACGCAACTGGCCCTTGCAATGGACTTGACTGCCTCCGACTTTACAACCGTCGATGCATCTATTTCCCATAAGGGTGCAATCGATACGACCAAGTGCCTCGTGACTTATAAAGCGGCCACTTCAGCGTTGCTCCCAACTTACGTTCTCGATTCAAGCGGCTGCTAATCCGCATGGCAGCACGGGCACGATGTTATGCCCGTGCTGCATTTGCAAAATTGCAAATCCTGCCTAGCTCTTTGTATCGTCTTTCTTGCCAGAGTAAGCAATGTTTCCACGCGCTTCGCATGGCTTTACCCTCGTCGAACTCATCATGGTGCTGATTATCACCGGCATCATGACAGCAGTCGTGGCGCCAAAGTTAATGGATAACAGCGACATCCAGGCGCGCGGGTTTGCCGATCAGGTGCAAGCTTCGCTGCGTTACGCGCAAAAAACTGCGATTTCACAACGCCGCTTTGTTTGCGCTGCGTTTACGTCCAGCAGAATTACCCTGACCATCAATGTGACAGCGGCATGTCTGCCGGGAACCGCTCTGGCTCTGGCTTCGGCGGACGGCAAGCCAACGTCTATCATTACCGCCCCTACCGGCATCACGTTTGTCACCGCTCCTCCCGGCATCGCGGTTCCCACCACGCCGTCCAATTTCAGCTTTGATGCGCTGGGCAGGCCTAGCCCGAATGCGCAAAAAACCATCCATATAGCCGGTGCCGCCAGCGCCATCACCGTGGAACGCGAGACCGGCTATGTCCATTAAGTACCGGCAAAAAGGCATCTCCCTGATCGAACTGATCATGTTCATCGTGATCGTCAGCGTCGGCATTGCCGGCATCCTGTCGGTGATGAATATCACCACGAAAAACAGCGCCGCCCCGCTGCTGCGCAAGCAGGCGCTGGCGATTGCAGAATCGCTGCTGGAAGAAATCGAGTTGCAACCATTCACTTATTGCGATCCGGATGATCCGGCCGCCGCAACCGCGACATCGGCGACGGTAGGTGCAGGGGCGTGTACCGTTAAGGTTGAGAACATCGGGCCGGAGGCGGCATTCTCTCCCGACCAACTCTCAGCCGAAACCCGTTACAGCGCATCTACTCCATTCGATAACGTCAACGACTATCATGGGTTCAAGATGAATGCGGGCAACGGTGGCATTAAAAATATTAACAATATTAATATTCCTTCCCCCGCCGATCCGGCTATTGATGCGTTAAGCGGTTACTCGGTCGCGGTTGTTGTGACGCCGCAGGACATCCCCGCCGTTGGAGCATCCCTCGCCATCCCTGCTGCTGCTGCCTTGCTCATCGCCGTGACAGTGACCGGGCCAGACAATGTGCCAATAACGCTGGAAGGCTACCGTTTCCGTTATGCGCCAAAGTCCTAATCCGATGCAAACTGCCATGACCCAGCGCCAGCGCGGTTTTACCCTGATCGAAGCGATCATGGTCATTACCATTACCGGGATTCTTGCGGGAATGGTGGCGCTCTTCATCCGCACCCCGATTCAAAGCTATTTCGATGTCGAACGGCGCGCAGAAATGACCGACACCGCCGATACCGCATTACGCCGCATCGGGCGCGATGTGCGGCTGGCATTGCCGAATAGCGTGCGCACCGTTGGCGCATCGCCACTGTGTCTGGAATACTTGCCAACTGTGAGCGGAGGACGTTACCGTGCGGAGGCTCCCGGTACTGCGCTGGATTTTTCGGCCCCGACCAAAACTTTCGACGTGCTGTCACCCTTGAATCCAGTTCCGGCTGTCGGCGACCAGCTGGTGGTCTACAACCTCGGCATACCTGGCGCGGATGCGTATTCCGGCGTGAACCGGGCCACCATTGCAGCTCCCCTTGCTGCGAACAGCATCACGCTAACTGCGGCCACGCAGTTCCCGTTCGCTTCCCCCGGCAACCGCTTTCAGGTGATACCGGATGCAGAGCAGGCAGTTTTTTACGTGTGCACCAATAGCGGGACCGGGATCGATGCCGCCGGCAATGGCAATGGCGCCTTGTTTCGTTTATCGCACTACGGGATTAATGCAACCACTCCGGCGGCCTGCCCTGCAATACCGGCCAACGCGCCGATGCTGGCACAAAATGTCAGTGCCTGTAATTTCACCTATACAGTAGGGGCGACGCAACGCAACAGCCTGGTCTCGATGCGGATTGCCATTACCAAAAACAATGAAACGGTCAGTCTTTACCATGCGGTGCATGTCAGCAATGCGCCCTAAACCACCCCCCGTAAGCGGAATATGCGATTCCGGCCGTAGCGTCCAGCGCGGCTTTGCCCTGGTGTCGGCTATTTTTCTGTTGGTGGTCTTGGGCGCTTTGGGCGCTTTCATGGTGACACTCTCCACCGTCCAGAATGTCACTTCAGCCCAGGATTTGCAGGGCAGCCGCGCCTATCAGGCGGCGCGGGCCGGGATCGACTGGGGCGCGTATCAGGTTTTACAGAACACAAGCTGCGTGGCAAGCACGCCCCTGCCGCTATCAGCGGCAACCTTGACAGGTTTCATTGTGACTGTCGGATGTATTGAGGCTGTCGGCTCACCGTTTACAGAAGGCGGCAATCAGATCGGCGTCTATCAGCTAACCTCGACCGCAACTCTCGGGGCAGCCGGCAGCGCCCATTACGTCGAACGGCAGATATCCGCATCGATCAGCACTTGCCAAATAGGTGGCGTGCCTTGCTAGGACTGAGCAGCGCATGAAATACGGGAAGTGGAAGCATAAACGAAACCGCGCAAGGCTGATTGTTTCGATGTTTTTTATGGGTATAGTTAAAAATAGTGTGTTTTACGCATATATTTATTGGCATTGAAAAAATACATAATAGTGTATGTTTTTCCTTCCTGAGCCCTCCTTGTCAGGGCAGATGCAATTACGTTTGTTGGAAGTAGTGCGGAAAAACCGGTGTATCAATTTATACAGAGAAGAAACTGATTGAGCAGACAAATGATTGAAGCCGTCTTGAAAAATGCTAAATGGGCGATAACCGCTGTGCTTGTGCTGCTGCTGGCGATGCATAGCGCACAGGCGGCGGTGGCTTTTCGCGCCGCGGCCTCTGCCAGCCAGACTTTCCCCATTCTCGGCGGCACCATTAGCGTGAACAAACCGACCGGCACTGCCAGCGGGGATGTGCTGCTGGCTTCGATCGCCGTGGTGCCGAACACCTGGACGGGGGTAACCGCGCCGACCGGCTGGACGCTGATACAAAGCAGCAACCAGACCAGCGACAGTACGAGCCAGCTGTATACCTATTACCGGGTGGCCAGCGGCAACGAGCCGGCAGGTTATGACTGGTTCGTTCTCGGTCTCAGTTTCAATATCGGTGCCGTGGCGACTATCGCCAGGTTCAGCGGAGCGGACAGCGCATCGCCGATCGATGCCTCGGCAGCGCAAACCACCCCCTGGGGCAACAGCCATACCGCGCCATCGTTGTACGCGAATGTGGCGGGCGATATGCTGGTGACCGTGCATGAATATGCCAGTTCCCGAAACTGGACCCCGCCGCCCGGCATGACCGAGGCGGCCGATCGCTATTCAGATGCAAAAGGCGGTAATGCCGGAGTGTCGATGGAGTTGAACACTGAGTCAAGGCCCGCTGTCGGTGCTACCGGAACGCGCACCGCGACAGTGCAATCGAACAAGGATAGTGGGGCGGCCCATGCGATTTTACTGAAAGCGACAGCGGTGGTGGTGGCGCCCACGCCGGGCGATTTCAACATTTACGATAGCGCGACCACGCCGGCGACTGCGACGGATGGGCTGATCAAGACCAAGGTCGCAGGGCCATTTACGCTGGATATCGTCGCACTGAATAGTGGCAAGACGGCGATACTCACCAGCTTCATCGGTGCCGTCAAGGTCGAGCTGCTCAACGCCGCCGACAATAGCGCTGTGCCGGATGCCAACGGTTGCCGTTCTGGCTGGACCACGATCCAGACTATATCGGCCGCGTTTGCCCCTACAAACAACGGGCGGATGAAGGTGTCGTTTACCGAAAACAAGGTCTACCGCGATGTGCGGGTGCGCGTCTCCTACCCGGCCATCGGCACGCCGACCAAGATCGGCTGTTCCAGTGACAATTTCGCGCTGCGCCCGGCCAGTTTTACCGGCCTGACGGTGCGCGATGCCGACTGGCAGAGCGCCGGCACTGCGCGTGTGCTGAACAATGTCGGGGCCAACGGCGGTGTGGTACACAAAGCCGGGCGTCCGTTCCGGATCGACGCGGTGGCGCAGGATGGGGCCGGTACCGGCATCGCGTATGGCACCGTTGCAGGCAACTATAACGGTCAGCCGCAGGCGCTGATCAGCTGCGAAATATCTGACCTCTGCACGCCGGACACGTTGGGCACACTGGACGAGCTCGGTGCAGCCAGCGCATGGACTGCCGGTGCCGTCAGCGGCAGTTTTTACAGCGCGACTGCAAGCTATGACGATGCCGGTAGCTTTACCATGCAACTGGTCGATACGAATTTTGCCGCAGTTGATAAGAGCGACGGTACGCCGGCCGACTGCAGCGGCCAGCATATTTGCTCTTCTCCCCCGTTGAAAGTGGGGCGCTTCGTGCCGGATCACTTCGAGCTGGCCGATGCCTCGGTGGTCGATCCCCGGGTCGATCCCGCCGTCGACACCTGGCTACCGCTGCCAGCGCCGCAATTTCAAACCTTTGGCCTAGCCGATGATTCCACATGCAATGCCGCTGCGCCTGCACCCAGGCGCGCCTTCACCTACATCGACCAGCCCTTCGGCTATGTCCGCGTGCCGCAGGTAATGTTCAAGGCGATGGATGCCGGCGGCAACCCGATGAGCAACTATCGGGATGATCTGATGAAACTGAGCGCTAGCATGTTCACGCAAACCTATAGCGCGGGGAGCCGCACGCTCGATACCACGCAGGCGCAGGGACCCCCGACTCTGAAGCTGAATGCCAATTACACCAACGGCAATAGCCCGGTGGTCGGGACGTTTGCCGTGAATAAGGACGACAAGCTGGCATTCAAGCGCGTGGCGCCGGTGGCGCCGGCGTCGCCACCGGCGCCGTTCAATGCGGAGATCAAGCTGAGCATCACGGTGCAGGACAGTGACGGCATCACTAGCGACCCGTCGGCCGTATTCGATCCGATCGCTTTTGATTCGGGCATACAGATGCGCTATGGCCGCTTGAAGCTGTCCAATGCGCATGGTTCGGAATTGCTGAATCTGCCGATCCCGCTGGAAGCCCAGTTCTGGAACGGCACGGCTTTCGTCCTCAACACAGCAGACAGTTGTACTGTGATCCCCATGTCCAGCATCACGATGGGTAATTACCAAAAGAAACTTAACCCGTGTGAGACCCAACTTTTTCCAGCGGGCGATGTGGCAATGGCCAAAGGGAAATTGCCTGGCACAGGGTTACGCCTGACCAAACCGGGCGTGGATAGCAATAGCGTGCCTAACGCCGGCAGCGTTGACCTTGCCATCAATCTCAGCGCCACACCGACTGGCAACACATGTGTCGGCACAACGCAGTCTGCAGCAACCGCTGCCAACATGCCCTGGTTTGGCTCCAACCCGAGTGCCCGCGCGACCTTTGGTACATACAAAAATGCCAAGGAATTCATCTACATACGGGAAATGTATTAAGCGCCAAATCGCGCTGGCAATTGACAAGTGCGGCGTAGTAACTTAACTTCAGGAACTATTTTTATTCAGCGCGAGCAAGGGTTTATTTGTGGGCTTATTCGGTAAAACCAAGAAAAATTCCGGCTGGATGGCTATCAGTTGCCAATCCGATGGGATTTTCGTTGCCTATGTAAACAGGCCAGCATCAGGCAAGCCGGTGGTGGAATTATTTTCTTTTTATCCTGCGGATAAGACAGCGTACCCGGCTGCGCTCGATAAACTCGCAAAAGAACTGCATGCGGATCGTTATCAATGCGCGCACTTGCTGACTTCCGGCGAATACCAGTTGTTATCACTGGATGCGCCGAATGTGCCACCCGACGAGCTCAAGAATGCAATCCGCTGGAGCATCAAGGACATGCTGGATTATCACGTTGATGACGCCACCATCGACGTGCTGGCGGTGCCGCTCGACAAGGACGGGCCGGCGCGCAGCAATACCCTGTTTGCCGTGGCGGCCCGCAATCAATTGATCGGACAACGCCAGGCCCTGTTCGAGGGAGCAAAAATCGCGTTGCGCGTGATTGACATTCCGGAGATGGCGCAACGTAATATTTCCGCGTTGCTGGAGCCGGAAGGTCGCGCCGTCGCGCTGTTGTCGTTTAATGCGGAAGGTGGATTGATTACCATCACTTTCGGCGGTGAACTGTATCTTTCACGGCGCATCGACATGACCGTGATGCAACTGCAGCAGGCTGACGGATCGCACATGACGGCTCTGCACGAACGCATCACGCTGGAGCTGCAGCGCTCGCTGGATCACTTCGATCGGCAATATCATGCGATGCCGTTATCCAAATTATTACTCTCTCCAATGGGTTCGGAGGGAGCCGGCCTGCAAGAGTACCTGGCAGCCAATTTGTATACGCCGGTGGAGACCTTGGCTCTGGAATCGGTTCTGGATTTTTCCAAGGTGCCTGAATTGAATAATGTTGAATCCCAGCAACGCTATTTCATGGTGCTTGGGGCCGCCTTGCGCCATGAGCAGAGGGCGTTATGAGTCAGCAGATCAATCTCTTCAATCCGATTTTCCTGAAGCAGAAAAAATATTTTTCTGCGGTGGCCATGGCGCAAGCTCTGGGTTTGATATTGCTTGGCGCGTTGCTTCTGTCTGCATATTCGCGCTATCAATTTTCCGGCATACGCACGGAGGCGACCAATACGGCAGCGCAATTAGGCCGGGTACAGCTGCAGTTAAACATGGTCAAAGCGGAATACGCACCACGCCAAAAAAGTCAGGCGCTGGAAGACGGCGTCCAGAAAACAGACGCGGAAGTGAAGTCCCTGCAACAGGTATTCGATACGCTGCAAAAAGGCGATATTGGCAATACCAAAGGATATTCAGCTTATTTACGCGCATTTGCGCATCAAATCGTGGATGGATTGTGGCTCACCGGCTTCACCATTGTGGGTGCCGGTACCGAGTTGGGCTTGCAAGGGCGTGCGTTGCGGCCGGAGTTGGTGCCTGCTTACATCAATCGGCTAAAACAGGAGCCTGCCATCCAGGGCAAAACTTTTTCTACTTTAGAAATACAGTTGCCGCAGCAGCCAAGCAATACAGCGCTTCCGGCAAGCGCCCCCCACGCTGCAGCGCCTTATGTTGAATTCGATCTGCACTCATCCGGCATATCCAAGGAAGCGGTGACATCTGCTGTGCCGCCTGGAGCAAAAAGCAAATGAAGCAAACGCTACAACGATTGATCCTGAAAATTGATGCGATGAGCCTGCGCGAACGCATCATGATTTTTGCCGGAACGGCACTGACATTGATGTTGTTGCTCAACACACTATTGTTTGACCCGCAATTCGCGCAGCAGAAGCTTTTGTCGCAACAAATACAATCGGATCAGTCAAAAATTGCCCAGATGCAGACCGAGATTCAACAAAAAGTGGCATCACAGGCGTCCGACCCAGATGCTGCCAATAAGGTGCTCCTGCAAAAATTGCAACAGCAGTCACAGCAAATGCATGCCGACTTGCTGGGCTTGAACGATGTATTGGTCAAGCCGGAGTACATGGCTTCGTTGCTGGAAGCTATTTTGAAGCGCAACGGCAGCTTGCGCCTGATTTCACTCAATACTCTGCCTGTGACTAGTTTGATGCCAGTTGCGGCCAACACAGCGGCAATTCCGGCAGAAAAAGCCGTGCCAGCGCCGGCAGTATCAGCGGCAGCGCCAAGCACCTTGGGCAGCGGCGAGATTTACAAGCACGGCGTAGAAATTGTGCTGCAGGGAAAATATCTGGACATGATGGCTTATATGTCGGCACTGGAAGCGATGCCGTGGCAGTTGTTCTGGGGCAAGGCAAAGATGCAAGTAGAAACCTATCCGGAGGCAACCTTGAGCCTGACTCTGTTCACCCTGAGCCTGGATAAAAAATGGCTAAACCTGTGAGCCTGTCCGGCAAGAGCATCGTGCTGCAGGCGTGCTTGTGGCTGTTGACGTCACTGGCCGTCGCACAGACCATCCCGGACCCGACGCGGCCACCGGACTCGATCGGCGCGGGACGCGGGGAAGCGGCAGCATCGGCGGTCGCTGGTCCGGTGCTGCAATCGGTACTGATTTCTCCGGGCAGAAAAATGGCCATCATCAGCGGCCAGACGGTGAAACTACATGAGAAATTCGGCGACTCTCGCCTGATTCATATTGGTGAAACGGAAGTCATTTTGCGCAATGGCAAGACAGAACAAACATTGAAACTTTTTCCCAATATCAAGATGCGACCAGCGATGCACTCCGCTCGCTAAAATGTGAATCAACAGGCTTTAGATAAAGAATGCAAAAGACACTATTAAGCTTCCTGATTATAGGATTGACAGGATGCGTTTCACCTGCCCAGCAACGTGAAACGTATGACCTGATCAATGCGGAAATGAATAAGGCAGTGGAAACCAAGGCCAAGCCGGCGCAGCAGGATGCGGTTTTCGCAGCGCTGTTGCCGCCACTGAAAATTGAAATGCCAAAAACCCGGCAACCGCTGGAAGAACGATTCAATTTGTCGTTCAACAATGCACCGGCAAATCAGTTTTTCATGGGGATAGTGTCGGGCACGCGTTACAACATGCTGGTACACCCTGACGTCACCGGCACCATCTCGGCCAATCTCAAGGATGTCACCTTGTTCGAGGCGCTGGATGCAGTGCGCGAGCTTTACGGCTATGAATACAAGGTGGAAGGGGCGCGCATTTACGTTAAGCCGCTGAGCATACAAACCAGCATCTTCCAGGTCAATTACCTCAATAGCAATCGCAAAGGCTCATCCGATATCCGCGTGATTTCGGGCTCGGTAAGCGATGTGACATCCAATAGTTCAGGTACGGGTGGCGCATCGGCTTCCGCCCCTGGAACGACTACCCATGCGGTTGAAAGCAGCAAGATCAGCACCTCTTCCAATAACGATTTTTGGGCGGAGCTGAAAGCATCGCTGGAAGCCATCGTCGGAAATAAAGACGGGCGCAGTGTGGTCATCAGCCCGCAGTCGGGGGTAGTGGTGATTCGCGCGATGTCGGACGAATTGCGTAATGTGTCCACTTTTTTGAAGGCGACGCAATTGTCAGTGGACCGCCAGGTGATTCTGGAAGCCAAGATCATGGAAGTGGAGTTAAATGACAACTTTCAATCGGGTATTAACTGGGCCTCGTTTGCATCGCTCAATGCGATTAAAAATAGCCGTTCATCGCTGGGGTTTGTCTCGCCCGGGTCAACCCTGGCGCCGTTGCCGCTGGATGGGAGCAATCCGGCTGCCTTAACTAGCGGGGGCGCCAATGCCCTCAATGCAGTCAGCGGTATCGCATTGGGTGCGGCTGGCACAGCGGCGGGTTCTCTGTTCGGCCTGGCTTTTCAGACCAGTAATTTCGCTGCGCTGATTTCATTCCTGGAGTCGCAAGGCACAGTGCATGTGCTGTCCAGCCCGCGTATTGCGACCATGAACAATCAAAAAGCGGTATTGAAAGTCGGTACCGACGAATTTTTTGTGACGAAGCTCACCACAACCCCCGGCACCAGTTCAGGCAGCACTACGACATTGCCGACAACGTCAGTGGATGTGCAGCCGTTCTTTTCAGGCGTGTCGCTCGATGTCACGCCGCAAATCGACGCAAACGGCAATATCACCCTGCATGTCCATCCTTCTGTCAGTAAGGTCACTACGGTCGACAAAACCATCAATTTGGGGGCCAATAATGGCGTCTTGAGCTTGCCCTTGGCTTCCAGCGCCATTTCCGAGACCGATAGTGTGGTGCGTGGCCAGGATGGACGCATCATTGCGATCGGTGGCCTGATGCGGCAATCCTCGTCGTCGGATCGCTCGCAAGTGCCGGGTGCCGGCGACGTCCCGGTGCTGGGCAACCTGTTCCGCAACACCGGCCGGGTTTCGCAAAAACGTGAACTGGTCATCTTGCTCAAGCCGACCGTGATTCAGGGCGAAGATAGCTGGGCGCAAGACATGCTCGATAGCCAGCGCCGGATTCAAAGTTTGGCGCCGCGTGATGCGCCGGGGACGTACTAGGGATGTACCAGGCACATTTCTGTTTGCGCGAATTGCCTTTTGGAATTACTCCGGACACCAGCTTTTTTTTTGGGTGCGCCAGTTACCAGGCAGCGTTGAATACGCTGCTGATTGCAACAAATAGTGGTGAAGGTTTCATCAAGATTACCGGTGAGGTCGGCACCGGAAAAACCCTGTTATGCCGCAAGTTCATGGCTTCGCTGGATGCGAGTTTTGTTACCGCATATATGCCGAACCCCTATCTTGAACCGCGCACCTTTATGCTGGCGTTGGCCGACAAGCTGGAAATTCGTCTGGAAAAAGATATCGACCAATATCAGTTGATGAAATCGATCAATCATCGTCTGCTGGAGTTGGCTCGCCACGGAAAAAAAGTGGTGCTGTGCCTGGATGAAGCACAGGCTATGCCTTTGGAAAGCCTTGAGGCATTGCGCTTGCTGACCAATCTGGAAACCGAGAAAAGAAAATTACTGCAAATCGTGTTGTTCGGCCAGCCGGAATTAAACCTCAAATTGCAAAAAAATGCGATCCGGCAGCTGACCCAGCGCATCACGTTTCACTATGAAATTGCGCCGTTGAGCAAGAGCGATATGGCGTTTTATATTGATCATCGCCTGCATATTGCCGGCTTTGCCGGCAGCCACTTGTTTAGCCCTGGTGCTCTGCGCAGACTGTACGCGGCCAGCGGCGGCATCCCGCGGCTGGTGAATATTCTGGCGCATAAATCCCTGATGGCGGCCTATGGCGAAGGTCGGCAACAAGTTCGGGCAGGTCACGTCAAAATGGCGGCGCAGGATACTGTTTCAGTAAAAAAAGCTTCCAAGATTTGGTGGCTGCTGGGTGGTTGTATGTTGCTGATTGCGGTTATCGATATCGCTTGGGGTTATTTCAGATGAGTCTTATCAATCAAATGCTGCAGGATCTGGATAAGCGTGGATCTGGTGCCGTCGGTAACAGCGTAGCGCAAGCCGATATCAGGCCAGTGCCCGGGCCAGGCAACAGATTGCGACTGGCATGGGGGACGGCGCTGCTGTTGACCGCATTATTGGCTGCCGGTATTGCGTGGTTGCTTTGGCGTCAGGCCGCGCCTGTGCCTGTTATTGCGGCAGCCAAACCTGTAGTGTCGGCGCCGCCATCGCAGCAGAATGTACTGCCGCGCGCCAGCATCGTTCCCGATCAGCTGGCGCCACACGAAAAAAATACGGTTGTCGCAGTGTCGGCCGCGCCAGACGCACCCGTAATCGGTTCATTAGCGGAAAAGCCGCCCGAAACAAAACCTGCGCCAGTCAAATTCCCCATTGGAACGATCCCTGCCAAGCCGCTAGCCGCTGCAGTGCCGGCACCGGTTGCAGCTGCAGCAGTGCCTGCGGTGCCGGCGAACGTCAATAAGAACGTCAAAGAGCCCCGCGACGTTAAAGTAGACCAGGACAGCAAGGTATTCCAGCAGGCCAAAGAAGTCACGCCGCAACAAACCATTGAAAATGCTTATCGCAAAGCCATAACGCTGATCGATGCCGGACAGTCGGCAGAAGCCATCGATATCCTGGAGCAAGTCTTGCAGCGCAATCCGAAACATGCGGCAGCGCGCCAGATCCTGGTGGGCTTGCTGCTGGAGGGCAAACGTCAGGATGATGCGGTGCGCACATTGCGGGAAGGCTTGAACATCGATCCCGCCCAGCCGGGATTGGCCATGATACTGGCGCGTCTTCAGGTGGAGCGCGGCAACCTGCGGCCGGCGCTGGAAACCTTGCAGCGCACCCTGCCGCATGCAACCGAGCAGGCGGATTACCAGGCTTTTCTGGCCGCCTTACTGCAGCGTGAAAAACGCCACAAGGAAGCGGCTGCGCATTATGCGGTTGCCTTACGCAAAGTCCCGCAAAACGGCCTTTGGTGGATGGGCTACGGCATCTCGCTGCAAGCAGATAATCGCCTGGCGGAAGCGCAGGATGCTTTTACACGCGCCAAGGCATCCGATATGTTGTCTGCTGAATTACAAGTATTTGTCGATCAGAAGTTGAGGCAGATGCAACCCTGATATGGTTATTCAGGAATAGCTGTCCAGGCTGAAGCGCCGGCATTGCGGATTTCACGTATTTATTGGAGTATTTTTTATAGTGCCAATAAAAATATGCGGAAGATGCCATGAAAATAGCCATACTCCATGTTTTTTACGAAGCGCATCGCGTCATGAATCCTGTTCGTACTTTTCATGTCTTTCGTGGACAATCGATAACATCAGCCAAACAGGCGAAAGAAGTTCCGATGAAAACACTGCGTACTCTGTTCATGCTGGGTTTTGTCGGTATTGCCGCTGCGCTGGCGGCTTGCACCGAGCCGCCATCCGGCAGCTTTCCCGGCTATGCGGAAGCCGATTATGTGCGGGTTTCCACGCCTATCGCCGGCACTCTGCTGACCCTGCATTTTAAAAAAGGCGACCAAGCCAAGCGCGGCGCGCCCGCCTTTGTGCTGGAACAGGAAAGCGAAACCGCAGCCCGCGAAGAAGCCGCATTTCGGGTCCAGAGCGCAGCAGCTTCGCTGGCGAACCTGAAAAAAGGCAAGCGCCCGGATGAAATCGCCACCGCGCAAGCGCAACTGGCGCAAGCGCAAGCAGCGCAGCGCCTGAGCGCGGCCGATCTGAAGCGACAAACCCAGCTGATCGATGCCCACTTCATTTCGGCGGCACGGCTGGATGAAGCACGCGCTGCCGTCCTGCGCGATCAGGCCCGCGTGCGGGAGCTGCAGGCGCAGCTACGGGTGCAGCAACTCGGCGCCAGAAGCGACGAGATTACGGTGGCCGAGCAAGCGCTCAATGCAGCGCAAGCGCAATTGGCGCAAGTCGCCTGGCGGGTCGCGCAAAAAAGCCCGACCATTCCGGTCGATAGCGCAGTGGCGGATGTGCTGTATCAGGAGGGCGAGTGGGTGCCGGCCGGCGGCCCGGTGCTGAGTTTGCTACCGCCGCAGAACATCAAGGCGCGCTTTTTTGTGCCGGAAACGCTGCTGGGAAAACTGCATCTGGGCCAAACCGTGGAGTTGCGCTGCGACGGTTGCAGCGCAGCGGTTGCGGCCTCCGTCAGCTTTATTGCGCACGACGCCGAATATACCGCGCCGCTGATTTACAGCAAGGAAAACCGTGCGTCGCTGGTGTTCATGGTGGAAGCGCGCCCCGACCTCAAGCACGCCACTCTGCTGCATCCGGGCCAACCGCTGGAAGTCAGGCTTGCCGGCGCTGTCACCCAGGGCAAGCAATGACGCAAATAAGGACACAAGACACGCCGATCATCGACGTGCGCGGTCTGACCAAGCGTTTTGGTGATCATATCGTGGTCGATCACTTCGACATGCGGGTGCCGAAAGGCCGCATTTACGGCTTCCTCGGGCCGAACGGCAGTGGCAAAACCACTACCCTGCGCATGCTGTGCGGCTTGCTCAATGCCGATGAAGGCGAAGGACAATGCCTGGGCTACGACATCCGGCGCGAATCGCATCTGATCAAGCGTCAGGTCGGCTACATGACGCAAAAATTCGGCCTGTACGAGGATTTGAGCATCGCCGAGAATCTCGACTTCATCGCCCGCATCTTCGAAGTCGCCGACCGCAAGAAGAGCGTCGAAGCGACTCTACTGCGCCTGGGTTTGACCAGCCGCCGCAGCCAACTGGCGGGTACTTTGTCCGGCGGCTGGAAGCAGCGCCTGGCATTGGCCGCTTGCCTGCTGCATGCGCCGCAACTACTGTTGCTCGATGAACCGACCGCCGGCGTCGATCCGAAGGCACGGCGCGAATTTTGGGATCAAATCCACGATCTGGCAGCGGCTGGACTGACCGTGCTGGTCACCACCCATTACATGGATGAAGCCGAGCGCTGCCACGAACTGGCTTACATTTCCGAAGGCCGCTTGCTGGCACGCGGCACGGTGGCCGAACTGATTGCCGGCGCGGGGCTGGTGACGTGCGCGATTGCCGCCGATGATCCTGCTGCGTTAAGTGCATTGGCGCGCACGCTGCGCACATTGCCGGCGCTGCGCAGCGTCGCTTCTTTCGGCGCCACGCTGCATGTCAGCACATCGTCGCAAGCGGCGCTGGATACGGCGCTGGCGCCTGTTGCGGGCCAGGGCTTCCAGGTCACCGCGATTGAATCCAGCCTGGAAGACGTCTTCATCGTCTTGATGCAAGACAGCCAGAATGGTCAGAATGGTAAAAATGAGCAAGATGCTCAGGCCAGGAGCGGCGCATGAGCTGGTCGCGCTTTGTCGCCATCCTGCTGAAAGAATTCCGGCAAATTCGGCGCGACCGGCTGACCTTTGCCATGATGGTCGGCGTGCCGATCCTGCAACTGATTTTGTTCGGATTCGCGATCAATACCGATCCCAAGCATTTGCCGCTGGCGCTGGTTTCCGCCGACGAAAGCACGTTTTCGCGCAGCTTCGTTGCGGCGCTGGAGAATTCTGGATATTTCCGCATCACGCAGCGCCCGAACAGCGAGGCGCAGGCCAACCAGTTGCTGGCTGAAGGCCGGGTCCAGTTCGTGCTGGTGATCCCGGTGAATTTTTCGCGTCAGTTGATACGCGGCGAAAAACCGGCCGTGCTGCTGGCTGCGGACGCCACCGATCCGGCAGCGTCCGGCAATGCGCTGGCCGCCATCAACGCCATCAGCCGGCAATCATTGCAGCGCGATTTGACCGGTCCGCTGGCTGGCCTGCAGCCAACCGATGCGCCATTTGAAGTGCGGGTGCAGCGCCGTTACAACCCGGAAGGACTGTCGCGTTACAACATCGTGCCGGGTCTGATCGGCGTGATCCTGACTATGACGATGGTGATGATGACTGCGCTGGCGATGACCCGCGAACGCGAGCGCGGCACCATGGAAAACCTGCTGGCTACGCCGGTGCGGCCATTCGAAGTGATGGCCGGCAAAATCGTGCCCTACATTCTGATCGGCTACGTTCAGGTCACGGTGATTCTGGTTGCCGCGCATTTGCTATTCGATGTACCGATGGTCGGCAGTTTGGGCTTGCTGTTGTTTGCGCTGGTGCTGTTCATGGCCGCGAACCTGGCGGTCGGCTTCACTTTTTCGACCATCGCCAGAAACCAGTTGCAGGCGATGCAACTGACCTTCTTTTTTTTCCTGCCGTCGCTGCTGTTGTCCGGCTTCATGTTCCCGTTTCGCGGCATGCCGATATGGGCGCAATGGATCGGCCAAATACTGCCGCTGACGCATTTCTTGCGCATCGTGCGCGGGATTCTGCTCAAGGGCAATACGCTGGCGGAAATCACTCCCAGCCTGTGGCCGATTACCGCATTCATGCTGGTTGCAGGCGCAATTGCGTTGCAACGATATCAAAAGACGCTCGACTAAGCATTAAAGCCAAATAGTAAATAAAATCGCAATATGGCAGTTGAAAACACCTGACACGGTTAAATTTTTGCAGGGAGGAAATAATGGAAAATGCGAATTTATTGACAGATGCGTGCGAGTCGAATCAATGGCCCAGCTTGCGTTATGCGGACTGGCAGGATACTTGCACGACACTGCACATGTGGACCCAAATAGTGGGCAAGATCCGGATGGCGCAATCGCCGTGGACCAATCACTCCTGGCACGTCACTCTTGCGGTCACGGCGCGTGGCCTGACGACCTCGCCGATTCCATATGGTCCGCGCACGTTTCAGATCGATTTCGATTTTATCGAGCACCGGCTGTTGATCGCCACCAGCGATGGCGCAGTCAGAAAAATGCCATTGAAGCCGCGCTCGGTGGCGGATTTTTATCATGATCTGTTCGCGCATCTGGCCGCACTTGGCCTGGACGTAAAAATCCATACGATGCCCAATGAAGTCGTCGATGCAATTCCATTCGATCAGGATCATCAGCATGCGTCGTACAACCCGGAATACGCCAACCGGTTTTGGCGCATTTTGGTGAGTGCCGACCAGGTGTTCAAGCAGTTCCGCGCCGGCTTCATCGGCAAGTGCAGTCCGGTACAATTTTTCTGGGGCAGCTTTGACCTCGCCGTGACGCGCTTTTCCGGACGCACGGCCCCCGAGCATCCTGGCGGCATCCCAAATTGCCCGGATTGGGTCACGCGTGAAGCCTATTCGCACGAGGTAAGCAGTTGCGGATTCTGGCCGGGTAGCGCGCAGTTTCCCAGCCCGGTGTTTTATTCCTATGCTTACCCGGAACCGCACGGTTTCAGTGCGGCGGCAATGCGTGCAGAGGGCGCTCGCTACGACGACAGTATTCACGAGTTCATCTTGCCCTATGACGCGTTGCGATGCGCCCCTTCACCCGATGCGATGCTGCTTGAATTTCTGCAGGACAGCTATGCGGTAGCCGCGAACCTGGGCGGCTGGGATCGTGCCGCACTTGAGCGCAGCGAAGGCACGACGCCATAAGTGATAGGCGATAAGCGGCCGCCGAATACGGTGACAGTTCTGCGCCTTCAACCCTGCTCGCTGCGTACTCGCATTCTGACTGAAGCAATCAACAGCAGGATGCTGCTGATCACCACTATCGTCAGCACCAGATGGCCGATGGGCGGCGTCCCAAAGTGAAACAAAGTGCTCATGACAGGCACAAACAGCGCCAGTCCCAACATCAGCAGCGCGCAAGCGACGATCAGCCACAGAACCGGATTGGGAAGTTTGACAGAGGCGTGTAAGGGCAATGACCAGGAACGATTGATGAAAATCAGCCAGATGTCGCCGATAATCATCGCGCTGAAGGTGAGCGCACGCGCCTGTTCCACCGCGAGGCCGGCCCATTGCGCCAGCAGATACACGGCCAGCAGCAAGGCGAACAGAATCGTGCCTTGCTGCAGCCCGAGCATCAAGAGTGTGCGGTCGAATATTTTCGCATCGGTATGACGTGGTGGCCGCCGCATCACATTGGATTCTTCCGGCTCCGCCTCGAAAACTACCGAACAGGTGGGATCGATCATCAGTTCGAAAAACACGATATGCACCGGCAGCAACAACAGCGGCCATCCCATCATCACCGGCAGCATCGACATGCCGGCAATCGGGATATGCGCGGCGACGATGAACACTACCGCCTTGCGGATATTGTCGAAGATGCGCCGGCCCAGCCTGACTGCGGCCACAATCGAACTGAAATCATCATCCAGCAGCACCAGCGCCGCCGATTCACGCGCCACATCGGTGCCGCGACCGCCCATCGCGATGCCGATATGCGCAGCCTTCAGCGCCGGCGCGTCGTTGACGCCATCGCCGGTCATTGCGACGATTTCACCGGCGCTCTTCAATGCCATCACCAGCCGCAGTTTTTGCTCCGGTTGCACGCGGCAAAAAACATTCACCTGGCGCAAGCGCTGCTGCAACTGTGCGTCATCCAGCGTATCCAGTTCGGTACCCGTTATCATGCCGTCTTCGGAATCCAGCCCGCTTTGGCGCGCAATGCTGAGTGCGGTGGCCGGATAATCGCCGGTAATCATGATGACGCGGATGCCGGCCGCATGACATTCTGCGATGGCCGGCTGGACAGTCGGCCGCAACGGATCGGCCAGACCGATCAGGCCGATGAAACGGAAATTGAAATCATGCTGGATGGCGGGCAGATCATGTTGCTGGAATGACGCATTGGCAACTGCCAGCACCCGCAATCCTTGCTCGGCCAACTGGTTGATCTGCGCGGTAATGCGCTGCACTTGGTCACTTTCCAGATGACACAAATCGATGATTGCTTCCGGCGCGCCTTTGGCTGCAATCACGTAATTCGCCCGGTCAGGCGACTGCCAGACACGCGACATCGCCAGCAATGCGTGCGATAGCGGGTACTCTTCCACCAGCGTCCAACTGTCGTGAATGTGTTCGGTGCCTGCCAACGCAGTATGTCCGGCCGCCTGAATCGCTTGCTCCATCGGATCGAACGGATCGCGGTGGCTGGACAGCATCGCGAATTCCAGCGTTTCGTGGAAAATTTCCGGATAATTTTCCGGCATTGACGATGCGGCATCCTTGAATGCATGCACATCGCCCTCCACCATAATCTGCGCCACGGCCATGCGGTTTTGCGTCAGGGTGCCGGTCTTGTCGACGCACAATACGGTCGCCGCACCCAGCATTTCGATGGCCGAAATACGCCGCGTCAGCACCTTTTGCTTGGCGATTCGCCACGCGCCCAACCCGAGAAAAATCGTCAGTATCAGCGGCAATTCTGCCGGCAACAGCGCCATCGCCAGCGTCAGGCCGGCCAGAATGCCGCGCAGCCAGTCGCCACGCGCAATGCCGTACCAAGTCGCCAGCAAAATGACCAGGGCGATGCTGGACAGCGCAACCACCTTGACTGCGTGCGCAGTCTCGTCTTGCACCCGGCTGGATTCTTCCTTCAGCGTGAACAGCGCGCTGCCGATGCGCCCGAGAGTAGTTTTTTCTGCGGTAGCCACCACCCGCGCCGTGCCCTTGCCCTGCACCACCAATGCGCCGGAATACAGGAAAGGCTGGTCGTCGCCGCCGGGCGGCGCCACTTGATCCGTCACGATGGCGCTGGCTTGCTTGCGGACCGGCACCGATTCACCGCTCAATAAGGATTCATCGACCGTCATGCTCAGGCTGGCGAACAGGATCGCATCCGCCGGCACCCGGTCGCCTTCTGCCAGAAAAATGATGTCGCCGCGCACCACATCGCGGCCGGCGATGCGCTGCTGCTGGCCGTCGCGTAGCACCAGCGCACGCGGGCTGGATAAGTCGCGCAAGGCTTCCAGCGCACGTTCGCTCTTGCGTTCCTGCGTGAAACTCATGCCTATGATGATGACCACCGAGCCGAGCAAGATGTAAGCATCTTCCTTGCTGCCCAGTAGCAGATAAATACTGCCGCAGGAGATCAGCAGGATGAACATCGGCTCGCGCACTACCGCCCATGCAATGGCGAACAGCGAGCGTGGTTTTGACGAAGGCAGCTCGTTCCAGCCCTCGGCGTGCAGGCGTTGCTGCGCTTCGGCGCTGCTCAGACCGGTCAAAGTGTCGGTGACGGCGTCGGTGGCGTCGGACATGCGTTGCGTTGCCTTTCCTGTCAATGATTGAGACGCTATCAGGCTAATCCGGCGGCACGTTTTTTCCATTACGTCATATCAAACAACAAGGGCCGCACGCGGGCGGCCTTTCTATTTTTACTCTTCCTTATGGCCGCTTGCGCCCGGCGATCATCGCCGGTGCCAGATTTTCCCTGTGCCGCAGGCTGGAGAAGTTTCGTAGGTCGGGTTAGCGGCTTCATCGCGTAACCCGACCTACTGACGGATGTTACGCACCAAAGATTCAGTCCACGAAAAACACGAAAGACACGAAAAAACCTTTTCTACCGCTGTCGAAAGAACGGTGTTATGCATTCTTTGGTGCTTTTCGTGTCTTTCGTGGACAAAGTTTTTCATGTTTTGCATGCGCCGTGCGTAACATCAGTTACGTCATATCAAACTTCGGCTACAGGAAAAGCAGAAATCCATCGGCAAAGAAGACCACTCCCAGCAAACCAACCGGGAGCGCGAGATACCAGAGCACCTTGCGCTTGATTAAGGCTGAAATGGAAGAAATCAGTATCGCAATCTGCAACAAAATGACCGCCAAGCCAAATGGTTGCCCGTGCCTCTGCGCCTCATCGCGCTGTTTCTCCAGCTGGTTCGCCTTCTGCTCAATGCTGGTCTTTTCCTTCGCGTATTTATCCACCTTCCTCTCGTAGCCGGCCAGCGCATCCCGATAGGCCGCGGCCTTGGCGGGAGGCGAATTCGCCCCCAGCGTCGCCACTTCCAGCTGGACTTTCTCGACCTGCAACTGGTACAGGTTTTCTTTGATGCTCTTGGCTTGGTAATAAGCCCACTGGTCCGAGGCTTGCGCCTGGCTGATTACGCTACGCGTGGAATAACCGCCACCTTTGAAGGTGGACAAGGTGGCGCATACCGCCAATATGACGGTGGAAAGTGCAAGATAGTTGAGCCAGGGTTCTTTCTTATCTTCAGCCATGATTTTTCTTTTACAGGTTGTATTACGCGGACAGCCATTTTGCTTCTCAACAAGATGGCTGCTATTTAGAATAGTTGTTGATGATTGCGTTGGTGTATTGCTCTGCTACGCGCTGGAGTATGGCTGACAAATTGCATGCCAAACCAAAACTAAAACCATCGATCAGGTGTTTGAGGCAAGCAATTGCAATTTAAGACTTACTAACTGATATTACGCACTTGTCCACGGAAGACACGAAAATCACAAACAGGACACGCGATACAAAGAATTTCAAAAAATAAGGAGTATCGTAATTTTCACGATGTTTTCCGCATATTATTAATGCGCATATATAAAATACAGAATCCCAGTATGTTGACAGCGCCAGAAACCGGCCTACGCCCGCCTATGGACTGTGCGAAGATACCGGCATGACACTGACAGAACTCAAATACATCGTCGCCGTTGCACGCGAAAAACATTTTGGCCATGCGGCGGAAGCCTGCTTCGTGGCGCAGCCAACCCTTTCGGTCGCCATCAAGAAGCTCGAAGATGAGTTGGGCGTGGTGATTTTCGAGCGCGGCGGCGCTGAAATTTCGGTCACGCCGCTGGGCGCGAAAATCGTCGCGCAGGCCGGGCTGGTGCTGGAACAGACTGCCGCCATCAGGGAAATCGCCAAACAGAACAAGGACCCGCTGGCAGGTCCCTTGCGTCTGGGCGTGATCTACACCATTGCACCGTATCTGCTGCCGCCGCTGGTGAGCACCATGATCGACACGGTGCCGCAAATGCCGCTGGTGCTGCAGGAAAATTTCACGGTGCGACTGCTTGAACTGCTGCGCCAGGGCGAACTGGACGCCGCCATCATGGCGTTGCCGATTCCGGATCATGGCTTGATGGTGCAGCCGCTGTATGACGAACCGTTCGTGGTGGCGCTGCCGAAACACCATCGCTGGGCCAACCGCAGCAGCATCGCGGCCGAAGATCTGAAGTCGGAAACCATGCTGCTGCTGGGCAACGGCCATTGCTTCCGCGATCAGGTGCTGGAAGTTTGTCCGGAGATGTCGCGCTACTCCGGCTCCAGCTCCGGCGACGGCATCGCCCGCACCTTCGAAGGCTCGTCGCTGGAAACCATCCGCCACATGGTGGCTTCCGGCATCGGCATTACCGTACTGCCAAAGGCCTCGGTGCCGGACATGGACGCCAAAAACGGCATGCTGCGTTACATCCCGTTCGAACAGCCGGCGCCAGCGCGCCGTGTGGTGATCGCCTGGCGCAAAAGTTTCACGCGCAGCCTCGCCATCGAAACGGTGCGGCAAGCAGTTCTGCGCTGCACCCTGCCCGGGGTGACGATGATCGATGCAGCCGCATTGGAACAATAAAGTAACGCAATTGTTCTAAATTTCCATTTTGCTTTTTACGACGCTTTTAACAATAAACATGCGCACCCTCACTGCACGCCTGCCCCTGTATTTCCGCCTGATCCGGCTCGACAAGCCGATCGGCATTCTGCTCTTGCTGTGGCCAACCCTGATTGCGCTCTGGCTTGCCAGCGATGGCATTCCGGACTGGAAGCTGCTGCTCATTTTTACGCTGGGAACCGCGCTGATGCGCTCGGCCGGCTGTGCGGTCAACGATTACGCCGACCGCGACATCGACCGCCACGTCAAGCGCACGGTCGACCGGCCGCTGACTTCCGGCAAGATCAACGCATGGGAAGCGCTGCTGGTGGCGCTGGCGCTGGCGCTGGCGGCATTCTTGCTAATCCTGCCGCTGAATGCGCTGACCAGGCAGTTGTCGGTGGCGGCGCTGCTGATCGCCGGCAGCTACCCGTACTTCAAGCGTTTTTTCGCCATCCCGCAAGCTTATCTGGGCATCGCCTTCGGCTTTGGCATTCCGATGGGATTTGCCGCGGTGCAAGCGACGGTGCCGGCGCAAGCATGGTGGCTGCTGCTGGCAAATATCTTCTGGGCGGTCGCCTACGATACCGAATATGCGATGGTGGACCGCGACGACGACCTGAAGCTCGGCCTCAAAACCTCGGCCATCACCTTCGGCCGCTTTGATGTGGTCGCTGTGATGCTGTGCTACGCGGCGACGCTAACCATTATTCTGGCAGTCGGCTGGCAATTCGGCCTGCGCGGCTGGTTCATCGCCGGCCTGCTCGGCGCTGCCGGCTGTGCGGCCTATCATTACACGCTGATCCGCGAGCGCGACCGGATGCGCTGCTTCGCCGCCTTCCGCCACAACAACTGGCTGGGCGCATTCATCTTTGCCGGCGTGGCGCTCGATTATGCCGCTGGTTAAAATTCGCCTATACTGGCTGCAGTGTAGATGCAGATGTAGGCGCAGATGCAGCGAAGGTCATTTCCACTTACCCATTTGATATGGGACAAAGTAAATCGAGTGACCTTCAGTAAAATCATTTCAGATCAATCCAACTTTGCCAAGGTGCCTTATGAATCCCAATGAAATCAATACCGATGGTCGCGACAAGATGATGGGCGAACTGAAAAGTGTCATCACGGATGCGGAAGAACTGATGAAAAACACCGAACAGCAGGCTGGCGAAGGATTCAGAATTGCCAAGGCAAAATTTGAATCGACGCTGCGCAGCGCAAAGTCCGAGATGCTTCATCTGGAAGAAACCATCGTCGAAAGAACCAAGGACGTCATGCATAACACCGATGAGTATGTCAAGGATCATCCGTGGAAGTCGGTCGGTCTGGGTGCTTGCGTCGGACTGATTATCGGTTTGCTCATCGGCCGCAAATAAGTGGCGATTGCTGCATCCATTGCCCGGCTGGCCGGGACGCTGATCGACCTGCTGCAAACGCGGCTGGAACTGGCCACGGTCGAACTGGAAGAAGAAACCCTGCGTTTCTTCACCTATCTGCTGTTTGCGCTGGTTGCGATGTTCTGTCTCGCCATGACGATATTGCTGGGCACAGTGCTGATCGTCGCGATTTTTTGGGATACGCACCGGATTCCGGTTCTGGCCTCATTGATTGCCACTTTCGGTTTCTGCAGCATCGTGATCGGGATGGGAATTCGCAGCAATTACCGCAGCAAGCCGAAAATGCTGTCGCACACGCTAGCGGAACTGCGCAAGGATTTCGTGCGTCTCAATCCCGACCAGAGCGGCGATAGGAGAGCGTAATGAATTCCTCTACGTTCGTGCCACTCGCCAGACGTCGGGCTGAATTGATCGCCCGCTGCACAGCACAGCGCGATGCGCTATCGATGCAAAGCCAATCCCTGGCGCAGATGACATCAACCCTGGACCATGGGTTAGCGCTCTTGCAGCGCATCAAGAACAGCCCGGCTGCGATAATCGGCTTACTGGTTGGCTTGGCCATTATCAAGCCGCGCCGCCTGCCGCCGCTGCTACGCACCGGCCTGCTGGCCTGGCAGGCGCTGCGCACCGTCACGCCATTGCTGCATGACATGCTGGCGCGCAACAAGAAAAAACCAGGCGTTTAGTTTTTCGTTTAGTTAAGCGCAGGTACTGCCCCGGTTCTTCCAAATGGCAGAAGTGCCCGTAGGGGCGGGTTCCAAACCCACCCCTTCGTAACCAAAGTACAAGGGCGGGTTTGGAACCCGCCCCTACTAGTTACGTCGATTACGTCAATTAATCGCGCCCCATCTCTTCACCCAATTCCCGGCTCCTGAGCGCTGCCGCCTTCACCGCACCGATGATGCGGTCCTTGACGCCGCTGGCGTCCATGCTGGTGAGCGCCGCATACGTGGTGCCGCCTTTTGAGGTGACGCGTTCACGCAATACCGCGACCGGTTCCGTGGATTGCGCAGCCAGTTGCGCAGCCCCGACAAAGGTGGCGATCGCTAGCTGACTGCCCTGTTCCGCGCTCAATCCCAGTTCCTGCGCGGCCTGTTGCATCGCCTCGATAAAATAGAACACATAGGCCGGGCCGCTGCCGGAGACTGCGGTAACGGCGTCGATTTGCGTCTCGTCATCCAGCCAGACCGTGCTGCCTACCGCCTGCAGGATGCTGTTTGCAGCATCGTGCTGCGCCGCCGATACGCCCGGCAGCGCGACCATTCCGGTAATGCCCTGACCGATCAGGGCTGGCGTATTCGGCATGCAGCGCACGATTGCAGCATGGCCCGCCAGCCAGCGAGACAAATCCTGCGCCCGGATGCCGGCGGCAATCGACAACACCAGTTGCGTCGATACCTGCGGTTGCAAATGCGCCGCCACGTCCCGCATCTGCTGCGGCTTGACTGCCAGCACGATCACATCCGAACGCGCCACCGTGGCATCGATCTGGGCCGAGGTGGTGACGCCGAATTGCTGCACCAGCTTTTCCAGCGTGGCGGGATTCGGATCGATTACATGGATATTGGCACCGGCCGTGAATTTGCCTGCCAGACCGCTGATTAACGCTGTAGCCATGTTGCCGCCACCGATAAAGCTGATTTTCATATTAACTTTCATAATTTCGTTGACCAAAAATTGCCGACCCCACGCGAACAATGGTGGCACCTTCGGCGATGGCTGCCGCCATGTCGGCCGACATCCCCATTGATAATGTATCGAGCGCGCAACCCTGTGCGTTCAAATTTTCAAACAATTGCCGCAAGCGAGCAAATGACTGGCGCTGCAAATTGAAGTCGGCAACCGGCTCGGGAATCGCCATCAGGCCGCGCAGACGCAGACGCGGCATGGCGGCCACTGCTTGCGCCAGGGCAGCAATTTCCTCAGGCGCGGCGCCGCTTTTGCTCATTTCACCGCTGATGTTGACCTGCAGGCAGATATTCAGCGGAGCCAGATGGTGCGGGCGCTGCTCGGACAAACGGCTGGCGATCTTTTCACGCTCGACCGTATGGACCCAGTCGAAATTTTCGGCGATTGGCCGGGTCTTGTTGCTCTGGATCGGGCCGATGAAATGCCATTCCAGCAGCGGCACCCGTTTTTGCTCCAACTCCTGTTGCAAGGCAGCGCCTACTGCAGCCATCTTGTCCAGCGCTTCCTGCAAGTAGTTTTCGCCGAACGCCGCCTGTCCTGCACGCACCGCTTCCAGCACGGCTTCCGGGCCAAAAGTCTTCGATACCGCCAGCAACTGAACGCTATCGGGATGGCGCGACGCGGCCTGCGCCGCTTGAGCAATGGCCAGGTGAACGGCTTGCAAGTTTTGGAGGATTCTGGTCATAATCAATTTTTCTGTAAGCGATGCTTGATAGAAACTCTGCCTGAGTTATATTAAAATTTTGCAGAAAATATTGCAGAAAACATACCAACACTCACGCATTATTGCAGGCCAAAGGATTATAAATGGACATCTCCGAACTACTCGCGTTCTCGGTAAAGAATAATGCATCCGACTTGCATCTATCAGCCGGCATGCCGCCGATGATTCGCGTACACGGCGATGTGCGCCGGATCAACTTGCCGGCAATGGATCACGCGGAAGTGCATGGCATGCTGTACGACATCATGAACGATAGCCAGCGCAAAAATTACGAAGATCACCTCGAATGCGATTTTTCGTTCGAGATACCGGGCCTGGCCCGATTCCGCGTCAATGTCTTCAATCAGGGCCGCGGCGCGGCTGCGGTGCTGCGCACCATTCCATCCAAAGTGCTGTCGCTGGAACAGCTCAATGCACCGAAAATTTTTACCGACCTGGCCATGAAGCCGCGCGGGCTGGTGCTGGTGACAGGGCCGACCGGGTCCGGTAAATCGACCACGCTGGCGGCCATGGTCAACCATGTCAACGAGAATGAATACGCGCACATCCTGACGGTCGAAGATCCGATCGAATTCGTGCATGAATCGAAGAAATGCCTGATCAACCAGCGCGAAGTCAACACCCATACGCACTCCTTCAGCAATGCGCTGCGCTCGGCCCTGCGCGAAGATCCGGACGTGATCCTGGTGGGCGAGTTGCGCGACCTGGAAACCATCCGGCTGGCCTTGACCGCAGCCGAAACCGGCCACATGGTGTTCGGCACGCTGCATACTTCGTCGGCGGCCAAAACCATCGACCGTATCGTCGACGTTTTCCCGGCCGAAGAAAAGGAAATGGTGCGTTCGATGCTGTCGGAATCGCTGCAGGCGGTCATTTCACAAACGCTGCTCAAGACCAAAGACGGCGCTGGCCGCGTCGCTGCGCATGAAATCATGCTCGGCACGCCGGCGATCCGTAACCTGATTCGCGAAGGCAAGGTAGCGCAAATGTACTCTGCGATCCAGACCGGCAGCAGCATTGGCATGCAGACACTGGATCACAACCTGACCGAACTGGTGCGGCGCAACGCGATCTCCGTCGGCACCGCGCGCGCGGCGGCAAAAACGCCGGAAAATTTCCCTGGCTGAACCTGAAATAATTCACTAACGACCATGACGAAAATATCATCAACAGGCATGGCCGTCCCTCCCTTGCAGGGCGCCCATTCGCCTGCAGGCGAATATCGTTCAGCAGGCAGGCAGCATGCTGCCAGAAATCCCTGCTTCACCTCCCGGCCTCTCTCCCACAAGTGGGAGAGAGGAGCAAAGCGAGTCGCCATGCGACTTTCACGTTAAAGGCAACCCCATGGAACGCGAACAAGCCACCAAATTCATGCATGAATTGCTGCGACTGATGGTCAGCAAAAATGGCTCCGACCTGTTCATCACCGCCGATTTCCCGCCGGCATTCAAAATCGACGGCAAGATTCTGCCAGCCTCCAACCAGGCCCTGAGCGCCGCCCACACGATCGAACTGGCGCACGCCATCATGAGCGACAAGCAGGCCGCATCGTTCGAAGCGACAAAAGAATGCAATTTCGCCATCAGCCCGGGCAATCTCGGCCGCTTTCGGGTCTCGGCCTTCGTGCAGCAGGGCCGTGTCGGCATGGTGTTGCGCGCCATTACGGCCAAGATTCCCACCTTTGAAGAACTGGGCTTGCCGGAAAGTCTGAAAGAAGTAGCGATGGCGCAGCGCGGACTGGTGATCCTGGTCGGCGCCACAGGATCGGGGAAATCCAGCAGCCTGGCGGCCATGATCGGCCACCGCAATCAGAATAGCTACGGGCATATCATCACGATCGAAGATCCGGTCGAATATGTGCATCCGCACAAGAATTGCATCGTGACCCAGCGTGATGTCGGCGTGGACACCGAAAGTTGGGGCGTGGCACTGAAAAACGCGCTGCGCCAGGCGCCGAACGTGATCCAGATCGGGGAAATTCGCGACCGCGAAACGATGGATTTTGCCATCGCATTTGCCGAGACCGGCCATCTGTGCCTGGCGACCCTGCATTCCAATAACGCCAACCAGGCACTCGACCGGATCATCAACTTCTTCCCGGAAGAACGCCGCCACCAGCTATTGATGGACCTTTCGCTGAACCTGAAAGCCATCATCTCGCAACGCCTGATTCCGCTGCGCGATACCAAAGGGCGCTGCGTAGCGGTTGAAATTTTGCTCAATTCGCCGCTGGTCGCCGATCATATCTTCAAGGGCAATGTGCAGGAAATCAAGGAAGTGATGAAGCGCTCGAATGAAATCGGCATGAAGACTTTCGACCAGGCGCTGTTCGATCTCTATGAATCGGACGCGATTTCCTATGAAAACGCGTTGCGTTTTGCCGATTCAGTCAACGATCTGCGGTTGGCGATCAAGCTCGACAGCAAGAATGCCAAGAACCGCGACCTCAATGCCGGCACCACGCACATGGGAATTATCTAGCATCGTAGGTCGGGTTAGCGTAGCGTAACCCGACATTCCCAGCCGCAAATGTCGGGTTACGCGATGAAGCCGCTAACCCGACCTACAAATCCACTATATTATCCCCAGCAATTTCAACGCCAGCGGCAAGAACAGGGCCGTCAATAGTCCCGACAACCCCATCGCCAACCCGGCAAAAGCGCCCATTTGCTCGCTGACCTGAAACGCTCTTGCGGTACCGATGCCGTGTGCGGTGACGCCGAGCGCAAAGCCGCAGGTGCTGGCGTCGGTAATCTTCATCAGGCTCAGGATGCCGCGCGCCATGACCGCACCGAGCACACCAGTCACCATCACCAGCACCGCCGTGAGCGACGGCAGACCGCCGATTTTTTCCGCAACCCCCATTGCAATCGACATCGTCACCGATTTCGGCGCAATCGAAAGAATGGTCGCCGTCGATGCGCCCAGCCACTTGGCGACCGCCATTGCAGTGGCAATTGCCGCAGCCGAGCCGACAATAGACCCCACCAGTAATGCGAGCCAGTCGCGCTTGAGCTTTGCAATCTGCTGGTACAGCGGAATCGCCAGCGCCACCGTGACCGGCCCCAGCAGAAAATGCACGAACTGCGCGCCATCAAAATAGGTTTTGTAGGAAGTCCCGGTCGAGCTCAGGACCAGCACGATCAAGGCCACTGCTATTGCCACCGGATTGGCCAGCGGATTGAACTTGGCCCGGGTATAAATCGCAAACGCGATCTGGTAAGCCAGCAAGGTCGCCGTCAGCCACAGCAATGGCGAGGCCGCCAGATACACCCAGATCGCATCCAGCTTCGGCGTCATTTCTGCAAACCCTTGACCACCGCCGCGGTGACCACGATCGATACCACGGTGCTGGCCAGCAGGGCCGCAACAATCGGCAGCCACTCGGTGGCAACCCGTTGGAAATGCACCATGATCCCGACGCCAGCCGGCACGAACAGCAAGGACAGATGGCGCAGCAGAGCAAGCGAAGTCGGCGCCAAATCGTGAATTGCATCGCGTTTAAACACCAGATACACAAACAGCAGCACCATGCCGATGACAGGCCCGGGCACCGGCAGCGATAACGCATAGGCCAGCCCCTCCCCGAGAGTTTGAAAAACCAGCAAGGTGGCAAAGGTATTGATCATGGCGGATGCTCCCGGAAGCTTGCACTACTTAATGTTGCGTAATCATCGTAGGTTAGCGATAGCGTAACCCGACATTCTCAGCCACAAATGTCGGGTTACGCGATGAAGCCGCTAACCCGACCTACTGATGTCGTGTCAGTTACCCAATGCGCTATCGATCAACTCGATCCAGTGCCGCACCGGAGTCGCGGTGCCCGACTGCAGGTGCGTGATGCAACCGATATTGCCCGACACGATCAACTCCGGCGCGCTAGCCTGCAGATTGGCCAGCTTGTTATCGCGCAATTGATACGACAGCGCCGGCTGCAATACCGAATAAGTGCCGGCGGAGCCGCAACACAAATGGCTGTCGGCGCACAGCGTGACATCGACGCCGGCCGCACGCAGCACGCGTTCGACCTTGCCGCGGATTTGTTGGCCGTGTTGCAATGTGCAGGGCGGATGATAGGCGACCCGTTTGCTGATCTTGCCAGCGAGCTTTTGCAGCAATGCTGCTTCGAAATCGGGCAGGATTTCACTGACGTCGCGGGTCATGGCCGAAATCCGCTGCGCCTTCTGCGCATAGGCCGGATCGGCTGCCAGCAAATGGCCGTAATCCTTGACCGTCACGCCGCAGCCGGAGGCGGTCATCACGATTGCTTCCGCTCCCGCTTCCACCAGCGGCCACCAGGCGTCGATATTGCGCCGCATGTCGTCCAGGCCGCCGGCCTGATCGTTCAGATGGGTGCGAATCGCGCCGCAGCAGCCGGCTTTGGGCGCCACCACCAGTTGCACCCCGAGCGCATCGAACACGCGGGCGGTGGCGGCGTTGATATTGGGCGACATCGCCGGTTGCACGCAGCCGTCGAGCAGCAGCATCTTGCGCGCATGGACGGCAGTCGGCCAGAGACCCGCAGGATGCGCAACAGGTACTTTATTTTGCAGCGCCCTCGGCAGCAATGGCCGCAGCAACTGGCCGGCCTTCAGCGCCGGCGTGAACAGCCAGCGGCGCGGCAACAGTTCTTTCAGCGCGGTGCGCAGCAAGCGTTGCGACAACGGACGCGGCACCTGGTCATCGACAATCTTGCGCCCGATATCAATCAGGCGGCCGTATTGCACGCCGGACGGACAAGTGGTTTCGCAACTGCGGCAGGTCAGGCAGCGGTCCAGATGCGTCTGCGTTTTGGCGCTGGCTTGCTTGCCTTCCAGTACCTGTTTGATCAGATAGATGCGCCCGCGCGGCCCATCCAGTTCGTCGCCCAGCAACTGATAAGTCGGACAGGTCGCGGTGCAGAAACCGCAGTGAACGCAGCTGCGCAAAATCGCATCGGCCTCCCGGCCTTCGCGGGTATTTTTGATGAAGTCAGCGAGATTGGTTTGCATGATGGTCCGTCAAGTCACTACAGATGCGCGAACATCCGGCCCGGATTAAAAACTGCGTCCGGGTCGAACGCGTTTTTCAGGTTGCGATGGATGCGGTCGATGGCCGGTGCCAGCGGCTGGAACACGCCAACCGACTTGTCGCCGCCGCGAAACAGCGTCGCGTGGCCGCCGGCCTGAAACGCCGCGGCGCGCACAATGGCTGCCGTGGCTGCGCTGGAATCGGTTTTGAGCCAGCGCTGTGCGCCGCCCCATTCGATCAATTGCGCATATTTTTCCAGTAGCGGCGCGCAGACGCCAGGCACCGACAAGCGCCACAAAGCCGCTTGCTCAGCATCGGCATCAGAATCAGTACTGTCAAAGAAACCGTTGCTCTGTTCGCGCAACGGAATCCAGAATTGTTCGGCATCACTATCCTGTACTGGTTCGCCACCCAACTTGTTCTGCGCGGCAGACACCGCCGCCTGCGCGCCCGACAGGCGCAGAATCAGCACGCCGTCATGCCAGGCGCTGGCCGAAATCGGCAACGGCTGGCCGGCCCATGCATTGAGTTGCGTGATCGCCTGCGCCTGATCCAGTTCAAAGCGCAAGGTGGCTTCGGCGAACGGTTTCGGCAATACCTTGAGCGACACTTGCAGGATCAGGCCCAGCGTTCCCATCGATCCGGCCAGCAGCCGCGAGACATCGTAGCCGGCCACATTCTTCATTACCTGGCCGCCGAAACGCAAGACTTCGCCGCGGCCATCCAGCAGCACCGCACCCAGCGCAAAATCGCGCAGCGCGCCGGCGGCAGGACGGCGCGGGCCGGACAGGCCGCTGGCGAACACGCCGCCGATGGTGGCGTGTGCGCCGAAATGCGGCGGCTCGAATGCCAGCATCTGGTTCTCTGCTGCCAGCGCCGCCTCGATTTCCGCCAACGGGGTGCCGCAGCGGGCGGTGATCACCAGTTCGGTCGGATCGTAGGCGACGATGCCGCGATAAGCGCGGGTGTCGAGCGCCGCGCCGGCTAATGTTTGGCCGTACCAGTCTTTGCTGCTGCCGCCGTGAATGCGCAGCGCGGTCTTGCCGGCAGCGGCGCTTTTCACCTGCTGTTTGAAATGCTGTAACGCTTGCTCCATCATTCGCCCGATCAATTATTTAAACTTAAAAGTAACTATGCAGCCGGCTGTGGATCGCACTCCCTCTCTCCCGGCCTCTCTCCCACAAGTGGGAGAGAGGAGCAAACCCCCTCTCCCGCGTGCGGGAGAGGGTCGGGGAGGGAGCTTAAAAACGCGGCAAATCCGCAAACTTCAACTGACCGCCAGTGACCCGCATTTTGCCGAACTCGGCGCAGCGCTGCAGGGTCGGAATCGCCTTGTCGGGATTGAGCAGAAATGCCGGATCGAAAGCGCGCTTGACGGCGATGAAGGCGGCGATTTCAAGCGCAGTGAACTGCACGCACATCGAACCGATTTTCTCGATGCCGACCCCATGTTCGCCGGTAATGGTGCCGCCGACTTCGACGCACAGCGCCAGGATTTCTGCACCGAACCGTTCGGCGCGGTCGAATTCGCCTTCCAGATTGGCATCGAACAAAATCAGCGGGTGCAGGTTGCCGTCGCCGGCATGAAATACGTTGGCGCAGCGCAGGCCGTACTTGATTTCCATCTGCGAAATGCCGAGCAATACCTGGGCCAGATTCTTGCGCGGAATGGTGCCGTCCATGCAATAGTAATCGGGCGAAATCCGGCCGGCGGCGGGAAACGCGTTCTTGCGCCCGGACCAGAACCGCATCCGTTCGGCCTCGTTTTGCGACACCGTGATGGCAGTCGCGCCGCACTCCTTGAGCACCGCGCTCATGCGCGCTATATCTTCCTCCACCTCTTCGATGGTGCCGTCCGACTCGCACAGCAAAATCGCTTCGGCGTCGATGTCGTAACCGGCCTTGACGAACGGCTCCACCATCCGGGTCGAAGTCTTGTCCATCATCTCCAGCCCGGCCGGGATCACGCCGGCGGCAATCACATTGGCGACTGCGTTGCCGCAACGCACCACATCGTCGAACGACGCCATGATGACGCGTGCAGTGTGCGGTTTCGGGATCAGTTTCACCGTCACCTCGGTGACGATTCCCAGCATTCCTTCCGAGCCGATGAAGACTGCCAGCAAGTCCAGCCCGGACGCATCCAGCGCGCCGTTGCCGAGTTCGATGATGTCGCCGTCGATGGTGACAGCCCGCACCCGCATCACGTTGTGGACGGTCAGGCCGTATTTCAGGCAATGCACGCCGCCGGAATTCTCCGCCACGTTGCCGCCGATGGTGCAGGCGATTTGCGATGACGGATCGGGCGCGTAATACAGGCCGTGCTGGGCGGCGGCGTCAGAAATCGCCAGATTGCGCACGCCCGGCTGCACCACTGCGGTACGAGAAACAGGATCGAGCGCGACGATGCGATTCAGCTTGACCAGCGACAGCACCACGCCGTCGGCAATCGGCATCGCGCCGCCGGACAAGCCGGTGCCGGCGCCGCGCGGCACGATCGGCACCGCCAGCGCGCGGCAGGTTTGCATGATCGCCACCACTTGCGCCTCGTTTTGCGGCAGCAGCACCACCATCGGCAGGCGGCGATACGCAGCCAGCCCGTCGCATTCGTAGGGCCGGGTATCTTCTTCGTTAAAAAGGATGCAATCGGCCGGCAGCAGCGCACGCAAGGCAGCCACCACCTCGCGTTGCCGCTCCGGCGTAAAAGTCGGTTCTGTTGGCGCATTCATGGGCGAGTCCTAATACGGGTGAGGCGGATAAACATGGGATGACACCTTATCACCGCTGTTTCAGTCACAAATAGCAGTAATACACAAACCATTTTTTACTTTTGATGATGCTATGGATAAAAGCATTGCAAGCGGGATTGTGCCAAAAAATCATTTTTATGTGGCGTGAAATATTTTCACTTCGAATCCCCCTGCCCCCCTTTGAATAAAAGGGGGGAGGAGCGTAGCGGAGGGGGATTAGGCTATGGGTTTCGCCCATCCTACGGCTTTAATCATTAAAACAGGAGTATTAATAACATCCGCAATAAATATATGCGTAAAACACATGGTTTATTGGCATACCAAGCCCAGTACAATTATTTTATATGCTTGAAAGTCGCAGTCAGCCAGGCGATGAAGGTAGCCACTTCGGGGCGCTCCAGCACTTGTTGCTCGTAGACCAGGTAATACGCGTGCGGCGGGGTGTTCAGATGCACGTCGAAAATCGGCACCACTTCACCGGCGGCGATTGCCTCCTGGGCGAAATGCTTGCGCGTGAGCGCCACGCCGTTGCCGTGCCGGGCCGCCTCCAGCAGCAAGCCCAGATCATCGACCCGAAAGCCGGTAGTCGGCTCGGGCCAGTCGAGACCGGCCGCTTCGAACCACGGTTGCCACGGCTCCAGCGGCGAGCGCAACAGGGTCGCGCGCTTCAGGTCGGCCGGATCGGCGAGGCCGCCGATCTGCTCCAGATAGCGCGGGCTGGCAATCGCGAACACCGGCTCCTCGAACAGCTTTTCAGCTATTTGGCTCTGATACTCGCCGGTGCCGAAACGCACTTCAAGATCGGTTTCCGACAGGCTCAGGTCATACAGCGGCACCGACAGAAAAGCTTCCAGAATGATTTCCGGATGCGCGTGCACGAACTCTTCCAGCCGCGGAATTAAAAAGCAGCGCGCAAAAGTGGGCGGCACCGTAATTTTGACTTTGGGCTGGGAAATGGCCTTTTTGTGCGGCAGCGGAAAATCGGTCAGGGTGCGTAGCGCCACCCGCACCACATCCAGATAACGCCGGCCGAATTCGGACAGGCTGATGGCACGGCCGTCGCGATTGAACAGCCGCTCGCCGGTGTAATCCTCCAGCAACCGAATCCGGTGCGACAGCGCCGAGGGCGTGATGCAGAGTTCTGCGGCGGCCAGCGCAAACGAGTTATAGCGTGCCGCGGCTTCAAATGCCGACAACGCATGCACCGGAGGAAGTCGAGTTAGTGCGCGGGTTGCCATCTGATGATTTTTCCAGGGTTCATGATGTTGTGCGGGTCTAGTGCATGCTTGATGAGGCGCATGGTATCGATCGCTGCCGCGCCATGCTCCTGCACCAGAAAGTCCATCTTGTGCAGTCCGACTCCATGCTCGCCGGTGCAAGTGCCGTCCATCTCGATGGCGCGCGTGACCATGCGGGCATTGACGCTTTCGGCTTGTGCCACAGCGACAGCATCGGCCGGATCGACCAGCAACAGTACATGGAAATTACCGTCGCCGACATGGCCGATGATGGAATACGGTATGGCGCTGGCTTCGCAGTCGTCCTGGGTGGCAAGAATGCACTCGGCCAGGCGCGAAATCGGCACGCAGCAATCGGTGGTGATGGCGCGCCAGCCGGGCCGCATTTGCAATAAGGCGAAATACGCATTGTGGCGCGCAGTCCAGAGTCGGGTGCGATCTTCCGGACGGGTCGCCCATTCGAATCCGCTGGCGCCATGCTCAGTGGCGATTTCCTGCACCCGCTGCGCCTGCTCTTGCACGCCCTGTTCACTGCCGTGAAATTCGAACAACAGCAGCGGCTTGACCGGCAACTCCAATTTGTCATGGGCGTTGATCGCCTTGACGCTGTTTTCATCCAGGAATTCGACCCGCGCCACCGGCACGCCCATCTGGATGGTTTCGATCACGGTATTGACCGCATCGGCCACGCTGGGGAAGGAACAGACCGCGGCCGAAATCGATTCGGGCAGCGGATACAGGCGCACCGTCACTTCGGTGATGATGCCCAGCGTGCCTTCGCTGCCGACAAACAGGCGCGTCAAGTCATAGCCGGCCGAAGATTTTTTAGCGCGGGTACCGGTTTGGATGACGCTGCCATCTGCGGTGACGACCGTCAGCTTCAGCGTGTTCTCGCGCATGGTGCCGTAACGCACTGCATTGGTGCCGGAAGCGCGGGTTGCCGCCATCCCGCCCAACGAGGCATCGGCACCGGGATCAATCGGGAAAAACAGGCCGAAATCCTTGAGCGCCAGATTCAATTGCTTGCGGGTCACGCCGGCCTGCACGGTGGCGGTCAAATCCTCCGCATGCACCGCAATCACCGCGTCCATCTGCGACAGGTCAATCGTCAGCCCGCCCTGCACTGCCAAAATGTGTCCTTCCAGCGAGGTGCCGGTGCCGTAGGCAATCACCGGCACTTGATGCTGGCCGCACAGGCGCACGGCGGCGGCGACTTCCTCGGTGCTGCGGGCAAAAACCACCGCGTCCGGCAGCATCGGGTCAAACGAAGATTCGTCGCGGCCGTGATGCGCGCGCACCGCCTGCGCCACCGAAAAACGTGCGCCGAAAAGTGCCGCAAGCGCTGATGAAAAGGCTGCCGGCAAGTCGGACAATAAGGCTTTTTCAGTTGCCTGTAACTGGTCCATGTGGTTCATTTTGGTCTCCAAATAAGTGCCCGATTTTACTCCGCAGCGCCACCCGGCGCATATTTACAACGTCGGGCTTGGCACCGAAAGGCGCGAATTGACGTATTCTTGAACTCCTTTTCCACTAACCAGAATCGACATCATGGGCAATCGACTTTCCAAGATAGCAACACGCACCGGCGACGGCGGCACCACAGGGCTGGGCGACGGCAGCCGCACCGGCAAGGACAGCCTGCGGATTGCCGCAATGGGCGATGTGGACGAACTCAACTCGCAGCTCGGCATGTTGCTGTGCGAACCGCTGCCCGACGCATTGCGCGAGGAATTGCTATCGATCCAGCACGACCTGTTCGACCTGGGCGGCGAACTCTGCATCCCCGGCTACACGATGATCACCCCGGTGCAAGTCACCCGGCTCGATCATCTGCTGGAGAAATACAACGCCGATCTGACGCCGCTGCGCGACTTCATCCTGCCCGGCGGCTCACGCGCCGCAGCGCAGGCGCACGTCTGCCGCACCATCTGCCGCCGCGCCGAACGCACCATCGTCAGCCTGGGCAAAACCGAGAAGATCAACGATGCGCCGCGCCAATATACGAATCGCTTGTCCGATCTGCTGTTCGTGCTGTCACGCGTGCTGAACCGCTTTGCCGGCGGCACCGATGTGATCTGGGAAAAAGAACGGGATCGCACTATCTGAGTGTAAGTAGCGCAGGCCTGCCGGGCCTGCACTACTGCCGCATACATGGCAATGTATATTTCATGCAACATTGTTTATATGCGGCAACCTATGCGTTTTTAGGCATACTCCGCATACTCCGCATGCCACGCACAATGCAACAAAAAATCGGCCATCAGCTAGCCATGTAAAAACATACTAGGGTGGGTGGGTGAAACCCAACTAACGCGATGAAAACCAGTGCAGCGCGGGTTTCACCCGCCCTACCTGGCTACCTGGCTGAATGTCTCGACGACAATCCGTGTTGCCGACACAAGCACATCGTTGCGTGGCTTTGCATCTTTCTCGCGCTGCGTAAAGTAGAGCGCCAGGATGATCGGTGGTTTGGCTGGCGGCCACAGCACGGCGATATCGTTGCTCGTGCCGTAGTCGCCGCTTCCGGTTTTGTCGCCGACCTGCCAATCCGCCGGTACACCGGCACGAATCCTTGCAGCACCCGTAGTGTTGCCGCGCAACCAACTTTGCAACTGGTCCCGCTGAGCTGGAGCAAGCACATCGCCGAGGGCCAGCCGTTGCAAGCTGCGGGCCATCGCAACTGGCGTCGAGGTATCCCGTGGATCGCCGGGAATTGCGGTGTTGAGTTCTGTCTCCCATCGCTCCAGACGGAACGCGCTGTCGCCGACGGAGCGCGCAAACGCCGTGACAGAAGATGGGCCTCCCACTAACTTCATCAACAAATTCGCGGCCGTATTGTCGCTGTACTGGAGCGCTGCGGCGCACAGTTCGGCCACCGTCATGCCGTCTGCGACGTGCTTCGCCGTAACAGGTGAGTACGCAACGAGTTCGCCCGGTGTGTACTTGATGCGTTGTTGCAGCAGCGCGTCGTCACGCATGCTTCGTTCAAGAATGGCGGACACTGCGAGCACTTTGAAGGTGCTACAGAGCGGAAACCGTTCATCGGGACGGTAATTCAACTGTGTACCGTCGGCGGTATTTAACGCGGCGACACCAAGCCGGCCGCCCGATTCGGTTTCGATTGCCGCGAGGCGCGTCTGTGCGGCGGAGGCATCGCGCGCGGTCCCCCATGACGTACAGGCGCTTGCCAATGGGATAGCGGTTAAGGCGAGTAGCAAGGTACGGCGAGCGTGAGAGTGCATTTTTGACGAGTCCATTTGTTTAATTGTGAAAGTTGGAGCGCGCAGACGTTTCGATTTTTGGCAGAACAGGCCTCACGAGGTCAGTGCGTCAACTATAAAGTTGACATTATAAGAGTAGGCCCGGGCCCCAGTTTTCTTCTGCGGCATGCCTCTAAGCAGCAAAGTGCCCGACTTAATGGGTTAATGATCACGAATGACCGTTCATGGCCGCATGCGCTCACTCAAACTTTCACATCACGAAAGCGGATCGCACCATCACATACATCACAATGTATATTTAATATTGCGCTGCTTACATGCGCTAGCCTATGTTTTTTAGGCATACTCCATATAAAATCAAGAATGCAGTAATTATTCAGCCCGCTATAAGAGAAGTCCAAACCGAAGCAATTTTTTGTAGGAGCGCACCAGGGCGCGAAAGCAGTCGCCAGACTGCAGCCGTTAATCGCGCCCGGGTGCGCTCCTACAAAATCGCACCATTTCGCTCTTAATTGCCTTGCCGGCTGAATAGTTACAAGAATGCATTACAACAAAAAAACACCTATCGGCACCTTACGCGGCCTCAACGTTTAAGGATTCGAAGCCCTCGTCGAAAATACAAAACCCATGCTTCCCCGCCCGTTTGGCTTGGTACATCGCGATATCGGCCTGCGACATCAATTGCGAAGGTGAGACGCTGGCGCCGGAATACAGCGCGATGCCAATCGAGGCGCCGAGCGCCAATGTCTGGCCTTCGATCTCAAAAGGCATGCCGATCGCCGCCAGCAATTGCTGCGCGACGTTAATCGCCGTGTCGCGCGCCTCGTCGAGATCAGTCAGCAGGACGACAAATTCGTCGCCGCCAAGACGCGCCACAGTATCGATTTTCCGGCGTCCGTCCAATAAGCACGCGGCGACCCGACGCAGAACAGCATCGCCGGCCGCATGTCCAAATTGATCGTTGATCGGCTTGAAATTATCGAGATCGCAAAACAACAGCGCAAAATACGAACCGTCGCGCTCGGCACGCGCCAATGCTTGCTGCAGGTGATCGTCCAGCATCGCGCGGTTGTATAAACCGGTCAGCGCATCGTGATGCGCCATAAATTCCAGCCGCAGCTCGCTCGCCTTGAGCGAAATTTCCTTTTCGCGCAACCGCAGCACCAGATAATTAAATCCGGCCACCAGATCGCCTACCTCGTCCTGACGCTTGACTGGCAGCGGCGCCAGTTCGCGTTTGCCATCCGCCATTTCGCGCATCGAACCTGCCGCATCCGTGAGCGGGCGCAATATGCGGGGAATCAGCAACATCAATATCGCAATCATCCCGGCCAGAAGCACCAAGGTGCCAGTCCAGATGAAACTACGCATCGCCGCAATCGGCTGAAACACTTCCGCGGTAGGCATGCGTGCGACGACAAACCATCCGGTGCTGTGCACCGTCACCATGGACGCCAGCTCCTGGACACCCTTGAAGTTGATGGTAATGCCGGTGCCGCGGTAACCGGCCATGGCCCGATCGTGCAACAGATTCACGCCGGCGGCTGGGGTCGGCGTTAACACCATGGCCGGGTCGCTGGCGCCGACGAACAGTTTATCGGCCGGTGAAACCAAAAGGAATCCGCCAGTTGCGCCGAGCCGGATGGCTTGCAGGCGATCGAGAAAGCCGGGCATATTGAGCCCAGCCACTCCCGTCAGCACCGCCACCACATGCTTATCGGCGTCGCGCACCGGCGCCGCCATGATCAAGATCGGTTCACCGCTGGCGCGTCCGCGCCGCGGTTTGCTGATCACCGACGCGTCGGCGCTCAGTGCGGCCTGGAACCAGTCGGAATCTGAAAAGAGCAGCTTATCGCGCCCGGCCACCACCGGATATTGCGCCAGCAGGCCGCTGCCATCCGGCCGCAGCACCATCAACCCGCTAAATAAGGGGTTGATTCGCTGCCGTTCCTGAACCCAAAGCGCCAGATTCTCGGGCTGCTGCAGCAGCGCGGGCGGCAGCGCGGCACCCAGTTCGCCGATCAGCGCGCGGCGCGTCCGGATACTATGATCGATGTCGCGCGCGACATAAGACGCAATCGACAATTGCTGCGTCGCCATCAGGTCGCGCAAGAGTCCCTGCGCAAAAGGCAGCGCAACCAACAAGCGCACCAGGACGCCGGCCACGACAAGTAATACGCCGAGCGCGATCATGCGGAACTTCATGCTTTGGAAAATTGACATGGGGCAATGATACCGAAATTGGTTCACGAATATTTTAAGAATTACTGGGGCAGAGTCAAATCAATGCAATAACACCAGTCAGTAGCCAGTCAAGCCAAACCTGAGAGGATGCAGCGCGGCCATGGGCTTGATTTAGCCATATACATGGCAATGTATATTTTATTACGCACTGTTTTAATGCGGATACATCTATATTTTTATGCATACTCCATCTAAAATTTATAATGTGCTGTAACAAGGAAACGACCAAGAGGCCTAACAGAGCCATCGTCGTTTCGCAAAATCGAATCGTGCCATGTTTGTTCAGCCTCAATATAGCGTAATAAATACACAATATATTTGAAGAGCAAGCAGTTGAAGACGCCCGGTTTAATGCGGTCCTAGATATTAGTCCCACAGCAATTAATTAGCGCCGGTCTTCAGGTCGGTGAAGCTAGCCTTTATATCCCATTCGAGGGCGCGGTTTTAAACCGGAGCGTGTTTTACGATAAAAATAAACAGGAGAAATCATGCAAGATCAATCCACGGCTGCTGGCATTTATACACTGGGTAGCGAGAGTCGAAACGCTGGTTTTGACGGCAACAGTTCCGGAGTGTCGTGGGGCGCTGTGCTGGCCGGAGCGGCCGCCGCTGCCGCCTTGTCACTCGTGCTATTCATCCTGGGAGTCGGGCTTGGCTTGTCGGCGGTTTCGCCCTGGTCGTATAACACGGCAACGATGGGCAAATCGACCATCCTCTGGCTCGCGTTCAGCCAGCTTGCCGCTGCCGGCATCGGCGGTTATCTGGCGGGGCGCTTGCGCGTCAAATGGGCCAGCATTCACACCGATGAAGTGTATTTCCGCGACACCGCGCACGGCCTGCTGGCGTGGGCGATAGCCACTTTGGTGATGGCAATTTTCCTGGCAGGCACGGTGCGCGTCATGGTTAGCGGTGCCATCGATGCCGCTGCCGCTGCGGGCACAACCGTTGCTGCCAACGCCGGCAGCGATACGCAGGACGCTGGTGCTGGTGCAGTTGGCTACTTTTCCGACATGCTGTTGCGCACCGAGCAGCCCACGCCTACGCCCGATAATGCCGCCACGCGTGCCGAGATTGTGAAGATTTTCGCCCATGATCTACACGCCGGCACCGGCACCCTCGCCGCTGACGACAAGCAATATCTCTCGCGCCAGGTCGTCCGCCGCACCGGGCTGGCGCAATCGGACGCCGACAAGCGGGTCGACGAGGTCTACACGCGCCTGAGCAAGGTGACAGCCGACGCCAAGGCCGCTGCAAAAACAGCCGCCGACAAGGCGCGCAAGGCCGCCGCGTACTCGGCGCTATGGATGTTTGTTGCATTACTGCTGGGCGCTTTTTTCGCCAGCGTGATGGCGACCTTTGGCGGCAAGCAGCGCGACAGCGTGCAAGGGGCAGCGCGGGCCGCTAAAAGCTGACGCGCAAACCCATCGTTCCCAACTCAGGAGATCTCTATGCGCTCTATCCTGTTATTGCTTCTCGGCGTCCCAATTCCCATCATTATTCTGATTGCGTTATTGCATTAAGCCGACCCGCAAACGTGTAGGGCAGGTGCAACCCGCGGCGAACCGTATTGAGTGCACCCGCCCTACTTGCCTAATATTGCGTAAGTCCTATATCCCATTCCTGCGAGGTATATCTCATGGTTAAACGTAAAAAGTCAACGCCGTCGATCGCCGGTGCCGGTTCAATTTTAAGTACAGTTTCCGGTCCTTCGGCTGCCGAACCGCCTGACAGCCTGGGCAGCACAGAAGCGGCGCCCAATCATCTGCTGGAAAAGGTCGTGGCCGGGCAGGCGCTGTCGGCGCAAATGCCATACAACCCCACCAAGTCCGGCGAATATGGCGATGCTGCGCGTACACCGCAACCGGGCGCAAACGCCCAACCGGCCAGGGATTCGGCCACAGCTTCCACCGCCACTGAAATCAACCCGTCGCCGAAAGTGGGCGCGGGGCAGCCTTTGACCGGCAGCAATCCCGCCGCCGCGCCGCTGGACCGGATGCGGGTCGATGCCGGCGGCCAAATGCTGACGACCAATCAGGGCGTGACAGTGGCCGACAACCAGAATTCGCTGAAGATCGGACTGCGCGGGCCGACCGCGCTGGAAGATTTCATCCTGCGCGAGAAGATCACCCATTTCGACCATGAGCGGATTCCCGAGCGCGTGGTGCATGCGCGTGGTTCGGCGGCCCACGGCTATTTCGAATCCTATAAAGACCTCGGCGACCTGACCCGCGCCGCGCCATTTTCCAAGGCAGGCAAGCGCACCCCGGTGTTCGTGCGTTTTTCCACCGTGGCCGGCGAGCGCGGCTCGGCCGATACCGTGCGCGACGTGCGCGGTTTCGCGGTCAAGTTTTACACCGACGAAGGCAACTGGGATCTGGTCGGCAATAACATGCCGATCTTTTTCATCCAGGACGCGATGAAATTTCCCGATCTGGTGCACGCGGTCAAACCCGAAGCGCATAACGCGATACCGCAGGCGTCCAGCGCCCACGATACGTTTTGGGATTTCATGTCGCTGATGCCGGAGACGGCCCACATGATGATGTGGATTATGTCGGACCGTGCGATCCCGCGCAGTTTGCGCATGATGCAAGGCTTTGGCGTGCATACGTTCCGGCTGGTGAACGCGCAGGGCGCATCGGTATTTTGCAAATTCCACTGGAACCCGATCGCCGGCACCCATTCGCTGGCATGGGATGAAGCGGTGAAAATCGCCGGGGCCGATGGCGATTTTCACCGGCGCGATTTGTGGGAGGCAATCGAGGCCGGCGCTTATCCGGAATGGGAATTAGGACTGCAGATTTTTTCCGAGGCAGAGGCTGAAAAATTCAGTTTCGACGTGCTCGATCCGACCAAAATCGTGCCCGAAGAATTGGTGAAAGTGGTGCCGGTGGGGAAAATGACACTCAACCGTAACCCCGATAATTTCTTCGCCGAGACCGAGCAAGTGGCGTTCTGCACCGCGCATGTGGTGCCGGGCATCGACTTCACCAACGATCCGCTGCTGCAGGGCCGCATCCATTCGTATATCGACACCCAGATCAGCCGTCTTGGCGGTGCGAATTTCCACGAAATTCCGATCAACGCGCCGCTCGCGCCGGTGTTCAACAATCAGCGCGACGGCATGCATCGGCAAGCCATCCATCGCGGCCGCGCCAATTACGAGCCGAACTCGCTCGGCGGCGGTTGTCCGTTCCAGGCCGGCATGCAGGGTTTCACCAGCTTTCCGCAACCGATTGCGGCGGACAAGGTACGCGGCAAAGCCGAATTGTTCGCCGACCACTATTCGCAAGCGCGGCTGTTCTGGAATAGCCAGAGCCCGATCGAGCAGGCGCACATTACTTCAGCCTTCCGCTTCGAACTGACGCGGGTGCAAACGCCGGCGGTGCGCCAGCGCGTGGTGTCGATGCTGGTAAACGTGAATCCGGCACTGGCCGCCGGCGTGGCGCAAGGGCTGGGGATCGAGGTGCCCAGCGCGATGCCGCTGGCGTCCGAGTTGCCGATTCCCGAATACGCGCTATCGCCGGCACTATCGCTGCTGTTCCGCCCGGGCCAGATGGGCATCCGCACCCGGCGCGTTGCGGTGCTGGTGGCGGCAGGCGTGGATGGCGCAACGGTGCAAGCCGTCTACGCGTCCCTGCTGGCCGACGGCGCGGTGCCGCGCTTGGTCGGCAGCCAGCTCGGCAAGGTTGCAACCAGCGACGGCAATAGCCTCGACGTCGAAATCTCGCTCGAAACCGGGCCGTCGGCGCTATACGACGCGGTGGTGGTGCCGGATGGCGCGGCGGCAGCCAAAGCCTGGACGCTGGACGCCCACGCGCTGGATTTCGTGCGGGATCAATACCGGCACGGCAAGCCGATGCTGGTGATCGGCAGCGGCACGGCGCTGCTGGAAAAAGCGGGGATTCCGGCCACCTTGCCGGACGGCAGCGCCGATCCTGCGCTGATCGGCACCAAGAGCGAGACGCTGGCGCAGGCGCTGGTTGCGTTCAAATCCGCGCTGGCCAGGCATCGCGCGTTCGAGCGCGAGACTAATCCGCCGCGGGTCTGATGGAGAATGAATGTTGGACTGCGCTGCACGCAGCGCCAACCTGCCAATTTCGTATTTAAAGGTAACTGTTCGGTCGTATATCAATAAAAAGTGCAGTAGCGTGGTTTTTGTAGGAGCGCACCCGGGCGCGACCGGATTGCAAATAGCTACCGGTGGTCGCGCCCGGGTGCGCTCCTACAGAAGCTGCTTCGATTAGATGTCTCCCCTAGCGGGCTGAATAATTACAAAAGTACTGCAACAAAAAAGCGACCATGAGGTCGCTTTTTTGTTGCGGTGTAATCCGTTCAAACCCGTTTTTAAACTCGCTTATCGCACTCGATCAGCGCATATGCCTGATGGTTGTGGATCGATTCGAAATTCTCGGCTTCCAGCGTGTAGGCCAGCACCGATGGTTCCCGATTGAGCATGCCAGCCACGTCGCGCACCAAATCTTCGACGAATTTCGGATTGTCGTAAGCGCGTTCGGTGACGTATTTTTCATCTGGGCGCTTGAGCAAGCCGTACAGTTCGCAGGAAGCCTGCGCCTCTACTTTGGCGATCAGCTCGTCAATTTGCAACTCGCCTTCCAGCACGGCGGAAATGGTGATGTGCGAGCGCTGGTTGTGGGCGCCGTAGGCCGAGATTTTCTTCGAGCACGGGCACAGGCTGGTGACCGGCACCATTACTTTTAGCGATACTTCGGCGACGCCGTTCTTGATCTCGCCGCTGAAACCGACTTCGTAATCCATCAGGCTTTGCACCCCGGAAATCGGCGCAGTCTTGTTGACGAAATACGGGAAAGTAAGTTCGATATGGCCAGCGTCGGCTTCCAGCAAGGTCATCATGCGCTGCATCAGATCGCGGAACATCGCCACATCGAGGCCGCCGCGCTGCGCTGCATCCAGCCCTTCAATCAAGGCGATGAAGCGCGACATGTGCGTGCCCTTCTGGTGCTCAGACAAATGCACATACATGTTCCAGTTGCCGATCGTAGCCTGGACCCCTGCCGAGGTTTTTACTGCTACCGGGTAGCGCACGCCTTTGACGCCGACGCGCTGGATTGCAATGTGCCGGGTATCGGGCGTGCTCTGGACATCGGGAATGCTAGTCATAGGATCGTCATGAGTATTCATCAAAAACCTTTATGTTGGCGTGCAAGCGCGCAGCTTGCACGCTTCCACTTAGATATTATTTAATTGCAATCGACTGCGGTATCGACTGTGGTACCCGCTGCTGCGCCGGCTGCAAAATATGTTCAAAACGCTGCTGTATCGATGCCTTGATGCCATCTGCGTCGAGGCCGCACAACGTCAGCAATTGCGCGCTATCGCCATGATCGATGAAGCGGTCCGGCAAACCCAGCATCAACATTGGTTTGACTATGCCGGCAGCCGCCAGCGCTTCAGCCACCGCAGACCCGGCGCCGCCCATGATCGCGCCCTCCTCGATCGTCACCAGCGCATCATGACTAGCAGCCAATTGCAGCACCAGTTCGGCATCGAGCGGCTTGACGAAACGCATATTGGCGACGGTTGCATCCAACGCCTCCGCCGCTAGCAGGCTTGGCGCCACCATGCTGCCGAACGCAAGTATGGCAATGCTTTTTCCAGTACGTTGGATTTCACCTTTGCCGATTGGTATCGTGCCCAATGCCGGAGATACTGCGGCACCGATACCGGCACCGCGCGGATAGCGCACTGCTGCCGGACCATTATATTGGAAAGCGGTGGTGAGCATCTGACGGCACTCATTTTCGTCTGACGCGGCCATTACGACCATATTCGGAATGCAGCGCAGATAGACCAGATCGTAATTGCCGGCGTGGGTGGCGCCGTCGGCACCGACCAAGCCGGCCCGGTCGAGCGCAAAAGTCACGTTCAAGTTTTGCAGCGCGACATCGTGAATCAGTTGGTCGTAACCGCGCTGCAGGAAAGTCGAATAAATCGCCAGCACCGGCTTCATGCCTTCGCACGCCATGCCGGCGGCGAAAGTTACTGCATGTTGCTCGGCGATGCCGACATCGTAATAGCGCTTCGGAAACAGTTGCTCGAAGCGCACCATGCCGGAGCCTTCGCGCATGGCCGGCGTGATGCCGACCAGGCGCTGATCGACAGCGGCCATGTCGCACAGCCAGTCGCCGAACACCTGGGTATAAGTCAGCTTGCCGGCAACCGCCGGTTTAATGCCTATCTCCGGGTTGAACTTGCCGGGGCCGTGATACAGCACCGGATCGGCTTCAGCCAGCTTGTAGCCCTGGCCTTTTTTGGTGACCACATGCAAGAACTGCGGCCCTTTCAGTTTTTTCAAGTTTTGCAGGGTCGGGATCAGCGCGTCCAGATCGTGGCCGTCAATCGGGCCGATGTAATTGAAACCGAATTCCTCGAACATGGTGGCCGGCATGATCATGCCTTTGGCGTGTTCCTCGAAACGCTTGGCTAGTTCCAGCATCGGTGCCGGCAGCACGGTCTTGCCGACTTGCCGGGCGGCCGCATAAAACTTGCCCGACATCAGGCGCGCCAGATAGCGGTTCAAGGCGCCGACCGGCGGTGAAATCGACATGTCGTTGTCGTTCAGGACTACCAGCAGGTTGATGTCGTCGTAGATGCCGGCGTTGTTCATCGCCTCGAACACCATGCCGGCAGTCATTGCGCCGTCGCCGATGACCGCAATCGCATGCCGGTCTTCGCACTTGGTACGGGCCGCCAGCGCCATCCCGAGCGCGGCTGAAATCGAGGTCGACGAATGGGCGGTGCCGAAAGTATCGTAAATGCTTTCATCGCGGCGCGGGAAGCCGGAAATCCCGTTCAATTGACGCAGCGAGTGCATCCGCTCACGCCGCCCGGTCAGGATTTTGTGTGCGTAGGTTTGGTGGCCGACATCCCAGACGATCCGATCTTCCGGCGTATTGAACGCGTAATGCAGCGCAATCGTCAGCTCGACCGTGCCCAGATTGGAGGATAAATGGCCGCCGGTTTTGGATACCGAGTCGATGATGAAGTGGCGTAATTCATCGGCCAAAGGTCTGAGCTGCGCACGCGTCAATTTCCGCAAATCTGCGGGGCTGTCTATCTGTTTGAGTAGGTTCATACTAGGTTTTCCGCTGCACGATCAGGTCCGCCAGTTCACGTAACCGCTGTGCGTTGTCTCCGAAAGGCAGGAGCGCTGCATGCGCATCCTGCCGTAATTGTTCCGCCAACACCAAAGATGCATCCAGCCCCAGGATCGAGACATAGGTCGGCTTGTTGTCGGCCGCATCCTTACCAGCAGTCTTGCCCAAAGTGGCCGAATCGGCAGTGGCGTCGAGGATGTCGTCGACCACCTGGAACGCCAGCCCGATGGCGGCGGCAAAACGATCCAGCGCCTGCTCTTCTGCGGCTGTCAGCAGCTTGCCCGCCAGCGCGCCGAGCAACACGGCTGCGCGCAGCAAGGCGCCGGTTTTCAAGCGATGCATCTGTTCCAGTTGATGCCGTGACAGATGCAGGCCGACGCTGGCCAGGTCAATGGCTTGACCGCCGCACATGCCCAGCGAACCGGATGCCTGTGCCAACAAACGCACCATCGCCAGCTTGCAACTGGCGTCGCCGGCACCTTCAGCCAGCACCAGAAATGCCTGCGCCTGCAACGCGTCGCCCGCCAGCAAGGCCGTAGCCTGACCGAATTTGACATGCACGGTAGGTTTGCCGCGGCGCAGCGCATCGTCGTCCATGCACGGCATGTCGTCATGCACCAGCGAATAGGCGTGCATCATTTCGACGGCGGCGGCGGCGCGCTGCAATTGCTGTTGCCCGGCTGCGAACAATTCGCCGGCCGCGAATGCCAATAGAGGGCGGACCCGTTTGCCGCCATCCAGCACAGCGTAGCGCATGGCTTGATGCAACACTTCGGGCGCGCTGGTGTCGGCCGGCAAAAAGGACGACAGCGCCTGCTCCATCGATGCCTGCACTGAATTCATCCAAACACTGAAAGGTTGCACAGGAGCTTGCACAACGGGTTTCATCGCTACTTTGCCAGCGTCCGCCATCTAGGCATCCCTCACAGCGTCGGCATCGGTATCGGACACAAAGGGTTTCAGCATTTCGCCTTGCAGCACCTTGACCTGGTTATCCACCTTGTCGAGTTGCGCCGCGCAATACTTGATCAGCTCCGAACCGCGCTGATATGCGGCTACGGAAGCCTCCAGCGGCAAGCTGCCGGCCTCCATTTGCGCTACCAGCTGCGCGAGTTCTGCCATCGCGTCTTCAAATGAAGCGGGCAGATGGGCGGAAGGCTGTTTTTTGGACATAAGTGATCGAATCAAGCTCTGAATGAATAGGTAATGAACAGATAAGCCGCTATTTTAGAGCAAACCGCCCGCGTTCAACGCGCAGCGAACCACGATCAAGCCTGCAAACCCGCTATTTCTTGAGTGGAATGACTGTCGTGCGCGGCACCGCCACCGCGGTCACCGCATTCTTCGGGCTGCCCGTGATCAGCTTGTCGGAATAGGTCAGGTACACCAGCGTATTGCGTGCGGCGTCGACCATGCGCACCACATGCAAGGTCTTGAAAACCAGCGAACGGCGCTCGGAAAACGCATCTTCCTGGCGCGGCAGCGCTTCCTTGAAGCGAATCGGGCCGACCTGACGACAGGCAATCGACACATCCGACACTTCTTCCGCCACTCCCACCATTCCGGCCACGCCGCCGCGCTCGGGCTTGGAAACGTAGCAAGCCACGCCTTCCACCTTGGGATCGTCGTACGCTTCCACCACCAGTTTGTGCGAGCCCATCAGTTTAAATTCGGTATTGACGCTGCCGATCTGCTGCGCCAGCGCAGTGCCGGACAACAGAACCGAAGAGATGAACAACAATAAAGTTTTATGCATGATGATCGCGCTTTCTGTGTTGAATAAAAATAGTTTCGTAGGATGGATGAAACCCATCACTTTTCAGTTGCTATCAACGCTAATGATGGGTTTCACCCATCCTACTTCCGGCTCGTGCGGCCTTGAAAGTGCGTAAAAAGTGCGCAACATCAGTTACAAGTACTTGCGCAACAGCGGCTCCAGCCTCTCGCGGGTTGCCGCCGGCATCGCTGCCGGCGGCGTCACCAGCGCTTGCGCCAGCGCCTGATGCGCCAGCGACGGCGGCGGATCGGCGGCCAGCCGCCGGATGCATGCGCGCAACACCGCTTGCGCATTCTGCGCGTTATGCATCAAATTGCCGATCGCCATTTCGGCAGTAACTGCCGCATGACTCTGATGCCAGCAATCGAAATCGGTCACCAGCGCCAGCGTCGCGTAAGCGATTTCAGCTTCGCGCGCCAGCCGCGCTTCCGGCATATTCGTCATGCCGATCACCGCAGCGCCCCAGGAACGATATAGCTGAGACTCCGCATAAGTCGAAAACGCCGGCCCCTCGATGCAGAGATACGTGCCGCCGCGATGCAGCGTGGCGCTCGGTAGTTTGCAATCGAAAAAAGCTTGCGCCACCAGATCGGACAATGTCGCGCACACCGGCTGCGCGAAGCTGATGTGCGCCACCGCGCCCTGGCCGAAAAACGAGCCTGCGCGCTGCCTGGTCATGTCGATGAACTGATCCGGCAGCACCATGTCGCGCGGCGTCAAATGCTCCTGCAGCGAACCGACGGCCGACACCGACAGCAGGTAATCGACGCCGAGCTGCTTCATGGCCCAGAGATTGGCGCGAAACGGAATTTCGGACGGCAGCAACGCATGATTGCGCCCATGCCGCGCCAGAAACGCCACCGGCACGCCGTCCAGCAGGCCGGTCAAGATGGCGTCGGAAGGCGCGCCGAACCGGGTTTCGATATGGACTTCCCGCACCTGCTGCAAGCCGGCCATGCTGTACAGGCCGCTGCCGCCGATGATGCCGAAACGGATTTTGTTCATGATGTGTCCAGAGTGTTATTCTGTTATTTAAAGAAACGTATGGAGTATGCTTAAAAAGCATGACTTTACCGCATTCATTCAATGACTTTCAAAAAATACACAATAGCGTATATGGATTGCGCAAAGACCTTCAGCGGCGCGCTGTCAGCAGCGTCTGCCAATCTGGCGGTGATACACACTTCACAAACTCCAGAGCACATACATCATGAATCGTAGCGCAAAAGGCGGCCTCGTATACTCCACCGATGTCGGCCGCACATGTCCCGAATGCCGGCTTGCGCTCGCGGAGTGCGCCTGCAAGGCCAGCGCCAGGGCCGCGCTGGCAGGCGATGGCGCGGTGCGCGTGTCGCGCCAGACCAAGGGCCGGGGCGGCAAGAGCGTGACCCTTATCAAAGGGCTCGCGCTCGATTCTATTGCGCTGGCCGCGCTGGGCAAGCAGTTGCGCACGGCCTGCGGTTCGGGCGGGACGGTCAAGGATGGCGTGATCGAAGTACAGGGCGACCATTGCGAACTCGTCATGGAGGCGCTTAAAAAGCTCGGCCATGGCGCGAAGCGGATGGGCGGCTAGGCATTTGAAATGCATTCACCTGCGACCGAGTCACTGGCCGCAAACGACCCAAAGCAGACTGTCATCGCAGCCGTTCTATATACTATGAAGTCACATTTGGATTAAAAAGATTATGCAATTAACAGCATTAGAAAAGCAGTTAAGTTTTCTAAGAGAAATCGACCGACTGAAGACCGTAGTACGGCAATCACCTCTGCTTGACAAAAGTCGGAAAGAAAATTCTGCCGAGCATTCTTGGCACTTAGCGATGTATGCCTTGCTACTGAATGAGTATGCCTGCGGACCTGTGAATACAAATCGCGTTATACAGATGCTCTTACTGCATGACGTTGTCGAGATAGACGTTGGCGATTTTCCAATCCATAGTGGGTCTTCAAGCGAATTGCAGTCTGAACAAGAATTTAGAGCAGCAGCGCGATTGTTTGGCTTATTGCCACAGCAACAAGGCAACGAACTTTTGGCTTTATGGCAGGAATTTGAGCGTGCAGACACGGAGGACGCGAAGTTTGCGAAGGCGCTCGATCGCTTTCAACCTCTCCTTATAAATGTATTCACGGGTGGAGGCACCTGGACAGAAAACAGCGTTTCACTTGAACAGGTTTTCTCCCGCTATGGTCCCGTCATTAAAAGAGGTGCACCGCTGCTATGGGCCGTGTGTGAGCAATGGGTAACCCAACACTTTGCAGCGCAAGCATCAGGAATGCCGAAGCAAGCTAGTTGAGCATAAGGACAGGGCAATTATGAATGACTCGCTATGCGTACTTTGGTTGCGAGAAGAAGTACTTGTAGCGACTGGGCCTGTCCCAATGGGCTGTCCGCTTCTGGCCGGAAAGCCGCCGGTGAAGCATCGCTGGCTTCCCGCCAACCTTTGACAAGCTCAAACATGCATAGTCTCATCCAGTATCGACTTGATGTGGAGTATGCATAAAAACCATGCATTTACCGCACGATTCAATTGACTTATAAAAAATACACAATAGTGTATATATTTCAACGCAAAACCGCGTCAGGCAGCGCCAAACGCCGGCAGCGTCACATCGACCCGCACTCCGCCCAACCCACCTTTCGGCACAATTGCAAGGCTGCCGCCATACAGGACCGCGATTTCTTCGACGATTGCCAAACCCAGGCCGAAGCCGACTTGCGCTTCATCGAGTCGTTCGCCGCGCTGGCGTGCCAGCGTGCTGGCGACTTCATCCGGCATGCCGGGGCCGTCATCCTGTATCCGGATGCTGATCCGGGCTTTAGGATCGGCATCGGCCTGCGGACATAACCCGATCTCGACCAGACACAGCGAGTGCGCCCATTTGATCGCGTTTTCCATCAGATTGCCGAGCAGTTCGATCAAATCCTGGCGATCGATTGCGGCTTGCAGCGCTGCATCGCCTTTGACCACGATCTCGATCTGCGGCGCAATCCGGCGCAGGGCGGCGGCAACTTCCTGCGCAATCGCCAGCGGCGTGGCGCCGGTCTGCGCACTGTGCGCGGCGCTGCGGGCTGAGATGCGGGCGCGCGCCAAATGGTAAGCCACCGTGCGATTCAGTAGCGCAATTTGCTGCTGCGCCAGCGTCAAGTCCGGCGTACTGCTGGCGAGCGCATTGGTGACTACCGTGAGCGGCGTCTTCAGCGCATGCGCCAGATTGCCGACGTAGCAACGGGCGCGCTCGACGGCTTGATGATTCTCCGCCACCAGCGCATTGATCTCAGCGAACAACGGCGCAATTTCATCCGGCGCGTTCTCCGCCAGCCGTGCGTTCTGGCCGCGACGTATCGCGTGCAGCGCATTTTTAGCCTGGCGCAAGGGCCGCAATCCGGCAATCACGATCACGCATACGCCGGCCACCAGCAGCGCGCCGAGCGCAGTCAGGCCAAACAGCAGGCTGCGCCGCAGGCTGGCAATTTCGCGTTCGGTATTTTCCTGCGCAACCGCGACTTGCACCCACACCGTTTGCTTGAAATCCGGCAGCGTGATGGCGCGAGCCAACAGCCGCACATCTTCATTGCGCGGGCCTTTGATGGTGCTCCACTGCGAGCCGCTATTATTAGCGCTGTTGTTATTGTTGGACTGCGGCGATGGCAGAATTTCGTCCCACAAGGATTTGGAACGCAGCAGATTGCCGGCCGCAGTGATTTGCCAGTAGACGCCGGACAGCGGCTGATCGAACTCGGGCGTGGGCAAACTGTGCGGCAACTGGATCAGGCCGCGCGCATCGAATTCGACATTCGCGGTGACCGCGTCATGCAGGGCCGAGATCCTGGCGTCGGCGGCGTTCTGCAACTGGCGCGTGGTGGTCTGGTTCACATATAAACCGACCACCGTCAAGCCCAGCACCACCCATAGCGCGGACAGAATGGCGAGGCGCAGCGTGATGGATTTCATTGTGATGCCGACGTGTTAGACCACATTAGGCAACATTAGAAATCGGCAGCACCAGCCGGTAACCCTGGCCGCGCAGGGTTTCGATCTTGTCGTCCCCGAGCTTCTTGCGCAGGCGCGCCACCAGCACTTCCAGGGTATTGCTGTCGCGGTCGAAATCCTGGCTATACAGATGCTCGGTCAGTTCGGTTTTCGAAATCGGGCGGCCGGCGTGGTGCGCCAAATAGGCCAGCAAGCCGTATTCCATCGCGGTCAGCCGCACCGGAGAACCGGCCAGACTGACGCTTTGCGTGACGGTATCCAACTGCAAATCACCGACCACAATCGTCGCACTGGCGCGGCCCTGGGTGCGCCGCACCAGCGCATTGATGCGCGCCAGCAGCTCGGCCATCACAAATGGCTTGACCAGATAATCGTCGGCACCGGCATTCAGACCATCGACCTTGTCGGTCCAGGCGTCGCGCGCAGTCAGAATCAAAACCGGCATCGTGTGCCCATCCTGACGCCACTGGCGCAGCACGGATAAGCCATCGAGTTGCGGCAAGCCCAAATCCAGAATCACGGCGTCATAAGGTTCCGATTCGCCCAGGAATTTGCCTTCGCACCCGTCCGCCGCCTGATCGACCGCATAGCCCTGCTCCAGCAAAACGGTCTTGATTTGCCGGGCGATTTCAATATTGTCTTCCACTATCAGCACCCGCATCAGCGCTTCTCCTGTACCTGGCCCTTGGCGCCGATGATGCGGCCCGTTTGTGCATTGATTTTCAGTTTATAGACGCGGCCATTTGCCGGCAGCAACTTGAGTTTGTAGACCCAGATTTCATCATAGCGCTCCAGTTCGGTCTTGACCACCCGGCCCACATAGCGCTGCTCGACCTGGTTCAGGATTTCGGCCAAAGGTTTGATGTGCCCGGCGGCCATGGCGGCGCGGGCCAGGTCGTGCTCTTCACGCTCGTCATCATGATCGTCAGCCTGCAGGCCGCCGGAGGCGAACGCGATTAACACACTAAATAAAAGAAATCGAAATATTTTCATATACCCAAGCATGGCAACGCAAACATGAACTGTAGCTGAATGAAGCGATAAGCGCCGGTTCAGCAGCAGGTGATTAGCATCCTGCCATGGCTTGCACATCCCGTCGCCGGCCGCCATTGAATTTGGAGAAAAAAATGCAAAAAACCCTGTTACTGATGGCGATGATGCTCGGCACACCCGCTTGGGCAGCAAGTCCGCAAGAAATGATGCAGCCGTATCAAGCCGCTCCCGGCAAACCGTCGGTGCAGCGCGGCCAGCAATTTTTCACCAGCAAGCACGGGCGCGAATGGAGTTGCGCCAGTTGCCATAGTGATGTCCCGAATAAAACCACCCAGCACATTGTGACCGGCAAAAGCATCCTGCCGCTGGCACCGGCGGCGAACGAAAAACGCTTCACCGACGCCGCCAAATCCGAAAAATGGTTCAAGCGCAATTGCAAAGACGTGCTGGCCAGGGAATGCACCTCGCAGGAAAAAGTCGACATCATCGCCTGGCTGCTGACCATCAAATAAGCAATTCAATAAACAACTAACCAGGACCCCATCATGCATAAAATCACCCGCCTGATCATCACCGGCAGTTGTGCCGCGCTGCTATCGGCCTACGCGTTGGCCGATAACGTCGGCATGCCCAACAGCATGCCGAAATCCTATACAGCCGAATGCGCCAGTTGCCATATCCCGTATGCGCCGGGCTTGCTGCCGTCGAAATCCTGGCTGGGCATCATGCACTCGCTGGACAAACATTACGGCACCGATGCCAGCATCGATGCGAAGTCGGTAACCGAGATTTCCGCCTGGCTGGACAAATATTCGGCCGGCTCGCGCAAATTTGCCGAGTCGTCGCCCGACAACCGCATCACCAGCAGCGCTTGGTTTGCCCGCAAGCATCGCAAAATCGGCGATGCGGTCTGGCTGCGCACCGCGATCAAGGGTCGCGCCAACTGCTCGGCTTGCCATACCCAGGCGGCACAGGGCGATTTCGATGATGACAACGTCAGGATTCCGAAATGAAACCGCAACCCGCCGACCTGACCCTGCATCAGAATTCTGAAATGAAAGTGCAAAAGCCAGCCTTGGTGTGGGATTTGCCGACCCGCGTCTTCCATTGGTCGCTCGCGCTCTCTTTTCTGGGCGCATGGCTGACCTCGGAAAGCGAGCGCTGGCAGCTCTGGCATCTCAGCTTCGGCTATTCGATGGCGCTGCTGATTGCGTTTCGCCTGATCTGGGGCCTGATCGGCACGCGCTACGTCCGCTTCAGCCAGTTTGTGCGCGGACCGGCGGCAGTGATCACGTATTTTCGCTCCTGGCTGCAACGCCGGCCGGCCCATTATGTCGGCCACAATCCGGCTGGTGCGCTGGCGATTCTGGCAATTCTGAGCGTAACCGCGGTGTTGGTCGCCAGCGGTTACGCCAGTTACACGGAAATCGGCGGCGACTGGCTGTCCGAGGTCCATGAAACCTTGGCGAATCTGTTAATGGCAATCGTCGCGATCCATATTGCAGCCGTGATCCTGACTTCGCTGGCGCACCAGGAAAATCTGGTGCGCGCGATGTTGACCGGCAAAAAAATCGTTGCCGCAGGCGAACAAATCCGCACCGCCAAGCCGCTGCTGGCGCTGGTTTTGGTGGGCTTGCTGGCGGGGTTGTGGTGGTTTATGTTTTTTGCGTGATGCTGGCAGCCAGACATTTGAATTTAGCCTTGACATGCCTGGACTGCGTGTCGAGCTTCGCAAACCATACTCTCGTAGGGGCGGGTTCCAAACCCGCCCTTTCACCGTCAAAGTGCAGGGCGGGTTTGGAACCCGCCCCTACTGGCGGATAGACCTGCGCTTCACGTCTTTAAGCGCACGCTTAAATGCTTTCAGATCACGCGTTGAGAACAGTCGATTGCGGCCTAGCGCGCCACTTGGTTTGACTTTGCCATCATGCACATAGCGCTGGAATGTGGATATGGAAATTTCCAGGTATTCGGCAGCTTCCTGAGCGGTAAATTCAGCGTTGGCCAGATGCCCGAATACTTGCTCATGGTTCAGATTTTCATCACGAAATGCATTGATGGACAGCAGCGTAAAAAAGCGGGCGCGCTCGTTCACAGGCATCGTTTTTAGATCTTGGAAAAGTTCTTCGGCTGTCATCGTACTCATCTTGCTATCCTTCCGACTTCAAATACCGTTTGAGGTCATCGTAAAAATTCTCATGTACACCCAATTGGTAAAAATCGATCATCAGTAATTCAACCTTTACAACTTGGTGGCGCTGCTCCTCCGTTGGCGGCCGATAAGCCACCAGATATTCCTGGCGATTGAATGCAAACTTATAGACCCGAATTCCCGCCAGGTCGCCGCCTTTTGCCTCTCCTATGTCTGGATTGGCGCATACGTCCTCGACCGCATCTTCAATCGCGAGCTGCAACGGTTTATGTGCTTTTTTGACATACTGGCTAAATGGGCGTTTGTAATTAGGCTGCATGAATCAATATTAGTTCAAATATGAATCGAAATCAATTCAATATAATGAATTTTCCGGCAACCGGCGTTGCGCGCTGCGATGCCAGCTTCCCGACCACAAAACCGCACCATTTGTAAAATCTCTCAGCCAGCCCAGCTCGGCTACACTATCGGCTTTGCGATTTGCGCAAACGATTCTTACCTGAATCTCGCTTAATTCGCGCCGCCACCTCCACTTTTTTCCCGGCCCTACCCTATGCAATCACTCTGGATGCTGTGCGCCACTTTTCTGTTCGCCATCATGGGCGTCTGCGTCAAGCTCGCGTCAGACTTGTATTTGACTTCTGAAATCGTGATGTTTCGCGGCTTGATCGGTGTCCTGTTCATGCTGGCGCTGGTGCGCTTGAATGGCGGCACGCTGCGCACTGCGCTGGGACGCGAGCATCTGTGGCGCGGCGTGGTTGGGGTGATCGCGTTCTGGTGCTGGTTTTATTCGTTCAGCGTACTGCCGCTGGCGATGGCGGTCACGCTCAATTACACCGCGCCGATCTGGCTTGCTGTGATCCTGTTTGCAATCGGCTGGTGGCGCGGCAAGACGCATCTGGAGTGGGGCTTTGCGGTGGCGATTGCGGCCAGCTTTGCCGGCGTGGCGCTGCTGCTGCAACCCACCATCCATGCCGACCAGTGGGTCGGCGGCGTGTTTGCGCTGGTCTCCGGCATGCTCTCTGCGCTGGCCTATTTGCAGGTGCGCCGGCTGGGATTGATGGGCGAACCCGAGTACCGGGTCGTGTTCTATTTTTCGCTGATTGGCTTGAGCGCCGGCTTGTGCGGCACGCTCATCATGAGCCCGTCAGCGCTGCTGCAAACGCATAGCGGCCGCGGGATCGCACTGCTGCTGGGCGTAGGCATCTGCGCCACAATCGGCCAGGTCGCCATGACGCGCGCCTACCGGCTCGGCAATACGCTGGTCACCGCCAACCTGCAATACAGCGGCATCGTGTTTTCCAGCCTGTGGGGCATCCTGATCTGGGGCGATATGCTGGGGCTCAATAGCTGGATCGGCATCGCGGTGATCCTGATCAGCGGCATCAGCGCCACTTATTACAATGCCCGCAATGCCACCGATGCCCGTAATGCTACATTGGCGGCAGACGCAGAAACCATTGCGAACGACCCGGAAACCATCAACCCCAGGAGCGCCTGATGTCATTTACTACCGCATTCACCACCCTGATCACCGCCACCGAACTGGCGCAATGCCTGGCGCAAGCCCGACCCGACAACAACTGGGTCGTGCTGGATTGCCGCCACGACCTCGCCCATCCCGAAGCAGGGCGCAGTGCCTATGCCGCCGGCCATCTGCCGCAAGCGCAATTCGCGCACCTCGACTGCGATCTGGCCGGCCCCAAGACCGGCCACGATGGACAATTCTGCGGCCGCCACCCGTTGCCGGAGCGCGACGTATTCGTGGAAACGCTACGCAACTGGGGCATTGATAATGACACCCAAGTAGTCGCCTACGACGCCAGCGGCGGCATGTTCGCGGCACGCTTGTGGTGGATGCTGCGCTGGGTCGGGCACGATGCGGTCGCGGTGCTTGACGGCGGCCTGCCCGCCTGGCAACAGGCCGGCCACCCGCTGACCACCACCGCGCCGGCGCTGCGACGCGGCACGCTCACCGCCCGCGCCACGCTGACCGCCAGCGTAGACGCTGCCGCCGTGCTGACCAATCTAGCCAGCGGAGCGCGCACGGTACTGGACGCCCGCTCGCCGGACCGTTTCCGCGGCGAAAACGAAACCCTGGACGCGATTGGCGGCCATATTCCCGGCGCCAAAAACCGCTTCTTCAAGGACAACCTGCAAGCCGACGGCAGCTTCAAACCGGCGGCCCAATTGCAGGCCGAATTCGCCGCCCTGATCGACACCCCGCAAACGACCATCTCCCAATGCGGTTCCGGCGTCACTGCCTGCCACAACCTGCTGGCAATGGAAGTCGCCGGCCTGTCCGGTGCGGCGCTGTATCCCGGCTCCTGGAGCGAATGGTGCGCCGACCCAGCGCGTCCGGTGGCGACTGGCGGGTAGACATACTATTATTGGTATTTTTATTCGCCGCTTTTCTTATATGCGGAAAATTGCATATTTTTTCATATACTCCTGATATTTAATTAATATCCCTGAAAAAATATCGAATATGCCAATGTTGATGTAATGCATTTCTTGCGCCGTCTCGCGCTGCCCTTATCGTCACTGCGAGAGATATCTGCCGTACAGAAGTGTGGTTTTTAAGTGACAGGATGTTTGCTGCGCCCGTCTGGCGGGGATGTATCATACGCCCCTGACCCGCGCAGAATAATCCTCACTAAACCTCACTCAACTATCTATATGCGGGAAGAAAAATCATTATATTTTTGGTTCAAGGCAGCGCTGGCAGGCACGCTATTGATTGCACTCGTCGTCGTTGGATTGCTGACAGTGCAGGAAATGCGCACTTCGGCTTATCAGGCGCGCTTTTTTGCCTCACTGGCGCAGAAGATGACGTATGCGGTCGGACCCGGCCCCAGTCCGTCGATCCGGTTCCCGCAGAAAACACCGTATGACGAGCGCCTCGGCTATTCCGAATTACCGACTTTGATCGGCAATCTGCAAAAGCACGACTTCGAAATCATGCAGCAGGCCCGGATCTCGCCGCGCATGGCGCAGTTGGTCGACGACGGTTATTTCGCCCCGTATCCGGAGAAACTCCAGAGCGGCCTGACGATTTTCGACTGCCACAACGAGCGTTTGTTTGCGGAGCGCTATCCGCAGCGGGTCTTCAAGAATTTTGACGAACTGGCGCCGACTCTGATCGATAGTCTGCTGTTCATCGAGAACCGCGAATTGCTCGATGTGCGCTATCCGAAGCGCAATCCGGCGGTGGAATGGGATCGGCTGGCAATCGCGTCGTTCAATCAAGCCTTGCAGAAGGTCGGCGGTACCGGCAAAGCCGCCGGCGGCAGCACGCTGGCGACCCAGATCGAAAAATACCGCCACTCTCCCGACGGACGCACCGCCTCGATTGAGGACAAGCTGCGCCAGATGGTGTCAGCCTCGTTGCGCGCTTACCAACAGGGCGAAGACACCCGCGCGGCGCGGCGTCAGATCGTGGTCAATTACATGAATACCATGCCGCTCTCGGCCCGGCCCGGCTTCGGCGAAGTGCATGGCATCGGCGACGGTTTGTGGGTCTGGTACGGGCGCGACTTCGCCGAGGTGCAGCGCATCCTGAAATCCGGTCCGACCGGCGACCAAGCCGAGCAGGCGCTGCTGTACAAACAGGCGCTGAGCCTGCTGATCTCGCAACGCCGGCCGTCCTATTATTTCAACGGCAAAGAAGCCGAACTGGAGCAGTTGACCAACAGTTATCTGCGCTTGCTGGGCAGCGTCGGCGTGATTCCACCGGCGCTGCGGGATGCGGCGCTGGGGGCGAAGCTGAACCGGAATCCGAGCCGGGACGCAGCGCCCGCGTTTTCCTTCATTACGCGCAAGGCGGCCAACACGGTGCGCACGCATCTGGCCGGCTTGCTGGGCGGCAGCCGCCTGTACGATCTGGACCGGCTCGATGTCAGCGTGGCCAGCACGCTGGACGCGCCGGTGCAGGCGGCGGTCGCCGATTTGCTGCGCGGCTTGCGCCTGCCGGCCAACGCCGCAGCGGCCGGACTCGACAGCAAGAATTTACTGGGGCGCGGCGATCCGGCCAATGTGGTGTACAGCTTCACCCTTTACGAGCGCGGCTTGAGCGCCAATATGCTGCGGGTGCAGACCGATAATTTCGACCAGCCGCTCAATATCAACGAAGGCACCAAGCTCGACCTCGGCTCGACCGCCAAACTGCGCACGCTGCTGACTTATCTCGACATCATCGCCAATCTGCACCAGCGCCTGGCGCCGCTGGAGAATGCGCAATTGCGCGCGCAGGAAGTGGACCCCAAAGACGTTCTGACGCGCTGGGCGGTCGATTATATGGCCAGCGCACAAGACAAGAACCTGAGCCCGATGCTGGCTGCAGCGCTGGAGCGGCGCTATTCGGCCAGCCCGGCGGAAGGGTTTTATACCGGCGGCGGCCTGCACCATTTTGATAACTTCCAGCACGCCGACGACAGCCGTGTGATGTCGGTGCGCGACGCCTTGCGCAATTCGATCAACCTGGTGTTCATCCGCCTGATGCGCGACGTGGTGCATCACTATATGTTCCAGATCCCCGGCTCCACCGCCAAGCTGCTGCACGACGCCGACGATCCGCGCCGGGCCGAATATCTGGCCCGCTTCGCCGACCGCGAAGGGCAGGTATTCATGCGCCGCTTCCTGGTCAAATACCAGGGCAAGACCGCGCAGCAGGCCGAGGATGTGCTGCTGGAAGACGTGCGTCCGAGCGTGTCGCGGCTGGCCGCCATCTTCCGCACCATTTTGCCGGATGCGCCGGCCGATCAGTTTGCCGCCTTTCTGAAGAACCAGCTGCCGCCCGAAACCGATCTGGGCGAAAAAAGAATCGCCACGCTGTATCAGCAATACGCGCCGCAAAACATGTCGCTGGCCGACCGCGGCTATCTGGCCCGGATTCACCCGCTGGAATTGTGGCTGGTCGGCTATCTGCGCAACCATCCGGGCGCGACCCAGACCCAAGTCATGCAAGCCAGCGCCGAGCAGCGGCAGGAAGTGTACGCATGGCTGTTCAAGACCCGGCGCAAGAATAAGCAGGACACGCGAATTCTGAATCTGCTCGAAGGCGAAGGTTTTCTGGAAGTGCACCGGCAATGGGCGCGCCTCGGTTATCCGTTCGACACCATGGTGCCGTCCTATGCCTCGGCGCTGGGAGCGTCGGCCGATCGTCCGGCGGCGCTGGCGGAATTGATGGGAATCATCGTCAACGATGGCGTCAGAAAGCCGGATCTGCGCATCAAATCGCTGCATTTCGCCGCCACGACGCCGTATGAAACCTTGCTGCAACACAAATCAGGGGCGGCGGAACAAGTGCTGGCGCCCGAAGTGGCGCAAGCGGTGCGCGGCGCGTTGCGGCTGGTGGTGGAAGACGGCACCGCCAAACGGGTCCGGGGAGCATTCATCCGGCCCGACGGTAGCAGCATCCCGGTCGGCGGCAAGACCGGCACCGGCGACCACCGCTTCGACACTTACGGCGCGCACGGCCAGTTGATTTCATCGCGGGTGGTGAACCGCACCGCCACCTTCGTCTTCAACATCGACGAGCGCTTCTTCGGCACCATCATCGCCTACGTAGCCGGCCCGCAAGCGGCCGATTACGATTTCACCAGCGGCTTGCCGGTGCAACTGCTGAAAGTGCTGGCGCCGCGGCTGCTGCCCTTGATCAATGCAGCGCCAGACGGAGCCAGCGCTTGCGTGCATTGAGGCTGGGATGTTGCAGTAGGGGCGGGTTCCAAACCCGCCCTCGTAGTTTGGCGGAGAAAGGGCGGGTTTGGAACCCGCCCCTACTGGCTGGCAGCGCCGTAGGTGCGAATTTATTCGCATCAGCTTTCACATTGAATCGCTAAGTGTGCGAATAAATTCGCACCTACAAGCTAATGGCTTTCCAGTGGGGATAATCGCCAATATTTTTCACTTGCCACAGTGAGCGCAACCCAACCCACAAATTTAAAAAATTCATGAGTATAGGTAAAAACATGCCATTTACCGCATGCATATAGCGCGGTTTTAAAAATACTTTTGTCTGTATATTAATTAACCCGGTCGATGCGCTCCAGCGTTTGTTCGATGAAATCGCTATCGGCCTCGGAAAAGCGCAGCCGCACCGGATACCAGTCGCGCGTGGGCGCCAGCCAGATGTCGAGTTGCTGTTCCTTAGAATCGGCCGGCGGCATTTTAAGTACATGCATCGCTTGCAGCGTGCCGAGCGGCGTGTCGATGGCTTCTTTCCCGATCACCTTGAAGCTCCAGGCTTGTGCATCGTGCTGCCCGGCGACGAAAAACCGCCATTGCGATCCGGCCTTGAACTTGTTCGGTGCGCCGCGCGCGACCGCTACCAATTGCCAGATTGCGCTGGTGCGGTCCTGTTCGCCGCCTTTGAGCGGGTAACTAAGCTCGGATTCGGTGAAGCGGATGACCTTGTTTTGACGGTCGAAGCTGGTGGTGGTGAGCGGCTTGCGAAAGCGTTTTTCGGTCGATTGCAGCGGCGCCAGGCCAAATGCATCAATCGCGCCGCTGCTGCCGGCGTCCAGAATCCGCCCCAGAATCGCGGCCTCGGTCTGGGTGCTGATGCTGTATTGCCGATCCTGGGCGCGCCATTCGACGTTGGCCTTGCCGCTCAGGGAAATGCCGCTCTGCCTGGCTTTGATGCCGTAGAACAAGTCGGCGGAAGGCGCCAGGTTGGTGGCATAACGCTTGACCGGATGCTCGGGCAGCGGCTGCGCTGTGGCTGTGGCCGTGGCAGCAGCGCAGCACAAGCACAGGGCCAGCAAGTTGGAGTAGGTATGGCGCAACATATTTATTGTTCCTGTGGGTTGGTAGAGGGTGGCGCGATCTGCTCGATGACCGAGGCGGCCATGTCGAGGTAATCGCCATTATTTTCGGTATAGCGCAGCCGGACCGGATACCACTGATTCTGCGGCGCCAGCCAGATGTCGATCTTCTGCTCAAACGAAGCGGCGCGCGGTTGCCGCACCAGATGCCATGCCTGCATCTGACCCGCCGGCAACTGGATCTGTTCCAGTCCGATGACGCGGATAGGCCAGGTTTCGGCGTCGCGCACGCCGGCCACCATGACCTCGATCTGCGCCCCGGGCGCGAACAGGCTGCTATCGCCGCGGCCCAAAGCGGCCAGTTGCCAAATGATGCTGGCCCGATCCTGCTCGCCGCCCTGACGCGGATACGTCAGGGTGGAAGCGGAAAAGCTGACGACCTTCGGTTCGCGCCGGAAGTGGGTATTGGTGGCCGACTTGCGGAAGCGTTTTTCGGTATACAACAGCGGCGCCACGCCGAAGCTATCGAGCGCGCCTTCGCTGTGGAATTCCAGTACGGTAAAGAACAATACGCTGGCTTCGCCGTTGACGGTATAGGCATTGCCATCGGTATTCCAGGCGATTTTGCCGCTGCCGTAGACGGCCTTGCCATCCTTCTTCGATTGCACCTCGTATTTGATCAGCACCGGCGGCGGCGGGTCGATTGCCTGCTGCAATGCGGCGGCGGACTTGGTGTCGGATTCGGCGATAGATTCGGATTCAGCGTCGGGCCCAGTGCGCGCTGCCGCCACATCGTCCGGCGTCAGCACGATGGCGGGCTCGATGCTGCTGCCCGGCACTTCCATGCCGGCCATCGCATCCGCCAATGCTGTTGTCTCAACTGGGATGGTCTCTGGCGGGGCGACCGCGCTCATTGCCGGCGCGCTCGGGATGGCGTCTGCCGGCTTGGACGCCGGTTGATGCTTTGGTTTTGGCGTCGTCTTAACGGCCGGCTTGCGCACTGCGCGTGGCGGCGCTACAGAAGCCGGCGTCGGCGTCTGACGCAAGTGCAATTGCGCGGTGACGACGTTATGCGACGGTGGTGGCGCAGTTGGCGTGGGAATGCCAATCTGCCAGCCGGCCTGATTCAACACCATCCCATGCAGCAAGACAGAGGCAAGCAGCAGGGCAAGCCAGCGTTTTGGCTGGGCTGATGGCGCTGAATGGATGGATTTCGTCATCCCGCAAGTGTATATGCTGGCAGCCGGAAGCGCAGTGCAACATATTTTGGTCAGCGCGTAAAATAAGCGTTTTTTTCAGGCCGCCACCTATGCCGAAATTTTTAATCGCACTGATTTCGCTATGCTGCATTCTGTCGGCCCACAGCGCAGTCTCAGCAGCAACAGCAGCTGCCGCAACTACCGCAGGCACGCCAGCGCCGATCGAAATCGGCATGATCGAGGGCATGTCGGGCCCGTTCGCCAATGCCGGCGCTGCAGTGCAGCGCAACGTGCAACTGGCTATTGAGCGGATCAATGCCCGCGGCGGGGTCGCTTTGCCGGACGGCAAGCATGCGCTGCAATTGCGCATTTTCGACAACAAGCAAAGCGTCGAAGCGTCGCTGGTCGAATTCAGGCGCGCCACCGATTTGGGCATTCCCTTCATTATCCAGGGCAACAGTTCGGCGGTAGCGCTGGCCTTGGTCGATGCAATCAACAAGCATAACCAACGGGTACCGAAGCAGCGCGTGCTGTTCTTGAATTATTCCGCCGTCGATCCGGCCCTGACCAATGACAAATGCAGTTTCTGGCACTTCCGTTTCGATGCCAGCGCCGACATGCGCATGCATGCGCTGACCGAAGTCATCAAGACCGATAGCCGCGCCCGGCGGGTGTATCTGATCGGCCAGGATTACAGCTTCGGCCGCCTGGTGGCGCAGGCGGCGCGCAGCCAGTTGCGCGTAAAACGGCCCGACATCGAGATCGTCGGCGAACTGCTGCATCCGATCGGCAAGATCAAGGATTTCGCACCCTATATCGCCAAAATCAAGGCCAGCGGGGCCGATACCGTGATTACCGGCAACTGGGGCAATGACCTGACCTTGCTGGTCAAGTCGGCCCGCGAATCCGGTCTGAACGTCAAGTTTTATACCTTCTATGGCAACGGCCTGGGCGCGCCGGCAGCCATCGGCGAGGCGGGCGTGGGCAGCGTGCGCGCGGTGGCCGAGTGGCATCCGAACGCCGGCGGCGGCAAAAAATCGGCTTCCGACCAGTTCTATCGGGCGTTCCGGCAGCGCTATCCGCAACCGGAAGACGATTACGTCCACCTGCGCATGCATCTGATGATAGAAATGCTGGCCAGAGCCATCGAAAAAGCCCACAGCACCGAGGCCGCAGCGGTGGCAACTGCGCTCGAAGGAGCGCGTTTTGCCAACGCCTTCCATAGCGCCGCCATGCGCGCCTCCGACCACCAACTGATCCAGCCGCTGTATGTGTCGGTGATGCAAAAACTGGCCGACGGCAGCATCCGCTTTGACAACGAAGGCAGCGGCTTCGGCTTCAAGACCGAACTTTACCTGAGAGGCCCGGCCACCGCATTGCCGACCAGTTGCCGCATGGCGCGCCCGCATTGAAGCTAAAACCAGCCGCGTAACATGCGTCGTTTGCCTGCCGCAAGGCGCTGATATCTGCTACGCTGATAATTTACATAACGGAGAACAATCATGACCCAAGGTAATATGTTTGGCGCAGGACCGATGACCGATACGCTCGATTTCGTCAAGAAGCTATGGGGCGGCATGAGCGTTCCCGGCATGCCGGCGATGGTAGCGCCGACCCTGTCGGTGGAAGAGCTGGAGCAGAAAATAGCCGACCTGAAGGCGGTCGAAACCTGGCTCAACGTCAACATGACCATGTTGCGCAATACGATCCAGACCATGGAAGTGCAGCGCGCCACCATCGGCACACTGCAATCGATGAGCAGCGCCTTCCAGACGGCAGTCAATAGCAGCACCGAAGAAAAATTCGATACCAGCGCATTCTGGTCGGCACTGCAATCCGGGAACACCAGCCCGGCTGCGCCCGCCATCACTCCGCCTACGCCGCCAACACCGCCAGCACCAAAGGCGACGGTGAGCGCGCCGTCGGAACTTGCGGCCCAGATGGCCAGCCCGGCCGCATGGTGGGACATCCTGCAGAATCAGTTCAAGCAAGCGGTCAGCAATGCGATCGTCGAACCGGAAACCAAAGCCACCAGCGTTGCCGCAACGCCCACAACCCCAGCCGCGCCGCACAAACCCGCCGCCAAACCTACCCCAAAACCGGCTGCAGCAAAACCTGCGCCAGCCGCACCCAAGCGCAAGCCTGCGCCCAAAGCCTGAACCGGCAGCAAGCAGCGCGGCTTACCGCCGCTCCGGCTTGCTTTGCCGCATTGGAAGTCCTGGGTTCCGTCGCTGATTACAGGAGTATGACTGAAATATGGCACTTTTACGCATGGTTTAATTGACATATAAAAAATACACAATACAGTATATTCTCACCCTAAACTCAGCCAAGGTTGCCCTTTACCGCATACAGGGATGCGCTATGCGTGGTTTTCCCGCGCAAAGGCGCGATCTTCCCTGCCAGCAATTGCGGATATTGATCCAGCAGGGATGTATGCAATTTCTGCACCGACACGTCTTCGATGGTGCGTGGGTGCGGCAGATTGACTGGAAAATCCAGGATCACTCTGGAAGGCTGGGCCGAGAGGAACAAAATCCGGTCGGCCAGACTGAGCGCTTCGCGCAGGCTGTGGGTGACGAACAATACGGTGGGGCACGTGCGTTGCCACAGGTCTTGCAGCAGGATTCTGAGCTGATTGGCGGTGGGTGCATCGAGCGACTGAAACGGCTCGTCCATCAGCAATACATCCGGCTCGACGATGAAGGCCCGCAGCAGCGCAACCCGGCGCTGCATGCCGCCCGATAATTGGCCGGGAAACATGGCGCCGCAACCCGGCAAGCCCACTTGCGCCAGCAAATCCGGCAATTTCGCGACTTGGTGTGCGTGCGCTTGCGCGCTTAGAACCAGCGCCAAATTTTGCTGCACGGTGAGCCACGGCATCAGGCGCGGCTCCTGGAACATGAAGCCGGTCCCGGGGCTGGCCTGCCGCGCTGGCACCGAGTGCAACGCGATGCTGCCATCCATATCCCGATCAAGCCCGGCGATCAGATTGAGCAAGGTCGTCTTGCCGGTGCCGGACGGGCCGACAATCGCGACAAACTCGCCCGGCTGCGCGGTAAATGCCAGATTTTCAATCGCGCAGCAGCCGTTCGCATACGTTTTCTTGCGGATATCTACCGTCAGCAAAGCCATCCTAGATTCCTTAGTTGGACAGGCGTGAGTGTGCATTTTTCCGGCCCTCTGGCTAGGCGAGACGACGAAGCGGACTGCATTCCGCTAGGAGGAGCAACAACGCCAGAGGGCCGGAAAAGTGTGCAATCGCACATGTAGCGTGCTCACCCAAACGGCGAACTGCTTAATCATGAAAAATTTCAATGAATTCATATGTTTATCGAAGATAATAAGCGGTCAACTGAGGAATCTAGGATCATATTCGCCACCGGTTCAGGTGCGTTTCCAGCGGGCGCAACAATAAAACTTCGACACTGAATATGACCAATGCAAAGGCTAGCGTGTAAGCCAGAATGCCGGTGATATCAAAAAAGTGGAAAAAACTACTAATCTGAAAGCCGACCCCGTTGCTGCGTCCCAGCAGTTCCACCACCAGTACGATTTTCCAGATCAGCGCCAGGCCGTTGCGGGCCGAACCGAACAGATAGGGCGTGAGTTGCGGCAAATACACTTTGAAGAAAGTATCGCGGCGCGATAAGCGATATACCCTGGCCACGTGCAGCAGGTTTTTATCCACCGCTCGCGCACCTTCGCGCAGGCTGACGGCAACCATCGGGATTTTATTCACGGTGACGGCGATCACGGCCGCCGTTTCGGACAGGCCGAACCAGATGTAGCACAGGATAATGGTTACCAGCGCGGGGATATTCAGCCCCAGAATAAGGAAAGCGTCGAGCAAGCGATCCCAGTTCTTCGATCCGCCCATGAGTATCCCCAAGGCCACGCCAATCAGCATCGCAGCGACAAAACTGAGCGCGACCCGGCGCAACGTCATGCCGAGATGAAACAGTAAATCACCGGCATAAATCTCTTGCCACAAAGTGGATATCACCGCGCTTGGTGACGGCAGGGTTTTGCTTTCCAGTGTTATCGCCAGCACTTGCCACAGGCAGACAAACAGGAAAACAGGCAGGATGCGGGCCCACCGGCTTTGCGCGAACCGGGTACCGGGGCGCACAGCGGATTTCAATGCGGGTTTCAAGGCGTTTTGCATGGCGGAAGGGTAAAACCGGGCCAAAAAGTACCGCTGGCTAGGCTCTTTGACTTGCCGACCAGTTTTTCGCCGCCGCTGTCTGCCAGAATTTTGAAGGTGGCGGCGACCGCCTTCAGTGTGTCTGGATCGGAGCAGACTGGAATACCGGCGCGAAATTTCGCCCGCAGCGCCTTGAATACCGCATCGTTTTCAGCCCGCATTTTCGGTCTCAGCCGGTCCCATTGCGCGTCCGAAGTAGCCAAGATGGCTTTCGCTTCATACGATGCAGCCAGGAAATTTTTGACCGCCGCACTATTGGCTGTCGCCCAATCTTCACGAAACACCCAGCCGATCAACGGAATCGGCTTTGCTATCCCCAGCCCCTTGAGAATTTCCGGCACTTCAATTAATGGATGCATCCCGCTCACTTCCAGGCGCGCCGCATAGTGCCAGAAATTCAGAGCCGCATCGACTTGCCCGCGCAACGCCAATTCATTCAGCAATGGCGGCGCTGCATAGCTGGGCTGGGTGAATTGGGTCAGATCGACGCCGAGCTTGCGCTGCGCGTAAGCGCGCAGCAATAGCCAGGTTTTATCCGCCGGGCCGCCGGCAATGCCCAGCTTTTTGTCCTTCAAATCGGCTAACACTTTAATGCCGCTATCGGACTTGACCATCACCGAACCCACCGCGTTGGAATACGGGGCGAAGGTGTACAGATTGGACTCGGCGCGCTGGCGGTTGACCCAGATCCAGTCGGATACGATCATGTCAACCGCGCCGCCTTGCAGCGCAATCGTGGAGGCATCGCCCGACGCCAGCGGTACGATTTGCATATCTATGCCGCGCTTCTTGGCCAGTGCCAGGGTTTGGATTACATCCAGTTCCCAATTGACGGTGCCGAATTCCAGCACGCCCACCCGCACTGTTGTTAATGTTAATGGCTGGTCATTCGCGTATAGATTGGTCAGCGGGAGCAGTAAGAGCAACAGCAGTGCGCCTAAAATACGAAAGTAGAAACGAGTGGACATAATGCTGCTCCATGCGAAATAGCGGAGGATGGTTTCAACCCGGGTTTACACCGATTTAATCAATCCCCGTTGCGGGTCATAGCCGACTGCGGCAATCAGGTAAAAGACCACGGTGCTGGCGGCAACCACTGCCAGCGAAGTCGGCTCGATCTGGCCATACAAGCTAAAGCGCAGTGCTTCGATTGCATGGGTAAACGGATTGAGCCGGGTCAGCAGATGAATCCATAGTGCACCGGATTCCTCGATTTTCCACAGCGGATACAAGGCGGTCGACAAGAAGAACATCGGAAAAATCACGAAGTTCATGGTGCCGGCGAAATTTTCCAATTGCTTGATGTAGACCGACAGCATCAGACCGAATGCAGACAGCATCAACGCGCCCAGCGCCAAAACTGGCATGGCGATAACGATTTGCCTGATGGTAAGGTCGATGCCGAACAGCAGCGCCAGTATAAAAAAAGCGATTGCCTGCAGGACCGACAGGAAAGTGGTGCCAGCCAGCTTGCATCCCAACAAATAAGCGCGCGGTAACGGCGCGGTCAGCAACAAACGCATCACGCCCATCTCGCGGTCGTACACCATCGCCAACGAGGATTGCATGCCGTTGAACAGGCACACCATCATCGCCAGCCCAGGCACCATATAGACCCGATATTCGACGTAAGTGTCATACGGCGGCAGGATCGCCACCCCGAAAACGTTCTGGAATCCGGCGGCAAACACCACCAGCCACAAGGCTGGCCGCACCAGCGACGAAATCAACCGCCCGGGCTGGCGCAAGAACTTGTGAATTTCGCGGCCGGCAATCGCGCGCAGAGCCAGCAAGGCGTGCGCGGTTCTCATTTCTTGTTTCCTGAGACGTTGTTACCGCTATCGCTGAGTTTGCAGGGCGATTCCCTCTCATCTGCGCCCAAGGTATCGAGATTATTGCGGGGGTGCAAAAAACCATCGAAAGGCGCCACTCCGGCGATCCCGCCGCCGATGCCGCCGTGCGCCAGAAACACCGGTTGCCGTAACTGCTGATCCCAAAGGCGAAACGACACGCGCGCGCCTTTGAAGCCATCCAGCACCAGATCCGTGCTGCGCAAGGCGCGCCGATGTTGGCGCGCATCCGGCACTTTGAGCGCGACATCGATGATGGCCTTGGTGGCAATCCATGCGGCCCAATCGGCACCCGCCATCGGCCGGTTCGCCACTTTCTTGAAACGCCGCGACAATTGCGGCGCGCCATAGCGCTCCCATGAGGTTTGCCAGGCTTCGGCCACCAAGCCGGCGCTACCAACCACCGGACGCGGCAGATTGGTGCGGTAAGGCACATCGCGCGCGAATTCACCGTCGGCGTCCACCACCCACACCGCATCGGCATCAATCCCTGCCGTGAGCAATGCCACATTGCCCAGATCGCGCTCGCGCGGATCATTCGACAGCTTGAAAAGCTTGTCGGCCACCACCTTGATACCGTAGCGCTTGATCGCCTTCCTGGTCGCTGCGATGCGGGATGCATCGGCAGCTGCGGTGCTGGTCAGCAGCAGCACTCTGGTCCACTTGTGCGCGGTGAGGAATTGTGCGGTCGCATCCGCCATCATCGATTCGTCCGGCAGCGTATGAAACAGGTTCGCGCTGCAGGCGGCGCGGCGCAAGTTGTCCTCCGGCGCCGATACATTGAACAGCAGGACGTCGGTGGTTTGCAGTGCTTTACTCAATTCCGCCACAGTCGCGCCAGGCAGATCCAGCAGAAAATTCCGAACGCCCTTCTGCGCCATTGCAACGATCTGCTTCTGTGCCTGTTGGACGTTATCCAGCGGCACATCCTGCAACGCGATTTTCAAACCCGCATTGGCTAGCTGAAAGTTCGATTCAGCGATGGCGACTTCGGCCCCCGCTTTGGGCCGGCCCAGCGGATGGCCGGGATAACTTTTATCCAGCAGCTTAGCTGCATAGCGCGCATCGTCCGGCGCATACACGACGCCGATCGTCAATGTGCGCGCCTGTATTGCGCAACTTGCAGTTGCCAGCAAGATGCACGCCAGAACCTTGCACGCCAGCACCCTGCGCCAGCGGCCGAGTCTGAAATCAATAGCCGGATTAATCATCGATCACCACGCTATGCGGCACCCGGCCGGCCTTCACTGTTTTCACGGCGCGACCCTGGGCAACATCGACCACCGAGACATCGTCCGACAAGCCGTTGGCAACATACAGCGTCGCATTGTCGCGCGACAGCGCCAGGCCCCAGGCGCGTTTGCCGACCAGGATCAGGTTCTTCACTTTCCGGCTCGCCACGTCGACCACCGCCACATGGTTGGCCTTGCCCAGCGCCACGTACGCGGTTTTGCCATCGGCGGCCATCAGCAGGCCCACCGGAGTGACATCGTCGGCGCGGAAACCCTTGGGCTGGAATTTGACGGTGCCGGCAACGCTATTGTCAGCAGTGCGGATGATGCTCACCGAACCGCCACGTTCACAGGTAACCCATAGCTCTTTGCCGTCCGGGGTCAGCGCAAAGCGGCGCGGCCGCTTGCCGACTTCGATATTCTTGATGATCTTGCCGCTGGCAATGTCGATCACATGCACCAGGCTGGCCACTTCCGAGGTCGCATATAAGGTCTTGCCGTCCGGCGTCACCAATACGCCTTCCGGCTCTTCGCCTACCGTGATCTCGCTCAGCACTTTTTTGCTGGCAAGATCAACCGCCACGATGGTGGCATCGTCTTCATTGGAGAAATAGAGCTTCTTGCCATCGGGTGACAGATCGAAAATTTCAGCGCCCTCTTGCAACTTGATCTTGTCGACTACTTTTTTGCTGGCGACATCGACCACGATGGCACTGCCGTCATCGCCGCATAAGGCGATCAGCCGTTGTCGATCGATTGTCAATTGCATGTGACGCGGGCGCTTGCACGCGTTGATGGTTGCGATCTGTTGCTGCGTCTTGCCGTCCAGTACGGTGATCTGATTGTCTTTTTCACTGGAGATAAACACCGCTCCGGTTTGTTTGGCCGCTGCCGATGCAGAAAATGCAATCGCAACAGCCATTGCACACGTGGGCAAAAGTTTTTGGATTTTTATTGTCATGCTGCTGCGTCTCCCTTGGTACTTATTCAGTCAAGCGTAAAAAAGCATCGGTCAATGTTGCGCATTCCTGGCTGGCAAGCAGTTGTGCCGGCAGCCCATCGAATTGGACCCGGCCTTTGGCCATCACGATGATGCGATCCGCACTGTCGGCTTCATCCACCAGGTGCGTGGCCCACAAGACCGCCATGTTTTGTTCCCTGCACAGTGCTTTGACATCCGCAATGATTTGCATCCGCGAAGCCGGATCGATGCCGACGGTGGCTTCATCCATCAATAGCAACTTGGGGCGCGTCATCAACGCGCGCGCCAACTCCACCTTGCGCCGGTTGCCGCCGGACAGAACTCGGGCGCTGTCTTGTGCCCGTTCCGACAGGCCGAAGCGCGCCAGGCAATCTGCGATGCGCTGTTTTGCTTCAACCCGCGCAATGCCGTGCAGGTTGGCCTGAAACTGCAGATTGGCTGTAACGCTCAGATCCAGATCCAGGGCCGGCTGCTGGAACACGATCCCCAGTTGCGCCAAGGCGGGAATCGGCGTGATGCCGATATCTGCGCCGCAAATAACAGCGCTGCCCTGGTCGGCGATGAAGAGTCCTGAAAGTATTTGAAATAGCGTGGTTTTGCCGGCGCCGTTGGGGCCGAGCAGCGCCAGAAATTCACCGGCGGCGACATGCAGGCTGACGTTATCCAGCGCTTTGCGCTGCCCGAACGATTTGCAAATTGAAGTCACGCGCAGCGTCATGCTATTTATCCTGTTGTTCCAGGGTCGCACATTCGGCATCGGTGAATAAGCGCGAGCGCGTCAGAAAGCGTTGGCCTGAACCGTTTTCCAGTGAAAACATGCCGCCATTGCCGTTCACCACATCGATGATGAGTTGGGTGTGTTTCCAGTATTCGAACTGCTCGGCACCCATGTAAAACGGCGTGCCATTAATCTCGCCCAAATGGACGTCGGTAGCGCTGATTGCGAATTCACCTGCGGGGTAACACATCGGCGCGCTACCGTCACAGCAGCCGCCGGATTGAAAAAACATCAGCGGCCCGTGTTTCTGATGCAGCGTCTGCAGCAAATCCAGCGTTGCCTGGGTTGCCGTCACGCGTGGGATTGTGTGCGTCATAGATTGACTCCAACGTAGGTTGGTACTGAGCAAAGCGAGCCGGAATCGGTAGGTTGGGTTAGCGGCTTCATCGCGTAACCCGACATTTGCGACTGTGGATGTCGGGTTACGCTGCGCTTACCCAACCTACAACATCAAGGCTTAAAAGAAGCCGAGCGCTTTCGGGCTATAGCTGACCAGCAAGTTTTTAGTTTGTTGGTAATGATCCAGCATCATCTTGTGATTTTCGCGACCGAATCCGGACTGTTTGTAACCGCCGAACGCAGCATGGGCTGGGTACAGGTGATAGCAGTTGGTCCAGACGCGGCCGGCCTGGATTGCACGGCCGACGCGGAAGGCGCGCGAACCATCGCGGGTCCACAAGCCAGCGCCCAAACCGAACATAGTGTCATTGGCGATTTCCAGCGCTTCTGCCTCGTCCTTGAAGGTCGTGACCGATACCACTGGGCCAAAAATTTCTTCCTGGAAGATGCGCATCTTGTTATTGCCGTGGAATATCGTCGGCTTGATGTAATAGCCGCCAGCCAGATCGCCACCCAGATCGCAACGCTCGCCGCCGATCAGTTTGTCGGCGCCTTCCTGGGTGCCGATGTCCATGTAGGACATGATCTTATCCATCTGCTCTTGCGAAGTCTGAGCGCCCATCATCGTAGTTGCATCGAGCGGATTGCCTTGCTTGATGGCAGCCACGCGTTTTAACGCACGTTCCATGAATTTTTCATAGATCGATTCCTGGATCAATACCCGCGATGGGCAGGTGCAAACTTCACCCTGGTTCACCGCAAACATCGCGAAACCTTCCAGGCATTTGTCGAAGAAATCATCGTCTTGATCCATCACATCGGCAAAGAAGATGTTGGGCGATTTGCCGCCCAGCTCCAGGCTTACCGGAATTAGATTTTGCGCCGCGTATTGCATGATCAGGCGGCCGGTGCCGGTCTCGCCGGTAAAGGCTATTTTGGCGATGCGTTTGCTGGAGGCCAGCGGTTTGCCGGCTTCCAGGCCAAAGCCATTGACGATGTTCACCACACCGGCTGGCAGCAGATCCTGGATCAGTTCCATCAGAACCAGGATGGATGCCGGCGTTTGTTCGGCTGGCTTCATCACCACGCAGTTGCCGGCAGCCAGTGCAGGCGCCAGTTTCCAGACCGCCATCAGAATTGGGAAATTCCACGGAATGATCTGACCGACCACGCCGAGCGGCTCATGGAAGTGATACGCATAGGTTTCGGAATCGATCTGCGAAACGCTGCCTTCCTGAGCGCGGATGCAACCGGCAAAGTAGCGGAAATGGTCAATCGCCAGCGGGATATCGACATTCATGGTTTCGCGAATCGGCTTGCCGTTGTCGATGGTTTCGGCAGTAGCGATCAATTCCAGATTGGCTTCGATCCGATCGGCGACTTTGTTCAGGATATTGGCGCGGTCGGCTGGCGAAATTTTGGCCCAGGCATCTTTGGCGGCATGGGCTGCATCCAGCGCCAGTTCGACGTCTTCTGCGGTGGAGCGTGCGATTTCGCAGAATGGCTGGCCGGTAATCGGTGTGATATTGGCGAAGTATTCACCCTTGACCGGCGGCACGAATTTGCCGCCGATGAAATTGTCGTAGCGTTGTTTGAATGGGTTCTTGACGCCTAATTTGCTGATGTCTGCGAGATTCATGTCGTCCTCTTTCTTAAGTGATTATGTCGATTGGTCTTTGCCACAAGTGCGTCGTGCACATACCTGCTATTGCAAGCGCCATGCCAGCCTGGTTTTTCGCGCAGCAAGCCCTGCAATGGCGCATCACTTAGGGTGCCAACGCTCTAGCGGCCTAGGTGAACACATCGATCTGTCGCGCCTGATTTTGCTGAAAGTGGTTGTTTTTTGAACAGTGCAAGAATGACTGTTTCAAATTGACCCAATGTTGGACGCTGCAATCAAAAATGTACGGATACAAGCGATTGACTGGACGCGCGATGTCAGCCTGCTTTCTGCCTGCGAATGGCTGGAAAACAGGTTTTTCAAGGTGATTATCCGATGGCACGTACTTTGCCTATCTCCCTGCCGTTATGTGCTTCACATAATTGGTTCGTCTGTCATTTCAAGAGGAGATTGTTGTGCATATAAAATTATTAGGGTTAATGGTGGGCATTGCGCTGACTAGTGCATCCGCTGCGCATGCAGCGGGCGTAACGGATGCAATGATAGAAAAAAATTCAGACGGCAGCGTCTTGTCGTGGGGAATGGGGCAACAGGGACAGCGCTTTTCCAAACTGACCCAGGTCAACACCAAGACTGTCAACAAATTGACGCCTGCCTGGGCATTTTCATTCGGTGGCGAGAAGCAGCGCGGGCAAGAATCGCAGCCGCTGATTCACGATGGCAAGATGTTCGTGACCGGCTCCTATTCGCGCATTTATGCGCTGGATCTGAAAACCGGCGCCAAGCTATGGAAGTATGAACACCGCTTGCCCGAAGGCATCATGCCTTGTTGCGATGTGGTCAATCGCGGCGCCGCACTGTATGACAACCTGGTGATTTTCGGCACGCTCGATGCGCAACTGGTAGCGCTTGACCAAAACACCGGCAAAGTCGTCTGGAAAGAGAAGATAGACGATTATGCAGCCGGTTATTCGATGACGGCAGCGCCGTTGATTGCCAAGGGATTGTTGCTCACCGGCGTCTCCGGCGGCGAATTCGGCATAGTCGGCCGGGTTGAAGCGCGCAATCCGCGCACCGGCGAACTGGTCTGGATGCGGCCTATGGTGGAAGGACACATGGGCTACAAGTACGACAAGGACGGCAAAGGAATTGAAAACGGTATTAGCGGCACCGTCAACAAGACCTGGCCTGGCGATTTATGGAAAACCGGTGGCGCAGCAACCTGGCTCGGCGGCACCTACGATGCATCGACCGGCCTGGCCTATTTTGGCACCGGCAATCCGGCACCCTGGAACAGTCATTTACGCCCCGGCGATAACCTGTACTCGTCGTCCACCGTAGCGCTGGATGTGGACACCGGCAAAATCAAGTGGAGTTATCAAAGCACGCCGCACGATGGCTGGGACTATGACGGCGTCAACGAGTTCGTCACCTTCGACATGGATGGCAAACGTTTCGGCGGCAAGGCTGACCGCAACGGCTTTTTCTATGTAGTGGATGCAAAAAACGGCAAGCTTGAAAATGCCTTCCCGTTTGTCAAGAAAATCACCTGGGCCAGCGGCATCGACCTTAAAACAGGACGACCAAATTTAATTCCTGCCGGCCGCCCTGGCGACCCGACCAAAGGCGAGGAAGGCAAGAAAGGGAAAACCGCATTTGCAGCGCCCGGATTTTTGGGTGCCAAGAATCAGATGCCGATGGCATACAGCCCGCAGACCAAACTATTCTATGTGCCGTCCAATGAATGGGGCATGGATATCTGGAATGAGCCGATCTCGTACAAAAAAGGCGCAGCGTACCTCGGCGCCGGCTTTACCATCAAACCCAACTTTGACGATTACATCGGCGCGATGCGCGCAGTGGACCCCAAGACCGGCAAAATCGTGTGGGAAGTCAAGAATAACGCGCCTTTGTGGGGTGGCGTGATGACCACCGCCGGCGGCCTGGTATTTTACGGCACGCCCGAGGGCTTCCTGAAAGCGGTGGATGCCAAGACCGGCAAGGAACTGTGGAAATTCCAGACCGGCTCCGGCGTCGTGGCGCCGCCGGTAACCTGGCAGGAAGGCGATACGCAGTATGTCGCCGTCGTCTCGGGCTGGGGCGGCGCAGTGCCGCTGTGGGGTGGCGAAGTGGCTAAAAAAGTGAATTATCTGGAACAGGGCGGCAGCGTTTGGGTTTTCAAACTCGCTTCCAAATAAGGACCCGATCGGTAGATTGCGAGCGCTTGACTCCGGTAGTCGGCAGCAGCTTGTCTCCCTGCTTGCCTGGAGTCATTTTTACTGACGGCTGCGGTCGTCAGTTTTTTTATATCCGGGCTTACGCACGGCCGTAGGATGGGTGAAACCCATCGCATATCGAACCTACATGATGGCTTCACCCACCCTTGTATGCTGATTTATTCGCATTAGTTCGCATAGAATGGTGAAGAATGCGAATAAATTCGCACCTACAGGCAAATGGCATTACCTCGGGGAATGATCGCCGATTTTTTACTGGAGTATGTTAAAAAACATACTTATTTCCGAATTATTTTAATGAAATTTTTAAAATACACTAGAGCAGTATGATCTAAATCAGCACATTGGCAAACCGTGCTGCTCTCCGGTAACGACGCGGTCAGGTTGCTACTGATTCTTGGCTGATAGCTTGATGGAATTCGCGTCGGTGCGAAACAGGATGGGCTGGCTGTTTGATTGCGCGTTGCCATTTTGTGCCTGCTGCGCCTGCTGGACGATTTGCTGTAGCTGTGCGTGCTGCGGCGATTTGCTGCACACCGGGTCGGCGTTGGTGGCGTCGCCGGTAAGCGCAAGCGCCTGGCAGCGACAGCCGCCGAAATCTTTCGTTTTCTCCGGGCAGGTTTTGCAAGGCTCCTTCATCCAGGCATCGCCACGATATTTGTTGAAGGCATCGCTGTGGTACCAGATGTCGCGGATGCTGTGTTGCGTCACATGCGGGAAATCAATGCCCGGCAGCGATTTTGCCGCATGGCAGGGCAGCGCGGTGCCGTCAGCGGCAATGGCCAGAAATACCGCGCCCCAGCCATTCATGCAGGCTTTCGGCCGTTCTTCAAAATAATCCGGCACCACAAACAAGATACGGATCTTGTTGCCAACCTTGGCGCGATAGGCGTTGACGATGGCTTCCGCATGTTTGAGCTGTGCATGCGAGGGCAACAAGTGCGCCCGATTGACCAGGCCCCAGCCGTAATATTGGGTATTGGCCAGCTCCAGATATTCGACGCCCATGTCGAGCGCCATCTGAATGATGCGGTCGATGTGATCCAGATTGTAGCGATGCAGCACCACGTTGAGCACCATCGGATAGTCATATTGCTTGATCAGCTTGGCGACCCGCGACTTCAGATCGAAGGTTTTGGTGCTGGTCAGGAAGTCGTTCATTTCCTTGCTGGAATCCTGGAACGATAGCTGGATATGATCGAGACCGGCATCCCGCAGCCGCGCAATCCGGTCTTCCGTCAAGCCAACCCCAGAGGTGATCAGGTTGGTGTAATAACCGAGCCGGTAGCCTTCGGCAACCAAGTCTTCCAGGTCCTCGCGCAGCAGCGGTTCACCGCCGGAAAACCCCAGTTGCGCCGCGCCTAGTGCGCGCGCCTGCCGCATCACGTCGATCCATTGCGCGGTGCTCAGCTCATTGCGGTTCTGCGCATAGTTGACCGGGTTGTAGCAAAAGATGCAATGCAACGGACATCTATAGGTCAGTTCGGCCAGTAGCCACAGCGGTGGCGCGATGCCAGCCGGCTGATCCTGCTCGATAGTGGTGACGTGTTCAGACAAGCCAGCCGCGCGCATATGCTTCCTTCAGAAAATCCTGCACTTCATCATCCAGATTACTGACTGCAAACGCTTGCTCAAGATCGGCTACGATGGTCGCAACCGCGTTGCTGCCATCACAGCGCTTGAGGATTTCCGCTGCGCTTTGATTCAGCTTGACCATTCCTTCCGGATACAGCAGCACATAGGCATCCTGCACCTGTTCCCATTGCAGACGGAACAGTCTTGATAGTTTGGGCAACTCGGTCGATCTATCCATGTTGCGTCCTTAAATGCGCGCGGAATAGGCCAGTTCGATCGCATCCATCATCGACCACAGCACGTCGAGCTTGAATTGCAAAATCTCCAGTGCGCGCTGCTGCTGCATGCGTGTGGTGAAATGGTCTAGCGTGACTTGCAAGCCATGCACCACATCACGCTCGGCGAGCGAAATCCGGCTGCGAAAGTATTGCAGCCCCTGCTCTTCTATCCACGGATACAGCGTGGGCCAGTTGGCCAAACGTTCCTTATGGATCTTGGGTGCGAACATCTCGGTCAACGATGAACACACGCCTTCCTGCCACGGCGATTGGCGGGCGAAATTGACATACGCATCGACCGCGAAACGCACCCCCGGCACCACGTGGCACAAAGACCACAGTTCACTGCGCGGAATGCCGACCGCCTCACCTAAGCGCGCCCACGCCTCGATCCCGCCGGCATTGTCTTCCCAGCCGTCATGATCATGGATGCGCAAAATCCATTTGCGGCGGGTTTCCCGATCCGGGCAGTTGGCGAGGATCGCGCCGTCTTTTTGCGGAATATTGATCTGATAATAAAAGCGGTTGGCGACCCAACCGCGAATCTGCTCCGGGCTTAGCTGGCCGTTATTCATCCGGATGTTGAATGGGTGATGGATATGGTAGTGAATTTCCTGCGCCAACAACTGGCTCTTGAACTGTTCCCTGTCCCAGGGCAGATCGATGCGCGTTGCTGCTTGCTGCATGACGTTGATAGCGGCGTTCATAGCGTGATTTCCATTCCGTCGTGGGCGATTTCGATGCCATGCCGCAGCAGCGTCGCGTGTTGTTCCGAATCCTCATCGAGGATCGGATTGGTATTGTTGATGTGAATCAGGATCTTTCGGGCAGCATCCATGCGGTCCAGGCATTCGATCATCCCGCCCGGGCCGGATTGCGCCATATGCCCCATGTCGGCAGCAAATTTGGTGGAAAAGCCGTGCTGGATCATTTCATCGACGCTCCAGAAGGTGCCGTCCACCAACAGGCAATCCGCACTGCGCATTGCCGCTTCGACTTGCGGCTCGATTTCACCCAGACCGGGGGCATAAAATACTTTCTTGCCGGTCGCCCGATTTTCGATGATCAGACCGATGTTGTCGCCAGGATGCGGATTTTCCCGATGCGGCGAATATGGCGGAGCCTTGCTCGACAGCGCCAGCGCTGTAAACCGAATGCCATCGATACCCGGCAATTCGATTGCTTCCATACGGCCTTGCCTGATGGGCAGCGGATGCCATTGCACGCCGCAGTAATAGGACAACACCGGGACCAAAGGCAGACCGGTGCTCAGGTCGTCCCACACCGATGCGGTGCAATACAGCGGAATCGGCTTGCCTTCTCGCAGCATCAACAGGCCGGTCGTGTGATCCACCTGTGCGTCCATCAGCAACACCGCGGCAATGCCGGTGTCGCGAGACTGGCGGCAAGGTTGGAGCGCCGGCGTGGCGCGGATTTGGGTCAGGATATCGGGCGAAGCATTGATCAACACCCAATTCTCGCCATCAGCAGAAACCGCGATGGATGATTGCGTTCGTGCTCTGGCATTCAAGGTGCCGCGGCGCATTCCATCGCAATTGGCGCAATTGCAATTCCATTGCGGGAAGCCGCCGCCTGCGGAAGAACCCAATACGATGATTTTCATGATCTGGCCACAATGGCTATATTGAGTGCGGCGCTTGAGTTTGAAATAGCGCTTGAAATAGCATCAGACGCCGCACAGGGACAATTCCTTTAAATCAGCGATTGGCAATGTACATGGTAATTTCAAAGCCAAAACGCAGATCGTTAAAGGCCGGTTTGCTCCATTTCATGATGATCTCCAGGTGTTATAAAGTGTAGGTATGATTTGTGATTACCGCACTGCCATGACCGAATCGTATCGATGACAATGCCAACAATCAATCACCTAAACGCAATTTCCATGCCGCAGCCCGCACCCGCACTTTTGCGTCAAGGATATTTGCCGGTTGACAATGGCCACGCCGTCTATTTTTCCGAGCACGGGAATGCGTCCGGACCGGCCAGCGTGGTGCTGCATGGCGGTCCGGGCAGCGGCTGCAACCGTTCCATGCTCGACTGGTTCGACCTGTCACGCCAGAGGGTGATTTTGCTGGATCAGCGCGGCGCAGGGAAAAGCTTGCCGGCAGGCCATTTGGCCCACAATACGACTGCTGAACTGGTGTCAGACATCGAGCGACTGCGCCAAACCCTGAAGATCGCGCGCTGGTCGGTGGTGGGAGGCTCCTGGGGCAGCACTTTAGGCATCGTGTATGCGGGCAGCTTTCCACCAGCGGTAAGCAGTCTGATATTGCGCGGGATATTTCTTGCCAGCCGGCGTGAAATGCATTGGTTCTTCCAATCGCTCGCTGCGCTGGCGCCACAAGCATGGCTGCAATTGACGGCAGGCTGGACCCCGCAGCAGAAAAGCAATGTGCTCCAATCCTTAACGTCACTGTTGCACAATGGAGCAGCGGCAGAAATGCAAGATGCGGCGCAGCGCTGGAATGATTATGAAGCCGCCATCATGCAGGCAATGACAGGTCAACCAGCAGCACGCCAGTCACATGATTTGGGGAAATTAATCGGCAAATACCGCTTGCAATCGCATTATCTTTCGCAGCACTGCTTCCTGAATGCACGCGCCATTTTCCGCTACGCCCGCGCCGCATGCAAAGTGCCGACCGTGATCGTGCACGGCACCCATGACTGGATCTGTCCGCCGGAAAATGTCATCCGCTTACAGAGATGTATGCCCGATGCTGCGGTTCGCTGGGTCGAAAAAGGCACGCACACCGCATCTGATCCTGCAATCTGCGCCGCGCTAAGCAACGCCGTGCGTGACATGCTGCAATATTCTTGAAATAGGCGCTAAGCCCGGATGATAAGGTGTTACCTGGCTGCGGAAGTCTTGCGGTAAATGGTGTTGCGGGAGACTCCCAACGCCCGCGCAGTGGCGGAAACATTGCCGTGGTGGCTTTCCAACGATTTTTGTATCACTGAAATTTCCATCTGTTCGAGGTTGGTTCCACTGGCAACAAATTGGCTGGTGCTTGCAATCGATGCACGGTTTTGTGTGAATTCGACATCTTCAAAAAAATCGTCCGGAAGATGCTCTTTGCGAATTTCATGGCAGTCCTCGGCCATCACAATCGCGGTGCGCAGCAGATTGGTCAACTGGCGGAAATTCCCTGGCCAGTTATGCTGTTTGAATAACTGCATGATGTCCGGCGCCAACGAATAAATCACGGAGTTCGATTCCAGAGCGAGCACCTTGTTGATCACCGTTTCAAGGTCGGTGCGCTCTCGTATCGGCGGCAATTTGACGACCAGTCCGTTTAAGCGGTAATACAAATCCTCGCGAAACTCCCCTTTGGCAATCTGCTCGCGCAGATTCCTGTTGGTGGCGCAAATCAGTTCCACATTGACCGGAATCGATTTGGCACTACCCAGTGGCGTAACCATACGCTCCTGCAATACGCGCAACAAACGGGCTTGCAAACTCAGCGGCATGTCGCCGATTTCATCCAGGAACAAAGTGCCGCCGTTGGCTTGCAAAATTTTACCGAGGCTGCCTTTCTTGCGTGCGCCGGTAAAAGCGCCATCTTCATAGCCGAATAGCTCCGACTCGATCAGGGTTTCCGGTATGGAAGCGCAATTAACCGCGATAAATGCGCCTTTCGCACGCGGAGAATCGTTGTGGATGGCCTGGGCCAGCAGTTCCTTGCCGGTCCCGGTCTCGCCCATCACCAGAATCGGAATATCGCGCCCCAGAACTTTGGTGACTTTTTCGATCACCGCTGCAATTTGCGGGTCGCCGGTATTCAGGTAACGCAAGCCCGACAGCCGGCGCGTTGTCTGGATGGAGGTCTGCTGGCTGCCTTGCTGGTTTTGCTGTTGGTTTTGCTGTGATGCGCTGTCGGACTGCGGCGCCACATTGGACGAATGCTGGAATACGCTATGGGCCAAGCGCAATTGGGCCCGGCCGTATACGCGCACGCCGTTATGCAGGCACAGATTCAACAATTCCGGCGCTGCGGTACGGTAATGGTCGAACAGCGCGGACACCGGCAAGCCGAACAACGAACTGAATGTATGCGAGTGCAACGCGGAAAGCGACAAACCAAGCTGAAACAGCGCACTGCGATTGGCCGATAGAAACCGTCCATTCGGAGCAAAGGAGGCGATGCCCTCCATCAAGGTGCCGATGAACTCCGGGCGGGTATTGAAATGCAGCAGGATGCCGTCCTGAAAGGCTGACGAAAACAGCTGATTCTCGATCATTTGCGCCGACATGCGCACCAAGGCCATCGTGTGTTTATGGAAACTGCGCTGGTCGCCAGTGACATCGAGAACGCCAATTACATTGCCTAAGTAATCGAAAATCGGCGCGGCAGAGCATGTCAGAAAATGATTGGCCCGCAGGTAATGCTCGCCGGCATGAATCATGGTCGGCGTTTGCTCCACGATGGCAGTGCCGATTGCGTTGGTGCCCTTGCTTTGTTCCGACCAGATGACTCCGGGCTTGAGCGCCACCCGATCGGCTTTTTCCAGGAAATCGTCATCGCCCAGCGTATGTATGATCAAACCGTTAACGTCGGTCAGAATCACCATGTTGTGCGTATTGATGATTTGCTCATACAGCGTCTCCATCACCGGCAACGCATGAATATGCAAGTTCTGATTCTGCTCGACCAAGAACGACAAATCGGAACCGTCCAGCGCATTGAAATCGGGCTTATCGCCTTCAGCGAGCCCGTAGGCAATGGAACGCTGATGTGATTTTTCTATGGTCATGCAGATATTGCTGGCAGCAAGCGTGCCAGCCAATGATTTACAAATATTCACCATCACTGATAGTCCCGAAGTAGTTTTATATTGATATATCGATGCTGAAACTATTCACATTCGGCAAGATTTTTCAGATGAAATCATGAAATTCACCAAATGCATAATAGATATTATGTTTTTTAATGTAGCACTTGTTCAAAAAAGATGCAAAAGCAAGTTGCCATGTTGGGAAACTGCATGGCATGGCTATTGCATGTCGTCTGCCATTAGTTTTAAAACTTAAAAATGGAGACATCATGAAATCAACCCTGAACACCCTTGCCATTGCGTCTTTGCTAGCGGCGGTAACTTTGACGCCTTTCGCGGCCTTTGCCCACGGCGATGTTGTGCCACATGCGGTCGATGCCAAATCCTTGCCGCAACTCGGTGAAACATGGCGCGAAGAAAATCCTTACCGCAGCAACAAAGAAGCGGCAAAACTGGGCGCCTCGGCATACAACCAGAATTGCGCGCGCTGCCATGGACTGGAAGCAATCTCGGGTGGGATCGCACCTGATTTGCGATTATTGGATCGCGATTGCATGGGTCAGAAAAACGAGACTAAAAAACAGGCTTGCTACAAGGAAACCGATAATTATTTCCTGACCTCGGTACGTCGCGGCAAAGTCCGCAACGGCGCCGTGTACATGCCGCCGTTTGAAGGCATCCTCAGCCAGGAAGCCGTCTGGGCCTTGAAGGCATATCTTGAAACCGTTCGCGTAACAGAATAAGCAATTCATTCCATTTCTGCATGGCAGGGGTGGCTGTATCGATAATTCAATTACTTGACGGGAAATGCCATCATGAACAGTTTTTCTTTGCGCCGGACAGGCTTGGCGCTATCGCTGGCCTGTGCGGCCTTGACCGTCGTAGCGCCGGCGCATGCAGATTTGGCAAAAATCAGGCAAGCCGGAGTACTGAAAGTTGCCGTATACAATGATTTCGCGCCATTTTCAGCAAATAACGCTGGCATTGATATCGATTTGGCCCAAGCGCTGGCAAAAAAATTGGGCTGGAAAGTGAGCCTGTTGCCGTTTCCTGCTGGTGAAAACCTGAATGACGACTTACGCAACATGGTCTGGAAAGGACACTATCTGGGCTACGGCCCGGCAGACCTGTTGATGCATGTGCCAGTGGACCGTAATTTGATGGCAGAAAATGACAAAGTGGAAATTTTTGCGCCATACCACCGTGAAACGGTACGCCTGGTTCGCAACAGCACAGCAATTCCCGCATTCGACGGACTGGATGCATTGTCAGGGAAGAACATCGGCGTTGAAAAAATCTCTATTGCCGCCATCGTGTTGCTCGGTGAACAAGATGGCAAGTTCCGGGATGACATCAAAATTTATCCTACGCCGATTGAAGCTCTGGAAGACCTGAAGGCCGGCAAACTCGACGCCGTCTTGGCCAGTCAATCCGAAATCGAATCGGTATTCAAGGGCGATGTCGGTTTTCCGGTGAGCCCGGTTTCCTTCCCGCGCCTGCCGAATAAGGGCTGGGTGGTCGGAATGGCAGTGAAAAAAAATGATGCAGAACTCGCCAGGTTGTTGCAAACAGCGACCGACGAATTAATCGCTTCAGGAGAACTTGCAAAAATATTCGCAAAATATGGAGTACATGTCGTCACCCCGTAATTCAGCACTGTGTTCCCGTGTTATGCCTGTAATTCCGGGAAACGCGCCGTTTTCCGGACGGCGCCGTTTTTATCGATCAGCAGGAGATCCACATCCGGCAAGTGCGCGGCAAGTGCAAACGCCTGGTCCGCTCCCATGACCATGAAGGCGGTGGAAAGACCATCGGCCAGGATGCCGGTCGGCGCCACCACCGTGACACTGGCCAGCGCCGGAGGCGAGTCGCCGCTGGCTGGATCGAAAATATGATGATGGACGAAGTCTGAACTGAAAACCGTTGCATAGTCCCCCGATGTAGCCACCTTGCGGCCATCCATTCCCACTCTGGCCGAGATTGCATCGACTTGCCTTGGATGGCGAATACCCAGACTCCACGGCTGACCAGGCGTCTTGCTGCCAATCGAGCCGAACTCGCCAGTGTCCAGCAGCGCATGCCGCACGCCTCTTGCTTGCAAAGCCTCCAGCGCCAGATCCACCGCATATCCTTGCGCCAGCCCATTGAGCGTAATCGCCATACCCGTCGTGTGCAATCGCACTTGCTGCTGGCGAACCTCAAGCCGCCGCCAGTTGACCAGCGATTTGGCAGCGGCTATTTCTTCCGGCGCGGGAAGCGCGCTTCTGGATCGGGCCTCGCTGAATGCACGCCACAACGGTTGCACCGTGATATCGAAAGCACCCGCCGTCAGCATGGAAAGTTGCTGCGCGAACGCCAGCACATACAGCAGATGGCGATCGGGCGCATCCACGATGCCGTGCCGATTCAACTGGAAGACCTGGCTGCGCTCCTGATACAAACTCATCAGCGCATCGATTTTCTTGACCTGCTGTAAGGCGTCCTGAATCGCTGCCTGCGCCGATAGTGCATCGCCATGCAATACCTTGATAGTCACTGTGGTGCCGAAAGCCAGATCCGAACCTGAATACAGTGCCAATCCTGGGCCTGGCCATGAAGAACGGTGCAGCGGATTGGGCAGTGAACTGACGCTCGCCATGCCAGCCAGACCCGCCAGTGCGCCCAAACCGAGGGAAGCCGATAGTAATGTACGTCGCCGCATCGCAATGCCCTTAAGGTGTCAACTCAGTAGTCACATCAGTAGTCACATCCTGGATTGGAATGATTCTGGCGCGTTTCTTTTCCAGCATCAGCGGCGCGCATCTTGCATCGCTGGCATGAATCACCATGCACTCCATGCACTGGAAACATTCGTCATATTGGATATTTCCAACGGGCGTGATCGCCTGATAGGCGCATTGATAGCGGCAAGTCTGGCATGGCGTTCCGCACTCTTTGCGGCGCGGGAGCCAGTTCAGAATTCGAAAACGTCCCAGCACTGCAAGGCCGGCACCAAACGGGCACAGGAAACGACAAAAGAACTTGTACACAAACATGCTGGCGACCAGCAGGCCCAGCGCATACGCGACAAAGGGCAAGGAGCGCACGAAATTCAGGGTGATGGCGGTCTTGAACGGCTCCACCTCAACCAAGCGGTCCGTGATATTGGATGAAAAAAATGTGCTGGCCAAAATCCCCGCCAGTACCAGGTATTTAATCCGTTTCAGCCGGCTATCTGTTTGTGGCTTGAGCCTGATTTGCGGGATTTTCAGCAGCGTGCCGATTTTGGCGGCAAATTCCTGCAGCGCGCCAAAAGGACAGAGCCAGCCGCAAAATGTCCCGCGGCCCCAGATCACCAGCGAGATGCACACGAACACCGACAAAGTCACCGTCATCGGGTCGTATAGAAAAAAACTCAGGCTGCGACCAGCAATCAATGCCTGCAACACACTGGTAAAGTTGACGATGGACAATTGGCCCTGCGCATACCAGCCGATGAAGAACAAGGTGAATAACAGGTACATATTTCTGAATGCGGCGAAACGGCGCTGCTGCGCGACTAGTCTTTTTTGCCATGTCAGTGCCAGCGACAAGAGTGCCAGACCGATCACCAGTACGGCGATTTCACCCCGCCTGTCGCGCCAGATGCCGCCCCAGGATTTATTGTCGCCTTCCGGCACAGTATAAAAGCGTGCCGGGAGCTTAAAACTGAAGGTGAAATCCCGGGTGATTTTCTCTGGATAGATGACTCCTTTGGTGCGCGTTACCGGCAGCACGAAATCGAGCGGTCTGGATGGGTCCAGCCCTGCCTGGCTGATGATCCTGAAAACGGTGACCGACTCCATATCCAGAGCAGTACCTTGATCTGCCTTCAGTGCAAGATCGAGGTTCAAGTCCCGCATCTCAATCGGCAATTGATCCTGCTTCAACGCTATCCGATCCGGCGTGGTGCCGCGAATGAAGTCGTCACCAAGAATGCTGTAGCGCCCTTTCGACATCACCAGAATGGCTTGATCGCCCGGCTCCAGCCGCTCTTGCAGCTTGTTCCAGGCAGTCTCGCGCAGCAGATTGCGGCCGATGCTCGGCACCGACACATAGGCCATATATACATCAATGAACGGATCTTCCGGGTGCGCGATGGCGTCTGCATCGAGCCCGCTGCCGTTGGTCCCAACGAATTTCTTTTCGACCTCGGCATTGCCCAGCACTAGATGCTTGATCAGGCCGGCATCGATCAAATCCTTGACAGTGTGCGATTCCAAAATATCCGGTTTGATCCGCGCCATCAAATCCGGGTCACGGCCTTCGGCGAAACCGAGTTTCTTGCGCGCTACCTTGAGTGCGGAAGACAGGATGCTTTGGTTGATGATGCGCACCGATGCGGTGGCTTTCGAGACGCCGTCCAGTTGTGCGGTTGCAGCCGATGCACTCTTTACGCTATTGGAGCCGGTCAATATTTTGATGCTTTGCTTGAGCGACAGGCTCTTATATTGGCTGACGAAAGAATGCAGCGGGCCTTCGCCCAGACCATCGAGAAACACCGGCTCATGTTGCGAGATGACGCTGACATCCAGAAAATTGCCTTTCGGATCGAGTGCAATCAACAGATTGATCGGCACTCCGGAAAAACCGGGAATGGGCGCCAGATCGATCGATTCGAAAACATAAGCCACCAATCGATTTTCGGTTGCGTTCTGCTGGAAGATGGGCCACACCTGGATTGCCGCATCTTTTTCACCGACGATATAGGGCACTGGATATATTTTTACCAGTTCCGCGCGCGTCATGACTCCGGCCAGCGCGGCGGAAGCAGCCAATAGGCACCATAAAAAACTCATGCATTGCCAAAGCAGCACTGCGGATAAGTACCGGGAACCCGTGTTCAGCGAAAATAAATAGTGTGGGTGAATCTGATTTTTCATGCGCACGCCTGAATAGATATACCGGCTATTTTCTTTCGATCAATTTGATGTATTACGCATGATCTGTGCCAATACGGCATTCAGGCACTGCAGCGCCGATGTTGTTTCGATCGCATCTGCAATCATTATTTTCGATGTGTCATGCAATGGAACAACAGTTTCAGATTGGAGCAATCGGCCCCTGCGTAGCAGGCTGGCGCAATTGCTGGTACCGCGCGACTTGATGCAAAAAATGATGGCCTGTATTTTGCTAGTTCATCCCTAACACTTTTGCAATCCAACCACGCAACGCGCATTCCGGCATGGAATGGGCTTTCATCTTCTGACCTGGAGTACATCATGAAACGCAATCGCTTGGGCTTGCTCACTCTGGCCGTAGTTTCGGCCTTGATCGCAGCACCGGTAGCCAGCGCTGCCGAAGCTACCGCAACCAAACACCTGGGCGCGATTGAGCGCTCCGAAGCCAAGCGCGCCACCGGGCTGCTGGAGCGCGCGGTTGACTCCCTGCAGAAAAATGGCCCCGAAAAATCTTTCGCCGCCTTCAACGATCCCAAGGGTAGTTTCGTCAACGGCGCTTACTACGTTTTTGCGGTGGGACTCGATGGCTTCATGCACGCCAACGGCGGCTCAATGATTGGACTGGCAGGCAAGAATCAGATTGACCTGCGCGATGCTGCCGGCAAGCCTTTGATTCGGGACTTGCTGGAGCAGGCTCAAAATAACCCAACCGGCACCATTGAATATCGCTGGCTGAACCGCGTCAGCAATCACGTCGAAAGCAAGGTCAGCCAATACCGCAAGGTGGGGAAATATATTGTCTGCGTCGGTTACTACACACCGCGCGCCTCGATGGAAGAAGCGCAGGATTTACTCGACAAGGCAGTCGCATTCCTGAAAAAATCAGACGGTAATACCGCATTCGCAGCCTTCAATAACCCGCAGGGCGGCTTCATGCATAACGATCAGTATGTATTCGTGATCGGTATCGACGATGGCAAATACCGCGCATCCGGCGCATCGCCGCAGCTGACCGGCATGGATGTACGCGGCTTGCGGGATGCCGCCGGCAAAGCACTGATCGAAGACATGATCACCATGGCAAAACAGAAGGGCAGCGGCAGCGTCGATTACGTGTGGCGCAATCCGGCTACCAACGCGGTGGAGCCGAAGCATTCTTTAATCCAGCGCGTAGACAAACTGTTGCTGGGCGTCGGTTATTACACCAAGTAGCGTTGGCTGCGACTGGCGCCAGCGCTGCAATGACGCCTCGCATTCAACATATGAGTATATTTTATATTCACAATAAACATATGCGGTAAATGCCATTAAAATTGCAATACTCCATGTTTTTTATAGATCAGAATCGCATTTATCCGGGCCAGACCTTGCGCATTTCGCCGCTGGCTGCATGATCTGAGTCTTGTCTGAATCTTGTCTGAATCTGGTCCGATTCCCGCTGCCGCTTGCGTGTGCTGCAAATAAAAAAAGCCATCCCGCGGGATGGCTTTTCGCAGTTGCCTGCGCTTAGAACGCGTGCTTGATACCGACATTCAGCAAGCTGGTGTTGGTGTCGGACGCAGTGCCGCCGGCCACCACGGTAGTACGCAGACTGGCTCCCGCATCTGCCCTGGCATAGGCTAATTGACCATACAGCGTGGTGCGCTTGGACAGCGCATATTCGTCGCTCAAAAGAAACGTCGTGGTCTTGTCTGCGCTGTTATTTTTATCCTTGCCCAAATAAGCTGCAGCGATGACGGTGTTGTTAGATGCCGTTTTCCAATCCACCCCTAAACCAAGCACACCTACTTTGCTGGTCTCGACGAAGTTTGCATCTTTATTCACGCCCCGCAGGTAGTTCAGTTTGCCGGTGAAAGCGCCGATGGTATAACCGGCGCCCACCGTATAAATACTGCTGATCCGGTCGGAAGTGTTGGGCTTATTGGTGGACTGGTACGCGGCCGACAATGAAACCGGGCCGGCGTGGTAGGTGGCGCCCAGGGAAACCACCGCACCGTTACCTTCGGACACGCTATAACCGCCTGCAACACCTACCGGGCCAATCGTATTGCTATACGAAATGGCGTTTTGCAGGAATACGCCGACATCGTTGTTGCCGTTGTTACCGGTGGTAAGTGCGCCCGAGTTGTAAGCCCATGAATACAGGCCAGAGAAATTTTCGCGCAGACCGCGAGGATCTGTCGCAGCAAATGCCAAAATTGCAGGGCTGTACTGGTTGCCTAAAGTCACCGTGCCGAAGCTGGCGGACGAAATCCCGACGTTGGATTGGCGACGGAACAGGCGCGGGTCCGATACGCCGGTATCGGCATAGAAGTGACCTTCAAGATGAAAGCTTGCTTTCAAGCCATCGCCCAAATCTTCCGAACCGCGAAAGCCCCAGATGCTGGGTGAAATACCGCCATTCGCCAGGGAAGTCGAAGAAGCACCGGCTTGTGCATGATTTTGCGTCGATAAACCCAGATCCAGATTTCCATACACCGTAGTAGAAGTCTGTGCCGCAACAAAACCTGAAACCAATGCCAAGACGGCACCTGCTATTAATTTTCTTTTCATCGAATGCTCCAATATCGTTTGATTAAATCGCTACCGATTTTCCAGGCACCTGCCTATCACCTGAAATAGATGGAAATGGGTCAAGGTCTCCTCTAAATTTTCTTGGTATCGTTCAATGCATCAACTGTTTGATGCACGATGTCAAAGGCAAAAGGCATGCCTGATGGCAAAGAAATCGGTTTATGCCTGTGCGTCACGCAAGCAATCGCGGGCGATCGCAGATGCAAAACGATCGGGACTGTAGCGCCTGTATAAAATCGGATCACATGGAAAAAATTCTGCGCAATTTTCGATCGTTTCGAGTGCCGCTCAGATTGATTTAAAAATGGCATGAGCAGTCAACGAAACCATGGCAGGTATTTTGCTTATAGCTCTTTACGGTTTATTGCCATCCAGAAAATTACTTGATACATATCAGTTGGCAAAGAACCGCAATTCCAACAACGATAGAGACAAACCATGCCACCGCTTCGCCACTCCTTACGCCATCCTTTGCGCCTGACCCTGTTTGCGGCTATTGCCGCGGCCTTTGCGCCGCTTGCCAGCGCTGACGACAGCAGCGCCGAATACCCCGCAGCAGAAGTCAAGACGCTCGCGCCCATCGTGGTCACCGGCAGCCGGTTCGAACATTCCAGTTTCGATCTGCCAGCTTCAGTTGATGTGCTGAATCGAGAACAGATCACTGCAGGTCAGGCCCGGGTCAATGCGTCGGAAGCGCTGGCGGCGGCGCCCGGATTGGTGGTGCAGAACCGGCAGAATTACGCCCAGGATTTGCAGATATCGTCGCGCGGTTTCGGTGCGCGTTCCGCTTTTGGCGTGCGCGGCGTGCGCCTGCTCGCCGACGGCATTCCCGCCACCATGCCGGACGGCCAGGGTCAGGCCGCCACCTTCAACCTGGACATGGCCGAGCGCATCGAAGTATTGCGGGGCCCCTTTTCCGCCCTGTACGGCAACCATGCGGGCGGCGTAATCCAGCTTTTCACGCGCGACGGACAAGGCGCGCCATCAGTTGAAGCCAGTGTGCTGGGCGGCAGCAACGGCAGCTGGAAAACCGATCTCAGCGCCCAGGGCAAACCGGGCGCGGTCGGTTATGTGCTGGATGTATCACGCTTCAGCACCGATGGCGCACGCGACCATAGCGCCGCCACCCGCGACCAGGCGTTCGCCAAAATCACTACCCAGCCCGATGCCGACAGCCGCCTGATGCTGGTGGCCAACGGGCTGCGCCAGCACGACACGCAAGACCCGCTCGGCGTAAGCTGGGGCACCTTCCAGCGCGACCCACACGCCGGCGAGATCGACCCCACCGATACCCAGAACCCGCGACGCACCTTTGCCGAACGTTACAACACCCGCAAGAGCATCGACCATCAACAAGTAGGCGTCAGCTACCAGCGGCGCTTCGGCGCGGACAGCCTGCAGTTGACCGCCTATGCCGGCAACCGCAAAGTCACCCAGTACCAGTCTTTTTCCAAAGGCTTCCAGGCACCTGCCAGCCACTCCGGCGGCGTAGTCGATTTCGACCGCAGCTTCGGCGGCGTTGACCTGCATTGGACCAGCGTAAGCCAGCTCGGCAGCGGCAGCCTGACCAGCACCGTCGGCCTCGACTATGGCCGCTCCAGCGACGATCGCCAGGGTTTCGAGAATTTCATCGGCAACCAGTTTGGCGTCAAAGGCCGGCTGCGCCGCGACGAAACCGATACCGTCACCAGCCTCGATCCGTATCTGCAAACCGAATGGCAGAGCGGCGATTGGGTGCTCACTGCCGGCCTGCGCCACAGCAGAATGCGCATCGCGGTGGACGACCGCTTTATCAGCAATGGCAACGATAGCGGCAGCATAAATTACCGCCGCACCACGCCGGTACTCGGCCTGCTGTACAAGGTCACGCCGGCGCTGAATTTGTATGCCAGTGCGGCGAAAGGATTCGAGACGCCGACGCTCAACGAGCTGTTCTATTCCGGCAGCGGGGATGGCTTCAACTTCAACCTAAAACCGGCGCATAGCACCCATATTGAAGTAGGCGCCAAGGCATTGCTGGGCAGCGCTACGCGGGTCAATCTCGCGCTATTCCAGGTGCGCACCGACGATGAACTGGTGGTGGACGCTGCCAGCGGCGGACGCACCAGTTACAAGAACGCCGGCGCAACCCTGCGCCAGGGACTCGAATTGTCGCTCGACACTAGCTGGAAACACGGCTTTTCGGGCCGTCTCGCGTTGACCGGCCTGCACGCCGTCTACGACCAGAGTTTCAATAACGTGCCGGCCGGCAAAAAAATACCGGGCGTGCCAAAAGCCACCTTGTACGGCGAACTGGCATGGAAAGATACGCCTTCCGGCCTGAGCGCCGCAATCGAAGCGATAGCCAACAGCAAGGTCTACGTCGAAGACAGCAACACCGAAACCCCCGCCCCCGGCTATGCGGTCGCCAACCTGCGGCTCGGTGCCGAGCAGCAGGTCGGCGTCTGGCGACTGCAGCAATTTGTGCGGATCAACAACCTGCTGGACCGCAATTACATCGGCTCGGTAATCGTTGGCGACAACAGCAAGCGTTTTTACGAGCCGGCGCCAGGGCGCAACTGGATGCTGGGAGCCAGCGCGCAATACGTGTTTTAGAGCCGGTCTGGCTTAGCGGCCGGCTTCCTGTGCGGCGGCCTGGTCGCGTTGCAAGTGCCCGATCAGGGCTTGCTGGTCATCACGATTGCCCCACTGGTTGAAATACACCAGTTCTTCGATTGGCAGTCGGGGTAGCCATCCAGCACTTTCCAGTTCCGGTTTGGCATAGAAATGGCTGACGTAGCCGACGCACAGATAAGCGATGGGGGTGATGCGCTTCGGAATTCCCAGCGCTTGCTGCAGTGCGGCCTGGTGGAAAATGCTGACCCAGCCCACACCCAGACCCTCGGCCCGAGCGGCCAGCCACAGGTTTTGTACCGCACATACGCTGCTGTACAAGTCCATGGTCTTCATTTGGGTACGTCCGACTACCACTGGACCGGTGCGCTCGCGGTCGCAAGTGATGCAAATGCCGACGGGCGACTCCAGAATCCCTTCCAGTTTCAAGGTCCGATAGACGTTGCGTTTGTCTTCTTCGAACATTTCTGCTGCTTCGGCATGGGCTATGGCAAAGGCATCGTGCACCCGGCGCTTGACCTGGTCCGACTGGACTACCAGAAAATTCCAAGGCTGCATGAAGCCGACCGATGGCGCGTAGTGGGCGGCGGTCAGGACGCGACTCAGTACCGCATCGGGAACCGGCGTCGGCAAAAACTGGCCGCGCACATCGCGGCGGGAAAAAATGGCGTGATAGACCGCGTCACGTGCTGCGTCTGTAAAGGCGTGTGTATCCTGGATGGCTTGCGCCGACATTGTTTTCATGACATTCCCCTAGCGTGAAAAAAAATGCGCTGCCTGGCCGTGCAGCTTGATAATTTTCAGGCCGGTCTTCTGACTCGGATTCATCTGAACCAGGCGCCTTCCCGGCATACGCCAGTGGCATCTCGCCTGGGTCATCCTCCTTACAGCGTTGGGCACGTGGCGGAATCACACCGCCTTCCCGATTCTCCCCTCGCCTTGCAGCGACGGGCACCTGAAGCCGCCATCTTCGAGGTGAAGCAAGGATTGTGTCAAGCCAACGCGTTAATTCTTCTTAACAGCAGTTAGTAGGGCGGGTGCAACCCGCGCTGCTAATCTCTATAGCGTCACGGTGTGGGTTGCACCCGCCCTACCTGGCTTAGAAAACTTCTTGCGGCTATAAATATACTGGATAACGTATATTTTATTACCGCATACAAATAATGCGGAAAAGCACATTTTTATATGCATACTCCCGCATAAATGATAAATCAAACAAGCAGGTCGGCGCTGACTTTTTTTCTGCGTTTCTGTCATTTTCCGTACAAGACGGCTTATTTCAAATCCGCCTGTTCGCTATCGCTGCTTGGCTCTCCGGAGCACAAGAAACCTTATCTTGCGCCCCGTCGCCCAGTCTTAGAACTTGACGTTCAGAGCCGTGTAGATCGAGCGCCCCATGCCTGGAACCGGCACTCCATATGTCATTGGCCTTTGGCCGACATACGCGCCGCCCAACGGTGATGCGTAGAGTTTGTTCAACGCGTTATCCACACCAATATCGAGGCGGACTTGCTTCCATTCATAGCTAGTGCGCAGATTCAACAGGCTGTAGCCGGCGGTCTTGAGCTCGTTCCTGAGTTGCGATACGTTGGTCTTGCCATCGACAAACTGGCCTTCGATGGTGTTGGTCCAGTTGCCAACACGTTGCACCACAGCCAATTTCGCATTCAGCGGCATGATGTTGTAGAGATTGTCGCCGGTCGTATTGTTTTTGCCGTTGACATAGTTCAACATGCCCGTCGCAGTGAAGCTGCCGTAATTACTATTCTTAGCCAAAGGAATGTAACCGGACACATCGACGCCATACAGGCGAGCAGTTTGGTTGGCGAAGCTGAGGTTTACAAAGCCGTCGGTCCGGCTGGGGCAAGTTTTGCCAACGGTAGCGCAGGATGCGGCATCGATGTAATTCTCGACGTGCGTGTAGTAAGGCGTAACGTTCAGCGCCCATTTTTCCTGAGCCGCATCGTGCCAACTGGCGGTGGCGCTGATGGTGTTGGCTACTTCCGGTTTCAGAGCGAGGTTGCCGACATAACCATTGGCATCGCCAAACCAGTTGACCATGTTCATGACCATTTGGTTGTTGGTCGACCAGGCAAAGCGCTCATACAGATTCGGCGAGCGGCTCTTGCGGGCAAAACCGGCTTCGAAGGTGCTGCCGGCATCCGGCGTGTAGCGGGCCAGCGCGGTCAAATCGATGTTGTTGTCGGTCTTCTTGCGATCAGCTGCATTGAATGCCGCGTAAGTAGAGGGTGGATATATGGTCGTGTTGTAACCCTGGACGCTGCCGGTGTTCATCGTCATGGTGCTGCTGCGTATGCCCAATTGGGACTGCCACCGGGGACTCCAGCGGGCTTCCCATTCGCCGAACAGATCGAAACGGTCGCGCTGGCCATCGTTGATATTCCAGAACTTCCCGCCTTTCATCCCTTGCATTGGGCCGCTGACAAGCGGAGAAATCGGGTCCCACCAGTCGTTCAGGCGATAGCGCTGATATTCACTGCCTACCCTGAGCGTGTCGCGCTCGGATAGAACTATGTCGGCTTTGAGCAAGGCGCCGGTGGTTTTCCCCTCGGTATCCATAGGCATACCGGCCAGGTTCATGGTCTGTAGCTTATCTTCGAGAAAATTCATCTTGTGCCGCGTATTTTCGTTGTATACGCGCGCTTCCAGAGTGCCCCACTGGTATTGGCCGGCATAGCGAAGATTGATCTGTTCGCTGTCATTGCCGGTCATGTCCATGCGCTGATTCGGGAAGCCCTGATAAGGAATGTGCTGCAGCCCCAGCTTCAACTCAAGCATATGGTTTTCGTGGCGCAAAGCGACTGCGATTGCCTGATTTTCCGATTTATAGCTTGAGGAACCTACTTCATCACCCGCTAAAAAAGAACGGGTGCCAGCAGACTGCGCAGCTGCCTTGAAGTCCTTTGCAGCCGTATAGTTGCCCGCTTCTATCGTGGAACCGGTATAGATCACACTCAAATTTTCGTTTGCGATCGTGGCTGAAACATTTGCGCCTTTGGCGTTGCCATTGCTGCGATAAAAAGTGCCGGCTTGTCCTTTGAGCAAAATGCCCTCACCCGGCTGGGCAAATTCCGGTGCCGCAGAATTGACCTGGATCGTGCCGGCAATGCTGTCGCCGCCAGCACTGACGGGTGTGATGCCGGCGAACACTTTAATGCTGCCGACATTGGTCGGATCAATGTAGGAAAGCGGCGAATTCATGTGGTTGGCGCAGGCCGAAATCAAGTCCATGCCGTCAACTTTGATGCGTATGCGGTCATCGGCCATGCCGTGGATCGCCGGCAGGCTGGACACGCCGCCTGCACCGTAAAGGCTGAGGCCGGGAATATCTTTCAGAAGATTCGCCGTATCGCTGTTGGATGCACGCATCGGCGCCAGAATCGCGGCGTCGAGACTGGAATTGTTCGGCTCCACCATTTTGATGGACGACGCATTGACGATGACCTCTTTCATGACCGGTACCTGTGGTGGTTCTGGCGTCGGATTACTCTGTGCGATGGCGGTTTGCCACACAGCGGACAAGGCAAGGGTGACAAACGAAGGAGAAATACGAGAAGGGAAAATAAGAGAAGGAGAAATAATTTTTTTCATGTTGGTTCCTTTTTAGAGTTGACATGCCGCTACTCTTCCGCCAGTCATCTGGCAGAAAAATCAGCAGTATTTAAAATCAATCAGGAAGCAACAGGTGGCGCGCGCGAATGGGCTACTGCCCAGGAAAATAGGGGATGCGGAGATTGGTAAAACAAAGGCGGCATCAGACCCTGTTTTGCCGGCAAGGCAAAATGGGTTGCGCCAGGGGGAAGCAGAAATAGGGAACCATCGTGCGGCAAGCAAAACGGACAGTGACCGGATGCAGAGAGATTTTCTTCCTGACCGCCATTCAACTTCAAGGGCGCATCGGATGTTTTTTCTGCGGGTACGGAGATCAGTTTTGTGCCATGCGCAGTGCACACTTCCATCAAAAAGGATGACGTGCCAGAAAGCGCCGACATGGTGTGCATCGCGTATGACATGGACGGCGCAAGCGCATTGAGCAGTATCGCAAAGCATGCGATCCATATCGTCAATCGTCTCGGCTTGTGCAAGTTCAGCATGGCGGCATTATAACTATGATGACATGCATCACAGCAATTAAATTACCAGCCATTCAGGGCAGGCCAGCTCCCCCGATTTCATCCCCGCTCTTGATGCTACAGAACCCGAGAAAGTCTGTCGGATAGAGCGATTCCCGTATCGCGATTAATACTCGGATATAATATTTTCAATGGGAAAATTATTCAAACGAAGACAGCTACGGGTCTGGATCGCATGTTTTGCGATACTGCTCAATGCGCTTGCGCCTTCGATTTCCTATGCAATCTCAGTACTCAATCAGCAGTCTGGACAATCTTCATCATGGATTGAGATTTGTACTGTAGGCGGCCCGAGATTCATAGCAGTAGCGTCTGACAAGACGCACGATACGGCACCAGCGGAGATTGTCCATCAGTCCGCGCACTGCCCGTTCTGCCTGTCGCACGCAGGCACCTTTGGATTGCCGCCTCCTCCGACAACACCATTCGCCGTTTTCGGCGGACATGATCTATTCCCCTCTTTTTTCTATAAATCGCCACAGCCTTTGCTTTCCTGGTCTGCGGCGCATCCACGCGGCCCTCCTATCGTTTCCTGATTTGTCTCTGAATGGCTTGACTGGCTTCGCATTGGCGCGAGACCGGCCTATCTCGCTTGCCTTTAAAAACGCATTGCCTTTCATTACCTGGTCATTGCTATTTCGCACGGCATTCGTGAAAGGAAAGGGCAAGATGCGCAGGCACCTACAGAGCGCTCACAACACTATCAAAACAATGCCAGCGCATGGCATCCGCACTGCGGAGACGCCAAAAATGTGCCCGACAACATGATCAGTAAACGTGGATTTGACATGAAAAAAATATTGCAATGGATACGCCGTTTCAATCAACCGGACAATTGCGGCTGGAAGCGGCTATCGCACACTAAAGCAGCGCTATCAATATCGGTTTTGCGACACGCATCGTCGGAGAACAATTATGCGTAATGACCTGATGCACGCAAAAGCATCGCCCTTTCATCGTTCAGAAAGCCGGAAGCGTTGCCAACAGCACTTTGAGGCATGCCGGACCAAATCCTTTCATCAAGGCGAGCAAATATATTGTGCCCGCACATCTGGAATCGCTTGGCGTGTGATCAGTGGATCGGTGCGCCTAAATCGCATCGCTAACGATGGAGAGTTGCGGTTCGCAAATTTGGCAGTGGAAGGCGACGTGATTGGTACCGAGACCTTGCTATCTGGGCGATATGAATTTCTGGCCGTTGCGCTTTCTGATTGCGAACTGGCGCCTTGGCCGGAAGGGTTATCCAGTGTGTCAAAGGATTCTCTTTTGCACATTCTGGCTGCCGCAGAGCGTCGGACCGCGGATGTTGTTGCATTACGATCAGGGCTCGCAATTGATCGAGTGATGCGGCTCATCGGAATGATTGCGCAGCGTGATGAAAATCAGGAATTTTGTTTTGCATTGCCGAAGGGGCAGGATTTTTCGGAAATCACCGATCTTACGAAGGAAACTGTTTCCAGAACTATTTCTAGTCTGAAACATGATGGAATTTTGCGAAAAAAAGAAAATCCTGGTCACGCCGTCCATCGAAATTATATTTTTAGCGGAAGTGCCGCATTGCCGGGAGCGGGCTCGGCACCTGCCCAGTATTAACTGGAGTATATTTTTTATCGCAATGAATATATGCGTAAATTGCCATAAAAATGGTAATACTCATTGATTTGTGAAACTTGTTGGGTTCTGAATCCTGTTCGTACTTTGCCTGTCTTTCGTGGACATTGTTTTCCACAATAATGAACATGCATAACATCCGTTATTCATCTGTTTTTAACCAAAGAGGAAATGCCATGACTCGGTTGCACAGACTCCTTTGCACTTCTCTACTGGCAGGAATGACTTTTGTCAGCGCGGGTGCTTGGGCGCATGCAAAACTACAAAACGCGCTCCCCGCTGCGGGAGCGACGCTTGCAGCGCCGCCGCACGAAATTTCCCTGCATTTCAACGAAAAACTCGAAGCAGCATTCAGTTCGGTGAAGCTTACCGATAGCGCCGGCCAAAACGTCGGTGCAGCCAAGTCGCAGCTAGACCCGGCCAAGCCATCCGTACTCAGGCTTGCGCTGCCGGCCTTAAAACCGGGCATCTACGGCGTGCGCTGGGCGGTAGTTGGGCAGGACGGTCACCGCATAAAAGGCGAGTACACATTCACGGTAAAGTGAATGAACACGGTTGTGCTGTTTAAAGAAATTTCCACCGTGCTCTTGAATGCCGGTTTGGCCTGGATGACCGGAGCATTTTTCGCGCGCATTTGGTTAGCAAATTGCACGGCAAGCTGGTGTGATCGAGTGCGACGCCGGCTTTATTTCTCCGTGCTTGCCGCCGCAGGAATATGCGTCGCGGGCAGTTTCTGTACGCTCTGGGCGGAAACAGCGGTAATGAACGACTCCAGTCTTTGGGATGCGCGTGGCGCATTCTGGACCATGTTGAGCCTGACCCATTATGGACGCGCCGGACTGTGCGGACTGGTGGCGCTGCTGGGCCTCGGTTGCACATATCTGGCGCACGACAAATTGCACGACAGGCGCTTGTATGACGGCTTGATCGTAGCGCTTCTTTTGGCATTTGCATTCACACGCGTAAGCGTGAGCCACGCGGCCATCAATGGAATGTTCGGATTGCATGTAGCGGTGGAATGGCTGCACTTGCTTTTGATTGGTCTATGGGCCGGCGCAGTCATGGTTTCCGGATGGATGGTATTGCCGTGCGCTGGCGTTCTCCAAAAACCTGACTTACGTGCTACCGCCGGTTTCCTGAAAGCGCTTTCGCGTGCAGCGGCCATTGCGTTGGCGGGAATAGCGGCAACTGGCGCGTATAACGCATATCGGGGGCTGGGGAGCTTCGATAACCTGTCTGGAAACGCTTACGGGAACGCGCTTACCATCAAGCTGTGCCTGGTCGCTGTCGCAGTCGGCTTGGGCGCGTTTAACCGATTTATCGGATTTCCTGCAGTCGCAGGAATAGAAAATTCGTCAGATTCTTCAGACTTGCAAGCGATGACATTAGCGGCCGCCATGCATCGCCTTGTTTTCGTTCTCCGTCTGGAATCCCTTGTTTTGCTTGGGGTTCTGATGGCTGCAGCAGTGCTGACGGGCCAGGCTCCGCCCGCCTTGATTTGACTTAACTTAACTTGACGCGCCATAAATTTGGTTCTGTCGCCTTAACGTTCACTGGCAAAGCGAGTGGCCACTTTTTGCGCTGCCACTACGCAAGCTCGCGCATTGCGCACGCTCAAGTCCAAGCTTAACGCTTTTCTTATACTGAAAAAACCAAGTGGCGAGACGCCGATGGCGGCCGAATGCTGTTTGTCAAAAGTACGGCACACGCCGTCGGAGTACCACAATGACCAAGCGAAGCGCCATGACTGCACTGATAGCCTGCATCCTTACGTTAATTGCCGTGTTCATCGTGCTGAATTTACTGCCCGGCGAAAATCGCATCGAGACCCAACTCACGCGCCAGTACAACACCGAAGACCCGCAATTCCGGCGCTCGATGGGCGTCCTGCTAGGGCCGCCTGTTCTGGAAGGCAATGCAGTCGAAGTGCTGGTCAACGGCGACGCGATCTTTGCCGCCATGCTCAAGGCGATCCGCGGCGCGCAAAAAACCATCACGTTCGAAACCTATATCTATTGGTCGGAATCGATCGGGCGCGAGTTCAGCCAGGCGCTGATGGAGCGCGCGCGGGCCGGCGTCAAGGTGCACGTAATGCTGGACTTCATCGGCAGCGTGAAAATGGACCCGGCCAGCCTGGACGCGATGAAACAGGCCGGCGTGCAGGTTGAGCGTTATCACAAACCCGTGTTGTGGAAACTGGCGCGCCTGAACAACCGCACCCACCGCAAATTGCTGGTGGTCGATGGCGCGGTCGGCTTCACCGGCGGCGTCGGCATTGCCGACCAGTGGCGCGGCAACGCGCAAGATGACAAGCACTGGCGCGACACCCATTTCCGGGTCGAAGGCCCGGTGGTAGGCCAAATCCAGGCTGTGTTCGTCGACAACTGGACCAAGGCTACCGGCCGTGTGCTGGACGGCATGGCGTACTTTCCGCCGCTCGAGCACGCCGGCACCAATGCGGCGCAAATGTTCAGCAGCTCGCCCACCGGCGGCAGCGAAAGCATGCAACTGATGTACCTGATGGCGATCACCGCGGCCCAGCACAGCATCCATTTGTCGAGCGCGTATTTCGTGCCAGATGACCTGACCGTGAAGACGCTGGCAGATGCGGCCAAGCGCGGCGTGAAGATCCAGATCATCACGCCCGGCACGGCAATCGATTCCGAAGTGGTGCGCAGCGCTTCGCGTTCGCGCTGGGGCGAACTGTTGCAGGCAGGGATAGAAATCGCCGAATTTCAGCCCACCATGTTTCATGTCAAGGCACTGGTGGTGGACGCGTTGCTGGTGTCGGTTGGCTCGACCAATTTTGACAACCGGTCGTTCAGCCTGAACGACGAAGCGAACCTGAATGTGATCGACCAAAACTTTGCGCTGCGCCAGATCGCCATTTTTGAGGACGATCTGCGGCGCTCGAAAACCACCACCCTGCAGGCGTGGCAGCAGCGGCCCTGGCAAGAAAAAATCACCGAACAAATCGCCTCGCTGCTGGGCTCGCAATTGTGACGAAAAAAATGGAATTCACCGCCAGATTCGCATTAGCCGCAAAAACGCATGCTGCGAACGCCGCGGATGCAGCAAGCGCAGCCGACACAGTGGATAATTGATGCAGGAATGGGAATGAGGAGTCGTCATGAATCGTCGCTTAAACCGTCGCTTATCGATCCGATATCTGTCCAGTCTGCTGCTGGCTGGCAGTCTGCTGCCTTTTGTCACGCGGGTCGTGGCAGCGCCCGCTCTGAAGATATCCAAGTCTGAATGGCAGAAATTGTTGCCAAAAAGCAGCTACGCAGTGCTATTTGAAGATGCCACCGAGCAGCCGCGCAGCAGTCCGCTGGACGCTGAAAAGCGCGCCGGCAACTATGTTTGCGCAGCCTGTTATCTGCCGCTGTTCAGTAGCGCGCAAAAATTCGATAGCGGCACAGGCTGGCCCAGTTTTTTCGATGTGTTGCCGGCTGCAGTTGAAAAACGCAGGGATTTCAAGCGGATTCTGCCGCGCACCGAATACCACTGCGCCCGTTGCGGCGGGCATCAGGGCCATGTATTCAACGACGGCCCGAAACCGACCGGGCTGCGCTACTGCAACAACGGCGTCGCGCTACAGTTTGTACCCTCGGACCGCAAACTGCCGGAGCTGCGAACATGAAAACAATACTGCAAGCCATCATGCTGCTGCTGGCATGCATGCAGCCGGGCTCCAGCGCACTGGCCCAGGCGGGCAGCGCCGCCAGTGCAGGATCAGCGCCGACGCCAACGGCAACCGCGATTTTTGCCGGCGGCTGCTTCTGGTGCGTCGAGGCCGATTTTGAAAAACTGCCCGGCGTACTGTCGGCGCAATCCGGCTACACCGGCGGCGGCACCGCGAATCCGACCTACGCGCAAGTCAGCGCCGGCGGCACCGGACATGCCGAGTCGGTGCGCGTTAGTTACGACCCCGCCAAAGTCAGTTATGCAACGCTGCTGGATTATTTCTGGCATCACATCGATCCGACCGTAAAAGACCGCCAGTTCTGCGATGTCGGCAATCAATACCGCAGCGCGATTTTTTATGACAACGATGCGCAGCGAGCGGCAGTCGAGGCCAGCAAGGCGGCGCTGCTCAAAAGCGGACAGATCAAGCAGATTTACACCGAAATCGTGCCGGCAAAGCAGTTTTACGTCGCCGAGGAATACCACCAGGATTATTACAAGAAGAACCCGATCCGCTATCGCTTCTACCGCGCCAATTGCGGCCGCGACGCACGGGTGGCGGAAGTCTGGGGTGGCAAGCACTAACTTCTGTATTGTTCTGATCCAGAATGGTGCTGGCAAACTGGGCCGAGCGCGACAGAAGCCAGTTCTGGCCGTAATTGAATTATACAACATACTGGATAACGTATATTTAATAACCGCATACAAATAATGCTGTGAAGCACATGTTTATTGGCATACTCCCGCATAAATCATCAGTTAAACGACCACGTATAAAACGAATCGAGAGCGGTGCTGGTGTCGGTTCTGGCTTGAGCGATAAACGCTTGCTCAGCATGTAGCGCAGCTTGACTAGAGTCGATGCGCCGCTGACGCCTTGCTCGAACGTCAAAAATGCAGGCGACGAGATGCGCTTGCCGAACGTCAGCACGGTGCTTTCCAGTACTTGCGCACGGCCAATGCCGAATTCGTCGAGGCCGATGGATTGCGCCACCCTGCACAGGCATCTGTTACCGCCGGTTCGAAGGCACCTTGTTCTTCCGGCAGATATTTCAGCCCGCAAACTCGACACAATTACGTCCCTTTTTCTTGGCTCGGTAAAGTGCTGCATCCGCCTTGGCCAAAGCAGCATAGACATCTGTTATGTCAGTGCCCACCATGGCTAACCCGATGCTGGAGGTCATTGATAACGCAACTCCTTCATTGTTCAGTATCTTGCTTGCCCGAATTCCCTGGCAAAGACGTTCCGCCACTGCCCACGCACCTTCGACAGTCGTGTTAGACAGCAAAATGGCGAATTCATCACCACCAAAGCGACCGAACAAATCGATATCCCGCAGCACCTTTTGGCAAACATTGACAAACACAACAATTGCCTGGTCACCAATGGCATGTCCGTGGGTATCGTTGATGTGTTTGAAGTGGTCAATATCAAGCATGAGTACAGCGAGGCTGGAGTTGTATCGCCGAGCCCGTTTTAATTCTATTTCAGACCTGGAAATAAAATAGCGTCGATTGGCAATCCCAGCAAGGGGATCTGTATTGGCCATTTCCGAGAGCGTTTCCTGTTGGCACATCAACGCCCAGTGTTCGCGCAAAATGAAGATCGCCATCCCCCAGAACAGCAGCAGAGCGATCACCTCCCCCCATGCACGCTGTCGCCAACCCGCCAGCCAGTCGGTATCTGCCTCGCCGAAAACAATGATGAAGGGCAGATCATCAACCTTGCGCACTCCATACAGACGACTTTCACCATCAAGAGGAAATCGAGAATGGAAGGTCGTGTAACTCTCGCCGGACGCAATGAACGCTCTGATCTGCGGATGATTTATTGTTTTTCCCAGCATTTCCGGCGCTGCCGGCTTCCTTGCCAGCAAGCTAAGCCACGTATCTGCGATCACGATGGTGCCATGCGGACCAACCGACACCTGCTCAAGCCATTTGGAGAAAAATTCCAGGTCAACGGCTATGCCTGCCAAACCGTGAAACCCGGGTGAAGCGCCCGGAAAGCGTCGGACCTGTGTGATAGACAGCCGCCCCGCTTTGCTGAGATACATGTGCGAAACAAATGTTTCGCGCTGCGGCTCAGTCTGAGATATCAGGCACCATTCTCGTTGACTGGCATCAACGCCTACCTTGGCATTCGTGTGAGTAATGATGCAATGTTTGTCGCTAAGTCCAACTCCAACGGCATTGGGTAGCGTTTTCCGCTTGACATCAATAAACTCCGAAATACGGGCATGCTGCATCGTGTCTGGATAGGGATAGCGGAGTTCTGTCAATGGCACATGGCTGACAATGTCACGCAACACATAGTCCGAGTTCTGCATCGATCCCTTGATCCACTCACTGACCAGATAGCTGGCATTGGCCACCCGCAACCGGGTGGCATTTTCTTCATTGAGATACGATAAGCGAAGATCGTATGCCGCCACTACAGCGAGTGCCAGACAAAAAAATATGCAGTAGAGAACGCTTTTGCGGTATTCAGGCATCACAGAACCTTGGAGAGACGAGAGACATTCTCGCGATTACAGAGCAAGGAAAATCAATCACCCGAGTCTTGACCCGATTGAATCATTAATGTCTCGCTCCGCAAGTAAGTCTCGCAGGGATCCTTCGTGTGTGTTGTCGAATTTTACAGTTCTTCGTGGAAATATGGCGAAAATGTCATACTTAACGGCACTATATGCTTCAGATTCACTCAGCTTCACCCATAGCGTTACTGTTGGTAATGCTGCAATCGTATGGGCAACGGCCACTTGAGAGTCTGACTTGCAGGCGGCGTTTGCCGCCGCGACTAAAACTTCACGCTCATCTCTAACGGTGGCCGCGCACCGGCAAAGTACCAGATAGTCCAATCACATGGCCGGATGACCGCAATGAAGGTAATATTCGGCCGGCCGCTCTTGGCCGACTGCGCTCTCCCAAAGCACCAACTCACCCCACACCTTATGCGTCAGCTAGCTTGGCGCTCGGACGCTCCGCGATACGGTCGCGCCAGGCTTGCAGATGGGTCATGCCTTCCGCGCCCGGTCTGAACTTGATCAATCGGGCGAATTCAACGGCGCAGAACGCGGTGATGTCGGCGATGGTGAATCGCTCGCCTGCGACGTAGGGACGCAATGCGAGTTGGCCATCGAGCCAGCGCGCAATCTCCCGCACTTTCTGGCCCTGCGCTGTGCCGTAATCGGGAAACTGGGGTTGTTCAAGCACCGCCAGCCCCGGATGGGTGTGACGCACGCAATTGGCGATGCTGGCAAAAAAATTGAACTCAATCTGACGATCTGCCATCTCGATGAAGGCGCGCTCTTCCCCATCGCGCCCCATTAAATTAGGCTCTGGATAGACCGCCTCAAGATAGGTGCAGATGGCCCGCGATTCGGCAAGGAAGCGGCCATCGTCAAGCTCCAGCACCGGCACCGTTGCCAAGGAATTACGCGTCAGGAAATCATCCTTCTTATGCTCGCGGCTGTTCAAGTCGACCAACTGGCGTTCCATGTCGCGCACGCCTTTTTCCGCCAGGAACATATCCACCCGTCTTGGGTTCGGCGCACGCGCCGATGTGTAAAGTTTCATGATTTCTCCTCTGATTGGAATGCTATTTTTGAAAACGGCACTACGCCGCTGTTCTGCTGTTCTGTGATTGGCCCATCTCCACCATCTTGCGCGCCTCTTCGGAAAATTTCTGCGCGGCAGCATCGTCATCGCGCACATCCAGGTTCGAGGGTGGCATCAGAATGCCGCGCTGCACAGCTGGCCGGGCGCGGATCAACGCCAGCCACCGCTTCAGATGCGGGAACGCCTCGACCGGCACCCCCGACCATCGGTGCGTACGGACCCAGGCCCAATTGGCAATATCGGCAATCGAGTAATCTCCGGCCAGATATTCATGATCCTTCAGATGCCCATCCAGAACCCGGAACAGGCGCGTGCATTCACCCTGGTAGCGATCAATCGCCGGCTGGATTTTTTCAGGAAAATAACGATAGAACACATTTGCCTGACCCATCATCGGACCGATGCCGCCCATCTGGAACATCAACCATTGCAGCACGCGTGATCGGCCCTGCGGATCGCCCGGCATCAGCTGTCCAGTTTTCTCGGCAAGATAGATCAGGATCGCGCCCGATTCAAAGATCGCAAAATCATCGGCAGCGTGATCCACGATCGCCGGAATGCGGCCGTTGGGATTGATCGCCAAAAACTCCGGTTGTTTTTGCTCATGCTCGCTAAAATCCAGCACGCGCATCGTATAAGGCAGTTGCAATTCTTCCAGTGCGATGGATATCTTGTGGCCGTTCGGTGTGGCGGCGGTAAACAACTCGATCATCTTGCGTCCCCTCCCGGAGTCTTATTTAAAGTGAAAGTGCGGTGTGGCTGTTAGGTTAAACCACTTTTTTATTCCTTGGCCATCAATGAAAAATGCAGCCTTTTCAGGGTCGGCACGGAAGTTTTTTACGCATCAAAAAAGATATATTTCAGAATGGTGATGCATGCCGGACCCAGCGGGCAACTGCAACTTCATGTTGAATCGGCAATATTCTGAACTTACCCGGTTACGCGCTCTCTGAAAGTTGTATAAGATTAATTCCTTTCAGGAGACCCAATGCGCAAAATTCTTCTTCCTTTTATTTTCATATCATCATTGCTGGTGTCAACAGCACACTCGGCGGAAAACAACATGCGTCCCGGATTATGGGAAATGACAACGACCTCAGATCTGTTGCGGCTAGTGCCGCAGATTCCGCCAGACCAAATGCAAAATTTGATGAACTTGGCCAGGCAGAACGGAATTGATATGCCGCAGATTCAGAATGGCGCGGCAACGTCCGAGGTGTGCATTACCCAGGAAATGGCGGATCAGAAAATTCCACCTGATTTTTACCAAAATCAATCGGGCTGTACCGCTAAAAACGCGACTCGTATCGGAAATAAATACAGATTGGAATTCACTTGCGACAACGCTAACCTGAAGGGAAATGGAACAGCGGAAGGGACTTTTACCAGCCCGGAGCGCTTTTCAGGACGCACTGAGTTCGATGGCGTTGCACAGGGAAATCCTCTCAATGAGCATGCCGATACCAGCGGCCGATGGGTTAGCGCACGCTGTGAAGCAGCCAAGTCACCGCAGTGAACTTGCGTGAAGCGGCCAGGATACCGCTGCCCGCAACCACGGCCTGAAAGGGCCGCAGCGCGATAAACTTCATGGGTACAACGCAGTAACAGCGCGCTTTCAATGTCCAAAATAAAATCAAAGAGTTCCAATATGCGTGAACAGAGAGAGCGCCTCAAGGTCCTCAGTGCCGGCATCTTCAGCCTGATCCTGGTGTTGGGCGTTGCCCGTTTTTCCTATACGCCCTTGTTGCCGCTGATGCAGCAGCAAGCGGGGCTTGGCGTTGCCGCAGCCGGTTGGCTGGCGGCCATCAACTACGCCGGCTACCTGAGCGGAGCGATCATCGCTTCCCTCATCAGCGACCTGGTGCTGAAGGATCGGCTGTACCGTATCGGCATGGTGCTGGCCATTGCCAGCACCGCGGTCATGGGCCTGACCACGGACATCACCATCTGGGCCCTGTCCCGGTACATCGCCGGCCTCAGCAGCGCCGCCGGCATGCTGCTCGGGACAGGCCTGATCCTGAACTGGCTGATCCGCCACAACCACAGGAGCGAATTAGGCATTCATTTTGCCGGTATTGGCCTGGGCATCGCTGGCTGCGCCGCCGCGGTGACGCTGTTCAGTCCGTGGCTGGACTGGCGCCAGCAGTGGTTCGCTTTTACCGCCCTCGGTTGTCTGCTCCTGGTGCCCGCGTTGCGCTGGTTGCCCGCGCCGGATCGAAGCAGCTTGACGAAAAGCGGGCAGAAGATGGAAGACCATCCGCCGAGCCCGCTTTATCTGCGCATCTTCATGGCCGCTTATTTCTGTGCCGGTTTCGGCTACGTGGTGAGCGCGACCTTCATCGTCGCCATCGTGAACAAGTTGCCGGGACTGGCCGGACAGGGCAACCTGGTGTTCCTGGCGATCGGGATTGGCGCCGCGCCGGCATGCATCAATTGGGACTTGATCGCCCGCCGCACCGGGGACCTCAACGCCCTGATATTGGCTTCCACACTGCAAATCATAGGGATCTTGTTGCCGGTCATGGTCGGCGGCCTGTTTGCCGCTCTTTTCGGGGCCTTGCTTTTCGGTGGAACGTTCATCGGCATGGTGAGCCTGGTGCTGACCATGGCGGGCCGCTATTACCCGACCCGCCCGGCCAAGATGATGGGCAAGATGACGCTCTCTTACGGCGCAGCCCAGATCGTCGGCCCGGCAATCACGGGCTCGCTGGCCGCCCACCTTGGCAGCTATAACGCCGGTCTGTACTTTGCGGCTGGGGTGATGGTCGTCGGCACGCTGCTACTGCTGGCGCTCAAGGCCGTAGAAATGCGCGATGCTACGGCTGTGGCCTCGATCCATGCGTCCTGCCCGCGACACTGAACCCTGCTCAACGTCCGGGCGCAGGTGTGTCGGAAATTTCGCGTTAATTGCGCATGACTGACGGCTTAATAATATTAATAAGGCATTAATACTTGAGTCGGTAGCCGGTCTTGAATATCCACGCCACTATCGCCAGGAATGCGGCCAGAAACACCACGGTCATGCTGAGGCTGACCGCAATACTCACATCGGCATTGCCGTAAAAACTCCAGCGGAATCCGCTGATCAGGTAAACCACCGGGTTGAACAGGCTGATCGTGTGCCAGATCGGCGGCAGCATCTTGATCGAATAAAAGCTGCCGCCGAGGAAGGTCAGCGGCGTGATTATCAGCAGCGGAACCAGTTGCAGTTTCTCGAAATTGTCGGCCCAGATGCCGATGATGAAACCGAACAGGCTGAAGGTCACGGCCGTCAGTACCAGAAACAGGATCATCCAAATCGGATGCAACACCTGCAGCGGAACGAATATCCCGGCCGTGGCCAAAATGATCAGGCCGAGCAGTATCGATTTCGTCGCTGCGGCGCCGACATAGCTGACCACGATCTCCCGATACGACACTGGCGCAGACAGCAGCTCGTAGATGGTTCCAGTGAACTTGGGGAAATAAATTCCGAAAGAGGCATTCGAGACGCTTTGCGTCAGCAACGACAACATGACCAGTCCCGGGACGATGAATGCGCCGTAGCTGATGCCGTCGATCTCGGTGATGCGCGAGCCTAGCGCGGCTCCGAAGACCACAAAATACAGCGACGTCGAAATCACCGGGGCGACGATGCTCTGCAACAGAGTGCGCCAGGCGCGCGCCATCTCGAACATATACATGGCGCGGATTGCGTGGAAATTCATTGTTCAGCCTTTATCAGATCGACGAAAATATTTTCAAGCGAACTCTGTGTGGTTTGAATATCCTTGAATCCGATGCCCGCTGCGCTCACGGCGTTGAGCAGCGAAATGATGGTGACCCTTTCCCCTTCCGTTGCGTAGGTATAGATCAATTGACTGCCATCGCCCGATAGGTTCAGGTTGTAGGCGGCAAGTTCGCTCGGGATGCGCTCTAGCGGTTGCTCCAACTGCAGCGTCAGCAATTTCTTGCCTAGTTTTCGCATCAGTTCTTTCTTGTCCTCAATCAGCAGGATCTCACCCTTGTTGATCACGCCGATTCTGTCGGCCATATCTTCGGCCTCGTCAATGTAATGGGTGGTCAAGATGATGGTCACGCCGCTATCCCGCAGCGAACGCACCAGTTGCCACATGTCGTGCCGCAGGTTGACATCGACGCCGGCGGTCGGCTCGTCGAGAAACAGGATCTGCGGTTCATGCGACAGCGCCTTGGCAATCAGCAAACGACGCTTCATGCCGCCGGACAGGGTGATGATCTTGTTATCCTTCTTGTCCCACAGCGACAAGTCCTTGAGAACTTTTTCGACGTAGGCGGGATTGGCCGGTTTGCCGAACAGTCCACGGCTGAAGGATACCGTCGCCCACACTGTTTCGAAGGCATCGGTGGTCAGCTCTTGCGGCACCAGACCGATCAGGGATCGCGTGGCGCGGAAATCAGTGACGATGTCGTGCCCATCAACCCGCACCGTTCCCTCGGATATATTCAGGATGCCGCAGATGCAGCTAATCAGCGTAGTCTTTCCGGCGCCATTGGGACCGAGCAATGCCAGGATTTCTCCACGGCGGATCTCCAGATTGATGTTTTTGAGGGCCTGATAGCCAGAGGCGTAGGTCTTGCAGAGATTTGCTATGGATATGATGTTTTGCATGAGCCGATCGATTTTGTAAACTGACAGTACGCACGGAGTACGAAATATGAAAAGCATTGTCCACGAAAGACACGAAAAGCACGAAAAAATGCACAACGATCAGCTTCGTAGGTCGGGTCAGCGTAGCGTAACCCGACATTTGCGGCTACGAATGTCGGGTTACGCTACGCTAACCCAACCTACCAAAAACCGTTGGAATACTTGTTCAGTTTTCTCGTGACAGGACCGGTGTTTCTGCAAATATAAACATACTGGATGACGTATATTTAATAACCGCATACAAATAATGCGGTAACGCACATGTTTATCGACATACCCCCTACAAACCATCAATCAAAGGGCCAGGTATAAAACAAATCGAGCGCGGTGCCGGTTTTGGCTTGCAGCGAGAAACGCTTGCCGAACGAACGTCAGCACGGTGTTTACCAGTCCTTGCGCGCGGCCGATGCCGTATGGGCCGGACCGCATCTTCAAGGATCGCCAGTAGGAGCAGGAGTTAGCGTCAGCTGTCCGCAGGCTCTGCCGGTTTTGCGCCAGAGTCGAGGCCCCATTCGAGCCAGTCCGCTCCAAACAGTTCAGCCGGATGCTGCGTGCGCTCGGACCCGTTTCCGCAGGCTAGGGAACCGACAGGACAATACTTGTCGCATCCCCAGCAAAGTCGTTCGGGATGCTCTGGATTCAAGGGAAATTTCTTTGCCATTTGGGTACCTTACTTCTGATGAGTAGCGTTCAGGCGCGATCAGTTAACGGCGCACATGGAACACACGCAGCACAAAATGCGGCAGCATCTATTGCACGCATTCATTAACCAATGGTGTATCCGCCGTCGACTACGATTTCCTGCCCATAGATATTTTTCGCCGCGTCCGAGGCGAGGAAAACGGACGTTTCGGCAATGTCTTCTGGCAGGCCGAACGCACCCAGCATCAGCCGCGCATTGATTTTTTCTGCGACTGCATTGAGGGCGTCGGGGGGCAGCCCAACTGTTGCCCACAAATTTGTGGCGATCGGGCCCGGTGCGATGGAATTGACGCGTATGCCCTTTGGCGCGAGTTCCGCAGCCAGGGTCTGCGACAGGGATTTGAGCGCTGCCTTGCTGGCGCTATAAATTGCCAACCCGGGGAATCCCACCTGCGTCAGAAAGGTCGTAATGAACTGTATCGAGCCGCCCTTGCGGATGTGCGGGACAAACAGGCGCGCTGTCTCGGCCGCACCGAACAGATTCACCGAAAACTGCGTCGCGAATGCGGCGGCCGTACTGTCTTCAAAGGAAGCAACGCGGGCAATGCCGGCATTCGGCACCAGGATATCAATTGCGCCAACACTTTCAACGACGGTCTTGAGCAAGCGTTCCAAGTCTTCCTGTCGGGTGACATCGCCGATCACAGCGCTCACCCGGCCCGGGCTGGCTGCTTCCAGCGCCCGCAGGCTGTCGCCATTGCGTGCAAAAGCAACAACCTTCGCCCCTTCAGCGACAAAATGTTCAACAATCGCGCGGCCGATGCCACCGCTCGCTCCGGTTACCACTGCAATCTTGCCGTCTAAACGTTTCATATATATTCCCGAAAAATTGTTCTGCGTTGTGATGCTTATCAGTCACTCCTCTAATTACTCTAACATAGATATATGTAAAGTATATCTTTTATGGCGTGTCGAAGCAGAGAGCGTTTGAGCAATCGCGAAGTGCGGTCAGCCCAGCGCCAACTTCTGTACGACGCAAAGATTGTGGCGCTGGAACTGGTTTAAATGCACCGCGCGGTTACCGCCGGCAGTTCTTCATTAGTATGCCGGCTGCATAGTTACGATTATGTGGAAAACTTCCTGTGACTATAAACATACCGGTCAATGTATATTTAATAACCGCATACAAATAATGCGGTAATACACATGTTTATAGGCATACTCCCGCACAAATCATAAATCAAAGGATTGGGCTACGTTCTCAAACACTGCGCAACCGGCGGCGCCAGACGCAGCAGCGCGTGATCGAGGTCCTTTGAATAAGGTAGGCCACAATGAATGCACCATTAATGCACAACAGCATCCAGTTCACCTTTGATGTAGCGCTGCGCCATCCGTTCCAGCGGTGTGACCTTTATCTTCGACGCCTGTCCGGCTGAGCCGAACGCTTCAAAGCGCACTTGGCATATTTCCTTGGCTGCTGCCGTGGCGTCCTTGAAAAACTTGCGCGGATCGAATTCGGACGGATGCTGGACCATGCTGCGGCGCATTGCGCCGGTCATTGCCAGGCGGATATCGGTGTCGATATTGACCTTGCGCACACCGTGCTTGATACCTTCCAGAATTTCTTCAACCGGCACACCATAGGTTTCCTTCATGTCACCGCCATACTGGCGGATGATGTCCAGCCATTCCTGCGGCACGGAAGAGGAACCGTGCATCACCAGGTGGGTATTGGGAATGCGCGCATGGATTTCCTTGATACGGCTAATCGCCAGAATGTCACCGGTAGGCTTGCGGCTGAACTTGTAGGCGCCATGGCTGGTGCCGATTGCAATCGCCAGAGCATCCACACCGGTTCGCTGGACGAAGTCGGCGGCTTGGGCAGGGTCGGTCAGCAATTGGTCGTGCGTCAGTATCCCCTCCGCGCCGGAGCCGTCTTCCTCACCCGCCTGACCGGATTCGAGCGAACCCAGACACCCCAGCTCACCCTCGACCGATACGCCGATGTAATGTGCGAAGTCCACCACCTTGCGGGTTACTTCCACATTGTAGTCATAGGACGAAGGCGTTTTCATATCTGTCATCAGCGAACCGTCCATCATTACGCTGGAAAAACCGGAACGGATCGAAGCCTGACATACCGCAGGGCTGCCGCCATGATCCTGATGCATGCAGATCGGGATATGCGGATAGGCTTCCACCGCTGCTTCCACCATCTTGCGCAAAAATGCTTCACCAGCATATTTACGCGCACCAGCCGAGGCTTGTAGGATCACTGGGCTGTCGCAAGCATCTGCCGCCTGCATGATGGCGAGAATCTGTTCCAGATTGTTGACGTTAAAAGCAGGCAGACCATATTGGTGGTCGGCAGCATGGTCTAGCAATTGGCGTAGCGATACGAGGGACATGTAAATCTCCTTAAAGGGTCTGAGGTATCAAACATTGAATTTTTCACCGACACGCACGATTTTCAACGTGTTCGTGCCGCCAGCAGTATCGATCGATTCACCAACCGTCAACACCAGCAGATCGCCGTGTTTGACCACACCGTTCTCAAGCAGCAAAGTTTGGGCATCAACCAGAAGCTGATCCCGGTTTTTGGCATGGGTTGGCATTAGCAAACTGCGTACATCACGGTATAGCGCCAGCCGCGTATAGGTTGCCGGATCAGGGGTAATGGCGTAAATAGGAACACCGGAGTTCAAACGGCTCATCCACAGTGCGGTCGAACCCGATTGGGTCAAGGCAACTATCGCCTTCACTTTCAGATGATGCGCGGAAAACAACGCCGCCATGGCAATCGACTGATCGATGCGCGTAAAACTCCGATTTAAAAACTCCTGATCGAGCCGCACCGGCAGGGATTTGTCTGCCGCGATGCAGGTGCGCGCCATCGCCTGCACCGCTTGCACCGGGTATTTTCCTGCAGCGGACTCGGCGGACAGCATCACGGCGTCGGTGCCGTCCAGAACGGCATTGGCTACGTCGGATACTTCGGCGCGTGTGGGGATGGGCGATGCAATCATGGATTCCATCATCTGCGTCGCCGTGATGACCAGCTTGTTCATCTCGCGTGCAACACGAATCATGTGTTTTTGCAGTGCCGGCACTGCTGCGTCCCCAACTTCGACGCCAAGATCGCCACGCGCCACCATGATGCCGTCGGATGCCTCAAGAATTGCTTCCAATGCCGCGATCGCTTCTACTCGTTCTATCTTGGCTATCAACATTGCACGCCCGCCATGCTGCTGCATGATTTTCCGTGCGAGTTGCATATCGGCAGCGCATTTAGGAAAGGATACGGCCAGGTAGTCCGCACCCATTTTCGAGGCGATTTCAATATCTTCAATATCTTTGATTTGCAATGAGGGTGCAGTCAGTCCGCCGCCTTGCTTATTGATGCCTTTATTGTTCGACAGAATGCCGCCGTGACGTACCGTGGTGGCGATACGTGTGCCGTCAATTGCTATGCAATCGAGGACGATCCTGCCGTCGTCCAGCAACAGCACATCTCCTGCTGAAACGTCTTGCGGCAGTTCCTTGTAATCGATGCCGCATTGGGATTCATCACCTGTTACGCATTCGGAATCTAGTACAAATGCTGCTCCTGCAACGAGCGTCACCTGGCCGTTCTTGAATTTTCCAATGCGAATCTTGGGACCCTGCAAGTCGCACAGGATGGCGACAGGACGTCCGATACGCGCCGCTATCTCTCGCACCATCGCAGCGCGGTTCAGATGTTCTTGCCCGGTTCCATGAGAAAAATTCAGCCGTACGACGCTTACGCCTGCCTCAATCATAAGCTTCAAGGTGGCCGTGTCGTCGCAGGCCGGCCCTAGCGTGGCTACAATTTTGGTGCGCTGTGTAAATAGAGTATCCATCATCAGATGCTTGCACGCTGTTTGAGCGCTTCTATGGCGGGGAGTGCCTTGCCTTCAAGAAACTCCAGAAACGCACCACCAGCTGTCGAAATGTAGTCGATCTGGTCTGCGATACCGAATGCATTGATCGCGGCGACGGTATCGCCCCCTCCAGCAATGGAGTAGGCCGGAGAGTCGGCAATTGCCCGGGCCAACACGCGGGTGCCTTCCGAAAATGCCTCGAACTCGAATACACCCACCGGGCCGTTCCAGACGATGGTACCGGCTGTTTGAAGCGTACACGCCAGCGCTGCTGCGCTGTCCGGACCGATGTCGAAAATCAGATCATCGGATTCAACGTCTTTGATCGATTTAATGCTAGGCGTTGCATCAGCAGAGAAGCGTTTGGCACATACCACGTCACTTGGCAACGGCACGGCCGCGCCACGCTTTTGCATTTTGTTAATGATGCGACGAGCTTCCTCCACCAGATCAGGCTCCGCCAGCGACTTGCCAATTGGCGTGCCTTGCGCCAGCAGGAATGTATTGGCAATCCCACCACCGACAATCAATTGATCCACCTTGTCAGCCAGCGCTTCGAGGATGGTGAGCTTGGTCGAGACTTTGGAACCAGCAACAATCGCCACTAGCGGTCTCTTGGCGTTCGCCAGCGCGGTGGTCAAGGCGCCCAGCTCGGCTGCCATCAGTGGGCCTGCGCAGGCAATTTTGGCATGACGGGCGATGCCTTCGGTGCTGGCCTCGGCACGGTGCGCGGTGCCGAACGCATCGTTGACATAGATGTCACATAGCGATGCCATCGTTTTTGCCAGCGTGGTGTCGTTGCTTTTTTCACCGACATTGCCACGGCAATTTTCGAGTACGATCACCTCGCCCGACGATACGTCAAAACTGCCATCAATCCAGTCTGACACCAATCGCACAGGTTGACCTAAGTGCTGGCTTAAGCACCGCGCAACCGGCGCGAGTGAATCACGCGGTAACAGCGCACCCTCGACTGGACGTCCCAGATGCGAAGTCACCATCACCCGCGCACCAGCATCGCGTGCGAAACGTACCCCCGCCATCGCAGCGCGGATACGCGTATCGTCGGTAATGTTGCCGGCGGCGTTTTGCGGCACATTGAAGTCGGCCCGAATGAAAACGCGTTGTCCGGCCAGTTGCGCAACGGAAAAATCCGTCAGTTTCTTGAATTGCATAGTGATCATCGCTTTTCTAGTTTGAAATTCGAGTAACATCAATCAGATCGAAACGACAACATTACGCACTGTCGAATGACCGCATCAAGCGGCAGACGCTATTATTATTTCCGCTATTACTTCGCCGCCATCAACGCAACCGTAGTGTCGAGCATCCGGTTCGAAAAGCCCCACTCGTTGTCATACCAGCTACCAACCTTGACCAGCTTGCCGGATACCTTGGTGAGAGACTCATCAAAGGTACTGGATGCCGGGTTGTGATTGAAATCCGCGCTTACCAAGGGTTCGTTGGTGTAACCCAAAATCCCTTTCAGTGCGTCTGAGGTGGACGCTTGTTTCATGATGGCATTGACTTCGGCGATGCTGGTTTCCCGTTCGGAGATGAAACTCAAGTCCACCATCGAGACATTGATAACCGGCACCCGTATCGCATAACCGTCGAGTTTTCCATTAAGTTCAGGCAGCACTAGTCCCACCGCTGCGGCCGCACCAGTTTTGGTCGGAATCATGCTCATCGTGGCCGAACGAGCGCGGCGCAGGTCTTCGTGCATCACATCAGTCAATACCTGATCGTTGGTATAGGCATGGATGGTGGTCATCAGGCCCGTGACTACGCCAATTTTTTCGTGCAACGGCTGGATCAGTGGCGCCAGGCAGTTGGTAGTGCAGGATGCGTTGGAAATGACGGTGTCGCTTGCCTTGAGCACCTGGTGGTTCACGCCATACACGATCGTCGCATCCACATCCTTGCCGCCGGGTGCGGAGATGATGACCTTTTTCGCACCGGCTTTAATGTGTGCCGACGCTTTTTCTTTGGTTGTAAAAAAGCCTGTGCACTCCAGGACCACATCCACACCCAGTTCGCCCCAAGGCAGTTCGGCCGGATTGCGGTTGGCCAGCACGCGTATGCGGTCGCCGTTGACTACCATGCAGTTGCCTTCTACCATCACACTGCCGGGGAATCTGCCATGCGTGGTGTCGTATTTGGTCAGGTGCGCATTAATTTCCGGGTCGCCCAAGTCGTTGATCGCAACGATCTGAATGTCATGCTTTTTATTCCCTTCGTAAAGGGCACGAAGTACGTTGCGGCCGATGCGGCCATAGCCATTGATGGCGACTTTGATGGTCATAGTGTCGTTTCTCATTCTGATTACAGGGACGACTGTGCAAGCAGAGCCGGTAATTCATTAAAGGATTCAATCAAGGCGTCACATTGCATGCCGCTGTATCCATCCGGTCCCGGGTAGCCGTAGCGCACGATATAGACCGGCATCCGGGCGGCGCGGGCAGCGATGACATCGACTGCCGAATCCCCCACCATCCACGATCTTTCCGGACTTACCTCCAGCACGCGGCAGGCATGTAACAGCGGCTCCGGTGCGGGTTTCATCTGCGGTATGGAGTCGCCACCCACCAGGATGTCAAAATACCCATCCAATCCGGAGATCTGCAGCAAAGATTCGGCAAATTCAAACGGTTTGTTAGTGACACAGGCCAGCCGATAACCTGCCTCTTTCAATGCCATCAGACCCTCTCGCACGCCAGGAAACACGGTACCGAAGTGACCGTTTGTATCCCGATAATGCGCATAGAACATTTCTTGCGCATACGGCTCATCAAATGTGTCGGAAATGCCACTGGCATGAAGTATGCGACGCACCAAATTGGGCACACCTTTACCGATGAAACTACGCACCGTCTTGAATGGCAAAGGCGGTGAGTCCAGTTCGTCCAGCATCCGGTTGGCAGCCGCAACAATGTCGGGTGCCGTGTCTAGCAGCGTGCCATCGAGGTCGATCAGGACCGCACGCGGCGATGTATCGATGCTGTTCATTAGCAACCCTTGATCACAGCAAGCGCACATTCGGCCATATGCGCAGGCGTCAACTTGAAGTGCTCATACAGTTGTTCCGCAGGAGCTGATTCACCGAAGGTATCGATACCGATGGCGATGCCGTTTTCTCCCACGACTGCGCGCCAGAACCAAGTCACCCCTGCCTCGATGCTCACGCGAGGAACACCCTTTGGCAAAACACGGTTGCGGTAGTTGGCATCCTGCGCATAAAAAGCTTCAACGCATGGCATAGAAACCACCCGTACGGCAGCGCCTTTTTGGGTTAATTGCACGGCTGCCGTCGCAGCTATTTCCACTTCAGAACCCGTCGCAATCAGCACCACCTGAGGCTTTGCGCAATCGATCAATACATAGCCGCCACGAGCGATATTGCTGACTTGCTCAGGATTACGCTCGAAAGGCGTCAATGCCTGGCGCGAAAGCACGAGACAGGTCGGGCCATCCGCACGCGTGATTGCCGCTTGCCAGGCGATGGCGGTCTCGCCCCCATCGCATGGGCGCCAGAGCCGGTTATTGGGAATCAAGCGCAGGCTGGCTGCGTGTTCAACCGGTTGGTGTGTCGGTCCGTCTTCACCCAGGCCGATAGAGTCATGCGTAAGGACATGAATCACGCGCTGTTTCATCAGCGCCGCCATGCGGATCGCATTACGCGAATAATCCGAGAACGTCATGAAAGTGCCGCCGTACGGAATAAAGCCGCCATACAGTGCCATGCCATTCATGATGGCGGCCATGCCGAACTCGCGCACGCCATAGCTCAGGTAATTCCCGCTGCCATGATGATTGACCCACACCGATGCCTTGACATTGGTCAGGTTGGAGCCGGATAAATCCGCCGATCCGCCAAAAAACTCAGGTAGCGTCGCCGTGATATGTTCGAGCACAATTTGCGAGGCTTTGCGGGTTGCCACCTTCTTGTGCAGTTCGCCAGGAGTATTGATCAGCTGCGCAAACTGCTCGGACAGCGCCGCGGGCAGGATGCCTGCGGTACGGCGGGCCAGTTCGGCGGCCAACTCGGGAAACGCGGTCCGATAAGCAGCAAAACGCGCTTCCCATTCGGACTGAAAGGCGCGACCGACGTCGCGCGCATCCCACGCCGCCGCCATCTCCGGCGGCACCTCAAACGGTGCAGCGGTCCAGCCTTTTTGCTCGCGCATCGCCGCAATCTCCTGGGCGCCAAGTGGGGCACCATGCACATCGTGGCCCCCGGCCTTGGTCGGTGCGCCCTGACCAATCGCGGTTTTGCAGCAGATGATGGTAGGTCGGCTGTGTTGCGACTTGGCCTGCCGGATCGCGGCGTCGAGCGCTTCGACATCATGTCCGTCGACAGCAGCGATCACGTTCCAGCCATAAGCGGCAAAGCGCTTGGGTGTGTCGTCGTTGAACCAGCCTTTGACGTTGCCATCGATGGAAATGCCGTTGTCGTCGTAAAAACAGATCAACTTGCCTAATCCGAGCGTACCCGCCAGCGAGCACACCTCATGACTGATACCTTCCATCAAGCAACCGTCACCCACAAACACGTAAGTGTGGTGGTCGATGATGGCATGACCCGGACGGTTGAAGCTGGCTGCCAGCATTTTTTCCGCCAGCGCCATGCCGACTGCGTTGGATAGTCCCTGGCCTAGCGGTCCGGTCGTGGTTTCGATACCCGGCGTCATGCCGACTTCCGGATGGCCCGGTGTTTTCGAATGCATCTGACGGAATTGTTTGATTTCCTCGATCGGCAAGTCGTAACCGGTCAGATGCAAGAGCGCGTAAATCAGCATGGAGGCATGGCCGTTGGACAGCACGAAGCGGTCGCGGTTGATCCACTTCGGGTCTGCCGGGTTGTGGCGCAGATGGCGCCGCCATAACACATCGGCGATTTCGGCCATCCCCATCGGGGCACCGGGATGACCGGATTTCGCTTTCTCTACCGCATCGGCGGCCAAAAAGCGCAATGCGTCTGCGGGGGTGGCGCCGGTAATCACCGCTTTGTCAGGAGCATTCATGAGAAACCTTTCTTAAAGTGTGCCCAGAGCGCGCTTTTTGCGCTCCATCATGCGCAGGATGAAGGGCGTGAAAATCAACTGCATCGCTAATTCCATTTTTCCGCCCGGCACCACGATGGTGTTGGCGCGCGACATGAATGAATCGGCCATCATATTCAGCAGATACTGAAAATCGATTCCCTTCGGATTGGCGAAGCGGATCACCACAAAGCTCTCGTCCGGTGCCGGGATTTCACGCGCAATGAACGGGTTGGAGGTATCCACGCAGGGCACGCGCTGAAAATTCACATGGGTGTGTGAGAACTGCGGACAGATGTGGTTCACATAATCCGGCATGCGACGCAGGATGGTATCGGTGACCGCCTCGGTCGAATAGCCGCGCTTGGACTTGTCGCGCCACAGCTTTTGAATCCACTCCAAATTAATGACCGGCACCACGCCGATCAACAGATCGGGATGCCGCGCGATATCGACCTTATCGTTGACCACGCCGCCATGTAACCCTTCGTAAAATAGCAGGTCGGTATCGGCGGGTAAATCCTCCCATTGGGTAAAGGTGCCTGGTTCCTGCTTGTACGGGGCGGCCTCTTCAGTATCGTGCAGATATTTGCGACATTTGGCGGCGCCAGTCTCTCCATAGGTGCGGAACAGGGTTTCAAGTTCCGCAAACAGATTGGTATCTGGACCGAAATGACTGAAATTCATATCGCCGATTTGTTCAGCCGCGGCAAGTTTCACCTTCATTTCGTTACGGTCATAGCGATGAAAACTATCGCCTTCGATAATGACCGAGCGCACGTTCTCGCGGCGAAAGATATTTTCAAAGGTACGGGTAACGGATGTGGTACCCGCGCCGGACGAGCCGGTAATGGCAATAATTGGATGGCATTCAGACATGATGTGCTCTCGAAAAAATTAATTAGATCCACGGAACAGGCTGCGCTCATTGAATAGCGGATTCGGCAGATCATCCTTCTGCGGCGCATTGTGATAGCTCTCGATACGCTCGACTTCATTGCGCGAACCAAAGATGAGACCGATACGTTGATGCAGCGACGTCGGTTGCACTGCCATGATCGATTGACGACCGGTACTGGCTTTACCGCCTGCCTGTTCCATGATGAAGCCGATCGGATTAGCTTCGTACAGCAGCCGTAGTCGACCTGGCTTGTCGGGGTCCTTACAGTCGCGTGGATACATGAACACACCACCGCGCATCAGAATGCGGTGCGCTTCGGCCACCATGGAGGCAATCCAGCGCATATTGAAGTCCTTACCGCGCACCCCTGCTTTACCGGCCATGCACTCATCCACATAGTGTTTAATCGGTTCTTCCCAGAAGCGGCTATTCGATGCATTGATGGCAAATTCATTCGTATCTGGCGGGATTTGCAAGCTGGGATGGGTCAAAATGAATTCGCCCAAATTAGGATCGAGGGTGAAGCCGTTGACGCCGTTCCCCACGGTCAGCACCAACATGGTTGCTGGCCCATATATGGCATAACCTGCAGCAAGCTGCTGCGCACCCGGTTGCAGGAAATCCTTTTCGCTGGCGCTTTGGATACCATCTGGTGCGCGCAGTATCGAGAAAATACTACCCACCGAAACATTGACGTCGATATTGGAAGAGCCATCGAGCGGGTCAAACACCAACAGGTATTTTCCCTTGGGAAACTGGTCTGGAATCTGATACGGATACTCCATTTCTTCGGATACCATTCCGGCCAGTTGGCCGCCCCATTCCGTGACATGCAAGAAAGCATCGTTACTCATGACATCGAGTTTTTTTTGCGTCTCACCCTGGACATTGACTGAGCCGCCTGCGCCACCCGCATTGCCGAGTACACCGCCCAGCGCGCCAAAGGCCACAGCACGCGCAATGCTCTTGCATGCCAGCGCAACATTCAAAATCAAGCCATTGAAATCGCCGCCGGCTTCCGGATAACGGCGCCGTTCTTCAATCAAGAACTGGGTCAGGGTAGTGCGGTTCTGGGTCAATGGCATGATGATCTCCGATGTGTTTTTATAGGGTGAAGGCTTGCGCGCGTAGTTGCTGCATGATGGTGCGGTAACCTTTATCTGGGTCCGGTGCGCTAAAAACTGCACTACCGGCTACAAAGGTATCGGCTCCAGCTTGTTGAATAACACCGATGTTGTCTGCCTTGACGCCGCCATCGACCTCAAGCCAGATGTCTTGACCGCCGGCAGCCTGATGGGCATCAATACGAGCGCGTACTGCTTTTAGTTTTGTGAGTGTGCTGGGGATAAACTTTTGGCCAGCAAAGCCTGGATTGACGCTCATTAACAGCACCATGTCGATTTTATCCATTACATAGTCGAGCAAATCCAGTGGCGTGGCGGGATTGAATACCAACCCGGCCTTGCAGCCATGCTCGCGGATCAGGCTGAGCGTGCGATCGACGTGGCGGCTCGCTTCCGGGTGGAAGGTGATGATATTGGCGCCCGCCTTCGCAAACAGTGGAATCAGCGCATCCACCGGTTCGACCATCAGATGCACGTCGATCGGGATCGTCACATGCGGGCGGATCGCTTCACACACCAGCGGGCCGATGGTCAGATTGGGCACGTAGTGGTTATCCATCACGTCAAAATGGACCAGGGCGGCCCCGGCGGCTTCGATGGCGCGCACTTCTTCTCCCAGCCGGGAAAAGTCAGCAGAAAGAATCGAAGGTGCGATGCGAATGTCTGACGTTTTCATTTTATGCCGCCTCAAATAAGGTGCCGTTATGCCAGCGCCGTAGCGCTGCCAAATCGACCCAGCGCTGGTCTGCACCGGGAACATGCTGGCCCATCGGTTGGTCTGGATCACCCAGATGCGGCAGCACAAGAAGTGCATCGTTGAACTGATGTCCGACCGTATAAGCGGTTGGCGTGATCAATGTCGGTATTCCCGCCGCACGGGCAGCGCGCAGGCCATTCTCCGAATCTTCGAAAGCGAGGCATTCTGATGCAGGCAGCGCGAGTACTTCGAGTGCGGCCAGATACACATCCGGTGCAGGCTTCTTGTTTTTGACTGTGGACCCATCGCATACGGTGACAAATAGACTGCGCCAATCGCTGCCTAGCGGCGTGCGCAGCAGCGCATCGATATTGGCAGGCGTGGTGGTGGTGGCGATCGCCATCGGCATCTGCGCTGCATGGGCTTCGCGAATGAGTCGCAGCATGCCGGGGCGCAAGGAGAGCTTGCCGCCACTGACCATGGTTTCATAGTGCCGCGTCTTGATGGCATGCGCCGCGGCTATCATTTCCTTGACCCTGCTGCCGCCTGCCTCGTCCGGATCGATCATGTTCCAGTAATACTGGAGTCGTTCCTTGCCACCTGCCACGTCGAGCAGGCCGGCATAAAGAGACTCGCTCCAGTGCCAATCGGGGCCGACCTCGGCAAACGCCGCGTTAAATGCATCGCGATGCGCGGTCTCGGTATCGGCCAGGGTGCCGTCCACATCAAAGATCAGTGCCTTTAACATGCTGCTTTCTCCTTCGCATCGGTCTGCGGGTTTGGCTTTGTAAATACGCGACTGGCCAGCAGATCAGGTGCAGTGATGGTCGTCAGTAATAAATCATCAGCTACCGCAGCTGAGTCTTGCATCAGTCGTGACGCATGTCGCAGCCGCGCCCGATCCAGTGCATTACGCACGCTGCGTGCGTTGGCAAAGTGCGGTTGCGCCATGCGACGTTCCAGATAGTCGGTAAATACACGCGTCGCATCGTCGTCAAAGCGGTATTGCATGGTTTCCAGCATCAGGTCGGCGATCTGCCCCAATTCACCGACGCCGTAGTCAGGAAAATCAATATGATGGGCAATACGTGACGACATGCCAGGATTGGATTCGAAAAACTTATCCATGCGGTCCTTGTAACCAGCCAGAATGACCACAAGATCATCCCGGTTGTTTTCCATCACTTGCAGCAGAATTTCAATCGCTTCCTGACCGTAGTCACGTTCGTTTTCAGGGCGATAAAGATAATAAGCTTCATCGATGAACAACACGCCGCCCATCGCTTTCTTCAGAACTTCCTTGGTCTTGGGCGCGGTGTGGCCGATATATTGACCCACCAGATCGTCGCGTGTTACCGAAACCAAATGCCCTTTACGGACATAACCCAGGCGATGCAATATGGCTGCCATACGTAAAGCAACGGTCGTTTTCCCTGTACCTGGATTACCAGAAAAACACATATGCAGGCTCGGAGCTCCCGCCGAAAAGCCGCGTTCAGAACGCAGTTTGTCCACTAACAACAATGCTGCAATGTCACGGATGCGTTGCTTGACCGGCGCCAGGCCAATCAACTCACGGTCCAGTTGCGCCAGTAGTTCCGTAATGCCTGAACTGGCTAGTGCCAGCGCAAACGGATTTGCTGGTGCGGCGGGTGTGATGTTCGGCGTTTGCATGATGAACTCGATATAAAGACGATGAAAGACGGATCAGTAACGCGCACCCTCTGGCTTGGCCTGCACCGCATAGCTCTCGATGCTGTAACGAATCGTGCGGCCGGCCTCCTCATGACGGACCAATCGAAAGCCTGGCTCGACTTCAGGACGGTTGACGATAAACGCCATCACCAGAGATTCCACGCCTTGGCGGGAATCAAACGCCGTCATGCGAATGTAATAGTTGGCAAATGTTTTACGACAGTTTTTCAGTTCCAGCATGATCCCGGCCGGGTCGCGCAGATCGAACATCGGCGGCCCGAACATTTCCCAATAGGTATTGCGTGGATGTGGGTCGTCGGTATATTCGATTGCCAGCGCCCAGCCTTTACCGAGGCAATAATCTATCTGTTTGGTGATTTGCTCGTCGGTCAGATCGGGCAAAAATGAAAATGTGCCTTGTGTAATTCGCATGATATTCCTCTTCAATTCTTTGTATGAACGTGCTTGCTTGCGTTAGGAAACGGAAGCCGTTGGGGCAAAATCAGACGTATCGGTTGAGGTGTAGTTGAATGAAATCTCACCCCAGGTATCGAGCGCCGCTTTCAATGGCGTGCACCATTTGGCAGCATCACGCAGAATTTCTGGCCCTTCGTTCTTGATATCTCGGCCTTCGTTACGTGCCAGTACCATGACTTCTAACGCTACACGGTTGGCGACTGCGCCCGCTTGAATGCCTTGCGGATGACCAATCGTGCCGCCACCGAACTGCAACACCACATCATCGCCAAACAGGTCCAGTAACTGATGCATCTGCCCTGCATGAATCCCGCCGGATGCGACTGGCATGACCTTGCGTAATGAGCCCCAGTCCTGATCAAAGAAGTTACCGCGTTGTAAGTCGACTTTGGTTTGCGTGTCGCGGCAAACGTTGTAATAGCCCTGCACCGTCATAGGGTCGCCTTCGAGCTTGCCGACTGCAGTCCCTGCGTGTAGATGATCGACACCACACATACGTAACCATTTAGCAATCACACGGAACGATACGCCGTGATTTTTTTGCCGCGTGTAAGTGCCGTGTCCGGCGCGGTGCATATGCAGCATCATGTCATTCTGCCGGCACCAGTTGGACATGGATTGGATAGCAGTCCAACCGACCACCAGATCAACCATGACGACAACCGATCCCAGATCTTTGGCGAACTCGGCACGACGGTACATTTCTTCCATGGTAGCGGCGGTAATGTTCAAGTAATGGCCTTTAACTTCACCCGTGGCAGCCGATGCGCGATTTACTGCCTCCATTACAAACAGGAAACGGTCACGCCAGTGCATGAATGCTTGCGAGTTGATGTTCTCGTCGTCCTTCATGAAATCAAGACCGCCTTTCAAGCCTTCATACACTACGCGACCGTAGTTGCGTCCTGACAAGCCCAGTTTTGGCTTGGTGGTTGCGCCGAGCAGAGGACGTCCAAATTTATCCAGGCGTTCACGTTCGACGATGATGCCGGTCGGTGGGCCAGGGAAGGTCTTGATGTAGGCAACCGGAAACTTCATATCTTCCAGGCGCGCTGCTTTCAACGGTTTGAAGCTAAAGACGTTACCAATAATGGAAGCGGTAACGTTGGCAATCGAGCCTTCTTCGAACAGTGACAGGTCGTAAGCTACCCAACAGAAGTATTGTCCTGGATTATTCGGCACCGGATCAACCCGATACGCTTTAGCGCGATACATGTCGCATGCTGTCAGCCGGTCAGTCCATACGACAGTCCAGGTGGCCGTTGATGATTCACCAGCCACTGCTGCTGCGGCTTCGATCGGATCGACGCCATCCTGCGGCGTGATGCGGAAAACGGCCAGCACATCGGTTTCCTTCGGCACGTAGTCGGCATCCCAATAGCCCATCTGTGCGTACTTAAGAACCCCGGCTGAATAGCGTTTCTTAGAATCCGTAATTTGTGTTGCTTCGTTGCTTCCCATCGCGCTCTCCTCAGTTGGGCCGAGGCCCGTTTGACTTCCTATGGACTTCACTATATAAAACGAATAGCATCAGGTCTAATAAATAAAAATTTAAATTTCATCAGTAAATACTTATAGATTGACAAGTCATGCGCCGCTATACCCTCCGCCAACTCGATACCTTTCTCGAAGTCGCTCGCCAACTGTCTATTTCGCGCGCGGCTGAAAAGCTGCACGTCACCCAGCCGGCGGTATCGATGCAGATGCGCCAACTCGAAGAAGCGGTCGGCATGCCGCTCTATGAGCAGACCGGCCGTAAAATTCGGCTCACTGATGCCGGGCAGGATTTTCAGCAGTACGCGATTGCTGCCATTGCGCAGTTGAAGCAACTGGAAGATGCGATGGCGGAACGGCGTGGCATCAAGAAGGGGCGCGTTGAACTGGCAATTGTCAGCACGGTGAAGTATTTCGTGCCGATGCTGCTGGTGCGCTTTCGCAAGAAGTTCCCGGACATTGAAGTGGCGTTACAAATTCACAACCGCGAGAGCATCGTGAACCTGCTCACGCGTAACGAGATCGACCTGGTGATCATGGGACACACTCCTGACACTATCGAATGTATCTCCACTGCATTTGCAACCAATCCGATGGGAGTTATCAGTGCACCAGAGCATCCTTTGTCGCGCAGACGTCATGCGCCATTGTCAATGCTGAACGAGCAAGATTTTGTGGTGCGGGAAAGCGGTTCTGGCACCCGAAAATTAATGGAGCAACTGTTTGCCGAATATGGAATAAACCCGCATATCGTGATGGAAATGCCGAGCAATGAAACCATCAAACAGGCTGTCATGGCAGGTATGGGGCTTAGTTTCCTGTCGCTGCGCACCACCCGACACGAGCTTGCGTCTGGCCATCTTGTGCTGTTGAATATTGAGGGTTTGCCGATTGTGCGCCACTGGCATGTTACGCACTTGGCATCGAAACGGCTTTCGCCGGCAGCCAGCGTGTTGAAGTCCTTTATGATTGAAGAGGCAGGTCCGCTGATCAATCTCTGGGCGTAATATCGACGCAGGACACCTACTCGGACGGCGCCAGCGGCAGTTCGATCACGAACTCCGCACCACCCTCTGGATGGTTGCGCGCATACAGCTTACCCACGTGCTGCTCGATGATGCCGTAGCTGATCGAAAGCCCGAGGCCCGTTCCCTTGCCAACGGGCTTGGTCGTAAAAAACGGGTCGAAGATGTGAGCCAGATGATCCGGCGAAATTCCGCTGCCATTGTCATGCAGGAAAAGCGAAACGACGTGTACATCAACCTGCGCCGTAATCCATAACTGCGGCGTAACGATACCGGCCGCCAGTGCAGCATCGTACGCATTGGTGATCAGGTTCATCAGCACTTGCAGCAGCTTACCGGCATTCCCCATCACGTTCAACTCTGCACCAGGCGTCCAGTGCACGATAAATTGGGGGGCGACTCCTTTACTGATCCAGTGAATAGCTCGTTCGATGACGCCGTTCAGATCGACCTTGATGCGCTCTTCCCGATCCACTGCGGAAAAGCGCTTGAGGCCATTAACGATGTCTGTGGTGCGGTGTGCGCCTTCCAGCGTACCCTCGATCAGCGAAGGCAGATCGTGCAGGATGTGGTCGATACGCAGCTCCTCACGTAAGGCGAGCAGCCCTTTTTGTGATGCCTTTTCATGCAGCGCCGTCATATACAAGGTCAGTCGTTCGCTGTAGCGCTTGAGCGCATGCACGTTACCCAGAACAAAACTGATGGGATTGTTTAACTCGTGCGCGACACCCGCAACCAGCCGCCCGAGCGACGCCATTTTTTCCGAATGGAGCAATTGCTGTTGGGTGCGCTTGAGTGCTTCGTGGGTATCGTTCAGCTCCCCATACGCCCGTTTGAGCTCGCCCATCGGCCGTCCCACGAACACATAACCGACCAACTTTCCGAGGCTATCCCGCCTCTGCGTACAGTTCACATCGACTGGCACCGCACCGTGCACGGGATGGGCCAGGTTGATCTCAACCACCTTACTGACAGCCTGCGGCGAGGTTTGTTCGACGACCCGACGGATGGTGTCGATGCTGGCGGAATCGGCCAGCAATTGATAGATCGGCATGCCGCGCAGATCATCCTCACCCACACCGACCAGCTTACGCAATGCGGCATTGGTTTCTTCGATGTCGCCAGCCCGATTGCAGGCGACCAACACATCCGACATGGCCGACAGCACGCTGAAGATGAACTGCTGCGAATCTTCAAGCTGTGCGTTTTTTTCTTCGAGGACGATCTCGTCTTTGACCAGCTGCGAATAGACTTCGTCCATTTTATGGATCACGTCCATCCACGTCGCCTCGTCGATGCCCTCCATCGGCAGCGCCGCGGTCGAGGCAACTGCATCGCTGGAGAGAGAATCTTCGGAAATTGATTTGCGATGCGACATGACCGACTTCAGAAAAATATCAGCATTAATGCACGGTGCAAACCATGCAGGGGTCAAACGAGCGCACGATATGCTGCACCGCCACCGGCGTCTCCTCGCCCGGCCGTACCTCAGCACCAACCAGCGCCGCTTCCAGCGCGCCGGGGACGCCCTCGGCATCGCGCGGCGAGAAGTTCCAAGAAGTAGGGGCGATGATCTGGTAATTGGCAATTTTTCCTTTGCGGATCGATACCCAGTGCCCCAGGCTACCGCGCGCAGCTTCCGTCAATCCCATGCCATCGGCATGTTGCGGCAAGGTTTCCTCTATAAAATAAGGAGTATCGGTACGCAAGGACTTGATCCATTGTTCCATCGCCGGCACCACCAGTGCCAGTTCCAGCAATCGCGCCAGCACACGGGTATAAACGGTCCCGCCGCAGCGCTTCACCGCATCGTGGATCAGCGGATGCCCATCGACCAGTTGCCGCGCCAGCGCCCCGGTTTCGAGTACCCGTCCATTAAGCCGGGGCGCCTTGTTCCAGGTGTAGGCATCGGGTTTGTCGATATCGGGCAAGGTCACGCCTTGGGTCGGATGCCGCGGTCCGCCGGCATCCGCCAGCCAGGCATGGGTGGCGTCTTCGCCGATCACGGCAGTATCCAGTGGCAAGCCCTGGTCGAGCAGGCCATCCCAGACCCCGCGCGCAAACGTCAGTTCACCCTCCGGCAACGGATAAGAACCATTCGACATGTACAGTCCTGGCCCCCGCCCCATGTGATCCAGGCCGATCTGCCAGGCCAGTGTCAGGAACAGGCGCAGGTCGCCATGATCCGGCGCGGCGGCAGCATGCCATTCGCGTAGTGCCGCTTCGCTGTCAATAGCGGCAATGCGTTCCAGTTGTGTGCCGAACAGGATCTGCTCCAGGAATGCCCGGAATTCGCGCACGCGTGCCAGCAGGCGAATACGCTCACCGGCATCGACCGCACGCGATGAGCCGGTCGGCTGGATCGAGTGCGTATGCGGCCATTTGCCACCGAGGGTCCCGAGCAGCGTGAACCACCGCTGGCGCGCTGCCAGTGCCAGTCGTGCGTGCTGCCCCTGTTGCGCCGTAAAACGTTCTTGCACGGCCGCATGCCACGACTGTTGTGCGTAATCGGAGCGCGTAAAATCAGGCATGAAAAAAAGGTAAAAATGGGTCAGATGATCGGCCAGATTTTCCGTCGCCAGCATCAGGTTGGTGACCAGTTGGCCATTCGGCGGCGGTGTCACACCCATCGCATCGGCCAGCGCACGCGCCGCCGCTACCGATTGTGAAACCGAACAAATACCGCAGATGCGCGGTACGTAGATCAGCGCATCCATTGCCGGTTTATTCAGCAGAATTTGCTCAAAGCCACGATACATCGGGGCATTGACATGCGCGCTTTGGACTCGGCCATCGACGATTTCCAGACTTACTTCGAGGTCGCCTTCAACCCGATTGAACGGGCCGACAATCAATCGTGTCATAGCATCCTCATTTCAGGCGTGTCTTGCGAATGGCAGGTACCACCACCAGGTGGTCGGCCGTCGCGTTTTCGCGCACCCGTTTGGGCGTAGCCGATTTCGACAGCGATGCCAGCGCAATAAACCAGGCTTTTGGCATATCGGTCGGCAGGCCAATCGGGATGCCGGCGATTTTCGGCGTGACATGAAATGCATGGCCGGGCTCTTCGAAACCGGGCTCGGTACAACTGATACAGGCATAACCGCCGCGAGTGCAGGAACCATCGCCATTCCACAATCGCGTATTGCAGTCGGCATGCACCTGCGTGCCCTTGCAACCCATATGCTCCATCATGCAGCCCAAGTCGGACGGCTTTTCTGCGCTGGCTTTAAATTCATAAAATTCGTTGCGGGTGCAACCGTGATGCACCAGATGATCGGCATAAAAACGTGGCCGCCCAAGTGCATCCATCTGGCTTGCATCAAACAGTTCAGCCGCCAGAGCCATCAAGGTTTCGAAAACCCAATTCGGATGCGTCGGACAGCCCGCGACATTGATCACCGGCAGCCCGGTACGCGAGCGGTAGTCCGCACCCAATAACCCACCAATCTGGTCGCCTTCATATTGCAGACCGCAGGCATCGGTCGGATTGCTGCCGGCCGCCGTAATGCCGCCATACGCGGCACAGGTGCCGACCGCCACCGTGTAATCAGCCACCGCCGCCAGCGCCTGTACCCATTCGATCATCGGTTTGCCAGTGCCTGCCAGGATATGAAAACGACCAGTGCCATGCGGTCCACGCAGCATCGAACCTTCCACGCAAAGCGCATGCAGCGGTATCTCGCCGTCAATGCAGGCGCGCAGGAGTCGCAAGGCATCGGCACCACTCTCGATCGACAGCGACGGATGCCACAGCATATTGATGCCGGCATCGGTAAGCGCGCCGAAAAAATCTGGGGTGTCGGCACACAGCAGCGACATGCTGCAACCGCCGCAGCCGCCAGACTGGAGCCACAACACGTTGAAACCTGCTTTTTTCGTCACAAAGGCAGTAGAAGACCTCATTTTTTCTCCAGTCCCAAACGGACCATTTTGTTGCGCAAGCCGACCCGCGACAGGCCCAGTTCCTTCGCGGCGTGCGTCTTGTTCCAGCGCAATCGCAGTAGCGTTTCTTTCAGGATGGCCGCCTCAACCACGTCCAGTCGCTCCTGCAAGGTTCCGCTGTGCGGCATATGCATGCCTGCTGCGCCATTAATATCGGCCGTCGTGTCAGGCTGGCCTTGCAATACTTTACTGGAGAAGGCCTGCGCCGTGATGAACGTATCGTCGGACAGCGTCAAGGCGACTGCCCGATAAATTTCGTTACGCAGTTCGCGGATATTGCCTGGCCAGCGATAGGTAATCAGGCTCGCCATCGCATCGAGTGCAAAGCTGCGTGCCGACAATCCCATCTCTCGCGAAGCCTGGACCAGCAGTGCCTCGGCGATCGGCACGATATCGCCCGGACGTTCACGCAGCGGCGGCATGGTCAGCGTCATGGAGGCTAGCCTATAATACAAATCCTGGCGAAAGCGACCTGCGTGGACTTCCTGTTCCAGATCACGATGGGTGGCGGCGATCACCCGCACACTAACCGGAATCGCATGCGTAGCGCCTACCGGACGGATTTCACCCTCCTGCAAAACGCGCAACAGCTTGACCTGAAATGCAAACGAGGTATCGCCGATCTCATCTAGCAACACGGTGCCGCCATCGGCACGCTGAAAAATTCCGATATGGTCATCGTAAGCGCCCGTAAACGATCCGCGCTTGTGCCCGAACAATTCAGATTCGAGCAAGTTATCCGAAATGGCACCACAGTTTTCCATCACGAATACACCTTCTGCACGCGGACTCGCATAGTGAATCGCACGCGCCAGCAACTCTTTGCCGCTGCCTGACTCGCCCAGCACCAATACCGACAAGTCGTAACGCGCTACGCGTGCGGCCAGTTCACAAATGCCGTCCATCGGGCTGCCGGCCACCCGAATGATGCGATTGAAGTCGAATGTATTCTGGAGCTGGGTCTGTTTTTCTGCAGTACGCGCCAACAACACTGATGTGCTGGTACGCAGATCTAAATCCAGACGGTGCATCTGCAGTTGCAAAATGCGCGCCTCAACAGCACAACGCACCGCATCCAGCAAGTGATCCGGCATCCACGGCTTCAATATATATTGATAAACGCCGGCGTCATTGATACCGGCAATGATGTCTTCAGAATCTGTATAGCCGGAGAGGATGATGCGTACGACATTGGGCCAGCGCTCGCGCACTTCCTTTAGAAATTGCACTCCGGAGGTGCCTGGCATGCGCTGATCACACAAGATCACGGCGGGTTCGTGACGCTCCATCGAGATACGTGCCTCGTCGGCGGAGCCAGCCGTAGATACATTAAAATCTTCTTCGAGCGTACGCCGAATCGCATCCTGCGAGCCGGTTTCATCATCAACTACCAGCACACTCGGCAAGTTATTAACGCCAAAACCGCTCATGATGCGACACGCGATTGAGGCGACGATCCAGTACGGTGGATCGCCAGATGACGCGGCGTCCAGGCATGGGGCATCTTATGCACAAAATGATAACGCGCTACGTGGTAACTCGGATCGAAGCCATAAAAATTACGGCGTATACGCGCCAGCTCCTCTTCGCGATAGCGCTGCAAGGGCTTGACTGCTTCATCCCGTCCGCGCCGGGCACGTTTGGCGGCAAGCTGTGCCTCGAAATCCTCCGACTGCGCCAGCGCCGACGCACGCACCCCAACCTCATTGAAAAATGCAGATGCATCTTGCCCGAATACGGCATCGACCAAACCGATCCTGAGTGCGTCCGAAGCTGCCAACGGAAGCCGGTCCTGCATCAGCCCGCGTGCACCCTCTGCGCCAACGCGCTGCGGCAACAGATAAGTCCAATATTCGGAGCCATACAGATTACCCATGTTTTTGTAATGCGGGTTCAACAAAACATTCTCGTGCCCCCAGACAAAATCGGCCGCCAGTGCCAAAAATGCGCCTCCCGCTCCGGCGTTGCCACGCAACGCTGACACTGTGAGGTGATCGGTGGCAGTGAGTATTTCCAGTGCAAGGTCATCCATTGCATTGATGTTATTCCAAGATTCGTCGGCGGCACTTTCGGATGGGCGGTGCGCCGCCGCTTCGATACGGTTCAAGTGTATGCCGTTACTGAAAAAATCTTCTCCTCCCAACAATACCAATACACGCGTCGGGCGCTGCCGGGCAAATTGGACGGCTGCACGCAAGTTCTGACATTGTTCGGTCGACATTGCACCATTGTAAAAATCAAACGACAGAAAGCCGACCAAACCGTCTTCACGATAACGCAATTCGCCCCATTCATCGAATGATCGCATCAACTCTGCCGGCCGTTCAGGCAACTGCGCGACGTGTTCTGGGAAGCACTGCGCGACCGGCAACTTGAATGGCTTGTCGGCAGCATCATCCGTTTGCAGAGGACGGGCATGACCGATCCAGACACCACCATCGATGGTTCGCCGCAATACTGCATGATCGCGCCGGGCGACGATCTCACCCGCAGCACCCGCCACGGAGGCCAGTACTGCCGAGGTGGCGGGATGGGCGTCGTACAAATAACAGGGCACATCGAACAGGCAATCCAACACGCCAGGTACGCTGTCTGCACTGTATATTTTTGCCAGAACCTCCGCGCTGCAATCGCGCTGCCAGTCGATCCTACGCTGCGTCTGTGGCAGCGATGGCCGCAAACGCCCGCCAGCAACCGCCATCTCCGCCAGTGGCAACGGCCGTGTACCGGCAGCGAATTTTTCGACTGCCGCCAGCACTGCATGCACCGCTGCATCTGTCACTTCGGTGCGATACACACTACTTTTTTTGGTGATGCGCAATGGAAAATTGACGTGCGCCCAAATATCACCGCCATCCATTTCTGCGTTGGCTTGCAAGACCGTCACGCCCCATTCGGCTTCTCCGTCGAGTATGGCCCAGTCGAGCGCCGAGGAACCGCGGTCGCCGACAATCCCCGGATGCACCACCAAGCACACATGCTGCTGCCAGATCGAGGCCGGGATCGCTCGTTTCAAAAAGGGCGCGACGATCAGATCGGGCTTGAACAAGGCCACCGCTTCTTCACTCACTGAATCAGCGATATCGAGCTCAACAGACACCAGATGCCCGCACCCGCGCAACGCCACAAACAGCCGTTGCGTCAGGCTATTAAAACTATGCGTGAGAAAAAGTATGCGCATGATCAGCAGATACGCGGCAGTTGCTCGCCAGACAGCCAGTCGACCACGCGTCGTCCGCCGAAACGGGTCCGCATCTGCACGAAGCCATGCGGATCATCGGTTACCGCGCCGATGCGCGCGGCATTTGCGCCCAGCGGATGCGTGCGCATGGCCGCCAACAGTTGTTCGGCGTCTTCCGCTGCGCAGATGGCAACCAGTTTGCCTTCATTGGCGACGTACAGCGGGTCGAGTCCGAGAAATTCGCATGCGGCATCGACTTGCGGCGACACCGGAATCGCCGTTTCCTCCAGTTCCATGCCGACACCGGATTGTTTGGCAATCTCGTTGAGCGTGGTGGCCAGCCCGCCACGCGTCGGGTCGCGCAAGACGCGCACGCCCGGCACCACCGCCAGCATGTGCGCGACCAGGCCATGCAGGGCCGCGGTATCAGACAGAATTTCAGTTTCGAAGTCGAGCGATTCGCGTTTCGACATGATCGCCACGCCATGGTCGCCGATCGTGCCTGAAATCAGAATTACGTTACCGGCACGGGCGCCGGCACCGTCAATGACAATACCGGGCGGCACCACGCCAATACCGGTGGTGGTAATGAACACGCCATCGCCCTTCCCGCGCTCAACGACCTTGGTATCGCCGGTAATGATCGGCACGCCCGCCTCGCGCGCTGCTTGCGCCATCGAGTCGACAATGCGCTTGAGTTCCGACAGAGCGAAACCTTCTTCGATGATAAAACTGGCAGACAGATACAACGGCTGGGCACCGGACATAGCGACATCATTGATGGTGCCATGCACCGACAGGCAGCCAATATCGCCACCAGGAAAAAATAATGGCGACACCACATGCGCATCGGTCGCCATCACCATGCGACCGGCAGGCACCGTAAAACTGGCCTGATCGTTACCCTGACGCAGCCACTCGTTATCGAATGCGGCAAGAAACAATTCTTCAATCAGCTGCGCCGATGCGCGACCGCCGGCACCGTGTCCCATGTCGATGCAGCCCTTCTTGAAGTCGAGCGAACGGACATAACTTTTTTTGACCACGCTATTCATGCTGCCACCACTGCGATGTCCCTGAATCGACCGTAAGAATAATGCGCGGCACAGGCTCCTTCACTCGAAACCATGCACGACCCCATCGGATTTTCCGGTGTGCAGACGGTACCGAATATCTTGCAATCGACAGGTTTCTTCACCCCGCGCAGGATCGCGCCGCATTCACAAGCCTTGTTATCGGGCACAGGCTTGTAAGCAAGGTCGTAGCGCCGCTCCGCATCGAATTGTGCATAATTAGACCGGATGCGTAATGCGCTGTATGGCACTTCACCCAGGCCGCGCCATTCGAATGTCGGTCGCAGCTCAAACACCTCGGACACCAAAGCCTGCGCGGTCAAGTTGCCATGAGCACTCACCGCACGGGCGAATTCGTTTTCCACTTCGCAACGGCCTTCATTGACCTGGCGAATCAGCATCAGGATCGCCTGCATCACATCGAGTGGCTCGAAGCCGGCGATCACCACTGGCTTGCGGTATTCCTCAGCAAAATGCACATACGGATCGGAACCGATGACTATGCTCACATGGGCCGGCCCGATGAAGCCGTCGATCGGTACAGTGCCGTAATCGCGCACTTCCGGCGACTCGAGAATATGCGTGATGGCCGACGGCGTCAGCACGTGGCAGCACAAGACACTGAAATTATCGAGGCCGCGCGCGTGGGCATCGCGGATCACCAATGCCGTCGGCGGCGTGGTGGTTTCGAAACCGATGGCAAAGAAGACCACTTCACGTTCCGGATTCTCTTGCGCGATCCGGAGTGCATCCGAGGCCGAGTACACCATGCGGATATCACCGCCGCGCGCCTTGGCCTTGATCAGCGACATCCCGCCGGAGGCCGGTACGCGCATTGTGTCGCCATAGGTGCAGACAATCACATTGCGTTCCAGCGCCAGTGTCAATGCGTGGTCGATGCGGCCGATCGGCAGCACACAGACCGGGCACCCAGGGCCATGGATCATGCGCACGTTATCGGGCAACAATTCGCTCACTCCGTAGCGCGAAATCGCATGCGTATGACCGCCGCAAAATTCCATGAAACTGTAGTTCCGTACCGGATTGGTTTCAATGCGGATGCGTGCGGCGATTTTTTGCGCGATATCGCCATCGCGAAATTCATCAATGTATTTCATGATGGGAGAGCCTCCGCAGAGTTCGATTCAAACATTGCCAATTCACCGAATAACGCCAGCGTGCGCAGCGCCTCTTCCGGATCGAGCTTACCGATGGCGTAGCCGACATGCAGAATCACATAATCACCCACTTCCACGCTATCAAGCAGCGCGGTGGAAATTTTCTTGCGTACGCCAGACAGGTCGATCATGGCCTGTTGATTGGACAGCACTTCCACGACACGAACAGGGATTGCTAAACACATGGGATGACCTCATTAAAAAGCAATTCAGAATCGTACGAACTGTGGACAGCCATCAATTGCTGACGGGCGACCCAAGCTTGACCGAGTGCCAACCCGGAGTCGCCGCAGGAAACCATTTGCGGCAGCAAGACGCGCAAGCCGCGTCGTGTCAATGCGGCGTGCAGGCGCCCGGTCATGATGCGGTTCAGGAAACAGCCGCCACCAAGAACGATGGTGGCCGCAGATTGGACACTAGTGGCCTGGTCAATCCATGCCACCAGCGCATCCACCAGCGTCAGATGGAAGAGTGCTGCACCACGAGCGATGGCTTGCGGATTGCCGTGATCGGCCAGCGCGAACAGGCTTGCCAACAGCGGCCGCAAGTCCAGGGTGCCATCTGCATCAAGCGTGTAATTCCCAGTATGTTCCGTTTCGCCATGATCGGCCAAATACGCTACCGCCATTTTTTCCAGCGCGATCGCCGCTTCCGCTTCAAACTGTTGTTTGACGCTGATTCCGAGGGCACCCGCTGCCGCATCGAACCAGCGGCCGGCACCCGTCGTTGCCGGGCAATGAATGCCGCGCTCCAGCATGGCCTGCACGGTACGCGCAGCCATCAGGCCGACACTACCAGAAAACCGTTGCGTGACTTCATCAGCGCGGCCCAGCGCATGCAAGGCGGCGGCAGCCATGCGCCACGGCTCACGCGCAGCGACATCGCCGCCGGGTAGCACCAGCTCCTGCAAATGTCCGAGACGCTGCCATGCCGCGCCATCCACCCGCAACAACTCACCACCCCACGCAAGCCCGTCCGTACCCAGACCGACGCCATCAAGCGCCAGACCAATGACCGCTTCCTGTAATCCATACTCGGCCATCGCCACGCCGATGTGTGCATGATGATGTTGTACGGCGATTGCGGGCACACCAAGCTGCCCTGCGATGCGCAGTGCCAGACGCGTACTAAAAAAATCTGGATGCAAGTCATGTGCGACCGCCACAATCGCACCCTCTGCCTGCGCCACCAAACGATGTACCGAATCTTCCAGCGCAACGCAATTGGCCGGATCGTCCAGATCGCCATGCACCGGAGTCCAGCGCACGCCGTCGTCCTGCAGCAGACACGCGGCATTCTTGAGCCAAGCGCCGCAGGCCAATATCGCCCCCGAAGCAGCCTTGCTCGTCGCTGGCAATGGTTGCAGTATCATGATCAAACCCCGCCTGCCTGCACCTTGAGTGCAGCCAGTTCGGCTTCCAGTGCAGTGATGCGATCTGTCAGCAGTTGTGGTGGTGTAGAGTCTGGCGCTCCGCCCACGCTGCGATGACCGGCCTCGATCCAGTCGAGCCATGCATCCATACCCTCCCCGCTGACCGCTGACAATTGCAAAATTTCTATCTGCGGATTGACACGCCGCGCGTACTCGATGCAGCGCGCCACATCGAACTGCAGATGGGGCAATAGATCCGTCTTGTTAAGCACCATCAAACGCGACACTGCAAACATATCGGGGTACTTGAGCGGCTTATCCTCGCCCTCGGTCACCGACAGGATGACGACCTTCGCTGCCTCGCCAAGATCCCACATCGACGGGCAAACCAGATTGCCGACGTTCTCGATAAACAAGATACCGCCCGGCTGCGTCGCCTGCGGTGCATCGTGATGATGTAAAGGTAGACGTGAGAAGGCATCGCTGACCATTTGTGCATCCAGATGACAGCCTTTGCCGGTGTTAATCTGGATTGCCGGAACACCGGTGGCACGGATGCGGTCGGCGTCGAAGCTAGTCTGCTGATCGCCTTCGATCACGGCAACCGGCACACCGCCAGCGCGCCGGTTCAAGGCGTCGATGGTCGCGCACAGCAATGTGGTCTTGCCGGAGCCGGGACTCGATACCAGATTCAATGCAAGGATGCCATGGCCGGCGAAATGCTCTCGGTTGTGCGCCGCATGGCGATTGTTTTCACCCAACACATCTTGTTCCAGGCGAATCGCCCGCGCTTGACTCATCCCCGGTACCGAGACGTTGGCAAGACCAGCGCCATAATGCAAATCACCGCTCGCGGCATCGACTGCCACATGATCCGCGGCATGGTGATGCTGCTGCACACCGTCATGTCCATGCGGATGAGGGTGATCATGCGCATGGGCTTGTTTGTTAGCGATTTCCGGCTGACCGGCCTGTTTGTCGTTCGCGCATCCACATACAACACACATGGCGCATCTCCTTTTTCGATTTGACGTCTGGCAGGTTTGACCTGTCTCGTTGATTCTACTGATGTTCTGCACTGTTAGTGCTCCCCCTCTCCTGCGGGTGGCGGGTGGCAGAAGGGGAGTGAAGCAGACTTCCTGTCAGATGGCTGCCATCATCCAGGCGCCGCTGGCGGCCACCATCGCCCCCGCTGCGCGTAACAACCAGCCCTGTTTATCCATGCCCTTACCAAGTACAAGACCTACGCCATGCAAGACTGCAGTGGACACGATGAAGCCGATGCCGTATTGCCATGCGCTGCCCAGCTGAGGCATTTCGGCACCGTGGGCATAGCCATGAAAAATGGCGAACAACGCCACGATCGCAGCACCGATTGCCGGCGTAACACGTACCGAAAACGCAATCAGGCACCCCAGTACCAGCACCGACATCGCGATGCCAATTTCGACCATCGGCAATCCAATATTAACCATGCCGGCACCACCGGCAACCGCCATGAGTCCCACAAAACTGGCTGGCACTAGCCATGTTGCACGACCGCCCAACTGATATGCCCAGACCCCGACTGCGACCATTGCCAGCAAATGATCAAGACCGAATAGTGGATGCGCGACACCCGCCATCAAGCCGCCGCCATGACCCGGATGGGCATTGGCTACGCCACAAAACACTACGGCGGCCAGAGCGATGCACCCACGAATAAATTTACTGCTCATATAATTCTCCTGGAATATAAATTTGATATCAATGCTTCGGATGACGGTGTGATGACAGCGGCCCTCATCATCTGAAGTTACCTATCTGACGTTACGCAGATCTACTACAAGTGAAAATATTGTCCACGAAAGACATGAAAAGCGCGAACTGGAGCCGGCGCAGAGAGTGTTTATATAATAACGGAGTATGCCAATTTTCATGGCAATTACCGCTTATATTCATTGCGTAAGCTAAATATACCCATGTTAAAAGAGGCCATAATCCACCCCTTTCCTACACCAGAGCGGCCGTTTTCTGCATATGCCATTCACAATGCGTAAGGCCAGTTAATTATCTTCAACCATCATGTCAAGGACCCGCAATTCACTACCGCTAGTGGCCTTTAGTTGGTAGTTGCCGCAGTGCTCGCAAGCATCGCCGTGCGCCAGCATCGTCACGGTGGTTTTGCATTGCAGGCACCACGCCTGACCGGCAGGTGTCTCGATTTCGATGCAGGCATGCTGCAGGCAGGTATCCTGCGCCATCACTTCCAGCGCAAAACGCAAAGCCCGCACTTCCACACCGCACAAGGTGCCTGCTTCCAGTCGTAGCAGCGTGACACGGGCAAAATGCTCGCGCTGTTCCGCTGCTTCGACGATCTTCAGAATACCGCTGGCGAGACTCACTTCATGCATGGATTACAAGCGCCCCCTGCCGCCGGTCTGGATATAAGTTAACAGTTCGTTTTGCTGACGATTAATGGCAGTTAATGTACTGTGAACACGCTTGATCACGGCGCGCATGAAATTGAATATAAGCTCCGGGTTTTCACTGATCAATGGGGCGATGTCAGCCTTGTTAAAACTGATCACACAGGAGTTTCCTAACGAACGCACCGTATCGGCGTGGCCGGAACCATCAATAAAACTCAGCTCGCCGATCAGGTCGCCTTTTTCGAGAACATGCAAAATACCAGGCGTCTGTTTTTCCTTGGACTCACTGGTAATTGCCAGGCGCCCCTTGGTGACTATGTAAAAACTGTTGGTTGACACGCCTTTTTCACACAGCACTTCATCATCTTCCAAATCCAGCTTCTGCGCCGCCCTCTCTGCCAGTATCTTTGCGCCATGTTCGCCGATATATTGGCCAATCGGTGCGTTATAAATTAATTGTGTCAGCTCTTCAGTATTTGTTTTCATTATTTTTCCAGATAGTGGTCATGAAAAAGCACGCGCCAAAATTGGCGTTGGTAAGCGCTTGTCTGTTGTCGGAGAACGCTCCATTGCAGTACGGCTAAACTGACTGGCCGCATGATCCAGATTTTTTTTCGCTTGTTCTGTGAGTCCGAGTTGCAGCTCCCATTCATAACCACGGATGGCGAGCACATACACTTCAGGTATGTTGCCGAATACCTGCTGACACGTTGCCATCACGGTTTCTATCGACATCGTGTGCGAAGTGAAACTGAAATCCATTTTCGGCTCCGCTTTGTACAAGCGAAAACTATCCAGCGTCGTATCCTTTGACGCATCGATAAATAACACCCGCTGTTTATGGCTGATCAAATCAGCGTCTTCCAAGTTAAGGTGATAAAACTTCACTTTTTCCGCTTTTGGGCAGGCAGACGTTGTTTCAAGCCAGTCGATAAATTCCCAGCCAAGGCCATCATCCTGACGTCCGATATTACCTATCCCGTAAATCAGGGCTAGCTCATCATTAAAATAATCCAGCGTGAGATTACTTTCTGCGTTCATCAATTTGATTTCCTTTCGCGTCAAGCAGCGTCACTTCCAGTGGCATTTCACCTAGAGCATGGGTGGCACAACTCAGGCAGGGGTCATACGCCCGAATACCGACCTCGATCGCGTTCATCATGCCTTCCGTGATCTCGGCCTTGCCGCCCAAGTATTCTTCGGCCACGCTACGCACGGTACGATTCATTACCTGATTGTTTTGTGTGGTGGCGACGACCAGATTGGCGAAGGTAATATTGCCTTCCTTATTGGCCTTGTAGTGATGCAGCAAAGTGCCGCGCGGTGCTTCCACCACGCCCACTCCTTCACCCGTCCACATCACATCCGTTGCGGTGACCACCAGCTGATCTTTTTGTAGATCCGGATCATTCAACAACTCCTTGATCAATTCGGCGGAGTGCAGAATTTCGATAGCTCTGGCCCAATTGGTATGCAAGGTCTTATTACTGGACTTGCCTTTGTTATAGGAATGAAATTTTTCCAGCGCGGCTTGTGACAGTGGCGTTGAATACGATTTTGTGACATTCACCCGCGCCAATGGGCCAACTCGCACCGAACCTTTTTCCCGACCGAGTTCCTTCAAGAACGGGAACTTCATATAGCTCCATTCTTCCGTCGCTTCAGAGAAATGGCCAAGATAATCGTGATAATCCAATTCGCGAACGACGTTCTTGTCGTTATCAATAATGCGCATCTTGCCGTGGTAATAGTCGACATCGCCATTATCGTCAACCAGGCACATGTCCAATGCTGGTGCATCCCCGAAGGTATCCACCATGGCGCGGTTTTTCTCATGGAAGTCATAAAACAGTTGCAGGCCTTCCATCGCATATTCGATAACCTTATCAATACTGGGAAGGCCAGCATCACCTTTGATGAATCTATCCCGTACTTCAGCAGTTAAATTGTTATTCACGCCACCGGGAATGGAACTGATGCCGTGCATTTTCTTACCCAGTACCGCCTGAATGAGTTCCTGTCCCCATTTGCGCAGCATGACAACCCGTTTAACCAGTTCCGGATTAGCGACCGCCAAACCCAGCACATTGCGCTTTTCGGGCGCCGCATCCATACCAAACAGCATTTCCGGCACGATCAGGTAAAAATAAGCCGTCGAGTGAGACTGCAGTTGCTGTGCGTAATGCCCTAATCGACGCATCTTCTCCGCAGTGGGGGTAATCAGATTATGTGTGGAATAACCGACACCCACCATATCATCCAGTGCTTTAGCTCCACACAGATGATGGCTGACAAAACAGATTCCACAAATACGCTGCAAAAGCATCGGCGCTTCCCAGTAAGGATGCCCCTGAATGAATTTTTCAAAGCCACGAAATTCAACCACGTGCAATTTCGCATCAATGACATTGTTATCATCATCCAGATGGATGGTGACTTTTCCATGCCCTTCGATACGGGTAACGGGGTCGATAATCAGTTTCCTGCTCATAATAGATATCCTTTTAATCGTATCGATTCATTGATGTAGGCAGATTCACTGCGCGTCCATTTACAAGGTCATCCAGTACCTTGAAAATAGCATCTCCATCAGGTGGGCATCCGGGGATAAAGTAATCCATCTTGACCACTTCGTGGCAGGGATAAACTTTGGTCGTTATCCTTGGGATATCAGGATGATTGGGAATAATGGGGATTACACCAGGTACGGCGGTGGCAGAATTGATATAGGCTTCCTCAAGACAATCGGTGAGTGACTCTTGATTACGCATGGCAGGTACGCCACCCCAGACAGCACAGGCACCGACCGAGATCAGGATGTCGCAATTCTCACGGAAATGTTCCAATGTCTCAATGTTTTCTTCGTTGGCCACGCCGCCTTCAACAAAGCCAACTACACAGCGTTCTGGAATGCGTTTGACGTCGGTTAATGATGAACGCAGAATGGTGACCTTATCCAAAAGGCCCAAAAGCCGTTCATCCATATCAAGAAATGACAGAGTACAGCCCCAGCAGCCACACAAGCCAATCATGGATACGTTGATTTTTCCTTCCTGGCTTGCCAGAAACGCAGCATCCGCTGGGGTTTTAGGTAAATCGTGACTGAACATTACGTTGTCAGTAGGATTAACTTCCTTCACAGAATGATTGCTCATTTATCGCCTCCCTCTAATGCGCGTTCACGTACCGACTTAATATCGAATTTTCGTTTCCCGATCGGATCATTGAAGCCAACCTTTTTTTCAATAATTGTGCCGACCGGACAAAGATCAACTGCACGAGTAACTTGCTCAGCAGTCATTTTATTGGCGAGTTCAGCATTAATTTCAATGCGTGCGTTAGTACCACGGCCGCTAATACTGAAGATTTTTTTTCCTGTTTCTTCATCACGAACAAATTCCACGCAACGCTGACAAAAAATACAACGATCCCGCTCGAGTAGAATCTTTTCGGACCCATAATCTTTTTGCCGTGATGTGAATCGATATTCGAAGCGAGACACCATCATCCCGACTTCGTAACCCACTGCCTGCAAATCACAGCGACCACTTTTTTCACAGCTTGGACAGTTGTGCGTACCTTCTGCAAACAGGCTTTCAACCAGCGCTTTGCGCATATCCGTGATTTCTGGCTCGTTGACCTCGACTTCCATCCCGTGAGCGACAGGAACGGTACAGGCAGCGGCAGTTGCGCCGCCCACTTTCACCGAACAAACGCGACAGGTTCCTAAGCACGGTTGGCCTTTCAGATAACAAAGCGTCGGAATGTAAATGCCATTTTCCGAGGCGACATCGACCAGATTGGCGCCTTTGCGGGCATTGATATTTTTTCCATCTATTTTGATTTGAATCACGATTCAATTCTCCTATCGTTCAGCGCCGAGATCGCTTCCAGATATCCCCTGCGACTTTCTTTCAGATCAAAGGAAGGCAGTAGCGGACCATCCTGCTGTACCAGTTTTGCCTGATATAGCTCAGGGAATTTTTCCAGTGTCGTAAGTATCGGTTTAGGTGACGTGCCGCCCAGTCCGCAGCGACTTGTCTTGCGCACCAGTTTGCCCCAGACGACCACTTCATCCAGATCTTTTTGACATGCCTTGCCGTCAATGACACGGGTGATTTTTTTGAACAAATCGACATTGCCGGAACGGCAGGGAACACAAATTCCGCACGATTCATTGACAAAGAACTGCATGAAATGCTGAACGATGGCAAGCAGATCACGGGAACGATTAAATATCATGAACGACCCGTTACAAGAGAGGTCTTCCAACGCAATGGCCCGATTGCCATCCTTTTCAACCGAGACGCAATCGCCCGACGGACCACTGATTTGTACTGCCCACGGATCTTTGGCACCCACTTTTTTCAACACCTCGTTAAGTGTGATGCCCCACTCGATTTCATAGATGCCTGGCGCATCGCAATCACCGGAAATACTTAACAGCCGGGTGCCTGCCGATTCGTCGGTACCCATGGATTTAAACCAGGTAGCCCCCTTTTCCATGATGCTGGTTACTGCCACAAAGGTTTCGACATTATTGGCACTCGTTGGCTTGCCGAGATAACCGATATTGACAGGGTAAGGCGGTTTAACACGCGGTGTGCCGCGTTTGCCTTCCATGGATTCGATCAGGGCAGTCTCATCACCGCAAATGTAAGCGCCCGCCCCCATCTGGATACGGATGTCGAAATCGAACTCCGGCTTTCCGCCAATGCCCTTACCCAGCAGGCCAAGTGCACGGAAATCGGCCAGCTGCTTTTCAAGATAATCCTTGAGATAGTAGTATTCAGAGCGCATGTAAATGATGCCTTCTTGCGCACCGATGGCATAACCGGCAGTGATCATGCCGAAAATAACTTCCTTGGGAGACTCCATCAACAAAACCCGGTCCTTGAATGTACCTGGCTCGCCCTCGTCCGCATTGCAGATGACAAATCGTGTTTTCTCATCGTTATCTGAACAAAGGCGCCATTTCAGTCCCGTTGAAAAGCCGGCACCGCCGCGCCCACGCAATCCCGATTCCGAAACAATGTTAATCACCACTTCAGGACGACTGCCAAGTAGCTGATCCAACAAGGTTTTGAAATTCTTTTCCTCTTGAAAAAATAACGTACCTCGTTCACGAATGTTGGAGTCCACCATCGTATTAACGTACGCTAAGGTATCGCTTGCCAAACCATCAGGATTGACGATGTGCGCGGGAAATTCCCCACCCTTTAAACGACTGATAATCTGCGACACTTTTTCCGGCGTTAATCGCGTGAACACCTCTTTGCCAATCAGCATTGCGGGTTCTTGGTCACTTAGGCCGATACAAGATGTTGTTTCCAGGCCGAATGTTCCTGTGGCATCTTTTTTACCAAAGACACATCCTGTTTCTTGTTCAAGCGCATCGTAGACAGCCTGATAACCATGCATTTTTGCGATAACCGTGTCACTTAAATAAATTTGATGCTTTGCCGGAGGCTTGCCAAGAAAAAAATGATAAAAAGAATAGGTCTCCCGTATATCCAACTCAGTCAAACCGAGTTTGTCTGCCATTTCTGGTAACAATTCATCTGGAATGTAACCCCACTGATGCTGGATATCCCAAAGAATATCCATTAAGCGGGTTCTGTCTAAATTGTGATGCGCAAGTATTTCGTGAATTTTTTCCATAAACTTTTAGTCCCATCTAAAGTTGATCACAAATAAGGCGGGGGCAAATAAGTCATTTTTATTTAACTTATAAAGCAACCAGCTATTTAATCGAAATATCAAATAGTTGGTTCGCCCATTGCATGCGCTATTTGCAGCACAAATGATGGCCCGAGCCCCAATGAGGTAGCTGTCAGTGAACAGCACTTTAGAAAACTGCGACGTGAAATACCTTGACGCCGCATGACCTCATAAAAAGTTTCAATCATTTGAAATCTCCTCGATATTCATTGTATTTTTTAAGTTACCCCGCTCCCGTCAATTGTTCTAATGGATGCTGCAACCGCATAACCATATGACAGGACTCCTATTAATGGGCAACTTCCGTGCCACAGCAACAAGGGTGGAAAAAATAGGCGAAAAGGTAGTATTTTTGGCGCATTGCCTGCCGACAATCGCTTTATACACAGTGATGTGACGATCTATCTAATCAGTAGGCAGTACAAAATGGAAGGCTGCTAACCGGCTGCAAGCATGGTGCAGTGCAGAAGAAACTCTCAGGCTGGAAAATTTAAACGATTAGATTTTATAGTTCTGTCACATTAATTTTCCTGATTAGTTACCTACCTCAGAGAACCGTAATTTTGTTGGGGGCTGAGGCTTCGTAAGAAGCGGCGCGTGTCAAGGTGGCCGGGGTCCGGCGAGGCGGTCAGATCTACACATGGCTCACCGAACGCACAACCACAGGTGTCAACGGATCGTTCAGTGGCACGAACTATTCGAGGGTCGAATTCACGTACCTTGGTAATGGGGTCTTTGCACCACTGATGAACTATGCTGGCGAGCTAGGGGATTTCACGGTTAATAGGCTTCACGGTCATCCTATACCCGCTGGATCTTGCTGCCGCCCCGCCCGGGGCTCATGCATCGTCACTCAGGTAGGCGTCTGCTTATGCTTGCTTCGTACCATCTTTGCAGTAGTGTGGGTGCTGACCTCAAATTGATTAGGAGCGCCAATTTGAAAGTACCAGGCCAAACACTCCCACTAGAAATAGCCTGTCACAAGAACTGATGAAGCCGGGCGGTCATTCCAGGGTCGGCCCATCGCACTGGATTGATCAATTCAGCGCTACACACACAAGGCCAACTCATGGCGATGGCGGCGTCCAACCGAGCCGCCGCCGGCAACTACCTCAGGCGAAGATGCCTCTGGCGGCAATAATCTTGCTGCCGTTTTGTCCTTGAATCTGCCAAGTGATTACTTGTAAAAATTCCTGTAACAATAAATATACTGGATAACGTATATTTAATAACCGCATACAAATAATGCGGTAACACACATGTTTATCAGCATACTCCAGCAAAAATCATCAATCAAAGGACCAGGTATAAAACAAGCCATGCGCAGATTGTGCGACTGATCAGCAAGGCGCTGAATCACCAATCAGTGCCAGGCGAGCATCTGGCAACCGATATGGCGGATTTAATGCTGCATGGTTGATTCACGCGCTTGTCCTTATCGCTGTTACGGGGTAGTTTGGCTAACGTGATTTTAAAAGGGCCTTTCATGCGTGTGCTATCACATCATATTGCGATACGTGTTATCGAGAATGAACATGATCGGTTGTCGTCTGTGACCCAAGGCATGCAGCATTTCGTGCGTGCCATCAACAAGGGCAAGAAAGCGCCGGACCCCAAGGTATTTCGGGCAATGCTCGTATACATTAGCGAGTACCCGCACAAAGTGCATCATCCGAAAGAAGATCAATACCTGTTTGCTCGGTTACGCGAGCGTACCAATCGAATCGATCAGACTCTTGAAGTACTGGAGTCTCAACACAAGCAAGGCGAGTCGCAGTTGTGCGCGCTGGAACTCGCGCTGACGCAATATGAGCTTGAGGGCGCCGCAGCATTCCAGTCATTTTTTGACATGGTGGAAACATATGCCAAATTCTATTCCGATCATATGGGCTTGGAAGAAGATGTGGTTCTTCCCGCCGCCATCAAATTCCTGACGCCGGATGACTGGGCCGTGATCGATGCGCAGTTTGCTGCCAATGCGGACCCACTTGCCGGTAGTGGATACAAGGAGAGCTTGGACAAACTGTTTTCACTGATTGTGAACATCACGCCTGCACCGGTTGGGCGCGGGCCTGCAACCTAGTGCGTAGGTTGGGCTAATGCTGTATCAGCCCAACGTCCAATGCGACAAACCGACTGAGAATCGTAGAGCGAACATACCGGAGTCACCTACTTTTTCATCATCAATCTCACCATCAGGAAATCGCGAAAGAAGATACGACTGAAAGTAAGGGGTATGTCGATAAGGGCACAATAAATGAATAAGCCTCGTTGTTTTTGTGGGTGGGGATGTTGGGCTGATACAGCATTAGCCCAACCTACCGTACTAAAAGCAACTTGCAGGCTGGCTTTCGGATTTGGTTTACCTGACCGTTATGCGTCATTTGTAAGAGATAGAATTTGACCCAAAAGATACATTCGACTTGCTCCAAACTGGACGCTCATCGTTGGAGTTGAACATCCAGTTAAGTTGCGGCATAGCTAGCCACCTTTCGCGCAAATAGCCAAAACGCCAGAGCACATGGGACAGCAAAGATAAGCAAATCCAGTGTCCACAAGGTCTGTTCAAATAGTGCAAGGCCAGCGAATTTTGCTTTTAACATCAGAGAATTTAAGCGTTAGATTTGGCAGCAATGGTTAAAGCTCGTTCCTTGTGAAGCATGTATGTATAGCTGCGAATAACTTACGAATCCATTCAGGGGATATCTTCTGGAAAACGACAACTACACCTTCGGCTTCACGATAGAGAAGCAAGGTGGAGAAAGAAAACATGATAAGCATAGCGGACACAAATACCAGCGCACGTGCTCCTTGCCAGCTCAAGCCAGTCCACTGGTTCCATAGTCCAAAGCCAGCTATGGGCAAAAAAATTCCTGAAACAACTGCGAACGACTTTACCAAACTCCAGATGAAAAAGCTTATGCCTCCCTCGATGAGCAAAGGAGTCGACGCACTGCCAGATAGGCCGCTCAAAACATAACTTAATAGTTGCGGTAAGGTGATGAGCGCCAAAATAGCGGAAAAGATTTGGAGGTCTGCATTTAGATTACACATGAAATCAAATAGATTTTTGATCCTCGCACCTGCGCTTCCTTGGAAAGTGCCGTGTTCGTCGATCGCTCCATTGTTGATGGCCCACCAAGCTATACCCCAGGTTACTACTAAGGACAGTGAGAAAAAATACCAAACCACGCGAATATCTCTGCCGTGCTTGCGACTGAGTTGTACGCAGGAATAGCAGATAATTAATATAAAAAAAATAAAAAAAATAAAAAAAATTGTAGCAAGAAGGGAAGTATGCATGGTTTTTGGATGTTAATTATGGGTGCTATATGGGGTATCTAATGCTGCAGCTAATTTGAATTAAGATTAAAAAAATATTCTGTCTAGCTCGGCTAGCTGCCCCCTACCCTAGCCGACGATGCGAGGAAACGCGGGCCGTTTTTTTGCGATTTCTTTTCAGTGCGTAGGTTGGGTTAATGCTGTATCAGCCCAACATTCAATGCGACAAACCGACTGAGAATCGTAGGGCTAACATACCGGAGTCACTTACTTTTTCATCATCAATCTCACCATCGGGAAATCGCGAGAGAAGAGATGACTGAAAGTTGGAGCTATGTCGATAAGGGCGCAATAAATGAATAAACCGCGTTGAATAAGCCGCGCCGTTTTTGTGGGTGGGGATGTTGGGCTGATACAGCATTAGCCCAACCTACCGCACTCACCTGGGACGCGAAGAACTTTTATGATCCGAAATCAGAAAATTAACACGAACCAGAATCAAACTCGAATTGGCTGTTGAAAGGATTCCATTTCTGCTTTGCCTGAAAGCGAACTTTGCGACCGCTATCATAAGTTCGATAACAAGCGGCGTTCTCACAGCTTGTGTTGCAACTCACAACGCCACGAACCTTGGCAGGGCGTGCCGGGTAGCGATCAGCTGAAGCGACTCGGGTGGGTGCCTCTTTGGGAGTTGCCGGTTTGATTGCCTCCTTAACGGCCGGGCGCTTAACGTATTGATCCAGTGCTTTCAGCAGATTGCCGGGCTTCGCGATGGCAAGCGTCAGAGTCTGTGCAGCTCCAATTTCCGGCATTAGCATGCCATCGGCTAGCGCCTTACGATTGCCTGTAGCTTTGTTGGTACTGGATGGGTCATTGGTCGCAGAAAGATTGTAGAGCGCATACGCTATAACTTGGCTTCTTTGTACGCCTTGACCATCGTCGTACATGGCCCCCAGATTGTTTTGCGCAGAGGCATTGCCCTGTTCTGCGGCCTTGCGATACCACTGCACAGCCTCGGCGTAATTCTGCGACACGCCTTGACCATTGCCGTACGCAAATCCCAAGCTGCGCTGCGCAGTGGCATCGCCCTGTTCTGCGGCCTTGCGGAACCAATTCACAGCCTCGGCATAATTCTGCGACACGCCTTGAGCATTGCCGTACGCAAATCCCAAGTTGCTTTGTGCGATGGCATCGCCCTGCTCTGCGGCCTTGCGGTACCACTGCACAGCCTCGGCGTAATTCTGCGGCACGCCTTGACCATTGTTGTACATGATTCCCAAGTTGTTTTGTGCGGTGGCATCACCCTGTTCTGCGGCCTTGCGGTACCAATTCACAGCCTCGGCGTAATTCTGCGGCACGCCTTGACCATTGGCGTACTTGACCCCCAGGCTATATTGCGCAGTAGCATCGCCCTGTTCTGCGGCCTTGCGGTACCACTTCACAGCCTCGGCGTGATTCTGGGGTACACCTTGGCCCTCTCTGTATAGGTACCCCAAGTTGTTTTGAGCAGTGGCATCGCCCTGTTCTGCGGCCTTGCGGAACCAATTCACAGCCTCGACGTAATTCTGGGGTACACCTTGACCGTCTCTGTATAGGTACCCCAATTTGCGCTGCGCAGTGGCTTCACCCTGTTCTGCTGCTTTGCGATACCACTGCACAGCCTCAGCGTAATTCTGCGGCACGCCTTGACCATTGCTGTACATGATTCCCAAGTTGCGCTGTGCAGTGGCTTCACCCTGTTTTGCTGCCTTGCGGTACCACTTCACAGCCTCGGCATAATTCTGGGGTACACCTTGGCCCTCTCTGTATAGGTACCCCAAGTTGCGCTGCGCATCGGCATCGCCCTGCTCGGCCAAGGGACGCCATTCTTTTATGGCTGTTGCGTAATCATTTTTATTGTATGCATCTAAGCCAGAGTCAAAGTCAGCGTAAACAGTAGAAGTAACGATAGCTAGCGGTAAGAAAAGACAAACAATGATTTTTCGCATGGGAGTGAGCGTGAATGAGAGAGAAATCTATTATAAGTTGCCAATAAAAAACAAATGTATTTTTTATCACAGGTAGTACTCACTAAAAACGGGCTTTTTCCGAGCAATTGAAAAAGAGATATTTGTGGATGGTTTGAAGCGTTTCTCACTTTTGAAACATCCGTGAATTTTTAAAAATAGTGCAACAATTCATAAATCAACGGATTGGATACGATAGCGTTTCAGCAAACAATCAATATCTGCCTGCAACTCGACGATAGATTATTGTTTGACTAAATCGCGACGTCTTGTGGAATGCAGGAGACTGGTTCGGGATGCAAAGACATTGATTTATAACTGGCATTGCGCCAGTTTTGACGGCTGATAAAAAGTGCATTATTCGACTTTGTCGTGTCTAACATTTACGCAAGTACGCTATACGACTTACTGCCTTCCGAGATATCCGCTGTGCGGTGCACACTGTGACCAGTAAAAAATATCGGCGATTATTCACATCGAGATGCCATTTGCTTGTAAGTGCGAATTTATTCGCATCAGCTCGCATGGAATCGATAACAGTGCGAATAAATTCGCACCTACGCCGCTTGTTGTTTCAATGTGAAAAGACCTGATTTTGAACAGAGTATCTACAGAAACCCCTCTGGTTTAGATGTCTTTTATAGGGGCAGAATAGTTACTTCAATCAAATGACCATGTATAAAACAAATCAAGCGCGGTGCTGGTGCCGGTTTCGGCTTGCAGCGAGAAACGTTTGCTCAACATGTAGCGCAATTTGACTAGCGTTGATGCGCCGCTGACGCCTTGCTCGTAGGTCAAAAATGCACGCGACGAGATGCGCTTGCCGAAGGTGAGTACGGTGGTTTCCAATCCTTGCGCACGGCCAATGCCGAATTCATCGAGGCCGATGGATTGCGCCACTTTCGCTTGCAGCGATGCGCCCTGGGACGCGCCGAACAAGGCGTTGGCGGCGGCTGAGAGTGCGTCGAACTGGCTGCCGGACGCGCTTTCGGTGCCGTGCCCGAGCACCAGCCAGGACAGCTTTTCGGTGTCCGGTACCGAGGGTGTGGAAACCAGCCTGGCGCGTGGCGCCAAGGCGTTGCCGCGCACTTCGACGCCGGCTTCGACATTGCCTTCGATCTCGGGCACCGGACGCACCGCCAGAATATTCAGCCCCGGATTGTCGATGGGGCCGCTGAAGGCGAGAATGCCGCGCCGGATTTCCAGCTTTTGGCCGTAGGCGGCGTATGTGCCTTTGACTACCTCAATGCTGCCGTTGGCGCGTGGCAACTGGCCATCGTCCACCCGCACCCGCAGGCTGCCGCCGACTTGCGCATCGAGCCCTTTGCCCTTGATGAAAAAGCGCTGACCCAAATCCAGCATCACATCCACCCGCAGCGGCAGCGATTTGCCGGCTTTGCTACTTTTGCCACCGTTTGCTTCGCGCCCCAGCACCACTACGTCGTCGCTGATGGTAGGCCCGCTCTCGCTGGGCAGCTCGAATATCGCGCGCTCGGCTTTGAACTTGCCGCCGATCTGCAGCCGTTTGTCGTCCAGCGTGATGTTGCTGTCGCCGCTCAACACCAACAGCCGTTCCGGGCTGGACAATGCCAGCAGCTTGTCGGCCGTCAGCGTCATTTGCACGCTGGGCCGGGCGTTGGCAAAGCGCGCCTCGCCCTGCACATTCAGCTTGCCTTGTTCGCCATCGAAGGCGAGTTTTTTCAATAGCAAACGGTCTCCCTGCAATTGCGCACGCAATACGCCGTTGCGCAGCTTTATGCCCTGCTCGGCCCAGCGCACGCCAAGTTGATCGCCGTTGATGTCGCCGGTCAAATTGGGCGCGCCCAGCGTGCCGGAGCCGCTAATCGCCAGCGCCAGCCGTCCTTGCAAATCCAGTTCGGGCCGGCCGACGACCGGCCCGATCCAATCCAGCGTGGGCAGGCTGGCAGTGCCGCTCATGGTCAGCGGGCTGGTCGCCGGCAAACTCCAACTGCCGGACGTGCCGCCGATTTTGGTGCTGCCGGCAAAGCGGCTACTGCCGACATGGCTGCCATCCATTTCAAACTCCAGCTTCAGCGCATTTTTGACAATATCGGCGCGCAAGGCCAGCTTGTTCAAGCCCAGCGCCAGCGGCGCGGCGTTACTTCCGGTGCGTATGGTGGCGTCGCCGCCTTCGCGGAACAGCCGCACGTTGCCGTCGATGAAACTATCGGCGTCGAGCGACCAGTCGGCACCGAAAGTCAATCCGCCGGCCAAATTCTGTTGCAGCGGCTCCGATAATTTCGCCAGCGTAGTCAGCGCAATGCCGCTGGCATGACCGCGGCTTTGCAAATGGCTGCCGTTCTTTTGCAGCGTTTGCAAATTCAGGCTGCCGCTGGGCAGCGCCAGCACGAAATCGGTCAATGAAAATTGCCCGGGACCGATTTTGAGCGGTGCCGGCGCTTGCAGCGTAAAGGCAAACGCGCCGCGATTTTGCAGGCTGCGAATCGCGCCATCCCAACCTGTGGCCTGCTGCCAGCCGCCGGCCAGGGTCGCTTTGAAATTTTCGCTTTGCTTATTTGCGTCACTACTTCCGCTAAGTTCGATGGTGTGCGCACGCCGGCTGCCGTTGGCCACCAGTCGCAACGCTTCGAATGCTTGCGTGCCGGAGCGCGCTTCGCCCAGCGCGATATCGGCTTGCAGCGGGCCATTTTCGCCTTGCTGCAAGCGACCGCTGGCGTGCAGGGTTTTGATGAAGGTTTCGCCCGGCAAGCGGATCTCGCTGCCATCCAGCGCAAAGCCGATCTGCAGTGCATCCTTGCTGCCGCTGACGTTGCCCTCGCCGCTTACAGCGCCGCCGAAATTCGGCCCCAATACGCTGAGTTGGCGCGCATCGAGACGCCAGTCAAGCCGGTCTTTCGGCGCGCCGAAATTACCTTTGAGCATGACGCTGTTGTTCGCCAGTTGCAGCGCGATATCGGCATTGGCGATGCGTGCGGCGTCGGCTTGCAACTTGCCGTGTCCGGACAAGGGCGCGCCCAGCAGCGTGCCGGGTTGCAGCGTGAAGTCGAGTGCGACCCGCCAATCCTTGGCAAGATTGCCGGTTGCATCGAGGTCGCCGCTGATATTGCCTTCCGGATAAGTGCCGAAAGCGGCCGGATTCAGGCGCGACATGGTGCCTTTCAGGCGGAACAGACCGCTGCCGCTCAGTGCCAGATTGCCGCGCGCCTTGAAGTCGCTATTGGCGAAACGCTGTGGCTTTTTCTCCTGCGGATTCAAGACCAGTCCTTGCGCGTTGGCATCGAACGCTAATTGCGGCGCTGCCATGCTGCCGGTCAGCGTGCCGGTGGCGCGCAACGCGCCGGCCAGACCTGCTTGCAGCATTGCCAGATTTTTCGCATCGATGCGCAGCGCCAGGCTATCTTTGGGCGCGCCGAAATTGCCTTGTGCGGCCATCAGATTGCCGCCGAGGCGCAACGCCATATCGACATTTTGCAGGCGCTGGGCATCGGCGCTTAATTTGACCTGACCGGACAACGGTTGTTTGAGCAAGCGACTCGGTTGCAACTTGATGTCCGCCGCGACTTGCCAGTTCGGTGCCAGATGACCTTCCAGACGCAGCGCGGCATTCACATCGGCCGCCGGATAAGCGCCGAAATCCGATGGATCAAAACGTTGAATGCTGCCGGTCAGCGCGAACGCTTGCGCGGTATCCGTGCGCGCTTGCCCTTGCAGACTGAGCGCACTCTTGCCGGCGCTGAGTTTGGCTTGCTGCAAATTCAGCAAGCCGTCGGCCAGCGTTGCATCGAGTGCCAGTTGATAGCGATCCTGCCCCAGCCGCGCTTTCAGCACTTGCCGGCCGTCCAGCGCGGACAACACGATATCGCCGGCGATGGCGGTGCGGTTGAGCTTGGTATCGAGCGCCTTCAGATTGATTTTGTCGGCATGCAGAGCAAATGCAGCCTTGCCATTTTTGACGCTGCCGCTGCCGCTGGCGCGACCGGCATCGGCCAGATCGAGCACCATGTCTTTGATATTTGCCGCCTCCAGCGTGCCATCGATGTGGGTGCTGATGCTGCGCAGCGGCAGGCTTTTTTTATCCATCGGGCCGGGTGGCAGCGTGTTGACGATATTCAGTTTGGCGCTGATGGTTTGGTCCGGCTGCACCTGGCCGGTCAGATCGATCGCGATTGCGGCCTGCGGCAAATCGCCATCGGCACTAAAACGGCTGGGGTCGATGCCGGTCGCTTGCAGCGCAATCCGGCGCAATGCGAAGGTGTCAAACGGCGCGATGGTCAAATCGCCGTGGCCGCTCGCGCCCTGCGCGTCAAAGTTGGCTTTGATCGTCAGCGCGCTCAGGTCGCCGTCCAACACGGCCTGCGCTTGGCTTACATCGCGCCCGGTTCCGTGTAAAAAATTGATCTGGCCGGTGAGTAAAAATGGCGGCTTCGCACCCAGTGTCAGGATTGCGTCCAGATTGCCCCACGGCGTGCCGGCAGCGGCATCCTGCACCCGCCATTGCTGCCGGCCGCCATGCAGCGCGAAATGGAGATCGTGCAATTCGGTGCGCGCACCGGCCGGGGAAATCATTACCAACTGACCCAATTGCGCCGCCTTGACTTCGACTTCCACAGGCACTGACAGGCTAGTCGGCAACAGCAGCGGCTCGTTCGATTCTTCCAGAGTTTGCAGCGTCAGGCGCGCCGCTTGCAGCTTTTCAATCCCGACATGGCCGCGCAACAACTGGGCCGGCGACCAGCGCAGATCGAGGTCATCCAGCGTAATCACTTTCTCGGGCGTGCCGGACGTACTGAACTTTCTATATTGCAATTGCTTGATATGCACCGGTGCCAGCAGCGAGCCGCTCACGCCGGTAAATGTCAGCGCGCCGTTGCTGGCGTTGGCCGCTTGCTGCAACACCCAGCGCAGGCTGGATTCACGCGGTATCAGGATTGCCGCCAGCAGCACGAATGCAAGCAGCAGCGACGACAATGCGATCCACCATGTGCGCCGCCTCAAAATGTCACCCCGAGCGAAAAATGCATGCGTACTTTCTTGTCCGACTGCCCATAAGCGATATCCAGATTGATCGGCCCGACCGGACTGCGCCAGCGCCCGCCAACGCCGTAACCCACTTTCGGCGTCAACTCGGCGACGGTATCGGCGGCGTTGCCGGCATCGACAAACACCGCGGCGCCCCATTGCGGCAAAAACCAATTCTGGTATTCGGCGCTGCCGACCGCCATATAACGCCCGCCGACGATGGCCGTGCCTTGCGCCACACCCAGCCCCTGATACGCGTAACCGCGCACCGACTGATCGCCGCCGGCACGGAACAGGTAAGCGTCCGGAACGCCATCCTTGCTACTCGAAGCGAGCGCGCCTATTTCGCCACGCAAGACCACGATGCCTTTTTTCCCCAGCGGGCTATAACGCACCACGCGCGCGCTGCTGCGCACAAAGCTTTGATCGGTCAGCAAGCCGCCCACCGCGCCGCCGATTTGCGCGTGGATGATGCTGCCATTGGTTGGAAACAGCAGGCTGTCGGTATCGCGCCAGGTGACGCCATACGTCAACGGCAACGACTGGCTGTTGCGCGGGGCGAACCCCTCGATTTCCTTTTGCTCGCGCAGGTATTCCAGCGTCAGGTTGCGCTCCAGCGTCGGCTTGCCCCAGACCCGTTTGCCTGAAATGCTGGAGACTTTGCCCACCTCGCCTGCGATGTCGCTGCGCACATACGACAGGCCAGTGCTGTACTGGACGCCTTCCTGCGTGAGCGGCAGATAGATGTCGGCTGTGGCCGACTGCTTTTTGGTTTCTATGGTCAGCGCGCTCTTGAGCTTGAGTTCCCTATCCGAAAAATTCAGGTCTTCATAAGTCAGCTTGGCGCGATTGCCGGTATTGGTGCTGTAACCGATCCCGATCCCGGATTTCCTGCGCTTGTTTTCCGTTACGGTCACGCGCACGGGCACCGGTGCCGACGACGGCCGCGCAGTAGCTGGAGTACTTGGAGTACTTTCAAGTTCTTCTGGCGTATCGATTTCGGCACTGACATCGACCCGGCTGAAATAGCCGCTGTCGAGCAAATGGGCTTGCAGCTCCAGCAGCGCAGCTTCGTTATAGGGATCGCCCGGCTTGATCTTGTTAATGCGGCTGATGATGGTGGCTGGATAACGTTGCAAGCCGTCGATGATCAGCGCGCCAAAATGAATCTCCGGGCCGCTGTCGATCACTACTTTCAGGGCAACCGTATGCGCCAGCGGATCGACGGTAGCGCGCGTTTGCGTCAGGCGCGCGCGCGGATAACGCTCCAGCAGCAACTTGCGCAGCAAACCACTCTTGGCCGACTCCCACGCCGCCTGCCGGAACACCAGGCCCGGCTGCAACGCCCAGCCGCCGCGCAATTCGGCCACCTGCGACTGGCTCGCAATCGCCTCTTCAAACGTCAGATCGACCGCGCCCACCAGCGCCGGCGCGCCGGCTGCAATCGTGAATTGAATCCGCCAGGCCTGGCCTTGCTGGGTGATTTCGGAAGTAATGGTCGGCGCATAAAAACCCTCGGTCGCCACCAGCGTCCTGATCTGATCGGGCGCTTGGCGGTACAGCCGCTGCAATTGTTCAACGTCAAGCCGCGGATTGTCGTGCCAACGATTCAGGTCGAGATTTTTTTCCAGCACATCCTTCAGGCCGGAGGGCGCATCCAGCACCACGGCATATTCCAGATTCTCGGCATGGGCGCACGCCGACAGCAGCAACAGGCCGACCGGCAGTAGTCGTAAAATTCGCTGCATCCGCTGCAACCGTTGCCCAAGGCTAAAAATAGTTCTGATCATTGCAAAATGCCCGTGGCTGCCATAAGGTTTGTATACTGAATTCAAATTCGGATTTTCAGCCGACATGTTACCGGACTCCCGGCCCCTGAGTTGCTATAGGGGGTATGGCAAAAAAACCATTACTTGCCGCACATCTAATAAGCGGCTTTAAAAAATACTGCAATAGGTATACTTCAGGAACCAAATATGACAAACGAACAACCCAACGCTGCGCTGGTGCTTTTCAGCGGCGGCCAGGACTCGACCACTTGCGTGGCGTGGGCGCTCTCGCAATATGCAAAAGTCGAAACCATCGGCTTTGATTACGGCCAGCGCCACAGCATAGAACTGACGGTGCGCCCCACCGTGCTGCAACAATTACGCACGCACTCGGCCGACTGGGACCGCAAGCTGGGCCAAGATCACCTGATCGACCTCGGGCTGCTGGGCAAGATTTCTGACACCGCATTAACCCAAAACGTCGAAATCGCGATGCAGGAAAACGGCTTGCCCAACACTTTCGTGCCCGGGCGCAACCTGCTATTCATGATGGTGGCGGCCACGGTAGCGTACCGGCGCGGGCTGGACGTGCTGGTCGGCGGCATGTGCGAAACCGATTTTTCCGGCTACCCCGATTGCCGCGACGACAGCATGAAAGCGCTGCAAGTTGCGCTCAACCTCGGCATGGCAACCCGCCTCAAGATTGACACGCCGCTGATGTGGATCGACAAGCGCCAAACCTGGCAACTGGCGCAGCAACTCGGCGGACAAAAGTTGGTCGACCTGATCCGCACCGGAACCCACACCTGCTACTTGGGTGAACGCGGCACGCTGCACGATTGGGGCTACGGCTGCGGAACATGCCCGGCCTGCGCGTTGCGGCAGCGCGGGTATCGGGAATTTGTCGGAGCGAAGGTATGAATTTAAATACCGAACACCTGAAACGCTGCATCCAGACGCTGCAATCCTCGCTGGTCTTGTTCGAGCGCGCCGAGCCGGACAGCATCGTCCAGGAAATTTTCCGCAATGCGATTGTCAAAGGTTACGAACTGGCGCAGGAAACCGGTTTCAAACTATTAAAAAAAGCCTTGCGCGAATATGGCCACGGCAGCAAAAAACTCGATCAAACGCCGGTCAAGGAGTTGCTGCGCTTATCGGCTACGCATGGCTTGATGACGCTGGAAGAAGTGGAGCGCTGGTTCGCCTACCGCGACAACCGCAACAATACTGCGCATGATTATGGTGAAGGATTTGCCAAGCAAACGCTGGTGCTGCTGCCGGCTTTCATTGCCGATGTCAGCAGTCTGGAAGCCATTTTGCACCAACGCTTCGGTGGGGCACAAGACAATGCCTGAACTCCCGCAGCACCGATTACACCTGCAGCCGCGCCACCTCGCGCTGCTGTGTCAAATGCTGGGTCAACATTTGCCGCAGGCCGATATATGGGCCTACGGCAGCCGCGTCACAGGGCAAGGGCATGACACCAGCGACCTTGATCTGGTGGTGCGCCAGCCTGACGATTTTCAACAGGAAATGATGGATTTGTGGAAACTGCAAGATGCGCTCATCGACAGCAACTTGCCGATCCATGTCGATGTCATCGACTGGGCGCGTATTCCGGAAAGTTTTCGTCAGGAAATTGAACGTGCTTATGTGGTGGTGCAGAAGGGCAAAGCGTAACCAAATCGCAATAGGACTGTCGACCTGGGCCGAAACGATCTCTGCTCAAAATCAAGCTTTTTCACGTTGAAACAGCAGCGCCGTAGGTGCGAATTCATTCGCATTTTCAACGATTCCATGCGAATGAATTCGCACCTACAAGAAAATGGCGTCCCAATGGGACGGAATACTGTTATTTGGATTTGTTGAGCAAATTGAAATGCTCAACTACTGGCGGTGACGCGAAATAGGGGCCAACGATAACGCGCCAATCTTGAAACGCAGCGGATTGGCGAAAATCGACCGTGTGGTTTTCCAGGGTTTCCCAGAAAATCATCAGCACGTAGCGCTCCGGAGATTCAATCCCACGGTTTATTTTGTAGCCACTAAAGCCTTTTGCCTTGGAAATCACTTCGTCAATACCACGCTGAATTGCGATATCGAAATCGGCTTGCTTACCGGCTTGTATGTGAATATCAGCAAGTTCGAGAATCATATTTTGTCCATTCTTGTGGTGTGGTTGTGCGCAGGATTACTGCATATGCGCAAGTTTAGACTATACCGAGCCTGATCCAATGACAGGCCAAACGCATAAAAAGCGCGCCGCGATGCGATTTAACATCGTGCGGCGCGCCCGGTTTTCGGGATCGATTAGATCATTACAGCTTGTCTGGATCAAACTTCGTTTCACGATAGATCGACTGGATCAGTTCCTTGCCGATTGTCGATTCGAACTCGCGATGTACCTTGATCAACGATTTTTTCAGCGCCGTCTTTTCTTCCTTCGACAAGGTGACGATCTGCGTCTTGCCGGAAGCCCTGATCTGGGCTAACGCTTCGTCGTCATCCTTTTTGGCAACGCTGTTGAAATATTGTGTGGTATCGCGCACAGCGCCGTCCAGCGTCTGGCGGATATCAGGCGGCAGGGCATCCCAGAATTTCTTATTGGCGATAAAGACATAGGCATGAAAGCCATGGTCGGTCATCGTCATGTATTTTTGCACTTCATAGAATTTCTGGGTCGAGATATTGGACGCCGGATTTTCCTGGCCATCTACCACGCCGGTTTGCAGTGCCTGGTAAACCTCGGAAAACGCCAGTACTTGCGGGTTGGCTCCGAGCGCGCGCATTTGCGCGTCCAGCACCTTGGAAGGCTGGATGCGGATTTTCAGCCCACGGAAATCTTCCGGCTTCTTGAGCGGCTTGTTGGTGGTCATTTCCTTGAAGGCATTGTCCCAGAACGCGAGACCGGCAATGCCTTTGCTATCGAGCTTCTTCAACAAGCGCTGTCCGATAGGTCCCTGGGTAATCTTGTGCGCATCGTCGAAATTATCAAAAAGATAGGGCAGATCGAAAACCTCGAATTCGCGCAGGCCCATTGAGCCAAACTTGGAAAAAGTCGGCGCCAGCATCTGCACCGCGCCAAGCTGCAACGCTTCCATTTCTTCCTTGTCCTTGTAAAGTTGGCTGTTGGCATAAACCTCCACCTTGACGCGCCCATTGGTGCGTTCTTCCGCCAGTTTCTTGAAATATTCGGCGGCTTTTCCCTTCGGCGTATCTGTAGCCACCACATGGCTGAACTTGATCATGATGGGTTGCTGGGCCCACACCGATGCGGCGCAGGCCAGTGCGGCAAACGCGAGTACGATTTTTTTGAGTGTCATTGCATGTCTCCTTCTTTTTTATAATGTACCTACAAAGTGCTGATCAGATCGCGTCGGCAATGGCCTTTCCTGCCTCGGTAGTGCTGGCATTTCCACCCAGATCACGGGTGCGCGCTCCGCTGCCGGCCAGTACCGTTTCGATCGCGCCCAGGATGGCGTCGTGCGCCTGCCGGTAGACGCCGCTGCCGTTGCCGAGAAAATCGAGCATCATCGCGCCCGACCAGATCATCGCGATCGGGTTGGCAATATTCTTGCCGTAGATGTCGGGCGCCGAGCCATGCACCGGCTCGAACAGCGACGGGAAATTGCGTTCGGGATTGAGATTCGCCGATGGTGCGATGCCGATGGTGCCGGTGCAGGCTGGCCCTAAGTCGGACAAAATGTCGCCAAACAGATTGGAGGCGACCACCACGTCGAAGCGATCCGGATTCAGCACGAAATGCGCAGCCAGGATATCGACGTGGTATTTATCCGAGCGCACCTCCGGATATTGCCCGGCCATCGCTTCCACCCGCTCGTCCCAGTACGGCATGCTGATGGCGATGCCGTTCGACTTGGTGGCCGAGGTCAGATGTTTTTTCGGCCGGCTTTGCGCCAGCTCGAACGCATATTTCAGTATCCGATCCACGCCCTTGCGGGTGAACACCGCTTCCTGCAGCACGAATTCGCGCTCGGTGCCTTCGAACATGCGCCCGCCGATAGCGGAATATTCACCTTCGGTATTTTCGCGCACCACGTAAAAATCGATATCGCCCGGCTTGCGCCCGGCCAGCGGACACGGCACGCCGGGCATCAGCCGCACCGGCCGCAGGTTCACGTATTCGTCGAAATCACGCCGGAACTTGATCAGCGAACCCCACAACGAAATATGGTCCGGCACCGTTGCAGGCCAGCCGGCCGCGCCGAAATAAATCGCATCGAATCCCTTGAGCTGCTCGAACCAGTCGGACGGCATCATCTGGCCGTGTTGTGCGTAATAGTCGCAACTGGCCCATTCGATATGCGTGTAATCGAGTTCGATACCGAACTTGCGGGCGGCGGCATCCACCGCCCGCAGCCCTTCCGGCATGACTTCCTTGCCGATACCGTCGCCCGGTATGACTGCGATTCTGTGTTTTTTCATGATTCCTCCGAGGGGTGATTAATCTGGCGCACGGAAAGGTGCGGCACAATGCCCGATCATCATAAAGGCGACATCGATGGATATAATCACGCAATGTGTAAATCGATAAAGCACGAATCGTGAATAATCTGCCGCTTCTCGACGACTTGCGACTGTTCTGCATTGTGGTGCACAAGTGCAGCTTCATAGCGGCTGCGATCGAACTGGGCGCATCGCCGGCATTCGTCAGCAAGCGCATCGCGCTGCTGGAACGCAAGCTGCAAGTGCGGCTGCTGCACCGGACCACGCGCCGCGTCTCGGTGACTGAAGACGGCGAAACCGTGTATCAATGGGCGCAGCGGATACTGGAAGATGTCGGCCAGATGACCGAGGCGGTGTCAACCGCGAAAACCACGCCACGCGGCCTGTTGCGCATTTGCACCAGTTCCGGCTTCGGCCGCAATCGGGTGGCGCCGGCGCTCTCCGAGCTGGCATTGCGCTACCCATCGCTAAAAGTCCAGCTTGAGCTGCTTGACCGCCCGGTCGACCTGATTGGCGAGGGCTTCGATCTCGACATCCGGATCGGCGCCGTGCATGAGCCGAACCTGATCGCCCGGCGGATTGCGGCCAATTCCCGCATCTTGTGCGCCGCGCCGGCTTATCTTGCAAAACAGGGCACGCCGACTGCGCTGGCAGACCTGGCACAACATCGCTGTATCGTCATCCGCGAACGCGACGAAGCATTCGGCCTGTGGCGATTGACCGGACCGCAAGGAATGGAAACCGTAAAAGTGGACGGTTATTTGTCGGCCAACAACGGCGAGATCGTGCATCGCTGGGCCATCGACGGACACGGCATCATCCTGCGTTCAATCTGGGATGTCGGCCCGAGCATCGAAGCCGGCGATCTGGTGCGGGTGCTGCCGGCATACCGGCAGGAAGCGGAAGTATGGGCGGTCTATCTGTCGCGGTTGAGCAGTTCCGCCAAGGTACGGGTATGCGTCCGGTTTCTCGAACAGTGGCTGAACGACGGATCACCGCCGTCAGGCGCGCAGTGAAGAAAAGAAGCGTGCGGCCAGGCTGTTTTAGGCACGGATCGCAGCGCATAAGCTGCGAATAAGAATTTTCAGACCTTTTTAGAAGGTTTTTTTACTAAAAACCAGCATCCGTCCGTTTTAGTCGGCTATAGACTGTATATTCCACCACGCATTTCTCCATCTCAATTTTCAATACGTTTTAAAGCATACTGTCTCATCATGGCCTCCAACAAAGCGCATCACGCAACTGGATGGGCTGCCGGCGTCATTGCCGCGGCCCTGGTGGTGCATGCTGGCGCAGGCGGCCCATATCATGTGTGGAGTTTCCTCACCTTTGTTGCGGGAATTTTTGGCGGAACAGCGCCAGATTGGCTTGAAGTAGCATGGTGGACCCGGCCGCGTCGCCTGTGGATCACGCACCGAACCTGGACCCATTGGGGCCTTGCCTGGATAGCGCTGCTGGCGTATTCCTATCTGGAACTGCGGCATCAATCCTGGGCGCCATTGCTATTTGGTTTTGCCGCCGGCGGAATCATGCATCTACTGGCCGACTGGCCCAATCCTCTGGGCGTGCCCTGGATTGTTGGACGTCATTCGCTCAAGCTCTGGAAAAGCGGCCGCTGCGATGTATTCGTGATCGCTGCGGCATGGATTGCCGCTCTTATGGTCACCGATAATCTCTTCTTCAAGAATGTCCATTCCTTAAAAGTGCTTGCTTTCGTAAAATCATTGCCAATGTGGTCGTAGCGATATGCGTTTTGTGCTGACCCAAACACGAAAATCGTCTTACGGTTGTGCCGCCACCAGGCATTGCCTATGGCACAATATTCCCTTTGCTTAGTACTTCCAAAATACGTTCACAACAGGGAATTACATGAAAATCGAAACCATGGCCGTCCACGCCGGCTATTCGCCGGACCCCACCACTAAATCCGCAGCGGTGCCGATTTACCAAACCGTCGCTTACGCGTTCGACAATGCCCAGCACGGCGCCGATCTGTTCGACCTGAAAGTGCCCGGCAATATTTACACCCGCATCATGAATCCAACCCAAGACGTGCTGGAAAAGCGCATCGCCGCACTGGAAGGCGGCATCGCCGCGCTGGCGGTGGCATCCGGCATGGCTGCCGTCACCTACGCGATCCAGACCATCACCGAGGCCGGCGACAATTTCATCTCCGCCACCCAGCTGTATGGCGGCACCTACAACCTGTTCGCCCACACGCTGCCGCAGATGGGTATCGAAGTGCGTTTCGCCGATGCGCGCCAGCCGGAAACCTTCGCGGCGCTGATCGACGACCGTACCAAGGCAATCTTCTGCGAATCGGTCGGTAATCCACTGGGCAACGTCACCGATTTCGCCAAGCTGGCTGAGATCGCCCACGCCCACGGCATCCCGCTGATCGTCGACAATACCGTGCCCAGCCCTTACCTGTGCCGGCCGTTTGAACACGGTGCCGATATCGTGGTCCATTCGCTGACAAAATATCTGGGTGGACATGGCAATAGCGTCGGCGGCGCGATCGTCGATAGCGGTAAATTCCCGTGGGCCGAGCACAAGGAACGCTTCAAGCGCCTGAACGAACCCGATGTGTCGTACCACGGCGTGGTGTATACCGACGCGCTGGGGCCTGCCGCCTACATCGGCCGCGCCCGCGTAGTGCCGCTGCGCAACATGGGGGCGGCAATTTCACCGATGAACGCGTTCCTGATTTTGCAAGGCATCGAAACCCTGGCGCTGCGCATGGACCGCATCTGCGACAACGCGCTGGCCCTCGCGCAATATTTGCAAAACCACCCGAAAGTAGCATGGGTCAATTACGCCGGGCTGGAAGATCATCCGGATCACGCGCTGGTGCAAAAATACATGGGCGGCAAAGCTTCCGGCCTCGTGTCGTTCGGCCTCAAATACAGCGATGCCGACCCGCGCGCGGCCGGCGCACGGGTACTCGATGCGCTGCAACTGTTCACCCGACTGGTCAACATCGGCGACGCCAAATCGCTGGCGACGCATCCGGCTTCGACCACGCACCGTCAACTGGATGCGGAAGAACTGGCCAAAGCCGGCGTATCGGAGGATATGCTGCGGCTGTCGGTTGGCATCGAGCATATCGATGACTTGCAGGCCGATTTGGAGCAGGCGCTGGCTGCGGCCTGAACCAGCTGTGATTGTTCGCCTGCACTAAAAAACGGCAGACCAGGCGGTTAATTGATGCGTAACAGAAAGAGCATCGATTAACCGCCTACAATGGCAAGCTCGGCACAATCAACGCCGCATCCATTTTTTTGCAAAGCGACGACTACCCAACCATGTCGAATCCTTCATTGAAAGAGCACACTATTTTGAATCCAGCCGTCACCGAAAATGAATTCATCGATTTATCGAAAATACTCGACAGTTTGAAGCGCAATTGGCTGATGTTGTTTGCATGCATAATCGCCGCCATGATTTGTGCCGCCCTATTGGCCAATGTTCTGCCATCGCGCTGGCAGGCATCCGTCACGATGCAAATTGGTCAAATGCCATCTCCGATAAATGCAATCATCCCTATCGAAGAGCCGGTTCAGACCATTGAAAGAGTTAAATTGCGCGAACTACAATCAAGCGCACTGATTGCACTCAAGCTGCCGCTGGATGAACGCGTAAATAAACACACCGATTTATTCAAAAAAACCATCAAGGCCAGCGCCATCAAGAACACCAATTTCATACAAATCAAGCTTGCCGGATTTACTCCGGATGAGGCGCAAAAAAATCTTGCCGCAACCGCACAAGCATTAATTGCCTCGCACAACGCGCTGGTGCTTCCAGCAAAAAATCGTCTAACAAGGCAATTACAAAACAATACGAAGAAAATCGCCGATGCGGAAGCAGAACGCGCAAAGTTGTTTCGCTTACTCGCCGATAGTGGCAGCTTGAAGTCTGCACCGCAGTTTGCGCCCAACATCGTCGCCATCAATCTGCTGGAAAACAAGGAAGCAGAATTGCGTTCACTGATCGTGGATAAAACCAGGCTGCAGGATTTACTGGAATCGATTGCTACCTATCCGACCAAGGTTATTGATGCAGTGCATGCAGACGATGCGCGTTATTTCCCGAAATTCAGCCTGTTCCTTGCCGCTGGCGCTTTTCTGGGATTGCTGCTGGGACTGGGAGTCGCACTGTGGCGCGACAGAAAGCAGTTCTGAATCGTCCGATCCCGATTTTGGCTCTGGAATGAAAAAGCCGGCATATTGTTATATGCCGGCTTTTTCATTTTGCAACACGCTATCGAGCGAGCAAACCCTGCCCACCCATCACTCCATCACGCTTCAAGCCACATGCTTGCCATGTGACGCAATCGGAATCACCTTGGCTGTATGCGGGGCCAAGAATTCAGCCAGTAATACCGCCTCCTTCTGCCTGGCTGCGCTCAGATGCCGTTCCTTGATATGGCCGAAACCGCGGATGTCTTCCGGGATGCTGGCGATGGCAACTGCTTGCGGCACGTTGTCTGCCGTCAGTTTCGACAGCAGTTGCGCAATCGTGTTGCGGTATTCTGCAATCAATGCGCGCTCGGTTTTACGTTCACCGGTGTAACCAAAAACGTCCAGCGCAGTGCCGCGCACGGCTTTGCATTTGGCCAGCACGCCGAAGGCTTTCATCATCCAGGGGCCAAATTCCTGCTTGATCAGATGGCCGTTGCTGTCGCGCTTGGCAAACAAGGGCGGCGCCAGGTGGAATTTCAGCCTGACATCGCCTTCGAACATGGCGGCGACCTTGTCCGCAAACGCACCGCTGGTATAGAGCCGCGCCACTTCGTACTCATCCTTGTAAGCCATTAATTTGAAATAATAACGCGCCACCGCTTCCGTCAATCGCAACGGCTTGCCGGCTCCAAGCAAAACCGATTCCGCCGTTTTCACCTGTTCGACAAAATCGCCGTATTGCTGCCCATAGGCGGCATTCTGGTACGCGCTCAGGTACGTCAAGCGCGTCGAGACCGTATCGTCCAAAGTGGGTGCACGCTTGATTGCGATCACCTGCGCCGGCGTCACCATGCGCTGCACTGCCGCCAAATCATGCGCGGCGCTGCGGCCCCAGATGAAGGATTTCTTATTGAATTCGACCGACACACCATTCAGTTCGATCGATCTGACGATGGCGGCTTCCGACAGCGGCACCCAGCCTTTTTGCCACGCATAGCCGAGCATGAACATATTGGTGGCAATCGCGTCGCCCATCAGGCCGGTGGCGAGGTTGCCGGCGTCGATCACATCGACATTGTCGGCACCGCAAGCGGCCCGAATGCTGCTCTCGGCCGCTGCGCCCGGATATTGCCAGTCCGGATTCTTGACGAAAGCCGCGGTCGGCGTGCCGGTCGAGTTGATCGCAGCAAAAGTGCGCCCTTCGCCAATGCGCGACAGCGCGTCGCGGCTGGCGGTGACGATCACGTCGCAACCGATCACCAGATCGGCCGCACCGGTGCCAACCCGGGTCGAATGGATATCTTGCTGATGGTCGGACAGGCGCACATGCGACATTACCGGGCCGCCTTTTTGCGCCAAACCGCTCATGTCGAGCACCGAGCAACCCTTGCCTTCCAGATGCGCGGCCATCGCCAGAATCTGGCCGACGGTGACCACACCGGTGCCGCCGATGCCAGTGACCAGAATGCCGAACGGCACCTTGGTGGTGGGCAAGACCGGTTGCGGCAATATCAACGTGCTAGTTTTATCAGCGTTTTTGCCAGATGCGTCCGCTTTTTTCGGCTTCTTCAGTTGACCGCCTTCGACTGTGACAAAACTCGGACAAAAGCCGGTGACGCAGGAGAAATCCTTGTTGCACGACGATTGATTGATCTGGCGCTTGCGGCCGAATTCGGTTTCCAGCGGCTCCACCGACAGGCAATTCGATTGCACGCTGCAATCGCCGCAACCTTCGCACACCGCTTCATTGATGACGACGCGCTTGGCTGGGTCTGGATAGGCATTGCGTTTCCGGCGGCGGCGTTTTTCGGAGGCGCAGGTCTGGTCGTAAATCATTGCCGATGCGCCTTCGATTTCGCGCAACTCGCGCTGTACGGCGTCGAGTTCTCTGCGATGGCGGATGGTGACGCCCGGAGCCCAATCGTATCCGGATGGATATTTGTCCGGCTCGTCCGTGACGACAATAATCGGCGTCACGCCTTCGGCCGCAATCTGGCGCGAAATCATGCCGGGGTCCAGCGGGCCGTCGAACGGCTGACCGCCGGTCATCGCAACCGCATCGTTGAACAGAATCTTGTAAGTGATATTCACCTTGGCAGCCACCGCAGCCCGAATCGCCAGCAAGCCGGAGTGCTGATATGTGCCGTCGCCCAAGTTGGCGAACACATGCTTCTCGTTGGTAAACGGCGCGTGACCGACCCAGGTCACGCCTTCCGCGCCCATGTGGGTGAAGGTGGCGGTTTCGCGCTCCATCCACAACACCATGTAATGGCAACCGATGCCGGCCAGCGCACGGCTGCCTTCCGGCAATTTGGTGGAAGTGTTGTGCGGACAACCGGAGCAAAAATGCGGGATGCGGTCTTTGGCCGGGTCCGGCTTGGCGCTGACTGTCAGGATCGCTTCCTTGGCTTCCAGATAGGCGATGCGCTGCTTGATGCGCGCCTCGACCGGGTGGCCGGCAAAATACTTCGAAATGCGGGTGGCGATGGCGCGCGCGATTTGCGCCGGGTTCAATTCATACGTCGCCGGCAACAGCCAATCGCCGTGGCCGCTGCGGTGCGGATTGCTCCACTCGCCGGTGTCATCAAACTTGCCGACCACGCGTGGCCGCTCATTGTCCGGCAAGTTGTACAGTTCTTCCTTGAGCTGGTATTCGAGAATCTGGCGCTTTTCTTCGACCACCAGAATTTCTTCCAGCCCTTGTGCAAACTCGTGCACGCCAGTCGCTTCCAGCGGCCAGGTCATGCCGATTTTGTACAGACGGATGCCGATTTCACGGGCGACAGTTTCATCAATGCCGAGGTCTTCCAGCGCTTGACGCGTATCCAGATAGGCCTTGCCGGCAGTGATAATGCCGATCTTCGCTTGCGGCGCGTCCCAGATGATCTGGTTCAACTTGTTGGCGCGCGCATACGCCAGCGCCGCATACCATTTGTAATTGTTCATCCGCGCTTCCTGCTCCAGCACGGCGTCCGGCCAGCGGATATTCAGACCGCCTTCGGGCAAATCGAAGTCAAGCGGCAACTGAATCCGGACCCGATCCGGATCGAGGTCGACGGTAGCGCCCGATTCGACGATATCGGTCACGCATTTCATCGCCACCCACAGGCCGGTGTAGCGACTCATCGCCAGCCCGTGCAAGCCGTAATCGAGATATTCCTGCACCGACGACGGATACAGCACCGGAATCCCGCAGGCTTTCAGAATATGTTCGCTCTGATGCGCGGTGGTCGATGATTTGGCCGCGTGATCGTCGCCGGCCAGCACCAGCACGCCGCCCAGCTTGGCGCTGCCTGCCATGTTGGCGTGCTTGAAAACATCGCCGCAGCGATCCACGCCCGGACCTTTGCCGTACCAAATGCCGAACACGCCTTCAAATTTGGCGTCCGGAAACAGATTGACCTGCTGCGTGCCCCAAATGCTGGTGGCTGCCAGGTCTTCGTTGATGCCGGGATGAAACTTGATGTTGTGGGCGTCCAGATACTTCTTCGCCTTCATCGCCGTCATATCGACGCTGCCCAAAGGCGAGCCGCGATAGCCGCTGATATAGCCGGCGGTATGCAAGCCGGCCAACTGGTCGCGCTGGCTTTGCAGCAGCGCCAGCCGGATCAAGGCCTGGGTGCCGGTCATGAAAGCGCGGCCGCGCTCCAGCGTGAATTTGTCGTCGAGGGAAATAGCGTCGAAGTCGAAGTTGTCGAGTTTAGGCGCAAGCGCTTGCGACTGCCCGGCGGGAAGGGGTGCATTCATGTTTGTCTCCGTGCCAAAAATTATTTTTCTGGGTGCGATGGTGTCGCTGTCAAACGAGCCTGCCTCGTGAGCAAACTGCTTTTAAATTTTGACTTTTTGCAGGGTAGCACAAGCGCTTGCTGCTGTGCCGTAGGATGGGTGAAACCCATCCAGATGGGATGGGCTTCACCCATCCTATGGGATTGCCAGATTCGTCTCATCCGGCAACAAGGTATCGGCAGGCAGCGCCGCCAGCGCTTTCAGACGCGCATAGATCGGCGTGAAATCCGGCTCGGTTGCATCAAACAATTGCTGGAAATTCGGAATCACGAAATAGCTTTCCTGATAGGAATCGATCTTGTACCGGGTGCGCATCACCCGTTCCACCGTCAATGAAATGCGGCGCGGCACAGGACTGTGCAGGCAATATTCGATCTCGCCGCCGGACGATAAAATGCCGGCGCCATACACGCGCAAACCCTGCGGGGTCTGGATCAGGCCGAATTCGATCGTGTACCAGTACAGCCGCGCCAGATATTCCAGCCCGTCGAGTTTCAGCGCCTTCAGCCCGGCCTGGCCGTAGCGCTGCAGATAATCGGCGAACACCGGATCGAGCAGCAGCGGGACATGGCCGAAGAAGTCGTGGAACACGTCCGGTTCGACGATGTAATCGAACTCCTCCGGCTTGCGCAACCAGACCGTGACCGGAAAGCGGCGGTGCGCCAGATGGGTGAAGAAAGTCAGGTCCGGCACCAGCCCGGGCACCGCCACCAGCCGCCAGCCGGTGGCCGCATACAGGATTTCGGAAGCCTGCGCCAGATCAGGGATGCCATCGGCCGCATCCAGTTTCGCCATCCCTTTGAGGAATTCGTCGCAGGCGCGACCCGGCACCAGCTGGGCCTGGCGCTGGTACAGCCGGCGCCACAGCGCGTGCTGCTCGGGCGTGTAGTTGTGCCAGTGCTGCTTCACCACGTACTCTGCATCGGCGTGGGTGTAGTCGCCGCGCAAGACGCCGGTGCTGGATTTTTCAGCCACCGTGGCAAAAAAATTGTTGGTATTTATGGCATTTACCGTATTCAGATTCTTGTCCATGATGCTATCGATTCACAAAAGAGCAGGCGCGGTGCGCCGGAGGGCGCGCAATACCACTAATACTCCCTTCAGCATTATTTTTTTAGTAATGGAATAATGCGGCAAATGGCGACAATTTACGCATACTCCACCACAATTTAATATGTACGCAGCAAGGTCAGAGCGCGTTTGATCCGGGCGCGCTCCAGGATGCAAACAGCGCCCGGCACTTCCTTTCACAGAAATTTTCATCGCCCTGGCTCGGCATGAACTCGAAGCCGCCGACGCCCGCCGGCTTGTCCCCAGGTTGAAAGTCCATGCCATTTATGTAAGCAGTATAGGCGCGCGCCTTTGGCATAAAATTGCGAAGAATTCCTCAATCCAGCTCCAGTTCGCAATAATATTGCTGAAACCCTCAGAGGCCCATCATGCCGACCATCGCACTCGACAAAACCGATCGCAAAATTCTTGCCATTCTGCAGTCCGACGGCCGTCTCTCCAATCAGGAAGTGGCCGAACGCGTCAATCTGTCGCCCTCGCCCTGCTTGCGGCGCATCAAGAATCTGGAACAGACCGGCGTCATCCGCCAATACGTAGCCTTGCTCGATCCCGCCAAAATCGGCCTCGGTTTGCTGGCTTACGTGGATGTGCGGCTGGCAAAGCACATCGATGCCGCCGCCGGCAGCGTGCGTTCGCCGCGCGCCGATTTCGCCGCGGCGGTCGAATTGTGGCCGGAAGTGGTGGCCTGTTACGCGATGACCGGGGACATGGATTATCTGCTGCGGGTGCACGTGGAAGACATGGCGCATTTTTCGCGCTTCATGATGGCGACGCTGTTGCGCCATCCGGCGGTGCTTGACGTCCGCTCCAGTTTTGCGCTGCAGCGAATCAAGGACACTACGGCATTGCCGTTGTGATTGGCATTAATATTGGGAGTATATGCAAAAACAGTGCAATTTCCGCATGCATATATTGCGATACATAAAATTACACTAGCCGGTATATTTTCTTGCCGAAAACAGGCAAAATCAGTCGCCCTTGAAGCCGGGCAGGTTTGCCAGCCACTTGACTGCGGCGCGGGTGTTGGCCTTGAGCGCGTAATCGAAGCTGGCGACTTGCTCTTCCACCGCTTCCTTGAACACGGTGCCTGGACTGGCCGGCAACAGTTTCAGGTAGGCATCGGCTTCGCCGTGGTCGCGGTGGATTTCCATTCCGGCTTTTTTGGCGATGTGGATCATCACCTGATTCGAAGACAGGCAATGCATGTAGAGCGTATCGACATCGGCATTGCGGCAATGGATGGCGGCGCGCACGAACAGTTTCGAGCCGACCCCGAGGCCGCGTCCGCTGGCATTGACCGAGACGCCAAACTCGGCGACCTGGTCTTTCAGCGTGGCGCTGACCGAATCCGGATACGCTTCACGCGGCGCAAACGCCAGGTGGCCGACGCCGACCAGCTTGAACTTGCTGTTGTATACGCCGAAGATGGTGTCGCGCGAAAAATTGAGTTGATCCACATACTGCGTAATCAAGTCATCCTTAAGCCGCGTGCCGAAGCGCAGGTAGCGGTCATGGTCATCCAGCGCCAGAAAATGCCGCGAAATGCGGTGACGGTCGCGCTCGGACAGTTCCTTGACGTAGACCGACGACGGGTCCAACTCGCCGGAATTATCATTCTTACCGACAACTGCGGCGGATAAAGTTTCCGGGAGATTATCTATTATGGTCATGCTGGGACTCCTTTATTGTGCAGCGCACAATAACGATACCACGTTCGGCTGCAGCCCGGTTTTTACTGCACATCACGGCCCGGACTGGCTGGTGTTCATCATAGCCTTAATCGCAGCCACCCGCGCCGCATGCAGCGCCGGCGCGATGCGTTGCGGCTGGTCCGGATAAGCTTGCGCAGTGTGCGCCGCAATCCGGCCGGCATCGACTGCTTGCGCGGTCGCCAGCGCCCGCAACAGAGGTTCGCGCTGAGCCCAGTTCTGAGCCGCGCCGCCGCTTGCTTCGCGACCGGCCAGGCTGGATGCCAGCGCCTGCAGCAGGTCGGCAAAACGCTGTGGTTTGCGCAGTGCGTCGCAGCGCTCGATCAGGCCCACGATGGCTTCGGCGTCCAGTGGCAGCGCCTGGCCGGGGTTGCCACCGGGATTGCCACTGAGATTACCAAATTCGCGCGCCGTCATGAGCGCGAGATCGCGGCAATCGTGCGGCAACCGCAGGCGCTCGCACACCGCTGCGGCGGCCGGGATCATGTCTGTGTCAGCACCGGCACTCGCGCCCGTATCTGCATCCGTACCTAAATCGTGCAGCAGCAGCGCAAAACGGATCGGCAACGCCAAATTTTGCCGCGCTGCAACATCGATGACCCGCATCGTTTGCAGACCGACCTCGGTGTCAGGATGGTGGCGGGACGGCGCGTCCCACACCGCATCCAGTTCCGGCAGCAGGCGCGCCAGCGCGCCGCAGTCGCGCAGCACATCGAACATGCGCGAGGGTTTTTCTTCCATCAAACCGCGCGCCAATTCCTGCCAGACCCGCTCCGGCACCAGCGCATCGACTTCGCCGGCGGCCACCATGTGTCGCATCAGCGCATTGGTTTCCACCGCCACCTGAAAATCATGCGGCGGCAGCGCAAAGCGGGCGGCAAAGCGCGCCAGCCGCAAAATCCGCACCGGATCTTCGGCAAACGCCGACGAGACATGACGGAATATCCGCGCCGCGATATCGCGCTGGCCGCCGAACGGGTCGATCAGAGTGCCGTCTTCGGCGCGGGCGATGGCATTGATGGTCAGGTCGCGCCGCACCAGATCCTGCTCCAGCGTGACATCAGGAGCGGCATGGAACAGGAAGCCTTTGTAGCCCGGCGCAGTCTTGCGTTCGGAACGGGCCAGCGCGTATTCCTCGTGCGTTTTGGGATGCAGAAATACCGGAAAATCCTTGCCCACCGGGGTGTAGCCATGCTGCAGCATCTGCTGCGGCGTGGCGCCAACCACCACATAATCGCGATCCTGCACCGGCAAACCCAGCAAGGCATCGCGCACAGCGCCGCCGACGGTGTAGATTTTCATTTGAACGAATCCGCCAACCTCAATCCGGGCCGGCGTCGTACTTGGCTGAACGCTCCGGCTCAGTCAGTGCTTCGCGCATCCATTGCGCCACCGCCGGATGGGCGGCAACCCGGTCGGCATACGCCTGCAGCGCCGGCGCCAACGCCACCTGATAGCTTCTGAAACGCATCACCACCGGCGCGTAGTAAGCGTCCGCAATCGAAAACGCACCGAACAGGAATTGATGGTGGCCGAAGTGCGCCAGGCATTCCTCCCAGATTTCGCAGATGCGGCCGATATCGGCCTGGGCATCGGGGGTGCGCCCTTTGCCGGGGAACGACATGCGGATATTCATCGTCATCGCGCTGCGCAAGCCGTTAAAGCCGGAATGCATCTCGGCGCAAATGCTGCGCGCCATGGCGCGGGCGGCGACATCCTGCGGCCACAGGTGCAAGTCGGGAAACTGCTCGGCCAGGTATTCGCAAATCGCCAGCGAATCCCAGACCGTGATCGCGCCGGCAAGCAGCACCGGCACCCGCCCGGCGGACGATATTTCAGCGATGCGGGTGGCGGTGTCGGGGCGGTCCAGCAGAATGCGACTTTCCTCGAACCGAATGCCGAACGCAGTCATCGCAATCCACGGCCGCATCGACCAGGACGAGTAATTCTTGTTGCCGATCACCAGCCTGAGTCTGGATTTGCCGCCATTGGTCAGCGTATCGGACAGTGTGGTATCGGAATCGGTAGTTTGCATGGCGCTCTTTCGTAATGACTTCGCTTACTTCGCTTACTTCGCTTACTTCGATCAACTTCGATCAACTTCGATCAACTTCGATCAACTTCGATTAACGGTGTGCGCGCGTGCGGTAATCGTCATAGCGCGCACGCGGGTAGCGGCCCGATAAATATTGCGGCGCAATCGCTTCCAGCGCCGCCGGCTTGATGCCCAGTTCCGGCGCAATCGGCGATGTTGCCCCCCCTGTTGCCACATTATCGACCTGCATCGAAGCCAGATTATCGCGGCTCATTACCGGGCCGAACGGCGCATATTCCAGCAGCAGCGCTTGCAGCCGCGCCAGCGATGGCGGCAGCGCAATTATCGGACGCGGATAACCGGCATACAAGCCGGCCAATTGCACCAACTGGCGCAAGCTGTATACCGTCGGGCCGGCCAGCTCATAAGTGCGGCCGATAGTTTGCTCGCATGCCAACGCGTTGACGAACGCGCGCGCCACATCCTCGACATGGATCGGCTGGAATTTCGCCTCTGCGCTGCCGAGCGGAACCACCGGCAATATTTTTTGCATAGCTGCGAACATGTTGAGGAAATGGTCTGCTGCGCCAAACATCACGGAAGGACGAAAGATGGTAGTCTTCAGGCCCGGCTCGGAGCGTGCGGCAACCTCCCCGGCGGCCTTGGAGCGCTGGTACATCGACGGCCCGTTGGCGTCCGCGCCCAGCGCGCTCATATGCAAATAACGCGACACGCCGCTAGCTGTGCAGGCAGCGACGATGCGTTTCGGCAATGCCACATGGGCGCGCTCAAAATCCGGGCCGTAAGACGTGCCTGCCGCCCCCGCACGCGAATGCAAAATCCCCACCAGGTTGACCACCGCATCGACGCCCTGCATCAGGCCGCGCAGAATCGCATCGTCATGCACATCAGCCTCGACCACATCGACTGTCGGCAGCGTGATCAGCGCCTTGGCGCGCTCGCGGTTGCGGGTCGGCACAATCACGACATGGCCGGCGTTCGACAATTGCGCAACCAGACTGCTGCCGACAAAGCCGCTGCCGCCGATCACTAAGACTGTTGGGTATCGCATGGGGTGTTGCTCCTTGAACTTGGTGTGCCGCTGCGGCAAAAATTATTATTTTGAATTGCAGGTTGGCGCTGAGCAAAACGCAGTCCAACCTACGGAAACTAGGCCTGGTATTTTTTACAACCGCAATGAATATATGCAGAAAATACTATGAAAACAGTGATACTCCTCACTTTTTAACAACCATTGCGTCGTGATTCTGGTTCGTTATTTTCGTGTCTTTCGTGAACAATCCATCCATTACTACTTCGGCGCCACCGATCCCAGACGCGCCTTGAGTGATTGCGGCTGGCCATCGAACAGGGCTGCATAATACGTGGCGTTGGACAGCACGTTCTTGACGTAACCACGGGTTTCTGAAAACGGGATGGTTTCGGCAAAGATTGCGCCTTCCACCGCCCCCGGCAAAGTGGCGCGCCAGGCCCGCGGCCGGCCGGGGCCGGCGTTGTAGGCTGCGGTTGCCAGCGCTTGCGAGCCGTCCAGATCGCCCAGCACGATATTCAGATAATTGGTGCCGAGCATGATGTTGGTGTCAATTTCGTTGACCCGGCCAGGAGAAAATTCGCCGAAGCCGATCCTGTTGGCAACCCACTTGGCGGTAGCCGGCATCAGTTGCATCAGGCCGGAAGCGCCGACGTTCGAGCGCGCATCCATGATGAAGCGCGATTCCTGCCGGATCAGCCCGTACACCCAGGCCATGTCGATGCCGAGCTTTTGCGTATTGACGCGCATGATGTCGCGAAACGGCGTCGGAAAGCGCTGCTCGAAATTGACTTCCGTTTTAGTGCGGTCGGAAGTGTTCACCATCCGGTCCAGCACATTGTTTTGCCGCGCAAACTCGGCCGCCGCCAAATGCTGGCGCTCACTAAATTTACGCAACTCCCAGTTCCATTCGCGCGTGCCTTCGAAGCGTAAATTCATCGCGAAAAACTTCAGCGCACGACGCAAACCCGCATTCACCGTCATTGCTGCCACTTCGCTTGGCGTAGCCTTAGCGGCACTGGCGGGAATAGTGATTTTGCCGCCGGTTTCTTCGATCGCCAACTGCCCGTAAAAATTGGTTTGATCGGCAATCGAGGCAAACATCTGTTGCGCCGCCGCGTTCTGCCCTTGCGCCTTCAGCGCACGCGCCGCCCAGTAAACCCAGGTTGCATCGGTGCGCAATATTACCGGCATCGCATCGATGGCCGCGCCGACCTGTTTCCAGTCGCCGACCCGCAAGGCGGCACGCGCACGCCACTGATATCCCTCCAGCGACAAACGGGCCCCATTCGCCCGACGCCAGTAATCGGCGGCTTCCGGAGCCAGATTGAGCGAAGCCGGCAAGGCAATCTGCGCCCAGCCCTGAGCCTGTTCCTGCCGGGCCAGAGCGGCGCTATTGCTGGCCAACCCGCGCGCGGCTTGCTCCGGACTGGATTTGGCGAGGCGGCCGAGCGCGATCAAGTACGCCTCGTGCGCCGCACGCCCGCTGCCTGGCCCGTAGGCTACTGTCAGCGCCGGCTGATTGATCGCACTTGCAACCTTTTCCACCATCGACAGATCGACCAGTGCGGTCAGTTGGCGCGCCAGCGCCACATTGTTAACTTCGGCCGCCAGCCGGACTTGCTGCCACAGATCGTTCTCATCAAACTGTTCGGTTTCGGCTAGCCCGGTCAGCAAAGCCACGCAAGCAGGGCCATAATTTTTCGGCTCTACCAGCAGCGCACGGGCTTCAACCGCCACCTGTTGCCGCTTGCTGATACGCGACATCAATGCATAACACTTGAGCTGGGTATCATCGTCGAGCGCGAATTGCGGATATTGCTCGTCGAATCTCTTCCAATCGCGCTGCTGGCCCAGTTCCAGCAGCCAGTCATTGCGCAAGCGATCGGCAATCGCAGTGCCGTCATAGCGCGCCAGATAGCTGCGAATTTCCGTCTCGGGCGCGGTTTTCAGGCGGGTCTTGAGGCGATAGTAATTGACATAGGAATCAATGTCATAATTTGCCAGCCGCGCCGCAATGCTGTCGGTTTTTTCGACATCATCTTGGCGTGCGGCAGCGCGCAAGGCAATGAAATCCTCGTCCGCGCCCAACTGGCCAGCCGACTTGAACTGCGCGTGGGCGACCGGCAACAGGGTCAGCGCTGCAGCAGCAAGTGCAATTCGGGTAATTCGTTTGATGGTAAACATAGACACAATTTCCACTACTTTCTCATGACAGGTTTCAGCATAACACGCGATTTCGGCAATATTTTAGCGCATGATGCGCCACTGCATCCACCGCAACCTGATGCTGTCGAAAATGACAAAACCATCCTGCGCCGCAGCCTGATCGCGCTACGGCGCGGCGTCGCCAGCGAACAGCGGGCGCAGTTTGATCTTGCCATCGGCAGCCACGTCGCCCACTGGTGGCGCGCGCATCCGGTACCGGTGCTGGGAGTTTATTGGCCGATCCGGCACGAACCGGATTTGCATGTTGTATATGCTGAACTGGCCGCGGCAGGCGTGCAGCTGGCGCTGCCGGTAGTGATAGTGCCCGACACGCCGTTGCAATTCGTCGCCTGGACGCCGGGCGCGCCGTTGGTCAAGGATGCTTTCGGGGTATCGATTCCGGCCACCATCGTCCCGCTACAGCCGCAAGCGCTGCTGATTCCTTGCGTCGGCTTCACGGCCGCCGGCATCCGGCTCGGTTATGGCGGCGGCTATTACGACCGCACGCTGGCAAGCGCTGCGCGTCCGCTCGCCATCGGCATCGCCTATAGCTGCACCAAAGCCGATTTTGCTGCCGCCGCGCACGATGTGGCGATGGACGCCATCGTCACTGAAAACGGCATGGTGGATGGGTGCAACCCATCACCTATCGTACTTACCGGATGATGGGTTGCACCCATCCTACGTAAGCCGTTGCAATATCGCGCTGGTCGGCGCCGACTGATTCATCGAGTAAAAATGCAAGCCAGGCGCGCCGCCGGCGAGCAGGCGCTCGCACAATTGCGTCACCACATCCAGCCCGAAAGCCTTGATGGAATCGGTATCGTCGCCGAAGCTGGCCAGCTTCAGCCGAATCCAGCGCGGGATTTCCGAGCCGCACATATCGGAAAAACGCATCAATTGCGAATAATTGGTAATCGGCATGATGCCCGGCACTACCGGCACCCGCACGCCGTGCTTGTGGGCGTTCTCCAGAAACTGGAAATAGGCATCGGCGTTGTAAAAATACTGGGTGATCGCAGCGTTCGCGCCAGCCTGCACTTTGCGCACGAAATTCTGCAAATCATCCTGCGGCGACTTCGCCTGCGGGTGCATTTCGGGATAGGCCGCCACCTCGATATGAAACCAGTCACCGGTCTCGGTACGGATGAACTCCACCAGTTCGCTGGCATACCGGAGTTCGCCGGCACCACCATAGCCGCTCGGCAAATCGCCGCGCAAGGCAACCAGTCGGCGAATCCCGTGCGCTTTGTAATCAGCCAGAATCGCGCGTATTGACTCCCGCGAACTGCCGACACAGGACAAATGCGGCGCAGCTTCCAAGCCTTCGCCCATGATTTCAATTACCGTATCGAGCGTGCCTTGTTGGGTGGAGCCACCGGCACCGAACGTCACCGAAAAATATTTCGGATGCAACTCGGCCAATTTTGCGCGCGTCGCACGCAGTTTTTCCGCCCCTTCAATCGTTTTTGGCGGAAAAAATTCGACGCTAAAGTTTTCTTTGGACATTTAATGTTTCAGAAGGATCGCCGACAAGGCCCAGGAAATAATGCTAAACAGCAAAGCGCCACCCACTGCCGACCAGAAGCCGCCGACATGAAAGCCATCCACCAGACTTGCCACCGCCCAGAACATCAGCCCATTGATGACAAAAATGAACAAGCCCATCGTCAGCACCGTGACCGGCAAAGTCAGCAGGATGAAAATCGGCCGGATCAAGGTATTGACCAGTCCCAGCAGCAACGCGGCAATTAAAGCGGTTACGAAATTGTCGACCCGCACCGAATGCATCAGGTAAGGCAAGGCCAGCAGAGCCAGCGTATTGATAAGCCATGAGACGAGTAAAAGCATGACGACCTCTTAGGTTAAATGCAGCGCATCAATCAAAAAAATAGCGCGATTTTGTAGGAGCGCACCCGGGCGCGAACAGTCCTGAAAGGACTGATAACGCAACTGAATAAGAGCCAGTCGCGCCCGGGTGCGTTCCTACACGGATTTACACCATCAATACCGATAATGCTCCGGCTTATAAGGGCCGGCCTTGGTCACGCCAATGTACGCGGCTTGCTCTTCGGTCAACTCAGTCAATTGCGCATTGAGTTTTTTCAATTGCAGGCGCGCCACTTTTTCATCCAGATGCTTGGGCAGCGTGTAGACGCCGACCGGATACGCGGCGGTGTTGACGAACAATTCGATTTGCGCAATGGTTTGATTGGCAAACGACGAACTCATTACATACGACGGATGACCGGTGCCGCAACCCAGATTCACCAATCGGCCTTCGGCCAGCAGGATGATGCGTTTGCCATTCGGGAAGATCACATGATCGACTTGTGGCTTGATGTTTTCCCAAGTGTATTGCTTGAGCGAGGCGACATCGATTTCATTGTCGAAATGGCCGATGTTGCAGACGATCGCCTGATCCTTCATCTTCACCAGATGTTCGTGGGTCAGGATGTGATAGTTGCCGGTGCAGGTGACGAAAATATCGCCATGTTCAGCGGCGTAATCCATCGTCACCACGCGGTAGCCTTCCATCGCCGCCTGCAACGCGCAGATCGGATCGATTTCCGTGACCCACACTTGCGCCGACAAAGCGCGCATCGCCTGTGCCGAACCCTTGCCGACGTCGCCATAACCGGCGATCACCGCCACCTTGCCGGCGATCATCACGTCGGTGGCGCGCTTGATGCCGTCCACCAGCGATTCGCGGCAACCGTACAAGTTGTCGAACTTGGATTTGGTGACCGAATCGTTGACATTGATGGCCGGGAACGCCAGCTTGCCTTCCTTGTGCATCTGGTACAGACGATGCACGCCGGTGGTGGTTTCTTCCGTTACGCCCTTGATTGCAGCCAGACGGCTGGAATACCAGCCGGGCTGCGTCGCCAGACGCTTCTTAATCGCGTTGAACAGACAGATTTCTTCCTCGGACGCCGGATTGTCCAGCACCGACGCATCTTTTTCGGCACGCGTGCCCAGATGCAGCAGCAAGGTCGCATCGCCGCCATCGTCGAGGATCATGTTGGCGTATTGGGTTTGCCCTTGTGCGCCATTGGTCCATTCGAAGATGCGATGGGTGAATTCCCAATAATCGTCTAGCGATTCGCCCTTGAAGGCAAACACCGGCGTGCCGCCAGCGGCAATCGCAGCAGCGGCGTGATCCTGGGTCGAATAAATATTGCACGAAGCCCAGCGCACGTCGGCACCGAGCGCTTCCAAGGTCTGGATCAATACCGCGGTCTGGATCGTCATGTGGATCGAGCCGGCAATCCGTGCGCCTTTGAGCGGCTGGGCAGCGGCGAATTCTTCGCGGATTGCCATCAAACCGGGCATTTCGGTTTCGGCGATGCGAATTTCCTTGTGGCCCCAATCGGCCAGAGCCATGTCGGCTACGGAATAATCTGCGGATGCTGCGGAGGTAGTACTTGTGGAATGGGAAACTGCGGCGTTCATCACGCCCTCCTTTCGGTTAGAAAAAAAGTAACGTGAGCGCAGTTGCGGGAAAGTGCCCAAGCCTGATATCGCTTACTGGAAGTAAGCAACACTGCAACGCTCCTTGGGGAGGGGAATTATACCTGATACGCACGGCCGTAGGATGGGTGAAACCCATCGCATATCGAACCTACATGATGGGTTGCACCCATCCTACGGTACTGCTGTTTTTTGTAGGAGCGCACCCGGGCGCGAACAGTCCTGAAAGGACTGATATCGGAATCGGATACGGTCCAGTCGCGCCCGGGTGCGCTCCTACCGTCCTATAACCCAGCCGCGGCGCGCAAGTCCGCAGCTTTGTCAGTGCGCTCCCAGGTGAATTCCGGCTCTTCGCGGCCGAAGTGGCCGTAGGCGGCGGTCTTGGCATAAATCGGACGCAGCAAATCGAGCATCTGGATAATGGCTTTCGGACGCAGGTCAAAATGTTCCAGCACCAGATGCGCCAGTTCGCCGTCGCTGATCTTGCCGGTGCCGAATGTGGTCACCATGACCGAAGTCGGCTTGGCCACGCCGATCGCATACGAAACCTGGATCTGGCAACGTTCGGCCAGACCGGCGGCGACGATATTCTTCGCCACATAACGGCCGGCGTAAGCGGCGGAACGATCCACCTTGCTTGGGTCCTTGCCGGAAAACGCGCCGCCGCCGTGCGGCGCTGCGCCGCCGTAGGTATCGACGATAATCTTGCGCCCGGTCAGGCCGCAATCGCCTTGCGGGCCGCCGATGACGAAACGGCCGGTCGGATTGATCAGGTAGCGGGTTTCTTTCAGCCACTCGCTCGGCACCACCGGTTTGATGATTTCCTCGATTGCCGCTTGCTCGATATCCTTGTGCTGCATTTCCGGCGCATGCTGGGTCGACAACACGATGGTGTCGATGGCGACCGGGCGGCCGTCCACATATTTCAAAGTGACTTGCGATTTGGCGTCCGGGCGCAGCCACGGCAGGCGGCCATCCTTGCGCAATTGCGACTGGCGCTCGACGATGCGGTGGGCGTAATGGATCGCCGCCGGCATCAGTTCCGGCGTCTCATCACAAGCGTAACCGAACATCAAGCCTTGATCGCCCGCGCCCTGGTCGAGGTCAAGTCCCTGACCGACATTGACGCCCTGGGCGATATCCTGCGATTGCTGGTCGTAGCACATCATCACCGCGCAACCCTTGTAATCGATGCCGTATTCGGTATTGTCGTAGCCGATGCGCTTCAAGGTTTCGCGCGCGATGCGAATGTAATCGACCTGCGCGCTGGAAGAAATTTCACCGGCCAGGATCACCAGGCCGGTATTGCACAAGGTTTCGGCGGCAACCCGGCCGGCCGGGTCTTGCTCCAGCACGGCGTCGAGGATGGCGTCGGAAATCTGGTCGGCGACTTTGTCGGGATGACCTTCCGATACGGATTCGGAGGTGAAAAGATAGGTGTTGGCCATGACAGGCTCCTTGTAACGATTTTGGCAATGTCGCGGCCAATCCAATGAGCCTGCGACGCTTTAGCGAAATTTATAGACCGCCTCGCAAGTTGTCTCTGTTAACTCGGCGGTTACTGCAATGTGATATTTTACGCTCCTTGCTAGCAATCGGCACAGCCACCCTCTTCCATCATGCTCGTCACTCTGTTTCGCCTGCTGTCCCGCCTTCCGTTGCCCATCCTGCACGCGATGGGCAGCGCGCTGGGCTGGCTGGTCTATCTGGCCTCGCCCTCGCATCGCCGGCGGCTGTCAGAAAATATCCGCCGCGCCGGCCACGCCGCCCATCGCAGCGCGGCCATCCGCGAGTCCGGCAAAAGCATCCTGGAGCTGGCTTTCGTCTGGTGCGCGCCGCCGGCGCGGGTGTTGCGCTGCGCCACGGTCGAAAATTGGGAACTGGTGCAAGCCGCGCTCGACGCCAGGCAGGGCGTGATCTTCCTGACTCCGCACCTGGGCTGTTTCGAGATCATCGCCCAGTCCATCGCTGCCAGAACGCCGCTCACCGTGCTGTACCGCCCACCCCACAAGGACGCGCTGAAACCGCTGATCGAAGGCGCACGCGCGCGCGAAAATCTGTTGCTGGCAGCGGCCAATCTGTCGGGAGTGCGGGCCTTGTTCAAGTGCCTGAAAAAAGGCGGCGCGATCGGCTTGCTGCCGGATCAAACGCCGCAGCACGGCGAAGGCGTGTGGGCCGATTTCTTCGGCAAGCCGGCCTACACCATGACGCTGTCGGCCAAGCTGCATCAACTGTCCGGTGCGCCGATCATCCTGTCGTATGCGGAACGGCTGCCGTTCGGACGCGGCTACATCGTGCGCTTCATCCGTTTCGAGGAAGCGCTGGGCGAAACGCCTGAAACACAGGCTGCGGCCATCAATCGCGCGATGGAAAAATTGATTGCGCGCTGCCCGGCGCAGTATTTCTGGAGCTACAACCGCTACAAAGTCCCGTCCGGCGTGGCAGCGCCAGAAACACCGCCGGAGCAGGCATGAGGCTATTGCTGGGAGTGATGTGGCTGCTGCACTGGCTGCCGTTGCCGCTGCTGGGGCGCTTGGGCGAAGCCATCGGCAGCCTATTGTTTATGCTGCTGAAGTCGCGCCGCCATATCACCTTGACCAATTTGCGCCTGTGTCTGCCTGACTTGAGCCAGGCTGAACGCAAAAAAATCGCCAAACAGCACTTCCAGGCCTATGCCCGCAGCGTGCTGGAACGCGGCATTCTGTGGTGGGCCTCGGAAGCGCGCCTGCGCCGGCTGATCCGGGTAGTGCCGCACGTGCCGCTGGACGCGATTGCAGCCCGGCCGACCATCCTGCTGTGCCCGCACTTCGTCGGCCTCGACGTGGCCGGAGTCGCGGTGATGTTGGAATCCTCGCTATGCTCGATCTATACCCCGCAACGCAATCGGCAGTTTGACGCTGCGTTGCGCCGGGGCCGCTCGCGCTTTCGGCCGGTGCAACTGTTTGCGCGCAGCGAAGGCGTCAAACCGATCCTCCGCGCGATGCGGCAGCGGGTGCCGTTCTTCATGCTGCCGGACATGGATTTCGGCGCCAGAGATGCCGAATTCGTGCCGTTTTTCGGCATTCCCGCCGCCACCCTGACCGCGCCGGCCCGGATTGCCGGCATTACCGGCGCGCAAGTGATCCCGGTCATCGCCACCTATCTGCCGCATTACCAGGGCTGGAAGGTGACGTTTTATCCTGCCGTGGAGAATTACCCGGGCGAAGATCTGATTGCAGCCACCCGGGCCATGAATGCCTTCATCGAACAGCGCATTCTGGAAGCGCCGGCGGAATATTTCTGGACCCACAAACGCTTCAAGACGCGCCCGCCGGGCGTGCCGAGCGTATACGTACAGAATCGTAGGTTGGATGAGCGCTAGCGTAATCCGACATTCTCCGCCATACATGTCGGATTACGCGATAAAGCCGCTCATCCAACCTACGACACCTGCATACCAATACTCAATAATGTATTTTTAAATACCGCATGTATATATGCGTAAACAGCATTGTTTTAACTTATACCCCCAATAAAATGAAACTAAAATTCACCAAAATGCACGGCGCAGGGAATGATTTCGTGGTGATCGACGCGATACACCAGCAGATCGATTTCACACCGGCGCAGTGGCAATTCATCGCCGACCGCCGTTTCGGCATCGGCGCCGATCAGATGCTGGTAGTGGAACCAGCGCCAACCCCGGAAGTGGATTTCCGCTACCGGATTTACAACGCCGACGGCGGCGAAGTCGAGCAATGCGGCAACGGCGCGCGCGCCTTCGTGCGCTTCGTGACGGAAAAAGGCTTGACCGACAAGCGCAGCATTCGGGTGCAAACCCTGTCCGGCGTGATCGAACCGCGACTCGAAGCCGACGGCCAGATTACCGTCAACATGGGTGCGCCGGTACTGGCCCCGGCGCAAGTGCCGTTCGACGCCCACGACCTGCAAGGCAAAACCGAGGGCAGCGACACGCTGTGGCCGCTGGACATCAATGACGCCACGGTCTGGGTCTCGGTAGTTTCGATGGGCAACCCGCATGCGGTGCAAGTGGTGGCGGACGCAGAACAAGCGCCGCTCGCTGCCGACGGCCCGCAGATCGAACATCACCCGCGCTTCCCGAAACGCGTCAATGCCGGCTTCATGCAAATCGTCAATCGTCATCAGATCAAATTGCGCGTATTCGAGCGCGGCACCGGCGAAACCCTGGCTTGCGGCACCGGCGCTTGCGCAGCGGCAGTGGCCGGCATCCGGCGCGGCCTGCTGGATTCACCAGTGCAAGTCAGCATGCGTGGCGGAGAACTATCGATCGCCTGGGCCGGCCAAACCGAGCCGGTAATGCTGACCGGCCCGGCAGTAACCGTGTTCGAGGGCGAAATCGAAATCCCGGATTAAATCTGTTTTGCTCCTCTCTCCCGCTTGCGGGAGAGAGGCCGGGAGAGAGGGAGTCAGCAAGCATTCCGACCGCACCAACATGGCAATGCAGTCAAGGTTGCGCCTTGTTTTGACACCTTGCATATTGCGAGTACCCTCACTTGCAGTGCGCACACAGGCTTGCAAGCCTGTGCCGCTACGCTGGCGAATGGCATGCCATTCGAATTCCCAGCTACGCCCCTCAGCCCCTCTCCCACAAGTGGGAGAGGGGAGATTCAATCATTCCCAACCAAAGCCTTCAGCCGGTACTGGCGCTGGCGGTAATTGCCTTCCGGCCCGCCCGGGCCGGAATCGACATCCTCAAAAATCCGCTTGATGCGGCGCAACGCTTGCAATTCTTCGGCTGTTTGCAACAAAATCAAACGGCGTTTGCTGCGCGCATTCTGGGCCCGGATATCGACTTGCAGGCAATGGCCGCAGTCGGCCAGATCCAGATCAATCAGCAAGGCTTCCGCCCGTGACAACCCAAACAGCGCCGCCAGTTCGATGCGCGCGGCCAGAAACGGATGGGCCGCGATCATGTCGCGGGTAAGCTGCCGTTGCGCCGCCAGCGCCCACGGCGCCGGGGTCGCCGGGGTTGCGACCTTGGTCAGCAACAACAAGGCTTCCCGACTACCTTGCGCCGCCGCTTTTTGCAGCCAGTAGGCAGCGCGCACGTCGTTCGAAATTGCCTCACGACGGCTGCGCCAGGCACTGGAACCGCACTCCAGTTGCGCCGCGCAATGCCCCATTTCGGCCGCCTGCTCCAGATAACGCCTGGAGTCAGGCAGGCACCGCTGCGAAAACTCCGCCTTCAGGTATACCCGCGACAAGGCAAACCAAGCCTCGGCCGAACCTTGCTCGCCGGCCTGCGTGAGCCAGAATATCGCCTTCTTGTAATGCGCGGAACCCGGTGCCGACGCCGCCCGCGCACCATCCAGGTCGATCCGGGCCAGCCACAAACCGAGCGCCAACTGGGCCGCACGGTCGCCTGCATACGCGGCCAGCTCCCAGCAGCGCTGCATCAGCACAATGTCTGCCACACAGGCATGCGCGGTGCCGGACAGCGCCTGTCCGGTGCGCGACAACAATGTCACGTCCGCCGCCGCCATGTGCTGCACCTGCGCCTTGAGCACATCCGGCGCATCCACCGCAACAATATGCGCGATGCCGCTGATCAGCGAGCGCGCCAGCGGCAATGCGCGACGCAGAAAGCCTTTCCAGTCCGACGCCGCCCACGCGTGTTCGGCCAGCACCTGCTGCGCTTGCGCCACGCCGCCATCGGCAGCACGGCCGGCCCACACCAAAGGCGTCTCTTCCGGCCCCTGCGGTGGCGGCGGCAGTGTCAGAGGCTGCAGCAACGACGGCGCCGCCGGCCCAGGGTATTGAGAGGCCGCGCGGATGCCGGCCTGCTGCGCCAGCAACCACTGCGCCTCGGCAATGCCAGCCTGCGCCGCCGCCTGCAATGCCTGCAAAGCCTTGTCGCGCAAGGCCGGGTCCAGTGCGCTGATGGGCTTCAAATTGGGTTTCGGCTCCGGCTCCAGTAGCAGACTGGCAAACACCAGCCCCGCCGGCAGCACCCCGGCATCGAGGGCACGCTCGTACCAGACCAGATAAGACAACGGCTTGGCAGTCCGGCGCACCGTCTCGAAAGGAATATGGTTGCCGATCAACATCCAGGCGGCGCTCTCGCCCTGATGCGCGGCCCGGTCCAGCCAATGCAGCGCGGTCGTCAGGCTTTGCGGCAAGCCGCCGCCGCCAAACAGGTAGCGCGTGCCCAGCGCCAGTTGCGCGGCAGCATCTCCGGCGCGCGCGCCCCGGATCATCGCCAGCTCTTCACGTGTGGCCATAATTACAGTCCTGCCTAAAAATAATGCGTATGAAAAATCGCCCCATCAACAAGGCTTGGGAGGTAAATACCGAATAAAATCACAATAAACGTATTCTTAAAACAACAATTTACCACGTCCCAGTACAAATCGCTTGCCAGAACCTCGCCAACAGATGCGCGGACCCTGCACCATTACGATAATCGCACACGACAAAATATGTTCCCGAAAAACAACAATGCCAGATAATTAGAGGTATTTATCAAATGCATCAAAAGCCAAAACGCCAAACCTGCGGCAGTAGCGCAGTTAAACCCTATCTTCTAACCCATCCGCAACAAACGGATCACCGGACAACAAATTCCATTTTGGAGATACAAGTGAAAAAGACCCTCATCGCATTGGCAGTACTCGGCTCAATTGCCGGCGTAGCACAAGCACAATCTTCCGTTACTATCTACGGCGTTGTCGACGTCGGCATTGCGCATGAAAACAACGGCAGCACTTCCGTCACCAGAATGGATAGCGGCAATTTGAACGGTAGCCGCATCGGTTTCAAAGGCACCGAAGACCTCGGTGGCGGTCTGTCCGCGATTTTCCAATTCGAAAATGGCTTTAACGCTGATACTGGCGCACAGGCAGATGCAGCAAAATTGTTTAACCGCCAAGCTTTTGTTGGTCTGGCCAGCGGCTTCGGTACCGTCAAGCTCGGCCGTCAACAAAACCCTGTCTACGCCAACGCGGCAACCTTCGATCCGTTTGGCAATGCTCTGGCTGGCGACTCATCCCGCTTGTTCAGCTATAACGGCAGCCGCACCGACAACCTAATCACTTATAACTACGCTGCCAGCGGCTTCCGTGGTGAATTGCAATATGGCATGGGTGAAGTTGCTGGCAACTCATCCGCCAGCCGCGTTATTGCAGGTTTCGTCGGCTACAAGAATGGCCCGATCGACGTTGTGTTGACGCACCAGAATATCAATAACGCAACTGACACTAACACCACCAAGATGACATTGCTGGGCGGTAATTATGATTTCGGCGTGGTTAAAGCCTTTGCTTCCTATGCATGGGAAAACGACGTTGTAATTAGCGCAACTACTCCAGTTCGCGACCAACGCGATGCACTGGTTGGCTTGACCGCACCGGTCGGCGCAGCAGGCACCGTCATGGTTTCTTATGTCCGCAAAACGGATAAGTCCGTCGACGACGCAGATGCTAATCTGATTGCTATCGGATACACGCACAACCTGTCCAAGCGTACCGCTCTGTACACCAGCTACGGCGTATTGCGTAACGATGACAATGCTAACTACAGAACTGTTATCCGTGGCGAAAAAGACAAATTGTTCAATGTCGGTCTCCGTCACTCGTTCTAATCGTTTAACGGCCTGGATCAGGCCCTGCACGATTTGAATCCCAGTAAAAAAGCGCCTACGGGCGCTTTTTTACTGGGTAATTTCGTCTATCTCCGTACCGTACCAGGCGCAGACTTCACAATACGCATGTAACAAAAAAACCACACTCGCCAGGCAATTTAAATTATTTAACAAAATTTTCCTGATGCGCCGCACCAATCTTCTATCACTTCACCTGATAAATCATAAGGTATCGTACATATTCAGCTGATTTGAATATTTAGAGCAGCATTCCTCTTTAACTAAGGACGAACAAAATGAAAAAAACTCTCATCGCATTGGCAGTACTGGCATCAGTAGCCGGCGTAGCGCAAGCACAATCCGCAGTCACCATCTACGGTAAAGTGGATCTGGGTATCACCAAATTGACAGGCGACACGACAGACCTGGGCTTAAACAACGCAGCACAAATGCAAGCCAACCACGCTAGCCGTATTGGTTTCAAGGGTACTGAAGATCTGGGCGGCGGTTTGTCTGCACTGTTCCAAATCGAAAATCGTTTCAATGCTGACACCGGCGCAGTATCACCTGGAAATTCATTGTTCAGCGGCCCAGCATTCGTTGGTCTGGCTGGTGGTTTCGGTGCGGTTAAAATGGGCCGTAACTGGAGCACCATCGACAGCGTAAGCACCGCAGCAATCGATCCATTCGAAGGCGACGGCATTGGCGGCATGAATACAGTAACGCGTGCTCGCATCAACAACTCGGTCACTTACTACACTCCAGAAATGAGCGGCTTTGGTGGTCAAGCGCAATACATCCTGGGCGAAAAACCAGCTGGCGCAGTTGCTGCTGGCACAGACAATGACGGCTACGCTGTTGGCGTGAACTACAATAACGGCCCGATCTACCTCGGCGCTGGTTATGGCGTTGAAGAAAACACCGACAAAGCGAGCATCTGGGCTGTTTCCGGTTCGTATGCATTTGGCCCAGCTAAAGTCGCTCTCGGCTACGATCAAAGAGACAGCAAAATTGCTGGTCAACCAAAAGCCAAGAATGCAGTTGTTGCACTCACTTATGGCATCGGTGCTGGCTTGATCAAAGCTGCTTACAACCAAACACGAGATGGTGTGGATAACACGCTCAACGGTGTCGATGGCCCTGTAGCTCTCGGCGGCACTTTCGACAAGATCCAGAAATTGTCGATCGGCTATCAACACAATCTGTCCAAGCGCACTTCGCTGTATGCTGACGTTGCACGCACCAAGTACACTCTGGACAACGCAGTGGGCAACGACAGCCGCTCAACAACTGGCGTTGGCTTGGGTGTTACACACAACTTCTGATTATCTGAAGACATGACTTGATCGCTTGCCAGACACAGCAATGGTCCGGCAGCGATTGGGTTGATGCTTCGATAAACCACAAGTTGAACGGGCGCAGATGGGAAACCATCTGCGCCCGTTTTATTATTTGGGTATTCGTAAAACCAAGTTGGCAATCAATCGGATGATCCCGCTGTTTGCCTGACTTTCCAAGCCGCGAATTCAGATGGGCGTAGCCCGTACCGTGCCAGTGCGCCCTCGTGCAGTCGGCGCAATTCCTCGACGATTAGCGCTTGCACGTTCTCGCGATTAGGTTCTTCCACATGCGCTGCAACACACTGCTGAATGACTGAGTACTTTTCAGTAAGTCGTTAGCGGAAGGCATAGTATTTTTTGGCGTAGTTTGTTTAGGCGATGGCGTAATTGTGGCGCAGTTCGCCCCACCTAATTTGCATCTGCCCGGAACGCCGATATACTGGGCAAACTGCATCTTCGCTGCCACTGCCTTAAAGACGATCCCATGACTATTCCGCTTGACTCCCATTCTGTTGCGCAATTTCTGTCAAACACGCCCGGTTTTTTTGAAGAGCATGCCGTCTTGCTGGGGCGGATACGGCTGTCGAGTCCGTTGACCGGCCGCGCGCTGTCTTTGCAGGAGCGCCAGATGGAAGTGATGCGCGAAAAGTACAAGGTGCTGGAGCTGCAACTATCGGATTTGCTGCACCACGGGCAGGAAAACGATGCGATTGCGCATAAATTCCAAAGTTGGACGCGGTCGCTGCTGCAAGCGCGCAACGATGTCGATTTGCCGCATGTGCTGGTGACCGGTTTGCAAACCGTTTTCGACGTGCCACAAGCTACCTTGCGGCTCTGGCGCGTGGCGCCGGATTACGCCCATGCCTGGTTTGCCGAAGATGGTGCAGACGACGCGATGATTTTTGCCAGAAGCCTGACCGCGCCCTATTGCGGCGCGAATAACGATTTCAATGCGGTGCGCTGGCTGGAAGACGCCGCCAGCGTGCAATCCACCGCGATCATCCCGCTGCGGCTCGGAAGCGCGCCGGAAACCTTCGGCCTGCTGGTGCTGGGTTCCAGCGATCCGCAGCGCTTCGCCGCCGGCATGGCGACCGATTTCCTGAGTGAAATCGGCACCACCGCCAGCGCCGCACTGACCTGTTTGCTGGATTGAAAAGAGACGCATTCGAATATTAATGCAACATTTTTTTACAAAAATCAACTCTTGTGCGCCTCAACATAAGCCCGTAAAACAGCATTAATGCGCGTCTGATAACGCGGCCCATGCGCCTTGAAAAAGGCCAGGACATCATCATCGACCCGCAAACTGATTTGATGCTTGGTCGGAACTTTCATTTCCCGGCTATGCGCCGCACGCGCAAACCAGTCGTCCGTCAATTCAGGAATCTCCGAATAGTCGATCTGCTGGTCTTTGATCGCATCCATCCGCACTTTGGATGCGTCACTCAATTTGCGCGGAGTGCTTGGATCAAGCTCGAAGCGCACGATACTTTCTTTGCTCTCTTTCATTTGATTTCCTTGCTGAAATTAGTCTAATTACCTCACCCCATGTTTGGCTAAATTGGTCTGCGCCTTGCCTGGGTTGAATTCTATTTGCATGACGTTAGTATATACATTTGAATGTTTAGCTCAATAAAATGGATACAACTAGGAAATCCCGATAAAAATGTAATTGTTCAGCCCGCTATGAGATAACCACTACCTCTCTCCCGGCCTCTCTCCACAAGCGAATCGCATGGCGATTCGGGCACCAGGAAAAGCCATGCCGGGAGAGAGGAAAAAGCCCCTGATAGCAAAAATCAGTGCGCACAAACCATGCAATGCGGGTTGCGATGGATTGCGATGCTGGTCCATTCCATGTCGCGTGCATCGAGCAGCAATAAGCGCCCCGCCAGAGAGGCGCCTATTGCCGAAATCAGTTTCAAGGCTTCCGCCGCCTGCATCGATCCTATGATTCCTACCAGGGGTGCAAATACGCCCATGGTCGAGCAACGGATTTCTTCGTATTGTTGATCGGGCGGGAACAGGCAGGCGTAGCAGGGGCCGTCTGCTTCGCGCTTATCGAAAACACTGATCTGACCATCGAACTTGATTGCCGCTCCCGATACCAAGGGAACTCGGTTGACTACGCAGGCATGGTTTATTGCATGGCGGGTGGCAAAATTGTCGCTGCAATCGAGGACAACACTTGCGCCCGCAACCAATTCCGCCAGCCGATCGCCTTGCAAACGTTCATTGAGGGCGATTACGTTTACCTCGGGATTGATTTGCGCCAGAGTCTTTTGCCCGGAAAGTACCTTTGCCTGGCCGATGCGCCCGGTTGTGTGCAAAATTTGTCGCTGCAAATTGGTTAGGTCAACCGTGTCATTGTCGACCAGGGTGATGGTGCCAACGCCGGCGGATGCCAGATAGAAAGCGGCAGGCGAACCCAGTCCTCCTGCACCGATAATCAGCACGTGGGCTGCCAGGATCTTCTCCTGCCCATCTATGCCGATTTCATCCAGCAGAATATGGCGTGAATAGCGTAACAGTTGATTGTCATTCATCGTGTACCGTGTAATCCAAGAAGTGATGCCCACAAAAAAGCCGCATTACTGCGGCGTTTTTGCGGGTGCTAGCGATTATTTTTTCTTGTTGGCATCAGCTTTGTCAGCTTTGTCGGCTTTGTCACTTGCCGAACTGCCGGCAATTTCGGGCTTAACCTTGGCGACTTGTACTGGCAATCCTTTGAGGTGATTCATTGCCTGTGCCAGCTGGAAGTCATCCGGGCCGCCGTACTCAAGCGGCTTGCGTTTTTTCTCAAGAGCAATCAGGCGTTGTTCTTCTTCCAGCGCATCGCGATTAGTGTTGACAGCATCAGCTTGCTTGACCGTATCGCCGTTGGTCAAATGCTTTTGAAGATCGGCTTCGCGCAGTCGCAAACCGTTCAGGCCATCACCATCTGCATATTCTTCCACCAACACGTCGGGAACGATTCCCTTGGCCTGGATAGAGCGGCCATTCGGGGTGTAATAGCGTGCGGTAGTCAATTTCACCGCAGTATCAGCCGACAATTGCCGGATGGTCTGTACCGAGCCTTTGCCAAATGTTTGGGTGCCCATGATGGTTGCCCGCTTGTAATCCTGCAACGCGCCCGCCACGATTTCAGAGGCTGAGGCAGAACCGGTGTTGACCAGCACCACCATGGGCACCTTCTTGATCGCCTCCGGCAGTTTGGAGAGCGGATCGCTTAATGCCCGGGATGCATAATATTCGCGCTTGGCATAGAAGGTTGCCTTGGAATCCGGTAATTGGCCGTTGGTGGATACAATCACCACATCTTTGGGCAGAAATGCTGCGGAAACCCCAATTGCGCCAGGCAATACGCCACCCGGATCATTGCGCAGATCCAGCACCAAGCCTTTCATGTTCGGCTCCTTGCTGTACAAATCGTCAATTTTCTTGGCAAGGTCATCTACCGTCGGTTCCTGGAACTGTGCTACGCGCAGCCATCCATACCCAGGCTCAATTATTTTGGCTTTAACGCTCTGGACGTGGATTTCTTGTCGGACAATTGCGATGATCAGCGGTTTGTCTTCATCCTTGCGCGCGATAGTCAGCGTGATTTTGGTATTCGGCTCGCCGCGCATTTTCTTGACGGCCTGATCGAGCGTCATGCCCTTGACCGGCGTTGAGTCGAGGCGGGTAATCAAATCGCCGGCCTTGATTCCAGCGCGGTAAGCGGGGGAGTCTTCGATCGGCGAAATGACTTTTACATAACCGTCTTCCATCCCTACCTCAATCCCAAGGCCGACAAATTTGCCTTGGGTGCCCTCGCGCAATTCCTTGAATGACTTCTTGTCCAGATAGGATGAATGCGGGTCCAGCGACGCGACCATGCCCGAGATGGCTTCGGTCAGCAGCTTTTTATCTTCTACCGGTTCGACATAGTCGGATTTGATCAGGCCGAAGACATCGGCCAACTGGCGCAACTCCTCGTACGGGAGCGGCGAGCTTACCGACTTTTGCGCAAGTGCAGAAAACTGCATGGATGCGGCTACGCCAGCAATCAAACCGAGACTGATCAGACCAAAATTTTTGAGTTTGCTGCCCATGTATCACCTAATAGTTACCCAGCCAAGTGGGTCGAATGCGCGGCCCTGATGCCGCATTTCAAAGTATAAGCCGGATTGCTCGTTACCACCGCTAGTGCCGGTGCTAGAGATGGCTTCGCCAGATTTGACCGCATCTCCCGAGCGTTTGAAAAGAGCCCGATTATTGCCGTAAATCGTCATGTACTGACTGCCATGATCAACGATGATCAGATTGCCGAAACCACGCAGCCAGTCCGCAAATATAACACGCCCCGCAGCGACGGCCTTTACCTCAAGACCCTCGCCGGCGCGGATGAACAACCCTTTCGAGCTGGGGCCGTCGCCCCGTTTGCCGCCGAACTTCACCACTAATTCGCCGCGTATCGGCAATCGCAACTGGCCCCGCATTTTGGCGAATACGCCTTCCTGAATGCTGGCGTCTGGAGTAAGTTCATTGCGCGCCGGCGACTCTGCCGGTTTCAGCGCGGCATCATCAGCTTCTGAATTAGTTGGCCGATTTTTTTCAACAGTGGCCGAAGCTTTACGTCCAGTATCTTTTTTGGCTTGCAACGCTTGTTGCTGCAGGCGCTCGGCCCGCAATCGCTCTGCTTTGGCCCTGGCCGCCAACTGTTCCTGACGCCGTTTCTCCTGTGCGATTGCCTCGGCCTTTTTCTGCGCTTGAATCAGCTGCGCCAGCTTCGTCACCAACCCTCCCAGACGTTGATCATCGCGCTCCAGATGGCCGGCTTCTTTGCGCTGCGTCACGAGTTTGCTCGACAGTTGCGTCAATAAACGCGCGCGGCGGGCTTTTTCCTGTTCCAGCGAGGCTTTTTGCTCGCGCTCTTCCTGGGCGATTTCATCCAGTTCGTCTTTGGCGTTCTGCGCCGCAGCCTGATTGAGTTCGACGGCTTTCAGATTGACGCGCAGCGATTCGACCATGCGGGCTTGCGCTTGCGACACATAACCCATGTATCGCAGTTCGCGATTGATGCGGTTGGGGTTATCGCCCGACAGCAAAAGTTTGGTGCGGTCTTCATTGCCGGCCATATAGCGCTCCCGCAATAGTTGCGCCAATTGGCTCTGCTCCACCTGTACCGTTTTGGTGAGTTCACTTTGTTGTTGCGCCAGTTGCGATAGCCGGACTTGGGTCTGCGTTTGCTCTGCGCTCAGGTCACGCAGGGAGCGAGTGGCGTTCGAAATCGCGCTTTCAGATTTGTCCAGTGCATCCGCCGCGCTATCTTTGGCGGTTTCGGTTTGTGCAATGTCACGTTTGAGTTCGCCCAGTTTTTGTCGTAAATCGGTGCGCTCGGATTCGGCGACCAATTTTTGTTTGGCGCGTTCGGTAATTTTGTCGGCAGCAAACGCGCTCTGCGGTACAGATAGGGATACGGCTAGCATGCCGCACAGCACAGCGCCATGCGCCAGTGCTGCGAACCAAGGACGCCTGCCGCGCCCGTCAGGGCGCTGATAATGCTCTAGCAAAGTTGACATCGGCGCCGAATTACTTCGCCTTGCCCTGGCTGGCAACCGCTTGCGCTGCAGCGGCAATGGCCACTGGGTCGCCCAGGTAATAGCTTTTGATCGGCTTCAGGTCGGCATCCAGTTCATACACCAGCGGCTGCCCGTTGGGGACGTTCAGTCCGACGATATCGGCGTCGCTGATGCCATCGAGCATCTTGATCAGCGCCCGCAGGCTGTTGCCGTGAGCGCTGATGATGATGCGCTTGCCGGCGCGGATGGCCGGAGCGATGGAATCGTCCCAGGCCGGCATCACGCGCGCCACCGTATCTTTCAGACATTCGGTGCGCGGAATCTGTGCGCGCGAAAGGCCCGCATAACGCGGATCGTCATACGAATTGCGCGGGTCTTGCGGCGCCAGCGGCTGCGGTGGAATATCGTAGCTGCGCCGCCATGCCAATACTTGCGCATCGCCGTATTCGGCTGCGGTTTCGGCCTTGTTCAAACCTTGCAGAGCGCCGTAGTGGCGCTCGTTGAGACGCCAGTCATGCACTACCGGCAGCCACATCAGATCCATCTCGTCGAGCGTGCCCCAGAGCGTGCGGATCGCACGCTTGAGCACCGAGGTGTAAGCGAGGTCGAAGGTAAAACCGGCTTCGCGCAGCACGGCGCCGGCCTGTTTGGCTTCGGCGACGCCTTTTGCGGTCAGATCGACGTCGGTCCAGCCGGTGAAACGGTTGTCAAGATTCCAGGTGGATTCGCCGTGGCGCATTAAGACTAATTTATACATGTTGGGGAATGGGAAGCGTAAAAAGAGTTAAGTTCGAAGCTTAAGTTCGGGCTGCGTTTGGGCTGCGTTTGGGCTGCGTTGGATTGAATTTTGTCTTCTATTTTATAATGATGTGCTTGGCTGCGGTCCATTCATCGTTAAACCGGCCATTGCATGTATGCGCTGATGCGGCTTAAACGGTGCTTGTCGGTATGAAACTGCTGATTTACAGCTGCCGGTTATGGGTACGGTTATGGGTAATCTTATTAGACTTTTATCATTGGAAACTTGTGAAATTCATTCTTGAAAATATCAGCTTGTTTGGCTTGGCGCTCCTTTCAGGTGGTGCTTTGCTGGTGCCCGGCTTGTTGCGGCGCGGATCGAAGGTGAGTTTGTTGCAGGCAACCCAGATCATCAATCAGGGCAAGGCCTTGATTCTGGACGTGCGCGAGCCGGAAGAATTCGCTGCCGGCCATCTGCAGGGCGCGAAAAACATCAGCCAGAAAACTCTGCCGGCGAAATTGGGCGAACTCGAAAAATTCAAGGGCAAACCGGTCATCGTCGTCTGTGCGACCGGGACCCGTTCGGCTAGCGCAACCGCGCGATTAAAAAAAGCCGGCTTCAGCGAAGCGGTGAGTCTGGATGGCGGCATGACTGCCTGGCAGGCGCAGGGCTTGCCAACCGTTAAATAAAGGAAGAACAGAAATATGACAGCACATGTATTGATGTACAGCACCGGAGTCTGCCCTTACTGCGTGATGGCGGAGCGTCTTTTGACAGCCAGGGGCGTGGACCAGATTGAAAAGGTGCGGATTGATCTCGACCCGCAGCAGCGCGATGCGATGATGGAAAAGACCGGCCGCCGCACGGTGCCGCAAATCTATATCGGCGACACCTACGTGGGCGGTTTCGACGATTTGTCGGCGCTGGACCATGCGGGCAGGCTTGATGCGCTGCTCAAAGGCGCTTAAGCTGCATTCTTGGCATTACAATACCCCACTAGACGGGCGCGGGAGCACGATTGCAGATTTCCTAGCGCCCATTTTCAAACCTTATGAAAGCGTTTCATGACTGAAGAAGTCCAGCAACCCGTATTCCAAATCCAGCGCGTGTATCTGAAAGACCTGTCTCTGGAGCAACCGAATTCACCGGCGATTTTCCTGGAGCAAGAGGCGCCGAATATCGAAGTCGCAGTCGATGTCGGGGTCGACAATCTGGCTGACGGAATTTTTGAATCTACTGTGACGATTACCGTCACCGCCAAGATCAATGACAAGGTGGCATTTCTGGTCGAAGGCAAGCAAGCCGGCATTTTTGAAGCGCGCCACATTCCGTCCGAGCAGATCGACGCCTTGCTGGGGATTGGTTGCCCGAACATCGTGTATCCGTATTTGCGCGCCAACATCGCCGATGCGATTACCCGTGCCGGATTTCCGCCGGTGCATTTGTCCGAAATCAATTTCGAAGTGTTTTATCAGCAGCGCCAGCAAGCCCTCGCTGAACAAAGCGCATCCGCCATCCTGGCGCCGGATGGCACGCCTACCACGCACTGAAGTACGCACTTTGCCGCCCTGCCGGAGCCCGTTCATGAAGACCGCAGTTTTCGCTGTATGTTTGGGATTAATGATGGCGGCTGGCATAGCGCAGGCGGCCGATTTCAAATCGGTCGCAGCGGCGCCGGCCATCATGTACGACGCGCCTTCGGTGCGCGGCGCCAAAGTATTCATCGCGCCGCGCAATATGCCGCTGGAAGTAATCCTGAGCTACGGCAACTGGGTCAAGGTGCGCGACGCCAGCGGCGATCTGTCATGGGTCGAATCCAGCGCGCTGAGTGCGCAGCGCTGGGTGGTCGTCAGTGTCGCCAATGCGCAGATCCGGGCCTCGCAGGACGAAGCCGCCAGCGTCGTCTTCAGCGCCGACAAAAACGTCTTGCTCGAATTACTGGCGCCGGCCGCATCTGGCTGGCTCAAGGTAAAACACCGCGACGGCCAGAGCGGCTACGTCAAGGCAGCCGACGTGTGGGGCGAATAGTCTTATCAGTAAATAGCGGGGGTATGCCTAAAAACCACTACTTTCCCGCATATATTTACTGCGGCAATGATTTATACAGCGCCTGGTATCAATTCAATCACAAACATCAGGAAACGCTTGCCTGAAGCGCCGTCCGGCCCTCTGCAATGCCGACGCACCCTCTCGAAAAATAACTCCATACCGCCATGTCAACCGATCCCACCTTGTTTTCCATGCCTATCACAATCCTCGGCGCTGGCGCCTGGGGCACCGCTCTGGCGATATCGCTGGCTGAACGGCAGCGGGTCGTGCTGTGGGGGCGCGACGCCGAACTGATCCGCGACTGCGCGGCGCGGCGCGAAAACTGTCGCTTTTTGCCGGGCATCCGCTTGCCGGATGCGCTCGAATTGAGCCCCGATTTCGAGCACGCCGTCGCGCATGCTGCGGCCGATGGCTTGCTGGTCGCCGCCACCCCGGTGGCCGGCTTGCGCTCGCTGCTGGAACGCCTGAAACCGTATGCGCCGGCCAATATAATCTGGCTGTGCAAAGGCTTCGAAGAACAAACCCGGCTGCTGCCGCATGAAGTGGTGCTCGATGTGCTGGGCCAGCGCATCTCGTCCGGCACGCTGTCGGGGCCGTCGTTCGCGCAGGAAGTGGCGCGCGGCCTGCCTTGCGCGCTGACGTTTGCCACCACCTCGCAAGACTTCCGGGATCATGCGGTGCGCGCGATTCATGGCGGCAATATCCGGGTGTATTCGAGCGAGGATCAAATCGGGGTCGAGGTGGGCGGTGCGGTCAAGAATATCCTGGCGATTGCCACCGGGATCGCCGATGGGCTGGGGCTGGGGCACAACGCCCGCGCCGCGCTGATTACGCGCGGCCTGGCTGAAATCACGCGGCTCGGCGTGGTGCTCGGCGGCCAAGCCGAAACCTTCATGGGGCTGGCCGGGATGGGCGACCTGATTCTGACCTGCACCGGCGACCTGTCGCGCAATCGCCAGGTCGGCTTGGGGCTGGCGCAAGGCAAGCCGCTGGCCACGATCGTGGCCGATCTCGGACATGTAGCCGAAGGCGTGCGATGCGCGCAGGCGGTGCGCGCGCTGGCGCTTGAGCGCGGGGTCAGCATGCCGATTACCGATGCGGTGGCCGGCGTGCTGTTCGACGGCGATCCGGTGCAAGAGATGGTGGCGCGCCTGTTGGCGCGCGATCCGCGCGAAGAATCAGTCTAAACGCCGACGGCGGAAATGACCGCCCGCTGCCGCAACGCCAGCAACCCGCCGAGGCACAGCGTCAGCGCCGAAAACACCAGGCCCCGCTGCAAACCGCCAGCACCATCGGCGATCCAGCCGACTGCGCTGGGCCCGACAATCTGACCGAAGGCGAACACCGTGGTAAAGGCGCTGATCCCGGCCGACCATGCCGGCGGCGGCAAGTTGTGCCGCACCAGCGCGGTGGTGGACGCCACCACCGATAAAAAGACGCCGCCGAACAGCACGCCTGATGCGAATACCACCAACGGACTCGCGGAGAGTGCCGGCAACAGCGTGGCCAGCGCCAGCAAGCCGTTCAAAATCGCCAGCGACTGGCCGCCCTTGAAATGGTCCAGCATGCGGGCCCAGATGCGCGACGAAGCCAGCACCGCCAGTCCCAGCATGGTGTAAAACAGCGTGATCAGCGGCGCACGCATGCCCTGTTGCTTCAGCAGCGCGATGACGAAAGTCATATAGCCGATATAGCCGGCTCCGAACATGAAATAGGCCGCCAGCCCATAGCCGAAAGAGCGCGCCCGAAATCGTCCATGCGCGCCGGCCGGCCGCGGCGCATCCGGGATCTGCCGGGCCGGCGCTGCCATTCCCAGCGTCGCCAGCAGACAAGTGCCGGCCAAGGTGAGCCAGGCCCATTGCCAGCCGTGCGCAGCGCCGAAGGTCACGGCTGCGGCCAGCGCGGCGGGCACCAGCCAGGCCGACAAGACGATGCCGAAACCGGTGCCGCCGTAATACAGGCCGATCAGAAAACCGGCGTGACGCGGATGCATACCGCCCAGGCGCGCCGCCAGCACGCCGCCGGAAATAAACGTGAAGGCACTGGCCACGCCCGACAGGACGCGCTGCCCCATCAGCAAGTTGGTGTCAGTGACAAAGCCGGACAGCAGCATGAACAGCGCCGCCAGCAGCGCGCCGGCAACCAGCATCCGGTGCGCGCCGAAGCGCCGCATCAGGGCGGGCGTCATCAGCGCGCCGATGAAGTAACCGAAGGCATTGCCGGTATTCATCGCGCCGGCCAGCAGATAAGTCCAGCCCAGGTCGCTGCGCATCGGCGGCAGCAACAGCGCATAAGAAAAGCGCGCCATGCCGAGCGAGACGGCGGCGCCCAGCGAGATGGCAAGCGCGGTCAGGAACGGGAGGCGTACGGCGAGACTATTCAAAGTGGTTGGCATGATTGGGATTGTGACGGCAATGCAACCGAATGTAGCATGTGCTCCAAAGCAATGCACAGCCCGGGGAAAGTCGCATGCCGGGGCTGATCGCAGCTTGCGGGGCCACCCGGCATTTCCAATCAGAAGCGGATGCAAACCGGGCAATTAATGCGGCATGCAACATGGCTATAATGCTGCAGCAAATTGCTTCGAGGTAATGCAAGTCCATCCCCGCGCAAAGCGAATGCCATCAGGGCGCATGCTGATATCCAGTGCTGAAACGGGATGGATCAACTCCCTGGCGGCGTGAACATAAAAACATTATCCACATCGACTTCGACGTCTAATCAGCACCACTCTATTAAAGATAAGAGCATTCCATGAAAATGGCAGACATTAAGATCGGTACATGGCTTGCACTCGGATTTTCGATTGTAATTATCCAGCTGGTGCTCATCGCAGGGATCGGCTCCTGGCAGTTGCAAAGCATCGGCAGCAGCGTCACAACGATGGTTGACCACGAAATGCAGAAAGAGCGCCTGTTCTCTGAATGGGCTGCCAACACGAACCTCAATGGCGCGCGCACCATCGCGGTGGCGGAATCCAATGATCCGGCAAGGCAGCAACAAGTCCAGGCCAAAATCAAAGAAACCAGCGCAAAGATCACAGAGATTCAAAAGAAGCTGGAAACGTTCGAGAAAAGTGCCGACGAAACCGCCCTGCTCGCCCAGATCGGCGACAAACGTAAAATTTACATTGCAGCCCGCGAAGAAATTTTCAGGGAAAAAATCAGCAATGCAGAAAATGCGCGAACGCTGATACAAGCCAAACTGGAACCGGCGCTGGACGACTATGTAGCCAGTATCAAGAAACTCTCGGCTTATCAAACGGAGTCGATTGCAAAAACGGTGGTACAGACCAAGGAGCAGTCGCGCACTTCAGTGCTGCTGCTGGCCTTATTAGGCGCTGTAGCCACGCTCTTCGGCATCGTTATCGCGCTGATCATCAGGCATGGCATCAAAAAACAGTTGGGCGGCGAACCAAGTTATGCCACCAACATTACGCGCCGCATCGCGCAGGGCGATCTGACGGTTGCGGTGAATTTGAAAGATAACGATCGGACCAGCCTGCTGCATGCGCTAAAAGAGATGCGCGACAGCCTCGTCAATATTGTTGGACAGGTGCGCAGCGGCACCGACACCATCGCTACCGCCTCCAGCCAAATCGCGGCCGGCAACATGGATCTGTCCTCGCGCACCGAACAGCAAGCCAGTTCCCTTGAAGAAACCGCGTCCTCGATGGAAGAGCTGACCAGCACCGTGCAGCAAAATGCCGACAATGCGCGCCAGGCCAACGTCCTGGCCTTGACCGCTTCCGACGTCGCGCAAAAAGGCGGCGCGGTGGTGGCGCAAGTGGTAGACACCATGGCGTCAATCAATGATTCATCCAGGAAAATCGCCGACATCATCGGCGTCATCGACGGCATCGCATTCCAGACCAACATTCTGGCTTTGAATGCGGCTGTCGAAGCAGCCCGTGCCGGCGAGCAGGGCCGCGGCTTTGCGGTGGTCGCAACCGAAGTGCGCAGCCTGGCGCAGCGCAGTGCCAGTGCCGCGAAGGAAATCAAAACCCTGATCGGCGATTCGGTGGAAAAAGTGGATCAGGGCGCCAAGCTGGTCGACCAGGCCGGCGTCACCATGGAAGAGATCGTCGCCAGCGTCAAGCGGGTCACTGACATCATGGGTGAAATCACGTCGGCCAGCCGGGAACAAACTTCCGGCATCGAACAAATCAATCAAGCCATCAGCCAGATGGATCAGGTCACCCAGCAAAATGCGGCGCTGGTGGAAGAAGCCGCTGCCGCCGCTGCATCGCTGCAGGATCAGGCGGGAAATCTGTCGCAAGTGGTGAGCGTGTTCAAGCTCGATCGACTGCAATTGACCAGCGCCGCTGCGCCTGGCCGGCTTGTCAATGCGGCTGCCGCATTGCCGAATGCCGGCAAGCGCACCATCGACAGGAAAGCGGTGCCGCCGGCCCAAAAATTGGCCGCGCCGACAGCCGGCGCAGATGGCCAGTGGGAGGAATTTTAAGAATCCCGCGCTTACGGGACTCAATGTGCAGTCACGTAATTTTCAGTCCACTATGAACAATCCTTTTTCCCTGCCGGATGGCGAGAGTCGGAGCGTTCGTAGGGGCGGGTTCCAAACCCGCCCTTGTACTTTGACGGCAAAACTCATAGCGGGCTGAATAGTCACGCAGTCACTAATAAATGCATGAGTATATGTAAAAACATAGTACTTTCCGCATATATTCATTGCGGATTATAAAAATACAATAGCCAGTATATTTATCGCTGCAACTTCATGCCGCGGCCTTCTTGAGCAAGATCATGATCAGCACCGAGGCATTTTCGAGTGCTTCCAGCGCGTGCATTTCATCGCCGGCCAGGAAGATCATGTCGCCGGCATGCAGATTCTGAACCCGCCCATGCGCGATGAAGGCGACGCTGCCTTCCAGGCATTGCACGGTGACTTCGCCCGAGACCTTGTGTGACGGCATTGTCTTGCCGCGCGGCATGGTCAGGCGCATAACTTCTAGCTGCGGGGTTTTGATCAGGGCGATCGATGAAAAAGTTGCGCATTTTTCGCCCAACGGACGCAGGTCGATTACGGTGCCGGATGTGGCGTGCGATAGTGCCATGGGAATCTCCTTAAGTTTTTCCAGCATGACCGTAGCACGAATCAGCGCTGCTGGCTGCCAGGCAATCCCGATGGGAGCGCCTGCGCCTGCGGAACTCGGCAGTGCGGCCCCAAGTCCCATTCCGGTTGCTTGCGATGGCGCAAGTAGCGCGTGGTTTCCGCGCCGACGCTTCGACCGCTTCGGCCTTATACTCATGGTTCTTTTTCTATTTTTAACAAGAAATGCTTATGCCGAATGTTTCCATATTCCACGTACCACGCCGCCTGGGTAACGCCATGCAGCGCGGCTTTACTCTGATCGAGATCATGGTCGTGGTCGTGATCATGGGCGTGCTGGCGGCGCTGGTGGTACCGAAACTGATGGGCCGCACCGACGAAGCGCGCATTGTTGCAGCCAAGCAGGATATTGCAACCATCATGCAGGCGCTCAAACTGTACAAGCTCGATAACCAGCGCTATCCGACCACCGAGCAAGGCTTGGCGGCGCTGACTACGCGGCCGACTTCCGGCCCGGCCGCCAACGGCTGGAAAACCGGCGGTTATCTGGATAAGGTGCCGAAAGACCCGTGGGGCGGTGCTTATCAGTTGCTGTCACCCGGCCTCAAAGGCGAGATCGACGTGTTTTCGTTCGGCGCCGACGGCCAGCCTGGCGGCGCCGCTAACGATGCCGATATCGGCTCGTGGGATCTGTAACCACATTCGGACTTGCCCAGCGGCACTCGCTTGCGCGCGGTTTTACCTTGCTGGAACTGATGATCGTCATCGTGATTATCGGCATCACGCTCGGCGCGGTGGCGTTCAACGCGCTGCCGGATGCGCGCCAGTCGCTGCAAAACGAAGCCCAGCGCATCGCGCTCTTGCTGCAACTGGCGCGCGACGAAGCGATCGTGCGCAACCGGCCGGTTGCCTTCGAGCTGGAGCCGGATCGTTACCGCTTCCTGGTGCATGAGGACCACGCCTGGCAAGTCATCACACAGGATGACTTGCTGCGCGAGCGCTTGTTCAAAAGTGCGCCGCTAGCGCTGTCGATCAACCCGCCGTTGGCGGCTACCGATGGGCCGCTGCGCATCGTGTTCGGGCGCGAGCCGGTCGACAAGCCTTTCGTGCTGACGCTGTCATTGGAGACAGTCAGCGTCGTCATTCGCGCCGATGGCATCGGCCATTTCGTGGCGGACTGAGATGGCGCGAACCCCAAACCGCGTCGCCGCCGGCTTTACCCTGCTCGAAGTGCTGGTGGCGCTGGTGATCGTCGGTACCTCGCTGGGCGCGAGCTTGCGCGCGGTGGGGAGTCTGACCCAAAACAGCGCAGGTTTGCGCGCCGCGATGATGGCCAACTGGTCGGCCGAAAACCGCCTGAGCCAAATCCGCCTGGCGCACGAATGGCCGGCCTTCGGCAAGCGCGGGTTCGATTGCCCGCAAGGCCGCTTGCAACTGGTCTGCGAGGAAGAAGTCATCGCCACCCCGAACCCGAATTTCCGCCGGGTCGAAGTCAGCGTGTTCGAGTCCGGCAATCTGGAACGGCGCATTATCAAGCTGGTGCAGGTGGTGCCCAATGGTCTATAAACCCAGCCGGCGCGGCTTTACCCTGATTGAATTGCTGGTCGCCATCAGCATCCTGGCGATTGTCGCGGTACTCGGCTGGCGCGGGCTGGATGGCATCGTGCGCGCACGCGTGGCGCTGACCACCGAACTGGAGCAAACCCGCGGCCTGCAACTGGCATTCGCGCAACTGCAAAGCGATGCTGAACATTTCGCCAGCGCAACCAGTATCGGCCGCCCGACGCTGGCGGCAGAAGACGGACGCCTGACGTTGATTCGCACCGTATTTGCCGACGATCAGCCATCACGCCTGCAAGTGGTGGCTTATCGCATCCGGAATGGCGAGTTGATCCGGCGCGAATCGATCGCTACCCGCGACCTGAGCGCGCTCGACGCGCTCTGGAAAAGTAGCGTCAGCGGCACTGACACCGACACTGCACCGGCGGTGGTATTGCAAAGCGCGGTATCGGGCCTGACGATGCGCTTGTGGTGGAGTGGCGGCACCGACTGGCACACCGACTACAGCAGCACCACTGCCGCGAGCGGGCTGGAAGTCGTACTGACAGTGCTGCAGACCGGCCAAACGCTGCGCATGACCAAGATCTTCCTGCTGGGGGCGTCATGAGGCGCGTGCCATGGGCCGCCCAGCGCGGCGTGGCCATCATCACCGCGCTGCTGCTGACAGCGCTGGCGGTGACGATAGTTGCCAGCCTGTTCTGGCAGCAACAGGTGCAGGTGCGCTCGATCGAAAATCAGCGCTTGCACCTGCAGACCAAGTGGATTTTGCGCGGTGCGCTCGACTGGGCGCGCTTGGTGCTGCGCGAAGATGCCAAGTTTTCCCGCGTCGATACGCTCGATGAGCCGTGGTCAGTGTCGCTGGCAGAAACCCGGCTCGACCAGTATGTCGAAAACGGCCGTACCGATAGCGATCAGAGCGACGCCACTCTGTCGGGTCAGATTGTGGATGCGCAAGGACGCTTCAATCTCGCCAATCTGGCGCAAAGCGGCAAAATCAACCCGCGCGAAATCGCCGTCTTTGCGCGCTTGCTGGGCAGTCTGCAACTGAATACCGGCCTGGCACAAGCGGTGGCAGACACCATGGCGCGCGCCCAGCCAATCGCTCCAGCCTCAATTGGTGGCAGTACGCAGGCGGGAGTTGCAATCCAGTCAGGTGCGCAGCCAATCGCTCCAGCCTCGACCGGCAATGCGCCGGCGGGCGCTGCCAGCCAGCCCGAGCCCGGCCTGCAGCCGCTAGAATTATTGCAGGTCGACGATTTGCTGGCGGTGCCCGGATTCACTGCACCGCTACTGGCCCCGCTGCGCGATTTCGTGACCTTGCTGCCGAACATTACGCTAATCAATGTGAATACCGCTTCGGCCCAGGTATTGGCGGCCAGAATTGATACACTCTCGCTATCGGATGCCACGGCGCTAGTGGCCGCGCGCGCAAAGACGCCTTTTCGCAGCAGCGCCGACTTTATTGCGCTCTTGCCACCGGGTAAGGCGGGTGCGGTAAGCGCCAACGACTTTGCGGTGGCGACAAATTATTTCATCGTCAATGGCAAAGTGCGCCTGAACCGTGCCACCATGGAGATGCAGGCCCTGATTGAGCGTAGCGATCGCACCACCAAGCTAATCTGGGTTCGGGACAATTAATATTTCGGGAAATTTGACACCGTGAGCATACTGTACATCCGCCATCCTTCCAAAGCCGCCTTCGACGCCGCGCTGATGCCGCTGCCATGCCGGTTTGCACTGGTATCGAACAGCGGCGCAGTCGAGCGCGAGGGACTCTCCGCGCTGCCCGGCCTGACCGACGCAATCCGGCAGGCGCTCCGGGTGGTGCTGCTGCTGGCCGCCAGCGATGTCAGCTTGTTGCGCGTCAAGGTGCCGCCGTTGTCAAGTGCCCGGCTGAAGGCAGTGCTGCCCAACCTGGTCGAGGATCAATTGATGTCGGACCCGGCCGAGTGCGCGTTTGCCGTCGGCACAGCGCAGGACGGCATGCGCACGGTAGCGGTGGTCAATCGCGCCTGGCTGGAACAGTTATCCGCGAGCCTGACCGCGCTGGGGGCGCGCCAGTTGGTAGCCGTGCCGGCCCAGCTCTGCCTGCCGTACCAGCCTCCCGCGGTTGCTGCGACAGTCACTGAATACGGCGCTGACAGCGACGTTGCCTTGCGCTGGTCGGAGCAGGATGGAATCGGCTTTTGCGTCGGCGCCACAGATGGCAATGGTGCGCGCGAAGTCATCGATGCATTGCGGCTCATGGCGCCGCAAGCCGACCTGATTCTGCAAGTGTCGCCGGCCAGCGTGGCGGCTTATCAGCAGGCAGCAACTGCTGCCGACGATGCGCAACTGCAGATCGTGACCGAAGACTGGGTTCAGTGCGCCGCTGCTGCCAAGGGCGTGACGCTGGATTTGATGAGCGGGTTGGGCGCGTCGGCCGGTCCGCAGGTGAACTGGCGGCCGTGGCGCTGGCCGGCGGCGCTGGCGCTGCTGGCGGTTCTGGTGAATATTGTCGGGCTTAATGCCAACTGGCTGCAGTTGCAGCACGAAGCCGATTTCCTGCATGACGGTATGCATCAGACTTTCCGCGCCGCCTTTCCGAAAGAAAGCGTGATCATCGATCCGGTGGCCCAAATGCAGCAAAAAATCAGTGCCGCCAAGCAAGGTGCTGGCCAGGCTGGGCCGGATGATTTTCTGACGCTGGCGGGTGCCTTTGGGAACGCCTGGGCCGGTCTGCTGCAAGCGGACAAAGCGGGCCAAGCGCAGGCCGCGATTGCCGCGATCGAATACCGCGAGCGCAGCCTGCTGGTGCGCCTGAAGCCTGCTGATGCGGTCAAACCCGATGCCATCCGGCAGGTCTTGGCACCGCACAAGCTGGCGTTGACCGAACAAGGCGCTGGCGTCTGGCAGATCAGGAGTACGCGATGAATCTCAACCGCAAGTTTTCCAGAAAATGGGCGCTCCAGTCCGTCCGCTTTGCCGATAGGCGCGCTACAGCGGCGCACTTCTGGGCTGAGCGCAATCGGCGCGAGCGCATCCTGATCGCGCTTGGTAGCGCAGTGGTTTTGCTGGGCCTGTTGTACCTGCTGTTGATCGACCCGGCCTTGCAGGGCCGCACCCAGCTGCACAAAAATCTGCCGGTCTTGCGGCACCAATCCGCACAATTGCAGGCAATGGCCAAACAGGCTGCCGCCTTGCCCGCCGCAGCGAGGCCGGCTGCCGCTGCAGCGGGCGTGAGCAAAGAAAGCATCGAGGCGGCGCTGCAGAAAAACGGTCTAAAGGCGCAAAGCGTGGTGTGGAGCGGTGATTTTGCCCGACTGCAATTCGCAGAAGTCCCTTTCGGCGCGCTGCTGGACGCCTTGCAGGCGCTACAGAAAACGACGCGGCTGGCGGTAGTCGAGGCCAATGTTACAGCAACAACCATGGCCGGCAGCGTCAAAGCCAGCCTGACCCTGCGTGCGCCAAAGGCCGATTGAGTGGCGCGCATCTTGCTCTGGTTGCTGGCGGGTTGCGTCAGCGTCGCCCTTACGGTGCTGGCATACTTGCCGGCCAGTTGGATGGCAACACTACTGGAGGCGCAGACCGCAGGACGCTTGACGCTGGGCGATGCGCAGGGCACGCTCTGGAACGGCTCGGCCTCGATCGGCGGTGCGCCCGGCGTCAGAGATCCGGTCACGCCCTTGCTGCCGGGCCGATTTTCATGGCATTTATCACCGCTGCTGTTGCTGGGCCAAGTCAGACTGCAGCTGGAAAACCCCGCTGCGCTGACGCAGCCGGTCAGTATTAGCGGCAGTTGGTCGCAGTGGCGGGTCAGTGCGGCAGAAGTCCTGTTGCCAGCGGAACGGCTGACCGGATTGGGCGCGCCGCTCAATACGATAGCGCCCAGCGGCCGGATGCGCTTGTCCTGGAGTCCGCTGCAATTGGCGCGTCGTGGCCAAAAGATCGATCTGCAGGGCGCACTGCGGCTGGATATCGAAGATATAGCGTCGCGTCTGTCGCCGATCAAGCCACTGGGCGCTTATCTGGTAACAATGGAATGGCGCGGGCAGAGCGCGCAACTGGTGCTCAAGACCGTCAAGGGTCCGCTGCTGCTGAATGGCGGTGGCGCGCTGGAGAATGGCCGTCTGCGTTTTTCCGGCACCGCCGAGGCGGCCGCCGGACAACAGGAAAAATTGGCTAACCTGTTGAATTTACTGGGCCAGCGCCGCATGGTCGCTGGCCGTGATGTGATCGCTTTAGAGTTCAGATAATGAAAAAACAATCAAATACGGCGGTGGGGAACAGCATGCAAAAACACATTAAGAAAAACGCCCAATGGCAGCGCTTGCGCGCGACCGCGGTATTCCTGCTGAGCGTTGCGGCAATCCCGCCGGCCTGGCCGGCCGCGGCCGCCAATAACGAAGCGACGCTGAATTTCGTCGGTGCCGATATCGAATCCGTGATCAAGGCGATCGGCCACTACACCAACACCACTTTCATCATCGATCCGCGCGTCAAGGGCACCATCAATCTGGTGGCCGAGACTGCGCTGACCAAGGCGCAAGCCTTCAGCCTGCTAGCGTCAGCCTTGCGCTTGCAGGGGTATGCAATGGTAGCCGGCGATGGTTTCACCAAGGTGGTGCCGGAAGCCGATGCCAAACTGCAAGCGACCCCGACCCAAGTCAGGAGCGACGCGGTTCGCCTCAAGGGCGACCAGATCGGAACCCGGATCTTTCGCCTGAATTATGAATCGGCCGGCAATCTGGTGGCGGTGTTGCGGCCGCTGATTTCGCCCAACAACACGATCAATGCCAATCCGGGCAACAATTCGCTGGTGATTACCGACTATGCCGATAACCTGAACCGGCTGGGAAAAATCATTAGCGCGCTGGACGCTCCCGCCAGCGGAGATATGGATGTGGTGCCGGTGCGCTACGCGATTGCCGCCGATATCGCGCTCATGATCAATAAACTGCTGGAACCGGGCGCCGCGGCACCTGGCACGGATTCCGGCCGCGTCAACCTGATTGCAGATAGCCGCACCAATGCGGTGATCGTGCGCGCGCCGTCACTGGCACGCGCGAATCTGGCCAAATCGCTGATCGCCAAACTGGACCAGCCGACCGCGCAACCCGGCAACGTGCATGTGGTTTACCTGAAAAACGCCGATGCCACCAAGCTGGCGCTGACCTTGCGTTCGGTGGTCGGCTCGGATGGCACGGCGCCAGGCTCGACCCCGGCGACATCAGCACCGGCGCCCATGCAAAATACCGCCAACGGGATGTCCGGGTCCATGCCGCCTTCTGCCGCACCGGCCGTATTGTCGTCCGGCGGTTCGGCTGGTTTTATCCAGGCCGACACCGCCACCAATACCCTGATCATCACCGCCAGCGAGCCTGTGTATCGCAATCTGCGCACCGTCATCGACCAGCTCGACGTGCGCCGGGCCCAGGTCTATATCGAATCGCTGATCGTCGAAGTCACAGCCGACAAGGCGGCCGAGTTCGGCATCCAGTGGCTCGGTTTGTCCGGCAATAGCGGCAGCAGCTATCGGGTCGGCGGCGGCGCCGCGTTTGCCACCGGCGGCGACAATATCCTCAATCTGGCAACCGGAAATGGCGCGGTAACGCCGGGCGCCGGTCTGACGCTGGGGATATTTCGCCAGATCAACGGCAAGCTCGGCCTGGGTGCGCTGGCGCGGGCGCTGGAGTCCGACGCCAATACCAATATCCTGTCGACCCCGAACCTGATCACGCTCGACAATGAAGAAGCTAAAATCATTGTCGGCCAGAACGTGCCTTTCATCACCGGCCAGTACACCACGCAAGCATCGGGCGGCGGCGCCGGCGTCAATCCGTTCCAGACCATCGAGCGTAAAGACGTCGGCCTGTCGCTGCGGGTGCGGCCGCAAATTTCCGAGGGCGGTACCGTGAAGATGGCGATTTACCAGGAGACTTCGGCGGTCCAGAGCACCGCCAACACGGCCGGCATCATCACCAGCAAGCGCTCGATTGAAACCAATGTGCTGGCCGATGACGGCCAGATTATCGTGCTCGGCGGCTTGATCGAAGATACCGTGGGTGACAGTGCCGAAAAAGTACCCGGCCTGGGCGATATTCCGATCATCGGCAACCTGTTCAAATACCAGAAGCGCAGCCGCAAGAAAACCAATCTGATGGTGTTTTTGCGCCCGACCGTGATCCGCAGCAGCGAGCAGAGCGCCAGCGTGGTGGCCGATCGCTACGATTACATCCGCGGCACCGAAGTCGCCGCTCAGCCGGCCAGAACCGCCTTTTTACCGGATACCGGCGCACCGATTCTGCCGCCGCTAGAAAGCGGCCAACCCATCGGCGGCTCGTTCCTGAAACCGCAGCCAAGGGTCAGTGTGCCGGACGCAAACGGCAATGGCGGCGCGGCGATCCAGGTCACGCCCGCTGCGCCGGAGGCAGAGTCGAGATAATGAACAGCATGATGAACGAGGCCCGCTTGTTGCCGTATGCGTATGCGCGCGATTTCGCGCTGCTGGCGTACCGCAAGACCGAGGATCACGAAAATACGGTCGAGGTATGGTTTTCCGATGCGACGCCGCCGACCGCGATTGCCGAAGTGAGCCGCCGCTTCGGCCGCGTCAAGCTGAAATCCCTTCCGCACGAGGAACTCAAGGCGGCGATTGCCAAAGCCTACGCCGGCTCCGGCGGCGATGCCGCGCAGGTGGTGGGTGAAGTCGAGTCCGATCTCGACCTGACCCGACTGATGCAGGACATGCCGGCCATCGAGGATCTGCTGGAATCGGCCGACGATGCACCGGTGATCCGCATGATCAATGCGCTGCTGACCCAGGCGCTGCGCGAAGGCGCGTCCGACATCCACATCGAGCCGTTCGAGCTATCTTCGGTGGTGCGGTTCCGGATCGACGGCGCGCTGCGCGATGTGGTGCGGCCGAAGAAGGCAATCCACGCGGCGCTGATCTCGCGCATCAAGATCATGGCGCAACTCGATATTTCCGAGAAACGTCTGCCGCAAGATGGCCGCATCACGCTGCGGGTCGGCGGCAAGCCGGTCGACGTGCGGGTCTCCACCTTGCCCACCGGGCATGGCGAGCGCGCGGTGTTGCGCTTGCTGGACAAGGAAGCCGGCCAGCTCGATCTGCAGAATCTGGGCATGGGCGATGCGCTGCTGCCGCAGTTTGCCAAACTGATCGCGCAGCCGCACGGCATCGTGCTGGTGACCGGGCCGACCGGTTCCGGCAAGACCACTACCCTGTATGCGGCGCTGACGCGTCTGAACACCACCGCCACCAATATCCTGACGGTGGAAGACCCGATCGAATACGATCTGGCCGGGGTCGGCCAGACCCAAGTCAACCCACGCATCGACATGAGCTTCGCCAAGGCGCTGCGGGCGATCCTGCGGCAAGATCCGGACATCATCATGATCGGTGAAATCCGCGATCTGGAAACCGCGCAGATTGCGGTGCAGGCCTCGCTCACCGGCCATCTGGTGCTGGCAACCTTGCATACCAACGATTCCGCCGCTGCGGTGACGCGCTTGCTCGACATGGGGATTGAACCGTTCCTGCTGTCGTCGTCGCTGCTCGGGGTGCTGGCGCAGCGCCTGGTGCGCAAGTTGTGCCCGCATTGCCGGCAACATGACGGCCAAAACTGGCAACCGGTTGGCTGCGACAAGTGCGGCCATTCCGGGTATCAGGGCCGGGTCGGCGTCTATGAATTGTTACAGACCACCGATGAAATCCGCGCGCTGATCCATCACAGCGCATCCGAAGCCGAGATCCGCAGCGCCGCCCAGCGCGACGGCATGCAGACCATGCGCGAAGATGGCGAGCGCTGGCTGGCCGACGGTACCACCTCGCAGGCCGAATTGCTGCGCGTGACGAAAGAATAGGATCATGGCAGTTTTTCGTTACGAAGCCGTGAATGCCCTGGGCGCCACCAGCAAAGGCGTGGTCAACGCCGACAGCGCCCGTGCGGCGCGCACCGATCTGCGCCTGCAGGGTTTGACGCCGATTGCGGTGGAGCCGATTACCACCCAGGTCGATGCCTCCGGCGCGCGCCGCCGGCACCGCTTCGGCGAGCGCTTGTCGACCAATGAACTGTCGTTGTTTACGCGCCAGATGGCGAGCTTGCTGGAAGCCAGCCTACCGCTGGAACAGGCGTTTTCCGCGTTGCTGGAACAAGCCGAGCGGCCGTATGTACGCGACCTGATCGCATCGATCCGCTCCGAAGTGATGGGCGGCGCATCGCTGTCGGACGCCTTGTCCCAGCATCCGCGCGATTTTGCCGAGATTTACCGCGCTCTGGTCGCCTCCGGCGAGCAAATCGGCCAACTGGCGCGGGTACTGTCGCGGCTGGCCGACTTTATCGAACGGCGCAATGCGCTGGTGCAAAAGGTCAAACTCGCTTTTACTTATCCGGCCATCGTCTCGGTAGTGGCATTTGCGATCGTGATCTTTTTGCTGACGTATGTGGTGCCGCAAATCGTTTCCGTGTTCTCCAATACCAAGCAAAAGCTGCCGCTGCTGACAGTGATGATGCTGGCAATTTCCGATTTCGTGCGGAATTACGGCGTGTTTGTGTTGCTGGCGATCATCGCGCTGGGTTTCGCTTGGCGCGCCGCGCTGCAGAATCCGGCCACCAAAATGCGCTGGCACAAATGGCTGCTGACTGCGCCGCTGTACGGCAAATTCGAGCGCAGCCTGAATACGTCGCGCTTTGCCAGCACGCTGGCGATCACGATCGGTTCCGGGGTGCCGATTTTGCGTGCGCTGCAGACCAGCCGCGACACGCTGTCGAATGTCGCCATGCGCGAGCAAGTCGAAGAAGCCGCTGCTGCGGTGCGCGAAGGCGTCAGCCTGGCGCGCGCGCTGTCGGCGCGCCAGCATTTCCCGCCGATGCTGATCCACATGATCCGCGCCGGTGAAGCCACCGGCGAATTGCCGTCGATGCTGGAGCGCGCAGCCACTTCCCAGGAGCAGGATCTGGAACGCCGCACGCTGACCATCGCCGGCTTGCTGGAGCCGGCGCTGATCCTGATCATGGGCGTGGTGGTGCTGCTGATCGTGCTGGCGGTGCTGATGCCGATCATCGAGATCAATCAGTTGGTGCATTAACATCAGTATCGTAGGATGGGTGAAACCCATCGCCTATCGAACTTGCATGATGGGTTGCACCCATCCTACGGACGTGCGTGTCATTAGTTAATAATATGCGTAGAAAGAATTGACATGAAGCGCTTGCCCTGGTTTGCCAGTTTTGCGATGTTCATCGCGCTGTGTGCGTCGGCCGCCTATTGGGCCATGCAACTGTTCCAACCGCCGGTACGCGCGGTGGCTGCCGTACCGCAGGCGGAGCCACCCGAGTTGTCGCTGGACGCCGCCAAAGGCTTGTTCGGCGGCGGTGCGGCAGTCAGTCTGGCCAGCAATTATCAGCTCAACGGGGTGGTCGCCGCCGCCAGAAGCGACGATAGCGTGGCCATCCTGTCGGCCGACGGCAAGCCGGCCAAGGCGGTGGCTGCCGGCGGGGAACTGTCGCCGGGCGTGACGGTAAAGGAAGTCCATCCGCAATACGTACTGCTGTCGGAGTCAGGCGTCATCAAGCGCGTCGAACTGGCAGTCAGCGCCAAGAGCCAATCCGGCCTGGATCTGTCGATCAGGGCGCCTGATGCGGTGGCGCCGGGCCTGTCTTCGGCCACCACGACCACAGTCGTGTCGGGGGCGACCACTGGCTTGCCGCCGCCCGCTCAGCAAGGAGTGGCACCTGCAGCACAATCACAGTCGCCGCCAAGAGCAAGCCCACAACGTTAAATAGTATGTTTCCAAAGATTTTGGGGCTTTAAATATACACTAATGTGTATATTTAAAGCCCCAATAATTATATGCTGAAACAGTATGTTTTTTGCATATACTCCAGCATAAATCAAATTATGCGGGGGGGGGATTCCTACAGAATGTAACGCGCCAGATCGTCATCGATCGACAGCGCCCCGAGCCGCTCGTTGACGTAGGCGGCGTCGATCGAGACCACTCTGCCGGCAGTTTCGCTGGCCGCGAACGAAATTTCTTCCAGCAGCTTTTCTATCACCGTATACAAGCGACGGGCCCCGATGTTCTCGGTTTTTTCATTCACCGAATAAGCGATTTCAGCCAGGCGCCTGACGCCCTCCGGAGTGAAGTCAATCTGCACTTGCTCGGTCGCCAGCAGCGCTTCGTATTGCGCGGTCAGACAGGCGTCGGTGGAGGTCAGGATGCATTCGAAATCCGCAATCGACAGCGATTCCAGTTCGACCCGGATCGGGAACCGGCCCTGCAGTTCTGGGATCAGATCGGACGGTTTGGCCAGATGGAAAGCGCCGGAGGCAATGAACAGGATGTGATCGGTCTTGATCATGCCGTATTTGGTATTGACGGTGGTGCCCTCGACCAGCGGCAGCAGGTCGCGCTGCACGCCGGCGCGCGAGACTTCGGCCCCGCCGGCTTCGGAGCGCGAGGCGATCTTGTCGATTTCGTCCAGGAACACGATGCCGTTTTGCTCGACATTGGCGATCGCCTGCTGCTTGAGTTCTTCCTCATTGACCAGTTTGGCTGCTTCTTCCTCGATCAGCAGCTTCATCGCGTCGCGGACTTTCATCTTGCGGGCTTTCTTGCGGGCGCTGCCCATGCCGGAAAACATGGTCTTGATCTGCTCGGTCATTTCTTCCATGCCGGGCGGCGCCATGATTTCCATTTGCGGCCCGGCTTCGGCGACTTCCAGCTCGATCTCGTTATCGTCCAGCGCACCTTCGCGCAAGCGCTTGCGGAAGGTCTGGCGCGTGGAATTGCCTTTTTGTGCATCGGTCTCGGCTGGCGTATTCAGGCCGAAATCGCGCGCCGGCGGCACCAGGATGTCGATGATGCGGTCTTCGGCCGCATCTTCGGCATGTGCGCGCACCTTGCGGGTGGCCGCTTCGCGAGTTTGCTTGATGCCGATATCGACCAGGTCGCGGATGATGGTGTCGACATCACGGCCGACATAACCGACTTCGGTAAACTTGGTGGCTTCGATCTTGATGAAGGGCGCATCCGCCAGTTTCGCCAGGCGGCGCGCGATTTCGGTCTTGCCGACGCCGGTGGGGCCGATCATCAGGATGTTTTTGGGCGTGATTTCGTGCCGCAGCGGCTCCGCCACTTGTTGCCGACGCCAGCGGTTGCGCAGCGCGATGGCGACTGCGCGCTTGGCGTTGCCTTGGCCAACCACATGTTTGTCGAGTTCGGAGACGATTTCTTGCGGGGTCATATTCATGGCGATCAGTCCAGCGTTTCGATGGTGTGTGACATATTGGTATAGATGCAAAGCTCGGCGGCAATCGTCAGCGATTTTTTGACGATATCAAGCGGCGTCATATCGGTATTTTCTTGCAGGGCTTTGGCTGCCGACTGGGCGAAAGTGCCGCCGGAGCCGATTGCGCCGATGCCGTCTTCCGGCTCCAGCACGTCGCCGTTGCCGGTGATGACCAGCGTCGTTTCGCGGTCGGCCACCAGTAGCATCGCTTCCAGCCGGCGCAACATGCGGTCAGTGCGCCAGTCCTTGGCCAGTTCGACCGAGGCGCGCATCAGGTGACCCTGGTGTTTTTCCAGCTTGGCTTCGAAGCGTTCAATCAGCGTGAATGCATCGGCGGTGCCGCCGGCAAAACCGGCCAGCACTTTGCCGTGGTACAGCGTGCGCACCTTGCGGGCGGTGCCTTTCATGACGATATTGCCGAGCGTAACCTGGCCGTCGCCGCCCAGTGCGACAATATTGCCGCGCCGCACCGACAGGATGGTGGTGCCGTGAAATTGTTCCATGCTTACCTCAAAAATGCTGTGGACGAATGTGTTCCAGATATGCTGCCATAAGGAATAAAAGTGGGGATGCGCCAGCCGATTGCAAGACGACGACATCAGCCCTTGCGCGGGATGATGCTGGCGATTTCCTTCAATCCCATGACATTGAGCAGAGCCGCGACCGGGCAGTTGACTGCATGGAATTCGAGTATTTTGCCTTTTCTGGCCAGCGGCACCAAACCGGCCAGAAGTTGCCAGGATGCGCTGAAATCAATGCGGTACAACTGCGAGCAGTCGATCACAACGGTTTCGCGCTCAGACGCGAATGCACTGATAGCCTCCAGCAGTTGCCGGGTATCGCCGGTCACAAGCTCCGGCATCACGAAGTGCTCTGGCTGGCTGGTAGTCCCCTCTCCCGCTTGCGGAAAAGGGACTGGAGGAAAGTGCGGCCTTGGCGTCTCAAAGGCCGGAGGAGAAATTTCGAAAGTGATGCAATATTCGATGCTGCTTTCTTCGAATTCCTGCTCCCGGTCCAATAGCCGTAGCAGTTCCAGCAGCAAAAGCCAGGGTGCGGCACTGGCATCGCGCTGTCCGGCTTGCAGGGTGGATTGGATGCGCTCGACCAGCTGCGGCGCTCCCGGCAAGATCAGATCATGGCTGTGCAGACTGCGCAAGAGTTGCAACAGCAGAGCGCAACCGGCCGGGTCGGTCTCCCGTATGCGGCTAAAGTCCAGGCGCAAGACCTGGTGTGCGGCGCTCAACTGTTGTGCGCGTTCGACCTGCGTTGCGCTGTCGCCATCCAGGGACTCCGGAAAAACCACGCTTGGCCAACTGGATGCCGGCGCAGCGGACCGCACTTGCTGGGTTCGGTTGCGCCATGCGGGCGGCGAGGTTTCAAAACGGCTGATGTAATCGGTCGACAGGCTGTCGAACGTCTGTTGCTGGCCGCTGAGTTGATACAGGTCGAACAGCAGCAGATAGGCAGGTTCATTGGGCTCGGTGAGCGGCGCTTGCAGGATCGCGTTTTGTAGTAGCCGTTCGGCCAGTGCCTGCTGATCGTTCGCAAACAGGATCGCGGCTTCCTCAATTAATGGAGCCGGCAGGGTTGTCGCCATCACGCTGGCAGCGCCGGGCAGACCGTTGTCGAACAGGATTTCGGTCGGCGCATCCATCAGTTGCATGGTGTTTTTGAATGCGCTGGGTTCAGTGCCGGACCGCCCCTTGGCGCTCACTGTGCCCGAGGCGCCATTCGTGCGGGGATTGCCATCAAGTTGGAGCGACATGGCCGATTCGATCGCATCGATCTTCAGTTCAGTAGCGCGCGCGACCTTGCGCCGATCGAAGTGCATGTTGCCACTGCGTTCGACTTGATTGTTCGCGCGCAGGTTTTCTTCGCTGCCGTCGCGTGCACGCGCGTCTTCAGCCGGTGTGTCGGCCTGCGGCGGCTGTTTCTTGCCGAAAAGAGAAAAAAACTTCACGTTCTTCATGTTCTGCGGGCCTCACCGGTGCTGTGTGTTTTCTGAAATGACATCCGACAGGCTGCCAGACAGCAGAATCTGTTCAAAAATATAATCGATGGTTGTTTTGCTGTTGACTTCGACCACCCCGGCAGCGCGCCAAGGGCCGCCACTACGTTGCATATTTTAGTTATCATATAACAACATTTGCACTGCATCGGCAAGGCGATTATGGCATGCTTTTCCGGCCCATTGACCCCGAAGTTCAACCTCCCAGGCGCGCTCTACTGGCGCAAAAACCAAACCGTTGAGCTTCACCATGGCGAGTCTGGGGCGGATCAAAAACCTGACCGCCCTGGTGGAGTGGTATGCTGCATCGCACTATCCGGACCTGTTCTGCCATTTGCAATTGCGTCCGCGGGCAGCCGGAATCACCCACAGCAGCAACTCCAGACACTTCTTTAGCAATGTCACCGCGTTGGAAAAATAATGGAAACACTCAACAACATAATCGGCGCCTTCGATTTAAAGGAATTGCTGAACCTGTCGCAAGCGGCACTGCATATCCTGTTAATTCTGATCCTGTCCTGGGTGCTGCTGCATTTATCGAATAAAGCCATATTGGTACTGCAGAACTATTCGATACGCCATACCGGCAATGATCCGGAAGATCTCAAGCGCATCGAAACCCTGGGCCGGGTGTTCCACTATGTTTCGTCAGTGGTTATTTATGTGGTCGCGGGCATGGTGATCTTGAGCGAGCTGGGTGTTTCCATTGCGCCGATCCTGGCCACCGCCGGAGTACTCGGCATCGCAGTTGCATTTGCTGCGCAGAGCCTGATCAAAGATTACTTCAACGGCATCTTCCTACTGCTGGAAAATCAGGTGCGGCAAGGCGATGTGGTTGAAGTAGGCGGCAAGGCTGGGCTAGTGGAGGAAGTAACGCTGCGCTATATCCGGTTGCGCGATTACGACGGCAACGTACATTTCATTCCCAATGGCATTATCACCACGGTCACCAACATGAGCCGGGGATTCGCCTTTGCTGTGGCCGATGTCGGCGTGGCATACCGGGAAGACACCGATGAGGTGATGCGTTTGATGCTCCAGGTAGGAGCAAATTTGCGCATGGACCAGACCATCGGCCCTAAGATCATGGCGGATATGGAAATGGCCGGCGTCGATAAATTGGAGCAATCCGCAGTCATTATCCGCTGCCGTTTCAAAGTGCTGCCGCTTGGGCAATGGGAGGTGCGGCGGGAATTCCTGCGTCGGCTAAAGCAGGCCTTCGATCAGCACGGCATCGAAATACCCTACCCACACATGACTATCTATCCCGGTCAAGCCAAAGACGGTTCAGCGCCAACCTTCCATATAGCACCTGAAGCACCTGATAACGGCTCCGCAAAATCAGATGAGGATTAATGAAAAACATTGTCCACGAAAGACACCAAAAGCACGAAAGAATACATAACGCACTCCTTTCGGCTACAAAAGAGAAGGTTTTTTCGTATCTTTCGTGCTTTTCGTGGACTGCGTTTTTTGTGTGCAACATCAGATATTTGATGCAATACCAAACATACTCCCATAAAAAATAATGGAAACACCTGCTTTCCGCATATAACCATTGCGGTAAAAAAATAATACACCACCATGTATAATTTTTTAGCGTACGCGGCAGGTTTACAACATTACCGCTATTTGCTTTATGGCAATAAAAAACGTGCGAACAACTTGCTCGCACGTTTTTTTAACACAACGCCCATCGGGCGTTCTATTTAGTCTTTAATCGCCGTACAGCTTTTGCTTGAGTTCACGCCGCTGCTGCGCTTCCAGCGACAAGGTTGCGGTCGGACGGGCCAGCAAGCGCGGGATGCCGATTGCTTCGCCGGTTTCTTCGCACCAGCCGTAATCGCCTTCGTTGATTCTGGCGATCGATTGCTGGACTTTCTTGATCAGCTTACGCTCGCGGTCGCGGGTACGCAATTCCAGCGCATGCTCTTCCTCGATCGTGGCGCGGTCGGCCGGATCGGGCACCAGCGTGGTTTCGCGCAAATGCTCGGTGGTGTCGTCGGCGTTTTGCAGCAGTTCTTTCTCAAGCTGCTTCAGGCGTGCCTTGAAAAAGGCCAGCTGCGCCTCATTCATGTAATCCTTTTCGCCCATCTTGAGGATTTGCTCTTCAGTAAGAAGCGTGTCGGTCACGTTGACGTCGGCATTGGGTTGTTTGGTTTTAGTAATCACTTCGCTGACTTTCGATGCAGGTTCAAATAATTTTATCCGCTAATCCGGCTACGGTATCGTTCATTAACGCGTTGCCGGAACGGATGCGCTCACATTGTCAATTTGCCTGGAAGTCTCACAATCGGCTGGCCACTTTAGCAGACTTCATAGCGCTGACGTTGATAATCCTCATCTTCCAGTGCGTTAATACTTGTGCTGTTTTTGGAGGGCTAACATGGTGTTTTCAAGAATAAATTCTGCCCATACCACCAAAAACGCCGACAGTTTATACCAGACATTGCTCCAAACCGGTAATAATTGTTTCCTTTGGCAGATTTTGTCCGATAAACACCATCTTGCTGCCCCGTATTTCGCCCTCCGCCCAAGTGCCGCCGATATCGGTACCCATCAATTGATGCACACCCTGGAACAGCACCTTGCGGTCTGCGCCTTCCATCAGCAATACGCCTTTGTAACGCAGCATGCGCGGCCCGAAAACCTGCACGATGCTGCCCAGAAATTCATCCAGCAAAGCGCTATTGAATGCGCGTTCGCTCCTGAATACGAACGAGGAAATATCGTCGCTGTGATGCGCGTGGTGATGGTCATGATGCTCGTGGTGCGCGTGATCGCAGCCGGGCGCGTAGGCATGTTGTTTTTGATGTGCTTCAGCGGCTTCGTCGGCCAGAAATTCGGGATCGATTTCCAGTTTTTCATTGAGATTGAAGCCGCGGATGTCGAGCAGTTCGGCAATCGGGGCGCGGCCGAAATCGGCGGTCCCCACCGGCGCCCGCGGATTGATGCGTTTTAAGCGCGTGGTCAGTACGGCGACTTCGGCCGCGCTGACCAGATCGGTTTTCGATAACAGGATACGGTCGGCGAAGCCCACCTGGCGCTGTGCTTCTTCATGCGCATCGAGTTGTTGCATCGCGTGGCGCGCATCGACCACGGTGATGATCGCATCCAGCATGTAGGACAGTGCGACTTCCTCATCCATGAAGAAAGTTTGCGCCACCGGCCCCGGATTTGCCAAGCCGGTGGTCTCGATCACCAGGCGATCAAAGTGCAGCAGTCCGGCGGCGCGCTTTTGCGCCAGATCGGTCAGCGCCGCGATCAGGTCGCCGCGCACCGTGCAGCAGATGCAGCCGTTGTTCATCTGAATGATCTGTTCGCTGCTGTCTTGCACCAAAATTTCATTGTCGATGTTTTCCTGGCCGAATTCATTTTCGATCACGGCGATTTTATAGCCGTGATTTTCCTGCAGAATGCGATTGAGCAAGGTGGTTTTGCCAGCGCCGAGAAAGCCGGTCAGTATCGTGGTCGGAATCAATGCCATAGTGTATTTCGTCGTAAATCGCCGTAAATATTGGGAATTATTGTGGTTGCCGTGCGCATTCGGCGCACCAGCCCTTGATGGTCAACTCGATGTCGTGGCTTTGAAAGCCGGGACCGAGATTGTCTTGCAGCACCGCTTGCAATTGCTGGCGCAGTGTCGATTGCCGGCAAGCCGATTGCGCCAATACATCGGACACCAGATCAGCCTCGCCGTCCACGTTCAGGCAGAATACTTTGGCGCAGCGCGTGCATTTGAAGTGTCCATGCTGATGTTGCGCCGGTGCACCCTGGTGTTGATATGCGCTGGCGCCGCCGCGTTCGGAATGCTCGGTCCCTGCGCTGTAGCGGAACACGCGATCGTCGCCGGCGATCTTATGGGTCAGGCCAGCCGCGATCAGGCAGTCCAGCGCCCGGTACAGGGTGACGCGATCCATTTCGGTAAAGGACTCTTGCATATCCTGGTGCGACAATGCACGCGGCGCCCCCAGCAGGGCTGCCAGCACTTTAACGCGCGCCGGCGTGACCCGCACCGAGACTGCGCGCAGACGGCTTTGGGCTTCTGTGCTGGCGGCTTCCGATGGCTTGCTGCGGTGGGCGATGGCGATCTGGGACGTGGTGTTCATAGGGTGTATATGTGAAAAATCCATTCAGTAATTATGCCGCAATTGTGCAATTGCGTAGTCACACCCCAGTCGGGGATTTTTTCTTGGCGCGCGGGTGGGCGGCATCATACACGGCGGCCAGACGCTGAAAATCGAGCGCGGTATAAATTTGCGTTGAGGCAATCGATTCGTGTCCCAGCATTTCCTGCACCGCACGCAAGTCGCCCGACGATTGCAGCAGATGCGAGGCAAATGAATGGCGCAGCATGTGCGGATGCACGTCAGCCGGAATTCCCAGCGCCTGCGCATGCGCCTTGATGCGCATTTGCAGCGTTCGTACCGAGATGCGGGTGCCGCGGGTGCTCAGAAATAACGGATGCGGGTCAAGCTGGACCACGCCCGCACGTGCGGTAATCCATGCCTGCAGCGCCAGGATCGCACCCCGGCCGACTGGCACGCTGCGCACCTTGCTGCCTTTGCCGGTAACGATCACATCCCGCGCATCGATATCGATCCAGCCTGCCGAAGTGTATGGCTTGCCGCGCGGCGTCGCCTCATGTACATAACGCACATCCAGCCCGACCAGTTCAGACACCCGCAGGCCGCTCGAATACAGCAGTTCGAACATCGCCCGGTTGCACAGCTGCATGGCACTGTCGGCGGCGGCATTCGGATTAGGGTTTGACACCAGACGCACCGCATCGTCGGCGCCCAGCGCCAGCGGCAAAGTTTTGGCCCGCCTAGGCGCGCTGACACCATCGACTGGGTTCGACGCTAGCGTAGTCTGCTCGGACAGCCAGCCGAAAAACCCACGCCAAGCCGACAGTTTGCGTGCAATCGAGCGCGGATTCAGACCCCTGGCATGCAGGCGCGAAGTCATGCTGCGCACCTGCTCGTGGGTTACCAGCGCTAGCGCAGCGCCGTCCAGCATTGCCGCCAGTTCGTACAGGTCACGTCCGTAATTGTCCGTAGTGTGCGGAGATAGTTTGCGTTGCGTCTTCAGACAGTCCAGATAGCAACCGATGCGCGCATAGTTCGCGCTGACGCTCGCTGCGTCCGCAGGTGGAATGAGGCGCAACCTGGGAAAAGTAATTGGATAGGCGCGAGGATACATTTTTTCGGTTCTCTGACAGGGCGCGACGACTCGAATGTGTCAGTCGCTTTGAGACGATTATTGCGAAGCTTAGTGTCTAATTCTATCTAATTTCTTTCGTCATCTACTGAAGTCGGTTTTGGCATATTGATACCGGCTACGGTCGGCAGAATAGGCTGCCGCTGTAGACGGTAATTTTTGAAACGGTTGGATGCCTTAAAAAAGCGTTTTGCAGAACCTGCGTTCGCATAGATGATCGGTACTACGCCGTTATGTTTCGCTGCGAGCGTCATATAGCCGATACCGGAGTAGCGATGCTCCTAATTGTACCAAGAGAAAAAAGTCTGGCAAAAGGTATGTGCCTCGTCGATCGATTGAAACCGGTCCGTGAAATTAGGCTGGCATTCCATGGTCTTGACATGTGATTGCGAGAACGGATTGTCGTCAGATACGTAAGGCCGACAAATCGGTCATCGGCTGAAGCGCCTCGATGCATCTTAAATAGTGAAGATTACACAGAGATTGTAATGCGCTGACTTGGCCGCCCCCTTGATTTTGGTGATTTCTCACGATCACACTTTACATGACCTCGTCGCCAGCAACTCTGACTGTGCATACGCTGGATGCGCCAGTTCGCTACGTCGAGGCAGCGTCCGGCTGATGTGGTGCAAGCTTCGACCGATCGTAACCGGCTGCATTAAATGCGGCCGCGCAATGATCAGGTGGCACTGCATTCTGACCTTCACCATCCTGCGCCGTATTGCGCCGTAATGCGCTCAACCTGTTCAAAAGCGACACCACCACGAAACGCGGCATCAGCAACAAGCAACAGAAAGCTGGCTGGAAGGTTAATTACCTTGGCAAGTTACTGGGTTAAACAACGGACCCTTCATGCAATCGCCCTGCTTGTGCGGGCGTATTGCCTATTTTCTGAAAGCGGATGCGGAGTCATGCTGCGGGGGTTTAGTGCGGTAGTTGAGCAAGCGGCGTTGAATACTGAAGGGTATTTACGCGTGGGTGCGCATAAAAAAACCCCCATACGATGAGTACGGGGGTTTTAGGAATAACAGCCTGACGATGACCTACTTTCACACGTGTTGACGCACTATCATCGGCGCGAAGTCGTTTCACGGTCCTGTTCGGGATGGGAAGGGGTGGTACCGACTTGCTATGGTCATCAGGCATAACTTGTAACATCGTTTGCTACTGCGTATATCGTATTTCTACGAGTGTGCATGTCAGCAAGCGACGCAATCTGGAAGAAGTAAAGGTATATTATTTTTTGGGTTGTGACTACCAAAGTTGGCAAACACAAGTGTTACACATTGATTTCTATAACCTGCCAAGGTTATAGGGACAAGCCTTACGGGCAATTAGTACTGGTTAGCTTAACGCATTACTGCGCTTCCACACCCAGCCTATCAACGTCCTGGTCTCGAACGACCCTTCAAGGAGCTCAGGGCTCCAGGGAAATCTCATCTTAAGGCAAGTTTCCCGCTTAGATGCTTTCAGCGGTTATCTCTTCCGAACTTAGCTACCCGGCAATGCCACTGGCGTGACAACCGGTACACCAGAGGTTCGTCCACTCCGGTCCTCTCGTACTAGGAGCAGCCCCCTTCAAATTTCCAACGCCCACGGCAGATAGGGACCAAACTGTCTCACGACGTTTTAAACCCAGCTCACGTACCACTTTAAATGGCGAACAGCCATACCCTTGGGACCGGCTACAGCCCCAGGATGTGATGAGCCGACATCGAGGTGCCAAACTCCCCCGTCGATATGAACTCTTGGGAGGAATCAGCCTGTTATCCCCAGAGTACCTTTTATCCGTTGAGCGATGGCCCTTCCATACAGAACCACCGGATCACTATGTCCTACTTTCGTACCTGCTCGACTTGTCAGTCTCGCAGTTAAGCACGCTTATGCCATTGCACTAACAGCACGATGTCCGACCGTACCTAGCGTACCTTCGAACTCCTCCGTTACACTTTGGGAGGAGACCGCCCCAGTCAAACTGCCTACCATGCACTGTCCCCGATCCGGATAACGGACCAAGGTTAGAATCTCAAACAAACCAGGGTGGTATTTCAAGGTTGGCTCCACGCAAACTAGCGTTCACGCTTCAAAGCCTCCCACCTATCCTACACAGATTGGTTCAAAATTCAATGCAAAGCTACAGTAAAGGTTCATGGGGTCTTTCCGTCTAGCCGCGGGTAGATTGCATCATCACAACCACTTCAACTTCGCTGAGTCTCGGGAGGAGACAGTGTGGCCATCGTTACTCCATTCGTGCAGGTCGGAACTTACCCGACAAGGAATTTCGCTACCTTAGGACCGTTATAGTTACGGCCGCCGTTTACTGGGACTTCAATCAAGAGCTTGCACCCCATCATTTAATCTTCCAGCACCGGGCAGGAGTCACACCATATACGTCCACTTTCGTGTTTGCATAGTGCTGTGTTTTTATTAAACAGTCGCAGCCACCAGTTTATTGCAACCCTTTCATCCTTCCCCCGCAGGGGGGTCAAACTACCAGGGCGTACCTTATCCCGAAGTTACGGTACCAATTTGCCGAGTTCCTTCTCCCGAGTTCTCTCAAGCGCCTTAGAATACTCATCTCGCCCACCTGTGTCGGTTTGCGGTACGGTCTCGTATGACTGAAGCTTAGAGGCTTTTCTTGGAACCACTTCCAATTGCTTCGCGAACAAGTCCGCTCGTCTCAACCCCTTGAATTACGCTGCCGGATTTGCCTAACAGCCTTCTACAAGTCAAGAACCGGCACTTCCAACCGCCGGACAACCTTCTGTGATCCGTCCCCCCATCGCATCATACGACGGTGCAGGAATATTAACCTGCTTCCCATCAGCTACGCATCTCTGCCTCGCCTTAGGGGCCGACTCACCCTGCTCCGATGAACGTTGAACAGGAAACCTTGGGCTTACGGCGTGGAGGCTTTTCACCCCCATTATCGCTACTCATGTCAGCATTCGCACTTCTGATACCTCCAGCATCCTTTACAAGACACCTTCGCAGGCTTACAGAACGCTCTCCTACCATATCCTTACGGATATCCGCAGCTTCGGTGACTGGCTTAGCCCCGTTACATCTTCCGCGCAGGACGACTCGATCAGTGAGCTATTACGCTTTCTTTAAAGGATGGCTGCTTCTAAGCCAACCTCCTGACTGTTTTAGCCTTCCCACTTCGTTTTCCACTTAGCCAATCTTGGGGACCTTAGCTGGCGGTCTGGGTTGTTTCCCTCTTGACGCCGGACGTTAGCACCCGACGTCTGTCTCCCACGCTCGCACTCATCGGTATTCGGAGTTTGCAATGGTTTGGTAAGTCGCGATGACCCCCTAGCCATAACAGTGCTCTACCCCCGATGGTGATACGTGAGGCACTACCTAAATAGTTTTCGGAGAGAACCAGCTATTTCCAAGTTTGTTTAGCCTTTCACCCCTACCCACAGCTCATCCCCTAATTTTTCAACATTAGTGGGTTCGGACCTCCAGTGCGTGTTACCGCACCTTCATCCTGGCCATGAGTAGATCACTTGGTTTCGGGTCTACACCCAGCGACTAAATCGCCCTATTCGGACTCGATTTCTCTACGGCTTCCCTATGCGGTTAACCTTGCCACTGAATGTAAGTCGCTGACCCATTATACAAAAGGTACGCAGTCACGGAACAAGTCCGCTCCTACTGTTTGTATGCACACGGTTTCAGGATCTATTTCACTCCCCTTCCGGGGTTCTTTTCGCCTTTCCCTCACGGTACTGGTTCACTATCGGTCGATATCGAGTATTTAGCCTTGGAGGATGGTCCCCCCATGTTCAGACAGGATTTCTCGTGTCCCGCCCTACTTGTCGCAAGCTTAGTACCACAATAAACATTTCGTGTACGGGGCTATCACCCTCTATGGCAGCCTTTTCCAAAGCTTTCCACTATGTCTACTGCTATTGCTTGCAGGCTCTTCCCATTTCGCTCGCCGCTACTTTGGGAATCTCGGTTGATTTCTTTTCCTGTAGCTACTTAGATGTTTCAGTTCGCCACGTTCGCTTTGCACACCTATGTATTCAGTGTGCAATGACCTTTCGGCCGGGTTTCCCCATTCGGAAATCTGCGGATCAAAGCGTGTTTGCTCGCTCCCCGCAGCTTATCGCAAGCTACTACGTCCTTCATCGCCTGATATCGCCAAGGCATCCACCATGTGCACTTATTCACTTGTCCCTATAACGTTGGCTTCTAACCCGATAGTGCTGTTCATGCACGGATTAAAAACCGGTTATAGGATATTTCTATGAGTATTACTTTAGCGTTTGCCGTATTGCAAGGAATTTGTATTTAAAACATCTTAACAAACTCACTTTTAATACTTTTTTGATTTGATACAATCACAACCCATCAAGTCATACAGGTCTATCCATGTGCACGTCTGGCATTGCTGCCGCGATATTGCTATCAACGTGCGCATCGATTTATCCATACTCCTTGATAAATCTTTACTTCTTCCAAATTTTTAAAGAACGAAACAGCTAATGGCTTAAGAAACCAAACCTGAATTTTTCATGCACTTCTTACTTTCGCATGGGTGACTCAGGTTTGTATTCTTGATCAATTACGTGGTGGAGGTTGACGGGATCGAACCGACGACCCCCTGCTTGCAAAGCAGGTGCTCTCCCAGCTGAGCTAAACCCCCCAGATATGCGCACTTACAATCAACACATAATCTTTGTCGTATGGTAGGTCTGGTTGGACTCGAACCAACGACCCCTGCGTTATCAACACAGTGCTCTAACCAGCTGAGCTACAGACCCGCTTGGATCAGTGCTTGGTCAGCTCTGCGCTGTTGCCTGTGCGGCCTTTCTTGCACAACGCACACGCCGGCAGTCCAATTACTGTTCATTGCTGCTCTTCTTTTTCATAACAGTCGATAAGTGTGAACACTTGACTTGGGCACATACTCTAGAAAGGAGGTGATCCAGCCGCACCTTCCGATACGGCTACCTTGTTACGACTTCACCCCAGTCACGAATCCCACCGTGGTAAGCGCCCTCCTTGCGGTTAAGCTACCTACTTCTGGTGAAACCCGCTCCCATGGTGTGACGGGCGGTGTGTACAAGACCCGGGAACGTATTCACCGCGACATGCTGATCCGCGATTACTAGCGATTCCAACTTCATGTAGTCGAGTTGCAGACTACAATCCGGACTACGATACACTTTCTGGGATTAGCTCCCCCTCGCGGGTTGGCGGCCCTCTGTATGTACCATTGTATGACGTGTGAAGCCCTACCCATAAGGGCCATGAGGACTTGACGTCATCCCCACCTTCCTCCGGCTTGTCACCGGCAGTCTCATTAGAGTGCCCTTTCGTAGCAACTAATGACAAGGGTTGCGCTCGTTGCGGGACTTAACCCAACATCTCACGACACGAGCTGACGACAGCCATGCAGCACCTGTGTTACGGCTCTCTTTCGAGCACCCTCTGATCTCTCAAAGGTTCCGTACATGTCAAGGGTAGGTAAGGTTTTTCGCGTTGCATCGAATTAATCCACATCATCCACCGCTTGTGCGGGTCCCCGTCAATTCCTTTGAGTTTTAATCTTGCGACCGTACTCCCCAGGCGGTCTACTTCACGCGTTAGCTGCGTTACTAAGTCAATTAAGACCCAACAACTAGTAGACATCGTTTAGGGCGTGGACTACCAGGGTATCTAATCCTGTTTGCTCCCCACGCTTTCGTGCATGAGCGTCAGTGTTATCCCAGGGGGCTGCCTTCGCCATCGGTATTCCTCCACATATCTACGCATTTCACTGCTACACGTGGAATTCTACCCCCCTCTGACACACTCTAGCCATGCAGTCACAAATGCAGTTCCCAGGTTGAGCCCGGGCATTTCACATCTGTCTTACATAACCGCCTGCGCACGCTTTACGCCCAGTAATTCCGATTAACGCTTGCACCCTACGTATTACCGCGGCTGCTGGCACGTAGTTAGCCGGTGCTTATTCTTCAGGTACCGTCATTAGTAACCCTTATTAGGAGCCACCGTTTCTTCCCTGACAAAAGAGCTTTACAACCCGAAGGCCTTCTTCACTCACGCGGCATTGCTGGATCAGGGTTGCCCCCATTGTCCAAAATTCCCCACTGCTGCCTCCCGTAGGAGTCTGGACCGTGTCTCAGTTCCAGTGTGGCTGGTCGTCCTCTCAGACCAGCTACTGATCGTGGCCTTGGTAGGCTTTTACCCTACCAACTAGCTAATCAGATATCGGCCGCTCCACGAGCACAAGGTCCTTGCGAATCCCCTGCTTTCCTCCGTAGATCGTATGCGGTATTAGCGCAACTTTCGCTGCGTTATCCCCCACTCGAGGGTACGTTCCGATATATTACTCACCCGTTCGCCACTCGCCACCAGAGCAAGCTCCGTGCTGCCGTTCGACTTGCATGTGTAAGGCATGCCGCCAGCGTTCAATCTGAGCCAGGATCAAACTCTTCAGTTTAATCTCTGTTTTATGTCATTGCTGACATGGTCCGTTTTACCAGACCGGTCGCTCACTCAAAATACTGACAGGCTCTTCCTGAAGTTGCCTCCAAAAAAATCCTATTCTTCTTCTGTGCGAGCATTTGATATTTTAAGTTCACCCCAAACGCTTGCGCGTCTGACGTGGCGCCTTCATCAAGTGCCCACACTTATCGACTGTTAGTTGTTAAAGATCTTTCTTTTCTCCGTCAGCTCTGGTATCTTCACCCGGGCCAACCAGACTGCAAAGCGTTTTGTTTGCAGCACTGAAGAGGGCAGATTATGCAGCGTTTTTCTTACTCAGTCAACATTTCTTTTCCGTCCCGCACCGCGCAAACTCCAACTCCCTGCACTCCGCGTTTCGTCCAATTCCGTCAACTTCCGCTGCCACTTCTCTTCCTGCCTTTACCCCGCCTCGCAGCGGGAGCCGAACTATAGCAAACGTTGCGGAACTTTGGCAAGCGCTTTCGGGGGAATAATTGCATGCCCCCATAAATAACCTAACCCCGCCACTCCACTACTGCCGCCACCGCACCGCGCAGTGCATTGCAGACCACGACGCGCTCGGCTGCGCGCAAATCTGCCAATGTCAAACGGCGCTCGCTGGCAGCCCATTGCGGATCGTCCAGCAACACACTGCGCATTACGCCGGGCAAAACACCAGATTCTAGAGGCGGTGTGTACCAATGCCCTTGTATTTGCAGGAAAATATTGCTGCGCCCGCCCTCGGTTAATTCGCCCTTGGTATTGGTAAATATTGTATCAAACGCGCCCTTCAACTCTGCCTCACGCCAGGCGGCATCGTAGCGCGCCCTGAGCGTCGTCTTGTGGTGCAAAAACAAATCTGCCGCATTGGTGGGATGCGCGCTTATCAGTACTTTGACTTGCGCCGGCAAAGGCTCCAACGGCACGGTCTGCACCACGCACTGTCCAGATTGATCCAGTGATAATCTGGCCCGATATGCCACATCAAGCAGTAACCTACTGAGAGCCTCTTCCAGAGTATGGCGCACCTTGCCTTCTGCATAGGCAAAACCGAAGTAATCGGCGGAGGCGCGCAGGCGCCTCAAGTGCAACGCAAGGTGGCGATAACCCGCCAAACGTGTCGCATGCAAAGTCTCGAATAAATTAAATTCATGCTGCAAACCGGTAAGGAATTGGGCCTTCAACTGGCACTCGGCATACTCTTCAGTAACTTCGCTATCGTGCACGATACCTGCGCCCACACCCATCTCGCCGTTGCGGATACCGCTTGAAAGCGGAGCTTGCAAGGCCAAGGTACGAATCGGAACTGAGAGACAAAAATCACCGACTGTTTGAGGTGCATTGTTAGGGATCGGATCGAACCAGCCGATGCTGCCGGTGTATATCCCACGCGGGTCAGGTTCCAATTCGCGGATAACCTGCATCGCACGCCGCTTGGGTGCGCCGGTGATGGAGCCGCAGGGATACAGTGCCGTGAACAGTTGTTCCAGGGTGACATCTGCGCGCAGTTGGGCGCAGATGGTCGAGGTCATCTGCAGCACACTGCTGTAGCGCTTGACCGCGAACAATTCCGGTACGGCCACTGTGCCCAGCGCCGCAATACGTCCGAGATCATTGCGCAGCAAATCAACGATCATCAGGTTTTCCGCCCGGTTCTTGGGGTCGATTGCAAGCGCCTGCGCGTTTGCCGCATCCTGCAGTGAATCACCGGATGCTGGTGCGGTCCCCTTCATAGGGCATGCTGTCAACCGGCCATTTTCGTGCCGGGCAAATAGCTCTGGAGAAAACGACAGCACTGCGCGCCCATCCGGCAACGCTATCAAGGCGCCGTAGGGCACCGGTTGACGTTGGCGCAAACGCAGATATAACGCATACAAATTGCCAAAAGCATCAAAGCGCAAACGATAAGTGTAATTGGCCTGATAGATATCACCCGCCGCGATGTAAGCGCGAATCTGGGCGATGGCTTGGGCAAACTGGCTGTCACTGATATTGGCTTGAATATTTGCAATGCCGGCACTGAACGCATGACTATCCATGCTGTCCGACTGACTCTTGCTTTGCGCTGCCAGCCACGCCTGCACTTGATCGGCGGAAAGTTGCTGGTAGCTTTTGAATAACAGAATTTGCGCCAAAGGCTGGTCTACCGGATGCTGCGCCGTTCCCATCAACTCCGGCCCGAGCTCATAAGAAAACAGGCCCACTGCATGCAACCCGCGTTGTAACGCCTGCTCCATTCGGGTGAGCAAGGCGGGAAACGCGCGGCACTCGCTGCAACTCAGCGTATCGACATACGCGGTGTAAAGGCGGGAACGCGGATCAGTGGCACTGGCGTCGCAATCATCGAGCAAGGCAAAAACGTCGCCGTTGGCGGCATTACCAGAAGTCGTATCAGGAAGATGCAGCACAGGAAAACAGGCTTTCAAATGAGTAAAAAATTAAAACCAGCAACAACGCCGGGGGTCTTATTGTAGGGCTTTTTTTGTAACCTCCGGCTACTGCCTGTATTGCGCAGAATGCGGCATTACTACGGCCACTGTTAGGATCAAAAGCGCAGCAATGCTGCGTTGCGATAATGTAACAATGCGCGTTTAAACTTATCCCCTTTCACCAAATGAATTACCCTATGGCAATCGGTGCCCAGGGTTTGTACGTGGCGTGCCACTAATGGAGTACACAGTTTGTCTGAACGTAAACATTTTTCTGCATTTATACCTGCACTGCTGACCCTGCTGACGGGACTGCTTGTCACGTCGGTATTATTCGTTAGCAGTCGGCATCTGGAGAATGACAAGGTAGAAGCCAGCTTCAGGCAAAATGCTGCAATTTACTTGCAGACCATCCAGAATGAACTGGATAACGCGATCATGGCGCTGCGCGCGATCAATCGACTCTTCGTAACGAACCAATCGGTGAGCCGGGAACAATTCCAAGTCTTTACCCGCCCTTTGCTGGAGCGCTATCCGTATGTTTTGAATTTCGACTTCCATCGCATTATTTCCCACGATGAACGCCCGGCTTTCGAAGCCGGCATACGCAAACGCTATCCGGATTTCGCGATAATGGAAACGAATGGCCAAGAGCGCATCACTGCCCGCTCCAGACCATATTATCGGGTGGTGGATTACATTGAACCGATGCAAGGCAATGAAGCGGTGTTCGGATTCGATGCCGATTCTCAGCGTGGGCAAGCGGCAGCGATGCAGCGCGCCGTCGACAGCGGGCAGCCGGCAGCCACCGGCCTGTATCGACTGGTGCAGGAAAAAGGCAACCAGCGCGGGTTCCTGGTATTGATGCCGGTGTATCGGCATAACGCCAGCCTGCACGATGTGGCGGCGCGACGGCAAGCGTTGATTGGGGACACCGCGGTGGCTTTTCGCGCCGGCGACCTGATCGGGCAGATTCTCGCCAAAACACAGCTGATGAACCCGGCTGACATCAGTCTCAGCGTGTATGCCAGTGCCGCGCCTGACGAAAAATATCTTGCGTTTCGCAAGGGTAGCAAGGACATGCCGGTGTCGGGGCCTGAGCGCGTATTGCCGCATTGGCTTTTTTATAATCAGCCGGAGACAGTCGCCATGCAACTTGAGGTTGCCGGCAGCCCTTGGCACCTGACTGTCGCAGCCGCTCCCGAGCCATTTTACAAAGCCAACAATAATGCGCTGTATGCGTTGATCATGAGCGCGCTGCTGAGTGTGCTGGCAGCGGCCTATGTGCATACGCTGTCATCGCGTTCCAGGCGCATCCAGTCGCTGGTCAACCTGCGCACCGCTGAATTGCAGTTCTCGAACCAAAGGCTCAACGAAGATATCGCGGCACGGGAAAAAACCGAACATCGATTGCAAATATTGGAAAGCGCGGTGCAATCGAGCGCCAACTCCATCTTCATCACCAGTGCGACAGCGCCCGACTATGCGATCGAATATGTGAATCCGGCTTTTGAGCGCATGACAGGCTACACGGCAGCCGAAGTGATCGGGCGAAATTTACGCTTTCTGTTTCGCGATGACCGCAAGCAGGACGGCATCAAGAATATCCAGGAAGCGGTGCGAAGCCGGCGTGAAGGCCATGCGGTGGTACGCAATTACCGCAAGGATGGCACGCTGATCTGGGTCGAAATTTACTTCGCGCCAGTCAAGGATGAAACCGATCAGGTCCACCACTTCGTGGTTTCCAGCTATGACATCACGGCCAACAAGCGCTATCAGGCTGAACTGGAATTCCAGGCTGGCCACGATGTTTTAACCGGGCTGTCCAATCGCAATTTGCTCGACGACCGCTTAAGCCAGGCGATTGCCCATGGAGCGCGCCATGCGCATCCGGTCTGGGTAGTCTCCGTCGACCTCGACCGCTTCAAGTTCGTCAACGATACACTGGGTCACAAGGCGGGCGACATGCTGCTGCAGGCGATCGGCAACCGGCTCCAGCTGGCCGTGCAGGAATCCGATACCGTGGCTCGCTTAGGCGCTGACCAGTTCGTGCTGGTGCTGCAGGAACGCAGCTACGCACGCCTGACGCTGGCGACAATTGAGCAAATAATGGACACGATCGCGCAACCGCTGTCGATCCATGGGCATAATTTCCAGCAAAAATGCAGCATCGGCATCGCCATCTATCCGACCGATGGCGACGATCCGGAAATACTGATAAAGCATGCCGATATCGCCATGTACCGCGCCAAGGAAAGCGGCCGCAACAATATTCAGATGTATGCGGCGAGCATGAATGCGCGGGCGCTGGAACGACTGCGGTTGGAAGGCGATTTACACAATGCGCTGGAGCGCAACGAATTCCTGCTGCACTACCAGGCGCAAGTGGATTTGCGCAGCGGGCACATCGTCGGCATGGAAGCACTGATCCGCTGGCAGCACCCGACCCTGGGCATGATTGCGCCCGATCGTTTCATCATGCTGGCCGAGGAAACCGGCCTGATCGTGCCTATCGGCGCCTGGGTGATTCACACCGCATGCGCCCAGAACCGGGCCTGGCAACTGGCCGGTCTGGGATACTTGCGAGTCGCAGTGAACCTCTCGGCGATCCAGTTCGCCCAGCGCGATATAGTCAAATCGATCGCTGCCGTGCTGCAGCAGACTGAACTGGCGGCGCAGTATCTGGAGATCGAGCTCACTGAAAGCCTGGTCATGACCGACGTCGAACATGCAATCGGGATTTTGCGTGAACTCAAGGCGCTCGGGGTGCAACTCTCGATCGATGACTTCGGCACCGGCTACTCCAGCCTGTCGTACCTGAAACGGTTCCCGATCGATGTCCTGAAGATCGATCAATCCTTCGTGCGCGACATCACCATCGACCCCGATGATGCGGCAATCGTGGTGTCGATCATCTCGCTGGCGCACAGCCTGCGGATGAATGTGATCGCTGAAGGGGTCGAAACCGCAGCCCAACTGGCTTATCTGCGCCGCAACAATTGCGACCAGATGCAAGGCTATTACTTCAGCCGACCGGTGCCTGCCGACGAGTTTGACCTGCTGCTGCGGCAAAACAAAAGCCTGCCGGCCGAAGAGGCCTGAGCCGAGCCGTTAAACCAGCAGCAAGGTGATTTGCCCTTGCAGGCTGCCGGACGGTAGTTGCTTGAAACCGGTCTTGGCAAAACGATGCCAGCCACCGATGACGAAATTGACGATCAGGTTGGCGCGCGCCGGCACTTCCGCTTCCTTGGCATGGCCCTGCGTGACGGCGATGCGCAACGATTGCTTGAGTGCCAGTTCGATCCGTTCGACGAACTGGTTCATGCGCGCTTGCAGACGCGCATCTTCATTGACCAGCGCCTCGCCTATCATTACCCGCGTCATGCCCGGATTGCGCTCGGCAAAGTTGAACAGCATCACGGTAATCGCCTGCGCCTGCGACAGCCCGTCATCCTGCTGCGCGGTGATCTGGTTGATCAGGCCGAACACCGAGGACTCGATGAAATCGATCAAGCCCTCGAACATCTGGGCCTTGCTGGCGAAATGCCGGTACAGCGCCGCTTCCGAAACAGCCAGCCGGCTGGCCAGTGCGGCGGTGGTAATCTTTACGCTTTTCGGCTGCTCCAGCATGGCCGCGAGTGTCTGCAGGATTTGGAGCTTGCGCTCACCGGATTTAACTATTGCCATATTCTCGGAAAAAATAAATGCACTGTTGCAAGGCCGCCAGGCGCATCTGCGGTTTGCGCAAAAGCCTCTGGGGAATTCTGTTAGAGCGGGAGTATGGCAAAAAAGCAATTATTTACCGCATGTATTTATTGCGGCTTTTAGAATACTCCGCTGGCAACATCATACGCTTGCAAAGCTGCCGCCACCCTTTGCGTTAACCTTTAATGCGCCAACATCAACGCAAGCGATGCAGCTGGCCGGGCAATTGCCTGACTGACTTTACCTTGACGTCGATATAAGCGGGGCGCGCGCCGCGCCTGGGAGCGCCCGGCGCGGCCAGATATTGGGTCACCCAGGCGGTGCGCATGCCCAGCGCGCGGGCGACTTTCAGCGTGGCCGCGGTATCCTCCACCAAAATGCAATTGCTAGCGCAGACGCGCTGTCTGGCCATCAACTGGCGCAGCATCAGGCTGGACGGTTTGGGGCGCAGCTTGCCATGCACCCGCATCGACTCGATCGGAACATGGGCGGCAAAATGCCGGTGCAAGCCAAGATGGCGCAACACCGCGCGCGAATATTGATACGGCGCGTTGGTCAGCAATATCTTGCGTCCGGGCAGCCGTTTGAGCAGTTGCGCCAGGCCGCGCTCGGCGCGGATCATCGCGCTGACGTCATCGAAGCGATGCGCTGCGTGCAAAAAATCCGCCTCCCGCACCGCGTGATGCTTGACCATGCCGAGCAAGGTCGCGCCGTAACGCTGCCAGTAATCGATCCGGATCGCATTGACGATCTCTGGATCGGCCGGTCCGGCGTCATTGCCCAGCACTTGCGCGATGAACGCGTTCATGTTGACGTTGATGGCCGGAAAGATCGCGTGCGAGGCGTTATGCAGCGTATTGTCGAGATCGAACAGCCACAGCGGCCCAGGTCTGTGACGCAAACCAGTGGCCGAAATCAGTGGCTGCGGATCATGGTGCCGAACGCTTGTTCGGTCAACACTTCCAGCAACAGCGAGTGGGCGATCCGGCCATCGACGATATGCACGGTGTTGACGCCCGATTTGGCGGCGTCCAGCGCCGATGAAATCTTCGGCAGCATGCCGCCGGAAATGGTGCCGTCGGCAAACATTTCATCGATTTCGCGCGCCGATAAATCCGTCACCAGATTGCCCGCCTTGTCCTGCACGCCGGCGATATTGGTCATCATGATCAGTTTTTCGGCCTTCAGGATTTCGGCGATCTTGCCGGCCACCACGTCGGCATTGATGTTGTAAGCCTGGCCGTCGTCGCCAAAACCGATCGGCGAAATGATCGGAATGAAGGCGTCGTCCTGCAGCGCCTTGACCACCGCCGGATTGATCGCGTCGATTTCGCCGACAAAGCCGAGATCGAGGAATTGACCCGGATTTTCCTTGTCTGGCATGCGCATCTTGCGGGCCCGGATCAGGCCGCCGTCCTTGCCGGTCAAGCCTACCGCCTGGCCGCCGTAATGGTTGATCAGCATCACGATATCTTGCTGCACTTCGCCGCCCAGCACCCACTCCACCACTTCCATGGTTTCTTCATCGGTGATGCGCATGCCTTGCACGAAAGTGCCCTGCTTGCCGATTTTCTTCAGTGCGCTATCGATTTGCGGGCCGCCGCCATGCACCACCACCGGATTCATGCCGACCAATTTAAGCAAAATCACGTCGCGCGCAAAGCCGTGCTTCAAGCGTTCATCGGTCATCGCGTTGCCGCCGTATTTGATGACGATCGTCTTGCCGTGGAATTTGCGGATGTAAGGCAAGGCTTCCGCGAGGATTTCGGCCTTGATTTCCGGTGCGACAGCGTTTAAATCGCCGCCGGGATGGAGATCAAAATTAGTGAGAGCGGTCATGGCAAGTCCTGAAATATTTTCCGCGATTTTACAGGGAAAATCATCTTTCCCCGCAATTGCGGATTGCATTTCGCATGCCGAGACACCCAGGACCTGCCGCCGGAGAGTCGAAGCGTGTAGCATCGTGCCGGCAGTGCGGCCCCTTGCAGATGCCGCCACAGCGAGCGCATGTAAAGCTGAATCGACAGCCGCATTAACACGCAAATTATCCAATTGTTTCAAGGACTTATCGATGAAAATAGGCGACACACTGCTGCTACCGGTAGCAGAATCAGGATCGGAATCATGAGCCTGTGCATGCGCTGCGGTGCGCCATTCGCGTGCGGCATGGTTGACGTGCATGGCGCAGACATGGCGCCGTGCTGGTGCACCACATTGCCAGCCTTGCCAGCCGCCGCGATTGACGCGATTGGCGCGATTGGCTCGATTGGCTCAGTAAGCAGCGCCGGGGTGCCCGCATCCTGCCTTTGCCCCAGCTGCCTCAACGCGACAGTTGCAGCGTTGCCGCTTTTGCCAACAATCTTGGCAACAACTTCGCAGTAAATTATACACATATGTGTATTTTTTAATCCGCATATAAATAATGCGGGAAACTGGTATTTTATCAACATACCCCTGATATTTAAATTACATCCAGAGCGTGTTGCAAGATTTTTTGGCAGCCGGTTACACTATTTTTTCACTCAAAAGATGCCTAATGGCACTATCATCACAAGCACATCCGCACAATCAGGAGGACAAATGAATCCATTCAAGCGCATCTCATGCATCATCGCCGCACTCACTCTGCTGGGCGCTTGCAGCCGCGAGGTAACCGTGAAAATCGGCGTGGTCGGACCGATGAGCGGACCGCTGGCGCAGTACGGCAAAGACATCGCCCACGGTGCCGAAGTGGCGGTGGACGAACTGAACCGGGATTTTTTCATGATCAACGGCAAGCGCGCCCATTTCGAGCTGGCAATCGAGGATGACAAGGCGTCGCCGGACGAAGGAAAAATTGCCGCCAGGCGCTTGATTGATGCAAAAGTTGCGGCAGTGTTCGGCCACTTCAACTCCGGCGTGACGATTGCCGCGGCGCCGTTGTACGCCAGCGCCGGGATTCCGCAATTGTCCGTTTCCACCAACCCGAAATACACCCGCATGGGCCTGAAGACCGCCTTTCGCATCACCGCTGACGATATTGAGCAAGGCGCCGCCCTGGGCCATCTGATCCAGAAGAAACTGCGTCCGAAATCGGTGTACCTGGTCGATGACGGCACCCTGTTCGGGGCCGGGCTGGCGGCAGAAGTGAGCAAGACCCTCAAAAGCGCCAATATCGCCACGCAGCAGGACAGCGTGGATGGAGCCAGCACCGACTTCGCGCAGTTAGCGCAAAAAATCGTCGGATCGAAGGCCAACATCATCTTCTTCGGCGGCGACGAAGCGGCCGGCATGCCGCTGCTGAAAGCCTTGCGCAAGGCTGGCTCCAGCGCCAAATACGTAGTGGGCGATGCGATGTGCGATGCCTCCACCGTCAAGCACGCGGAAGGCAGCGGCGATAACGATTTCTATTGCTCGATTGCGGGCGTGCCGCCGTCCTGGCTGTCGGCCGGAATCGCTTTCACCGAACTGTACAAAACCAGGTTCGGCGTGCCGGGAGCCTATTCGGCGCTGGCCTATGACGGCATTCATCTGTTTGCGCAAGCGATGCAGCGCGCCAACTCGACCAACCCGAAAGTGTATCTGCCTGAAATCAGCAGGGAATCATTCAATGGCAAGATCCAGGGTTCGCTGTCGTTCGACGACAAAGGCGACATCCGCGACGGCACCATCGTGATTTTTGAATCGATCAACGGCAAGCTGACCGAACAGCGCAACATGCTGTAAACATGCCGACAAGACGCGGCTATCGGTTTACTGGCAGTTGCGCAACTGCTGCTCCGGAAAATCTGCGGCAATCCGGTCGAGCGCCGCTTTGCCGGCCGGGTCCAGATCGCGCAGCTGAAACATCACGTTGCCAGTAGCCACGCTGCGGGCGCCGATCCGGGCCGACTGCACGCCTTGCTGCCTGAGCTTGTCCAGCAGGATTTTGGCAGCAGATTCGGTCTTGTATACCCCCAGCGAAATGCCCCAGCGCAAATCGGGACTGGGATTGTCTTGCATGATGAAGAAATTGGTCACGCCGCGCTGGCGCAACTCCGCCACCTTCTGCTGCGCGCCGGCCTGGCCTCCCTGCGGCGGGAGATACACCATGTAACTGCCGACTTCGCGCACATTGCGGCGCGATTGCCGGTCGCCCAGCGCCAGCTCCGCACTCCGCGCCTCAAAACGCTTGGCCTGTGCCAGCGGGAAATTGCCGATTTCAGTGCAGGCAATCAGGGCTGGCGGCGCAGGCTCGGCTGTCACCGCTGCCGGTGTGGCCGCCGCAACTGCGGCTCCGGCAGCAAGCAAGGTCAGCTGTTCCGGATGGATTTGGCGTTGGATGCGCTGCGACTCGCGCCCATCCGGCATGAAAGCATCGAAAGCGCTCCAGTTAACCGCCAGTAGCGCAGCGTTGACCAGCAACAGTATCCAGAAAATGAATTTCAACATGATAGGTCCGAATCCGAATCCGCGGCCTGCAACGCCACGACTTGTAAGCCGATAAGCACCAGATTATCGACGGTTTTATGCGGCACCCGCAGCTGCGGCGCGATATACGCCGCCGCGCCGCCGGCCACCACGCACTGCACAGCAGCATGCCGCTGCGTATGGGCCGCCAGCGCGCGCTCGATGGCGCCAGTCTGGGCGGCCAGGCAACCGGCCACAATCGCGGCATCGGTATTGTCGGCAAACGCCTGCGACAGCGATAATTTATGCGCCACATGCGGCAATTGTGCGGTGTTTTGCGCCAGCGCACTCGCCATCAAACCCAGACCCGGCAAGATCATCCCGCCCACAAAATTTCCATCCGGATCGAGCGCATCGACCGTGGTGGCGGTGCCGCAGGTGGCGACGATCAAGGCTTGCTGCGGAAACAATGCGTGCGCGCCAATCAGGGAAGCGAACCGGTCGCAGCCGAGCTGGGCCGGGTCGCGATAGCCGTTCCTGACCCCGCCCAGTTGCGGCGTTGAAGCGAACCAGACGATCTGCTTTGGCTGCGGGTTTGTGGCGGCAGCGGCGGCGGCCAAAGCCGCCTCCAGACTCAGGCGCAATGCTGCACCGGCCACGTTGGACACCAGCGCACGCGAAAACCGCAAGTTTTTCCAAGCCTGCGCCAGCGTGCCAAGCTCGGCGTGGCTGACCGTACCAAAGGCGCTCCAGCGGCCCAATTCCGTGGCAGCATCCACCAGCGCCCACTTGATCCGGGTGTTGCCGGCATCGACCAATAACAGCATGCTTAATTTTCCTTCACTTTTTCTCTAAGCGCAGCGATACATCGCCGGCCAACACGGCAACCCGGCCGGCGGCAGTGTCCAGCAGCAGGCGGCCGATGGCATCCACTCCCATCGCCACGCCTTGCTGCACCACCTGGCCGCGATCCAGAATTACCACCGTTTTGCCGGCAAATGCATGCAGACCATTCCAGCGCGCCACGAAAGCGGCAAAACCGCCCGACTCGAATTGCACCAATGATTCCGTCAACGCATTCAACAATGCCGCCAGCAACAAGTTGCGGTCCAGCCGCGCCAGCCACGGCGCATCAGCCACCGCGCGCCCGATCTGCGCTTCGAGTTGATCCGGCACGCTCAAATTTAAACCAATCCCAATCACCGCCCAAGTGCCGCCTTGCGCGCCCGGTCCACTTGGTCTTGATGTAGGCGCGGCCACCGTTTCGACCAGAATCCCGGCCAGCTTGTTGCCGTCTTTCAGCACGTCGTTCGGCCACTTCAAGCCAACCCGAACATCAAACAGCGCCAGCGCCTCGGCCAGCGCCACCCCGACCGCCAGCGGCAAACCCAGCAGCGCCTGAATCGGCAGCGCAAAACGCCACGCCAGCGAAAACGTCAATGCGCCGCCCGGCACCGAATGCCAACTGCGCCCGGCGCGGCCACGGCCGGCAGTCTGGCTTTCGGCCACCAGCAGCACCGGCGACGACAAGCCGCCCAGCCGTGCCAGCAAGTCAGCATTGGTCGAGCCGGTCTCGGCCACGACCTCGACCGCAACCTGTTGTGCGCTAGCCTGACGCAATGCGGCAATGTGTGATTGTGAAAGCAAGATATCCATGCCGCGCATTGTAGCGGGAGTGGCATGTTTGACGCAGCAAAAAAAGGCAAGACCGTAAGTCGTAATTCGTAGGATGGGTGCAACCCATCGCCTATCGAATTTACAGATGGGTTGCACCCATCCTACGATTATCATCCCGCTCGATACTTACATCCGTTGCGCCGCAATCGAATGATTAAGGCATTAAAGTGCAATGCGATTTATTTCAAAATACAACGCACCTGTCCCGATTTGAGGTGGCAGAAACTTTTTCAGAAATTCAATAGTACAGGCCTATGTATTATTAGTTACCGCAATTAATATATGCGGTAAATACACTATTTTTAACTATACTCCTGTTATTTTTCTTTAAAAATAAAACGAATAACAGGCGACTGCGTGAATTTTAAGAGCCCGGGACCATACACGCCCCTCAATTGTGACTCGATGCCTCCTTTAAAACTTGTCGCAAAACAGTCACGCCGTGCTTAATCTCATCCACTGAAATCGCGGCAAAGCCCAGCAGCAATCCTTGCGATTGACTATATGCGGGCGCAGCGTTGGCAAGCGTGCTGGCATAGTGCGACAAGGGCCGCACTTCAATCCCTTTTGCCAGTGCCGCTTGGGCAATGGCAATTTCATCGTGCGGTTTTTTAAAATACACTGCGAAGTCGAGCCCTGCATCAGTCGGGCCGCACACCAATTCGTCTGCCAGCTGCGCGTCGAGCGCTTGCAGCAGCGCCTCGCGCCGCTCTGCATACGCTTCTCTGGTGCGCTTGATATGGCGCTTGAAATGACCCTCGGCGATGAAATCCGCCAACACTATCTGCGGCACGATCGCGGTGTGACGATCGATCACGGCTTTGCCCTGGACGATCGCCTCAACCAAGGGCAGTGGCGCGACCAGATAGCCGAGCCGCAAACCGGGGAACAGCACTTTCGACAGCGTGCCGACATAGATCACGCACGCGGCAGTATCGAGACTTTGCAAGGAAGCCAGCGGCGGGCCGGTGTAGCGGTATTCGCTGTCGTAATCGTCCTCGATCACCCACGCTTTATGGGCGGCGGCCCAAGCCAGTAATTCCAGCCGGCGTTGCAGGGGCATCGTCACGCCGAGCGGGAGTTGGTGCGAAGGCGTGACGTAGATCAATTTGGCATCCGGGCAATGCTGGGCGCCATAGGCGACGCTGAGTCCGTCGGCATCGACCGGCACGGGCGTAATGCGGGCCTGGCCCGCATGCAGCGGCGCACTGGCACCGCGATAACCGGGATTTTCGACCCAGACCGCATCGTCGGGCGCGAGCAGCAAGCTCGACAACAGGAAGAGCGCCTGCTGCGAACCGGAGGTAATGACGATCTGCTCCGGCGTGCAATTGACACCGCGTGACGCTTTCAGGTAAACGCACAGCAGTGCGCGCAAAGGCGCATAACCGGCCGGATCGGAATAGCCCATCTGATAGTCGGGGCGACGCCAGCAGCGCGCTTCAAGCCGGCACCAGATATCGAATGGAAACAGATCGAGATCGGGCATGCCGATTCGAAACGCACGCGGCTGGCCTTGATGAAAACGCATTTCCCCCATCGCATCGACAAAGCGCAAGCCACGGCTAGATAGCGGACGCAACAGCGTTGCCGCTGAATGCGTGGTTGCGCTGCTGGCGCTGGCAGAAGGAGCCGCACGCTGCTGCGATGCGATCGGCAATCGCTCACTGACAAAGGTGCCCTTGCCAACGCTGCCAGTCAGATAGCCTTCGGCCATCAGTTGCGCGTAGGCGTTCAGTACGGTTTGGCGCGAAATTCCGAGCAAACGGCAAAAATCGCGGGTTGGCGGCAGTTGCATGCCGGGGCTGATGGCACCGCTCAAGATGGCTTGTTTGATCGCTGCATACAATTGACGAAACAACGCTGTCGGGCCATTACGGTCTAGTGGTAAGGATGCGAGTAATTGGGTGATATGCATAACAATTTTTAATACTGAAATTGGTAGCTCCAAAATCACAAGCATCGGCAAACAAAAAACACGCCTGATGCTATGCAAATTGGCATTTCAAAAATAGGTGTTATTGGATATTTTCAAAAGCCAAGTTGAACAATAACATGGTGCATATCTCCACCCCAACGACCAGGCACACCATGCACACTATCGTTTATGCGCAAAACCGCCGTATCACGCCAGAACAACTGGCCCATGTCTTTACGCGCTCCGGCATCAACCGGCCCGTCGATGATTTGCCGCGCCTGGAAAAGATGCTCCAGCATGGCAGCGTACTGATCACCGCCTGGGATGGCGCAAACCTGATCGGTGTGGCCCGCGCTCTGACCGACTTTTCTTTTTGCTGTTATTTATCCGATCTGGCGGTGGATCGCGACTATCAAAAAAAGGGCATCGGGCAAGCCCTGATCGCGCAAGTGCACAGCGCGATTGGCACTGACACGATGCTCTTGTTGCTGGCGGCACCGAGCGCGATGTCGTACTACCCGAAAATCGGATTTGACGCAGTTGCCAATGGCTGGGTCATCCCGCGTCCTTCCGCTGTCGCTGCATAGCGCACTCACACGCCTCCACCATCGCCATTGCCCATTCGCTCAGAGCTGATGTGGTAGTCGAGATACCTTAATTTTTATATTGCGGCTTACGCAAATCCAGTAGTGCAGGCCTCCGTGCCTGCACGACTAAACCACAGTATTTGCGTAATCCGCATCTTGAAAGCAATCCCATGTATGTACCCTCGCACTTTGCAGAAGATCGGCTCGATGTGCTGCATCAGCTGATGCACGACTATCCATTGGGCACCCTGATTACGCTGGAGCCGGGCGGACTCAATGCCAGCCACATCCCGTTTGAAATCGCGCCCGCCAGCGCCGCTGCGCCGCATGGGACATTGCGCGCGCATATCGCCCGCAACAACCCGTTATGGCGCAATGCTTCGGACGCGCTGGATGCGCTGGTGGTATTCCAGGGGCCGCACGCTTACATCACGCCCACCTGGTACGAGGAGAAAAAAGCGAGCGGCAAGGTGGTGCCGACCTACAACTATGCGACCGTGCATGCGTATGGGCCATTGCGCATCATCGATGACGCCGCATGGTTGCATGCGCTGCTGGAACGCCTGACACATCGGCATGAAGCGACTCACGCCCAGCCGTGGCAAGTCAGCGACGCGCCGCCAGAATTTATCGAAAAAACATTACCCGCCATCATCGGCATCGAAATCCCCTTGAGCCGCGTGATCGGCAGTTGGAAAGCGAGCCAAAACCGTTCCAGCGCGGACCGGATGACGATTGCGGCCGGTCTGCGCGCGATCGGCGATGCCAACGCGGTGGCGATGGCGGATCTGGTGGCGCGATAAAGGGGTTTAGTGTTGCCTTTCGTAATCACCGGAATGCATAAATATCGTTTCTATAAATAGGAGTTTTCATATGCGTCATCTGCGCCTTCCGTATTTCGAATTGTCCCCGGAGTTGTTGAAAGGCTTGCGTCAAGTCAACGCCGCGCTGGAGCGCAGCGCGCTTGGCTTACCGTTGATTGAACTGGTCTATATGCGTATCTCGCAGGTCAACGGTTGTTCTTTTTGCCTCAAAAAACATGGCAAAACTCTCCGCGATACTGGTGAAACTACGGAAAGGCTGGACGTCTTGGCGGGTTGGCACGCGAGTGACTTATTCAACGCAAGAGAACGCGCCGCCTTAGCCTGGGCCGAATCGCTGACAAGCATCAGCGAAACCCATGCGCCCGATGCCGTGTTTAATCCATTGAAAGAACACTTCTCTGACGTCGAAATTTCCGACCTGACGTTCGCCATTGCGAATATAAACGCATTAAACCGCCTTGCTATCAGCATGCGGCAATAGAAGAAGACCATAAGGCGCAATTCGTAGGATGGGTGAAACCCATCTCCTATCGAACGCACAAGATGGGTTGCACCCATCCTACAATTAATCATCCTGGTCGATACCTACATCCGTTTCACCTCAGTCAAACGGATAGGCCGTAAGGCGCAATTCGTAGGGCAATGCACCTTATGGCCTTGAGGACATGTGTTATTGCAGCACGCATGTAAAATCGTTGCTATTGTTTATCACCGCGACGCTTCAGTTCGAGCTGAGCCCCAAACTCGTCAAATTCCATGGAACAACCTTCATGACACCATTAGAAACTCTCAACCAAGCGCTTTTCTTGCGTCTGAATGCCGACTTAAGCACTGCGGCCTGGAAGCTCAACCTCGGCGTTTTAACGGCCGAATACCTGATTTATTTGATTCCCCTGATTCTGGTCGGCCTGTGGTGCTGGGGCAATGAATCACAACGGGCATTGGCACTGAAGGCTTGCGTCGTCACGCTCGTCGCGCTGGGGATTAACCAGTTGCTCAGTATGGGATGGCCGCATCCGCGACCATTTATGATCGGGCTAGGCCATACATTTATCCCGCATGCGGCCGATCCATCTTTTCCCAGCGACCATGTCACCATTTTTGCCGCCATAGGATTGACCTTGGTGTTCGCAAACATCCGCTCGGTGGCAGGCTGGGCCACGCTTTTGCTGGGCGGGGGCGTGGCGTGGGCGCGGATTTTTCTCGGCGTGCATTTTCCACTCGATATGGTCGGTGCGGTCACTGTCGCCGGCGCGGTCTGGCTCGGCATCCGGCCCGTCTGGCGTCTGGCCGGAGAACGCATCACTGCGCAGGCGTTGGTAATTTACCGCACGCTCCTGGCCGGTCCTATTGCGCGCGGATGGATGCGCCGCTAACGCGCTGCCAGCGGGCCTTTCAACACATTTTCCGGTACCGGCATGCTCGATTACCTGGTCAATCTCGTAGGTCGCCTCGGGCAGTGGGGTTACCTGCTTATTTTCCTCGGGGCGATGCTCGAATCGGCCGCTTTTCTTGGCCTCATCATCCCGGGTGAAAGTCTGGTGCTGGTGACCGGGTTTCTTGCCGCACAGGGGGTGCTCGATTTTGATGTCCTGATTGTGACTGTTGCGATTGGCGCGGCCCTGGGAGACAGCGTCGGCTACGAGATGGGAAGATGGATGGGGCGTCCGGCGCTGTTGCACTATGGCAGCCATTTCGGTTTGACCAATGCCCGCGTGGAGAAGGCAGATGCCTTCTTTGCACGACACGGCAGCAAAGCGGTTTTCCTCGGACGATTTGTCGGTTTTGCGCGCGCCATCGTGCCATTCCTGGCCGGTTCTTCAAAAATGCCCTACCGCAAGTTTTTGCCCTATAACGTATTGGGTGCGGCGCTTTGGTCGTCTGCGGTCGTGTTGCTCGGGTATTTCCTCGGAGCCGGCTGGCACACTGCAGAGCGCTGGATTGGTCGCGCCAGCGCCATTCTCGGCGGCATATTGTTATTCATCTTGCTGCTGGTCTGGCTCTACCGCTGGGCGGTTCGTCACGAAGCCGGCGTTATGAGCATCATGCAGGCCTGGCAGCGCCTTTCCCAGCGGCCGCAGATCGCTGCACTGCGTCACCGCTTCGCCCCACAAATCGCATTCCTTCATGCCCGGCTGTCACCGCGCAGCTATCTCGGGTTAAATCTGACATTCGGGGCGCTAGTCTTGATTGCTGCCAGCTGGTTATTCGGTGGCATTGCCGAAGATGTTTTGACCGGCGACCCGCTCACGGTCATCGATGTGCGCGTCGCAGACTGGTTCCACGTCCGCGCGACACCCGTCTTAACGCAATGCATGCTGCTCATCACCAATCTTCACGGACCGGCTGCCATCAGCATATTTTTGGCGTTGGCGGTGCTGTATTTGGCCTGGAGGCGCGATTGGTACTGGCTCATCTGCCTGCTGGTGACGGTCCCGTCCGGGATGCTGCTGAACGTGTTGATGAAATATGCATTTCACCGTGCCCGTCCCAGTTTCGACAATCCGCTTCTTACCCTGCCGAGCTATAGTTTTCCAAGCGGCCATGCGGCTGGCGCAACGCTGTTTTATGGGGTACTGGCGGCCATGCTGGTATCCAAAATCGATACCTGGCGCTGGCGGGTAATTATCGTCGTGACTGCGATTGCGCTGGTTATTCTGGTGGCCCTGAGCCGCGTGTATCTGGGGGTCCACTACCTGAGCGACGTGCTAGGCGGTTTCGCGGAAGCGATGGCCTGGCTGACGCTTTGCCTGCTCGGCATCCATACCTATTGGCAACATCGCGCTGCGAGTCAAGGCCACAAAGCGCATTCGTAGGATGGGTGCAACCCATCGCCTATCGAACGCACAAGATGGGTTGCACCCATCCTACGATTAATCATCCCGGTCGAAACTTACATCCGTCCGCCTCGATCGGACGAATAAGGCAACTGGGCGCTTAATTAATACTGGCTTATGTATTTTTAAGTTATGCAATATATACATGCGTAAAATGCACTATTTTAGACGATACTCCCGTTATTTTAATGCTGCCCCACATCCTGATATTGGCTGCGGATATGGAGTACGGCATCCCAATCCTTGAAAAAGGCATGCACGCAGGCGGGATCAAAATGATTGCCCGCGCCGTCGCGGATCAATGCCGCTGCGCGGTCCAGCTCCCAGGCCTGTTTGTACGGGCGCGCCGAAGTCAGCGCATCGAATACGTCGGCCACCGCGGTGATGCGGCCATGCAACGGGATCTGCTCCGCGTTCAAACCATTCGGATAGCCGCTACCGTCGTATTTTTCGTGATGGGTCAGCGCGATTACTGCTGCCGCCTGCAGCAACGGCGATGCGCTGCCCTTGAGAATGTCGGCGCCAATCTGCGCATGCGTGCGCATGATCGTCATTTCATCTTCGGTCAGCCGGCCTGGCTTGAGCAGGATGTTGTCGGCAATGCCAACCTTGCCAATGTCATGCATGGGCGCCGCATCCTGAATCAAATCCTGTTCCGCTGCGCTCAGGCCGAGGTTGGCCGCGAGCAGCCGTGAATAATTCGCCATGCGCAGCAAATGCGCGCCGGTTTCCGGATCGCGATACTCGGCGGCGCGCGACAGGCGGTGAATCACATCCCGTTCGCGCGCCACGATTTCCTTGGTGGCTTTTGCGACCTCCTCGGCCAGCCAGTTGGGGCGGCTGGCAAGTTGCACCTGCGCCTTGCGTAGCGCGAGCAAGTTCGTTACCCGCGCGCGCAGTTCGGTCGTATTTACTGGTTTGGTGAGGAAATCGTTTGCGCTCATCTGCAGCGCCTTGTGCCGCACTTCGGTTTGCACGTCTGCGGTGACCATGATCACCGGGACCTCCGCCTTGCCGGGCAACGCCCGAAAGCCCTGCAGGAATTGCAATCCGTCCATCTCCGGCATCATGTAATCGACCAAGACCAGATCCGGCGCATGGGTCTGGCACCAATCCAGCGCCTTGACCGGGCTGGACGCCTCGATCGGCGTCACATCCGGGATCGCTTTGAGCATATATGAAAATAATGAGAGGTTGGTCTGGTCATCATCGACTATGAGTACATCCATATATTTTCGTGCCTTCTGCGTATCAATGAAGTGCGGTTAAAGACCTTTTTTGCAGCAACACGACAGTTCAGAACCCCAAATCAGCGAGCAGATCGTCTACGTTTTCCTGGTCGAGCGCGATGCTGCCGGGTGCGCCAGGGCCTGCCGTAACCTCATTCCTGGTCGCCGGGATAATCGTGCCGGGCGGCACGGCATCGAGCAGGAGTTTCAGCAAGTCATTCTCGGTGCGCTCCATCAGCGTGACCACTTTCTTGATGAGCTGGCCGGTCAGATCCTGAAAATCCTGGGCCATCATGATGTCCGACAGCGCCGCGTGCGTGGCGCCGCAACCCGTTTGTACCTCGGCCAGGAAATTTCGCGTGTTCATGGCGAGCTGCGCATATTCCGGCGCAGCCGGCGCGCTGCCGGCAGCGCCATTCCAGGCTTGCTCCAAGCTGGCGGCATTGCTCGCAAGCTGGTCCAGCAGCGGGGTATTTTCTTCCACCTTGCCAAGCACTGTGTTGGCGGCGTTTTCAGTGAGGTTGGCAATATGCAACAAGCGCTCGCGGGCGGAGGGAAACTCGCTCGCGGCGTCCGTGAGCACGTCCTGCGCGCCAATCTCGGACAAGGTGTCATGCAGCGCGCGGACAATCATGCCGAGGCGTTCGAATACTGGAATGGTGTCGCCACCCTCGGCCGGAAACGCGAGGCTGGCTGTACCAGGATTGACGCAGTCGTTCATACGGATAGCCCTTTCTTGAGCAGAATTTTGTCCAGCTTTACCTTCAGGGTTGCCGCATTAAACGGCTTGACGATATAACCATCCGCTCCGGCCTCGGCAGCGAGAATGATGTTTTCCCTCTTGGCTTCGGCAGTCACCATCATTACCGGCAGATGGCGCAGGCTGCCGTCTTGCCGGATGGCCTTCAAAAATTCCAGGCCATCCATGACCGGCATGTTCCAGTCGGTGATGACAAAATTAACAGGCATCCCATCCTGCTGTCCGCAGCGCAGCAGGTGAAGCGCCCTTTCGCCGTCTTCGGCTTCCTGGATTTTTCCATAGCCAAGCTCCTTGAGCAGGCTGGCGATGATGCGGCGCATGGTTGAAAAATCGTCAACGATGAGAAATCGAATTTCAGCAGGCATATTGTTTGTTGTCATGAAAATGATTGCAGCCCACGGCCGCATCCCTGCAGGGAGGCGGCGGTGGCATTGTGCTGCGTGACTTGGTTCATCTGCATGATCGCCTGATTGATTTGCCCGCTACCTGCGCTCTGTTCATTACTGGCTGCCATTAAAAATTTCTAAAAAACCAATTTTAACAAATATTTCTAAAATTTGTTTTATTTAGTTAAAATGATATTTTTAAAGCATAGAGACTGCAAAAATGCCTTCCACTAAAGTATGCACGACACAAAATGTCGCCCAAATACTGGGAATTTCAGTCACGTCGGTGCAACAGTTAGTGGAAGCCGGCACCATCAAGGCCTGGAAAACGCAAGGCGGACACCGGCGCATTCCTCTTGCTGCGGTAGAGGCCTACAAGGCATCGCAGGCGACTGCGCAGAAAGTCAGCGCGAAGCAGGCAGAGGCTGACAAAAACACCGCCATCCTGATCATCGAGGACAACGAGATGCAGCGCGCCATCTACGACCAACAGATTGCGTCATGGAACCTGCCCGCAACAGTAATGTTTTGCGAAAACGGTTATCAGGGGTTGATGCAGATCGTCAGCCACAAACCGGACATTCTGCTGGCCGATATCGTGATGGAAGGGATCGATGGCTATGAAGTGATCAGCACCATCCTGGCGCATCCCGACATGTCTGACATGCACATTGCCGTCCTTTCCAGCCTGACGCCCGATGCGCTGGAGGCGCGCGGCGGCGTGCCGGATGGCGTGGTCTTTTTCAGTAAACCGGTGAACTACGATGAACTGCGCGGCTACCTGCGCGCTTGCTGTGCGCAAAAGGCGCGTCACCGCCATTCTCGCCAATGATTCCATCAAATTTCACAATTAATATATCTCCGTTGCAAATACAACTGAAGCAACTGATGTTACGCACAAAAAATTCGGTCCACGAAAAACACGAAATACACGAAAAAAACTTCTCTGCGATAACCGAAAGGAGAGTGTTGTGCATTCTTTCGTGCTTTTCGTGTCTTTCGTGGACAATGCTTTTCATGTCTTGCATGCAATGCGCGTAACGTCAGTGAAGCAATTAAAAAAAATCGATGCACGGGTTCTTTTGTGTGTGTTCGCAGCACTGCTGATCACCGGCGTCTGGGCCATGACGCTGATCCAGCTGCGCGCAGCACAACGCGTCCAGTTAGACAATGCGCAACGCGATGCGCGCAGCCTGGCGCGGCTGTTCGATGCGCACGCGAGCCGCACCATTGAAGCCGCCGATCAGGCCGTGACTTATCTGCGCTACCGCTACAACGCGGTCGGCAACGCGCTCGATATCGCACAGGACCTGAAAATGGGGCTCAACCCGGGCGACCTCTACAACCTCTTTTCGATCGTCGATGCGCAGGGAGACATCCTCCTTTCCAGCCGGGCTTTCAAGCCGATGAATTTACGCGACCGCGAACATATCAGGGTCCACATGGAGGCCGACAGTGGCGCTCTGTTCATCAGCAAGCCGGTGCTCGGCCGGGTTTCGAAGAAATGGTCGATCCAGATGACGCGCCGCATCAACCATCCGGACGGCGCGCTCAAGGGCGTGGTCGTGGTTTCGATGGACCCGCAGTATTTCACGCGGCTCTACCACGACATCGATGTCGGCAATCATGGTGCGATAACGCTGACCGGCGCGGATGGCGTGATACGCGTGCGCCGCACTGGCAATAGCGACTCCATGGGACAGGATGTCTCCGCCAGTGTGTTGTTCAAGGCGATGCAGGCCAATGGCCACGGGCTCATCCAGACAAAAAGCGCGATCGACGGCAGAGAGCGCATCTTTGCGTATGAAAAACTGGAGCGCTATCCGTTGTATGTGTCGGTCGGGGTCGATATCGAAGAACAGCTCGCACCGTATTACGCGACGCGATTGCAGGCTTTGCTGCTGGCGAGTCTCACCACCATCATCATCCTGCTTTTTACTGGCGGCATCATCGTGCTGGTGGGCCGGCTGATGGCAAGCCGTGAGCAGGCGATCGCGTCGAACCAGGCAAAATCCCGCTTCCTGTCCAACATGTCGCATGAGCTGCGCACACCGCTCAATGGCATTCTCGGCTTTTCGGAGTTGCTCACGGAGGAACTCGGCGCATCGGAGCAAGGCGGCTTCGCGCAATCCATCCACCAGTGCGGCACCCGTCTGCTCGCTCTGATTGAATCGGTGCTTGAACTGAGCGCGCTGGAGTCCGGAAAAATCGCACTGTCGATGCGGCGCGAAAACCTCAGGGAAATGCTGCAGCAAGCAATCCATCGCCACCAGGGCAGCGCTAGCGCCAAACAGATCGGGCTCGGGTTCGACATCGATCCCGACCTGCCCGCCGAAATCACATGCGACCGCGCCAAGCTGCTGCGGGTGCTCGACAGCCTGCTGCGCAACGCCGTCAACTTTACCGGCGCGGGACAGATCCGGCTGAAAGTCGCAACCACGCAAGGCAGCCTGCAGTTCCAGGTGACGGACAGCGGGAGAGGCGTGCCGCCGGAACTCCAGCAACAAATTTTTGGCAAGTTTTCACAGGTGGATGACGCGCCTACACGCGCCGGGAATGGCGCCGGTCTTGGCTTGGCCATCGCGGCGCAACTCGTCGCACTGATGGGCGGGCAGCTATCGTTGCAGTCTTCAAAGGGAGAAGGTTCGACATTTTCCTTTTCGTTGCCACTTGAATCAGCGCGATCGTCGCGCGCTGAAGGCGCTTGATTTTTCCCTTATAGTGAGCCCGGAGTTACCCTGGAGCATCAACAATCTTTGCGGAACATACCGATGCCCGATCAGCAATATCACCATATCGATCCATTCGTCCTGTTGGAGGCGACAGGGGACGACCTTGCGTCGTTTCGCGATTTGTCGAAGACTTTTCTGAGAATCGCCCCGCCGCTGTTGGTGCGCCTGGAAGGGGCGATTCTGGCCGGCGACTGCAAGGCAACTTCGCATGCGAGCCATGCGCTCAAGGGCACAACGTCGCTGGTCGGGGCCACGCAATTGACGCAGATGCTCCAGGACATCGAAAACCTTGCGCTGCACGGCGATCAGGACAGCATGGCGCCGCATATTCCTGAACTGACGCGCTTATTCGGCGCGGTCATGCAAGAGGTGCAGGCCAGCATCGTGTCTTTTCAGAAGGGCGCCGGGCGCAATCGAAATGCGGCGCCGGCATAACTGCAACCCGAATATCCGCACCAGAACCGGTCCCATCACATGCAATCGACAGCATCAGCCAAGAGAACCCGCAAACCCGTGAAACAGCGATGGAATCCCATGCGTTGGGCCAGGGGAAGTGCAATGAGCGCCAGGAGTGCAAGGGGCGCAACGGCCATCATCGGCAGCGTGGTGATCGTTCTGCTTACCGTGATGACGATTGCATCGAGCTGGATATTGCATGACCGGGCGATAGAAGACTGGCGCCAGGAGCTCGGCAACCTGACACTGGTGCTGGCGGAGAACACCTCGCAGACCATGGCCTCGGCCTATCTGGTGCTCGATAGCCTGGCCGAGACGGTCCGCAACGCCGATATCGCTGACCATGCCGGGCTGCTGAAGACTTTCCGCAACCAGCAGACGCAGCAGATGATGCGCGACAAGATCAGCGGCTTGCCGCAGGTCGACGTGGCGACCATCGTTGGCACCAATGGCGATGTGATTACTTTTACCCGCTCTTTCCCGGCACCCGCGATCAACCTCGCCAACCGCGACTATTTCGAGCATCACCAGCGCAAGGTAGACCCCGGAGTGTTCCTCAGCCAGCCAGTACGCAATAAGGGCAATGGCAAGTGGACCTTCTACATCAGCCGCCGCCTGAACAACGCCGATGGCAAATTTCTCGGCGTAGTGCTGGTTGGGATATCGTGCGATTTCTTCAGTAATTTCTTCAAGAACGTCAGCCTGGGCGAGCATGCATCGGTCTCGCTGTACCGGCGCGACTACACTTTGCTGGCGCGCTGGCCGAACGTGGAAAACATCACGGGGAAAAAGAACCTCACCGGCTCGACCTATGAAGTCATGGAACAGGGCAAGGAACATGACGTCATCCTGACGCGGAGTCCGCGCTCGGCGTCCGAATTCAAGGAGGTGTACCGCATGGGCGCGGTACAACTGGTCAGGGACTATCCGCTGATTGTGAATGCGTCCATCACCGAAGATATGTTCCTGAGCGGCTGGCGGAGCACGATATGGCTGCTGGGAGGGATCACACTGGGAAGCCTGCTCGCGCTGGCCATCGCGTTTGTGCTCATGGCCATCATCTTGAAGCGCCGCGAGCAGGACGCCGAAAAAGCGCTGTCGCTCAAGGCGCAGGCCGACTCCGCCAACCAAGCCAAGTCCCGATTCCTGGCGATGATGAGCCATGAGATCCGCACCCCCATGAATGGCATCATTGGCATGTCGGAGTTAATGCTGGAAACGAAACTCGATAGCAGCCAGCAGGCCTACGCCAGCAACGTGTGCAACGGCGCCAAGGACCTGATGCGCATCATTAACGAGATTCTCGATTTTTCAAAAATCGAGTCCGGCCACATGGAAATCGAAACGATTTCCTTCGATCCAGTCCGGCTAATCCAGGACGTCATCGATCTGCACCAATCCAATGCGACTAAAAAGCATCTTGCAATCGATGCCCGGATCGGTCCGCATCCACGGCACTGGGCGCACACAGACCCAATGCGCATCCGGCAAGTGCTGGGCAACCTGATCAACAATGCCATCAAGTTCACGCCTTCGGGCCAGATCACGGTCACCTTCAGCGCGCACCTCGATTGCACAAACCCAGCCGTCATGCACCTGATCTATTGCGTTATCGACAGCGGCATTGGGATCAGCAAGGAAGCGCAACAACACCTGTTCAAACCGTTTAGCCAAGCCGACAACACGATTAGCCGTAAATATGGCGGCACCGGCCTGGGCCTGGCCATCTGCAAGCGTATGGTCGATCTGATGCACGGCCAGATCAGCTGCACCAGCGCCACCGGCGCCGGATCGAAATTCACCTTCCAGATTCCCTGCCACATCGCCGACCAGGTGACTGCGCCCGGCGCGCCATCAGCCGTTCCCGCACTATTGCCTGCTGTTGCACCTGCCGCAGACCTAGTACACGCCGATGCTATTCGCGTGCTGGTGGTCGAAGATACGGAAATAAACAGGCAACTGGTGCGCATCCTGCTGACAAAGAGAGGATGCGTGGTGGAAGAGGCGGAAAACGGACAGCGGGCGCTGGAAGCTCTCGAACATAAGCGCTTTGATCTGGTTTTGATGGATTGCATGATGCCGGTGATGGACGGCTACGAAGCCAGCAGACGCTTGCGCGAAAAGGAAGCCAAGACAGGCGCGGCCAGAATGCCGGTAATCGCGCTCACCGCCAGTGCGATTGAAGGCGACCAGCAACGTTGCCTCGCCGCCGGCATGGATGATTATCTTGCCAAACCATTCACAGCCAGCGAATTCGTAGCGAGGGTTGGCCGCTGGATCAAGCTGAAGCCGGCCTGAAGATACCGCAAAATTCCGTGGCCAAACCGAAAGCACGTAGGGCGGGTGCAACCCGCGGCGGCGCATCGGGACAATCTATTGCCGATGGCGCGCGAGTTGCACCCGCCCTACACACTCATTGATGAGTATTTTTTAGAATGCTCTAAAAAAATGCGGAAAACACACTATTTTTAACGATACTCACGTTTTTTTAAAAAAGTAGGTTTCTATTCAGCCTGCTATGAGGTTGATATCCAAGTGACTGCTTTATGTCATTGGCGGTTGTATTGACGCTGTTTTTGATGTTAGGCCGCTTGGGACGCAGCCGTTTGTGTGCTGCAGAAAATGGATCAGAAATGAAGGCTGTCTGAGCGTAGCGAGTTCCTTCATTTCCCATTTTTTGCAGCACACCAACGGGTACCCGAAGGGCAAGTCTGCGGTCGCCTTTCTTTTGCTCACTTTTCTTTGGCGAAGCAAAGAAAAGTGAGTAGCTGTCGGGCTACCCCCGACAAAGCATCCACGAAGAGTACAGCGATTAATTAAGTCGTTGACTTTGCAGTCACCCTCTCCCGCAAGCGGGCGAGGGGGTATTCATAGCGGGCTGAACGGTTACCCGCTTATTGTGCGGCGCTGCTGGTTTCCTGCCAACCGCCGCCCAACGCGCGGTACAGGTCGATCGCATTGGTCAGGCGCAACAACTGCACCTGCACCAGCGTTTGCTCGGCGGCGAACGATTGACGCTGGGCGTCGAGCACGTCGAGCGAGCTGGCGATGCCGTTGCGAAAACGCGCTTCGGAGAGTTTCAGGCGCTCGGCTTCGGCGTCCTTGACTGCGGCCTGGGCCTCGATCTGCTCATCGAGCAGGCTGCGCGCCACCAGCGCATCGGAGACTTCGCGAAAGGCGCTCTGGATGGCTTTTTCGTAATCGACAATCGCCAGGTTTTTGCGCACTTCGGCCAGATTCAAATTGCCCCGGTTGCGCCCGCCATCGAAGATCGGCAACACCAGTTGCGGCGCGAACGACCACGCGCCGGAGCCGGCGTCGAACAATCCCGCCAGCGCATTGCTGGCAGTGCCGGCGCTGGCGGTGAGCGCAATGCGCGGGAAGAATGCGGCCCGCGCTGCGCCGATATTGGCATTGGCAGATTTCAATTTTTGCTCAAGCTGGCGGATATCGGGACGGCTGGCCAGCAGGTCCGACGGCAGTCCGGCCGGGATTTCGGCGACAATGTTTTGCGCTGACAGCGCTTGTGCCGGCGGCAACTCGGCCAACGGCTTGCCGACCAGCAGCACCAGCGCGTTTTCCGCCTGGGCGCGCTGGCGCGACAGCGTGACTAACGCCACTCTGGCCGTCTGCAGCAGGGATTCTTCCTGGCGCAGGTCGAGCGCGGAACTGGCGCCGACTTCAAAGCGTTTCTGCGCCAGCTGGTAGCCGCTAGTGCGTGCATCGAACGATTGCTGCGCCAGCGCGCGTTGTTCGGCAAACCCGCGCTCGGCCAGATACGCCTTGGCGACTTCCGCCACCAAACTAATTTTGACTGACTGACGCGCTTCTTCGGTGGCCAGATATTGCGCCAGCGCGGCGTCATTCAGGCTGCGCACCCGGCCGAAAAAATCCAGCTCGAACGAGGCCAGGCTGACGCCGACGTCGTAGCGGCTGCTGATGCTTGCGGTGCTGCCTTGCGAGCGCAGATCGGGCGGCGTCCGGTTGCGCGAACCGCTGGCTGTAGCGTTCAGGTTCGGCAGCCGGTCGGCCGACTGGATGTTGTACTGGGCCCGCGCCTCTTCGATGCGCAGCGCGGCTGTGCGTAAATCGCGGTTGTGCTCCAGCGCGCTGGCGATCAGGGCCTGCAACCGCGCATCCGTGAAGAACTCGCGCCAGCCGATGTCGACCGCCGAGCGGCTGGCGGCGTTGTCGGATGCGGTGCTGGCCGATTGGTCACCGTAGCTGGCAGCCATCGGCGCATCCGGGCGCACATATTGCGGCGTCAGCGAACAGCCCGACAGCACGCCGGCGACCAGTAACAAAGCCGGCATCCGTTGCTGCACGGGTTTAAAAAATTTCGATTTGAACATTTTGGATTTAAACACTTTCATTCTCCACATCGATTTGCTTATGGCTCGCGTACATCTTGCGCTGCCGCTCGCTGCCCTTGAACAGGGTGCGCACCACGACAAAGAATACCGGCACCAGAAACACTGCCAGCAGGGTGGCGGCAATCATGCCGAACATGACGCCGGTGCCGATCGCGCGTTGCGCGGCCGAGCCCGCGCCGCTGGCCAGCACCAGCGGCAATACGCCGAGGATGAAGGCCAGCGAAGTCATGATGATCGGCCGGAACCGCAGGTGTACCGCTTCCAGCGTGGCTTCGATCAGGCCCATGCCTTGCGCCTGCAGATCCTTGGCGAATTCGATGATCAGAATCGCATTCTTGGCCGACAGGCCGACCACCGCAATCATCCCGACCTTGAAATACACGTCGTTGGGCATGCCGCGCAGGGTCACGCCCAACAGCGCACCGAGAATCCCGAGCGGCACCACCAGCATCACCGCGACCGGAATCGAGGTGCTTTCGTACAGCGCAGCCAGCACCAGAAACACCGCCAGCAGCGACAACGCGTACAGCAGCGGCGCTTGCGAGCCGGAAGTTTTTTCTTCCAGCGACTGGCCGGTCCATTCAAAGCCGAAGCCGGGCGGCAGTTTGGTCATCAGCGCTTCCATTTCGGTCATCGCATCGCCGGTACTGGAGCCGGCTGCAGCGCCACCGGAAATCTTCATGGCCGGATAGCCGTTGTAGCGGATCAGTTGCACCGGACCGGTAATCCAGCGCGAGCTGACGAAGGCCGAGAACGGCACCATCGCGCCCTGCGCATTGCGGGCGTACAGCTGGTTCAGATCCTCCGGCTGCAGCCGTTGCGGCGCATCGGCTTGCACGATCACGCGCTGCTGACGGCCCTGGTTCGGGAAGTCATTGACATAGCTGGAACCGAGCGCCGTCGAGAGCACGCTATTGATGTCGGCAAACGACACTCCGAGCGCGTTGGCCTTGTCGCGGTCGATATCGAGCTCCAGTTGCGGCGCATCTTCCAGCCCTTCGGGCCGGACACCGGCCAACACCTTGCTCTTGGACGCCATGCCCAGCATCTGATTGCGCGCAGCGACCAGCCCGGCGTGTCCAACCCCGGCGCGGTCCTGCAAGCGGAAGGTGAAGCCGGTGGCGTTGCCCAGTTCAGGAATCGGCGGCGGGTTGATCGGAAACACGATCGCATCCTTGATTTTCGACAGCGCGCCCATGGCCCGGCCGGCAATCGCATCGGCCGAATCTTCCGGCCCGCGCTCGCTCCAGTCTTTCAGCGGCGTAAATGCCAGGCCGGCATTCTGGCCGTTGCCTGAAAAGCTGAAGCCGGTCACCGCGACGATATGGGCAATGCCGGGCTGCTTCAGGTAGTAATCCTCGACCTGCTTGACGACTTCAAGCGTGCGGCCGGTGCTGGCGCCGGGCGGCAACTGGATGTTGGTTACCAGATAGCCCTGATCTTCCGACGGCAAAAAGGATGCCGGCAAACGCGCATACAGCAAGCCGACGCAGACCACAATCAAGCCGTACACCAGCATGTAACGCCCGGTCTTGCCCAGCATCCTGGCGATAAAACCCTGGTAACCGGTGGCGGTACGGCTGAATCTGCGATTGAACCAGCCGAAGAAACCGGTCTTTTCGTGATGATGACCGGCCTCGACCGGCTTCAGAATCGTCGCGCACAGTGCCGGCGTCAGGGTAAACGCCATCAGCACCGAGAAGAACATCGACGCCACCATCGACAGCGAGAACTGGCGATAAATCGCGCCGACTGCGCCGCCGAAGAATGCCATCGGGATGAATACCGCGATCAGCACCAGCGTGATGCCGATCAGCGCGCCGGTAATTTGCCCCATCGCCTTGCGGGTGGCGTCGCGCGGCGACAAACCTTCCGCGCTCATGATGCGCTCGACGTTTTCCACCACCACGATCGCATCATCGACCAGGATACCGATCGCCAGCACCATGCCGAACATGGTCAGCACGTTGATCGAAAAGCCGAACAGCAGCAAGGTGGCAAAAGTACCCAGCAACGCCACCGGCACCACGATGGTAGGAATCAGCGTGTAGCGGATATTCTGCAGGAACAGATACATCACCAGGAACACCAGCAGGATCGCTTCGAGCAGGGTCTTGACCACTTCTTCAATCGAAATCTGGACGAACTTCGAAGTGTCGTAAGGCACCACGTACTGAACGCCGGACGGGAAGTATTTCGACAGCTCTTCCATCTTGGCGTGTACCGCCTTGGCAGTGCCCAGCGCATTTGCGGTGGGCGACAGTTGCACCCCGATCGCCGAAATTGGCTTGCCGTCGATGCGCGCGGAAGTGGCATAACCCTGGCCGCCGATTTCAACCCGCGCCACATCGCGCAGCCGCACCATCGAACCGTCGGCATTGGCGCGCAGCACGATGGCGCCGAACTGCTCGGGTGTCGACAACTGCCCGGAGACCACGATAGTGGCGGAAATCTGCTGCCCGGCCGGGCTCGGCAAATCGCCCAGGGTGCCGGATGCGACCTGGGCATTCTGGTTCCTGATCGCGGTCGAGACATCGGCCGGGGTCAGTTTGTAGCCGACCAGCTTGGTCGGATCGATCCAGATCCGCATCGCGCGTTCGGTGCCGAACAACTGGGCTTGCCCGACGCCCGGCACACGCTTGATTTCATTCAATATATTGCGCGACGCATAATCGCCCAGCGCAACCGGATCGAGCTTGCCGTCTTTGGATGCCAGCGTGACGAACATCAGGAAGTTGCTGCGCGACTTGGTGACCTGCACCCCTTGCTGGGTGACCGCTTGCGGCAGGCGCGCCTCGACCCGTTTCAGGCGGTTTTGCACATCCACCGCGGCCAGATCGGCATTCGAGTCGGTGGAAAAGGTCAGCGTGATCTGCACCTGGCCGTTGGCCTGGCTCTGCGATTCAACGTATTGCAAGCCCTCGGCGCCGTTCATTTCCTGTTCGATCAGGCTGGTGACGCTATCGTCCAGGATCTGGGCGGTGGCGCCCGGATAGGCGGCCGTCACCACGATGGTGGGCGGGGCGATGTTCGGATATTGCGATACCGGCAATTGCGTGATGGCCAGGATCCCGCCCAGCATGATGAAGATCGCCAACACCCATGCAAATACCGGTCGATCAATGAAAAATTTTCCCATTCTGTGGCTCCTTATTGCGCTTTTGCGGTTGGAACAACTTTGGGAGTATCTTTCTTTTCAGCGCTATTTTGTTGCGCAGAAGGCACTGTGCCTTTGGCAGTATCCGCCGCTTTCGGTTGCCCGGGGTGCCATTCGACGACCTTGACGGCTGCGCCCGGCTTGATTTTTTGCAGCCCTTCCACCACCACCCGGTCGCCGGCTTGCAGGCCCTCTTTGATCAGCCAGTCATTGCCCTGCGCGCTGCCGGTTATCACCGTACGCACAGCCACCTTGTCGTCGGCTCCGACCACCATCACAGTAGCGCCGTCGGCACCGCGCGTAAGCGCTTGCTGCGGCACGCTAATGGCTTGTTCCCGGACGCCCTGCTCCAGCTTGGCGCGCACATACATGCCAGGCAACAGGCGACGTTTCGGGTTTGGAAATTCGGCCCGCAAACTGACCGCGCCGGTGCTTTCATCCACACTCAGGTCGGAAAACAGCAGCTTGCCCGGCAGCGGATACGGCGTGCCATCTTCCATCACCAGCGTGACCGCGGCCTTGCCCTGGCCTACGCTTTGCAGTTCGCCGTTGGCCAGCGCGCGCTGCAGTTTCAGCAGATCGGTGCTGGATTGGGTCAGGTTGAGATAAATCGGATCGAGTTGCTGAATCGTCGCCAGTTGAGTGGCTTCGCCCTGGCCGACTAACGCACCTTCGGTCACCAGCGCACGGCCGATACGGCCGGAAATCGGCGCGGTCACCCGGGTGTAACCGAGATTGAGTTGGGCGATGGCGCGCGTTGCCTTGGCTGAGGCGACGTCGGCGGCGGCCTGTTTCTGTGCGGTGCTGGCGTCGTCGTATTCCTGCCTGCTGACCGCATTGATTTCCATCAGCGGCTTGTAACGCTGCAGTTTCAGGTTGGCCTGCGCCAGGTTGGCTTCGGACTTGGCCAGCGCTGCCTGGGTGCTTTCGTAAGTAGCTTGATAGGAGGCCGGATCGATCCTGAACAGCAGCTCGCCTGCCTTGACTTCGCTGCCCTCGCGGAATTCGCGCTTCTGCACGATGCCGGCGGCGCGGGCGCGCACTTGCGCTATGCGCGTGGCTTCCAGCCGGCCCGGCAATTCGTTGGTGATCGTCAGCCGCTGCAATGCCACCGTCATCACCGACACTTCGGGCGCTGGCGCGCCGGCACCGGGCGCTGCCCCGGCCTTGGGTTTTTCGCTACAGCCGGCGAAAATGGATAACACGGCGAGTACGGCAGCCAGGCGCGCAAAGCGTTGATGTGATGTCATAGAACTCTCATACGGTAATGGTTGGCAAACCACCTGCCCCACCGCAAGCAGCAGGCAGATGAACAGGTGAATGGGGGAAAAACAAACAGCAGCTAAATAGCGCAACTATGCAACTACGCAAATGCGAAAATCCCGGTATATAAAAGGTGGATGGGTGAAACCCATCATTTTTTTGACCGCGGTTGAAGAGTGATGGGTTTCACCCATCCTACCCATATTGCTTCAATGCTGCTGGTGCAACGGGAACTTCGGCTATTATATATACATTCGCGAATGTATGTTAAATTGATGAACGATTGAAAAATCATCAGGATTTGCGCACATATTTAAGTATTACAAGCAAGTATTACAAGCAAGTAGTACAGGCTCAGCAGTGCAGGCTGGTCGTGCCTGCACTGCTGGCAACAAGGACATTTCATCATGGCAAGATGTACCAAGGAAAAAGCGCTGGAAACCCGCGAGCGCATTCTCGATGCGGCCGAAGACGTCTTCGATGCCAAGGGCGTGTCGAGCACTTCGCTGGCCGACGTGGCGGCCGCGGCGGGCGTGACGCGCGGCGCGGTTTACTGGCATTTCACCAACAAGGCCGATCTGTTCGATGCGATGTGCCAGCGCATTCGCTCACCGATGCAAACCATGATCGAAGCCACCGCTGACGCCAGCACCAATGATCCGCTGGGCCAGTTGCGCGAGGCTGGCCTGTTCGTGATGCGCCAGGCAGTCGGTAATCCGCATAACCGCAAGGTATTGACGATCCTGTCCCATAAATGTGAATTCGTCGATGCCAGCGATCCGATTCTGATTCAGCGCCGGGAATGGCTGGCACACGGCCAATTTCAGCTGGAGCGCATCCTCGCCAATGCGAAAGCCAAAGGGCAAGTGCCGGCCGATCTGGATCTGCGCCTGGCCTCCCTGATGCTGCACGTCACGTTCGACGGCTTGCTCCACCTGTGGTTGTTTGCGCCGGATAATTTCGATCTGGTAGCGGATGCCGAAAAGATTCTCGATGCCGCAATGGCCAGCTTCTGCAGCGGCAGCGAATCACTGCGCACGCCCGAGTGACGTAGCGCCACTTCTCCCTTACACTGCAAGCATGCCAGGCACACAAGACCCCACGCTCACCGTTGACCGCATTGACGGCAACGACAGTGTGACGCTGCGCGCCTCCGGCACCTGGCTGGTGCAAAAAATGGCGCAAAAAAAAGTCATGCAGGCGCTCCGTGCCAGCGTCCAATCGATCCCGCCCAACAACAATGCACAATGGGATTTATCGCAGATTGATCGCCTCGATCACATCGGCGCGCAATTTTTCTGGAATCTGTGGGGCAAAACCCGGCCGCCCAAGCTGACGCTGGCCCCCGCACAGGAAAGCTTTTTTGCGCGTTTGGCAGATGCCGGCCATCTCGCGTTGCCGCCGCAGCCAGTGCCACGGCTGGTGCCACTGGTCACGCTGGGCCGCGGCGTGCTGGATTTTTTTGAACACATCCACAGTTTCATCGGACTGATCGGGCAACTGATGCTGGACCTCGGCCAGTTCGCGCGCAATCCCGCGCGCGGCCCGTGGAAAGAAATTTCGGCGAATATCTTCCATATCGGTTTTCAGGCGCTGGGGATTACCGCCCTGGTCGGGTTTCTGATCGGCGTGGTGTTGTCGTATTTGTCGGCGCAGCAATTGCACACCTTCGGCGGCGACATTTATCTGGTCAATATCCTGGGCATGAGCATCATCCGCGAACTGGGACCGCTGCTGGCGGCGATTCTGGTGGCCGGGCGTTCCGGCTCGGCGATTACCGCCCAGCTGGGCGTGATGCGGGTTACCGAAGAACTCGATGCGATGCTGGTGATGGGCTTGCCGCACGGCTTCCGGCTGGTGCTGCCGAAAGTCATTGCGCTGGCGATTGCAATGCCGCTGCTGGTGATCTGGACCGACGCGATTGCGCTGATCGGCGGCATGACCGCGGCCCAGCTGCAGCTGGGCATGTCGCCCAGCTATTTCATCCAGTCGCTGCCGGATGCGGTGTCGCTGCCGAATTACTGGATTGGGCTCGGCAAAGGCGTGGTGTTCGGCGCACTGATCGCGCTGGTGTCGTGCCATTTCGGCTTGCGCATCAAACCGAATACCGAAAGCCTCGGGCACGGCACCACTACCTCGGTGGTCAGCGCGATCACGGTGGTGATCCTGGCCGATGCGGTGTTTGCAATCGTCTTCAGCGGAGTCGGCTACTAATGACTACCGGCCCGATCATCGAACTGCAGGATATCTGCATGCGCTTCGAAAACAACGTCATTCTTGAAAACCTGAACCTGGTCGTCCAACCGGGCGAAATCCTGTCGCTGGTGGGCGGCTCCGGCTCCGGCAAAACCACCGTGCTGCGCCAAATACTCGGCTTGCAGCGACCCACCAGCGGCAGCGTGCGAGTTTTCGGCGAAGATATCCAGCGCACCAGCGCGCAGCAATTGCAGGCGCTGCGCCAGCGCTGGGGCATGCTGTTCCAACACGGCGCGCTATTTTCCTCGCTGTCGGCGTTCGAGAATGTGGCGCAACCGCTGCGCGAATTGCGCTATTTGCCGGAAGACCTGATCCGCGACACCGTGCTGCTCAAGCTCGGCATGGTCGATCTCGGTCCGCAAGATGCGCTCAAGATGCCGGCCGATTTGTCCGGCGGCATGGTCAAACGGGTGGCGCTGGCGCGCGCGCTGGCGCTGGAGCCGGAGCTGCTATTCCTGGACGAGCCCACCGCCGGCCTCGATCCGGACATGTCGGAAACCTTCGTGCGCCTGATACGGTCGCTGCACCAGGAACTCAAACTCACGGTGGTAATGGTCACGCACGACCTCGATACGCTGCTGGCGCTGTCGAGCAAGATTGCGGTGCTGGCCGACAAGCGCGTGATCATCAACGCCGTGCCGACCGCAGTGATCGCCTTCGAGCACCCGTTCATCAAGGATTTCTTCCTCGGCGCACGCGGCCGCCGCGCGCTGGAAGCATTGGATACCTCCCCTCTTCCCGACCCTCTCCCAAAGGGAGAGGGTGAGAACGGCAGCCCGGAAAATAAAACCCTTTCCGGGCCGAATCAATAAAATGGAAACCCATCATGGAAAATAAATCACATGCGCTGATGGCCGGCCTGTTTACCGTTGCGCTGATGATTGCAGCGGTGTTTTTCGCGCTCTGGTTCAACCGTGACCGGGTCGATCGGGTGCCTTACGAAATGGCGACCACGCTGGCGGTGTCGGGCCTCAATCCGCAGGCAGCGGTGCGTTACCGTGGGCTCGATGTGGGCCAGGTCGATGCGATCCGCTTCAATCCGCAACGGCCGGGCGAAATCCTGGTCCAGATCAGCGTCGATCCGCAGACCCCGATCACGCAGTCGACCTTCGGCACGCTCGGCTATCAGGGCGTGACCGGGATCGCTTATGTCGAGCTGGACGACGACGGCAGCAAGCCGGCGCCCTTGGCCAGCAACAAAAACCGCCCGGCACGGATCGAAATCCGGCCCAGCATCCTCGACAACATCCAGAGCCGCAGCGCCGCGATCCTGCAGCATTTCGAAGCCCTGACCATCAATTTCAACGCCCTGCTGGCGCCGGCCAACCAGCAAAAAATCATCGGCGCCATCGATCACATCGGCAGCGCCGCCGCTGCGCTGGAAGCGTTGCCGCAGCAGTTGGGACCAACCGTGGCGAAACTGCCGGCGCTGGCCGACCAAGCGCAACAGGCCTTGACGTCGATCTCGGCGCTGTCCAGAGACGCCAGCGCGCTGACGGTCGATCTGACCAAGACCAGCCGGCAACTGCAGGCCGCTGACGGGCCGCTGGCCAAAATCACTGATACCGCGGACCACTACAGCGCGATTGCCGACAATATCGAGCGCGATGCATTGCCCAGGATCAATGCCCTGACTGGCGAAGCGCGCAGCACGATGCAGAGCCTCAACCGCAGCATCGAGAAATTCGGCGAAAACCCGCAAAGCATCCTGCTCGGCGCGCCCGATCCGGCGCCCGGACCGGGCGAAGCGGGCTTTCAGGGCAGGTAAGCGATTGCACCTTAGACATATTGAAATATGTGACAGTATAGGAAAAAATGATATGTTTTCCGCATTATTTCATTGGCAGTTGAAAAATACGCTGACGTGTATATACGCAACACGCCAGCCCGTAACCCGCAGCGCGCAATAACGCCAGACCAAGGACCCGCCATGCATCCATTCCAAAAAACCGGCCATTATTTGCACCCTGTACTGCTACTGCTGTGCGCGCTGATGGCCGGCTGCGCCACCCGCGCCCCGCTCAATCTGTACGATTTCGGCCCGCTGCCGGTGGCAAGTGCGGCCAGTGGGGACAGCGCCGGTACGGGTGCGAGCAACCCGCTGCCGGCGCTGTCGGTTGCCAGCGTGGATGCGCCCGCCGCGCTGAACAGCCCGCTGATGCGGTACCGGCTGGCCTATGCCAGCGACTTGCAGACCCGCTCGTATGCCGGCAGCCGCTGGAGCATGACGCCGGCGCAATTGCTGGAGCAACGCCTCAAGGCGCGCCTGGCGCAAGCCGGCACCGTGGTGCTGTCGGGCCGCGAAGGCGCGGGTACGCTGCCGTTGCTGCGCATCGAAGTCGATGAAATGATCCAGAACTTCAGCAGCCCGAACCAGAGCGACGCGCAACTCGCGCTGCGCGCCACGCTGTTCAAGGGCCGCACCCTGCTGGCGCAAAAATCCTTTCGCCAGCAAATAGCCGCAGCCAGCGCCGACGCCGGCGGCGGCGCGCAGGCGATGGCCAGCGCCAGCGATGCATTGATCGGCGAAATGATGGCGTGGCTGGCCGAGACGCCTGTATCACCTGCACCGCTGCAGAAATAATCGATGACCGAAGAAGCGCCACTGCAACCTTCGCCGCTGGCACGCATCACGCTGCTGGCTTACCTGTTTCTGATCGTCTATGCCAGCTGGTTTCCATTCTCGGGCTGGCGCGACGTCGGCCTGCCGCCATGGGGTTACCTGTGGGCGCCGATGCCGAAATACTGGACCAAATTCGATGCCCTGATCAACATCGGCGGCTACATTCCGCTCGGCATGCTGATCGTGTATGCGCTGCATCCGCGGTTCAGGAAAGCCGGCGCGGTCGTCATCGCGATTCTGGCCGGCGCACTGGTATCGGGCACGATGGAGGCGGTGCAACAATATCTGCCGAGCCGGGTGTCCTCGATGCTGGACTTTTACACCAACATCGGCGGCGTCTGCATCGGCGCGCTGCTGGCGACCTGGAGCGCGGCCGCGCTGCTGGAACGCGGCCGCCTGCGCCTGCTGCGCCAGCAATGGTTTCAGCATCAAGCCAGCAGCGGCATGATTCTGCTGGCGCTGTGGCCGCTGGCGCAAATTTTTCCGCAAGGCTACCTGTTCGGTCACGGCCAGCTGCTGCCGATCCTGTCGGACTGGATCTCGGATGCGCTATCGGACTGGGTCCCGGAGACGCTAACGGAGTCACTGACCGGCTGGCAAAGCGATCTGCTATCGGCGCCGATCCATCTGAACACATTTCTGAGCCGCAATCCTAAGACTAGCGCCGGGCAATACTGGCTGCTGGAGACGCTCATTACTGCGTCCGGCCTGACCGGCGCGGTGTTGCTGCTGCACTGTCTGCTGCGCAAGAGCGCGCCCAAAGTGGCGCTCACGCTGGTGTTGGTCGGCGCTGCGCTGGCCACCAAATCGCTCGCCAGCGCCTTGCTGTTTACGCCCGAAAATGCCTTTGTCTGGCTCACCATCGGAGCCCAGGGCGGCCTGCTGGTGGCGGCGCTGATGCTGTCCGGCCTGATCTATACGCAGCCCGTGATCCAGCGCCGGCTGGCGGTGCTGATGCTGACAGTGAGTCTGCTGGCGGTCAACAGCGTGCCGGTCAATCCCTACTTCGTGGCGACGCTGCAAGCCTGGGTGCAGGGAAAATTCCTGAATTTCAACGGCGCTGCACACTTCCTGTCGCTGTTATGGCCGTTTTTAACGCTGTGGTTTTTGTTGCATCCGCTGCACCGCGTCAAGCGCCCGTAGTGCGGGCAGACAGTCACTAAAATTCGTAACTGTTCACCTCGCTATGAATACCCCCTCGCCCGCTTGCGGGAGAGGGTTGGGGAGAGGGTGACTGCAAAGTCGACGACTTAATTAATCGCTGTACTCTTCGTGGATGCTTTGTCGGGGGTAGCCCGACAGCTACTCACTTTTCTTTGCTTCGCCAAAGAAAAGTGAGCAAAAGAAAGGCGACCGCAGACTTGCCCTTCGGGTACCCGTTTGTGTGCTGCAAAAAATGGGAAATGAAGGAACTCGCTTCGCTCAAACAGCCTTCATTTCTGATCCATTTTCTGCAGCACACAAACGGCTGCGTCCCCAGCGGCCTAACATCAAAAACAGCGCCAATACAACCGCCAATGACATAAAGCAGTCACTTGGATATCAACCTCATAGTAGGCTGAATAGATACGAAAATTCTAAATTAATAGGGGTATGTGCAAAAACAATGCATATTCAGCATTATTTAATTGAGGTTTTTAAAATACATGACTATGTATAAAAATATGTAATTCCTTCCGCAGCGTGCAGAAGAAATGAATCGACCGCCGTTGCAATCACGCAAATGTTCCTGGAGTGACGCCCGGCTTTACGCCGGCACACCCAAAATCACACTGGACGCCTTGAAAATCGCGCTGGCCTTGACGCCCACCGCAAGTCCGAGCGTGCTGCAGCTTTCATTGGTGATGATGGCCGCGACCGCGCCGCCGCCGCCGGCCAGCGCGATCACGACTTCGGTGTTGACCGCGCCCGGCTGCACGCGCGAGACGGTGCCGCTGATGCGATTGCGGGCGGAAAACTTCGCGTCCGCGTCTTCCGTCACCAGAATGATCGAAGAAGACTTGATCAGCGCAAACGCTTCCGCTCCGAGGCACAAGCCAAGCCCCTTGGTGCTCTCCTGCGTGACGATGGCGACGATCTTCTGGCCGCCGCCGATCTCCAGCTCGATCTCGTCGTTGACCGCGCCTTGCCTGACATGCGTGACCTTGCCCATAAACTGGTTGCGGGCACTGGTTTTCATAGTCATTCTCCTGATCAGTAAAAAATCGTCGGCGATCCCCTCGGCTTGCGCCTGACGGCTGAGTTGATCGACAAAGTTGCGATGCTCGCGCTCGATGATTCCGAAATTCGCCACCAACTGCGCGCCGCGCCGGGTCAAGCGGGTGCCGCCGCCGCCCTTGCCGCCGGCCAGTCGCTCCACCAGCGGTTCGCCAGCCAGATTGTTCATGCTGTCGATGGCATCCCAGGCCGCCTTGTAACTCATCTTGATGGCCTTGGCCGCCTGGGTAATCGAGCCGCATTCGGCGATGCTGGCCAGCAGCGCGACGCGCCCCGGGCCGCCGAAATTCTCGCCGCCCACCATCATCCATACCGAACCGCGCAACTCGATGGATTTATCTTTCATCTCCATGTGCTTTATCCGCCTTATCTATTTGAGATTCTTTGCGTTGCGCTGGCAAACCGCATACAGCAATGTGCAAAACAATGCGCAAAAAATTCAGTCCGCAAAATCCGTAATTTCCAGTGAAACATCGCTGCTATTGCCGGCATCGATTGCGCCTTCGCGCAGTTCCAGAACCTGTTCGCCAAACACCCGCGCGTCCTCCGGATCGTGGGTGATCAGGATCATCGGCACCTGCAGCCGGCGCTGCAGTGCGTCGAGTTCGCTGCGCATCGACACCCGCAGCACTGGATCGAGCGCGGCAAACGGCTCGTCCAGCAGCAGCGCTTGCGGCCGCGTCACCAAGGCGCGCGCCAGCGCGGCGCGCTGACGCTGGCCGCCGGAAAGTTCGTCAGGGAATTGATGGGACACATGACGCAGATGAAAAGCATCCAGCCAATAATCCACCGCCGCGTGCCGATCGCGCTCACATGGATTGAACCAGCCGCGCGCCAAGCCGAAACCGACGTTCTGACGCACGTTCAGATGCGGGAACAGCGCATAGTCCTGAAACAGGTAAGCCACATTGCGCGCCTGCGGGGCCAGGTTGACGCCCGCCGGCGCATCGAACAACGTGCTTTCGCCCAGGCGGATATGGCCGCTGTCGGGCCTCATCAAACCGGCAATCGCCTTCAGCGTCAGGCTCTTGCCGGAGCCTGACGGCCCGATGATGACAATGCGCTGACGGTTCGAGCGCAGCTGCACGTTCAGGTGGAAAGTGCGCTTGCCGGAGCGCAGCGTCTTACGGATATCGATGTCAAATTGCATGCGTTTCACCCACTATCGATTGACGATCCGGCCGGGAGCCAGCCGGCCGGCCGCCAGCAGCACCACCACACAGACCGCCGAAGTGATCAACACCAGGGTATTGGCCACGCCGTCCTGCCCCGCCTGCACCGCTTCGTAGACCGCGATCGACAAGGTTTGCGTTTTACCGGGAATGCTGCCGGCCACCATCAGAGTCGCGCCGAACTCGCCCAGCGCGCGGGCAAAGGCCAGCAGCACGCCGGCCAGAATGCCGCGCCAGGCCAGCGGCAGCGTGATCCGGAAAAAAATGCCGGCTTCGCCGATACCCAGCACCCGGGCCGCCTGCTCCAGTTGGCCATCGACCGCCTCGAAGGCGGCGCGCGCCGGCTTGAACACCAGCGGAAAGGCCACGATGGCGGCGGCGATCACCGCGGCCTGCCAGGTGAAAATCAGATTGATGCCGAAATTATCAAACAGCCATGCGCCCAGCCAGCTGCGCCGCCCCATCAGCACCAGCAGGTAATAGCCCAGCACGGTGGGCGGCATCACCATCGGCAGCGTCAGCAGCGTATCCAGCAAGTCGCGCCCAGGGAAGCGCAGGCGCGTCAGCGCATAGCCCACGGCGATGCCAAGGACGAGGTTGATCGCGGTGGCGCAACCCGCGACTTTCAACGAGAGGGTGAGTGCGGTCCATGCCGAATCCATATCGAATCTATGCGCTATTGGCTGGTGTTGTCAGGGCTTGCTGAAGCCGTATTTGTGCAAAATCGTCTGTCCGGCAGGCGACAGAATGTAGCCGACAAAGCGCTGGGCTTCCTCGCTATGGGTGCTGGCGATGGTTTTTGCAATCGGGTAGCTGATGGCGACATCCAGCGCAACCTCCAGCACTACCTTGACCTTGTCTTTCATGAGCGCGGCGTCGGTGGCGTAGACGAACCCTGCATCGACTTCGCCACGGGCCACGTAATCCAGCGATTGCCGCACGTTTTGCGTGCTGATGACCTTGGCTTCCACCACCGACCACAGCTTGGCTGCTTCCAGCGCGTGTTTGGCATAACGCCCGACCGGGACGCTGGCCGGGTTGCCGATGGCAACGCGTTTGATGCCGGGCTGGCCCAAATCCTCCAGTCGCTTGAGCGCAAGCTTGCTGTCGTCGGGTTCAATCAGGAGCAGCGTATTGCGCACGAAATTATGCCGGTCGCCGGCCGCAACCAAGCCTTGCTTCTCGGCCATGTCCATCGTCTGCTGATCGGCGGAAGCGAAAATATCGACCGGAGCGCCTTTTGCCAATTGCTGCAACAGCGCGCCGGACGCACCGAAGTTCAACGCAATTTTTGCGTCAGGATATTGCGCCTGATAGCTTTGCGCGATTTCCTTGAAAGCGTTGGTCAGGCTGGACGCAGCGGAAACCGTGAGATCGCCGGCAAGGGCGGAGCCGGCTGCAACGACCAGGGCGGCGGCTGCCAGCAGCCGTTTCAAAATCGTGGATTGCATTTTTATGCCTTAATTATGCTTCGATAAAAACCGTAATATATAACAATATATAGCGCTATCAAAGCCGCTTGCCGCAACCTTGACCGAAGTCAAGAAAATCGGCCTGCTACCGGTGCGGCAATTCCGCCGCAGCCGGCATCGGGCAATCCGGCTGCGGTGTATCATTGCGGGTCCGACTTCCCGCCTTGCAAGGCCCGACATGAGCGATATGCCTGACACTCCCGATATTCCTTATTATCAGCATCACGTTTTCTTTTGCCTCAACCAGCGCGAAGACGGCCGCCCCTGCTGCGCCGATCGCGGCGCGCAAGCGGCGCAGCAACACGCCAAACAGCGCATCAAGCAGCTCGGCCTCGCCGGCGCCGGCAAGATTCGCATCAACCAATCCGGCTGCCTCGACCGTTGCGACGAAGGCCCGGTCATGGTGGTGTATCCGGAAGGAACTTGGTACACCTATGTCGATAACGAAGACATCGATGAAATCATCGACAGCCATTTAATCGGCGGCAAGGTCGTCGACCGCCTGAAAATCTGACAATGAACCTCCACCTCAAAAAATTCTTCATCAGCGGCGCTGCCGGCCAGCTCGAATGCGCGCTCACCTTGCCCGATGCAACCGAATTCGCCACCCCGCGCGGCGTGGCGCTGATAGCGCATCCGCACCCGCTGTATGGCGGCACCATGGACAACAAGGTGGTGCACACGCTGGCGCGCACCTTCACCAAGCTGGGCTATGTCACGGTGCGGATGAATTTCCGCGGTGTCGGCGCTTCCGAAGGCGTGCATGATGCCGGCCTCGGCGAGACCGACGACATGGCTATTCTGCTGGCGCACATGCAGCAGCAATATCCGGAACTGCCGGTGGCACTGGCCGGATTTTCTTTCGGCACTTTCGTCCAGGCGCAATTGCAGCAGCGCCTGATTGCGCAAGGCCAGCCGGCCGAACGGCTGGTGCTGGTCGGCACCGCCGCCGGCAAATGGGCGATGCCCGCCGTGCCGGCCAATACCATCCTGATCCATGGCGAGCAGGACCAGACGATTCCGCTCTCCGACGTGTTCGACTGGGCCCGGCCGCAGGATCTGCCGGTGCTGGTGATTCCAGGCGCTGATCATTTTTTTCACCGAAAATTGCAACATATCAATAATCTGATGGTCGAAATGTGGCGTTGTTAAGTACGTAGGATGGGTGAAACCCATCGTGTAAGTTCGATAAATGATGGGTTTCACCCATCCTACGAAAATTATTAAGACATTCCCAGCTGCACATGTCGGGTTACGCGATGAAGCCGCTAACCCGACCTACACGAGTTTTCCATTCACAAATCTCACTTTCCCCAAGCCCATGAAAAAATTATGTGCGGTATTTGCCGCCAGTGTCCTATCCCTTTCCATTCTTTCCACCGCAGTGGCGCAAACCCTGCCGTCGCCGACGATTGCAGCGCGCTCCTGGCTGTTGCTGGACATGAACAGCAATCAGGTGATCGCCTCGCAAGATCCGGACCTGCGCATCGAGCCGGCCTCGCTGACCAAGGTCATGACCGCCTATCTGACTTTTGCCGCGCTCAAAGACAAGAAGCTGGCGATCAACCAAATGGTGACGGTGTCGGAACATGCCTGGAAAGTCGACGCCGACAGCTCCAAGATGTATATCGAACCGCGCGTGCCGGTCAGCGTGAATGACTTGCTGTACGGCCTGATGGTGCAGTCGGGCAACGACGCGGCGGTAGCATTGGCCGAAGCGGTGGCCGGCACCGAAAGTGCATTCGTGGTGTTGATGAACCGGGAAGCGCAGCGCATGGGCATGAAGAACACCCGCTTCGGCAATCCGCATGGCTTGCCCGATGCAGAAAACTTCTCGACCGCACATGACCTGTCGCTGCTGGCCTCGCACATCATCGCCGACTACCCGGAGTTCTATAAGATCGATTCGACCAAATATTTCACCTATAACAAGATCAAGCAGCCGAACCGCAACCGCCTGTTATGGTCCGATCCATCGGTGGACGGCATGAAGACCGGCCATACCAACGCTTCCGGCTACAGCATGATTGCCTCGGCCAAGCGGCCCAACGGCTCCGGCCAGCGCCGCCTGCTCAGCGTGCTGTCGGGCGCGACTTCCGACCAGTTGCGCGCGCAGGAAAGCCAGAAATTGCTGAACTGGGGTTTCCAGAATTTCGACGCGGTCAAGCTGTACGCCAAGGGCCAGCCGCTCGCCACGCTGCCAGTCTGGAAAGGCGCACAAAATCAGCTCAAGGTCGGATTTAACCGCGACGTGTTCGTGACGCTGCCGAAGGGCATGGCCGACAAGATGAAGCCAGTGCTGGAGCGCAACGACCCGCTGGTGGCGCCGATCAATCAAAACGCCAAGATCGGCACGTTGAAGATGATGGTGGACGGCAAAGTGGTGACGCAATTGCCGGTGCTGGCGCTGGAGCAAATCAATCAGGCCAGCATTTTCGGACGCGCCTGGGATTCGCTGCGGCTGTGGATAAAATAATCTGATCGACCCGGTGCGCGGCTGTCAGCAACCCTGTCAACAGCCGCGCACCCATTTTCGCAATATCAACTTTCTTAGGCTTAACTATGCGCAGCATACTGCGCACTGTAAATATTAATACCGCAATCAATATATGCGGCAATAGCATTGTTTTAATACATACTCCCGTATTTTTTAAAATTCATCGGAATCCCGGCACAACAAGCCCGTCGTCGTTATGCATTAATTGCATCGTCTGATGGCACGCGCTGTGCCAAAATTCACGCTTTCACTTTAATGGAAACTAATGGAAACCCACACCATGGACGACCCACTGGTCTATCTGAACGGCCAACTAACGCCACTGTCCGAAGCTAAAATCCCGGTGCTGGATCGCGGCTTCATCTTTGGCGACGGCATCTACGAAGTCATTCCGGTATACAAGCGCAAGATGTTTCGCTCTGAACAACATCTGGCGCGCCTGTTTCGTAGTCTGGACGCGATCAGCATCACCAATCCGCACACCAAAACCGAATGGTTGGCCCTGATCCAGACCATCATGGATGCGCATCCGGCCGACGACCAGATGGTGTATCTGCAAATCACCCGCGGCGTAGCCAAGCGCGCCCATGCGTTCCCGGCCGACGTGACGCCGACCGTTTTCATCATGACCAATCCGATTGTGTTGCCAAGCGATGCCGTGCGCGCCAAGGGCGTGGCGTGCGTCTCGCTGGAAGACAAGCGCTGGCTGCATTGCGAAATCAAGTCGAGCTCGCTGCTGGGCAACGTGCTGGCCGCGCAATATGCGGCCGAACACGACGCCACCGAATCGATCCAGTTCCGCGATGGCTTCCTGACCGAAGCGTCCTCCTCCAACGCGTGGATCGTCAAGGACGGCAAGCTGATGGGCCCGCCGAAGACCAATTTGATTCTGGAAGGCATCCGTTACGCGCTGCTGCAGGAACTGTGCGCCGCCAACGGGATTGTCTTTGAAGCGCGCAATATCGCCCGCGCCGAAGTCTTTGCCGCCGACGAAGTGTTGTTATCGTCAGCCACCAAGGAAGTGCTGCCGGTAGTTTCCATCGACGGCCAGCCGATCGGAGCAGGCGTGCCCGGCCCGATGTACAAAAAATTGTATGCGGCCTATCAGGCGGCGAAAGCGGCCTAGCACGCTTGTCTTTTCGGATTTGGGCCTAAAATAGTTTCCTGCGTCGGACCTTTTTGTTCGGCGCATCCATCACTAAACCGAAACCATGGCAACCACTCCCGACACCCTGATTGAATACCCCTGCGATTTTCCGATCAAGATCATGGGCGCAATGCACGATGATTTCGCCCAGATCATCGTCGAGCTGGTGATCCAGCACGACCCCGGCTTCGATGCCGGCAAACTGGAAATGCGGCCCTCTTCCAAAGGCAGCTATCTCGGCCTGACCGTCACCGTGCGCGCCACCAGCCGCGTCCAGCTCGACGATTTGTACCGAGCGCTATCGTCGCATCCGATGGTCAAAGTAGTGCTGTAAACCGCAGGACGTAGGTTGGGCTGCAAAGCCCAACATTTTTCCGGTCCGCTACAGAAACCGTTGGGCTTTGCAGCCCAACCTACGCGTTTAGTTGACGCTTAGTTGGCTTTTTCCGGCAATGGCAGATGCACCCAGTCATTGTAGAAAGCTTCGATATTCGGCTCGAATTCATGAATCACCGGATACCACGGCGTTGGCGCTTCGACGTCATGCATGGTTCCGCACTCCGGGCAGTAGTACTCACGGTATACCTGCCAGGTCGTGTCCGGCGCCATCAGCTCCGGATAGACTTCCTGCATCGCTTCCGGCGTATCGCGCACATACACCAAAGCCTCCAGTTTCCAGTTTTTGCGGTAATCGCCAAACTCGTGACCGCAACTGCATTTAGTGACCCATTCCTTGGTTTTTTTGTTTTGCGCGATGTAAAGATGCAAGCTGATCGGAAGAATCACCTTGTCATCCCAGGGCAATTTGGACTGCAGCGTATTCAAATACATGCGGAAGCGATCATGGTCCTTCGGCAAAGAAAGCATGCGCATGGTGGTTTCCCAGTCCAGCTTGCCTTCCACCAGATAGTTCACTTGCTCTTGTGTGTAAACAGACATTTTATTTCTCCAATAAGGGGGGCTGGCCGGAGCCGAGGTTAAACCCCACACTCCGAACTCCGGCTTCAAATCACTCTTCGACCAGGCTCACGGTGCGTACGTCAGGCAACTTCGACAGATCCATCCGGTATTTGGAACCGAATGAAGGCACGCCTAACTCGGACTCCAGCAGTTCCCAGTCAGCGGGCAGATCCCAGAACGTCTTGAATTCATTCTTGAACTTGGCGCTGAGGTCAAAGCTGGTTGCAAACATGTGACGCACCTGTACCGATGAGGATTTAGTGATGACCCGTGCGCGTTCTTCTTTCATCCATTCGCGGGTTGGAACGGCTCTGGCGATCCGCTCTTTGCGGACTTCCTTGCGACGGACGACAGTCTTGGCAACATCGACTTTCCATACTTGATTGTTGTCTTGCGCTATCACGACGCCGTAGACCTTCACCGCGAACTCGGGCAACACGAAGTGACTATTGAGATCATTTTCAACCGACGCGCAATCGCGATCGAGTGGATCGCCAAAGCCCGGGCCGCCACGCAAATAGTTCAAATACAGGTCATGGTTTTCGAAAATTGCTTCGGTGGTGGTGCATTGCTTGTCACGCTTGACCTCCGCCGTGGCGCTAATGTGACGCTCGTATTCCGTATTTCCGGGATTGCGATCGGCGCCCAATGGCAGCGATAAACCATCCTTGATGCGTGCTTCAAGATCGGTTTTGTGCGCTTCAAAACGATACCCGGTAGCCGATGGGTAACCGCCCATCAAACCCCAGTCGCTGTTCATGTAGCCATTGCCGGAGAAGAACATAGTCCAGTCTTGGGCTTTCCACACCATGCGCAGGGTTTCGAAACCACAGCCGCCACGGAATTTGCCGTAACCGCCGGAGTTGGTCTTGACGTTGCGGCCCATGTACAGCAGCGGTTCCGCCATTTCCCAAATCTCGATATCGCCCATGTCGCCTTCAGGATTCCACACCGCGGCATTGTGGTTCAGTCCATCCTTGATCGCGCAAGCGCCGGTGCCGCATGCGGCAGTCTCAAAATTGTTGACCGCATGCACTTCGCCATCCTGATTGATGCCGCCACCCTGCAGCCAGTTGCAGGCATTGGCATTGCCGGCATTGACTTCCTCCAGATAGCCGCGGGCATAGTAGGCCTGGCTCATGCCGCGCCAGATCCCGCTCCAGGCCGAAACCAGGAAATGCCAGGCGTTGGCATGCGCGGTACGGCGGTCGTCCGGATTCATCCAGGTGCCTTTGGGAATCTTGAATTCGGTCGCGAAGTAGGCGCCATCGTTGATGCGCGCAGTCGGCACCAGGGTTTGCGTCAGCATCACCCAGATGCCGCTGGTGAATGCCACCTGATTCGCGTTGTAGCTATGCCAGCCCCAACGGCTTGCGCCTTCAAAATTGAGCTTCCAGGTGGCGTCCGGACGTATCGTCATTTCGCACGGCGCATGCATGATGCTGTTCATCTTGCCGAACTCCGAAGCCAGACTCATGTCCTTATGGTCATACGGAACATCGACAAAGGAAACCCTGCGATAGACCCCGGGAATAGTCATTGCCTTGAGCCGCAACTGCAGGCCGCGCCGGCCCTCTTCGATGATTTCGTGGGCAAATTTGGTGTAATTCGCTATCCCTTCGGCCGCCAGAACTTCCTCTACCAGCGTGCGTATCATGTGGCAACCGGCGATCCGGGTGCGTTCGTCCAGAATCCAGTATTTGGCGGTACGGACATTGCGCTGACTCTCGTGCAGCCAGTCGCGCAGCGGCGTGTCGTTGATGCCGGTCTTGCGGCAGGTCACCTGCAAGCCGTCGCCGAAGCGCGAGACTTGACCGCTCGACATCGAACCCGGCGTCATCGCACCGAGGTCAATCACGTGGGTGACGCCGCCAACCCAACCCACCAGATTACCTTCCCAGAAGATCGGCACGATGGTGGCGATATCGCACGGATGCACATTGCCGATCGAGCAATCGTTGTTAGTGAACATGTCGCCCGGGTTGATGCCCGGATTGAGTTCCCATGCATTTTCGATCATGTACTTGATCGCCGCGCCCATGGTGCCGACGTGGATGATGATCCCGGTGGACGTCAGAATGCAGTCGCCGGCGGCGTTATACAGCGTGAAACACAGTTCGCCTTCTTGCTCCACGATAGGAGACGCTGCAATTTTTTTCGCCGTTTCGCGGGCGTGCACCAGGCCGCCGCGAATTCTGGAAAACAGCTTTTCATAGGTAATCGGATCTGCTTCCTTGAACTCCAGCGTTTCGAGTCCGTTATAAAAACCAGTCTCCTTGGTGCGCGCCAAAATCGCATCGCGATGCTCCTTGAGGGTCTTGCCGTTGCCCAGCAAATCGGGCAAGCCCATTTCTTTCCGTGACATTTTGTTCATGATTGGTCTCCTTATTTGACTGCTTTGACTTCTTTGAGATGAAATAAGCGGTGCTTGTCACAATAGGTTTCAAACCCCAGCGGCACGATGAAAGTGGTGGAAGGCGATTCGATAATGGCCGGACCCACTACGCGGTTGCCGGCCTTGAGTGCTTCCATCGACCAGATTTGCGCATCCTGCCATTGTTTGTGGCGATAGAAAGGACGGCTGCCGATATGCGCTTCTTTGGGCGGAATCGGGCCGGCATCCGGCTCTTCGGGCAGTTCCGGCTTGGAGGAAACAACGCTGCCGCGCATGATTGCGCCAGTCACGCCAAAACCCAATTCCGGTGAACTTGCAGACGCCGCATAAACCCGGGCATAGGTCTCGTCAAATGCGTGCACCATCTTTTCCCAATCCGCCAGCGTGGACGCATTGGTGATCGGTGAATTGATTTCGAGGTCGTTGAGCTGACCCATGAACTGCATTCGATAGCCCGGACGCAGCAATACATCTTCCGGCTTGAATCCGTTAATGATGAATTCGTCGATGACTTTTTCGCTCAGTTCTGCCCATGCTGCGGTCAGGGTGGTGCAGGCTTGTACTTTTTCAGCGTCGGTGGCTTTTGGGCCGACCCCGATATCGACACTCTTGTCATAGCGGTATTCGTACTCGGCGCAGGCGCAGCCAAAGGCGGAGAAGCCGGCCGCCCAGGCTGGCACCACCACGTCCTTGAAGCCCAGGCCTTCCGTATAACCGTAGGTATGGACCGGACCCGCACCGCCGTACGAGAAGCACACAAAGTCAGCCGGGTTGTAACCCTTGGCGCTGATGACCGAACGCATGTATTCGCGCAGGTTCAAATCCAGCAGTTCGATCACGCCTGCCGCGGCATCTTCGACCGAGAGGCCGAGTGGATCGGCGATTTGTTCCTTCAGATATTTACGGGCCCGGTTGAGGTCGAGCTTGATCGCGCCGCCCAGGAAATTGTCCGGATTGAGGTAACCCAGCACGACGTGACAATCGGATACCGACACCGTATCCAGACCGCTGTCGGCCCAACACATGCCGACCCGATAACCGGCGCTGTCGGGTCCGAGTTTGATCGCCTTGCTGTACGGATCAATGCGGATAAAGCTGCCGGCGCCAGCACCGACTGAATCCATCGCGACCAGCGGCAAGGACAGCAACAGGCGCGCCATGTCCGGATCAGACTGGATCGCGAAATTGCCCTTGGTAATGATCGCCATGTCAAAACTGGTGCCGCCGATATCGCTGCAGGCAATATTGTCATAGCCTAGTTTCTGGCCCAGAAATTTGGAACCGATCACGCCGCCGATGGGGCCGGAGACGATGGTGCGAGCCAGCTCCTTGGCTTTCCAGCCGATGGTGCCGCCGTGGGTTGCCATCACGCGCAGATCGAACTTGGCGCCATGTTTCTTGAAGCGGTCACTGACTTTTTTCAGCGTGGCGCGTGAAGGTTCCGCCGCATAAGCTTCCAGAATGGTGGTGTTGGTACGGTGGGTTTCCTTGCGTGACGGGTAATAATCGACGGTCGCGAAGACCGGGATATCGGCACCGATTTTTATCAATTCTTCACGGCAGATATCGCGTGCACGCAATTCGCTCTGGGCGTTCTTGTGCGATTGCAACAGACTGATCACGATCGCCTGCGAACCGCGCGCCACCAGCTCGCGGGTGGCAACCCGTACTTCCTCTTCGCGCAACGGAATCACGACCTGACCCTGGACATCGGTGCGTTCGGTGACGCCGCGAGTGCGCGACAGCGGCACCAGTGGTTCGTCGTAATGGTGGCAATTCAAATGAATCCGTTCTTCCAGCGCATACCCGAGATAGCTTTGCGCGGCACGGCCCATCGAATGGATATCTTCAAAACCCCGGTTGCACATCAGACCCACATCCAGGCCTTTGCGCTGCACCACCCGGTTCAACATGGCAGTACCGGAATAGACGCAGGTCAACAGTTCCGGGAAAACATCATCCACCTTGCGCTGCCATTCTGCCAGAGCGTCGATCGACGATTCGTAGATCGCCTGTGATTCGTCCCCAGGATTACTCTGCGCCTTGCCGACCACGAATGATCCATCCTCCCTGACGAAGAAGGTGTCAGTCATCGTGCCGCCGGCATCGATGCCCATCACCTGTACTGGTGAGTGTTGAGTTTGCATGTGTGTCTCCTCAATGAATGTGGTTTTTTCAAATCCGGCCATCGACCGTTATGTGACGGTGGTAACAGTGGCAACAGTTGATGGCAGTGTTTGGCGATGAAATTAAAAGTCCGCACACCAGCTATCGCAAGGAGCATGCCAATGCCTTTGAAAAGGCGTCAAGAAACCATTTCCTGCTATGAAAAACAATAAAACAGTGGATCGATCCCGCTGCCGCGACGGCGCGCGGAAACGTTTGTTTTTCGGACGGTGACCTCGAACGCGGCCGAAAATCGAACGCTGAATAATTGCCAGAAATAAGGAAAAGCGAAGGCGCTGTGCAGACCGTCTTTAAAAACGGCGCTGCACTGCAACGTTAAATTCGCATTGTGGAGAGGTGTATAGTCAAAAAAAATGTTAATGAATTTTCCAAAAAAAGCCTGCCAGCGCAGCTAAGGCCTTTGGGAATAAGGCGCGTAGCCAGTAGGAGACAATATGATTGCAAACGAGCCAAACCAGCGGCTATCCAATCCGCAAAACAACCACAAGATCATGGCCGCCTGGGAAGGATTTCTGAGCGGGCATGCGCCCCAAGCCAATGCATTGCGTTGCCTGATCGATGATTCCTGGCGGCGCTGCCAGGAGGTGCAGGTCGATCCCACCCGCCAGCACGCATTGCCCCCAGTCAATGAGGACACACTCCATTCTCTGCAATACCAGCATCGTGAGTTGCTGAGCGCCGGCAAACAGGTGATGGCGATGGCCAGGGATTTCCTGGCCGAAACCGAGACGATCATGATCCTCTCCGATCCGAACGGGATGATCCTGGGCGTTGAGGGAGACCTCCGCGCGCTGGGAGCGGCCGAGGATATTCACCTGTTTACCGGAAGCAGTTGGAGCGAACTGATTTGCGGCACCAATGCGATCGGCACCGCCTTATCCATCGGTCAGCCGGTACAGATCCATGCGGCAGAACATTTCTGCGCCGGGATCAAGCAGTGGACCTGTTCAGCCACCGTCATCCGCGATCCCTATGACGGCAAGATTCTGGGTGCGGTGGATGTTTCCGGCCTGGGCAAGACATTCAGTCCGCATAGCCTGGCTTTGGCCGTCACCACTGCCAGCCGGATCGAGGGCCAACTGGCCAAGTTGGAGTTGGACTTTCGGTATCAATTGCTGGAACAGGGCATGGCGAAAATGTCCAGCGCGACAGATGGCGTGATTATCTGCGATCGGCGCGGCTATCCGATCAAGGTCAACGAGCGCGCCGCGACTGTTTTGCTGGCACGAGGCATCGACTTCGATCTCAAAAAAACCACCCAGATCCCGACCTTGAGCATGGGGACATTCGCGCCCACTACGCGCGCAAAGGCTCCCGAATGGCTGTGCGCCGACTGGCTTGAGCCGATTATCGATGCCGGGGAACGGATCGGAACTTTGCTGACAATTCCGGGGTTGCCGCCGGCTGGCATGTCTTTACACACTGCCAGCAAGGGCCTGTCCGCAAAGTCTGTGATGACTACCGACATCAAAGGATTTGCCGGAATGGTGGGCAGTAGCGCCGCCTTGACGCAAGCGGTGCAAAAGGCAAAGCTGCTTGCCAAAACCAATGTCCCGGTGCTGTTGCTCGGCGAAACAGGGGTCGGCAAGGAAAATTTTGCGCAAGGAATCCACCTTTCCGCACAGACCGGGGAACGTCTTGGGGGACGTCCCTTCGTTGCGCTTAATTGCGGCGGCCTTTCCAAGGATCTCCTGGCAAGCGAGCTTTTTGGTCATTGCGAGGGAGCCTTCACCGGATCGCGGCGCGGCGGCATGATCGGCAAGATCGAGGCGGCGAATGGCGGCACGTTGTTTCTCGATGAAATCGGCGAAATGCCGCTGGAGCTGCAACCGCACTTCCTACGGGTTCTGGAAGAAGGAGAAATTTATCGTATTGGCGAAACTACGCCACGAAAAATCAATTTCAAGCTGATCGCGGCCACCAACCGGGAACTCCGGGATGAAGTTGCCGAGGGCCGCTTCCGCATGGACCTCTATTACCGGGTAGCGGTGACCAGCATCCGTATTCCGCCACTGCGAGAACGCAGGGAAGATATCCGGCCGCTGGTCGAACATTTTCTCGCTAAGTTTGCCGAACAGTACGGCGTCGCCTCCAAGCAGATCAAGCCGGAACTAATCACCGCGCTGGAAAACCATCCCTGGCCCGGCAACGTGCGTGAACTGCGCAACGTGGTTGAAAGCATGTTTTTGATGGCTAGCGGGGCATCGTTGGGTTTGGATGCACTGCCACCTGAAATCGGATTGCTACTGGTTTCCGGCGACTGGAAAGTTAACCCGCGATCTGCCGCGACCACGGGAAAGCTGGAAGACGCGGAACTGGAGTTCATCCGCGAGACGCTCGAAGCAGACCGCGGTAATCTGACTCTGGTGGCCAAGCATCTTGGCATTGCAAAGAGCACGCTATACATTAAGCTCAAGAAATATGGACTGGATCAGGTTGTAAATGGCGTCAGAGCTTCAAGTCATTAGCCTCCCCTCCTCCAAAACGCAGCCTTTTCCAAGCAGACTTTGCCTCATGTCCAAGCGGGGACGATAACGCGTTCGCTAACGCGCCGGCATGCCACAGCGAGCGATCCTTTTGAGGCCACTGCCCGGCTCTGTCATATTCAATATACTATTAAGTGTATTTTCATATATAGCATTAAATATATGCGTTTAATGCACAAAAATAAAGCATACTCCCACTAATAAATAAATAATAGAAACTGTAAAGCAGCGCATTTTCGGCCATCAAGCGCGGCAATCATGCGGTTGCCGCACTGCATTTTTTTACCACGCTGCGGCCAGCCGGACCTCGCAATACCCACATTGGAATCAAGCTTGTTGGCGCGCCAGCCGCGCTATTTCGGTACACTGGCGACCATGCAATCTCCTTTCATTATTCAACGCGGCGTCGAACCTTACGACGCCAGCTTCGACGCCATGCGCGCCTTCACCGACAGCCGCGACGCTACCACACCGGACCAATTGTGGATTGTCGAACACCCGCCGGTTTTCACTCTTGGCCTTGCCGCCGACCGCGCCCACGTGCTCGATGCGCACGGCATTCCGATTGTGGAAACCGATCGCGGCGGCGAAGTCACTTATCACGGACCGGGCCAGGTGGTCATTTACCTGCTGATGGATTTGCGCCGCCGCACGGGTGCGCGCATGTTCCCGCGCGAGTTCGTGCGCGCCATCGAGCAGTCGGTCATCGAGGTGCTCGCCGCGTATAATCTGGCCGGCGAACGCAAGCCGGGCGCGCCCGGAATTTACATGGCGAACGGCGCATCGGCTGGCGCAAAAATCGCCGCCCTCGGCCTCAAGATTCGCGCCAACGGTTGCACTTATCACGGCGTAGCGCTGAATGTAGCGATGGATTTGGCGCCGTTTTCGTGGATCAACCCTTGCGGTTACGCCGGCCTGCAAACGGTCGACATGCGCTCGCAAGGTGCGCATATACCGTTGCCGGAGGTGCAGTCTGCACTGGCGTACGCACTGATTCAAAATCTTACCCGCGCAACCTAGCTACGCAGTGCACAGCGAAACTCCGCTGTGCGCTGTGCACCTCTGCTGCATTAATTGCCACCAGGACATGCAATGACTTCTGAAACCAAGCTACCGCTAGCATCATCCGCCTACAACCCCAGCGACAAGCAAAAAGGCGCGGATAAAACCGCCCGCATCCCGATCAAGATCATCCCTGCCGAGCGGCTCAAGAAGCCGGACTGGATTCGGGTCAGGGCGGGTTCGCCCACCACCCGCTTCTACGAAATCAAGGACATCCTGCGCGAAAATAATCTGGTCACGGTGTGCGAAGAAGCCTCCTGCCCGAACATCGGCGAATGCTTCGGCAAGGGCACCGCAACCTTCATGATCATGGGCGACAAATGCACCCGGCGCTGCCCGTTCTGCGACGTCGGCCACGGCCGCCCGGACGCACTGGACGCCGCTGAACCGGAAAAACTGGCAAAAACCATCGCCGCACTGAAGCTCAAGTACGTCGTCATCACCTCAGTCGATCGCGACGATTTGCGCGACGGCGGCGCCGGCCATTTTGTCGATTGCATCCGCAAGATTCGCGAACTGTCGCCCAACACCCGCATCGAAGTGCTGGTGCCCGACTTCCGCGGCCGCCTGGAACATGCACTGGAAATTTTCAATGACATGCCGCCGGACGTGATGAACCACAACCTGGAAACCGCGCCGCGCCTGTACAAGGAAGCCCGCCCCGGTTCGGATTATCAACACTCGCTGAACTTGCTCAAGCAATTCAAGGAGCAGCACCCGAACATTCCGACCAAATCCGGCATCATGGTAGGTCTGGGCGAAACCGACGAAGAAATCCTGCAAGTGATGCGCGATCTGCGCGCCCACAACGTCACCATGCTGACCATCGGCCAATATCTGATGCCGTCCGGCGACCACTTGCCGGTGCGCCGCTACGTGCATCCGGACACCTTCAAGATGTTCGAGCAGGAAGCCTACAAGATGGGTTTCGACCACGCCGCCGTCGGCGCCATGGTGCGCTCAAGCTACCACGCCGATGAGCAAGCGCATGGCGCTGGGGTGATGTGAATAGTCAGTAGTAACTGAGACAATTCAGTAGCCAGGTAGGTCTATAGAAACCCGCGCTGCTCTGATTTCTATAGCGTCAGGCGGGTTTCACCCGCCCTACCTGGCTGGATGCTGGCTGGCTCTGCCGTGAGGTGCCAGCTTCATTTATCCCGCAGCAAAACGCATAATTCTGCATCGTCCCCCAGAAGCTTCAGCCAAGTAGGGCGGGTGAAACCCGCGCTGCTCTAGCGCTGTTATTGCCATTTCCATATTGGAAAACTCTTTTTGTTTGTTGTTTTGCGGAACATCCGCAATTTCCCCCGTTCAAGTTTTCACAAATAGCTTAATATTGACGAATGTCAAGAGCATCTTGACAAAATGATCTCGATCTGGTAGGCGCTGTCGCGCGTGACAGACAGGCGACGCAGAAATTTTGATGCAGCACATTTATGGTTCGCACCCGCAATAGATCAACCCACCACCCGCACCTGCGGGCTCCAATGAAGAAAGACAGAAAATGAACAGATTCGCAAATTTATCCAAACCACGGGCGTGGTGCATGGCATTACTGCTACCTGCTTTTGTGGCCGGGTGCGGCGGAGCAGGAGAAGGTGGGGCTCCGGCAAACGCAAGCACATTAGCGAGCACTACTGTTGTTACAGGCGCGCCCACGGTGACGCAGACCAGCCCGGGTAACGGCGCCACGAATACTTCGACCAGCACCAATATCGGCGGCAACTTGACCGGCACGGTAATCACCGCTACCTTCAACCAGTCAATGGACCCGGCAACGATCAATTCGTCCCTGCCCGGCGCCCTGACCACGTTCACGCTCAAGGAAACCACCGGCAACAACGTACCCGGCACCGTCGCCCTGAATCCCGAAAACACGGCAGCCGCCTTTACGCCAAGCGCGTCCGCTCTGACACCAAACACCAGTTATACCGCCACGGTGACTACAATGGCCAAGAGCGCCGGCGGCACTGCGATGGGCAATCCTGTTGTCTGGAACTTTACCACCAGAGCCATTCCCTTTACCGCCCATGCGCCAGTCAACCTCGGCACCGCCGGCACTTTCGCGATTCTGAGCAAAACCGGAGTCACCGACGTGTATGCCTCGGCCATTACCGGAAACGTGGGAACCAGCCCCATTACCGGTGCTGCTCTTCTTCTCACATGTGGGGAAGTGACGGGGAAAATTTACGTCGTCGATGCGTCCGGTCCGCTGCCTTGCGCGATTAATGATGCCACCTCCCTGACCGCAGCAGTGGGCGACATGCAAACCGCGTACAGCAACGCCGAGGGACGCGTATTGCCCGATTTTAATGAACTGGGCGCCGGCGAAATTGGCGGCCTCACTTTGGTTCCCGGGCTTTACAAATGGGGTACCGATCTCTTGATTAGCACCGACGTTACCCTCTCGGGCGGCCCGAATGACATCTGGATTTTCCAAGTGGCGGGACAGCTGAAACAGGCCAACGCAACGCGGATAACCCTGGCCGGAGGCGCACTAGCCAAGAACATCTTCTGGCAAGTCGCTGACAATGCGTCCATTGGAACGACCGCGCACTTCGAGGGCATCCTGATGGGGAAAACGCTGGCGGCCGTGAATACGGGCGCGTCAGTGAACGGCAGACTGTTGGCACAAACGGCGGTCACTCTCCAAATGAACGCGATCACACAGCCGGCTCCGTAAACTCGCCAGGAGTACCATCGCTGGAACCAGGGAGACGGCAATGACCGTCTTCTTGTTTTCCGGCAGCATCGATCTACGCTAGAGGGATTACGCCGTAAATGGCTGCTTTTTGCCTGAAGGCGAAGGTCGCCTTTTGCAGCCCGACCCAAGGCGCAACGCTGCAAGTCGAAACCGGCACTAGCACCGTGCTCGACTTGTTTTATACCTAGTCACTGGATTGATAATTTATGCTGGAGTATGCCGATAAACCTGTTATTTACCGCATTATTTATATGCGGTAATAAAATATACATTAGCCAGTATGTTTGCAGTCGCAGGGATTCTTGTAAGTAATCACTTAAAACAATTGTGTAGTCTGCGCCGAAGCCCTGCATCAGAACTTCGACTTCCATCTGCAAAATGGAGCGTGGATAGAGTTTTGCAAACTGTTCATGTTGAAATTCCTGGTCAATCCGTGATCGTGTCGATTTATTCGTTCATCAAGCCCCAGGCATAGGACTCCATCGAAAGCACGCCGTTGGTGATGCCACCCGCAATGACTTGCGCGACTTCGCCGGCGGCACCCGCGCCGAGTGCCACCAGCAAAGGCAGAAAGTGCTCCTGGGTCGGATGCGCCCTCTCGGCATGCGGTGCGCGCTGCCGGTAATCCACCAGCCGGTCGACTTCATGGTTGGTGACAGCCTGCCTAATCCATTGCGTGAACTCGCGGGCATAGGATGCTTCGCCGGCGCTCGACTGTCGAAACTCGTACAGGTTGTGCGTCAGGCTGCCAGAGCCAACGATCAGCACGCCGCGTTCACGCAGCGGCGCCAGTGCCTGGCCTAGCTTGACGGCTCCGGCGGTATCCAATCCATAGGGCAGCGATACCTGAAAGACGGGCACGTTGGCGTCGGGCAGCAAGTGCATCAACGGTACCCAAGCCCCATGATCGAGGCCGCGCCGCGCATCGAAACCCACCGTGAATCCGGCTTCGGCCAGCAGCCGGCCGGCTTCTGCTGCACATTGCGGGTGACCAGGCGCTGGGTATTGGAGTTCGTACAGCGCCGCCGGAAAGCCGCCGAAATCGTGCATTGTTTCTGGTGCGGCAGTGCTCATGACGCGTACGTCTTGAGTCTGCCAGTGCGGTGACAACACCAGCACTGCCTTGATGCCAGACAGTTGTTTGCCAAGGGCGGCGAGGCGCGGACCGAGCGCACCCGGTTCCAGGGCAAAGGTCGGCGCACCGTGAGAGATGAAAAAGACCGGGGCTATGTTCATGCATGTCTCCAGATTTATGCCGGCGAGCAGGCGCAGCAGCGGACGAGGTAAGGTTCGTCCGTTGTGCGCCCGCTACCGGCCAAACAGACTCACTGCGCCGTTTTGGTGAAGGCGATGCGTCCACCGCCAAGCAGCGCTACTACCACCGCGGTAAAGATCAGGGTGACGGGATATTCCCAGCCGCCGTTGGGGTTGGAAAAAACCCAGCCGTTACCGGCGTGCACGACGACTGTGCCGAGCAAGATTGGAATCCCGGCAAGCGCCACCCAGCGGGTCTGGAAGCCGGCAATCAGCGCCACGCCAGCCAGCACTTCCGCTGGCGTCACGAGGTAAGCCATCCACCCGGGGAACCCGACCGATGCGAAAAATCCGGCCGTTCCAGGCAGGGTAAAAACGAGAAGTTTGAGCAGGCCGTGGGTCAGGTACATGAAGCCCAGGGTGAGTCGCAATAGCAGGGCTGCGTAGTCAGTGGTATTCGGTTTCATGATGATGTACTCCAATGTCAAAGTGATGTGTCGGTAATGATGATGGTGATGGCAAATCAAGCCTTGTGAATCCAGGTCGGGGCAATGCTGGTGCCGAGTCCCGCGCCATAACCGAGATAAATGTTCAATCCGCCGAGCGGCTCCAGGTAGCGTGCATTCTTCAAGCTGCCGGCGTCGATGGTCAAAAAGCCGATGCTCTCGGCCAGTGCAACGGCGGTTTGCTTGGCGCGCTCACTGTCGCTGGCTACCAACACCGATACGGTCTGGCCGTTGCCGAAATCTGCGCCTTCAGCCAGTACCTGTGCAAACAAGGTGTTGAAGGCCTTGACGACCGTAGCTTCCGGCACCGCCCTGGCGATTTCTTCGGCAGCAGAAGTGTCGTAGCCGAGAGTCAATCCCATGTAATCGGCGGTCAGCGGATTGGTGATGTCGATGATAATTTTGCCACGCAGATCGCCGATTGATTTCAGTGCGCTGACGGCATCGCCGAAGCCGGTGGCCAGCACGATAACCTCAACTTGTGCAGCCGCGTTGGCCGTTGCGACGGCAGTTGCACCTGGATTGGCGGCGGCGACCGTCTGCGCCTTCTCAAAGTTGCGGGCGGTCAGCGCGACTTGGTGGCCGGCACCGGTGAGTTGTTTGACAAAAGCCGAGCCCATGTTGCCTGAACCGAGAACGAGGATATTCATGATGTGTCCTTTACATTGAATTGAAGTGAGCCGCCTGTTGTCAGGCGGTGATGCAAGCTTGTGACTCGCAATGCATGGGACACACTTTATAAGGTAACGATTTTGAGATAAATAGCTTAAAATTAGATATATTGTTTCAATAATCGGCACAATGGATAGATTCCTGGAAATGCAAACCTTCAATGCGGTGGTCGAGGCCGGCAGTTTCGTCAAGGCGGCCGATGCGCTTGGCGCGTCGAAGGCCGCCGTCTCGCGCTATGTCGGCGATCTGGAAGCACGCCTGGGCGTGCGCCTCTTGCACCGGACGACGCGGCGGCTGTCTCTGACCGAGGAGGGCCAGGTGTTCTTTGCACGCAGCAAGGAATTGCTGGCGGGAGTAAGCGAGGCTGAAGCTGAAATCACTTCGCGCAGCGGCGCGGCCAGCGGTCTGCTGCGGATCAACGCACCGGTCACTTTTGGCATCCTCCATCTGGCGCCGCTGTGGGGCGAATTCCGCACCCGTTACCCGAACGTTGCACTCGATGTGATGCTGGCCGACCGGGTGGTCGATCTGGTCGAAGAAGGTTATGACGTGGCAATTCGGATCGCAATCCTGCCGAGTTCGACGCTGATCAGCAAACGTCTGGCGACCACCCGCATGGTGCTGTGCGCGTCACCGCAGTACCTGAAAACGCACGGCGTGCCGCAGCATCCGGTGGAACTTGCCACGCACGCGATAATTTCCTACAGCTATTGGTCGACCAAGGACGAGTGGCGCTTCGACGGGCCGCAAGGCCAGGTCAGCGTCAAGACGAATCCATGCATGCATACCAACAGCGGCGATACTTGCCGTGCGGCCGCACTGGCGCATCAGGGCGTAATTTTGCAGCCTACATTCCTGGTCGGGGACGACCTCGCGGCCGGTACGCTGATCGAATTGATGCCCGACTTTCATTCGATCGAATTGGGCATCTATGCAATCTATCCGACCCGCAAATACGTTTCGCCAAAAGTGCGCGCGCTGATTGACTTTCTTACCGAGCATTTAGGGAAAACCCGCTCGGTCTGGTGAATGCAAGTTGGCTGGAGGGGTGAATCAGGCGATGCGTACGATACCCGCTTGCGGTGTTTTGCATGCTGGCATTTACTGCGGGGGAGCAGCGTTAGTTGCCGACTGCCGGCCATGAAATCCGGCTACCGGCGGCGACTTAACGGCGCGGCTAAAGCCGCGCCTACAGAAATCACTTCAGTTTAAAAGCAAAATCAGACTTTTTTAACAAACTCCGATTTCAGACTCATGGCGCCAAAGCCGTCAATTTTGCAGTCAATGTCGTGGTCGCTATCGACCAGGCGAATGTTCTTGATCTTGGTGCCAATTTTGATCGTCCCAGCCGAGCCTTTCAATTTCAAGTCCTTGATGATGGAAACCGTATCGCCGTCCTGCAACACATTGCCGGCGGAATCGCGGTAGACCTTGCCGCCTTCTTCCGTTGGCTCGGTGGCGGCGTCTGCACTCCACTCATGGGCGCACTCGGGGCAAATATACAGGCCGCCATCTTCATACGTGAATTCGGAATTGCATTTTGGGCATGGTGGTAGAACGCTCATGATGTTGTCCTTAGAGGGTAGGCCGTAGCCTCAAAAAAGAAGGCAGTATACTGCGTGCCTGTTTGAAGACAATCCAGTTCGTGTATTTCGGTGCGCTTGCCGCAGCCAAGTTGGATTATAGAAACCCGCGCTGCTGGTTTTTAGTGTGTCAGGACGCGGGTTTCACCCGCCCTGCTATGTTTTCACAAACCGCTCAAATCGAGCCAAAGACGATCCTTCAAAAAGTGCTGCAATCAGGATCTTTCCGAGACGACCCCAACCTGGTTTGGTATCGATACCGTAACCTTAAAGCCACTACCTTGCGCAGTGGCAATCTCAACCCGGCCCCCTAACCTGCTGATGCGTTCTTCCATTCCCAACAGGCCAAATGAATTCTTCTTGGTGTTGTACCCGGAAGCAGTTCCAACCCCGTTATCCGACACCGTCATCAGCACCCGGTCCTCATCCGCATTCAGTTCAACCACCACACGCGTAGCCTGGGAATGACGGCTGACATTCGTCAATGACTCTTGCAATATTCTGAACAGAGAGGTAGCGCCGCTGTCTGTCAATTCGACCTCCTGACTGCTCGGCGAAAGCACGCACTCAATGCCGGTTCGAAGCTGAAACTGCTGGAGTTGCCATTCGATCGAGGCGTGCAACCCCAGGTCGAGCACCGCAGGACGCAAGTCATTAATGATTGCTCGCACGCTGCGCATGATGGCGCCGATGTCCTCCAGGACCGCGCTGATCTTTTCCGGGAAGAGCGCGTGCGGCGCTAAGGCCTTGGTTTGGAGTAGCGTGACGTCGATGCGAAGCACCAGCAAACGCTGCCCTAATTCATCATGGATTTCCCTGGCGATCCGTTTACGCTCGTCTTCCCTGATGGACTCGTGATGGGCGGCAAGTTGGTGCAGCAAATATTGCGCTTTCTGAAGTGCCCTTTCTGCCTCTTCGTGCTCGGCAATTTCCACTTTCAGGAACACATTGACGGTTTCCAGCTCCGCCGTTCGCTGCTGCACCCTGGTTTCCAGTTCGTCGTGCGCACTCCGCAATGCCTCGCCAGCGTGTTCTTGCAGCCCGATGTCGCGATGGATGCGTCGGGCTAAAAATAACAAAACGATTAGGAGGGCGCACATGAGCAGAATAAAACTGCCCCGGGCCAGCTGGACCCGCAACGTTTCGTCTGCGTTACGAAGCCCCAGCAGCCATTTCTCTTCTATCTTTATTTCTTCGGCAACGTCCTGTAGCTGCGCCGACAAAAAGGCGCCTTTAGCGAAATAGGCAGCTTTGGCTACCGCGCCCATGGAGTCCGGGGCTTCCTGCGTTTCGGCGAAAGCGGCGATGCGCTGTAAAAACAAGTCCCGTAGCAAAACGATGCGGCGTTTTTGCTCAAGATTATCTGTCGTGAGCCGTTCGATTGCCAGGATGCCGGCACGGGCCGCGTCTAATGCATCTTCACGTTCGATCAGTAAATTGGGTGCGTGCAGCAGAAAATAACCACGATGCGCCGATTCGGCTTGTGCCAGCTCACTGGTGATTTTTTCAAGCGTAGTCAGCACTTCGAGCGTGTGCGTCACCAGATCCGTGGCCTCAACCAATTTCTTGTTGGTGTACCAAGCCACACTAGCCAACAGGCCGAGGACGATCACGACCGCAATAAAAGCCGTCATCATCAATGGCTTTATGTCTCTTTTTATCATTTCTCTTTTCCAACTCCAGATAAATAACCCTGTTCTGCCTGCGCGTTTTATGCATCGTACTCCATGGCTGCCCGCTGGCCTGCGCGAAGAGTTGGCAACGGCGTCATCTCAAAACAGAACATTTTTTCTAACCAATTGAATTTATTCAGTTTTTAACCGGACACTAGTGCTGCTACAATCTCATTTTTTCGCCTGACCTTCCTGACTGAAAACGGGATGTAACCAAGACAAATCAAGTGTTGAATTAATGGACGACACCCCTATCCAGCTTCTCGTTGTCGATGATGATCCGATCACGTGTGCTCGCCTGAAGACCTATTTCGCAAGTCAGGGATATGCTGTTCATATAGCCACGAACGGCAAGGAGATGTGGCGCATTCTGCATTCCGATCCGGTAGTTATCGTTTTGCTTGACGTTGGCCTACCTGGAAAAGATGGCCTTGAGCTTGCCCGTGAGTTACGGGCCCATGATGAAAATCTGGGCATCATTCTGGTGAGCGGGCGCACCGATGATATTGACAAAATTGTCGGTCTCGAATCGGGGGCGCACGACTACGTGACCAAACCGTTCAACTCCCGGGAATTGCTGGCGCGGGTAAAGATCGTTCTGCGTGGAATCCGCAACCGTCGCCCGCAAGCCAAGGACAATGTATGTATTTTTGGCCGCTGGATTTTCGACATCACGCATCGCCGCCTGGCGGACAAGGACGGCAAAAAAGAAACCCTTACCCACGGCGAATTTGAATTGCTCGCGACTTTAGCGCGCCATCCGGGAGTGGTGCTGAGTCGTGATCGCCTGATGCACAACGTCAGTCATAGAGCTTGGGACCCGGCGGATCGGACGATTGATGTGCTTATTTCAAGACTGCGGGAAAAGCTCGAAGACGATCCCAGAAACCCCGAACTGATCACCACTGTGCGCAGTGAGGGCTATGTGCTGATCACCGACGCCAGTCCGCTGTAACTGCCCAAGCCTGATACTGCGCCAATCTCCAGTCAGCCAGCCGGCAAGCTCTCGCCGCAGGCGACGTCATGTTCTGGAATGATTGTCGATGGCGGATAATTTCTGATGAAGCGCGTCGCAGCTGCTGTGACAGATATTTTCAAGGCTCTCAAGGAGCCCGCCAACAATTGTGGAATCGACGCTTGTCTCTGCCACGATTAATTCCAGCTGCCGCGCTTGCTCGATGACCTGTGCCATGCCGATATTCCCGGCTGCGCCCCGCAAGCGGTGCGCGCGTTTGCGCAGAGTGTCCCAGTTTCCCTGTCTTGCCGCTTCGCCCAGTTCGATGAAGGCGGAGTCGAGGCCGCTGCAAAACATGTCCAGCAGTTGAAGAAGCGTCCCGGCGCCCAAGGTTTCAATTTCGACCTCAAGATAGGGATTATCAAGCAGTGATTCGGTCTGCGTGATGCCGATCGTCTCCAGTTCCTTACGCATGTATTCCGGCCAAGCATTGCCGGCAGTCCGCGCAGTCGCCGCATTCAGGGCTCTGCCCAGGATTGCCACAGTAAAAGGTTTACTCAGAAAAGCGGCCATTCCCGCCATCAGATACTGTTCGGTGGCGCCGCCGGACACATGGGCTGACATGACGATGACCGGCACCCGTTTCCAGCGCGCGTCGTCAAGTCCTCGAATTTGCTGCGCCACTTCCAAGCCGGAAGCGCCGGGCAAACTGATGTCCATGAGGATGGCATCGACGGCTGATGTTTGCTGTTGCAGCAAGAGCAAGGCTTGCTCTCCATTAACTGCGACCAAAGGGCGGTGACCAAGGGATTCCAGGTAGCGCGTGCATACCAGGCGATTGATTTCATCATCCTCCACCACCAGTACCGTGAGTGGGCGCTCCGCGCCCGATATCGCCTCCGCGCATCTTTCGAACGGAAGCGCGGGAAGGCTCGATGCTGTGGCGAAATCCAGATCGAAACTGACGCAGGTGCCTTCGTTAATGCGGCTCTCCAAGCCGATCCGGCCGCCCATGGCTTCCACCAGTCGGCGGCAAATGGCCAGCCCCAACCCGGTTCCGCCATGGCGACGGTGGGTGGTATCCTCCACCTGAACGAAGGGCATGAAAACTTCCTCGCATTGGTCTGCCGGGATGCCGATGCCGGTATCGGCAACCGCAAAGGTCAGCCGGGTGAGCGGCCCGGACCGATTGGCATTGCCACGGACTGAAACGGTTATCGATCCCTCATCGGTAAACTTGATCGCATTACCGATGATATTGAGCAGAATCTGATTGAGCTTGCGTCGGTCGCCGACAATGATTGCCGGTACGGTTTCCTCGACATCCCGGATCAGGGCGATGCCTTTACCCCGGGCCGAAATCGATTGCAGTGACAGCATATCGTCTATGGTTCCCAGCAAATCGAAGGGCACACACTCGAAATCAAGCTTGCCGGCTTCTATGCGCGAGAAGCTGAGCATATCTTCCAGAATTTCCAGCAGCGTCGTATTCGCATAGGCGATCATCCTGGCGTATTCCAGTTGCCGCGCATCGAGACCGGTGTCGCGCAAGAGTTGCACGGTGCCGCTGACACCGCTCAGGGGAGTGCGCAACTCGTGGCTCAATGTGGCCATGAAAATGGCCTTGGCATTGTTGGCTGCTTCGGCTTGCTGCCGCGCCACAGCGTGTTCGGCAACTTCGTGTTCGAGCAGAATGTTGCTTTGCTTGAGTTCCGCAGTGCGCGCCGTGACTTGCTCCTCAAGAACTTGCTGGTGTAGCAGCAACTCATCCTCAAGCCGGCGGCGCTCGCGTGCATTTTCTCGAAACTGCTCAAGGGCACGGCCCAGCGGCGCCAGCGGGTCGTTGCCGGCAGTGGTGATATGGACTTCATAATTTCCGCTACCGAGAGCGCGAACAGCGGCTTCCATCCCTTGCAGGCGGCCGAGGACGTGATAACGGAACAGAACCCATAAAGTGGCGACAAGGGCAATGAAGAGCAAGGCGGCCACCGCGAGAAATCCTGTCAATCCGCGATCCACTGCGCGCCTGGACTGATTGCCGGCAGTATCGATCGCCTTGCCGCCGGCTGCAACCAGCAGGCTGGCCTGTTCATTCAATTGCGAGGCCAGCACTCCGCTCTGCCCGCGCAGCCGTAGAATGGACGCCATCAGTTCTAGTTCTTGGCCACGCATGTCAAACAGGCCGCCCGCTTCCATTGCCGCTGTCAATATCTGGTAATGATGCAGGCCGCTCAGTTTCCGGTCGGGATCACGAATGTCCTGGATGCGGCGCTTGAGCGTGGCCAGATTGGCAGAAAATCTTGAGCGCAAAGCGTCGATAGCGCGGAAATCCTCTTCGCTCTCCAGCCGTTCCAGCAGAGTTTTGAGATTGAAACACGTGAGCTGGAGTTCAGACATGCGCTCCATCGAATCAACATTGACCTCAATGAGTCGGTCGAGAGTCTCAAAAATCTGGTTGCGCGCGCGCCCTCCCGCAATCATCGGATAAATGCTGGCAATGGTTGCGGTGGTGGCCGCCGACGTATTGGCAACCAGGGATTCGGACAGGGTTATCAGACTCAGCGCCGCCTGCCGCTGAAGGACGATCTGAGTCTTTTCATGTTGTTCAAGCACCAGGCGCTCAATAATTTTTCTGGATTGCTGCCGGAGATTGTCGTCAATGGCTGTTACGGTCGCGTGTGCGGCGGTGCTGAGTACGGGGTTGAATTTATGCTGGTCCAGCCTGTCCAATTGAATACGCACGTGGGTCAGTTGCCCCACAAGTGCAGTCTGCATGCGCTGCGCTTCTTGCACGCTTGCGGCAAGTCCAAGCTGCTGCATCAGAGCAATAATGCGCGTATTGCTGCGCGCCAAATCCTGCACCGCATCCATGGCAGGAATGGCTTCATTGATAATCGTTTTCTGACTGGAAACGACTTGATGGAAACTCAGCCAAGCCATAACCGCGATGACCACAGTCAGTAGCGCCGCCGCTCCAAAAACCAGGAGCACCTTTCCGATCAGCCCGAACCGCAACTCCCGGCGCCTGAGCCTATTGAGCATCGCCTGGCCAGAAAAACGCGTAGAAATAATGTTGTCCCTGCATGTCGATTAAGTTACCATTTTGCGCTGCCAGAGCTACCAGAAACAGTCTGGCAATTATTGCCACGCCAACGGCAACCTGATTTCGAGATTACCTTCTGGCGTCAATTCAAGATCGAAATCTGCCCCATGCAAAAAACATTCAAAAAATGGCTTATGGCTCTTGCGGCTGGCGCCGCACTTATCGTGGCAACTTTGTCACCAGGAATGCGCGCCGTTGCTGCCGAAGTGGTGCGCTGGGACCCTCCGTTCGCCTATGGCAAGCACGCCACCATCATCCCGTATTCGGAAGCCTTACCCGCACGCAAGCACTGGTCCCTGTGCATTGTTTTTCCCCACATCAAAGATGCCTACTGGCTAGGCGTCAATTATGGAATGGTCGAGGAGGCCCGGCGACTCGGCGTCGAGGTGCGTTTTCTGGAAGCCGGCGGTTATACCAATCTGCAACGCCAGCGCGACCAAATGCAGGAGTGTACCGCGATGCGCGGTACCGATGCCTTGATCCTCGGCACCGTCTCGTTCGATGGCCTGTCGGATCTGGTGCGGGAGACCAGTCGCCGGATGCCGGTGCTGGCGGCGATCAACGACATTGCCAATGACGGCATCAGTGCCAAGGTCGGGGTTTCCTGGTATGACATGGGCCGCTTGATCGGTGAATATCTGGTGGCTCGCAATCCGCCGGACGGTCCGCCGATACCGATCGCCTGGTTTCCTGGCCCGCGTAATGCCGGTTGGGTGCCTTTTGTCGATCGCGGCTTCCGCGCGGCGATCCGCAACAGCCGGATAGTCATTGCCACCATCGGTTGGGGCGATACCGACAAGGCCGTGCAGCGCAATCTGGTGCAGAGCGCTCTCGACAATCATCCTAAGGTTCGCTATTTAGTGGGTAACGCGCTGATGGCGGAAGCTGCGATCAGCGTACTGCGCGAGCGGGGAATTCAAGAAAAAACGGCCATTATCTCTACGTACTTCACACCAGGCGTCTATCGGGGCATTCTCCGCGGCAGGATTCTCGCTGCACCTTCCGATTCGCCAGTGCTGCAGGGCCGGCTTTCCATCGCACAGGCCGTGAATCTTCTGGAGGGACGAATCTATATCAAGCACCTGGGACCTGTCATCAGGGTGATTGATGCTGAAAACATCAAGAACCTCAATCTCGAAGATTCGATCACGCCCCCGACCTTCACTCCCCAATTTCGCTACGTTCCGAAATAACACCCGACCTTACGGGGCGGCGGCAGTTTTTCCGGGCCGGTTACTACCAGCGCAACCTCGCCGATCAAACGCAAGTTTGATATGGCCGAGCCCGGCCCCGCAATCCGAAAGGATTCGTAACTATTCAGTCCGCACCAAGAAACTTCCAAACCGAAGTGGTTTTTTGTAGGAGCGCACCCGGGCGCGAAAGCAGTCGCCAGACTGCAGCCGTTGATCGTGCCCGGGTGCGCTCCTACAACATCGTACCATTCCGCTCTTCATTGGCTTGCCGGCTGAATAGTTACAAGGATTATAAAAAATAAGGAGTATCGCCATTTTTATGGCATTTACCGCATATATTTATTGCGAAAATTAAATATACTATAGCCAGCATAAGGAGTGATTCAAGCCGCGCTTGAGGTGTGATCAAACTGCGCGACTTGCATTTCCCTATTTTTTCGTGCCTTTCTTGTCTTTCGCGGACATTTTTTCAACGCATAAAACATGCGCAACACCAGTGGCTTACAGTGCCGCGGCATCCTTCGCATTGGCCTTCAGGAACTTCAACACCGTTGCTTTCTCCGTGTCGTTCAAGCCGGCACGCGGGAACATGCTCTGGGTAATGCCGAGCCACTGTTTCTGCGTATAGTCGCCCGGTTCCCGCGGCACGTGACAGAGGGTGCAGCGCTCATAGAACAGCTTCTCACCCACAGACATGTGGGCCGTCGTCGTACCCTTGAGTTCAGCGGCGCGTTCAATGAGCTTCATCGATGCGACATCCAACCCCAGTTTGCCGCTTTGCTCGATGACCGGCGGCTCGAAAGCCCGGTTCTCCGATTCGGCGTCGGTGCATTTTTTCAGACTGGCGATGCAGGTATTGGCGCTGGTGGCCTGGCTCAAGCCGCTCGATGCAATGCTGGTCGTGATGACGTTGATGGCCCCGCTATTGCAGCGGCCCCGTGAGTCGAACTGCACCCAGTTGCCTTCTTCCAGGCTAACAACACCTTTCATGATTTGGTCGGTTACTTGCGCGCCGGCGATGAGGGCGCCACGGCCATTGTAAAGTTCGACCAGATCGCCGTCCTTGATGCCGTTGGCGGCGGCATCCTCGATGCTGATGCGCACGTGCTGGCGGCCATGGACATTCTGCTCTTTGCGCAGATCGGCGTTGGCCATTTGCGAATGCAAGCGATTGAACGGATGCGGGCTGACCACGTGCACTTGCCCCGGCTTGGCGTTGCCCAGATATTCGGCAGGCTCAAGAAATTTTGGAATCGGCGGGCAATCCTTGATCTTGAAGCTGTCGATTTCCTCGCAATACAGTTCGATTTTCCCGGACTTGGTGTGCAGCGGCTTCTTGACCGGATCGGTGTAGAAATCACCATGACGCACCCAGCGGTTCATGTGTTCCGGCACTTCCAGCTTGACGATGCCATTTTTCCAGAATTCATCGAAAGGCACCTTGGCATCGGTCTTAGTATAGGAATTCTTCAAGATTTCCATCACCGTCAGGCCTTCGGTGAACTGGTAGCCGACGCCCATCAAACCACCCAGACGGCTGAAAATTTCGAAGTCATCGAGGCTCTCGCCGAACGGCTCGATCACCTGGCGCATCGCGTAAATTTTGTCATTGCTGTAGGTGCCGCCGGAACTGATGTCGTTGCGCTCCAGCGCCGATGTGGCTGGCAGGACGATATCGGAAAAGCGTGACGAGGCGCACCACCAGGGGTCCTGGCAGATAACGGTGTCGACTTGCTTGTTCATGGCGCGCAGCAACTCGTTGGTGTCCTGTTGGTGCGACATGAAATTATTGCCGGAGTTGTAGATCAGCTTGGCATTCGGATAGGTATGCACAGCGCCGTCGCGGGTATATTTTTTGCCGGGGTTGAACAGCATTTCGCTGATGCGCGAAGCCGGGCAACGCGCCTTGATCGGGTTGCGCCCCTGCGAAAGACCCACCGGCATCACCTTGTTCGATTGCGGCATGCCGCCGCAGCCGTAGTGCCAGCTAAAGCCAACGCCCTCTCCTGGTTTGCCAATCTTGCCGAGCATGGCGGCAAAGTTGATGATCGCCCAGTGCGACATTTCACCGTGGTGCGCGCGCTGGAGCGACCATGCACCGGCGAACTGGGTGCGTTTGCTGGCAAAGAGGTCGGCCATTTCGACGATTTTCTTGGCCGGGATGCCGGTGATCGCCGCTGCCCATTCCGGGGTTTTCGGCGGTGTGCCGTCGGCATCCTTACCGAGCAGGTAGGGCAGGAATTTGTCGAAGCCGACCGTATACTTGGCCACGTAGGCCCGGTCGAACTTGCCGGTGGTGTAGGCATGGTAGGACATCGCCAGGAACAGGGCGGCATCCGTGTTGGGAACGATTTTCACCCATTCCGACCCGAGTGCCACGTCGGTAGTCGTGTATTGCGGGTTGATCGAAATGAACTTGACGCCCTTCTCCTTGATCTGTTTCCAGTGCGGAAACATCTGGTGGTCGGCGACCGTGTATTCGACCCGATTGTTCTTCCACGGGTCGCAGCCGATCCAGACCATTACCTCGGTATGGTCGGCAATGACTTGCCAGGCCGTCTGCGGCGAATACACTTCCATGTCGCCGATGATGTGCGGCAGGCTGACTTGAGACGCGCCGCCGGAATAGTCGCCGGTGGTCACCGAATGACCGCCGATCAGGCCGAACAGACGGCCTTGCAGAACTTGCGGGCGCAGCAGGCCGGCATGGGACCAGCCGCCGTAGGAACTGCTGAACAACGCCTCGTTGCCATGTTTCTTGGCGGTAGTCAGGACAGCGTTGGCAGTGATGGCCAGAATTTCATCCCATGTGACGCGCACGAACGGCTCCTTGCCGCGCAGATGGGGCTTGGTGTCGCCGCCCGGATTGGCCAGGTAGGACTTGCGCACCATCGGATACTTGACCCGGGTCTTGTGATACACGCGGCCGAGCAAGCCTTCGGTCATCATCTTGGTCGGCGTCGCGTCGATGTCTGTCAGCGGCTGGACGCCAATCAGAACACCCTTCTTGACTACCGCCCTGAACGGGCCCCAGTGACTGGCGCTGGGAATGACCACGGTATCGGCACCGAAAACCTCACTCGCGCTGAACCAGGTCAAGCCATTGGCTGCGATGGCCGTGGCGACCGTGGTTTTGAGAAAATTTCTTCTTGAAATGCTCATGATTTAAGCTCCGCTAAACATCGGCTCCGGTATGAAACCTTTTTCCTGATGGAAAGTTTAGCGATAGCGCATAAATGCACTGGAGACTTTTGTGACTGTTATGTGGATATTTGTTAACCAGCGTTAACAGGCAGCGATCATGCCGCACTTTCAGCTCCGCCCATCGAAACCAGAATATATTAGTCATGACGACTAGCCCGTAATTCGCCGTCAAGAATTCGCAAACGTCCATTTTCCTGCATACTTTTGCGCATTGCCCTACATTTTGCAGACACGTGCGACAGAAATGAAACCAAAATCTTAACGCTGGAGGCATGGCAAAGGCTTTCTACGGTGTCGGCCGCAAGCGCCACGGCGGTACCGAATCGCACTGCCGGTGGCGTAAAATAGGCGTTTTTCTGCGCTTTCGACTATCATCGGCGGCGCGCAATTGACAATACTTCGTACCCGATAGGTAACCCCATGAATCTTGCATCGCCCGATATAGAAATTTCAGAACAGCTGATTCGCCGCTTCGATACCCTGGGCCCGCGGTATACGTCGTATCCGACCGCGGATCGCTTCAACGCCGAATTCGATACCGCCTCTTACAACGCGCAGCTGGAACAGCGCGCCGCCAACACCGGCAACAATCCGCCGCTGTCGGTTTACGTGCACATACCGTTTTGCGAGTCGCTCTGCTATTTCTGCGCATGCAACAAGATCATCACCAAGGAGCATGACCGGGCCGCCGAATATCTGCGCTATCTGGACAAGGAAATGGCGCTGGTGGCACAGCGCATGGGCAGCGACCGGCAGACCGCGCAGCTGCATTTCGGCGGCGGCACCCCGACTTTTTTGAGCCCGGACGAATTGCGCCAGCTGATGCAGATGTTGCGCAGCCATTTCAATTTCCTGCCGGACGCCGAACTTGGGATCGAAATCGATCCGCGCACCGTCAGCGACGACACCATGGCGCTGCTGGGCGAGCTGGGTTTCAACCGCACCAGTTTCGGGGTGCAGGATTTCGATCCTGCGGTGCAGCAGGCGGTGAACCGGATTCAACCGCTGGAAATGGTCCAGAAAGCCGTCAGCGCCAGCCGCAAGGCCGGCTTCGTGTCGGTCAACGCCGATCTGATTTACGGCTTGCCCAAGCAATCGCTGGCAAGCTTCGACCGCACGCTCGACAGCATCATCGAACTGTCGCCGGATCGCATCGCGCTGTATAACTACGCGCATCTGCCGAACCGCTTCAAGGCGCAGCGCCTGATTGTCGACAGCGACCTGCCTTCGGCCGAGGAACGGCTGCAGATTTTTCTATTGTCGATGCGCCGCTTGCTGGAAGCTGGCTATGTGTATATCGGCCTGGATCACTTTGCCAAGCCGGACGATGAATTGAATCAGGCGCGCCTGAACAAGAGTCTGCATCGCAATTTCCAGGGATATACCACCCGCGCCGACTGCGACCTGGTCGGTTTGGGCGTGTCGGCGATCAGCAAGGTGGGCGATTCGTATAGCCAGGCGGTGCGTACCGTAACCGCGTATTACCAGCGCATCGACAGCGGCGAACTGCCGATCGATCGCGGTTATGCGCTGTCGATGGACGATGTGTTGCGGCGTCAGGTAATCATGGAATTGATGTGCAGCGGGCCAGTCGATTTTGCTGCGATCAATCGCGCCTACGGCATCGATTTTGTCAGCTACTTCGCAGCCGAGCTGGGCTTGCTGGGACAGTATGAAGAAGCCGGCCTGATCAAGGTGGACGCCAGCAGCATCCAGGTCAGCGCCAAGGGACGGCTGTTCGTGCGTGCGGTCGGGATGGTGTTCGATAAATACCTGATTCAAAATACCACTTCGAAATTTTCCAGATTGATTTGAAAATACTTTAGGTATGCGCTAAATGCCAGTGTTTACCGCATTAGTAATATGCGGTCATTAAAAATACAGGGCCATGTATATATTTTGCAAGAAAACAAGAAAGCGCCCTGGGCGCTTTTTTTGTGCAACATCGGATGCCGCGCCTTTGGCCATTCAATTGTCAAAAAAACCTTATCTTTTGGCGATTCGATTATTACAATGGGATGACCATCCCATATGATAGGAGGTTGATATGTCTTTTACACGTTCCGTTCTTGTCTCCGCTTTTCTCGCGACTCTGCTGATCGGTTGTAAAAAGGCAGAAACCCCGCCTGCCCCAACCCTCGGCGGAACCAGCGGCTCCATCGCCGCTCCTGAAAACACCGCGCCGCGGCCAGATGCACAGATGCCGCCAGCCGCATCAGGCGCCGCGACCGGCAGCGGCGACGCCAGCGGCCCGACGCAAGCCGATCCGAAGGAATTAAGCAAGCAACAGGAGACATCTTCGATGCCACTACCAGGCCAGGCGAATAGCCACTCCACGCCCGACGCCAGCGGCGAAAAAAAGTAAACGCGACGTTTGTAATCATCAAGCCGCCTGGCTGCTTTCAGATAGGCGGGTTTTGCTTTGCCCTATGACTTCAGGCTATTCCGAACTACTTGTAATTATTCAGTCCGCTATGGGTATCCCCCTCTCCCGCTTGCGGGAGAGGGCCGGGGAGAGGGTGCTCGCAATAAGCAAGGTGGTCAAAACAAGGCTCAACCTTGATTGCATTGCCATATAACGCGGCCGGAATGTTTGCTAAGACCCTCTCCCTAACCCTCTCCCACAAGTGGGAGAGGGGATCAAACAGTCCTCGCCTTGCCGGCTGAGTAGCTGCGACTACTTAAAAATAGGTGGAGTATGCCAAAAATATAGGCATTTACCGCATATATGTTATTCGGTAATGAAAATTACAGGGGCTTGTATATATTTAAATGGGCAACAAAAAAGCGCCCCTTTGCCGCTTTTTTAATAACTTCAGTAGTGCAATCAGGCCGCCAGCGCTTTGCCCAGCAGTTGATGCAGTTCGGCAAAGTCGGGTTCGCCGACATAACGCTTGAGGATATTGCCTTCTTTGTCGATCACGAAGGTGGTCGGGGTCAGCTTGATGTCGCCGAATGCCTTGGCCGCCGCACCATCGGTATCGAGCGCGACTTTAAACGGCAGGTTGCGGGTTTTGGCGTAGTTCAACACATAATTCGGCGGGTCATAGCTCATCGCGACGGCGATGAATTCGAGCCCCTGACCTTGGAATTTGTTGTAAGTCTTGACCATATCAGGCATTTCCTTGATGCAGGTGACGCATGAGGTAGCCCAAAAATTCACCATCACCACCTTGCCGCGCAAACTCTGGGAAGTGATCTTTTCCCCGGACAGGCTGGTGTAGGTGACTTCCGGCGCTGCGCTGCGCGTGGCTAGTGAAAAGTAGCCGGCAATCGCGATCGCCAGCACCGCAACGAGGGCGAACACGCCGAGCCAGGTGCGCTTTTTGTCAGGGGATTCCATCAGATATTTATCCAGTGCTATCGGTAGTTACGTGACAGTTACGTGACGTCATTATGAAGATCCTGCGGCGCACCGGTGGCCGCCACAGTTGCCGGCAAGCTGCTAGTTTGCAGCCTCCGGCTGATTCGATAACGAACTCAGCTCGTCTTCGGAAATGTAGTCGAATATTTTCACCACTTTTTGCACGCCGGCCACGCCGCTGGCGATACTGCCGGCAAGCGCGCTTTCGCGCTGGGTGACGCGTCCCATCAGGTAGACGTTGCCGCGCTCGGTAACCACTTTGACCGAATTGGCGTACATGTCCTTGGCGTCGACGAAGGAGGCCTTGATCTTGCCGGTGATCAGGCTGTCGTTGGCGCGGGAAGTAAAGCTCGCCGGGCCGGCGATTGCCAGTTCATTGACCACCCCTTTGGCGCCTTCGATCTGTTGTGCTTCGCGTTCGACTGCGGCTTTCATTTGCGCGTCGCGCACTTCGCCGGTGAGCAGCACCCGGCGGTTAAAGCTGGTTATATTGACATGCCCGGCGTCGCCCACCAGAGCCGGGATGCGCAGTTCGCCTTTGACGACGATCGCCTTGTCTTCGGTTTGCGCGCCGAGCGTGCGCCGGTCGGTCGCCGCCAGCGTCCCCACCACCGCGCCGCCGACCATCATCCCGACACAGCCCTGCAAGCTGACCAGCACGCTGGTGCACAATACGGCTGCGGCCAGCGGACGCCTGATTTGCTGCCAGCGTTGCTGCCAACGCGGCTGTAAATTCTTTTGCTGCTCAATCATTACCATCCCCCCCAAATAGTGCGACATCGATACCGTCGCACAAACAATGAATCGTCAACAAATGGACTTCCTGAATCCGCGCGGTGCGCTCATGCGGCACGCAAATATGCACGTCCGCATCGCCGATCTGCCGGCCGATGGCGCCGCCGTCTTTGCCGGTCAACGCCACGATGCGCATGTCGCGCTCCATGGCGGCCTCGATTGCGGCTATCACATTGGCTGAATTGCCCGAGGTGGATATCGCCAGCAGGACGTCGCCGGACTGGCCGAAAGCCTGCACTTGCTTGGAATAGATGTCGCGATAGCCATAATCGTTCCCAACCGCAGTCAAAATCGAACTATCGGTAGTCAGCGCCAGCGCCGGCAAGGGCAAGCGTTCGCGCTCGAAACGGCCCACCAGTTCGGCCGCAAAATGCTGGCAATCGGCAGCCGAGCCGCCATTGCCGCACGCCAGGATTTTGTTGCCATTGGACAGCGCCATGAACATCAGCTCGACGGCTTGCGCAATCGGCTCCGCCAACTGGGCTGCGGCCTGCATCTTGAGCTCGGCGCTTTCGTGGAAGTGGTCGAGAATTCGTTGGTTTGTCATCATGTCGGAATTATAGAGCAGTGATTGGAATCGGATTAGGTATCGATGGCATTGCGCAGCCATTCTAACTGTTCGCCATCGATCGCGATCACGTCGAAACGGCAGGCCGGCGGCATCCGGTAACGTTGCAAATAAATTTGCGCCGCAATAATCAGACGCGCCTGTTTGCTGGGCGTCACGCTGGCGGCGGCACCGCCGTGTCGCAGATTGGCGCGCCGGCGTACTTCGACAAAGACCAGCACCTGGCCCTCCTGCATGACGAGGTCGATCTCGCCGCCCTTGCAGAGAAAATTGCGCTGCAACAGCGTCAGCCCCTGCGCCAACAAATAAGTCAGCGCCGCATCCTCGCCGGCCTGGCCCTTGATTTGCTGCGCAGTCCGGCGCCGGTTGGCGCCGGACTGCCGGGGCAGCGTATCGAACAGGCTCATTGCTTAACGTGAAAGTCGCGTAGCGGCTCACTTCGCTCCTCTCTCCCGCTTGCGGGAGAGAGGCTGGGAGGTGAGGCAGGGGTTTCGGGCAGCCTGCTGTCCGCCTGCTGAACGGCATTTGCTTGCAAGCAAATGTGCGCCCTGCAAGGGAGGGCGGCCATGACTCTTTCCTGAATTTTGGTGGTATTCGCCATGGCCGTTAGCGCACGCCTGGCAGCAGCAGCGCCGTCCCGTCCTGATACACCGCTTGTGGCGTAATACGTTTGAAACTGGCGCTGCCGGGGCCGAAAGTCACCGCCAGCCGGCCAGTCACGCCGTCGATTTCGAATTGTTCGTGGGCGGCAGCGATTTCACGGGCCACACGGAAGGCGTCGATCCCCAGCGCATACAGCCGTTCCAGATCCGGATTGCTTTTCTGGTCGGCGCCCGTGACCAGGCGCGGGTAAGCCATCACTGCCGGATGGTCGGGTTGCAGTTGCCACGGCATATCCACCAGATGCAACCCTTCGATCAGAGGATCGACTGGCCTGTCCGGGCTATTGGGCACAAGCAATGGGTTGAGTTGCGAGGTGCCGTAGACCGGAATTTCGGTGCCGATTGCCTGCCGCAATTGTCTGGTCAGGCCGGCATCCATCGACACGAACAACAGCGCCGGCTGTTCGTGCTGCAGCCGGCTACGCAACTGCCCCATGCCATTCGCGCTCAGGTAACCGTCAACCAGGCCCAGCTCCATTGATTGCGACGACAGGCCCAGGCGCTGCCACTCTGCCGCAAAGGCCTTGGCGGCACGATGTTGCCACGCGATATTCGTGCCGACCACAAAGGCGTTGGCGCCGGGATGCTCCAGGCTGGCCCAGCGCGCCACCTGGCGTGCTTCATCTTCGACCGACAATCCCATCGCCAGCATTTTCGGCGGTAAGGGCGCCGCCCCCTCCTGCACTGGCTGGTTCAGCACGATGGTGGGAATATGCACCGCACCGCTTTGCGCGATGGCCGCTACCCCGCCGCGCGACAGCGGGCCGACGATCACATCCTGGCTGGCTTGCGCATCCAGATAAGCCGACAGCGTGTGCGCCGCCACATCGTCGCTAGCGATCACAGTGACGGTGACGCCTTCCTGCTCGCGCGCATACGCCGCCATGAAACCGGCGCGCACCGCCTCAGCCGCTGTGCCCAGGGTTTCGGAGCGTAGCGGCAACAACAGCGCGATGCGCGTCGCGAGCGGTTTTTCCGGCATAGGTTTTTCCGGCATAGGTTTTTCCGGCATGAATACCGCCACATCCGGCGGCGCCACGCTGCTGGTTTGTGCCCCGGGCCAAGACTGGAGCCCGGCGTCGGCAGGCGCTGTCGCTGACGCCCTCGGCATGGTTGTATTTGCCGGCACAGGCGCGCACAATGCATCCGCTGCGCCGCACCGGTCAAATATCGGGGCCAGACTGACGCTGCTGCAGCCCGCCAGCACACTGCACAACAGCAGCATTTTTATCCATTTGCACGACATCGACCACTCCTCATGAATCCTGTTTCCAATAATGCCCCGGTCGCTTTGCCACTGATGGATGAAGTGGCGCGCCAAGTGTATCCCGCCTCCACATTATATGTGCTGGCAACACCGATCGGAAACTTCGCCGACATCACGCTGCGCGCCTTGCATGTGCTGGCGCTGGTGGACGCGGTGGCCTGCGAAGACACCCGCAATACCGGCCACTTGCTGACGCGCTACGGCTTGTCGAAAAGCCTGATTGCCGCCCATCAGCATAACGAGCGCGAAGTCGCTGAAAAACTGATAGCGCGCCTGCAAGCCGGTGAGCGCATCGCGCTGGTGTCGGACGCCGGCACCCCGGCCGTTTCCGACCCGGGCGCGCGCATCGTCGATGCGGTGCGCGCCGCCGGCTTGCGCGTGATGCCTTTGCCCGGCCCATCGGCCGCCATCGCCGCCCTGTCGGCCAGCGGCCTGGTCTGCGACCAGTTCCACTTTGTCGGCTTCCTGCCGGCCAAGGCCAAGCAACGGGACGCCGCGCTGGAATTGCTGCGCACTACTGCCGCGACTCTGATATTTTACGAAGCGCCGCACCGCATCAGCGCGGCGGTCGATGCGCTGGCGGCGGCGTTTGAGGGAACGCGTCAAATCGTGTTCGCCCGGGAATTGACCAAGTTATTCGAGGAAATCCATCGTTGCCGATTGGCGGACGCCAGCGCCTGGGTGGCGCAGGACGCGCATCATCAGAAGGGCGAATTCGTGCTGCTGCTGGAAGGCGCGCCGCCCGCCGCCGAAGCGGATGACGCCGAGGCCGAGCGCGTGTTGCGCATCCTGCTGGCGGAATGCACCGTCAAACAAGCCGCAACGCTGGCCGCGCAAATCACCGGCCACAAGAAAAATGCGCTGTATGAACTGGCATTGGGCATAAAAGCGGAGTAAGCGCAGCCGTCCGGAATGCTTCCGGTTTAATTACTATCCCGCCGGCATGGCAATCAAGACAATCAAGAACAAAATAGTGCGCTTTTGTAGGAGCGCACCCGGGCGCGACCGACGGCTGCAGTCTGGCGACTGCTTTCGCGCCCGGGTGCGCTCCTACAAGAACCACTTCGTTTTGGAAGTCTCTTAACAAGACCAGTATATTCATGGGCACGGCTGGTCAAGGCAAACAGCAGTACAGAAAACTCTCTCATAGGAAATCGCAATGAACCATCGTTTGACAAAAGATGAATTTGACGCGCTTGGACAAGTCAGCAAGATGCCCAAGTTCACCAAGCCAAGCGCGTGCGTGGCAAGAAACGCCAAGCGCCTTACCGGTCTGAAATATATTGCACATGGAAAAGACGGCAGCCTGACGCTGACCGAGAAAGGACAAAAAACACTGTTTGCCCAGCGCTGCATCGACGCCCTGCGCGCGGTATCGACAGACCCGCTCGCCAAGCTGGAGGCCGATGTCGTCACCTTCCATAGTAAAAAAGGCTACATCATTCCCGGGCTAGAGTCGGGCGGGTTCGACATCACGCCAAGAGGGCAGGAATGCCTGGCGGACATTGATGCCACCGGCGGCTAATTAGAATAATTTCGCCCGATTTGGCGATGCACGGCAGTAGCGCCCGCAGTTGCAACATTCAGCGCTGCACGATGAACGGCATGGCGGCGCCGGAGGATTGCATTTTTTGCGCCGCCTGCTGCGCCGCGGTGAGGTTCATATACGGCCCGCTATACAGGCGATACAGCGCACCGGCCTGCACTACTTCGATCGGCTGCAAGGTACCGGCCCAGTTCTGCGTCAGCTGGCTGCGCATCGAATGCGCGTTATAGGCTTGGCCATAAGCGCCCAGCTGCAAATAAAAACCGTTATCCGCTCCATTTGCGCCCCGTTCAGCGGTTGCCATTGCTGCCGGCTGCGTCTGCAGCAATGACGCTGCCAGTAGCTGCGGCTCACTCGATTTTTCGCTCTGGATGCGGGCAATATCGTCCGGCAGCAAACGCTCGACTTCCAGTTGGCTGCTGCCCTTGTCCAGATAGCCCAGCTTCAGCGCGGCAGCATACGACAGGTCGATGATGCGGCTGGAAAGGAACGGGCCGCGGTCGTTGACACGCACGATCACCTGCTTGCCGTTGACCTGATTGGTGACCCGCGCGTAAGACGGAATCGGCAAGGTTGGATGCGCTGCCGTCATCTGGTACATGTCGTACAGTTCGCCGGAAGAAGTTTTCTGGCCGTGAAATTTCTTGCCGTACCAGCTGCCGATGCCGCGCTGGCGCAACGGGACGTCTTCCGTGATTGGCGTATAGGTCTGGCCGAACACCACATATGGCCGGTTGCCCCGGGTGGAATAAGGCTCGACTTTCGGCTCGGCGTCCGGCAATGCATGCAGGTCGTCTGGCGGGTTGGCGCCCGGGCCATCGTCCTGGTAATAACCGCCGCGGCCGGAACCGGCAGCCGGCAGGGTGGGAAGCGCAGTGCGCTTCGGATGGAGCTTCTTGGCGGCAACGCCGGACTGGGCCGAAGCCGGCACTGACGTCTTCGGCAGACTGCTGCAGCCCCACAACAGCGATGCCGATAACAGCATCACGCCATATTGGAGGTTTGCCAGCCTGACTGGGGGATATTTGCCGAACTGCATCATGAGCTCCTGATGGCGTTAGATTGAATCGCCGGCGATTGCTCACGCGCGCTGCGCGAACCATTGCCGGCCGTTTTGAAGCTTCCCCGGAATATTTATACTACGCATTGTATTTTTTAATATGTACAAAATACTTGCGGAAAAGCATGTAATTTTAGCTATACTCCTATTAAATTCAATAAATGACAGGTGCTTTTGCAGCTTCGTGCCGGTGCTGCAAAACCCGCTTCAGGTTTGAATCAGCTTGCGGTGGCGCTGGATGCTCATCAGAATGCCGGCGCCCAGCCCCAGCGTCACCATCGCGGTGCCGCCGTAACTCATCAGCGGCAGCGGCACGCCCACCACCGGCAGGATACCACTGACCATACCCATGTTGACGAACGCATAGGTGAAGAAGATCAGCGTAATCGCCCCCGCCAGCAGGCGCGCGAACAAGGTCGGCGCATTGGCGGCGATCATCAGGCCGCGGATTACCAGCAGCGCATACAGGCTCAGCAGGAAGATATTGCCGATCAAGCCGAATTCTTCGGAAAAGACCGCAAAGATGAAATCGGTAGTGCGCTCCGGAATGAATTCCAGATGCGACTGCGTGCCGTGCAGCCAGCCCTTGCCATGGATGCCGCCGGAGCCGACCGCGATGGTTGACTGGATGATATGAAAGCCCTTGCCCAGCGGGTCCAGCGTCGGATCGATCAGCATCATCACGCGCGCACGCTGATAATCGTGCAACAGAGTCCAGACCACCGGCAGGCTGGCGCTAACCGCCAGAACTAGCCCAAGCAGCACTTTCCACGACAGCCCGGCCAGGAAAATTACATAAAACCCGGCTGCCAGCACCAGTACCGCCGTTCCCAGATCGGGCTGCTTGACGATCAGGCCGACCGGGACTATCAGCAACAGGCCGGCAATCAGGAACTCGCGCCAGTGCACCCTGCCTTCGCGTTTCTGGAAGAACCAGGCCAGCATCAGCGGCATCGCAATTTTCATGATCTCGGACGGCTGGATCACCACGCCGAGATCGATCCAGCGCCGCGCACCCTTCTTCACCAGGCCGAATACAGCCACCGCCACCAACAAGGTAATGCCCAATGTATACACCGGCACTGCAACGCGCATCAGCGTTTGCGGTGGGATGGTGGCGGCCACCCATAGCACGCCAAACGCAATCAGGATGTTGCGCAGATGATCTTCAATCCGGCCCGGGAAATCGATGCCGGCCGAATACACGGTGACGATTCCGGTCGCCACGATCAGGAATACGATCAACGCCAGCGGCCCGTCGAATACGTTCAGGAATGGCTTGACGACCTGCCATGGGTGGCGCTTCTCAAGCATGATGCGCGGGCAGCGACTGCGGCCGTGGGTGAATATCCATCATTAGTCCTCGTGAAGGTGGGGCTCGCTCGCCGCCAGTTTTGCGCTGTCGGCAGATGCTGGCTGCGGGTTCGGTTTCGGGGCCGCGCGCTTGCCGCTGGCAATAACCGGATTCGACGGGTCTTGCGGCCGCTTGTCCAGCAGATAATAATCGAGCGCCTTTTTGACGATGGGAGCCGCAACAGCAGCCCCGAAGCCGCCGTTTTCGACAATCACGGCAATCGCAATGCGCGGCTGGTCAGCCGGCGCAAAAGCCGTATACAGCGAATGGTCGAGCAAACGTTCCGCCCTCGTTTTGGCATCGTATTTCTCGTTTTTTTTCATCCCGGTAACCTGCGCGGTGCCGGTCTTGCCGCCCGATTCATAGCCGGCATTGGCAAACACCCGCGAGGACGTGCCTTCATGCGTAACGCCCACCATGGCCCGCTTGATGAAGTCGATATTTTTCTGCGCCAGCTTGATGCGGTAGCTTTCCTTGGGCACGGTCAGGGTGCGCTCGCGGGTGCGCGCATTCTCCACCATCTTGACCAGATGCGGCTTCATTACCACTCCATTGTTGGCCAGGTTGGCCACCGCATGCGCTATTTGCAATGGCGTAAACGCGTTATAACCTTGACCGATGCCAAGCGAAATCGTTTCGCCCCCATACCATTTTTGTTGCGCCGCATTTTTGTAGGAAGTGCGTTTCCACGAAGTAGACGGCAGCAGGCCGCTGCGCTCATGCTCCAGATCGATTCCCGTCAGTTGACCAAAACCGAACGGTTTCATGAAATCGTGCATGGTGTCGACGCCCAGGTCATTGGCCAGCATGTAATAGTAAGTGTTGCACGACTGCACGATCGATTTATACATATCGACCGTGCCGTGGCCACCCGGCTTGTCATCCATGAATGTATGGTTGCCCAGATTGAAATAACCGGGGTCACGGATCGCCATCTCCGGCGTGCGCTTGCCGAGCTCCAGCGCGGCCAGCGCCATGAATGGCTTGTAGGTTGAGCCCGGCGGATAGGTGCCGGCCAGCGGGCGATTGAATAACGGCCGGTCGATCGACTCGTTCAATGCATCCCAGCTTTGCTGGTCGATGCCTTCCACGAACAGGTTCGGATCGAACGATGGCCGCGATACGAAGGCCAATACATCGCCGGTTTTGGGCTCGATTGCCACCAGCGCGCCGCGCCGGTCGCCAAACGCTTGCTCGACAATTTGCTGCAACTCCATATCGATCGACAGGATCAGATTATTGCCGGGCACGGCCGGCGCTCTGGACAAGGTGCGCACCGCTTTGCCGCTGGCCGAGACTTCGACTTTTTCATAGCCGGTGGTGCCATGCAGCACTGTCTCATAGCTTTTTTCCAGGCCATTCTTGCCGATGTAACTGGTGCCGTTATAGTTGGCGGCAGCGTCCGAATCGTCGATGACATCGGCATCCCTTTGGCTGATGCGGCCGATGTAACCGATCACGTGCGCGGCCGATTCGTTTAACGGATACTGCCGAAACGGCCGGGCCTGGATCTCGACGCCGGCAAAGCGGTAACGCTGCACGGTGAAACGGGCCACCTCTTCATCGGTGAGCCGGGTGCGCAGCGGCAAACTTCCCAATTTTTTGGATTCATCCAGCAGCTTCCTGAAACGCTTGCGGTCTCTGCTCTGGATATCGATCAAAGTTGCCAGCTCGTCAATCACATCGTCGAGCTTGCGGTCCAGCTTGGAAGGTGTTATTTCCAGCGTATAGGCGGAATAATTGTGCGCCAGAACGACGCCATTGCGGTCCATGATGGAACCGCGGTTGGGCACCAACGGGATAATTGAGATCCGGTTGTTTTCAGCCCGCGCTGCATAATCGTCATGTCTGTAGACCTGCAACCACAGGAAGCGCGACAACAACAAGCCGAAGCAGACCAGTACGAAGATGCCCGCCACCGTCAGCCGCAGGCGAAAGAAATATAATTCACGCTCGGTGTTCTTGAATTCAGTCATGCATTTTCCGCCACCGCTTCATTCTCCATGCTCACAGCGGTCGCGTCTCATCCCGGTCGATGGACCGCCGCTGCGGCGCCAGCAACAGCCCTGTCACCAGCGGCCACAAGGCAGCTGAAACAAAGCTTTCCAGGAAAAACGACCAGCCGGGCATCTTGCCGCTGACCAGCAGCTGCACCACCATCTGCACCAGCTGCGTCATCAGCAATAAAGGCAGGATGTACCAGATCTGCGACAGGGTGGGAAACCACAGCACGCGGCGGTGAATAGTGATCGCAAAATAGGACAGCAAGGTATAAGCCAGCGCGTTTTCCCCCAGCAGCGCGGCATCGTGTACATCCATCAGCAAGCCCATCAAGAAGGCAACCCCGATACCCACCCTGCGCGGCTGGTGGATGCTCCAGAATACCAACACCAGCGCGACGAAATCGGGCATCCCGATCCAGCCGCCCAGCGGTTGCAAATTCAGCAGGAATGCCCCGACCAGGCTGAAAAAGATGAACCAGGGGTTGGCCGGCAACAGGATGTAATGGGGGCGGCTCATTGCGTGGATTCCGGGTGTTTAGGCGCAGCACTGGCGGGGTTTTTTGCGTTTGCCACCGCACGCTGCGGACCAGCCTGGTCTTGCTTGCCAGTAATTTTCTTGCCCGTGTCTTGCTTGGGCTTGTCTGGTTTGACCTTTTCTTGCCTGGCTGGTCCTTGCTTGCCGGTGACTTGCTTGCTCTTGTCAACGGTTGCCGGAGCAAGGGGCTGCTGTTTTGCTTGCGCCAGCAAAATCAGGAACTGCTTGTTGTTGCCAATCCCGGCCAGCGGCGCGCTGGTCACGCGCAGGAAAGAATCGTTCAATATATTCTCAACCTGCACCACGCGCGCCACCGACAAGCCGGCCGGATAAATCCCGTCGATGCCGGAAGTCGTCAGCACGTCCCCCTTCCGGATGTCGGCATTGGTTGCAATGAAGCGCAAATCAAGCAGCCCGGATTGACCATGGCCATACGCCACGCTGCGCAAGCCATTGCGCACGATCATCACGGGAATAGCTTGATCCCGATCCGTCAATAAGGTGATTTCCGAGGTAAAGGGAAATACCCGCGTGACTTGGCCGACCACGCCCACATCATCGATGACCGGCTGCCCGGCAGCCACGCCATGCCGTGCGCCACGGTTGACCACGATCTTGCGGCTGTAAGCATCGCGCGCATCGTACAGAATTTCAGCCAGCACCGACTGCACCAACAAACGCTCGGCCGCCGCCATCAGTTTGCGCAACTGGCCGTTCTCTGCTATCAGTTGTTGCGATTGCTGGATTACCTGGGCATTCTGGAGTTGCTGCGAGCGCAAGCCGTTGACTTCTTTTTGCAACGTCGCAACCGTTAAAAAATATTCGCCCACCCGATATGCGGCATCGCGCGGCATCAGCGCCACCATCTGCAATGGATAGAGCGCAGTGCCAACCGCCTGGCGAATCAGACCGAGCGAGCGCAGGTTGGAATCGACCACTAGCAAGACGATTGCGATCAATGCGAAAAATACCACTTTCACCCGTGCCGAGGCGCCTTGCTTGAAAAGTGGCGGTGGACTGTATTGCATTCAAATCAATCTAATCTAACTGATGTTACGCACGGTGCATGCAAGACATGAAAAACCTGGTCCACGAAAGACACTAAAGAATGCATAACGTCATCCTTTCGACTGCTGCAGAGAAGGTTTTTTCGTGTCTTTTGTGGACTGAATTTTTTGTACATAACATCAGCTGCAACCGTAATTGCAACCGTAATTGCAACCTTAGTTCCAACCTTAATTGCGCCCTTGGCAACTTACCAATATCGCACTGTTTATTCGTGCGAAAAAATCGAACCCAACTTATCCATGCGTTCCAGCGCCATGCCGGAGCCGCGCACCACGCAGGTCAGCGGATCTTCGGCCACGATGACTGGCAGGCCGGTCTCTTCCATCAGCAGACGGTCGAGGTCGCGCAACAAGGCGCCGCCACCGGTGAGCATCATGCCTTTATCGGCAATATCGGCACCCAGTTCCGGCGGTGTTTGCTCCAGCGCATTCTTGACCGCGGAGACGATATTGTTGAGCGGGTCCGTCAGCGCTTCCAGGATTTCATTGCTGGAAATAGTGAAAGAGCGCGGGATGCCTTCCGACAGGTTGCGTCCCTTGACTTCCATTTCCTTGACTTCCGAGCCCGGGAAAGCCGAGCCGATGGTTTTCTTGATCATTTCAGCGGTTTGCTCGCCGATCAACATGCCGTAGTTGCGCCGGATGTAATTGACGATGGCTTCATCGAATTTGTCGCCGCCGACCCGGATCGAGCCTTTGTAGACCATGCCGCCGAGCGAGATGATGCCGACTTCGGTGGTGCCGCCGCCGATATCGACCACCATCGAACCGGTCGCTTCCGACACCGGCAAGCCGGCACCGATCGCAGCCGCCATCGGCTCTTCAATCAAAAATACCTGCGAAGCGCCGGCTCCCAGCGCCGACTCGCGGATCGCGCGGCGCTCGACCTGGGTTGAGCCGCAGGGCACGCAAATGATGATGCGTGGCGATGGCTTGAAGAACTTGGTGTCATGCACCATGCGGATGAATTGCTTGAGCATTTGCTCGGTGACGGTGAAATCGGCGATCACGCCGTCTTTCATCGGACGAATCGCTTCGATGTTGCCGGGCACTTTGCCCAGCATTTGCTTGGCTTCCTTGCCGACTGCCATGATGGTTTTTTTGCCGTTCGGCCCGCCCTCCTGGCGAATCGCGACCACCGACGGTTCATCCAGCACGATACCCAGGCTACGCACGTAAATCAACGTGTTGGCGGTACCCAGATCGATGGCCAGATCATTCGAAAAATAATTACGTAAAAATCCAAACATGAATTGTCCTGATGCGCAACAATAGTGCGCTTAAGCATTTTGAGGTGGTTGTAGATGGTCGTATATGCCTGCAGCGATACTACGAGCGCGCCAGCAAGGCATTAACCGGGCATTCTACCTTATAATTCAGTGGAACCATGGCCGAACACAGGCCAAACTCAGGTCGCAAATTATTGCACATAGCGCAATTTTGACGCGGTTTTGCACCGCCAAAATACTTTTCCCATCCTTTCATGCGCACTCAAGCGCCAGCCAGCCATGTCATTAACCATTTCCGACGTCAAACGTATCGCCCACCTGGCGCAACTCGAACTGAGTGAAGCGCAAGCCGCCACCTCGCTGGTGCAGCTCAATGGGATATTTGCGCTGGTCGAGCAAATGCGCGCGGTCGATACCACCGGCATCGAACCGTTGAGCCATCCGATCGCTGCCTACATGCCAAATCTGGCGCTGCGGCTGCGGGAAGACGTGGCGACCGAGCCCAACCGGCGCGAAGATTATCAAAAAGCCGCGCCCGCCATCCAGGATGGCTTGTATCTGGTGCCCAAAGTGATCGAATAATCAATCGAATAATCAATGTCACGCGGCGTCTACGGAAGACGCGCGGACCGGCCTCAGGCCACAATGAATTTCGAAAAAGTAAGGAGTATCATCATTTTTATGGCATTTTCCGCATAATTTTATTGCGTCCATGAAATATACTCTCTAAGAGAGAGCGAAGTGAGTCGCACCGCAACTTTCACGTTAGAAGAATACCGACCTCATGCATACCAAAACCATCAAGCAACTCTCGGCCCTGCTCCAGGCCAAACAGATTTCCGCCACCGAACTGGCGGCGCTGCATCTGGAGCGCATCCGGCGCAGCGATCTGAATGCCTTCCTGCACGTGGATGCAGCGCTGACCTTGCAGCAGGCGGCAGCCGCCGACGCGCGCATTGCCAGCAATCAAGCCACGCCGCTGACCGGGATTCCGATCGCGCACAAGGATATTTTCGTCACGCGCGGCTGGCGCTCGACTGCCGGCTCCAAGATGCTGGAAAATTACACCAGCCCGTTCGATGCCAGCGTGGTGGAGCAGTGCAATGCCGCCGGCATGGTGACGTTGGGCAAGCTCAATTGCGACGAATTCGCGATGGGCTCCGCCAATGAAAACTCGTTCTTCGGCCCGGTCAAAAATCCATGGGACAAGCGCGCAGTACCAGGCGGATCGAGCGGCGGTTCGGCCGCCGCACTGGCGGCACGCTTGACGCCGGCTGCCACCGGCACCGATACCGGCGGTTCGATTCGCCAGCCGGCCGCGCTGTGTGGCATTACCGGCATCAAACCGACCTACGGCCGGGTGTCGCGCTTCGGCATGATCGCCTTCGCCTCCTCGCTGGATCAGGCCGGCCCGATGGCCAGGACGGCCGAAGATTGCGCGTTATTGTTAAGCACGATGGCCGGCTTCGATGCGCGCGACTCGACCAGCCTCGAATGCGGCAAAGGCGGCGACCGTGAAGACTACAGCCGCGACCTGAATCAACCGCTGCAAGGCCTGCGCATCGGTCTGCCGAAAGAATATTTCGGCGCCGGGCTGGCGTCCGACGTCGAACAAGCGATCCGCACCGCGTTGCAGGAATATGAAAAGCTCGGCGCCACCTTGGTCGATATCTCGCTGCCGAACACTGCGCTGTCGATTCCGGTGTATTACGTGATCGCACCGGCCGAAGCATCGTCCAACCTGTCCCGTTTCGACGGCGTGCGCTACGGCCATCGCGCCGAAAAATACACGGACTTGTCGGACATGTACAAAAAAACCCGCGCCGAAGGTTTCGGCGAGGAAGTCCAGCGCCGCATTCTGGTTGGCTCCTACGTGCTGTGCCACGGCTATTACGATGCGTATTACCTGCAAGCGCAAAAAATCCGACGCCTGATCGCGCAAGACTTCCAGCACGCCTTTGCGCAATGCGACGTCATCTTGGGGCCGGTGGCACCGAGCGTGGCGTGGGATCTGGGCGACAAGACCGACGATCCGGTCGCTAATTATTTAGCCGACATCTTCACCTTGTCGACCAGCCTGGCCGGCTTGCCGGGGATGTCGATCCCGTGCGGTTTCGGCCAGGGCGAAAAGAATGCGACACGCCCGGTGGGGCTGCAAATCATCGGCAATTATTTTGCCGAAGCCAAGTTGCTCAATGTCGCCCACCAGTTTCAGCAAGCGACCGACTGGCATCAACGGGCACCGGCCAACATTTAAAAAATCGACACAGACGCTTTTTTAGCGAGCAAGGACACTATGCAATGGGAAGTCGTAATCGGTCTTGAGACGCACGCCCAGCTCTCGACCCAATCAAAAATTTTCAGTGCGGCATCGACCCGTTTCGGTGCCGAACCCAACACCCAGGCTTGCCCGGTCGATCTGGCGCTGCCCGGCGTATTGCCGGTGATGAACCGGGGCGCAGTCGAACGCGCGATCCAGTTCGGGCTGGCGATTGGCGCCACGATTGCGCCGCAATCGATTTTTGCGCGTAAGAATTATTTTTATCCCGACCTGCCAAAAGGCTATCAGATCAGCCAGTTCGAGATTCCGGTAGTACAAGGCGGCCGCGTGCCTTTCATGATGGAACAGGACGGCAAGACCGAGTTGCGCTCGGTGCAACTAACCCGCGCCCACCTGGAAGAAGACGCCGGCAAATCGCTGCACGAGGATTATCACGGCATGACCGGCATCGACCTGAACCGGGCCGGCACTCCGCTGCTGGAAATCGTCACCGAACCCGACATGCGCAGCGCCGCCGAAGCGGTGGCGTACGCCAAGTCGCTGCATGCACTGGTAATGTGGCTCGGCATTTGCGACGGCAACATGCAGGAAGGCTCGTTCCGCTGCGATGCCAACGTCTCGGTGCGCCCGCTCGGACAAAAAGAATACGGCACCCGCTGCGAAATCAAGAACCTGAACTCGTTCCGTTTCATGGAAGATGCGATCAACTATGAAGTGCGGCGCCAGATCGAATTGATCGGCGACGGCGGCAGAGTGGCGCAGGAAACCCGGCTGTACGACCCGGACCAGAAGGAAACCCGCTCGATGCGCAGCAAGGAAGACGCGCAGGATTATCGCTACTTCCCCGACCCCGATTTGCCGCCGCTGGTGATTGCACCCGAGTGGATCGAGCGCGTCAGAGCCACCATGCCGGAACTGCCGGACGCGATGCGCCAACGCCTGATCCGCGATTACGCGCTGCTCGAATACGATGCAGCAGTGCTGACCCAATCGAAAGCGCTGGCAATCTACTTCGAGGCAGTAGTCCTCAAGAGCGGCCCGGAACAAGCCAAAGCAGCCGCCAACTGGCTGATGGGCGACGTCGCATCGACCCTGAAGCGCGCCAACATCGACATCGCCGCCAGCCCGGTATCTGCGGCGCAAGTGGCGCTGTTGTTGCAACGGATTGCCGACGACACCATTTCCAACAAGATCGCCAAGGAAGTGTTTGCGGCGATGTGGGAAGCCGGTCCGGAACACGACGACAGCGCCGACCGCATCATCGAAGCCAAGGGCTTGAAGCAAATCTCGGACAGCGGTGCGCTGGAAACCATCATCGACGTCGTGATGGCCGACAACGCCAAGCTGGTGGATGATTTCCGCGCCGGCAAGGAAAAGGCCTTTAACGCGCTGATCGGCCAAGCCATGAAAGCCACCAAAGGCAAAGCCAATCCAGCCCAAGTGACCGCCCTGCTGAAACAGAAACTTTCTGAATAAACAGGGAGTATAGGCAAATACATGCAGATTACCGCATGTATTTCTTGCGTATTAAAAAATACATATTGATGTATATTGCAGTCCATGAACCTGACCACGCCCGCCTTGCTGTTCCCGGCAATCTCATTGCTGTTGCTGGCCTACACCAACCGCTTCCTGGTGCTGGCGCAGTTGATACGTCAGCTGCACAGCCAGTACAAAAAAGATGATCAAAAAGCGCTTGTGGTGCGCCAGATTGCCAATCTGCGCCACCGCATCACGCTGATCCGGCGCATGCAGGCGCTCGGCGTGATGAGCTTCATCCTGTGCGCAGTCGCCATGTTTCTGGTGTTCATTCAGCTGGAGCTGGCCGCCCAGCTTGCCTTCGGCCTGAGCCTTTTTTTGCTATTGCTATCGCTGATTTTTTCCTTTTACGAAATCACCATCAGCACCCGCGCGATTGAAATCGAACTGGAAGACCTGGAGCAAAAGCTCAATGCGCCGCTGTGATTTTTTTCGCATTCACGACTGATGGTGAAATCGGATCAAACCCCGTAGCGGCGCCGGTAAGCTGCCACGGCGTCCGCATATTGCGCCAGTTGCGGGTTGGCGCCGGCGGCTGAAATATATTCCAGCAAGTCGTCCAGGTTGCCAATCGAGATCACCTCCATCCCATAGTTGCTGCTGACTTCCTGCACCGCCGAATGTGCGGACAGCGCAGCGTCGCTGCCGCTGCGCTCCATCCGGTCGAGCGCGATCAGCACCGCGCAGGGCTGTGCGCCGGCGGCGCGGATCAGTTCGACCGATTCGCGCACCGAAGTGCCGGCCGAAATCACGTCGTCGATGATCACTACCCGCCCCTGCAATTTAGCGCCGACGATGCTGCCGCCTTCGCCGTGGTCCTTGGCTTCCTTGCGGTTATAGGCGAACGGTACGTTGCGGCCTTTTTTGGCCAGCGCCACCGCAGTCGCCGAGGCCAGCGTAATGCCCTTGTAGGCCGGGCCGTACAGCATGTCGAATTCGACCCCGGAATCGAGCAGCGTTTGCGCATAGAATTCGGCCAACTGGCCCAAGGTCTGGCCATAGTTGAACAAGCCGGCATTAAAGAAATACGGCGAGTTGCGGCCCGCCTTGGTGACGAACTGGCCGAATTGCAGCACCCCGGCATCGACCGAAAATGCAATAAATTGTTGGCGTAAATTATTCAAAATATCCTCAGCAACTGTGATCTGACAAAACGTCAGTGATTAATTCAGGTAATTCGATAAAACGCTATTTTAAAGCCATCGCAGCAGATTGATAGCGCAACCCATCTCTCCTCTGCCGCAAAATTATCGTGTTTCGGTTATTCTGCGCACTCACCAAACACGCTTGCCTGCACATTTATGCCGACCATTATTTCCGCCAACCTGAACGGCATCCGCTCCGCCAGTAAAAAAGGTTTTTTCGACTGGATGCAAAAACAGGATGCCGATTTCATCTGCGTCCAGGAACTCAAGGCGCAAGCCGCTGACATGAGCCCCGACATGCTGGCGCCGGCCGGCTATCACGGTCACTTCCATTACGCACAAAAAAAAGGGTATTCCGGCGTCGGCATCTACAGCAAAACCGCCCCGGATGCGGTGCGGATCGGTTTCGGCGACCCCGAATTCGACGCCGAAGGCCGTTATGTGCGCTGCGACTTCGGCGCTCTGACGGTGATTTCACTGTATTGCCCGTCGGGCTCTTCCTCGCCGGAACGCCAGGAAGCCAAATTCCGCTTCATGCTTGCGTTCCAGGCCCATCTGATCGGCTTGAAGGCGGAAGGGCGCGAGTGCGTGATCTGCGGCGACTGGAATATCGCGCATCAGGAAATCGACCTGAAAAACTGGAAAGGCAACCGGAAAAATTCCGGCTTCCTGCCCGAGGAACGGGCCTGGATGACGCAATTGTTCGATGAAATCGGCTTTGTCGATGTCCACCGCACCATCGACGACCGCGCCGAGCAATACACCTGGTGGAGCAATCGCGGCCAGGCCTGGGCCAAAAACGTCGGATGGCGCATCGATTATCACGTCGCCACGCCCGGCATTGCCGGCAATGCCAGCAGCGTGGCAATTTACAAGGACGAGCGTTTTTCCGACCACGCGCCGCTGACCATCAGTTACAGCGGCCAGAAATAACAATCAACAATCGGCATTCAAATCGTCGGTCAATTGCAGCAGACGGTCGTATGGCGGCTGACTCAGGAAAGCCCGCACTTGCGCGATATGGGTTGCTGTGGCCAGACTGATATATAAAAACTGCAGGCGCTGCGGCCGCTGCCGCAAGATCCGGTTCAGAGTCACCTTCAGCGTCAGATTGCCGACGCAGCACAGGCAGCCCGGGGCGATGCGGGCCGCTTGCGCCAGAACGGGGTTGTGCTGCGGATCGAGCGCGGCGGCTTGCTGCGACAGGCCGCTCGGGAAGCCTTCCAGGATCAGCGCGATGCTGCCGTTGGATGTGGAATTGGCTGCGGGCCGGATTGCGGCTGCGATTGCGCCCTCGCGCGCGGCAGCGTCTGCGCCAGTCACCAGCGTGACGCACACCGGCATTTGCCCCTGCTCAACACCCGTTTCCAGGTTCAACTCTCCAGACGCGACGATTCGGCTCAACTATTCGGTTCCGGCGGTACCTCAAGCACTGCATCGCCTTGCAGCTTGCGGGCGGCTTTTACGGATTCGATACCCAGCTGTTTGAGTTTTCGGTATAGATGGGTGCGCTCCAGCCCGGTCCTGTCGGCCACCCGCGTCATACTGCCGCCTTCGCGCGCCAGATGGTGTTCAAAATACACCCGCTCAAAAGCGTCGCGCGCCTCGCGCAGGGGTAATTCAAAGGTCATCGCAAAAAATTGCGGTTCGTTGATTGCTGCAGTGGCCAGCAGCGCAGGCGCTGCCGGCTCGGCAGCAGTTCTGGTTGCCGCCGCAGTGGCGGACACAATGGATGGCGCAGAACTGGCAGACGGCAGCGCTTTTGCGTAGGCAGAAGAAACCCGCATCGGGTTAATGCTCTTCGACAAGCCTTGCTGGACTGCTTTCAACAGCTTTTGCAGCGCGATCGGTTTTTCCAGAAAGTTAATGGCGCCGATGCGGGTAGCCTCGACTGCGGTATCGATTGTTGCGTGGCCGGACATCATGATCACCGGCATCGTCAACAAACCTTCGCGCTGCCATTCCTTGAGCAGGGTTACGCCATCGGTATCCGGCATCCAGATATCCAGCAGCACCAGATCCGGCGCGCCGGCGGCGCGCTGCTGACGGGCTTGTTCGGCATTTTCTGCAATCTGGACCGCATGACCTTCATCGCTCAGAATTTCTGAAAGCAATTCACGGATACCCATTTCATCATCAACGACGAGGATATTTGCCATAACAATTTGTTTCCCTAATAATATTTTTGCAACATTATTTTAGCCTACTGCCGTCAAGGCAGTAATAATGGTGTTGTTTCTGATAACTTACTTGCCAACTTATTTGCCAACTTATCTGCCAACTTCAGCAGTACGATCCGGATCGTCGTACCGCCGCCATCGGCACGGTTTTGGATGTCAATCCGGCCGCCATGTTCATCGACTATCTTTTTCACCATTGCCAAGCCGAGCCCGGTGCCGCGCGGCTTGGAGGTCACATAGGGCTCGAACGCAGAAGCCAGTATCCGGGGCGAAAAGCCGCTGCCATTGTCGATGATCGACAAACGTACCGCAGTCCGGGTATCGCCTTCGCCTTGGTAATGGATGGTTTCGGTGCGCACGTCGATGCGTGGCGCCGGGTCGTCTGCGTTGCCCTGGCTAGTGCGTTCATTGACTGCATCCTGGGCATTCTGCAGCAGATTATGGACCACTTGACGCAGTTGAGTCGGGTCGCCCAGGAGTTCCGGCAAATCGGGGTCCAGCGATAAGTGAATGGTGTCGCTGGCGTCGTTGCTCAGGTATAACTGCAGGGTTTCCCGGATCAGCGCATTCAGATCGAGCGGCGCCAATACCGCCGGCGGCGTTCTGGCGTAATCGCGGAAACTATCGACCATGTGCTTCATCGCTGTGACCTGATTGACGATGGTGGCGGTGCCTTTGTCGAGCAGGGCAGCATCTCCGGCCGAGAGCTTGCCGCGCAGCTTCATTTGCAAACGCTCGGCCGAGAGCTGAATCGGCGTCAGCGGGTTCTTGATTTCATGCGCGAGGCGGCGCGCCACTTCGCCCCAGGCCAGCGAACGCTGCGCGGAAATGACGTCTGAAATATCGTCGAACACGACCACATAACCATTGCCATTATCCAACGGCAAATTCGAGCCGCGCGCCAGCAACGTAATGGCGTGGTCAATCTCGGTGCCGGCCGGCTGACGCGGAATTTCGATTTGCTGCTGCCAGTGCAGTTTGCCCACAGCTTCGTCGCCGGCGGCGATTTGCGCACTTTGCTTGGAAAAAGCCTGGATGACTGCGCTTGAAAATGCAGTCAGTCCATCGATGCGCGACAGCGGCAAATTGAGCGATTCAGCCAGCGGTTGCTGCAGGATGCGCTCCACTGAAGCATTGCAGGAAACCAGCCTGAATCCAGTGTCGAGCACCATCACGCCGGCCGACATATTCGCCAGCACCGACTCCAGATAGGCTTTCGCGTGTTCCAGCGCCGCACTGTTGCGGTCGACCGCATTGCGGGCGTCGAACAATTGCCGCGTCATCGCATTGAACGATTGCGTCAGGGTGCCCAGTTCGTCCGGGGTGGCGACAATCGGACGCGGCGACAAGTCGCCCTCGGCCACCGCTCTGGTGCCCTCGGCCAGCAGCAGCAACGGCTTGGCCAGGCCGCTGGCGATCAGGAAGGCGCTGACGATGGCGGCGAAGATCGCCAGCAGCAAGGTCAGCGTCAGGGTCACGATGTAGATCTTGCGTAAGCCCGAGCGCGCCAGCGAACGCTGCTGGTATTCGCTGTAAGCCACCCGCAAATCTTCGGCATTACCAGCCAGATGGGCCGGCACCGGCTGTAACAGTTGCAGGAAAGTGGTTTCGTTTTGCAGCGATAGCGAGTTGGCGGAGGCCGGCAGCTGCATTACCACCCGCAGCCGCAACGCCGGCTGGTCGCTGGCATCCGGGCCCGCATTCTTTCCAAAATCGGCGCCTGGGTCGGTGCCGCCCTCGATGGCGGCAAAGCCGCGGCTCAGGCGCGCCTTGCGCAGCGCTGCGGCGTTCGGCAAATCCGGCAGCAAACTGGTCAGGCTACCGCCAGCGGTGGCGATCACGCGCCCGCCGGCGCTTAATATCGTGGCTTCCTGAATCTGGCTCTGCTCGCGCAGCCGCGACAGCCGGAACGGCAGTTCGCTGTCCGGCACGTCGGCCAGTTCCTGAACCACAATGCGGGCCTTCGACTGCAAGTCGTTGAGCGACTCGTCCAGCGCCGCACGGCCGAGGTTGAGGCCGGATTCCAGCGCGGCTTCGACCCGCACATCGAACCACGATTCAATCGAACGCGAGACGAACTGCACCGAAACCAAATAGATCAGCGCGCCCGGCAGAATGCCCATCAGCGCGAACAGCAATACCAGCCGGGCCATCAATCTGGAGCCGAATTTGCCGCGCCGGTAACGCTTGTACAGGCGTGTCAGCAACACTATTACCGAACCCAGCAGAACCACCGCAACCAGCGCATTCAAACCCAGCAGCCACGGGTAATTTTGCTCGAAAAAGCTGGAATTATCGGACGCCGAAGCCAGCAGGAACAGCAGGATGCTCATGATGCCGATGCCGGCAACCAGCGCATACCGCATCGGCCGTGTCACTGCTGTTCCGCCTTGAAACTGAAGTGCTTCCAGTCGGAGGCCATTTGCCAGTCGCTGTTATTGAGCGCATTGACCTGGAACGGCTTGGTCAGCTGCGTCACGTCGAGCCGCATGCGCACCGCGACCTGATAGGTTACGCCCGCTTTCAGCGCACCCTTGTCGGCCACCAGCCAGCGCCCCGGATGCCGGATCAGCGACAGCGCATCATCGAGCGTGGCAAAACTCTGCTGCAAGCTGCCGCTGACGGCGGCGTGATAGCGGCGCGTCAGCACATTGTAGGAAATGCGCACCGTGCGCGAAGCCAGCAGCGCATTCTCATCGAACCAATACCAGCGCGGCCGCGTCAGTTCAAGTTCGGTGGTAAACGAGAGCGGCACGCCGCGCATGATCGCATCTTCCAGGCCGCGATTGAGTTGAAACGAAAAACTGGCCAGGAGTTTATAACCCTCCTCAGTCGCCTCCAGCTGGGCCTGCACGGTTTCGACCGCATCGCCGGCGCGTGCGGCCAGCGGCAGATGCGCCAGCAAGGCCAGCAGACAGCAGGTCAGAAGATGGAATAGGCGTCTAGTCACGCGTTTGGGGCCCGGTTATCACGTTGTTAAAAGTTATTTAGTCGGCAGCTTTTTGAAACAATGCATAAAACAAGCCATCGTGATCGTCCAGCAGCTCGGTAGCCGGCAGCAATTGGCCGGGCGCGGGCAAGCGCTGGGCCTGGTTGCGCACCGCAAAAGCGGCGGCCTGCGCTTCCGACTCTTGCGGCCAGACTGAGCAAGTGACAAACAACAATTTACCACCGGGGCGCAGCATGCGCCAAAGATTGTCGAGGATCTGCGCGGAAAGCGTCGCCAATTGCGCACTATCGCTCTTGCGGCGCAGCCAGCGTATATCCGGATGGCGGCGCACGATGCCGGACGCGGTACAAGGCACATCCGCCAGGATGCGGTCGAACAATTGGCCGTCCCACCAGTAGCGCGCTTGCGCATCGCCGGTCTTCAGGCTGCAAGTCGGTTGGCGGCTCGCTTTGCCGCCCTCTCCCGTTGCGGGAGAGGGCTCCTGCAATTGCAGGCGCTGCAGGTTTTCTGCGATCCGGGGCAAGCGTTTAGCATCGTTGTCGAGCGCCACCAGCTCGATATTGGCAGACTCCAGCAAATGCCCGGTCTTGCCGCCCGGCGCAGCGCAGGCGTCCAGCACCCGCATCCCGTCCTGGACGTCCAGCAAGGGCGCGGCCAGTTGCGCTGCCGCGTCCTGCACCGACACCAGGCCGTCCATGAAACCTGGAATCTGACTCACCGGCAGCGGCTTTTCCAGCCGCACCGCACTCGGGCCGATCTGGGTCGCGGCCATGCCATTGGCAGCCAGCAAGGCCAGATAGTCGGCCATCGTGGACTGGCGGCGGTTGACGCGCAAGGTCAGCGGCGGCGCTGTATTGCCGGCCTGCAGAATCGCTTGCCAGTCTTTCGGATACGCGGTTTGGGCGGCTGCGATCCACCAGGCCGGATAATTCCAGACTGCCGCCGGTTGCTGCAGCGCTTCCTCCAGCAAGGCGTCGCGTTCGCGCAGGAAGCGCCGCAAGACTGCGTTCACCATGCCTTTCGCGTGCGCCATGTCGCCATGCGAAGAAGCTGCGGTGACCGCTTGATCGACCACCGTGAAGACTTCGTAAGGCAGCGCCTCGGCCGGGTCGTCCGGCGGGCTGATCAGGGCCAGCGCGCAGCACAGCAGGCTGTGCAGGATGGCCGGATCGGGCTGTTTTTTGGCCAGCAGCGACAGCAGCACTTCGCTGCGTCCGAGCCCGCGCATGGCGCGGTAAGCGATATCCTGAATCGCGCCGCGGGCCGTTACCGGGGTATTATTTTGCGCAATCACTTTGGCCAATGCCAGCGGCAACGCGGTGCCGCTACGCACCATCGCGACCGCTTGTGCGGCGCGCAGCAGCGAGTAGGAAAGGGAATCTATTTTCAGGGTGGACAAGTTGGATGTGGTCACGTGTATTTTTCGTAATGAGTTGTGCGGCAAGCTTTAGCACCAGGCGCTTGCATCAGGCGGGTACGAATTATGACGCATTGGATGGCAGCGCCGGCAGGGCATTCACAAGCGCCGCTGGCGAATTTTTCACGCCGTCAATATACTACTATGGTGTATTTTTTAATCCGCAATGATTTAATGCGGAAATACCTGCATTTACCTGCATACTCCCGCATACACTTGAAAACTGGTAACTGTTCAGTCTGCTGTGGAGTGCCCGGCCCTCTCTCCCGGCCGCTCTCCCACAAGCGAATCGCATGGCAATTCGGGCACCAGGAAAAGCCATGCCGGGAGAGAGGAGCAAAAGCACCCTGGCGGCGTCAGACGCCCCACATGATGTCCTGGCCATCCTTGTGCGCGGCGCGCAGCATTTCCAGCAGCGGATAAACGCGCGCCGAAAACGAAACGACTGCACTCGCCTGATGCGCATTGGCATCGTCCGCATCGTCGGGCTGCACTTTTTCCGACGCCGCGCGCAGCCGGCTGGCGGCGATTTCTGCTTCCAGCGTGGCAATCGCGCCGGCGGTTTCGGCGGCAGTGATGACGCCGCGGTCGAGATCCTTGTGCAGCAGATCGAGAATGCGTTTCGCGTGCTCCTTGTACATGATGACTTCGGCGGCGGCTTTGGATTTGAACGTGATCAGCATATCGATGCTCCGTGGGAGTTAATTCGTCCCAGTTATAGCACGACTTGCAATCCGCTTGCTGCGATTGCGCCGCGCGTTTTCATCCAATCGGGATGGCCGCCAATACGGTGCCCGAGCAGTCGCCAAAGCCGATGCGCCGCGCACCCGGCCGCTGGCAATAACCGCGCAGGATAACCGTATCGCCATCTTCGAGCCAGGTCCGGGTCTCGCCGCTGGCGAGCGTCAATGCCTGCTTGCCGCCCTGGCTGAGTTCCAGCAATGATCCGCCCTGCCCGGGCGTCGGGCCTGACAGGGTGCCGCTGCCGAGCAGGTCGCCGGCGCACAAGTTGCAGCCGCCTGCCGTGTGATGCGCGATCAACTGGGCCACGCTCCAGTAGGCGTCGCGGTAGTTCGAGCGCGTCAGGCGTTCGGCTGGAATTCCTGCGGCGCGCATCGCTGCGGTTTGCAGCCACACTTCCAGGCTGATATCGATGCCGCCGCTGGAACGATTTGCCGGCGAATCCAGATACGGCAATGGCTCCGGGTCCGCTTCCGGGCGCTGCAACGGGACCCGAAACGGTTGCAATGCTTCCAGCGTGACCAGCCACGGCGACACCGTGGTGGCAAAGTTTTTTGACAGGAACGGCCCCAGCGGCTGATATTCCCAGGCCTGGATGTCGCGTGCGCTCCAGTCGTTGAGCAAGGTGAAGCCGAACAGATGTTGCTCGGCGTCAAGCATCGAAATCGGCTCGCCCAGGGCGTTCGGGGTCGCGATAATCGCGCCCAGTTCCAGCTCGTAGTCGAGCCGTTTCGATGGCCCGAAAGTCGGCGTGGAAGCGCCAGCAATCATGGTCTGACCGCGTGGCCGGCGGAAGCTTTGGCCGCTGACGCAGATCGACGAGGCGCGGCCGTGATAACCAATCGGCACCCATTTGTAATTGGGCAGCAACGGGTTGTCGGGCCGGAATAGCTTGCCCACGGTCAGCGCGTGATGGATGCCGGTGTAAAAGTCGGTGTAGTCGCCAATCCGGCACGGCAAGCTCATCTCCACCTCAGCCTGCGGCGCCAGCGCGCCGCAGGCGCACCATTCGTCCTGGCGGGCGCTGCCGAGCGTAAGGCCTTGCGACACTGCCACGCGCAGCGCCTCGCGCACTGCGCGCCCGCTGCGCATCAGGCGGTTCATGTCGTCGGAATCGATCAATTTTGCGCGTTTCAGGTCGAGCACCTGGTCGCCGATCGCAATGCCGATGCGCCAGTCCATGTCGACGCCGGTGCTGCGGCGGAAGCGTCCGAACGGCAGATTCTGCAGCGGGAAATCGGTGGCCGGATCGTTGGCCGATGCCACCCAACTCAATAGCGCCGGATCGAGAGTACGGGTTAACGGTATGTTCGGTGTGTTCATTCGCGCCCTTTTCAGTGTTTTTTAAACTCGTTGGCATGCAGAAAAGCCGCATGTTTCGGTGCGCGCTTGGTGCGCGACCATTCTTCCAGCATGTCCCATTTCACCGCATCCAGTTTCACCAGCAGCGCCGCTTCTTCGGGATCGGGACAGGCCAGTTCAAGCCGGTGCCCATTCGGGTCGAAAAAGTAGATCGAATGGAACACGCCATGGTCGGTAACGCCCAACACTGCAACGCCATTTTGTTCCAGATGCGCCTTGAATTCGAGCAGCTCTGCGCGGTCCCTGACCCTGAAGGCGATGTGCTGGACCCAGTCCGGCGTGTTGGGGTCGCGTCCCATTTCGGGCTTGGTCGGCAGTTCGAAGAACGCCAGCACATTGCCCATGCCGGCATCCAGGAATACATGCATGTACGGGTCCGGTTCGTGGGTTGACGGCACCTCGTTTTCGGCAATCGCCAGCACGAAATCCATGTTGAGCATTTTCTGATACCACAGCACGGTTTCCTTCGCATCTTTGCAACGGTAGGCGACGTGGTGAATTTTTTCGATCTTCATGATGTTGATCCTCGGTTGGGCGCAGCGCATTGGCTGCGCCGGTAATAGGTTGATCGCTACGCAGCCTGAATCACGCCGCGTCTTATCTGATCGCGCTCAATCGACTCAAACAAAGCCTTGAAGTTGCCTTCGCCGAAACCGTCATCACCCTTGCGCTGGATGAATTCGAAGAACACCGGCCCCAGCTGCGTTTCGGAAAAAATCTGCAGCAGCAAGCGTTTTTCGCCTTGATTGCACACGCCATCGAGCAGAATGCCGCGGGCCTGCAACTCGGCGACCGGCTCGCCATGTCCGGGCAAACGACCTTCCAGCATTTCGTAGTAAGTAGCGGGCGGCGCGCTCATCAGCGGCACGCCGGCCCGGCGCAGGCTGTCGACGCTGGCGATCAAGTCATCCGTGACCAGCGCAATGTGCTGAATGCCTTCACCGTTGAATTGCATCAGGAATTCTTCGATCTGGCCGCCGCTACCGGCTTCCTCGTTCAGCGGAATGCGGATTTTGCCGTCCGGCGCCGTCATCGCGCGCGAGGTCAGGCCGGTGTACTCGCCCTTGATGTCGAAGTAGCGGATCTCGCGGAAGTTGAAGATGCGCTCGTAGAAACTGGCCCAGTAGCGCATGCGGCCGTGGTACACGTTGTGCGTCAGGTGGTCGATCAGCTTGAGGCCGTGGCCGACCGGATGGCGCGGGACGCCGTCGATGAATTCGAAGTCGATGTCATAGATGGCGCGGCCTTCCTCGAAGCGATCGATCAAATACAGCGGCGCGCCGCCGATGCCCTTGATGGCGGGCAGGCGCAATTCCATTGGGCCGGTCTGCAACTCCAGCGCTTGCGCCCCTAATTCCAGCGCGCGGGCATAGGCCTTGGGCGCGTTCTTGACCCGGAACGCCATGCCGCAGGCCGACGGGCCATGTTCGGCCGCGAAGTACGAGGCGACGCTGTGCGGCTCGTTATTGATGATGAAATTGATGTCGCCCTGACGATACAGCGCCACGTCCTTGGAGCGGTGCAGCGCGACCTTGGTAAAGCCCAGCAGCGCGAACACCGGTTCCAGCACATTCGGGGTAGGCGAGGCAAACTCGACGAACTCAAAACCCATGAGTCCCATTGGATTTTCGAAAAGATCAGCCATTTCAGTGTTCCTTGTTTAACGTAAAAATCGCGTAGCGATTCACTTCGCTCCCCTCTCCCGCAGGCGGGAGAGGGGTTGGGGGAGAGCATACAAGGGCGGTGCTCGCCTATCGGAACACGGGTGGCGCGCAGGAAATGCCGCGTACGCTGCGGGCCAGATGGTCGCCCACAAACAGCATGCTGCCCCGGCACGCCGCATTGCTCCTCACGCCCGAGAGCAGATGGCAGCAGAAGCGGCGGCGCGGAATGTGCATGATATTGACGGCAATCACCGGTTATTTAATGTGAATTGATATGAATATTATGCCCTTGCGCGATTCCTGGGTTAAGCGGCGCTTCGGCGTCTGTTTCCCGCAAAAAAAAACGGCGCTTTTCAGCGCCGTTTTGTATCAGGAGATTGGCTTACTTACCCTTACTTACCCTTACTTACCCATGCCGCCGCGATGATGCTTGCGGCCTTGGCCAAACTCGGCATCGAAGATTTTTTGCTGTTCTGGCGTCAGCACCGCATAAAACGTTTTCAATGCAGCCAGGTGGCTTTCCATCCGGGTCTGGCCTTGTTTCATCCGCTCAAGCATGGCTTCCATGCGTTGCGGAGCCGGCATCTTTTGCATCGCGGCGCGATCCGGACGCTGCGCCTGACGCTGCTCCATGGTAGGCGGCGTCATGCTGGCGGTGTAGGTTTTCCAGGCGGGCTCCTGGCTGGCGCTCAGTTTCAGCTTCGCATGCAGTTCCGTCTGGCGCTTGGCGCGTTTGGCCATGTGCTCTTGCATGCGCTCGCCGCGTTTTTCATATTGGGCCTGTTTATCTTGTTTGTCCTGCATCAGGCTGGTTTTGCCAGCGTTGTCAGACGGTGGGATTTGCGCCAGCGCGGTGCCGCCCAAACCCAGTACAGTCATGCCGATGATGATGCTCTTGGTAAATGTACGCATGGTATTTCCTCTTTTAAGTATGTTATGAACATGTGCACTGCACATGAAGCCACTCTGCGCCGCGGATGTATCTGGCAAGTGTCTGCTGTGCAGCTTTTTGTATCATTCTGTAATTTTTAGCGCGATTACAAGAAGATACAAAATGGCGCTTCCCTGCACGCGCAAGCCGCCATAATCTATCGCCTATGGAAACAATTTCTCACATTTTGATCGTCGATGACGATCGCGAAATCCGCTCGCTGCTGGCGGATTATCTGAACAACAACGGCTACCTGGCGCACAGCGCCGAAGACGGCCGCGCCATGTGGAAAACGCTGGAACAAGCACCGATCGATCTGATCGTGCTGGACCTGAACCTGCCGGGCGACGACGGCCTGACGCTGTGCCGCACTCTGCGCGCGAAGTCGCAGATGCCGGTCATCATGCTGACCGCGCGCAGCGAACCGCTGGACCGCATCCTGGGGCTGGAAATGGGGGCCGACGATTATTTGCCGAAACCGTTCGAGCCGCGCGAACTGCTGGCGCGCATCCGCAGCGTGCTGCGCCGCAGCCATGCGCTGCCGCCCAACCATGCCGACCTGAGCGCAGAGCGGCTGCTGTTTGCCGGCTGGACGCTGGACTTGACGGCGCGCCATCTGCTGAGTCCGGATCAGGTGGTAATCATGTTGTCGGGCGCGGAATTTCGCTTGCTGAAAATTTTCCTGGAACATCCGAACCGGGTCTTGAACCGCGACCAATTGCTGAACATGACGCAGGGCCGCGACGCCGATCCGTTTGACCGCTCGATCGATATCCAGATCAGCCGCCTGCGCCAAAAGCTGGGCGAAGATGCGCGCTCGCCGCAAATTCTGAAGACCGTGCGCAACGGCGGCTATGTGCTGGCGGTCACGGTGCAGGCGGAAAGCGCGCAATGAAAAATTTTTTCAACTCGATGACCGGGCGCGTGTTCCTGATTTTGCTGTGCGGCATGCTGGGGGCAATCGCGCTGACGTTCTGGCTTGCCGACAGCGAGCGGCAGCGCACCATCGGCCAGTTCCGCGAGGTGCATCAGGTCGAGCGGGCCGAACAATTGACGCTGGCGCTGGATGCGCTGCCGGGGGCCAACCGGCAAGCCTTTCTGGAAACCGCAAAACGGATCGGCTTGCGGGTCGAGTCGGCGCACTCCGGCGCCCGCGAATTAGCTGTGCCTTCGGCCTTCGCACTGGCGTTGGGCGCAGATCTGGGGCAGCAGTTCCGGGTCGCGTCGCTAGAGGCTAGCGGCGCCGATTGCCAGCCGCCGCACCGGCCGCGCACCGCACCGCGGCCGGCCCGCAGCCCGGACTGCGAAATCACCCGCATCACGCTGCGCGACGGCAGCTTGCTGCGGATGACGGTGTTGCCGCCGCGCAGCGGCATGCCGCCGCTGCACAGCGATTTTCTGCTGTATCTGGCGCTGTTCGTATGCAGCATCGGGGTGCTGGCGTATCTGGTGGCGCGCATGACGATGCGCCCGCTCAAGCAGCTGGCGCAGGCCGCCTTCGACCTGGGCCGCGACCTGAATCACCCGCCGCTGGCGCTGGCGGGCAGCAGCGAAATCCGCCAGGCCAGCAGCGCCTTCAATGCGATGCAGGGCCGCATCCGCGACCATCTCCAGCAACGCACCCAGATGCTGGCGGCCATCACGCACGATCTGCAAACGCCGCTGACGCGGTTGCGGCTGCGGCTGGAAAAAGTGGCCGACGACGCCTTGCGCGACAAGCTGATCGACGATCTGTCGGCGACCCAGGACATGGTGCGCGAAGGGCTGGAACTGGCGCGCAGCATGGCCTCAGCCGAGCCGATGCAGCGCCTCGATCTGGATTCGCTGCTCGACAGCGTGTGCAGCGACGCCGCCGATGCCGGCCAGCGCGTGCAGCTATCCGGACAGCTCGGCAAGTCGGTGCTGGCGCGTCCCAATACGCTGCGGCGCTGCCTGATCAATCTGATCGACAACGCGGTCAAATACGGCCAGTCGGCTGCGGTTAGCGTGGTCAGAGAAGCCGGCGGGGCGGTGATCCGCATCCGCGATCATGGCCCCGGCATTGCGCCCGACCAGCTGGCGCGCGTGTTCGAGCCGTTCTACCGGATCGAGACTTCGCGCTCGCGCCAGACCGGCGGCACCGGCCTGGGCTTGACCATCGCCCACAATATCGCCGAACAGCACGGCGGCAGCCTGACGCTGCGTAATCACCCGGACGGCGGGCTGGAAGTGGTGCTGACGCTGCCGCAGGGATAGAAAATACTATCCAATGTATTTTTATGGTGCGCATGAATATCATGCGCTACATGCCATGAAAATTCGCATACTCTCGTAGGGGCGGGTTCCAAACCCGCCCTCGCATTTTGACGGCGAAAGGGCGGGTTTGGAACCCGCCCCTACGGGCAGATTACGCTGGCGGCTCGTTTTGCAGCGTGCTGCGCAACTGCGTGAACACGCCATCGTCGACGCTGCGCAAATGCAAATCGCGCTGCTGGAATGGCATTTCAATCCGTGCTTCTGCCAGGGCCTTGCTGATGGCCACGCATAATTCGCTGCGAATCGGCAGAAAGCGCTCATATTGTCCGCTCCAGCAGCGCAACTTGAAATTCAGGGAATCGGTGCCAAACCCCTGGAAGTAGGCGTCCGGCGCCGGTGCATCGAGCACTTCCGGATGCGCGGTGGCCACCCCAATCAGCAACGCCAACACCTGTTCCGGATCGCTGCCATAGGCGATGCCGATTGGAATTTCGATCCGGCACTGGCGGTCCGACAGGGTCCAGTTGACCACATCGTTCGAGGTCAGGGCGGCATTCGGCACCACCACTTCGGAGCCATCCCAGGTGCGCAAAATACTGGCGCGAATGCCGATACTTTTGATCTCGCCGGAGCGCTGGCCGGTCTCGATGGCGTCGCCCACCTTGATCGGACGCTCGAACAGCAGCACCAGGCCGGACATGAAATCTTTGACCAGGCCCTGCAAGCCGAAACCGGCGCCGACGCCGAACGCGCTGATCAGGATCGTGAAACGGTCCAGATCGACGCCGGTGGCGACGATGGCCAGAATGAAGCCGGCCATCAGCAACACGTAATTCAACACCATCGACAGTGCATACGGGATGCCGCGGGCCAGCGCAATGCGCGGGAAGACGTCCTCTTCGAGCACGAAGCGCACCAGCCGCGAGAGCAGGAATGCGGCCCAGATAGTGCCGCCAAACGCCAGCACGTCGCCCAGCGAGATATGCAGCGCACCGATCGCGCTCTTGGTGGTGAGAATGCTGACAACGAAGTCGAAAAGCGGCTTGCGCAAGACAAAGATATCGAGCGTCGTCAAGACCCACCAGCCCAGCACCAGCCAGTGTGCAGCACGATGCAGCTGGCGTTCCAGCAAGTGTTTGTAGTGCCGCACCATGGCCAGCGAACGCAGCGGCCAGGTATACAGCGCCAGCGTGGACAGACTGACCAGCGCCCGCAACGCCGCATACAGGATCACGCCGGAATACAAGGTAGTCAGCATCGCCGCATTCAGGAAATGTCCGAGCTGCGAATAGCCCAGCACGTCGGCCGTCAGTGCGACTGCAAATACCAGCGTGGCGGCGCGCGCGATAAACAGCGACCACTTGTAATCCTTATCGCCGGTGACTGCGGCCGGCAGCCGGGACAGACGGCGCGGCCGCAGGAACCAGAACAGGAACAGCAGCGTGCCGGCCAGCTGCAGTTCGAACAGCAGCCGCTCCCCCAGCAGCGCCGCGCCGAATATTTCGCGCAGCCGGTTGACCACGTACAGCACCAGCAGCGCATACAGGAAAGAGGCCAGGTTGTGGTGGATCAGACGCCGCAGGATCACGATCGTCGGCGGCAGCGCCAGCGTCAGCAGCAACAGATTGAATTCGCGCGGCGCATACACCAGCACCGAGGGGCTGACGATGGTAAATAACAGCATCGCAATCGCGCCCGGATGTTCGAACACCCAGGCGGTGCCGGCCAGTTCCGGATCGGCCTCGGTGCGCAGCCGCATCTGGGTCCGGATGCGCCACAGCGCGACCAGAAACAGCGCCGCCAGCAGCAGCAGGAAAACGACGCTCTTATGGCTCGCCACCAGGTATTGCGCAATCGTCACCTGATTGGCTTGTATCGCACTCTTGAATTTTTGCAGACGGTCGAACTCGCCGTCGGCGCTGCTGTCAGCGCTCCAGATCGGCACGCTGTCGCGCAACAGCAAACTCTCCAGCGCGGCATCGGTGGCCCGCTTGAGCTGTCCGCGCTGCTCGGCCGCGCGGGTTTCGAAGCGGCTGACCTGGGCTTGCAGCGTCAGGATCTCGCCCCGCGCCTTGTCCACCAGCTGCTGCACCCGAGCGGCCTCGGACAGCACCGTATTCGACCGCTCCTGGACCGCGTCGGGGGCGCCGGTTTCACGCGCAACTTTACCCGTGGTCTGCCAAGTTTTTTGCAGGGCCTCCAGCTGTGCCAGATTGCCTTCGAGCAGGACGGCGCGGCCGGTGAGTATCTCTTCCCAGCGGCCCAGCCGGGCCAGCAGCGAGAGCCAGCGCGTATCGAGTTCGCGCAACTGCTCCTGCGAGTAAATCGCTCCCAGCGCCAGCGTGGTCTCTTTCCCGGTAGCCTCGAAATCGCGCCCGAATGCTCTCAACTCGGGGCCGATTGCGGCCACCTTCGGCACCGGCGCCAGGCCTGCGACGATATCGCGCAACAGCGCATCGGCAGTTTCTGCGGCGGCGGCAATATTCGGCACCGCGATCGGCTTCACCGGCGGCGGCGCAGCTGCCGCCGCCGGCGTGGCAGCAGGCGCGGCTGGAAGGATGGCGGTGGCGGCCAGCGCAACGCCGGAGCCACCAGCAACGCCGCCCAAAGTACACAGCAGCAATAACAACAGCAATACGCGGCCGGGGCCGGGGCCGCGCAACCAAGTGGTCAGATGCAACATAGGGAGTCTTTAAGTCAGAAAAGTCGGTAAAGTCGCGCAGGCCAATAGTGTAGTGCCTGGCTGGTGAAATCTGGCCAAAACCGGTTAAAGATTCACGCTCTGCGCGGGCAGTCCGAACCCCACCGACAGCATGCCGATCGAGCCCAGTTCGATCTGATCGTTAAATAGCGTGATGGTTTCATCCGGCTGCTTGCTGCCGACGATGTACAGCAAGGGCAAAAAATGTTCCGGCGTCGGCACGGCCAGCCGGGCATCCGAATTTGCTGTCATGGCGGCGCACAGTTGCACGCGATCATCGGCCAGCAGGCAATCGTGCATGCTGCGGTTGAAACGTTGCGCCCAGTCGAAGGCCGGCGTGGTGCCATCCCAGGTTATGGTGCGCAAGTTGTGCACCAGATTGCCGCTGCCGATGATCAAGACGCCTTCGTCGCGCAACGCCGCCAGGCGACGGCCCAGATCGAGGTGGAACGCCGCATCCTGCGTCAGGTCGAGGCTGAGCTGCACCACCGGCACGTCCGCCGCCGGATACATCTTGCACAACACCGACCAGCTGCCGTGATCCAGACCCCAGGACTGATCCATCTGGACCGGCGTCGGCGCCAGCAACGCGCGCACCCGCGCCGCCAGCGCCGGGTCGCCGGCAGCCGGGTATGTGATATCGAATAATGCCTGCGGGAAACCGCCGAAATCGTGAATCGTCGGCGGCGTCGCCATCGCCGTCACCGCGCTGCCGGACGTGGTCCAGTGGGCCGATATCGCCAATATCGCCTTCGGGCGCGGGATCTGTTGCCCCAGCCGCTGCCAGCTTTGGGTGAACTGATTGTCCTGCAGCGCATTCATCGGGCTGCCGTGGCCGATAAAGAGTGCCGGCATCCGTTGTGACTGGTTCATGGCGGGGCTTTCCTGGTTGTTGTTATTGTGTAGGAGGTACGCAAACAGTGCGGTTCTGTAGGTGCGAATTTATTCGCATTAGTTCGCTTGGGATAGTTAAGATAGTTAACAGTGCGAATAAATTCGCACCTACAAAAAACCGCTTCAGTTTAGAAGTCTGTATGGCGCAATTAACCTATTAATCCTGAATCAAGCCTTCGGCCAGCATCGCAGCACGCACCGCCGGACGCGCCGCGACGCGCGCCTGGTAGGCCGCAATAGCCGGCCAGCGGGCCATGTCGAGTTGCAGCATGCCGGCCCAGTTCAGCACCGTAAACAGATAAGCATCGGCCACCGTGAATTGCGCGCCCAGCAGATAATCGGCGCTTTCCAGCTGCCGCGCCACGATGCCGAAGCGTACTGCCAGCGCGTCGCGCGCCATTTGCTTGCTCTGCTCCGGCACCTCGGGGTTGAACAGCGGGCTGAAACCCTTGTGCAGTTCGCTCGCAATGAAATTCAGCCATTCCATCAGGCGGTAGCGCGCCATGCTGCCGGCTGCCGGCGCCAGCTGTTTTTCCGGCACCAGGTCGGCGATGTATTGCACCACGGCCGGGCCTTCGGTGAGGATCTGGCCGTTGTCCAGTTGCAGCGCCGGCACCGAACCCTTCGGATTGACGGCCTTGTAATCTTGCCCGCTGGCAGTAGTTTTCTTGCTCAAGCTGACCTTTTCAGTCTCGAACGCAAGGCCGGCTTCGCACAGCACGATATGGGGAGAAAGGGAACAGGCGCCAGGGGATAAATACAGTTTCATCAGAGCATTCTTTCGTAAATGTGGAACAACAGACACAGGACAATGCTGCATTCGGCAAAGCCTTGCCGCTGCTGCGGATGGTAGCGCATTGTCCACGAAAGACCTGCAAGGCACGAAAAAAGGCGGCAACGGGGTGCGTACAGGGATGCGCAGAAACCGCTGTCCAGGCTGGAATGAGATCCGGACGTATTTCCATACTAATTTAAGTATATTTAAAAGCACCAATAAACATATGCGGCGAATGCCATGAAAATGTTGATACACCCTATTTTTACCAAGCGCATGGTGTTGTGACGGCGGTTCGTGGCTGGCGTGGACAGTGTGCAACATCAGTTAACCGTTATCATGCGGGCTTGAAGCATTTACCTTCCGGCGATCAGATCATGCGCGTTATGTCCCATTTCACCTTTTGCCGCTTGCGCTGTGCCAGTGCGCTGGCGCTGGCGCTGGCGCTGACCGCAGTGCCCGGCCTGGCTCAGATCAGCAACGAAACCCTGATGGAGCAGGTATGCGGCAGCCCGACGCCGGACGTGGCAGCACTGGCGCAACACCCGGAAATCATCAATTTTTACCTGGAAAACGACTTGGTTGCCGGCTCCGACAACAATTACACCAGTGGCGTCAAGGTGTCATGGGTGTCGGCCAACCTGAAAGACTATATTAACGACCCGTGCCTGCCGAGCTGGGTGCGGGCGCTGAACCGGGCGTTTGAATCGGTCCATCCGGGCCAATACGCTTCGCGCAACATGGTGGTTACCGCCGGCCAGGCGATGTACACGCCACGCAACAAAAAAGCCACCGGCATCGTCGCCGATGATCGCCCGTACGCCGGCTGGCTGTATCTGGGATTGGGCTACAACGCCCGCAATGCGCGTCAGATGGATACCGTCGAAGTCAACCTCGGCATGATCGGCCCGGCCTCGCTGGCCGAGCAATCGCAGGATTTCATCCACAGCCTGCGCGGCATCGAGCGCTTCAACGGCTGGGGCAATCAGTTGCACAATGAACTGGGGCTGCAGATCGTGGCCGAGCGCAAAAACAAGATCTGGATCAGCGCCAATAAGTCTGGCCCGAAATTCGATGCGATCAGCCATTACGGCGTCAGCCTGGGCAACGTCGCCACCTACGCCAACGCCGGGCTGGAACTGCGCGCCGGCAGCCGGTTGCCGGACGATTTCGGCACCGCGCCGATCCGCCCCGCCAGCGACAGCAATGCGCCGCTGGCCGAAGGCGCAGCATCGCGCCGGTTGGCCGACAACGCGCTACACGTGTTCGTCGCGCTGGATGCGCGCGCAGTGGCGCGGGATATTTTTCTCGACGGCAATACTTTTGGCGACAGCCATAGTGTGGCCAAGAAAAATCTGGTAGGCGATGTATCGGCCGGGCTGGCCTGGCACTGGCCAGGCGGCAAGGTGACCTATGCGTATTACATGCGCAGCAAGGAATACCAGACCCAGAGCAAAGCGCCCCGCTACGGTTCGATCACCCTGAGCCTGGAATATTGAGTTTTACTCCATTAAAAATACACGGCAATGTATTTTTACATAGCGAGCAAAAGCTATGCGGTAAAGCATGTGTTTTTTCATATACCCCACTTAAATTATCGATGTTGGTAATTATTCAACCCACCATGGGAGAAGCCCAAACTGAAGCAAGTTTTTTGTAGGAGCGCACCAGGGCGCGAAAGCAGTCGCCAGACTGCAGCCGTTAATCGCGCCCGGGTGCGCTCCTACAAAATCGTACCATTTCGCTCTTAATTGCCTTGCCCGCTGAATAGTTACCGATGTACGTCATCGCGATTGCAGGGGTGGCAAATGCATACATCGCCGCCTGCAAATCCCGGCTTTCCGGCTGCCAGCCGGCGGTGACCAATGCCGCCATCGCATTCGCAGCCAACTCGGCGGTGTTGCTGCCGCTGATCAGGCCGTTCGCCTGCAGCGCGGTGCAGCGGTTCGCCGCCAGTGTCGCATTGACGGTATTGAACACGCTGCTGGTGGTCGACAATGCGGCGCACGGTTGCAGCAGATTGGCAAGGCTGAAATAGTCATACAGCGGCTTGCCGGTGCCAACCATGCTGGTGGCGCCGCGCTTGACCGTCAGACGGTTATCCGCCAGCAATTGGACGTGCGGCTCGCTCACTGCGACGCCGCTGATCAAGCCCTTGGTATCCTGTTCGGCCGCCGCCAGCGCAGCGCCGGCGCCATTCGAGATGCTGGACGCGATGACGATAGTGTTGCCCGGTTTGAATTTGGCCAGGTGCGTGACGCCATCCCTGGCCAACTCGCCGTATTTCTGGTTCAACACGTAATACGCGAACTCAACCGATTGCAAAGTCCACTGGCCCCAGTCTTTTTCCGGATTTTGTTGCGAGTGCGCATGCTTGACGGCAAACCGGTTCGGCGTTGCAGCATTGAAGGCCGCCAGTTCCGCCGGCGTCAGCTTGGCGCTAAAGTTCGAATTCTTGCCGGCCGCCGTGGCGTCGGCGCGCACGCCGTTTTGCAGATTGACCGTATTGTTTTGCAGATCATGGATGCCATTGCCGGTGCCCTTGTCGGTATACGCCACCGCGCAACCGTGCTTCAAGCCCCATTCGCCGGAGGAACCGATAGCGCCATACACGCCGCGCGAGCCGCTCGAAGCGCCGGTGATGATGCAGGGGCTGGCCGGATTAAACGAGGCCGGCAGCTGCACCATCATGGTCACGTTCTGGCTGCCGCTGCCGTCATCCGAGTAGGCAATGTGTTCGGTGCCGGCAATCTTGCCTTCGCCCAGCGTGTCTTTGCCGGCAATGTCGATGTTGGGGCCGTACAGGCGGCCGTAGCCGCCATTGGCGGAGATATCCAGCACCGCGCGGTAATTGTTCCAGATCGCTATTTTGCGCAACTCGGCCGCGCTTGGCTGCAGCGGATTGGCCGCCGTCGGCGACACCGCGCCGAGGCCGGTTTTGCCTAGCCCGCCAGTCAGCAAATCATCGCTGGCGCCGTCATAAGTAATGACAGACACCGCACCCAGATATACCGGCTTGGCATTCAAATCCTCTGCCCGGTCGCCGCCACAGGCTGCCAGCGACACCACTGCTGCCGCGACTGCGATTGTCATTGCCTTGCGCTGCATTGTTTGATTCATCATGTCATCCTCCCAAACTACGTTATAAGTATTGTGATTAACGATTGCTTGATTCGATTGCTTGATTCACTACAATTAAACAGTCAGTACACTGCAACCGGCGCCCACGCGGCATGCGCCGGTTGCACTCAGCATGACTAGAGACTTGCAATTCGGCAACACATCAATCAGCATCGCTTGCGAAAACGCATTACAGCACGCGTAAAATGTCCTTTTAACCGAAGACGCCACCCGCAATGACCATCATTCTGTCCACGCTAAACGCCCGTTACGCACACGCCTCACTGGGCTTGCGCTACCTGCTTGCCAACATGGGCGATTTGCAGCAGCAAACCCGGCTGCAAGAATTCATCATCGGCGCCAAGACCACCGATATCGTCGAGAAGCTGCTGGCGCAGAATCCGCGCATCATCGGTTTCGGCGTGTACATCTGGAATGTCGAGGAAACCACCAAGGTGGTGGCGATGCTCAAGCAGGTGGCGCCGCAGATCGTGATCGTGCTGGGCGGACCGGAAGTCTCGCACGAGTCGCAGCAGCAGGCGATCGTGCAGGCGGCCGATTATCTGATCACCGGCTGGGGCGACGTCAGCTTTGCCAAACTGTGCCGCGGCATTCTGGCCGGACCAAAACCGATCATGAAAATCCACGCCGGGCTGCAACCGCCGCTGGATGAAATTACGCTGCCGTATGCGCTGTATTCGGAGCAGGACATCAAGCACCGCATCCTGTACGTGGAAGCGTCGCGCGGCTGTCCGTTCAAGTGCGAATTCTGTCTGTCCTCGCTGGACAAGACCGCGTGGCCGTTCGACCTCGACCGCTTTCTGGGCGAGCTGGAAGCGCTGCATGCGCGCGGCGCGCGGCTATTCAAGTTCGTCGATCGCACCTTCAATCTGAACATCAAGACCAGCCTGAGGATCATGCAGTTCTTCCTCGACAAAATCGCAGCCGATCCGCTCGACCCGGTGTTCGCCCACTTCGAACTGGTGCCGGATCATTTGCCGGATGCGCTGAAAGCCGGCATCGTGCAATTTCCGCCCGGCGCGCTGCAGTTCGAGATCGGCATCCAAAGCTTCAACCCCGAAGTGCAAACGCTGGTCAGCCGCCGCCAGGACAACCAGAAAGCCGCCGACAACATCCGCTGGCTGGTCGAACATTCGCACGCCCACATGCACGTCGATTTGATCGCCGGCCTGCCGGGCGAAGACATGGCCAGCTTCGCTACCGGCTTCGATAAGTTGTATGCGCTCAAACCGCACGAAATTCAGTTCGGCATCCTGAAACGCCTGCGCGGCACGCCGATCATCCGCCATACCGAAACCTTCAAATTGGTGTTCGACGCCCAGCCGCCCTACACCATCCTGGCCACCGACCAGGTCGACTTTGCCACCATGCAACGGCTGGTGCGCTTTGCCCGTTACTGGGACTTGGTCGCCAATTCCGGCCGCTTCGCCCACACGCTGCCGCTGATCCTGGAACAAAGCCCGTTTGCCCGCTTCATGGCGTTATCAGACTGGATCTACGCCAAGACCGACGCCACCCACCGCATCGCGCTGGAACGGCTGGCCGCGCTGGTGTCAGAGTGGCTGCAAACCCAGGGCATCGAGGCGGCCGTTGCAGACCAGGTGCTGGCCAGCGATTACGCCGGACAGGCCAACCAGCTGCACATCAAATCCAAGGCGTCCCAGCAAAAAAAGGTGGCCAATAGCGCTGAACACGTTGCGCCGCAAAGGCAGGCGCGGCATCTGGCAGCCTGAGACCGAGCGACAACTTAAGTCCTCACTGAAACTTTCTAAACATATTTTTAGATGATTCTTTGACTTTCATCAAACAAATTCATCGAAGGATGGATAAACAACTGACTTTGCCTATCCTATACAAACACTGTCAGCCATTAAAGGAGGCGCGGAGGCGAAGATTTGGAGTGTTATCGTCATTGATGAATCTGTCTTCGGCGGGTTATTTTTTAATTTTTTAATTTTTCACTAAGGAATTAACATGAACTCGAACCAAAAAAGCGGTCAAGACCATAAACGAAGTAGCAGCTCCGACAAAAAGAGCCCAGGCTCCGGCAGCGGTTCTTCCAAGTCGCCGGGCGGCGCACACGAGCAGCACGCTGACGCGGGCCATCAAAGCCACAAAAAAGATAGCAGTAGTTCCGGTGGCAAGCAATCAGGTTCTGGTGGTTCTGGCAGCAAGTAGTCCGGAGTGGAACACGCGACCGCTGAAGGTTGGCTAAAGGTTGGCTCCAGGCCCCTGAAAGCGCTGGCATCGGCGGCGATCAGCAGCGCCGATGCCGGCGCTGCTGATCGCTGGATTGGACGAAAAGGTGACAGTTCATGGCTAACGAAACCGGGGACCACACGGTCAACACCGCTGCCTCGATCAAGAACGACGGTGTAACGCGGCTGCCGCACGAGCGCGACGAAGCGCCTGACGCGCAACCCACCACGCCGCGCGAAAGCATGAAGCAAGCCGCCAAAGATTTGGCCGACGGGCTGGTCGACACGGACCTGCATGGCATTCGCGGCGTGGAAAAGGTGGTGCAAGCGGACGACAAGGCTAAAACTACACGCGGCCCCAAACCTGCGTGACAGTTTGAAGCGCCTCCTTAGGTATTCACCGATGTCACGCACTTGTCTACGAAAGACACGAACAGGACACACGACACACGACACAAAGAATTTCAAAAAATAAGGAGTATCGTAATTTTTATGATATTTTCCGCATATATTTATTGCGCGTATGAAATATACATCGGCCACTATAGGAAGTTCGCCGAACCCTCGCTTGAATTTTTGAAGCTGTTCCTGCGCACTCCATTCCCCCCTTTTTTCGTGCCTTTCGTGTCTTTCGTGGACAATGTTTTTCATGTCTTGCATGCACCTTGCGCAACATCATTTATTCAGAATAGTTATCGAATTTTACGAACGCATGCTACGAACAGCAGCCCCGTAGTGGGTGCCGAGCGCTGCGAAGCCCAACATCCGCCGACCGTACATCAGACCGGCTCCTGTGCCTTGATTTCCTCCCATAGCCAGGCCCGGAAGCGCTGGACTTTACCGGTTTGCGCCAGCGCCGGCGGGCACACCAGGTAATACTCGACCGGGCTCGGTATGCTGAGCGAAAACAGCCGCACCAGCGCACCCCGCTGCAAGTCGTCGGCCACCATGGTTTGACGCGCCAGCGCAATCCCCTGCCCCTCCTTGGCGGCCTGCAATAGCGAGTGCGAATCGCTGTAAGTGACGCCGCGCGGTTCGGCCGCATCCACTCCCGCCGCCACGAACCACGGCATCCAGGGCTCTCCGGTCGAATTGAGCAAGTGCAGGCTCGGCAATTCGCTGGGTTTTTCAGGTAAATGACCCTGGTTGAAAGCGGGCGCGCAAACTGGGAAATAAATATCTCCGAACAAGCGTTCGCACCACAGGTCCGGCCAGTTCCCGTTGCCCATGCGCAAACCGACATCGACCGCTTCGCGCGAGAAATCGACCAGATGGCTGGCGGTCTGAACCACCAGTTGAATGTCGGGATTCTGTTCGATGAAGCGTCCCAGGCGCGGCACCAGCCAGCGCGCCGCAAAAGATGGCAGCACACTGATCGTCAATTGGCCGGCATTGGCGCGACGGCTGATGTCTTGCGCCGCGGTGGCGATATCGAGCCAGGCCGCGCGCACCCGTTCGGCCAGCATCCGCCCTTCCGGCGTCAGCGCCAGGCCGCGGCCGACGCGGGTAAATAGTTGCACTCCCAGCGACGCTTCCAGCGCCCGCACCTGATGGCCAACCGCGCCGTGGGTCAGGTGCAGTTCCAGGGCGGCGCGGCTGAAACTGTTGTGCCGCGCGGCGCTTTCGAACGCACGCAGGGCTGACAACGCGGGCATTCTCGGTAAGGCTTCTGCAACATTCATACGATAATTTTATTATCAGGTTGGCGAAAAGGTATCACTGGAAATCGTCAGCATCACGCACTACTATGACATTATGCCAGCGGAAAATGGCATCACACCCAAGGAGCACGATGATGGATCGCCACGACGACATGATAAGCAGATTCTCCATACAACGACTGGAAATGCGCGCCGGTGCAGTCACCAAGCTGCGGCTGGCGGCGGGAGACTGCCTGACCAACCGGCAAGGCAAACTGTGGATCACCCGCAGCAACGATAGCCACGATTACTGGCTGCTGCCCGGAGCCGGCCTGTCCTTCCCGCACGCCGGCGTGCTGTTGCTGGAAGCCTGCGGCGACAGCGCACTAACGATCGAATCGCGCCAGCCGGCCAAATCCAGTACGCGCTGGCTGAGTAAGGTGCTCCGCGCTGTCCTACGCGCTGCGCCAGAGCCGAGATGCAGGCCGGATTCACTGCGCTGCGCACCGCATGCACCATGAATTGCGGGGTGCGGCTGCAAGTTGATCAGTCGGCAGCGGACTTGCAGTAAGACATTGCGCGTCTGAGCGAATTAGGGAACGAGGGGCTGGGAACGGGCAGCGCTAATGGAACCATGGCGCGAGCCGGCACACGAAGTGGCAGCAAGAACGGCCGGTACCTGGCTGGCCGATTACATAAACTATTTACACCCTCGGCTGGCCAGGCAACGTATTACCAGATGACTGCGTAGCGGGGCTGAAGCCAAGGGCGTTACATCCACCCCGGTGCATCGGAGGCTTGGCGGCTGAGAGCCGCCAAGCCTGTTAGCGCACTGCGTCATCGGCCCCACTCACATGCCCGGCAGCGTCATCCGCGCCTTGACCATGGCGGGTATGGTCCGCCCCGTCATCGGCACCACTCACGTGTCCGGCAGCATCATCCGCACCTTGGCCACGGCGGGTATGGCCCGCCCCGTCATCGGCGCCACTCACGTGTCCGGCTGCATCATGCGCGCCTTGACCACGGGCGTGACCCGCCCCGTCATTAGAACTGCGGCCGCTGTCACCACTGCTACCCGATCGACCGCTGTCGCCACCACCGCTACTGCCTCTGCCACTACCACTACCGCTACCGCCGTTACCGCCGCCACTGCCACCACTACCACCGCCACTACCGCCGCGGGCCAATACGGGCGTAGCCACCATGCTAACAACGAGGGCGGCGATCAAGGCTAGCGAGGTTTTTCTGAAGTTCAACATGACATTTCTCCTAAAGGTTAAAAAGTTATCACTCCGTGTGGTGCGTCTAAAACGTGTAACTATTTCCCACGTTTGATTGCAGTATATGTGGGAAATATTTCCCCAGCAAGGAGAATGTGTAAATATTTCCCACGTTTTGTGCTAAAGTCAAATTCATAAATTACCAGGATTTCACTAATGCAAAACCCAGACACGCACACTGCCACGCCGTCGCCAGCATTGGTGCTGGCCGTGCGACGGGTTTTGCGGCCGCTGGTCGGGCTGATGCTAGCGCGTGGCGTGACTTTCCCCTACCTCACAGAACTGCTCAAAACCCTGTTTGTCGAGGTGGCCGACAAGGAATTCCGCATCGACGCCAAGCCGTCGACCGACAGCCGGGTCAGCTTGGTCACGGGCGTGCACCGCAAGGACGTGAGTCGCCTGCGGCAGAATCTGCATTCGAGCGCCGAGACCGTGCCGTCGGTGGTTTCGCTGGGTGCGCAGCTGGTGGCGGTGTGGCTGGGATCGCCCCGCTACCACAATGACGACGGCAGTCCCAGGCCGCTGCCGCGTTTTGTCAGTGAAGGCGGCGAACTGTCGTTCGAGGGCCTGGTCACCAGCGTCAATAGCGACATCCGCTCGCGCGTGGTGCTGGACGAGTGGCTACGTCTGGGCGTGGTGCACTTTGACGAGGAACGCCGCGTGTGCCTCAAAGCCGATGCCTTTGTGCCGGCCGAGGGCTTCGATGAAAAAGCCTTCTATCTAGGCCACAACCTGCACGACCATGCCGCTGCAGCCGCCCATAACCTGATGGGCGGCCAGCCGCCGTTTCTGGAGCGCAGCGTGCATTACGACGCGCTCAGTTCCGGCTCGATCCAGTTGCTGTCCAGGCAGTCCGAAGAGTTCGGCATGAAGGCATTGCTAGCCCTCAATAAGAGCGCGCTAGCCGCCGAGCAAAAGGACGCAGACGACGCCACGCCGCGCCAGCGCATGACCTTTGGCATCTATTTTTATTCCGAACCCAGCGATGCCGGCTCCGGCGCGCTCCCGGACCGGGCCGGGACGACGCCCGCAGGAGAGTCTGCATGATCCGGTTGATCAATATTCCTATAGCCCGCGCGGCCGGCAGCCTGTTGCTGCATCTGTTGCTGTATATGGCGCTGGGCCTTCACGCGCAGGCACAGAACCTATGCGCTACCCAAGCCTCACCGATCAATCCGGCGGCGTTCGCGTCATCGGGCGTGGGTGGCGTGGGCGGCACCGGAGCAACAGTGACCGAGTTGGCCAACCCATCCAAGGGTGCGGCGTTAGCCAGGGACGGCACCGGAGGAATCGGCGGCACGGGCGTGGTGGCCGGGCGGCCCGGACTTGGCGGCACCGGCGTCAGCGAAGGCGGCATTGGCGGCACCGGCATCGTCGGCATCATCACTGGCTTTGCCAGCATTTGCGTCAACGGGGTTGAAGTGTATTTCGACGCCAGCACGCCGGTGTCGGACAACGGGCAGCCGAGCTCGGCGCGGCAGTTGGCGGTGGGGCAGGTGGTCGCAGTACGGGCCGCAGGCGTCGGTGCGGAGGTTTCGGCGCGCAACATTGTTTTGATCCATGCCGCGGTCGGGCCAATGGACGCGCTTAACGCCAAAACCGGCGAGTTCCGGATTCTGGGCCAGACCGCCTGGGCTGATGACCCGGGCGAACTTTCCGGGCTGAAGACGGGGGATTGGGTCCGGGTCAGCGGGCACCGCCTGGTGCAGGGCGATATCGCCGCCTCGCGCATCGAACCGATACCCCCGCAGACGCAGGTGCAGCTGAATGGCACCGTGAGCCAGATCGACGCCGACACCTTCACGGTGTACGGCACCCGCATCCGGCTCCACGCGCCGCCACTACCCGCAGAACTTGCGCTGGGCCGGGAAGTCTTGGTGAGCGGGGCATGGGACGGCACTACCCTGCAGGCGCAGCACATACAAGTCGAGCCCACGCGGGATGGCTTAGGGCCAGTGGGCCGGGTCGTGATCGAGGGCTACGTCCATGCGCTGGGCGGGCGCGAACTCAACCTCGGCCTCGGACCGCTGACCCTGAGCCCCGACCTGCAGATCGTGGGGGGCAGCGCGGCACAACTCACCATCAACCAGCACGTTCAGGTTAGCGGCCGGGTCGGCACCGACCAGCGCGTGACGGTGGAACGCCTTGAATTTCGCAACGACCGTTCAGGATCGGACGGTCGCAGCAGATCGGGATCGCATCTGGGCAAAGGCGCGTCGGACGGCTCCGAGTCGTCCGATCATTCCGGTCCTTCAGGCAGTTCAGGGGCGTCGGATAATTCAGGCTCTTCTGGCTCTTCTGGCAGTTCTGGCTCTTCTGGCAGTTCTGGTAGGTCAGGTAGCTCCGGTAGTTCTGGAGACTCGGGCGGCTCCGGTAGCTCCGGCGGCTCAGGTAGCTCCGGCGGCTCGGGCGGCTCGGGCAGGTCTGGTGGCTCGGGGCATGGCGGCCGCGGCAAGTGACCGGCGGTACGGTGGCCGGGCTACAGGCTCAGGACCTCATGGGTTTCCTGTAGTTTCAAGCCCGTAAGCCGCGCACCTTAAAAGCACAAATAAATCCGGTTCGCCAGATCCAGCACGAAGCCGGGTTGCAAGTAAGCGCCGAAGATCAGCGCCAGCAATGCTGCGCCGGCGATACCAAACAAAATGCGTTGGAGGCTTTGTTTCATTTGCGGGTTTTATCGAATTGCATCAAATTACGCCATTGCCGGCTGCGACCGCGCGATGGCTTTTTCGTTGATCGGCAGATTGATCAGCGCCGCGAACAGGCCCAGCGCGATGGTGATCATCCAGACCGTATCGTAATTTCCCTGTTTGGTGAACAGGAAACCGCCCAGCCATACACCCAGGAAACTGCCGATCTGGTGCGACAAAAAGACGAAGCCGGACAGCATCGACAAGTAGCGCACCCCGAAGATCCCGGCAATCACGCCATTGGTCAGCGGCACGGTGGACAGCCACAGGAAGCCGATCGCGCTGGCGAACAGATACACCGAGACGGGCGATAGCGGGGCCAGCAGGAACAGGCCGATGACGATGGCGCGCGTGAGATAAATCCCCGACAGCAGATAGCGCTTCGGATATTTTCCACCCAGCTTGCCGGCCGCAAAAGAGCCGAAAATATTGAACAGACCGATCAGGGCCAGCGCGATCACCCCGACATTGGGGTCGAGCATGCCTTTGTCTTTCAGGTAGGCCGGCATGTGCACGCCGATGAACACCAACTGGAAGCCGCACACGAAATAACCGGACACCAGGTACAAAAAGGGCCGGTAACCGAACGCTTCGCGGGTCGCTTCCAGGACGCTTTGCTGGGGTTCGCTGGAGTGGGCCAGCGCCGGCTCGCGCAGGCGCAACGCCATCGGAATCATGACCAGCAGCACCAGCGCGGCCAGCACATAGAATGCATTTTGCCAGCCGGCGTGCAAGATCATTTGCTGCTCGACCGGCATCATCATGAATTGCCCCAGCGAACTGGCTGCGCCCGAAATGCCGAACGCCATCGAGCGTTTTTCAGCCGGCGCGATGCGCGCGATAATGCCGCTGACTGCGCCAAATCCGGTGCAGGCCAGCCCGCCCCCGATCAAGATTCCGGCGCCCAGGACGAACAGCGTCGGCTCGCTCACCAACGCCATCCACAGCAAGCCCGCCGCGTACAGCAAGGCACCGACGATGACCACCCGCATGGTGCCGTAACGGTCGGCCGCCATCCCGGCGAACGGCCCGAATACGCCCCACATCAGATTTTGCAGCGCCATCGCCAGCGAATAAGTCTCACGGGTCCAGCCTTGCGCCTGCGAAATCGGCTGCAGCCAGAAGCCGAAGCCATGCCGCACCCCCATCGCGATGGTCAGGATCAGGCCGGTGGCTATCAGAATGGTTTTTAGTTCGGGGGCGCGGGAAGCGCGGTCATGTTGCATGGCGTTAATCGTTTGGCAAAAAAAGCAGTGTAGCGCAAAGTGCCGCACAGGCGCACGCGCCCTAGCCAAACCAAGAGCCGGCGAACAGTATTATCCCGACGCCTTCTGCCCGATCAGATCAAAATATCCCGCTTATGCGCCGCACCTAAGCCGGCCACCCGCATTCAAAAAACAGCCATGGCATCAATCACACTACCTAAAGTCCGTCAACGCCCATACATATCAGAGTTGCGCTCCATGCCGCTAGTCGTCATCGGGGCTGGCGGCGACATCGATGATGATGATGGCGACATTGATGATGATGACGACATTGAACCGCAAGCGGTGACCATCAATGCGCACAGCACAACCGTAATCCATTTAGTATTTTTCATGGCGATTTTTCCTTAGAAGGGTTACGTCCGAAGCAAGCTCCATTCATTAATCTTTAATAGGCGCATTAATAGGCGGATGCATGCGTAGTTTGGAGCGCGTCGGCTGTCAAACGTTCGGCTGGAAAATCGGCTGGACCCTTGGTCTTTGATCTGCGTCAAACATGCGAATCATACGAATCATATGAATCGTGTGGGCAATTGGATTTTCCGGCACAAAACCAACACACGGCCGCCATGCGTCCGCTCCGAGCAGCTTGCAGGATGACATTGAAATCGAATCGGAGCACCGAATCCGCGGCGGCAGAACGCCGCCGCAAGGATTTTGCAAAATTAGAATAATGTGTTGGTATTATTTTTTACGCAGGAGATATATGCGGGAAACATGGCATTTTATGCCATACACCCCACATATCAGCGAAGAAAGCAATTATTCAGTTCGCAGCGTGGAATGGTTTTCTCCTCCCCTTTCAAGGGAGAGGCCGGGTGGGGGATGGGCTTGTTGTGCTGCAGAAAACCCATCCCCTCCCTAACCCTCCCCTTGAAGGGGAGGGAATATCCAGCGTAACTGCGTGCTTCACCATAGTGGGCTGAATAATTACCGCAGAAGAAGATCTGCGCGTAATGTGCTTCAGGCAGTTTTTTTGGCTGCCGTCTTGCGTACTGCGGGTTTAGCAGCCGGTTTTTTGGCAGCGACTTTCTTGGCGACTGCTTTTTTGGCCGCCGGCTTTACTGCTGCGCCCGTCTGCGCATCTGCATCCGCGTCTGTATCCGCTGCTGCCACCTTGCCTTTGGCTGGTGCTTTCGGCTTGCGCTCTTCAAACTCGAAGCTGACCTTGCCATCCTTGCCCTTGACCAGAAAAGCCTTGAACGGACGGCGGGTGCGCTGCGAGACGAAGCCCGGCAACAGATCGGTCTTGCCTTCATTCAATAGCTTGACCATCTGTTCCGGCAAAATTTCTTGCTGCAAGATGATGCGGCCGCTGCGGAAATCGCAAGCTTTCGGCTTGGCTACGGTTTTTTCGCAAACGTAACCCAGGCCCAATTCGTACACGCCGCTGCCGCATTTCGGGCAAGCGCCGAGTGCAGTCTGGCCGGTGAAATCGACCCCTTCGCCATCTTCAGATTCATCGTTCTGACCGAAGTCGAATTCCATTTTTTGATTCTTGTGCTCTTCGTCGGCGACGATGCGCAGGATGGCGGCAAACGGGCGGCCCATCTTGGAGCGGAAACCTTGCAGCGGGCCGATAGTGCGATTGGTCAACAATTCCTCGACCTCGGCCACCTCGAACTGGCGGCTGCCGGGAGTTTTGGAGATCGAGAATTCGCACTTGGTGCAGGCGAAACGGCGGTAATTTTCCTTCACCACCGCGCCGCAATGCGGGCACGGCGTGGTCAGCGTCGCGTAATTGCCGGGTATCGTGTCGTTGTCGTATTCCTTGGCGCGCTTGACGATGATTTGCGTCATCTGGGCAATTTCGCGCATGAATTCTTCGCGGCTGATGTTGCCTTTTTCGATCTGCGACAGCTTGTATTCCCACTCGCCGGTCAATTCCGGCGAAGTCAATTCAGACACGCCAAGGCCGCGCAGCAGCGTCATCAACTGGAACGCCTTGGCGGTCGGAATGATTTCGCGTCCTTCACGCAAAAAGTATTTTTCGCTCAGCAAACCTTCGATGATGGCGGCGCGCGTGGCTGGCGTGCCCAGGCCCTTGCCTGCCATCGCTTCACGCAAACCTTCATCGTCGAGCAGCTTGCCGGCACCTTCCATCGCCGACAGCAGCGTGGCTTCCGTGTAGCGCGCAGGCGGTTTGGTGACCAGGCCGTTGGCGGTGATCTTGTCGGTCAAGACTTTTTCACCCTTGGCTACCGGCACCAGATTGCCGGAATTCTCGCTATCTTTTTCCGCTATTTCCTTGCCGTAAATCGCCAGCCAGCCGGGGTTGGTCATGACCTTGCCTTCGGTCTTGAACTGGTGGCCGGACACTTCGGTGAAACGGGTCGTGACCTGGAATTCGGCCGCCGGGAAGAACACCGCCATGAAGCGCTTGGTCACCAGGTCGTACAGCTTCTGTTCCGGCTCCGACAGATTTTTCGGTGCTTGCGGAGTCGGGATGATCGCAAAGTGATCCGAAATCTTGCTGTTGTCGAAAATCCGCTTGTTCGGCTTGACCCAGCCTTTGTTCAGGATTTGCGCGGCAAACTGCTGATAATTATTGTTCTCCGATACGGTTTCCAGCGTTTGCTTGACGGTGTCGAGGTAATCTTCCGGCAAGTGGCGCGAATCGGTCCGCGGATACGTCAGCACCTTGTGCTTTTCATACAGCGCTTGCGCCAGGCCCAGCGTGTTCTTGGCCGAAAAGCCGAAGCGCGAGTTGGCTTCGCGCTGCAGGCTGGTGAGGTCGAACAATCCTGGCGCCATTGAGGTGGTCGGCTTTGATTCTTCGCTGACATTGCCTTGCCTGCCGCGACAGGCGGCGACGATGGATTCGGCGGCGGCTTTGCTCCACAGCCGTTCCGCGCGCTTTTCAGGGTCGATTTCGTCTTTTTTGTGCTTGGTATCGAGCCAGCGGCCTTCGTAAATCCCGGCCGCGCAGACGAATTCGGCGCGCACTTCCCAGAAATCACGCGGCACGAATTGTTTGATTTTCTCTTCGCGCTCGACCACGATCGACAGCGTCGGGGTTTGCACCCGGCCCACGGTGGTCAGGTAAAAGCCGCCTTCCTTCGAATTGAAGGCGGTCATCGCGCGGGTGCCGTTGATGCCGATCAGCCAGTCGGCTTCGGAGCGGCAGCGCGCGGCGTCGGCCAGCGGCAGCATTTCGGCGTCGCTGCGCAGGTGCGTGAAGCCGTCGCGGATCGCGCCCGGCGTCATCGATTGCAGCCACAGGCGCTGGATCGGCTGCTTGGCTTTGGTATGTTGCGCGATCAGGCGGAAAATCAGCTCGCCTTCGCGTCCGGCATCGCAGGCGTTGATCAGTGCGGTGACATCCTTGCGCTTGATCAGCTTGCTCAATACTTTCAATCGCGATTCGGTCTTGGCGATCGGGTTCAGCGCAAAATACGGCGGAATCATCGGCAAATGGGCGAAACTCCATTTGCCGCGCTTGACGTCGTGCTCTTCCGGCACCGCGATTTCAAGCAAGTGGCCGACCGCGGAGGACAACACGTACTGGTCGGATTCGAAGTACTCATCGTGCTTGGTGAAGCCGCCGATCGTCTTCGCGATATCGTTCGCGACCGAGGGCTTCTCGGCGATGATGAGGGTTTTGGTCATAGGTACATTCTCTAATGGGGTACAGATGGGCGCATTTGCAAAAGTGCCAAATGGCAAAACGGCAAAGCCGCCACTAACAAGCATCTGGATTGTCAAGCGGCCCATGATAAGCGCGTTGCAGCGAACTCTGCAAGCGCCCGAGCCCCGATCGCCCAGAAAGTGCCGCTCTGCAACGCAGTGCGGCTTTTAATCTGGGGCTTTTAATCCGAATCTAGTGCAGCCAGTGCTTTTGCGGCTGCGTATCGTCGGCGAACAGCTCGTCGAAAATCAGCGCATCAGGTTCCTGGCCCTGGCTCCACAGCATCATCAGCACGATGATCTTGAGCTTGTCGAGCGGCATCGGCGATTCATTCACTGCCAGCGCGCGCTCGATGACGATCTCGCGCTGGTTGGCGTCGAGCACTTTGGCCAGCTCCAGAAACTGAATGAAACCGATCGCATCCGGCCCCAGCACGCTGGACTCTTGCTCCGGATAAATGCGCAAGCCGAAAGAAAACGCGCTCTGCTGCGGATACGCGTTGGCGAATGCGTCGGTAGACTCCACCAGATGCCCGAGCCAGTCCAGCGCTTCGGAAATTTCTTCATGTTCAAAACCGACGGCTGATAATTTCTTGGTCAGCGCTACCGCATCCGGGCAGGCTTCCGGCCGGTAATACGTTTCGTAGAGATATACAAGTATGTCAAACATGGCTCTACTCCTGCGTTAGGGTTGCTTCGACACCAGCAAGGATTCTTGCGTCAATACTATGTCACATTATCGTGAAAAACGTGATCCACTCCCGGGGTTTAAATGTACTGCATTCAGTATTTTATGCTTCCGCATATAAAATATGCGGAAAGTGTGGTGTTTTTTGGCATACTCTACCTATTAATAACATAAAGCCAACCATTCATGGGTAGGGGCGGGTTCCCAACCCGCCTTCGCATTTCGGCGGCGAAAGGGCGGGTTTGGAACCCGCCGCTACAGCCTGAATAGTTACTGATGCGCAGTTGGCATTCCAGGCAATTTGCACAACTTTGTTCCAACCTCAGCCGAAGCAGCCGTTTTCCATCGGAAAACCTTGCAGAAACTCGGCTGCCGGCAAGCGTTTTCCACCCGGCTTTTGCAATACGGTCAAGCGCAATACGCCCTCTCCGCAAGATACCAGCACGCCGTCCTGCGCATTGGCGGCCAACACGTGTCCTGGCAAACCATCAGCGACATCAGGCAGCACCTGCGCTTGCCACAGCTTGAGCGTGACGCCATTAAACACTGCAAACGCGCCGGGAAACGGATTAAAGGCCCGGATCTTGCGCGCCATCACAGTTGCCGATTGGCTGAAGTCAAGCTGCGCTTCTTGCTTGCTGATCTTGGCCGCGTAATTGGCGCCTGCTGCCGGTTGCGGCGTGGCGACCAGACTGCCCTGCTCCAGTTGGTGCAGCGCTTGCACGATCATGTTCGCGCCCAGCGCGGCCAACTTGTCATGCAGGCTACCGGTGGTGTCGTCCGGCGCAATCGGCAAGCGCCCGATTTGCAGCATCGGTCCGGTATCGAGCCCTTCTTCCATCTGCATGATGGTCACGCCAGTTTCAGCGTCGCCAGCCTCGATGGCGCGATGAATCGGCGCCGCGCCGCGCCAGCGCGGCAACAGCGACGCGTGGATATTGATGCAGCCAAGGCGCGGCATATCCAGCACGCTGCGCGGCAAAATCAAGCCGTAAGCGGCCACCACCATCACGTCATGCGGGGTGGCGCGCAGCAATGCGTGGGCATCTTGTGCCTCTTGCGGATATTTGCCGTCGAGGCGCAACGATGCCGGCTGCGCCACCGCAATGCCGTGCGCCACCGCATATTGTTTCACCGGCGAAGCCTGCAACTGCATGCCGCGTCCGGCCGGACGGTCGGGCTGGCTCAATACCAGTGCAATCTCAAAACCGGCCTCGTGCAGAGATTGGAGCGCCACCGCGGCGAATTCCGGGGTTCCAGCGAAGATTATTTTCATGCGCAATTCAATCCTTCGAACCTTTCTTGAACCGCAGCCCAAATTCGAAACGGTCGTTTAGCAACTCGTGCGCGCTCTTGCCTGCGCTCTGTTTGAAATACTCGACGAGCTTGGTTATTTGCAAGTTGCCGCCGTTATTTTCAATCATTGCAATGGCGCACATCGAGGCGTCGGTTCCGTTATCGAGCCGGACTTCCACCGGCGCCTGGCCGGGCGCTTCGATGGTGACCACGCCGTTGGTCGCGGCCCAGTTGGGCGCACCGTCATAAATGAAGGTGAATATCACGATGCGCTTGATCTGATTGAACTGGTCGCCATTGATGAACAGATTTTCTCCCTCGGTGTTGGTGCCGGAGCGATCATCGCCTTCCAGATGGACGAAAGGCGCTTTATCGAAATTTCCCCAGCTGTTGCCGAGCGCCTGCACACAACCCGGACTGCCATCGAGCATTTGAAACATGCAGCCCAAATCCAGGTCGATGCCGCCGCTTGATTTTGGCCGCGCATTACTCAGCATTTTATTGAAGAAACCCTGTTTTTCGGGCGCAGCGGCCGGCAGCGCTGCCTGATTCCAGTTCAGGTTGACGCGGATGCGCCCAAAGCCGCGACTGCCGGTTTTTTCAAGCGAGACTTTGTCGCCGCGCTTCTCAAGTGTGATCTTGGAAAGCGATATTTTCTTTGGCGCTGGAGTTGGTGCCGGTGTTGGCATCGGCGAACTATCCGCCTCGGTGCCGCCGAAATGTTTCAGCAGCGCCGACATGCCGCCGTTGAAACCCTGTCCCACCGCGCCAAAGCGCCACTGACCATCGCGCTTGTAGACTTCGCCGACGATCACGGCTTTTTCATCCTGGAAATCGGCTCCCGAAAACTGGAATGCCGTACTACCGAGTTGCATCGAACTCGCACCCAGCTTGCGCATGGTGCCTTCGCCGCCGATGGTCGCGGCAAAAACCAGCTTGTGAATCGAATCCGGCAAGCGCGCCACATCCGTGGTGAAGGTCGATTTTCCGTCGCCGATCTCCAGCGTTACGCCATCGCCCGGACAGGATTTTTGGTTGAAAAAAATCATGTAGCGGTCATCGGATAACTTGTCATTGGCGTCCAGCCCGAAGCAGGCGATATCGACATCCATGCCCTGCGCTGCAACGTTCAGTACGATCGGGAATGCGCCGGTACATCCCATGTCGGCTAATTTTCCCTTTTGTCCTCGTGTGAAATCGGTCATTGTGTTCAATCCTTATATGGGTTGATTCTGCTGTAAATGTATGGCGGCAATATCATCAATATCACCAACACCGTCGCCGCCATGATGGATGCCAAACACTCGCGCTTGTTCTACGACACGATGCGCCCACGCCCGATGGGTGGCGACTTCGCACATGGAATCATGCATTTTGAATACTGCCGGACTGGCTGCATCCATGATCCGCAGCGCCACTTCGACATCGGTGCGTTGTACACGGTAATGGCGCTCAATTAATGCAACCTGACTCGGATGAATCGCGGTCTTGCCGATCATCCCGTGCGCCAGATCTTCTTCCATTTCCTGCGCCAGCAGGGCCGGATTGTCCAAATGTTCGAACACCGGCGCAGTCAGTGCAAAGCCGTAGGGGCGAAATGTCGTCACCAGCCTTGAGATGACCGGCCCCAGCGGCGTGCGGTAAATGGTCATGTTGCGCGGCCGCCGGATTCCCAGCAGCGCCAGCAGGTCATTGCCGCCGATGCGTAGCGCAAGAATATGATCGCGCACGCCCGGCTGTTCCAGGCATTGGCGAAACATCTTCATTTCCGCTTCGTCAAATACATCGGCTGTCTCCAGCGTCGGCATCAGCATGTAGTGTGTTTTGCGCACTTGGCGGAAATAGGCGTCGAAGTTGTGCCGCGTGGTTTTCGGCAACACGAAGCCAGTCAATTTTTCCGCGCCGGGCATTTCCAGCACGCGTTGCATCACGTCCGGATTGCGCACGCGCACGAAGCGTTCGGTAGTTGGCCGTTCAATCATTTGTTGCAGCACCAGCGACAAATTGAATAATGAATAACTCAATTCGCTATCCGCCACCGCATCTTCGGTACAAAAAATAACCGAGCGCAATTCACCGAGCAATTCGCCATCGGCGATCTGCTGCAAATCCTTATGCGTTGCCGGCACGTACAACGTAGCGCCTAGCGTTTTTATATTAGCCATCTATTGCACTCCTTATCAGAGATACGGCTTGGTAAGGCAAATCTGCATCGACGATCAGCCGAACGGATTTTTCTGTGGCGAGCACCTTCAAGTGCGCGACATCGGGCGCATCAGGGTCGCGCAGGATCAACAGACGCGGCACCCGGCGCAACAGCACTCGAGTCGCTTCGCCGATGCCGGGTTTTACCAGGTTCACGTCATTGATACCATACTGCGCCATCGTTGCATGCAGGAATTCAGTCGAGATTGTCGCGGCTTGCGCGCGGTCAATCGGCGTCGCTTTGGGTATGCCGTCGCGCTGCGCCAACGCCACGCCATCGGCAATCAATCCATCCGCAAACGCACGCGACTGATCGTGCTGCACGAACGCGTCGTAATACACACAGCCGTGAAAATCACCGGGGCCAATCGATTCGTTCAGCACCGAGCGGCTGACCAATCCGGATACGGTGGCATTCAGAATGCTGGACGGGATCAAATAGTCGGCAGACGAGGCTGCGCACGCAGCGGTGCCGGCCAGATCCGACAACACGTACAAGCCGCTGTCGATCGCTACCGCATTGCGTTGATTGAAATCATCCACGGCCTCTGTAAGCACGCGCGAGATCACGCCTTTACCGGTCCAGCCATCAATGAACACGATGGACTGCGGCGCATGGCCTTGATCCAGAATATGCCGTAGCGCCACTTGGTCGATGCCGCGATCGCGGATGATCGATACCGAATAATGCACCGCCTGACGTCCCATCACTTGCTGCAACAGATGCTTCAGGATGACGCCCACCGGCGTGCCGGCGCGCACCAGCGACACCAGGGTAATTGGACCGCTGCGCTGCGCTGCAATCAGCGCCGCCAGCGATAAACAATCGCGCGCCATCTGCTGTCGATTGGCGGTAAAAGCATCCTGGAATACTTGCAAATAACGCGCTGACGGCAGCGCTTCCGGCGACAACATTTCGCTGTAGTGGCGGGCGCCGGACTGGATCAGTTGCTCCTTGCGCGCTACATCGACAAACGGCTGCTGCGCCAGACGCTTGAGCAGAAATTCGACGTCGTCGGGCCGATAGCTTCCGCAAAAATTTGTTGCGTTCAAGGTACTCATAAAGCAGCTACCGTCAGTGCCGCGAGTTGGGTGCCGTTCGGAATAATCGCGTAATCGCATACGGCCATAAAGCGCGCATCCGATTTGCTGTCGCCCATGCCGAAGGTCATGATGTCGCCATGTTCGGCTTCCAGCCGTTGGCGCAAATACGCAACCGCCCGTGCCTTGTTCAGCGCCTTTGGCAGCACCGCCAGATTGTTGCCATTGCGATGGATTAAAAAATCTTTGCCGGCAGTCGCAATCCAGGGCGCGACGGCTTCGCGCTCTACTTGTTCGAGGCGCTCGGCTATTTTTTCCGGGTCCTTGACCACGATATAGAAAGGCGTCGAACAATCTTCAATCAAGCGCGCCCGCCCTTTCAGACCGACGCTTGCAGAGTAATCGTCAATAATCTGCATTACTTCCCGCAAGCCATTGAGCGCCTGCGCCATGTCCGCTTGCATCAGCGCCAGCCAAACCGGATCGACAGTGCCATCCGGCTCCAGGACGACACCGCCGTAATCGATGATGGAATAACTGGAGAACGGCAAATCTACCCGACTCAAGGCGTCGCGATTACGCGCAGTGGTGGGAATCAGCGTCATGTCACGCTGCATCAGCGCAAAGAAAGCGCGCTGGCGCGGCGTCGTGAAAGAACAGGCCGCGCCGTCTTTCAAATACGCCGCAGGACGCAGATCTTCTTCTTTTCCGCATTTACCCGGCGTTTGGAACAGGGTGTCGTCCAGGTCAACGAACAGGAATTTCTTCAATATTATTCTCAGACAAAAAATGGAACAAACGGCCGCCAACGGCTTTCGCAAGTTGATGCAGCGCTGCGTTAGGTGGTGTCTCGTGGCAAATGAAAACGTGATCGTACTGGCCGGGCGCGACGTTATAAATGAAATTCGCCACGCCCTCGCCGTAGTTATCAGGAAAGGTCAGCGCGTGGCCGACGGCGCCCCATTCCAAAATGGGAGAACGGGTAGTCGATTGCACCACCACGTCGATACCGCGTTGCTCCAGTGCGCGTCCCAGCAGAAAAGCCATGTGCATGAATTCGCCGGTGCCGAGTACCAGCGTGCGCTCGCCCTTGCTGATTGCAACGTGCAAACGATCAGCCAAATCATCCGGCACGGCTAACTTGCGATCCACGCCTAGCCGGCCGAATGCTGCGCTGGCGCCACGATCCGCGTGCGCTTCGAATAACTGGGCGGCGCTGGTTGCCTGCTGCAATTGACCGGCGGTGAATGCATATTCGCCGCTGAGTGCAGCGCCAATCGTGACCGCAATGCCGAACCGCTGCGACAACGCATCATTGGCTGCTTGCCCCATGAAGTTGGTTATCGTGGATAAATGCACGCGCTCGATGACCGGATTGAGCGCGCGACAGGCTGCAGTCAAATTCAGGAAGGTGTTACCGGTGCTGGCTTCATCATCGACCAGCACCAGCGAGCGTGCACGCAGTAAAAGATCACGCAAGTGCGCATCGGTGGGCATATGCAAAAATTGCCGCGGCGCGTGGCTGTGCGCCTCTTCAAACTCGATGATCGGCGTATCACCAACGTGATAGCGCGAGGTATGCAGGAACAGCGCCGCACGCTTTTTCGCACAATCCGGATGGGCATCCTGATACGCTTCAAAAACGCCCTGCCCCAATCCGATTGCTGTTTCTGCCATGGCGATGAATACCACCGGGCCCGGCAAATCCGCAGGGACTTGGGCGGCCAGCGCGACATGGATATCGCGCATCAATTGCGGCGTCACCGGCCAATGCTTGCCCAACACTTTGCTCATGAACAGGAAGCCGCGCTTGGCGTTGGCACGCGCAGCAAATCCAATCAAATCATCCAGCTGGAACGAACCGGCATCGACCTTGAGTTCCATCAAGCCGGTCGGTAGCGCGACCTTGCGCACTTCTGCAGGTACTGTGTGCGGTTTCTGCTTAAGCGCGTTCACTGCAGTTCCGTCGCGCGCGCCAACTCCACGACACGAATGCCGTTGCGAATCGCCGGTATTTCCAGACCGTCAAAACCGCGATCAAACCCGCGCAAAGCCAAGTACGGCAAGTTGGGTCCGGCAAGGCAAGCCATTGCAATGCCGCCGGACATGCGCGGATTAATCTCCAGCAAGCCGAGTCCGTTTTGGCCTTCGCGGAATTGCACATTGAATATGCCGTTCAATCCATAAGCGGCAGTGAGTTGTCGGGTGCTTTCCAGAATATCGTCACGCATGTCGATTATTTGTCCCTGACCGGCGACCAGCGCTTTTTTGCGCGGAACCGCACATACCAACCGTCCGTTGTCGCCGACGCAATCGACACTGTATTCGTGCCCATCCAGATATTCCATTACCAACATGGTACGGAATCCCTCCATCGCAGCGAATCCGCGCCGCAGATCGTCCAAACCGATGTGGTACTGAACGCCTTCGAGCAACAGTTGCGCGCTGGAACGTTCTTCATCGACAACGCTGAAGCCCAATCCATACACGGATACCGAAGGCTTGACGCACAGCTTCGCATGCGATTGCCTTAGTTCACGATAGGCAGCATCGAACTGTTCGACATTTTCAACCACGCGGAACGCGGCAGGCGGTGCCAGCTTCAAATCCACTGTTTGATAAAAACGTGCTTTGTCATGCAGCAGATGCAACACTTCCTGCGATCCGGCACACAACACGCGTGTGCCTTGCGCGGCAAACTGTTCGCGTGCGGCGCTGACCAGACTGGCTTCCTTGCCAGGCACAAAAATACCGATGCTTTTCTCGCGGCAAAAATGCAGACACCAGTCCAGGTAGGCTTCACCTTTCAGTCCACTGGGTTCGATGGCTGATTCGTGCGCGGCGAGAAAACCCGGCGCATGCGGATTGGTGCTGCTGCACACGATGCGATAGTCGCCAACAGCATCCGCCTCACGAATCAGGCGGATTGCTGCAGCAACCGATGAAAAAGTTTTATTAAACCAGACGCGTAGCATGGATTTCTTATAGGTGTGGAGTGATCTGCGGCATCAGTTCGGCGAAGGTGCGACCATTGCCGATTTCGCCGATCGCATGCATTTTCCATTCGGTGTCATGGCGATACAGCTTGGCCATGATCTGCGCGTTATGGTCTCCTAGAGTGGACAAATTGAAGCGTGCAATTTCCTTGTTGTCGTTTGCATTAACGATGCGGCAAGTTGCATTTTCGATTTGCGAGAAATTTTGACCGGTGAAGCTGTTGACTGTAAACACCAGGCTCTTGACGTTGGCAGGCACTTTCGTCAAGTCGACAACGATTTGCTCGTCGTCGCCATCCCCGGCACCAGTACGATTATCACCATTGTGGACGACCGAGCCGTCCTTCGACTGCAACTGTCGAAACCATGCTGCGTCGGTTTGATTGCCCTGCTCGTCGAACATGATGCAGGATGCATCGAGATCGATTTCCTGCGCCTTGCCGCCAAAGCCGAAGAAGCCTTTGGACTTCATTGCATCCCAGCCAAGTCCCATGATGATTTTGCTTAATTTAACGCCGGCCTCTTTGTCGAGGGATATTTTTTGACCTTTTTGCAGATTGATAGCCATGTGGTTCTCCTTGAATGATTGCGTTACTAATACTAAAAATTGTCCACGAAAGACACGAAAATCACGAATAGAATCAATGTTCAAGTTGTTTCGTTAAACTATGGAGTATTGGCATTTTCATGGCATTTCGCGCATGTTTTCATTGCGTATATAAATATACCCATACATTTATAGCGTCATGCGCCGCCAGCTTCCGCTCTTTTTTCGTGCCTTTCGTGTTTTTCGTGGACAAAGCTTTGCGCCATGATGGGCAGAGGCAACATCCGATGCCTATTTCTGCATCAAGCCGGCAAATGCCTTGCGATTGCGCGAGCATACGAAAACCTTGCCTGAGCCACTGAAGCGCAGCACGATGCCTTCGCCGCTGGTGGTGCTGTTGACCAGGTTGCCGAGCATGCCACTAATGCCGCCACCGCTGGCAGTGCCGGTGGTCACGGAAATTTCATATTGCAAAGTGCTATCCCAGCACACGACGTGGGAGTTATCGATGATTACATCCTTGCCGGGTGCAACTTCGAGTTCAAATATCGAACCAAAACCAGACACGACCACTTGACCGGTGCCGGATGTTTCCATCACGAAGAAGCCGCCAGACTGCGCAAATAAGGCATTCCCGATATTTTGGGTGCGTACCTTCATTTCGGTGCCCGATGTGGCGGCGAGGAAGGCACCATCGTTTAATAAATACTGGCGCTTGCCGACGTCGAGTATTTCCAGCGCGCCAGGCAACACCGGTGACAGCAAGCAGTCGCCATCGCCGCGCACTGCTTCGATATGTTGCTGAAAGAAAGATTCGCCATTGGCGAACCGGCGCATGAGAGCGCTGCCGATACCGCCGTTCATGCGACCCTTGAGGTCCAGCGCGGTTTCCATCATCACCATCGCATCAGACTCGCAATAGATCTTGTCGCCCTTTGTCAGAGCAACGTGCAGAAACGGATCAACCTCGCCGGTTGAAGTGAACACTGTCATGTCGGGAATTTTCTACTTGGGAAATATTTGGGTGGGCTGCGAAAGACACGAAAAGCACAAAAAATAGGCTGGACTAATGCTTTATCAGGCCAGCCTTGTGCGCAGAATGCTGGGCTGCGATGTTAGGCTGATACAGCGTTAGCCCAGCCTATGTCATTCGGTTCGTCCGGAGTATTAAGCGCTGATACCGAAAGAGCGTGCCAGAGGGCCGAGGCCACCTGCAAAGCCTTGTCCGACCGCCTTGAATTTCCATTCAGCGCCGGCGCGATAGACTTCACCGAAGATCATTGCTGTTTCAGTCGAACTATCTTCGGACAAATCGTACCGCGCGATTTCCTTGTCGCCATTGGCGTCGAGGCAGCGGATGTAAGCCTTGGCAACCATGCCGAAGTTCTGCTTGCGTGTTTCAGCATCGTGAATGGTGACGCCGATTGAGATTTTGTCGACATCAGCCGGAACCTTCGACAAGTCGATGATGATTTTTTCGTCGTCGCCAGCACCTTCTCCGCTGGTATTGTCGCCGGCGTGGGTGACCGAGCCATCGGTGGATTTCAGGTTGTTATAAAAAATGAAGTCGGCGTCGGAACGCGCCTTGCCATCCGCTTTCAGCATGAACGCGCTGCCGTCAAGATCGAACGCCGCACCATCAGTTGCACGTGGGTCCCAGCCGAGCCCGATCACCATCTTCGTGAGTGAGGGTGCTTCTTTACTCAGATTGACGTTGCCGCCTTTTTGCAGACTAATTGCCATGAAATATGCTCCTTGAGAAAGTTAACTACCGTGGTGACATTGTTACTGTACATCTACGCCATGATGAATTGCCAGCGCGCGCAGACCGCCCGCATAGCCTTGCCCTACTGCCTTGAATTTCCATTCAGCGCCGTAGCGATACACTTCGCCGAAGACCATCGCCGTTTCGGTTGAATAATCTTCCGAGAGATCGAATCGGGTAATTTCGACGCCCGTTTCGAGGTTCACAAGACGGATGAAAGCACCATGCACCATCCCGAAGTTTTGCTTGCGCTGCTGCGCTTCGTGAATGGTGACCGCTACCACCAGCCTGGTAATAACCAGAGGTACCTGATCCAGCTTGATTTTGAGCGCTTCGTCGTCGCCATCTCCGGCGCCGGTGCGGTTGTCGCCGGTGTGTTCGATCGAGCCGCACGACGAGCGCAGTTGACCATAGAATATAAAGTCGCTATCGGCGCGGACGCGGCCGTTTTCAGTGACCATAAACACACTCGCGTCGAGATCGAAGTCGGCGCCATCGGCAGAACGCGCATCCCATCCAAGACCCAGCAGAACCTGCTTCAGATTCGGATCTGTTTTGGAGAGATTGACGTTACCGCCTTTTTGTAAGCTGATTGCCATGCGTGATTATCCGTTTCGATGAATAAAACTATTTAGAGGATTCCAATACACCGGCATCCGCATCTGCGTTTTGATTCCGCTTGTAGCGAACCGAAGACCACAAAGACAAACCGATGAAGGCAACGCCCGACAAGCCGGTGAACCATTCTGAAATATGAAACTTCACACTTGCCAGCATGATGAACGCCAGGATACCGATCGCGTAATGCGCGCCATGCTCCAGGAAAACGAATTCTTCGAGGGTGCCTTTATGCACCAGGAAGACTGTCATCGAACGCACGAACATGGCGCCGATTGCCAAGCCTAACATGATGATGACGACGTCGCTAGTAATTGCAAAAGCGCCGATCACACCATCGAAACTGAAAGAGGCATCCAGCACTTCCAGATACAGGAAGCCACCGATGCTGCCGCGTTTGACCACGGTGCCGAGAGCCGGATCGCCTACTTCCTTGCCCAGCATATCGCTGAGGAAACTCACCGCCAGATACACTGCGATACCGCCAATGCCTGCCATCAGAACCGACAGCTTCTGCGCTTCAGGAACCAGCGCCACACAACCGAACACCGCCAGCAGAGCCAGCAAGGTCGACAAACCCTCGTTGCCGTGCTCGCCTAGTTTTTCTTCAATCCAGCCCAGCCAATGCAACTTTTTTTCCTCATCAAACAGAAAATTCAGAAACACCAGAAGCAGGAAAGAGCCACCGAACGCAGCGACCTGCGCATGATTTGCAGTCAGATGGCGCGAATATTCTTCGGGCGTATTCAAAGCCATGGTCATCACATCGATCAGTCCCAAGCCGGTCGCAATGGACACGATCAGAATAGGAAATACCAGGCGCATGCCGAACACCGCAACAATGATGCCGACCGTCAAGAACAGTTTTTGCCAGAACGGGTCCCAGTTGCGCAGCACGGACGCATTCACGACCGCGTTATCGAAAGAGAGTGAAACCTCCATGATCGACAGAATGGAGGCGACAAAGAGCGCCTGCGCTGCGCCGGCCGGGCCACCGATGCTGTAACCCCACCATGCCGCCAGGGCAAGTAGAACAATCGTAACTAAAAATGACATCCTGAAATGCTGCATGCTGACTTCCTAATTATCAATATAAGGGATGAAAAAGCGGTATTACAAGTTATTTTTGGAATGAATGAATCTCTGAATTGCGCTCAAGAGTATCACATCTAATTAATTTTAGAAAACAGGGGAGCTTCAAAAGATTGCGGATTAATTTATAGTTTTTAAAATTGATTATTTTTCGATGTAGCTGATTTTCCTTACAATTCCACTCTTATTCTGGCATAGATGGTGTTTTCATGAGATGATTCAAGCCTAAAATATACATAATATAATCCGTATTATTTTTAACAATTTCGGCTTGAGGATGACGCAATGCCTACACAAGCAGCGACCTGGAGCATGCCTTTAAAAGGCGTACGACTGCTCTATATGCACGAAACCGATGTTGAGATTTTGATTGGACTCGAAACCGAGAAAAAAGCGGTGGCATGCCCTGGCTGCGGTTCTGCCGCGGTGGTCGGATATGGCAAGATGAACTGGCGCATCCGTGACCTGCCGGTCAAGAAAAAAGCTGTTTTCCTGGAAATAAAGCGGCGGCGTCTGCGTTGCCGCGATTGCCTGGTGACCTTCAATGAACCGATATCCCAGATCTCTGCACATCACCGCGCAACCACGCGATTGGTGCAAAGCGTTTGGAAAATGGCCTTGCGCCAACCGTTCACCACACTGTCGAAAACGTTTGGCATGGACGAAAAAACCATCCGGAATATTTTCAATAACACGTTCGATGCCGCAGCAAGTCAATTCAAAATTCCGCCCCGGCCGCCGGCGCCATTGGCGTTGGAGATACGCCTGCTGACCATCCTGCGCCAGCAGCGCGTCATGTGGATCAACCTCGATCAGGGCACCCTGATCGACATGGATGAAAACATCAGCCCGGAATCGATTCATGAAACTTTGCAGCGCGTGGCCAGAGATGGCGCGCACCAGATCAGCGTGCCGCCCGACGCCGCGCTGATCGAGGCACTGCAAGCGTCAACCCAATCGCCGCTGATCCTGCATCTGCCATCGATGCGAACCGCATGCAACGATTTGATTGCGCTGGGCCGGACGATTGACAACGCTGCGTCGTATGGCGAAGCGTTGTCGCAATTCATCAGCGCAAAAAATGCAAGCGAAGCCAGCCGGTTGTGGCAGGATTTGATTTCTGCTCCAGCCGAGTTGCGCACGATAATGCATCCATTGATCGTGGCGGTGGAGTTGCTTGGGTCGGAACGCTTCGACGCATTTGGCCAGCCGGATCATGCATACGAGGCGCTCACCGATCAACTGGATAAAATATTGAGCACCGATTTTTCCAGAAGGTCCTACGATGTGATTTGCGCCATCGTGTTATTTGACAAGACACTGCAAAAGACGGCCAGAACCGGCGTGGCAGAGAATGGTGCGCACTTGGGCTACCAAAAGACCAACTATGGGACGTCAATACCGAAACTGGTGGCCAGGCTTGAGAAATTAACCCGTGACAGCGAGGCAAACGAATAATCACCGCACGCGTGTGTTATTCTCAGCACCTGCATATTTCTGTGTGCGTTATTACTTCTTCAGCAGGGGAGTCGCCAAGTTGGTTAAGGCACCGGATTCTGATTCCGGCATTCGAAGGTTCGACTCCTTCTTCCCCTGCCAATCCTGCCGGTCCTGCCGGTCCTGCCAATTCATAGCGCTGGATTTAAACTCCGCAGGCAATCAAGACTTTTCATCGTGCCCAAGCGTACCTGACAAAGTCAAACCACCACACTCAAACATCCGGTATTTTCCAGCGTCATTGCGCCTGTCAGCGTGCGCACAAAAATTCGCCAACACCACGCACTATTGAGAAAATAAGAAGGAGTATGCAGAAAAACACATGCTTATCCGCATGTGTTTAAAGGGTATCAAAAAAATACATAATTCAGTATAGGTAAAAGCAGCAGACGCTTGAAGCGTCTGCTGCGGCCGGAATTAAATCCCGCCCATGCACAGATACTTGATGATCAGGTAGTCATCCATGCCGTAGGTTGAACCTTCGCGTCCCAGGCCGGATTGCTTGACGCCGCCGAACGGCGCGACTTCATTCGAGATCAGACCGGTGTTGATGCCGACCATGCCGGACTCCAGCGCTTCCGCGACGCGCCAGATACGACCGATGTCGCGCGAAAAGAAATAGCTGGCCAGGCCGAATTCGGTATCGTTGGCCAGGGCGATGACTTCTGCATCGGTCTTGAAGCGGAACAGCGGCGCCAGCGGGCCGAAGGTTTCTTCCCTGGCTACCTGCATCTCGGACGTGACATCGGCGATCACGGTCGGCTGAAAGAAGCTGTGGCCCAGCGCATGGCGTTTGCCGCCGGCCAGCAAACGGCCGCCTTTGGCGAGCGCGTCGGCGATATGCTGTTCGACCTTTTCCACCGCTTTGGCGTCGATCAACGGCCCTTGCGTGATGCCCGCCTCGGCGCCGTTGCCGACGGTCAGTTTGGCCACCGCCGCCACCAATTTGGCGGCAAACGCATCGTACACGCCATCCTGCACGTAAATCCGGTTGGCGCAGACACAGGTCTGGCCGGCGTTGCGGTATTTGGAAATCATCGCGCCTTCGACTGCAGCGTCCAGATCGGCGTCATCGAACACGATGAACGGTGCATTGCCGCCCAGTTCCAGCGACAGCTTCTTGATGGTCGGTGCGCTTTGCTCCATCAGCAGGCGGCCGACTGCGGTGGAACCGGTAAACGTCAGTTTGCGCACAATCGGGTTAGCGGTCATTTCGCCGCCAATGGCGCGCGAAGAACCAGTGATGACGCTGAAAATCCCGGCAGGAATGCCGGCGCGTTCGCCCAGCACCGCCAGCGCCAACGCCGAAAACGGGGTCGATTCGGCTGGCTTGACCACCATCGGGCAGCCTGCCGCCAGCGCCGGGCCGGCCTTGCGGGTGATCATTGCGGATGGAAAATTCCACGGCGTGATGGCGGCGCAGACACCGATCGGCTCCTTGATCACCACCAGACGGCGGTCCGGCCACGGCGATTGCAGGGTTTCGCCGGCGATGCGTTTGCCTTCTTCGGCAAACCATTCGATGAACGAGGCGGCGTAGACGACTTCGCCCTTGGCTTCGGTCAGCGGCTTGCCTTGCTCGGCGGTCATCAGCAAGCCCAGATCATCGACATTGGCCAGCATCAGGTCGTTCCACTTGCGCAGGATGGCGCTGCGTTCTTTGGCGGTTTTCTTGCGCCAGGCGGGCCAGGCGGCGTTGGCGGCGTCGATTGCGCGTTTAGTCTCGGCAGCGCCCATCTTCGGCACGCTGCCGATGACGGCGCCGGTGGCCGGATTGGTCACTTGTATCGTGCCGCCGTCATCGGCATCGCACCATTTGCCATCCAAATATGCTTGTTGTCGCAATAGCGACGAATCTTTTAATTGCAGCATGCAGAAATCTCCGTAATGTGAATTAATGAGGAACTCGCGCAGCGAGCCTTCGTCCCCCTCTCCCGCTCGCGGGGGAGGGTTGGGGGTGGGGGAAACGGTCATGGCGAATTTTAAAATCGGGTGTGGCTGCCATGACCGTTAAATTTTGGCGGCGGCCTTATTGCGGCCGCGTAGCCACTCGAGAACCAGTAGCAAACAGGTGGAAAAGATGATCAGTATTGTCGCCAGCGCGGCAATGGTTGGGCTGATGTTTTCGCGAATGCCGGTAAACATCTGGCGCGGCAAGGTGGTCTGGTTAGGCCCGGCCACAAACAGGGTGATGACCACTTCGTCAAACGAGGTGGCAAAGGCAAATAGTGCGCCGGAAATCAGTCCCGGCGCAATCACCGGCAGCGTGATGCGGAAAAAAGTCTTCAGCGGACCGGCGCCCAGGCTCAGGCTGGCGCGCACCAGATTGTGGTTGAAGCCCTGCAGAGTGGCCGACACCGTGGTCACCACGAATGGCGCGCCGAGCGCCGCATGTATCAGGATCAGGCCGGTGTAGCTGTCGGCCAGACCGATTTCCGCAAAGAAGATGTACACGCCGACGCCGACCACCACCGCCGGCACCACCATCGGCGAGATCAACACCGCCATCAGCAAACCCTTGCCGGGGAAATCTGCCTTATTCAGGCCGACTGCTGCCAGCGTACCGAGTACGGTGGCGATCAGAGTGGCCAGCGGCGCGACGATGAAACTATTCTTGGCAGCGCGCACCCAGGCTTCGGAATGGATCAGATTCTCGTACCAGCGCAGCGAATAGCCGGGCATCGGATACGACAGGAAAGTGCTGTCCGAAAACGAGAGCGGAATAATCACCAGAATCGGTAGCACCAGAAATAGCAGCGCCAGCAGATTGAAGCCGCGCAGGAAAAAGAACCAGATGCGCTCAGTCAGCGATACATAGGGCGGGAATAAGGGCAAGGAAGTTTTCATGGTATTGGTCCCGGTTACTGATTACATGCTGACTTCAATTTTGGCGAAACGCCGATACATGCCGTACAACACCAAAGTTGCGGCGAACAACAAGGCGCCGAGCGCGCAAGCCATGCCCCAGTTGAGGGTCACGTTGGTAAAGTACGCCACGTAATAACTGACCATCTGTTCGTTCGGACCGCCCAGCAAGGCCGGCGTGATGTAGTAGCCGAGCGCGATGATGAATACCAGCAAGCTGCCGGCGCCAACGCCAGGAAAAGTTTGCGGCACATACACGCGCCAAAACGCGGCAAACGGATGGCTACCGAGCGAGATGGCGGCGCGCATATAGGTCGGCGGCACCGATTTCATCACGCTGTACAGCGGCAAGATCATGAACGGCAGCAGGATATGGGTCATCGAGATATACACGCCGATGCGGTTGAACAGCAGTTCCAGCGGCGCATGCGTCAAGCCCAGCGCCATCAGCGCGGAGTTGACCAGCCCTTCGGACTGCAGCAGCACGATCCAGGAGGCGACGCGTACCAGGATCGAAGTCCAGAACGGGATCAGCACCAGAATCATGAACAGATTGGAGCGCCGTTCCGACATCGTCGAGATCCAGTAGGCGAGCGGATAACCGATCAACAGGCAGCATAAGGTTGCCACCAGACTGATCATAAAGGTGCGGCCGAAAATCTCTTGATAGGCCGACTGGTCTGCCGGTTTTTTCTCTATATTTCCCATGCTGTCCTGTCGCATGTCGACTGAGGCCAGCAGGTAATACGGCGAATATTTCGAGCCGTTTTTGGCGATCACGCGCCAGTATTCCGGCTGCGCCCACTGTTCGTCGAGTTCGATCAGCGCTTGCCGAATGCCGGCAGCAGGGATCGGTTTGCCGTCGGCATCGACTGGCGGCATCGCACGCATCGTCTTCATGATGATCGAACGCGCCCCGGGAAGCTCGCTATTGACGCGCCGGGCCAGCGTGCCGGCGGTATTTTGTTCCTTGGCCAGTGTCAGATCCTGCGCCAGCGCGACAAAAGCGGCGGCGTCGGGTGCCGCTTTGCGGTCCCACTGCGACAGCGCGGCAACGGTGTGCGGCAGGGTGGATGCCACTTCCGGGTTATCGATGGCACGCTTGAGCAAGACGCCAATCGGCACCACAAAAGTAATCATCAAAAAAATCGCCAGCGGCGCAATCAGCGCCAGCGCCATGCTGCGCTTGCGCATTTGCGCCTTTCGCAAGTCGCGTTTGAGCTGCTGCACCGATGGCGCGATTAATGCCGCGTTTAGTGCAGGGTTCGGCGCAATGCCCGATGCCAGTGAAGTCATAATTTAGGATGCCAATAATAATAAAAATACCGCCCACAAAGCCGCCATGGGCAGCATCGAAACCCGTCATGTATCGCCCTTGCATGGGCACACGACGGGCGAGGAGACTCCTTATTGGACAGCCCAGGCAGTAAAACGCTGCTCCAGATCTTCGCCATGATCGGTCCAGAATTTCAGATTATTCCCAACCGCATCCTTCACATTTTTTGTCGAGGTCGGCAGGCCCGCCAGCGTTTTGGCATCCAGCAACTTCAGTGCAGTGTTGTTGGTAGGACCGTAGGCAATTTTTCCCGCATAGTTCTTTTGCGCTTCAGCTGAACTGGCGTAGGCGATGAATTTCTCGGCAGCGGCCTTGTTTGGTGAACCCTTCGGGATCGCCCAGTAGTCGAGGTCGTAGATGCTGCCGGCCCAGACTACTTGCAGGTTCTTGCCTTCGCGCTGGGCGGAATCAATCCGGCCGTTGTAGGCAGTGGTCATCACCACGTCGCCGGCCACCAGGAATTGCGGCGGCTGCGCACCGGCTTCCCACCATTGGATATTCGGCTTGAGTTCAGTCATTTTTTTGAAAGCGCGCTCCACCCCGGCCTTGGTCGCCAGTACTTTGTAGACATCCTTGGTCGGCACCCCATCGGCCATCAGGGCGAATTCCAGGTTATAGCGCGCACCCTTGCGCATGCTGCGCTTGCCGGGGAATTTTTTGACGTTCCAGAAATCGGCCCAGCCGGCAGGCGCCGTCTTGAGCTTGTCGGCGTTGTACGCCAGCACGGTGGACCAGACGAAGGTGCCGACGCCGCATTCATTGATCGCTTCCGGCATGTAATCGGCTTTCTTGCCGACTTTATTGAAGTCGATTTTTTCCAGCAAACCCTCTTCACAAGCACGGCCGATGACGCCGGCTTCGATTTCCAGCACATCCCAGCTGACGTTCTTGGTTTCGACCATGGCTTTGAGTTTGGCCAGCTCACCGTTGTATTCCACCATCACCACTTTATTGCCTGTGGTTTTTTCAAACGGCTGGATATAGGCTGCCTTTTGGGCGGCACCGTTGGCGCCGCCAAAATTCACGACCGTGATGTCCGCGGCATGTGTCTGGCCGACCAGGCCGACCAGACCAACGGACAATGCAGCTGACGCCAGGATAGGTTTGATTAACAGTCTCATTGCAACTCCTCTTTATTTTATGGTTTTGGGTGGTAAAAACTAGATGAAAATACGCAAACGGTCCGGGTTCAGGTCCAGCGCCACCTGTGTTCCCTCGGCCAATCCGGACAGCGCCGGGTCGCCCAGAGTCAGCTTGACGAAACAATCCTCCTGATGCGCCAATGAACAACGTACCCGCACGTGGTCGCCGAAATAGATCAGGCCGCTGACGCTGACCCGCAGCGCATTCGGAGCGCCCGCGTCCAGCGCAGCCAGCCGAATCCGCTCGGGACGGATGCAGGCGACTGCGGCTTGCCCCACCGATGCGGCATTCGCGTTGGTGCCGGTCAGCACCGAGCCATCCGGCAGACGCACATTGGCGAGCGGGCCCGACACCGATTCAAGCGTGCCGACAAAGCGGTTGTTGTCGCCAATGAAGCCGGCCACAAACTGGTTTTCAGGATATTCATACAGGCGATCGACCACCGCCAGTTGCTGAATGATGCCCTGATCGAATACCGCGACCCGATCCGACATCGTCAGCGCTTCGCTTTGATCGTGGGTGACATAGACGAAGGTGACGCCGAGCCGTTGATGCAGCGCTTTCAGTTCCAGCTGCATGTGCTCGCGCAACTGCTTGTCGAGCGCGCCCAGCGGCTCATCCATCAGCACCAGCTTGGGATCGAACACCAGTGCGCGCGCCAGGGCGATGCGCTGCTGCTGGCCGCCGGACAGCTGGGCCGGATAACGTTCGGCAAAATTACCCATCTGTACCATGTCGAGCGCTTGTTTGACCTTATCGGCGCGGGCGCTGGCGGCCATGCCGCGCACCTGCAACGGGTAAGCCACGTTCTGCCCCACCGTCATGTGCGGAAACAATGCGTAGTTCTGGAACACCATGCCGATGTTGCGCTTGTGCGGCGGCACCTTGTTGAGCAATTGCCCATCCAGCAGAATTTCGCCGCCGGTGGGAAACTCGAAACCGGCCAGCATCATCAGGCAAGTGGTCTTGCCGGAGCCGGACGGCCCCAGCAAGGTCAGGAATTCGCCGCGCTGGATCTCCAGATCCAGATGCTTGACGACCAGATTTTCACCATCGTAGGTTTTTTGGACGCCCTTAAATGCGACCAGCGTGTCGCGCTCTGCAGGTACTGGATGTGCTGTCTCTACTGCGGTATTTGCCTGATTCAAAATTGTATCTCCATGGCGCCAGAAATCTGTCGAACTATATGCATCAATTAAAAAAATGCTCACGTTTTTTTAATCGGGATGTCCCCGACTGTACTGCCACATCAGGACGTTTGATACTTCTTCAAAATTCTTTCTCCGGTCACCTGACATTGGCTGCTGATGCTACTTTTTCCTTGACTGCGTTGCCTTGATCAGCGACAAACCTGCTGGTGTCAGTGCGGTCAAAACTTTACGTTTCCAAAATCTATAACGCAAGAACCATGCCGTCCAGAATGCTCGGGTTCATCCAGACTGCCACATACCGGAAGTACATTTTTAAAGCGATCGATCCGCTTTACTGCTGCACCTGCGGGCCTGACGCGAGACATTGCGGCGCGCTCGGATGTGCGTGTGTATGTATGTGAGTGCGTGTGTGCGGAGTTTAATTTTGCGCGGTGTGCCGAACCAATGGCACAGGGCGAAACTCGGCCATGAATAGGGCTAATTGCGGGTGGGATTGTGCGTAGTGCATGTGTGTCGTCTCCATATGTAAGTAAGTCAAGGTGGGCAATTGCAATTGCTCTCTCCCTTGCATTCCGGTCAGCGAGCCGGATTGTGTAACTGTGTGATCAACTGATTTGCCCAATCACAGGGCTTGCTCGGTACTGCAACGTCCATGGCGGTGCGGCGTGGTTTTTAATGCACCACACCGCATCCGCCGATGGCGCTTATGTTTGCTTATGCTTTCAGGGCCAGCGCCAGTTTTTGCAATCCTTCTTCAAACACTTCCGGCTGAATCGTCAGCGGCATCAGGAAACGGATGACGTTGAAATAAATCCCGCAAGTCAGCAATACTAAACCTTGTTCGAGCGCCTTGGCCTGCACTTTCTTGGCGAAATCCGGGTTCGGCTGCTTGCTGTCGGGATGGTTGAATTCGACTGCGACCATCGCGCCCAGGCCGCGCACATCGGCGATTTCCGGCACCTCCGAACGCAAGCCTTCCAGCGTGCTGCGCAATTGCGCACCGAGCTGGTTGGCCCGCGCCACCAAGCCTTCCTCCTCGATCACGTCGATCACTGCCAGCGCCGCCGCCACTGCCAGCGGATTGCCGGCGTAGGTGCCACCCAGACCGCCCGGATTTGCCGCATCCATGATTTCCGCGCGGCCGGTCAGGGCCGACAGCGGAAAGCCGCCGGCCAGACTTTTTGCCATCATCAGCATGTCCGGAACTACGTCGTAGTGCTCGATGGCGAACATTTTGCCGGTGCGGGCAAAGCCGCTCTGCACTTCATCGATCACCAGCAGAATGCCGTGCAAGTCGCAGATCGCGCGCAGCTCGCGCATGAATTCCGGCGGCGTCGGATAGAAACCGCCCTCACCCTGCACCGGTTCGATGATGATCGCGGCGACCCGTTTCGGATCGATGTCGGCCTTGAACAGGCGATCCAGCGCTTGCAAGGAATCGTCCACCGTCACGCCATGCAGCGCCACCGGAAACGGTACGTGATACACGTCGGACGGGAACGGGCCGAAACCCACTTTGTACGGCACCACTTTGCCAGTCAGCGCCATGCCCATCATGGTGCGGCCGTGGAACGCGCCTGAGAAAGCGATGATGCCGCTGCGGCCGGTGGCGACACGGGCAATCTTGACCGCATTTTCGGCCGCTTCGGCACCGGTCGAGAACAGCGCGGTGCGTTTTGCATGGTTGCCGGGTGTCAGCTGATTGAGCTTTTCAGCCAGTTCGACATAACCCTGATACGGAAACACCTGGAAGCAGGTGTGGGTGAATTTTTGCAGCTGGGCTTCCACCGCAGCGATGATCTTCGGGTGGCAGTGGCCGGTATTGAGCACGCCGATGCCGCCGGTGAAGTCGATATAGCGTTTGCCTTCGACATCCCATACTTCGGAATTTTTCGCATGATCGACATAGATCTGGGTCATCACGCCGACGCCGCGTACGGTGGCGGCTTCTTTGCGCTGCTGCAGGGCTTGGTTGCTTATTTCCATGATATCTCCAGTAATGTTATTTTTGGCTGAGGCGCAAGCTGCGGGTCTAATGTAGGGCGGGTGAAACCCGCATTTTCGTGTGACCACATACTGTGGACGTCACACACACTACTACCTGTATTTTTAAGTACCGCATATGAATAATGCGGAAAGCATGGTGTTTTTAAGCATACTCCATGTATTTATTAAATCATCGAAGTGGCTGGCTGGCTTTTTGCCAGCGTCTCATCGACTCCGATGGTCATTCTGTGGAACTATATTAATAGGATTCTGGCGTTATACTTAAGAGCCAGTTTGATTTATTTGATGGAGCCACTTTGCGCATAGCCTCGTTACCGGATTTTTTATTGCAACGCATCGATCGCGCCACCGGCCAGCCGGTCAATCGCCAGATCTATCAAGTGCTGCGCGAAGCGATTCTGGCGCACAAATTGCCGGCCGGCCTGCAACTGCCATCCTCGCGCGAACTGGCGCGCGAATTGGCGATGTCGCGCAATACCGTAACCCACGCCTACGAACAATTGATCGCCGAGGGTTATCTGGAAACGCGCGCGGGCGCCGGCACCTTTATTGCCGATACGGTGCCGGATCAAATCGTCGATGTGCGCCAGAACAGCCGCAGCGATAGCGACCATCCCGGCCATGCCGGCTTGTCGACCCGCGGCGCGCAGCTGATCCAGCGCGCCGGCGTCAGCGCCTTGCAGTGGGGCGCGTTCATGCCGGGGGTGCCGGATGTCACGCAATTCCCCAGCAAGGTGTGGAGCCGGCTGCAGAATAAACACTGGCGCCGTTCGCGCGCCGATCTGCTGAGCTACGGCCAGGGCGGCGGCTACCTGCCGTTGCGGGAAGCGATTGCCGAATACCTGCGGGTGGCGCGCTCGGTCAATTGCCGCACCGATCAAATCATCATTACCACCGGCATCCACCAATCGATCGATCTGGCCGCCAAATTGCTGGGCGAGCATGGCGATCAGGCCTGGGTCGAGGAACCCTGCTACTGGGGCACCCGCAGCGTTTGCCAGTCGCTGGGCATCGAGCCGGTGCCGATCCCGGTCGACGCCGAAGGCATGCAGGTGCCCCAGACCGCGCTGTTACATCCTGCGCATCCGCCGCGCTTCATATTCGTGACGCCGTCGCATCAATATCCGCTCGGCACCGTGATGAGCCTGTCGCGCCGTCGCCTGCTGCTGGAATATGCGGCCGCGCATAAGGCGTGGATCATGGAAGACGATTACGACAGCGAATTCCGCTACGGCAGCCGGCCGCTGGCGTCATTGCAGGGCCTCGATACGCACGAGCGCGTGCTGTACATGGGCACCTTCAGCAAGACCATGTTTCCCGGGCTGCGCATCGGTTTTCTGGTGGTGCCGGAAGCCTTGTCGGAAGCCTTCGCCACCGGGCACTCCGAGCTGTATCGCGGCGGCCAGGTGTTTACCGAGGCCATCCTGGCCGATTTCATGACGGAAGGTTATTTTGCTTCCCACATCCGGCGCATGCGGGTGTTGTACGGCGAGCGCCTGCGCTTGCTGCAACAGGCCATCGAGCACCATTTCGGCGACGCCATCGATTTTTCCGACGGCGACGCCGGCCTGCATCTGGCGCTGCATCTGCCGCCCGGTTGCGACGACCTGGCCATCTGCAGCGAAGCGCGCGCAGCCGGCATCATCACCCGCCCGTTGTCCGGCTATTACATGCAGGCTGACAGCGCCAGACGCGGCCTGATGCTGGGTTATGCCTGCGTGCCGAACGAACAAATCGCGCCGGCGTTCGACAAGCTGGCCGGCATTATCAAGAGGCACTGGCCGGCGTAAGTTCATTCAAAAACACCTTGCTTAAAAATGCCTGAAAACGGGAAAGTGGAAATGGCACGCGATGAGCTGCAATCAGCCGCCGCTGCGGGTGTCCTGCAGGCTGGACATCTTGTCGTGTTGCAATAGTCTTGTGCTTTTAAAGCGCCACTGGTTGGTTGGATGGCGGCAATCGACCCATAAGAGCCGTTCAGGTTTTTCGCCCCAATGACAGCAGTGCAGCGAAAGCGGACCATTTGAGCCCATGGCGATCCGTTGAAATATCGTCATACAAACGAAAAAAACAGGAGGTATCCGATATGCCATACCCCGTTATGCAGTGGGCTCAGATTGCCGCCAACTACCACCGAGGCACGATTCTGCTGGGCAATGGCGCAAGCATCGCGGTGTCGCCGAGCTTCGCCTATGGCTCATTGCTGGCCCACGCTCAGCAAGGTGGCTTGCTCGCAGATGATGTGAATCGCCTATTCGGCTTCTTTGGAACATCCGATTTCGAGCTGATCCTTCGACTGGTCTGGCAAGCATCCAATGTCAACCGATCACTGCAGATACCGGACAACCGCACGCACCAAACCTACCTGAACGTCAGAGAGTGCCTGATCCAGGCCGTTCGCGATGTCCATCCTGACTACGAACTGGTGAGTGGGCAATTACCCAGCATGTATCTGTTCCTCAAGAGCTTCAATACGATCCTGTCGCTGAACTACGACCTGCTGGTCTACTGGACGATGACCTACGGGCTCAACGTCCAGGACGGTCACATGTTCAAGGATTGCTTCCGGAACGGCGCGTTCGATGATGCCTGGCAGAGATTCCGTGAACCTTATAGGGAGCAGACTAACACCTTGGTTTTCTACCCTCACGGAAGCCTCGCCCTGTGCCGCAATGCGGTGGAACAGGAGTCCAAGATTCATAACGATGGGACACGCTTGCTGGAGGCAGTCCTTCAGGAGTGGCGCAGCGAGCGGGTCGTGCCGCTGTTTGTCAGTGAGGGAACGATGCAGCAGAAGGTGTCCTCGATCCAGAACAGCTACTACCTTTCTACTGTGTACCGGGAGGTACTTACTTCGCAGCGAGTCACCTTGACACTGTACGGCTGGGGGCTCGGGAAACATGATAGGCATCTCTTGAAACGGATGCGCGGAACCGGAATCCAACGGGTTGCGGTCTCCGTTTATCGTGGCGATCAGGTCTATTGCAACTACGCGTGCCAGGTCATTCAGGATGATTTGGGGCCAGTCCATGTGGACTTCTTTGATAGCGAAAGCCCCGGATGCTGGATTCACGCCATGCCACCGCTTTTGCCGGGCTGGGTCAATTCTGGCGCTAATGCGGTCCTGCAGCCCTCCAGCACCGCAAAGTATGACCAGGAAGTGTGCATCCCGGACGTCCCTACAGCTAGCGCTAGCTGCAAATGAGACACCTGAGTAAGTTGAAGTCCACTTTCGTTAAGGTTTGCCCAGCGCCGGCCGGTAGCACTTGCGCACATCAATTCGGGCCTGTGGCGGCGGCCGGCATCGGACAACACTTAACGGTGGGGAACTAAAGCAGGCCACGGTTGTGACTATTTACTCCAGCTATTGGCGAAGTTAACCTATAACTATGGCCTAGTTATCGCCCGTCGAGGCAGGATGTAACGCGAAATGGATGGGCAATGTGTCCACCCGTCCGTCGCGATCAAAGACACCCAGATCGCCAGAAGGCAGGACCTCGTAATAGTCTCCAGAGCTGCTGCCGATGACAGAATAGCGCTTCCCTGGGCCGGTCTTCAGTATTTCGCCACGCTCACCACTCTTGCAGTAGGCACTACGCTGTACGCGATAGACTTTTGCTCCGACTTGTTCGAGGCTCAGGGTCAGATTAAAAGTGGAGTCAGCCCAGGTTCCGATGATCTTACGCTGGCGAATGGAGGGCAATCTCGGATTAATATCAAGACTGCGACCAGGCTCCACCTTGTCAACGCACGCATATTTATCCTTGCGCTCATCCTTGAGAAGATTGTGGTGAATCGTTGTTGCCGGGTTGCTGGCAGAGTCGTACCGAGCTATCCAATTTGCGCTCTCCCCTGCGGTTACGCCCGCTGGATAGAGGAACATCCGGGACTTTTTGATCGGGTTTTTGCGGCAGCTATCTGTGATCCGATCATACAAACGCTTGAGCACGCTCTTGACCTCAGCCTCGGTCAGTCGAGTCTTCGGATCTTGAAGTGTGAATGAAGCGTTGGCCCAGGACTGATCAGGGGCATCCGAGACCGTGTAATCGGACACTTCAATCTTTGCCTCTGGCAAGTCCAAAACGTCGCTACGGACAAGGGCATACTGACACTTGGGGGCTGCAGTAGTTTGCTGGCCGCCTGCTGGCTCCTTAGTATCTGGCGTTGAGCGACCACATGCCGACAGGAAGATCGCTACAGTGGCGACTAAGATCACGATCTTATTCATTGATTGCTTTCTATTGAAAAACGTTGTTGCTTTAAAACGGAGGCGAATGTCGGCTCTTGGCCGAATACTGTCGTTCGTCGCACCTCCGAATTCACAAAATAACGGATCAGGACCAAGCGCCGGCTAGTTGCCCATACAGCCGTGCGTATTTTTAAAGATGCAGAAGATACATGCGGAAAGATGCATGTTTTTACTGATACCCCACTTTATTGTGGAATACGGGCAATTATTAAAGTAACTATTAGCGCGCCTCCCTCTAAGGCAGCGTAAAGCATAGATCGGACAAATCTGCTTTACACCAACCCCTGCTGCCGCAACGCGGCAATCTCCTGCGCTGGCAGCCCCAGCATCTGCTGCAACACCTGGTCGGTATGCTGACCCAGCGTCGGCGGTGCCTGCATATCCACCGTCGCGTCGCCGGAAAAGCGCACCGGATGGCGAACCTGCGGCACGCTGCCGGCGCTCGGATGCGGCACATCAACCCGCATTTCCCGCGATTGCACCTGCGGATCAGCAAACACTTGCGCCAGATTATTGATCGGCCCGCATGGCACGCCGACCGCTTCCAGCGCTTCCGCCAGTTGCGGCCCGCGCCACGCTTGCAGCGTTTCAGTAATCAGCGGCAACAGCAGATCGCGGTGCTGGACCCGCGCCGGATTGCTGGCAAAGCGCGGGTCTGCACTCCATTCCGGCCGGCCCAGCACCCGGCACAAGCTGGCGAACTGACCATCGTTGCCGACCGCAATCACGATTTGTCCGTCGCCGGTTTCGAACGCCTGATACGGCACGATATTCGGATGCGCATTGCCCCAGCGCTGCGGCACGGTGCCACTGACCAGATAATTCATGCCAACATTGGCCAGCATCGCCACTTGCACATCAAGCAGCGCGACATCGATATAACGGCCTTCGCCGGTGCGTTCGCGATTGGCCAGCGCCGCCAGAATTGCGCTGCTGGCATACATGCCGGTCATCACGTCTACCACCGCAACGCCGACTTTTTGCGGACCGCCGCCGGGCAATGCATCGCGCTCGCCGGTGATGCTCATCAAGCCGCCAACAGCCTGAATCGCAAAATCGTAACCGGGCCGCGACGCATACGGGCCGGTCTGGCCGAAGCCGGTGATCGAGCAATAAATCAGGCGCGGATTGAGCGCCTTTAGAGATTCGTAATCCAGCCCGTATTTCTGCAGGCTGCCGACCTTGTAATTTTCGATCAGGACGTCGGCTTGCGCCACCAGTTGGCGCAGCAATGCCGCGCCTTCCGGTTTGGCGAAATCGAGCGTGACCGATTGCTTGCCGCGGTTAGCCGACAGGTAATAGGCGGCTTCGCTGGTCAGGTTGCCGTTGGCATCTTTGGCAAACGGCGGCCCCCAGTGCCGGGTATCGTCGCCGACACCCGGCTTTTCGATCTTGATGACCGTCGCGCCATAATCGGCCAGGATTTGCGTGCACCACGGCCCTGCCAGCACACGCGTCAAATCCAGCACTTTGATGTCGGGAAGCAGGCTCATGGCATCACCCCAATATCAGGAAAACGCCGGGATGCCGGTAATGGCACGCCCCAGAATCAGCGCATGGACGTCGTGCGTGCCTTCATAGGTGTTCACCACTTCCAGATTCACCATGTGCCGGATCACGCCGTACTCGTCGGAGATGCCGTTGCCGCCCAGCATATCGCGCGCCATGCGGGCGATATCGAGCGACTTGCCGCAGGAATTGCGCTTCATGATCGAGGTGATGTCGACGGCGGCGATGCCTTCATCTTTCATCCGGCCCAGGCGCAGGCAACCCTGCAAGCCGAGCGATATTTCGGTCAGCATGTCGGCCAGTTTTTTCTGGATCAATTGATTGGCGGCCAGCGGCCGGCCGAATTGCTGGCGGTCCAGCACATATTGACGGGCGCGATGGAAGCAATCTTCGGCTGCACCCAATGCGCCCCAGGCGATGCCGTAACGGGCGGAGTTCAGGCAGGTGAACGGACCTTTCAGGCCGCGCACGTCGGGGAAGGCGTTTTCTTCCGGGCAAAACACGCCGTCCATCACGATTTCACCGGTGATCGAGGCGCGCAGGCCGAATTTGCCGTGGATTGCAGGGGCAGTCAGCCCTTTCATGCCTTTTTCCAGCACGAAACCGCGAATCGCGCCTTCGTCATCCTTGGCCCAGACCACGAACACGTCGGCAATTGGCGAGTTGGAAATCCACATTTTGCTGCCGGAGACGCTGTAACCGCCCGGCACTTTCCTGGCGCGGGTGATCATCGAACCGGGGTCGGAACCATGGTTCGGCTCGGTCAGGCCGAAGCAGCCGATCCATTCGCCGGTCGCCAGTTTGGGCAGAAATTTTTGCTTTTGCGCTTCGGTGCCGAATTCATAAATTGGCACCATGACCAATGAAGATTGCACGCTCATCATCGAACGGTAGCCGGAATCGACCCGTTCGACTTCGCGCGCGATCAAGCCGTAACAAACGTAATTCAGGCCGGGGCCGCCGTATTGTTCCGGAATCGTCGGTCCCAGCAAGCCGAGTTCGCCCATTTCGCGGAAAATCCCGGGATCGGTTTGCTCGTTGCGGAACGCTTCCAGCACGCGTGGCTGCAGTTTGTCTTGGCTATAGGCGCTGGCAGCGTCGCGCACCATGCGTTCCTCGTCGCTCAGTTGCTGGTCTAGTAACAGAGGGTCGTCCCAATGAAATTGCGCTTTTTGGTGCATTTTGTTCTCCTGATGAATTTGGTAGTAGTGCTGGCCACTGTACGAGAATGACTGGCCGCATGCAAACGCGTAATATGCATCAGCTTGTGCGTTTTACGCACGCGTTAGGAGATGTACATTCATACAAAGCTGGTCCACGAAAAACACGAAAGGCACGAAAAAATGGACTCGGAATGCGCCGGAACATTGCACAACCTACAAACTGGTAGCAGTATATTTTATATACGCAATGAATATATGCGGTAAATGCCATAAAAATTACGATACTCCTTATTTTTTAAAATAATCCGGCTGTGATTTTGGTTCGTGCTTTTCGTGTCTTTCGTGGACAATAATTTTTAAATGGTGCCAATGGCATTCAACATGCGCAGAAAAATCCCCAACACCAAAGCACTGATGGCTTTTGAAGCGGCCGCCAGACACCAGAGCTTCACCCAGGCGGCGCTGGAACTGAGCCAGACCCAGAGTGCAATTTGCCGGCAGATTGCCAGCCTGGAAGATTTTTTAGGCGTACCCCTGTTCCACCGCAGCAAGCGCGGCGTGACGCTGACGGAAGCCGGCACAACCTATGGCCGCCAGGTCGCTCTGCGGCTGGATGAAATAGAACGCGACACGCTGGAACTGATGGCGCGGCGCGGGCTGGGCGGCAATTTGGAGCTGGCCATCGTGCCGACTTTTGCCTCCAAGTGGCTGATGCCCAGGCTGGCACGATTTCATCAGGCACACCCGGATATTTCGATCAATCTGACCACCCGCACCCGCCCATTTCTGTTCAACGAAACCGGGTTCGATGCAGCAATCCATTGCGGCGACACCCACTGGCCGGGAACCGAAGCGTGTTTTCTGATGCAGGAAGATATCGTTCCGGTATGCAGCCCGGGCTTGATCGCACCGCGCAAAAAGCTGACTCCGAAACAAGTGCAGGAATATCCGTTGCTGCAGCAAACCACGCGGCCGTATGCCTGGCATACCTGGTTCGCATCGTTCGATCTACAGGTGGAACATGACATGACCGGGCCGCGCTATGAACTGTTTTCGATGCTCACGCAGGCGGCAATGCACGATATGGGAATCGCGCTGATCCCGCGCTTTCTGGTGGAATCCGAACTGAAAAGCGGGCAATTGATCATTCCTGCCGACCATTATTTCGTCAACAACAAATCGTATTATCTGGTCTACCCTGAAAAGAAGGCGGAAAGCGCAGTCCTGAAACAGTTCCGGGACTGGCTTGAAAACGAGGCGAAATCCTATCGCCAGGGAATTGCTCAGAATTGATGTCGGAGGGTGATTATCCCCGCCGCTGCTGCCGCTCTTCCTTCAGCATTCTGGCCTTGATGCGGTTGCGCTTGAGCGGCGACAGATATTCGACGAATACCTTGCCCTTGAGGTGATCCATTTCGTGCTGGATACAGACCGCCAGCAAGCCATCGGCACTGACTTCGAACGCTTTGCCATCGGCGTCCAGCGCCCGCACCTTGACCTCGGCCGGACGCTCGACGCCATCATAGACGCCCGGCACCGACAGGCAGCCTTCGTCGTACAGCTTGGTTTCGCTACTGGCCCAGAGGATTTCCGGATTGATGAATACTTGCAAATCGTCTTGCGTATCCGAGGTATCGATCACCAGCAACTGTTGATGGACATCGACTTGCGAGGCGGCCAGGCCGACGCCGGGCGCTTCATACATGGTGTCGGCCATGTCCCTGATCAGTTTTTTCAGGCGCGCGTCAAACACCGTCACCGGCTTGGCGATCTTGTGCAGGCGCGGATCGGGATACAGCAGAATATTTAATAGTGGCATACGGTTTTTACACAACGGCACCACGGTGCCGAAAAAGATTTTCTCTTGCTAGTTCAAGGTTTTATGGGCAGAATTTGATTCAATTTGGCAAGTATTGCCGCGCATCCACTTGTGCGCACACACCACATTTGTGGCGCTGCATTCGACACCAACTCATGCCCACTCATTGGATAACATCGTGAAAAATTTTAGCACAATCGCTCTGAAATTGACCGCTGCACCTATTTTTGCTGCATTGGCTTTACTGACTGTACCGAATGCGCAGGCAGCCTCATGCGAATTTCTGTCGAATGCCCCAGATCAGCATACGGTTGTGCGCAGCGACACCCTGTGGGATATCTCCGGAAAATTTCTGCAACATCCGTGGTGCTGGCCGCAGGTGTGGGGCTTGAACCGCGACCAGATCCGTAATCCGCACTGGATTTATCCGGGCCAGATTGTGTATTTTGACCGCGCCGCCGGCCGCCTGCGGCTGGGATCAAAGACCGCTCTTGGCGGCTCGCCGAACGTGCGGCTGTTGCCCGGAATTCGCACCGAACGCCTGGGTCTGGATGCGGTGCCGGCGATTGCTGCGAGCAGGATTGAGCCGTTCCTATCGCAACCATTGGTAATCGAAGAAAACCAGTTCAACGATACGCCGCGTATTGTGGCGGCCCAAGAGGGGCGCGTGTTCCTTGGCAAAAATGACAAGGCGTATGTTCGGGGCGATCTGCAGGGTGGCACCTCGTTCCAGGCATTTCGTCCGGGCAAGCCCTTGAAAGACCCGGAAACCATGGCGGTCATCGGCTTTGAAGCGGTCTATCTTGGCACTCTGAAACTGCAGCGCGCAGCCAGTGCGGAAAATGAAGCGCACACTTTTACAGTAGTTACGTCCAAGGAGGAAATGGGAGTAGGCGACCGCTTGTTGCCGGTACCGCCAACGCCGATCCTGAATTACATGCCGCATCCGCCGGAACACCCGGTCGCCGCGCGCATCGTGTCAATCTACGGCGGCGTAACGCATGCCGGCCAAAATCAGGTGGTGGCGATCAACCGCGGCAAGAACGATGGCATCGATATTGGCACAGTGCTTGAATTGTCGCGCTACGGTCAACTCATCAAGGACCCGGCCGATAAGGGCAAGACCATCAAACTGCCTGACGAGCAATACGGTGCGCTATTTATTTTCCGGGTCTTCAACAAAATCTCTTACGGCCTGATCATGCAAGTCACCGATTCGGTCCAGGTCGGCGATGTGGTCAAGTCGCCCGAGTAACCGACTAACCGACATCAATTCCACGATGACAGATACCGCAGGCGCGGCGCGGCCGGAGGAACTGGCGCTCTGGTTGCGGCTGGAGCAAACGCCCGGCGTCGGCCCGGAGACCGCGCGCAAGCTGCTGGCTGCTTTCGGTCTGCCGGAAAACATCTTTTCGAGCAACTTTTCGGCGTTAAATAAGGTAGTGTCGCAGCGCGTCGCGCAAGCGCTGCTGGCAGCGCCGGCCGACGCCACCCTGGCCCTGATCGACAAGACGCTGGCATGGAGCGCGCAAGCCGGCAATCACGTGCTGACACTGGCAGACGATGGCTATCCGCCAGCGCTGCTGAATATTCCCGACCCGCCGCTGATGCTGTATGCGAAAGGGCGGCTGGCGCTGCTGTCGGCTCCGGCGCTGGCGGTGGTCGGCAGTCGCAATGCCACCGTGCAAGGGATTGCCAACGCCGACCAGTTTTCGCAGGCGCTGAGCCAGGCCGGGCTGACCATCATTTCCGGCATGGCGCTGGGCATCGACGCGGCCGCCCATCAGGGCGGTCTGCGCGGCGCCGGATCGACTGTGGCCGTGATCGGCACCGGCGCCGATATCGTCTATCCGGCCCGCAATCGCAGCCTGGCGCACCAGATTGCCGATGGCGGCTGCATCGTCAGCGAGTGCCCGCTCGGGATGCCGGCGATCGCCTCCAACTTCCCGCGCCGCAACCGCATCATTTCCGGACTGGCGCGCGGCGTGCTGGTGATCGAGGCGGCACTGCAATCGGGTTCGCTGATCACCGCCCGCATGGCCGCCGACCAGAACCGCGAGGTATTTGCGATTCCGGGTTCGATCCATTCGCCGCTGTCCAAAGGCTGTCATCTGCTGCTCAAGCAAGGGGCAAAACTAGTCGAGTCGGCCCAGGACATACTGGAAGAGTTGCGTGATTTCAAGCCGGCCTCTATTCCGGCAATAGTTGCAGCGGCTGGCACTGCCAGCGCCAACCCGAAAGACCCGCTCGCCAGCCGGCTGCTGGTTGCAATGGGCTTCGATCCGGTGCCGGTGGATCTGCTGGCGCAGCGCAGCGGCTTCGATATCTCCACCCTCAGCACCCAACTGCTGACACTTGAACTGGACGGGTTGGTGGAGCGGCTGTCGGATGGCGCCTATCGTCGCCTGGGCTAAACGCTTGGGCTAAACGCTTAGGCTACATTTATGCAGGCGTGCTGCTGCCATGCCAGTCCACTCCTGGCCCATGGCCCATTTCCCATTTCCCATTTCCCATTTCCAGCGGCTAAAATTTCCCCTATTCAACGCAAATATCTTGCCTCCCGGCATACCTTTCCGCGTTATCGAACCCAGCTTGAATGCACCTTGGAAACAACCTGTTCCTACCCCCAGGAAGAACGTTGATTTCAATCAATAAACACAATTAAATCAATGGCTTACAAGAAACTTTCAACTGATTGCAGATTGTTAAAAAAGAACACGCGTTGTAACCTGATTATTCAGTTATTAACTATTACGGTACACGAGTCAGCTGCAACCTGACCTCCATCCGAAGGGCCCTGCAGCGCGATAGGAGGGGATCATCCAGATGATCCGCTGCGGATACCGATGAGAATAGAAAAAGACAGAAAAATGCTATATGCCTCGACTTTCGCGCGGCGACTCCAGCCGGTATTGGTTTTGCGTTTATCCAGCCCGATCGGGCAGGCCTGTCCTTACGCAGACTTGCTACTCGATAACAACATTCAACTGATTGAGAAACCGACACTGGAAACAGCCTATCGTGCAATAAATGACGGCTGTCGTGTGGGTCTGGTGATCATCCGGGAAGAACAGGATTTGCATCAAATGGATGCCTATGAAAAATTCCTGAACATTAACCAAATTGCATGGGTCGGCCTATTTTCCCAAGAACTCATTCTGTTGCCCTCTATCAGGAAATTCATCAGCGAACGCCTGTTCAATTTCCTGACCATCCCGGCCGAGTGCGAACACATTGTCCTCGCGCTTCGGCATGCCTGGAGCATGGCATTCGTGCATGACGCCCACAAGATATCCGCCGATGAAGCTTCTGCCTCCAAACTCAATGCCACCATGGTGGGCAGGTCGGCGCAGATGCAGCGTCTCGCCAGGCAAATCAGGAAAGTGGCAAATACCGATGCGGCCGTACTGATTACAGGGCCATCCGGCACCGGTAAAGAGCTCGCCGCGCTGTCGATCCATCATCAGTCTTCACGCAATGACGCGCCGTTTGTAACGGTTAATTGCGGCGCAATTCCGGCAACTTTGTTCCAGTCTGAATTGTTCGGGTATGAAAAGGGGGCTTTTACCGGTGCCAACCAGCGCAAAATCGGCCGCATTGAAGCGGCCCAAGGCGGCACCCTGTTTCTCGATGAAATAGGCGACATGCCATTTGACATGCAGGTCAACATGTTGCGCTTCCTGCAAGAAAAAACCATTGAGCGCGTCGGTGGCACGGCGTCCCTGACCATTGATGTACGCGTCATCGCCGCGACCCATATCGACTTGGAGCAAGCAGTCAAATTAGGGCGTTTCCGCGAAGACTTGTATTACCGCATCAATGTCATTTGCATCACCACGCCGCGCCTGGTCGAATGCACCGAAGACATAGAACAGCTTGCATTGCATTACTTCAGGCAATTCTCGCAAGCACACAATAAAAGCTTGCGCGGGTTCTCCAAAAACGCGATGAAAGCGATGCTGCAGCATGATTGGCCCGGCAATGTCCGCGAATTAATCAATCGCATCCAGCGTGCGACGGTGATGGCGGAAGGCCGTTTCATCAAGCCGGAAGACCTCGGTTTTCGTGCCAGCGATACCGTAGAAGAGCAGATTTCATTGGAACACGCACGCGCCACCGCGGAAAGAGAAACCATCCAGCGCGCATTGACTCAGGCCCGCAATCAAATCTCCCGCGCGGCCCAGCTGCTGGGAATTTCACGGGTGACGCTGTACCGCCTCCTCGAAAAATACCAGCTCCGCGCTGCCATCACAGCACATGAAAGCGACACAACGATGGATGCCGCGCCGCAATAAATCGAATCCAATCATGCATGATCGCTGCCAATTTTTCTAACAGCGCTGCCCGCACTTATTGCAGACAAACTTTGATTTCGAACAACATTAAAAACAGCCCTTTCTTTACCATCCAACTACAAGGTGCAGGGTCCCATCTACGCTGCTGTAAGCGCAGGAGGTTATGCATTTGCACTTGTAAATCAATCGCGTCTGCAAAATCGGCGCGATGACGACCAACACTTCAAAATACAGCGTGCCCGAACGCTGGGGACATCAGGGGATTACACATGACGCAAAAGCTACGATACGTCGGTTATGCAGGTTGTTCCGCCCTGTTACTGGTAGGTGCGATAGCCTCCGCCGAACCGGTCACCGGCACGCAAGAGGAACTCGCCGCCAGACTGGAGTCGATGAAGCAACAACTGGCTGAACAAAGAGAATTGCTTGAATCCTTGAAGCTAACCGTGGCAGAGCAAAGGACCAGCCTGCGGGAAGTACGCCGTACCGTTGGCATCGATGTATTGGCCAGACAACGTGGCGCAGGTAAAGTCGGAGCGCCGGAAGAGTTGACCTTGGCCCAGGCCGAGCCACAGAATACCAAAGCGGTAGGTCAAGCACCTAGTCAGGATGGCCGGCCGCCAGAAGTGGCCCCGCTCTTTGAACAACCGGGTGTACTGACCCCCAAAGGAAAATATGTACTGGAGCCCTCGTTGCAGTTCGGGTACTCCTCCAGCAACCGGGTGGCACTGATCGGCTACACCGTGATTCCAGCGCTCGTGATCGGCTTGGTGGATGTGCGCGAAGTCAAGCGCAACACTTTCACCGCTGCATTGACCGGGCGCTTCGGCATCAGTAACCGCTTCGAACTGGAAGCCCGAGTGCCTTATGTATACCGTTCGGATACCGTCATCAACCGCCCACTCCTTGTGGGCACCGGAACAGACAGTGTATTCGACACCAGCGGCAAGGCGCTGGGCGATATCGAACTGGCCGCGCGTTATCAATTGAACGAAGGCGGGGTCGACCAGCCTTTCTATATCGGCAGCTTGCGCTTCAAATCGCGCACCGGCAAAGACCCGTTCGAGGTTGTGACCGATTGCAACCCGCGATGCATAGGTACCAATGTAACCGGTAGTGGCTTGCCAACCGAATTGCCGACCGGCTCCGGCTTTTATTCCTTGCAGCCGAGCCTGACCTGGCTGTTCCCTTCCGACCCGGCGGTATTTTTCGGCAGCGTCAGTTATCTGCACAACTTCAAGCGCACCGATGTCAGCCGCAAGACTCTGGGTGGCAACGAAGAATTCCTCGGCACCATCGCACCAGGTGATGTATTCGGATTCAATTTCGGCATGGGTCTGGCCCTGAATGAAAAATCCTCCTTCAGCATCGGCTACGACCATAGTTCGATCGGCAGGACCGAGCAAGATGGCAAGGCGGCGCCGCTCTCAGTCAGGACGCAGCTTGCCACTTTGCTGGTCGGCTACTCCTATCGTTTGAGTGAAAAAACGACATTGAGCGTGTCAGTGGGTGCGGGCTTGACACGCGACACACCAGACGTATCGCTCACCGTCAGATTACCGATGACGTTCTGACCAGAGAAATATGCGCTGGGAGGCTCGTGCATGCTGGAAGCTTGGTTACACGGAAAGTCTGCATACTGCGAGTAAGGTTGATGAAATACGTATTCCACCTGTCTGAACCCGGGCCAAAAACGCAGGTTCGCGACCACTGGGGCCTGCCCCTGAACCTGCAGGTCTGCCCCGGGTGCGGCGCCTTCAACCACAAGATGGCGACGATCTGTATTAAGTGCGGTCAGCCATTGTCTGCGGCAAAAACGGCAACCGCCCCTCCTGTCACCAGCGCTGACACCAGCGCTGACACGAGAGCAGCATCAGCAAGAGCCGCTGCAACGGGCGACATCCAGCCGGAAACACCCGACATCCTGAAGAGCCCGCCGGCCATGGCCGCGCCGTCCGCTGCAATCCCACCCCAGGCTGCGCCCGCCCCCGCCCCAAACACCTTCAACCCGATGCTGGCATCGTCAGATATTTCCCAGGAGCAGAAATGGCTGCGCCGGGCCTGGCTGGCGGCGCTGATTCTGGTCATATCAGGTGCGGCAGCTTTGCTCGTTTCCTCTTTCTTTCAGCCGCCGCCTGCAACGCCCTATGCTGAGAAACAGCCCAGTAAGAACGTCGTTCACAGCGTGGCAGCGCCACTCCTGGTCAAGCCAGAGCCTGCCGCCACGGCGACCCAAGCGCAGACAGAGTTGCCTGACAATCGACTTGCCGAGGCGGTTCCGGTCCCCCCTGAGCGTGCGGAACCGATGCCCATAGTGCCTCCGACTTTAGAGAAGAGGGCCCTGCCACGGACGGCAAAGGGCTTGAAAAAACAGCCGGCGCAAACCGGCAGCAAGCCGGGTCGCATCAACCGGGAAACCGCCGCCCCCGCAGTACCCACACAGGCGCCACCTGAAAAAGAACCCACTGCCCCGACCCATACTCCATGTTCCGAAGCCGCACAGGCGTTGGCACTATGCAATTTAAATTAAATGAGAGCGATATCATGAAAAAAATCTGCTTTATCGTCTGTTTTTTGCTGACATTGCTGGCGCTGCCGGGGCTGGCCCTGGCCAGAGCGGAGTACAAAATCGTGACTGCGTCCGAACGCGGCACTTACATCCAAATTGGCCGCGATCTCGCGAAGTGGGTTGCCGATCCGGCCGGTATAGACCTGGAAGTGCTGCCCTCGAAGGGTTCGGCGGAAAATGTGCAGCGACTGCGTTATGAGTCCGGCGTCAAGTTCGCGCTGGTGCAGTCCGACCTGTATCAGGCGCTGCTCGACCAGGCCGCGGCTGGAAACAATCCGGCAGGACAGCTGATCCGGCCCTTGCGCGTCATCCTGCCGCTGTATGACGAAGAAATTTACTTTGTCACGCGGGCCGATTCACCGCTCAAATTCATCCATGAAATGAAAGACAAAAAAATCAATGTGGGCCCGGTCGGCAGCGGCACCGCACTGTCAGCGACCACGCTGTATCGGCTTATGTTCGGCCAGGTCTTGCCTGATGCCAACGCGAGCTACCTCTCCAACGAAGAAGCGCTGCTCAAGCTCACCGGCGATAAATCGGTGGATGTGGTGGTCATCGTTGCCGGTCAGCCTGCCAAGTTGTTTGCGGATATGAAGCCTGAAGCACGACAACTCATCAAGTTGCTGCGCCTGGATGACAAGGCACCCGAAATCATGCGGGCCACCAAGACCTATTTTCCAGCCGTCATACGCAACACCAGCTATCCCAACTGGCTGGGCGAAGATATACCAACGCTGACGGTCAAGGCGTTTCTCGTGACCTACGACTACAACTTGAAACAGACCAAAGGTCAACTGAACCGCTTCGCACAAGCTCTTTGCCTGAATTTCGACAATCTGCAGAACCATGGGCACCCGAAATGGAAGCAGGTCAAAATGGAATTGCCGCAGCTCGGCAAGGGATGGACCTATTACCCACCGATGGAACGTGTGCTGCGCGCTTGCGTGGCACGGCGCGCCACGCAAGCCAAGGCCAAACCCACGCCGCTAGCCAAGGAATGTAGCCAGCAAGAGAGAGTGCTTGGACTGTGCGGCATCTGAGCCTGAAAACAGCAGCGCAGCGCTGATGTTACCCATTGTCCGCCCAAGACACGCCCATAAATAACAGGAGTATCACGATTTTCATGGCATTTCACGCACATATCCATTGCGGATATTAAATACACTCAGGATAGTACCGGCATGATGCGCAACCTCGGTTAATCGTTTGCGGGTTTCGATATAACGCGCATCTGCTCATCTGGTTCCCACTGAATTGCTAAGAGCGTCCCTCAGGGCAGACTGCGCATTGATGCCCTTGAGCAGGCCCAGACTGTTAGTTGTGGTATCGATGATCGTCAGGTTCTGGATGCGCTGGTTGTTCAAGGTATTCTGGATCACTGTGGCGCCGACGGCCTGGGATAACGCACCTGACTGAAGCGTGTTGCCCGAACCATTTTGAACCAGGTTGACCGTACTTGCGGCAGCACTCAGCATTGCGGCTTGAGTGCCGGTAACCTTGCCGACATCCGGGATGTTGAAACTGGTGGTAGTTGCCAGGTTGCCGTTGATATACACCGCGCGCTGGATGCCAAAGGAAACCAGCAGCCCTGACCCGGCATCGAAACCGCCGCGCAGCTGATCGAGATTGGTGTCGCTGACGGCGGCGACCCATTTATCCGTCGTCGGCCTTTGTTTGCTACCGCCTTGTTCGCTACTGCTCTGCTTGACTTCAACCATGCTTACTGGCTGTGGCTGCGCCGGCTTCTCCGCTGCCATCTCTTGTTGCGCCACTGGCAGTACGGGTCCGGGCTCCAATGCAGTGATCGCCTCCACTCCTGGCAGAGGCGATTCCACTGCTTGCGCGTCAGATGCGAAGGTCTCTGGCTGGTTTGCTGCTGCTTCTGCTGCTGCTGCTGCTGAGGCTGCTGATGCTGCAAACGGCAGCTTATTTTCTGCCTGTCCCGCAACTGCTGCGAACGGTAATAGCTCCCAGTTATCGGACACGGCGACGGGTTCGGATCGTTCCCAATTGTTGGCTATCGCCTGAGTATCGGTGGTTGCGGATTGCAAGTCGATGGTTGGCATCCGGTCCAGGCTGAGGGAAAGCGTCTGCGCCAGTTGCGCCGGTTCACGCCCGTCGGTTTCCTGTTTCAGCAAAATAGCGTTGGTCGACCGCAGCCCGTCATACTGGGATAACGGCGGCGGTAGCGGTGGCGATGGCGGTGGCGCGCTTTTATCTTCGAGCAGGCTCAGGATAAGTTTATCCATTGCTTCTTCGTCATATGCGGGGAGCGCCGTGTGGTTTGTAACAACGGTGGATTTGTCGTCGGACGGCGGCTTAACTGCTGGCACTGCCGGATGGGCTGCAGATGCGATGTGCAACTGTTCGATGCTGTGGTCACTGCATACGGTCACGTATTGGTTAATTGCCAAAGCCTCTGCCAGCGCCGGCAGTGCGCAGCCTGCGGGCGCTGGCGCGGCGGCAGTTGCCGACCGGGTTGGCGCAAAGCCGCTGGCCGTATCTGCCACATTCCCCGCACTGGGACCGGTCAAGCTGCCATCTTCCGCCAGTGCGACGCCCAGGCAAGATATGCTGGCACCAATCAGCGCGCAGAGAGTCGCAATTTTTTGATGCGCATGCTGTTTCATATAATCCTGTCAAAAAAATCCTGTCAGAAATCGCCCGAACCCATTTTGGGTAAGGTCACATTGCTTAATCCATCGTTGTTGATGCCGGCGCTCAAAGGCGCCCTCGGGGCGACGCGCCAATCGGCCGTATCGTTGAATTTAACCGCTCCCTGTGGTTGATTGTGGATGACAAACAGGAGCTTATTCACCCATGCCGCTTCAAAACTGGTGCGTGGAATCGCCCGCGTTCCACTGGATGGATCGCCGATCAGAATCCGGCCGTCACGCATCCCTTTAATCACGACAAAATGGTGGTAGCCCTTCTCCTCAATCAGCACAATGGCTGGCAAGCCAGTATCGGCCAGCTTTTGCAACGGTTGCTCAAAGCCGTCTGCCAGGAAACCGTGGTTAGCCAGATACTGCTTGATATCCAGCAGGGAAAATCCTTCCTTCTGAATTTTTTGCTGATTGCCGCGGGCGAACATTTCTTCAAACACTTGCTGCTCGCTGACCGGGTAACCATATTGGTGGGTGAGCAAGGTAGCAACTGCCGCTGAACCACAGCTGAAATCATATTGCTGCCGCAATGTCGCCTTGAAACGGGCTTCTTTCAAGCTGGTTACAGGCACCGCATATTTCCCGCCAGAATAGCCGGGCAAATCCAAAGCACCCACTTGCAGCGGCGTCAGTGCCAGCGTTGCAGAGGTCATTACCAGCGCCAATAAGTTATTCATGATTATTTGAATTGCACGTTAACAACAGTCGCGTTCTGGATCAATACATTGGCGCCTGTATTCTGAATCACGGTGGCAAAACCGTTGGAATTGGCAAATGCAGCGCCGTTGATGGTATTGCTTCCGGTGATCACATCGCTGGCCGAATTGCGCGCTACGGTGCCGCTCAAGGTCATGTCATTGATGACTGTATCGGTGCCGCCACGATAATTTTCCAGTTGACCGGCAGTCAACGCCCGCCCCATTCCAATGACGACCGGTGGTGGCGCTGCGCCGGCTGGCGACAGTTTTGCCGACACGGCCAGGTCGGGTGCACATATTGCCAGTGCCAATAAGGCCTTTACCGCATAGTTGATTGATTGCATGTTGTTCTCTCCTTGTTGACGCCTGACCGATAAGTTGACCGATAAGTTGGCTGATTCTGCATGCCAACGACATCTGCCCAAATGTCTGGAAATCACGGGCTTAAAGGTCCGTTTTCTTGTCTGATCGAAAATGGTTAATCTTTTCGCTCTGCGGCTTCCACCCTGTTGCCGATCCAACCCCGCCGCTGGGTGCGCATATAACGCACCCAATCCACCCAGCAGCGGGTAACGCTACTTACCTGCCTACGTTCAGGTTGGCTTGGACGTTCACACTTTGCTGTACTAGGGAAGCGAAGCCGCTGTTCTGGCTTATTACCATGACGCCTGCAGCAGATTGCGCTGCGCCGGTCATGGTGTTGGACATGTTGAAAGTACCGGCATTGACAGCGATGCTGCCGCCTGCGCCGCCAGCTCCGCCGCTGCCAGCGCCACCGGTACCGGCTGCGCCAGCACCACCGGCTGCGCCAGCTGCGCCAGCACCACCAGTGGCAGCGCCATTGCTGGCAGTATTGGTTGCGCTGCCGCTGGTTGCCGAACCGCCAGCACCACCAGCACCACCTGTGTTGCTGGCAGTACCGCCAGCGCCGCCGGTGCCAGTTGCTGCGCCGCTGCTGGCAGTTGATGCGCCTGCCGTTGCCGCACCACCAGTGCCGGTTGCTGCGCCGCTGCTGGCTGTCGCGGTGCCGGTTGCTGCGCCGCCGGTGCCGGTTGCTGTACCGCTAGTTGCTGTCGCGGTGCCGGTAGCTGCACCACCGGTGCCGGTACCTGTGCCGCTGCTGGCCGTGCCGGTTGCCGCGCCACCGGTACCGGTTGCTGCACCACCGGTGCCTGCACCTCCGGTACGAGTGGCGTCAGCACCACGGTTGCCCCTGCCATTAGCGCCACCACCGTCGCCATTGCCACCCCAAGCCTTGGCGTAACCACCGCTAGACTTGTTGCGAGCGTCGCCGGACTCACCCTTGGCAAAACCGCCTACAGATACGTTGAGGGCCCCAGCTTTGCCGGAGTCGCCCGCACCATAGCCGCCTTTGGCGGTGTTGTCGGCGCTGGCTTTGCCGGAGTCACCCGCACCATAGCCACCTTTGGCGCCGCTGAAAGCAACAGCCTTGCCGCTAGTGCCGTCGCCGTTGCCGCCATTACCGCCACGGGCGTGTTTGGCGTTGCCGCCGTCGCCGCCGTCACCACCGGAAGCTTTGCCGCTGCTGGCAGTAGCCTTGACGCTGCCATTCTTGGCGTAGCCGCCGTCACCGCCACTGCCGCCTTTAGCGCCGTCACCACCGATGCCTTTAGCGCCAATGCCTTTGCCGCCATCGCCGCCATTGGCGTCACCGTTGTTGTACGCGTGGTTACCGATGCCATAGATCGTGTTGCCGCTTACGCTGCCGTCCAGCTTGCTGACTGCGATCGCCTTGTTGGTATTGAAGGCGTTACTGAAATTGGCGGTGGCGGTAGAGCCATTGTTGGCTGCTGCCGTACCGTACCCTTCAGCGTGCGCTTTGCCTTTGTTCTGGTTGTGCGAATCGTTCTTGGAGATGGTCTTGTTGTGTGAATCGGTTCTGGTGTCGGTATCAGTCTTGGTAAGGGTAATGGTCTTAGTGTCGTTGTCGTTCTTGGTGATGGTCTTGTTGTGCGAATCGGTTTTGGTGTCGGTATCAGTCTTGGTGATGGTAGTGGTCTTGGTATCGTTGTCGTTCTTGGTAATGGTCTTGGTATTGTTGGTGTTATCCGTTGCGGTTGAGAATTCATTCGCCTGCGGACTGCCGTCGCCGCCTTGTTTTGAGGCTGCAACAGCGACTGCAACGTTTTTGTCTGCACCGGCCTGATCACCGTTGTTGGTCGGATTTGCCATTGCCTGGCCCGCAAGGCCGAAAGCAACAGCGATGGCCGACGCCAATAAAGTCTTTTTCATGATAGTTCCCTTACCGAGAGTTGAAGAAGATTGTTCAAGAATTGGCCTTGCAAGCCAACCCATGCACACCTGAGCAAATTCGATGCCAGAAAAACTTCAGCCAATTCAAGCCTTTGAAAAATATGAAAAAAATCTATTTTTACCGTCAAAAATCGGTTCTTTTTCAGATAAAAAAAGCGCCATGCGCCGATCGAAAAAACAGTCCCGTCACATCCACGTTACAGTCCGCCTGGATTCCATATTCCTCGCATTTGCGTTGCCACAAAGTTAACAATATTTCGTCAATGAATTCAAGCGCCTAGTCAGCCCTGTCAACCACTACGCCAGGCAAAAACAGCTGTCTCAAATCTGTTACGTTAAAACCGGTTTGGCACAGATTCAAGGGGCCGCAAGGATCGTCAATGCAGGCCTCCCGCGGCACCGCACTGCTTTGAAAAAGCTGTTCTTCATGGGGGAAATCCGCACTCGACGCGCTAAAAATCCTGCTGTGATAGCAAGCGCAATCACGCCAATAACGTATTCAGCACAGTGTAAAAAATTCGCGATGACCTCGCATCCAAAGATGCGCCTGCTACACGATGTCGGTTTTTGCGTCAGCCTTATTCGCATCAGGATGAATCCCGTGTTTTTCCATCAACCGATACAGGGTCATGCGCGAAATGCCTAAGTCATGCGCTGCGTGGGTAATGTTTTTGCCGGTGCGTTGCAAGCTGACGTGAATTGCGCTGCGCTCGGCGCGAATGCGGGCATCGCCGAGCGCATCGCCACTGCGCAGCCCGCTGCGCCGCTCCAGACCGAGGTCCTGCGGTGTAATCAAACGGCCTTCCGCCATCACCATCGCACGCCGCACCCGGTTGATCAGCTCACGCACATTGCCGGGCCAGTCATGCGCCTTGACCGCATGCATGGCTTTGCCGCTGAACCCTCTTAACCTTGGGTTTCTGTCCTGTGCAAACACCTTGAAAAAATAGTTGACCAATAATTCCAGATCTTCCTTGCACTCCCGCAACGGTGGCACATCGAGCGGCAGCACACTTAATCGATAAAATAAATCTTTCCGAAAAAGTCCTGCCGCCACCGCCTTTTCCAGGTTCACATGGGACGCTGCAATCACATGCGCATCCACCTCGATGCTGTGGGTGCCGCCCACACGATTGATGGTTTTTTCCTGCAGGAAACGCAATAGATTGGTCTGCAGCTCCATCGGCAAATCACCGATTTCATCCAGAAATATGGTGCCGCCCGCAGCAGACTCGATCAGGCCACGCTTTTCCTTGGCGGCGCCGGTAAATGCGCCGCGCTCATAGCCGAACAGTTCCGACTGAATCAAATTTGCCGGAATCGCGCCGCAATTGACCGCTATGAAAGGACCGGCCGCACGTGCCGAATTCTTGTGTATGGCCTGTGCCGTTAGCTCTTTCCCGCTGCCGCTCTCGCCCCATATCAGGACCGGCGCATTCGCACTGGCGATTTTCAAGATCCGCTGACGCAGGTTGTTAATGGCCGCGCTCTGGCCGACAAAACCCATATTCCGACTGTGCTCAGCCGCTGCATCGGATTCGTGATGCAAGCCTGCATACCCAAAAGCATGGCCCAGCGTATGGTTCAAACGTGGTTCATCTATCGGCCAGGTATGGAAGTCAAACAAGTGTTCGAGTATCAGTTCGCGACACGCGCACGACTGCATCGCATTCGGATGAAACACTCCGACCCATTGCATCGACCAATGCATTTTCAGAAAGCTATCGATTTCACCATACGCCTGGGCATCAATCTGATGCAGCAATAAAATGCCGACCCGCAACGGCTGATCGCGCAATATCCTGCCGGCAGCCCTGACATCGGCGGCACAACACACCTCCCAGGCCGCTGACGAGTGCAACGACGCTGACATCTCGGCAGGGCTACCCAAAGTAATGCACAGCAGTTTCCGTAAGGCCATAACCATCCTTATTTGCGTTCACTGATGCGAGCAGACAGCCAAGACATCGCCTGCTGTGCGTTGGAAGCTCTGTCAATGCGGACCTCGCGCGCATCTGATTCCACGCTCATGCCTTGACTTGCCATTATTCGAGCAAACTCCATGCCATATAGGCAAGCCATTGATTTAAATGTATTTTTATGTGTACATCGCGAAATTTCTGTCCGTGGATGTGCGCTCTTTGAGGCACCTATCGCGCTGCCAGAGAGAAGATGGCGCACGCACGTATCCGCCATCAGTGCAGACTCTGCAGTTCTGAAGGTTTGACAAAGAACGTACAGAAAACTGACAATTTTCAATGGCCCATGCGCACGGATTCCCTGCCGGCGCTTGCTTATGTCCTATTTCAGGCTCCGTCCCGGGTTGTCTCATGCGAAGCCAGATAATGTGTGGCCGGATTGTTGCCTGGCCCGATAGTATTTTTAGTCAGACTGTAAAATGTGACATCCGCTGAATTCCCGATTCATGCAGACCAGTCACCTGTACTCTCGATACGCATGAAAACAACCTTGCCCGTAATGCAACAGATCCCGCCAATCATGAAAGGAAACCCAATCAACGAGCGCTACCAGAGCACCAAACGGCCCAGTCCGACCATCTGTTTGCATCGTGATCAGAGTGTCCACAGAGGGGATAACGCATGAACCATAGTCCCGACCTGGAAACGCTGCTAAACGACGTGCGCGCTTGCCGCGCATGTGCATCCGATCTGCCACTGGGTCCGCGCCCGGTGCTGCGCGCCAGCGCAACCGCGCGCATTCTGATCGTCGGGCAAGCGCCCGGATTACGCGTACACACCAGCGGGACCCCGTGGGACGACCTGAGCGGCGAGCGCCTGCGTGCCTGGATGGGAGTCGATAAGGAAATATTCTATGATGCTTCGCGCATCGCCATTATCCCGATGGGCTATTGTTATCCAGGCCGCGGCAAGGGTGGCGATTTGCCGCCGCGCCGCGAATGCGCGCAACTCTGGCTCGATCAGTTGCTGGCGCGCATGCAGCAGATTGAGTTGACGCTCCTGATCGGTCAATATGCACAGCGCCACTTTTTGGGCCAACGGCGCAAAGCGTCGCTGACCGACACGGTCAGCGCCTGGCCGGAATACGCACCACAATACATTCCACTGCCCCATCCATCGCCGCGCAATCAGCCGTGGTTCAAGCGCCATCCCTGGTTCGAACAGCAATTGATTCCAGTCTTGCGCACACGCATCGACGCACTCCTGGGCTGATCCTGGAAAAAGTGGCTGGACAGGCGTGATGGGGTATTTTTTCGTTGTCCATGCCGAACGCACAAAAAAAACTGCCAGCGCCCCTGAACCGGGCGCTGGCAGCCAATTTCTCTGATTCGGCTTATTTCCTGGCTGCTGCCAGTGCTTGTGCAATCCAGCTGTCGAAGGTTTTTTGGTGCGCCTTGATCCAGCCGTTGGCGTGGCGCTCGATGTCATCGGACTTGTTCTCGCCCGCATTCATGCGCATGTTTTGCGCGCTGATGTCGCTAATAGGCAGTTGCATCACTTCAAACAGCTTGCCGGCGGCCGGGTTGTCCTCGACGAACTTCTTATTGGCCACGATTTGCTGCTTGTTCACGACAAAGCCATAATTCTTGCCATTCGGCAGCTTGGTGTCGAGTTTGGCCTGCTCGCCTGGCAGCGATGAAAAAGGCACTTCCAGCCAGACCACATCGCGTCCGGTGCGCAACTGGGCGCTGACCCAATAGGGTGTCCAGGTGTAGTAAAACACCGGCTTGCCCTCTTTGAAGCGCGTAATGGTGTCGGCAATCAGTGCGGAATAGCTGCCTTGCTTGTGCGTCACCGTATCGCGCAACTTGTAGGCGGTGAGCTGGTGCTCGATGACGGCTTCGCAGCCCCAGCCAGGGTCGCAGCCGGTCAGGTCGGCCTTGCCGTCGCCGTCGGTATCGAACAGCTTGGCGATTTTGGGGTCGGCGAACTGGCTGATGTTGGTGATCTTGTATTTGGTGGCGGTGGCCTTGTCGATCAGGTAGCCTTGGGCCGCGTTATCCGAGTACACGCCCTTGCGCGAAAGCTTGGCGTCGCCGCCGGCGTTCTTGTAGAAGTCGGCGTGCAGCGGATTCCAGTGGTCGGCCACGAAGGTGGCGTCGCCATTGGCAATCGCAATGTTTGCGGTCGGAGGCGCGACTTCCTTGATCGGCTGCACATCGTAGCCGAGCTTTTGCAGCGCCTTCGACACCAGCAGCGTCTGGAAGGTTTCTTCGGCAATCGAGTTCTGCAGCGGCTGTACTTTGACGCCCTTGCCGGGCAAGGTAGCGGCCGAGACTTGCGCCAGGCCCAGCGCCAGCAGGCCGCCGGCCAGCAGCCTGCGTGTCAAGCGCCGTGTGGTCATTGTTGTCATGAGGTTGGCTCCTTTAGTTCAGGGGTGGGGAAAACAGTTGGGTTGCGTCGGTTACTGCGCACGGGAGGTGGGGGCCGGGGGTGCGGGCGGTTCAGCCGCTGCGCCGCCGGACGGCTTATCGCTGCTGCTGCGGCGCAGCAAGCGCCACACCAGCCCAGCCGGGCCGGTGTGCCACCAGTGCCGTACGCCGCGACGCGGCTGGCCCGCAGCCTGCGTAATGCGGTCCAGCGAAATTGCCAGCAGCACGATGCCCAGGCCGCCCACGGTGGCCAAGCCCATGTCCAGCCGACCAATACCGCGCAACACCATCTGACCCAGGCCGCCCACTGCAATCATGGAAGCGATCACCACCATCGACAGCGACAGCATCAGCGTCTGGTTGACCCCGGCCATGATGGAGGGCATGGCCAGCGGCAGTTGCACCTTGAGCAGCAGTTGCCAGGGCGAAGCGCCATAAGCGCGCGCCGCCTCAATCAAATCGGGCCGCACCTGACGGATGCCCAGGTTGGTCAGACGCACCAGCGGCGGCAGCGCAAAGACGATGGTGACGATCACGCCGGGCACGTTGCCGATCCCGAACAGCATCACCACCGGCACCAGATACACGAAGGCGGGCGTGGTTTGCATGGCGTCCAGCAGCGGGCGCATGATGCGCTGGGTGCGATCGCTGCTGGCCAGCAGAATACCCAGCGGCAGACCGACCACCAGGCAAAACACCAGCGAGGTCAACACCAGCGACAGCGTGACCATAGCCTCGGGCCAGATGCCCAGCATCACCACCACCAACAACGAGATCACCGTGCCGAGCGCCACCGCACGGCCGGCAAACTGCCAGGCCAGCAGGCCGAACAGCGCCACCATTGCCAGCGAAGGCACGCTTTGCAGCAGAGCTTCGACCCAGGTCAGCGTGCTGTCGATGGGCGCGCGCACGGTCTGAAAAAAAGGACGGAAGTGCAGCACCACCCAATCCAGACCCTGATTGATCCAGGATTCGATCGGCAGCGAGCCGTCCCACAATTGCTGAATCTGCCAACCGCTTACACTGCCGCTGCCGCCATCGGTGGGCACGGCAGCGGTTGGCGCGTCCAGCCAATTGCTTGCTGCCGCAGCGCTGTCGTCCACGGAGCCGGTCGGCGCCGGGCTACTCAGCCAAGGGTCGGCGTCTGCTGGTGCCGCCGCCGGGCTAGCCGGCGCGGCGCTGTCCCAGGGAGAAGAACTGGCGTTGGAACTGGCGTTGGAACTGGCGCTGGCATCGATCGGGGGCGCCTCTGGCGTGGATGTGTTTTGCATGAGGGGAACCTTTCAGAGTCAGGACGCGGGCACCGCTGGGGTGTCGCGGTCCAGGAATTTCAACAGAGTGGTCTTGCTGATGGCGCCGCAAAAACGTCCGTCTGCGGCCACCACGGGCACCGCGTAGGGCGCCTGCGCCACTTGGCCGAACAATTCGCTGACCGGCGCATCCGCGGCAATCGGCGTCACGTCCGGCAAGTAGGCGTGCACCAAGCCGAGGGGGCCGACATGATCGTGCAGCGCCGCGTGCAGCGAGTCGGCCGAGACCACGCCCAAATACTGCTTGGTTGGGCTGACCACGTAAGCGTAATTGCGATCCTGATCCTCCAGCATCTTGAGCGCGGCGCGCGAACCCCAACTGGAATGCTCGGATACCACGATCTGTTTTTTCTGCGCAATATCGACAGCCTTGAACACGGCCGCAGCATCCACCCCATATATGAAGCTGCGCACATAATCGTCAGCCGGATTGCGCAGAATTTCGTCGGGCGTGCCGACCTGCACCACATGGCCGTCCTTCATGATGGCAATGCGGTCGCCGATGCGCATCGCTTCATCCAGATCGTGCGAAATGAAAACCACGGTGCGGCGCTTGACCTGCTGCAGCCGCAACAGCTCCGACTGCATCTCGGTGCGGATGATCGGGTCCAGCGCCGAAAAGGCTTCGTCCATCAGCAGGATCGACGGGTCCGAAGCTAGCGCCCGCGCCAAACCGACGCGCTGCTGCATGCCACCGGAAAGCTCGTCCGGGTAGCTCGCGCCCCAGCCGGCGAGGCCGACTTGCTCCAGCGCCTGTGCCGCCTGAGAAGTGCGCTCGGCGTGACCGACGCCGGCCAGTTCCAGGCCGAACGCCGTATTGTCTTGCACCGTCAGGTGCGGCATCAGCGCGAAGGATTGGAACACCATGCTGATGTCCTTGCGGCGCAACGCACGCAACTGGGCGTCGGACAGATCGTTGATGTCGGAGCCGTCGACCAGGATGGTGCCGGCAGTGGGTTCAATCAGGCGGTTGAGCAAGCGCACCAGGGTCGATTTGCCCGATCCGGACAGTCCCATGATGACGAAAATTTCGCCCGCCTCGATGGTGAAGCTGGCGTCGAACACGCCGATGGTGTTGCCGGTGCGTGCCAGGACTTCTTCTTTGGTGCAGCCCTGGCGGACCAGTTCGAGTGCATCTTGCGGTGCATCGCCGAACACTTTGAACACATGGTTGATGCAGATTTGTTTTGCCACGGTGTATGCCTCCCTTGGTTGATTAGTTGAACACAAGGCCCGGCCGCTTAGGCGTTTTGGCCAAAGCACGAACCGGATGATAGCACAGTACAGTTATTGATACTAGATAGGGGTATATTGCCATATGCTAGTTGCCCGCACACAATACGCGGCACTCCATGAATACTGCCGTAAAACGTGCCATCCTGACGGCCTGATCCGGGCTCGCCGGTGGCGCCGCGATACACCTACGAGCACACTATAACCCCGCGCGCTATACGGCGTCGGCAGCGCGTGTTACCGTAGTCGCGCACCCTTTCTCAATGCGTTTTTTTTGATTCGACCTCAAGCCATGTGCCAACTTCTCGGGATGAATTGCAACGTTCCCACCGACATCGTTTTCAGCTTCACCGGCTTCGCCACGCGCGGCGGCCGCACCGATGAACACAAGGACGGCTGGGGTATCGCCTTTTTCGAAGGTAATGGGGTGCGCCATTTTGTCGACCACCTGGCCGCCGTGGAGTCCCCGATTGCCGAGCTGATCAAACGCTATCCGATCAAGTCCAAGAGTGTCGTCGCGCATATCCGCAAGGCCACCCATGGCGCGGTGGCGCTGGAAAACTGCCATCCGTTCGTGCGCGAGTTGTGGGGACATTACTGGGTGTTTGCGCACAATGGCGACCTGAAAGACTTCGCCCCGGCGCTGACGGGCGCTTACCATCCGGTCGGCAGCACCGATAGCGAGTATGCGTTTTGCTATATTTTGCAGCAATTACGGCAGCGCTTCGGCGAACAACGGCCGGCCAATGCGCAACTGAAAATCGCACTGCAGCAACTATGCAGCGAGATCGCCCGCCATGGCACTTTCAACATGATGCTGTCGGACGGCGATGCGCTGTTCGTCCACTGCTCGACCAAACTGCACTACATTGTGCGGCGCTATCCTTTTGCCACTGCAAAACTGTCGGATGAAGATGTCAGCGTCGATTTCTCGCAAGTCACCACCCCGCAAGACTGCGTCGCCATCATCGTCACCGAACCGCTGACGGCCAACGAAAACTGGCTTCAGTTTGCTCCGGGCGAGCTGAAAATATTCGTTGACGGGATACCGGCATGACAGCGAAAGCTGCCGGAATAGTTTGCTGAAGTTTGCTGAATATAGATATACACCAAATATGTATTTTCTTAATACTAATGTTTATATGCGTAAATATCGCTGAATTTAGACATACTCCCTATAAATCCAATCCAGACTTCAGACCAAGCAGGGATTCGTAGACCAGGTTTTGCAGCATCACCTGGTTGGTCGGGGCGATATCATCGAACAACACGCCATGCGAAAAGCGTGCTGGCGCGCCCTTTCCTGCAGCAGGCAACTCACGCACGCTGCGGATCGTTGCACTGGTTTCGATCAGCACTTCCTGATTGGTCGGTTTGATCTGAAACGTGAAAGACAGCGCAATCTTCGCTTCCGCTGCGCCCAGCGCGCTGTCTGCCGTGATCTGCGCCCCGTCCACACTGATATCGACAATGGTGCCGCGCTCCGCTGCCCCCTTGATCTGCACCGGAAAATCCACCTTGACCCTGAACGCCTTGCGCAATGCCGTGACCAGGATTTCAGTCGGAAAAGTGAGATGCATGTAGAGCCAGGGGCTGAGGAAAACGGATTCCACGTCGCAGACAAAAGTAAACACGTCCATCCCGGAAAATACGCGCAAGGTGACGCGCTCGCCGCCCTGTATCGGAACCGAAAGCCCATGCTCCAGCGGGATTCTCATCAGCAGGTACTCGCCATTCACATAGCCGATGAGCGTGGTGTAATAAATCAACGATTGCACGCCGCGCTTGAGCATGATCTGCAAACGGGTGCCGACTTGCAGCTTGATATCGTCAAAATTTATCATGTCGTGGCTTGAAATTTCTTAAGTGTGTATTAGTTGATAATACGCACTGTTGCCACCATAGAACTTGCCATTAAACAATCTTATGCCAGATATTGTGCGACGCAATATTATTCAATTGACACCAACACGCATTTTTTCTAAAATGCAACTATTAATAAAAAGCAAATTTTAAACAGTCCAGATCATCCGTGCTCGCGCTGACGTTGCACGCGGCAGATCTGGGGCAAATACGCGTGAAACGCGGCACTGCGAATACAACGCGGCAGCGCGGGCCGCCACCACCTGTTTCACCATTGAGTAAAGAGATCATGGCCTTCAAATCCTGTTCTTTGCGATTGAGCCTGCCGCTCGCCTGCGCGCTGCTGGCAGGATGTTCCGAGATGCCGGCGGCGCAACCTGACGGCCGGAATGCAGTCGAACGGAGCCACACGTTGCGGGAGAAAGCAATGCGGTTGGCTTGGGTCGGTCATCCGTACGAAGACCTGATCAAAGCGCTTGGCGCACCGGGCATGATCATGAATATTCCTGCTTACCGCCCGTGGAAATCCTCAGTGGTGGTGTATGAAGGGCTCGACACCGCTTCGGGCTGTATCGATGCGTTTGCCGTGGAACACGGCGGCAAGCCGGTGGTCTACGATTACTTTTGCCGCTAGCTTATCTGTGTCACTTCTGCCCCATTTTCCGCCTTACAAATTCGGCGCCAGCCAGCGCTCGACATCTTCCTTGCTAGCACCGCGCCGCGCCACCATATCGTTGAGTTGATCGCTGCCGATCTTGCCGACGCTGAAATATTTCGATTCCGGATGCGCGAAGTAAAAGCCGGATACCGCAGCCCCCGGAAACATCGCGAACGATTCGGTCAGCTGCATGCCGATTTCGTCGCATTGCAGCAGCTTGAAAATGTCGGCCTTGACCGTATGTTCCGGGCATGCCGGATAGCCGGGTGCAGGACGAATGCCTTTATAGCTTTCCTTGATCAGCTCTTGCTTGTCCAGCCGTTCCTGCGACGCATAACCCCACAAGTCGGTGCGCACGCGTTCGTGCAAATGTTCAGCCAGCGCTTCGGCCAGACGGTCGGCCAGCGACTTCAGCAGGATCGACGAATAATCGTCCTGCGCCGCTTCAAAACGCTTTTCGTATTTCTCGATGCCGATACCGGCGGTGACCGCAAACATGCCGATGTAATCTTTAACGCCGGACGCTTTAGGCGCGATGAAATCGGCCAGACATTGATTCGGCCGCTGGATTTTTTCGCCATCCCTGCCCTCGATCACCGGCTTCACGCCTTGCTGACGCAAACCGTAATAAGTGAACGCCACTTCGGTACGGGTTTCATCGGTGTAAATCTCGATGTCGTCGTCATTCACGCTATTGGCCGGCAACAAGGCGGTCACGCCGTTGGCGCTCAGCCAGCGGCCTTCGATAACCTGCTTTAACAACGCCTGGCCTTCGGCGAATACTTTGGTGGCGATCTCGCCGACCACGTCATCCTGCAAAATGGCAGGGAAAGGCCCAGCCAAGTCCCAAGTTTGGAAGAACGGCCCCCAGTCGATGTATTGCGCGAGCGTCGCCAGATCGACATTCTTGAATACGCGGCGGCCGATGAATTTCGGCTTCACCGGCGCAAAATCGCCCTCGAACGATACCTGCATTTTGTTGGCGCGGGCCTGCGCCAGCGTCAGGATCGGCAGCGCTTTCTTGTTCGCGTGCTGGACCCGGATGCGCTCGTAATCGGTCGCAATCTCGGCCAAATACTGGTCGCGACTTTCCGGCGTCAGCAACGATTGCGCCACCGCCACCGAACGCGAAGCATCCGGCACATACACTACCGGCCCTTCGTAATTGATGGCGATCTTGACTGCGGTATGGGCGCGCGAAGTGGTGGCGCCGCCGACCATCAACGGGATTTTCAGCGTGCGGAAATGCGGGTCGCGCTGCATCTCGCGGGCGACGTGCGCCATCTCTTCCAGCGACGGCGTGATCAAGCCTGAAATGCCGACGATGTCGGCGCTTTCAGCCTTCGCCATCGCCAGGATTTCCGAGCACGGCACCATCACGCCCATGTTCACGACTTCGAAGTTATTGCATTGCAAGACCACCGACACGATGTTCTTGCCGATATCGTGTACATCGCCTTTCACGGTGGCGATCACGATCTTGCCCTTCGGCTTGGCGACGATGCCAGTACGCTGTTCTTCCAGCAGTTTTTCGGCTTCGATGAACGGGATCAGATGCGCCACCGCCTGCTTCATCACACGCGCCGACTTGACCACTTGCGGCAGGAACATCTTGCCCTGACCGAATAGGTCGCCGACGATATTCATGCCGTCCATCAGCGGCCCTTCGATCACATGGATCGGGCGACCGCCGTTAGCCAGCAATTGCTGGCGCGCTTCTTCGGTATCTTCGACGATCCAGTTCGTGATGCCGTTGACCAATGCGTGCGACAAGCGTTTTTGCACGGTGTCGTTGCGCCACTCCAGCGTTGCTTCTTCTTTCTTGTCGCCGGCTTTCAGGCTGCTGGCGCATTCGATCATGCGCTCGGTCGCATCTTCTCTACGGTTCAGCACCACGTCTTCGGCCCGCTCGCGCAATTCAGCGGGAATGTTGTCGTAGACGCCGACCATGCCGGCGTTGACGATGCCCATTGTCATGCCGGCCTGAATCGCGTGATACAGGAAAACGGTATGGATCGCTTCGCGCGCCGGATCGTTGCCGCGGAAGCTGAAAGATACGTTCGAAACCCCGCCGCTGATCTTGGCGTGCGGCAGATTCTGCTTGATCCAGCGCGTCGCGTTGATGAAATCGACCGCGTAATTATTGTGCTCTTCGATACCGGTCGCAATCGCGAAAATGTTCGGGTCGAAGATGATGTCTTCCGGCGGAAAATCGAGTTTTTCAATCAGCAAATCGTAGGCGCGCTTGCAGATCTGGGTCTTGCGCTCGTAAGTGTCGGCCTGGCCTTTTTCATCGAACGCCATCACGATTGCCGCCGCGCCGTAACGGCGGCACAGCTTGGCCTGACGCAGGAATTCTTGCTCGCCTTCTTTCATCGAAATCGAGTTCACCACCGCCTTGCCTTGCACGCATTTCAGGCCGGCTTCAATCACCGACCATTTGCTGGAATCGATCATGATCGGCACCCGCGCAATGTCCGGTTCGGACGCAATCAGGTTCAGAAAGCGCGTCATCGCGGCCACTGAATCGAGCATCGCCTCGTCCATGTTGATGTCGATGATCTGAGCGCCGTTCTCGACTTGCTGACGGGCCACCGCCAGCGCATCATCGAATTGCTCGTTCAAAATCATCCGTGCAAACGCCTTGGAGCCGGTGACGTTGGTGCGCTCGCCGACATTGACGAACAGCGAATCCTGGTCGATCACGAACGGCTCCAGCCCGGCCAGCCGCATCGTGTGGTTCGACTCTGGAATCAAACGCGGCGAAATCTCCTTGAGCACTTCGGCAATCGCCTTGATGTGGGCCGGCGTGGTGCCGCAGCAACCGCCGGCGATGTTGATGAAACCGCTGTCGGCGAAGTCCTTCAGTAGCGAAGAAGTGTCAGCCGGCAACTCGTCAAAGCCGGTGTCGCTCATCGGATTGGGCAAGCCGGCATTCGGATAAATGCAAACGAAGGTATCGGCGATTTTCGACAACTCTTCCGCATACGGACGCATCAGCGCCGCGCCCAGCGCGCAGTTCAAACCTATCGTCAGCGGCTTCGCGTGGCGCACCGAATTCCAGAACGCCGGCACGGTCTGGCCCGACAAAATGCGGCCCGATGCATCGGTCACGGTGCCGGAAATCATGATCGGCAACTTCTTGCCAGACTCTTCGAAAAAAGTGTCGATGGCGAACAGTGCCGCCTTGCAATTCAGCGTGTCGAAAATGGTTTCGACCAGCAGCACATCCGCACCCCCTTCCACCAGCGCACGGGTCTGTTCCAGATACGCGGCCACCAATTGATCGAAAGTCACGTTGCGCACCGAAGGGTCGTTGACGTCGGGCGAAATCGATGCGGTTTTCGGCGTCGGCCCCAGCGCGCCGGCGACGAAACGCGGTTTGTCGGCACTGGAAAATTTGTCACACGCTGCACGCGCCAACTTGGCCGCCTGCAGATTCATCTCATAGGCCAGATGCGCCATGTGGTAATCGTCCTGCGCCACCGAGGTCGCGCCGAAAGTATTGGTTTCAATCAGATCAGCACCGGCCGCCAGATACTGTTCGTGGATTTCGGAAATGATCTGCGGCTGCGTCAGCGTCAGCAATTCGTTATTGCCCTTGACGAACAATTCACGCGGATTTGGCGTGCCATCGGCCAACGCCGGTGCGGCAAAATCGGCGAAACGCCCGTTCGGGCCGCCGCGATAATCCTGCTCAGTCAATTGATATTGCTGGATCATGGTGCCGGTTGCACCGTCCAGGATCAGGATGCGTTTGGTGAGCAAGTCGCGCAGGATGGTTTCGGTGGCGGAAATATTGGAGATGGCGGTGCGTGTCATAGTTTCATTCTCAAAAAGCAAAAAACCCGACTAGCCAGGAGTAAATTCATCTCCTTAAAGCGGGTCGGGTCATTTTCCACTTTAGCTGTATTTGTAGTGGCGTAGTTTTCACTACTCCGTGCGCCCGCAAGATGATTCTCAAATCGGCGCTTAATTATCTGTGTCTGTTTCTGCCGAAATTATACGATGAATCAAGTATTTTATTTTTCCAGCGGCAGAACAGGAATCGTTGCCAATGGTAAATATGGCGGCTTTCTGCATCCAGCAAAGTGTGATGATGCGCAGCAATATGCCCCATTAAAATTATGTCTCTGCCACCGAAAACGTGCTTAACTTGCCGGTCGGCTAGACCAATATCGATTCGGCAAACGCAGTGCTGATAAATATCAAAAGCGGTGCAAAAACCATCACCATACTGGCATCAGAGTTACGGCCTTGCGCTATGGCTGCGGCGACAGCGCACTTGGTTCCGAGCATGTCCAATTCTGTGGAGGGTCATCATGGTCAGCATCGAAGCGAGTGTTATTGAAGATTTCAGGGCAACCTTGCGCGGGCCATTATTGTTGCCGGACGCACCCGGTTTCGATGCAGCCCGCGCAGTCTGGAACGCGATGATAGACAAGCGACCGGCTATCATCGTGCGCTGCGCCGGTGTGGCCGATGTAATGGCGTCGGTCAACTTCGCGCGCGAGCACAATCTGCTGCTGGCGGTGCGCGGCGGCGGCCACAATATCGCCGGCAACGCAGTCTGCGACGGCGGCATGATGCTCGACATGTCGCTGATGAAATCGGTCTGGATCGACCCGGAGGCGCGCCTCGGTTACGTGGAAGCCGGTGCCACGCTGAGTGACTTCGATCATGAGGCGCAAGCCTTCGGGCTGGCGACGCCGCTGGGCATTAATTCCACTACCGGCGTGGCCGGCCTGACGCTGGGCGGCGGCTTCGGCTGGCTCAGCCGCAAGCACGGCATGACGGTCGACAATCTGGTCGCAGCCGAGATCGTCACTGCCGACGGCAAGCGCTTGTGGGTCAGCGCCGCCAAACATCCGGACCTGTTCTGGGCGATACGCGGCGGCGGCGGCAACTTCGGCGTGGTGACACTGTTCGAGTTCGCGCTGCATCCGGTCGGGCCCGAAGTGCTTAGCGGGCTGGTGGTGTTCCCGTTCGATCAAGCCAAACAAGTGCTGACCCGCTACCGCGATTTCGTCGCCGCCATTCCGGAAGAATTGAGCGTGTGGGCCGTGTTGCGCAAGGCCCCGCCGCTACCGTTCCTGCCGCCGGAAGTGCATGGCACGGAAGTCGTGGTGTTCGCGCTGTTGTATGCCGGCGATATCGAAGAAGGCCAGCGCGCCATCGAACCGCTGCGCAATTTCGGCCAGCCCTGCGGCGAACATATCGGGGGCATGCCTTACAGCTCCTGGCAAAAAGCCTTCGACCCGCTGCTCACGCCGGGTGCGCGCAATTACTGGAAATCCCACAATTTTTCGGCGCTCAGCGACGACGCGATCGACACCGTGATCCGCTACGCCGGCACTCTTCCGGGGCCGCAGTGTGAAATTTTCATGGGACTGATTGGCGGGCAAGCCAGCCGGCCGGCACCCGACGCCACCGCGTATGCGCACCGCGATGCGCTGTATGTGATGAACGTCCACGCCCGCTGGGGCGATCCGGCCGAAGACGCCAAGTGCATTGCGTGGGCGCGCGAATTTTTCGATGCGGCAGCGCCCTTCGCCAGCGGCGGCGTGTATGTCAACTTCCTCACCGAGGATGAAAGCGGCCGGATCGAGGCCGCCTATGGACCCAACTACGAACGACTGGTGCAGGTGAAGAACCAGTACGATCCGCACAACCTGTTCCGACAAAATCAGAACATCAAGCCGTCGATTTAGCGCAAGCGCCATTCCAGTGCAGCGAATTGGCTTACCTGGCTTTCCACTGCAGATATACTACACATTGTATTTTTTATATCCGCATTTTAATTATGCGGAAAATGCTTGCTTATTTGGCATACTCCCGTTTTTTATCAAACACGCATATGCAATTTGCACAAAGCAAAAAATGCCGCCAGCGACAATCCGCCGGACAGCAGCAATGCCGGCTTGACGCCGCCGCCATCCAGTATCAGCACGAAGGCGAACGGCGCGGCCGCTTGCATGGTGCGGGCAAAAAGCGCCAGTGTGCCGGTCAGCGCACCGTAGCCGACCGGCCCGAACAGCGCCAGCGGCAGCACGCCGCGCGCAATTGAAATCATGCCGTTGCCGGCCCCGTGCAGCAGCGCAAAACAGGCTCCCGCCAGCGGAACAGTAGCCAATCCGCCCAATCCGCCCAGCACCAAACAAGCAGCCGGATGCAGGACGGTGGCGATGCGGGCGGTGGTCAGCGGACGAATTTTGGTGTACTGGGTCAGCCCGTATTCGGCCAGCCGGTCCGCCACTTGTGCCGGACCCAGCAGCGTGGCGGCAAACAATGCCTGTGCCGCGCTTGCGCCACTCAGCGACAGCAGCGCCGGCAAATGCACCGCCATGGCCGAAGTCACAAACGCAGTCGCACCGGAAAACAGGCACAGATAAGCGACATCGCGCCGGCCCGGCTGCGGTTGCTCGGGGATCTCGGGCGACGCTGGTTTTACGCCGCAAGCCGAAGTTGGAGTCGGAACCGCATCCGCGCTGCGGCTGTTGCTGGCATAACGGTAATGCAGCGGCAGCGCGACGCACAGTTGCAGCAACGCCCACGCCGCGCAACACCAGCGCCAGCCCCAGTGTTCCAGCATCCATGACGACAACGGCCAACCCACGGTGCTGGCAAAACCGCCGATCAGCGTGACCCCGACGATCAAGCGCCCGGCGGATTTGCCATATTGATGCACCAGCGTCGCGAACAGCGCATCGTACAAGCCCAAACCCATGCCGACCCCGATCACGCACCAGGCCGCGTACAGGCTGAAAATGCCGCTGGCGAACGCCAGCATCAGCAAACCGCTTGCCAGCGCCAAGTTCGAACACAGCAGCACGCGACGCCCGCCGGCACGGTCAATCCGACGCCCGACCGTCGGCCCTACCAGCGCCATCACCACCAGCGACAGCGAAAATGCCGCGAAGAAAGTGCCGCGTGAAATCTGCAATTCGGCGGCGATGGCAGTACCCACAATCGCCGGCAGGTAAGTCGATGATGCCCAGGCCAGAACCTGCGCAGTGCCCAGCGCAACCAGCTGCACCAGCTGGCGGTCGGGCCGGCGGATTATCGGAACGGCGCGGATGGAGGATGTCATCGAGGTTCGGCAACGATTAGTGGCGAAGCCAGCATTATTGCGCCAGTCCCGCTTGTTTGAGAAAAATCAAAATTGCCGGGGCCGACAAACGCTAGTGTTTCATCATCTGATGAGGAGACTGATATGCGAATCGGTGGAATTTCCACGCTTGAGGCAGTGCATTGCAAGCGCGAAGCGAGTGTGCTGGAAGCCGCGCTACTGATGCGCCAGCACCATGTCGGCGACCTGGTCGTGGTCGATGCAGCGGATGAAAAATTGTTGCCCGTCGGCATTTTGACCGACCGTGACATCGTGGTCTCTATCGTTGCCGAAGGGCTGGACGCCAAGAGCATCGAAGCGGGCGACATCATGAGCGCGGAACTGCTGTCTGCCGGCGAAGACGACGATGTGCACGAAACCATAGAACGGATGCGCTTCAAGGGTGTGCGCCGGATGCCGGTGATCAATAGCCACGGCCACCTGGTCGGAATTGTCAGTGTCGATGACTTAATGCAATTTCTGGCCGAAGAGATGAGCGAACTGTCGCGCATCAGCCTGCGCCAGCAATCGATCGAAAAACAGGTCCGAAAGTAAGGCCGGCAACAGACGGCCGTCATGCTTAAACCGCGCGTTGCCGGCAGTCTGCCCAAGCGCTTGCCCGCCTTTGCATGTTCCGGATGAAGAGGTGATCGATGCGCGTATTTTGTGGACAGCGTTGGGTTTTCCGTTGGGTCGTCTTGCCGGGCATGACCGCAATGTGCGCCGTGGTCGGCGCCCAAACTACGACGGCCGACCCACAAGCGACCGTTTCCACCCCGGCGTTGCAGACTGAAGTCTTAGTCCGGGATCTGGAACACCCGTGGGCGCTAGCCTTTATCGGCGACGGCCGCATGCTGGTCACCGAACGCCCCGGGCGCTTGCGGCTGGTGCAACCGGACGGCGCGCTGGGGCCGCCGATTGCCGGCGTGCCGGAGGTCGATGCGGTCGGCCAGGGCGGTTTGCTGGACGTGGTGGCCGATAGCGATTTTGCGCACAACCGCACCATCTATTTTTGCTATGCGGAGCCGGCCGCGGGCGGCGCCGGCAATTCCACCGCAATGGCATCGGCCCATTTGTCTACCGATGCCAGGCGGCTGGAGCAGGTCACGGTGCTGTTCAACCAGCGCCCCAAGGTCAGCAGCAATGCGCATTTCGGCTGCCGCATCGTTGAAAATACCGACGGCACGTTGTTTTTGACGCTGGGCGAGCGCTTTTCCCGCATGCAGGATGCGCAAACGTTAACCAACCACCACGGCAAAATAGTGCGGCTGCGCAAGGACGGCAGCGTGCCGCCGGACAACCCGTTTATCGGCAAAAGCGCTGCGCTGCCGGAAATCTGGAGTTATGGCCATCGCAACATACAGGGCGCCACGCTAGGCCCCGATGGGCGGCTCTGGACCCATGAGCACGGCCCGCAAGGCGGCGATGAAATCAACCGGCCCGAGGCCGGCAAGAATTACGGCTGGCCCATCATCACTTATGGCGAAAACTATGGCGGCGGCAAAATCGGCGCAGGCTTGCGCGCCAAACCCGGCATGGAAGCGCCGTTGTATCAATGGACGCCGTCGATTGCGCCCTCCGGTATGGCCTTCCTGCACAGCGCGCGTTACGGCAAGGCTTGGCAAGGCAGCCTGTTCATCGGTTCGCTCAAGTTCCATTACCTGGCCCGCCAGGAATGGCGCGCTGGCAAGCTGGTGCGCGAACAACGGTTGCTGCAAGACCTCGACCAGCGCATCCGCGACGTGCGCGAAGGGCCGGACGGCTTGCTGTATGTATTGACCGACGCCAGCCGCGGTCAGCTGCTGCGCTTGCGGCCGGAGCGGCAACCGCGCCTTCAGCGCATCCGGAAGGATTAAATACTATGCATTGTATTTTTAAAGTGCCAATATAATATTGCGGAAACTCTATTGTTTATAGCCATACTCCGCATAAATATATCTTTATCCGAGGATGCGCGGAAGCCCTGAACGCGCTCGAATGCCTTTATGCTAGCCTTGGCGCTGGACTATTCACTGACTGCCATGTACACCCAATTCTTCAACTTGCAACAAGCACCGTTTTCGATCGCCCCCGATCCGCACTATCTGTTCATGAGCGAGCAGCATCGTGAAGCGCTGGCGCATTTGCTGTATGGCGTCGGCAGCGGCGGCGGTTTCGTCTTGCTGACCGGCGAAATCGGGGCCGGCAAGACCACGGTGTGCCGCTGCTTCCTGGAACAGATTCCGGACGACTGCAACGTCGCCTACATCTTCAATCCGAAGCTGACGGTGCCGGAGTTGCTGCAATCGATCTGCGACGAATTTGGCATCGGCATCGACTTGCCGCACGGTGCCGATGTCGATGCAGCATCGGTCAAGGATTACGTCGATGCGCTCAATAGCTATTTGCTGGCCGCCCACGCCGAGGGCCGGCACAACGTCCTGATCATCGATGAAGCCCAAAGCCTGTCGGCCGGCGTGCTGGAACAATTGCGGCTGCTGACCAATCTGGAGACCAGCCAAAGCAAGCTGCTGCAGATCATCCTGATCGGCCAGCCCGAACTGCGCGGCATGCTGGCTCGGCCAGAGTTGGAACAGCTGGCCCAGCGCGTGATTGCCCGTTACCATCTGGGGCCGCTGGCAGCGCCGGAAACCGCGCGCTATATCCGGCATCGGCTGGCGGTGGCCGGCATGCTTGACGCCACGGTGTTTCCAGCGCCGGCGATGCAGCAGATTCATCGCCTCACGCAAGGGGTGCCGCGCCGCATCAATCTGCTGTGCGACCGCGCCCTGCTGGGCGCATATACCGAAAACAAACACAGCGTCGATCGCGCGATAGTCAGGCAGGCGGCGCGTGAAGTGTTCGGCGATTTTGCGCCGGCAGCAGCAACCGCCACTGCTGCAGCACCTGCCATCCGCCCGGCCCTGGTGTGGCTGATGGCGGGCACCCTGGTTGTCGTCGCGCTGGCATTGGGCTGGAATCTGCAGCAAGAGCACAGTAAACGTGATAACCGAGGCAAGACCGTCCAGACCGCGCCCGCCAAAGCCGATCACACCCCACCCATCGTAACGGCGGCGCTGCAGGCTGACGCCGGCTGGCCGGATCGCCGTGACGCGTACCGGCAACTGGCGCAGTTGTGGGGTTTTACATTGCCGGAAGGACCGCCCTGCCAAGCCGCGCAGCAACAGCGCGTGGCCTGTTATGTCGCCGGCGGGGTCGGATTGGCCGCGCTGGCGCAACTCGATCGCCCTGCGATCCTGACCCTGCAGGACCAAAACAATACGCCGAACTATTACGCGCTGCTGATCGGGCTGACACCAGGCAGCGCTACCTTACGCACAGGCAACGTCAGCAAAACCGTGCCGCTGGCGGTGCTGGAGGCGCAATTTCGCGGCCAGATGGTGACTTTCTGGCGCACCCCGACCGCGCGCGACATCGCTGGCATGGTATTTGGCGCGGGCACGCAAGGCGCCGAGGTCGACTGGATCGCAGCCCAGCTGCAGCAACCAACCGGCCAGGGATTCAACCAGGCCCTGAAACTCCAGGTGCAACAGTTCCAGCGCGCCCATGGATTGGCCGCCGACGGCATAGTCGGCCCGATGACCTTCATGTACCTCAATCGCGCCGCCGGCATCGATGAGCCGCGCCTGCATCAGGCTGGCGTCGCCACTGCGGAGTCGGGAAAATAATGTCATACATTCTGGATGCCCTGAAAAAGGCTGAAGCGCAACGCACGCTGGGTGCGCTGCCGAATATTCATGCGCCGGCGATTTTCGCCGCCGCCTCCGCTGACCGCGCGCCGCTTTGGCGGCGCGCATGGCGCTGGGGTGCGCTGACGGCGCTGGTCATGATCCTGATCGCGCTGGCCTGGTTTCGACCCTGGCAGCGCGGTACCGTGCTGCCGACGAAAGCAGCGCCCAGCGCGCCGACGCAATCCGCTGCGCCGGCAGCATCGATTGCGCCGGCACTGCCGCCGCCCGTGCGCGCTGTGCCAACCCAGCCAGCGCCGCCGACGCCCAAGGCCACGCCCAAAGTTGTTTCGCCGGAAGCCAGTAAGCCGAAGGCTGCAGCCAGCAGCGTGCCAACGTCGCTGCCACAGCAACGGCCGGCCGTAACCATCACCCCGCCCGCAAAAAAACCGGCGCCGACGCCATCCGCCAATGCGGCCGAACCGGAACTGCAGACGCTGCGCGAACTGCCGCCCCAGATTCAAAGGGAGATTCCGCCACTGGTCATCAGCGGCTACATCTATTCCAGCAACCAGGCCGAGCGGTCGCTGCTGATCAACAACCAGTTATTGCGCGAAGGTGATGCCGTCGCGCCCGGCTTGATCCTGGAAAAAATGCTGCGTGGCGCAGTGGTGCTGAATTACCAGGGATACCGTTACCGGATGCCGTATTAATTGAAATGGATACGACGGATGCGCAATCGAGCACATCCGCAAAAAATTGATCCACATCATGTATGCGGCAATACCATATCGCTAGTATCGTCGTCCATGATCTTGCGCAATTTTTACGGTATTTAGATCGAAAAATAGGCGCATTAATGCACTTAAACATTGAACCGCACAATGTACAAGGATGAAAAAAGGATGAAATTGTGATACCCGCGTTATCCAAGACCAATGACTACAGCACTAATCTAAAAAGCATTATTGCCAAGACCAGCTTGTTCAGAATGCTGGACGAGAAGCAGCTCGACGACATCGTATCCGGCACCCGATCCACCCAAACCAAGGCAAATACAGCGATCGTCAGTCACGGCGACGCCGCCAATGGCGCATTCTGGATCGTCTACGGGCAAGTCAAAATCGTTCTGCATACCAAACAGGGCACCGAAAAAATCCTCGAAATCCTGGGTCAGAACACCTGTTTCGGCTTGGGCGAGATGCTGCTGGAGCGCCCGCATATTGCGCTGGTCAAGACCACCACCGACGCCATGCTGCTGCATATCGATCGCACTGCGATCATGCGTGTGGCGGCGCAGAATTTCGATTTTTCGCGCGAACTGATGACCTGCGTCGGACGTCAGTTTTACAGCCTGGTGCGCGATATCGAAGCCTATTCGCAAAGCGCCAAACAGCGGCTGGCGGAATACCTGCTGCGGCAAAGCCGGCGCGAAACCAGCGACGATATAGAACTGGTGGCCAAAAAATCGCTGATCGCTTCCCGCCTCAGCCTGACGCCGGAAACCCTGTCGCGCCTGTTTCACGACCTCTCTGCCGAAGGCATGATTGCGATTTCCGGCCGCCGCATCAAGATACTCGATTTTGAGCGGATGTCGGCGGTAATGCCGTAATGACAAAGAATGCGCCGGCCTGAGGCAGTTTCCGCGAATTTTCCGCAATTTTGATCCGCCGCCTGAAATCGCCAGCGCCGCTTACAATTCCGACCAGTGCAGCGGCTTGCCGTTTTGATCGGTTACCTTCAGCATTTCTGCATAAATCTTGGCCTGCACCCGATCCGGCAGGCGCACAAAATCCAGGCCTGCCACCAGGTGGTCGCCATGCATGAATGCCCAATTGAAAAATTTCAGGGTGGCGATGGCGTTTTCAGGTTTTTGGGCAACCTGGGCAAGGATGATGAAAGTGCCCATCGTAATCGGCCAGCTGTCGGCCCCGGATTTGTCGGTCAGCATTTCCTCGAATGCAGCCCGGCGCAACCAGTCGCTGTTTTTTAACGCTGAAGCAAAGCTTTGCGCGTTCGGCGCGACAAAATTGCCCTGCCGGTTCCTGAGCCTGACGTAGGCCAGCTTCTCTTGCACCACATAGTTGTAATCGACATAACCGATCGCGTTGTCGGTTTGCTTGACGCCAGCGGCCATGGCGCTGCTGCCTTTGACCGGCACCACGCCGGCCGGCCAGGCGATGGTAAAGCCGCGGCCGAATTTTTCCCGCCAGTTGATCTGCATCTTGCTCAGATAATCGCTGAAGTTATAAGTGGTGCCGGAACCGTCCTGACGCACCACGACCACGATAGCCGCGTTGGGCAGCGGCAGTCCGGGGTTGAGGGCGGCTATCGCGGCGGCATCCCAGCGAGTGATTTTGCGCGCAAAGATATCGGCCAGCACTTCCCCGGTGAGCAATAACGCACCGGGCTTGATGCCGGCCAGATTGACGACCGGCACCACGCCGGAAATCGCACTGGGAAAGCTGATCAGCCGGTCTTTCTTCAGCTCTGCCGCAGCCAGCGCCACATCGCTGGCGCCAAAATCGACCGCGTGTTGCCTGATCTGCAGCAAGCCCTTCGATGAGCCGACCGGCGCATAGGCAATCTTGACGCTGGTGCGCTGCCGGTAGATCTCTGCCCATTTTTCATACAGCGGTTTGGCGGCAGACGATCCGGCGCCGGTTATGTCGCCAGCCAGCACGCGACCTGCAGCACACAGAAAAAGCAATGCAAATACAGCGTTTTTGATGGACATAAGAGGCTTGGATGCAATCGGGCAACGGGAGCTACATCATGCCCAATAATTGTTACCGGGTAATGAATCGCGCACTCCGCAGTCGTTAGCCGTTGCGCTGCAACCATTCCAGCGCGCCCAGCCCGGCTGCACGGCCGCTGGCAAAGCTGGCCGTCAGCAGATAACCGCCGGTCGGCGCTTCCCAGTCCAGCATTTCGCCGGCGCAGAAAACACCGGGCAGCGCACGCAACATCAAGCCTGGCTCCAGCGCATCAAAGCGCACCCCGCCGGCGCTGCTGATGGCTTCATCCAGCGGGCGCGCCGCGTTTAGCGTCAGCGGCAACGCCTTGATTTTGGCGGCCAGCACTGCCGGCTGGGCGAAGTCCTCCTTGCTGACCAGTTCGCGCAGCAGGCCGGATTTGACGCCGGTGATGTTGAGCCGGCTTTGCAGGTGGCTGGACATCGAGCGTGCGCCGCGCGGCCGGCTGATTTCTGCTGCAACCCGTTCAGGCGTCCAGTCAGGCGCCAGATCGAGGGTGACAGTGGCGCTGCCGTGGGCGGCAATGGCGTCGCGAATCGCGGCTGAAAAAGCATAAATCAGGCTGCCTTCGACTCCGCCTTCAGTGATCACGAACTGGCCCTTCTTGCGCGGCATGGGCGCGTTGCCATCGGCAAAACTGAGCGCTACCGGACTCAGCGGAGCACCGGCGTAGCGGCTGCTGAAATGCGTACTCCAGACACAATCGAAACCGCAATTGGACGGCTGCAGCGGCGCCACCTCGACCCCGCGTGCGGCCAGCAATGGCAGCCATGCGCCATCGGAGCCAAGCCGCGCCCAGCTGCCGCCGCCCAGCGCCAGCACTACCGCGTCCGGCTTGACCGACGTGCTGCCATCATTGCCGTCAAAACGCAGCGCGCCGTCAGCATCCCAACCGAACCAGCGCTGGCGCATGTGAAAGCGCACTCCGGCCCCGCGCAAGCGCTGCAGCCAGGCGCGCAGCAAAGGCGCAGCCTTCATGTCGGCCGGGAACACGCGGCCGGAACTGCCGACGAAAGTCGCCACGCCCAGGCCATGCACCCATTGCCGCAACGCATCCGGCCCGAAAGCCTCCAGCAGCGGCGCAATCTGCGCCCGGCGCGCGCCATAGCGCGACAGGAACGCATCCATCGGCTCGGCGTGGGTAATGTTCATGCCGCCCTTGCCGGCCAGCAAAAACTTGCGCCCGACTGAAGGCATGGCGTCGTACAGATCAACCTGAATTTGCCCCAAGGCGCCACCTTGGGCCAGCGCCTCGGCCGCCATCAGCCCGGCCGGACCGCCGCCGATGATGGCGACACGGCGTTTGCTGGTATCGGAACAGATCATAAATTCTTTCATATTGAAATTAAGTGGTGAGTGGGCATGGCGGCGGTGGTGTTGCGTTGAGTGCGAAACCCTGTTTTGCGCAACAAAACAGGAATGCCATTTGACAAAACAATTGTCATGTCCTAAACCACAGTCAGACCAACTAAAAAAGGAGACTGTCATGACTACCGATATCGCTTATTTTCGCACTGCCATGTCGACCGGCGCCGAGTTTCAGTGGACGTTATTCTGGAACGGCGTCGCCTGGGAAATCCACGCCTATCGGGATCTGGAGCAAACGCCCTGCCCGTTGCATACCGCGCGCGAAGAAATCCGCGCATTGCAAACGCTCGATGCGGCCGCCGGCGTCCTCAAGACCCTCGGCGTCGGCAGATTTTCAGTCGATCAGAATCGCAGCCTGCCGCACGAGGAACGTGTCCTCGCCGGCGGCAACCAGTGCATCGGCTCTTAAAACCAGCCCAGCAATCTGGCCAGCGCCATCAGCAAAAAGGCCGCGGTCAGGAAAAAACAAATACTGCGATTGAACACGAACGACGGCAGTTTCTGCCGTGCCTTGATAGAAAAACTGCCGGCGGCGAGGCCGAAGTACAGGCACAGGCAAGCCAGGAAAACCATGCTGGCGATGTCGTACCAGGGAATCGGGATGCCATTGATGGGTTGCATAAGCGGGTGATCCGAGGTGAATAGAGGTGAGCAGATAAGGTTATATTTTTTCCGCCGCTGAATCGGCACTGGCAACGGCGACGCTGCCCGGCCACAGCAGCTTGCCGTGCGCATCGACCTGCGTCAAGTACAGGCGCAGGTCGAATTCGTACTGGTGGTAATCCGGCTCCATGTGGGTGCAGAGTTGGTAGAAGGCTTTGTCGTGCTGCGTTTCTTTCAGGTGCGCCAGTTCATGCACGGTGATCATCTTCAGGAATTCCAGCGGCACTTCCCGAAACAGCGAGGCAATCCGGATTTCGCGCTTGGCCTTGAGCTTGCCGCCCTGCACCCGCGAAATCGCGGTATGCAAGCCCAGCGCATGCTGGATGACTTTGATCTTGCTGTCGAACGCAACCTTGGACAGCGGCGCGGCATTGCGCAAAAATTCATTCTTCAGCGCAATCACATAGTCGTACAACGCGCGGTCGGTGCGCACCTCGTGCAAGCGGCCGTACTTTTTCAGCAGAATCGCGCCCAGCCGATCCTGTTCCAGCAGCGTGCGCACCTGGGTCTTGGTGTCTTCCGAATAACCGGTCAAGTATTTCAATGCGTTCATGTGTGGCATATTTGTTCAACCAACCTCAAAAACCCCTGCGCTGCGGTTTTTGCTGACCTTGTCCCAATCGAACACGCGGCCATTCATCGCCACATACACGCCCCCCGGCAGCGTTTGCGCCACGCCGATGGCAAAGCCAAGATTGAACAACGCGTCGGAATTGGCGATTTCGTACGGGATCATCGCGCCGGTCAGGATCACGGTCTTGTCGAGCGCGACCGCGCCCAGCACTGCCGCGCTTTCGCGCATGGTGTCGGTGCCGTGGATGATGACAATCGCGGTTTCAGGCGCTTGCCGGCAACTGGCCAACAAGCGCTGGCGGTCGGCGTCCTGCATCTCCAGCGAATCGAGCAGCGGCAGCACTTCGAGCGTGTGCGCTTGCGTAATGCGGCTGCGCTGAAGTGCTGCCGGCAGATGACTGGCGCCAAAGCCGAGTTGGCCGGCAAGCTCGTCGTAATGCTTGTCGAAGGTGCCACCGCTGGCAATAATACGTAGTGTCATGTTACAATCCGGTTAACTGGCATGATTAAAAATAGTGGGAGTATATGCATTTATCATGCAATTCACGCAATTTTTCTGTGCGTACACTAAAAATACAACCGAGTGTATGCAGTCTCACGCAGTCGGCGCGCGCTTGACGAAAAACAGCGCGGTGCCGACCGCCACCAGCACGCCGCCAAAGAAACGGTTTTGCCGCCGGACCATGCGCGGATCGCGAAAAAATCGCTGCATCCCGGAAGCCGCAAAAGCGTAACTATGCATCACCGTCAAATCAATCGCGCACATGGTGAGGCCCAGGATCAGCAATTGCGGCAGCAGCGGCGCTTGCTGCGAAATGAACTGCGGCAACACGGCCACCATGAAGATGATGCCTTTCGGGTTGGTCGCATTGGTAAAAAATCCGGTCAGGAAGCGGCGACGCAAAGTCGGCATGGCGCTGTGCTGCAGCTCTGGCGGCGACAGCGCAGTGTCAGTTTCAATATCCGGACGCGCCACAACTTTGGCGCGCCATTGGCTCACGCCCAGATACACCAGATACAAGGCGCCGATGGTCTTGACCAGATTGAAGACGACTTCGGATGCCAGCAAAATCGAGCCGACGCCGGCACCGGCAATCAACAGAATCAGCAGCAGGCCGGCTTGCAATCCGAGAATGGTGGCACTGGTTTTTTTGACGCCGTACGACAAACCGTGCGACATCGACAGCACCGCGCCGGAGCCGGGCGAAACAGCGATGATGCAGGCGGCAAAAAAGAATGTGATCCAGGTCGCAAAAGTCATATCAGTGCACTTTGAAAGAAGTAAAAAAGGTATCGGCGGCATCCACGCTCATGCTGCTGATTGCGCTGCTGGGGCCGACGATGATCGCTTGATAAACCCGCTGATCGCGGGCCGCGAAATGCGCCAGCAGCCGGGCCGGTTCCTTGCTGCGGCCGATGCTGCCGGTAGCGACAATATCGAAGCTGTTACTGGTATTGTTCACGCGCTCGCTCTCGATGCTGCCGTTGATATTGCGCACCAGCGCCAGTTTCATCGCTTGCAGCGCCTTCGGTGCCAGCGCTGCGTCCGGCAACGCGATTACGCCGACGGCGAAAGTGACGCCGTCGACTTCGGTTGCGGTCATCGACATCGTGACCTGCATGCCGTCGAGGTCAATCGGACGCGACAGCGTGGTCGGCTTGGCCGGCAACAACACCACAAACGGCGCATCGACACCTTCCACCTGACGCCAGTTCAGGCTCGGGCTGCAGCCGGCGAGCATCAACAAAACTGCCAGCAACATCGGCAGCGTCAGGCGGAGGATGGACGGGGAAAGTGAAAACGCAGTCATCAATTATTCAGTGTGCTAACCAGTGTGGAAACTTTAGCAGAGCGGCGAAAAGTCCGGATCGCCAATATTACCCCAACGATCAGCAGCGCGATGCCCGCCAGCACTTGCACCGACGGCATTGCGCCGCGCCAGAGGAATGCATACGCCAGCGCCGACAGCGTTTCGAACACGATCAACTGGCCGGCCAGCGAAGTCGGCAGGCGCTGGCTGGCATGATTCCACAGCATGGTGCCCAGCCACGAAGCGCACAAGCCGATCAGCAGCATCATGCCGACGAACAACGCCGGGCGCGGCCCCAGCGGGAACGCGTAACTGCCGCCGCCGGCGTGCGCAATCAAGCCATACAGCACGAATCCCGGCAGCACTACCGGCAACATCGCCAGACCCTGGGCGGTGGCCCAGGTGGACGAGCGAATCTGCGGATGCGCCTTCATGAAGCGCGCATTGTTAATCGGATACCAAGTCCAGGCGCACAGCGCCAGCAGCGCCAGCGCGCAACCCTGCAAATATTGCGTCAGCGTGCGGCTGCCATCGAGCTGCTGCAATTCACTGGCATTGACCAGCAGCAAACCGGTGGCGATCACCGCCAGCGCCGGCAGCAACCGATGCCAGGCCACTGCATCCGCAGCGTGGCCCGGCGCGGTATTGGACACGATCGTAATCACCACCGGCAAGGTGCCGATCAGCAAAGTCGGCAACGGCGCGCCGGAAAGCTGGATCGCGCTGGCCAGAGCCGCGTAATACAGCAAATTGCCCACCAGCGAGAGCCGGAACGCCACCCCCCAATCGGCCCGCGACAGCGCCGCGATTTGCCGGCGGCCGAGCCAGGCCGGCACCAGCGCAATCAGACCAAACGCAATATAGCGCCCGAACGACAGCACGATGCCCGGATAATCCGGCAGCAATACCGGCGTCACAAAAACCAGGCCCCACATCAGGCCAGCGCCCAGGGCGCACAAAATACCAATCAACATAAATAGTGTCGCAAAGAATGGGGAACAGCGATGATGCACGACTTTCGGCGCAGGGTCTTGTAAAGGATTGCGATTGTGAAGGGTGTTGTTGCACCCGCCATCTCAATAAATCCAGTTTTCATGTCGCACTGGCAATCGATTTAATTCGTCCTTATGAAAACGCCATTTGGGCATGAATTGATCAAGGAGTGCAACGAACCGATCGTTATGGCTAGGCTCCAATAAATGCGCCATTTCATGCACCACGATATATTCCAGGCATTCAGGTGGTTTTTTGGCCAGTTCCAGGTTGAGCCAGATCCGTTTCGCTTGGGGATTGCAGGTTCCCCATTTCGTTTTCATTTTCCTGATGCCGAATTCGGCAACCTGAACCTTCATGCGCTTCTCGTACTTGGAGATCAGCTCGGGCAGGGCGTCTTTCAGTTGCTGGCGATACCATTCGTTGAGAACGGATTGGCGGGCTTCCGTGCTGGATTCGGGACGCACATGCAGCTCTATCATCTTGTGTTTGAGCAACACTTTGGCAGCGCCATGATGCCCGACGATTTTTAGCAGATAACGTTGCCCGTTAAAAAAGTGGCTTTCCCGATTGATGAATTCACGCGGCGCTTCGCGCTCCTGCGCTCGCAGCTTGGCCTGCTGCTGCTTGATCCAGCCCAGTTTTGAAATGACAAAAATCCGAATGGTGTCGAGTTCCATGGCGCGTGGCGCTGACACGCGCACACTGCCTTCAGGTGGATAAACACTGAGATGGACATTCTTGATAGCCTTGCGCACAACCGATACCGCAATCTTGCCGAGGTCAAAATAATCGACTTCAATATTCATTCTGTTGTTTCAATACTGGAAAAATCGCTTCCACTTTATCTACATCGTTCAGCACTTCATACAATTTTCCTTTGACGATTTGCTCCTTGGCAATGCTACCTCGCCAGTTGTCCGGGCAATAGGTCGCCATCGTCTGATGCACTGAGAGGGCGACAGTCTCGTCTTGCCCGAGATTGTTGTAGATCGCCCGCTTGCCCGGTGTATCGAGTGCTGCAGGCGTCGTCGCTGCAAAACCCCGCACGACTTTATTTGCCAGTTCGGCGACCTGATTCAGATATTCCTGATAGTCGATGGCGCCCTGCTTGCGCTGCTTGATGATCTCACCCAGCAGCTTGGACATTTTTTCAAAATACGCGGGGTCCAGCAAATGGTCCTTGATGATCTTGCTGCGCACATTATTTTCGATGGTTTCGGCGACCGCATCCTGGTTGCCCTTGATCCCATCGGGCTGGGCGTTGATGGCTTCGGCAATCCCGCTGTTGACGATCACATCGATCAGCGACATCTCGGAAAACGGCGAAATCACCACCGAGTCATCGGCCTGAATGTAGTTATCGATCAGGTGCCGCATATCGGCTTCATAAGCTTTCAAATCCAGCGTTTCGCCGCTGGCCTTGCGGATGATTTCGCGCAATTTCAGGTAGCGATCGAGCGCGTGTTCGATCTGTGCAATCTCGGCTGCGCTGTAACCGGCCGCTTCCAGCTCATCTGCGATATTGGCATAGGCACGGATCAGTGCCACGATCGCCTTGTACAAGGCGGTGCGCTGCATCTCGCGCAGCTTGAGGTCTTCCGGGATCTCGGTGTTGCCACAAAAATAGTGAATATGTTCCAGATCGTCCTTGGGTAGCTGCACCGGCTCGCACAGCAGCGCCAGTTGTTCCAGTGCACTGTCCAGACGCTCACGCCCCATGGTCAGGCGGTCTTTCAGCAGGATGTCGCAGTCGCCCTGCTCGAAGTTGTCGTAGTCCAGCTCGGAGGTGTACACCGCTACCGCGTTTTCCACCTTTTTGAACAAATCCTTGTAATCGACGATATACCCGAAGTCCTTGTCCTCGCTATCGAGCCGGTTGACGCGGCAGATCGCCTGAAACAAGCCATGGTCCTGCATCGATTTGTCGATGTACAAATAGGTGCAGCTCGGCGCGTCGAACCCGGTGAGCAGCTTGTCCACCACTACCAGCAGCTTCATGCTCGCAGGTTCCTTGCGGAACAGGGTTTTCACCGCTTCTTCATAGCTTTCGGTCTTGGTCATACCCGGTTTTGCCGCCACGTCCTTCAGCAAATCGGTATAAATCTTGTAGATGTATTCCTTATCCGTTTCGGTATTGGCGCCGGTATCTTCGGTGGTGATGTCCCTGGTTTGCGGGTTGTACGAAGTGACAATCGCGCATTTTCCCTTGAACGATGTAGATTGAAAAAACTCGAAATAACGGCAAGCCTCATAAATACTGGAGGCTACCAGAATTGCGTTGCCGGCCTGTGAGCTTAAACGCGGCTTCTTTTTAAAGTCATAAATCACGTCAAGAACGATCTTGCTCATGCGGTTTTTCGAACTGAGCACTTGCTGCATCGTGCCCCATTTCTTTTTCAGCTCGAATTTCTGGAAATCGTTCAGATCTTTGGTCGCTTCCTCAAACCACTCATCGATCTTGTTTTGCGAAGAAAGACGCTGGTCGATGTCGCGTGCTTCATAGATCAGATCCAGCACCACGCCGTCTTCCACCGCTTCGTTGAACTTATAGGTGTGGATGTATTTGCCAAACACTTCCAGGCTGGTCGATTTGTCCTTTTTCAACAACGGCGTGCCGGTAAAGCCGATGAAAACCGCGCCCGGCAACAGCGCCTTCATCACGCGATGCAGCTTGCCGGTCTGCGTGCGGTGGCATTCATCCACAAACACAAACAATTCGCCCACCGCGTGGCTGGGCTGGCTTGCCAGTTCCTTGATGAATTGCTCGAAATTGTCGACGCCTTTCTTGCCGAACTTGTGCACCAAAGAACACAATAGCCGGGGCGTAGCTTCGCCCAATTGCGTCATCAGGTCGCGTCCGCTGCTGGTGCGTTTAATCGGCTCGCCGGCATCATTGAATACCCGCTCAATCTGCTTGTCCAGCTCGTCGCGGTCGGTCACGATCACCACCCGCGCATGCGGATTGTTTTCCAGAATCCACTTCGCCAGCAGCACCATCAGGATGCTTTTTCCGCTGCCCTGGGTATGCCACAGAATGCCACCCTCGCGCCGGCGCACATGCTCTTGCGCCGCCTTCAGACCGAAATACTGATGCACTCGCGGCAGCTTCTTCATGCCGCCGTCGAATAGCACGAAGTCATGCATCAATTCGATCAGGCGCTGCTTGTTGCAGATTTTGGCAAGGTATTTGTCGAGCTTGTAGCCGCTGTTGTCCTGTTCGTCTTCTTTCCACTTCAGGAAGAATTTTTCCGGCGTGCCGATCGTGCCGTATTGCAGTCCTTCGGAATCGTTACCGGCAAAAATAAACTGCACCGTGCTGAAAAACGCACCAATGAACCCCGCTTGCTGGTTGACCCGGCTCTGACGTATGCCTTCGCCGATTGAAGTCCGGCTGTTTTTCAGCTCCAGCACCGCAATCGCGATGCCGTTCACATATAGCACGATGTCGGGCCGCTTTTCGTGGTTGCCGAACACCGTCACTTCTTCGGCAATGTAAAAATCGTTTTGTAGCGGATCGCGCCAGTCGATCAGCATCACCGACTCTGTCGGCACGCCAACTGCCACCTTGATCGGCACACCGTAGCGCAACAGTTCGTATACTTTTTTGTTGGTGTTGTAGAGGCTTTGGCCGTGGTGGTTGGCCGCGATGCGCAAGTCATAGATCGCTTTGCTGATGGCATCGTTAGCATAGCCTTGCTTGCTCAGGTAATGGGCAAGCAAATTTTCATCGATATTGGTATTGTCGGGACGGTCTTCCAGGCTCCCGAGATTGGTGTAGCCCAAATGATTCTGGAATAAAGCAAGCACGCGATGTTGCGTGGCACGTTCGGACTTGCCGATATCAGACATCATTTTCTCCTGTGACTTGCCAATGTCCACCCTTGGCCGGGCCAATACGTTTAAGGCGTCCTTCAGACTTCAGCTTTTCCAAATGGTATTTCACACCGTTTTCGGTGATATCCCCTAAGACAACAGCGATTTCCCGGCGGCTGACTGATGGGTTCTTACGCAGCAGTTCCAGGATTTTCTGGGTAGTTTTCTGGGTAGTTTTCTGGGTAGTCTTCTCTGCCCCTCTCTCCGAAGCTTTCTGGCGAGCCTGCGATTCACCCAAGGCTTTCACCAGATGCTGGGGGTTAGCGTGCAAGGTAAGCATCAAGCCAGACATACTCGCATCGTAAAGCGGTGGCTCGATATCGTGAGCACGGCATTCATCGTTAATTTTTTCGATGCCGCGCCCCCATGACTCGATATAACCCGCCCGAAAAAAAGCATTCGCAATTAGCGGATTGTAAGGGGCAGAGGGATGCTTTCCCAGCAAGCGGTCTATCGTCCAGTCTGGTGGCAACTGCCCAGAACCCCATAGGACGATCCTATCTTCATAGACACTGATCTGTATCGGGATGCCGCTGCTGTAATCCTTGTGTACGACGGCGTTGAGCAACGCTTCGCGCAAGGCCGCGCGGGGAAACAGGAAGGTCTCCACGCGATGGATACCCTCGTAACTGATATAGGCCTTCAGGTACTTGGAGAACAAAAAATCCAGCGTGTGCTCGACCTGTGCGAACAGGTTGCCGTGGATTTCGTCTTGATAACGAAGATCATGGTCACTAACAAAAAAGCCGATCTTGATAAAAGCGCCGCCAACGAATTTTTCCGGTGTCTCGGAAAACAGCAAGGACGCGGCCTGCTTGTGAGATACTTACCTTCCCGGAGCTGCAAATTGTCCAGCAGGGAGTCAACACTGTCATTCAATACCTTGTCGCTCATGCGGCCGCTCTTGGCGGCATTGGCCTTAAACAGTTGAAAAGCCGCGGGGCTACAGTCTTGCACATCAAATCCCGGTACCGGCACGCCATCCCAGCGTTTGCCGCGCTTTTGCAGCAGGAACTTCTCCAGCGCCGTGCCTTTCAGTTCTTGTTTGGTGCTGCCGCTGCGGTAATGGTATTCGCCCTTGTAGCTGATGGGGCTGGGGTAAGGCTCAACCACGATTTCCAGATACTCCAGCGCCTGCTCTGTTTTCAGATTCACGTCAACCATGATGCCGAGGATGTCGCGCACCTTGTTGGGTATATCTTCCAGTAATTTTTTGGCATTGGGCAGGCCGACTATCCTGCCGCTATCATTTTTACCGACGATCAGCGTACCGCCCTGCGCATTGGCAAAACCGCAGATCCATTTCAGGTATTCATCGCGCCAGGATTCTTTCCATTCAATGTTCTGATGCTCTTTCATACCAAACGTATCTTCCCGGTGAGCAGGTTTTGCATCATGCCTTGTTTGATTTGCTGGTATTTGGCGAGCTTGGTTTCCAGTGCGGCGATGTCGGCGTCCATGTCGGCGAGGATGGTGGCGATGCGGGTTTGTTCTTCCAAGTCTTGTGGAATCAACACCTCAATTTTTTTAACAACGTCATTCATTATTTTGGGGTTGGCTAAGTTTCTTGAAACGTACTTAGGCATTTCCTTCAGAAGGATATTTGTCAAGAAAAGAGCATTGTCCCTTTTCAGCTTAATTGTTCCACAAACGTTAGTGCAATTAAATTTGCCGATGCGGTAAAAAGCCGTTCCAGCTTTTTCACCGTCTGTTGTCCATGTGATGTACTCGCCGTCAAAATCATAGGTATCTAAATAACCCATGATTCCTTTGTTTGTTGTTTGTGATGAATAGACAGGATATTTCGCACTGATTGACGCGCCAATATCACGATGGCTAATAACTCTCCCACGTCCAATCTGCGCGATTTCCCCCAACGTCTTCACCACCCAATCCGTTTTCAATGTTCCATTTTCAAAGGGATCGAGCAAGGTCTGCATCGCGCCTTGCTTGATCTGGCATTTTTTGGCGATGAGTTTTTGCAGCGATAGTATCAACGCATCGGCATCGCTCAATGCATTGGCGATCGCGGTTTGTTCAATGAGCGGTGGAAATTTAATGCTTAGACCACTTAAAGTTCCTTGATTTAAGTTGATCATCGTTGAACCTACTGATGTGTCTGTTATTGCAGATACAACTTCAGGACTCGACAGTATTCGTTGAAGAAATTCAGGATTTACGGAAGCCGCAGGTCGAACAATCATTGAACCTGTTCCGCAAAGCCATCCAGCATGTTGTGAACGCACGACCGCACAGCGGCCCATGTCACCACGTCTACCAATAATGATTTCTTGATTGGAGAGCCTAAAATCCGAAAGCTTGTTCGCTATCGTTTTAGATACCGTCATTGATAGGCTAGGATTAATCTGCCCATCAATAATGTGCATTGGATTAATTACTGGGACGCTGTCGTAAGTGTAATCAGATTTATGCAGCGCACTACCAAAAGGGCCGGTTCGAAAAGACGCAACGTCTCTCAATTTTTTTACATTCCAGTCGCTTGGAATTACCCCAATCTCAGTTTGCTTGTAACCAGTCCTTAGTTTCATACAAACCCCATCTTCGCCAAATGCGCCTGCAACATTTGCTCCAAGTCCGCGACATGTTGCGTTTGCTGCGGCAACGGCGTTTCATAGCGCTCGGCGAGTTCCTTGATGCGCCGGGTTAAGCGCTGGCTGATTCTATCCATTTCGGTGTGGATATCTTTATCCATCGTCGCCATCCATTTGTCACCCACCACCAGGGTCTTGATCTTGGCTTCGGACAGCTTCGGATAAACGCTAAACAGCTTGGCATCGAGCGCGGCGCGAGCTTCCTTCACTTTTTTGTTGGTCTCTAGCTGCTGGTTCACCAAGACCAGGTACTGCTTGAGTACCGCGATTTCTTCCTTGGCGTCCTTGTCGTCTTTGAGTTCCTTCAAGCGCGCCGCGACATTGGCTTTATTAACCTTATCGAGCTCGACAAAAAAACCTTCGTCGCCGCCGTGCTCTTCTTCCAGTTCGGCGATCTGGCTGGCGAGCGTTTCGCTGGCGGCTTCCAGTTGTTCAATTACTTGTTTATCGACTGAAAAATAGCGATTGATTACCAGTTCTTTCGGGATCAGGTCACAGGCCCAGCCTTTATCGACGACTTTTTTGCTTTGCTTGTTTTCCACTAGCACGCGGTGGATAGTCGCCTTCCAGCCATCGGCGGCGATCAGGTAGCAATCATCCTGCATCACCGCAAACCAGTAATTCATTAGGTGCTGGTACACATCGTAGTTGTCGATCAGTGCCTTACCGGTATAGGCGGCGAGCAGGCTTTCGCCGATCTGGTGGATCACTTCTTTCGGATGGTGGCCGGCCTGCAGGTCTTTGAGCGTGGTGGCGGTATCGTGTTGCCACTGCGCAAACAAGGTATTCATCTCTGCCACAAAGCGCACGAATTCGGGGTGCTGGTAAATCGCTGGCTTGATCGAGTCTTTGCCGATTTTTAGTGTGTAGAAATCGGCGCTGCGTTGGGAACTAGCAAACAAACTTGCTTTTAAACTAGGGAGTACATCCCAGTAGCCTTGCAGTGCATCGATATCCGCCTTGGGAATGTCACCCAGAAGGTGGGCGGCGATGTCTTGCAGGTCTTCCGTCTCGGAACTGTCGATATAGCGCGGGATGTTGAGGTTGAATTCATTCTTTTTAATTTCGGCAAACGGCACGATACGGCTGTATTTGGCTATTTCGGTTTGCTTGTTGAAGACATCAACAATTTTATGCAGGTCCATGTCGCGCAGGCGATTCTTGTTGCCGTCCTTGATGTAGCCCTTGCCGGCGTCGAGCATGAAAATGGCTTTACGGTTTTGGGCATTTTCCTTGTCGATCAGAATAATACAGGCGGGGATGCCGGTGCCGTAGAACAGGTTGGCGGGCAAGCCGATGATGCCCTTGATATAGCCCTTGCGCACCAGCGACTCGCGGATGACGGCTTCGGCATTGCCACGGAACAGTACACCGTGCGGCAAAATACATGCGCCTTTGCCGTTGCTCTTGAGCGAGCGCACGATGTGCAGCAGATAGGCATAGTCGCCATTCTTGGCCGGCGGCACGCCGAAGTCAGAGAAGCGTCGATGCGGATCGTTCACCGCATCGACGCCATTGCCCCAGCGTTTGTCGCTGAACGGCGGATTGGCAACTACATAGTCAAAAGTTTGCAAGCTGCCTTGCGCGCTGATGAACAGGGGGTTGGCGAGGGTATTGCCTTGCCTGATCAGTGCGCCCGGATTGTTGTGCAGGATCATGTTCATGCGCGCCAGGCCGCTGGTGGCCGCATCTTTTTCCTGTCCGTACAGGGTGACCTCTGTCTTGGCTTCGTCTGCAACTTTTAATAGCAGCGATCCCGACCCGCAGGTCGGGTCGTATACGGTGGTTTTGGCGCTGGTTTTGGCACGGTTGATACCGATGATTTTTGCCATGATGCGGCTGACTTCGGCCGGCGTATAGAACTGGCCCTTGCTTTTGCCGCTTTCGGTGGCGAAGTGGCGCATCAGGTATTCGTAGGCGTCGCCCAGAATGTCGTCGCCGTCGGCGCGGTTCTTACTGAAATCCAGCGCCTTGTTTTCAAAGATGGAGATCAGGTTGGTGAGCCGTTCTACTTTTTCCTTGCCGTCGCCGAGTTTGGTGGCGTCGTTAAAGTCGGGCATGTCGGCCAGTTTGTTGGCGTCGGCCAGTGGTGCAATGATTTTCTTGTTGATGTCGTCGCCTATGGTCGGCGTGCCTTTGAGCGCGACCATATCCTTGAAGCTGGCGCCTGCCGGGATTTTGATCGGAGCGTAAGGCTGGCCTGCGTATTTGTCGCTGACGTATTTGATGAACAGCATTACCAGCACGTAGTCTTTGTACTGGCTGGCATCCATGCCGCCGCGCAGTTCGTCGCAGCTTTGCCACAGGGATGCGTAGAGTTCGGATTTTTTAATTGCCACTATGTACCTTGGTTCAATACGAAATCGTATAGCGTTGTGATGTATTTTTTATGAAATTGGCAACTGATCTGAAAGATCACGCTGTTATTTGAAGAAAATCTGAAGCGCTATTTCTCTCACTCTGAAATGCCTGGTTATATATTTTGACCGTATTCGAGCGTGCCCCAACCGCAATCAATGCTCCCGCAGCGCCCGCCGATACTGGATTGCCTCGGCTATGTGGGCGCTGCCGATGTTGGTTTGGCCGGCCAGGTCGGCGATGGTGCGCGCCACTTTCAGCACCCGGTGATAGGCGCGGGCGGACCAGTTCAGGCGGATCATGGCGGCGCGCAGCAGTTGTTCGGCGCTAGAGTCCGGCTTGCAGTGGGCATCGATTTCGCCGGTGGAGAGCGCATGGTTGCCTTTGCCTTGGCGGCTCAGTTGCAGCGCAAAGGCGCGCTCAACCCGGGCATGTACGGCGCTTGATGGTTCGCCGTCGGCTTGCCTGAGCAAATCTTCGTGCGGCAACGCGCCGACCTGGATTTGCATGTCGATGCGGTCCAGCAGCGGGCCGGAGATTTTGTCCTGATAGCGCGCCACGATATCGGGCGTGCAGCGGCATTTGCCGGACGCATGGCCGAGGTAGCCGCACGGGCACGGGTTCATCGCCGCGATCAGCTGGAAGCGGGCCGGGAAATCGGCTTGCCGCGCTGCTCTGGAAATGGTGATGTGGCCGGACTCCAGCGGCTCGCGCAAGACTTCCAGCACGCTGCGGCCGAATTCCGGTAATTCATCCAAAAACAACACGCCGCAATGCGCCAGCGAAATTTCGCCGGGACGCGGCACGCTGCCGCCACCAACCAATGCGACGCCGGAAGCGGTGTGATGCGGGGCACGATATGGCCGCACTTTCCAGCGGTCAATCGAGAAGCCGCTGGTAAGCGATTGCACCGCGGCTGATTCCAGCGCTTCGTCCTCTGTCATCGACGGCAAGATGCCGGGAAAGCGCGCTGCCAACATCGACTTGCCGGTGCCTGGAGAACCAACCATCAAGACGCTATGACCGCCGGCGGCGGCCACTTCCAGCGCCCGCTTGGCCTGTACCTGCCCTTTGACCTCGGAAAAGTCCGGATATTCGGGCCGTATCTCCAGCGCGCTCACCACATGCGGCTTTAGCCTTGCATCTGTATCGATAGCACAGAAATGGGCGCACACCTGCAATAGTGAATCGGCCGGCAATATCGTCACATCCCGCACTAACGCCGCTTCATCGGCGCTGGCGCGGGGCAGGATGAAGGCGCGCTGGCGACCGCCTGCGCTAGTTTTATGCATCGCAAAAGTCATCGCCAGCGCACCGCGAATCGGGCGCAACGCGCCGGACAGCGACAGTTCGCCGGCGAACTCGTATTGATCCAGCGTATCGCCCGGAATCTGGCCGGAGGCGGCCAGGATGCCGAGCGCAATCGGCAGGTCGAAGCGGCCGGATTCCTTCGGCAGATCGGCTGGCGCGAGGTTGACGGTGATGCGTTTGGCGGGGAATTCAAAGCGCGCATTCTGCAATGCGGCGCGAACCCGGTCCTTCGATTCCTTGACCTCGGTTTCCGGCAAACCGACTATCGTAAAACTTGGCAGGCCATTGGCCAGATGCACCTCGACGGTGACTTCCGGGGCGTGCATGCCGGTCAGTGCGCGGCTTTTCAGGACTGCCAGGCTCATCCGCTTATTTGGTCAGTTGCGCTTCGAGTTCGGCCACGCGGGTTTCCAGCGCTTCCAGTTTGGCGCGGGTTTTAGCCAGCACCTGGGTCTGAATATCGAATTCTTCGCGGGTGACCAAGTCCATCTTGGCAAAGCCCTGGTTGAGCATGGCCTTGACATTCTTTTCCATTCCCTTGGCCGGCGAATTTTCCAGCACCTGGTTGATCTTGTTCTGGAAATCGTTCAAAAAATTGCCTTTGTTCATGATATTTCCTATCGTAGTCAGGCGCACAACTTTGGTGCAATGATGGGTCGATACTGGCACCAGCGCCCAGCTATGGTGCGCAATACTGTCCGGGCCAGGCAGGCATCACGTTTGGAAGCCAGCCAAAATCATACATCAGGGAGCTGGCACGAGTTCTGCTAATGATGGTTTGAAACAGTTTATTTCACCCTGCCCAATCGAGGTTCCCATGAAAATCATTACTGCAATCATCAAACCCTTCAAACTCGACGAGGTGCGCGAAGCTTTGTCGGATATCGGCGTGCATGGCATCACGGTCACTGAAGTCAAGGGTTTCGGACGCCAAAAAGGTCACACAGAGTTGTATCGCGGTGCCGAGTACGTGGTCGACTTCCTGCCAAAAACCAAAATCGAAGCGGCCGTCGATGACGCCATCGTGGAACAGGTTATCGAAGCCATCGAAAAAGTGGCGCGCACCGGCAAAATCGGCGACGGCAAGATTTTTGTCCAGGATTTGTTGCAAGTCATCCGCATCCGCACCGGCGAAACCGGCCAGGACGCGCTTTGAAGTACGCAAGCGCCCGTCAAATCAAGCACTTCAAGTAAATAAATTAATAAATTTAGCCAAGGGAATCCAGATGAAAAAAATACACGCAGGATTTGGGGCGCTGATCGCCCTGCTGGCAGCGTCGGGGGCGCAGGCCGCAACCGAAGTGGCCGCAGTGGTGGCAGCCACCGTCGACAAGGGCGATACCGGCTGGATGATGACGGCCACCGTGCTGGTGATTGCGATGACGATTCCCGGCCTGGCGCTGTTTTACGGCGGCCTGGTGCGGGCCAAGAACATGCTGTCGGTGCTGATGCAGGTGTTCGTGGTGTTTTCCCTGATCGTTATCTTGTGGGCCGCATACGGCTACACCCTGGCGTTTTCCGGCACCAATGCTTTTATCGGCAGCTTAGATAAACTGTTTCTGCTGGGCGTGGGCAAGGATTCGCTGGCGGACACATTTACTGCCGGGGTAAAAATTCCTGAATTCGTGTTCATTGCATTCCAGGCCACCTTTGCCGCCGTTACCTGCGGGCTGATCGTCGGCTCTTTCGCCGAACGCATCCGCTTTAGCGCGGTGCTTCTGTTCGCCGCGATCTGGTTCACTTTCAGCTATTTGCCGATCGCCCACATGGTCTGGTTTACCGAAGGTTTGCTGTTCAAAATGGGGGCAATCGACTTCGCCGGCGGTACCGTGGTGCATATCAACGCGGCGGTTGCAGGCTTGATCGGCGCTTACATGGTCGGCAAGCGGATCGGCTTCGGCAAAGAATCCATGACGCCGCACTCGCTGACACTGACTATGGTCGGGGCGTCGCTATTGTGGGTCGGCTGGTTCGGTTTCAACGCCGGCTCCAACCTGGAAGCCACTTCGGGTGCGTCGCTGGCGCTGATCAACACCTTGCTGGCACCGGCTGCGGCGACTCTGTCATGGATTGCCGGCGAAGCTTTGTCGAAAGGCAAATCGTCGATGTTGGGCGCGGCCTCCGGCTGCGTTGCTGGCCTGGTGGCAATCACGCCAGCCTGCGGCACGGTGGGTCCGATGGGCGCGATTGTGATCGGCTTGCTGGCGGGTGTGCTCTGTCTGTGGGGCGTGAATGGCCTGAAACGCATGCTCGGCGCTGACGATACGCTTGACGTGTTTGGCGTCCACGGCGTCGGCGGCATCCTGGGCGCGCTGTTGACCGGCGTGTTTACTGCGCCGTCGCTGGGCGGCACTGGCGCAGTCGATTTCTCGATTGCCAGCCAGGTCGCGATCCAGGCCAAGGCAGTACTGCTGACCATCGTCTGGTCCGGCGTGGTATCGGTAGTTGCCTACAAACTGGTGGATATGGTGCTTGGCTTGCGGGTGGCGGAAGACGCCGAACGCGAAGGCCTGGACGTTACCAGCCACGGCGAATCGGCGTATCACTATTGATTTGACTGGATTACATCCAGCGGCCCGGCGCAATCCGGGCAGCGCCGCTGGATGAAATCAAAAAAACGGGAGTATGCCAATAAATATGGCATTTACCGCATTAATCAATTGCGATATCAATAAATACGCCGCCTGGTATATATACCATTGCTGGCGCAAAATATATTCGCAGGCGGATGCGCCGCGCGCACCCGCCGATTGATTCATTTTTCGCCAGTCATCCATGTCCAACCTATTGCGTTGATTGCTTGGTACCTGCCCTCTCTTTCACAGGACGCGCAAAATGCATCACACCGCCCAGCTTCAGATCGACACCTTTCTGCCCTACATGCGCGACGTGATCCGTTGCGAGCAATCGCTGCACGAGCTCAACCTGATGTGGCGCATCATCGAAGCTTCGGCCAAGATGAATTGTCCGCTGGAAGCCAAAGCTATTCTGCCGACCATGGCCGCCACGCGTGCCGGTTTCAACCGCCTGGAGCAGGAACTGGTAACCAGCCTGGTGCGTGAAAAAGTGGCGACAGTGCAGAGCGAAATCGGCACCAAGGCCCAGTACGTGATCGACATCGTGGTGCGCAATTTGTACGAGCGTACCGCCGACGTCGGCTTTCTTGCCACCGACAACGCGTTGTGCGCGTTCGCCGCCGGGCTGCATGAAAACCAGGATATGATCCGGGCCCGCTTGCGCGCCTACCGCAACAAGTACACGGTCTACGACGAGATCATTTTGCTCGATGTCGCCGGCAATGTATTGGTGCAGATTGACGACGCCACGCCGCTGGAAGGCAGCGCCGACGCGCTGCTTGCGCTGACGCTGGCATCGGATAATTATGTCGAAACTTTTCGTGCCAGCGACTTGCGTCCAGGCAAGCAGAAGGCATTGATTTACTCGCGCCGCATGCTGCATCCGGACACCGGTGTCGCGGTCGGCGTGCTGTGCCTGTGCTTTAACTTCGAGCAGGAAATGGCAGGCATTTTTCATTCGCATCGCGATCCTGCGGGGCGCTCGAACATGCTGTTGCTGGATGGCGATAATTGCGTCATCGAAAGCGCAGATCCACTCTGGATTCCGCTCGGCGCCAAGGTGCCAACCAATCAAAATGCAGCGCCCGAACTGATGATGTTGGGCGGCCGCGAATACCTGGTCCAGACCTTTGCCGCCGTCGGCTATCAAGGTTATATGGGGCCAAACGGCTGGAAGGGGCAAGTCATGATTCCGGTCGAAGTCGCATTTAGCGGCGGCGGCAGCAATGCACTGGAGGCGCTCGACCCGGCGGTTTCCGACGGGCTGTTGTCGCACGCGCAATCGTTTTGCCCGCCGCTGTATGAAATCATGACTGCCGCGGAAACGATCCGGCGGGTAGTCTGGAACGGTCAGGTAATGACGGCGGGTCAGCACCACGAGCTGCTGAAACTGAAAACCATCCTGGACCAGATCAGCGAAACCGGAGCCCGTAGCAACGCGTTATTTACCCAATCCATCAACGCCCTGTACCAGACCGTGCTGGCGTCCAGCCTGCGCGATTCCGAGTTCGTCTCGCATCTGCTGGTCGATCTGCTGGATCGCAATTTATACGAGCGCTCGGATGATTGTCGCTGGTGGGCGCTGGCGCCGGAACTGCGGGCTGCGCTCGCAGCCCCGGAGTGCGATTGGGAAACCACCTCTCGCATCAACGGCATTCTGGAATACATCAATCGTCTGTACACGGTGTACACCCGCATCTTTGTCTACGATCACAACGGCTGCATCGTCGCCTGCACCCATCCTGAGCAGGACGGCAGTTCGGTGATCGGCACCAGCATTGACGCCGCAACGCTGGAACAGGTACGGGCGCTACGCACCGAACAGGATTATCACGTCTCGCCCTTTGCGCCGACGCCGCTGTATGGCGCTGCGCCGACCTATATTTACCATGCGGCGATTCGCGCTCCCAACGCTCCCAATGATGAGCGGCTGGTAGTCGGCGGTATCGGCATTGTGTTTGACGCCGCGCCTGAATTTTCAGCCATGCTGCACGGCGGACTGGCGGGCAAGAAAGACAGCACCGCTTTTTTCATCAATCGTCAGGGCATCGTAATTTCCAGCACCGACCCGAGCCGCCCGGTTGGCACGCACCTGGAAATCGACGCCGCCTTGCTGGCACTGCCGAACGGCTGCAGCGCCTCGCGCATCGTGATCCACAATGGGCATTACGCGATTCTGGGCTGCACGGCATCCTGCGGTTACCGAGAGTTCAAGGTCTCCGATGGCTACCACGAAGATGTGCTGGCGGTGGTGTTCGATAGGTTCGGCGCAGTGCGCGAACGCAGCGCACGCGGGATGGTCGCCAAGGCCGACACCGCCCTGATGGCTGATTTTACGCAAACCAACGGCCGCGAGTTTGCCACTTTCTTTATCGATGGGGTCTTGTTCGCGCTGCCGGCAGAGTTTGCGATGGAGGCATTGCCGGCGTCGCAAGTGTCGCCGGTATCGATGGATGGCCGCGCCGAGCGTATCGGCTTGCTCGCGCCGCAGCGTGACAACGAAAGCGAAAAATTCGTATGGGTGTTCGATCTCGGTCATCTGATCCGCGGCACGCCTTCCGTGATCGACAGCGGCAGCCAGGTCATCATCGTGCGCTACCGCGATCAGACGCTCGGCTTGCTGGTCGGCGAATTGCATGGCGTGCCGCAGTTCAACCCAGAGCAGATCATTCCGACTCCCTTTGCCGGCCACGCCGACGGCATGCTGGTGGCGCAGGTTATCAGGGCCAATGAAGGCCGATTGCTGATTCAGGCGGTGGATGTCGCTTATCTATTTAACAAATTGATGGATCGGGAACAGCCGCCAGAGATAAAAATTGCGGCCTGATCCGGTTGAAATAAAAACCATGATGGCGGTCGCATCGGTGCGCAGCAGCGCCGGGCGCGTTTCAAGTGATTACTCAGAGCAGCACAATCAGCGCCACCACGCCCACAATCAAGCCAAACTTAATCACGTAGTACAGCGACCGGTTCCAGTTCTTCAACTTGCGCCGGTACTGGCCGGCCAACCAGACGAAGCGGAACAGTTTGTTGATCGCGCCGGTCTGGTCGCCGTGGTCGTTGGGCGAACTGGCGGCGGTCATCATGGTCTTGCCGAGCCAGCGGTTGATGGCTTGCGCCCAGCGCCAGCGCATCGGGCGCTCGATATCGCAGAACAGGATGATGCGGTTGCTGTCGCTGCCGTTGTAAGCCCAATGGATGAAAGTTTCGTCGAACACCACAGCCTGGCCGTCGCGCCAGCTATAGCGCTGACCGTCAACTTCGATGAAACAGCAATCGTCGTTGGGCGTGACGAGGCCCAGGTGGTAGCGCAGCGAGCCGGCGAACGGATCGCGGTGCGGATTGAGTTTGCCGCCGGGGCCGAGTTCGGCGAACATCGCGGCCTTGACGCTGGGCAACTGGCGCAGCAGCGCGACGGTCTTCGGGCATAACGCTGCGGCCGACGGATGGCTGGCGTCATACCATTTCAGGTAGAAACGTTTCCAGCCATTCTTGAAGAAGGAATTGAAGCCGGCGTCATCGTTCTTTTGCGCGGCGCGGATCTTTTGCAGGCGGCTCAGGTGGAGCGCCTCGGCGCGAATGGTTTCCCAGTTGTCCTGGAGTAATTGCAACTCCCTGAACTGACTAAGATTGAAGTAAGTCGTCGCCGGCACGCCCGACAGCGCATACATCAGCAGATTGAGCGGCGCCATGATCGACGAGTGGTCGAGCAACTGGCGCAACAGCGGCAGCCGTACCGTGCCGCGAAAATGCAGGTAGGCGATCGATAGCAGATACAGCGCAACTGCGGTCCATTTCATTGCAACGCCCTCATGTCTGACTTGGCGGCCGGTCGTCGGTGCCGGCCTGCTACAACCTTGGACTATATGGGCCTGAGGCGACACCGTGTTGCGAGGCATCAAATCCGGTGCAATATATTTTAGAGTCATATCCGGCCCGCAATCGGCATCCATTATTCAAAAAAAATAATGGGGAGTATGGTAAAAAATACCTGTGTTACCGCATATAAATATTGCGGCAACACGAAATACAATAGCCAGTACATTGTGTGCAGCGCAGTTCGCGCCGGCACCTCGGCGGCAGCCTTGACAAACCCGCCTCCTATCCCAAAATAGCATTGATGTCACGCAATCCTGTATGGGGCATACGCGCAAAAGCCGGATTCCCGATAAAATCAGCGTATGCATGTACTGCAATACACGCGCTGCACAATTCACACTTCGCATCAGACAAGAAAAAGGTTTTATATGGTCCCGCACCTCGTCACCGCCCTGAACGGCCCTCTGCTTGAGCTGGAAAAGAAAATCCTGGACGCCACCCCGGCCATCGAGCGCTGGTTCCGACTCGAATGGCAAGAGCACACGCCGCCGTTTTACTGCTCGGTCGATTTGCGCAATTCCGGCTTCAAGCTGGCGCCGGTCGATACCAACTTGTTTCCGGGCGGCTTCAACAACCTCGCCACCGAAATGCTGCCGCTGGCGGTGCAGGCGGCGATGGCTGCAATCGAGAAATATTGTCCGGACGCGAAAAACCTGCTGCTGATTCCGGAGCGCCACACCCGCAACACCTTTTATCTGCAAAACGTTGCGCGGCTGATCCAGATTTTCCGTCAGACCGGCCTGAATGTGCGCTTAGGCACCTTGGCCGAGGGTGTCACCGAGCCGACCCCGATCGAACTGCCGGACGGCACCGTGCTGATGCTGGAGCCGCTGGAGCGCACCCATAACGGACGCCGGGTCGGCCTGAAGAATTTCGATCCATGCACGATTTTGCTCAACAACGACCTGTCGTCCGGCCTGCCGTCGATCCTGGCCGACCTGCACGAGCAGACTCTGCTGCCGCCGCTGCACGCCGGCTGGGCGGTGCGGCGCAAGAGCAACCACTTCGACGCCTACAACGATGTCGCCAAGAAGTTCGCCAAGCTGGTCGACATCGACCCGTGGATGATCAATCCGTATTTCGGCAAGTGCGCCAACATCAATTTTCACGAGCGCATCGGCGAAGACTGCCTGTCCGCCAGCGTCGATACCCTGCTGGCCAAGATCCGCAAGAAATACAAGGAATACGGCATCAAGGACAAGCCGTTCGTGATCGTCAAGGCCGATGCCGGCACCTACGGCATGGGCATCATGACCGTCACCGACGCCAGCGAAATCGTCGGCCTGAACCGCAAGCAGCGCAACAAGATGTCGGTCGTCAAGGAAGGACTGGAAGTGTCCGACGTGATCATCCAGGAAGGCGTGCATTCGTTCGAGAACATCAATGAAGCGGTGGCCGAGCCGGTGGTCTACATGATCGATCGCTATGTGGTCGGCGGCTTCTACCGGGTCCACGCCGAGCGCGGCATCAACGAAAACCTGAATGCGCCGGGCGCGCATTTCGTGCCGCTGGCGTTCGAGCAGCAGCACAGCTTGCCGGACCTGTCGGCCAAGCCCGGCACCGCCTCGCCGAACCGCTTCTACATGTACGGCGTGGTGGCGCGCCTGGCCTTGCTGGCGGCCTCGCTGGAACTGGAACGCACCGATCCCAACCCGGAAATCTATTAATTTATTAGCTAATTAACTTACAGTAGCGCAGGCCTACGCTACTGAAAACATTGTTTTGCATCGTATAAATAATTCTGGAACCTCATGAAAATCGCTTTCCTCGCCGATCCGCTCGACACTTTCAAGACTTACAAAGACACCACTTATTCGATGATGATCGAGGCCGGGCAGCGCGGCCACAGCGTGCATGCGTTCGAGCCGGCCGACATGGCGCTCGACGGCGGCGTGGTGGTAGCCAACGTCGCGCCGGTCACGCTGACCGGCGACCCTGCCGACTGGTATCGGCTGGAGCCACGCGCGCCGCAGCAACTGGATACGTATGATGTGATCGTGGTGCGCAAAGACCCGCCGTTCGACATGGAATACGTGTACGCGACTTACCTGCTGGAACTGGCGCAGCAGGCCGGCGCGCGGATCGTCAACCAGCCGCAGGCGATTCGAGACCATAACGAAAAGCTGGCGATTGCGCATTTTCCGCAATTCATCGCGCCCACCCTGGTCTCGCGCGACATGGCGCGGCTGCGGGCGTTCCACGTCGCGCATCAGGATGTGATCTTCAAGCCGCTCGACGGCATGGGCGGCACCGGCGTGTTTCGCATCGGACCCGACGGCCAGAATCTCGGCACGGTGCTGGAAATGTTGAGCGACAACGGCCGCCGCACCATCATGGCGCAACGCTTCATCCCGGAAATTACGCAGGGCGACAAACGCATCCTGCTGATCGGCGGCAAGGTGGTGCCGTTTTCGCTGGCGCGCATCCCGCAAAACGGCGAAGTGCGCGGCAATCTGGCCGCCGGCGGGCTCGGCGTGGCGCAAGCGTTGTCGGCGCGCGACCTCGAAATCGCTGAAACACTGGCGCCGATTCTGTTCCAGCGCGGCTTGTTGCTGGTAGGATTGGATGTGATCGGCGGTTATCTGACTGAAGTCAATGTCACCAGCCCGACTTGCTTCCAGGAAATCCGGCAGCAGCAAGGCTTTAACGTGGCGGCGATGTTCATCGATGCGCTCGAACAGGCGGCCTGATGCGATTCCCGGCAAGATATTTACGACCTGGAGTATTTTTCAGGACGCAGTATAATCAAGCGGAAATCATTGGTTTTTTAATCATACTCCCGTACTAAACAATATGTCCATGGTTGGAATTCTGCTCTTGACGCATGCACCGCTGGGCCAGGCTTTTATCGAAGCTGCCACCCATGTGTTCCGCGGCCGGCCCGATCGGATCGAGGCGATCGATGTCTTGGCCGATCAGGACCCGCTGGAAGTCCAGCGTCTGGCCCAGGACGCCATCGCGCGCCTGGACGATGGCTCCGGCGTGTTGGTGATCACCGACGTGATGGGCGGGACCCCTTCCAATTGCTGCAACAAACTCAGCCTGCCGGGGCACATTGAAGTAATTGCCGGCATCAGCCTGCCGATGCTGCTGCGCGCACTGACCTACCGCCAGGACACGCTCGATGTCGTGGTCGAATTGGCGCTGGCGGGCGGCCAGAGCGGCGCGGTCCATGTCGATAATCGTATTCGCCTTTCTCCACAATAAAAAAATGATCCAGCAAGATATTGAAATCGTCAACAAACTCGGGCTGCACGCCCGGGCCTCGGCCAAACTGACCCAGCTGGCCGGCAAGTTCCACAGTGAAGTCTGGCTGACACGCAACGGCCGCCGCGTGAATGGCAAATCGATCATGGGCGTGATGATGCTGGCGGCCGGTAAAGGCGCCAAAGTGACGCTGGAAATCGATGGCGAAGATGAAGACGCATGTCTGCAGGCGATCACGGCCATGGTCAACGACAAATTCGACGAAGGCGAGTAATAAGTACATAAAAAACAAGTAAAAAGCAAGTAAGCTAGAACACGCCAGAAGGGCCGCCGGCGATTGCGCCGGTGACTTCGCTGGCGACTTCGCCGGTAATTTATATGCCGGCGCAATACATCACTAAAACCACCGCAGACCAACACCAATGGCATCTTTTTCGCTCCACGGCTTTCCGGTTTCCCGCGGCATTGCCGTGGGCCGCGCCCACTTGCTCACGCCCGCTGCGCTGGACGTAAAACATTATCTGGTCGGCCAGACGCAGGTGGAAGCCGAAGTACGGCGCTTGCAAAATGCGTTTGCCGTGGTGCACCAGGAACTGCGCACCATCTGGGAAGAACTGCCGGTGGACGCGCCGGCCGAACTGGGCGCGTTCATCGATATCCATATTCTGATCCTGTCCGACCCGATGCTGGCGGAAGCGCCGCTCGATATCATCCGCAGCCGCCACTACAACGCCGAGTGGGCGCTGGTGACCCAGATCGATGAGTTGGTGGCCCAGTTCAACGAGATCGAAGACCGCTATTTGCGCGCCCGCAAAGCCGACATCGAGCAAGTTGCCGAGCGCGTATTGAAGGTGTTGACCGGCACCGCCCAGATCTTGCCGGCGCTTGACGATAGCGACGAAGCGCAAGCCCGCCTGATCGTGGTCGCGCATGACATTTCGCCGGCCGACATGCTGCAGTTTCGCAATCGCGCCTTCAGCGGCATCGTCACCGATGTCGGCGGCCAGAATTCGCATACTGCGCTGGTGGCCCGCAGCCTGGACGTTCCGGCCGCCGTCGGCCTGTCGAATGCCTCGGCCCTGATCAAGCAGGACGACTGGCTGATCATCGATGGCGACTCCGGCGTCGTCATTGTCAATCCGAGCCAGCTGATGCTGGACCAGTATCGCGAGATGCAGGCCAAAAGCCAGCGCGAACGCAAAAAACTCGGCAAACTCAAGAAAACCCCGGCCGTCACCATAGACGGCACCGCCGTCACGCTGCTGGCCAACATAGAACTGCCGGAAGATTGCACCGCCGCGATGGAAGTTGGCGCCAGCGGCATCGGCCTGTTTCGCTCCGAGTTCCTGTTCATGGGGCACGCCAGCACGCTGCCCTCGGAAGAACAGCAATTCGACGCCTACCGGCGCGCGGTGCGCGCGATGAAAGGCCGGCCGGTGACGATCCGCACGCTCGATGTCGGCGCCGACAAACGACTGGCCGGCTTCGAACAGAGCGCGACCAACCCGGCGCTGGGACTGCGCGCGATCCGCTATTGCATGGCCGAGCCGCAACTGTTCCTGACCCAGCTGCGCGCGATCCTGCGCGCCTCCGCTTTCGGTCCGGTCAAACTGCTGATCCCGATGCTGTCGCACAGCTTCGAGGTGACCCAGACTCTGGCCATGATCAACCAGGCCAAGGCGCAACTGGTCAAGGCCGGCCGAAAATTCGATGCCGGGATCAAGATCGGCGCCATGATCGAAGTTCCGGCGGCGGCGCTGACGCTGCCGACTTTCATCCGGCACATGGATTTCCTGTCGATCGGCACCAACGATCTGATCCAGTACACGCTGGCGATCGACCGCTCGGATCACGAAGTCGCGCATCTGTACGATCCGCTGCATCCGGCCGTGCTGCTGCTGCTGGCGATGACGGTGGCGGCAGCCGCCAAGGCCGAAATCCCGGTCTCGATTTGCGGCGGCATGGCGGGCGACACCAAGCTGACCCGGCTGCTGCTGGGGATGGGTTTTCGCGAACTGTCGATGCCGGCATCGATGTTGCTGTCGGTCAAGCAGGAAGTGCTGGGATGCGACCTGGAGCGCATCACGCCGCTGGTCAGGAAAATCCTGCGCAGCGACGACCCCGCCGCCATCAAGCAGATGATCAGCCAGCTGGCCGATGCGCCAGCCACTGTTTGACGATCCCCGCAGGTTTGACGATCCCGGCAGAGTTGGTTATTCTTGTTGCCGTTGCGCCGATTTGATGTCAGCTTGCGGGCGCAGGGGGAAACCCAGTGGGGCCCTCATCCAAATACGGCTAAAGCTGCTTGCAGACATCAACAAGCGATAATTTAGCCCGATCAGCGGATTGCTATCGGGCTTTTTTGTATTTAGGAGCCTGTCGGGCTTCGATTCCCTAAGCCCGACAGGCTCCTAGAAATTTTTTCGACTCACGGCAGCGATTTGCACAACACCGCAGACTGCCGTTTCTAGGTTAAACATGTCCTCCCTCGGAATCGTTACCCCGCAATCGATGCATTTTGCCGCTGCGCTCGCCTTGCAGAGCGGCGCGGCGATTGCCGATTACACCCTGACCTATGAAACCTACGGCAGCCTGAATGCCGCGCGCTCGAATGCGGTGCTGGTCTGCCACGCGCTCAACGCCTCGCACCATGTGGCCGGCGTGTATGCCGATCAACCCAAAAGCGCCGGCTGGTGGGACAACATGGTGGGGCCGGGCAAGGCGCTCGACACCGACAAGTTTTTCGTCATCGGCGTCAACAACCTCGGCTCCTGCTTCGGCTCGACCGGCCCGATGCACACCAATCCCGCCAGCGGCAAGCCCTACGGCGCGGCGTTCCCGGTGGTCACGGTGGAAGACTGGGTCAACGCGCAAGCGCTGCTGGCCGACGCGCTCGGCATCAGCCAGTTTGCGGCGGTGATGGGCGGCTCGCTGGGCGGGATGCAGGCGCTGGCCTGGAGCATCATGTATCCGGCGCGGCTGCGGCACTGCATTATCATTGCCTCCACCCCGACGCTGTCGGCGCAAAATATCGCGTTCAACGATGTGGCGCGGCAAGCGATTCTGACCGATCCCGATTTCCACGGCGGCGATTATTACGCGCATGGCGTAGTGCCGAAAAACGGCCTGTCGGTAGCGCGCATGATCGGCCACATCACCTATCTGTCGGACGACGACATGGCCGAGAAATTCGGCCGCGGTTTGCGCAACGGCGATTACCAGTTCAGCTTCGGCGTCGATTTCGAAATCGAATCCTATCTGCGCTATCAGGGCTTGAAGTTTTCCGAATACTTCGATGCCAACACCTATCTGCTGATCACCAAGGCACTCGATTATTTCGATCCGGCGCGCCCATGCAAGGGCGATTTGACCTGCGCGCTGGAAAACACGCAAGCGCAGTTTCTGCTGGTGTCGTTTGCGACCGACTGGCGCTTTGCACCGGCGCGCAGCCGCGAAATCGTGCAGGCGCTGGTCAACAATAAGCGCCGCGTGACCTACGCCGAAATCGATGCGCCGCACGGTCACGACGCCTTTTTGCTGGAAGATCCGCGCTACCACAATCTGGTACGCGCCTATTACGACCGTATCGCCGGAGAGTGCGCATGAATTTCAATCAACTCAGCGTGCTGCGCCCCGATCTGGCCTTCATCGCGCACTGGATCAAGCCGGGCGCGCACATTCTCGACGTCGGCTGCGGCGATGGCGTGATGCTGGATTATTTGCAGACCGATAAAAAGTGCAGCGGCTACGGCATCGAAATCGCCGATGATCGGGTACTGGCTTCGGCCAAACGCGGCATCGACGTGATCCAGCAAGACATGGAAAACGGCCTGGCGATTTTTGCCGACAAAGCCTTCGATACCGTGCTGTGCCTGTCGTCGCTGCAGATGATGGTCAACGTGGAAGCGATTCTGCGCGACATCGCCCGGGTCGGGCGCGAAGCGATTGTCTCCTTTCCCAATTTCGCCTACTGGCCGCACCGCCTGGCCCTGATGGGAGGGCGCATGCCGGTTTCCAAATTGCTGCCGTACGAATGGTATGACACCCCGAATATCCGCTGCGCCACCATTTACGACTTCGAAGAACTGGCCAATCAGGTCGGGCTGCAAGTCATCGAGTGCGTGGCGCTGCACGATGGCAAACCGGTAACCTTCCTGCCCAACTGGCGCGGCAATCTGGCCGTGTTTCGCTTATGCAAAAAGAATCCAGCATGAATGTCATTCCCGGCCAATCTGTGGCCCAGCCAAAAATCCTGCGTTCCAAATTATTCTGGATCAGCCTGCTGTATTTCTCCGAGGGCTTTCCGCTCGGATTGTTTTTTGATTTATTTCCAGTCTATTTCCGTCAACAAGGCGTCGAGCTTTCCAAAATCGGTTTGCTGAGCTTGCTGGGATTGGCCTGGACCCTCAAATTCCTGTGGGCGCCTTTGATCGATTACACGCGCCGCCATCGTTATTGGATGGCCGCAGCCGACATCGGCATGGGATTGGTGATGATCGTCTGCGCACGCGAAGCGGGCTTCGGCCCGTGGGTATGGTTTGCGATTGGCGCGTTCACCACTTTTTCCGCGACGAATGACATCGCCATCGACGGCTACACCATCGAGCAGCTGGATAAACGCGAATTGGGCCTGGCCAACGGCTTCCGGATCGGGTTTTACCGCGTCGGCATGCTGGCTGCCGGCGTGCTGCTATGGTTTTCCGACAAGGCCGGTTGGACCGCAACGTATGGTTTGGCCGCGGTGCTGTTTTTGGTCATTGCCGTGGTCAGCCTGCTGGCGCCCAGGGAACCGCCGCGGCCGGAACGCGAAGCGCCATCCAGCGTGCGCAATGAGTTGACGGCGCTGGCGCAGCAACCGATTTTAATCGCCGCGCTGTTTTTGTTTATCGCCGGTCTGCTGTGGCCGGTATTGGGCGTGCTCGACGCCGCATGGCTGGCGCCCTTCAAATCGGCATGGTGGTTTAAAGGCGGCGCGCCGGTGTTGCTGCTTCTGTTTTCGGCGCTGGCATTTGCGCGTGGCATCCGCGGCCAATCTGCCGCCGTAGCAACGGTCTCGGCGCGCGGACCGATATTCGGCGCAATCGTGTCTTTGCTGAACCGGAAATATGCATTGTTGCTGATCGCGTTCATTTTGATTTTCAAACTTGCCGATTCTTCGATTGGATTCATGATCAAGCCGTTCTGGGTCGACAGCGGCTTCACCAACACGCAAATTGGTTTGGTGTCGGTAAATCTGGGCTTGGGTTTGTCGATTGCGGGCGGCATTCTGGGCGGATGGTATACGGACCGGGTCGGCATTTTCCGTGCGCTGTGGGTGTTGGGCCTGTGGCAGGCGCTGTCTAATTTGGGGTATGTTGCGGCCGCTTTCCTAGTCCCGAAAGCGCTGCAAGGCGCCGACATTGCGCTCACGCACCAGGCCCTGATGTATGGCGCGAGTGCGATCGAGTCCTTCACCGGCGGCCTGGGAACCGCCGCCTTCCTGGCATTTCTGATGGCGATCGTCGATAAATCCCGCGCTACTACCGAATACGCGATCCTGTCTTCGATTTTCGCATTCTCGCGTTCGATTGCTGGATGGGCCGGCGGTATTGGCGCGCAGGAAATGGGTTACGCCTATTATTTCGCCCTCACCTTCATCCTGGCCTTCCCTGCCTATGCATTGCTGCCGTGGATTAAGACAATCTTGCTTGCTTCCGACGATCGGCGATGAAGCGGCACATTCGCTGCTGCCAGCACATGCAAACAGTCGTTACCTGACAGGATGAACAGTAATTAACGATCAATAATATGCTGGAGTATGGCAAAAAACATACAATTTACCGCATATAAAATATGCGGTAAATTAAAATACCCGCATAGTCTGGCGTATCAACAAAATGAAGCGCGACAATTAACCGGAAATATTCACGATTGCCGGATAATGATGATGTTTTCCACAAGGAAATACATTACTTGATTGCGTGGTGGCGCATCTGCATCTACATGCAGGACTTTGCAGCCAACGCCACAATCGCGTGAAACACAAGTTGATATAGAGAACACCCAAAACGATGAATACCTTCCAAAAGCGTACCGCTATTCGGATTGCTGCTGTCAGTGTTTTACTGGCATCCATGGCTAGCCCGGTGGCATGGTTTGTCGCACGCGAAAGAGCGGAGGAAGGCATCGTTTCTTTGGCTATCGAAGAATCAGGCCGATTGCTGCATCACTTCGATGCAATCAATCTGAGCGGCTCGGATGCCGCTGAACATGCTGCGCTTGCTGCGAAAACGATTTCTGGCGGCTTGTTTGAGATCGCTGAAATTTACGATCGTAGCGGGACCAAGCTTGCCGAATCAGTGACCAGCGAGGGGCGTGCGGTTGAATCGTCGGTACCCCGTCATGGCGCACCAAGCTACACGGTGGCGTCTTACCAAAGCATCAAACTTCCTGCGGAAATTTGGGTCTTGCGCGTTTTTGTGCCCTTGCGCGATTCGGCCACCGATATGCGCTTGCCGATTACCGGCTATTTCGAGGGCGTGCGCATTGTGCCAGCCTGGCAACAAGAGCAAATCTTCGCCAGTTCCCTGACCGTGGCGCTCATGGTCTGCCTGGCATCCTTGCTATGCGGTGCTGCGCTGTATCCGGTCGTAGTGCATCTGTCGGCGGACAACGAACGCAAAGCGCGCGAGGTGCTCGATTCCCATATTTCCATGATGGAAGCGCTCGGTCGCGCCATCGCCAAGCGCGACTCCGATACCGGTGCCCACAATTACCGGGTCGCATGGATCGCCGCCAGCATTGCCGAGCACATGGGCCTGAAGGGAAGCGCGATGCAAGCGCTGATTTTAGGCAGCTTTTTGCACGATGTAGGCAAAATCGGGATTCCCGATGCCATTCTGCTCAAGCCCGGCAAACTCGACGATGCGGAATTCGTCATCATGCGCACCCATGTGGAACAGGGCGAGAGCATTGTCAACGGCATCGGCTGGCTCAACGGTGCCAACGAGGTGGTAGCCGGCCATCACGAAAAATGGAACGGCTCCGGCTATCCGCGCAAACTCGCGGGCGAAGCGATACCACTGGCAGCGCGTATTTTTGCCGTGGCCGATGTCTTCGATGCGCTCTGCTCAAAACGTCCCTACAAAGAGCCCATGGGTTTTGCGGCAACGATGGCAATACTGGAGAAAGACACCGGAAACCATTTCGATCCGTCGGTGATGGATGTGTTCCGCACGATGGCGCTCAAGACCTTCAATCGCCTCGCCAACATCAGCGAAAACGATGCCCGGCAACTCCTTGAAGGCCGCGTACGGCAGCACTTTGCGCTGTAACAGGCAGTGCGTGTAGCCCAGGCTACGCGCTGCTAAGGCTTGGCCACGGTCTTTTTCTCGACCAAGCTGCCGATCAATTCGAGTTGCTCCTGCTGGATTGCCAATAGTTCGCTCCACTGGCCCTCTCGCAACAAATCTATTTTCTCGTGCAGCAGCATGATTTCTAGTTCAGCCTTCAGGTTGACTTCATAATCATGCTCGGCATCGAGCCGGTCTTTTTCTGCATGGCGGTTCTGCGACATCAAGATGATGGGGGCCTGAATCGATGCCAGCATCGAGAGAAACAGGTTCAGCAAAATGTACGGATACGGATCGAAGCTGTTGTTGTAATTCACCAGGATGTAAGAGTTCAACGCCACCCAGATCAGCATGATGGCGGCAAAAATACCGATGAAGGTCCAGGAGCCGCCGAAGCGCGCCACCGCATCTGCCGCACGCTGGCCCATGGTGATTTGGGCCTCGAATTCCTTTGATACGTTTCTGGCAATGTGCTTGCGCCCGGCAATATGACGGGCGACTTTTTTGGTGCGCTCGTCCAGTGCTTCATAAGGCATGCCGAGAAGTTTCTTGGCAATGTCATCCAGTTTTAGCATCATGTCTCGCTGTAAGTTTGCATGTTTGCATTATCCTGGAAGCCGCAGTTGCCCGCTTATGTGCGTCACCCAGGTAAAGTCTTTTTTGGTTATAAACGCATATTCCATTCGCGATTTACCGCAATTGTTGCCCTTTCTTGTCCGGTATTCAGGTTAAGATAGTATTCAGAAGAAACATTTTTCCGATGCAACTAAGGAGTACCTATGCAAGTAAAACAACATCCGCTGTCTGTAGAATTTCCGGAATTCAAGGATGCGATTCATACGTTAAAGTTGGGCAATCCGCATTTTGCCAAGTTGTTCAATGAGTACGATGATACCGACAAGGCAATCAACCGCGCCGAGAATGGCATAGCAAACCTGGCTGATGATGTACTCGAAAATCTGAAAAAAGTACGCGTCACGCTGAAAGATCAGTTGTTTCAATTGCTGCAGACTGCAGCCCCAGCCTAAATCACCGGCAATACCCAAAAACGGACAGCGATGCTGTCCGTTTTTGCGTGCTTTAAGCTGAAATACGCTGCCGCATCCCGTTGCTGCCACCAGCCGGGAATGCCGAATAGCGGCAAACGCCAGGCTCTCTGCAGCTTGCGAAGAAATCGTTTTGCTGCTGGTCGATTTCGCTCTGCAAAACATCGAACGTAAAACCATCCTGGTCGACTGCCCTGCTGACCTTATATTGTGAGAACGAGTTCATTCAGAATCCATTGATCGCCGCGTTGCGCGTGTTTCCGGCGAAAAATTTTAGCCTACGTCTGACACGACTACAGTGTCGATTGCCGTATTTTTTCATGTCAAGCTGATGAAACGCGGAGCGCGGCATTTCTTCAACCTCGCGAAAACTCAGTGCAAAACGACAACAAGGCCATACCGCATCGCTTATAATCCCACACGAAAAGTAGGATATTCCATAAATAGTGGTACATGGCAACTTTTTACTCAATGAAATTTTGCGTGTACTGGTTAAATTGACACGGCCTGGCCCGCTAACCGCAACGCATGTTCTTTTCGTGCAGCGAATAATTGCTGCCTGTTTTTTCTCTCAGGGCAATTATCTTCTGTGGCAATATCCTTTCATTGTTTCCGCATCGCGCGCTTTGCCAGTCTTGCCTGCGCAGTGCTGCTGGTGGCCTGCTCCGCGACACCGGACCAGTCCGGCGCGGCTTTCAAGGGGCCTCTGGTGTGGCCGCAGCCGCCCGGCCAGCCTCGTATTGCGTATGAAACTGCACTGCGTTCAGCGGCTGATATTGCGGTTCCCGAACTCGCCAAGGATAAATTGATTCGTGAACTGTCCGGCGCTGCAGCCGTGTCGAACCGCCCTGTTTTTGAAAAACCTGCAGCCATCGTTGCGCGTCAGGGCCGCATTTACGTGGCCGATACCAAAACGGACTCAATAATCGTATTTGATGTGCCGCGGCGCAAACTATTCAGCTTCGGCCAGCGCCCACCGAATGTATTGAAAAACCCGTCGGGACTCGCGCTGGATGCGCAGACGAATGTGTATGTCGCCGATGCCAAACGGCGCCAGATCATGGTATTCGACAGTCTTGGCCTGTTTCTGCGCGCCATCGGCGGCCCGAAAGATCTGGAGCGGCCGACCGGGGTTGCAGTCAGTCGCGACGGGGAACGGATTTATGCGGTTGATCGCTCCGACAACGAAAGCGCTAACCACCGGGTTGTCATTTACTCCAAGGAGGGAGCAAAAATCAAGGTGATCGGCACTCGGGGCAATGGCGACGGTCAGTTCAACGTGCCGCTGCAGGCTACGGTGGCTGCCGATGGCACGCTGTATGTGCTGGATTCAGGCAATTTCCGAGTGCAGGCTTTCGATCGCGATGGCAACTTCCTGCGCGCTTTCGGCAAGGTCGGCATCAATCCCGGCAATCTGGCGCGTCCGCGTGGTATCGCGGTTGACGATGGCGGCAATATTTACGTGACTGACGCCAGTTTTAATAACTTTCAGATTTTCAGGCCCGATGGCCAATTGTTGCTAGCCGCTGGACAAGGTAGCGGTGAAAGCAATCCGGGGAGATTTGGCTTGTTGAATGGCATCGCTGCAGATGAGACCGGACGCATCTATGTGGTGGATCAAGCATTTAACAAGGTGGAGGTTTTCCGCAGTTTAAGCGATCAGGAAGGACAAAAAATGTTGCAGGGGTCAAAAAACGTTCTTCGGTGATTGTTGTGCTTGACCGGTCAATACTTCGCTTCGAAAGAAAGAGACAGATGAATATTCGAAAAATCATTGCAGCATTCGCCTTGCTATCCATGGGGATTGGCTTGGCGCCCGCTGATGAATACGCCACACAATTTTCCAACCGGGGCAGCATTGGCAACACCCGGCATAACATGACCCAGCGGCAGGCGTCGGGCGGTGGGCCGAACGGACTCTTTATGAAGAACGTTCGGAATGATTACGGCGAAGTATGCGTGTATTGCCATACGCCCCACGGCGCCAACACGAAAACGACATTGCCCTTATGGAACCGCACCATGAAGGCGACTACTTACGCCACCTACAATCAGCTTGGAACCTCGTCATTGACGCAGACCGTAGTACAACCTGGGGCGAATTCACTGGCGTGCCTGTCTTGCCACGACGGCCAGACGGCAATCGATTCGATCATCAATATGCCCGGCTCCGACAGATATAAGAAAAGCCAGGAAGATGCTGCTACACAAGACACTGCATTTCTCACTAGTTGGGGGACGGCAAATGTGGGAACTAGTTCGACTGTCCATCAAACATTATCAAGTACTGGATGCCTGGCTTGCCATGCGGCTGGTCCGGGCTTTCCAGGCGCGACAGATTTTTCCTTTTTTGCCATCGGCACCGACCTGACAAATGACCATCCTGTAGGGGTTACCTATCCATCTGCCAACGGCCCCGGAACCGATTTCAATAAGCCGGGGGGCACCAAAGGCTCCGCTTCCTTTTTTGATGATGGCGATGGCTCCATGGATAGTGGGGATGTGCGTTTGTACGATGCCAAGGTGGAGTGCGCATCCTGTCACGACCCGCATGGCGTACCGACAGGAGGTCCCAATAGTGTTTTTAAACCGAGCTTTTTGCGGGTGGACAATACGGGGAGCAAGATTTGCCTGACATGTCATGCCAAGTAATTCCGCGGCCGGCGTCATTCCTGATTTTTGACTTGCACGCCGTTGGCATGCGCGGCCGCCACCCGCTCCAGAAAGCGGTACACCTGCGCATGATCGCTATGGGCGACATTGAAGCGCAGCCAGGGGCTGGGCTGGTCGGCGGTTTCGAACAACTTGCCGGGCGCCAGTAATAGCGCTTCTTCCGCCGCTTGCTGCGCCACTTGCGCGGTGTCGATGGCGCCGGCAAAGCGCGCCCACAGGAACATCCCGGCGCTCGGCCGATGAAACAGTTGCAGGCCGCAATTTTCCAACCCTGTTGCGACCGTGCGCTGCGCTTGCTCGCAGCGGCCGCGCAGGCGCTCGATCGAAAGCCGATGGCGGCCTTCGGTGAGGATGATGGATGCCAGTTTTTCGCTGATTTCGCAGCTGGTCAAGCCTTCCAGCATCTTTTTCTGTGCAAATTCACGGGCCAGATCGCGGTTGCAGGCGATGAAGCCGACCCGCAGGCTGGGCGAGATCGACTTCGACAAGCTGCCGATATAGGTGACCCGATTGAGCTGATCGAGCGCCGCCAGCGAAATGCCGCGCTCCGGCTGCAGATCGGCGAAGATATCGTCCTCGACGATCTGGAAATCGAAGTTTTCCGCAGCGCGCAAAATCCGGTGCGCGGTGGAGATGCTGGTGCAAGTGCCGGTCGGATTGTGCAGGCTGGTATTGGTGAAGAAAGCACGCGGCCGGTGGCTGGCGGCCAACAGCTCCAGTTGCGCGGCATCCGGCCCGCTCACAGTGCGCGGCACGCCGATTACGCGGTAGCCTCCGGTACGCAGCATCGCGATCAGGTTTGCATACATCGGATCATCGACAAATACCGTATCGCCCGGCTTCAGGAACAGCCGCGCACACAAATTGAGCGCCTGGCTGGCGCCTTGGGTCAGGATGATCTGCTCGGCATCGACCTCGATTGCACGTGCATGCAATGCCATTTGCAAGGCCTTGCGTAGCGGCTGATAACCGTAAGGATTGCCATAGCGCACCATCGAGCCGGCACTTTTGCGCGCCAGGGTGGTGAGCGCATGACGAATCTGTTCGCCTTCCAGCCAGTCTTCCGGCAGCCAGCCGCAACCCGGCATCAACAGCGATGACGCATCGGCAAACACATGACTGACCAGCCATTCCGAATCCACTGCGACCCCGGCCATCGAAGGATTGACGGCTGGCGCCGGCACGCTGCGCGACGGTTGGCTGACGTAATAACCGCTGGCGCGGCGCGGCTGCAAATAACCTTCGGCCACCAGCCGGTTGTAGGCATTGACCACCGTGATCAGGCTGACGCCGCACTGTTTCGCCATCAGCCGCACCGATGGCACGCGGCTGCCGATGATCAGTTGTCCCCGGTCTATCTCGCGCCGCAGCGCATTGCTCAATTGATGGAACAGCGGCGTATCTGCAGTGCGGTCGAGTGTAAACATGCTGCGGTTGTGCTCCACAAGGTGCTCCAAAAATAATGAATTGTATCCAGCATCGGATAGGTACAGTTATAGAGGCAATCGCACCAACTGTATATATATAATTGCTACGGACTGACATACAGTAGCAGCACAGCCATTCACTGGAGACACCCAAATGCGCAGCCCTGATTTTCCGCCCACAACCGCGCCAACAACAGCGCCAATGACCGATATCGGCACCGACCATTACTGGATGCCGTTCACATCCAACCGTTATTTTCAGCAGCATCCAAAAATGATCACGCAGGCCAAGGGGGCGTATTTCACGCTGTCCGACGGGCGTCGCGTATTCGATTGCCTGTCGGCGCTGTGGACTACCGCGCTCGGGCATGGCGACCCGCGCATTACCGAAGCGGCCCGTAAACAGCTGGAAACCGTGGATTACAGTCCGCCGTTCCAGCTGGCCAATCCGTGGGCGCACAAGCTTGCCAACCGCATCGCCGCGATGGCGCCGGAAGATTTGAACCGGGTATTCTTCACCAACTCCGGTTCGGAAGCGGTCGATACTGCGATGAAAATTGCGCTGGCCTACCATCGCACCCGCGGCGAAGCCGGCCGCACCCGCTTCATCGGCCGCGAACGCGGTTATCACGGCGTCGGCTTCGGCGGCATTTCGGTCGGCGGCATCGGCTCCAACCGCAAGATGTTTTCGCCGCTGACCCTGAACGGCGTCGATCACCTGCCGCACACCCACAATTTAAAAGAAATGGCATTCAGCCAGGGCCAGCCGCAATGGGGCGCGCATCTGGCCGATGAACTCGAACGCATGGTCGCGCTGCACGACGCCTCCAATATCGCCGCCGTGATCGTCGAGCCGGTAGCCGGCTCCACCGGCGTGCTGGTACCGCCGGTCGGCTATTTAAACCGCCTGCGCGAAATTTGCACCAAGCACGGGATTTTGCTGATTTTCGATGAAGTAATCGGCGGCTTCGGCCGTTTCGGCGCAAATTTCAGTTGCCAGCGCCTCGGCGTGACGCCGGATTTGCTCACCTTCGCCAAGCAGATTACCAACGGCGTGGTGCCGATGGGCGGCGTGATTGCGCGCGAAGGGATTTTCCAAGCCTTCATGAACGGCCCCGACTACGCGGTCGAATTCTCCCACGGCTACACCTATTCCGGCCATCCGCTGGCAGCCGCGGTCGGCAATGCGGTGCTCGACATCATCGAGCAAGATGACTTGATCGCCCGTTCCCGGGCACTGGAACCGGTATTGCAGGAATCTTTCCATGCATTGAAAGGGCAAGCCGGCATCCTGGACATCCGCAACTTCGGCCTGGCCGCCGCAATCGATCTGGAACCGATCCCCGGCAAACCCGGCCTGCGCGGCATGCGGGTGCTGGAAGAAGGAATAAACCAAGGCATGCTGTTCCGCATCAGCGGCGACACCGTGGCAGTCGGGCCGCCGTTCATCTCGACCCCGGACGAATTGCGCCTGATGGGCGAAACGCTGGGCAAAGTGGCGCATGCGGTACCGGCGATTTGAAATACCTTATATAAACGTCAAAGGCTTGGTCCACGAAAAGCACGAAAGACACGAACAAAAGCAAAGGAGGTGGCGCGCCATGAACCATTTTCGTGCTTTTCGTGTCTTTCGTGGACAAGCACTCAATATCAAACATCATCAAACATTAAAAACATGCGGGCTTCCCATATCGGAATCCCGCCACTCAACAAGGAATCAACATGACTGTCATTGGACACTGGATCAACGGCGAACTGGTTGCCGACACTGGGCGTACCCAGGATGTTTTCAACCCGGCAACGGGCGTAGCCACCAAGCAAGTGGCGCTGGCTTCCAAAGCAACCGTGGAGCATGCAATCGCCAACGCGCAAGCGGCCTTCCCGGCATGGCGCAATACGCCGCCGGGCAAGCGCGCGCAAATCATGTTCAAGCTCAAGCAATTGCTGGATCAGCACGTCGCTGACATTTGCGCGCTGATCACCGACGAACACGGCAAAGTACTGAACGACGCCGCCGGTGAACTGCAGCGCGGCATCGAAGTAGTCGAATACATGTGCGGCGTGCCAGATCTGCTGAAAGGCGAACACAGCAAAAACGTCGGCCCGGCGATTGATTCCTGGTCCGAGCGCCAGGCGCTGGGCGTAGTAGCCGGCATCACTCCGTTCAACTTCCCCGCCATGGTGCCATTGTGGATCGCGATTCCCGCGATTGCCTGCGGCAACACCATGGTCTTGAAACCGTCCGAACGCGATCCCAGCTGCATGTTGCTGATCGCCAAACTGGCCAAGGAAGCCGGCCTGCCGGATGGCGTCTTGAACGTCGTCAACGGCGACAAAGAAGCAGTCGATACGCTGCTGACCGACCCGCGGATTCAAGCCATCGGCTTCGTCGGCTCGACCGCGATTGCTGAATACATCTATGCCACCGGTTGCGCCAACGGCAAGCGCGTCAAGGCGCTGGGCGGCGCCAAGAACCACGCCATCGTGATGCCGGACGCCGATATCGACAATGCAGCAAACGCACTGATGGGTGCGGCGTTCGGCTCCTGCGGCGAGCGCTGCATGGCGATCTCGGTTGCAGTGGCGGTGGGCGACGAAGCAGCCGACGCGCTGGTGGCCAAGCTCAAAGAGCGTCTGGCAACGCTCAAAGTCGGCCCCGGCACCGACAACAACAACGACATGGGGCCGCTGATCACGCGCCAGCACCGCGACAAAGTGCTGGGCTACATCGACAGCGCCGAACAACAGGGCGCGACCGTCGCAGTCGATGGCCGCGGACTCACTGTGCCCGGCCATGAAAACGGCTACTTCATTGGCGCCACCCTGCTCGACCACGTCAAGCCGGACATGAAATCCTACAAGGAAGAAATTTTCGGCCCGGTATTGTGCGTGGTGCGCGTGGGCTCGATGGAAGAAGCGATGCAACTGATCGACGACCACGAATACGGCAACGGCACCTGCATCTTCACCCGCGACGGCGAAGCAGCACGCTACTTCAGCGACAACATCAAAGTCGGCATGGTTGGCATCAACGTGCCGTTGCCGGTGCCGGTGGCCTATCACAGCTTCTGCGGCTGGAAGCGTTCCGCCTTCGGCGACAACGGCATGTACGGCCCCGACAGCGTCAACTTCTTCACCCGTCGCAAGACAGTAACCCAGCGCTGGCCCACCGGCGGCGTGCGCGAAACCGCACAGTTCGACTTTCCCAACAATCAGTAAAACGTTGTTGGTTTGAAAGTGAGAAGCCCTGCATAGCGACGCTCTGCAGGGCTTTTTTGTGTTTTTTTACGGTTCTGCGCAGTGTGGAACTTGAATATAAATGATGGAGTATGCCGTTAAAAGCACTGCTTTCCGCATATATTCATTGGCTATTAAAAAATACCAATTACAGTATATTTATATCAGATCTTCAACACGGCTGTACTCGTAGATACCCTGTTCAAAATCAAGCAGCCCCGTAGGTGCGAATTTATTCGCACTTTTAACTATTACATGCGAACTGCTGCGAATAAATTCGCACCTACCAAACGGCGTACCGATAGGGATAATCGCCGATATTTTTCACGGCACAGATGTACACCACACAGCGGATCTGTCGGAAGGCAGTAAGTCGCATTATGTGTCCCGGGATGGCGCAAATCGGGCTATCACGTCAAACTGATTGCAATTGCCTAACGCAGAAACAGCCATTGCCCGTGTTGCGGAGAGGGTGCGCCAGGGTGGGCACGACATTCCTGAAGCGACCACACGCCGTCGTTTTGATACTGGTCTAAAAAATTTTCATCAGCGTTACAAACCACTGGTCGATATCTGGCTGCATTTTGATAACGCTAGTGATGCCCCAACACTAATTGACTGGAGTGGGTAATGAACCCTAAACCGTTAAGCCAGGAGCGCGACGAAAATGCGCGAAATATCACTACAGCGCTGCAACGTGCAGGCCAGCGCGCACGTACAGTTGCAGCGCAAACACAGACCGCCATTATTGTTGTGCGCAATGGAAAATTAATCAGAGAAATGCCCATCAATCAAACAAAAGGGCAGGTCTGGCTAAAATTCATTGTCAATCGATAAAACGATTCTTTGCAACTAAGCCAGACCTGACCCTGATGTTTTACGCGGCCTTGACCCGATATTTTCATTTGTTTCTTATCGACATCACTCACTCGGAGTTTCCGGCCAGCTCAATCCCCCGGGATTGAGGATCATAAATCCAGCCCACTAAGTTATTGATAAGTGTGTCAAACACTGGCCTGCTGCGCCCCTTAATTGCACATTCCCAAACAATAGCAACCCGCCAGTTGGTTCCCAACAGCTTGTTATGGGAAAGCATGTCCCGACTCATGTTGTCTGAAATTTTTGCAAGCCAGAATTCGGTTCTGGTTTTCGGTATTTTAGACAGATGACAGTGATGTCCGTGCCAGAAGCAGCCATTGACAAAAATCACCGTTTTGTATTTGGGCAGAACGATATCCGGGCTACCGGGCAGTGTTTTCATATGCAGGCGAAACCTGAAGCCTCTGGCGTGCAACGCTTTTCGGATAAGAAGTTCAGGCTGGGTATTTTTGCTTCTGATTGCGCGCATATTTTTTGAGCGGACAGCAGAACTATGTACGTCTGTCATGATATTTAACCCCGGCTTACGCCCTGAGACGGTTGGTGTTTAAGTGACCGAAATGCATAAGTAATTACCGATAAGCAGCCTGATAACTGAATGTATACACAGTATATCTTCCTTGACTGAGTTTAATTTAGGACGTATTGTCCTAAATTATTCCCTTTTATGCGATTTATATGGTTACCGTACTCCAAACAGCCAGTCACGAAGAGGCCATGTCTTATCTGGCATTGGCGCGTGAACGCTTTACACAAAGTGACATTGCCAGACAACTTCAAGTCGATGCCCGCACAATACGACGCTGGGAGGCGCGCCAGTCTGCGCCGCCGCCATATATTGTTGCAGCACTCCGTCAACTCATCTTGCCGCTGCATGATCAGGTGGCGGGTGCCGATGATTTCCGCTTTATAGATCTGTTTGCAGGCGTTGGCGGTATCCGTAGCGGCTTTCAGTCAGCCGGGGGGCGTTGCGTATTTACCAGTGAATGGGACAGTTATGCGCAAAAAACCTATACGGAAAATTATCCTGCAGAACATATGATTGCAGGCGATATCACACAAATTGACGCCGGGGATATCCCTGATCACGATGTATTGCTGGCAGGATTTCCGTGCCAGCCATTTTCTATCGCCGGTGTTTCAAAGAAAAATTCTCTGGGACGCGCGCATGGTTTCGCCGACGAAACGCAGGGCACGCTGTTTTTTGATGTGGCACGCATCATCGAGACCAAGCGCCCGCGTGCTTTTCTTCTGGAAAACGTGAAGAACCTGATGTCGCATGACAAAGGCCGTACCTTCGATGTCATCAAACGAACGCTGACGCAAGAATTGGGCTATCACATCCACTGCAAAGTCATTGATGGCGCGCACTTTGTCCCGCAACACCGCGAACGTATCATCATCGTCGGCTTCCGCGAACCGGTAGCGTTTGACTGGGATATGCTGAACCTGCCGGAAAAAAATCAGATCAAACTGGGCAGTATTCTGCACAAAACCGATGGCAGCGAACCATTGCTGGCGTGGGACGGAAGTAAATTTTTTGACCATGCCAATCAATGCATCCCTGCCAAATACACACTGACCGACAATCTGTGGGTCTATCTGCAAAACTATGCGGCCAAGCACCGCGCAGCGGGCAATGGATTTGGCTATGGGCTGGCGCATAAAGATTCAGTCACACGTACCTTATCAGCGCGTTATCACAAGGATGGATCAGAAATTCTGGTGTATCAGGGAGAGCAGAAAAATCCGCGTCGCCTGACACCACGTGAATGTGCGCGCCTTATGGGTTATCCGGATACGTTCCGGATTCCGGTGTCGGATACGCGGGCATATCAGTTGCTTGCGGACGCCGCAATACCGCCGATGATATTCAGCGTCGCGCAGGCAATGAAACCGATGATTATTAATAGCAATGAAAAAGTCCGGCAAGCTACACCGGTGCAAATCAATGTGGGGGAATTAACGATGACGGGAAAATCAAATAATTGGACACGCGAGCAATTGTTAGTCGCATTCAATTTGTATTGCCAACTTCCATTTGGAAAATTGGATCAACGCAATCCGGACATCATCCGATTTGCGGCAATGATAGGACGCACACCCTCTGCTCTTGCAATGAAGTTGGTCAATATCGCAAGTCTCGATCCTGTAATTACTGGTTCGGGGCGCAAAGGTTTGGTTGGGGCCTCAAAATTGGATCGTGCTATGTGGGACGAAATGCAGCAAGACTGGAACAAGTTTGCGCTGGAAAGTCAGATGATGATTGATGCACTTGTGAGTCAAAGCAATGCGACTCTTATTGAGCCACTCGTTACTGAGGAAATAGAAGACGACGTGGAAATCAATTATTCGGCAGAAAACAAAACCTCACAAACACAGATTCGAGTAGGGCAACATTTTTTTCGCCGCGCTGTGATGAGTGCTTACGCCGGACGTTGTTGCATCACGGGCATAGCGCATCCGTCCTTATTGGTAGCCAGTCATATTATTCCTTGGCGGTCGGGTAAGGATAATCGACTCAACCCACGTAACGGCCTCTGCCTTTCTGCTTTACACGATAAGGCGTTTGATAAAGGCTTAATTACTGTCACGCCAGATTACACAATCAAAATTTCCTCATCAGCTCGTCAAATGGCAGACAATCGTTTTGCATCAGAATGGTTAATTGGCTTGGAGGGTAAAAAGATTACTTTGCCTGAAAAATTTAGTCCTTCAATGGAATTTATTGAATGGCATAACGAACATATATTTCTTCGTGATTAAACCGAATATAACTTTTTTATTTGGCAAAATTAAAAATGAATATCCGTTTTTCTTATATGTATCGCGATGCAGGCAATTTCAAAAACTGGGGCGAGATTGTTTTTTCAAATCCGCACAATGTGCCATTGGAGAATTTGTCCTCGATGGTAAAACTAGCATTGCTTGACGAGATGTATTTCGACGCTTTTGCTGTTGGAGTGCCTGATCTTTTTTTCGACGATTACGAAGAGGACCTTGATCACGACTGGCATGAATTTGAACGCTTGGAACAGGTTAATAGCCCACCGACTGATCGACAAGAACGTACTATCGAAACTTTTATTCTCAAATTGACTGAAAAAAAATTGAAGTAACTTTCCTCTAATTCCCAGAACTCGATGCCACATTTCTGAGTGGCCAACACAGAAAATCCCGTGCAGGTCGATCATTTGAACAGCATATAGCCAGACTATTAGCCGATGGCAATGTCGCACTTGAAGAACAAGCCGTTACAGGCGGGCGCAGGCCAGATTTTGTGTTGCCAAGTCTTATCGTTTTAAAAGATGTAAAAAGAACTTTCGATGATGCACTGGTTTTATCCGCCAAAACCACATTGCGCGAGCGCTGGAAACAGATCGCTATGGAAAAATTCAACTGCGCATTGTTTTTGGCGACAGTAGATGACCGTGTATCGTCAGATGCAATTGATGATATGCACCGCCAGGAAATATGTCTTGTGGTGCCTGAATCGTTAAAAAAAGCAAAAGAGACCTGCTACAAAGACAAAGAGAACGTCATCACTTTCCGATCATTCTTTGATGAACAAATATCTGTCAAGCGACCGCATTTCCGGTCAGTGGCGCCAAGGGTAATGCTATAGAAAAAATGGAACGGTGAGGTCAGGCCCAGCCAAGATGCACCACCAGACCCTCAAACGATTCTTTGCAACTAAGCTCGACCTGTTCCAGATGTCCGGAAATCCATCCCACACCATGCAGCATACGGCGCTACTTATTACGGCTTGCGGCCCTGGTTGACTGGCGAAAAAAACAATAACCACGGAAAAAGAGGATTCGAAGCGCTGCGGGATAATCGCTAACCTATACTGACACTTGCATTCCCCACACTTGGGGAAAGTTCAATCACAGGAGCATGTCATGTCAGGCGCCAAACAGCAGAGCGCCAGCGCGTTGGACAATCCAACCAGCCCGCAGATTTCCGGCCGCCAGGCGCGCTGGCAGGATTTGATTGCCGGGTTGTCGATCGCCGGTTTGCTGCTGCCCGAAGCGGTGGCTTATGCCAGCATCGGCAATCTGCCGCCGCATACCGGCGTGATCGCTTTGTTCGCCGGACTGGTCTGTTATGGCCTGTTCGGCAGCAGCCGTTTTGCCATCGTTTCCGCCACTTCATCATCGGCCGCCGTGCTGGCGGCCGCGACTGCATCGATTGCCAATGGCGATGCCGGCTTCAGAATGACGCTGGCGATTGGCCTGGTGCTGATTACGGGCCTGTTTTTCCTACTGGCTGGGCTGGCGCGGATGGGCAATATCACCGATTTCATCGCCAAGCCGGTGTTGCGCGGTTTTGCTTTCGGTCTGGCAATTATCATCATCCTCAAGCAATGCGCCAGTGTGGTCGGGGTCCATCCGCCCAACGGCGACATGCTTAGATTCGTGTCGGGATTATTAGGCGAGATTGCGCACTGGAATCTGGTCGGCATCGCCGTCGGTTCAGTCGCGCTGGCGCTGTTGTTTCTGTTTGCCCGTTTGAAACACGTGCCGGGCGGCCTGATCGTGATCGTGCTCGGCATTGCGGCCAGTAAATGGCTCGACTTGCCGCAGTATGGCGTCGGCCTGGTTGGCGCCATCCATCTGGAACTGGCCACCCCGACGCTGCCGCTGTTGTCGCGCAGCGAGTGGGTGCGGCTGGGCGAACTCGGCTTCGCGATGGTGATGATTTTGTACGCGGAGTCATACGGCTCGATTCGCGGCTTCGCCATCAAACACGGCGACACCATATCGCCGAATCGGGATTTGCTGGCGTTAGGTGCATCCAACCTGCTGTCGGGCTTGTTCCACGGCATGCCGGTCGGCGCCGGTTATTCCGCCACCGCGGCCAATGAAGCGGCCGGCGCCAGATCGCGGCTGGCGGGCTGGATCGCCGCGTTGGTGGTGCTTGCCATTGTGCTGACGATCCTGCCCAGCATCGCCCTGTTGCCGGAACCCGTGCTGGCGGCGATTGTGATTCATGCGGTCAGCCATACCCTGAACCCGGCCATCTTCCGGCCTTATCTGGCGTGGCGGCGCGATCGGCTGGTGATCATCGCGGCCGTGGCAGGCGTACTGTTGCTGGGTGTGCTGGATGGCCTGCTGGCCGCCGTCGGCCTCAGCCTGATGTTGCTGTTGCAGCGCTTTTCAGAATCGACCATCACGGTGCTGGGACGGCTCGGGCAAGGACATGATTTCGTGAATTTGACGCTATATCCGGAAGCCAAGCCGGTCGGCGGCATCCTCATCCTGCGCCCCGACGAACCGCTTTTTTTCGCCAATGTCGAACGCGTAATGCAGCAGGCGCAGCGCACCATCGCCGCCGCAGATCCGGCGGTGCACAGCGTCATCCTGAGCCTGGAAGAATCGCCTGATCTGGACAGCACCAGCCTGGAGGCATTGCATGATTTTTATCGCTTTGTCACCAGCCAGAACAAGCGGCTGCTGCTGGCACGCCTGAAAGGCCCGGTATACGACCTTCTGCAACGGGCCGTTCCCACCGATCTGGCGGTGCCATCCTTCAGCGCGTTGAGCGTAGACGAAGCGGTGCGGATCGCGCAATTAGCATGAGTAAGCCGAGAATCATCGATTCAATCCAATGTATTCGTGGGTTGAATCGATGCGAAATTAATCGCATGAAAATCAATCATTGGAGTAATGCGCCAGGAAGGGCAATATTGCGTCCTTTGCCAGCTTAAGAATTTGCATATGCATCAAAAGACAGAAAATCCCGCACTGAGCCAGGCACTGATCGTCCTGATGTCGATTGCCACCGGGCTTGCCGTTGCCAGCAATTACTACGCGCAGCCGCTGCTTGAAACCATTGCGGGCGCGTTTGCGCTGTCGGTCAATCAAGCGGGTTTTATCGTTACCGCGGCCCAGCTCGGCTATGCCCTTGGCCTGATGTTCATCGTGCCGCTGGGCGATATGTTCGAGCGACGCGGCCTCATTGTGTCGATGACGTTGCTGTCTGCCGGCGGCCTGCTGATTACGGCCATGTCTTCCAGCGTGGCCGGGATGATTGCCGGCACCGCGTTGACCGGGCTGTTCTCCGTCGTGGCGCAAATTCTGGTACCGCTGGCGGCCACGCTGGCTGCGCCGCAGCAACGCGGCAAAGTGGTGGGAACCATTATGAGCGGCTTGTTGCTCGGCATTTTGCTGGCACGCACCGTGGCTGGCGCGCTGGCATCCATCGGCGGCTGGCGCACGATTTATTGGGTCGCCAGCGGGCTGATGGTGATCATGGCGCTCGTTTTGTGGCGCGCGCTGCCCCGTTATAAGGAAGCCAGCGGGCTTAACTATCCGCAACTGCTGGCGTCGATTTTCTCTCTGTTTAGCCGTAACGCAGCGTTGCGCACCCGCGCCCTGCTGGGCGCGCTGTCGTTCGCCAATTTCAGCGTGCTGTGGACATCGATGGCGTTTCTGCTGGCCGCGCCGCCGTATAGATATTCCGAGGCAATGATCGGCTTGTTTGGGCTGGCCGGCGCTGCCGGAGCGCTGGCCGCTACCCGCGCCGGACAATTGGCGGACAAGGGAAAATCCCGTCAGACCACCGCAATTAGTCTGTTATTACTGGCGCTTTCCTGGGTGCCAATTTGGCTCGGTCAATATTCTATTGCCGCCCTTGTGCTTGGAATTATCGTGCTGGATCTGGCGGTTCAAGCAATCCACGTCACGAATCAAGCCATGATTTATCGCCTGATGCCGGAAGCGCGCAGCCGTCTTACCGCCGGGTACATGACCAGTTATTTTATCGGCGGCGCTCTGGGTTCGCTGATTTCGGCCAGCGCTTATCAGTATGCGCAGTGGACCGGCGTCGCCATTGCCGGTGCCACGTTGAGCCTGATGAACCTGCTCACCTGGTGGCTGGGCAAAATCGATAACCCGCAGGTGCCAGCGTAGGAAAGATGCAAGGCTATGTCAGCGACAACATCAAGGTTGACCAGCGCAAGATGGGTGAATTTTTGCGTATTCACGATAGCCGCACTATGCTGTTTCCAGCACAGATTGTATGACATTTTTCGCCGCTTTTTTACGCTTCCGTGCAGCCCTGCACATCAATGATGTGATGGAGTATGCTGTTAAAAGCAATACTTTCCGCATATATTCATTGACTATTAAAAAATACCATTGACAGTATATTCATATGCAAGATTCAACATGGCTGCACGGCTTACGGCCTTTACTTACTCTCCGGCATGGCGGAAGAGTGGTGGCTGGTGATGAGCCATTTTGAACCGTCCCAGCGATAGGTATAGGTATAGCGGCCGCTGACCACTGCGCCGCTCTTGGCGAAGGTGAACGTATAGAGGCCAGCATCGACTGCGGTGTTGCAGCCAATTTCCACGCTGCGCAGGTCTATTTTGCCGGAGGGACGATTTTCCAGGAAATGATGAAAGTAATCCTCTTTTTCCTCGGGGGTCAGGCGTGGCTGGTTGGAAATGGTAGGCAACAAAATGGAGCGCTCTGCGTAGTTGGCTACGACCTGGTGCGGATCGCCCGTGAGCAAGGATTGATTCCAGCGGTCAAACAACGCTGCGATTTCCTGCTCCGAGGTGGCTTTGCAACTTTCGGTTCTTGCGGACTGGGAGGCGGACTGGGGGGCGGACTGCATGCCGCCGGAAGAGGCGCAGCCTGCGAGGACTGTGCAGACAACAAGCGCAATTGCGGTGAGTGGCTTCATTGAAACGCTCCTTTAGTATTGTTGGCGTAACTTGGGGGCAGACCACGTTTCTCTAGCTTTTTAACGCCCGACCTAGGCGCTTAATAATGATAACGCACTGTGCGGTTTATGTTGTCGCGCCAGAGAGCGAGTATGACAAAGAACAGCAGACTCAATGCACTAAGGAAATAGTGGACGCGCCCAGCAGTTCACTGATGCGTTCAATGGCTTGCATGAAAGCATGCGTGGTGCGTTACCGGCGCAAGCGTGCGGAATTTGTCGCTTGGCCAGCTATCAGGGAGGCCAGTTGAATTGATTGAACGCGAACTGCGGCATCCGTCATTTTGGCCGACGAAAATCACTTTCGGCCCATGTTGCGGCGCTGGTTCGGTTCAGGTTGAAATCTGGCGCAACCTGCACCTGGGCGATTTGGGTCTCGTCTTCATCGTGTGCGGAGAGCAGCGCGTAAGGATTATCCTCGTCCGGAACGATGTCCAGCGTGACGGTGATGAGTGCCGAGCGCACCGTCACCGCGACGCTCTTGTGCAGCATCGCGTGCAACTGTTGCTCATGCCTGCGCAAGACTTCCGAGGCGGTCTTGATCAGGGTGCGGAAGGCGGCGGAGTCCAGCGGCTTCGGATCTTTCTTGTTGCGGCCCATGGTCCAGGGGCCGACCAAGGCCGGTTCGGATTCATCGTCCCGGATCATTTCGACGGCCCAGCCTTCGTCGTCCTGGTTTTTGATGACGCGCGCCGTCCAGCCATTGTCGCGCCACAGTCGTGGCTCTTGGGTGGGAGCGTTGTGATCCTGCGCATCCTCCGGCTCAAATTCAAGCGGCATGCCGGTCATTACGCTTTGAACTTGCGCATCAGCGCGTCCAGTTGGATTTTGGAGGCGGAGTCGGTCTGGCTGCTGTCGGCGGAAGAATCTGCATCACGATTCTCGGAAAAGTCGCTGGAACCTTCGTTGGAAAAGTCATCAGGAAATTCTTCGGCAAGATTTTTCCAACCCTTGCTGGCGGCAAATACATTGAACTCTTCCGGCGCTTCCAGCACGATCAGCTTGTCGTCTTGCAAGCCAAGATCGCCATGGCCGAAGTCCGGCCCGACATATCCGAGCAGCCGGAGCCGCGCCAGAACCTGACTGACCAGTACCGTATCTTGATAAAGGCGCTGGCCTGTTATCGACGAGGCAAAATCGACATAGACATCGATAATTCCATAGCCTTCATCGAAGATGCGGATCGCTTTGATTTTCCGCGTTTGGCCGGCCGTATCGGTGACGTCGAATGGGCCGCTGAGCTGGATGTCGGTTTCATTATTCATGCGAGCTAGGATACACCAAATTATATTGCGCCCCGATGTCATGGGCCCGTCATCTGCGCGTCACTATCGGGTCATATTCAGTGGCTAGAATCCAACGGCTATCCCCCCATTCACAGGAACCAAAACCATGAGCAAACCTACCGATCTGTCGGTTATCGCCATCGACCCGGATGATATCGGCTACAACAACTCGCCCAATGCGCATTTCAGCTCGGTGCTGGAAGCCCGGCTGAGCCGGCGCAGCCTGTTGCGCGGTGGTGCCGCCTCCGCCGCCGGTGCACTGTTCGGATCGCTGGGATTATCGGCCTGCGGCGGCACCCACGATATTATTGCCCCGGTTGGGGCGGGCGAGAAGTTGCTCGGTTTCACGGCAGTCAGCAAGAGCTTGCTCGACAGTGTAGTGGTGCCTGCCGGTTACACCGCCACTGCAATCTACGCGCTGGGCGACCCGATCCTCGGCGCGACCGCTGCCTACAAGAATGATGGCACCGATACCGATTTCGAGAACCGCGCCGGCGACCACCACGACGGCATGGAATGGTTCGGACTCGCGGCGAACGGCACGCCGTCCGTCACATCGGTCCAGCGGGGCTTGCTGGCAGTCAACCACGAAGCCACCACCGACGCAACGCTGTCATCGTTCTTTTTGCACGCCAATGGCGGCACCACCACACTGCCGCGCCCGGCAGCCGAAGTGGACAAGGAAACCGCGATTCACGGCGTGTCGATGGTCGAAGTGCGCAACAGCGCCGGCAAGTGGGAATACGTGCAGGATTCGGCATTCAATCGCCGCGTCACCTGTTTGAGCGAGATCGAAATCGCCGGTCCGGCACGCGGCAACGCTCTTTTGAAGACCAAATATGCGACCGCCGGCACCAAGACCCGCGGCACCTTGAACAACTGCGGCACCGGCAAGACGCCGTGGGGCACGTTCCTGACTGGCGAAGAAAACTGGAACGGTTATTTCACGCGCAGTGCGACCGACGACGCCGCGCGCAGCAACGACAAGAGTGTGACCGCACTCAATCGTTATGGCCGCAAACAGGGCGACGCATCGCGCCACGGCTGGGAAACCGGCGGCACGGATGACAAATACGCGCGCTGGAATAATAGCCACAGCGGCACCTCGGTCGACGGCAGCGACGACTATCGCAACGAGATGAACGGCATGGGTTACATCGTCGAGATGGACGTCTACGACAAGACCCGGCTGGCGCAGAAGCGCACCGGGCTGGGCCGCTTCGCGCACGAAAGCGCCGCCTTCAGCAACGCCAAAGTCGGCCAGCCGCTCGCGGTCTACATGGGCGACGATGCGCGCAACGAGTACATCTACAAGTGGGTTTCTGCCGCTACTTGGAACGCGGCCGATGCGACTGCGGCGAATCGCCTGGCCGCGGGCGCCAAATACCTCGACAGCGGCAAGCTGTATGTTGCCAAGTTCAGCGCCGACGGCAGCGGACAGTGGCTCGAACTGGCAATCGGCAATTCGGCCATCGCCAACTACGCCGCCTACCCGTTCGCCGACCAGGCCGACGTGCTGGTACACGCGCGCATCGCCGCCGATGCAGTCGGCGCAACCAAGATGGACCGCCCGGAATGGTGCTCGGTTAACCCGGCCAATGGCGAGGTGTATTACGCGCTGACCAACAACAGCAATCGCCGCGTGGACCCGACCGGCGCATCACAATTGGCGCCAGACAGCGCCAACCCGCGCGCCTATACGGATATCAAGGGAACTTCGACATCGCAGCAGGGCAACCCGAACGGCCATATCCTGCGTATCAAAGAAGCCGCTGCCGGCAGCGCTGCGACGGCCTTTACCTGGGATGTGTACCTGTTCGGCGCCGAGTCGGGTGCCGATGCCGGCAAAGTGAACCTGTCCAGCCTGACCAATGACCAGGATTTTTCGAGTCCCGACGGTCTGGTGTTCAGCCGCTCCACCGGCATTTGCTGGTTTCAGACCGACGACGGTGCTTACACTGACGTGACCAATTGCATGATGCTGGCGGGCTTGCCGGGCCAGGTAGGCGATGGCAAGAAAGTGACGCTGAGCTACCCGAAAACAGCGGGCGGCACGCTGGCGGTGGATACCTATGTCGGCAAGGCCCCTGGCGCTGACACCTTGAAGCGCTTTCTGGTGGGACCGAAAGCGTGTGAAATTACCGGCTTGTGCGAAACACCGGACGGCAAGGCGATATTCGTCAATATCCAGCACCCGGGCGAAACCACCGCGCAGGCCGACATCGCTGACCCGGCCAAGTACACCAGTCAATGGCCGAGCAATGCTGGCTACGGTGCCGGCAAGCGCCCGCGTTCGGCGACGATCGTCATCACCAAGAACGACGGTGGCCGTATCGGCAGTTGACCGGATAAATGGCTGATTTAGCGCAATCGTCAGCGGATTGTATTTTTCTATCTGCTTGACTGGCCGCTATGACTTGCACATGCGTGCGTCGAATGTGAATTCGCGCACGATATCAAGCTTCACAGATCGATATGCCGGATGCGCCGGATTAATGACGGCATTCGTCGATTCCGGAATAATTGCCGATGGCACCAGCATGACCAACTGGCTTGCCGAATGCAGCCATTTACGGCAGAATTCTTGGGCACTGGCCGAGGCCGGCAAGTCAAACCAGTCTTTCGGAAGATCTGTTAGCGGAGGCCGAACGAACAAATCTTCGTCGTCAGGCACGTCGATGGAAACCAGCACCATGGGTGGATGTACCACCCCTGCCAAGTGCACAAACTTTTCCAACGCGCAAATTTCAATGGTAGTGCCGGCATACATCGCGGGAGTACCAATCGGGTTCCAACGTCCGCCATACAGCCGGGCGCCGTCGCATAGCATATCGAGCGCCCACTGTCGCGTCGTGATGCGCCAAAGCCTCAAACGGCGCCCCCTGTCGCGATAGCATTAAGCACTTGGCGCACCGACACGGCGCCCGGTTCGGTATCCATCAGGTCCAGCGGCGCCATATTGCCGAGTGCCTTATTCGGCTGGCGCATCCAGTCGATGGCAGACGATTCGTTCTCGAAGACGTCGATCGCGATGCGCGTTACCGTCCCCATTCGATAAACGCGCTCGGTTGCTGCAGAATCGATTTTGGCTTCGTTGTTTTCGAGTCGGTTTGCAGTCGATGCAGGCACGCGCGCAATGGACTGAATGCGGGTATCCGAAACACCAAAAAAGCTGCTGGCAGATTTCAATATCCGCGCCGGATATCCATCCCGAATCGACTTGACGGCCGCGAAACCGGCAAGGGGCGCTCCAGACACAATTTGATTGAACATCTCCGGGGTAGTCCGCTTTGCGTTAGAGCGGCTCCCCCTTTCAACATTTTTTTTTGCAATTAACATAATTACCTCCATTTGGATATTAAGAATACGCCAAATGGTGCAAGTAGCAAGTGGTTTTAGGGTGGACCCGGCTCCGGCTCACACTCGCGCGCGCCGTTTGAACCAGCCGGTAAGCGACAATCGTTCGCGGGTCGTGGGCAACACTTCGTGCGGCATGTCGGCGGATAAAAATAGCGCCAGGCGATTCGCCAGCGGCGCGATATCCTGCGAATTTTGCGCGCCCCGCTCGGATTGTTGCACCGGATACAAACGCAAGGCACCGCCCTGTTCCGGCAACCACGCATCATTGAGATAGACGATCACCGATACCGTGCGGCAATCGTCATCGTGAAAACGGTCCAGATGCTTCTGATAGAAAGCGCCGGGCGGATACAGGGCGAAGTGACATTCGTAATCCTCCAGCCCCAGATACAGAGTCCGATTGAGCTCCACACGCACCGTTTCCATGATCTGCAAATAGTGGTCGCAGGCGGCCGACTGTCCGACCTCCAGCCATTGAATCCGGTCGCCGCGGATGCCTTCCTGAACCGCCATCGCAGCGCCATGACCGATCCCGGCCGGCGTCAAATCCCCGTGCGCCGCCCGCGCACGGCATTCGCTGGCCAGTTCCAGCGCCAGTTCCGGCGGCAGAAAAACGTCTTGTTGCGACCAGCCCTGTTCGACCAGGTCGTCGGCAATCTGCAACAGCAATGTATTGTCGTACAGCATAATATTTAGCCTATTCAGCCTGAGTTTTTTAATACGCCAGATTGTAAGCCGCAAAATTGCAGGCAGCTTGACATGCATTCGGACAACCTTCCGACAACTTTCTGATTTGCGGACGCAATGCGATAATCTTTTTTCTCCGGCTGCGGCAATGCGCGCAGAAGACATAAGGAAAAACCTTCATCCTGCCTTGAGATATCTGACATGAGCACACCGACCACACCGACCATATCAACCCTTACAGCCGAAAACCTGTGGGCCGACGTCGAAGCGGTGCGCGCCCACGCGCCGCTGGTGCACAGCATTACCAATTTTGTGGTGATGAACTACAACGCCAATGTTCTGCTGGCGCTGGGGGCGTCGCCGGTGATGGCGCATGCGCATGAGGAAGTGGCCGAGATGGCCGGCATTGCGCAAGCGCTGGTGTTGAATATCGGCACGCTGGAGCCGGCCTGGATCAGGTCGATGCTGCTGGCGCAGCAGAAAGCCAATGCACGCGGCATCCCTGTGGTGCTGGACCCGGTGGGAGCGGGCGCCACCGGGTACCGGAATCGCGCGCTGCAAGAGTTGATGACGGCCGGCGGTTTGACCGTGATTCGCGGCAATGCGTCTGAAATCATGAGCGTGGCTGGTTTATCGGCCGCCACCAGAGGCGTGGATAGTTCGGCCTCTTCGGACGCGGCGCTAACGGCTGCGCGCAATCTGGCCGCATCGATGCGCGGCGTGGTGTGCGTCTCGGGTGCCGACGATCATGTGGTGGACCATCAAGGCCGCTGGCTGACTTTATCCAACGGCCATGTGTGGATGACCAAAATAACCGGCGTCGGATGTTCTGCCACAGCAATGATCGGCGCTTTTGCGGCGGTCCAGCCCAATCCTTGGCGCGCCACTGCGGCTGCCATGGCGTATCTCGGCGTTGTGGGCGAATGGGCCGCAGAGCAAGTGATCCAGGCGCACGGCGGCGTGGGTTCGCTGCAAATCAAATTGCTCGATGGCTTGCAGCTGATCGACCGCGCAACTTTCCTGTCGCGTCTGAAATTAACCGTGCATGGCTGATCCAAGCTTGCCATCTCGCATTACCTACTGAGGACTACTGACGTGACCCAACAATCCAGCTCCGACCAACGCATCGTGCACCCGCTACCGTTTCAATATCCACGCGTACTCAGCATTGCCGGCTCGGACAGTAGCGGCGGCGCCGGCATCCAGGCTGACCTGAAGACATTTTCGGCGCTCGGGTGTTTTGGGATGACCGCCATCACCGCCATCACCGCGCAAAATACTTGCGGGGTGGTGGCGATTCACGCAGTGCCGGCCGACATGCTGGCGCAGCAAATCGATGCGGTGGTCAGTGATATCGGCGTCGATGCGGTCAAGATCGGCATGCTGCACGATCCGAAAGTGGTCAGAGTCGTGGCGCAAGCGATCGAACGTTATCGCTGGCCGCTGGTTGTGCTCGATCCGGTGATGGTTGCCAGCAGCGGCGACCGCTTGATTGTCCAGGAAACCATTGCCGTGCTGGTGGCGGAATTGTTTCCTCTGGTGACAGTAGTCACGCCCAATCTGGATGAAGCCGCGCTGTTGCTGGGACGGGCGCTGGAAGTCGAGGCGCAGCTTGCTGACGCCGCGCACGATTTGATGCAATTAGGAGCGCCCGCCGTATTGTTAAAAGGCGGCCACCTGCGCGGCGACGAAGTGGTGGATATCTTGCTGCAATCGGGGCAGCCGCTATTACGCATGGCGAATGCGCGCATTAGAAGCCGCAATACGCACGGCACCGGTTGCACGCTGTCTTCCGCCATCGCCTGTTATCTGGCCCTCGGCCACGATCTGAACGAAGCAGTGCAACTGGCACGCAGCTATGTATATCAGGCGATTATGCAGGGAGCCGATGTAAGCACCGGCCACGGCCACGGACCGTTGAATCACGCATTTGCACCGGTGCAAATGCAAAAACTGCTGATCACGCCAGCCGCTTGAATGGTGGGTTGCACCCACCCTACGTCACTAAAAAACAAGGAGTATTGCCATTTACATGGCATTTACCGCATATATTAATTGCGTTATATAAATATACTATGGCAGCGTAGGGTGGGTGTAACCCACCGTTTTTGCAGGATCAAACGGCGTGGGTTGCACCCACCCTACGCCGTTGCGAGAATCGGTACAGCGTCCCCAGCAACAACGTCAGCGCCAGGCTCGGCAGCGCCGAACCGATCTCCGGCACCAGGCGCGGCGCGGCATGAAACGCTGCAATGCCGAGCAGCCAGATCAGCACTGGAACCGTATTAATACTGTGCTGCGTGGCGCGGCCCTGCATGCTCAGTTGCGAAATCACCACGCCGAACAACGGCACAAAGATCGAACTCAGCACCAGCAGAAAAGGCTCCAGGCTATGCATCGGCAACACGATGGCGCAAGCGGTTGCTACCAGCGCCATCGTGATGCCCCAGGTTTTGACGCTGAAATGACCGCCGATAAAATTCAACGACACCGCGCCCGAATACACATCGCCATACGCATTGTCCATTTCATCAATCAGGATCAAACCCAACGCCACCAGTCCGCCCTGCGCCAGCAATAACGCGCCGACCAATTCCACGCCGGGCGCGGTAGTGCTGATCACCAGCACGCCCAGCGCGTAGCACCAGATATTCGCAATCGCATAGCCGATCCAGGTGCCGCGCACGGTGGCCGCCCCGGTTTTGCCGTAACGGGCAAAGTCGGCCACCAGCGGCAGCCACGAAACCGGCATCGCCATCACCAGATCAATCGCGGCGATGGTGCTCATCGAGCCGTCGCCGGCTTTGTTCCAGAGCACTGCCAAACCCTGGCTGTGCGCCCGCATCCCGAACTGATAGCTCAGCCAGAGCAGCGACAAAACCACCAACGGCAAGCCGAAACGCCCGACAAAGCGGCGCACCAGACCAATCATCGAGCCATTGGCCAGGCCGACCAGCAACAGTCCCCAGAAAATCGAGGTCAGCACCGGCACCCAAGCCGCCTGGATGCCGGTAATTTCCTTGATCAGCGCGGTGCTGCTGTCGCGCATGATGACCAGCTCGAAAGCGGTCCAGCCGATCAGTTGCACGATATTCAAAATGACCGGAAGTTTGGCAAACGCGCTGCCCAGAGTCTGGTGCATCAAGGCCGGGCTGGACAGCCCGCGTTCGCAGCCAATCAAGGCCACCCAGCCGAGCAGTCCAGCGCCCAGCAGCGAGCCGATGACAATCGCCAGCAGCGCACTTTGGGTGCCCATCGCCGGCACCAGATACGCGCCGACCTGCATCACCAGCAGGCCCACGCCCAAGCTAAACCACAAGGACGCGTGCTCGCGAAAGCCGAACACTCTTTCGGACAGCGGGATCGGTATTAAGGCAGGGTTGGCAGGCGTAGGGCTGGATGACGCGTGCGGGGTAGTATTCAAAGCCATTGTTATCTTTCATCTTTCGCGGGTGATATCGCCTGGCAGCCTGTTACCGCGGCCGGCAATTACGGCGATTCCTCCCGCAGCTGCGGGAGGAATCGCCATTTTAAGTAATTAACAAGGTGTATTTTTCAAGAGGCAACAAACATATGCGCAAATAGCATCGTTTATGCATATACCCCACTGTTTTTAAAAACAGACAACTCTTCAGTCCGCATATTAACTAAGAGTGAAATGGTGCAGGTATGTAGATACTCTGTTCAAAATCAGGCCTTTAAACGTTGAAACAACAACGGCGTAGGTGCGAATTTATTCGCACTTTTAACGATTCCATGCGAGCTGTTGCGAATAAATTCGCACCTACAGGAACTGCTATACCAGCCCCGCGCCCACCGCCACACCGACTAATGCGTGTGCGTGTGCGTGTGCGTATGCTGCTGCTCAAGATTTTCCAATATATGGCGCGTCATCCCAATCGCCAGTTCATGCTCGCCCAAGAACACTTTGCCTACCTTTTCCTGCCGCAGCAGAACGGCTTCGCTTTCGCTATGGGTACGCACCACGGTCTGAATCGACGGATTCAGCGCTCGGGCCGTTTCAATCATGGCGCGCACGTGGAAGGTGTCGGGCGTTGCCACTACCAACATCGACGCGCGGGCAATATGCGCCTGGATCAGCACTGCCGGTTCCGCCGCATTGCCGGCAACCGCCGATATGCCGCGCTTGCGCAGTTGCTCCACCAATTCCCGATTTTGTTCCGCCACCACGTAATGAATCCCGCGCTCGGTCAACACCTCGGCAATGCGCCGTCCGACGCGGCCATATCCGACCAGCACCACTTGCCCGGTCAACTTATCCTGTTCGACCGTCGTCGGCAACCCGGCCAGCGGGTCATCCGGGCGCTCCAGCATGCGGGCCAGCGCGGGTTTGGAATGTATCCAGTTTTGTAGCGGCTTAATCGCCTTGAAAACCAGCGGATTCAGGCCGATGGAAATAATCGCTCCGGCCACGATAAAGCTTTGCGCTTCCTGCGGCAGCAACTCCAGAGTAATCCCCAGCGCCGCCAGAATGAAAGAAAACTCGCCGATTTGCGCCAGGCTGGCCGACACAGTCAATGCCGTATTGAGCGGATACCGAAGCAGCAAGACCAGCACAAAAGCCGCCAGCGATTTCCCCAGGATAATCACCGCCACCACCGCCAGCACATGCAGCGGACTCTCCATCAATACCTTCGGATCGAACAGCATCCCCACCGACACGAAGAACAGCACCGCGAACGCATCCCGCAAAGGCAATGATTCTTGCGCGGCGCGGTGACTTAACTCCGATTCCCGCAGCACCATGCCGGCGAAAAATGCCCCCAGCGCGAACGAAACGCCGAATACCATCGTCGAGCCATAGGCAATCCCGACCGCGGTGGCAATCACGCACAGGGTGAACAATTCGCGCGAGCCGGTGCGGGCGACGCGCCACAGCAACCAGGGGAATAGCCTGCGCCCCACCACCAGCATGAACACCACAAAACCTGCCACCTGTCCCAGCGTGATCGCAAGCGTCTTCCATATATTGCCGCCCGCTTGCACTTCGGTGCCGCCCAGCCAGCCAGAAAGCGCCGGCAAAAGCACCAGCACCAGCACCGTTACCAAGTCTTCGACCACCAGCCAACCGACCGCAATGCGGCCGTTGATGGAATCCAGAATTCCCTTATCTTCCAATGCACGCAAAAGCACCACGGTACTGGCAACCGATAACGTCACGCCAAAAACCAGGCCGGCGCCCATGCTCCAGCCCCACAAATGCGCGATGCCCATGCCCATTGCCGTCGCCACGGCAATCTGAAATATTGCGCCGGGCAAGGCGATGCGACGCACGTCCAGCAAGTCATTGAGCGAAAAATGCAAACCCACGCCAAACATCAGCAGCATGACGCCGATCTCCGCCAACTGCCCTGCCAGCGCCACATCGGCGACAAAGCCCGGCGTCGCAGGACCGATCAAAATGCCAGCGGCAAGATAACCGACCAGCGCAGGCAGCTTCAGGCGTACCGCGATGAGACCGAAAATAAGTCCGAAGCTGAGTGCTGCGGCGACTGTAGTAATAAGAGTGATTTCATGCGGCATATGGGAAATTCTCCTTTTTGTTGTGATGGTTTTTTCTCGCCGATACAAAACGAGAACATTGGGATATTAGTAGTTAGGTGTGCAGGCCTCCGTGCCTGCATGCCGGCACGGAGGCCTGCACACCTTTCAGCACATCAAACGGACCGTTGCCCAAGCGCGATAACGCCAGCGCCGCATAAAGCCAGAATCACGCCGACCACGTCGCTCCAGGTCGGCGTGATGCCATCGACCGTCCACAGCCACAGCAAAGCGGTAGCAATATAAACCGCGCCATAAGTGGCATAAATTCTGCCGCTCGCCGCTGGATGCAAGGTAAGCAGCCAAACGAAAACCATCAGGCTGAGTGCCGCCGGCAAGAGTAGCCAAACGCCGCCTTTGCCCGTCAACCAGAGCAGCGGCAAGTAACAGCCCACAAGTTCAGCCACGGCGGTAGCGAAAAAAAGCCCGAAGGTTCGTGCCAAGCCGCTCCACTCCATAATCATCCCCCGCTGGACTTCAGAAAAATTGGACGGTGTCATAAGTTGCCATCGTCATGCACGCATCAGCCGCTATAAAACGCCCAGGACGCCAGAGGTTGGCGCAGAAATGGTTGAAGACTATCCCAAGTGCTTGATTATATTACGGACAAAAATAGCGGTTTTCCGGGCGCAAAGCCCAAATTCGCCGCGCTGCCGATAAGGGCGCCGCAGTTTGCGGTGCCACGCGAATGACGCAAGAAAGCTTCAAGCTGCCAAATAATCGATCTTCGATCGTGATAAAGTCAAATTTGACATCCAATGGAGCAGTCTTAATTTTCGACCACCACGAGGAACCTATGAACATCTTAAGAAGAATTTTGGCGCTTATTCTGACGCTCGGCAGCCTGGCATTCGCCCAACACGCCGCGGCACAGGAAGCACCGGATGCGCTGGTCAAACGGATCAGTCAGGAAGTGCTGGATCTGGCCAAGGCGGACCAGGAAATTCAGGCCGGCAACCAAAAACGGGTGCGCGACTTGGTGGAAGCCAAGATTTTGCCGCATGTCGATTTCCAGCACATGACCGCCCTGGCCTGCGGCCCCGATTGGAACCAGGCAACGCCGGAACAACAAAAACAACTGACGAGCGAATTCCGCGCGCTGCTGGTCTACACCTACTCCGGCGCGATTTCGCAAATCAAGGATCAAAAAGTCACGTTTAAGCCGATGCGCGCCGATCCGGCCAACGTGGAAGTCCGGTCTACGGTGGCGCAGCCGCGCGGCGAGTCAATGCCGCTCAACTATCGCCTTGAAAAACTGGCGGACGGCTGGAAAATTTATGACATCAATATTCTGGGTGCCTGGCTGGTAGAAACTTACAAAAGCAGCTTTACCGCCGAAATCAGCAAAAGCGGCATCGATGGTTTGATCAAGGTTCTCTCAGACAAGAACAAAAAGCTGGCGGAGAGTGCTGGGAAAGCTTCAAAACCAAGTTGAGCGTCGCGCATGTTCCGAGCTGCTGAAGGTTGCTGCAAAAAACAGTGATCGCACCGACAGAATCGGAAATGTACAGAGTTTAGCAAAGTTATGTAAAATACATAAACTTCGTAACTTTGGTATAAACATGGACCCTATTCTGAACCCTTATGCACCTGGTGCGGGTAGCCCGCCTCCTGAACTTGCTGGTCGCAGTGCTATAAGAGAGCGCGTCAGGGTATGCGTCGAACGACTGCGGCACGGCAAGCAAACCAAGAGCGTAATGATGATTGGCCTGCGCGGTGTCGGAAAGACCGTGCTGCTTGATCAAATGCGAAACGATGCAGAAAAAAATGGCATCCATACCATCCGGATCGAAGCCCCTGAGGGGCGTTCGCTTCCCGCACTTCTTGCGCCGCAGCTTCGACTCGCCCTACTCCGCCTGAGCCGAATCGACGCCGCAAAGGATCATGCGATCAGAGGCCTTAGAGCTCTGGCAGGCTTTGCGAGCAAACTGAAAGTCACCTACAACGACATTGAAGTTGGCCTGGATTACGAGTCTGAACCTGGCTTAGCCGACAACGGATATCTCGAAGGCGATCTGACGGCGTTGCTTGAGCAGGTTGGCATCGCTGCACGGGAAGCTAAAACCGTTTTAGTTATTTTTATAGACGAGCTTCAGTATGTCCCGGAAGCACAGATGGCGGCCCTGATTTCAGCCCTTCACCGTTGCGCGCAAAGCCAACTTCCCGTCACTGTTGTAGGGGCAGGCCTGCCGCAACTCAGAGGCCGAATGGGCGAAGCCAAATCCTATGCAGAGAGGCTTTTCGACTTCCCAGAGATTGGGCCGTTGAACAAAACCGATGCCAAGGAAGCGATCGTCAAACCCGCAGAAAAAGAAGAGGTTGAAGTACTAGATGAAGCTGTCGATCTCATCGTCGCGAAAACCCAGGGCTATCCGTATTTTTTGCAGGAATGGGGAAAACACGCTTGGGATATTGCGCAACGGAGCCCGATCACGGAGCAGGATGTTGCCGACGCTTCGCAAGAAGCCGTTGCCGCTCTCGATGAGAGTTTTTTCCGCGTTCGCTTCGACCGGCTCACTCCAGGCGAGAAGAAATATCTGCGTGCCATGGCTGAACTAGGACAAGGCCCGCACAGATCAGGCGATATTGCAGATCAACTCGGACGATCCGTCCAATCATTTGGCCCGACGCGTAGCAATCTGATCCTGAAAGGCATGATTTGGAGCCCAACCCATGGCGACACAGCGTTCACCGTGCCACTGTTCGACGAGTTCATGAAGCGGATCATGCCCGGAGACGATTGGAAAAATGGGGTTGCATGAAGACCCTTTTGTGCATAGTTTCTACCGCGCTGTATCAAGACCATAGCATCCAACCGTAGCGCAGCATGCTGATAGCGCAGAGAGGATGAATTACGCTGTCCAGCCTTCATGGTTTTATAAAAAAGGTGGAGTATCGCTTAAAACAGGCATTTTTCCGCATGTATCACATGCGGTATTAAAAAATACACTTGTAGGTATACGTAAAAATATACGGTGCAATGCGCTGCGCTTATTGCACCCTACGAATTGCGCTTTACGGCCTTTGCACCTTACGGTCTTGCCACCACGGCAGTTTATTGGGGCGGTTTCGGCACCGCCTGCGCACAACGCTTGAAGCCGAGCGAAATATTCATGAAATTCAAAAAGCGTGCTTTACCGCCATCGGCAGACATCGTCCAAACCCGTTACGCTTTAAAGTATGCGAATATATATCACATGAAGATACATTATGAATGACGAGCTGAAGCCTGATTGGGAACCCCGGTCTGACGCGGTACTTGACGACCAGATCGCCGCCTACGATGCCATGCGCCAACGCTGCCCAGTGGCACACAGCGATTATCTGCACTGGTCCTTGTTCCGGCATGACGATGTGCTGCGCGTGCTGAACGACCACCAGACTTTCAGCAGTGCCGCTTCCACGCATCTTTCCGTGCCCAATGGCATGGATCCGCCACAGCACACCGACTACCGGCGCCTTATCGAGCCGTATTTCAGCCCGCAGCGGATGGACGCGTTCGCACCGCGGTGTCGGGATATCGCGGTCAATCTGGTACTCAGCCTGCCCGCAGACGGCGAAACCGAGCTGATGGCAGCGCTGGCCCAGGACTTTGCGCTGCAGCTCCAATCGGCCTTTCTGGGCTGGCCGGCGGCCATGCACGAGCCGCTGCGCGAATGGACCCGCAAGAACCATGAAGCCACGCTGGCCAGAGACAAAATAGCGATGGACGAAGTTGCTCTTGAATTTGACGGCTATATCAAGGACTTGCTAACCGTGCGCCGCGAGGCCGGCTCCGATGCCCCCGACGACATTACCACCAGCCTGCTGCGGGAGCGGATAGGCGACAGGCTACTTGGCGATGATGAAATTGTCAGCATCTTGCGCAACTGGACGGTAGGAGAACTGGCCACCATGGCTGCCTGCGTCGGCATTCTGGCCCACTATCTGGCCGAGCATCCTGAACTTCAGCAGCAATTGCGGCAACAAACGTCGTTATTGCCCGCTGCAATTGATGAAATATTGCGGATACATGCCCCGCTTATCGCCAACCGCCGGGTAACCACCAGGCCGGTGGAGATCGGCGGCCACCAGCTAGCCGCTGGCGAACGGATAACCGTCATCTGGGCGTCGGCCAACCGGGACGAAGCGGTCTTTGGCAACCCCGATGCATTCCGGCTCGACCGCGATCCGGCGCAAAACCTGCTGTACGGTGCCGGCATCCACGTTTGCCCGGGTGCCCCTCTGGCCCGGCTGGAACTGCGCATTATCATGGAAGAACTGCTGAAAGGTACCAGCCTGATTGCACTGCTGCCGGGCAAGGAAGTGGTAAGAGCGGTTTATCCCGCCAGCGGGTTTTCTGCACTGCCACTGCGGATCAAGACAATTTAAGGCAATCCGATCACGACCGGCAGATTGAATGTTGGGCTGATGCAGCGCTAGCCCAAGCTAGCGCGCTGTATCCAGACCGTAACGCCCAACCGTAGGGTGCAATAAGCGTAGCGCATTGCACCGCATGCTGACGGCGCAGAGATTACGAGTTGCGCTGTCCAGCCTTTCTGGTTTTATAAAACAGGGGAGTATCACTTAAAACAGGTACTTTTCCGCATGTATCACATGCGGCATCAAAAAATACACTTGTAGGTATGCGTAGGCACATGCGGTGCAATGCGCTGCGCTTATTGCACCCTACTAATTGCGCCTTACGGCATTTGAACCACATCCACAGCAGGTTACCCTTTTTGTGGCATGTCAAAAAATTGAGCAAACCAGCGAGCCCAGAATGGTAGGGGATGAACTTTGTCCTTTTCACCCTTGGCAATTGCTAGTTCATTCTGACATATGATAATTAGTGCGGAAAGGGAAAGCGGTTCACTACATTCAATCTCACATGCCTGAGCCATCCATTGATTAATGTCGTCCTCTACAAAACCGCGGTCGCCTTTCCTATAAATTTCAGCAGTTAATTTTCGGTAGTTGCGCGCGAATTCAGCATGGCGCCTCGACCGATCTGAAAAAGAAAGTACCAACGAAAAGGACGATGAAACGGTGATAAATACCGCAATGCGAACAACCATCGCAGGATCACTAATTTTCCAAATCGCAGCAGATCCACCAATAAGAGATACTGCCTTGGAAAATTTATCAAAAAAATCGAAGAATCTCTCGCGTTTAAGGTGATACAGGGCTGAAAGTTCAGTTTTGTATATAACCTCGTGCCTCTTGTCCCAGAGATAACTATTTTCCCCCGTTAAGTCTGTCATTTTTTATCAGGGGGCTGCTTCGGCGAAGTGGTTATTGGGACTTTTTGTGAGACGAACGACTCGTTTATTGAGTCAAAAATCCCGCCCCTTTTATGTTCGGGATTAGGTTGCTGCTTATTCGGTGTTTGTGTTGGTGTATTGCCCTGTTTTTTGTTATCTGACACGTTATTCCCTTGCACTTTGATTGTTATGACTAGTCATTGATCGCGCGACACCGTATCTCACTTTTTATCAAGTCCTAAAACAAAACTCCGGCGATCTCTCGCCGAGGTTTGTTTCATTTACAAGCAGCTCATGGCGTAACCCGCACTCAACCACAACTCCCAATAGCCCCGCAAGCCGTACAAAAATCACAGCCATCCTTCTTGATCACGGTGCTATTGCCGCATTCGGCGCACAACCGGCCGGCCATTGTGGTGCTGACTTTCGGCTGGTGGGTTGGTTCGTCGGTGACTACGCCCATTGCGTTGACCGGGGTGCCGGCTTCGGTCAGGATGCCTAGCATTGCGTAGCGGTGGATTACCAGTTGCGCGACGTAGGCTACTGTGGACGGATAGCTGGCTTGCTTTTCGTTGCCGGGGATGCGCGCCAGGAAGTCGCCGCGTGGCTCCGCGTAGTTGAGCAGCTTGCGCAGCTTCATGCCAATCCAGGCCGGATCGATTACCCGCATGTCGAGGCTGAGTAGTTTGCATAAGCCATCCAGTGCGCGCGGGTAGGCGCCGGTCAACCACATGCTGTATGGACGTCGGGTGCCGTCCGGCATTTGCAATTCTTTCAGCATCAACACGAAATCGTCTTCGGTGGATGGATTCCTGACGTCAGCCACCCAGGCCAGCGTGCCGTCGGTGCCGGTCTTCGGCTCGTGCGGCGCGAACAGTGCATTCAGCACCGGACTAGGATCGCCGGGCCTGGCGTCGAGCGCGCCTAATTGGTTGTAGCGCCATTCCAGCAGTTGGGCCAGCGCGGCGGTGGTGCTGGGCACTTGCGCCATGGCACCGTTCGGCGGCATCGGCATCTGGAAGCCTTCGCCGTAAGCATGCGTGAGCACCGAGAGTTTCTTGCGCAGCCAGCCGCGATCATTAGCGCGCATGTCGGTCGACAGGGTTTTGGCGATTGCATCCAGGCCGCGCGGCGGTTGGCCGCCCAGCACCCAGACTTCAAACGGCACATCGGCCTGGTCCGACACCGCCACCGCGAAATCGCCTTGCGGAGAACGGATGGTGGCGCTGACCCAACCGGAAGTGCCAGCCGGCAAACCCGGACGCGATGGCCAGCGCAGCGACGCCAGCGGCGGCGACATGGCGACTTCGGTCAGCACCAGCCGTTTGTCTTGTTCCGACAGCGTGATCGGCTGCGGCGTGCTGACTTCCGCCGTGGTGGCAGTGGCCGCAGCAGGAACCGACAATACCGCGCCCAGCACGCTGTTGGGACGATAAGTGGTGATGCCTTTGAGACCCTTGCGCCAGGCTTCCATGTACAGATTCTTGAACTCGACATACGGATAATCGGCCGGCACGTTGACGGTCTTCGAAATCGCGGCATCGACGTAGGGCGCGACTTCGGCCACCATCAGCATGTGGTCGGTGGCGGAAATTTCCAGCGCCGAGATGAACGCCGGCGGCAGTTGATCGACATCGTGGCCGAGCGCGCGATACATCCGGTACGCGTGGTCTTCCACTGTGTAATCTTTTTTGGAACCGTCGGCCATGCGCTTCATGCGGTTGTAAAACCACGAGAACGCTGGCTCGATGCCGTTCGACGCATTGTCGGCAAACGCCAGCGAAATGGTGCCGGTCGGCGCAATCGAAGTCAGATGCGAGTTGCGGATGCCGTGGGTGCGGATCGCTTCCTTGAGTGCGTCGGGCAGGCGCGCAGCGAAGCCGCCCTGCAGATATTTGTCGGCTTCCAGCAGCGGAAATGGGCCGCGTTCCTTGGCCAGATCGACCGAGCCAAAATAAGCGGCGTCGCGCATTTCGCGGGCGATGTCGGCGGACAGTGCGCGCCCTTGTTCGGAGTCGTAGCGCAGGCCCAGCATGATCAGGGCGTCGCCCAAGCCGGTAAAGCCCAGGCCCAGGCGGCGCTTGGCTTCGGCTTCTTTCGCCTGTTCTTCCAGCGGCCACTTGGTGGCGATCAGGACGTTGTCGAGCATGCGCACCGCGACTTTGGTCACGCGTGCCATCAGGGCGAAATCGAACGCCGCCTCGGGCGTGAACGGCGCGGTCACGTAGGCGGTCAGATTCAGGCTGCCCAGGCAGCAGCAACCGTAATCCGGCAGCGGTTGTTCGCCGCACGGGTTGGTGGCTTCAATGGTTTCGCAATACGACAGATTGTTTTCAGCATTGATGCGGTCCATGTACAGCACGCCCGGCTCGGCCGCGGCGTAGGTGCTTTGCATGATCAAATCCCACACTTCACGCGCCTGCACGGTGCGATATACCCATAAGCCGTCGGCGCGCAGATAAGCGCCGTTGTGCTTGAGTTCGGCATTCGGCTCGTTGGCGTGAGTCAGTTCGAATGGCAAATCGGCCTCCACCGCTTGCATGAAGGCGTCGGTGACGCCGACCGAGACGTTGAAGTTGTTCAGCTGGCCGCGTTCTTGCTTGACGGTAATGAAGTCGAGCACGTCCGGATGGGTCACGTTGACCACCGCCATTTGCGCGCCGCGACGGGCGCCGGCCGATTCCACCGTTTCGCACGAGCGGTCAAATACTTTCATGTAGGAAATTGGACCGGACGCGCTGCTGCCGGTGCCTTTGACTAGCGCGCCCTTGGGCCGGATCGCGGAAAAATTGTAGCCGACGCCGCCGCCGCGCCGCATGGTTTCGGCCGCCTGCGCCAGCGCAGTATAAATGCCGGGCTTGCCGCCGACGCGCTCGGTGATAGAGTCGCCGACCGGCTGCACGAAGCAATTGATCAGCGTGCTTTGCAAGTCGGTGCCGGCGGCGCTGTTGACGCGCCCGGCCGGGATGAAGCCATGCTGCATTGCCCACAGGAATTCATCGGCGTGTCTCTTGCGCTGCTTGCCTTCCTCGACTTGCGCCAGCGCCTTCGCCACGCGCGCGCGGACTTCATCGATGCTGGTTTCGCCGCCCTTGGCGTATTTTTCTATCAACACTTCGGTGGAAATGACTTGTGGCTCGGCCAGCGCGATGGCGGTGTTTTCCAGTTTTTGCATGCTTGACTCCTTGGTGCCGGCGACACTGCGCCGGACGTTAATCTGAATTCGGTAATGTGGTGTTGGCGATGCGTCCAGATGCGATGAGTGCGATTGGAATAAGGTATTTGTTGCGACCGGTTTTCAATCTCTGAAAACGCCTGCGATGCGGGTTTCGGTGGGGCGTATTATCCCCCAATTTAAGCAGCTTCGGCAACCTAAACAACACATACAGTGAAAATTTTATAATCACTACTAGATGTAGTGGTATGGCGGAAATTCCGTTTACGCCCGCACAGGCCGGTACAAGCGCCAGTTTACCAAATTTTCCCGTCATCCAGCGGCGCTGGTCCGCAACGCAACAGCAGGCGGTGCGCTACTATTTGCCAAAATTACACACCCTGTATTTTCAAGGAATTGTCATGACACATGTCTTCATCACCGGTGCATCGAGCGGCATCGGGGCTGCGCTGGCGCTCGAATATGCGGCGCAGGGCGCGGTGCTGGGCTTGGTCGCCCGGCGCGGGCCGGCGCTGGCGCAGCTGATTGCCAGCCTGCCCAACCCGCAACGGCATCGCAGCTATGCGCTGGATGTGACCGACCATGCGGCCTTGGCTGCGGCGGCGCAGGATTTCATCGTCTACGCGAACACAGCCGGGGTCGAGATCGTGATCGCCAGCGCCGGCATCTCGCAAGGCACGCTGACCGAGTACGCGGAGGATTTCGCCATATTCGAGCGCATCATGGCGGTCAATCTGAACGCGACGGTTGCCACCTTCGCGCCGTTCATCGCCGGCATGCGGCGGCAGGCGCAGTCGGGCCGGCGCGCTTGCCGGCTGGTCGGGATCGGCAGCGTGGCCGGCATCCGCGGTTTGCCGGGCGCGGAAGCATACAGCGCATCGAAGGCGGCCGTGATCAGCTATTGCGAATCGCTGCGGCTGGAGCTGCAGCCGAGCGGAATCCGGGTCGTGACCATTTCGCCCGGCTATATCGATACCCGGATGACCCAGGCCAACCACTACCGGATGCCGTTCCTGATGCCGGCGGCCAATTTTGCGGCGGCGGCGCGGACGGTGATTGACGCCGGCGCCAGCTATCGGGTCCTTCCATGGCAAATGGGCGTGGCGGCCAAACTGCTGCGGCTGATGCCGAACTGGCTATATGACTGGATTTTCGCCAGGGCGCCGCACAAGGCGCGTGCCAGCAATTCAACCGGAGTTGGTCATGCTGATTGATGCGGTGGGACGGGTGCATGTGGCAATTACACCAGAGTCACCACCGCGCATCGTCAGTCTGGTGCCGTCGATCACCGAACTGTTATGCGACCTCGGCCTAGCGCACCGGATCGTCGGGCGCACCGGGTTTTGCATCCACCCGAAAGATCTGCTGCGCACCATTCCAAAAATCGGCGGCACCAAAGATGTCAATCTTGAAAAAATCCGTGCACTGAAGCCGACGCATCTGATCGTCAACATCGATGAAAACGAAAAGCCGACGGTCGAGGCGCTGTCCGCCTTCATCCCGCACGTGATCGTCACGCACCCGCAAACGCCGCGCGACAATCTGGAGTTGTACCGGTTGCTGGGCGGCATTTTCGGCGCTGCCTCGCAGGCCGATTGTCTGTGCCGCGCATTCGAGCATGCATATGCTGAACTGGCGGCGCGGCCAAGCCAAGATGCGCGCACCGTGCTGTACTGCATCTGGAAAGACCCGTGGATGACGGTGTCGAAAGAGACTTATATCGCCAACATGCTGGCGCAAATCGGCTGGCAGGTGTGGCAAGCGCCACAGACTGGGCAAGTTCCAGTCCGCTATCCCGTCTTCGAATGGACGCCTGCCGTGCTTGATGCGATTGACACGGTGCTGCTATCGACCGAGCCGTACCGTTTTACAGCAGCGCATGTCGATGCACTGGAGCGCCAGATCGGCAAGCCGGTGCAACTGGTCGATGGCGAAATGCTATCGTGGTACGGCAGCCGGGCGATTGCCGGCTTGCGCTATCTGAAAACGCTGGCAGAACTGTAGGTCGGAAAAGCGCAGCGCCTTCCGACGTTGCGTCTTGATTGTCGGAAGGCGCTGCGCTTTTCCGACCTACGTTTCAAATATAGGGGTATGCCTAAAAACACTGCCATTTCCGCATATATTCATTGCGGCGTCAATTTATACCGTGTCTAGTATAAATACAGGTTCAAAGCGCTTTGCCAGTCACAGCCTGGAACCGGAAAATCCCATCATCCCCAACCGTGCGTTGCAGGCTGCCGTCGAACCACAGCAAATGCAAATGCGCCAGCGCCTCGCCCAGCGCGAAGCTCAACTGATGCGAATCGAGCGGGCGCTGGAACATGATCGGCACGATATCGGCGGCGGATTTCGGCTTGATGCAGGCGTCCAGCACTTCGGCCAAACGGGCTTGGTGATGCTCGCTCAACTGCGCAATGCGGGTCGCCAGGCCGCGAAAAGGTTTGCCGTGGCTTGGCAGCACCAGCGTGTCGGTTGGCAGTGTTAAATACTTCTGCAATGAATCCAGATACTGCTGCACCGGATTGGATTCCGGCTCGACCGCAAACACCGAGACATTGGTTGATATCCGCGGCAACACCATGTCGCCGGCAATCAGCAGCGCATCCTCGACACAAGCCAGCGCTGCATGTTCGGGCGAATGGCCGAAGCCGGTAATTACGCGCCAATCGCGCTTGCCGATGCGCACGTTCTGGCCTTCCTGCAAGCGGTGGTAAGCGGCGGGCACCGACGGCACCAGCGTCGGGTAATAACTCTTGCGCCCCTGCAAGGTTTCCAGCATTACCGGGTCGATCAAGCCGTGCTGCTGGAAGTGCGGCAGCATCGCGGTGCCATCCACGCCCGGCAGCGCCGCCGACATCATGCGCGCAAAGCTGTATTCGCCGGCCGTCATCCAGAGCGGCGCATCCCAGCGGCTGCACAGCCAGTCGGCCAGGCCGACGTGATCCGGATGGCAGTGGGTGGCGATCACCCGCAGCACCGGCAAACCGCGCAGATGGGTGGCGAAGATCGCTTCCCAGTTGGCGCGGGTGGCGTCGTTGGAGATGCCGCAATCGACGATGGTCCAGCCGGTTTCGCCCCGGAATGTATCCTCCAGCAGCCACAGGTTGATGTGATTCAGCGCGAACGGCAAGCCCATGCGCAGCCAGTGCAAGCCCGGCGCGACTTCAAACAATGCACCGGAGGCCGGCAAGCTGTCGCCGAACGGATAATCGAGTTGTGCTTCCAGAGCATTCATAGCGGGGTTTTCCTTGTTGGTGGGATTTGTCTGTTAACTGATGTTACGCACTGCCGTAGGATGGGTGCAACCCATCATGTAAGTTCGATGGGCGATGGGTTGCACCCATCCTACGAAACTATTTTAGGATTTACACGAGTGGCAGTCTCGCCTATACAATGTGGTTGACGTTAACGTTAACTGCGATTCTAAACACAAATTCATATTACCGCCTCATGCCGACCTATACCATCACCGAACTGGCGCGCGAATTCGACATCACGCCGCGCGCGATCCGCTTTTATGAAGACCAGGGTTTGATCAGCCCCGCACGCGAAGGCGCCGGCGGGCGCAGCCGAATCTACGCGGCGCGCGACCGCACCCGCCTGAAGCTGACGCTGCGCGGCAAGCGCCTCGGCCTGACTTTGCAGGAAATCAAAAGCCTGGTGGACATGTACGAGTCGCAGAAAGACACGGTCGCCCAGTCCCAGAGTTTCCTCGACGTGCTGACCCGGCACCGCAAGACGCTGGAGCAGCAGCGCGAAGACATCGCAGCCTCGCTGGCGGAAATCACCGCCCACGAAGCCGAATGCCGGCGCGTGCTGGCCGGCGGCAAGCTGGTCAAGGCCAAATCCAAAAAGAATACGGCAGAGGCAAACGAGCCGGCGGCAAGCGCTGCCGCCGGCAAATGAAGCACGGAATCCGGCCCAAATAGTTGCTCCGACGTTGATCTAGCGTTGAAATATAGTTGACGTTTACGTTAACGTCAATTGCAGGTATTATTTGCGTTCCATTTTTACGTTCAAATTTCTCGATAACCCCGGAGTCCGCGATGCCAAAACCGATTTCATCCGAACCCGTTGCAACCCAGTTGGCGGCCAGTTTTGCGCAGCAAGGCGTGCTGATGGCATGGAATGCGCGCCTGGCCAGCGCTGCCGATGGCGCCTGCGAAATCGTGCTGCCGATGAGCGCGGTGGTAACCCAGCAGCACGGCTTTTTTCATGGCGGCGTGATTGGCACTCTGGCCGATGCGGCTGGCGGTTATGCGGCCAATACGCTGTTGATGCCAAGTCATGAATGCCTGTCGGCCGAATACAAAATCAATTTCGTCGCGCCCGGCATTGGCGACACCCTGATCGCACGCGGCAAAGTGCTGAAAGCCGGCAAGACGCTGGTAGTTTCCAGCGCCGAGGTTTTTGTAGTGAAAGATGGCGTCGAAAAACTCTGCGCGATCATGCAGCAAACTCTATTTGTAATTCCTGTAAATTAATTCCTATAAATTAATTCCTGTAAATTCCAATCCAACGTGAGGACGACATGCTCCATTTATCCGGCTTGAACTTTGACCACGGCGAAGATATCGCCGCGCTACGCGACACCATCGCCCAATTCGCGCAGGCTGAAATCGCGCCGCGTGCAGCAGAAATCGACCGCAGCGACCAGTTCCCGATGGACCTGTGGAAAAAAATGGGCGACCTCGGCCTGCTCGGCATTACCGTCTCGGAAGAGGACGGCGGCATCGGTATGGGTTACCTGGCGCACATCATCGCGATGGAAGAAATTTCGCGCGCCTCGGCTTCGGTCGGCCTGTCGTATGGCGCGCATTCGAACCTGTGCGTGAACCAGATCAAGCGCAATGGCACGCCCGAGCAAAAAGCCAAATACTTGCCGAAGCTGATCTCCGGCGACCATATCGGTGCGCTGGCAATGTCGGAGCCGAACGCCGGTTCCGACGTGGTCAGCATGAAGCTGCGCGCCGACCTGAAGGGCGACCGCTATGTGTTGAACGGCAACAAAATGTGGATCACCAACGGCCCCGACGCCGATACCTTGGTGGTCTACGCCAAAACCGATCTGGAAGCCGGCCCGCGCGGCATGACCGCCTTCATCATCGAAAAGAGCTTCAAGGGTTTTTCGATTGCGCAAAAACTCGACAAGCTCGGCATGCGAGGCTCGCACACCGGCGAACTGGTGTTCCAGGATTGCGAAGTGCCGGCGGAAAATATCCTAGGCGGCCTCGGGCGTGGCGTCAACGTGCTGATGTCGGGCCTCGATTTCGAACGCACCGTATTGTCGGGCGGGCCGCTGGGCATCATGGTCGCCTGCATGGACGTGGTGGTGCCGTACATCCATGACCGCAAGCAGTTCGGCCAGGCGATTGGCGAATTCCAACTGATGCAAGGCAAGTTGGCCGATATGTATTCGACCATGATGGCCTGCAAATCGTATGTATACGCAGTCGGCCAAGCCTGCGACCGGGCCAAAAATCCGGAAGCGGTGCGCGCGCTGCGCAAGGATGCAGCCGGCGCGATTCTGTATTCGGCTGAAAAAGCCACCTGGATGGCGGGCGAAGCGATCCAGACTCTGGGCGGCAACGGTTACATCAACGAATATCCGGTTGGCCGCCTGTGGCGCGACGCCAAGTTGTACGAAATCGGCGCCGGCACCAGCGAAATCCGCCGCATGCTGATCGGCCGCGAATTATTTGCCGAGACTGCGTAAGAATAGGAGATATTCAAGTGCAGCAGTTTCTGTAGGAGCGCACCCGGGCGCGAAGGCAGTCGCCAGACTGCTGCCGTTGATCGCGCCCGGGTGCGCTCCTACAAAGACACGCCAGTCTCGCAGATGTTTTCCGTGGATGCCCAATAGTGCTAAATTAGCCAGTTACAAACCCATCACAAAACCGGCATCCGACACCACTCCATGAACGCAGCCACCTTCCCCAAACTTTTATCGTCGCAAGTCGGCTATGACATGGCGCGCACCATGCTGGACGGTTTCGACAAGCATTACCGGCTATTCCAGGAAGCCAGCCAGACTGCGCGCCAGCGTTTCGAGGCGCAGGACTGGCATGGGATGCGCCAGTTGCAGCGCGACCGCATCGCGTTCTACGATGCCCGCGTCAAGGAAGCGGTGGAAATCCTGGAAGACGAATACGACGCCGCCACGCTCGATGACGAAGTCTGGCAGCAGGTCAAGCTGCATTACATCGGCTTGCTGACCCGCTATCACCGGCCGGAGCTGGCCGAGACTTTCTACAATTCGGTGTTTACCCGGATGATGCACCGCTCGTATTACAACAACGATTTCATTTTCGTGCACCCGGCGGTGGCGACCGAATATATCGAAAACGACGAGCCGGCCAGCCGCCCGACTTACCGCGCCTATTACCCGATCCAGGACGGCTTTGCCAAATCCATAGCGCGCATCGTCAACAATTGTTCGATGGCAACGCCGTTCGAGGATCTGGAGCGCGATGCCGGCTGGGTGGTGCGCGCTTTCGAGGATGAATTCGGGCCGCCCGCAGCGGCCCAGAATTTTCAAATCCATGTGCTCGACGCGCTGTTTTACCGCAACAAGACCGCGTATGTAATCGGCCGCATCATCAATGACGACAATGTGATTCCGCTGGCGCTGGCGATCCGGCACAACCCGGACGGCCGCCTGCGCATCGATACCGCGCTGTTCCGCGAGCAGGAACTGGCGATCGTGTTCAGCTATACGCACGCTTACTTTCTGGTTGAAATGGAAGTTCCTTCGGCTTACGTGCAGTTTTTGCGCACGCTGATGCCGCGCAAACCCAAGGCCGAAATCTACACCTCGCTGGGCTTGCAAAAACACGGCAAGAACCTGTTTTATCGCGATTATCTGCATCACATGAAGCATTCCAGCGACGATTTCATCATCGCGCCCGGCATCAAGGGGCTGGTCATGCTGGTGTTTACCCAGCCGTCGTTCCCGTATGTGTTCAAGGTGATCAAGGATTATTTCCCGCCGCCGAAAGAAACCACCCGCGCCAAGATCGAATCCAAATACAAGCTGGTGAAAGAGCATGACCGCGGCGGACGCATGGCCGATACGCTGGAGTTTTCGAATGTCGCGTTCCCGCTGGGCCGCATGGATGAAGCGCTGCTGCGCGAACTGCAAACGCACGCGCCGTCGCAGATAGAAATCATCGACAAGGAAGTTTTCATCAAGCATTGCTACATCGAACGCCGCATGACGCCGCTGAATATCTGGCTGCAGCAAGGCACCGATGCGCAGGTCGAACACGGCATCATCGAATACGGTCGCGCGGTCAAGGAATTGATTTCCGCCAACATCTTCCCCGGCGACATGCTGTACAAGAACTTTGGCGTGACCCGCCACGGCCGGGTAGTGTTTTACGATTACGACGAGATCGAATACCTGACCGATTGCGTGATCCGGCGCGTGCCGGAAGCGCGCAACGAAGAGGAGGAAATGAGCAGCGAAACCTGGTACAACGTCGGCCCGCACGATATTTTTCCGGAGACCTACCGCACCTTCCTGCTGGGCGATGCGCGGGTGCGCAAGTATTTCCTGCAGCACCATCCGGACTTTTTCGATCCGGCCATGTGGCAGTCTTACAAAGACCAGTTGCTGGCCGGTGAGTACAGCGATATTTTTCCGTATCCGCAGCAATCCCGTTTCATTAACCGGTATTGATGACATGCAATTTTTAGTACCGTAGGATGGGTGCAACCCATCGCATATCGAACTTACGTGATGGGTTGCACCCATCCTACGGTGCTTTTCATGTCTTGCATGCACCGTGAGAAACATCAGTTAAGGATATAAAAAACAGGGTGTATGCTTAAAAACAGGGTAGTTACCGCTTAGTTTCATTGCGGAATTAAAAAACACACCAGTCAGTACCTGGCACTGTAAAGCTGCACTACTGACAAACATCGGTATTTCGCGTAAGTTTTCATTTACTTTTAAAGAGGTGTCAAATGCATGATCCAATCGTAATCGTCGGCGCAGCACGTACTCCGTTGGGCGCTTTCCAGGGCGATTTTTCCTCTATTACGGCTAGTGAACTCGGCGCAGTCGCCATCAAGGCGGCAGTCGAGCGTTCCGGCGTCAATCCGGAATTGGTCGAAAACGTATTTTTCGGCAATTGCCTGATGGCCGGCCAAGGCCAGGCCCCGGCGCGCCAAGCCTCGATCAAGGCTGGCTTGCCGCTGTCGGCAGGCGCAGTCACGATGTCCAAGATGTGCGGTTCGGCAATGCAAGCCACGATCTTCGCGTTCGACACCATCACTGCCGGCACCAATGAAGTGATCGTCGCCGGCGGCATGGAATCGATGACCAACGCGCCGTATCTGATCCCGAAAGCACGCGGCGGTTACCGCATCGGCCACGGCATGATTTACGATCACATGATGCTGGACGGTCTGGAAGACGCATACGAAAAAGGCCGCTCGATGGGCACTTTCGGCGAAGAATGCGCGGCGCAATATCAATTCACCCGCGAACAGCAAGATACCTTTGCGATGGAATCGGTGCGACGCGCGCAGGCTGCTACCGCTGACGGCTCGTTCCAGTGGGAAATCGCGCCGGTCACCGTATCCGGTCGCGGCGGCGATGTGGTTGTCGAAAAAGATGAAGGCCCGCTGAAAGCCAAGCTCGACAAAATCCCCAATCTGAAACCGGCGTTCCAGAAAGACGGCACTATCACCGCCGCCTCGTCTTCTTCGATCAACGACGGCGCTGCTGCGCTGGTAATGATGCGCGAATCGACGGCCAAAAAACTCGGCTGCACGGTGCTGGCCCGGGTGCTGGCGCACACCACCCATTCGCAAGCGCCGAACGCCTTCGCCACCGCACCGGTCGGCGCAATCGAGAAACTGTACAAGAAAGTCGGCTGGAGCACCGCCGATGTCGATCTGTTCGAGATCAATGAAGCCTTCGCCGTGGTGCCGATGGCCGCGATGAAAGAGCACGGCATTCCACGCGACAAGGTCAACGTCCACGGCGGCGCTTGCGCATTGGGCCACCCGATTGGCGCATCAGGCGCACGCATCATCGTCACCCTGATCGGCGCATTGAAAAAAACCGGCGGCAAGCGCGGCGTCGCCAGCCTGTGCATCGGCGGCGGTGAAGCTACTGCGGTTGCGATCGAACTGGCGTAAGGGAATACATGTAGGGGCAGGTTCTAAACCTGCCCTTGCTTGATTCGCCAGGGGCGGGTTTAGAACCCGCCCCTACGGCGGGAAAGGTTGATCGACCGCATCGATCCTTTGGCCTTCCGCCCCCCCATCCCAGCCCTCCCCCTGCTAAGAGGAAGGAGTGTTCATGGTGGTCTATATAGCTACTAGTTACGGTTTTTGAGAATTTTATAAGGCAACTCCCGACATGGTCTTATCCGAACAGCACCAAATGATCCGCGACGCATTGCGCGCATTTTCACAAGAACGCTTGCTGCCCAACGCCGCGCGCTGGGACAAGGAACATCATTTTCCGAAGGAAGAGTTGAAAGAGCTGGCCGCACTCGGCGCGTTCGGCGTGGCGGTGCCGGAAGCACTGGGCGGAGCCGGACTGGATTACCAGTCGTTAGCGCTGGTGCTGGAAGAAATCGCCGCCGGCGACGGCGGCACTTCGACCGTGATTTCGGTCAACAATTGCCCGGTATGCAGCATCGCGATGATGTACGCGAATGACGCGCAAAAGGAACAATGGTTAAGGCCGCTGGCCAAGGGCGAGATGCTGGGCGCATTCTGCCTGACCGAGCCGCATACCGGCAGCGACGCCGCCGCCTTGCGCACCACCGCCAGCCCGGACGGCGATCATTACGTGATCAATGGCGTCAAGCAATTCATCACCAGCGGCAAGCACGCCGATGTCGCGATCGTGATGGCGGTCACCGACAAGGCGGCCGGCAAGAAGGGCATCAGCGCATTCTGGGTCCCGACCGACACCCCCGGTTATATCGTGACCCGGCTGGAAGACAAGCTCGGCCAGCATTCGTCGGACACCGCGCAAATCCTGTTCGAGAATTGCCGCGTGCCCCGTGAAAATCTGATCGGCGCAGAAGGCCAGGGCTACAAGATCGCGCTGTCCGGACTCGAAGGCGGGCGCATCGGCATCGCCTCGCAAGCAGTCGGCATGGCGCGCGCCGCATTCGAGGCCGCGCTGCTGTATGCGAAAGAACGCGAAAGCTTCGGCCAGCCGATCTTCAATCACCAATCGGTGCAGTTCAAACTGGCCGATATGGCGACCCAAATCGAAGCGGCGCGCCAGTTGATCCAGCATGCAGCCAGCATGAAGGATGCCGGCTTGCCGTGCCTGAAGGAAGCGGCGATGGCCAAGCTGTTCGCTTCCGAGATGGCGGAAAAAGTCTGTTCCGACGCGATCCAGATCCACGGCGGTTATGGCTATGTGACCGATTTCCCGGTGGAACGGATTTACCGCGACGTGCGGGTGTGCCAGATTTACGAGGGCACCAGCGATATCCAGAAAATTTTGATCGGCCGCGCGTTGTAAATCGTGACTACGCAGATACCATGAAAAAAGGCGATCAAGCCGCCGCCACCGCCTGCCCCTGCGGTGGCGGTGACGGTCACGGCACGTTTGCCGATTGCTGCGCGCCCTTCCTTTCCGGGGCGCTGGCGCCGCCGACTGCCGAGGCGCTGATGCGCTCGCGTTACAGCGCCTACACGTTGCGCGACGACGCATATTTGCGTGCGACCTGGCATCACAGCACGCGCCCGGTTGCGGGATTATTCGATGACGATGCGGGCTTGACCTGGCTCGGACTTACGATAAAATCGCCGTTGCATTTACGTTTACGTAAACGCAAAGAAGCGCCTCAAGATACGGAACAGTGTGACGCCGACGCAGATGCCGATACCGTGGAGTTTGTTGCGCGTTACAAGATCGGTGGCCGCGCCCATCGCCTGCACGAGGTCAGCCGTTTCGTGCGGGAACAGGGGCGCTGGTTTTATGTTGATGGCAGTTTTCCGGAGTGATTGAACAGAAAATGACAGATCCAATGACGAACTTAACTAATTTAGCTAACTTAACCACCAGCTATGACCAGGGCGCACAAGACAGCGAACTGATCGAACAAACCCTCGGCAATTTTTTCGACGCCATGGTGGCGCGCGTACCGGACAGCGAAGCGCTGGTTTCCTGTCATCAGAACATCCGCTATACCTATCGCGAACTGCAGACCGAAGCCAGACGACTGGCAAGCGCATTGCTGCAGCTGGGCTTGCAGCGCGGCGACCGCATCGGCATCTGGTCGCACAACAATGCGCAGTGGCTGCTGACCCAGCTCGCCACCGCCAATATCGGCGTGGTGCTGGTCAATATCAATCCCGCCTACCGCCTGGCCGAGCTGGAATACGCGCTCAACAAAGTCGGCTGCAAAGCCTTGATCGCGATGCCGGAATTCAAGCACAGCAACTATATCGAGATGATCCAGACCCTGGCGCCGGAGCTAGCCAATTGCGCACCCGGCGCGCTCAATTCCGCCCGGCTGCCGGATCTGAAAACCGTGATCCACCTAGGTCAGCAGAACGTCCCCGGCATGCTGCGCTTTGAAGATTTCATCACGACCGGCGATGCGCAGGATGCGCGGCTGGCGCAAGTCGCCGCCACGCTGGACGCCCGCGATCCGATCAATATTCAGTTCACCAGCGGCACCACCGGTTTCCCCAAAGGCGCCACGCTGACGCACCGCAATATCCTGAACAACGGCTTCTTCGTCGGCGAGGCGATGCGCCTGACCGGCGCCGACCGGTTGTGCATTCCGGTGCCGCTATACCACTGCTTCGGCATGGTGCTGGGCAACCTGGCTTGCCTGACGCATGGCGCGACTATCGTCTATCCGAATGACGGTTTCGAGCCTTTATCGGTGCTGCAGGCGGTGCAGGACGAGCATTGCACCGGCCTGCACGGGGTGCCGACCATGTTCATCGCGCTGCTCGATCATCCACGCTTTGCCGAATTCGATCTGTCGACGCTGCGCACCGGCATCATGGCCGGCTCGCCATGCCCGATCGAAGTGATGAAACGCGTGGTGCGCGACATGCACATGGCCGAGGTCACGATTGCCTACGGCATGACCGAGACCAGCCCGGTCAGTTGCCAGAGCAATGCCGATACGCCGCTGGAACAGCGCGTGGCCACCGTCGGCCGGGTGCAGCCGCATCTGGAAGTCAAGATCGCCGATCCTGAATCGGGCGCAACCATGGACATCGGCGTCACCGGCGAACTCTGCACCCGCGGCTATTCGGTGATGCATGGCTACTGGGGCGATCCGGAAAAAACCCAAGAGGCGATCGATGCCGACGGCTGGATGCATACCGGCGACCTGGCCACCATGGATGCGCAAGGCTATGTCAACATCGTCGGCCGCATCAAGGACATGGTGATCCGCGGCGGCGAAAACATTTACCCGCGCGAGATCGAGGAATTCCTCTACCGCCATCCGGCGATTCAGGATGTGCAGGTAGTCGGCGTGCCGGACGCGAAATACGGCGAAGAACTGTGCGCCTGGATCGTGCTGCGACCCGGTGCAATCCTGGATGAAACGGCGCTGCGGGCTTTCTGCGATGGCCAGATTGCCTATTACAAAGTGCCGCGCTACATGCGCTTCGTCGATGCGTTCCCGATGACCATCACCGGCAAGGTGCAGAAATTCAAGATGCGCGAAATGATGAAAGAAGAACTCAAGCTGGACGAATCGAAGACCGCCTGATCAGAGTAGGGACGGGTTCCAAACCCGCCCTTTCGCCGCCAAAGTGCGAGGGCGGGTTTGGAACCCGCCCCTACGTGCTTTTGTGGCCGTGCATAACATCAGATAAACAACAAAGACAACCAAGGATGCGGCAATGCCCCAACTGACAAGCACACTGAATACCCGCTCGGACGATTTCAAGGCCAATGTGGCCGCGATGCAGATCATCGTCGATGACCTGAAAGCCAAAGTCGCCAAAATTGCCGAAGGCGGCGGCGAAGCCGCACGCAAGAAGCACATCGCCCGTGGCAAATTGCTGCCGCGCGAGCGGGTCCAGATGCTGCTCGATCCGGGCACGCCGTTCCTGGAATTCTCGCAACTGGCCGCGTTCGACATGTACCACAATGCCGCGCCGGCGGCCGGCGTGATCACCGGCATCGGCCGCGTGGCGGGTCAGGAATGTGTGATCGTCTGTAATGACGCCACCGTCAAGGGCGGCACTTATTACCCGATCACGGTCAAGAAGCATTTGCGTGCGCAGGAAATTGCCGAGCAAAACAAGTTGCCGTGCATTTATCTGGTCGATTCCGGCGGCGCTAATTTGCCGAATCAGGATGAGGTATTCCCCGACCGCGACCATTTCGGCCGCATCTTCTACAACCAGGCCAATCTGTCGGCCCAGGGCATTCCGCAAATCGCGGTCGTGATGGGTTCCTGCACCGCCGGCGGCGCGTATGTGCCGGCGATGAGCGACGAATCGATCATCGTCAAGGATCAGGGCACGATTTTCCTCGGCGGCCCGCCGCTGGTGAAGGCTGCCACCGGCGAAGTGGTGAGTGCCGAAGACTTGGGCGGCGGCGATGTGCATACGCGCTTGTCGGGCGTGGTCGATCATCTGGCACAAAACGACCTGCACGCGCTGTCGCTGGCGCGCACCATGGTTTCGAACCTGAACCGGAGTAAAAAGCACGAGACGACATTGCGCGAGACTAGCGAACCGAAGTTCGCCGCGCACGAGTTGTATGGCGTCATTCCAACCGATACCCGTAAACCGTTCGACGTGCGTGAAGTGATCGCCCGCATCGTCGACGGCAGCGATTTCGACGAATTCAAGGCGCGCTACGGCACCACGCTGGTGTGCGGTTTCGCCCATATCCACGGCATGCCGGTCGGCATCATCGCCAACAACGGCATTTTATTCAGCGAATCGGCGCTGAAAGGCACCCACTTCATCGAAATGTGCTGCCAGCGCAAGATTCCGCTGGTATTCCTGCAAAACATCACCGGCTTCATGGTCGGGCGCAAGTACGAAAACGAAGGCATCGCCCGCAACGGCGCCAAGATGGTGACCGCAGTGGCAACCGCCGCAGTACCGAAATTTACCGTGATCATCGGCGGCAGCTTCGGCGCCGGCAATTACGGCATGTGCGGCCGCGCATTCTCGCCGCGCTTCCTGTGGATGTGGCCGAATGCGCGCATCTCGGTGATGGGTGGCGATCAAGCCGCTGGCGTCTTGGCTACCGTCAAACGTGACGGCATCGAACTCAAAGGCGGCGAATGGAGCGCGGAAGAAGAAGCCGCTTTCAAGCAGCCGATCAAGGAACAATACGAACATCAGGGCCACCCGTATTACGCCAGCGCCCGTCTGTGGGACGACGGCGTGATCGATCCGGCCGATACCCGGATGGTGCTGGGATTGGGGCTGTCGGCTGCGCTGAATGCGCCGATTGCCGATACTAAATTCGGCTTATTCAGGATGTGAGCATGAACTATCAAACCATAGCACTGCAACGCGACGGCCACACTGCGTTGGTGATCCTGAACCGGCCCGAGGTGCGCAACGCCTTCAACGAGGTGACGATCGCCGAAATCACCCAGGCCTTCCTTGAAATCAGCATAGACACCAGCATCCGTGCGGTGGTGCTGGCCGCGCGCGGTTCGGCGTTCTGCGCCGGCGCCGATCTGAACTGGATGCGCAAGATGGCCGACTACACGCAGGAAGAAAACCGTGCGGATGCGGCGCAACTGGCGCAGATGCTGCGCACCATTTACGAATGCCCGCAGCCGGTAGTGGCCAGGGTGCAGGGCGATTGCTATGCCGGCGGCATGGGGCTGGTGGCCGCCTGCGATATCGCGGTGGCGGTTGAAGAAGCCAATTTCTGCCTGTCCGAAGTCAAGCTGGGGCTGATTCCGGCCACCATCTCGCCTTACGTAATCAAGGCCATGGGCGAGAACGCGGCGCGCCGCTACTTCCTCACCGCCGAACGATTTACCGCCGAGGAAGCGCTGCGCATCGGCATGGTGCATGAAGTGGTGGCGCTGCATGCGCTGGATGCAACCATGACTGCCATCGTCAAGTCGCTGCTGAGCAACAGCCCGAACGCGGTGCGGCAAGCGAAACGCCTGGTGCGCGAAGTCGGCGGCAAGCCGATCAGCAGCATCCTGATCGCCGACACCGTCGAAGGCATCGCCCAGATCCGCGCTTCCGAAGAAGGACGTGAAGGCGTCAGCGCCTTTCTGGAGAAGCGCAAACCATCGTGGTTAATCTAGGTCTGGTTAAAATCAGTTCCTGAAAAACATGGAGTATCTGTGTAAAAATGGTATTTCACGCAATTAAATATGGCGGTGTTAAAAATACATCTGACAGTATATTGTGGACGTACCAGTCCCTTCCCCCTGGAAGGGGGAAGGTTAGGATGGGGGTGGAACGGTTGAATACAGTGAAGCGTATCAAACCAATGCTCACGGCAAATGCGCGATCCTTGCGCAAGGACATGACCGATGCCGAGCGCATGTTGTGGCATGCGCTAAGAGGCAAACAACTGTATGAATGTCGTTTTAGACGGCAGCATCCAATCGGACCTTATATCGCTGATTTTGCCTGTATCAATAAAAAATTACTAATTGAACTAGATGGCGGACAGCACCAAGATCAGATTGTCTATGACCAACATCGCACTGTATTTTTGGAAATGCAGGGTTGGCAAGTTCTCCGATTTTGGAATAACGATGTGTTGAATAATATGGATGGGGTTTTAGCGGTCATAGTGGAAGCATTGGCCGTTCGACCCCCATCCTAACCTTCCCCCTGCCAGGGGGAAGGAACTAAAAGCCACCGCAGGAATACTGGAGCAGCTTTGACAGAAAATGCACAATCCGACTGGGTCGAACGCAGCCTGCGCAGCGTCTGGCATCCATGCACCCAGATGCAGCACCATGCCGGAGTAAACCCGGTGCCGCTGATCGCGGTCAGCCATGGCCGCGGCGCTTGGCTGTATGACCATGAAGGGCGGCGTTATCTCGATGCGATCAGTTCGTGGTGGGTCAACCTGTTCGGCCACGCCAATCCGCGCATCAATGCGGCGCTGAAAGACCAGCTGGACCGGCTCGAACACGCGATGCTGGCCGGCTTCACCCACGAGCCGGTGATCCAATTGTCGGAACAGTTGTCGGCCCTGACCGGTCATGTGCTGGGCCACTGCTTTTACGCGTCGGACGGTGCATCGGCGGTCGAAATCGCGCTGAAGATGAGTTTTCACGCCTGGCGCAACAACGGCAAAAGCGACAAGCAGGAATTCGTTTGCCTGCAGGGCAGTTACCACGGCGAAACCATCGGCGCGCTGGCGGTGACCGACGTCGCCTTGTTCAAGGACGCCTACGGCCCGCTGCTGCGCGCTGCGCACGTGGTGGCCTCGCCCGATGCACGCGGTGCTGCCGAAGGCGAAACCGCCGCAGACGTGGCGCGCCGCGCCGCCTTGGACGTCGAACGCTTGTTTGCCCAGCGCGCCAACCATATCGCCGCCATCATCATCGAACCGCTGGTGCAGTGCGCCACCGGGATGGCGATGCACGACCCGGTCTACCTGCAAGAAGTCCGCAAACTGTGCGACCGCTATCAGGTCCACATGATCGCCGATGAAATCGCCGTCGGCTGCGGCCGCACCGGCACTTTCTTCGCCTGCGAACAGGCCGCGCTTGCAGGCAAACCTGTCTGGCCGGATTTCCTGTGCCTGTCGAAAGGCATCAGCGGCGGTTACCTGCCGCTGTCGCTGGTGATGACGCGCGAGGAAGTCTATCAAGCGTTTTACAGCGCCGACGTCACGCGCGGCTTTTTACATTCGCATTCTTACACCGGCAATCCGCTGGCTTGCCGCGCCGCGCTGGCGACGCTGGCGATCTTCGAGCAAGACGACGTGCTGCGCACCAACCGCGCGCGCGCCGAGCGGCTGACCGCAGCATTGGCGCCGCTGGCAAATCACCCGCGCGTGCGCCACTTCCGCAACCGCGGCATGATCTGGGCCTTCGATGCGGTGATCGGCGATGCGACAGCGGCGGCTACCTTCTCTGCGCGCTTCTTCAGCGCCGCGCTGGAGCAGGAATTGCTGCTGCGCCCGATCGGGGGCAGCGTCTACCTGATGCCGCCGTATATCCTGAGCGACGCCGAAAGCGACGGCCTCGCGGCGCGCACCCTGGCCGTGTTTGAACAAGTGATCGAAGTTTGACGATGGAACCGATATGAGTCTCGACGACGCAGTTGCACCCGGAGTTGACACCGTAGTTGCCACCATATTGGCTGCCATTCCAAATACCGAATTGGAGCCAGCCGCTGACGCCACGGATACGCCCTCGCGCTTCGCCTGTTTCGTCACCGGCACCGACACCGACGTCGGGAAGACGCTGATCTCGGCGGCGCTGCTGCACGCGCTGGTGCAAACCGGCGTGCGCGCCTGCGGCATGAAGCCGGTCGCGGCCGGGGCAGAATTGATTGACGGCGTCTGGCACAACGACGACGCCGATGCGCTGGCCGCGGCCGGCAACGTCGTCATGCTGGCGGCGCTGACCACGCCCTACCTGTTCAAGCAAGCGGCCGCGCCGCATATCGCCGCCGGCCTGGAACGCATCACCATCGAATCGGTACCGATCCTGGCCGCCTACACCGAAATCGCCGCCGCCTCGGACGCGGTAGTGGTCGAAGGCGTAGGCGGTTTCCGCGTGCCGCTGTCCGACGGTTTCGACACTGCCGACCTGGCGCAGCAACTGGGCTTGCCGGTGGTGCTGGTGGTCGGCCTGCGGCTGGGCTGCATCAATCACGCGCTACTGACGGTTGAAGCGATCGCCGCGCGCGGTTTGCTGCTGGCCGGCTGGGTCGCCAACGAACTGGAGGCGGACATGCACTTCGCCGACGAAAATATTGCAGCGCTATTGCTGCGCATCCCGGCTCCGCTGCTGGGCCGCGTGCCGCGCCTGGCGCAGCCGTGCGCTGCCGCCGCGGCCGAATATCTTGATTTTTCTGGCCTGCCGAACTGGCCGGCCAACCCGTAGGGGCACGGCATGCCGTGCCCCCACGAACATGAACCATTGAAGGAATAACGATGTCCCAAACCCCGTCGCAACAATCCACTGCAGTTTCCTTCCATCCGCCGGCAGCTGCCATCACCTTGCCGCAAGAAGCGACCTGGCCGCTGGCCGACGTGCTGGCGCTGTTCGAGCTGCCGTTCAATGACCTGATGTTTCAGGCGCAGCAAACCCACCGCGCCCATTTCCCCGAAGGCGATGTCGAGCTGGCGACGCTGCTGTCGATCAAGACCGGCGGCTGCGAGGAAGATTGCGGCTATTGCCCGCAAGCGGCGCGTTACGACACCGGCGTCGAAGCCAAGAAAATTCTGGAGTTGGACGAAGTGCTGGAGGCAGCGCGCGAAGCCCGCGCCAGCGGCGCGACCCGTTTTTGCATGGGCGCGGCCTGGCGTTCGCCGAAAGAGCGCGACATGGAAAAGGTCGAAGCGATGGTGCGCGGGGTCAAGCAACTCGGGCTGGAAACCTGCGCCACGCTGGGCATGCTGGAAGCAGATCAGGCGAATCGATTGAAGCAGGCGGGGCTCGATTACTACAACCACAATCTGGATACTGCCCCGGAATTCTACAATAACGTGATCTCCACGCGCGAATATCAAGACCGCCTGGATACACTGGGGCGGGTACGCAATGCCGGGCTAAAAGTGTGCTGCGGCGGCATCGTCGGCATGGGCGAATCGCGCCAGCAGCGCGCCGGCCTGATTGCGCAATTGGCAAACCTGAATCCGTATCCGGAATCGGTGCCGGTCAATCATCTGGTGCAGGTGGAAGGCACGCCTTTGCACGGCATCGATCCGCTCGACCCGCTCGAATTCGTGCGCACCATCGCGGTGGCGCGCATCACGATGCCGAAAGCGCGGGTGCGGCTGTCGGCCGGCCGTCGTCAAATGGGCGAAGCGGTGCAGGCGATGTGCTTCCTGGCCGGCGCCAACTCGATTTTTTACGGCGACAAGCTGCTCACCACCGGCAATCCGGAAGCCGAGGACGACCGCGCGCTGCTGGCGAAACTCGGTTTGAAAACCCATGCCTCGACCCTGACCGAAGCGCAGAAAGAGCGCTGCGGCGGGTGAAATACCTATTCCCTTGTCCGTGACGGTGGGGCGGGCTCCAAACCTGCCCTTGGTTGCCCCACCGTAATTTCACCTTAATCGGCCTCACCCCAGAAAGTATCCACATGTTCACCAAAATCCTGATCGCCAACCGTGGCGAAATCGCTTGTCGTGTTGCCGCCACCGCCCGCAAGATGGGCATCAAGACCGTCGCGGTATATTCGGAGGCCGACGCCAACGCCAAGCATGTCGCGGTGTGCGACGAAGCGGTTTGCATCGGCCCGGCAGCCGCCAAGGAAAGCTATCTGTGCGCCGACAAGATCATCGCGGCAGCCCTTGCAACCGGTGCGCAGGCGATCCATCCGGGTTATGGTTTCCTGTCGGAAAACAGCGATTTTGCCGATGCTTGCGTTACAGCAGGGCTAGTCTTCATCGGCCCGCCGGCGTCCTCGATCCGCGCGATGGGTTCCAAATCGGCCGCCAAGTCGCTGATGGAAAAAGCCGAGGTGCCGCTGGTGCCGGGTTATCACGGCGACAATCAGGATGCCGATTTCCTGCAACTTGAAGCCGACAAGATGGGCTATCCGGTGCTGCTGAAAGCCAGCGCCGGCGGCGGCGGCAAAGGCATGCGCGTAATCGAAAAATCGGCCGATTTCAAGGCTGCATTGGCGTCCTGCAAGCGCGAAGCGATCAGTTCCTTCGGCGACGACCGGGTGCTGGCTGAAAAATATTTGCAGCGTCCGCGCCATATCGAAATTCAAGTGTTCGCCGACACTCATGGCAATTGCGTCTACCTGTTCGAACGCGACTGCTCGGTGCAACGCCGCCACCAGAAAGTGCTGGAAGAAGCGCCGGCGCCCGGCATGAGTGCAGAACGCCGCGCCGCGATGGGCAACGCCGCGGTGGCCGCAGCAAAAGCAGTCGGCTACGTCGGTGCCGGCACGGTCGAATTCATCGCGAATCAGGATGGCTCGTTCTATTTCATGGAGATGAATACCCGGCTGCAGGTCGAACATCCGGTTACCGAAATGATCACCGGCACCGATTTGGTCGAGTGGCAATTGCGGGTCGCGGCCGGCGAACCTTTGCCGTTGCTGCAGCATGAATTGAAGCTGCACGGTCACGCGATTGAAGCGCGGATTTACGCGGAAAACCCGGAAAAAGGTTTCCTGCCATCAACAGGCACGCTCAAGCATTTGCGCACGCCGTCGGCGGTCACTTTCGAACTTGGCTCGGCCGGCTTACCCCCATCCCGGCCTTCCCCCTTTCAGGGAAAAGGTGAGAACGGAGCCGCAAGCGGCTATATTCGGATCGACAGCGGCGTGCGTTCGGGCGACACCATCTCGCCGTTCTATGACCCGATGATCGCCAAGCTGATCGTCTGGGGCGAAGACCGCGACGAAGCGCTGGCGCGCATGGCGCAAGCCTTGTCCGAATATCAGATCGTCGGCCTCGCGAATAATATTGGCTTCCTGCAGCGCTTGATCGCAAGCCAGCCGTTTGCCGGCGCCGATCTGGATACCGGCTTAATCGAGCGCAACGCTGACGCGCTGTTTCCAGCGGCGGCCCCAGTCTCGATTGATGTGCTGGCGCTGGCGGCGGTGGCTTTAGTGACTTCTGAAAAATCGGCGGCTGCGAATGACCCGTTCGGAAACACTAGCGGCTGGCGCATGAATAGCGTATTGCAGCGCACTCTGCATTTTGCCGATGCGGCGCTGGACGACGCCGAGGCGCAACCGCTCACCGTGGATTATCACTCGGACGGTTGGCAAATCGGGCTGGGCGCAACCTCGGTCAAGACGACTCTGGGCCTGCATGGCAACAGCAACTTCAGCCTGACGCTGGACCAGCGCGCGGTGCGCGGCTCGGTGGTGCGCGACGGCGATGTATTCCACGTTTTCACTGGCGGCGGACACACCGCGCTCAATTACAACGATCCGCTGGCGCATGCCGGCGCAGCAGAAGTCGATGGCGGCCGTTTGACTGCGCCGATGCCGGGCAAAGTAGTGGCAGTGCTGGTCGAAAAAGGCCAGCAAGTCAAGAAAGGCGAACCGCTGGTAATTATGGAAGCGATGAAAATGGAGCACACTATCGCCGCTCCTGGCGACGGCATGGTCGAAGAAGTGTTGTACGCGATTGGCGATCAGGTTGCCGATGGCGCGCCGTTGCTGGCGTTCAAGCTTGCATAATCACTGATACGCACTTTCGTAGGTCGGGTTAGCGGCTTCATCGCGTAACCCGACATTTTCGGCTACGAATGTCGGGTTACGCTACGCTAACCCGACCTACAAAAACAGCATCCCATTTTTTCTGATTTTTCTTATGCAGATTTTATTTTATAGCCCCGATAACAAGCCGGAGCCCTGGCTGGCCGGATTGTCGCAAGCCTTGCCGCAGGCCCGCGTGCAAGTCTGGCAACTAGGCATGAGCGCAGCAGATGTGTTGCCGGCCGATTACATCGTGGCCTGGAAACCGCCGGCCGGCATGCTGGCCGGGCATGCCGGCTTGAAGGCGGTATTCAATCTCGGCGCCGGGGTCGATGCGATTCTGCAACTGGGCAACGCGCTGCCGTCGAACGTGCCCATCGTGCGCCTCGACGACGCCGGCATGGCGGTGCAGATGGCGGAATACGTCAGCTACGCAATCCTGCGCCATTTCCGTCGCTTCGATGCCTATGAGGCGCAAAGGCGCGCTGGCATCTGGCAGCCATTGGCACCGCGCGACAAGCAAGATTTCACGGTCGGCATCCTCGGTCTGGGCGTACTCGGCAGCCGGATTGCCGCAGCGCTGCAGCATTTCGGTTTCCCGCTGCGCGGCTGGAGCCGCAGCCGAAAAGAGCTGTCGGGCATGACGTGCTTTGCCGGCGAAGAGGAACTGGATGATTTTTTGCAGGGGACTCAGGTTCTGGTTTGCATCCTGCCGCTGACCGCAGAAACCACCCAAATCCTCAGTCGCAGCAGATTGGAAAAATTGCCGAAAGGCGCGTATCTGATCAACGTCGCCCGCGGCGCGCATGTGGCGGAATCGGACTTGCTGGCCTTGATCAAATCGGAGCATCTGGCCGGCGCGACGCTGGATGTGTTCCGCACCGAACCGTTGCCGCCGCAACATCCGTTCTGGCAGGAACCGCGAATTTCGATCACGCCGCACATCGCCGCGTTGACCCGGCGCGACGAAAGCATCCGCCAGATCGCCGAAAAAATCCGTGCTTTGGAACTGGGCGAACCTATTGTCGGGATCGTTGATCGAAGCAAAGGGTATTAAGTAATACGCGCTGTCCACGAAAGACGAGAAAAGAGATAACAGCACGGTGCGCTTGATTGCTGAGTTGGCGCATGGTTTTGTAGAACCTCGTTTATTCTTTCGTGCCTTTCGTGTTTTTCGTGGAAAAAGATTTTCTCTTATTCAAGCCAAGGACATTCTAATGAATCCATCTAGCAATCTCCCGCAACACGTCAAGATCGTCGAAGTCGGCCCGCGCGACGGCTTGCAAAACGAGAAGGAAACCATCCCGGCCGAGATCAAGATCGCACTGATCGACCGCCTCACGCAAGCCGGCTTCGTCAACATCGAAGCAGCCTCTTTCGTGTCGCCCAAATGGGTGCCGCAGATGGCGACTTCAAGCGAAGTAATGGCCGGCATCACGCGCAAGCCGGGCGTGGTGTATTCGGTGCTGACGCCGAACATGCAAGGTTTCAAGGCGGCGCTGACAGCCAAGGCGGATGAGGTGGTGATCTTCGGTTCGGCCTCCGAAGCCTTTTCGCAAAAGAACATCAATTGTTCGATTGCCGAATCGATCGAGCGTTTCCGCGATGTGGCGCTGTCTGCCAAGCAACACGGCTTGCGCTTGCGCGGCAGCATCAGTTGTGCGTTCGGCTGCCCGTATCAGGGTGAAGTGTCGGCCGACGCGGTGGCTGACGTGGTGCGCCGCATGCGCGAACTGGGCTGCGACGAAATCGACATTGCCGACACCATCGGCGTGGCCACTCCGCTGAAAGTGCATGCGATCATGCAGCGCGCTGCGCAGGAGTTTCCGTTGGCGCAACTGTCGGGCCATTTCCACGATACCTACGGTCAGGGCATCGCCAATATCTACGCCAGCCTCGAAGTCGGCGTGTCGATATTTCATTCGTCGGTGGCGGGTCTGGGCGGCTGCCCGTATGCGAAAGGCGCGACCGGCAACGTCGCCACCGAAGACGTGCTGTTCCTGATGCAGGGTTTGGGCATTGCCACCGGCATCGAGCTGGACGCAGTGGTGGACGCCGGCCAGTTCATCTCGCAGCATCTGGGGCGCAAGGCAGTCAGCCGCGCCGGCAATGCGCTGGCGGCGAAACGGGCCGGTTGATCAAAACGACGGCCGGCTCTACTCGGCCGGGCCGTGGTGCGTTCCCTGTTCGATCATCAGAAGCGCCACTTTGTGCGCTTCCGCTTCGGCCTGTTCTGCGCTGGTAAAAACCGCGTCAACAGAGACGCGCTGGGCAGGAAAAATACTGTTTCTGTGCATGGGGCTGGGAGACGGGCCGTAAATCGCCACCATCGCCGCCCAATGTTCGCTCTCGGGCAAGCGCGCGCTGGAATACTCGATTTCATATTCGCCGATTATTTCGTCTGGCATTGCAGTCTCCCTTGAAAGACAGAAAGGATAAGCGCTGCGGCTTACTCCTCCATCCCGATCAGCACTTCGATGTCCGCTATCGCCATGCGCAGCATCAGTTCAGGTTTGGCCTCTTCGGGAGAGACGCAGGCGACGAAGGCATCAGGAACGGACTTTTTCAAAAGTCCATCACGCTGGATAAAATACTCTCCCTGGCCGTACACGATGGTATAGGTCAAACGCTGCCCGCTGCGTCGCGTATATTCATGAACTAGCATTTTGCTCTCCCGGTTAGCTTTTGTAGCATTTAAGATGCAGCCATCGAATGATTAAATATACTCGCATTGGCGTTTGCCAGATGCGTACTGCGCAACTGAATTACATCTGAATTACCGCCAAATTGCAGCTAAATTGTAGCCGAATATAATGGGCTTGTAGCGCCTTGAAAAATCCGCGCCGGCATCTGCAACGCGCGCTGAAATGACAGCAGCGAACGTTGCGTATAAATACGTTGCGTATAAATATTGCGCATCTATCCGTTCTGTCCAAATACAGGGAGTCGCTTAATCATGTATTCACGTTTCGTAACGATGCTCGGCATCAACCATCCGATCATCCAGGCGCCGATGGCCGGTGGCGCCACCACGCCCGAACTGGTGGCGGCGGTCAGCAATGCCGGCGCCTTGGGCTCGTTCGCGGCCGCCACGCTGTCGCCGGCGGCGATTGCCGAAAGCCTGCAACGGGTGCGCGCCCTGACCCGCCGGCCGTTCAATGTCAACCTGTTCGTGCTGGAAGAACCGCCTATGAATGAGGCCGAACTGGCGGTGGCGCAGGCGCGTCTGAACCCGTTTCGGGCTGCTCTGGGCTTGCCAGCGGCAACCAGCCCCACCAAATTCTGCGAAAACAACCAAGCCCAGATCGCCGCCCTGCTGGCGCTGGCGCCGCCGGTGGTCAGCTTCACTTTCGGCGTGCTCGACGCCGCCACGGTGGCGCAATTCAGGCAAAAAGGTTCGTTCGTGATCGGCACCGCCACCACGGTGGCCGAAGCCAAAGTCTGGGAAGCGGCCGGCGCCGATGCGATTTGCATCCAGGGGATTGAAGCCGGCGGCCATCGCGGCACCTTTCTGGGCGATTTCGAACAATCCGGAATCGGCCTGATGGCGCTGATTCCGCAAGTCGCGCGCGCGGTCAATCTGCCGCTGATCGCGGCCGGCGGCATCATGGATGGCCGGGGCATCGCCGCCGCGCTGATCCTGGGCGCGCAAGCGGCGCAACTCGGCACCGCCTTCCTGTGTTGCCCGGAAGCCGGGATTCACCCGGGCTGGAAACAACGCATCCCGCACACCAGCGACGACGGCACGCGCCTGACGCGGGTGTTTTCGGGCAAGTATGCACGCGGCATCGTCACCGATTTCATGCAACAGCTGCGCCCGTTCGAGCAAGAGATGCCGGCGTATCCAATCCAGAACGCACTGACCGCGGAAATCCGCCGAGCAGCATCCCAGCAAGGTCAGCTGGAAATGATGTCGCTCTGGGCCGGACAAGGCGCAGCCCTGGCGCGCCCAATGCCGGCCGCGCTGCTGGTGCAAACCCTGGCCGACGAGCTGTCGATCGCGCTGCCCGGGCGCTGATGGCAGCGGCGCATCGCCAGCCTGCTCAACCACAATAAATATACAAGGCCAGGTATTTTTTAATTGCGCAATGAATATATGCGGGAAATGCACTGTTTTAATGCATACTCCTGCTTTTTATTGACGACGCATAGCTGTTCAGCCGGCAAGATAATTAAGAGTGAAATGGTACGATTTTGTAGGAGCGCACCCGGGCGCGATCAACGGCTGCAGTCTGGCGACTGCTTTCGCGCCCAGGTGCGCTCCTACATAAAAACTGCTTCGGCTTGGAAGTTTCTTATAGCGGGCTGAATAGTTACGATAATTTCGAACGTGCCGGCAAGCGTTTTAAATACATTGCCAGCGCCGCACTTGCGTAAAATGGGCCGCTTCAATTTAAAGAGGTATCTAGCGATGAAAAAATCCGGCCTGGAAAAACAGAAAGCAATGAAACTGACCGGCAAAATGAAGCAAGCCGGCACCAGCCCGGCGTTCGGCCAGGATGCCGCCGCGCCGCTGGACCGGCGCGATCAGCGCAAGCTGGATCAGGCGCTCGGTCTGGTGCCATTCGCGGTCAAACTCCACGGCGATCTGGTGGCCCAGTTGCAGGCTGTGGCGCAAACGCGTGCAATGGGAATGAACGAAGTGGTGGCGGAACTGCTGGTAAAGGCGCTGGCCGAGCAGCCGAAATAACGCGAGCCTGATAAACCAGCAGCAAGCCAGTAGCGCACTCTGGTTTCAAGCTGGAAAACCGCAGATGGCGCGAGTGCGCAATCTGCGGCAGAGCGCCGGATTACTTGCGCAGTTTGGCCAGTTCGGCCTGTACGTCTTTCACCACGTCGGCACCGCCATCGGCGGCGAATTTGTCGAACGCTGGTTTGACTTTGTCGCGCATGCGGCCGATTTCCTTGTCACTGACCACGCTGACCTGCATGCCCTTGGACTTCAGGTAATCAACCGCCTTGATCGCAGCCGCGCGGCTGTCCTGGCGCTCGAAACTGCGCGAAGCCACGGCGGACTCCTGCAATGCCTTTTTCTCATCGGCGTTCAAGCCATCCCACCATTTCTTGCTGGCGAGCACGATCCACGGGCTGTATACATGCTTGGTGATCGACAGGTATTTCTGCACTTCGTAGAACTTGCTGGACTGGATGGTGTTGACCGGGTTTTCCTGACCGTCCACGGTCTTGGTTTCCAGCGCGGTAAATAATTCCGAGAATGGCAGCGGCACCGCATTCGCGCCGAAGCTATTGAACATGTCGATATACACCGGGTTTTGCATCACGCGCAGCTTGACGCCCTGCATGTCTTCCAGCTTGGTGATCGGGCGCTTGGTGTTGGTCAGGTTGCGGAAACCGTTTTCCCAATACACCAATCCGACCAAGCCTTTTTCCTGCAGACGGTTAGCCAGTTTCTGGCCGAATGGGCCATCCAGCACCGCATCAGCTTCTTTTTCATTGGCAAACAGGAAGGGCAAATCGTAGACGCCGAAATCCTTGACGATGCCGACCAGGGTGGCGGTGGAACCGACCATCATTTCCTGTGCGCCGCCGATCAGCGCATTTTGCATTTGCATGTCGCCGCCCAGGCTGGCGTTGGCGAAGCCTCTGGCTTTGAGCTTGCCGCCGGTGCGCTTGGCCAGATCGTCGGCAAAGAACTTGACCGCGCGGCCTTGATTGCTGTCATCGGCCAGGCCGTAGCCGAAGCGGATGATGCGCGCCTTGTACTCAGCCGCTTGCACCGCAGTGCTGGTTACGCCTGCAATTGCCAGTGCCATCACCAGTGTTTTAAGGATATTTTTCATACGGTCTCCAAGTGTTGCTGTGTGAATGAATATTAACTAAACCAGACCATCGGTACGGTGATGATTCCGGGGAAAACGATGAACACGATAATCAGGGCGATATACGCCAGCAAGAACGGCCAGATGCCTTTGGTGGCGCTTTCCAGCGAGATTTTGGCCACGCCGCAGACCACATTGAGCACCGTGCAGACTGGCGGATGGATCAGGCCCAGCGTTCCGACCAGCACGAACATGACGCCGAAATACGTGCCATCGATGCCGGCCTTCAGCGCCAGCGGCATCAGCACCGGCGCCATCACCAGGATCGTCGGCGTCAGATCCATCACGATGCCGACCGCCAGCAGCAACAGCATGATGGCCGCCATCAGCGCGCGCGGGTCACTCATCAAGGGCCCCAGCGTCTCGGTCAACTGCGCCGGCAGATCGGCCAATGTCACCATATACGACGACACCAGCGCTCCGGCCACCAGGAACATCACGGTACTGGTGGTCTGGGCCGCATCGACAAATAATTTCACCAGTTGCTTCAGCTTCACCTCGCGATACACGAACAGGCTGACTCCCAGCGCATACACAGCAGCCACCACCGCAGCTTCAGTCGGCGTAAAAAAACCGCCGCGCAAGCCGCCGATGATAATGACCGGCAACATCAATGCCCAGACGCTGTCGATCAGTGCGCTGCGGCGCTCGGACCAGGCGCGTTTCGGTTGCGGCGTGACATTCATCTTGCGCGCCAGCACCATCCAGACTGTCACCAGCACGACCCCCATCAGGATGCCCGGCACGATACCCGCCATGAACAATTTGCTGATCGAAGTATTGGTGGCGACGCCGAAGATGATGAACGACATCGAAGGCGGAATGATCGGTGCGATGATGCCGCCGGAGGCGATCAGGCCGGCCGAACGCGGCACCGGGTAACCGTTATCGCGCATCATCGGGATCAGCAAGGTCGCCAGCGCGGCGGTATCGGCAATCGCCGAACCGGACAGGCTGGCCAACAATACCGAGGCACCGATGGCGACATAGCCGAGTCCGCCCTTGATATGACCGACCAGGCTGACCGCCAGTGTGATGATGCGCTTGGAGATACCGCCGGCATTCATCAATTCGCCGGCCAGGATGAAGAACGGCACTGCCATCAGCGGGAAGTTGTCGGCGCCGGACAGCAAGTTTTGCGCCACCAGTTGGGCGTCGAAAAAGTCCAGATGGAACATCAGCGCGACGCCGGTCAGCATCAGCGCAAAAGCAATCGGCATCCCCAGCGTCATCAGCAGGACGAGGGAACCGAGGAAGATGGCGAGCGTCATTCTGCGGCTCCCTGCTGGATGATTTCATCCACCGAAGGGACGGTGCTTCCTGGCACCATCGCGTCCGGATGCCGCGTGACGATGCGCCACAAATTAATCGCAACAATCAGGATCATCGAGGCGGCACAGATCAGCCCGGCGGCAGCCATGAAGGCAGTCGGATAACGCAGCACGGTGGAATAGGTGCTCATGCCGATCACGGTCTGGGTCCAGCTGCCGTACAGAAACAGCCAGAGCCCGTACAGCATCAGCAAGTGACTGATGACCGCGCAGATGCGGCGCGCACCCATCGGCAAGCGCGCCTGCACCATCTCGACCCCCAGATGGGCATGGCGGCGCAAGGCCAGAATCGCGCCGAGGAAAATCAGCCAGACGAACATCAGGCGGGAAATCTCTTCCGCCGCCGCGAAGCCGGTATTGAAAACATAGCGCAACACGACGTTGCCGAACACCAGCGCCACCATGATGGCCAGCGCCAGCGCCATCAGCCATTCGACGCTATGCTCCAGACGCGGAACCAGTTGCTTCATTATTGTGTCTCCTTGTTGTATCCACTATTTTTAAAATCAGCACAGCGTTGCGTGATGTCGTCAATCAACTGTTCCGGTGCGCGCCGGATATCCAGCCGCAGCGCGTTCTCATCCTCGGCCGGCGGCTCCAGATCGCGCAACTGGCTGTCGAGCAAGGCCAGCGGCATGAAGTGATTACCGCGCGCCAGCATGCGGGCCGCGATCAATTCACGGTCGCCGTCGAGATGCACAAACACCAGCGCCGGATCGCCTTGCCGCAACAAATCCCGATAACGGCGCTTCAGCGCCGAACAGGACAGCACCAAGCCGACGCCCTGTTGTTGCGCGGCGCGGATGCGCGCTTGCAGGATCAGCAACCAGTCCTGACGGTCGGCATCATCGAGCGCGGTCCCGGCCACCATCTTGGCGACATTGGCGGCAGGATGATCGTCATCTCCTTCCACATAGGCGACGCCGATGCAATCAGCCAGGCGACGCCCCATTTCGCTCTTGCCGCAACCGCTCACGCCCATGATGACCCAGCGCAGCGAATGACAATCTGTGATTGTTCGATGGTTCATTCTGCTTATTTTTTCTTGATATTTATTGACTTGAAGTTGGCAACACGCCTATGTTAGCGCTAACATTGCGAGGATTTTAATCATTTCGAATACTTTGTAAAGTCATTTCGATGTGGCGCTGCAGCAAAAAACTGCTGCTTTTATAGTCAAAATTTATTCATGGAATCTACCGGCCGCAGCCAGCACGGGAGCGCCAGGAAAGTCTGATCAAGCATTGCAAGGCGCCGGCGATTCCGGTACAACCCTCCCTCATGTCCATACGCAAACCCCGCCCTACCCGCTCCGGCAGCGTGACGCTGGCAGATATCGCCGCCCGCGTCGGCACCAGCACCATTACGGTCTCACGCGCAATCAATACGCCGCACCTGGTGTCGGACGCGCTGCGGGTGCAGATCGACGCCGTCATCGCCGCCACCGGCTATGTGCCGAATCGTGCCGCCCGGGCGCTGGCCCGCGCCCGCTCCGACAGCATTGTGGTATTGGTACCGTCGCTATCGAATACGGTCTTCATCGAAATCCTGGCCGGTGTGCACGATGTGTTGTATCCGCATGGCTACCGCACCCTGATCGGCGATACCCGCTATTCGGCGGCGGAGGAAGAAAACCTGCTGCGGGCCTATCTGGAGCACTCGCCGGACGGCTTGCTGATCACCGGTTTCGACCAGACCGCGCTGACGCGCCAGCTGATAGCCAACAGCCGGATTCCAGTGGTGCACATGATGGAACTGGGGCAGTCCGACGCCTTTTCGGTCGGCCTGCGTCAGTTCGATGCGGGGTTCGCGATGACCGCACATTTAATCGAACGCGGCTACCGGCACATCGGCTTTCTGGGCGCGCAACTCGATCCGCGCGTGATGGAGCGGCTGGCCGGCTACCGGGCCGCCTTGCAGCAAGCCGACCTGCGCTATCCGGCGGGCGAACTATTAAATAGCGCGCCGTCCTCGATCGGACTCGGCGTGCAACTGCTGGATCAGCTGCTGCAGCAAGCGCCCGATTGCGACGCGCTGTTCTGCTGCAATGACGATCTGGCGCAGGGCGTGCTGTTCGAATGCCAGCGGCGCGGCATTCGCATCCCGCAACAACTGGCGGTGGCCGGCTTCAATGACCTGACCGCTTCGGCCTGGATCAATCCGAGGCTCACCACCATCGCCACCCCGCGCTATGCGATCGGTCACGCAGCCGCAACAATGTTGCTGCAACGCATGAAAGGCCGCATGCCGGAACCGGCGCAAATTGATCAGGGCTTTACGCTGGTGGTGCGCGAAAGCACCTAGTCCGCTGGCTCTGCGCTGGCTCCGCGCTGGTTCCGATAATGCAGACCGGTGCTGCGTATCCATTGCATTTACGGCAATGCTATCTGATCGCACGCTCAAACGGCGCTGCATTTTGACGGCATAATGGTCTTCCCCAAAAAATCATAACCATGAGACCCGATCAATGACGATGACAGCACAGGATTTCGATCCCGAAACCCATGTCGGCCCGCTGCCGTCGCCCTGCATCAATCTGTGCAAAATGGATGATGCTTCAGGTCTGTGCCAGGGTTGCCGGCGCACCATTCCGGAAATCATCGCCTGGAGCAAAGCCAGCGAAAACGATAAACGCACGATGTGGCAGGAAATCAAGCGCCGCCTTCGCCCCCTTTCAAAATAATAAAATAATCGAGACCTCCAACAATGACCGTACAGTTTTACAAACCCCAACACACCGTCACCGGCCCCGCTTACAGCCAGTGGTTCAAGTACCTCGCCACCACGGTGACGATTGCGCTGGCCGCGTATGCGATACGGGTCACGCTGCAATTTCCGCTGGCCAATTACGGTTTCGGCATCAAGGCGCTGCTGTTTTTTTCCGCCCTGATGCTGCTGGTCAGTTATTACTGGTTCCTGAAATCGACCACCACCGTCGACCAGAACGGCATCACCCAGACCTGGATGTACAACAAGCAAGTGCTCTGGGCCGATGTGCGCAGCGCCAAAATGATCGGCATCCCCTATCTGGACTGGATTTTCCCGCCGCGCATGATCATCCGCACCGGCATCGCCTTCACCACTTTCAACGGCGGCAGCGAAGCGCTGCTGGTTGAATTCGCCAAAATATCGCTGGCTTACCAGATGAAGGCATGAGATGACGCAAGCAATCGATACGCCGCTGCAGATGCCCGCCACCATGCAAGTTCTGGAACGCGGCTGGCTATCTTCCAACAACATCCTGTTCGGCGGGAGCGGCCAGACCGCCCTGGTCGACAGCGGCTACCACACGCACGCAGCGCAAACCCTGGCGCTGGTGCAATACGCGCTGCAGGGGCGGCCGCTGGAACGATTGATCAACACCCATCTGCATTCCGACCATTGCGGCGGCAATGCGGTGCTGCAGCAAGCCTACGACTGCCGCACCACGATCCCGGCTTCGGAAGCGCAAAAAGTCAGGACCTGGGATGAAGACGCACTGAGTTTCAGCGCCACCGGCCAGCAATGCGAACGCTTCAGTTTCGACGACACCATCGAAGCCGGCGCCAAGCTGACGCTGGGCGACATGGAATGGCACGTGCTGGGCGCGCCCGGCCATGATCCGCATTCGCTGATCCTGTTTTGTCCTGAGGAGCGGATTCTGATTTCTGCCGACGCGCTGTGGCAAAACGGTTTCGGCGTGGTGTTCCCTGAACTGGAAGGAGAATCCGGCTTTGCCGAAGTGCGCGCCACGCTGGAACTGATCGCCACGCTCGACGCCCGCCTGGTCATTCCGGGCCACGGCGCGCCTTTTACCGGCGTGCAACAGGCGCTCGACGTCGCGTTTTCCCGCCTCGACTATCTATCCGCCGATCCGGTGCGCAACGCGCAGAACGCAGTCAAGGTGCTGCTGAAATTCCTGCTGCTGGATCGGCAAAGAATCGCAATTGCCGAGCTGCCGCAACTGCTGTCGCAGATGCGCATATTGCTTGAGGCCAACCGGCGCTTGCTGCAACAACCGCTGCCGGTGCTGACGCAATGGGCGATTGCGCAGTTGGTAAAAGCGGGCGCGGCGGTGGTTGAAGGCGACCTGCTGGTCAATCGGGACTGACCGTGCTTTCACATATACTCCAGATAACGATGGCTATTTCCACAATGAAATAGAGGGTATTTTTAACATACTCCGGTTTATTTCGCGGCAAGCGCGCCTATTCGGCCGGCATGCCAATGAAAAGCGAAGTGGTGCGGCTCTGTAGGAGCGCACTTGGGCGCGATCAACGGCTGTAGTCTGGCGACTGCTTTCGCGCCCGGGTGCGCTCCTACAAAAACTGCTTCGGTTTAGAAGCCTCTTATAGCCGCCTGAATAGCTACTTCAAGGCTGCAAGCCCGGCAGCACCGACCATTCCGGCTCCTCGAATTCTCCGATAACCGTAATTTCACAATGCGTCGCATGCTTTTCGAGAATTGCGCGCACGGTTTCACTCCTGCGGTCATCCTTCGCATCCCGGTGCGCCTTCGAATCCCAGCTTGCAATCGCCAGCAACACGTTGGGATCGCCAATTTTCCGGTGCAGATACGTCCCTCGTGCCCCGGGCGTACGCTGAATGATCTCGCTGGCGCGCACCCACGCTGCAGCGTACTGCTCCACCGAGTAACCCGGCTTCATGCGAACCTCGAAGATGAATTTCATGTTTTAGCCTCGTTCCTTCCGATTGCGGACGCAGTGATCTGTCGATCCATTCTGGCCGCATCTCGACTGTACCCGCTATCAAGGCGGTAAGCCGCACGCCCCTGGTGTGCGGCTTACCGCCTGGTTCACTGCAAATTTAGCCGAGCGTGTAATCAGCATCGGCAAACGATTGCAGCGGCGGCAAATCGTCGTATCGGGTGGGACGATTCTGCTGCTTTGCGAGGAAAGCTTCCAGCAGGTTGCTGCCCTGCCAGATGCCGGATTGCAGCCATGCCATCTGTTGCAATGCGTCGTGGGTTGAATGATCGCGCGCGTAGTGGATCGCCTGCTTGCTGCCCCAGATCGCGACTGGCGGTTTTTGGGCGATTTCGTGCGCCATTGCCAGCGCGGCTTCGATCAGCTCTTCCTGCGATTCGAATACCGCATTCGACAATCCCAACGCCAGCGCACGCTGTGCCGGCAGGCGACGGCCGGTGTAGGCCAGCTCGTGCACCACGCCTTCGGGGATCAACTTCGGCAAGCGTTGCAAGGTGCCCATGTCGGCAGTCATGCCGATATTGATTTCCTGAATGCAGAAGAAGGCGTCGGCCGTAGTCAGGCGGATATCGCAGGCGCAGGCCAGGTCCACCGCGCCGCCGATGCAACCGCCCTGGATGGCGGCGATGACCGGCATGCGCAATTGTTCCAGCTGAGTAAATACCTGCTGCATCCCGGCTACCGTGTGGGCGATGGTGGCGCGCCCGGCCGCGCTTTTTTCATCCAGCGTGAAGCCGGAAGCGCCGGCATTGGCGAACACATCGAGCGCCATGCCGGCGCTAAAGTGTTTGCCGGTGGAAGAAATCACCAGCGCGCGAGCCGGCGCGTCGCGCTGCAAACTGCTCAGGATCGCAATCAGTTCGCGCCAGAATACCGGCTGCATGGTATTCATGGCTTGCGGGCGATTGAGCACCAGATGGGCGACCTGATCGGCGATGGTGAAAGTGAAGCATTGGTTTGACATGGCATCTCCTTGAAATAAGGGTCGATTGTGTTCCAATTCACTAGAGCAGACAATCTAGCACGCTCGTACTTTTTTCATCCTATAATCGACTTTCCATTTGAAATTTTCGCGAGGTCACCATGGCATTGCCTGCCGCACTGCAGAATCTACGTCTTCCCGTTATCGGCTCTCCGCTGTTCATCGCCAGCGGTCCGGCGCTGGTGATTGCCCAATGCAAGGCCGGCATCGTCGGCGCTTTTCCGGCGCTCAATGCGCGCCCGGCGGAGTTGCTCGACACCTGGCTGAGTCAGATTCAGGCCGAACTGGCAACCTACCAGGCGGCCAATCCTGAGGCGAAAGTGGGACCGATCGCGGTCAACCAGATCGTCCATCAGTCCAATGACCGGCTGGCGCACGACGTCGAAGTCTGCGTCAGGCACCGGATTCCGATCATCATTTCCTCCTTGCGGGCGCCACCGAAAGAGATGCTGGATGCAATCCACAGTTACGGCGGCATCGTGCTGCATGACGTGATTTCGATCCGTCACGCGCAAAAGGCGCTGGAAGCCGGCGTCGATGGCTTGATTCTGGTGGCGGCCGGCGCCGGCGGCCATGCCGGCGCTTTGTCGCCGTTCGCGCTGGTGGGCGAAATTCGCAAATTTTTCCAGGGTCCGGTGGCGCTGTCGGGTTCGATCGCAACCGGCGATGCAATCCTCGCCGCGCAGGCGATGGGCGCCGATCTGGCGTATATCGGCTCGCGCTGGCTGGCCACCAAGGAATCGAACGTGAACGACGAATACCGCAACGCGATTGTCGAATCGGCGGCGGCCGACATCGTCTACACCAACCTGTTTACCGGGGTGCATGGCAATTACCTGAAAAAATCCATCGTCCAGGCAGGACTGGACCCGGAAAACCTGCCGCAAGCAGATAAAACGGCGATGAATTTCGGCACCGGCGAGGGCAGCAAGGCCAAGGCCTGGCGCGATATATGGGGGGCCGGGCAAGGCGTCGGCCTGATGACCGATGTGCCTACGGTGGCCGAAATGGTGACGCGCCTGAAAGACGAGTACGATGCGGCGAAACGGCGGATTTGCACCGATATGTAAAATAGGTGGAGTATGCCAATATTTAATGCAATTACCGCATGTATACATTGCGGCATTAAAAAATACTCCACTTTCATGAAGTAAAGTAGTGCAGGCCTCCGTGCCTGCAACCGGTTGCAGGCACGGAGGCCTGCACTACTATCAAAAAAATCCGCCACTCTTGCGAGTGGCGGATTTTTTTAATTTAAAAAGTTTTATTTTTTCTTCAAGGGTGCGGCGGCTATGGTTGGCTTGGCTGCTTCGCCTTTCTCCTTGGCCGCTTTTGCCACCAGAAAATCCATCACTTTCAGCGCGGCGGCCTGCAGCGCGGCTTCCGGCTGACTGCCGCTCAGACCGGCGCCGGCGATCGATGGCGATGTGATGTAACGGCCGCCGACGGCGATAGTGGGCACGCCGTCGATCTTGTATGCGGCCTGCAATTGGGTGGCGGTGCGCACTTTGGCTTGCACCCCGAAGGAATTGTACATATTGACGAATTTTTGCTTATCCACGCCCTGTTTGGCGATGAAGTCGGCAATCGATGCATCCTTGTCGAGCGGTTGGCGCTCGACGTGGATCGCGTTGAATACCTTGGCGTTCAATTTCGAGGCAAGACCGAGCGCTTCAAGTGCGTAATACAGGCGCTGCTGCGGCACGAAGGATTCATTGAAAGCGATCGGCACCCGCTTGAAAACGATATTGTTGCCCTGCTTTTTGACCCAGGCATCCAGCGACGGCTCGAATGCATGGCAGTGCGGGCAGCTGTACCAAAAGAATTCGGTGACTTCGACTTTTTCGCCGATGTCGGTTTGCTGCGCCTTGTCCAGCGTACGGAAATCGACACCGTTTTTTGGATTATCGGGCGCGGCACTGACGGACAGCGCCAGCAGGCTCAGGCCAAGAGTGACAAATAGTTTGGGTAACAAGCGCATACGACTTTCCTTTTCTGGTTTATTTGGGGCTACGCACGACAGCGACGTCGACGCCGTTTTCTGACAGTTTCTCGCGGATACGGTTCATTGTTTCGATCTGACCAAAAGGACCGACACGCACCCGGTACAGGGTGCCGCTATCGGACAGGCGCTCGGTCACGCGCGCTTCGAACCCGAGCAGGGCTAGCTTGGCTCGGGTGCTGTCGGCATCTGCCTGCTCCCGAAACGCACCGGCCTGCAGATAATACGTGTACTTCTCTTCCCCGGCGGCGGGCTTGGCGGGTGCTTCCTTTTCAGCCACCGATTTTTCGACCAGCGGCGCCTTGCCGGATTCGACTGCAGGCTTGGCGGCGGTCTGCGGCTGCGGCTTCGATTCCGGCAGCGCCGCCGGTGCGGGTGCGACTTCTTCGGCCGGCTTGGCGAGGTCGCGGGCGGCTTCCTTGGCCGCGTCCTTGTTGCCATACAGCGGCTTGTTGGGATCGACCACAATTGCGCCGCCGCTGCCTTCGACGGCTCTCGGCTGGGCCCCCTTGTTGATGAAAGGCAAACCTGCTTTGGTGATGCTCAGTGCGACCGCCAGCGCAATCCCCAGGCCGATGATCAAGCCAATGATCAAACCCAGTAAGGTGCCGCCTTGCTGGCCGGAGTTGCGTGCACTAGCGCGTACTTTGCTGCTCTTTTTTTGGTGAGTTGCCATACTTCTCCAATTACATCGATTACATCTTTTCAGGAGCCGAGACGCCGATCAGCGCCAAACCATTTCGCAATACTTGCCGCGTGGCACACACAAGCGCCAGTCGCGCCATTTTCAACGGCGCATCATCGACCAGCACCCGTTCCGCATTGTAGTAGCTATGCAGTTCGCCGGCCAAATCGCGCAGGTAAAACGCCACCTGATGCGGCCCCAGTTCTTCCAGTGCATGTTCCAGCGCGTCCGGATATTCAGCCAACTTGGCCAGCAAAGACGCTTCGCGCGGGGCTGTCAAAGGCGCCAGGTCGACCCCGGCCAGAGTGGCCGCATCGCCGCCCCACAGTTCCAGCATGCGGCAAATACGCGCATGCGCGTATTGCACATAATACACAGGATTTTCGTCCGATTGCGCCAGCGCGACATCGACATCGAACACGAATTCGGTATCGGCCTTGCGCGAAATCAGGAAGAAGCGCACTGCATCGCGCCCGCGCGTGAGGTCGCCGGCATTGTTCTCGCCGGCCGACCATTCGATCAGGTCGCGCACCGTCACATAGGAGCCGGCGCGCTTGGAGATTTTCACCTCTTCGCCGTTCTTCATCACGGTCACCATCTTGTGCAGCACGTAATCCGGGTAGCCCTGCGGCACGCCCATATCGACCGCCTGCAGGCCGGCGCGCACGCGGGCGATGGTGCCGTGGTGGTCGGAACCCTGGACGTTAATCGCCTTGGTAAAGCCGCGTTGCCATTTGGTGATGTGATAGGCGACGTCCGGCACGAAGTAGGTGTAGGTGCCGTCGGATTTTTGCATCACGCGGTCCTTGTCGTCGCCGTAATCGGTGGTGCGCAGCCACAGCGCGCCATCTTGTTCATAGGTCTTGCCGGCTTGCACCAGCGTGTCGACGGTGGCGGCGACTTTGCCATCGCCGTAGAGCGACGATTCGAGATAGTAATGGTCGAACTTGACGCCGAATGCCAGCAAGTCCAGATCTTGCTCGCGCCGTAAGTAAGCAACCGCAAACTGACGGATCGAATCGAGATCGTCGGGCGCGCCGCTGGCCGATACCGATGCGCCGTCGCTGCCGGTAACCGTCTTGCCGGCCAGGAAATCCTGCGCAATCTCAGTGATGTAATCGCCGTTGTAAGCGGACGCCGGCCAACCGTCGTCGAGCGGCGTCAAGCCCCGAGCCCGGGCCTGCACCGACAGCGCCAGGTTGCCGATCTGAACCCCGGCATCGTTGTAATAAAACTCACGCGTGACCGCGTAACCCTGCGCGTCCAGCAGCGCGGCCAGCGCATCGCCCAGCGCACCCTGACGGCCGTGGCCGACATGCAAGGGGCCGGTCGGATTGGCGGAGACGAATTCGACCACCACCTTCTGGCCGGCGCCGACCGTGCTTTTGCCGTATTCCGTGGCTTCCGTCAGCACCGTCTTGACCACCGATTGCCGCGCCGCAGCCGACAGGCGCAGATTGATGAAGCCCGGCCCGGCGATCTCGGCCGCTTCGATCAAGGTTCCATCAGCTGCTTCTGCCATCAGCGCGGCAACGATTGCCTGCGCCAATTCACGCGGGTTTTTCTTCAATTGCTTGGACAACTGCATGGCGATATTGCATGCGACATCGCCATGCGCCGGATCGCGCGGACGCTCCAGCGTGACATTCGCCTGCACTTCGGTGCCGGCCAGCAAGGGCGCCAGCGCCGTGTTGAAAAGTTCGAGAATCTGTTGTTTTTGATCGGCAAGCATGGGCAAATGGGGCGCAGCGGCATGGCCGCCCGCGATAAATTAATCGATGGGCGCAATTATACTGGCATGCACTTGGCCTGTACTTGGCCTGCGCTGCAGCCGCATGGACATGACGCGAACGTGATCAAACGGAACCATGGATTGCTTCCAGCGCCAAAATGCCGCATATTCGGCTGCGGCTGTTTGCAATGCCATGTCTGTTCCCTGGAGTATTGATGCTTGATTACTATTTCCCTGCCGCACTGGCGCCCGAAATCATCAGCGGGCGCAAGAACCGGATCGTCGCGGCGCTGCCCGCCAGCGGTCTGCCGCCGTCAATCGGCGCCCGGGTGCAGCTGTATTGTGGCAGCGGCAAGAAGGACCGGGTGCTGATCGCGCAAGGCCGCATCTGCGCAGTCCAGCCGGTATTGCTGTGGGGCGAGCTGATGGCGGTCGATGGGCGCGACCTGTCGGCCGCAGAAGCGGAAACCTTCGCGCTGGAAGAAGGTTATGCGTCCTTTGCACAACTCAAAGGCTGGTGCCAGCAGCGCCATGCCCTACCTTTCTCAGGCTATCTGGCACAGTGGGAAGCACGCCCGATTCCAATCCAGGCCCAGCTTTTTTAAGTTCAGCACATAGTCTGATACAGATCAGGATTGCATGCTGCCCCCATACCGCATAAGCGACCCGCACGATATGGCTATGCTAGTATCAAACGATTGATTCGTTGCAACGTTGCGAGCTTGTCGGGGCAGGAATAGGCTTATTAAAAAAGTCTTTTGCAGCGCAGTAACGACATTTCATGGTTCGGCACATGCCACCGAATTGATGCTGAGGGTTCAGATTTATTGTTGAAGACGGAGGGTATTGCTGTGGACCGTATCATTAAAAATAATTACACCAGCACCGCGCAATTGAAGGAATTGATGACTGCACCGCCGATGACTGCAGAGCAGCACACCAAGCTGATGCGCAAACGCATCGCGCATCGCAGAATGATCGAAGATGCCAAAGAAAGCCATCTGCAAAATAGCGCGGATTGGGAATTTTCCGGCTAGGCCGCGAGCCGCTTGACGATCTGGATACCGTATTTATACTGATCTACAGTATAAATTTTTGACGCACTGTTGTATTGCGGCAAACATGGTGTTTATTGCCATACTCCATCATAATAAATAATGCATGGCAGGCGATTATTTCCTTTGTAGGATGGCTCGATCTTTGCTATAAATACAATAGCGATCCAGTCTCGGAAGGAGAAAATCATGCTGCGCCGACTCTATTACACGCTACCCGACGTACCTGCCGCCCGGGCCATGCTGGACGAATTATTGCTGGCCCGGGTCGAGGAAAAACACATCCGTTTCTGGGCCAAGGACGGCACCTTGCTGCCGGACATGCCGGAAGCCGGCTTCCTGCATAAAACCGATGTGGTTCACGGTATGGAACTGGGCGCGGTGGTCGGCACCTTTACCGGCCTTGGCATCGGTATTCTGTTGACCTTATTCCCGCTGGAAGGCTTGCCTCTGCCGACCATGACGATTCTGGGTGCCGCTATCGGTGGCGCCTTGTTCGGTGCCTGGGTGTCGGGCATGGTAGCAGCTGCAATCCCGAATTCGCGCCTGAAAGCGTACCAGGAAGACATCGAACGCGGCCAGGTGCTGCTGATCGTCGACCTGCCCCATCGGCGCGTGCCGGAAATCGAGGAAATAATCGCTAAGCGTCATCCTGAAATACGTTTCGGCGGCGAGGAACCGCATACGCCGGTATTCCCGTAACCGCATCCGGCCTTGCCATTGCGCAGCCAGGAAGGGTGCGATCTGTCCAACCGGTCCATTACCCTGCTCTGGGCTTGGCCAGTAATGCTTTCAAATTCGCCAGCCGGTTCTGTGGCGTAATAATTTCTGCTTCGGTCGGTACCGCATCGCCTTCATCGAGCTTCATTTCCTTGATGAAACGCGAGATGTCGCAGTGCACGCTTTCGCGCGCGCGCATGCGCTTCTTGCACCAGCTGACATGCAGGGTGCGCTGGGCGCGGGTGATGCCGACGTACATCAGACGCCGCTCTTCCTCGATGCGGGCGCCGAGGATTTCTATCGGAACTTCGCCCTCGGCACCATTGCCTTTGTGGGGCAGGATGCCTTCTTCCACGCCGACCAGAAATACGTGCGGAAACTCCAGCCCTTTGGAGGCGTGCAGCGTCGACATCCGCACCGCGTCGGGTTCTTCGTCACGACCTTCGAGCATCGTCATCAGCGCCACCATCTGGGTCAGATCGAGCAAGCTTTTTTCGGCAGCGTTGCCGTCCTTGCCGCCGCTGCCTTTTTCTTTCAGCCAGGTGGTGAAGTCGAGCGTGTTTTGCCATTTGCTCTGGGCCTGGCGGTCGTCGAAGCTGTCGTACAGATAGGCTTCGTAATTGATCTCTTTCATCATGTCGTCCAGCAGTTCGGCGGCGTGCCCTTCCCGGTGCGCGTGCATTTCGAGCTGGTTGATGAAAGTGCAAAATTGCCGCAGTGGGTGCAATTGGCGGTCGGCCAGTTGCGCCTCGATGCCGCCTTTGAAAACCGCTTCAAACAATGAACATTGCCACTGGCCGGCGACCTTGCCGAGCGTTTCCAGCGTCGATTGGCCGACGCCGCGCTTGGGCGTGGTGACCGCGCGGATGAAAGCCGGATCATCGTCCTGGTTGGCGACCAGGCGCAGATAACTGACGATATCCTTGATTTCAGCCTTGTCGAAAAAACTCTGACCGCCCGAAATCGTGTACGGAATGCGCTCCTTGCGCAGCGCCTGCTCGATCACCCGCGCCTGGTGATTGCCGCGGTACAGGATCGCGTAATCGGAATACTGGGTGCGGCGTTCGAAACGATGGGCCGACAACATGATGGCGATTTGCTCGGCTTCCTGCTCGTTGTCTTGCATGCCGAGCACCGTGATCGGCTCGCCCAGGCCGTGCTCGGACCAGAGTTCTTTCTCGAACAGTTTCGGATTATTGGAAATCACCGCGTTGGCTGCTTGCAGGATACGGGTGGTGGAACGGTAATTCTGTTCCAGCTTGATGATCTTCAGATCAGGGAAATCGACTTGCAGGGTTTTCAGGTTTTCTACCGTAGCGCCGCGCCAGGCGTAAATCGCCTGATCGTCGTCGCCCACCGCCGTAAACAGCGGCTTCTTGCCGGGCCCTGACACCAGTAGCTTGACCAGTTCGTACTGACAGGTATTGGTGTCCTGGTATTCGTCCACCAGCAGGTAGCGCAGGCGGCGCTGCCATTTGTCGCGCACCGTCTCGTCAGTGCGAAACAGTTCGACCGGCAAGCGGATCAGGTCGTCGAAATCGACCGCCTGATAGGCCGACAGTGTGGCCACATAATTGCGGTAGATGCGCGCGGCTTGCGCTTCGTCTTCGTCTACCGCTTGCTGCAGCGCAGTGTCGGGGTCGATCAGGCTGTTTTTCCATAACGACATCGCGCTCTGGATGCGGCGGATCAGCTGCTTGTCGGTGGTGATCGCCAGATCCTGCACCAGCGAGAAGCAGTCGTCGCTATCCATGATCGAGAAACGGTCTTTCAGCCCGAGCGACTTGGCTTCCTGCCGCAAAATTTTTACGCCCAGCGAATGGAAAGTCGAAACCGTCAACTGCTTGGCCTGGCGCGGCTCCTTCAGCAGTTTGGCGATGCGCTCCTGCATTTCCAGCGCCGCCTTGTTGGTGAAAGTCAGCGCGGCGACGTTTTTAGCTTCGTAACCACAATCTTCGATCAAATGCGCGATCTTTTGTGTGATCACGCGAGTCTTGCCAGAGCCGGCACCGGCCAGCACCAGACAGGGACCGTCCATGTAATGGACCGCATCGCGTTGCGGTGCATTTAAACCATGCGTTAAACCATGAGACATCGGGAAGGCAGACAAAAAGACGACGAGGCCAGACATTGTAGCAGCGCGCTGAAGCCGGCAACGGCTAGCCTTTCTAGCGCTTTCTTGCTTTATTTGATTGATATAAAGTAATTTATTTGGTTCCTTTACAGGATATAGTCGCAAAGAAACATTTTGTCATGCAACATGATGCGACTTGCATGCAAGAGCCCGGAACAGGTAGTCAATGTACTTCATGACAACCTTAATCCATCGCCCTGGCCAAGACTGCCATTGCGTAATCAACAACACACAAAAGGAGCCATAACATTATGAATGCGCTATTAAACCGACTCCGACTATGGCAAAAATTTGCCATTCTGGCTCTATTCGGCGTGATTCTGGTGGCTGCGCCATTCATTATGTATATCAATGAAGCCGGCAAAGTCATCAGCGCAGCCCGGCTGGAAATCCAGGGCTTGGCCCCGGTGCGCCTGGTTCTCAAGACAATGCAAATGGCGCAGCAGCATCGCGGACTGTCGGCAATGGTTCTGAACGGCAATACCACGGCCCAGCCGAAGCGGGCTGGCAAGATGGAAGAAACCGATCGCGCTTTCGCCGCGTTTGATGCCGAACTGCAAAAAAATATCAAAGACCCAGCGATCACCAGCGCCTGGTTGCAAACCAGCAACGCCTGGAATGCACTCAAAGGCAAGGTCGCGCAAGGCGCGATTTCAGCACCGGACAGCTTCACTGCGCATACCGCGATGATTGCGCAGTTGTTCAGGATCAAAGCGCTGTTGATGGAATATTACGGACTGAGCTTTGATCCTGAAGCGCAGAGTTATTACCTGATCGATGCCGCGCTGGGGCAAGCGCCGATGCTGGCCGAAATATTTGGCCAGACACGCGCCGTAGGCGCCGCCTTGCTGGCTGCGCACAGCGCCGCAGTGGAAGACCGCATGAAAATAATCGCATTGATCGACAAGGCCAATGAGCGTTACCAGGGCTTGAACGATTCACTCGAAAGCGCAGTCTCGCGCAGCCCGCAACTCAAGGACAAATTGGCTGCACCCGGCCAGGCCGCGCTTGCCACCGCCAACCAGGCAATCAAGCTGGCGCAAAACGAAATCGTCAAAGCGGAACAACTGCAGTTTTCCGCCCCCGACTACTTTAACCAGTTCACTACTGCCATTGACACCCAGTTCAAACTCAATGAAGTCGCACTGGTGGAACTGGAAGCCATCCTCGTAGCCCGCGCCGCGCAGCTGACCACCACCAGCTATTTGCTCAGCGGCGCTATTGCATTGTTCAGCCTGCTGGCGGCCTTCATCAATTTCCTCATCACTCGCGGCCTGCTGCGTCAACTCGGCGGCGAGCCGGCATATGCCGCCTCGATTGTGGAAAAAATCGCTGACGGCGACCTTTCTGCCACCATCGAACTCAAGCCGGGCGACCAGTCCAGCCTGCTGTTTGCGATGCGATCCATGCGCGACCATCTGGGGGTCATCGTTGGCAACGTGCGCAGCGGCACCGACGCGATCGCCACCGCCTCCGGCCAGATTGCGGCCGGCAACTTCGATCTGTCGTCGCGTACCGAAGAACAAGCCAGCACGCTGGAACAGACCGCCGCCTCGATGGAAGAATTAACCGGCACCGTCAAGCAAAATGCCGACAATGCGCGCCAAGCCAATCAACTGGCGGCTTCTGCCTCGGAAGTTGCGGTCAAAGGCGGTGCGGTAGTAGCGCAAGTGGTTGACACCATGCATGACATCAATGCCTCGGCAGGGAAAATCGCCGACATCATCAGCGTCATCGACGGCATCGCTTTTCAGACCAATATCCTGGCGCTGAATGCGGCGGTCGAAGCGGCGCGCGCCGGCGAGCAGGGGCGCGGCTTTGCGGTGGTAGCCACCGAAGTGCGCAATCTGGCGCAGCGCTCGGCTTCTGCTGCGAAGGAAATCAAGGCCTTGATCGACGACTCGGCGCAGAAAGTCAATGCCGGCAGCACGCTGGTAGGGCAAGCCGGCGCCACCATGCAGGAGATCGTCACCAGCGTCAAAAAAGTGGCCGACATCATGAATGAAATCACCTCCGCCAGCCAGGAGCAAAGCGAGGGCATCGAGCAAGTCAACCAGGCGGTGGCGCAAATGGATGAAGTCACGCAGCAAAATGCCGCGCTGGTGGAACAGGCCGCGGCAGCGTCCGAAGCCCTGCAGGAACAGGCGACGCAACTGGCGCAAGTGGTCAGCGTCTTCAAACTCGCCGGGATGTCGACACTGGAGTCGACATCCCTGCCCCATTTTTCGCCACCCGCTAAACATTCCGTAGTCAGCAAGATTGCCAGTGCGCCAAAAAAGCAAAAAACAATCCCCCATGACGCAACGGCGTCGTCTGAAGGATGGAAGGAATTTTAACCAGACTAATCCAGCGCCCCCTCGAAAAAATTCCATAACTTGGCGAGCGCGTGGGATGTTACAGAGCACAAATGCGTTGCACTTTGGTTGTTTTCCCCTCTTCGTGCAACCAGATAAAAAGAGCCTTACACCGGCCTGAACCGGCCTAATTGATTTCACTAGAAAACAAAACATGAAAATAAGTAATCTTAAAATCGGGGCGCGACTAGGGATCTGTTTTGCAATTATTCTTGTTTTGTCGTTTATGACTACCGGCGTTGCGATGTGGCGACTACAGATCGTTGCCGAAGAAACACGCATGATGATGGAACAGCCGCTGGCCAAGGAGCGCATGACTGCCGACTGGTATCGCTATATTCATAGCGCGGTACGACGCACCGCAGCAATCGCAAAAAGTTCCGACCCGTCACTGGTGGCGTTCTTTGCCGAAGATAGCGCAGCTACCAACAAGGGTGCTTCGGAGATGCAAAAAGGCGTCGAGCCATTGTTAACGACAGACAAGGAAAAATCACTGTTCCATGCCATCGGCGAGCAAAGAAAAATCTATGTCGCCGCGCGCGATACGATCCTCAGGATAAAAGCAGAGGGCCAGGCAGAAGAAGCCAACCGGATTATCGAGCAAACCTTCATGCCGGCGGCAAAGACGTACCAGAATCTGGTGCAGGAATTACTCGAAAATCAACGCGAAAATATTAATGCAATCGGCAGCAAAATTGAAGCCGACTATCGCACCAGCAAATTTGCATTGCTGATGCTCAGTTTGGTTGCGCTGCTGTGCGGAATAGGATGTACATGGATATTGACGCGCAACTTGCTAAAGCAGCTCGGCGGCGAACCGGAATATATAGCCGCCATCGCACATCAAATCGCCACTGGTAACTTGGCAGTTGCGATAAACACGCAACCTAAAGATGATTCCAGTGTGCTGCATGCAATGAAGACAATGCACGACAATCTGGCCAACATCATCAGCCAGGTGCGTAGCGGTACCGAGACGATTGTTACTGCCTCGGGGCAAATCGCGGCAGGCAATTTCGATCTATCCAGCCGCACCGAAGCACAGGCCAGCGCGCTGGAAGAAACGGCGTCCACGATGGAAGAGTTGACCTCCACGGTCAAGCATAATGCCGACAATGCACGCCAGGCTAATCAGCTGGCGCAATCCGCGTCGGAAGTCGCGGTGAAAGGCGGCGAAGTAGTCGCACAAGTGGTCGACACGATGGGTTCGATTGATACCTCGTCGAAAAAAATCGCCGACATTATCAGCGTCATCGATGGCATCGCTTTTCAGACCAATATCCTGGCCCTGAATGCGGCGGTCGAAGCCGCGCGCGCCGGCGAACAGGGGCGCGGCTTCGCGGTGGTCGCAACTGAAGTACGCAATCTGGCGCAACGCTCGGCTTCCGCCGCCAAGGAGATCAAGACATTAATCGACGACTCGGTCGACAAGGTTGATGCCGGCAGCAAGCTGGTGGAACAGGCAGGCAAGACGATGGCAGAAGTCGTCTCCAGCATCCGACGCGTAACCAACATCATGGGTGAAATAACCACCGCAAGTAAGGAACAGAGCGATGGCATCGAGCAGGTCAATGAGGCGATTCTGCAGATGGATCAAATAACCCAGAAAAATGCCGCATTAGTCGAGGAAGAGGCTGCGGCAACGGCGTCCTTGAAAGATTTGGCCGATGATCTGGCGCTCGTAGTCAGCGCGTTCAAGCTCGAAACAATGCCCATCATAAGGCCTTCTGCACCAGATATTTCTTCTTTGGCGACGCGAAATCAAACGTCCAAGACATTGCAGATTGCACAGACGGTACCGCAACGCATCCGATAACCGATGATTGAGCACGCCGGCCCGAAGCGGCGTGAAGATTTTTTAATGTGTTTGTTAAAGGGAATGAAAAAAATGAAAAAACTATTCAATGGAATTGTGATCGGCCTGTGCGTACTGGCTTTCAATGGGGCAGCAGTTGCTGCCGACAAGGGAACCGCTGACGAAGCGGTTGCCATGGTTAAAAAAGGCGTGGCTTTTGTGAAGGCGAACGGGAAGGAAAAAGCGTTTGCTGAATTCAGTAATCTGCAAGGCCAATTCGTTGACCGCGACCTGTACATCATGGTCTACGACATGCAAGGCATCAACAGGGCACACGGCTCAAACCATAAATTGATCGGCAAAAATCTTCTTGAAATTAAAGATGCTGACGGTAAAGATGTCGTCAAGGGCTTGATTGCCGTTGCCAATAAAGGCAAGGGCTGGTTCGATTACCGATGGCCAAACGGTGTCACCAAAGCCGTTGAGCGCAAGTCCACTTATGTTGAAAAAGTGGACGACGTGCTGATCGGTGTTGGCATTTACAAATAATCAGGTCGATTGGATGTGGTCGTTATTATCGGGCTGCATCCTGTTGCCAGCTTCTGCACACACTGACTGAATCCGCTGCCGCTCGGGCCTAGCAAGGAAAATAGCATCATGAATTTGAATAATTTGCGCATTGGCGTGCGCTTGAGAATTGGTTTCGGCATCATTCTGGCGCTGCTGGTCGTGGTGGTTGTGGCCGACAATATGAGTAGTGCCAATAACAGGAAAAAATTGTTTGAAGGGTTAGAGGCCGCCAACGCCAAGTTGATGCTGACCACAAAAATGAAGAGCGAGCAACTTGAAGGCGTGATCGCCATTCGCAGCATCGGCTTGCAGTCAGAGGTCAGTGCGATGAATCAGGAGGAGGCAAAGCTCAAACAGCATCGCATGCTGTTTTCTGAAGCGCGTGACACACTCATAACGATGGGTGTCACCGACACAGAAAAAAAGATTTTTGAGGATATTGCGCGCCTCGATAAGGAACTCGAAACACCGACGACTGAGGCGATCGCACAGGCACTCGCCTTCAATAGCGAAGGGGTAGGAAGTATCATCGCTACCCGGATCGATCCAGGTTATCGGCAAGTGCTGGCTGAAATCAATAAGCTGGTCGACCTCCAGCGGGCGGCTGAACAAGAGGTGCGCGACCAGGCAATAGTTTCCAGTCAGCGATTAATGTACTTGTTGTATTTGGGCTCGGCAATTGCAGTGATTATCGGTAGTGGGTTGGCATGGATTATTACGCGCAGCATCACGCAGCCGCTTGATAAGGCAGTGCAGGTCGCGCGTCGCGTAGCGGACGGCGATCTGACGGAGGCCATCACCGTAGAATCGACGGATGAAACCGGCAAGCTGATGCAGGCGTTGCAGGAGATGAACCAGCATCTGGCCAGCACGGTTGGTCAGATACGCAGCGGCACCGACGCGATCGCCACCGCCTCCGGCCAGATTGCCGCCGGCAACTTCGATTTATCTTCGCGTACCGAAGAACAAGCCAGCACACTGGAACAGACCGCCGCTTCGATGGAAGAACTAACCGGCACCGTCAAGCAAAACGCCGACAATGCGCGCCAGGCCAATCAACTGGCAGCATCGGCCTCGGAAGTTGCGGTCAAAGGCGGCGAAGTAGTCGCACAAGTGGTCGACACCATGCATGACATCAATGCCTCGGCCAGAAAAATCGCCGACATCATCAGCGTCATCGACGGCATCGCTTTTCAGACCAATATCCTGGCCCTGAATGCGGCGGTCGAAGCGGCCCGCGCCGGCGAGCAGGGGCGCGGTTTCGCGGTGGTAGCCACCGAAGTGCGCAATCTGGCGCAGCGTTCAGCCAGCGCTGCGAAAGAAATCAAGGCCCTGATCGACGACTCGGCGCAGAAAGTCAATGCCGGCAGCACGCTGGTAGGGCAAGCCGGCGCCACCATGCAGGAGATCGTCACCAGCGTCAAAAAAGTGGCCGACATCATGAATGAAATCACCTCCGCCAGCCAGGAGCAAAGCGAGGGCATCGAGCAAGTCAACCAGGCGGTGGCGCAAATGGATGAAGTCACGCAGCAAAATGCCGCGCTGGTGGAACAGGCCGCGGCAGCGTCCGAGGCACTGCAAGAACAAGCCACGCAACTGGCGCAAGTGGTCAGCGTATTCAAACTCGCCGGGATGTCGACAACGATTCAGTCCAGGCCAATCCGGCAAGCCACAGCGTTGCCAGTCAAGCAGCAGATTGCGGCCCGACCGGCCGGTGCGCCAGCCAAGCAAAACGTGATTGCACATCCTAAAACAACGTCGGATAGCGACTGGGAAGAATTCTAAACCCGGCCGCCTGACACTCCAATTGCACCGGTGTGTAGAAGGTTGGGCTAACGTCTTATCAGCCCAACCTTCTACAAAGCACGTTCCGACATTTACGCACAAAATGGCAAGACTTGACCGCGCAAGGGCTACCAGAGTATGTCCCTGCCAAACGGATTGCTTGCCTTGGCTATACCCACTGATATTTTTTGTGAAATGCCCATATGACCAACGACGCCCATTGCTTCAGCCTGGCCGGCAAAAAAGGCCTCATCCTGGGCCTTGCCAATGAGCACAGCATCGGCTGGGGCTGCGCCCAGATGGCGCGCCAGCAGGGCGCCGAGGTGGTAGCTTCGTGCCTGAACGAAAAGGCCCGGCCTTTCATCGAACCGCTGACCACTGCGGCCGGTATCGATCTTATGCCCTGCAACGTCGAGCAGCCGGGTGATCTGCAGGCGCTGGTGGAGCACGCTGTAGCCCGGATGGGCCGACTGGACTTTGTGGTGCATTCGATTGCCTGGGCGCCACTGGAGGACTTGCACTGCAAGGTAATCGACAGCACCAGCACCGGCTTTGCCCGGGCCATGGAGGTGTCGTGCCACTCGTTTGCCACGCTGGCAAAATTCTGCGCACCGCACATGTCCGAAGGCGGCAGCCTGCTGACCATGACTTATCTCGGTGCCGACGAAGCGGTCCCTCACTACGGACTGATGGGTCCGGTGAAAGCGGCGCTGGAGTCGCTGGTGCGCTACATGGCGATGGAGCTGGGGCCGCAGCGCATCCGGGTGCATGCCGTGTCGCCCGGTCCCATCCTGACGCGTGCCGCCTCGGGCATTCCCGAGTTCGACGACCTCATGCAAAATGCCATTCGCAAGGCCCCGCTGGGCCGTCTTGTGACGCTCGATGAAATTGCCCGGCTCTGTGTCTTCCTATGCTCCGATGCCTCTTCCGGCATGACAGGGCAGACTATTTACGTCGATGCAGGCTGCCACGCAGTAGCCTGACTTCCCGCGATTCCCTCCATGCTGCCAATTAGAAAATATTATGCCTCTGACCCTGAACACTGATTTGATTGAAAACGTCACATACGACGAAATCACTCTGGGCCAAAGTGCCCGCTTGCTACGCACCCTAACTCTGGCCGACATCCAGGCCTTCGCAGCCGTATCGGGCGATTCCAACCCTGCCCATCTGAATGCCGAGTACGCCAACGCTACCCTGTACCACGAGGTGATTGCCCACGGCATGTGGGGCGGTGCGTTGATTTCGGCCTTGTTGGGCACGCAGTTTCCCGGCCCCGGCACCATTTATCTGGAGCAGGCGTTGCACTTCACCAAACCCGTTCACATCGGTGACACGCTCACCGTGACGGCCACGGTGGTGAGTAAGGACGATGCCAACAAGCATGTCGAACTGGATTGTCAAGTGCTCAACCAGAAAGGCGACCGCGTGCTGCACGGCATGGCCCGGGTGCTGGCTCCCACAAAAAAGGTGCGCCTGCCGCGCGTCAATGCGCCGCACATCCAGCTGTTTGACCCTGAAGCCCGTTTCAAAGACCTGCTGGCGCTGAGTACTGGCATGCCGGCAGTGCGTTGTGCTGTGGTGCACCCCTGCGATGTGGAGTCGCTTAGCGGCGCCATGGATTCAGCCCGCTACGGCCTGATAGTGCCGGTGCTGATCGGTCCCGAGGCGCGCATCCGCCACATTGCCAAAGAAGCTGGCATCGATCTGACGGACGCTGAAATTATCTCGGTGCCGCACAGCCATGCGGCCGCGGAAAAGGCCGCCGATATGGCCGCCAACGGGGAAGTGGAGGTGCTGATGAAAGGCAGTCTGCATACCGACGAGCTGATTCACGCAGTACTGGCCCGCCCGGCACTGCGCACTGGACGGCGCATGTCGCATGTGTTCCGCTTCGACGTGCCGTTGTACAGCAAGCCGCTGCTGGTTACCGACGCCGCACTCAACATCCGCCCCAGCCTGCTGGAAAAGGTCGACATTATCCAGAACGCCATCGACTTTGCTCGCATCATGGGCGTAAAAATTCCCAAAGTCGCCATTCTGTCGGCGGTGGAAACCGTCAATCCCAACATCCCGTCCACGCTGGACGCCGCGGCGCTGTGCAAGATGGCCGACCGGGGTCAGATCACGGGCGGCATACTCGATGGTCCGCTGGCTTTTGACAACGCCATTTCGGCCCACGCAGCGCAGGTCAAGCACATCAAATCAGCCGTATCGGGGAATGCCGACATCCTGGTTGTGCCCGACCTGGAATCCGGCAACATACTGGCTAAACAGCTGGAGTACCTGGCGGGAGCCACCGGCTCCGGCTTGGTGCTCGGCGCCCGGGTGCCAATTGCCCTGACCAGTCGTGCCGACGGCCCCATGGCCCGTGTGGCTTCGGCGCTACTGGCCCAACTGGCGGCCCATGACGCCCGCCGCGACCACGCGCGCCAAGACTGATAAGGAGCGGGACATGGCCATTCTTGCCGTCAATGCGGGCTCTTCAACGCTGAAATTTTCCATTCATCCGCGGCAGAGGGGGCAGGTACAGCCCAGTGTGCTCGCCGGTAGTATCCAGGGGCTGGAGCCCGGTGGCGCACCGGTATTGGGTTGGACCTTTCGGGGGCAGCAGCAAACCCGCCAACTGCCCGCCACCACGGGAGATCCGTTTGATCAAGCCCTGCGTAGTTTGGGCGAGTTGCTAGCGGGCGAACCCAGCATTCCCCCCATCGAAGCCATTGCCCATCGCGTGGTGCATGGAGGGCGGGACTTTTCTGCCAGTGTGCTGGTTACCGACGAGGTGCTCGTCAGACTGGCCCGGCTCAATTCACTGGCGCCGCTGCACCAGCCGCACAACCTGCAGGGCATTCGGGCGTTTCAAAAAGCGTTTTCCGCTACGCCGCAGGTGGCGTGCTTTGATACCACCTTCCATGTAACCCTGCCCGAGGTGGATTACAGCTTTGCCCTGCCGCAATCTCTGGCCGAACAGGGCGTGCGCCGTTACGGCTTTCATGGCCTGTCGTACCAGTACATCATGGCTGTGCTGTTGCAACGCAGCACACATGCAGGCGGCCGCGTCCTGATGGCTCACTTGGGCAATGGAGCGAGCCTGTGCGCGGCCCGGGAGGGGCGCAGCTGCGCCACGACCATGGGTTTTTCAGCGCTGGACGGCCTGATGATGGGCACTCGCAGTGGCTCTTTGGATGCCGGCGTGCTGCTGTACCTGCTGGAGCAGGGTTGGGACCATAATCGGCTGCAAACCCTGCTTTACAAACAAAGCGGCTTGCTGGGTGTCTCTGGCATCTCGGCTGACATGCGCCGGCTGCGTATCGATGGCAGTGTTGCCGCGCAACGGGCCATAGACTTGTTTACCCATCGGGTGGTGCGCGAATCCGGTGCGCTGATCGCTTGCCTGGGCGGGTTGGACGTGTTGGCCTTCAGCGGCGGCATCGGCGAGCATGACGCCGTGCTGCGAGCCCAGGTGTGCGAGCGCCTGGGTTGGCTGGGGGTGGCGGTGGACCCTGCACTGAATCAGCAGGCCACGGGTAATGCGGTGATGCCCATTCACCAGCCGGACAGCCGCGTGCAGGTGTGGGTAGTGCCGACGGACGAAGGCCGCGTGGCGGCACAGGAGGCGGCGCGGTTGATTTAACGCCACATCGACATACGTTGCCTGATTAATTTCATTAATATAAAAACCATAATAGGGACATTGAAATGCATATTAAAAACTTGAATATCGGCCAACGGCTGGCTCTTTCTTTTGGCTGCGTCATTGCGTTATTGCTGGTGTTATCCATACTCAGCTTTAGCCGGGTTGAGAGCCTTAAAAATGAAATTACACTAACCGCGAATGACCGTTATCCGATGACGGTATTGGCCAATCAGATCATCCGCGAGATTAACGCCCAGGCACGCTACATGCGCAATGCGCTGCTCATGACGAACCCGGAAGACGTGAGCAAAGAGCTTGCCCGCGTCGATGACAGCGGCAAGGCTGCAGGTCTTGCGTTCGACGATCTCGACAAGATGGTTATATTGGAAAAAAGCCGGGAGTTCATAAAAACACTGACCGTGTTCAGGCAGCAATACCTGCCATTGAAAGCAAGTTTTATCAATCTCGTCAACGGCGGCAAAAAAGACGAAGCGGCAGCATTTTTACTGGCTGAAGTGCGTCCGATGGAAATAAAATACACCGCAGAACTTGAAAAATTCCTGCAATTCCAGGACAGCCTGATGGCGCAAGCCGGCAAGCAATCGATTCAGCAAGCCGAGAGCGCAGAGTTGTGGATCATGCTGCTGGCGATAAGTGCCGGCATCTTCAGTGTGTTGGCAGGTATTCTGACGACCCGCAGCATCACGCATCCTCTGAGTGAAGCGCTCAAGGTTGCCCAGACAGTTGCCGCCGGCGACCTGACCAGCCCGATTGACGTCAAATCAACCGATGAAACCGGCCAACTGATGCAAGCAATGCAAGACATGAACACCAGCTTGGTCAAAACCGTCGGTCAAGTACGCAGCGGCACCGATGCAATCGCCACCGCCTCCGGCCAGATTGCGGCCGGCAACTTCGATCTGTCGTCGCGTACCGAAGAACAAGCCAGCACGCTGGAACAGACCGCCGCCTCGATGGAAGAATTAACCGGCACCGTCAAGCAAAATGCCGACAATGCGCGCCAAGCCAATCAACTGGCGGCTTCTGCCTCGGAAGTTGCGGTCAAAGGCGGTGCGGTAGTAGCGCAAGTGGTTGACACCATGCATGACATCAATGCCTCGGCAGGGAAAATCGCCGACATCATCAGCGTCATCGACGGCATCGCTTTTCAGACCAATATCCTGGCGCTGAATGCGGCGGTCGAAGCGGCGCGCGCCGGCGAGCAGGGGCGCGGCTTTGCGGTGGTAGCCACCGAAGTGCGCAATCTGGCGCAGCGCTCGGCTTCTGCTGCGAAGGAAATCAAGGCCTTGATCGACGACTCGGCGCAGAAAGTCAATGCCGGCAGCACGCTGGTAGGGCAAGCCGGCGCCACCATGCAGGAGATCGTCACCAGCGTCAAAAAAGTGGCCGACATCATGAACGAAATCACCTCCGCCAGCCAGGAGCAAAGCCAGGGCATCGAACAAGTCAACCAGGCGGTGGCGCAAATGGATGAAGTCACGCAGCAAAATGCCGCGCTGGTGGAACAAGCGGCGGCAGCGTCCGAGGCCCTGCAGGAACAGGCGGCCCATCTGGCGCAGGTGGTCAGCGTATTCCGGCTCGACAGCATGCAGGCGCGGGTGCCGGCTGCCAAGGCCCATCATTTTTCACCGCAGATCAAACGCCTTGCCCCAAGTAAGCGTCCGCTGCCGCCAATGAAGCAAAAAATGATTGCAAATGGCACTGCGGCGTCGGCTGAAAACTGGGAAGAGTTCTAAATTCGAATTGCCCCGTTTCAAGCGCAGCCGCTGCCGTAAATGGTGGCTGCGGGTGACTGCGTTTGATCGATCAGATTCACGCAATCCGTCCATCCCAAGCTGAAATGCCGGGACTGCTTTACCATTCTGCTATTGCGGCCGCACCGGCTCGCCGACTTTTACCAGAAACTCTCATGAAATTTAGCCACAGCATCGACATCGATGACCCGCAAAATCCGTCCATCACGCCATTGACGCGCCAGCAATTATGGCTGGGCCTGGTGTTGCGGGCGGAAGCACCCAAGCTGTTCATGCCGCATCTGGAACAGTGCAATTTAGGTGAGGCGACCGACAACACGGTATTGCGCGAGTTGCATTACGGGGACCTGGTGATCCGCGACCGCGTCACTTTTCATGTCTTGCATCAAGTGCACTACGCGGTGCCGGCGCAGGGCGAGATTGCCGCGTCCAGCCTCGTCATGCACATCGAGGAAGCGCAACCGGGCGAATTGTCGGTGCGCTTCGAGTACGACGACGGCAATGACGCCGCCACCGATGCCGCCAATGAGATGTACAACGAATACCGCCGCTCAGCCTACTTTGCCGCCGACACCGATACCATCGAGATCATCCGGGAACTGGCTGCACAAGGCCAACTGGCCGGACCAGTCTCTTGACGATAGCACATACAACATACGGTATATTTTAGAGCGCTTGTTTTATATGCGGTAACACATGTTTTTTTATGCATACTCGTCATATTAAAAAACAATGGGTAACTATTCAGCCGGCAAGGCAATTAAGAGCGGAATGCTACGATGTTGTAGGAGCGCACCCGGGCGCGATTAACGGCTGCAGTCTGGCAACTGCTTTCGCGCCCGGGTGCGCTCCTACAAAAAACCACTTCGGTTTGGAAGTTTCTTGGTGCGGGCTATCCATAGCAGTAAGCGCGGGTTGCACCCGCCCTACCCGCTTCGGCAGCCATTCGGAAACGACCGCCGAAAGAGTTGCGTCATGCAGTTTTTTCGTGATTTTTGCGGACAAATGCGCGACGCCAGTTATCAACTACCAAGTTCCAATGAACGCGCTGGAACGCTTTGATTGCTGTTGCGCTGCAAGCGATCGTCGAGTTCGCCCAGTGTGGCCACCATGCTATTGCCGGTTTGCTCCATGGTCGTGCGCAGCTCTTGCTCGGTCTGACTCAACTTGGCTTCCACGCTTGCCGCAGTGCTGGCATTTTGTTGCGCCATCTTGCCCAGTTCAACTTCCAGATAGTTGTGCAACCCGGTAAAGCGCGAAGCCTCGGCCTGATCGGCCAGTTTGCGCTGGCTTTCCACCTCTTTGTGCAAGCGCCGGGTCTCCATGATCACCGAGGTTTGCATGGTGACGATGAAAGCCAGAAACAGCACCGCCAGCAAGGCGGTTGCCGCCAGCAGTATCAAGCCGAGCGGCGCCTGCACGGTGGTAAACAGGAACGACAACGTGGTTGGCGCCATGATGGCACTCCAGTTGACTGCCGCAAACAGGGCTACGCAGCCTAGCACCAGCAGCAGCAACACATTTCGTAAATGCATAAAACCTCCATCGATAAGTGAGTGGCGTCGGTTGCGCAGAGATGCACCGCCGTACTTTGGGTTGATTATATTGTAACAACTGATGGAAAAATGTCACTGCCGCTATTGGTGCGCCGCAGTGCCGCAGTGTTAGCGACCGATCATCTGGTGCGCCCGCTTGGTCCGATACATCGCTTCATCGGCACAGCGCAGCAGGGCCTCGGTATCGCCGGCATCGTCGGGGAACAGCGCCAGGCCGATACTCGCGTCGACGATGAAATCCATGCCATTGATCAGATGCGGCTGCAACAACGCTTGCGCGATACGCTCAATCGCTTCCTGCGCTTCCGCTCTGCCGCACAGGTCTTCCGCAATCAGCAGGAATTCATCGCCGCCGAGCCGGGCCACGGTATCGGCGGCGCGCAATGTCTGTTTCAGGCGGCTTGCCACCTCGCGCAATACCGTATCGCCGGCGGCGTGACCGAACACATCGTTGATTTGTTTGAATTTATCCAGATCGACAAAAATCAGCGCCAGATGGGTACCGCGCCGCGGCACCTGCAGCATCGCATGCTTGAGCCGTTCCAGCGCCAGCTCGCGATTGCCCACTCCGGTCAGCGCATCGTTGAAGGCCAGGTATTTCAGGCGCTGCTCGGAATCGATGCGCGCGGTAACATCCCGATTGATGCTGATGATGCCAATCACCTTGCGCTTGGCATCCTCCAGCGGCACCAATATCGATTCGGTATAACCGATCCGCCCATCCTTGCGCCGCATCCTGATCTCGCCCGCCCAGTGGCCCTGCAACAGCACCGCTTCCATCATGTCTTGTTTAAAACAGGCGATATCCTCCGGCAAATACAGCGTGCTGACCGGCTTGCCGATGATTTCCTGACGCGCCCAGCCGTACAGCCTTTCCGCACCGGAATTCCATTCGAGCACGTTGCCGTCCATATCGATCACCACCACCGCATCGAACAGGAAGTCGAACGCTTTTGCACGTTGCTCAAGCATGCTGCCCTCGCTCAATAAGCCTTTTGCCCGATGCTGTGCAATACCAGGCAACGCTAGCTGCACCGCCGGGCTTGTTCAAAGCCGCCCGGCCCGATAACCGACATCCAAAAACTGACAGGCTGTTGCAACAGCCGATCCCACCGAGATTCTCGCAGCGCATCTCCCTATAACAGATGACACCACAGCTAAAAACCGGTTGGTTGATTCGCATCATGGAATGAAAGAATTCCAGCGGCCAGACGCCACGGTTGCACCATGTTTGATGCCCAAGAATGTATTTTGCATACAACATTATTTTTAATATTGCTGAAAATAAAGTAATAGAATCTATGCAAGCAAGCCGATTGCTGGCATATTAATTGAGATTAATAGCACGATCGTTCGTTTGTAATAATAAACCCCACAGGAGACAGCAATATGAAAACAAAATTACTTGCAGGTTTGGTAGCATCCTGCTTCGCTGCGCCAGTACTGGCGCAATCCAATATCACCATCTACGGCCTCATGGATGCCGGTATTCATGTTTCCAGCAATGGCGAAGGCACCAAGACCAAACTGGTCAGCGGCATTGCCGACGGTTCGCGTCTGGGCTTCAAAGGTACCGAAGATCTGGGGGGCGGTTACAAGGCCATTTTCAACCTGGAAGCGCGCGTCGAACTCGATACCGGCGGCAATCAAACCGGCAATATCAGCGACAACCAGGGTTTTGCGCTGACCAGGGGATTGGCATTTAACATCCCGGCGGCGGCAGGAGGATCGGCAACGGCAGCTAGATTGTTAGCCGGTGCACGCGGTGCCTTACAGCCAGCGATTAACGTCAATACTAACGCTGCTTTGTTTGACCGTACTTCGATGGTTGGCCTGATCACCCCGGTCGGCGCGATTCTGGCGGGGCGCATGTATACGCCTGCCTATGAAGTCTTTGCAGCAGCGGATACGTTTGAAACCGGCACCGCCGGTAGCTGGGGCGGCGTTGCGCTCGGTAGCGGCGGCATTTTAACGGCAGGGACAGCGATTCGCTCCGACAAGGCGCTGCAATACCGGATTCAGTTGCCGAACGGCATCTCCGCCGCACTGATGTACGGCTTCAAAAATTCCGGTTACATCGGTCTGGACAAGCGATTCTATGCGGCCAATGTGATGTACAAAGCCAACGGGCTTAATGTCGGCGTCGGCTACAACAATGGTCAGGACCAGGATGGCAACAGCGGCTTGATCTCGACTGCCATCGGCGGCTCTTATACAACAGGCAATATGAAGTTTTTCGCCGGTTATCAAGCGATGAAAAATGACCACTCTGTTTTGATACAAAGATTCAACGCCGCATTAGCCCCGACTTTTGCTCAATTCGGCGCCCTGGGCCCTTCACTTGCCAGCACATTTAACGCAAACCTGGTCAGGAACTTCAAGCTGGACGCCGACAGCTATAGTCTCGGCATGCATTACACCATCGGCAACGGCCGCGTGATGGGTTCGGTCAGCCGCCAAAATGACAAAACGGCGCTCAACAACGATGCCACGCAATACGCAATTGGTTACGACCATAACCTATCCAAGCGCACCGACATCTACACCGTTTTGGCTTATATCAAAAACGATAACGCAGCACAATACGCGCCAGGCGCAGCCAGTGCTCCTGGCGGCTTCACCAGCGCCGGAGGCGTCTCCGGCAAGGCGATTCAAATCGGCATGCGCCACCGGTTTTAAGCTGGAAATGCTGTAATCCGTCGCAATCCGGTCGCAAGCTGGCCGGATAAACGCAAAGAGGGTGCCGTTCAGGCACCCTCTTTTGCATTGTGGGCAGCATCTGGCATTAAAAATATACATAGCCGCGTATTTTTAATACCCGCAATCAAATCATGCGGAAATACCATGCTTTTAATACATACTCCCCATGTAATGCATCTCATTGCAGCCAGCATGCGCGACATCAAATATCCACCGGATCGACTTCCAGCGACCATTTGGCGCGGGTCTTTATTTTCCGTAGCGCGGCCAGCCAGACTTTGAGGAAGGCTTGCAGCGCCGGGCGCGACGGGCATTCGATCAGCAACTGGGCGCGATCGACGTTGGCTACGCGGGTCATCGTCATCGGAATCGGGTCGTTGATGGTGATGCCGGCGTGTTCGACTGCGCTTGCGGCCTGCTTCAGGAAATCAATCGCGATTTCCAGTTCGCGCGCTTCGGCCCGCAGCAGCGCCTGATACAGGTAAGGCGGCAAATGCGCTTGCTGGCGTTCTGCCAACAATTCGGTGGCGAAATGGTCGTAATCGTGATTGACCACCGCCGCATATAACGGATGTTGCGGGTAACGGGTCTGGATCAGCACTTCGCTGACGCTGCCGCCTTCCTTTTGCGCGGCGCGACCGGCGCGGCCGGCGACTTGCATCAGTTGCGCGAACAGCCGTTCGCTGGCGCGGTAATCTTGCGAGAACAACGCGGTATCGGGGTTCAGGATGCCGACCAGCGTCAGGTTTTTGAAATCATGGCCCTTGGCCACCATCTGGGTGCCGATCAGGATATCGACCTCGCCCCGATGCACCGCGTCGAATGCAGCTTGCGCGCTGCCTTTGCGGCGGGTCGAATCGGCATCGATGCGGCTGATGCGCGCTTCGGAAAAAATTGCTTGCAAGCCTTCCTCCACCCGTTGCGTGCCGCGCCCCAGCGGTTGCAGGTCGACATTGCCGCAGGTCGGACACGATCGTGGGATGCGTAGTTCCAGGCTGCAGTGGTGGCAACGCAAGCGGTGCTCGGGTTTATGCAGCACCATGAACGCAGTGCAGCGGCTGCAGTTGCTGATCCAGCCGCAGGCGTCGCAGGCCAGCACCGGCGCATAGCCGCGCCGGTTCAGGAACAGCAGTGATTGCTCACCACGCTCCAGCCGCAGTTTTAGCGCGGCAATCAGAACTGGCGTCAGGCCATCGACCGGCTTGTTGTGCTCCATGTCGATCAGGCGCACGGTAGGCAAGACGGCTGCCTTGACCGCACGCTGGCGCAACTCCAGCTTGCGATAACGGCCGGTTTGCGCATGCTGCCAACTCTCCAGCGACGGCGTGGCGGAGCCCAGCACAATTGGAATTCCAAGTTGGTGCGCGCGCCACACGGCCAGATCGCGCGCCGAATAACGCAATCCTTCCTGCTGCTTGTAGGACGGGTCGTGCTCCTCGTCGATGACGATCAGTTGCAGCTTCGGCAACGAGGCCAGGATCGCCAGCCGGGTGCCGAGCACGATGCGGGCTTGCCCCAGGTGCGCCGCCAGCCAGTGCGTGATGCGTTCGCCTTCGGCCAGACTGCTGTGCAGAGTGGCGACCGCAACGCCGGGAAAACGGGCCCGGATGCTGCCTTCAAGCTGCGGCGTGAGATTGATTTCCGGCACCAGGATCAGGATTTGCGCAGCGTCAAACCGCGTCAGAATGTGCGCCGCGGCTTGCAGATAAACCTCGGTCTTGCCGCTGCCGGTAACCCCGTACAGCAAATACGGCGCGAATCCTTGCGCGCTTGCAATCGCGTCAACCGCTTGCTGCTGCTCCGGATTGAGAACCGGCATTGCGGCCGGCGTGGCGTCATGCACGGCGGCAATCTTCGCCAGCTTTTTCAAGGCGCGATCGAGCGCGGTGGTTTTCAGCGCGCGCAGATTGCGCGGCAAGCCGGGAATCGCAACTTCGCCCAGCGGGCGCTGGTAGTAATCGGCGGCAAAAGCGCACAGCGCGAACCACTGCTCGGACAGTGCCGGCAACTGGCTGCGAATCGCCAGCGCATCCTTGAGTTTGCCGGCCGGAACCGCGGTCTCGACATTCACCGCGACAATCAGCCCGACCACTTCGCGCGGGCCAAACGGCACCAGCGCCAGTTGACCGACCAAAGGTGCCGCTGCCGCCTGGTGTTCCGGGCGCCAGCGGTAATCGAAGCAAAAGTCGAGCGGAGTGTCGAGCGCGACTCGGATGATTGTCACGGAATAAAGCCTATTTTGATGGGATGTGCTGCTGTTACGCGTTTTTTCTACTTGTCCACACAGCCTGTGGATAACTTTGTGGATAGATGTCTGTCAAGTTGCAAAAACAACATAGCTGAGCCTGCTACAAGCTTGCTAAGGCTACCGGGATAATAGAATAATTACTTTATAATCAATGACTTGAATATTCAGTTAGCGGATTTTCATCGCACCGATCGAAATCCACTAACTGTTATTATTTTTGTGCATAAGTAAGCAATTTTTGCCCTGCCTGCAGGTATCAAGTGCTGATTGAGTGCGGCCTTGCAGGCACTATGCTGCTGCAAGCCGCACCCGGCAACAGGCCGATGCGGCAAGCGCAATCAGGCTCTTTGTTGCCGGCTGTAGTCATGCACCGTTTCGACCATCGCCGTCACCGCTTCCGGTGGCGTGAACTGCGAAATGCCATGACCCAGGTTGAAGACGTGACCGTTGCCGTCGCAGGGCGTGCCGAATGCATCGAGCACCTTGATCACTTCGGCGCGGATCTGTTCCGGCTTGGCGAACAATACGCTCGGATCGAGATTGCCTTGCAGCGCGACCTTGTCGCCGACCAGCGCGCGCGCTTTGGTCAGATTCACAGTCCAGTCCAGGCTGACCGCGTCGGCACCGATGTCGGCGATCTGATCCAGCCACAGGCCGCCGCCCTTGGTGAAGACGATCGATGGAATGCGTACGCCATCTTTGTCGCGCTTAAGAAGTTGCATCACTTCACGCATATAAAACAATGAAAATTGCTGATAGACGCCATCGGCCAATGCGCCGCCCCAAGTGTCGTACATCATTACCGACTGCGCGCCGGCATCAATTTGTGCGTTCAGATAATCAGCCACGGTGGCGGCATTGATCTTCAGGATGTGGTGCATCAGATCCGGGCGCTGATACAGCATCGTCTTGACCCGCCGGAAGTCATCCGAGCCACCGCCTTCGACCATGTAGCAGGCCAATGTCCACGGGCTGCCGGAAAAACCGATCAGCGGGACCCGGCCATGCAATTCGGTACGAATTTGCGTGACCGCATCGAATACATATTGCAGCGAGCCCATGTCCGGGACTTGCAGCGCCATCACTTCTTTTTCATTGTGCAGCGGACGCTCGAACTTCGGCCCCTCGCCTTCGACGAAATACAAACCCAGTCCCATCGCATCGGGCACCGTCAGAATGTCGGAAAACAGGATTGCCGCATCCAGCGCGTAGCGGTCCAGCGGCTGCAGCGTGACTTCTGTGGCGTAATCCGGATTCTTGGCCAGGCCCAGAAAGGAACCGGCCCGCTCCCGCGAGGCACGGTATTCCGGCAAGTATCGACCGGCTTGGCGCATCATCCAGACTGGCGTGTAATCGGTGGTCTGACGCAGCAGTGCGCGCAGGAAAGTGTCATTCTGGAGCGGAGCAAATTGGGTCATGGGATGCGTCTGGTGGCGAAAATAATCCGACATTATCGCCGATAACGATGCACAGTCGAGCAATCCAGCATCCATCGCAGACGAATGTCAGAAATAAGTGGGCAGCAAGATAAAGATTTAGCGGGCTAATGCAGCATAAGTATCGCAACGGCAGATTGTGCATACGCAGTCGTAGTCAAACCGCAAAATGGGTTTTATATCTGCCGCCGCGCAATTCCTTGCCGGATGTGGTGGCACGATAACTGCGCAGTTGCCGGCTCACACCACTTTTAGTTTGGCGTAGTCCGGATTGGCTGGCGGGTAGGTCAGCCGCATTTTTTCCAGTACTTCCACCAATATGCTGGCGATTGCCAGGTTGCGGTGAGTTTTGCTATCGGCCGGAATCACATACCAGGGCGCATGATCGGCATCGGTTTCCTGGATCGCCTGTTGATAGGCTTTCTGGTAATCGGCCCAGTATTGCCGTTCCAGCAAATCATTGGGGTCGAATTTCCAGTGTTTGTCGGGGTCGCTAATGCGCTCTTCCAGGCGCTGCTTTTGCTCTTCTTTTGAAATATGCAAAAAGAATTTCAACAGCACCGTCCCGCTCTCCGTCAGCATGCGTTCGAAATCCCGGATCTGAACATAACGACGCTGGCATTCCTTTTCGTCAATCCAGCCATGCACGCGGCTAATCAGCACATCCTCATAATGGCTGCGATTGAAAATCACGATTTCGCCCTGTCCCGGCACTTCCTTGTGGACGCGCCACAGGTAATCATGCTCACGCTCGTTCTGGGTGGGCGCTTTGAATGCGACGCTGCGTATCCCGAGCGGATCGATCAGCCCGAACACGCCGCGCACCGCGCCATCTTTGCCGGAGGTATCCATGCCTTGCAGCACGACCAGTAATTTACGCTCACGGGCAGCATAAAACACGTCCTGAAAGCCGGCGATGCGCTCCGCTAGCTTGACTACCTGCAGTTTATCCTCGGATTTGCCATTCGCTTTCCCCGCCGCCGCCAATGGCTTGCTGGCCGCATCGGCATCATGCAAGTCCAATTTTTTCTTGGCGCGAAACAATTCACAGATGTTCATTGTGTTCTCCGATTCAAGTAATCCTAAAAACCTCAGTTGGACGGGGGCGAGTGTGCATTTTTCTGGCTTTCTGGCTAGGCGCGACGCCCGTAACCCTATAGGGTAGGAGTTTGTCCTTGCAAGGACAAACCGTTACGCAGGCGCGGGGCAATGCCCCACGAAACCCCAGCTTCACCGAAGCAACCTTCATGTTGCTAGGAGAAGCAACGACGCCAGGGAGACTGAAAAATGTGCAATCGGCCCCGTAGCGCTCTTACCCAATTAGAGAACGTCTTAAATTGCACAATTCTCAATATATCCAATTACTTATCGAGGCTGATTAGCGGTCAACTGAGGTTTCTAGGATAATTGGCTGCGTCAACCTTGATGCAGCGATCCATCACCACCTGCAATCCGGCCGTGCGCGCCTTGGCCGCTGCCGACTCGTTGTTGATCCCCATCTGCATCCATAACACCTTGGCACCGATAGCGATGGCGGCGTCGGCGATCGGGGGGATCTCGGCCGATTTGCGGAAACAGTCGACGATATCGATTCCGATTCCTTCTGCCCGCATGGCAGCAGCAGCTTCATCTAGCGTTGCATAGCAAAGTTCTCCCAGTATGTAAGTACCTGCTAACAATGGATTGACTGGAATGATTCGGTAGCCGTAAGCCTGCATCGCGCCTGCTACTTCGTGACTGGGACGGGTGCTCTTGGCTGACAGACCAACCACCGCGATGGTGCGATTCTGTGCAAAAAGATGCTGAAAATTAATCTCTTTTACCGGTTTTTCGGGAGGCTGCATGGCGACTAATCCTGTATAAGCACGAGGTTGGCAAGGCTGACCACAAAAACCTTTCGAAAAAAATGAAAGGCAGCCAAAGCTGCCTTTCATTTTACTGCTAGCGCCACAGGGTGACGATTAGCGTTTTTGACGCAATTTCTGGATTGTCGCCAACTGCGCAATCGCAATGGCGAGTTCGATCTGCGCCTTTGCATAGTCAATTTTGGATTCTCTATTGACCATCGCTTCTTCAGCCAGCTTTTTCGCTTCCGTTGCCTGGGCTTCATCCAGGTCGGCACCGCGAATCGCGGTGTCGGCCAGTACTGTAACCACATTCGGTTGCACTTCCAGGATGCCGCCAGCTACGAAGACGTATTCTTCTTCGGCCCGGTCAACCATCTTGATACGCACCGCACCCGGTTTGATGCGGGTAATCAGCGGAGTATGTTTGGGATAAATTCCCAACTCACCCGATTCGCCCGGCAACGCGACGAATTCGGCTTCGCCGGAGAAGATAAGCTCTTCGGCGGAAACAACGTCAATGTGAATTGTGTGTGCCATGTTAGAACCTTCTCATTCATCAAAGACCGATAGATGGCAGGCGATCTGTGTACCCAACGCAACGTCGGCCACAGATACCGCACTGCCAGGCGATTAGTTCATCTTTTTCGCTTTTTCGATCGCTTCTTCGATTGTGCCAACCATGTAGAACGCTTGTTCCGGCAGGTGATCCAGTTCGCCGGATGCGATCATCTTGAAGCCCTTGATCGTATCTTTGAGCGAAACGTACTTGCCTGGGGAACCGGTAAATACTTCAGCAACGTGGAACGGCTGCGACAGGAAACGCTGCATCTTGCGTGCCCGTGCCACCAGCTGCTTGTCTTCCGGTGCCAGTTCGTCCATCCCCAGAATCGCGATAATATCGCGCAATTCCTTGTAGCGCTGCAAAATGCCTTGCACGGCACGAGCGGTGTCGTAATGCTCTTGACCAACCACTTGTGGGTCCAGCTGACGCGAAGTCGAATCCAGTGGATCAACCGCTGGATAAATACCCAAAGAAGCGATATCGCGCGACAGCACCACGGTCGAATCCAAGTGAGCAAAAGTAGTCGCAGGAGAAGGATCGGTCAAATCATCGGCAGGCACATACACGGCCTGGATCGAAGTGATCGAGCCAGTTTTCGTTGATGTAATGCGCTCTTGCAGTCGGCCCATTTCTTCGGCCAGAGTAGGCTGATAACCCACGGCGGAAGGCATCCGGCCCAGCAACGCGGATACTTCGGTACCAGCCAGCGTGTAGCGGTAGATGTTATCAACGAAGAACAGCACGTCCTTGCCTTCATCGCGGAAGCCTTCAGCGATAGTCAGGCCGGTCAGCGCGACGCGCAGGCGGTTGCCCGGCGGCTCGTTCATCTGGCCGTACACCATCGCTACCTTGTCGAGAACGTTGGAATCCTTCATCTCGTGATAGAAGTCGTTACCCTCGCGAGTACGCTCACCGACGCCGGCAAACACCGACAAACCCGAATGCTGCTTGGCGATGTTGTTGATCAATTCCATCATGTTGACGGTCTTGCCCACACCCGCGCCGCCGAACAGGCCAACCTTGCCGCCTTTAGCGAACGGACAGATCAGATCGATCACCTTGATGCCGGTTTCGAGCAAATCCTGCGATGGTGACAAATCATCATAAGCTGGAGCTTTACGATGGATCGATGCGCGCACCTCACACTTGACCGGACCTGCCTCGTCAATCGGGTTGCCAAGCACATCCATGATACGGCCCAAAGTTCCGACGCCAACCGGCACCATAATCGGCTTGCCGGTGTTTTGCACCATCATGCCGCGGCGCAGGCCGTCAGAAGTTCCTAGTGCAATGGTACGGACGATGCCGTCGCCAAGCTGTTGCTGCACTTCCAAAGTCAGGGCAGCGCCTTCCATCGTCAGCGCGTCATAAATCTTGGGCATCGCGTTGCGTGGAAATTCTACGTCTACCACTGCGCCGATACACTGAACGATTTTGCCATCAGCCATTTTCGTTCCTTCAAATAGTTAAATTCGTTTCACGCTTGCGCGCTATTAAACCGCAGCCGCACCGGCGACGATCTCGGAGAGTTCTTTGGTAATTGCAGCTTGGCGGGTCTTGTTATAGACCAGCTTGAGCTCTTTAATGACGTTACCTGCATTGTCGCTAGCCGACTTCATCGCCACCATCCGGGCCGACTGCTCGGAAGCGATATTTTCAGCCACAGCCTGATAAACCAGCGCCTCGACATAACGCACCAGTAATTCATCGATTACAGTCGCGGCTTCCGGCTCATAGATGTAATCCCACGAATGGGCATCCTTATCGCCTTCCAGCTTTTCAGCCGACAACGGCAGCAATTGCTCGATCGTCGGCTCCTGCTTCATCGTGTTGATGAATTTGGTATAACACAGGTAAACTGCATCCAGACTACCTTCCTGGTACGCATCCAGCAATACTTTCACCGGGCCGATAAGTCTTTCAAGATGCGGCGTATCGCCTAGCTGCACCGCGTGCGACACCACTTTGGTGCCGATACGGTTGAGAAAGCCAAAACCCTTGTTGCCGATCGCCGTAGCCTCGATACCGACACCCTGCGCCTCAAACTCTTTGAGCTTGGCGGTAACCGCGCGCAGCACGTTGGTGTTCATGCCGCCACACAAGCCCTTGTCGGTAGTAACCACGATGAAGCCCACCTTGCGGGCGGCTTCGGTCTTGACCAGGAACGGGTGCTTATATTCCGGATTGGCTTGCGACAAATTAGCTGCGATATTACGAATCTTGTCACTGTAGGGACGGGCCGACCGCATCCGATCCTGCGCTTTGCGCATTTTGGAAGCGGCGACCATTTCCATCGCCTTGGTGATCTTTTTCGTATTCTCTACGCTATTGATCTTGCCACGTATCTCTTTGCCTGAGGCCATGAGTATTCAGCTCCAGTTAGGATTAATACGCGCCGGATTTTTTGAAATCAGCAACTGCGGCAGACAACGCAGCTTCGCTGTCTTTGTCGAGTTGCTTGGTTTCTTCAATCTTGGCGAGCAGCGCTGCATGACTGGTTTTCAGGAAGCTATGCAGTCCGGACTCAAATGGCAATACCTTCTTGACTTCGATATCATCGAGGTAACCTTTGTTGACTGCGAACAGGGTCGCGGCCATCAAGGAAATCGGCTGCGGCGAATACTGCGCCTGCTTCAACAATTCGGTTACGCGTGCGCCGCGATCGAGTTGCTTGCGCGTAGTTTCGTCGAGGTCGGAAGCGAACTGTGCAAATGCTGCCAGTTCGCGGTACTGCGCCAGATCGGTACGAATACCGCCAGACAGGCCCTTGATGACCTTGGTCTGTGCCGCACCACCGACCCGCGACACCGAAATACCGGCATTAATTGCTGGACGGACACCGGCGTTGAACAACGAAGTTTCCAGGAAAATTTGGCCGTCGGTAATCGAAATCACGTTAGTCGGCACGAAAGCGGAGACATCGCCAGCTTGGGTTTCGATAATCGGCAAAGCTGTCAGCGAACCGGTTTTGCCGGTGACTGCGCCATTGGTGAACTTCTCGACGTAAGCGATATTGACACGCGCTGCGCGCTCCAGCAAACGTGAGTGCAGGTAAAACACATCGCCGGGATACGCTTCACGACCTGGCGGACGGCGCAACAGCAAGGACACCTGACGGTACGCTACCGCCTGTTTGGACAGGTCATCGTAGACGATCAATGCATCTTCGCCACGGTCACGGAAATATTCGCCCATCGCGCAACCGGAATAGGCTGACACATATTGCATCGCGGCCGATTCAGACGCGGAAGCGGCAACCACGATGGTGTACTCCATCGCGCCATGCGCTTCCAGCGAGCGCACGATGTTCTTGATGGAAGAGGCTTTTTGGCCAATCGCAACATAGATACAGGTAACGCCCTGACCTTTTTGATTGATGATGGCGTCAATCGCCACTGCCGTTTTACCGGTTTGACGATCGCCAATGATCAATTCACGCTGGCCACGGCCGATCGGCACCATCGAATCAATCGACTTCAGGCCAGTTTGCATCGGCTGTGAAACGGATTGACGCGCAATAACACCTGGTGCGATCTTTTCGATCGGAGCGGTAAGTTTGGCGTTGATCGGACCTTTGCCGTCGATCGGTTGGCCCAGCGCGTTAACTACACGACCAAGCAACTCAGGACCGATAGGCACTTCCAGAATACGGCCCGTGCATTTGACTGTGTCGCCTTCGGAAATATGCTCGTAGTCGCCCAGAATCACTGAGCCGACCGAGTCACGTTCGAGGTTCAGCGCTAGGCCGAATGTGTTGCCGGGGAATTCCAGCATCTCGCCTTGCATCGCGTCGGACAGACCGTGAATGCGGCAGATACCGTCGGTAACGGAAATAACCGTACCTTGATTGCGAATCTCAGCACTGTCGCCGAGCCCTTGAATGCGGCTCTTGATCAGTTCGCTGATTTCAGACGGGTTGAGTTGCATACTAACTCCTAATTATGTTCTTGCTGCTTATTTGCGGCTTACTCTCTGGCTCAAGCCGCGATTAAGCGGTCAAGGCGGCTTGCATCTGCTGCAGCTTTGCGCGTACTGAGGTGTCCAGCACTTCATCTCCGACCATCACCCGCACGCCGCCGATCAACGATGAATCCACCGTGACGGTCGGGCGCAGCTTGCGGCCGAACTTCTTCTCCAGCGTCGCAGTCAATTCCTGCACCTGGGCATTCGTCAATTCAAATGCACTGGTGATTTCGACGTCGGCAGTGCCTTCATCGGCGTTTTTGAGGTCATCGAATTGGACTGCAATTTCCGGCAACAGAGTCAGACGTCCGTTATCGGTCAATGCACCGATAAAATTTCTGGCTTCCTCATTAACGGGAGATTTCAGCACGGACAAGAACGTGGCAGCGATTTGTTTTGCTGAAACATTCGGGTTGTGCGCAAGAGCCTGAACATCAGCGATAGCCGCAACTTGCGCCATCTCGGAAAGACGCTCCGACCAGGCCGGCAGATTGCCGTCTTTCGCGACGCGAAACAGCGCCACTGCATAAGGACGAGCGATGGTTGCGAGTTCAGCCATGATTACAGCTCGGTTTTCAATTGGTTCAACAAATCAGCATGTACCGACGCATTAACCTCGCGCTTGAGGATTTGCTCGGCACCCTGAATCGCAAGAGTCGCAACTTGGCCGCGCAATTCTTCGCGTGCTTTCGTAGCCTGCTGGTCAGCATCAGCTTTGGCTGCCGCGATGATCCGCGCAGCTTCGTCAGAGGCAGTTTTTTTGGCTTCTTCGATGATCAGTTGGCCGCGCTTTTCTGCTTCTGAAATGCGTTTTTGGCCCTCATCACGTGCGGCAGCAAGCTCTATTTGCACATGCTTTTCTGCCGCTTGCATCTCAGCCTTGCCGCGTTCTGCAGCTGCCAAGCCGTCCGCGATTTTCTTTGCGCGCTCATCGAGCGCTTTCATCAGTGGCGGCCACACGAATTTCATCGTGAAGAACGACAGGATGAAGAAAACCACGAACTGAGCAAACAATGTTGCATTAATGTTCACGGTTAATCCCTTATCTAAATGATTCTTTCCAACAGCATGATGCTATCGGCAGGAAAAGGACGTCGGTTATTTAACGAACGGATTTGCAAAAGCGAACAACATGGCGATACCAACACCGATCAGGAACGCAGCATCGATAAGACCAGCCAGCAGGAACATTTTAGTTTGCAAAGTATTCATCAGTTCAGGTTGGCGAGCAGATGCTTCCAGATATTTACCACCCATGATGCCAATACCGATACAGGCGCCGATAGCACCCAAACCAATGATCAAACCGCAAGCCAGTGCAACCAAAGCGACGTCAGTCATGACAATTCCTTCAAAGTTAAAGTTAATTCAAAAATTTTCAAAGCGAAAAAACGGACTTACTCATTACAACAATTTCAATGTTTCTCATGCGCCTGACCGATATACACCAGCGTCAACATCATGAAAATGAAAGCCTGCAATAGAACAATCAGAATATGGAAAATAGCCCAGATCGAGCCGGCAACCACCTGCCCCAAGAAACCGAACGCAGTTGCCATTCCACCCAGCAGAGCAATCAGCAGGAACAATAATTCGCCTGCATACATGTTGCCGAACAGCCGCATGCCTAAGGATAGGAATTTGGCGGCGAACTCAATCAGATTGAGCAACAGATTGAACGGCGCCAGCCAGATACCGAACGGCGCAGCAAACAATTCGTGAATGAAGCCACCCAGGCCCTTGATTTTCAGGTTATAGAAAAGCATCAATACCAGCACGCCCAGTGCAATGCCCAAGGTCCCATTCAGGTCAGCGGTTGGCACTACACGGTGATAAGGAATGACGCTATCGAGACCGACCAACTTGAATAAACTGGAGAACAGGTCAACCGGTAGGAAATCGAGTGAATTCATCAGCAAGACCCAGACGAACACTGTCAAGGCCAGCGGCGCAATGAAGGAGCGGTCACCGTGCACGATGGCCTTGGCCTGATCGTCGACCATCTCGACCACCATTTCGACAAAGGCCTGAAAACGTCCCGGCACGCCGGAACTGGCCTTGCGTGCCGCCAGGTACATAAGCAAACTACCAGCTATGCCGGCAAATATGGACCAGAAGAGGGTATCCATATTAATGATGGAAAAATCAACGATTTTTTCTTGGTGCTGCGTGGAGAAGTGGCCCAAATGGTGGACGATGTACTCTTTTGCGGTAGGCACATGCCCTGCTTGTTCTGCTACGCTCATGGTCGATGTCTAAATAGTAGGATAAAGTAACTTTTAAGCACCACGATGAAGCCGCCTAAAAAAGCGGGCCAGTTGACATCACGGTACAACCAGACGACGGCCCCGAACAGCGCCATCGTTGAAGCAATTTTGATAAACTCGCCGATAAAGAACGCCATCGGATCTGTCCCGCCTGGTCTGCGTGCTGCCAGGAACAGGCGTAGCGCGAACAAGCCGTTTGGAACAACACAACAAATGCCACCCAATAGCGCAGAAAAAGCTGCTGAGATACCGCCCAGCAAACCCGCTATGAGTGCAACCAGGGCTGTTGCCATTATTTGCAGCATCACAATGCGCGCCATGCTTACCTCGATCCTGCCTTCACATTATGCATTTGCCGCAATGCCGAAGCAGTGAAACGGTTGGGCGCAATTGCTTCCGGTGTTATACCTTCCAAAGCCACGGAATTATAAGTGCTACTACGTAACGCGTCAAACTTTGATGGTACGGAATTGCGATTTGGTTTTATATTATTTTGGTGAATAGTGCTTTATTCACGAGGTTAATACTCAATATATTTACGTATTTTGTAGTATTTGACCCGATATATTTTGAGTATTTTTTTAAATTAATAATTCCCGCACGACAGTTGCAAATAAATAAAAATATTTTTATTATTATAAATTGGCAGGGTATATCAAATAACATCCAACTTTTCGCTTTTATCTAGTGAGCTTATATAAATACAGTTACCAGTATTAAATAATTACGGATAATGCCCGAGCCGCCAATAGCGACTACTGCTCAACTGCGCAAGCGTGCCAGCAAGCCATCCAACGCATCCAAATCGGCAAAATCGATAATAAGCTGACCGTGGTTTTTAACGCTGCTCTTGATCGTGACCGCCATCGCCAGCAGATCGGACAACTCCTCTTCCAGCCGGATAATATCACGCGATTTTTCCCGAGTTTTTCCATTCCCTTGCTGGACTTCAGATTGCGCCAATACCGTGCGTTGCACCAGTTTTTCTGCCTCTCGTACCGACATGCGCTTGGCCACGATAGCGTTTGCCAGTGTGATCTGGGTCGCAGCGTCGACTGCCAGCAAAGCGCGCGCATGGCCCATATCGATATCGCCGGCCATCAACATGGTTTGCGCCGCTTGCGCCAGATTCAACAAGCGCAACAGATTTGAAACTGCACTGCGCGAACGCCCCACCGCACCAGCCGCCTGTTCGTGGGTGAAATCGAATTCGGTAATCAGGCGATGAATTCCTTGCGCCTCTTCCAGCGGATTGAGGTCTTCGCGCTGGATGTTTTCAATCAGCGCCATAGCCGCGGCAGCCTGATCGTCGACTTCCTTGATCAGTACCGGGATGGTGTCGAGCCCGGCCAGCTGCACCGCACGAAAACGCCGTTCACCAGCGATAATTTCAAATTTTTCGGCTCCGTTTTCGCGCCCGATTCGACGCACTAAAATCGGCTGCAGAACGCCCTGCTCTCTGATCGAGGCGGCAAGTTCATCCAGTGCGCCCTCATCCATGCGAGTGCGCGGCTGATATTTTCCGACCTGCAATTGCGTTACAGATAGAACGGAAGGGATTCCGACCGCAGAGGATTGTGGATCAGGATCATTCAAGCCGCCCAGCAAGGCGTCGAGGCCCCGCCCCAAGCCTTTTTGTTTTTTCGTCGCCATAATTGCTCTTTACATTGATTTTATGCGTTCAACCAGCTCTGTGCCAAAAGCGATATACGCTTGCGCCCCTTTCGAGGCGGGATCGAAGTTGACCCCGGGCACCCCGTAGGAAGGCGCTTCAGCCAACCGTACGTTGCGCGGGATAATGCTTTTGAAAACCTTGTCGCCGAAATGCTGCTCAAGCTGGGTCGAAACCTGTTGCGACAAGGTCATGCGCGGATCGAACATCACCCGCAGCAGACCGATGATGCTGAGGTCGGGATTGAGATTTGCATGTACTTTTTTGATGGTATTAACCAAATCTGACAAGCCCTCCAGTGCATAATATTCGCACTGCATCGGGATGATCACGCCATGCGCGGCACACAGCCCGTTCAAGGTCAACATCGACAGTGCCGGCGGGCAATCGATCAGGATGAAATCATATTCTGCAGCGACCAGCGCCAGTGCAGCCTTCAGACGTTTTTCTCGGTTTTCCAGTTCGACCATTTCTACTTCGGCCCCCGCCAACTCCCGGTTGGCAGGCAGCACGTCGAATTTACCAGTTTCGGAAACCAGCCTTGCCGCAGCCACATCGGCCATGCCAAGCAGCACTTCATAGACCGAGGTGCGCAACTTGGCTTTGTTGATGCCGGCACCCATGGTTGCATTGCCCTGTGGATCGAGGTCGACCAACAACACGCGCTGACCGATTTTTGCCAGGCCGGCAGACAAATTGACCGTGGTGGTGGTTTTACCGACCCCGCCCTTTTGATTCGCGATACAGAAAATTTTTGCCATGGGGTCGCTTTAGTTAATCGTCAATTTGACGCCGAAACCGGTCAGGGCCAGAGTGGCCACGAACAGCCGCAGCACAAGGATAAAACCGGAGTATTGCGTTACGCCGCACATAAATCTTTTAATCCAGTATTTTTGGGGACGGCCCTGCAATGCCAGCTCAATCGGTACTGCGCTCAATAAAAACCAGATGCCGCTGCGCCTGCAAGCTTGGCACGGTCAGTGCACGCACTTCCCGCACTACCCAACCGACCGGCAAACGCGACAATTCCTGTTGCGGATTTACGCCTTTCATAGCGATGAAACGGCCGCCCGGCGCCAGTAAGTGGCTCGACCAGTTGATGAAGTCAGCCAACTCGGCGAAGGCGCGTGAAGTGATTACCTCGAATTTGTGCGCCACCTGTAGTTGCTCCACCCTTGCAGTATGAACGGTTACGTTGTCTAAACCGAGTTCAACCTTGGCTTGCGTCAGGAAAGCGGTTTTTTTGTGTACTGTATCGATCAGTGCGACCTGCATGTCGGGGCGCACAATTGCCAGCACCATGCCCGGCAGGCCGCCGCCGGCGCCAACATCCAGAACATTTTTTACGCCGTCAAAAGCTGCAACGGCAGCGAGCGAATCAAGCACATGCTGGATCACCATCTGAGCGGGGTCGCGCACCGCAGTCAGGTTATAGACGGCATTCCATTTGATTAATAGCGCCAGATAATCCATCAGCAAGTCGATTTGTCGCTCGCTCAAGTCACATTGCAGGGTAGCCGCTCCTTGGGATAGCGTCTTTGTCAAGGCGATACGATTGAATACTTGCATGCCGTCCTCAAGCGCCTGGCTGGATATCTGTTGCCAGTGCGGCAAACTGGTTGTGGCCGCGCTTTTTCAGATGGACTAGCAACAGCGATATCGCGGCCGGCGTGATGCCGGAAATACGCGAAGCCTGGCCTAGTGTTTCCGGGCGCTGCTGATTGAGTTTTTGTTTGACTTCGATCGACAATCCATTGACTTCCAGATAATCGAATTGTGGTGGCAAGATTAAATGCTCAAAATGGGCGTGACGCGTCACCTCTTTGGCTTGACGTTCGATATAGCCGGCATACTTGAGCTGAATTTCAACCTGTTCCTTGAGTTCTGCCTGATCTTCCTGCAGCGCCCCGAGCGCAGCCAAGCCCTGCCCTTCCAGCCCGACCAGAGTCATCAACCTGTCGTAGCTAATGTCTGGGCGTCGCAGCAGGTCGGCCAGCGAATATTCGCGCTCTATCACCTTGCCAATTACGCGCACGGCTTCTTCATCGGCCAGCATGCGTGGGCTGATCCAGGTTGACTTCAGCCTTTGCAATTCCCGCGTGATTGTTTCGCGTTTTTGTTCAAACTGCGCCCATTGGGCGTCGCTGACGCAACCCAGCGTGCGACCGATTTCCGTCAAACGCATGTCGGCGTTATCCTCGCGCAAGCTCAGGCGATATTCGGCACGACTGGTAAACATCCGGTATGGCTCTTGCACGCCCTTGGTAATCAGGTCGTCCACCAGAACACCCAGGTAAGCTTGATCGCGGCCCGGAGTCCAGGCTGCTTTTTCCTGCACTTGCAAGGCAGCATTCAAGCCGGCCAACATGCCTTGCGCTGCGGCCTCTTCGTAGCCGGTGGTGCCATTGATCTGGCCGGCAAAGAACAAACCTTGAATCAACTTGGTTTCCAGCGAGGCCTTCAGGCCGCGCGGATCAAAATAATCGTATTCAATTGCATAGCCGGGACGCAGGATGTGGGCGTTTTCCATTCCGCGCATCGATTGCACCAGCGCTAGCTGGACGTCAAATGGCAGGCTGGTTGAAATACCGTTTGGATAAAACTCGTTGGTGGTCAAGCCTTCCGGCTCCAGAAAAATTTGGTGCGATGTCTTGTCGGCGAAGCGATGTATCTTGTCTTCGATCGAGGGACAATAACGCGGTCCGACGCCTTCGATAACGCCGGTATACATCGGACTGCGGTCCAGCCCGGCACGGACGATGTCATGCGTGCGCTCGTTGGTGTGTGTAATCCAGCACGACAATTGGGCCGGATGCATGGCAACTGCACCCATCACGGAAAAAACCGGGATCGGATTCAAATCACCAGCCTGTTCCTGCATCATGGAAAAATCGATGGTACGGCCATCAATGCGCGGCGGCGTGCCGGTTTTCAGACGCCCTTGCGGCAGTTTCAATTCTTTCAGCCGGGCCGACAGCGAAATTGCCGGCGGGTCACCGGCACGCCCGGCCGCATAATTATTCAGCCCAACGTGAATTTTCCCGTCCAGGAAAGTGCCTGCGGTCAGCACCACAGCACGGCTACGGAAGCGGATGCCAATCTGCGTTACTGCGCCAACCACGCGATCACCCTCCACCATCAAGTCGTCAACCGCTTGCTGGAACAGCCACAAATTGGGCTGATTCTCCAGTCTGGAGCGAATTGCCTGCTTGTATAAAATCCGGTCGGCCTGAGCTCGGGTGGCTCTAACTGCCGGGCCTTTGGATGAATTCAGGATGCGAAACTGGATACCGGCCTCATCGGTTGCGATCGCCATCGCACCGCCCATCGCATCGATTTCGCGCACCAGATGGCCCTTGCCAATGCCGCCAATGGATGGATTACAAGACATCTGACCCAGGGTTTCGATATTATGGGTCAGCAATAATGTCTTTTGCCCCATGCGGGCCGAGGCAAGCGCCGCCTCGGTGCCGGCATGACCACCACCGACGACAATGACATCAAATTCTTTGGGAAAATACATAATGCACTTCAAGGAGACGTGAGCAGAAGCAGAATTATAAGGTTTTTCAGTCACCAGCATTACCGCATTTAAATTTTTTACAGAAATTGGCATATCCTGTTTCACGTGGAACAATGTATATCTGCTTGTGATATTGATTGATGGTATGTTTCACGTGGAACGAAGCACCTGTTTATATCTTGTCGGATCAATGCTTAAGAAGAGGCATTGCGCAATTAAACCAATAATGGGGATTAAATTATGTCTTTCGAATTTAGCACCGTACCGCACATCATCAGCGAACTGGGTGCCGCCACACGGCTCGGTGCCATCGTGGCCGAATATTTCCCGCAGGTGCGGCACGCTTTAATTGTTACCGATGCAGGCTTTGCCCGCACTGGCCTGATTGATGCACCGGCAGCCAGCTTACGTGACGCAAATATTTCAGTGCAGCTATACACCGATGTGTTGGCCGATCCACCGGAAGCGTTGATCTTACAAGCGGTAGCGCAGGTGCAGCAGCACCCGGTCGACATCGTCATCGGCTTGGGCGGCGGCAGTTCGATGGATGTCGCCAAACTGATTGCGGCGCTGTACTGCGGCGAGCAAGCTCTGTCCGGCATGTATGGGATTGGCAACATCAAATCCAGGCGTCTGCCTTTGATTCAAATACCGACCACTGCCGGCACTGGTTCGGAAGTCACCCCGATCTCGATCGTCACTACCGGCGCAACCACCAAGATGGGCGTCGTCTCGCCCATCCTGTATGCAGATCTGGCTATCCTGGATGCGACATTAACGGTGGGATTACCGGCCAAGGCAACCGCCGCCACCGGAATAGACGCAATGGTGCATGCGATAGAAGCCTATACCAGCAAGCACAAGAAGAATCCCCTGTCGGATATGCTGGCACGCCAGGCACTGGCCTTGTTGTCACGCAATATCATTGCCGCCTGCACCAACGGCAATAATCTGGCCGCGAGGCAGAACATGTTGTTGGGTGCGATGCTGGCCGGACAAGCGTTCGCCAACGCGCCGGTAGCTGCCGTACATGCATTGGCATATCCGATTGGCGGCATCTTTCACGTACCACACGGACTGTCCAACGCGCTGGTTTTGCCGCATGTACTGCGCTTCAATGCAGCCGCAGCAGCGGCCGAATATGCGGAACTGGCTGACATCGTCACGCCGGGAATACAAGGCAGCCAGCAAGCGCGCGCGCAAGGCCTGATTGCTGCGATGCAGCAAATTGCTTCCGGCACCGGTATCGAGACCCGCCTGCAACAGGTCGGCATCAGTAAAAATGATCTCGATCGGCTGGCCGATGACGCGATGCTGCAAACCCGCCTGCTGTTGAACAATCCGCGCGAAGTTACGCGGCAGGATGCCTACGCAATTTATTCGGCCGCCTTCTGAATCCGTATAAGCGATAAAAAAAGGGGCTTGCGCCCCTTTTTGGTAGTCATTAGACAAAAATATCAGGATGCAGGGGAACGGCCGAAACGGGCCAATATTTCACCCACAATGCCACGCCGGAACGCCAGCACGCAAATGATGAAAATCAGGCCGGTGACAATCGTCACCGAATCGCCGAGCGTCTGAAACCATTCGATCCCGGTTACCGATGACAAGTAATAACCCAGGCTGCCGAGCTTGTTTTCCAGTGCAATGATGATGATGGCGCCCACGATCGGTCCGATAATGGTGCCCAGGCCGCCCACCAGAGTCATCAGAACCACCAGCCCGGACATGGTCCAATGGACATTGGTCAGGGTTTCAAAGCCCAGCACCATGGTCTTGGTGGCGCCGGCCAGACCGGCCAGTGCTGCCGACAATACGAATGCCAGCAGTTTGTAGCGATCCACATCGTAACCGAGTGAAATCGCCCGCGGCTCATTTTCCTTGATGGCCCGCAGCACCTGGCCGAAAGGCGAATGGACGATCCTGACGATCAACGCAAAGCCGGCAATCGAAATGGCCAGAACCACGTAATACAGAATCAGATCGTTACCAAGGTCCAGCAAGCCCAGCAAAGAGCCGCGTGGCACTCCCTGCAAGCCATCTTCGCCGCCGGTAAAAGGTGCTTGCAGATAGAAAAAATAAAACATCTGCGCCAGCGCCAGCGTAATCATCGTGAAATAAATACCCTGGCGACGAATCGCCAGCGCACCCATCAGCAAGCCGGTTGCGGCCGCTACCAGTACGCCGAACAGTATTCCTAACTCCATCGGTAAACCCCACACCTTTAACGCGTAGCCGGCGGCATAACCGGCCCCGCCGAAAAATGCCGCATGGCCAAAGGACAGCAGCCCCGTATAGCCAACCAACAAATTGAAGGCACAGGCAAATAGTGCAAAACACAACACCTTCATCAGGAAGATCGGATACAGCACCAGCGGTGCGATACACGCCAGGACCAGCACTATTCCATAGCCAATTTTTTTGTTCATATCATTTCTCTTTCCCGAACAGTCCAGCAGGGCGAATCACCAGCACGATAGCCATAATTACAAACACCACGGTGGCAGAAGCTTCCGGATAAAACACCCGCGTCATGCCTTCGATCACACCCAGGCCCAAGCCGGTCAGAATGGAGCCGAGGATGGAACCCATGCCGCCGATCACCACCACGGCAAACACGATGATGATCAGGTTGGAGCCCATCAGCGGCGAGACCTGTATCACCGGCGCCGCCAACACCCCGGCAAAGGCCGCCAGAGCGACGCCAAAGCCGTAAGTAAGCGTTACCATCAGAGGCACGTTGATGCCAAAAGCTTCCACCAGCTTGGGGTTTTCAGTACCGGCGCGCAAATAAGCGCCGAGCTTGGTCTTTTCGATCACAAACCAGGTCGCAAAGCATACGACCAGCGAAGCCAGCACCACCCAGGCCCGGTAATTCGGCAAGTACATGAAGCCCAGGTCAGTGCCGCCAGCCAGCGCGTCCGGCACCGGATACGACTGGCCGGAAACACCGTAAAACGACCGAAAAATCCCTTCTGCCAGCAGCGTGATGCCAAACGTCAGCAACAGGCCGTACAGATGATCGAGCTGGTACAGCCAGCGCAGCATGGTGCGCTCGATTACGATGCCGATTGCACCCACCAGCAATGGTGACAGCACCAGCATCAGCCAGTAATTCAGGCCAAAATAAGTCATCCCCATCCAGGCGAAAAATGCTCCCATCATGTACAGGGCGCCGTGGGCAAAATTGATTACATTGAGCAAACCGAAAATGACTGCCAGACCGAGTGACAGCATCGCGTAAAACGAACCATTGACCAAGCCTAACAACAGCTGGCTCAACATCGCCTGCATGGGAATGCCAAAAATATCCATGTCAATAGAAAATAAAAGTCATCCCGAGGGATAGTGGAAGAAAAACGGCGCACCAGACCACCATGCGCCGTCCGAATTACAACTACATCACACTGCGTTAGGAGTTATTTCCAGAGCGCGCACTTCGATTCGGCCTTGGTGGTGAAAGCCTGGTCGCCAGGAATGGTTTGCGCAACCTTGTAATAATCCCACGGATATTTCGATTCGGCCGTGGTTTTGACTTGCATCAGGAACATGTCATGCACCATCCGTCCATCCGGGCGGATGGTGCCGTTTTTGGCATACATGTCATTGACCTTGGTGGCCTTCATTTTAGCGATCACCTTGTCGGCGTCGTCGGTGCCGGCAGCTTTTACCGCATTCAAATATTGCATCGCCACCGAGTAGTCGCCAGCCTGCAGGCTGGATGGCATTTTCTTCATTTTTTCGAAATAGCGCTTGGCCCATTTGCGCGACTCAGGACTTTGATCCCAATACCAGCTATCGGTCAAATACATGCCCTGCGTCAGATTCAGGCCCAGTGAATGGACATCGTTGATGAACATCAGCAAGCCGGCCAGCTTCATGGTTTTGTTGATGCCAAACTCGTTGGCGGCCTTGATCGCATTGATGGTATCGCCGCCGGCGTTAGCCAAACCGAGAATTTGTGCTTTCGAGGTTTGCGCCTGCAGCAGGAACGATGAAAAATCGGAGGCTGACAGCGGATGCCTGACCGCGCCAGATACCGTGCCGCCGGATGCCTTGACGACATTGGCAGTGTCGCTTTCCAGCGAATGGCCGAACGCGTAATCGGCGGTCAGGAAGAACCAGGACTTGCCGCCCTGCTTGACGACGGCCGAACCGGTGCCCTTGGCCAGCGCCACGGTGTCGTAAGCGTAATGTATGGTGTACGGCGAACATGCTTCATTGGTCAAACGCGCGCTGCCGGCGCCAATTGCCAGGAACGGCTTTTTCTTTTCCTGCGCGATCTTCGCCATCGCCAGGCTGGTGCCTGAATTGGTGCCGCCGATCAGCGCATCGACGCCTTGCTGGTCGAACCACTCGCGCGCCTTGCTGGCTGCAATATCCGCCTTGTTTTGATGATCTGCGCTCACCAATTCGATTTTTTTGCCGAGCACCGTGCCGCCGAAGTCGGCAATCGCCATCTTGATCGCTTCCACGCCGCCATTGCCGTCGATGTCGGAATACAGGCCGGAAATGTCGGTAATAAAACCAATCTTGACAGTGTCGCCTGACACCTGCGCGCTGGCGCTGCCAGCAAAACCAACTGTCATGACTGCTGAAACTGCCAGTGCTAACGTTTTAATTTTAATTTTCATGTCTTCTCCAGTGATTAAAAACTACTACCATCAAACCAACATAACAACCTTTCAACCTGCCAACCTACACTCCCAGCAACGCGTTCAGTACAGGCATTTTCGCGCTCAATTCGCTGGCGGCAAAAGCCTCGACAATCTGGCCATGTTCCACCACATAAAACCGATCGGCCAGCGGCGCGGCGAAACGGAAGTTCTGTTCCACCATCACGATCGTATAGCCTTTCGATTTCAGCATCTTGATCATGCGCGCCAAGGCCTGCACGATAACCGGTGCCAATCCTTCGGAAATCTCGTCGAGCAGCAGCAAGCGCGCGCCGGTGCGCAAAATCCTCGCCACCGCCAGCATTTGCTGCTCGCCGCCCGACAGCCGCGTTCCTTGGCTGGACTTGCGTTCTTCCAGATTTGGGAACATTGCGTAAATCTCACCCAGCGACATGGCTTGCTCGGTTTTCGAGAGCAGCGGCGGCAGCAGCAGATTTTCCTCGGCCGACAGGGAAGAAAAAATCCCGCGCTCTTCCGGGCAATAACCGATGCCGCAGTGCGCGATGCGATGGGTCGGCATGCCGATAGTTTCAACCCCGCCGACTTTGATCGAGCCTTTTCGCGTGCCGGTCAAGCCCATGATCGCGCGCAGAGTGGTGGTGCGGCCGGCGCCGTTGCGCCCGAGTAAGGTGACCACTTCACCCTGCTGGACCGATAAATTGATGTCGTGCAAAATGTGCGATTCGCCATACCAGGCGTGCAAGCCGGTGATTTCCAGTGCGCTTTGGCTCATCAGTGCGCTCCCGCCAACTCTTCGCTGTCTGAACCCATGTAGGCCTCCATTACTTCAGGATTGTTCGATACCTCGGCATACGTCCCTTCGGCCAGAATCGCGCCGCGCTGCAGCACCGAAATCCGGTCGCAAATACCGGACACCACATTCATATTGTGTTCGACCATCAGGATGGTGCGGCCGCTGGAAACTTTCTTGATCAGTTCGGTGACGCGGCTGACATCTTCGTGCCCCATGCCCTGGGTCGGCTCATCGAGCAGCATCAACTCCGGTTCCATCGCCAGCGTGGTGGCGATTTCAAGCGCACGCTTGCGGCCGTAAGGCAAATCGACCGTCACGGTAGCGGCGAATTCGCCCAGATCGACCTGTTCCAGCAAGGCCATCGCCCGTTCATTGAGTTGTGCCAGACTGGCTTGGCTTTTCCAGAAATAATAGGAAGTGCCAAGCTCGCGCTGCAGGCCGATGCGCACGTTTTCCAGCACCGTCAGATGCGGAAATACTGCGGAAATCTGGAACGAGCGGATGATGCCCTGACGCGCAATCTGGGCCGGCCTGGCGGCCGTGATGTCGCGTCCATTGAACAGAATATGTCCGGTGGTCGGAATCAGAAATTTGGTCAGCAAATTGAAACAGGTGGTCTTGCCGGCGCCGTTCGGCCCGATCAGCGCATGGATATGGCCGCGCTGCACCTGCAGATTCACATTATCAACGGCAGTAAAGCCCTTGAACTCCTTGGTCAAGCCTCTCGTTTCCAAGATAACGTCGCCCATTTTGTCTCCTCGCTGCCGGGTTTTTCCGGCTTTATTTGTATACTTTTTTTAATATACAACATTATTTGGCGTGCGGTAATACCGTATAAATACGTATCAAGATCGATCAAGGGTTACGGCTGGCGCGTATCCACGCTGCTGCTTTTTCGGCAATCATGATGGTGGGAGAATTGGTATTGCCGGAGGTGATGGTCGGCATCACCGAAGCGTCCGCTACCCGCAACCCGGCGATGCCCCGAACCCGTAACTGACTGTCGACCACGGCCAGCGGATCATCGCTGCGGCCCATCTTGCAGGTGCCGACTGGATGGAAGATGGTGGTGCCGATATCACCGGCTGCACGCGCCAGCTCTTCTTCGCTGCGAAACTGCGCGCCGGGCTTCAATTCTTCTGGCGCGTATTTACGCAGTGCCGGTGCGGAGACGATATTACGCGTCAACGTCAGCGAATTTGCCGCTATCTTGCGGTCTTCCGGCGTATTCAGGTAATTCGGAGAAATTTTTGGGGCATCCTGTGCCAGGCCGGACGCGATGCGCACATGGCCGCGTGAAGTCGGACGCAGATTGCACACGCTGGCAGTAAAGGCCGGAAACGGATGCAAGGGTTCGCCGAATTTTTCCAGCGACAGCGGCTGCACGTGGTATTCCAGATTGGCGCTGGGCTGCGCTGGATCGGACTTGGTAAATGCGCCCAGTTGCGACGGCGCCATCGACATTGGGCCACGCTGGAACAGCGCATATTCGAGGCCGATTTTCATCTTGCCGAACCAGTTGCCGGCCATTATGTTCAGCGTTTTCGCGCCCTGTATCCTAAAAGCGGTGCGGATCTGCAAATGGTCTTGCAAGTTTTCGCCGACGCCCGGCAGGTCCAGCACCAGCGGCACATCATGCTGCTGCAGCAAAGCGGCTGGGCCAATCCCCGACAGTTGCAGTATCTGCGGGCTGCCGATAGCGCCGGCGGCCAGAATCGTTTCGCCAGCGGATTCGGCAAACCATTCGCGGCCGCCGCCGACGAATTCCACCCCGCTGCACACCACGCCCTGCGGCCCGTTATGAGTGCGCAAGCGGCGCACCTGGCAGCCGGTCATGATTTCCAGATTGGGACGACCGGCAGCCGGTTTCAGGAAGGCTTTCGCGGTATTCCAGCGCACCCCGCGCTTTTGATTGACGTCGAAATAGCCGCAACCGGCATTGTCGCCGCGGTTGAAATCGTCGGTATTGGGAATTCCGCATTCCAGGGCGGCAGCCCGGAATGCATCCAGGATTTCCCACGACAAGCGCTGCTTTTCAACCCGCCATTCACCGCCGGCGCCGTGCGACAGATCGGCGCCCTTGTAATGGTCTTCACTTTTCTTGAAAAACGGCAAGACATTGTCCCAGCGCCAACTCTCGTCCCCGGTCAAATCAGCCCAGTGCTCGTAATCGCGGGCCTGCCCGCGCATGTAAATCATGCCGTTGATCGAGGAACAGCCGCCCAGCACCTTGCCGCGCGGATAAATCAGGCTGCGCCCGTTCAGGCCGGCATCCGGTTCGGTGCGGTACATCCAGTCGGTGCGCGGATTATTGATGCAATACAGATAGCCGACCGGAATATGAATCCACAGATAATCATCCTTGCCGCCAGCCTCGATCAGCAACACTGAATTTTGACTGTCGGCACTGAGCCGGTTGGCCAGCACGCAACCGGCCGAGCCGGCGCCGATGATGATGTAATCGTATTTACCTGCAGACTCCATGGCATGCCCCGCTTTAGTGTTTGATCAAATACTATCTATTGTATTTTTTAATACCGCTTATGAATAATGCGGTAAAGCATTGCTTTTACAGCATACCCCCTAATAAATAATTATCCAAAAACAATGCAAACAACGTTATTGGGTCGCTGCCGATACCGTTCGGATTGCGCTGCGCGAAGCCCGCGCGCACTGCATTGTAATTGCCCGCGCAGTCGCGCTGGAGCCCGAACTGTCGTTGATTGCCAGCACCAAACGCCGGCAAAAACCTGTCATCACAACGCTTTTTGCACTACAGCATGAAATCTGAAAAAATTAAAAAATCAGGCAGTATGCTAAAAAACATATTATTTTCTGCATACAAGTAAAGCGGATTTAAAAATACTGATTATCAGTATAAATAAGTATGAATAAATAGTAAGTTTCTGCCAATTGTGGATAAGTCTGTGGATATCTGGCCTATCCATTGTGTGTAAGCGCATCCGGCGCAATCGACATTTTTCTTATCCAGAATCCATCCTGTTAACATACCGCGCTTATGCAGACTTTATGAAATCGCCAATCGCTTGAAATCATTCGGTTTTACGCACTTATCCACAGGCAAGTGCGACCGTTAACTATTACTACTATTTATATATATAAAACATTAAATAAAACCGAAAAAAAAATCAAAACCATCTTCGCCAGCAGCGTGATATCAAAAACCGCCTTGCCCAACTTTTCAAATAATGCAGGATTGCCTTGCCGAATAAGCCAGGCGCTTTGCCTTTGCAGTCGCCATCAATGACGAAACGTAAATGACCATGTCATGGCGCTACTTTCGCAGCCACTTTTACGGAAAGTAATGCTGCACGTTTTTTGCAAGCTTTATTTAAAAATCGATTTTTCCGGCAACTTCAAATTTTTCCAGCGCAAATGCGACTGCCATAAACGCATGAATGCCGCTACAAAGCCTTGAATCCATCGCTGAAGACGCTGGCAGACGATTTAGCGAAGGCAGGGGCCAAAAGTATTTTTAAGCTCGCCAGCCCGCCTGAAAATACTTTTGCAGCTTAAATAAAAATCGAAAATGTGGATAACCCAGGCAAAAATAGGCAAAAAATTGCTAAAACAGATATTTTTTACGCTTTACCCTGTGGATAACCTTAGGGATATCCACAGGGTGTTTTTGTGCATAAGTGATGTATACACGTGCGGCTAAAATCTTGTCCAGAATCTATCCTGTATACATACCGCGTTTATGCAGACTTTATGAAATCGCCAACTGCTTGAAATCATTCGGTTTTAATACCTTATCCACAGATTAGACCGACCGTTAACTATTACTACTATTTATATATATAAACAAAGTATTAAAAACCCAGTAAACGCCCGGCAACCAGATCAAGGCAGGCAATGACAGACAAAAAAATCCGTTTGGGGCTTATCAGCGCCCTGCATCAAGAACAAACCGGCTTGATAGATCAAATGCAGCGCAAACACAGCATTCAGCGCGGCATGCGCGACTACACCAGCGGTTCCTTATGGGGAATTGACTGCGTTTGCGTTTTATCCAGAATTGGAAAGGTTGCTGCTGCGGCAACGGCAGCGACGTTGATTGAACGTTTTAACGTGACCCATATCGTGTTTACCGGTGTGGCCGGCAGCGCTGCGCACCAGGTGCAGGTTGGCGATATCGTGCTGGCGGAGAATCTGGTGCAGCACGATATGGATGCAACGCCGCTGGCACCGCGTTTCGAAGTTCCGCTGACGGGCATCAGCGCTTTTGCTTCCGATGTGGATTTAAGCGCCCTGGTCGGCCAGGCCGCTTACGATTTTCTGGGCTTGGATTGGGGCGATGCGATTGAAAGCCAGGATAAGGCTGCGTTCAGGCTGAAAACGCCGCGCCTGCATCGCGGCCTGGTTGCCAGCGGCGACGAATTCATCACTAGCAGCGCTAAAATCACCGCCTTGAAACTGGCGCTGCCGGAAGTGCTGGCAGTCGAAATGGAAGGTGCGGCGGTGGCGCAAGTCTGCTTCGAATTCGGCATCCCGTTTGCGGTGGTGCGGACCATTTCAGACAAGGCGAATGAAAACGCCAGCATCGACTTCAACAGTTTTTTGGAGCGGGTGGCGCAGCGTTACGCGTTCAATATAGTGAAGAGAATATGCGCCGGAATGCATGCGCAAGATAGTCATTCAATACTGTAAATTACATTAATGTCTTTTAATTGCTGTTAAATTACATTATTTAACAGCAATCAAAAAATCATGAAACACCAAATGATTGCATTTTTTCGTGCTTTTCTGCCTTTCGTGGACCAGATTTTCTCTGGAAAAACGCCTGTTCAATGTGAAAAAAAGCCACCGGATAAGATGCAACCCGGTGGCTTTTTTTAAGGAAAAACTGTCTGAATTAGCCTGGCAATTACCCTTCCAGCGTCATCAAACTGGCATTGCCGCCGGCAGCCGTGGTGTTGATGCAGAGTGCGCGTTCGGCCACCAGCCGCCATAAGGCAATCGCGCCGGTTTCAGTGGTTTCCACGGTGGCAATCAATGCACCTTCGCGGGCGGCCAGCAGCGGCAATAGCTGCGCCATTTGCGCGCCATCCACCAAGGCAATCGCGAAACCGGCATCCTGCGCCGGATTGTCGATGACATGGATCTGCGCGCGCACCTGCTTTGGCAAGCCGGATGGAATCAGGTTGGCGGATTGCGCGGCGACCAGCACCGTATTGCCGGTGGCCAGCGCAGCAGCGATCTGATTCAGCAAAGCGCTGGTGCCGGAGGCGGCGCACAGCACGCCGCCGCGCGGCGCAAAACTGAGGGTATTGCGCTCGCCGGTCGGGCCCGGCAAGACCAGCGTGGTGCCCAGCGGCGTCGTGTGTGCATATTGCTCGCCCAATGCGGCGATGCGTTCGTGGCCGTGGGTTTTGGCCCAAATCAACAGGTTGCTGAAAGCGTCGGTAGCCGCCAGCGCGGCCGGTTCATGGATCGTGTGTGCGCCTAGCGCGTTATCCGGATTGTGCTGCAGGCGCTTGATGTACAAAGGTCCGCCGGCCTTGGGGCCGGTGCCGGACTTGCCTTCGCCGCCGAACGGTTGCACCCCGACCACTGCGCCGACGATATTGCGGTTGACGTAAATATTGCCGACATGGGCGCGGCTGGCGATGAAATCGATGGTTTCATCGATGCGCGAATGCACGCCCAAGGTCAAGCCGTAGCCGGTGGCATTGATCGCATCGATCAATTGCGGCAGCGCGCTGCGCTGATAACGCAATACGTGCAATACCGGCCCGAACACTTCATTGTGCAATTCGGACAGGGAAGCAATTTCGATCACGGTCGGCGCCACGAAAGTGCCGTGCTGGCACTGTGCCGGCAACGGCAATTGATAAAAATCTTTCGCGCTAACTTTCATTTTAGCGATATGCGCCAGCAGGTTTTGCTGCGCTTCGGGATCGATCACCGGGCCGATGTCGGTTGCCAGCCGATCCGGATTACCCACGCGCAATTCCTGCATCGCGCCTTTCAGCATCGCGATGGTGTTGTCGGCGATATCGGCTTGCAGGCACAGTACGCGCAATGCCGAGCAGCGCTGGCCGGCGCTGTCGAAGGCGGACGCGATGGCGTCTTGCACCACTTGTTCCGGCAGCGATGAAGAATCGACGATCAACACATTCTGGCCGCCGGTTTCCGCGATCAATGGGATATCGCAGGCTTCGGCGACAGAGCGCTGCGCCAGCGTGCGGTTGATCAGCTGCGCCACATCGGTGGAACCGGTAAAAATCACGCCGCGGGTGCGGGCATCGGCGGTCAGCGTGGCGCCGACGGTTTCGCCGCGACCCGGCAGGAATTGCAATGCTCCACGTGGAACACCGGCTTCATGCAATAGTTGCACTGCGCGGTGCGCGATCAACGGGGTTTGTTCCGCCGCTTTCGCCAGCACCACGTTGCCGGCCGCAAGTGCAGCGCTGACTTGGCCGATAAAAATTGCCAATGGGAAGTTCCACGGGCTGATGCAGACTACCGGCCCGAGCGCCAAGCTGTTGACGCTGGTGGAAACCTGGGTGCCGTAATAACGCAGAAAGTCGACCGCTTCGCGCACTTCGGCAATCGCGTTCGGCAACGATTTTCCGGCTTCACGGATCGCTAGCGCCATCAGTTCGAGGTGATGGGTTTCCAGTAAATCGGCGGCTCGCCACAACACGGCGGCGCGCTCGGATGGCGGCACGGTTTGCCAGTCCAGCGCAAAGGCGCTGGCTGCCGCCAATGCGGTTTCAACATCGTCAACATTGGCTTCGATTACAGTGCCGACGGCGTCGCGATGATCGGCCGGATTCAAGATCGCTTGCGCCTGCGTGGCCGCGACCGCGCATGCCAGCAGCGGCGCTGCTTGCCATTTACTGTTGCCAAATTGAGCTAGTGTTGCGCTAATCTCGCGCAGTACGTTTTCATCGCTGAAATCGATGCCGGCGGAATTTTTGCGCGCAGAGCCAAACAATTCCAGCGGCAATCCGATCTTCGGATGGGGCGCGCCGGCTAATTGTTGCGACAGCGCCAGCGGGTCGGTGATGAGCGAATCGATCGATACTTTTTCGTCCACGATTTGATTGACGAACGATGAATTCGCGCCATTTTCCAGCAGGCGGCGCACCAGATACGCGAGCAAGGTTTCGTGCGAGCCGACCGGCGCGTAAATGCGGCACGGCTGGTCCAGATACTCTTTGCCGACCACTTGGTCGTACAGCGTTTCGCCCATGCCGTGCAGGCACTGGAATTCGTAATCGGTGACGTTTTGTTCCTGGGCCCAGGTGTAGATGGTGGCGAGTGAGAGTGCATTGTGGGTCGCGAATTGCGGGTACACCACATCGGCTGCTGTCAGCAAACGCTGCGCGCACGCCAGGTAGGAAACATCGGTGTACACCTTGCGGGTATATACCGGATAGCCATGCATGCCATCGACTTGCGCGCGCTTGATTTCGGCGTCCCAGTACGCGCCCTTGACCAGACGCACCATGAATTTGCGGCCGCTGCGGCGCGCCAGATCGACCAGATAATCAATCACGAACGGGCAGCGTTTTTGGTACGCCTGCACCACGTAACCCAAGCCGTCAAAATCCGCTAGATCGGGGTCGAACGCCAGCGCTTCCATCAAGTCCAGCGACAGTTCCAGCCGATCGGTTTCTTCGGCGTCGATGTTCAGGCCGATATCGTATTTTTTCGCCAGCAGCAGCAGGCTTTTCAGGCGCGGCAACAGTTCAAGCATGGTGCGTTCGCGCTGGGCGCGCGCATAACGTGGATGCAGCGCCGACAGTTTGACCGAGATGCCGGGGCCGTCCTTGATGCCGCGGCCGTTCGAGGCGCGGCCGATGGCGTGAATCGCGGTTTCGTAGGAAACGTAATAAGCGGCCGCGTCTTTTTCAGTCAAGGCCGCTTCGCCCAGCATGTCGTAGGAATAGCGGTAGCCGCGCTTTTCATTGTCGCGACCGTTTTTCAGTGCTTCTTCTATGGTTTGGCCGGTGACGAACTGGTTGCCCAGCATGCGCATCGCCAGATCGACGCCCTTGCGAATCAACGGCTCGCCGCCTTTGGTAATCAGTTTGGTCAGGGCGGAACCGAGACCCTGCTCGCTGCTGGTGCCGACCAGTTTGCCGGTCACCAGCAAGCCCCAGGTGGCGGCATTGACGAACAGCGACGGCGATTCGCCCAGATGGCGGCGCCAGTCGCCTTTGCTGATCTTGTCGGCGATCAGGCGGTCGGCGGTGTGGCTGTCGGGAATGCGCAATAGCGCTTCGGCCAGGCACATCAGCGCCACACCCTCTTCCGACGACAGCGAAAATTCATGCATCAGTGCATCTACGCCGGAGGCGCGGGTACGTTTTTCACGCACCGATTGCACCAGTGTGCGCGCCAGCGTTTGCACCTTGGCCTGCGTTTCATTGCTGATATGCACTTGCGACAACAGCCATTGCACAGCGGCGCTTTCCTCTTTGCGGTAAGCGGCCGTAATGGCGGCGCGCAGCGGCGTTGGATCGCGCAGAATTTCATTCTGCAATGCGGTAAAGGGAGCGGCAGTGGAAGGGGATAAATTGGTCATATTCTGGCGCAATCGAATAAGGGAAAGATGGAAGCCGTCAGCCGGAGGCAGCGGCTACGGAAGTTAATTTGATTGTAGGTGGGATTGACATGCATTTATTCTGGTAATTGTCGTCACTATCAAAATTATCTATTTGATGGGAAAATTAAACCGAATAAAATTTATCCACGGATGATTGGGAACGTGCGCGAAATAATGTGCGCATTGGTTCCGCGTCCAAATCCTCAACTTATTCCTTACACGTTTCTTATGCTCGACAAAATCAGTAAAAAAATTCTATCAGAATTGCAAAATGACGGCCGCATCAGTAATGTTGAATTGGCATCAAAGATCAACTTGTCGCCGGCAGCCTGTCTGGAACGCGTGCGCAAGCTGCAGGAAACCGGTTATATCCTCGGTTACACCGCGCAACTCAATCCTGAATTGCTCGATGTGGCGCTGTTGGTGTTCATTGAAGTGGTGCTGGACCGCACCACGCCGGACGTGTTTGAAGCCTTCAAGCGCGGGGTGCAAGTGATACCGGAAGTGCAGGAATGCCACATGGTCGCCGGCGGTTTCGATTACCTGGTCAAGGTGCGCGTCAAGGATATGAACGCTTACCGCGACTTTCTCGGCAAATCGTTATTGCAGCTCAAGGGCGTGCGGGAAACCCATACCTATGCGGTCATGGAAGAAGTCAAAAACTCCACCAAGCTTCCTATAAAATAAGTGGAGTATTTTTTAAATAGCGCTGAATAAGTGCGGGAATACTTGTTTTTTAATTCATACTAATCCTGAGTATCGATGCAGTACCGGCGCCCGGCCGGCACTGCTGCCACTATTTCAGATTGCCGGAATTGAATGCATGCCGGCTCATGGTGGTCAAGTGTTCACGCAACCATTTATGCGCCAGATTGCGCGCATCGCGTTCGTGCCACAGCATGTCGACGTGGACCGCCGGGGTTTCGATCGGCAAATCCTTGGTAATCAGCTCGTTGCCCATCCCGGTCGACACCACCAGGTGGCGCGGCAGCACCGTGATCAGGTCGGAATTGGCAACGATCCGGCCGGCCGTGAAAAACTGATTTACCGTCAGCAAAATATGCCGTTTGCGTCCAATTTTGGTCAGCTCTTCATCAATCAAGCCGTGTGCGCGGCCGGAAAAACTCACTAGCAAGTGGTTGGCCGCGCAGTAAGCGTCCAGCGTCAGTTCGGATTTTGCCAGCGGATGGTCGCGCCGCATCACACAGACGTAGGAGCCGGAATGCAGGCGCTGGTGCAAAATCGGCGAGTCGCTGCCCTGCCCGCCTTCCAATTGCGCCACCACACCGGGAAAAAATCCCACTGCCAGATCGATATCGCCGCGCATCAGCATCGGGCGCGGCTCGCGCGTCGTCAGCGGCACCATGCGGGCGCTCAAACCGGGCGCCTCGCGCTCGAACGAGCGCACCAGAGACGGCAGCCAGAGCGCCGCCGTCGCATCGGCCATCGCCATGTGGAAAGTCTGGTGCGCGGTCTTGACGTCGAATGCTTCCGGAATCAGCGCTGCTTCCAGGTCCGATAAGGCGCGCCGCACCGCCGGCCACAGCGCTTCGGCACGCGGCGTCGGCTTGACGCCGTACGCGGTACGAATCAGCAAATCATCGCCGACGGTTTCGCGCAGGCGCTTGAGGGCATTCGACACCGCCGGCTGCGTGACCGACAGCCGGTTGGCGGCGCGGGTCAGGTTCTGCTCGGTCATCACCACATCGAAGACGCGCAACAAATTCAGATCCAGAGAGAGAAAGCGCATGATTTTTTAAAGGTACCGTAAGTGAATCGGCGCCGGATAAAAATCCGGCGTCTTGCAATCAGCCTTGGCCTGATTGTTATTTAACTAATAAATATAGTAACTATTGGCCATTCAGTAAAAGTATAACTGATATGAGAATTTGAAATTTGATTTATATATTGCAGCGCAATATAGTGCGCTTAAGAAAAAATTTCATATACATTGATTTGGAACAAAACATGTCCCTCGTTTCCCTACTACAAATTTTAGTCAGTTTCGCTCTGTTGGCTGCTTTGGCAATCATATTCAAGCCTTTGCTGACAGGCATTTACCGCGCGCTGAAAATGGTGGTCAAGCCTAACATGAGCAGGGAGCAACGTCTTGCACGTGCTTATTATCGCAATGCAATGACTTTGCATTCGATGACCAGTTCAAGCGATGCACTGCCGCCTAACCTGGTGGCTGAATTACGCGCCCTTTCGTGCCGCAGCTAATTTCATTAAAAAATAACCAGCAGTTTCGTAACCAAGAATGACCATCATGCATAACAACACCAGCGCCTACAACGACCATATGGCGCCTGCGGCTGCGTACTACCTCAATTGCACGCCGGTTGCGACCACTCCCCGTTCGCGAACCGCGCGCAAAGCGCCGCGGCGTTCGAACAGTCTGGCGTCGATGTTGCCATCGTTATTGATGACGGGTCTGATCACCCTGGTGATGGCGGCGGTTCTGCGCCTGGTTTGGGTCGGCTTTTCGCCTGATTTCATGGCTGCCTGGATGGAAGCCTGGCTGACTTCCTGGCCGATCGTATTTCCGTTTGCGTATTTGCTGAGTGCGCCGGTTTCCCGTCTGGCCGCGCTGATCGCCGCTCCGGCTGTGACGCTTGATGCCGGTCGCGACGCCAGTCTGTCGCTGGCGCACATCGCCGATGCATCGGCGAACGCCACCGTAATAAACGGTCTTTCTGTGCAACGTCAATCGCACGTCGCCAGCTAACGCGCAACACTCTATATCGGATGTCTCCCCCTTCCCGTTCGGGAAGGGTTCAAACCTCGTCAGGCGCTGCCTACGGGGTTTTTTTTATTTGTTGCAGTGCAAAAAAACGGCCGAATTATTGATTTTTTATGGCCGTGCTGCATCGCGTCAAATTAAAATCAGGTTGACAGAGCCTGTTCCAGCGCGATCCTGTTTGCCTCCAGTTCCTTTGGCAAATGGTATTGCAGTTTTTCGAACAGTTGCGCGTGCAGCTTGAGTTCCTCGCGCCAGGCATTCTTGTCGATCGAGGTAATGGTGTCGAACTGGGCTTGCGTGAAGTCGAGTCCATCCCATTGCAGATCGGTAAAACGCGGGCTGATGCCGAACAGGTGATCGATGCCGCCGCTGACGCCATTCTTGTCCTCGATGCGCTCCAGTATCCATTTCAGCACCCGCATGTTGTCGCCGAATCCGGGCCAGACGAATTTGCCGTCGGCATCGGTGCGGAACCAGTTGACGCAGTAAATTTTGGGTAATTGCGCCGCGCCGTTGCCAGATGACGCGGCAATCCTTTGGCCGATATCCAGCCAGTGCTGGAAATAGTCGCTCATGTTGTAACCGGCAAATGGCAGCATGGCGAACGGATCGCGCCGCACCACGCCCATCTGGCCGGCGGCGGCGGCGGTGGTTTCGGAGCCCATGGTGGCCGCCATGTACACGCCTTCGACCCAGTTGCGCGCCTCGGTCACCAGCGGCACCGTGGTGGAGCGGCGTCCGCCGAAGATGAAGGCGGAAATCGGCACTCCGGCCGGATCGTCCCAGGCGGTGTCGAAGACCGGATTTTGCGTTGCGGCGACGGTGAAACGCGCGTTCGGATGCGCGGCCTTGGCGCCGGTGTCACGGGCGATTTCCGGCGTCCAGTCGTGGCCTTGCCAGTCGATCAGATGCGCCGGCGCGACCGAACTCAAGCCCTCCCACCAGACATCGCCATCATCGGTCAATGCGACGTTGGTGAAAATGGTGTTTTCGCGCATCGAGGCCATGCAGTTGTAATTGGTCTTTTCATTGGTGCCGGGCGCCACGCCGAAATAGCCGGCTTCCGGATTGATCGCGTACAGACGGACGTCGCCGGTTTTTGCGTCAACCTGCGGCTTGATCCAGGCGATATCGTCGCCGACGGTGGTGACTTTCCAGCCCTCGAAACCGGCCGGCGGAATCATCATCGCGAAGTTGGTCTTGCCGCAGGCCGACGGGAACGCCGCCGCCACGTAATGTTTTTTGCCGGCAGGCGATTCGACGCCCAGGATCAGCATGTGTTCGGCCAGCCAGCCCGGGCCATCAGAGGGCCCCTGCGCTGCCTCGCGTCCCATGGTGGAAGCGATCCGTAGCGCAAAGCATTTCTTGCCCAGCAGCGCATTGCCGCCATAGCCGGAACCATACGACCAGATTTCGCGGCTTTGCGGGAAGTGGACGATATATTTGGTCTGGTTGCAAGGCCACGCAGCATCCTGCTGGCCGGTTGCCAGCGGCGCACCGACGCTATGCACGCAAGGCACGAACTCGCCATCGGTGCCGAGCACGTCATACACCGCGCGCCCCATGCGGGTCATGATGCGCATGTTGACCACCACATACGGCGAATCGGACAATTCGACCCCGATATGCGCGATCGGCGAGCCTAACGGACCCATCGAAAACGGCACCACATACATGGTGCGGCCCTGCATGCAGCCGTCGAACAGGGCGGACAGCGTATTGCGCATTTCGGCCGGTTCCATCCAGTTGTTGGTGGGGCCGGCATCTTCCTTGCTGGCCGAACAAATGAAGGTGCGGTCTTCGACCCGCGCCACGTCGGAAGGGTCCGAACACGCCAGAAAGCTGTTCGGGCGCTTGGCCGGATTGAGTTTTTTCAGGGTGCCGGCGGCGACCATGGCTTCGCACAGACGGTCATACTCTTGTTGCGAACCGTCGCACCAGACGATATTGGCAGGTTTGGTCAGAGCCGCGATTTCGGCCACCCAGTTTATGAGTTTTTGCTGGTGCACAAAAGCGGGCGCATTGACTGCAGCTACGCCTTTCATGATGGGTTGATTCATCAAAACATCCTCCAAAGAGTAAATGGAATTAATTGTGCCGCGTTTCGGCGCATTAGGGGTATCGTCAGCTTGATGCTTGCGCTGGATCAGTTGAAGCCAAAACGCGCACTGACGCCGGTGCGAGGAAGGCCGTTGGTACGGCCTTCGAACCCGTGAAATATTATAAATGTTACATAGGGGCCAACGGCGCTCACGAAGTGTAAAAGAGCAATGGTGCGGCTTGTTTGTGATTTTCCATAAAACGTAAAACGCTGCAAAAACCCCGTTTAAAAGGCGAAATTTGATGAAAATTGCCATCCTCGATGATTACCAGGATTGTGTACGCAAGCTCGATTGCTTCGCATTGCTAGCCGGCCATGAGGTCAAGGTATTCAACAATAGTGCGCGCGGCGCCGGACAACTGGCGGCGCGTCTGGCGCCTTTCGACGCGCTGGTATTGATTCGAGAACGTACTGGATTCAACCAAGCGTTGCTGGCCCGGCTGCCGAACCTGAAGCTGATCTCGCAAACTGGAAAAGTCAGCGGCCATATCGATGTCGCCGCCGCCACCGCGTGCGGCATTGTCATCGCGGAAGGCGTGGGCGATCCGAGTGCGCCGGCTGAACTGACGTGGGCTTTGATCATGGCGGCACGCCGCAAGATTCCCCAATACGCATCCCATCTGAAAGCCGGCAGATGGCAGACCGCAGCGCTAACGCCGCAATACAATCGGCTCGGCATGTTGCTGCAGGGGCAGACTCTGGGTATTTGGGGCTATGGCAAAATCGGGCGTCGGATCGCGGCCTATGGCAAGGCATTCGGCATGACGGTGCAAATTTGGGGCCGTGCCGCCAGCCGCCTCGGCGCCGTCCAGGACGGCTATCTGGCGGCCGAATCAAAAGAAGCCTTTTTCGCCTCCTCCGACGTCATCAGCCTGCATCTGCGCTTGAATGATGCAACCGTAGCCTGTGTTTCCGAAGCCGATCTGGCGCTGATGCAGCCCGACGCCCTATTCGTCAACACCAGCCGCGCCGAACTGGTCGCGCCCGGTGCGTTGCTGGCAGCCCTGCAGGCGGGGCGGCCCGGCGCGGCTGCACTGGATGTATTTGAAAGCGAGCCGCTGCCGCCCGACTCGCCGTTGCTGCGAATGGAAAACGTACTGGCCACGCCGCATCTCGGTTATGTCGAACAGAACAGTTATGAGTTGTACTTCCGCGCCGCGTTTCAGAATCTGGCCGATTTCGCCCAGGGCAAGCCGAACAACCTCATCAATCCGCAAGCGCTGATCCTGCAAAATTCATTTGAATCACACAGAACTCCATGAAAAAAATATCCATAATCGACTCCCACACCGGCGGCGAACCTACCCGTCTGGTGCTGGCCGGCGGCCCCGACCTGGGTGTCGGCCCCTTATTCGAACGTTTGGCGCGCTTCCAGCGCAGTCATGACCAGTTGCGCTCGGCCGTGGTGTGCGAACCGCGCGGCTCGGACGTGATGGTGGGTGCATTATTCTGCGCGCCGCACGACAGCAGTTGCGCGGCGGGCGTGATCTTCTTCAATAACGTCGGCTATCTGGGCATGTGCGGTCACGGCATGATCGGCTTCATCGTGTCGCTGGCGCATCTGGGGCGGATTCAGCCTGGCCGCCACCGGATCGAAACGCCGGTCGGCGTCGTCGAAACAGAATTGCACGCCGACGGCAGCGTCACCGTTCATAACGTGCCCGCGTATCGGGCCCGGAAAGCGCTTGCCATCGAGGTGGAAGGATACGGCCGCGTTTATGGCGACGTGGCCTGGGGCGGCAACTGGTTTTTCCTGGTCGGCGAGCACGGCTTGCAACTGACGCTGCAGAATATCGAAGCCCTGACCGATTTTGCCTGGCGGGTGCGTCAGGCGCTGGAGCGCGAAGGCGTCACCAGCAGCGACGGCGCGGCAATCGACCATATCGAATTATTCGCGCCCTCCGCCACTGCCGGCATCGACAGCCGCAACTTCGTGCTATGCCCGGGCAAAGCCTACGACCGCTCGCCGTGCGGCACCGGCACCAGCGCCAAAGTCGCCTGTCTGGCGGCAGACCGCGCATTGGCGGAAGGCGCAATCTGGCGTCAGGAAAGCATCATCGGCAGCGTGTTTGAAGCGTCTTACCGGATCGAAGACGGGCAGATCCGGCCCAGCATTCGGGGCCGCGCTTATGTGAATGCCGAAGCCACTTTGCTGCTGGATGAAAGCGATCCTTTGGTCTGGGGCATTCGGGTTTGACGGCAGGTTTGCGCGTGGCTCGTATATTCGTCAAAAAGAACGCGCTCAAGATACTCCTGTGTAAATTTTAAAAATAGGGCAATTGCCGCATGTATTCATTGCGGTAAGTAAATATACCTGATTCAGTATGTTGAATTTTAAATAGTGCCGGCGCGCAGGCCGGCACTATTTACATCATTTCGCGGCCTGTTTCCGGCCGCTTTCGCGGCGCCGGCATGGCCCGATTACGGGCCTTCGCAACATCGATTGGATATATTGTAAATATATTAGCCGAATGGTATTCTCGCTTTTCAGAAAAGCCGGGCATCGCAATTTGATGCGCATTCCAGGCGCATTGCAGTGCCGGTTGATGGCGTGCAGTGCATCGGGTATAACTGCGCATGCATGCATCAGTTTTGCATCTGGAACCAGAGACGGCGCAGACCGTAGCGTATGGCAGGTCAATTGCGTATCACTTAATCACTGCTGTTCAATTCGCTGCTATTCAATTTAATTTACCGCTGTTCAATTCTCAAGAGGATGACAATATGCAATTCAAACTAAAAATGATTCCAATCGCAGGCGCGATTGCTTTGGCTTTGGCCGGCAGCGCTTTCGCCCAGCAGCAAGTGGTCAAGATCGGCCACACCGGTCCGCTCTCGGGCGCCAATGCTTTTGCCGGCAAGGACGATGAAAACGGGGTGCGCCTGGCGGTGGAAGAATTGAACGCCAGAAAATTGACGATAGGCGGCAAGCAGATCAAATTCGAACTGCAATCCGAAGACGACCAGTGCGACCCCAAATCCGGCGTCAACGCGGCCCAGAAGCTGGTCGATGGCGGCGCCAAGTTTGTGCTCGGCCCGTATTGTTCCGGCGTCGCCATTCCAGCATCGCGCATTTATAACGAGGCTGGCGTGATGATGTCGACGGTGGGCACCAATCCCAAAGTCACCGAGGGCGGCTACAAGAACCTGTTTCGCATCGTCGCCAGCGATTCTCAAATCGGCTCCAGCATGGCGGTCTATGCTGCCAAAATACTCAAGGTCAAGACCGTTGGCGTGATCGATGATCGCACCGCGTTCGGCCAGGGTTTGTCTCAGGAATTCATCAAGGAAGCGAAGAAATCGGGCCTCAAAGTAGTCGGGCAGGAGTACACCACCGACAAGGCGACCGACTTCGCCACCATCCTGACCAACATGAAAGCCAAGAACGCCGATGTGATCTTCTTCGGCGGCTATGCCCCGCAAGGCGCTCCGATGGCGCGCCAGATGAAGCAGCTTGGGCTCAAGGCGAAATTGCTGGGCGGCGATACGCTGTGCAGCCCGGAGATGGGGAAACTTGGCGGCGATGCAGTAAACGATGTCGTGCTCTGCGCGCAAGGCGGAGCGATTCTGGGTAAAGTCGCGGATGGCCCGGCATTCAAGGCCAAATACAAGAAACGCTTTAACCGCGACGCCGATGTCTATGCCGCTTCGTTTTATGACCAGACCATGTTCATAGCCCAGGCGATGCAAAAATCCAACTCGGTAGATCCGGTCAAAGTCGGCGCAGAGATGTACAAATCCAGCTACAAAGGCGTTGCCGGCACCTATTCGTATGACGAAAAAGGGAATATGAAACAGGCTCCGGTCACCGTGTTTTCCTTCAAGAATGGCGCGCCGGTTGCTCTGGCCAGTTATTAATCCAATCTCGCTTTAATTGTCTGAAATGAAAAATGGAGCGATGCGAATTGCTCCATTTTTTGTAACTATGCAGCTTGCCAGGTGAGGACTGTTTGCGTCCCCTCGCCCGGCATGACTTTTCCTGGTGCCCGAATCGCCATGCGATTCGCTTGCGGGAGAGGGTTAGGGAGAGGGCCTTGGCAAATGTTTCGGCCGCATTATGTGGCAATGCAATCGAAATTGCGCCTTGGTTGGCCCGCTTTGGTCATTGCGAGTAACCTCTCCCCAGCCCTCTCCCACAAGTGGGAGAGGGAGTTATCCATAGCGGGCTGAACCGCTCCCCATTCTTTTCGCTGGCGCAATTTGATATGTAATCTCGCCGGCAGCGTCTGCTGCCGGCCTATTTACGAGGCACTCTTCCATGACTGAATCAAGCACTCTCCCCGCGCTCTATCCACCGATCGAACCCTACCGCAGCGGCATGCTGGCGGTGGATGCATTGCATACTTTGTACTGGGAAGAATGCGGCAATCCCGACGGGGTGCCGGTGCTGTTCCTGCACGGTGGGCCGGGCGCCGGCTTGTCGCCCAAGCATCGCCAGTTCTTCGATCCCGCACATTACCGCATCGTGCTGTTCGACCAGCGCGGCGCAGGCAAATCGACTCCGTTGGGCGAATACCGCAACAACACGACCCAGCTGCTGATCGCCGATATCGAACGCCTGCGACAGATGCTGGAAATTGAACAATGGCTGGTGTTCGGCGGCTCCTGGGGTTCGACGCTGGCGCTGGCCTATGGCGAAGCCCATCCGGAATGCTGCACCGGCTTCGTGTTGCGCGGCATTTTCCTGTGCACCAGGCCTGAAATCGACTGGTTCCTGAACGGCGTCAAATGGTTTTTTCCGCAAGCGCATGCGCAGTTCGTCGCGCAGATTCCCGAATCCGAGCGTGGCGATTTGCTGCAGGCTTTTGAGAAGCGCCTGTTCTGCGACGACCCGGTCGTGTACTCGGAAGCGGCGCGCAGTTGGGGCCGTTATGAAGGCAGTTGCCTGCATCTGTTGCCGCATCCGGAAGTCGCCGAAGAGTTCGGCTCGGAAGCAGTCGGCATCGGTGTAGGACGGCTGGAAGCGCACTATTTCCTTAATGACGCCTTTCTGACGGACGACCAGTTGATCCGCAACGTCGGGCGCATCCGGCACCTGCCGGCCATCATTATCCAGGGCCGCTACGACGTGGTATGCCCGCCGTTGTCGGCGTACCGTTTGCACCAGGCGTGGCCGCAAGCGCACATCAACATGATCGAGGATGCCGGTCACGCAGCATTTGAACCGGGCATTGCCAGTGCGCTGGTTGCTGCCACCGAGCAGTTCAAGCGGCAGCGCGGTTTTGATAAACAATGACAGCAACAGATTCAGCCGCAGTTTCAGCGAATAAACCCGTCGGGACCAAGCAGCGCGCGGCCGATATCGCCTACAACGTGCTGGAAAGCATGATCGTCACCCTGCAGCTCAAGCCGGGGATGCCGATTGTCGAAGCCGAACTGGTGGATGCGACCGGCCTGGGACGCACGCCGCTGCGCGAAGCGCTGATGCGGATGTCGGCCAACGGCTTGATTGTCCAGTTGCCGCGGCGCGGCCTGATCGTCAGCGACATCGAACTGGCCGCGCATTTGACCTTGATCGAAACCCGCCGCGTGCTGGAGCGCCTGATCGCCGCCAGCGCAGCACGCCGCGCCACGCCGCAGCAGCGCAAGGATATCCTGACGCACGCCAGGAAAATGGTCGCCGCCGCCAAAAAGAACGACTTGAAAACCTATATGCAGGCCGATCAGGCGCTCGACACTGTCAGTCACCAGGCCTGCCGCAATCCATCCGCCGTTACTGCCGTCATCCCGCAAGTGATGCAGTGCCGCCGCTTCTGGTACGCGTTTCAGCACGAGGGCGATATCGAGGCCGACGCCCAATGCCACATGATGCTGGCCACCGCAATCGCCAACGGCGACCCCGATGCCGCAGTCAGCGGCGCTGAAGCCTTGATGGATTACCTGGATTCGTTTGCGCGCAAGGTTATCGATAAATGATGGCGGCACTCCTGTGTTCGCTTGCCGGCCAGAATTAGCGCTAGGTATATGCGGCGGCACTACCGTAAAATTTTAGAACGAAGCCCCCGGCAGTCTTGCGCTATCCCATCATGAAGGGGGTGGCCGCGGCCAGCTTATCAGGCTGACCGCGGGCAGACACATGCACCGGAGTCACATGTGAAGCATTCTTTCCTACTCACTATTGGAGAATTATCTTGCCCTACGTAGCAGACACCATCGCAAAATTAAAGCGCACCGGCCCCGCCGAAATCGAATATTACCAAGCAGTCGAAGAAGTCCTGATGTCGCTGCGGCCATTGCTGGACAAGGATTCCAGATACAAAAAGCACAACATCATCGATCGTATCGTCGAACCGGAGCGCCAGATCATGTTCCGCGTCGCGTGGATCGATGACCTGGGCCAGGTACAGGTCAACAAGGGTTACCGGATCGAATTCAATTCGGCGCTGGGGCCGTACAAGGGCGGCATTCGCCTGCACCCGAGCGTGTATGCGGGGATCATCAAGTTTCTCGGTTTCGAGCAGGTTTTCAAGAATGCGCTGACCGGCTTGTCCATCGGCGGCGCCAAGGGCGGCAGCGACTTCGACCCGAAGGGCAAGTCGGATAATGAAGTGATGCGCTTTTGCCAGTCGTTCATGAACGAGTTGTACCGCCATATCGGCCCCACCACCGACATTCCGGCCGGCGACATCGGCGTTGGCGCACGCGAAATCGGCTACATGTTCGGTCAGTACAAACGCTTGACCGGCCGCTACGACGGCGTGTTTACCGGCAAGAAAATCAGCTGGGGCGGTTCGCTGGCGCGCAAGGAAGCAACCGGCTACGGCTCCGTGTATTTCGCCCAAAACATGCTGGCAGCAATCGGCCAGACGCTCGAAGGCAAAACCTGCCTGGTGTCAGGTTCCGGCAACGTCGCCATTTACACAGTCGAAAAGCTGTATCAGGTCGGCGCCACACCGGTCACCGTGAGCGACTCGCGCGGCATGATCCATCATCCGCAAGGCATCAACCTGGAAACCCTGAAGCAACTCAAGGAAGTCGAAGGAGTTTCGCTGGCCGCCTATGCCGAACATCACCCCGAGGCCCGCTACACTGCCGCATCGGACTATCCAGCCGGCCGCAATCCGCTCTGGTCGGTGCCTTGCGACGCCGCCTTCCCCAGCGCCACCCAAAACGAGCTGAATGAAGCCGATGCGGTAGCGCTGCTGAAAAACGGTTGCCGCTGCGTATCGGAAGGGGCCAACATGCCATCGACCCAGGGCGCAATCGACAAGTTCCTGGCCGCTGGCATCAGCTACGGTCCGGGCAAGGCCGCCAACGCCGGCGGCGTCGCCACCAGCCAGCTGGAAATGGCGCAAAACGCCAGCATGCAGCAATGGACTTTCGAAGAAGTCGACAGCCGCCTGCACGCCATCATGAACAATATCTACCAGACCGTCAGCACCACCGCGGCCGAGTTCGGCCAGAACGGCAACCTGGTGCTGGGCGCGAATATCGCCGGTTTCCGCAAAGTGGCCGACGCGATGATCGATCAGGGCGTGGTGTAAGCGCTGCACGATTTCCGCATCAAAAACGCCCGCAACCGGTCATCGATTGCGGGCGTTTTCGCCTGTACGGCGGTCCGTGGATGAAATACATACAACGCACTGTATTTATGAATGCCGCATGTTTTTATTGCGCGAAGTACTGGGTTATTGCCCATACTCCTATGTTTATTCAGAGTAAGGGGGCTGTTCAGCCGGCCTGCCCGTCAAGGGCGATGTGCTTTGCTGCTGCCGAATTTACTTTTCACTGGTTAATGCGACGCAACCCGATGACTCGCGTTACTTCCAGCAGGTGTCGCGCAGGGTCGAGCCGCCGGCAGTGCCGCCGACCAAGACTCCGCGCACGCCGGTTGACGTCAGGGTAAAGGTTCCACAAGAGTCATTGATCATCGATCCTCCGGCAACGGGAACCATGCGCAGAACATAGCTGGCAGAAGTTAGCGTAGCAGTTGGAATGGAAAGGTTATAGATTGCGGTGCTGTCTGCGGGCGACTGCTTCAGGCTCCCGGGAATTTGGTCGATCACATCGTGGTCGGCGCGATCTTTGGTAAAGGTGTCATTGGCGGCATAAAAACGCTGCATGAATTGGGCTACCTGCAGCAGCTGGGTTCGGGCATCCGCCCGCTTTGCTCTCGCTACGTAGCTGGTATAGGCAGGCAGGGCTATGCTGGCCAAAATTGCCACAATTGCCACCGTGACCATGAGTTCGATCAACGTGAACCCGAAGCTCCGGGCTGATGGTTTGTGGGCGGTGAAATAACAACGCATGCGGCGTACTCCTGATTGAATGCTTACTGATATTTCATGCTAGCGCATGAAAAGTTGACGCCACTGGCGCGATATGATTTTGAGGGTTACTAATGGGGGCGGGCCCTTAGGACACTCCGAGCTATTCGGAGTGTCGCCGACAGTTGCACTAGGCGCCACTGTCCTAGCTCCGGCGCCATTGAAGATGAGTGCGCCGTCGACGTTACTCGCACTACCGACGCTGATGGCGCCGGCGTTGGTTACGAGATTGCCGCCGACATCTGTGTTACTTCCCACTGTGATGGCGCCGGCTTTACCGGTGCAAACCGAATCCTTGATCTTTGCGTGATTCTCCACTGTGATGGCACCTGCGTCGGTGCCGAGACCGCCGCCGACCTCTGTGGAATTTCCTACGGTAATGGCGCCGTCTTTGGTGGTGACATCGCCGCCGACCTCGCTATTAGAGCCAATAGTGATGGCGCCGGCGCCGACTGCACTGCCGTGGTAGGTGGTGGCGACATCGCCCGTGACTTTTACGTGATTTCCCAGTGTGATAGCGCCGGCGATACTGGTGATGATCGAGCCATCGACCGTGCTGCTATCACCGACGTTGACGGCGCCGGAGGCAGTTTTGATATTGCCGACGACTATGCTGTTAGTGCCGATGGTGACCACGCCAGCGATCGTGGTGGTGATCGCGCCGGTGACGGTGCTGTGATTACCGACGTTGATGGCGGCGGAGTCGGTTTTGATCTTGCCGACGACTGTGTTGTTATTGCCGATGTTGACGACGCCGGCGATAGTAGTGATATTGCCTACGATGTCGCTGTTAACATCGGTGGTGACGGTGCCGCCGCCGGTCAAGTTTGCGGTCAGAAAGGTGCCTGTGCCCAAATAGGTTTTCCCGCTAACCATAAGGGTCAGGTTGGAAGCAGAGCCCCCTTCATTGATTTTGCTGCCGGCGCCAGTTGTGAAATCGCCTTTGATGGTGATTGTGGCCGGTGATGTGATGGTGATCGTGTCGCCGGCGGCGAGCGATAGTGCACCGCAAGTGTAGGTGCCGCTGTTGCCGCTGCAGCCTGGGGGCAGATTGTTTGGAAAGTTGTAGTTTTCCGCCGCCTGCGCCGGTAGCCAGGCCAGCAGCAGCGGCAGCGCAGCAAGCCGAAACATCCATCGACGCGCATCGGCGCCCCATGACGATGTGTAACAACAAAATCCCAGGCACAGTAGCCGCCATGGTTTCCGATGGCCGAATCGGATGATGGACAAGGTGGCGCGGAAGCGGTTAATCATGAGGGATTCTCATCTAGTATTGAAATGTGGGATTGGAGCCAGACTTCGCTGCCAACGGGGCGGCTGCGGCTCGCATCAGCTTCCTCTACTTCAGGGCCAAACCCGCGGGCGGTGACTACATAGTAGAAAGTTTTACTGCCAGTACCGGGAGCACCGGCAGGAGCAAGGTCCGAGAGCTCGACCATGCACTCGGGCGGCCGCTTGTAGGTTTTGTCGGTCATCCCGGCCTGGTTGACCAGATTCAATGGGAGCACGAAAGCCGGAGTGGCGGCGATATCCCAATTGTCCGCCGCGTCTTGCCATTTCGGAGGGGTACTCGTCGGCAAAATATTAGATTCAATAAAAGTGGTTGCATAGGTAGACGGGTTGCCACTGGCAACTGTCAAGACATCTAAAACAGAAGATTCGCAATGACGCAAAGCAATTTCAGCGGCCTGGGTAGCCAACTCAGTGGTTCGCACATTGCCTGCCACACTTGCTGTGGAACCGGCATTGCGGATACTGGCGACAGCCAGCAGCGAGATCACGACCAACAAGATCAGTGCAATGATCAGCACCACGCCGCGCTGGGTTTGCAGCAAACGAGAGCGTGGCAAGCCCCTTCGGTGTGCAGATTGGGTTGGTATTTTCATAGCAAGGTTTTCAGTAATTTCTAAATCCGCCGATTTCGCAATACAACTGTGGTGGAGTAAGCGCGCCGCAGCCGCAGGTCTGGTGGGGCAGTTTCCAGAGTGCCGTCACACTTGATGTAACGCGCTGACGCTGCGTCGGATACAACCGGAGCCTCGCTACGCACCAGCACGCAGATGCGAACCGTTATGACTTTTGCCCATTGCTTTGCGGGATCGCCCAAGGCTGCGAGGTCGGGATGAGTGATTACTTTTTCAGCGCTCAAATAGCCGGCCACCCGCGCTGTGATGACTGCAGCGTCTTCGGTTAAAGCCCTGACTGTGCCATAGGTGAACTGCATGTCCTCGATATTTTCAACCAGTGGTTGGGTGTTGCCGCCATTACCTTTGCAATACAGGCTGGGTATGGAGGAGGATGTGTCGACATAAAACCGGTTGTCTGCCACGTAATAAGTATCTGGTGTAGCACCCGGCGGGAATGTGACCTCGATCGGATTCAATTTTTGCCCGAGGCAGTCGGTTGGTTTACCGCCGGTGGTGGGCACGGTATTGAAGGTATCCGCTTCGTAACTGACCGCAATGGAGTCCGGTTTGGTGGTATCGGGCACGCAGGTAAGGTCGTTGAGGTAGGTTTTGGTGATGTCACTGAACTGCCCGTCACAGCCAAGGATGCTGTAGACGCTGGTTGGGTACGACCCCGTCAGAGAGGATTCCGAGCCGTAGACGGGAGAATATGCCGTCGGGCCATAGACTGGATTGTGGCGACTGGAAAGTGTGGGATCGAGATTGTCGATACGGTTGGCCTGATCGGGGTTGTTACCCGCCATCCGTAGCTGTTGGGTCAGAATGGTCAGTGCCGCCTGGGCATCTTCGTTCATGCGCCCCTGCGCTTCGGCCATTTTACCGGCTCCCGCTGCGCCCATATACGCGGAAAAAACCGCGACTGTAATGATCAGCCCTATGGTCAGGGAGATCATCAGTTCGATCAACGAAAATCCTTTAAGGTATCGCGAGCCTGACGAGAGCCGATGGCGTGTCATATTTTGAATCTCACATAAAGGCAACGCGGCTTGGGATTGGTGTCGGTATTCGTTACTTCGGGAGGGCAATTGTCAGAGGATGATGAATCGACGATCGCCGCATAAGTGTCGGGTTCTTGCCAGATAATCCACAGGTTGCCGACGGTGTTGCTGCTGCTGGTTATGCCGCTGATATTGTCGTCGCGCGACATGAGAATATCGCCAGCAGGCAGTTCCGCACGCACTGCGACTTTCGTCTCTTCAAGATCCATAGTGGCCAGGGAGACATGGTTGCAGTTAGGATAGTCGCAGATTTTTGACTGGTTTTTTGTGAGTTTGGTCTGTGAATTGTCGTAACTGCTTTTGTTGTAGTGGCCGTTGTTGAACCCTTCTGGATTGGCCCGCATGCGCTCAATATAATTGGAGGCCAGGTTGACGGCTGTCGCACGGTAGCCCGATAACTTGGGCATCTGTACGGCGAAAGACAGCGTTGCAGCGAGAGACAGCATCCCGAAAGATAGCAACAGCAGGGCGACCAGCACCTCGATTAGCGAGGCGCCGGCTTGATGGTGACGATTCATAGGCGATGGCTTCATGGGTTATTAGTTCGGGCAATCGGCGAAGCCGTCGCCGGCAATTCGGGCGCGGCCGCCAAGGCTGACGCATACCGTGCGTTGAACCTCGTTGGCGAACATGTCGTTGCCACCAAAGGTCAGCGTTGTGGCCGAATTTAAGTTGAGAAAGCGTCCGGTGGCCGTGAAGCGGAATTTGGTGGATGATGCGCCGCCCGCTTCCACAATGGAATTTATCGAGGTGATGGGCGACTGCACCCGCAGCAGTGGCTCGGTTGCGGTTTTTGCTCCATTGTTGTTCAAGTCGTGAAAAATAATCCAGCCGCTGACCCACCCATTTTGACCTGGGCCGGAACCGCTGCCGCAAGTCGGATTGGCTGCTTCGGGAGAATTGCTGCGACACATGACAACCCCGCCGCCGCGCCGAATCGATTCACTGCGCGCATAGCGCATGTCGGCCAGAAAGGTGTTCACGTTGCTCGATATCGTAGTCGACTGGATCAGCCGCTGGAGCGATGGGGCAGCAATCGCGCTGAGGATGGCGACAATAGCCACCACAACCATCAATTCGATCAAAGTAAATCCGTGTGATTTGTGCATAGCACAAGAGTTTAAGCGAACCGCTGAGGTTTTTGCGGCTATGGTTGATAGAAGGCAACTTTGAGTTGACTAGTGGCGTTGGCTTCTACCGTACCCATCCTGCTGGCCAAATTACTTCGAAAGTAAACTCTTGAATTTCCCCGTTTTCGCGGGGATGGCGGAAGAACTTCCGCCGGTTGTTGTTTTGCGCGTTTCTTACTCGTACTCGCCAATCGGCACGCAACCGCAGAACAGCTTGCGGTCGCCATAGACGTTGTCGGCGCGCCCCACCGTCGGCCAGTATTTTTGCTGGCGTAGCGCAGCCACCGGATAAGCTGCAATTTCACGGTTGTACGCATGTTCCCAGACGTCGGCGCAGACCACTTGCGCGGTATGCGGCGCATGTTTCAACGGATTGTCGGCGCGGTCAAATTCGCCGCTGGCGACCTTGGCGATTTCTTGCCGGATCGCGATCATCGCGTCGATGAAGCGGTCGATCTCGGCCTGCGATTCGCTTTCGGTCGGCTCGATCATCAGCGTGCCCGGCACCGGGAAGCTCATGGTCGGCGCGTGGAAGCCGAAATCCATCAGGCGCTTGGCGACGTCTTCGTTGCTGATGCCGGTGGCGGCGGTCAGCGGGCGCAGATCGAGGATGCATTCGTGCGCTACCAATCCGTCGTGGCCCGAATACAGCACCGGATAGTGCGGCGTCAGACGGCGCGCAATGTAATTGGCGGCCAGAATCGCCACTTCGGTGGCGGCGGTCAATCCTGCCGCGCCCATCATCGCGATATACATCCACGAAATCGGCAAAATGCTGGCCGAGCCGAACGGGGCCGCCGCAATTGCGCCGATGCCGGCAGCGTCGCGCTGGTAGCCGGCGCTGCGCAGATTCGGCAGGAATTGGGCCAGATGCGCGCCGACCGCAACCGGGCCGACGCCGGGGCCGCCACCGCCGTGCGGAATGCAGAAAGTCTTGTGCAGATTCAGGTGGCTGACGTCGCCGCCGAACTGGCCCGGCGCGGCGACGCCGACCAAGGCATTCATGTTGGCGCCGTCGATATAGACCTGGCCGCCGTGCGCGTGGACGATTTCGCACAATTGCTGCACGCCTTCCTCGAACACGCCGTGGGTCGACGGATAAGTCACCATCGCCGCCGCCAAGTTGTTGCTATGGAGTTCGGCCTTGGCTTGCAGATCGGCCAGATCGACATTGCCGCGGGCGTCGCAGGCGACCACCACCACCTGCATTCCGGCCATCGTGGCCGAGGCTGGATTGGTGCCGTGCGCCGAGGATGGAATCAGGCAGACATTGCGATGCGCTTCGCCGCGCGACGCGTGATACGCGTGGATCACCAGCAGGCCGGTGTATTCGCCTTGCGAGCCGGCGTTCGGCTGCAAGGATACGGCGGCGTAACCGGTGGCCGCGCACAACATTTCTTCCAGTTGGTCGATCATTTCGCGGTAGCCGATGGTCTGGCCGGTCGGCGCATACGGATGGATGCTGGAGAATTCAGGCCAGCTGACCGGCAGCATTTCGCTGGTGGCGTTGAGCTTCATGGTGCAGGAACCGAGCGGAATCATGCTGCGGTCGAGCGCCAGATCCTTGTCGGCCAGACTGCGCAGGTAGCGCAGCATTTCGTGTTCGGCGTGATAGCGGTTGAAGACCGGATGCGTCAGAAAGCCGCTGCGGCGCGCCAGCGCAGCCGGGAACGCATCGCTGACCGTGGCTTCGATCGCGTCGAAATCGAGCGCCTGTGCCTGTCCCGGCACTTCCTGCGCAAAAATTGACCACAGCAATTGCACGTCGCCACGTTCGGTGGTTTCATCGAGCGCAATGCCGACATGATGATCGTCGATCCGTCGCAAATTTACGCCCTGCGCCTGGGCCGCCGCGTGCAATTTGTCGGCCAGCTTGACTTGTACCGTCAGCGTGTCGAAAAAGGCCTGGTTGGCGATGCCGTAACCGAGTCTGCGCAAGCCTGTCGCCAGCACGCCGGTGATGCGGTGCACGCGCTGCGCAATGCGACGGATGCCGTGCGGGCCGTGATACACCGCATACATCGACGCCATCACCGCCAGCAAGACTTGCGCGGTGCAAATGTTGGAAGTGGCTTTCTCGCGCCGGATATGCTGTTCGCGGGTTTGCAGTGCCAGCCGGTACGCGTTATTGCCCTGCGCATCGACCGTCACGCCGACCAGACGGCCCGGCATGCTGCGCTTGAATGCTTCGCGGGTAGCCAGGTAACCGGCGTGCGGGCCGCCGAAACCGAGCGGCACGCCGAAGCGCTGGCTATTGCCGACCACCACATCTGCGCCCCACTCGCCCGGCGGCGTCAGCAGCGCCAGCGCCAGCAAATCGGCGGCGACGATCACCAGCGCGCCCTTGGCGTGCATCGCTTTGACGTACTCGCGGTAATCGCGCACTTCGCCATTCACGCCCGGATATTGCAGCAGCACGCCGAAACAATCGTTGTGCAGCGCGCTGTCGACCATTCCGTCCTTGGTATCACTCGCAAAGCTGCAGGTGCGCACTTCGATGCCGATGGGCCGGGCGCGGGTTTCGATGATTTCGCGGGTTTGCGGCAGCACGTCGTCGGCCACATAAAATACGTTCGAATGGGACTTGCCGACGCGCTGGATCAGTGTCATCGCTTCGGCGCTGGCAGTGCCTTCGTCCAGCATCGACGCGTTGGCAATCGCCATCCCGGTCATGTCGATGATCATTTGCTGGAAGTTCAGAATTGCTTCCAACCGGCCTTGGGATATTTCCGGCTGATACGGCGTGTAAGCGGTGTACCAGGCCGGATTTTCAAACAGGTTGCGCAGGATTACGCCCGGCGTGTAAGTGTTGTAATAGCCCTGACCGATCATCGACTTGAAGACGCGATTCTTGGCAGCCAGACCTTTTAGCTTGGCCAGAGCCGCCTGCTCCGGCAGCGGCTGGGTGAACTGGCCGAGCGGCAGCGCATCCTTGCGGCGGATGTTGGGCGGCACGATGGCGTCGATCAGCGCGCTGCGGCTCGGGTAGCCGAGGACAGTCAGCATCGCCTGTTGTTCAGATTCGGACGGGCCGATATGGCGCGCGATGAAAGCGTCGCGTGCTTCAAGTTGGGACAGGCTGGCGCGGGTCATGATCTGGAGTTGTTGTGGAAAGATCAGGCGTCGATTTTGGTGCGGTAGGCCGCCGCATCGAGCAGGCTATCCAAGTCGCCGGGCTTGGCCGGCTTCAGTTTGAACAGCCAGGCTGCATAAGCGTTCTGGTTGATTTGCTCGGGTTCGTCGCCCAGTGCATCATTGACCGCCACCACTTCGCCGCTGACCGGCGCATAAATGTCGCTGGCCGCCTTGACCGATTCCACCACCGCGCAATCTTTGCCGGCTGTCAGCTGCTGGCCGATTATCGGCAATTCGACAAACACGATGTCGCCCAGCGCATCCTGCGCATATTCGGTGATGCCGACGCTGATCGTGCCATCGGTTTCGGCGCGCGCCCATTCGTGGGATTCGCTGTATTTGAGTTCGGCGGGAATGTTCATTTTTTAACTCCAGAAATAGAAAATTTTTTAGTACTGGTGCGTATGATGCACTTTACTGATCACTACATATACTCATAGATGCTGCATCGGTTACCGCATATGAACAATAATAAGTTTGCATATACTCCATGTTTTTTCTATTGAATAACGCGACATGTGGAGATCAGGAAATCAGAATTTTGCCGTGGCGTACAAACGGTAGTTTGACCACCGCCGCTGTCAGTTGCTTGTCGCGGATTTCAACTTGCACTGTGTCGCCAGGCACCACGCCCAGCGGCAAACGTGCCAGCGCAATCGCTTGCTGCAGGGTTGGGCTGAAAGTGCCGCTGGTGATTTCGCCCTGCCCTTTGTCGGTGGCGACTTTCTGGTGGGCGCGCAGCACGCCGCCTTTTTCACGCAGGATCAGACCGAGAAATTGCGCCTGTTGCCCTTTGGCCAGCAGCGCTGCCTTGCCGACAAAATCGCGTGCGCTGACCAGATCGATAGTCCAGGCCAGACCGGCGTCGAGCGGGTTGACGGTGTCATCCATGTCCTGACCGTACAAATTCATGCCGGCTTCCAGCCGCAGCGTGTCGCGTGCGCCCAGACCGGCGGGTTTGACGCCGGCCGCTGCCAGCGCATTCCACAACGCTTCGGCTTGCGTGGCCGGAAAGGCCAGTTCGAAGCCATCTTCGCCGGTGTAACCGGTGCGCGCCAGCATCACTTCGCCGAACGGCGCGTCGGCCACCACGACTGCATTGAACGGTTTTAATTGCGCGCTGGCGGTTTGCGTTTGCGGCAAGACCTGCCATACCTTGGCGCGTGCATTCGGTCCCTGCACCGCAATCAGCGCCAGCGCGTCAGCGCCGCTGCGGCGTTGGGTGATGACGAGGCCGCTGCCGGTTTTGTTATTCTGGGCCGAAATCCAGGCCAGGTCTTTTTCAGCGGTGCCGGCATTGACCACCAGCCGGAACCAGTTTTCGCTGAAGAAATAAATGATCAGATCGTCGATTACACCGCCGTCGGTATTCAGCATGCAGGAATACAGCGCCTTGCCGGGTATTTGCAATTTATCGACATTGTTGGCGACCAGGCCGCGCAGAAAAGCGCGTGCATTGGCGCCCTGCAGATCGACCACGCACATGTGCGAAACGTCGAACATGCCGCAATCGTTGCGCACCGCGAGGTGCTCCTCGATTTGTGAGCCGTAGTTGACCGGCATGTCCCAACCGCCGAAATCGACCATGCGGGCGCCAGCGGCACGGTGCGCAGCGTTAAGGGGAGTCGCTTGAAGCGTCATGGAAACCTCGCGTCGTTTCGGCAGCAGCATGGCTGCCCTGTTCCAATCAAGAATTCAAAATATATGCGCAGCAGTCGCAGGTGTCAAATTTTGGACGGTGTCCGCCTGAAGCGGGCCGACACCGGTTCATACCGCCATGTAACGGCCGGGGCGATGGTTCAGCATGATGACCAGATTCAGCGCCACCGCACCCAGAATCGAAGCCAGCAACGCAGTCAGGTTGACCACCAGCAGCGAAGCCAGCACGATGACGACATCGACGACCATTTGCAATTTGCCGGCACGAATCCCGTATTTGTCTTGCAGGTAGAGCGAGAGGATGTTGACGCCGCCCAGGCTGGCCTGATGGCGAAACAGCACGATGAAGCCGGTTCCCATCAGAAATCCACCCATCAACGCGACATAGAACGGCGTCAAGGCGCTGAAATGCACAAACTGCGGGTGCAAGCTGGAAAACACCGACACCAACGCCACCGCACAAAAAGTCCTGATGGTGAAACGCCAGCCCATGCGCCGCACCGCGAGGAAATAAAACGGCAGATTGATGACGAAAAATACCGTGCCGAACGGAATCTGGGTGGTGTAATGGATCAGAAACGCGAGGCCAGCAGTACCGCCGGTGATCAACCCTGCCTGGTTGAACATGGCGATGCCGAGCGAGACAAACAGAGTGCCGATCAGGAGCGCCAGAATGTCTTCAAACAGGCTGTGGGTGGGAGGAAGGACGGGAGGAATAATGGCGACGGGTGTCATCAGGATGGCGCGATCAGAATGGATGCAAGAATCCGTGAAAGAGGATTCTCCGGCAAGGAAAATCCGACATTAACGCACAAAACCGCACATCGTGATAGATGCCGATGTGATTGGAATCCATCACGGCAGTACGTAATTATTACCAATGAAAGCGCTGCTTTTCAGAAGACTTCAAGCTCCGCGCAACAGGCACTCGGCGCCACTTTTGAGGGAAGGAAAAATGTTGTGCGGCCGATTCAGATGCTGCAAGCCGGGCGCCAACGGCAATGCAGCGCCACTGTAAGCAGGCCATCCCTGACGCACCGGCATGACCTGCAGCGCTGCGCCGGCCAGGCTGGCAGATGCCGCTGCGGCATTCGGCGCTTCCCAGCCAAAGCTGTAAGCATAATCCGGCAGCAAGGCGTCGCAGATAGCGGCAAACCATGCGCTGTGATCGGCATCATGGCCGAGCGCATGCGCCAGGCCTTCCGGATCGAATTGCGCCAAAGCCTGAATCAATTCCGCAGTCGATGCTCCCGGCGCATCACTCCAGCCCAGCACCGGATTAAAGATGTAATCGGCCCCGGAGCCGGACCAGCCGGCGCGCAGCGGCCGCGCGTTCCAGTTGCGCGCACCGGTAAACAGGTGCCAATGCCAATGCAAGCCGGACGGTTTCGGCCACGAATACAGATACAGCCGCTGATAACCGGCACCGTGCAGGGCGCGCACCATCGCCATCAGACGCGCATGCGGCATGCGCTCGGGCGGATTACGGCGAAACAGGATCGGCTCGCCATCTGCCTGCTGCAACTGGTCGGACGACAGGCACAGATCGAGCGTGTGCGATTCCTGGCCGAAGCGCACCGATACCCAGCCTGACAGCAAATTTACCGCAGTCAGAACCCCATATCCGCGAAAACGGTGAAAAACGACGGTGCCGGGAGCGATCGGTTGCATGCTAAAGCAGTTTCAATATTAGATAAATAGTGGGAGTATAAGTAATAAATGTGCATTTCCCGCATGTATTTAAAGCGTGAATAAAAATACAGTAAGCAGTACATATTACTTCGTAGAGCTGCGACAAATGCCGGAATAGAAGTTGGAAATAGCCCGCTGCAGCTGTGTTGTCGAGTTCAGAGCCCGATTGTAACGCGTTGCAGCACCGGTTTCTGGTGTCAATGGCAATTCACCCTGCGTAAAAAACATGCAAAAGCATGTCGATTGGATCTGCTGCGGAAATATTGCGTAATGAGATAAAAATGATGGGAAATGAGTTTGTTTTTATCTATTTAAGATTTTATAAATTTATTTGCCTGAAATTGCAATTTATAGGAGTTGTGATCGCTAACAATGATTTATGACGATATCAAAATTAATTTATCTTTGATAAATATGAAATTTATTAAATGTCATTATGATTTATTTGTTGAGATAAAAGAATCTAATTCGAATCATTTTCCAGAAAAAACAATATGTGAATTGCATGTTCGTAGTCGTTCAAGCTTTCTTTCTCTATTTCTTATGCAATTTTGCGTGCAGCCCATCTAGTGTTGAACCACTTTGCAAGATGCCCTGTAGCCGGTAGACTCTCGCCTCAATGTAATTCCGATGAGTTTAAGTGCATCAGTAGAATAAAAAAGGATCAAAATGATGCGAAGACGAGCAGCGTTGAATGAAATCGTGGAAGCCTCCGGACTGAGTCGTGCCACGGTCGACCGCGTGATCAACAACCGACCTGGGGTTCACCCGCGCACCCGCGACTTGGTCGCACGGGTCATTGTAGAGCTGGAAAAAACCGCCACCGACGCTAGCGTATCCAGCCCTGCGGCACCGGTTGCAAGCAGATATTTCCAGTTTTGCGTACAAGGCAGCGATGCATTTGCCGACGCCTTGGAAGCGGCGCTGGCCGATTCCACAGAGATATTTCGATTACGCGGTTGCAAGCTTGGCGTGGTGCGGTTTTCCGCGAATGAAGATGAAAAATTGAGTGACTACCTGGCGACTATCGGAGAGAAATGCGATGGCGTGGCGATTTCTGCCAGAAATACCGAACTGGTCGGCAACCGCCTGCGCGTTCTCAAGCGACGCCAGATTCCGGTTGTGAGTTTTAATACCGATGTCGACGCTGATGCGCGTCATTGTCATGTCGGGATTGATAATCGCGCCGCAGGGCAAACAGCGGCTTTTCTAATAGGCAGTCACCTGAAACACTTGCCTGTCGCCAATGTGGCACTGGTGGTGAATAGCGTCTCTTACCGCAGCCATGAAGATAGGGAAATCGGCTGCCGCGCCTTATTGCGGCAACGCCACCCGCAGATAAATCTTTTTGAGATTGTCAAAGGTGAGGATGATGCAGAGGATACGTATCAGGCCTTGTGCGAGGTGCTGTCGGGGCGGTCCGATATCAGTGCGCTATATGATTTGAGTGGCGACAACCGCAGCTTGGCCAAGGCCGTACAGGATTGCGGCCGCAGTAATCTGCTGTATATAGCGCACGAATTTAATTCTGAGAGCAGTAATTTGCTCAAGGATGAGGTAATCGATTACCTGATTGCGCAGCACATACCGACCCTGTTGAGTTCGGTCGTGGATGCGTTGCTGCAGATTAACGCAGGAAAGCAGCTCGCCGATATCACTTCGATGCCGATACAACTGCTCTGTAAATACGCGATCTGAATACGTCGCTGATGGTGTAATGGAAGACATTACGTTGTTGCGACGCGCCAGCAGATGTCTCTGGCGCGCTTAAGAGTGTACGCAATTAACTATTACTGTATTACTGGCCGGGCGCCGGATTAGCGTCGACATCTGGCTGCACTTCACCTTCGCTGGAAGTGTCCTCATCTGCAGCATCGGTCTTCGGTATCGACTTGCGCTGTAATTTTTCTTCTTTCTTGCGTTTTTTTGCAAGGTCTTTTTGACGCTTTTCGAATTGGTAATTAGGCTTGGCCAATGGAGAGTCCCGGGTCTGTGTTGAAATTAGGGGGCGGCCGATACTGTAGATTCTGCCGCTTTATATATAGAGTACGCGATAACTGGCATGACACCAAATGGTGTGCAAAAAATATCATGTAAGTAATTAGTTCAGATGCGATTGATGCGGGCCTGGTTCGCCACTTCCGACCAAAAGGAAGGGATGCATGCATTTTTAGAAAAGCGCTTGCCAAAGTTCCGCAACGTTTGATATAGTTCGGCTCCCGCTGAGAGGCGGGGTAAAGGCAGGAAGAGAAGTGGCAGCGGAAGTTGACGGAATTGGACGAAACGCGGAGTGCAGGGAGTTGGAGTTTGCGCGGTGCGGGACGGAAAAGAAATGTTGACTGAGTAAGAAAAACGCTGCATAATCTGCCCTCTTCAGTGCTGCAAACAAAACGCTTTGCAGTCTGGTTGGCCCGGGTGAAGATACCAGAGCTGACGGAGAAAAGAAAGATCTTTAACAACTAACAGTCGATAAGTGTGGGCACTTGATGAAGGCGCCACGTCAGACGCGCAAGCGTTTGGGGTGAACTTAAAATATCAAATGCTCGCACAGAAGAAGAATAGGATTTTTTTGGAGGCAACTTCAGGAAGAGCCTGTCAGTATTTTGAGTGAGCGACCGGTCTGGTAAAACGGACCATGTCAGCAATGACATAAAACAGAGATTAAACTGAAGAGTTTGATCCTGGCTCAGATTGAACGCTGGCGGCATGCCTTACACATGCAAGTCGAACGGCAGCACGGAGCTTGCTCTGGTGGCGAGTGGCGAACGGGTGAGTAATATATCGGAACGTACCCTCGAGTGGGGGATAACGCAGCGAAAGTTGCGCTAATACCGCATACGATCTACGGAGGAAAGCAGGGGATTCGCAAGGACCTTGTGCTCGTGGAGCGGCCGATATCTGATTAGCTAGTTGGTAGGGTAAAAGCCTACCAAGGCCACGATCAGTAGCTGGTCTGAGAGGACGACCAGCCACACTGGAACTGAGACACGGTCCAGACTCCTACGGGAGGCAGCAGTGGGGAATTTTGGACAATGGGGGCAACCCTGATCCAGCAATGCCGCGTGAGTGAAGAAGGCCTTCGGGTTGTAAAGCTCTTTTGTCAGGGAAGAAACGGTGGCTCCTAATAAGGGTTACTAATGACGGTACCTGAAGAATAAGCACCGGCTAACTACGTGCCAGCAGCCGCGGTAATACGTAGGGTGCAAGCGTTAATCGGAATTACTGGGCGTAAAGCGTGCGCAGGCGGTTATGTAAGACAGATGTGAAATGCCCGGGCTCAACCTGGGAACTGCATTTGTGACTGCATGGCTAGAGTGTGTCAGAGGGGGGTAGAATTCCACGTGTAGCAGTGAAATGCGTAGATATGTGGAGGAATACCGATGGCGAAGGCAGCCCCCTGGGATAACACTGACGCTCATGCACGAAAGCGTGGGGAGCAAACAGGATTAGATACCCTGGTAGTCCACGCCCTAAACGATGTCTACTAGTTGTTGGGTCTTAATTGACTTAGTAACGCAGCTAACGCGTGAAGTAGACCGCCTGGGGAGTACGGTCGCAAGATTAAAACTCAAAGGAATTGACGGGGACCCGCACAAGCGGTGGATGATGTGGATTAATTCGATGCAACGCGAAAAACCTTACCTACCCTTGACATGTACGGAACCTTTGAGAGATCAGAGGGTGCTCGAAAGAGAGCCGTAACACAGGTGCTGCATGGCTGTCGTCAGCTCGTGTCGTGAGATGTTGGGTTAAGTCCCGCAACGAGCGCAACCCTTGTCATTAGTTGCTACGAAAGGGCACTCTAATGAGACTGCCGGTGACAAGCCGGAGGAAGGTGGGGATGACGTCAAGTCCTCATGGCCCTTATGGGTAGGGCTTCACACGTCATACAATGGTACATACAGAGGGCCGCCAACCCGCGAGGGGGAGCTAATCCCAGAAAGTGTATCGTAGTCCGGATTGTAGTCTGCAACTCGACTACATGAAGTTGGAATCGCTAGTAATCGCGGATCAGCATGTCGCGGTGAATACGTTCCCGGGTCTTGTACACACCGCCCGTCACACCATGGGAGCGGGTTTCACCAGAAGTAGGTAGCTTAACCGCAAGGAGGGCGCTTACCACGGTGGGATTCGTGACTGGGGTGAAGTCGTAACAAGGTAGCCGTATCGGAAGGTGCGGCTGGATCACCTCCTTTCTAGAGTATGTGCCCAAGTCAAGTGTTCACACTTATCGACTGTTATGAAAAAGAAGAGCAGCAATGAACAGTAATTGGACTGCCGGCGTGTGCGTTGTGCAAGAAAGGCCGCACAGGCAACAGCGCAGAGCTGACCAAGCACTGATCCAAGCGGGTCTGTAGCTCAGCTGGTTAGAGCACTGTGTTGATAACGCAGGGGTCGTTGGTTCGAGTCCAACCAGACCTACCATACGACAAAGATTATGTGTTGATTGTAAGTGCGCATATCTGGGGGGTTTAGCTCAGCTGGGAGAGCACCTGCTTTGCAAGCAGGGGGTCGTCGGTTCGATCCCGTCAACCTCCACCACGTAATTGATCAAGAATACAAACCTGAGTCACCCATGCGAAAGTAAGAAGTGCATGAAAAATTCAGGTTTGGTTTCTTAAGCCATTAGCTGTTTCGTTCTTTAAAAATTTGGAAGAAGTAAAGATTTATCAAGGAGTATGGATAAATCGATGCGCACGTTGATAGCAATATCGCGGCAGCAATGCCAGACGTGCACATGGATAGACCTGTATGACTTGATGGGTTGTGATTGTATCAAATCAAAAAAGTATTAAAAGTGAGTTTGTTAAGATGTTTTAAATACAAATTCCTTGCAATACGGCAAACGCTAAAGTAATACTCATAGAAATATCCTATAACCGGTTTTTAATCCGTGCATGAACAGCACTATCGGGTTAGAAGCCAACGTTATAGGGACAAGTGAATAAGTGCACATGGTGGATGCCTTGGCGATATCAGGCGATGAAGGACGTAGTAGCTTGCGATAAGCTGCGGGGAGCGAGCAAACACGCTTTGATCCGCAGATTTCCGAATGGGGAAACCCGGCCGAAAGGTCATTGCACACTGAATACATAGGTGTGCAAAGCGAACGTGGCGAACTGAAACATCTAAGTAGCTACAGGAAAAGAAATCAACCGAGATTCCCAAAGTAGCGGCGAGCGAAATGGGAAGAGCCTGCAAGCAATAGCAGTAGACATAGTGGAAAGCTTTGGAAAAGGCTGCCATAGAGGGTGATAGCCCCGTACACGAAATGTTTATTGTGGTACTAAGCTTGCGACAAGTAGGGCGGGACACGAGAAATCCTGTCTGAACATGGGGGGACCATCCTCCAAGGCTAAATACTCGATATCGACCGATAGTGAACCAGTACCGTGAGGGAAAGGCGAAAAGAACCCCGGAAGGGGAGTGAAATAGATCCTGAAACCGTGTGCATACAAACAGTAGGAGCGGACTTGTTCCGTGACTGCGTACCTTTTGTATAATGGGTCAGCGACTTACATTCAGTGGCAAGGTTAACCGCATAGGGAAGCCGTAGAGAAATCGAGTCCGAATAGGGCGATTTAGTCGCTGGGTGTAGACCCGAAACCAAGTGATCTACTCATGGCCAGGATGAAGGTGCGGTAACACGCACTGGAGGTCCGAACCCACTAATGTTGAAAAATTAGGGGATGAGCTGTGGGTAGGGGTGAAAGGCTAAACAAACTTGGAAATAGCTGGTTCTCTCCGAAAACTATTTAGGTAGTGCCTCACGTATCACCATCGGGGGTAGAGCACTGTTATGGCTAGGGGGTCATCGCGACTTACCAAACCATTGCAAACTCCGAATACCGATGAGTGCGAGCGTGGGAGACAGACGTCGGGTGCTAACGTCCGGCGTCAAGAGGGAAACAACCCAGACCGCCAGCTAAGGTCCCCAAGATTGGCTAAGTGGAAAACGAAGTGGGAAGGCTAAAACAGTCAGGAGGTTGGCTTAGAAGCAGCCATCCTTTAAAGAAAGCGTAATAGCTCACTGATCGAGTCGTCCTGCGCGGAAGATGTAACGGGGCTAAGCCAGTCACCGAAGCTGCGGATATCCGTAAGGATATGGTAGGAGAGCGTTCTGTAAGCCTGCGAAGGTGTCTTGTAAAGGATGCTGGAGGTATCAGAAGTGCGAATGCTGACATGAGTAGCGATAATGGGGGTGAAAAGCCTCCACGCCGTAAGCCCAAGGTTTCCTGTTCAACGTTCATCGGAGCAGGGTGAGTCGGCCCCTAAGGCGAGGCAGAGATGCGTAGCTGATGGGAAGCAGGTTAATATTCCTGCACCGTCGTATGATGCGATGGGGGGACGGATCACAGAAGGTTGTCCGGCGGTTGGAAGTGCCGGTTCTTGACTTGTAGAAGGCTGTTAGGCAAATCCGGCAGCGTAATTCAAGGGGTTGAGACGAGCGGACTTGTTCGCGAAGCAATTGGAAGTGGTTCCAAGAAAAGCCTCTAAGCTTCAGTCATACGAGACCGTACCGCAAACCGACACAGGTGGGCGAGATGAGTATTCTAAGGCGCTTGAGAGAACTCGGGAGAAGGAACTCGGCAAATTGGTACCGTAACTTCGGGATAAGGTACGCCCTGGTAGTTTGACCCCCCTGCGGGGGAAGGATGAAAGGGTTGCAATAAACTGGTGGCTGCGACTGTTTAATAAAAACACAGCACTATGCAAACACGAAAGTGGACGTATATGGTGTGACTCCTGCCCGGTGCTGGAAGATTAAATGATGGGGTGCAAGCTCTTGATTGAAGTCCCAGTAAACGGCGGCCGTAACTATAACGGTCCTAAGGTAGCGAAATTCCTTGTCGGGTAAGTTCCGACCTGCACGAATGGAGTAACGATGGCCACACTGTCTCCTCCCGAGACTCAGCGAAGTTGAAGTGGTTGTGATGATGCAATCTACCCGCGGCTAGACGGAAAGACCCCATGAACCTTTACTGTAGCTTTGCATTGAATTTTGAACCAATCTGTGTAGGATAGGTGGGAGGCTTTGAAGCGTGAACGCTAGTTTGCGTGGAGCCAACCTTGAAATACCACCCTGGTTTGTTTGAGATTCTAACCTTGGTCCGTTATCCGGATCGGGGACAGTGCATGGTAGGCAGTTTGACTGGGGCGGTCTCCTCCCAAAGTGTAACGGAGGAGTTCGAAGGTACGCTAGGTACGGTCGGACATCGTGCTGTTAGTGCAATGGCATAAGCGTGCTTAACTGCGAGACTGACAAGTCGAGCAGGTACGAAAGTAGGACATAGTGATCCGGTGGTTCTGTATGGAAGGGCCATCGCTCAACGGATAAAAGGTACTCTGGGGATAACAGGCTGATTCCTCCCAAGAGTTCATATCGACGGGGGAGTTTGGCACCTCGATGTCGGCTCATCACATCCTGGGGCTGTAGCCGGTCCCAAGGGTATGGCTGTTCGCCATTTAAAGTGGTACGTGAGCTGGGTTTAAAACGTCGTGAGACAGTTTGGTCCCTATCTGCCGTGGGCGTTGGAAATTTGAAGGGGGCTGCTCCTAGTACGAGAGGACCGGAGTGGACGAACCTCTGGTGTACCGGTTGTCACGCCAGTGGCATTGCCGGGTAGCTAAGTTCGGAAGAGATAACCGCTGAAAGCATCTAAGCGGGAAACTTGCCTTAAGATGAGATTTCCCTGGAGCCCTGAGCTCCTTGAAGGGTCGTTCGAGACCAGGACGTTGATAGGCTGGGTGTGGAAGCGCAGTAATGCGTTAAGCTAACCAGTACTAATTGCCCGTAAGGCTTGTCCCTATAACCTTGGCAGGTTATAGAAATCAATGTGTAACACTTGTGTTTGCCAACTTTGGTAGTCACAACCCAAAAAATAATATACCTTTACTTCTTCCAGATTGCGTCGCTTGCTGACATGCACACTCGTAGAAATACGATATACGCAGTAGCAAACGATGTTACAAGTTATGCCTGATGACCATAGCAAGTCGGTACCACCCCTTCCCATCCCGAACAGGACCGTGAAACGACTTCGCGCCGATGATAGTGCGTCAACACGTGTGAAAGTAGGTCATCGTCAGGCTGTTATTCCTAAAACCCCCGTACTCATCGTATGGGGGTTTTTTTATGCGCACCCACGCGTAAATACCCTTCAGTATTCAACGCCGCTTGCTCAACTACCGCACTAAACCCCCGCAGCATGACTCCGCATCCGCTTTCAGAAAATAGGCAATACGCCCGCACAAGCAGGGCGATTGCATGAAGGGTCCGTTGTTTAACCCAGTAACTTGCCAAGGTAATTAACCTTCCAGCCAGCTTTCTGTTGCTTGTTGCTGATGCCGCGTTTCGTGGTGGTGTCGCTTTTGAACAGGTTGAGCGCATTACGGCGCAATACGGCGCAGGATGGTGAAGGTCAGAATGCAGTGCCACCTGATCCGGTGCGATGCATTCCCGTGCGCAAATATCGCGCATGACTACGCCGGCCAACTCACTGCTTTCTATGTCATAGATCTGCCAACCAACTATTTTTTGGCTAAAAATATCCATGAACAAATACAGGTAAAAATAGATGCCCTTGACCTGCGTCGGCAGATACGTGATGTCCCAGCTGATATGGAAGGAGTTGGTGCTCTGCATAGACAGTAAAAGTTATTAATGCCAGCGCCAAAAATCTCGCCAAGACGACGGGTCCGCCTGCCTTAGCGACGGGCTAACAGAGGAATTTAAGTTGATTTATGGGCGCTTGCGGATACACATTCCGTACCTGTTATTATGCGCGTGGCGCTCAAGCTGAAACAGCAGCAAGCGTCGATTTCGGCTTTGCTGGGCAATCCGTGCGAACAAGTCAGTGCCGCGGAAAAATTCTGAGCATTCGTTAAAAATACGCTCAAAAAAAGCCGGAGCAGCGCAAGGTACGCTGTTCCGGCTTTTTTAACGCGGAGAATCAGGCGTTAGGATTCTGCCGGTGCCGACGAGCGGATCAAATAATCAAACGCGCTGAGTGCAGCCTTGGAACCATCGCCCGCTGCAATCACGATTTGCTTGAACGGCACGATGGTGGCATCGCCGGCAGCGAAGACGCCGGGAATCGAGGTCTGGCCGCGTGCATCGACTTCGATCTCGCCATGCCGTGTCAACGCAACCGTGCCTTTGAGCCACTCGGTATTCGGCACCAGGCCAATTTGCACGAAAATGCCTTCCAGTTCGACCGACTTGAGCGCGTCGGCGGTCAAATCCTTGTAGCTCAGACTGGTGACTTTTTTACCGTCGCCATGCACTTCAGTGGTCTGGGCGCTGGTGATGACGGTGACATTCGGCAGGCTATGCAACTTGCGTTGCAATACCGCATCGGCGCGCAATTCAGCGCCGAATTCCAGTAATGTCACATGGCTGACCAATCCAGCCAAGTCGATCGCTGCTTCGACGCCGGAATTGCCGCCGCCGATGACCGATACCCGCTTGCCTTTGAATAAGGGGCCATCGCAATGTGGACAGTACGCCACGCCGCGGTTCAGGTATTCCTGCTCGCCGGGCACGTTAATTTTGCGCCAGCGGGCACCGGTAGCGAGTACCACTGACCGGGCTTTGAGCACTGCGCCGCTGACCAATTTGATTTCGATCAGATCGCCTGCCACCAGTTTTTCGGCGCGCTGCAAATTGATGATATCGACATCGTAACTACGTACATGACGTTCCAGGTCGGCGGCAAAGCGCGGGCCTTCGGTTTCCGGCACCGAGATGTAATTTTCGATAGCCATTGTGTCCAGCACTTGACCGCCAAAACGTTCCGCCACCACGCCAGTGCGGATACCTTTACGCGCCGCATAGACTGCAGCAGCAGCGCCGGCCGGCCCACCGCCGACGATCAACATGTCAAACGGTTCTTTGGCGTTGATTTTTTCAGCATCGCGGCTGGCCGAGCCGGTATCGAGTTTGGCGAGGATTTCTTCCACGCCAAGACGGCCTTGATCGAAGACTTTGCCATTCAGGTAAATCGTCGGCACTGCCATGATTTCGCGCTTCTCGACTTCATCCTGGAACAAGGCGCCGTCGATCACCACGGAACGCACACGCGGGTTCAGCACCGCCATCAGGTTCAGCGATTGCACAACTTCCGGGCAGTTCTGGCAGGTCAGCGAAACATAAGTCTCAAACTGATAATCGCCATCGAGCTCTTTAATGCGTTCAATGACATCGGCCTCGACTTTGGGCGGATGGCCGCCAGCCTGCAGCAATGCCAATACCAGGGAGGTAAATTCGTGCCCCATCGGAATGGCGGCAAAGCGGATGCCAATGTTGGCACCGGCGCGGTTGATCGAAAACGACGGCTTGCGCTCGGCGTCATCAAAACGTTCGATCAAGCTGATTTTGTCGGATAAAGTAGTAATTTCTTGCAACAACGACTGCATTTCACGTGCGGTATCGCTGGTATCAAGGGAGGCAACCAGTTCGATTGGCTGCGTCACTTTTTCCAGATAAGTCTTCAACTGGGTTTTGAGATTGTTCTCTAGCATGATTGCCTCATATTTCACAACGGTGATTCGGGGTGATGCTTCATTGCTACCGGGTATTTTAAAATACGCACAATATATATGCGGTAAATGGCATGTTTTTAATCATACTCGGGCATATATTTTTAACAGCTGCGTAGCGTGGGCACGTTTTTTGTGCCCACGCGAACGGTCGAACGATGTTGGCAGGCGAGCGCGAGGCTCGCCTCTACGGCTTAAATCTTGCCGATCAAATCCAGCGATGGTGTCAATGTTGCGGCACCTGGTGTCCATTTTGCAGGGCACACTTCATTTGGATGGGCAGCAACGTATTGTGCGGCTTGCACTTTACGCAGCAATTCTTTAGCGTCACGGCCGATGCCGTTGTCATGCACTTCCATGACTTTGATCTGGCCTTCTGGATTCACAACGAAAGTACCGCGCAAGGCCAAGCCTTCTTCTTCGATCAGCACTTCAAAATTGCGTGCCAGTGCCAAGGTTGGGTCGCCCAGCATCGGGTAGGTGATCTTGCCGATGGTGTCGGAAGTATCGTGCCAGGCTTTGTGCGCGAAGTGCGTGTCAGTGGAAACGCTGTAAATTTCAACGCCCATCTTCTGGAATTCTGCATAGTTGTCAGCCAAGTCGCCCAATTCAGTTGGGCAAACAAATGTGAAGTCGGCTGGATAAAACACAAATACCGACCATTTTCCCTTCAGATCTTCATTGGTTACTGGAACGAATTTGCCATTATGAAAAGCAGTTGCTTTGAACGGTTTAACTTCAGTATTGATTAAAGACATGGTGGTTTCCTTTGCGGGTTGAAGTAATGAGTGATCATAATAAGACGATCCTTATTATTTGTAAAATTAATTAAATATATAGTATTGATTGTCTATGCCTATCATACGGAAGATCAACTACCGCGATAAGTCGAATACGCCCACGGCGACACCAGCAGCGGTACGTGGTAATTCTGATCAGGGTCGGCGATGCCAAAAGCGATGCAAACCCGGTCAATGAATTTCGGGTTCGGCAATGACACGCCTTGCAGATCGAAATAATCGCCGGCGAAAAACACCAGTTCATATTGGCCGATATGCAGCGCGCCGCCTTCCAGCAGCGCCGTATCGCAGCGGCCATCCTGATTGGTGGCAACGGTTTTAAGCAGGATTCTGTCGCTATTCTGTAATCCATACAATTCGATCCTGACCCCGACGCCGGGCTTGCCTTGCGCGACATCCAGCACATGCGTGGTGAGCTTTCCCATCGTGACTCCCTATCTCGGAACGGTTGTGCGGCAAATGAAAAGCATTGTCCACGAAAGGCACGAAAATCACGAAAGAATGCAAACGCATTTTTTGCCCGTGGCAGAGAAAGTTTTTCGTGTCTTTCGTGCTTTTCGTGGACTGCATTTTTTGTGCTTAACATCATTTACTATATCAACATGCTGGTTACAACCCGAGAGGTAACGCATGACCGACACTGACGCAAACTATCCCCGCGACCTGACCGGTTACGGCCACGCGCCGCCGCACCCGCAATGGCCGAACGGTGCGCGGCTGGCGCTGCAATTCGTGCTGAATTATGAAGAAGGTTCGGAAAACTGCGTGCTGCATGGCGATACGGCGTCCGAGACTTTCCTGTCCGAAATCATCGGCGCGCAAGCATTCGCGATGCGCCACATGAGCATGGAATCGCTGTACGAATACGGTTCGCGCGCCGGCTTGTGGCGGGTATTGCGCTTGTTTGAAGAACGCACACTGCCATTGACAATTTTTGGCGTGGCAATGGCGCTGCAGCGCAATCCGGAAGCCGTCGCGGCGTTCCAGTCGCTCGGCCACGAGATCGCCTGCCACGGCCTGCGCTGGATCAGCTACCAGCAGATGGATGAAGCGACCGAACGCGCCCACATGCAGGAAGCAGTGCAGATCATCACCGAATTGACCGGTGCCGCGCCAGCCGGCTGGTACACCGGACGCGATTCGCCCAATACCCGCAAACTGGTGGTAGAGCATGGCGGTTTTAGCTATGACTCGGATTATTACGGCGACGATCTGCCGTTCTGGCAGCAAGTCGCGATCACCGGTGCAGACGGAAAACCCGCCACCAAGCCGCATCTGGTGGTGCCCTACACGCTCGACAGCAACGACATGCGCTTCGCCGCCATGCAGGGTTTCAATTCCGGCAGCCAGTTTTTCGATTATCTGAAAGATGCGTTCGATGTGCTGTATGCGGAAGGCGATCCAGACGGTCTGGATCAGCCGAAAATGCTGTCGATCGGTTTGCATTGCCGCATCGTCGGACGCCCGGGACGGATCGCGGCGCTGGCGCGTTTTCTGGATTACGTACAGTCGCATGACAAGGTCTGGATTACGCGCCGGATCGACATCGCGCAGCACTGGCGCGCGGTGCATCCGTTTTGCGAACAAGGGAGTAAATAGATGCATCCAATGGCCGTCACCACCACATTAGCCCAACTCAACAGCTGCAACACCACCACTTTCGTCGCGCTGCTGCAAGGCATCTACGAACATTCGCCGTGGGTAGCGCAGCGGGCGGCGGCGCAGCGGCCTTTTGCCACGCTGGCGGCGCTGAAACTGGCGTTGCAAGATGTGCTCAGAAACGCACCCGAAGCCGAGCAACTGGGCTTGATTCGCGCTCATCCTGAACTCGCCAGCAAGGCGGCGCTGGCCGGCGCACTGACTGCGGAGTCGCGCAGCGAGCAAGCCAGAGCCGGCCTGAATCACTGCAGCCCGACAGAGTTAGCCGCGCTGCAGCAACTGAATGCCGATTACAACGCCCAGTTCGGCTTTCCCTTCATCGTCGCGGTCAAGGGGCCGGATGGGCGCGGGCTATCGCGGCAAGCGATCATCGCAATTTTCAAACGCCGGCTGCGCCATCAGCGCGCCGACGAACTGGCCGAATCCCTGCGCCAGATCGGCCGCATTGCCGAACTGCGCCTGAACGATCTGCTCGGCCACACGCTGGAATTCGGCCACACCGTTCTGGCCTGGGCCGAAACGCTGGCGGCCTGGAGCGATAGTGAAGACGGCCTGACCTGCGCGTTCATGACGCCAGCGCACCGCGACACCGCCGCCCAACTGGCCGAATGGATGCGCAGCGCCGGCCTGCAGACCGAAATCGACGCGGTCGGCAACGTGGTCGGGCGCTATCGGTGCGACGACCCGCACGCTAAAACACTGCTCACCGGCTCGCATTACGACACCGTCAGAAACGGCGGCAAATACGATGGCCGGGCCGGAATTCTGCTGCCGATTGCTGTGCTGCGCCAGTTACATGAACGCGGTGAAAAATTGCCGTTTCACCTGGAAGTAATCGGCTTTGCGGAAGAGGAAGGGGTGCGCTTCAACAGCACATTTTTGGGCAGCAGCGCGGTCATCGGCCAGTTCGATCCGACGTTGCTGGAACAGGTTGACGCCGACGGCGTGACCATGCGCGCTGCGTTAATCGCAGCGGGTCACGATCCGGCGCAGATTGCCGCCAGTGCGCGCAATCCGGCCGATCTGCTGGGTTTTGTCGAAATCCATATCGAACAGGGGCCGGTGTTGCTCGGGCGCGAGGCGCCGGTCGGAATCGTGAGCTCGATCGCCGGTTCGCTGCGCTATCAGGTTGCGCTGACCGGCGTGGCTAGCCATTCCGGCACTACGCCGATGACGATGCGACGCGACGCGGCAGCAGCGGCGGCCGAAATCATTTTATTGGTCGAGCAGCGTTGCAGTCAGGCGCCGACTCTGGTCGGCACCGTCGGCCAGTTGCAGGTGCCGCACGGTTCGATCAATGTGATTCCCGGAGCCTGCAATTTATCGCTGGATATTCGCGCCGCCGATGATGCCACCCGCGATGCGGCGGCGGCCGACGTGCTCAAGGAGATCGCCGCGATTTGCACCCGCCGCAATATCGAGGTTGCGCTGGAGCGCGTCGAAATCTCGGCCGCCGCGCCGTGCGCGCCGTGGCTGATGCGCCAATTGGCGGCTGCCACCGAACGGGCCGGCGTTCCGGCAATTGCGCTGCCTTCCGGGGCCGGCCACGATGCGATGATGCTGGCCAAGATCACCGATGTCGCGATGCTGTTTATCCGTTGCGGCAACGGCGGCATCAGCCACAATCCGCTGGAAACCATGACGGCGGACGATGCTGAGATTGCCGCGCAGATTTTTCTGGATTTTTTGCGTAGTTTTAACGTGAAAGTCGCGTAGCGACGCATTCCGCCCCCTCTCCCGCTTGCGGGAGAGGGCTGGAGAGAGGGAATGCAGTGAGCGCCGCCTGTTGTTCTTCCCAAGCCCGCAGCGCTGCATAATACGTATCCCAAACGCACGGATCGCAGCCGTTTTCGCAGCATTCGCCGTCGGCTGGGGGAATTGGTTTATTCATGGTGAGGTCTGGTGAGGTGTCGGCTGAGGATGAGCCACCATGTTAACGCAGATCGGAAAAACTCGGAGCAGCCGGTTGCAGGCTTTGATTTTAAGCATATACAGTGTCTTGTATATTTTTGTTACGCAATATAAACATGCGGTAATTGCACTGTTTTAAGGCATACTCCCATCAATTCTGTAATAATACGCCACCCATATCAGAAGGAGAAATACGCATGAACCCCGAAGCACGCATGATGGAAATCGAGATCAAGCTCACCCGTCAGGAAGATTTGCTGGAAACATTGAATACGCTGGTATATCGCCAGCAGCAAAAAATAGACCAGCTGGAAACCTTGTGCGCGGCACTGGCGCGGCTGATCAAGGAACCGGCCAGCGATCAGGACGGCAGCGCCAATAGCGCCAACGAAAGGCCGCCGCACTATTAGCGAATGTTACGCACGGCGCATGCAAAACATTAAAAGCATTGTCCACGAAAGACACGAAAAGCACGAAAGAGGGCAAAGCACCCTCCTTACGAGTGCGATAGAAGGATTTTCGTGTCTTTCGTGCTTTTCGTGGACACGCTTTGCCTTTATGCGATTGTTCTGTGCAGGCCAGTCGCGCCTGCAGCGCACCTTAGACGCCTGCGGTACAATCCGGCCGATATGAACGCACTCACTATTGCCCCCAAACACGCCCCGACCAACCTGTTTTCCAGCGTAAAAAAACGCTCGGAACGGGTTGCGGCCGCACCTTTCCTGCCGATGTCGCGTGCCGAGATGGATAAACTTGGCTGGGAGTGTTGCGACGTGATCCTGATCACGGGCGACGCCTATATCGATCATCCCAGTTTCGGCATGGCCTTGATCGGGCGCTTGCTGGAGGCGCAGGGCTTCCGGGTCGGCATCCTCAGTCAGCCCGATTGGCACTCGGCCGAGGCGTTTCGTGCGCTGGGCCGGCCGAATCTGTATTTCGGCGTGACTGCCGGGAATATGGATTCGATGATCAATCGGTATACCGCCGACCGCAAGATCCGCTCCGAAGATGCGTACACCGCCAATGGCGAACCGAACAAGCGGCCCGACCGTGCAGTGGTGGTGTATGCGCAGCGCGCCCGCGAAGCTTATCCCGACACCAATATCGTGATCGGCAGCATCGAGGCCAGCCTGCGCCGCATCGCGCATTACGATTACTGGACCGACAAGGTCAAGCGTTCGGTGTTGCCGGATTCCAAAGCCGATATTTTGTTGTACGGTAATGCCGAACGGGCGCTGGTCGATCTGACGCATCGGCTGGCGGCCGGTGAGCCGATCAAATCGATCCGCAACCTGCGCGGCACGGCTTTCATGGTGCCACGCGGCTGGTTGCCGGCTGACGACTGGGTTGAGACCAACTCGACCCGGGTCGATACTCCGGGCCGCATCGAGCCGACCATCAGCCCGTATGCGGAAATACCGGAAAAGGAATCCTGCGCCAGCAACAGCGCTGCCGCCGAGCCCGTGGGCAAGCCGATCCTGATTCTGTCGCGCGAGGAACGCCAGGCCGCGCAGAAGGAACAACGCGACAAGAGCGTGATCCGGCTGCCGTCGTATGAGCAAGTCAGCATGGACCCGGTGCTGTACGCGCACGCGTCGCGCATTCTGCATCTGGAATCCAATCCCGGCAATGCGCGGGCGCTGGTGCAAGGCCATGGCGAGCGCGATGTCTGGCTCAACCCCCAACCGCTGCCGCTGGCAATGGACGAGATGGACGGTGTCTACGGCATGCCGTATGCACGCGGCCCGCATCCGAGCTACGGCAACGCCCGCATCCCGGCCTGGGAAATGATTCGTTTCTCGATCAATATCATGCGCGGCTGTTTCGGCGGCTGCACTTTCTGTTCGATCACCGAGCACGAAGGCCGCATCGTCCAGAGCCGTTCCGAACCGTCGATCCTGCACGAAATCGAAGAAATCCGTGACAAGACCAAGGGCTTCACTGGCACCATTTCCGACCTCGGCGGCCCGACTGCGAACATGTACCGGTTGGCTTGCAAGGACAAGAGCATCGAGGAATCCTGCCGCCGCTTGTCCTGCGTGTATCCGACTATTTGCAGCAATCTCGGCACCGATCACAGCAAGCTGATCTCGGTCTATCGCAAGGCGCGCGCGATTCCCGGCGTCAAGAAAGTGCTGATCAGTTCCGGCCTGCGCTATGACCTGGCAATCCGTTCGCCCGAATACGTGAAGGAACTGGTCACGCATCACGTCGGCGGCTTGCTGAAAATCGCACCGGAGCATACCGAACAAAATACGCTGTCGAAAATGATGAAGCCCGGCATCGGCAACTACGACACTTTCAAGGAAATGTTCGACCGATTCTCCAAGGAAGCCGGCAAGAAGCAATACCTGATTCCGTACTTCATCGCCGCCCATCCCGGCACCACCGATGAAGACATGCTGAATCTGGCGCTGTGGCTGAAGAAAAACGATTTCAAGCTGGATCAGGTGCAAACCTTCGTGCCAACGCCGATGGCGATGGCGACCACCATGTACCACACCCGCAAGAATCCGCTGCACAAAATCAGCGCAGATTCGGAAGTGGTGGAAACTGCGCGCAGCGGCCAGATCCGCAAATTGCACAAGGCTTTCCTGCGTTTCCATGATCCGGCCAACTGGCCGATCCTGCGCGAAGGCTTGAAACGCATGGGACGCACCGACCTGATCGGCAACGGCCCACGGCATTTGATTCCGGCCTGGCAATCGTCGGAAGATGGCGGCCTGGGCAGCGCCAAAATAACCAGACAAGCCAGCGCCAGCCGCCCTGTCGGCAAGGTCGCCTTCAAGGCCAAACCCGCCGCCCCGTCGACGCCATCGAGCAAACCGTCGCCGGCAAAATCGGCCGCCGGCCACGCCCCGCGCAAAAATGCCAGCAGCATCGGCAACGTGCAAAGAAACACCCAGAGAAGCGGGCGCAAGTAATATTTATAGAACGACGACATGACCAAAGCACAATCGAATAATCCAATGCAAGGCATCACGCTGGAAGCACTGTTGACCGAACTGGTGGCCCGCTACGGCTGGGACGGCCTGGCCAGCAGAGTCGATGTACGCTGCTTCAAGAGCGACCCCAGCATCAAATCGAGCCTGACCTTCCTGCGCAAGACGCCGTGGGCCAGAACATTGGTGGAACAGATTTACGTTAGCCGGAACGATATCAAATAGTGCAGGCCTGTCGTGCCTGCACTACTAACAACAACAAAAGGAATTCACGATGGCAGGTCGACCAGAAGTCACCAACATGGCATTATTTTGCGATTTCGAGAACGTGGCGCTGGGCGTGCGGGATGCCAAATTCCCGCAATTCGATATCCGCATGGTGCTGGAACGCTTGCTGCTCAAAGGCAGCATCGTGGTCAAAAAAGCGTACTGCGACTGGGAGCGCTACAAGGAATTCAAGGGCGAGATGCATGAAGCGGCATTCGAGTTGATCGAAATCCCGCATGTGCGCATGTCCGGCAAGAATTCGGCCGACATCCGGATGGTGGTCGATGCGCTCGACCTGTGCTACACCAAGGCGCATGTGGACGCCTTTGTGATCATCAGCGGCGATTCGGATTTTTCGCCGCTGGTGTCGAAATTGCGCGAAAACAATAAATACGTGATCGGCATCGGCGTCAAGAGTTCGACGTCCGACCTGCTGTCGGCCAATTGCGACGAATTCATCTTTTACGACGACCTGGTGCGCGACGCCAAGCCGAAGCGCAAGCCGGTCGAGAAGAAAGTCGCGGTCAAAGCTGTCAGCAATGACAAGAACGACAAGACCAAAGCGGCACTGCCAAAACAAGAAGACAAACAGGAATACAGACAAGAAGACAAGCAGGAATACGACAAGCGGCACGAGGCGCTCGACTTCATCATCGAAACCATCGAAGCGCTGATCGCCGAACGCGGCGAAGAAGAAAAATTGTGGGGCTCGATGGTCAAGCAAACCATGAAGCGGCGCAAACCCGGCTTCACCGAATCTGCCTACGGCTACCGCTCGTTCCGGCAACTGGTGGAAGATGCGCAAAAACAGAATCTGCTGATAATGGTGCGCGACGAAAAATCCGGCCAATACACGATACGCCTGCCGGCGCTGGAAGACTGAGTCAACCTGAAAGCGCCGTAGGTTGGGTGAGCAGCTTCATCGCGTAACCCGACATTTGCGCCTGGGAATGCCGGGTTACCCTATCGCAAACCCAACCTGCCAATTCCGGCTCGCTCTGCTTGTGAAGTGCGTAATATCAGTCAGATTTGCACGCGCACCTTTTCATTTTCTTAAGAACCACACATGCCAAACAAAGATTATCAACGTCCGGCCACGCTCTACCTGTATGCACCAAACGCGGTGCTGCAGCGCTGCCTGACCCTGGGCGAATTCCGCCTGCAACCGGCCACCGATCAGAACCCTGGCGCGCCGCTGCAGTCGCCAGCCATCCGGCTCAATTCTGCGATGGCGCCCAACTTCCTGACCGTCAGCTTCGCCCAAGCCTGGGATGAAAACCTGTTCAAGACCTTCGCCGGCAGCGATGCCTGCCTGGTGATACACCACACCGAAAAATTCGGCGAGCGCCTGCACCGCGCAGTCCAGCGCGCGCTGCCGAACTGGGCCGGCATCGACGGCGCCATCAGTTACGGCAAACGCAGCCCGCTGGGCGCGATTTTTACCGGACCGGCCGCGCAGGCGACGCAGCAAGCATGGCAATTCGCCTGGCGTCCGATGCAGCCGACCATCACCCTCAACCCGATCACCATCAAGCTGGGCAGCATCGAAGAATTCGCCGAAATTCGCACCCGCTAGCCAGCAATTGTTTGCGCGCCCACAAACCCCGACGGTTTGGCGCAGCTATCTTGAACATGCTTGCCTGGTCCTGCCATATTCTTTTGGGAATTGTCACTGTCCGGCTTGCCAAATAACGACTGCTTGCATTCCCTTTCCGGTGCGTGGGAGAGGGCGCTTTTGCCCCTCTCTCCCACTTGTGGGAGAGAGGCCGGGAGAGAGGGCGGTGGCTATCCCAGGCAGGCTGGATAGGAACTTGGAATTGCAAATAACATGGGGTATAGGCAAAAATACTGTAATTGCCGCATATATTCATTGCGGTATGTAAAAATACGTATAACAGTATTATTTTTTGAAAAGTATTGCCGGCGAAGGTCCAAACAAATCCGGATGGATATGTTAACAAATGAAACATTCGGTCCGGCATCGCAACCAGTCTGCCAAAATGCGTATTCTCATTAAAAAAGGGTTCGTCATGCGTACAAAATTCACTCTCTCTGCATCAATTGCCGCTCTGGTATTGACTGGCTGCGCCAACATGCCTGAGATGTCCAATACCCAGCGCGGTACTGCCACCGGCGCCGGCGTAGGTGCATTGGCGGGCGCGGTAATCGGGGCTGCCACCGGCGGCGGTGGTGGGCGGCGTACTGCAGCCGGCGCAGCTATCGGCGGACTGGCCGGCGCAGCCGCCGGCAACATTTGGTCAAACCGGATGGAAAACCAGAAGCGTGCAATGGAACAAGCCACCGCCGGCACCGGCGTACAGGTCAGCCAGACCGCCGACAATCGCCTGAAACTGGATATCCCGAGCGACATTTCTTTTAACGTTGGCAAGTCCGATATTGCGCCGAATTTTCGCCCGGTATTGGATCGCTTCGCCTCCAGCCTGAATGAAAATTCCGCCACCACCGTGACGATTATCGGCCACACCGACAGCACCGGCTCCGACGCAATCAACATGCCCTTGTCACACGACCGCGCCGCGCATGCGCGCGATTATCTGGCCGCCCGTGGCGTAGCGTCCAATCGTTTTACCGTCGAAGGCCGCGGCCCGCATGAGCCGCTGGTATCCAACGACAGCGCCGCTAACCGGGCAAGAAACCGCCGGGTCGAGATTTTCGTGGCGGAACAGGCGCGCTAACGGCAAGCCTGATCCAAGTTCTTGCAGCGTTAAAATCAAAAAAGGGGCTGCGGTAAAACGCGGCCCCTTTTTATCTTCAAATCCGATCTTTAAAAAACAAGGCAACAAAAAAGCCGGTCAATGACCATTGACCGGCTTTTTTGCTGCCTTGCATTCCGACAGAATTTACTTCGCTGCAGCCGTCATGTAATCAACTGCCGCTTTCACTTCATCCTCGGAGGCGGCAGAGCCACCCTTCGGCGGCATCATCCGGATGCCGGCAATCGCATTTTGATGCAACAGCGCCGCACCCTGCTTGATGCGAGGCGCCCAGGCGGCCTTGTCGCCAAACTTGGGAGCGCCCATCACGCCAGAGCCGTGACAAGCCATGCAGGCTGAGTCATAGATTTTCTTGCCGGTGTCAGCGGTCAACTTGGCCGGCGCTGCCGCGGCAGGTGCGGCAGCAACTGCGCCCGCTGCTTTTGCCGCTGGCTCCTTGAATGAAGCGCCACCCTTATTGGCTATATACACTACGGCGCGCGCTACTTCGACATCATCCAGATCGGGATTGCCGCCTTTGGCAGGCATGCCGCGAATGCCTTGAATGGCGTGCAACACCAGCGTGTCGTAGCCTTGCGCGATACGTGGCGACCAAGCAGCGCTGTCGCCGAATTTAGGCGAACCGGCAGCGCCGGTATCGTGGCAGGCGGCACAAAAAGCAGTATATACAGCGCTGCCCGACTGCAATTGCTTCGGCGCGCTCGCGTCTTTCAGGGTAAATCCGCGATCGGCAACCGGGCTAATACGCGCCGCGACCGCTTCTGGCGTATCGCCGTTCGAGCCGGCGCCCATTTTCTTGTCGTTAGTCACATATTGGACCAGTAGCACGATGCAGATGATGGGAACGATAAAAGCCGCCAGCACTGCAATTACCAGTTGCTTTGGGGTCTTGATCGGGGATTGGTGATCGTTGTGTTTGCCACTGTGTTCGTTTTGATTAGATAGATCGCTCATGGTTTCCTCGGTGCTATTTTTTTAAACCGGTAGGCGAATGCGCAATCACAGCCAATACGCATCCGCAGGCAGCGCAAAGCTTCGCCAAACCTTTGATTATAGGCGCAATGCAACGGCTTTGAAACGGAAAATCATAGCTTTAAATGGACGATCCGTACGAAAAACTGTATCCTCTGTGCCTGTCCGAAATTTCCCCAATGCGGCTGTAGCTCAGTGGATAGAGTATTGGCCTCCGAAGCCAAGGGTCGCTGGTTCGATTCCAGCCAGCCGCACCACTAAAATCAATGACTTACAATTTTCCCGTAATTCATCCTGTGTTCTAAAATTCCTTCGTGTAACCGCAGTGTCAGGACTTTTCTCAACAAGGTCTGCTGATATCAATCAGCCGTCAAATGTCGGCAGCGGAAAAATCAATGCGCGGCAGGCGCGCTGGAGGTCGTCGTTGCATTGCGCCGTTCTGCCGTTTGTGTGACCAGGGCGCGCAATTCGTTCAGGATGATGAACTCTGCGGGGCTCGGTTTGGCGTTGGGTGCTGCGTCGCTCCAGTCGCCGTACATAAAGCCGACTGGCTGGCGGTTGATCATCAGGGGCAAGATGATAAAGCCGGTGGCAGCGGACAGGCTGTTTTGCCACCAGTGCGGCAGCTTGGCGACAAACTTGGGATCTTGCGCATTTTCGGCAAAAATGATGCGATCGCTGGCCAGCGCAGCATGAAACACGTCGGGCTGGTAGGCATCGTTAAATACCAGTTGCGGGATCAGCGCCGACACGCCGGCGCCGAAGCCCATTCTGGCCGAGTACTTCGCTTCTTTGACATTCCGCAAAAAAGCAATCGCACGTCTGAAGCTGAGCCCTTGATACAACGTTTCGAGTCCCCTCGTCAACATCTGGCTGGGCGTTGCGCTATTGACGATGCCGCGCATGTCGATCACGCCTTGTTGCAAAATGCCGGCGGCCGCCAGTTCAGGTACAGCAGCTTTGGCGCGGGCGCGTTTTTCGGTATTGCTGCGTTTGGTGCTGTGGACCGCGCCCAATTCGGATTCGGCCGTTTTTTTTGCACTTTCCGCCGCCTTCAGCACTGCGGCGGCATCGACTCCAAGCATGCCGGCATAAGCGTCGGCCAGCCGCAGGATTTCGGTGTCGCCCGAAGCGTCGTCCTGGCAAAGTGCACTCGCGCATTGGCTGGTCATGCTCGATATCGCAGCCAGCCATTCGGCATGGGGCATTCTTTCGTTCGCTGCCGATGCCAATGGTTCGACCTTGCGCATGCTGTTGATCAGGCTATTGGGCAGTCCCCAGCGCTGCGCGATAGTGCGCCCAATCTCTTCCAGTGAAAGTCCCAGCATTTCCTGCGCCACCAGATCGGGGTGCCGTTTTGTTTTTTCGCTGTCCTGCTGTGCCTGCGACCAGCGATCGGGCAAATAAAACGCCACCATCATCCGGCCCAGCGTGTGCAGCATCGAGCACACGACAGCTTCTTCGGCATGATGGCGATTGGCGCTGCTGGTGACTTGGCGCGCCACATGCCCGGCCAGCAATGCTTTTTCCATTTCAAGGCGTGCGCTGAGCGTGTCAGGCGCGCTGGCTGACAACTCGTCGATCAGCTTGGAGCCCAGCGCCAGGTGGCCGATGGTTTGCGTTCCCAATACCGCGACTGCCCTTGACACGGTGCCGACGCTTTGGCCAAAGGCGGAGTACATCGCACTATTGGCAAGCCGCAGCACTTTCTGGGTCAGCCCCGGATCGGACATGACGGTTTGCGTCATGTTGAATTCCTGCTCATCTTCGCCGTGCATTGCGCCCAGCACCGCGCTGATGGCTTTGGTAAAACCGGGAAGGTCGCCACGCTGCCTGATGCGCTCCCAGAGCAGGTCCAGGGTTTTATCGGCATCGGCATCGGGGGCAGCGGGAGTGCGCATGGTCATGATAATCGAGTTGGTTGAGATGAATCCGGCGCGGTCTCAGCCCACGCTGCGCGCACCGGTTGTGCAGGAATGCCGGCTTCAGTCAACGCTTGCTGCACGCTGTGCGGCGACATCGGCTTGCCGGTCAGGTAGCCCTGAATGTAGCTGCAGCGCCGGTCGAGCAGGAACTGGAGCTGCGGTTCGGTCTCCACCCCTTCGGCCACGACCGACAAGTGCAAATGGTGGGCCAGGCTCATGATCGTGTTGCAGATGGCCGCGTCCTTTTCCGATGCGGGCAGATCCTTGATGAAAGCCCGGTCGATTTTTAGAATCGCAATCGGGAACCGCTTCAGATAAGCCAGTGACGAGTAACCGGTGCCGAAATCATCGATCGAAATGCGGACCTTGCGCGCGACGATTTGGTGCAGGATGGCTTCGGCCTGCAGCGGATCGGTCATCAGCGTGCCTTCCGTGATCTCCAGCACCAGCTGGTCGCCGCCAATTCCTGACAAGGCAATCGCCTGGTCCAGCAACTCCAGGAATTGCGCTTGGCGGAACTGTCTTGGGCTGACATTGACCGAGATGTAAAGCGGCCGTTTGGCCACTGCCTCGAAACTCTTGAGCTGGACGCAGGAGGCTTTGAGCGCCCATGCGCCGAGCAGATTGATCAGGCCGTTGGCCTCTGCGATCGGGATAAAACGGCTGGGCGGCACCAGGCCAAAACCCGGGCGCAGCCAGCGCATCAGTGTTTCAAAGCCTTGTATCTGGCGGCTCCGGGCATCGACGATGGGTTGATAATCGAGAAAAAATTCGCCATTCGTGACGGCCTGAAACATCGCCGCTTCCAGCGACAGATCATGCTCAGGTTGGCCGATCTGGGCGCTGTTATAAACCACGCAGCATGCTTTGCCGGTCTCTTTTGCGCGGTACATGGCGGCATCCGCATGGGCCAGCAGCGCGACCTCATCCTCGCCGTGTTCAGGATACACGGCGACCCCGACCGAGGCGCTTACGTACAGCGTATGGCCCTGCACCTCGAACGGGGCCTGCATGGTCGACATCAGGCGGCCGCTAACGAGCTTGATGTCGGCGTTGCTCACCGCGCCCGGCATGATGGCGACGAATTCGTCGCCGCCGATGCGCGCCAGCGTATCGCTATTGCGCAAAGCCTTGATCAGCCGGGCGCTGGCTACCCGCAACAGCGCATCGCCGACCGGGTGTCCCAGGCCGTCGTTGACTTTCTTGAAGCCATCGAGATCGAGCGAGGCCACCGAAAATCCCTGGCCGCTGCGACGCGCCTGCGCGATGGCCATGCGCAGCCGGTCCGATAGCAGGGCCCGGTTCGGCAATCCGGTCAAGGTGTCATGCGTGGCAATGTGGCGCAGGCGCGCTTCGGTCGCATGCGTGCTCGACATGTCGCGGCCAACCGCAAGTAATTCCGTGGTATCGCTTGGGGTGGTGTAAGCCGATAGTTGGAACTCGAACCAGAGCAGTGCATCGCTGGTCTTGATGCGCAGCTTGACGCGGCCGGACTGCCGGCTTGCGCCGGCGTCTGCCAGCGCGGTCTGCAACGCGTCCTGTTCCGAAGCGCACACCAGTTCCGACAGCGTGCTGCCGATCAGATCCCGCTCGGCGTTAATCAGGTCAATGGTGCGCTGGCTGGCATACAGGATGTCACCCTGACAGTTCAGCCTGACAACGATGTCGCCGGCAGCCTCCATCAGACTGGCCAGCGCACGACGATAGTTTGCTTCAGGGTGCGGTAGTGAACTGGATGGCAATTTGGAAACCTGGCCCTTCAATATGGTGTGGGTCTGAAGCCGTGCGATGACGGGAGTCGCATAAATGATGCTTTTTGGAAATGTAACACCGAATATGCGATTTTTGTGGAAAAAGGGCAAACGCAGCAATGCTGCGAAATCCGGGCGCGGCTGCCCCGCGTGGGATTTTCCAGCACAGCAGGAATTTGCCACGCGCATTCGGTGGGCATTGCGGGTAAGGAAGCGGCTGTCAACTGCCGTTTGCCGCGGCTCTGGAGGCAATTGCCGAATTTTAATATACTGATGACAGCATATTTAAGATGTACATATATAACGTGCGGATAACCGCATGTTTCAGGTGATACTCCTGTTTTTTATTAATTGTGCCAAGCGAAATAATGGCCCGATCGACAGCACCAGCGTGGCCATCCGGGTCACGTGGAAGGCGGTCACAATCGGCACCCCGAGTTGCAGATTTTTGGCGGTGAGCGACATTTCGGCGATGCCGCCGGGCGCGGTGGCCAGGATTGCGGTGGCCGGGTGGATGCCGGACCAGGCCGCCAGCAGCAGGCCGAAACCGGCTGCCACCACGATCGCTGTGATGCTGCATAGCGCGACTGCGGCCAGGTAGCGCGGCGCGGTATGCAAAAAGGCCGGCGTGAAACGGGTGCCCAGCGAGACGCCAATGAAGAGCTGGCCGCAATTGACGATCCATTGCGGCAACGCCGACAGATGCATCTCGGATGCGGTCAGCGCGATGGCGATGATCAGCGGACCGATGACCCAGGCATTCGGCCAGTGCAGACGCCGCAGCAGAAAAGCGCCGCAGCAAGTCAGCCCGATCAGGCTCAGCAGCCCGGGCATATTCACCACTTTGGTGCCTTGCAGATACGGGTCCATCCCGTGCACCTCGGCGAACTTGAAGCCGAACGGGATGATCACCACCACCAGCATGATGCGCAGGCTGTGCGCGGCCGCGACCCGATCCACCAGCGCGCCGTGGCGTTCGCCCTGGGTTGCCATTTCGGACGCGCCGCCGGTGGCCATCGCGAAGAAAGTGGTGGTGCTGTCGACACCAGTCAGCTTGTGCAACAGCCAGCCGCAGCCGGCGCCCAGCAGCAGCGCGAACACCACCCCGACCACGATGGTGCCGACATAGGACGACAACACATGCAGTACGGCCGGCGTGAAATACAGGCCGAGCGCGGTGCCGATCGCCCATTGCCCGGCTTCGCGCACCTGCACCGGCGCTTGCAGGTCGAGGCCGGCCATACGCGCGGCGGCGGTGGCAATGATCGGGCCGATCATCCACGGCAACGGGGTTTTGAGCCAGATGCACAAGCCGGCGGCGCCCAGCGCGATCAGCAATGCGCGCAGGAAGGGCAGGGAGGTGAAGCGCGAGAGGAATCGAATTGCCATGGATATTAGTGGAGTATCATCAAAAACAGGGCATCTTCCGCATTATTTTAAAGCGACTTGAAAAATACACAATACAGTATAAATTTGTCGCTATGCAGCGCGCCATGAACGCTCCTTCCCCCTGGCAGGGGAAAGCTGGAATGGGGGGCGAATGGTCGAAATAGCGGTGCGGTCGATCAAGCTTTCTACCCCCTCCCTAACCCTCCCCCTGCAAGGGGGGAGGGAATGTCAGTGCGCCATGGCCGATCTTAAAACACCCACAGTGTATCTTGCGGCAGCTGTACCCAGTACTCGCCGGCGGCCAGCCGCTGCGGGGCGTAGGCGCGCAGGCCAAGCTCGTCCGCAGCGCCGCGTTTGAACAGGCATTCCCAGCGGTCGCCCAGATACATGCAGGTCGACAGCGGCAGCCGGATGCTGTTCTCAACTTCCGTATCGACGATGCGCACCTGTTCCAGCCGGATCAATGCGGTAACGTCGGCGCCGAGATTGGCGCCGCGCGCGGTGCCATGCAAAGTGCGGCCTTCGATTTGCAGCGTGACGCGTGCGCCGTCGCGCTGCAGCACTTGGCCCGGCAGCCGATTGTTGCTGCCCATGAATTCGGCGGTGAACAGCGTTTCCGGCGTCTGGTACATGCTTTGCGGGCTGCCTTGCTGTTCGATCTTGCCGTTGTTGAGCAGCAGGATGCGGTCCGAAATCGCCATCGCTTCGCCCTGGTCGTGCGTCACCATCAGCGCCGACAGGCCGAGCCGGACGATCAGTTCGCGCAGAAAGGCGCGCGCTTCTTCGCGCAATTTGGCGTCCAGATTCGACAGCGGTTCATCCAGCAGAATCACCGGCGGGTTGTATACCAGCGCCCGGGCGATCGCAACCCGCTGTTGCTGGCCGCCCGACAGTTGATGCGGGAAGCGTTCGCCGAGCTGGCCCAGGCCGAGCTGGCTCAGCACTTGCTTGACCCGGCTGGCGATTTCGCTGCTGGCCATCTTGCGCAGCCTGAGGCCGTAGGCGACGTTGTCGGCCACGCTCTTGTGCGGCCACAGCGCATACGACTGGAACACCAGTCCCAGGTTGCGCTGTTCGGCCGGCATTTCGTAATTCTTCGCGCCGTCATACATCAGGCGTTCGCCGATGCGGATGGTGCCGGCTTTCGGCGCTTCCAGGCCGGCCACTGCGCGCAGCAGCGTGGTCTTGCCGCTGCCGGAAGGCCCCAGCAGCGCGACCACTTCGCCGCGCTGCAATTCCATCGACACGCCTTTCAGGATCTGGTTGGCGGCGGCCCCGGTGCCGTAGTCGAGGTATAAATCGTTGACGCTTAATTCGTTCATGATTGGTCTCGTTATATTTTGAAAAGGCAGAATGCAGTTAGTTATGCAGCTTGACGCCGAAGCGCAGCGCGATGCCCAGGCCGATCGCCACCAGGGTGATGTTGATGAACGATAGCGCCGCCACCAGATCGACCGAGCCGCCGGCCCACAGCGACACCAGCATCGCGCCGATCACTTCGGTGCCGGGCGACAGCAGATAGACGCCGGTCGAGTATTCGCGCTCGAAAATCAGGAACACCATCAGCCACGCACTCAGCAGCCCGTATTTGATCAGCGGCAGCGTCACGTCGCGCGTGACCCGGGCGCGGCTGGCGCCGATCGCGCGCGCGGCTTCTTCCAGTTCCGGGCCGACTTGCAGCATGGCCGACGAAATCAGGCGCATGCCGTATGCCAGCCAGACCACCGAATACGCCAGCCAGACCGAGAAAATGGTCGAGCGCAGCTCGCGCAGCACCGGAATGAAATGCGCACTCAGCCACAGCGCGACGCCGTTATCCATGCCCTTGAGCGCAGCATCGAGCCAGGCCGGCACGAACAAAAATACCCACAGAAACGACAAGCCCGCGAGTAAGCCGGGGATCGCGCGCGGCACCAGCACGCTGTAATCGAGGAAGCGCGTGATGCCATCCTGCTTGCGGTGCATCGCCAGCGCGACCGCCGCGTAACACAACACCGCCAGAGCGCCGCCGACAATGCCGATCAGGATCGTGTTCCAGATGCCGCGCATCAGCGACGGTTGCTCCAGGATGTCGCGGAAGTGTTGCAGCGTCAGCACATCGGCCAGCTTGACGCCTTCGCCCCAATACGACACGAAGGCGCGCAGCACGATGCCGGAAATCGGGATCGCGACGGTAAACAGCAGCCACAGCGCCAGCAAGGCAAATGCGATCCACTTCCAGTTACCCAGCGGCAGCGCTTTCTGGCGCGCGCCCTTGCCCTTGATCGACACGTATTTGTTGGCCGATTTCAGCAGCCAGCGCTGCAGCATCACCAGCGGCATCGTCACCATCACCAGACACACGGCGACCGCCGCCATCAGGTGGTAGGACGGCGTGCCGAGCTTGTTGGTCAGCTTGTACAGATAGGTCGACAACACCAGATGACCTTCCGGATCGCCCAGCACCAGCACCAGACCGAACACTTCGAAGCCGAGGAAGAACACCAGCACCGCCGCATACGACAGCGCCGGCATGATCATCGGCAATGACACGTTCATCATCACTTGCAGCGGCGATGCGCCGGCCACGCGGGCCGCTTCCTCGACGTCCGAACCGAGGCTTTTCAGCGCCGAAGATGCATACAGATACACGTGCGGCACGTGCGTCAGGCCGGCGATGATGACGATGCTGGTGAACGAATAGATGTTCCAGGGCGCAATCCCGATCAATTGCTTGACCCACAGCGTGTAGAAGCCGACCGGGCCCATCGACACCACATAGCCGAAACCCATCACCATCGGCGACACGAAGATTGGCACCAGCAGCAGCGGCGCGACCCAGCTGCGCCCGGGCAGGTCGGTGCGCACCATCAGGAACGCCAGCATGCCGCCCAGCGGCACCGCAATCACGGCCAGACCGGTGGCCAGGATCATCGCATTGATGAAGGCACGGCTGAAATCGGGATCGGCGAAAATGAAACGATAGGCATCGAAACCCAAAGTCTTGACCGGCATGAAAAACGGCGCCGACAGGAAACTCTGGTAAAAAATCAGGTATATCGGGAAAAATATTACGAGCGACGCCAGCGCCACGACTAAGCCGCGCGGCCAGTTCAGGCGGGGAAATATTGAGGTTTGCATCACAGTGTCCGATGAAGGGATGGGGCGTGCTGAGGGGCGTCAGAACGCAGCAGCGCAGAGCTTTTAAATTCTCGGGTATTTTCAGGCGTTGATTGCGCTGCCCTGTCCGGTTGACGGAGCAGCGCAGCGCACTGGAATTGCTCTGAGTTATTTCTTGCCGGCAGTCTCTTTCCACTGCTTCAGGAACGCCAGGCGCTTGGTCTGATCGAGGTATTGCAACAGCATCGGACTGACCGGCACCGGCTTCACGTTGGCGGCGCCAATTTTCCGGATCAAATCGGATGCGGTGGTTTCACCCTTGACATCGGCGCGGATCGCATACAGTTTCGAATCATTGGCAATCACGGTCTGGCCGCGCTGCGACAGCATATAGTCAAGCCACAGCTTGGCTGCATTGACATGCTTGGCGCTCTTGCTGATGAACAACACGCGCGACATGATCAGCGTGTAATCCTTCGGCAACATGACGCCGATCGACGGATCGGTCTTGGCGCGCACCAGCGCATAGGAGCCAATCACGTTGTAACCGATCAGGTTTTCACCGGAAGAGATGCGCTCCAGCATGGTGCCGGTCGAGGATTGCACCCGTACTTTGGCGACGCCGAAGGCTTTTTCCAGCCCGGCGAAATCCGGGTTGGCACGCGAATCCTGGGTCATGAACATGAAACCGACACCGGATTTCTCGATATCGTAAGTGGTGACCTTGTCCTTGAATTTTTCCTGGGTGATCAGCTTGGCAAAATCGGCATGGGTGGCCGGCACTTCCTTGGGGTCCAGCAAGCGCTTGTTGTAGACGATTGCGGCCGGCTCGAACGTGGTGCCGTAGGCGGTATTGTTCCAGTTCGCCCATTCCGGCAACTTGCCGGCTTCAACCGACTTGTATTGCAACGCATAGCCGTCCGAAGCCAGCTTCATCTGCAAGTCCATCGACGACGACCACAGCAAGTCGGCAGTGTTGCCGCCGGCGGCCACTTCGGAAATGTAACGGTTGTAGACTTCGGTCGAATTCATGTCGTTATATTCGACCGAAATGCCTGGATACAGGGCGCTGAAATCCTTCACCAGCGGCGCGGTGGCCTTGCTGTCGGTAGCGCCGTAAATCACAAGCTTGCCTTCTTTTTTGGCAGCGTCAACGATCTTGGCGTAATCGGCCGGGTAAGTAGCCGGAACTTGGGCCAGTGCGCCAAAGGCAGCGCTGACCGCGAGTGCGCCTACCGCGCTCAGAATGCATTTTTTTGAAAACATGGTGTCATCTCCTGTCATTATTAAAATAGTAATATTTCTTGTTGCTTATCGAACCAGTCCCAACTCTTTTGCCTGCTTGCTGTAGTTATCAACAGTCTTTTTTACATACCCGGTGAGCAGATCGCCGCTCATCGCAAACGGATACAGGCCGTGTGCTGCGCGCAGCTTGTCAAATTCGGGCGCGGCCATCGCGCGCTCGAAACGCGCCACCCATTTCCGGTAATGCGCATCGGATACTTGTGGCCCCATGTAAAAGCCGCGAATAATCGGCCACGTCACGTTAAAACCTTGTTCCCGCGCCGTCGGCACGTTGGCCAGTGCGCCCGGCAAACGGGCATCCGAGAGCACCGCCAGCACGCGGATTTCAGCATTTTTCTGGTCTACGCTGGCGTGCAGGATGGCTTCCGAAACATCGCCCGATACCGCCTGTACGTGGCCGGCCAGCAGCGCAGTAAACGATTCGCCGCCACCTTCAAAGGCAACGAAACGCAGGTCCCTGGTATCGATGCCTTCCTGCGTGGCGATCAAGGCAACTTTTACCCAATCTTGGCTGCCGATGGTGCCGCTGGCGCCGATCACGACCTCCGCCGGGCTTTTTTTCCAGGCGGCGACCAGATCGCGCAAGGTTTTGTAAGGCGAATCCTTGCGTACTGCGATCATTCCGTAGTCGGTGCCGACTGCGGCCACCCAACGCACATCCGCCGCTGAAGCCTGACCGTATTTGCCTTCTGCCAGGTTGAGCAGCGAGCCACCGGAAAATGCGACCAGCGTATCTTGCTCGTCGCGCTTTTGCGACATCACTGCATTCCAGGCCACCGCGCCAATGCCGCCCGGCTGATAACGGATTTGCAGCGCCACTGCGCCGGTGGCATCGCGCGCCAGGCTTTGTTGCGCCAGTTTGCAAGACAGATCCATGCCGCCGCCCGGTTTAGCCGGGGCAATGCACTGCGGGGCGGCAATTGCATTCAGCCATAACGCCATCAATCCGACCGCCAACAGGTACTTCACAAGGTTTGCGACACGCGGAAATAACACGGTGTTTTTCAAGATAAAGAAACACATCTTAGCTGCCTCAAACTTTCATTTGGCTTTCGCCGGATACCGATTATGCGCAGATTGTGGCTGATTTTGTAGCGGGTCAAAAGAATGTCTGTGCAATCCCTGACAGGCACCCGGGGATGCCTGTTTCTGACCAGATCAGAACTTGTGGCGGATGCCGACATTGAACTCACGGTCGCCGCTGCCATCACCAGTTCTGGTGCGGGAAACCAGCTTGTTCTCGTTATTGATGCGGGTATAGGAAGAGTACAGATTGGTCCGCTTGGATAGCGCGTAGGTATACGCCACGGCGACCTGATTGGCATCGTCGTTGGCTGCCGACTTGTCGTCCTTTCGGGTATAGGAAACCATTACGGTGCTGAGGCCCAGCGGCACCACCGCGCCAATTACCGCAACCTGGTCATCGATCGCACCGACGCCTTTGTTGACTTCATAGCCCAGCAGGGCCTTCACCACGCCGAAGTTGTAGCCGCCGCCCAGATACGTGCTCTTGCTACTGTCGCTGTCGGTGGCGTCATTTTTGTTCTGGTGCGCCAGTTTCAGCACCAGCGGGCCATTCGCATACGCCAACCCACCGCCCAGGATACGGCTGGCGGCGCTATTGCCGGGAACTTCGCCCAGGCTGTAGGCCAACTCACCCGAGAAGCCATTCAAGTTGGGGGAAGCGTACTTGACGGTGTTGTCGGTGCGAACATCCCGGCGCATCAAGTTGTGGGAACCGCCGGAGATGCCATCCACCGGGTCGAGGCTATCGATGGCCGACCACAGCGGCGTGTATTGGCGCCCAGCAGTGACCGTACCGAAAGCGCCCTGCAGACCGGCAAAAACCTGGCGCCCGAACAAGCGGCCCTGACCTTGGGTGCCGTCGTCCGGATTGAAGCCGTTTTCCAACGTGAAAATCGCCGCCAAGCCGCCGCCCAGATCTTCGCTGCCCTTGAAGCCCAGCCGCGAGCCGGACTGGATGCCGCTTCCCAGCGTGACCGTCGAGCCTGCCGGGCCGCCATGTTCGGAAGTGATGCCGACATCCAGCAAGCCATACACGGTGACGTTGGTCTGGGCCGATGCGGTGGCGGTGAAAGCACCCAGTAACAGCAGTGCGAGAAGCGTTTTTTTCATTACATAGTCTCCTGATTATTATTGAAGCAGCCTATTTCTTGGCCGCAACACGCAGGATGATGATGCAAGCTTTCAAATTGCTTTCGGTGTCAGTTTTATTGGATTTCATCCTTAATCGCAAACTGGAATAAGATGCAGGCCATGCGCATATTGCTCGTCGAAGATCATCTTGAACTATCCCGCTGGCTCAGCAAGGCCTTGCAGGATGCCCACCTGTCGGTGGAATGCGCGCGCAACGGCAGCGACGCCGACGCCTTGCTGCATACGCAGGAATATGCGCTGGTGATCCTCGACCTGACCCTGCCGAAAATGGATGGGCTGGAAGTGCTCCGGCGGCTGCGGCTGCGCGGCAGCAAAATTCCGGTGCTGATCCTGACTGCGCGCGGCGGGCTGGAGGAACGGGTGCAGGGCCTGAACCTGGGCGCCGACGATTACCTGGCCAAACCGTTCGAGCTGGCCGAACTGGAAGCGCGGGTCAAGGCGCTGCTGCGCCGTTCGCAAGGCAATGAAGTGGTGGTCCATTGCTGCGCCGCCTTGCAGTTCGACACCGTGAGCCGGATGTTCACTTATGGCGCGGCGCCGCTGGCATTGACGCCGCGCGAACATGCAGTACTGGAGGCGTTGATTACCCGTGCCGGACGAGCGGTGCCGAAAGAAAAACTGTTCGACGAAGTATTCAAGCTCGATGACGACGCCAACCTGGATGCGATCGAAATTTACATCCACCGGCTGCGCAAGAAACTCGATACGCTGAGCGCCTGCGGCGTTGCCATTACCACCTTGCGCGGCATCGGCTATGTGCTCGACGCCAAACTCAGCGCCGACGCAAACCCCAATCCGAGCACATGAGGTGGCCCGCCCGGCAGGCTGCCAACAGCACGCCCGGCAGCCTGCGCGGCCAGTTGCTGCGCTGGATTCTGATTCCGCTGGCGCTGCTGGCGGTGCTCGATTCGGCATCGGTTTACCGCACTGCACTGACGGCTGCCGAGCGCGCCTATGACCGCGCGCTGCTGGCCTCGACCCGCGCGCTGGCGGAGCGGGTTTCTTTCGTCGATGGCAAGGTGGTGGCCGACGTGCCGTATGTGGCACTCGACAGTTTCGAGACCGATACGCTGGGCCGGATTTATTACAAGGTCACCGGCATTCGGGGTGAATTCGTGTCCGGCTATGAAGATCTGCCGGCGCTGCCACGCGACGTGCCGCGCTCGGACCTGTATCCGGCCCTGGTGCATTTTTACGACGCCAACTATCGCGGTGAAGCGGTGCGGGTGGCGGCCCTGTATCAGCCGGTGTACGACAGTTCGATGCGCGGCATTGCGCTGATTCAGGTCGGCGAAACACTGAATGCCCGGCTCGGTCTGACCCGCACTATCTTGCGCGATACGCTGTGGCGCCAGGCCGCCCTGATTGTTGCGGTAACGCTGTTGGTGTGGTTTTCGGTGCGGGTCGTATTGCGCCCCCTGATGCGTCTGAAGAACGATGTGGCGACGCGGCAGTCGACCGACCTGTCAGACTTCGATCCGAGCATGGTGCACAAGGAAGTGCGGCCGCTGGTGCTGGCCATGAACGGTTATATGGCGCGGCTGCAGATCCTGATCAACGAGCAGCGGCGCTTCATCGCCGATGCCTCGCATCAATTGCGCACACCGCTGACAGTGCTCAAGACCCAGGTCGAACTGGCGCTGCGCGAGAACGATCCGCAAGCATTGCGCCAAATTATCCACAGCATCGGCCACACCACAGAATCTGCGGTCCATCTGGCCAACCGCCTGCTGACGCTGGCGCGGGCCGAACACCGGGCGCTGGCAGGCCAGATGACGGCCGTCCCGCTGGCTGCCATCGCGCGCCAGGTCGGGCTGGAACTGGCGCCGGGCGCGGTGCGAAAAAATATCGACCTGTCGCTGGAGGCGCAGGAGGATACCGTCGTCACCGGCAATGCGCTGCTGTTGCACGAGATGGTGGTCAATCTGGTCGACAATGCGATTTGCTATACGCCGATCGGCGGCCGGGTGTCGCTGCGGGTATTCGGCGCCGCGCAACCGACGCTGGAAGTCGAAGACAGCGGCAGCGGCATTGCGCTGGCGGAAAGGAGCAACGTCTTCACGCCGTTTTACCGCGCCTCGGCCGCACTGGAAGCCAATCCGGGCGGCTCCGGACTCGGCCTGGCGATCGTGCAGGACATCGCCACCTTGCATGGCGCCCAACTCGAACTGGCTGACGGCGCCGGCGGCCACGGCTTGAACATCAGGGTCCGGTTCCCACCTCAGGCAGGCCTCGCACAGAAATAGTACTATTGTCAGTATTATTCAAGCCGATTTAGAACTATGCGGGAAACAATATGTTTTTACATATACTCCATCATTTATACGAATGTAATGAAACCTTTCCAGGTTACACAAGCCGGCGTTGCAAGCAGAACCAAAGGCAGGACAAGCGCGCTACGATCCGGCATTGCCGGGTCCGGGATATCGCGGATATCGCCGCCGTCAACCCAGTTTTCTGCCGGATCGCGGCGCCCCCGAAGCCGCAATACTGGATCGGAATCTGGACCATTTAAAGATAATTAGTACTTATTTACTCCCCCATAGTATAATTTTTACTATACACATCATAAAGGAGTCTCACCATGTCATACGAAGCCCCCCTGAAGGTCTTGAGCGGTACCGCATTGACCGACGAACAAAAGAAAGATCTGCTGAACCGCCTGGCACGCGTCGAAGGTCAGGTGCGCGGCGTGCGCAAATTGCTGGCCAAGGCAGTGGTCCCGGATGACTGCGATGGCGTTGCGCAACAAATGGCCGCCGCCCGCAAGGCGCTCGATCGCGCGTTCGTGAACTTACTCACCAGTGCGATGGTCTCACATACTTCCGGCTCGACCAGCCTGGAAGATGCGTCCGAACGCGCTAAACACTTGTCGGAAATGCTCAACAAGTTCGCCTGATTTGCTGGCTTATTTGCTTGATCAAGCGCATAAGAATTTGCAACTTCCGGGTGCGAGGGCGAAAGCGGTGCTGCCCTCGCCGCAAGAATGTCGTAAGCTTTAATTTTCTAAGCTTTAATTTTTATATACCGGATTCTGGAAGCCTGCCATGCCCCGCTTATCTCGCTTATCGCCTCTTGCTCCTGCCATATTACTGAGCCTTGCGCTCGCCGCTTGCGGCGGCAGCGATTCGTCCACGCAGGCAGCGCCGCCATCTTCCGCGGCGGTCGCTTCGCAAGAACTGGCGAAAGAATCAAGCGCACCGCAAGTTAGCGGCAATATGGCGACGGACGGCTTCAACTGGTTCAATTTCCGTCGACAACAGATTGCCCTGCCCCAACTGACACGCAACGCCCTGATTGATAGCGCGGCGCAAGGGCATTCCAGCTATCAAGCAGTCAATAATGTCATCACCCACGACCAAACCATTGGGAATCCCGGTTTCACTGGCGCCAAGTTGGAAAACCGATTAAATCGAGCCAGATACAACTTGATACCAAGTTATGCCATCGGCGAAGTCATTGCACAGACCGGCTACACCGATGGCTTCACTGCCGCCGAGGCCTTGATTGCCGCCATCTATCATCGTTTCGTGATTTTCGAGCCGATGTACAAGGAAGCGGGAGCGGGTTATGCCACAGCAACCAGCGGCTTTACCTACTTCACCACCGATTTCACCGCCAACAATGGTTTGGGTGCCGGACTGGGCGCTGGGAAATTTACCGCATACCCGTATTCCGGCCAGAAAAACGTCCCACTGAATTTTTTCAGCAATTCTGAGGAACCCGATCCGGTACCCAACCGGGACGAAGTGGGTTATCCGATCAGCGTGCACGCCGATATCGATCAACTGATCAGCGGCGCCAATTTCAGTGTCAGACTGCGCGGTGCGGGAACACCACTCGCGGCGCAATTGCTAACCAGTCAGTCCGATCCTAAAACGCCAACCTCCGCCGCTGCCATCATCCCGCTCGAACCGCTGGCCAGCGGCGCTACCTATGATGTGGCTTTTTCCGGCAGTATCTGCACCATCAGTCCACCGAATACCACCTGTATTTCTGCAGACACAGCAATTTCACAAAGCTGGTCTTTCACCACCAAGTAAGGGCAATACTTTCTTATTTGCCAATACAGAAACGACTAAAGATTTCTCCCAGCAAATCATCGGGCGTAAATTCGCCGGTGATGCTGCCCAGTTGCTCCTGGGTCAGGCGCAACTCCTCCGCCAGCAGGTCCAGCGAGTGGTCGTTTTGTGCGGCAAACTGCGCTGCCATCTGCACATGATCGCGTGCAGCGCGTAGCGCAATCAGGTGCCGCTCGCGCGCCAGATACACCGATTCACCGGTTTGCTGCCAGCCGGCAATACGCAGCAACTCCGAGCGCAACAAATCGATCCCGCTCTTGTCCTGGGCTGACAGATAGATATGCGTGGCGTCCAGCATGGTGTCGATGCTGGGCTTGTGTCCGGACAGGTCGATTTTGTTCCAGATCCGGATCACCGGCACGCCGCTTGGAAAGCGCGCCACCATCGTCTCATCTGCGCGCGTCGGCCCACGTCCCGCATCCAGCAAGTGCAGGATCACGTCGGCTTTGCCAACCTCAATCCAGGTACGCTCAATGCCAATCCGCTCCACCTCGTCATTGGCATCATCGGTGGCGCGAATACCGGCGGTGTCGATGATATTGAGCGGAATGCCTTCGATCTGGATAGTTTCAGTCACCTTGTCGCGCGTGGTGCCGGCGATCGGCGTGACGATCGCCACGTCCGCGCCTGCCAGAGCGTTCAGCAATGAGGATTTCCCCACGTTGGGCTTGCCGGCCAACACTATATTCAAGCCTTCGCGCAGCAATGCGCCCTGCTGCGCTTGCAGCAAGACGCTGTGCAAAGTCTGTTGAATGCGTTCCAGTTGGCCGCGTGCGTTGGATTTTTCCAGGAAATCGATTTCCTCTTCCGGAAAATCGAGCGTCGCTTCAACCAGCATGCGCAATTGCACCACTTGCTCGACCAGGGTATGGATTACCTTGGAAAAGACGCCCGACAGCGATTGCGAAGCCGACTTTACCGCGGCCTCGGTCGAGGCCTCGATCAGATCGGCGACCGCTTCCGCCTGCGCCAGATCGAGCTTGTCGTTAAGGAATGCCCGGTGCGTGAATTCGCCCGGCTGCGCCAGACGCAGCCCGATTTCCCGTCCCGCTTCCAGGCAGCGCGCCAGCAGCATCTGCAGCACTACCGGCCCGCCGTGCGCCTGCAATTCCAGCACATCTTCGCCGGTGTACGAATGCGGGGCTTTGAAATGGAGCGCCAGGCCCTGATCGATGATGCTGCCATCGGCCTGCGTGAAGGGCAAATACGTGGCATGGCGCGGCTTTAGCTGAAAACCCAGCGTCTGCAGCAAGGCCGCAAGATTCTTGCCGGAAACACGTACTACGCCAATACCGCCGCGTCCGGGAGCGGTGGCGATGGCTGCTATGGGGGAGGAGTCAAGGTTCATACCGCGATTTTACCTAACTGAGGTTGTGCGCTATCGGCGAAAAGCACGAAAGGTATGAAAAAAAGTAGGATGGGTGCACCCCATCTTGTGCGTTCGATGGGCGATGGCTTGCACCCATCTTACGTACTAACCTGGGTATATTTTAATCTCGCAATGAATATATGCGTTAATTGCCATAAAAATGGCAATACTCCTTACTTTTGCGAAGATCGTTGGCTCTTAATACGGTTCGTGCTTTTCGTGTCTTGCGTGGACAATGTTTCCACCATACGCAACAACTGTTACCTAAAACGATATCCGAACACGGCCAATCGTGCGATTTGCCGTAGGCTTTAACGTGAAAATCGCGTGACGACTCACTTCGCTACGTTCCAGAGAATAGAAAAGCTTATGCCACCAGGCGCGCGTTCGTGCGGCAACCGTCGAGCAGATAGCCGAGGCCGATCACCAGCAACAATTCGCCTTCAGCAGAACGCGCGGTTCCGGTAATGCCCGGTACGTTGAGGCAGGATAAGGGTTTGATGACCAGATCGGCGGTGCCTTCGACCGCCTCCATGGCTAGAATATACGGTTGCTGCGCGGCAATCACGATACCAACCCGCTCCACGCATGCCTCGTAACCGAGAATCTCAGCCAGCGAGCGCACCAGCAGCGGACGCCCCTGATCGCGCAATATCGGGGCTCCACCGACTTCGGAAAATGTTTCCGGCAGCTCCACCACGCGTTCAATCACGGCTAACGGCATTGCCAACGCAGCACCGCTGGTACGCACCAGCATGGTCGGCACAATCGAGAGCTCGATTGGCAAGCGAATCAGAAAACGTGTGCCTTGACCGAGGCGCGAATCAATCCGGATCGTGCCGCGATTCTTGTCGACCGCGGTCTTCACCACATCCATACCAACCCCACGTCCGGATACCGCGGTAGCGACTTCCTTGGTAGAAAATCCGGGCAAGAAAACCAGTTGGAATGCTTCTTCGTCGGTCTGCGCATCGTTCTCGCCGATCAATCCTTTGGCGCGTGCTTTATCGCGCAAAAATTGCGGGTTCATGCCTTTGCCGTCATCCGCCACCTCGATCATCACGCTGCTGGCTTCCTGCCAGGCGGTCAGGGATATTGTCGATTTGGGCGATTTCCCGGACTTAATGCGTTCTTCCTGACTTTCCACTCCATGATCAAGCGAGTTGCGCAGCATATGCACCAGCGGATCATACAAACTGTCGACCACCACCCGGTCGACTTCGGTTTCCGCACCCTTGATCGCCAACTCGACTTCCTTGCCGAGATCCTTGGCCAGTTCCCGAACCAGGCGTGGAAATTTTTGGAACAGCCGACCGACCGGCTGCATGCGGGTAGCCAGCGTGGCCCGCTGCAATTCGGTTGCATAGCGCGAGGCGCGTTCTATCGTTTCTGTCAGTGTGGCCATCAAGGTCGTAGCGTCAGATTCGAACTTGAATTGCGCCAGTTTTTCCAGCAGCACGGCCGCCTGGTTGGCCGCCTGCACCGACTCTCCGGCCACCTCAAGCAAGGTATCAAGCTTGACTGCGTCAATCCGGATGCTCTCCTCGATTATCGGAGTAGTGGATTTAGTGGCCTGAATTGCCGGCTGGGATTTTTTAACGGTTACTGCAGCGACCGGATGTGTAATCGCAACAGGAACCGGAACCGATACCGCTGGCGGCAGGACATCCGATGACACCAACGCACGATAATACGCATCCCAATCTGGTTTACCGACAAGAATCAGTGCCTCAGCGGGCACCACGGCGGCGGTTGCAACCGCCGGCTCCAGTTGCGCATTGCCTTCGATTGCCGCGGTCAGGATGGCCTGTAACGCATCGGGCATCGCCGGTAGCTGCTCGGCGGCGACGCCATTGGCCAACTCGCCGAGCTGGTCCGCAACAAAGCCGCTGGCCTGCAGCGCTGCCTCAATCGCAATCGGCGTCACAGGTGCGGCACCAGTGCGCAAAGCATCAAACAGGTTTTCGGTCAGATGACAGGCCGATACCATCGCCGTCAAATTCATGAAGCCGGCACCGCCCTTGATCGTATGAAATGACCGAAACAGTGCATTCAAAATGTTCTGATCATCCGGCTGGCGTTCCAGCACCAATAGATGCGCTTCAACATTGGTGGCGAGCTCCAGCGCTTCGACCACGAATTCCTTGAGCAAGTCGTCCATCAGAAACCCAAATCATCCAGAAGGCTGTCCACATCGCCCTGTCCCATCGCCGCAGACGGCACCATCGGCCCCTGCATCAGGTCAACCACCGCTTCTTTATGTGCCAGCGGCTTGTCCTTTACTTCCTCAGGCGCGTTATCCCACAGCAGTTGCGCCAGTTCACGCTCGACAGCCTGGGTAATTGTCACCACTTTTTTGATCAGCTGGCCGGTCAAATCCTGAAAATCCTGTGCCATCATAATTTCCAGCAAGCGTGCTTTTTCCTCTTCGGCGCCCTCAATGACGGAAGAGTTGAAGCTTCTGGTGTCGTCCGCTAGCAGCTTGAACTCTTCCACGCTGAGCTTGCCATCGAACAAATTCGTCCAGCGCATTTGCATTTCTTTGGCACTGTTCGACAGGGTTTCCTGCGCAGGCATGCCCGCTTCAGTCGCGTTCAGTACTTTGTTCGCAGCCTGTTCGGTCAGTGTCGCAACATAGGCCAACCTATCCTGGGCATCGCCTATTTGCGAATTAAGGGTGTTGAACGGATGCTGTTGGCCCAGTTCACGTATCGAGTCATGCAGTATCCGAACAATACCTCCGAGCCGCTCGTACATCGGTTTTTCAGCTTCGGCAGGTCCTTCTGGCGCTGCTTCCGATACTTGGACAGCGCTGGGCGGAGCGTCAGATCCGGTCACTGCAATTTCGGCGTGCTGCGCAGAGATCTGATCGAACAGGGCATCCAGATCCTCAAAACTGTCACTCATAATCCATGCCTCTCATAATTTTTTCTAGCTGTTCGCCCTATGTTGCAGCAATTCAACATTTTACGATATAACCAAATTGAAATTTTGCGCGGTACTTTGACATCCTTTGCTACTACAGGAAATTTTTGCAGCCGGTCACGGTAAATATCGAACGCTGTTTCGTGGCGCTACAATCAACCACCCAAAGTTACTCCTGGTTTAACGCGGTTGCACCGGTCTGCGTACCGTCCAGCAGGAACATTCGAATAGCGGACGAAAACCGAAATATCTTTAATAAAAAAGGCGGAATCTTTCCAGATTCCGCCTTTTGATTGCACGTCATATAGGTGAAGACGCCTATGCTTTTTTGCCAACTTCCATTTTTTTGGTGATGGCCCATTGTTGGGCGATCGACAATACGTTATTGACGACCCAGTACAGCACCAAGCCAGCCGGAAAGAAAAAGAACATTACCGAAAATGCGATTGGCATGAACATCATGATCTTGGCCTGCATTGGATCTGGCGGTTTCGGGTTCAACTTGGTCTGGATGAACATCGATATCGCCATCACCACCGGCAGAATATAAAACGGGTCCGGCGCCGACAGATCGTGAATCCAGCCCAGCCATGGCGCATTGCGCATCTCGACACTGGCCAGCAAGACCCAGTACAGCGAAATGAAGACTGGAATCTGCACCACGATCGGCAGACAGCCACCGAGCGGATTGATTTTTTCGGTTTTGTACAACTCCATCATCGCCTGATTCATCTTTTGCGGCTCGCCTTTGAAGCGCTCGCGAATCGAGGTCATTTTCGGCGTAACCAGCTTCATTTTGGCCATGCTGCGATAGCTGGCTGCGGACAAAGGGAAGAATGCCAACTTGATCAAGACCGTCAGCATGATGATGGTCCAGCCCCAGTTGCCGAGTACTTTGTGAATCTGATTCATCAGCCAGAAGATCGGTTTGGCAATAATCGTCAGCCAGCCGTAGTCCTTGACCAGATCCAGGCCCGGAGCAATTTTTTCCAGTACGCTGGTTTCTTGCGGGCCGGAGTATAAGTGCGCATCCATCGAAACTGTAGCACCCGGCGCAATGGTACCCAGCGGCAGAATGGTTCCGATCGCATACAGGTTAGCATCGATTTTTTTGGTGAATATTTCACGCGGCACCTTGTCTTGCGGAACGATTGCCGAGACAAAATAGTGCTGTATCAGCGCCACCCAGCCGTTATCGGCCTTTTTCGCATGCTCATCCTTGCCATCTGCAATCTTGTCGAAGGCTAATTTCTGGAATTTTTCCGCATCGGTATATACCGCAGGGCCGGTGAAAGTACTATAAAGCTTGGACTCTCCGCCTGGCTTGTTGCCATCGCGCACTAACTGCAAATACAGCGAAGACGTAATCGGCGCACCGGACACGTTAGCGATATCGTGTTTGATGTCAATATTGTAATTACCGCGCTTGAATGTGAAGGTTTTGATCAGTTTGACGCCACCTGCGTCAGACTCCAGCACCAGCTTCACTGCGTCGTCGGACCCCAGTTCCCGGCTTCCCGGCTGGACCGTGAAAGTCGATTTGTGATTGGGGAATGCGCCACCGATCAAACCGGTCTGGGCTAGGTAGGTGTGCTGGGCAGTGGCATTGAACAGCACCAGATTTTTGGTCGGATCGACCGTATCATTGTGCTTTAAAAGTTCAAGATACCGCAGTTCGCCGCCCGCCGTATCGATTTGCGCCTTGATGACGTCGGTGGTAATCGTCACGACTTCACTCTTGGCCGGTGCCGCGCCGGCAACCGCGGCTGCGATTTCTGCAGGGGACTGTTTAGCACCCGTGACCGACGCCTGCGGCACCTCGGTCTTGGCCGATCCGGTAGCAGCGCCAGCGACAGACTTGTCTTGCTGCGTCACGGACGGCGAAAACATCGATGGTTTTCCGTTATAGCGCATCCAGTTGTCCCAAAGGATCAACAGCGACATCGAAAACACAACCCAAAGGATGGTACGTTTGATATCCATAAGTGTACTTGTCAGGAGAAATCAGTAATTCGGGAATGGCTGCAGTCGCTAACGTCTGCAGAAGTGGATTCAGGCTTTTTTTCTGGTACGGGATCAAATCCGCCCGGATGCCATGGATGGCATTTGCATAGACGCTTGGCAGCCATTGCGCTCCCTTTTAATGCGCCATACTCGCGCACCGCTTGGCTGGCATAGTCGGAGCAACTCGGGTAAAAGCGGCAATTTTGCCCGAGAAATGGGCTGATGCACAGCTTATACGCACGCAACAGCAGCAGCAATAAGACCTTCATCAGGAGCTCTCCGGCAATTTCTGCGACGCCAGCAAGCGCGTCAATTCCGTGCGCAGCAATACCTTCAATTGCGCTGTAGTTGCCGGATCGGCCTTGGTATTGATCGGCTTGGACAGGCGAACAATGCAATCCAGTGATGGCAATTCGGTCTGGCGAAACAGTTCACGCGTCACCCGTTTGATGGTATTGCGGGTTACCGCGCGCGGTGCAAACCGCTTTGCCACCACGATACCCAAACGGGCATTGGGCAATCCTGCCGGACGGGCATACAGCACAAAGTGCGCAGTTCTGTAGGCTGGGCGCAAACGAAAAACGGATGAAAAGTCATCCGTTTTAACGATTCGCCGAACACGTGAAAAATCGCCTGTCACGCAGTCAGCTTTCCTGCTGTACGTTTGGCTTAAGCAGCCAAACGCTTACGACCTTTAGCGCGACGCGCATTCAGTACGGCGCGACCGCCGCGGGTTGCCATGCGTGCGCGAAAGCCGTGGGTACGTTTGCGGCGTACGACGGAAGGTTGGTATGTACGTTTCATGTTGGTCTCGCTAATCAGCAAAAATAAATCGGTCTAAATCGTGTTACTACGCCCAGCGCCACATTTGGTGTTTGCAGCGCGTATACCGGAAGGGCACAAGCTAAAGCAACCATTGAATGGTCAGGGAACCGTGGATTAGACATTATTTTGCATGGGTTTGTCAATATGCCGGATATATTTATCCACAGGCATGAATAGGTATTGACCATCTAAAAGTAGGACTGCCTGTGGATAACTCTGTTCGGCAAGGGTAGAATAGTACAGATGTGTGGCGATCTCATGCAGGATTGCATCGCAGTCTTTCTGTGAATATACCGATACGCCCTCCCCCCCACACCTTTTCACTCAAGAAGATTC